>NZ_JAUFPK010000001.1:1913565-2357471 GCF_030409225.1 Aquisalimonas lutea
CCGCGGCGCCGCCGAGGGCGCCGGCGACGAAGGCCAGGCGGTCCGCTCCCCACCACAGCCGGTCGTCGAGCATGAACGTCGGCACCCCGAAGGCCCCCCGATCCAGGGCTTCATCGGTGGTGCGCTCCAGGGCCGCGCGGCTCTCGGTGGCCGTGATCACGCCCGGGTCCACGCCGTGGTCGTCCGCGAGCCGGCGGAGCAGGCCTTCGTCATCCAGCGGCTTGCCGCGCTCCCAGGTAGCGCTCAAGAGGCCGTGCAGGAGGCCGGGGCGCGCGGGGTCGGGAGCGCCGGCGAGCAGCTGCTGGGCCGCCGTGCTCTCGGTGACCGGCCGGTCCAGCGGTCCCCGCAGGTGAACGCCGGCGTCCTCGGCCTGGCGGTGGGTATCCCGGTGATGGAGCTCGCGCTTGCTGGCGGGCCACGCCTGCTCGGGCTGCGACGGCAGGCGCTGGCGCTCGTACATGCGCGCCAGCGACACCGGGCGGAGGACGAGCTCGTGACCGGTCTCCCGGGCCAGCGTACCGAGGCGGGCAGCGGCGACGGCGACCTGCGGGCAGATCACGTCGAAGAACCATTCCAGTCGTGCCATGACCGTCTCCACTGTTGCCGGTCGTGGTTGTCCGCACGGCGTGCATCATACGGCTGATCGCGCGTTGTCTTCTATCCTTTCGGGACCGGGACACGCATGACCTGTCGTCGTGGGGAAACAGTTATGGGGGCATGGTTCCCGGGCGTATTCTCCTGACAGGACGCGATTGGCGGGTACAGGCGCAATCGCGGCGGACCGCCGGCCCGTGGGCCGGCGATGCCAGGGCAACATACCCAAGGGGAGGAGCATGCCATGGCCATGTTTGATATGGGACGCCGCGGCAGCGGCAGCGAGCACGAGCGGGAACTCGAGGACGAGGCCCTGTCCGACAATGCCGGAGTCGGCCCCGTGGCGCCGGACTGGGAGGCGCCCGGAAAGGCGGGCGTGCGCAGCCGGGAGGCGGCGGTCATCGGGCCGTCCATCCATATCGACGGCACCCTCAAGGGCGAGGAGGATCTGCTGATCGAGGGCCGCGTGACGGGAACGGTGCAGCTGCGCGAGCACAGCCTGACCGTCGGCTCCAAGGGACAGGTCGAGGCCAATGTCTACGCCCACACCATCATGGTGGAAGGGCAGGTGGACGGCGATCTGTACGGCTCCGAGCGCGTCGGTGTCCGCAGCTCCGCCCGTGTTCGCGGGAACATCACGGCGCCGCGGGTGAGCCTGGAAGACGGTGCCCGGTTCAAGGGGGCCATCGAGATGGATCCCGAGGCGGTGGAAGCGGCCCTCGGCACGCGCGGGAAGGCGGACGCGAAGGCCGGGGCCGAGCCAGGCACCGGTGCGGGCCGCGCTTCCACGGCCGGGCCGGGAGCGTCCGCCACGGGTGCGGAAGCCTCGTCCGGCCAGGCCTCGTCCAGCCAGGGCAGTCCGTCCCCGTCCGCCGGCGGCCAGAGTGCCGGGAAGACGGCCGCCGGAGGTGCCCAGAAGGGGGCGAAGGAGTCGGGAGAGCCGGCGTCGGGCGGCAAGGAGCGCAATGCCGGCAGCGGCAGCTCCTGAATCCGGAGGACAGTCCGCCGTGACCGTCCGGAGGGGCGCGTTCCGTGAGCCGCGATAGTACGTCGCCCGCCGCGGTGGGCCATGAAGCCTTTGCAGCCCCTCTCCTGGCCGGGTGTCTCGGCCGCCTGGAGGCCGGGGAGCGTCTCGAGGTGCTGGACCTGGGGCCGCCGCGCGCGGCCAACGTGGCCCATCTCAGCCGCTACCGCTGCCGGCTCGGCATCGCCGACGCGCTGGCGGAGCTGCCGGCACTGGCCGGCGGGGACGCCGCGTCCGCGGCGCCGGAGATCGAGGCCATCCTGCCGGCATCACTGTTTGCCGGGGCCCAGCTCGTGCTGTGCTGGGACGTGCTGGAGTACCTGCCGGAGCAGGGGATTCGCATGCTGGGCAATCATCTCCGGGATCTCGCGCGCCCCGGCACGGAGCTGCACGCCCTGGTCGCCTACGGCACCTCCCGCGTGGCGACGCACCCTACGGGCTACGAGCTGGTCGCCGAGGGCGTCCGGCCCGCGCCGGCCGGGGCCGATGACCCCGGCCGGACGCCGCGGCGGATCAGCAGCGGCGAGCTCCAGCGGCTGCTGCCGGACTGGCAGCTGGAGCGCTCGGTGCTGCTCCGTAACGGCTTGCAGGAGTATCTGTTCCACACCTGAGCCGGCCGGCGGCGCCTCAGCGGTGCGTGTCGACAAACCAGCGGATCAGCTGACCGGCAATGGACATCTCGCCGGGCACATCGGGCAGGGCGTCGGGCCGGTACCAGCCGGCATCCAGGATCTCGTCGCCGTCCACGCGGATCTCGCCGCCGGCGTGGTCGGCGATGAACGCCACCATCAGGGAGTGGGGGAAAGGCCACGGCTGGGAGCCGAAGTACCGGATGTCGCGTACTTCCAGCCCGACCTCCTCGCGTACCTCCCGGCGAACGCAGCCCTCCAGGGTCTCCCCGGGCTCGGCGAAGCCGGCGAGCACGCTGTAGAAGCCTTCGGGATAGCGCGGCGAGCGTGCCAGAAGGAGCTCCCGGCCGCGCCGGACCAGCGCCATCATCGCCGGCGTGACCCGCGGGAACTGGGTGTGGCCGCAGCGCGGACAGATCCGTGCCCGTTGATCCGGCGCGTGTTCCGTGGGTGTCCCGCAGCGGCCGCAGAAGCGGTGATTCCGGTCCCACTCCAGGATCTGGTACGCGCGCCCGGCCAGCAGGAACAGGTCCGTGTCCATGCGGCCGTGCAGGCGGTACAGGTTGCGCTCGATGATCTCCTCGCCCGCCGCCGGGACGTCACCGGTCACCTCGGCGGCATGACAGGGAACGCCGTCGAGATAGCCCAGGAAGTGTGGTGCGGGCGCGTCGCCGGCGCGCGGGTCCGCAGGCCCGTACAGGGGCCGCAGCCGGCGCTCGTCGACGCGGGCGAGGAGCATGTCCCGGCCGCGGAACAGAAACCACCATCCGGGGGCCACCGGTGCGGTCGGTACGATCGCCGGCTCGAACCGGCGCTGGTGCTCGAAATCGGGTATTTCCACAGGGGCATCCTGGTCGTGGGATGGACTTGGCCGTCGACGCTCCGCGCGGTCACCGCGGGGCGTGTCGACAGGCCCTACGAATTCAACCCGACACCGTCACCTTCTGGCAAGGGACCGACAGCCACTACAGGATGCCGGCATCCAGGCCGGCCGCCATGTACAGGCCCAGCTCCTCGCAGTCCTCGACGAACTGCTCCTGGAAGGTACCGCGGCACAGCAGGGGCTCCTGGGCCGGCTGCCAGCGCAGGCCGGTGACGATGCTCTCCACGGCCCGGCGCGTCCCGGTGCCGTCGCGCCCGGCGCGGATGTAGAGCGCGTACGGCAGGCCCTGGGTCTCCTCCAGGCATGGGTAGTAGATGCGGTCGAAGAAGTCCTTGAGGGCGCCGCTCATGTATCCCAGGTTCTCGGTGGTCCCGAGGATGACGGCGTTGGCCCACAGGACGTCGTCGGGTCCGGCTTCCAGCGGCGGGACGTGGCGCGCCTCGACGTTATCGACGTCCGGGTGCCGGGCTCCGCGCAGCACGGCATCCACCAGCTTGCGGGTATTGGGGGAGGGCGCGTGGGCCACCACCAGCAGGTGCTTGCTCTCGCTCATGGGCTTGTCCCCGTTGTGATCGCGGCGCGGTCCCTTCAAGGTACTAACCTTTCGGGACCCATTGCCAGGTCGCAGAAGCACGCGGGAATTAGTCAGCGTTTCCTTAAAGCTTCGTCCGGTCGGGCAGACAGGGGTTCCAAGGAGGGCTGGTGGCGAACGAGACCAAGGCGACATTGCTGGCCCTCGGGGCCGTCCTGCTCTGGTCGACGGTGGCCAGTGCGTTCAAGCTGTCCCTGAACTACCTCACCCCGGTCCAGCTTCTCGCCTGGGCCAGCCTGGTGTCCCTGGTCACCCTGGGCGTGCTGCTGGCCGCCACCGGCCAGCTGCGGGCGCTGCGCGCCACCCGGCCCGCGGATGCGGCGTATTCCCTGGCCCTGGGCGTGTGCAACCCGTTCCTCTACTACGTGGTGCTGTTCGAGGCCTACGACCGGCTGCCCGCGCAGGAGGCCCAGCCGCTGAACTACACCTGGGCGTTCACGCTGGCGCTGCTGTCCATCCCCCTGCTGCGCCAGCGCCTCAGCCGCTGGGACGTCATCGGCGGTGTCATTGCCTACGGCGGCGTGTGGACCATCGCCACGCGGGGGCAGGTGCTGGCGGTGGAGTTCGCCAACCCGGCCGGGGTGGCCCTGGCCCTGGGCAGCACCGTGCTCTGGGCACTGTACTGGATCGGCTCCACCCGCGATCACCGGCCGCCGCTGGTGGCCCTGTTCAGCAACTTCGCCGCCGCGGCGCCGGTGGTGGTGATCGCCTGCGCCCTGACCGACGGCATGGCGATCACGCAGTGGCAGGGCCTGGCGGGTGCCGCCTACGTGGGCATGTTCGAGATGGGGCTGGCGTTCGCCCTGTGGCTCAGCGCCATGCGCCTGACCCGCAGCGCCGCCCGCATCGGCAACCTGATCTTCCTGTCGCCGTTCCTGTCCCTGGTATTCATCCGCATCCTGGTGGGGGAGGCGATCATGGCGTCGACAGTGGTCGGCCTGGCGCTGATCGTCGCCGGGCTGGTTCTCCAGCAGACGCTGCGGCGGGCGTAGACGCCGTGGGTTCCGGACACGAGCGCCCGTCACGCACCCCCGCCGGGCACGCGCTTGCGCTGCCCCGGGCCGGGGGGACCTACGTGCTGGTACTGCGGCTGGAGCGGGGCTGCGTGTGCCGGGTCGGCCGCCTGGGCGAGGTCGCGTTTCCGCAGGGCACCTACTGCTATGTCGGCAGCGCCTTCGGCCCCGGCGGGCTGCGGGCGCGGCTGCAGCGTCATGCGCGGCCGCCGGGGCGCTGTCACTGGCATGTGGACTACCTGCGCGCGGTCGCCGAGGTGGCCCGGGCGTGGTTCCTCCCGGGCCCCCGGCGTCACGAGCACGCCTGGGCCCGTGCACTGGCGGCATCGTCGGCGCTGGAGCTGGCCGTGCCCCGGTTCGGGGCGTCGGACTGTGACTGCCCGGGGCACCTGTTCCGCGCCACCGGCGCAGGTGAGCTGGAGGCGCCGCCAAGGCGCGTTGCGCCGCGCTGTACTGGCGGTACAGTCAAGCAACGCAACGCCGGCTGCGCTCGCGCTGCTCGGCCCCGAAGGGCGCTCCCCAGCGGCGTTGTGGTCTGCGTTGGCATTCTTGTAAATGGCGACGGCCATTCACGGCGAATGCCGCCTTGCCACAACGCCGCTGTGGAGCGCAGAGGCACGCGGGAATGGTTCAGCGTTTCCTTAGGCGGTGCCTGAGCGTGCCCGGCCTCCCGCCCGCGGCGCGCGCGGTCCGGCGGCCAGGAGCTCGTCGCTGGCCTGGTCGGCGTAGGCGCGGAAGTTCTCCTGGAACAGGCCGGCGAGGTGGGCGGCCATGTCGCGGTACGCGGCCTTGTCCTCCCAGGTGTTCTCCGGAATCAGAACCTCCGAGGGCACCCCCGGGCAGCTGGTCGGCACGGCCACGCCGAACACCGGGTCCGTGACGGTATCGACCTCCGCCAGGGAGCCGTCATGGATGGCGTCGATGATCGCCCGCGTGTGCGCCAGGCTCATGCGCTGCCCCTGGCCGTAGGGGCCGCCGGTCCAGCCGGTGTTCACCAGCCAGACCGAGGCGCCGCTGCGGCGGATGCGCTCCGCCAGCAGATCGGCATAGCGGGTGGGATGCCAGACCAGGAACGGGGCGCCGAAGCAGGCGGAGAACGTCGCCTCCGGCTCGGTGACGCCCACCTCGGTGCCGGCGACCTTGGCCGTGTAGCCGCTGATGAAGTGGTACATGGCCTGGGCGGCGTTCAGGCGGCTCACCGGCGGCAGGACGCTGAAGGCGTCGCAGGTGAGGAAGATGATGTTCGACGGCGTGCCGCCGACGCAGGGGATCTTGGCGTTGTCGATGAACTCCACCGGATAGGAGCAACGGGTGTTCTCGGTGAGGCTGTTGTCGTGGTAGTCCACCTGGCGGGTCTCGGGATCGTGGACCACGTTCTCCAGGATGGCGCCGAAGCGGATGGCATTGTAGATGTCCGGTTCCGCCCTGGGGTCCAGGTCGATGACCTTGGCGTAGCAGCCGCCCTCGATGTTGAACACGCCGCTGTCGGTCCAGCAGTGCTCGTCGTCGCCGATGAGCCGCCGCCGCGGGTCCGCCGAGAGGGTGGTCTTGCCGGTGCCGGACAGCCCGAAGAACACGGACACGTCGCCCTCCGGCCCCTCGTTGGCGGAGCAGTGCATGGACAGCACGCCCTGGCGCGGCATGATGTAGTTCATGATGGTGAACACGCCCTTTTTCATCTCGCCGGCGTATTCCGTGCCCAGGATCACGAAGGCGCCGGACTGTAGGCACAGGCTGACGCTGGTGCCGGAGCTCACCCCGGCGACGCTGTCATCGGCGCGGGCCCGGCCGGCGTTGTAGATGACATAGTCCGGCTCGCCGAACGCGGCCAGCTCGTCCCGCGTGGGGCGGATCAGCATGTTGTGCATGAACAGGGCATGGTAGGCGCGCTCGCAGATGACGCGGATCTTCACACGGTAGTCCGGGTCCCAGCCGGCGTAGCCGTCCACCACGTACAGCTGCCGGCAGGAGGACAGGTGCTCGCAGGCCTGCCGGCGCAGGCTGCGGAAGCTGTCGTCCTCCAGGCCGATGTTGACGTTGCTCCACCAGACATCGTCCATGATGTCCGGGTGCTCCACCACGCGCTTGTCGCCGGGGCTGCGGCCGGTCTTGTCGCCGGACTGCGCGATCAGGGCGCCGGCGGCGGAAATGGCGCTGCCTTCCTCGTGGGCCAGCGCCTCCTCGTAGAGGCGCGCGGGTGCGGGATTGCGCAGGACCCGGGACGCATGGATATCGTGCTTCTCAAGGGTGAAACTCACGTGCCTGTCCTCCTCGTACATACGGGCCCGCGGCGCGCTACGCGCTCGCGGTGCAGCTGCGGCCGGAGCAGCGCACACCCGTCCGGATTCCGGAACCGATCAGGCCGGCATCATACACGACTGGAGGTAAATCACCGAGAGTCGGGGCCACCTCCAAGACGGCCGGGTCAGTGTCCGACTCGTATGAGATCAGGCAAAATCCGACGAGCTCGGGTTACCGGACACCAGGCTCCAGTCGTTGTGGGTGAGCGGCTCCGCGGCGCCGCTCGCGCAGACCCGCACGGTCTCGCTCATGCCGATGCCCCAGCGGCCGGGCAGGCGCAGGCACAGCGGCAGGTGGAAGACCATGTTCTCCCGGAACAGCACGTCCTGATCCCGGGCGATGAATCCCGTCCCCTCGACCCACGACGGCGGGAAACCCGCCCCCACGGTGTAGCCGAAGACACCGGAGAAGAACGCCTCCCGCTCCAGGGGGACCAGCGCCGCCTCGGCGGCCCGCGCGGCGGCATCGAAGCTGATGCCCGGCTGCATGTTCTCCACCAGGGCCGTGTAGATGGCGCGGCAGGTGTCGGCGACCCGCTCCATGTCGGCGTCCGGGGTGCCGCACACGCGGGTGCGCATCTGCGGGGCGGTGTAGCGGCGCACGCTGGCGCCGAACTCCATGAACACCGGGTCGTCGGCTGCGACGGTGCGCCCGTTGTGGTTGGCGTGGATCACGCTGCTGCGCACGCCGGTGGTGACAATGGGCTGCATGCTCATGAACTCGCTGCCGCCGGCGAGCATGGCCCGGGCCCCTTCGGCGGCGATGGTGCTGTCGCTGACGCCGGTCCGGACGACGGCGACGGCGGCATCCAGGCCCGCCTGCGTAAGCCGGGCGCTTTCCCGCAGGCACTCCAGCTCGGCGGTGCTCTTGACCCGCCGGATGGGCGGCAGCAGGTCGGCGGCGTCGTGGAAGCGGCACTCCGGGCGCGCTTGCCGGAGCCCGTCCAGGAGGCCGGCGCGCAGGCCCGGCTGCCACGGGTCGTAGCCGATCTCGCGGCTGCCGGCGATGAGGTCCGCCAGCGGCGCCAGGGGCCCGCCACTGTCCTCCCAGCGGTAGCCCATGAGATCGCTGACGCGGGTGCAGACCACCGCCGGCCCGGTCTCGATGGACGGCACCTGCAGCGCCGTGTAGCCGGGACCGAGGGCCAGGCAGGCGTGCACGGAGACCTCGAAGGTGTTGTAGCCGGTGAGATAGTAGATGTCCGCCGGCGCCGTCAGCAGCAGCACGTCCAGGCCGCGGGCCGCCATGGCCTGACGTACCTTCTCCTCGCGGCGATCCAGCTCGTCCGCGGAGAAGGGGACCTCGCTGCCGGCCAGGCCGTCCCGCAGCGTTCGCCGGTAGGTGTTGTAGTCCATGTCGCCCCCGCCGTCGGCAATCGCTGAATGATGGCTAAAGCCTACGCGCGCGGGAGGGCATCCGGGAAGGCGAGTGTGGCAGAATCCGCCGGGAAGCAACGCGAGGTCCCGTGCATGAACGAACCGTCGACGAGCGCGATCAACACCGCACCCCCGCGGCAGCTCCCGTGGCTGCACGCGGTCTTCTCGCTGGTGGCCGCCGGCCTGCTCTACGCACCGTTGCTGCATCTCGGCGACGGCGGGGTGCTGACCCTCATGGACCTGGGTGCCGGCTGGACCCTGGCCAGCCTGGTGCTGCTCATGCTCCTGGCCCTGGCCTCGGTGCTGCTGATGGTCGCCGACCGGGTGAGCTGGATCCGCCTGCTGTCGGTGGACATGCTGGTGCTGGTCGCCCTGCTGCCCGTGGTGCTCGGCGTGGTGGTGCGCTGGGAGGTGCCCGCGGCGGGGGTGGCCGGGTTCGCCTGGGGGTTCTGGGCGGCCATCGTCCTGGTGCTGCTGCGCCTGCCCCTGAGCGTGTGGATCCGCATGCACGCGGCCCGGGCGCAGGGGGGCGTGCGCGGCGGCCGCGGAGAGGGCTAGCGCCGGCTTGCGGGATGCCCCGGGGGCCGCAACCCCCGGGGGCGACCGATCAGCGGCCGTTCAGCCCGATCCGGCCCGGGCCGAGAAGGAGGATCACCACCGCGCTCATCAGGAAGAAGGCCTGGAGCTCGATGGCCCAGCCGCCGTTGCCCCCGAGGGCGAAGATCTCGTGGGCGTGGACCAGGAACAGGGCGAAGAGCATGTTGATGATGATCAGAACGGCGCCGATGCTGCAGTACCAGCCGACGATGACCATCAGCGGCGCCAGGATCTCGCCGAGGTAGACCCCGAACGCCAGCCATTCGGGCAGGCCGGCACCGGCCAGCATGCCCTGGATACCGCCGATGCCGTCGATGAACTTGTGCAGGCCGTGGGGCAGGAGCAGCAGGCCCAGGGTGAGCCGCAGCACGAGCTTGCCGAGCTGGTCGTTCTGCAGAAAGGCCATGACGTCGTCCTTCCGTTGGTTTGCGTTGTACCGGTTCCCCGAGAGTGTCCCCGAGCGGCGCGCCGCTGTCGAGTGGCTGGCATTCGGCGCCCGGATCTGGTGCCATGTGACACCCTTTTCAGCGTTTCCTTAAGTCCTTTCCATTCCGTGGAGGAGCCCTGCAATGCCTGCAGACGTATACAAGCTGACCGTGACCCTGCCCCTGGAGCAGGCCCGCACCATGATCCGCGAGACCCTGGCCGAGGGGCACCGGCGCGGGTTGCAGCCGCTGACGGTGGTGGTGCTGGACGCCGGGGGCCATATCGTCTCCCTGGACCGGGAGGACGGCTCCGGCATCCGCCGGATGGAAGTCGCCCGGGGCAAGGCCGGGGCCGCCCTGGGGATCGGCATCGGCAGCGGCGTCGTGGGCGAGCGCAACCAGGGCCGGGACGCCTTCCTCGCCAGCGTCGCCTCCGCCTCCAACGGCGAGTTCGTGCCGGTGCCGGGCGGCGTACTGGTGCTGGATGATGCCCAACGCATCGTCGGCGCCGTGGGGGTCAGCGGCGACGCCTCGCCGGAGGACCAGGCCTGCGCCGTCGCCGGCATCGAGGCCGCGGGCTACGGCGCCGGCCTGGACGCTGCCGGGGGCTGATCCCCGCGCGTGTTCGCCTGGTACGTGCCCAGGGGCTGGTTCACGCGCACGGGGTCGTCGGCCGACCAGGCCGGGTCCCAGTGCACGGTCTCCGGCGGGAACGCCACGATGACCGTCGAGCCCATGTTGAACCGCCCCATCTCCTCGCCCCGTGCCAGGCGGACGGCGCCCGGCTCGTAGCGGCGCTCGGTGATGGTGCGCCCGCGGGGCGGGGTGACCTCGCCGGCCCAGACGGTGGCGATGCTGGCGACGTTGATCGCGCCCACGAGCACCACCGCCATGGGCCCCCGGGCGGTGTCGAACAGGCACGCCACCCGCTCGTTGCGCGCGAACAGGCCGGGAATGGTGCGCACCGTGTGCCGGCCGACGCTGAACAGCCGCCCGGGGACGTGGGTCATGGCCCGCAGCTCGCCGTCCGCCGGCATGTGGACGCGGTGGTAGTCCGCCGGCGACAGGTAGATGGTGGCGAAGGTGCCGTTGCGGAAGGGCGCGGCCCGGTCGGCATCGCCGCCGAGCAGCGTGGCCAGGGAGTAGAACCGGCCCTTGGCCTGGATCAGGCGGTCGTCGTCGAGCCGGCCCAGCGCGCTCAGGGCGCCGTCCGCCGGGGCGCACACGGCATCGGCTGCGGCCGGCATGGGCCGGGCATCCGCGCGCAGGGCCCGGGTGAAGAAGCTGTTGAAGTCCGGATAGGCGTCCGGGTCCGGCTCCCGGGCCTGGGACATGTCCACGCCGAAGCGGCGGATGAACCAGCGCGTCAGCGGCCGCCGAATCCATGCCCGGCGGCTGCGGGTGAGGCGGTGGACGAGTCGCGAGACGGCATGGTGGGGCAGGGGATACAACGGCAGGGACTTCAGGTAGTCCGCGATCCCCGCTTTTCCCGCGAGATAGCGATCCGTTCCCGTCCCGGAAGGCCCCGCCGGCTCAGGAGGCGCCATGGAATTCCAGGATCCTGGCCAGGTCCCGGCTCATCTCCGGGGGCCGGTGGGGTGAGCTGAACAGCGCCTGGAAGCGGCCCTCCGGGTTGATCAGCAGGATCGCCGTGCCGTGGTCGACGGCGTAGTCATCGCCGTCGCCGTCGTCGTGGCGCTGGTGGCTGATGCCCAGATCTGCGGCGAGGACGTCGATCTCGCTCAGGGGGCCGGTGACGCCGATGAAGTCGTCCCGGAAGCTGGTGACATAGCTCTCCAGGCGTGCCGGCGTATCCCGGGCGGGATCCACCGTCACGAACACCGTCTGCAGGTTCGCGCCGAGGCCGTCCTCCTCCAGCAGGGCATGCACGCGGCTGAGCTTGCCCAGGGTGGTGGGGCAGATGTCCGGGCAGTGGGTGAAGCCGAAGAACATCAGCGTCCACCGGCCCTCGAGATCCTCGCCGGTGAACGGCTCACCGCGGTGGTTCACGAGCTGGAAATCGGTGACGGCGCGGCCGTCTTGCAGATAGGTGGCGTTGAGCTGCCCGCCATCCAGTGTTGACGGCGTGAACAGGCTGCCCGCGGCCCACACGCCGCCGAGCAGCAGGCCGGTGGCGACCAGGATGCCGGCGATGGTGACGGGAATCCGGGAGGTCTTCATGGTGCCCGATTTTCGCATACAGGGCCGGGCGGGGAAATCGCGCGCCGGCATGAACCGGCCCGGTTCGGTTATCATGGGCGGCCGATACCACGGTTGGGAGCCCGTTGCATGCTCGATACCCGCGAAGCGCTGGAGCAGCTGCACACCCTGCACGATTACGTGCGCTGGGGCGCGAGCCGCTTCCGCGAGGCCGGCCTGGTCTACGGCCACGGCACCGACAATGCCCTGGACGAGGCGGCGGCCCTGGTGCTGCATACACTGCACCTGTCGCCCACCATTCCGGAGCCGTACTGGCAGGCGCGGGTTACCCGCAGCGAGGGCGAGGCCATCCTGGCGCGCATGCAGCGGCGCATCGACGAGCGCCTGCCGGTGCCCTATCTCACCCACGAGGGCTGGTTTGCCGGGTTGCCGTTCTACGTGGACGCCCGGGTGCTGGTGCCGCGCTCGCCCATCGCCGAGCTCGTCGACAACGGCTTCGCGCCGTGGCTGGACCCGGACGCGGTGGAGCGCGTGCTGGATCTCGGCACCGGCAGCGGCTGTATCGCCATCACCTGTGCCCTGACCTTCGACCACGCCGAGGTGGATGCCTCGGATGTCTCCGCCGACGCCCTGGAGGTGGCGCGCATCAACGTCGCGCGCTACGGCCTGGAGCGGCGCGTCCACCCGGTGCGGGCGGACGTCTTTGAGGGATTGCCCGCGGAGCGGCGCTACGACCTGATCGTCGCCAATCCGCCGTACGTGGATGCGGCCGACATGGACCGCCTGCCGCCGGAGTACCGGCACGAGCCCAGCGAGGGCCTGGCGGCGGGCGACGACGGCCTGGACGTGGTCCGCCGCGTGCTGGCCGGGGCACCGGAGCGGCTCGCCGAGGGCGGCCTGCTGGTGGTGGAGGTGGGCAACAGCGCGCCGGCGGTCGAGGCCGCCTGGCCGCAGGTGCCGTTCACGTGGCTGGAGTTCGAGCGCGGCGGGCACGGCGTGCTCGCCCTGACATCCGCCGAGGTGACGGCGTACGCTGCGGCATTCCGCGCCGCATCCGATACCTGAGCGCATCAACCATTCAGGAAGTAACCCGCATGTCCGGAAACACCATCGGCAAGCTGTTCCAGCTCACCAGCTTCGGCGAGAGCCACGGGCCGGCGCTCGGCGCCGTGGTGGACGGCTGCCCGCCGGGGCTGGCCCTGTCGGAGGCCGATCTCCAGCGCGACCTGGACCGGCGGCGTCCCGGCACCTCCCGCTATACCACGCAGCGCCGGGAGCCGGATCAGGTCCGCATTCTCTCCGGCGTGTTCGAGGGCTATACCACCGGCACGCCCATCGGGCTGCTCATCGAGAACACCGACCAGCGCTCCCGGGACTACTCGGAGATCGCCAATACCTTCCGGCCCGGGCACGCGGACTACACCTACGTGCAAAAGTACGGCGTGCGCGACTACCGCGGCGGCGGCCGCTCGTCCGCCCGGGAGACGGCCATGCGCGTGGCCGCCGGGGCCATCGCCAAGAAGTGGCTGGCGCAGCGTTACGGCGTGCACATCCGCGGCTACCTGTCGCAGCTCGGGCCCATGGAGCTGGCGCTCAAGGACTGGCAGGCGGTGGATGCCAATCCCTTCTTCTGCGGCGACCCCGAGCGGGTGCCGGAGCTGGAGGCGTACATGAACCAGCTGCGCCGGGACCTGGATTCCGTGGGCGCGCGGGTCACGGTCCTTGCCGAGGGCTGTCCGCCCGGGTGGGGCGAGCCGGTATTCGACCGCCTGGACGCGGACCTGGCCGGGGCGCTGATGAGCATCAACGCCGTCAAGGGCGTGGAGCTCGGCGCCGGGTTCGCCTCGGTGGCGCAGCGGGGCAGCGAGCACCGCGACGAGATCACGCCGGACGGCTTTCTCGGCAACAACGCCGGCGGCGTCCTGGGCGGCATCTCCACGGGCCAGGACGTGGTCGCGTCCATCGCCCTGAAGCCCACCTCCAGCATCGTCACGCCGGGGCGTTCCATTGATACCGCGGGCAGTCCGGTGGAGGTCTCGACCAAGGGCCGCCACGATCCGTGCGTGGGCATCCGCGCCACGCCCATTGCCGAGGCGATGATGGCACTGGTGCTCATGGATCACGCCCTGCGCCACCGGGCCCAGAACGGCGATGTCGAACCGCCGTTCCGCCCCGTGCCCGCGGAGCCCGGCCGCCGGGGCGAGTAGGCCATGGCCGGCGGGCTTCCCTACTGGCGGCTGTCCGCCTTCTACGCCTGCTTTTTCGCCGTGCTGGGCGGGCTGGCGCCCTACCTGGGCCCGTACCTGAATGCCCGCGGCTTCTCGGCCGCCGAGATCGGGCAGCTCATCGCCATTCTTCATGCCACCAAGATCGTCGCCCCCAATGTCTGGGGCCTGATTGCGGACCGCACGGGCCGGCGCATGACGGTGGTGCGCTTCGGTGCCCTGGCGGCGCTGGTGAGCTTCGCGGGCCTGCTGCCGGGCGGCGGCTTCTGGTGGCTGGCGCTGGTCATCGCGCTGTTCAGCTTTTTCTGGAACGCGGCGCTGCCCCAGTTCGAGGCCAATACCATGAACCACCTGGGGCAGGGGGATCACGGCTACAGCCGCATCCGGCTGTGGGGCTCGGTGGGGTTCATCGTCTCGGTGGTGGGCTTCGGCGAGCTCATCGACCGCTTCGGCGTGACCATCCTGCCGTGGCTGCTGCTGGTGCTGTTCGCCGGGCTGTGGGTGTCCAGCCAGATGGCGCCCGAGGCGCGGCAGGCCCCCGGCCGCCAGGTGAGCGATCCCATTCTGCGGGTGCTGTTCCGGCCGGACGTGATCGGTTTCTTCCTGGCCTGCTTTCTTCTCAAGGCCAGCCATGGCCCCTATTACGCGTTCTTCAGCATCTACCTGGAGGAGACGGGCTACAGCAGCAGCATGATCGGCGTGCTGTGGGCGGTGGGCGTGGTGGCGGAGATCGTGCTGTTCCTGGTCATGCATCGCCTGCTGCCGCGCTTCGGGGCGCGGGTGCTGATGACCGCGGCCATGTGCCTGTCGGCGCTGCGCTGGGTGCTCATCGCCCTGGCGCCGCAGCTCCTGCCGGTGCTGCTGTTCGCCCAGACGCTGCACGCGGCCTCGTTCGGCGTCTACCACGCGGTGGGCATCGCCCTGGTGAACCGCTATTTCGTGGGTGCCAACCAGGGCCGCGGCCAGGCGCTTTACAGCAGCATCACCTTCGGCGCCGGCGTGGCCGCCGGGAGCCTGGCCAGCGGCCTGCTCTGGGATGTCGTCGGCGGCAGCGCCACCTTCTACCTGGGCGCCCTGGTTGCCGCACTGGCCGGCGTCGTCGCCGTGGCCAGCTTGCCCGGGCGGGCGGCGGAAGAGCAGCAAGCGGTCATGGCCCAGGGGCGGTAGGGCTCGCGGTAGGGTCGGATCGAGGTGTTGGCGATGCCGTTGGGGCTCCGGAGCTCCGCTTACGGTACCCGGCTTCGGTTGAAGCCGGGTACCTACCCTGCGCTCCGGCCTGGCCGAGCGACAGCACGTCCCTGTGCTGACGCTCGGTTGCTTCATCCCTGAAGCAACCCCTTCGGGGCCGGGCGGCCTGCGCTCCGGCGCTGCGCAAGTCGCCCCAACGGCATCGCCAACACCTCGATCCGCCGAGGCTCCGACGCCGTGGGGCTCGCGGTAACCTGCGGGGGACTGCCGACGGCAGCCCTGGGGTGAACCTTTAGATTCGTCGAGACCGGGCATGGCAGACGGGAAACGGCGAGTCGCTGCCCGTCAGATCCCGGGTCGGGGGCATTGGGGTGGGCGACTAGCGTAGCGCCGGAGCGCAGGCCGTCCGGCCCCGTCAGGGGTGGCCGCAGGGACGCGGCCACCGGCTGTCAGCACAGGGATGTGCTGTCAGCCGGCCAGGCCGGAGCGGAGGGTAGGAAGCCAGCATTGCCGGCAATGCTGGCTTCCGTAAGCGGAGATCCGGAGCCCACCCCAATGCCCCCGACCCGGGATCTGACCCCTCGAAAGGCACTTGACCTGCACGAGCCGACACCTCATCTACCGATACAGCGGAGGATCCGAATCCGTTATACTTACGGGTTGGAAACGGGTTCAGGCGTGGTTTCGCCACCATCGGGTGAGTACATATGGCAGGCAGGACACTCTACGAGAAGCTCTGGGATGATCACGTCGTTCGTGACAACGAGGACGGTACCTCGCTTCTGTACATCGACCGCCAGCTGGTCCACGAGGTGACCTCGCCCCAGGCGTTCGAGGGCCTGCGCCTGGCTGGCCGGCAGCCCTGGCGCACCGACGCCAACCTGGCGGTGGCCGACCACAACGTGCCCACCACCGACCGCCGCGGCGGCATCGCCGATCCCGTCTCGCGGCTGCAGGTGGATACCCTGGACGACAACTGCCGGACCTACGGCATCACCGAGTTCGGCATGAACGACCCGCGGCAGGGCATCGTGCACGTCATCGGCCCCGAGCAGGGCGCGACCCTGCCCGGCATGACCATTGTCTGCGGCGACTCCCACACCTCCACCCAGGGTGCCATGGGCGCCATGGCCTTCGGCATCGGCACCTCCGAGGTGGAGCACGCGCTGGCCACGCAGACGCTGGTGCAGCAGAAGAGCAAGACCATGCTCATCAGCGTCGACGGTGAGCCGGGCCCCGGCGTGACCGCCAAGGACATCATCCTGCACATCATCGGCACCATCGGCACCGCTGGCGGTACCGGCTACGCCATCGAGTACGGCGGCTCGGCGGTGCGCAACCTGTCCATGGAAGGGCGCATGACCATCTGCAACATGTCCATCGAGGCCGGCGCCCGGTGCGGCATGATCGCGGTGGACGATACCACCATCGACTACATCGCCAACCGGCCCTTCGCCCCCACAGGCGAGCAGTGGGAGCAGGCCGTGGCCTACTGGAAGACCCTGCACAGCGATCCGGACGCGGCCTTCGACCGGGTGGTGCACATCGACGCCGCGACGATCCAGCCCCAGGTCTCCTGGGGCACGTCGCCGGAGATGGTCGTGCCCATCCACGGCAGCGTGCCGAACCCGTTCAAGGAGACCGACGAGGCCAGGCGCACCGCCTACGCCCGCGCGCTGGAGTACATGGGCCTCGAGCCCGAGACGCCGATGACCGATATCTGGCTGGACAAGATCTTCATCGGCTCCTGCACCAACGCGCGCATCTCCGATCTGCGCGAGGCCGCGCGCGTCGTCGAGGGGCGCCGCATCGCCGACAACATCAAGCTGGCCATGGTGGTGCCGGGCTCCGGCCTGGTGAAGAAGCAGGCCGAGGACGAGGGCCTGGACCGGGTCTTCAAGGAGGCCGGCTTCGAGTGGCGCGAGGCGGGCTGCTCCATGTGCCTGGGCATGAACCCGGACCAGCTCTCGCCCGGCGAGCGCTGCGCGTCCACGTCCAACCGCAACTTCGAGGGCCGGCAGGGCCAGGGCGGCCGGACCCACCTGGTGAGCCCCGCCATGGCGGCGGCGGCGGCCGTGGCCGGTCACTTCGTCGACGTCAGGGAATTCTGAGATGGAACCGTTCCGACAGCACAAGGGGATCGTGGCGCCGCTGGAGCGCGCCAACGTCGACACCGACGCCATCATCCCGAAGCAGTTCCTCAAGTCCATCAAGCGCACCGGCTTCGGCGACAACCTGTTCGACGAGATGCGCTACCTGGACCATGGCGAGCCGGGCCAGGATTGCAGCCAGCGGCCGAAGAACCCGGATTTCGTCCTCAACCGGGAGCCGTACTGCAACGCCACCGTCCTGCTGGCCGGGCGCAACTTCGGCTGCGGCTCGTCCCGGGAGCATGCCCCGTGGGCGCTGAAGGACTTCGGCTTCCGGGTGCTCATCGCCCCGAGCTTCGCCGACATCTTCTACAACAACTGCTTCAAGAACGGCCTCCTGCCCGTGGTGCTGCCGGAGGAGACCGTGGAGCGGCTGTTCCGGGCGGTGGAGGCCGAGCCCGGCTATCAGCTGGCCGTGGATCTGCCGGCGCAGACGGTGACCACGCCGTCCGGGGAGGTCCTGGCGTTCGACATCGACGGCTTCCGCAAGCACATGCTCGAGCAGGGACTGGACGAGATCGGCCTGACCCTGCAGCACGCCGACGCCATCCGCGCCTACGAGGAGCGCCGCCGGCGGGAGGCGCCGTGGCTGTTCCGGGCGTGATCCGGAGCTAACCCATCCACCGATACGAGGCCCGCGCATGACCCGCAAGGTACTGGTACTCCCCGGCGACGGCATCGGTCAGGAGATCGTCGCCGAGGCCGTCAAGGTGCTGGAGCACCTGCGCAGCCGTTGCGGCCTGGACGTGGCCGTCGAGCACGGGCTCATCGGCGGCGCCGCCGTCGATGCCCACGGCGCGCCGCTGCCGGAGGAGACACTGACCCGGGCGCGGGCTGCGGACGGGATTCTCCTGGGGGCCGTGGGCGGGCCGCAGTACGATACCCTGGATCGCCCCCTGCGCCCGGAGCGCGGGCTGCTGGCCATCCGCTCGGAGCTGGAGCTGTTTGGCAACCTGCGGCCGGCGATCCTGTATCCGCAGCTGGCGGCGTCGTCCGCGCTCAGGCCCGAGGTGGTCGCCGGGCTGGATCTCATGATCGTGCGCGAGCTCACCGGCGGCATCTACTTCGGCGAGCCCCGCGGCATCCGCACGCTGGACAACGGCGAGCGGCAGGGCTACAACACCCTGGTCTACAGCGAGTCGGAGATCGAGCGCATCGGCCGGCTGGCCTTCGAGACTGCGCGCAAGCGCAGCGGCCGCCTGTGCTCCGTGGACAAGGCCAACGTGCTCGAGGTCACCGAGCTCTGGCGCGAGGTCATGGACCGGCTCGCCGCCGACTACCCGGACGTCGAGCTGTCCCACATGTACGTGGACAACGCCGCCATGCAGCTGGTGCGCTCGCCCAAGCAGTTCGACGTCATCGTCACCGGCAACATGTTCGGCGACATTCTCTCCGACTGCGCGGCCATGCTGACGGGCTCCATCGGCATGCTGCCCTCGGCCTCCCTGGATCGCCACGGCCGCGGCATGTACGAGCCGGTGCACGGCTCGGCGCCGGATATCGCCGGGCAGGACAGGGCCAATCCGCTGGCGACCATTCTCTCGGTGGCCATGATGCTGCGTTATTCTCTCGGTGAGGGCGCGCTGGCGGACCGGGTGGAGCGCGCCGTCGGGCGCGTGCTGGACGACGGGCTGCGCACCCCGGACATCGCCGCCGAGGGCGCCCGGACGGTGGGCACCCGCGCCATGGGCGATGCCGTGGTGCAGGCCCTGGACGACTGATGAGTACACGGGCGGACCGCCGCCCTCTCGCGAACGAGGTGAAGTGATGAGACGCGTTGGATTCGTAGGCTGGCGGGGCATGGTCGGATCCGTGCTCATGCAGCGGATGCGCGAGGAGGGCGATTTCGCCGATATCGATCCGGTGTTCTTCACCACCTCCCAGGTGGGGCAGCCGGGCCCCGATATCGGCAGGGACGTGCCCGCGCTCAAGGATGCCCGCGACATCGCGGCCCTGAGCGAGATGGAGGCCATTGTCACCTGCCAGGGCGGCGACTACACCGAAGCGGTCTACGCGGACCTGCGCAACAGCGGCTGGAACGGCTACTGGGTGGATGCCGCCTCCACCCTGCGCATGGCGGATGACAGCATCATTGTGCTGGACCCGGTGAACGCCGACGTCATCCGCCAGGGCCTCGCCGACGGGGTGAAGACCTACGTCGGCGGCAACTGCACCGTCAGCCTCATGCTCATGGGCATCGGCGGGCTCCTGCGCGAGGGCCTGGTGGAGTGGATCAGCCCCATGACCTACCAGGCCGCCTCGGGCGCCGGCGCCCAGAACATGCGCGAGCTGATCGCGCAGATGGGGCATCTGCGCGACGCCGCCAGCGCCGAGCTCGCCGACCCCGGCAGCGCCATCCTGGAGCTGGATCGCAAGGTGACCGAGGCCCTGCGGGACGACGGCTACCCCAGCGAGCACTTCGGCTACCCGCTGGCCGGCAGCCTGCTGCCCTGGATCGACAAGAAGCTGGACAACGGCCAGAGCAAGGAGGAATGGAAGGCTGGGGTGGAGACCAACAAGATCCTCGGGCGCAGCCACGATCCCGTCCCGATCGACGGCATCTGCGTGCGGGTGGGGGCGATGCGCTCCCATGCCCAGGCGCTGACCATCAAGCTCACCCGGGATGCGCCGCTGGACGAGATCAGCACCATCATCGCCGAGTCCAACGCCTGGGCGCGGGTGGTCCCCAACGACAAGGAGGACACCCTGCGGGAGCTGACCCCGGCGGCGGTGACCGGGACGCTGAACGTGCCCGTGGGGCGGCTGCGCAAGCTCGCCATGGGCGGCGAGTACCTGGCGGCCTATACCGTCGGCGATCAGCTTCTCTGGGGCGCCGCTGAGCCGCTGCGCCGCATGCTGCGCATCCTGCGCGAAGGCTGAGCGTCCGCATCCGGTGCCGCCGGATCGGGTCCGGCGGCACCGGCGGGTTTGAAATTCCGCGTACTGGCGGCTAGTCTCCCTTCACCGTGTAGCCGCCGGCAATGCTGTTGGCCGGGACACTGGTGACCGCTTTCGCTGCACATGCAAAGTCGCAGAATGGGAACGGTCGCACAGACTTGTTGCAGGGATAAGAAACACAATCGCAAGGGCTGACGGCCCCGCCGGGCAACTTTCTGGCCGATCGGTCCATCGATTAAGGGAATGCCATGGCTCGCAGACTGGTTCGCATCGCGGCGCTCACCACCGTATTTGCTCCCTCCTTCGCAGTGGCGCTCGGGCTGGGGTCCATCGAGACCGAATCGGCCCTGAACGAGCCCCTGGAAGCCCGGATTCCGCTGCAATCCGCGGATGTCGAGGAAGTCCGGACCCTGAACGCGACGCTCGCGTCACCGGAGGCCTTCGACCGTGCCGGCCTGGAGCGCCCGTTCACGCTCTCCCGCCTGGAGTTCGAGGTGGTCACCGAGGGCGTGCGGGAGCCCTATCTGGCGATCCGTACCTCCGAAGCGGTCCGCGAGCCGTTCCTGGCGTTCCTGGTGGAGCTCAACTGGGCCGGCGGCCGGCTGATCCGCGAATACACCATGCTGCTGGATCCGCCGGTCCACTCGCCGGAAGAGGAATCCGGGGCCGCGGTGGCCGAAGGGGATGCGCCGTCCGATGCCCGGTCCCGGGAGGGCGAAGGGCAGCCCAGTGCCACCGCCGGCCGCAGCCGCCCGGAAGATGTCGCCGAGGCGGGCGCACCGCAGCAGATCGAGGTCCGCAGCAACGACACCCTGTGGGAGATCGCCGAGGGGGCTCGCCCCGATGACGGCGTCAGCGTCCATCAGATGATGATGGCCCTGCTGGAGGCCAACCCCGAGGCATTCACCAACGGCAACGTGAACAATCTGCGTGCAGGGGCGGTCCTGCAGGTGCCGGACCGCGAGGAAACCCAGGTGCTCAGCGCCGGCGAGGCGCGCCAGCGGTTCGCCGCCCAGGTCGAGGCCTGGCAGAGCGGCCGTGCGCCCGAGCCGTCCCAGGAGCCGCCGCAGGAAGAGCAAGTCGCCGAGGAGACGCCCGAGCCCGGCGAGGGCCGCCTGGAAGTCGTGGCCGCCGGCGAGACGTCCGGGAGTAATGCCACCGCGTCGCTCATGGAGGACGATCTCGAGGCGACCCCCGAGAACGTGGAACGGCTCCAGTCGCAAGTCGCCGCCCTGCGCGAGAGTGAAGCCTCCCTGCGTTCCGAGAACGAGGAGCTGCGTCAGCAGACCGATGAGCTCATGGAGCGTGTCGAGGCCCTCGAGCGGACCCTGGATATCCAGGTGGAGGGCGCGGTTCCGGGCATGCCGGATGCCGCCGGCGAGGACGAGCCGGAACTGGCGCAGGGCCAGGACGATGCGTCCGCCGACGAGGCCGACGCGGCAGCGTCCGCCGATGACGCAGAGGGTGCAGCTTCCGACGCCGAGGCGGCAGCCTCCGCGGACGCGGCGGATGCCCCGGACATGGCCGCGGCGGAAGAGGCCGGCGGCCAGCCCGGCGATACCGCCGCGGACACGGCGGCAGACGACGGCGAAGCGGCTTCGGATGAGGCGGCCATGGCGTCGGCCGACACCACGGACGAGGCCGCGGAAGAAGGTGCTGCCAGCGCCGGTGACGGCGCCGATGAAGAGGCCGCCGACACGGAACAGCCGACCGAGGAGGCCGCCGCGGAAGAAGAGACGGCCGCCGCCGGGGAGGAAGAGCCGGCGGAGGCCGCCACCGGGACCACCAGCGGTCCTCTGGCGGCGCTGTGGCAGAATCCGCGGAGTCTCGGCCTGGGTGCGGCGGGTGTGCTCGCCCTGTCCGTGCTGGCTCTGCTCGTGGTGCGCCGCCGCCGCAATGCGGCCGAGGACGCCTCGGCCAGCGTCGCCGCCGCCTCTGAGCTGGATGAAGCGGCGGCGCAATCCATCGGCGTACCGGCGGAGGAGGCCGGGCAGCCGGCTGCCGGCGAGGAATCGACGGCGCAGGACGCTCCCACGGAGCCCCGCGGCGATGTCGACCCGCTGGAGGAGATCGAGGTCTACATGGCCTACGGCCGCTACGACCAGGCCCGGGATCTCCTGGCGACGGCCGTCGCCGGCGAGCCGGAGCGCAAGGACCTGCGGCTCAAGCAGCTCGAGATCCACGCCCTCACCCACGACCGCGGCGGGTTCGAGACGGACGCCCAGGAGCTCTACGCCCTGGTGGATGGTCCCGATGATCCCGTGTGGCAGCAGGCGCGGGAGATGGGGCGCGAGATCGCGCCGGAGCACCCGCTGTTCGCCGAGGATGGCGGCAACCTCCGGAGTCCGGCCATGGCGAGCGAGCCGGCCCCGGCCGTAGCGGAGGAACCCGTCGCGTCGCCGGAGACGGTGGAGCCCGCCTCCGGCGGGGCCGCTGCCGACGAGGCGACGGACGAGGATGATTTCGGCGATCTGGACTTCAGCCTCGACGACACCGACGAGGCGCCCGCCGGCGCCCCCGCGGCGGCCCGCGAGGAGCCGGCTCCGGCCGAGGGTGAGGGCGACGCCGACGACGCGTTCAGCCTGGACTTCGACCTGGAGGACTTCCAGGCGCCGGCAGGAGGCGACGAGGCGGCGCCGGCGGCGGACGAGAGCGCCGCGGCGCCGGCCGCGGAGGAGCCGGCTGACGACGACTTCTCCCTGGACTTCGAGGCCTGGGGGACGGATACGTCCTCCGAAGAGGCGCCCGCAGCCGGGGAAACGGCCGAGGCGGACGAGGCCACCGAGGACGACGACGATGCGCCCACCTACAGCCTCGATGACCTGGACCTGGGTGGCGAAGACGATGCCGAGGCCGAGGAAGAGGGGCTGCGCTACGACGGCCTGCCGGAGTCCGACGCGGAGGCGTCCGCGGGGGACGATGATCTCTCCTTCGCTGCCGATGATGCGCCGGGCGAGGAGCCCGGCGAGACAGAGGCGGAGGTGGCCCAGCCGGTGGAACAGGAGGCGTCGGCCGGCGGCGAGCAGGATGCCGACGACGCGGACGACGACCTCTTCGATGCCGGCGACGAGAACAGCACCAAGCTGGACCTGGCCCGGGCCTACCTGGACATGGGCGACAGTGAGGGCGCCCGGTCGCTGCTGGACGAGGTGATCCAGGAAGGTTCCGACGAGCAGAAGGCCGAGGCCGAGTCCCTGTACGATCAGGCGCGCTGATCCGGGGGCGTGGCCCGTCCCCGGATGCACGTCCACCCTGCGGTCCGGCTGCTCTGGCTGGTATGCCTGGCCGTGGCGCTCGCGCGGCCGGGCGCCTGGACGTTTGCCGCCTGCCTGCTCGGCATCGGCCTCGTCTGGGCCCGGGCGCGACCGGCGCCCGGCACGGTGCTCCGCGGCCTGTGGCGGCTGCGCTGGTTCCTGCTGATCCTGCTGGTGTTCTACGCCTGGCTGACGCCGGGCACGCCCCTTTTCGCCGGTGCCCCCGCGCTGCTGCCCACCGTGCAAGGGCTCGCCCAGGGCGGCGAGCGCCTGCTGGCGCTGATCCTGCTGGTGGTCGCCGTACAGCTTCTGCTCGTGACCACGTCCCGGGGCGTGCTGGTCGCCGCGCTGCACTGGTGGCTGCGTCCGCTGGAGGCCCTGGGGGTATCGGCGGACCGCGTAGCGCTGCGGCTGGTGCTGGTCCTGGAGGCGGCGCCCGCGCTGCGGGAGCGTATTGCCGCGCTGTCCCCGCGCACCGCTGGTGACGGGTGGCGGCAGCGGCTGTCCGCCTTCGCGGCGGAGGTGTTCGCGGATGTCCTGCGTACCGCCGAGCATGCCCCCCTGACGCCGGTGCGTGTTCCCGTGCTGCCGCCGGTGAGGCTGTGGTCCGTCGCGCTTCCCGTTATCCTGTTGGCCGGACTGATCATGATCGACTCTAGGGCCTGTTAACACTTCCCGCGGTCGTCGCGTTGCTGCCCGCAATCGCGCGGGGCAAGGCGCGAGGAGCGACGTTTAGCAGGGCCTAAATGAGCGACGAGCAACGCCGCCCGGCGCGATTGCGGGCGCAACCCGAAGGGCCGGGGCCATTTTGCCGCAATGCGGCGTTGCGCTTCGCTTACGTAGTGGTGCTACGCTGCGCTCACCGCGCCTAGCCTTGCGGCAAAATGGCCGCCGGCGCGGCGATCGCGGAAAGTGTTAACAGGCCCTAGGAGATCGCGGCACGGTGACTGGGGTACGGGTTGCCATGGGCGTGGAATACGACGGCACACGCTATGCCGGCTGGCAGGAGCAGCGCCACGCCGACACCATCCAGGCGCACGTCGAGCGGGCCCTCGGCCGGGTGGCCGACGAGCCCGTGCGGGTGGTGTGTGCCGGTCGCACCGATGCCGGGGTCCACGGCGTCGGCCAGGTACTCCACTTCGATACCCGCGCGCGCCGCGACCCGCACGGCTGGCGCCTCGGCGGCACCACCTACCTGCCGGACGACATCGCGCTGACCTGGGCGCGGGAGGTGCCGGCGGAGTTCGATGCCCGGCGCAGCGCGCTGCAGCGCCACTATCGCTACGTGATCCTCAACCGCCCGGTGCGGCCGGGCTGGCTGCACGGCCGCGTGGCCTGGACCTGGAAGCCCCTGGATGCCGACCGCATGCAGGCGGGCGCCGGCTACCTCCTGGGCGAGCAGGATTTCACCTCGTTCCGGGCGGCGGCCTGCCAGGCGCCGCACGCCCGGCGCGACGTGACCCGCCTGGAGGTGACGCGTGCCGGCGATCTCATCTACCTGGATGTCTCCGCCAACGCCTTTCTCCACCACATGGTCCGCAATATTGCCGGTACACTGATGACCGTGGGCAGCGGCGAGCGCGAGCCCGAGTGGGTGCGGGACGTGCTGGCGGCACGGGACCGGACCGTCGGCGGCATGACGGCGCCGGCCGCGGGCCTGTACATGGTGGCGGTGGACTACCCCGAGCGGTTCGGGCTCCCGGCGCCGCCCGCGCCGCCGCGCTTTGCGTGACTCCGGCGTGGGGGTTACTATCAACTGCTTTGCGGACGAGGGGGCGCGCGTGCACACGCGGGTCAAGATCTGTGGTCTCACCCGGCCCGAGGATGCCCGCGAGGCGGCCCGGCTGGGCGCCGACGCGGTGGGGCTGGTCTTCTACCCCGCCAGCCCGCGGCTCATCGATGTCGACCGGGCCCGGCGCATCCGGGCGGCGGTGCCGCCGTTCGTCACGGTGACGGCGCTGTTCCTGGACGCACCGGCGGACGAGGTGCGGGCCGTGCTGGACGGGGTCGCCGTGGATCTCCTGCAGTTCCACGGCAGCGAGCCGGCGGACTACTGCGAGGCCTTCGGCCGGCCCTATATCAAGGGCGTGTCCATGGCGCCGGGCGCCGACCCGGCCGCGGTTCTCGCCGGCCACCCGCAGGCCGCGGGGTTTCTCCTGGACAGCCACGGAGTGGGCGAGCGCGGCGGCACCGGGGTCGCCTTCGACTGGACCACCGTCCCCGAGGCGCGGCAGCGGCCGGTCATCCTGGCGGGCGGCCTGCACCCGGGCAATGTCGCCGACGCGGTGCGGCAGGTGGCGCCGTGGGCCGTCGACGTCAGCAGCGGCGTAGAGTCCGCGCCCGGCATCAAGGATGCCGCGCGCATGGCACGATTCATCAGCGAGGTCCAAGGTGTCCGAGACATCCCAGGCAGTGCAGCAGCCGACTGATTTCACGCGCTTCCCGGACGCAACCGGTCATTTCGGCCCCTACGGCGGTCAGTTCGTCCCGGAGACGCTGATGGCGCCGCTGCGGGAACTGGCCGAGGCGTACGCGCGCTACCGCGAGGACCCCGAGTTCGCCGCCGAGTTCCAGCGCGACTGCCGCGACTTCGTCGGCCGGCCGTCGCCGCTGTACCTGGCCGAGCGCTGGACACGGGAGACCGGCGGCGCGCGCATCTACCTCAAGCGCGAGGACCTCAACCACACCGGCGCGCACAAGATCAACAACACCATCGGCCAGGCGCTGCTGGCCCGGCGCATGGGCAAGACGCGCATCATCGCCGAGACCGGCGCCGGCCAGCACGGCGTCGCCACGGCCACCGTGGCCGCCCGCCTGGGCATGGAGTGCATCGTCTACATGGGCGCCGACGACATCGAGCGCCAGGCCCCCAATGTCTACCGCATGCGGCTCCTGGGTGCCGAGGTGGTGCCGGTGTACTCCGGCTCCCGCACCCTCAAGGACGCCATGAACGAGGCCATGCGGGACTGGGTCGCCAACGTGGACAACACCTTCTACATCATCGGTACGGTGGCGGGCCCGCATCCCTATCCGCTGCTGGTGCGGGACTTCCAGGCCATCATCGGCCGCGAGACCCGCGAGCAGATGCTCGACCGCGAGGGCCGCCTGCCGGACGCGCTGGTGGCCTGCGTGGGCGGCGGCTCCAATGCCATCGGGCTGTTCCACCCGTTCCTGGGCGACAGCGGCGTGGCGCTGTACGGCGTCGAGGCCGGGGGGCACGGCATCGCCAGCGGCGAGCACGCCGCGCCCCTGTGCGCCGGCCGGCCGGGTGTGCTGCACGGCAACCGCACCTATCTCATGGAGAACGACAACGGCCAGATCCTCGGCACCCACTCCGTGTCGGCGGGGCTGGACTATCCCGGGGTCGGCCCCGAGCACGCCTGGCTCAAGGATATCCGCCGTGCGACCTACACCTCCGTCACCGACGACGAGGCCCTGGCGGCGTTCCACGCGCTGACCCGCACCGAGGGCATCATCCCCGCCCTGGAGACGGCGCACGCCCTGGCCTATGCCGACAGGCTCGCGCGCGAGCTGGGGCCGGACCGGACCATCGTGGTGAGCCTCTCCGGCCGGGGCGACAAGGATATCCAGACCGTCGCGCAACAGGAGGGGAAGGACCTGTGAGCCGCCTTGCCGCACGATTCAGCGAGCTGCGCGCCGGGGACCGGACCGCGCTGATCCCTTACATTACCGCCGGCGACCCCGAGCCGGACAGTACCGTGGGCTTCATGCACGCCCTGGTGCGCGCCGGCGCCGACGTCGTCGAGCTGGGCGTGCCCTTCACCGATCCCATCGGCGACGGGCCGGTGATCCAGCAGGCCTGCGAGCGCGCCCTGCGCCACGGCACCGGCCTGCGGGACGTGCTGGCCATGGTCCGGGCGTTCCGCGCCGAGGATGCCACCACGCCGGTGGTGCTCATGGGCTACATGAACCCGGTGGAGGTCATGGGCTATGCGGCGTTCGCCGCCGCCGCGGCCGAGGCCGGCGTGGACGGTATCCTGGTGGTGGACATGCCGCCCGAGGAGATGGCCGACCTGGCGGACCACCTGGGGGATCACGGGCTGGACTCGGTGTTCCTGGTCGCGCCGACCACCACCGAGGAACGCATGCAGCTCATCTGCGACAAGGCCGGCGGTTTCGTCTACTACGTCTCGGTCAAGGGCGTCACCGGTGCCGGCCAGCTGGACGTGGACGCGGTCGGCAAGCGGGTGGACCGCCTGCGCGGCATGACCGGCCTGCCCGTGGGCGTCGGCTTCGGCATCAGCGATGCCGCCATGGCTGCGCGCATGGCGGAGGTCGCCGACGCCGTGGTGGTGGGCAGCGCTCTGGTCCGGCAGATCGAGGCGCACCAGGACGACCCGGCCGCGGCCGCGGAGGCGCTGTCGGCGCTGCTCGGCGACATGCGCCGGGCCATGGACGCCGACGGCGTGCCCGCATAAGCGAAACCACAAGCGTGAAGGAAGAGACACCATGAGCTGGTTCCAGAAACTCATGCCGTCCCGGATTCGCACCGACGCCACCGAGAAGGCGCGCAACCGCAGCGTGCCCGAGGGCCTGTGGACCAAGTGCCCGGGCTGCAGCGCGGTGCTCTATCGCCCGGAGGTGGAGCGCAACCACGAGGTCTGCCCCAAGTGCGCCCACCACATGCGCATCGGCGCCCGGACCCGGCTGCAGTCGTTCCTGGATGCCGACGACCGCACCGAGATCGGTGCCGCGGTCAAGCCCGTGGACGCGCTGCGCTTCCGCGACAGCAAGAAGTACAAGGACCGCCTGACCCAGGCGCAGAAGACCACCGGCGAGGACGACGCCCTGGTGGCCTACCACGGCCGCCTGCGCGGCAGTCCGGTGGTCGCCTGCGCCTTCGAGTTCGACTTCATGGGCGGATCCATGGGCTCGGTGGTGGGGGAGCGCTTCGTGCGCGCCGCCGCCATCGCCCTGGAAGAGCGCATCCCCATGGTGTGCTTCGCCGCCTCGGGCGGCGCGCGCATGCAGGAAGCGCTGTTCTCCCTGATGCAGATGGCCAAGACCAGCGCCATGCTGGGCCGCATGCGCGAGGAGGGGGTTCCCTACATCTCGGTGCTCACCGATCCGACCATGGGCGGCGTGTCCGCAAGCCTGGCCACGCTGGGGGATGTCAACATCGCCGAGCCGGAGGCGCTGATCGGCTTCGCCGGCCCCCGGGTCATCGAGCAGACGGTGCGCGAGACCCTGCCCGAGGGGTTCCAGCGCGCCGAGTTCCTGCTGGAGCACGGCGCCATCGACATGATCGTGGACCGGCGCGAGATGCGCGACACCATCGCCCGGCTGTTCGCCATCCTTACCCACCAGCCTTCCCCGGACGAACAGCCGGCGCCGGCCGAAGTGGAAGAACCCGCAACCGAGTGAGCCGCCCGTGCGCTTCGGTACCCTGGACGACTGGCTGAACTGGCAGGCAAGTCTGCACCCGCGGCTCGTCGACCCGGGCCTGGACCGGGTCGGTGCCGTGGCGGACCGGCTGGGGCTGCGGCCGGCCGCCGTGCCGGTGATCACCGTCGCCGGGACCAACGGCAAGGGCTCGTCGGTGGCGCTGCTGGACGCAATGCTCGCCGCCGCCGGCTACCGTACCGGCGCGTATACCTCGCCCCACCTGCTGCGCTACAACGAGCGCATCCGGATTGCCGGCGAGGAGGCGCCGGACGAGGCGATCATGGCCGCCTTCGATGCTATCGACCGGGCCCGCGGCGAGATCAGCCTCAGCTATTTCGAGTTCGGCACCCTGGCCGCGCTGTGGCTGTTCCGCGAGCGCGCCGTGGACGTGATGGTGCTGGAGGTCGGCCTGGGGGGGCGGCTGGACGCCGTCAATCTGCTGGACCCGGACGTGGCGCTGCTCACCAGCATCGGCCTGGATCACGCCGAGTGGCTGGGCACCGACCGTGACGCCATCGGCCGGGAGAAGGCGGGAATCCTGCGCGCCGGCCGGCCCGCGGTGTTCGCCGGGACGGCGATGCCGGCGTCGGTGCGGGACCATGCCGCCGCCCTGGGGGCGCCCCTGCGCGTCGCCGGCGAGGCGTTTCACCGGCACGTGGCGGACGACGGTACGTGGTCGTGGTGGTCGGCGACGCAGCACCTGGACGGGCTGCCGGCGCCGGCCCTGCCCGGCGGCATGCAGTACGCCAACGCCGCCGGGGCGCTGGCCGCCCTGGAGGCGCTGGCGGACCGCCTGCCGGTGCCGCCGCCGGCTGCGGCCGAAGGGCTGCGCCGGGCACGTCTGCCGGGGCGGCTGCAGGTCATCCCCGGTCCGGTGGAGTGGCTGCTGGATGTCGCCCATAATGCAGATGCGGCCGCCGTGCTCGCCGCGGAGATGCGCCGCCGGCCGGTGACGGGCCGGTGCCATGCGGTGCTCGGCATTATGGCCCGCAAGGACCTGGGACCGGTGCTGGATGCGGTCGCCGCCGGGGTGGATACCTGGTGGCCGTTGTCGCTGCCGGACGACGAAGCCCGGCCGGCGGCCGAGGTGGCCGCGGAGCTGCGCGCCCGCGGCGAGCCGGTGGCCGGCACCGGCGACGCCGATGCCCTGCTCCGGGAGCTGACGGCCGCCGTGAAGCCGGGGGACCGGGTGGTGGTGTTCGGCTCCTTCCGTACGGTGGAGGAGATGACCCGGGCGCGCACCGGGACGGATTACTAACCTTCCCGGTTCGTAAGCGGCCCGCGGGCGGTTCCGCAAGGAGGAAGGCGGTTTGCAACAGCATCACAAGCAGCGGCTGATCGGCGCGGTGGTGGTGGTCGCCCTGGCCGTGGTGTTCCTGCCCATGCTGCTCCAGGGGCCGGTGGATCGCAGCACCACGGACATGTCCATGGACATCCCGCCGCGGCCCGAGGCCGGCAGCGGCGACAGCGCCGGGCAGGACGCCCGCCGGCCGGCGGACACCCTGGAAGCGGTGCCCCTGCCCGAGGACACGGATACCGGCGATACCGGCACGACCGGGGCGCAGGATGCGCCGCCGCCGGAACCGAGCGTCCAGGCGGCCGAGCCCGGCGGTGGCGAAGCCGGCGAGACGGCCGAAGCGGGCCCGGCGCCGGCGGAAGGCGAAGGCGATACGGAGCCCCGGGGCGATGAGGATGCGGCCTGGGCCGTGCAGGTGGGCAGCTTCAGCCAGCGGGACAACGCACTGGGCTTGCGCGACCGGCTGCGCGATCAGGAGTTCTCCGCCTACGTGGACCGGGTGGAGCGCGACGGCGAGCCACCGCTGTACCGCCTGCGGGTGGGGCCGGTGATCCAGCGCGAGGATGCCGAGGCGCTGCTGCAACGCCTGAGTGCCGAGGCGGATCTGGACGGGCTGGTGGTCTCCCATCCGTGAAGGCGCGCCGGGCGGCGAAGCAGGTTTCTCCCGTGCGGGCGCTTTGCTACCATTTCGCCCTTCCTGCTGCTCCGGCGCCCGACGTCCGCCCATGAACTGGCTCGACTATGCCATCCTCGCCGTAATCGCCCTGTCGGCGCTGATCAGCCTGATCCGGGGCTTCGTGCGCGAGGTGGTCTCCCTGGTGGTCTGGGTCGCCGCCTTCTGGATCGGCATTCGCTACTCCGGCGAGGTCTCGGTGTACTTCACCGACACCATCGCCTCGCCCACGCTGCGGCTGGGGCTTGCGTTCGTGCTGCTGTTCGTGGCCACCCTGATCGTGGGTGCGCTGATCAACTACGCAGCCGGCCAGTTCGTCGGCCGCACGGGGCTCACCGGCACGGATCGCTACATCGGCGTGATCTTCGGCATCGCCCGGGGCGTCGTCGTGGTGGGCGTGCTGGTGCTGGCGGCCGGGCTGACGGCGCTGCCCCGGGAGCCCTGGTGGCAGGGGTCGATGCTGACCCGGCAGTTCCAGCCGTGGGTCTGCGAGATCGGCGTTCGCGAGTGGCTGGACGACATGATGGTCTACGCTCCGCTGGCCGACGAGTCGCAGATGGAGGGCACGCCCGCGCCGGACTACTGGGACGAGTTCTGCGGCCGCGCCGACCCGGCAGCGGAATCCGGACCCGAACCCGCGGACGGGGAAGCCGCGGACGAAGCGAGCTGAACACGCCGCCGGTGCCCGAGCGCACCGGGCGGCAGGAGGATCCAGGAATCATGTGCGGCATAATCGGAATGGTGGCCCACGGGCCCGTGAACCAGGCGATCTACGATGGCCTGACCGTCCTGCAGCATCGCGGGCAGGACGCCGCCGGCATCATGACCTGGGACGAGAACCGGCTGTTCCTGCGCAAGCGCAACGGCCTGGTCCGCGACGTCTTCCGCACCGAGCACATGATCCAGCTGCGCGGCCACATCGGCATCGGGCACGTGCGCTATCCCACCGCCGGCTGCTCGAGCAACGCCGAGGCGCAGCCGTTCTACGTCAACTCGCCCTACGGCATCAGCCTGGCGCACAACGGCAACCTCACCAACGCCGAGACCCTCAAGCAGGAGCTCTTCCAGGAGGACCTGCGCCACATCAACACCGACTCCGACTCGGAGATCCTGCTCAACGTCCTCGCCCACGAGCTCGCCCGCCCGGGCAAGATGCACATCGACGAGGAGGACATCTTCAGCGCCGTGGCCAGCGTGCATCGCCGCTGCAGCGGCGGCTACGCGGCCGTGGCCATGATCAACGGCTACGGCATGCTCGCCTTCCGCGATCCCCACGGCATCCGCCCGGTATGCTTCGGCGAGCGCGAGACCGGGGACGGCACCGAATATCTCGTCGCCTCCGAGAGCGTGGCCATGGACACCCTGGGGTTCCGCCTGGTGCGCGAGCTCGAGCCCGGCGAGGCGGTGTTCGTGACCCTGGACGGGCAGCTGCACACGCGCCAGTGCGCCGAGACGCCCGAGCATTGCCCGTGCCTGTTCGAGTACGTGTACCTGGCGCGGCCGGACTCCATCATCGACGACGTCTCCGTGTACAAGGCGCGCCTGCGCATGGGCGAGTACCTGGCCCGCAAGATCGAGCGGGACTGGCCGGACCACGACATCGACGTCATCATCCCCGTGCCCGATACCAGCCGCACGGCGGCGCTGGAGATGGCCCAGCACCTGGGCGTGAAGTACCGCGAAGGGTTCATGAAGAACCGCTACATCGGCCGGACGTTCATCATGCCGGGGCAGAAGCAGCGCAAGAAGTCCGTGCGCCAGAAGCTCAACCCCGTGGGCCTGGAGTTCCAGGGCAAGAACGTCCTGCTGGTGGACGACTCCATCGTGCGCGGCACCACCTGCGACCAGATCATCCAGATGGCCCGGGACGAGGGCGCGCGCAAGGTGTATTTCGCCTCGGCGGCGCCGCCGGTGCGCTATCCCAACGTCTACGGCATCGACATGCCCACGGCGCGGGAGCTCATCGCGTACAATCGCAGTGAAGAGGAAATCGGGCAGCTCATCGGCGCCGACGGCCTGGTCTACCAGGATCTCGACGACCTCATGGCCGCCGTCCGGCACGGCAATCACCGGCTGCAGCGGTTCGATGCCTCGTGCTTCAACGGCGCCTACGTCACCGGCGATGTCACCGAGGCCTATCTCGACACCCTGGAGCAGGCGCGCAACGATGCCGCGAAGGCGTCGGTGACCGAGGTGGCGGATTCCCTGGTGGATCTGGAGAGCGAGCCGGAGTAGGGGCGCCGTCACCGCTGCCGGACCGACGATTCCGGGACATGCCAACAGCCGCGAGACCACGCATATGACCGAGCAAGGCAAGGGAAAGGGCTTCGATACCCGTGCCGTGCGCGGGGGACAGGTGCGGACCGCCGAGCAGGAGCAGTCCGAGCCCCTGTTCCTGTCCTCCAGTTTCACGTTCGACAGCGCCGCCCAGGCCGCCGCGCGCTTCGCCGGGGAGGAGCCCGGGAACATCTATTCCCGCTTCACCAACCCCACCGTGCGTACCTTCGAGCAGCGCCTGGCCGGGCTCGAGGGCGGGCAGGCCTGCGTGGCCACGTCCTCGGGCATGGCGGCGATCAACGCCATGTGCATGGCGCTGCTGCGCTCCGGCGACCACGTGATCTGCTCCCGGGGCGTGTTCGGCACCACCACCTCGCTGCTCACCAAGGTCCTGCCGAAGTTTGGCGTGCACGCCACGTTCGTGGGGCCGACCGACTACGCCGGCTGGCAGGAGGCCATGCGCCCCGAGACGCGGCTGCTGTTCCTGGAGACGCCGTCCAATCCGCTCACCGAGGTGGCGGACATCGCCTGGCTCGCGGGGCTGGCCCACGAGCACGACGCCCTGCTGGTGGTGGACAACTGCTTCTGTACGCCGGCGCTGCAGCGGCCCCTGGAGCTGGGGGCGGACCTGATCATCCACTCCGCCACCAAGTACCTGGACGGCCAGGGGCGCTGCGTCGGCGGCGCCGTGGTGGGGGACGACAAGCGTGTGGGCGAGGAGATCTTCGGCATGCTGCGCACCGCCGGGCCCAGCATGAGCCCGTTCAACGCCTGGGTGTTCAGCAAGGGCCTGGAGACGCTGCGGCTGCGCATGCGGGCCCACTCCGAGAATGCCCAGGCGCTGGCGGAGTGGCTCCAGGAGCATCCGCGGGTGACCCGGGTCAACTACCCGGGCCTGCCGGGCCACGCCCAGCACGAGCTGGCCCGCCGCCAGCAGGACGGCTTCGGCGGCATCCTCTCCTTCGAGGTGGACGGCGGACGCGCCGGGGCCTGGGCGGTGGTCGACGGCACCGAGATGATCTCCATCACCGCCAACCTGGGCGACGTGAAGTCCACGATCACCCATCCGGCCAGTACCACCCACGGGCGCATCAGCCAGGAGGAGCGCGACGCCTCGGGCATCACCGAGGGCCTGCTGCGCATCTCCGTGGGGCTGGAGGACGTCGAGGATCTGCAGGCGGACCTGGACCGGGCCCTGGCGGCCGGCTGACCGCCGCGGGCGCGCACGAGATCAACGGGGGAGCGTCATGGACCACCGGGAAATCCTGCAACAGCTCTACCGCGCGGCCCTGGACCGGGTGGGCGGCCGGCCGGCGGTGCGCCACGCGGTGGAGAACGATCCGCCGGACGGGCCGGTGCACGTGCTGGCCATCGGCAAGGCGGCCTCGGCCATGGCCCAGGGCGCCATGGATGCGCTGGACGAGCAGCTCCAAAGCGGCCTGGTGGTCACCAAGACCGGCCATCTGGGGCGTGCCGTCAGCGATGACCCGCGCTTCCGCTGCCTGGAAGCGGCGCACCCGGTGCCCGACGACAGCAGCCTGGCTGCGGGCGAGGCGGTGGTGGAGTACCTGGAGTCGCTGCCGTCCGGCGACGAGGTGCTGATCCTGTTCTCCGGCGGCGCATCCAGCCTGGTGGAGCGCCTGCCGCAGGGGTTCACCGCGGACCATCTCGCCGAGCTGAACCGCTGGCTGCTGGGCCAGCACCTGGCCATCGACGGCGTCAACGCCGTGCGCCGGGCCATCTCGTGCGTCAAGGGCGGGCGCCTGGCCCGGCATCTGCACGGCCGGCCGGCGCGGCTGTACCTGATCTCCGACGTACCCGGCGACGACCCCGCCGTGATCGGCTCGGGCCCGTTAGTGCCGTCGGCAGCGGAGCCGTCGCTGGCGGCGGACGTTCCCGCCTGGGTCGCCGAGGCGGCGGCCGCAGCGCCCGCGCCGCCGGCGCCGGAGGCGCCGGAGCTGGCCGGGCTGCGGCGGGAGATCATCGCCACCAACGCCGACGCCCGTACCGCGGTGGGCGAGCGGGCGGAGCACCTGGGACTGCCCGTGCAGGTCCATCACGAGCCCCTGGACGGGGATGCCCTGCGGGCCGGCGAGCACGTCGCCGACGCCCTGATCCACGGCGAGCCGGGAGTGCAGGTCTGGGGCGGCGAGACCACCGTGGCCCTGCCGGAGAACCCGGGGCAGGGCGGGCGCGCCCAGGCCATGGCGCTCACGGCCGCCGCCTGCATCGAGGGCCATCACCAGCTGTGGCTGCTCGCCGCCGGCACCGACGGCACGGACGGCCCTGGTGATGCCGCCGGCGCCATCGTCGACGTCCACACCTGCTTCCGCGGGCGACAGGCCGGCCTGGATCCGGAGGCCAGCCTGGAAGCCGCCGACAGCGGCACCTTCCTGGACGCCAGCGGCGACCTGCTGCGCACGGGCCCCACGGGCACCAACGTCATGGACGTGGTGATCGGTCTCCGGGGCGGCTGGTCGTGAAGCGCGTCCCCGAGCCCGAGCTCATGGATGCCGCCGACCAGGCCGCGGCCTACGCGGCGGCGGACTTTGAGGAGCCCAACAGCCGCTTCGTGGCCTTTTTCGCCGATGCCGTCGGCGCGCCGGCCGGTCCGGTCCTGGACCTGGGCTGCGGGCCCGGCGACATCGTGCTGCGCCTGGCTCGCCGCTACCCCGGTGTGGAGGTCCACGGGCTCGACGGCGCCGAGGCCATGCTGGCGCACGCCCGGCAGGCGCTGGGACGGGAGCCGGAGCTGGCGTCCCGGGTCCGGTTCCTGCAAGGTACGCTGCCGGACGGTCCCTTGCCGCGAAGCGACTACGCCGCGGTGACCAGCAACAGCCTGCTGCACCACCTGCACCGCCCGGCGGATCTCTGGGCGACCATGCGCCGGGCGGCCGCGCCCGGCGCTGCCGTGCTCGTCATGGACCTGTTCCGCCCCGGGAGCCGCGAGGACGCCGAGGCGATCGTGGCCACGTACGGGGCCGGCGAGCCGGACGTGCTGCGGCGGGATTTCTTCAATTCCCTGCTGGCCGCGTTCACCCCCGACGAGGTTCGCCGGCAGCTCCGGGAGGCCGGCCTGCCGGGCCTGCAGGTGGAGACGGTCTCCGACCGCCACCTGCTGGTACACGGGCGGCTTCCTTGAGCCCGGCCCGCCGGAACCTGCTAACCTGAGCGGATAAGTGGATGAGTGGTCGCATTCCGTGGCTACCCATGCCACAGTGCCCAATCCGCGACGGTGTAGGAGGTGGCCATGGCCCAACGGGACGAGTATCTGGAGAAGTTCAAGGCGCAGCTGGACCAGTGGAATTCCGAGCTGGCGCGCCTGGAGGCCAAGGCGGAAGAGGCGCAGGCCGACGCCCGGCTACGCTACGAGGCCGAGATCGAGGAGCTGCGGCAGCGCCGCGAGGAAGCGCGGCAGCGCATGAAGGAGCTGGAACAGTCCGGCGAGGAGGCCTGGGAGGATTTCCGCAAGCGTGCGGAGCAGGCCTGGAACGACCTGGATGAGGGCTTCCGCAAGGCCTGGTCGCATTTCCGCTAGGGCCGTTTGACAGGAATCCGACGTCGGCAGCCGTTGCCTTGGTCCGGACGCAGCTCCGGGACACGGGCACGGCTGCCGAAACGTGTCCGCTATCGAATTTTCCATCAAGCCTGCAACGGGAGAACGAATCAATGGCAGAGTTTTCAGTCCGCGGCACCATGGTCCATACCGCCGGCGACCTGCCCGCGAAGGGCAGCCGTGCGCCGGCGTTCACGCTGACGCGGACGGACTTCTCCGCCCTTTCCCTGGACGACCTCAAGGGCAAGAAGGCGATACTCAACATCTTCCCGAGCATTGATACGCCCACGTGCGCCAACTCCGTGCGCCGCTTCAACCAGGAGGCGGCCGGCCGGGACAATGTCATCGTGCTGTGCGTGTCCGCGGACCTGCCCTTTGCCCAGTCGCGCTTCTGCGGCGCGGAAGGGCTGGAGGACGTGGTGCCCGTGTCCACCTTCCGCAACCCGGAATTCGGCCGCGACTACGGCGTGGTCATGGTGGACGGCCCCCTGGCCGGGCTCATGGCCCGGGCGCTGGTGGTCGTCGACGAGGACGGCGCCGTGCTCCACGCCGAGCAGGTACCGGAGATCGCCCGGGAGCCGGATTACGCCGCCGCACTGGATTGCGTCTGATTGTTGCCGCCGTTTCGTACTATCATGTCCTCAGCGCGGCCGCGGCAGCCCGTGCGCGGCGGCCGCGAGCACCTATTCACGCCCTGACAACCCTCGAGCAGCCATGACCGACGCCCGCGAACTCCAGGAAGACACCGACGAGCATCGCCTCATCCTCCGCAACCTGCGCACGGACGACTACGAGGACATCAAGGAGATCATGGAGGAGGTCTACGACCCCTCGATGGGGCCGTGGACGCGCAAGCAGTTCCATGCGCAGCTGAACCGTTTCCCCGAGGGCCAGATCTGCATCGAGGACAACGGCAAGGTCGTCGCCGCCGCGCTGACCATCATCGTGGACTACCGTCGGTTCGGCGACCGCCACACCTATGACCAGATCACGGGCAACGGCTACTTCACCACCCATGATCCCAACGGCGACGTGCTCTACGGCGTGGACATCTTCGTCAGCCCGCGCTACTCCGGCATGCGCCTGGGGCGGCGGCTGTACGACGCGCGCAAGGAGCTGTGCCGCAAGCTCAACTGCCGCTCCATCGTTGCCGGCGGCCGGATCCCGGGCTACACCCAGTACGCCGACCAGATGTCGCCCGAGGAGTACATCGAGCTGGTCAAGCGCCAGGAGGTCTACGACCCCATTCTCAGCTTCCAGCTGGCCAACGACTTCCACGTGCGCCGGGTGATCACCAACTACCTGCCGGAGGACCGGGATTCCAAGGCATTCGCCACCCTGGTGCAGTGGAACAACATCTTCTACGAGGAAGAGGACGACAAGCCGCTCATCGGCGGCGAGAAGAGCGTGGTGCGCGTCGGTGCCGTCCAGTGGCAGATGCGCTCCATGCACTCCGTCGAGGAGCTGATGCAGCAGGTGGAGTTCTTCGTCGACGCGCTGGCCGGCTACAACGCCGACTTCATCATGCTGCCGGAGTTCTTCAACGCGCCGCTGCTGTCGAACTTCAACCAGGACAACCCGGCGGAAGCCATCCGCGGCCTGGCCCAGTACACCGACGAGATCCGCGAGGAGATGCTGTCCCTGGCGGTGAGCTACAACATCAACATCATCGGCGGCAGCATGCCCGTCTATGCGGACATGGAGCTCAACAACGTCTCCTTCCTGTTCCGCCGCGACGGCAGCTGGGATACCCAGCACAAGCTGCACATCACTCCGGACGAGCGCGCCTACTGGGGGCTGCGCGGCGGTGACGGCCTGCACGTGTTCGACACCGACGTGGGCAAGATCGGCATCCTGGTGTGCTACGACGTCCAGTTCCCGGAGCTCTCGCGGGTGCTCATGGAGCAGGGCATGCGCATCCTGTTCGTGCCCTTCTGGACGGATACCAAGAACGGCTACCAGCGGGTGCGCCACTGCTCCCAGGCGCGCGCCATCGAGAACGAGTGCTACGTGGCCATCACCGGCAGCGTGGGCAACCTGCCCAATGTCGAGAACGTGGACATCCAGTACTCGCAGTCCGGCGTTTTCTCGCCCTCGGACTTCGCCTTCCCCCACGATGCCGTGGTCTCCGAGGCGACCCCGAATACCGAGATGACCCTCATCGTCGACCTGGACCTGGAGAAGCTCCGGGAGATGCGCTACGAGGGCTCGGTGCGGAACTACCAGGACCGCCGCCTGGACCTCTACCAGGTCCAGTGGATCGGCCAGGACACCACGCGGGGCACGTGAGCCGGAACCGAACCACAAGCCCAGCGGGCCCGGGAGGAGGGTTGCCCATGCAGATGCGTGCAGAGACATCGTGCCTTCTGGTGGTGGACGTCCAGGAGCGTCTGGCACCGGCCATCCATGGCGGCGACGAGGTCACGGCCAACGCCGCCTGGCTGATCAAGCTGGCGCGGGAGGTGGATCTGCCCGTGCGCGTGACCGAGCAGTATCCCCAGGGGCTCGGCCCGACGGTGGAGGCGGTGCGCGCGCTGGTGCTCGACGACGAGCTGCTGCAGAAGGTGCACTTCTCCTGCATGGAATCCGACAGCATCCGGCGGCACCTGGCCGCCCTCGGGCGGCGGCAGATCATCATGGCGGGCACCGAGGCCCACGTGTGCGTGCTGCAGAGCGCCCTGGGGCTGGTGCGGGAAGGCTACGAGGTGTTCGTGGTCGCCGACGCGGTCTCCAGCCGCAAGCCGCGGGATGCGGAGCTTGCCCTGGAGCGCATGCGCACGGCGGGGGTGCACGTGGTCAGCCGCGAGATGGTGGCCTTCGAGTGGCTCCACCGCGCCGACACCGACCTGTTCCGTCACGTGCAGCGCCGCTATATCCGATAGGCGGGCACCGTCGCCGCCGTGGCTCGGGTCCGTGTGCCGCAGGAGCGACGTGCGTCGCGACTATTGCAGAGCGGGTCAACGGACCGAGGTCGGGGCTGAAGCCCCTCCCACACGATTCTGCAGCGGGCTTCGCCGGAGCCACGTAGGAGCGGCGTCAGCCGCGACCGTTGCAGAGCGCTGGTTCTCTGGAAAAGTCGCGACTGACGTCGCTCCTACAGCCACCTCAGGCCCACAAACAAACGGGACGCGGCCCCTGAAGGCCGCGCCCCGCTGCTGACTGACCTGTGCGCCGAGCGCTCAGTGCGCGTGGCCGTGTTCCTTCTCTTCGTCCGTGGGTTCGCGGACTTCCACGACCTTCACCTCAAAGTTCAGCGGCACGCCGGCCATGGGATGGTTCGCGTCGACCGTGACATCGTCGCCATCAATGGCCGCGATGGTGACGATCTGCTCGCCGCCCTCGGCCTGGGCCTGGAACTGCATGCCCACCTGCAGCTCGTCCACGCCCTGGAACAGGTTGCGCGGCACCACCTGGGTGAGGTCTTCACGGCGTTCCCCGTAGGCCTCTTCCGGCGGGACCCGCACGCTGACTTCCTCGCCCTGGCTCTTGCCTTCCAGGGCCCGCTCCAGACCGGGGATGATGTTGCCGGAACCGTGCAGGTACGCAAGCGGCTCTTTGCCCTCGGACGTATCCAGGACGCTGCCGTCTTCGTCCTTCAGCGTGTAGTCGATGGCAACGACCTTGTCCTTAGCAATCTGCATTAGGGAAAACCTCTGACTATGAATGAATAGTCCATGATACGTGCCCGTGCGCGATCACGCAAAAATTTTTTCCCTTGGCGGACAATGGCTTCGGCGCCGCCGTCAGCGCGTCACGGCTTTTTCGGCAGCAGCCGCTGCAGCGCCTCCACGTACGCCTGCTCGTCGGGCATGCCGCCGCTGCTCTGGGCATGCCACAGGGCCTCGGCCAGGGGCTCCATCATGCGGTGCTCGGCTTCCAGGTGATCGCCCAGGCGCCGGGTCAGGGCCGTGTGTACCGCCTGCACGCCGGGCGGGCGGTCCGTGGCCACCTGCTCGCGCAGGGCCAGGTGCAGTCCCATGTGCAGGAACGGATTGGTGGCACCGTCCTCGGGCGTCCAGTCGCCGCCCAGCGCCGCCTCGTCGTTCTCGAGCAGGTGGTGATACTCCGGGTGCTCCGCCACCACCTCGCCGATCATGGCCTCCAGCGGCGTCACCGTCTCGCTGTTGCGGTACTTGCGCCAGGCCTCCAGGTACTGCCGGCGCATGGCGTCGCGGTCGTTGGAGAACATGATTCCGGGCCTGTGGGATGCATTGTGGGAGGGGCTTCAGCCCCGATCGATGCGGACAACCGATTCTCCGGAAAGTCGCGGCTGAAGCCGCTCCCACGGGTGACTGTGGCGTGCCGCTCCGGACATTGTGGCATCAATCCTCGGTCTTGTCCGGGTACTCGCACAGGTCGTGGATCACGCAGGCGCCGCAGCGCGGCTTGCGGGCGACGCAGACATAGCGACCGTGGAGAATGAGCCAGTGGTGGGCGTCGCGCAGGAACTCCCGCGGCGTCCAGCGCAGCAGCCGGTCCTCCACCTCCCGGACGTTCCGGCCGGGGGCCAGGCCGGTGCGGTTGGCGACCCGGAAGATGTGCGTGTCCACGGCGATGGTGGGTTCGCCGAAGGCGGTGTTGAGGATCACGTTAGCGGTCTTGCGGCCGACCCCGGGCAGGGCCTCGAGCTCGGCCCGGGTGCGCGGCACCGCGCCGCCGTGGCGGTCCACCAGGATGCGGCAGAGCTTCATGATGTTCGCCGCCTTGCTGTTGTACAGCCCGATGGTCTTGATGTGCTCCTTGAGCCCGTCCTCGCCGAGGTCGAGGATGGCCTGCGGGGTGCTGGCCACCGGGAACAATCGCGCCGTCGCCTGATTGACGCCGCGATCGGTCGCCTGGGCGGACAGCACTACGGCGATCAGCAGCTCGAACGGCGTCGAGTAGTTGAGCTCGGTGGTGGGCTCCGGGTTGTGCTCCCGCAGCCGCTGGAAGATGGCCCGTCGTTGTTCCTGGTTCATGGTATGTCCGTCGTGGAGGTTGCCCGCCGTAGGAGCGACGTCAGTCGCGACCGTTGCAGAGCATCTGCGCTCTGGAGAAGTCGCGACTGACATCGCTCCTACGGCCACGGCGTGCGGTCCCCTGGTCGTCGGGGCTGAAGCCCCTCCCACAAAGGCCCCGGAACCCATTGGGTGGATGTGGGAGGGGCTTTAGCCCGACCTGCTCGGAATCAGCCTCTCTGCAATGGTCGCGACTCACGTCGCTCCTACGGTTTCATGAAGCTGTCTGCTGCGGCTCGCCGCCCGGCTCCGCGGCGGGCGACCCGGCTGCCGCAGCCCGCCGCGCCAGATGCCCGTCGATGCCGTTCTTCAGCGCCACCAGCAGCCCCAGGCCGATGAATGCCCCCGGCGGCAGCAGGGCCAGCAGGAATCCCTGCTCCACCGGCAGGACCTGCAGGCCCAGTCCGGCGGCCCGCTCGCCCAGGAGCAGCTCGGCGTTGCGCAACAGGGTGCCGTGCCCCAGCAGCTCCCGCAATCCGCCCAGGGCGGTGAGCACGCCGGTGAACCCGAGTCCCATCATCAGCCCGTCGAAGCCGGCGGGTGCCGGCGTGGTGCGCGACGCGAACGCCTCGGCGCGCCCGAGGATGGCGCAGTTGGTGACGATCAGCGGTACGAAGATCCCCAGGATCCGGTAGAGATCGTGGAAGAAGGCATTCATGACCAGCTCCACGGTGGTAACGAACGAGGCGATGATGAGCACGAACACCGGGATGCGGATCTCCGGCCGGGCGGCCCGGCGGATCAGCGACACGGTGACGCCGGAGCCGACCAGCACCAGCGTGGTCGCCAGGCCCAGGGCCACGGCGTTGACCACGGTGCTGCTCACCGCCAGCAGCGGGCACAGGCCCAGCAGCTGGACCAGTCCCGGGTTGTTGTGCCACAGCCCCTGCCGGGCCAGCCCGGCGTAGTCGGTTGCCGTCATGGGTCAGTCAGCCTCGCCCGATGCCGTGAACAGCCGGTTGCGCTCTTCCCGGTAGTACGCCAGCGCCCGGGCCACGGCGCGAATCACCGCCCGCGGCGTGATGCTGGCGCCGGTGAGCTGGTCGAAGGCGCCGCCGTCCTGGCGCAGGGCCCAGTCCTCCCGTGGCGGATCACCCAGGCTGCGCCCGCGGAAGCCCCGGATCCAGTCGCTGCGCTCGGCCTCGATGGCGTCGCCCAGGCCGGGCGTCTCGTTGTGCTCCACCACGCGGACCCCGGCCAGCGAGCCGTCGCGATTGATGGCCACCAGCAGCTCGATGGGGCCGTTGTAGCCGTCCGGGGCGATCACGGTGAGGACCACCGCTTCGGGCTCGCCGTGGTCCCGGGCGCGATAGGCCGTCACGGGCTCATCGGTGCCCAGGCGCGGATCGCGTACCTGCAGGGTATCAGCGGCCGGGTTGTTGGTGTATCGCCGCGGCGGCAGTACGGCCTCGAGCTGTTCCAGGGTGCGTTCCTGGCGGCGCAGCTCGATGTGCTCGGCGGTGTGCTGATGGACGAACGCCACCACGCCCACGCCTCCTGCGGCCACCGCCAGCAGGAGGCCGCCTGCGCGCAGCATGGATGACACCAGCGTCCGGTCGAAGGCCATGGTCAGCCGCCCCCGTGACCGTAGATGCGCGGCCGGGTTGCGCGGTCGATGAGCGGCACCGCCATGTTCATGAGCAGAACGGCGAAGGCGATGCCGTCGGGGTAGCCGCCCCAGGTGCGGATGATCCACGCCAGCAGGCCGATGCCGCAGCCGAACAGCAGCCGGCCCCGGGGCGTGGTGGCGGCGGATACCGGGTCCGTGGCGATGAAGAACGCCCCCAGCATGGCGCCGCCGCTGAGCAGGTGGAACAGCGGCGACAGGTACTGGTCCGGGTTGAAACTCCAGAACACCAGGGCGGGGATCGCCAGGCCGAGCAGTACCCCTGCGGGGATCTGCCAGCGGATGACCCGCAGCCACAGCAGCGCCAGGCCGCCGGCAAGGAACAGCAGGTTGATCCATTCCCAGCCGCGCGCCGCCAGTACCCCGAAGGCCGGGCCGCCGCGCAGCTCGCCGATGGTCAGCGCCTCCCCGAGCCGGGTGCGGATGTGGTCCAGCGGCGTCGCCTGGGTGATGGCGTCAGGCTGAACCCCCGCGGGCCAGTGGCCGAGAAGGGTGATCTGCAGCGTCTGCAGCGGCCCGACCGCCGTCTCCGCGAACGGCGCGACGGCGGGCCACTGGACCATGGCCCGGGGGAAGGCGACGAGCAGGACGACGTAGCCGACCATGGCCGGGTTGAACGGGTTGTAGCCGAGCCCGCCGTAGAGATGCTTGCCGAAGATCAGCCCGAAGGCGACGCCGGTGGCGGTCATCCAGGCCGGCAGCAGGGGCGGCAGGCACAGCGCCAGGAGCACGGCGGTGACCACCGCGCTCCAGTCGCCCAGGAACAGCCGCACCGGCCGCCCGCGCAGCCGGAGCATGAAGGCTTCGCAGGCCACGGCGACGACAACCGCGACGACGACGTTGACCAGCACGCCCCAGCCGAGCACCGCGACCAGGGCCGCAATGCCCGGCACCAGGGCCAGCAGCACCCGCTGCATGACCAGCGACACGCGGTTGCCCCCGTGGATGTGCGGAGCCGGCGGCGTGGGCAGGCGCATGTCAGTCGTCGCCCCCGCGCTTGCGCTTGCGGGCCCGGGCGATGGCGGCCTGGATCTCCGCCTTGCGGTCGCCGCGCTCGTCCGCCCCGGCATCCGTCTGCAGGGCTTCCTTCTTGCGCCGGCGGCGCTCGGCCTGCTCCCGGCGTTCGCGCTCCAGCCGCGCCTGCCGGAACTCGTAGCGTTGCCGCGCCTGCTCGGCGAAGCGCTGCTGCTGCTCGGCGGCGCGGATCTCTGCCTTGGCACTGCGGTAGTAGCCCACCAGCGGCAGGTGGCTGGGGCAGACGTAGGCGCAGGCGCCGCACTCGATGCAGTCGAACAGCCCCGTTTCGGCCAGGGCCTCGGTATCCCGGGCCCGCGCGTGCCAGTAGAGCTGCTGGGGCTGCAGGCTCACGGGACAGGCATCGGCGCAATCGCCGCAGCGGATGCAGGGCAGGGCGGGTTCCGGCGCCGGGAAGCTGTACTCCTCGCCCACCAGGAAGCAGTTGCAGCCCTTGGTGACCGGTACCCGGTCGTGCTCCAGGGCATGGCCCATCATCGGCCCGCCGACGATGAGCCGGCTGGTGCGGCCGCGGTAGCCGCCGGCCGCCTCCACCAGGGCGCTGACGGGCGTGCCCAGGCGCACCCGCAGGTTGCGCGGGGCGCCGACACCGGTGCCGGCCACGGTGACGATGCGCTCGGTGAGCGGCTCGCCGAGGCAGACCGCGTCGTGGACGGCGGCCGCCGTGCCGGCGTTGTGGCACAGAACGCCGATATCCAGGGGGAGGCCGTCGGTGGGCACCTCGCGGCCGGTGAGCGACTGGACGAGCTGCTTCTCGCCGCCGGCCGGGTAGCGGACGGGGACGGGCACCACGCGGATGCCTTCGTCCTCCGCCCCGGCGAGCGCCTCGTGCAGCGCGTCCGCCGCCTCGCGCTTGGTCTCCTCCAGGGCGATGACGACCTCCTGCGCCCCCAGGATATGGCGCATGATGCGGATACCGGTGAGCACGGCCCCGGCGTGCTCGCGCAGGAGCACGTCGTCGCAGGTGATCCACGGCTCGCACTCGATGGCGTTGATGATCAGCAGCTCCACGTCGGCGCCGGGACGCGGGGTGAGCTTCACCGCGGTGGGGAAGGCCGCCCCGCCCAGGCCGACCACGCCGGCGGCCTCGATGCGTCGCCGCAGCTCGGCGGGCGCGCGCTGCGCCCAGTCGTGCAGCGGCTCGGGCGCTTCCGGGCTGCGGCGGTCCAGGCCGTCGGTGGCGATGACCACGCACGGCTCTGTCAGCCCGGAGGGGTGGGCGACCGGGCGGTCCTCCACGGCGACCACGGTGCCGGAGGTCGGCGCGTGTACCGCGGCGCTGAACTCGCCGGGCGCGCGTCCGATGCACTCCCCCCGGCCGACCGTGTCCCCGGCGGAGACGACGGCCCTGGCCGGGTCGCCGCCGTGCTGGGTCAGCGGAACCACCAGCTCCGGCGGCAGGGGCAGCGCGCCGATCGGGTCCCCGGTGCTTGCGGCCTTGTGCGTGGGCAGGCGCACGCCGCCGGGGAAGCCGAACAGGGACGCGGAGCCGCTCATGCCGCGTGGTCGGGCGTATTGCTGGGGCGCGGCCACTGCCAGTTGCGGGTGGTGGTGGCAACGGGGCGCATGTGGATGCAGTCCACCGGGCAGGGCTCGACGCACAGGTCGCAGCCGGTGCAGAGGTCTTCCACCACCGTGTGCATCTGCCGCGGCGCGCCGATGATCGCGTCCACCGGGCAGGCCTGGATGCACAGCGTGCAGCCGATGCAGCGGTCCTCGTCGATCCAGGCCACCGTGGCCTGCTCCTTGGCCTCGCCGTAGTCCGCGTTCAGCGGTTTCGGCTCCCGGTCCAGGAGATCGGCCAGGGCGCGGACGGTGGCCTCGCCCCCCGGCGGACACTGGTTGATGTCCGCCTCACCCCGGGCGATGGCCTCGGCGTACGGACGGCAGCCGGGGTAGCCGCATTGGGCGCACTGGGTCTGGGGCAGCAGCGCGTCGATGCGCTCCACCGCCGGATCCGACCCCGGCTGCAGGCGCACGCTGGCGTATCCGAGCAGGAGCCCGAAGCCGGCGGCGATGGTTCCGATTGCCATGATTGCGGTGAGCATAGCGCCCCAGGCGTAGTGTTCAGTTGGCAGTTTTCAGTTTTCAGTGCGAGCGCGCCGGACGCGCTGTTGCCGACCAGGACCGTAGGAGCGACGTCAGTCGCGACCGTTGCTGAGCATCCTCTTCCCTGGAAAGTCGGGGCTGAAGCCTCTCCCACAATGCTCCGGCCCGGAACCCGGGCAACTGATGTGGGAGCGGCTTCAGCCGCGACTGCCCGCTGTACCGGATTTCTCTGCAACGGTCGCGACTCACGTCGCTCCTACCACGACATCCTGACCAGCCCGAGAACCCGTGAAGGCCAGGGACAGGATGCCCGCGGTGACCGGTCGCGGCTGAAGCCGCTCCCACAACGGCCTGCGGCATGCCAGGCCGGAGCCGTGTAGGAGCGGCGTCAGCCGCGACCTTGCAGTGCATCGGCTCTCTGGAACGTCGCGACTGACGTCGCTCCTACGACGCTCCTGCCATTACATCTTTACCAGCCCCGAGAAGCCCATGAAGGCCAGGGACATGATGCCCGCGGTGACCAGTGCGATGGCCGCGCCCTGGAACGGCACCGGGACATCGGCCACGGCCAGGCGCTCGCGCAGGCCGGCGAACAGCACCAGCACCAGGGCGAAGCCCATGGACGCGCCGAAGCCGTACAGCGCCGAGGCCGCGAAGCTGTGCTGCTCCTGGACGTTGAGCAGGGCCACGCCCAGCACCGCGCAGTTGGTCGTGATCAGCGGCAGGAAGATGCCCAGCACCCGGTGCAGCAGCGGGCTGGTATAGCGCACCACCATCTCCGTGAACTGCACCACGGCCGCGATCACCAGGATGAACGCGATGGTCCGCAGGTACTCCAGCCCCAGGGGCGCCAGGACCCAGGTGCTCACCAGGTAGCTCACCACCGATGACAGCGTCAGCACGAAGGCGGTGGCCAGCGCCATGCCCAGCGACGTTTCCACCTTGCGCGAGACGCCCATGAACGGGCACAGCCCGAGGAACTGGGTCAGCACGAAATTGTTGACCAGCACGGTGGCCACCAGGATCAGGGCGAGCTCGGACATGGCTCCGCTGCGGATGATTTCGGCTCGGCACGATCCGAGCATCGTAGTACATTGCGGCGCCGCCCGCGAAGGCTGCGCCCCCGTGGCCCGCCATCAGCCCGCCTGAATGCCCTGCGCACGCCGGCCCGTCCACAGCGCCAGCGCAATGCCGGGGACCAGCATCACCGCGCTGATGGCGAGCATCTGGCCGTTGCTCAGGGCCACGGGGCCGCCCCCGGGCACGGCGATGGCCACCCCGGCGATGACCAGCATGATCCGGATCGGCCACTGCAGTACGGCGCTGGCGCAGAGGCTTCCCACGAAGATCAGATAGCCCTGCAGGGCGCTGGCGATGAGCAGGACCCCGACCAGCGCCTGCGCCATCACCACCACGATCTCCGCGGCCGATCCCTGCAGGATCAGCGCCGGGTTGAGCACGAACAGGAACGGGATGAAGTAGATTACGCTGCCCAGCCGCATGGCCTGGAGGCCGGTCTCCATGGGCCGCGATCCGGCGATCGTGGCCGCCGCGAAGGCGCCCAGCGCCACCGGCGGCGTGATGAAGCTGAGCATCCCCCAGTAGAGGATGAACAGGTGCACCGCCATGGGGTTCATGCCGGCGCCCTGGATCAGCGCCGGGGCCAGCGCCACGGCCAGGAAGATGTAGGCCGCGGTGACGGTCATGCCGATGCCCATGATGAAGCTGGTCAGGGCCCCCATGAGCAGCAGCACCAGGGTGCTGCCGCCGGCCAGGAAGATGAGGTCGTTGGCGATGGTGCCGGACAGGCCGGTCATGGACAGGGCCCCGACCAGCAGGCCGACGCCGGCGAGAATGGCGATGAGCTCGGCGAACAGCTTGCCCGCCGCGGAGAAGAAATCCAGCACCTCCTGCCAGCCCCAGCGCTGGTAGGGCAGGATCTGGTTGATCACCAGCAGCAGCGCCGTGGCGTAGAACGGCGCGATGGCCTCGCGCCGGAGGAAGAACAGCATCCAGATGAGCAGGATGAACACGAAGATGAAATACCAGCCTTCCTTCAGCGTGCGCTTGAGCGGGGGCAGCTCCGCCGCGGGCAGGCCCTTGAGGTCGTGGCGGGCGGCATAGGCGTCGATCTGGATGAACAGTCCCAGGAAGTAGAGGATCGACGGCACTGCCGCCGCCAGGGCGATGTGTCCGTAGGGGACGTTCAGGAACGTGGCCATGACGAACGCCGTCGCGCCCATGACCGGCGGCATGAGCACGCCGCCGGTGGACGCGCAGGCTTCGACCCCGCCGGCATACGAGCGGCTGAAGCCCACGCGCCGCATGGCCGGGATGGACAGCACCCCGGTGGTGAGCACGTTGGTGATGACGCTGCCGCTCATCGAGCCCATGAGGCCGCTGGAGAAGATGGCCACCTTGGCCGGGCCGCCGCGGACGTGGCCGAGGAGCCCGAAGGCCAGGTTGATGAAGAACCGCCCGCCGCCGGTGTGCTGCAGCGCCACGCCGAACAGCAGGAAGCCGATCACCAGGTTGGCGAACGCCTGCAGCGGGATGCCCATGATGCTCTCGCGGCTCATGGCGTGATACATGGCCGTCTGGGAGGGGGTGGCCGGGAAGCCCTGGATCGGGCCGGGCAGGTCCGCCGTGACAATGGGGAAGATGCTCGCCAGGGCGACGATGACGCCGATGGTCCAGCCGCCGGCCCGCCGGGCGGCCTCCAGGACCACCACCCAGAACAGGAAGCTCACGTACACCGCGTAGTCGGGTGCGCCGTACTCCCAGCCGCGGTCCACGATGGGTGCGGCGTTGTAGGCGAAAAAGCCGCACACCCCCGCGGCGAACAGGAACAGCGCGGCGTCGTACAGCGGCACACCGTCCCGCCGGGCCCGGCCGCTGGCCGGCCAGAGGAGGTAGACCAGCGGCAGCATCAGCGTCACGACGGTGTAGAAGAACTGGCTCTCCCGCCGCGTGAACACGGTGAGCAGCCCCAGGTTGAGCAGGTAGTCCAGCGTGATCAGCGTCAGGACCAGGGTGGCGAGCCGCGGCACCCAGGGCCAGTAGCCGTTGAGCGTGCGTACCCCCGAGATGGCCTCCGGATCCGGCGCCGTTGCGTGCGCGTCGGGCTGGCTCATGCGGTCACCTGCGTCGGCTGGCTGGGTCAGAATAAAACCGCCCCGGCCCGGGCGTGCATACGGTGGTGCGCGCCCGCGCCGGGGTGGTCGGTCACTGGGATATCAACGAAACACGGGAGCCATGTCCTTGGCTTCCAGGGCCTCGGCGCGTGCCTCCAGCCAGCCGTCCTTGAAGGCCTCTTCGTCCTGCGGCGGGTTGTTCGCCACGTAGTCGCCCCAGGCCTGGCGGATGGTGCGCTGGCGCTCCACCAGGTGGTCCTGATGCGCCTGCATCTCGTCGGTCCAGTGACCGATCTCCTTGTAGTACTCCACCACCGCCTCGTGGAACGGGATGACCCACTCCATGTTCTGGTTCTCCAGCGCGTAGCCCTCGTTGCCGGGGGCGGCATCCCTGTACTTGTCGTGCTCCTCGATGAGCACCCGGACCAGGTTGCGCACCAGCTCGTCGTCGGTGTCGCTGTTGGCCACCAGGATGGGGTAGGGGTAGCCGGCCCCGATCCAGGGGCTGTCCTCGCCGTAGTCCTCGCCGGCCACCGTGGTCACCTCCTGGGGCTGGAAGTACGGCGCCACCTCCCGCAGGCGCTGCCAGCCGGCCTCGTTGTCGGGGTCCAGGCGCGGCCAGGTAATGCCCCGCGGGCTGGCGGCGAGCTGCTGCGCCGGGGGCGCGACGGTCATGGTGAAGCCGGTGTCCGTCTGGTTGCCGACGATGCCCTCGAAGGCGCGCCCGTAGCCCGGGAACTCCACCCGCTCGACATCGTCCCAGGTCAGGCCGCCGAAGGCGAGAAAGGCCTCCGTGCCCACGTTCAGGGCGTCGTCGCCGCGGATGTAGGACACCCGCTTGCCCTCCAGGTCCGCCGGGGTTTCCACGCCGATGTCCCCGGCCACGGCGACGCCCAGGCCGAAGCTGGCCGTGGAGGTGGCGATGACGCGGATGTCCTGCGGGCCCCAGTCCGGGCCGGAGAACATGAGCACGCCCTCCGCGCCGAAGTAGGCGGCAATGCCGCAGGCGCACAGGTTCACGCGGCCGGTCTTGAGCGGGGTCATGCGCGCCACGTCGTTCTCGCCGGGCAGGATGCGCACGGCCGTGTCGTATTCCTGCTGCAGCATGTTGCCGATGGAGGCCATCTGGGTGTAGCCGGCGGAGCCGGTGCCGTAGGCCGTCATGGCCAGCGTATCGGGTAGGTCGATGGCGCTGTCCGGGAAATCGACCTCGGCCCCGGCCTGGGATCCCAGGGCGACAACGGCGGACAGGGCGCCGGCGGCAATCGTTCGTCTGGTGGGCATGGTCTCTCCTCCTTCGTGGTGGTTGTTGTTGTCGTTTCTGAAAGGCTATTCCGTTTAGCGGAATTTCGCCAGATCGGCCCTGGGATGAAGGCGGCCACCGGCAGCGCGCGCGGTATTACCCGAAGCCGGTCGTTGCCGTAGAATGGGCCCCTGTTTTCGTCAGGGAAGGGCCATGCGTACTATTCGCCGCCTCATTCGCATTCCGGTGCTGTCCGTCCACGTGGTCATCGGCGTGATCGCCATCGTGTCGGCCACCGGCTGGGACCGGCTCCGCGGGAACCGGCTGCATCAGGGGCTCGCCCGGCGCATGCAGATCTTCTGGTCGCGCAGCATCTGCCGGATCCTGGGGGTGCGCCTGCACGTCCACGGGGAGGCCATGGCGCAACCCCCGGCCCTGGTGGTCAGCAATCACCTTTCCTGGCTGGATATCCTGGTGATCACGGCGTACTGGCCGGTGTCGTTCCTCAGCAAGTCGGAGGTGCGCTCCTGGCCCGGCATCGGTCCGGCGGCCACGGCCCTGGGGACGCTGTACATCGACCGCGGCGCCCGCAACGCCTCGGCCCAGGCCAACGAGGTCATGGCGCAGCGCCTGCGCGAGGGGCACAACGTAGTGCTGTTCCCAGAGGGCACCACCAGCTACGGGCGGGAGCTGCTGCCGTTCCGGCCGCGGCTGTTCCAGGCCGCCCTGGATGCGGGGGTGCCCATCCAGCCCGTGACCCTGCTGTATCTGGACACAGCGGGCGAGCCCAGCGTGCACGCGCCGTTCATCAACGAGGAAAAGCTCGTGCGCCACGTGATGCGGCTCGCCGGCGAGCCCCGCACGGACTGCCACGTGCGCGTGTGCCCGATGATCCCGGTGGAGGGCCAGCGGCGCCGGGACCTGGCGGCGGCCAGCCGCGCGGAGATGGCGCGCGCCCTGGAGCTGCCCGAGGCTGGTGGCGCCGAGGCAGGTACGAGCCAGGGCGCCGGCGAGGGCGAGCGCCTGCGCGCCTGACGTGCTCCCGTGACCGTTTCGTGACCGCGCCCGATACGGCTTGCGCCGGGCTGTGGGACGTCGTATTCTTTTAATTCCTTATATACGGATATCCATATATGCGTGACCCGGAGACATTCTTTCGCGCCCTGTCCGACCCGACGCGGCTGCGCTGCCTGCTGCTCCTGATGGCCGAGGGGCGGCTGTGCGTGTGCGAGTTCGTCCATGCCCTGGACCTCTCCCAGCCGCGGGTGTCCCGGCATCTCGGGCATCTCCGGGACCTGGGCATCGTCCTCGACGAGCGCCGCGGCCAGTGGGTGCACTACCGGCTGCACCCGGCGCTGCCGCAATGGGCGCACGACGTCCTGGAGGCCGCCTTCCAGGCGGAGGGCCTGCGTGACATCCGGCAGCGGCTGGCAAGCATGCCCGACCGCCCGTCGGCGGCCTGTGACTAGCGGAACAACGAACGAGCGGGGGAATGTGGTGAACATCCTTTTCCTTTGCACGGGCAACTCCTGCCGGTCGCAGATGGCCGAGGGCTTCGCGCGGGCACTGGGCGCCGACGGGCTCACCGTGGCCTCGGCCGGCATCGAGGCCCACGGGCTGAACCCGCGGGCCGTCGCCGCCATGGCCGAGGACGGCATCGATATCTCCGGCCAGGTCTCTACCCGGGTCACCGACGCCATGCTGGCGGGCGTCGACCGGGTGGTGACGGTCTGCGGCGATGCCGACGAGCAGTGCCCGATCCTGCCGCCCGATACCAGCAGGGTGCACTGGCCGCTGCCGGACCCCACCCGGGTCACGGGCACGGACGAGGAGATCAGCGCCGCGTTCCGGCGCGTGCGGGACGAGCTGCGGGAACGGGTGGAGGCGCTGCTGGCCGGGGTCGACGCATAGGCGCCGGATGCTCCGGACGCGTCGGGACTGAAGTCCCTCCCACACCGGGGTGTGTGTTCGGTGGCCGAATGATGGCGTCGCCCGTCTCCGGGGCGGCGGGTGCCGGCCTCGGCGGGAGCATCGCGACCCGAAGCCCCTCCCGCGCCGGTTGCGTGGTTCGCGGCCGAACCGGGGCGCTGCCGTTGGCCCTCGGGGGCCGGTGGTCCCCCTGGTGGGAGCGGCTTCAGCCGCGACATGACACGGCCTGCTGCAGCGCGAACGATCAACTTCCGGCAGGAGAGGACGATGAATACCACGCAAGAATCCGCCACCAGCGACGCCCCCGAGATTGTCGAGGGTATGGGCCTGTTCGAGCGTTATCTCACCGTCTGGGTGGCACTGGCCATCGTCGCCGGTGTCGCCCTCGGCCAGCTCGCTCCGGCCGTCCCGGACGCCCTGTCGCGCTTCGAGTACGCCCGGGTGTCGATCCCGGTGGCCGTCCTGATCTGGGCCATGATCTTCCCCATGATGGTGCAGATCGACTTCACGTCCATCCTCGGCGTACGCCGCCAGCCCCGGGGGCTGGTGATCACCACCGCGGTGAACTGGCTCGTCAAGCCGTTCACCATGTTCGCCATCGCCTGGTTCTTCCTGCTGGTGCTGTTCGAGCCGCTGATCCCCGGCCCGCTGGCGCGGGAGTACCTGGCGGGGGCGATCCTGCTGGGTGCGGCCCCGTGCACCGCCATGGTCTTCGTCTGGAGCTTTCTCACCCGCGGGGACGCCGCCTATACCCTGGTGCAGGTGTCGGTGAACGACCTCATCATGCTGTTCGCCTTCGCGCCCATCGTGGTGTTCCTGCTGGGGATCTCCGACATCGCCGTGCCCTGGAACACCGTCGCGCTGTCGGTGGTGCTGTACATCGTCATTCCCCTGGCCGCCGGCTATGCCACGCGCGTGGCGCTGATCCGGCGCAAGGGCGCAGACTGGTTCGACAACGTCTTCATGAGGCGCATCGGGCCCGTTACCCCCGTCGGCCTGATTCTCACCCTGGTGCTGCTGTTCGCCTTCCAGGGCGAGGTCATTCTCAACAATCCGCTGCACATCGTGCTCATCGCCATTCCATTGACCGTGCAGACGTTCCTGATCTTCTTCCTGGCCTACGGCTGGGCGCGGGCCTGGCGTGTGCCCCACAACGTGGCCGCCCCGGGCGCGCTCATCGGCGCCAGCAACTTCTTCGAGCTGGCCGTGGCCGCCGCCATCGCCCTGTTCGGCCTGCAATCCGGGGCCGCCCTGGCCACCGTCGTGGGGGTACTGGTGGAAGTGCCGCTGATGCTGGCGCTGGTGCGCATCGCCAACCGCACGCGCCACGGGTTTCCGGCGGCGCCCTCCGGTGTTCCGGAAGGTCGGGGCTGAAGCCCCTCCCACAGGCGAGGCATCCGGAGCGACCCTGGAGCGTGGGGCGGATCTTCAAGTCTGCCCTCCGCGTGTTCTGTGGGAGGGGCTTCAGCCCCGACTCTTCCAGCGCAATCGCCGCTCCCGCGACCGAGGGGGCGAAGTGACCCTAGAGGATGACGAATCCGGCCAGAGCACACGCGGGGACCAGCAGGTAGACCGGGACGCGCGTGGTCATGAGCGCCGCGAACGCGGCCAGGGCGATGGCCAGTTCCGGCACCCCGGTGATCCCCACGCGGATGACCGGATCCCAGAGCACGGCCCCCAGCAGGCCGACGACGCCGGCATTGATGCCGGCGACGCCGCGGCGGATCCATGCAACGTGCCCGAGCCGGCTCCACCACGGCAGCACGCCCACCAGCAGCAGGGATCCGGGCAGGAAGATGGCCACCAGGGCAGCGATACCGCCGAGGACGGGAGCCGGGTCGTAGACCTCCGCGCCCAGGTAGCCGGCGAAGCTGAACAGCGGGCCGGGCAGCGCCTGGGCGGCCCCGTAGCCCGCCAGGAACGTGCCGTGATCCATGCCTGCGGGTGCGGCGACCTCGCGCTCGAGCAGCGGCAGCACCACGTGGCCGCCGCCGAACACCAGGGAGCCGGCCCGGTAGACGCCGTCCACCAGGGCCGTGAGCGCCCCGGGGAACGCGCCGGCGAGCAGGGGCAGCCCGACGAGCCCCGCGGCGAACAGCACCAGGCTGGCCGCCGCCGTACGGCGGGACAGCGGGACGTGCAGCGCCGTCTCCGTGTCCATCCGCCGGCCCGTGACCGGCAGCAGGAACGCGAGGCCGCCGCCGAGCAGGAGCGCCAGCAGCTGTCCCGCCGGGGTCGGCCACAGCAGGGCCAGGGTCAGCGCCGCCAGGGTGATGACGATACGCGGGGCGTCCGGGGCCAGGGTGCGGGCCATGCTGATCACCGCCTGGGCCACCACGGCGACGGCCGCGAGCTTGAGGCCCTGCAGCCAGCCGGTGCCGTGGATGGCATCGGCCCCCAGGGCACCCACCGCCAGGGCCAGGGCGATCATGACGATCGCCGAGGGCAGGGTGAAGCCCAGCCACGCGGCGGCCATGCCGGGCAGGCCCGCGCGCACCAGGCCGATGGCCTGGCCCACCTGGCTGCTGCTGGGGCCCGGAAGGAACTGGCAGAGGGCGACGATCTGGCCGTACTGCTGGTCGTTGAGCCAGCTGCGGCGCGTCACCAGGGCATCGCGGTAGTAGCCCAGGTGCGCCACCGGGCCCCCGAACGAGCAGCATCCCAGGCCGAGAAAGACCAGGAAGACCTCCAGTGCCGGGAAACGCCGCAGGATCCCCGGGCCCGCCATGGTCAGGCGGGCTGCCGGCCGGTGTCGTCCTCCGTCGCCGTGGCGCCCAGGATCAGCGCCTCCAGCAGCGCCTTTTGGGCGTGCAGCCGGTTCTCCGCCTCATCCCAGACCACCGAGCGGGGGCCGTCGATGACCTCGGCGTCCACCTCCTCGCCGCGGTGGGCGGGCAGACAGTGCATGAACACGGCGTCCTCCGTCGCCCGGGCCATCAGGGCCTCGGTGACGCGGTAGGGGGCGAAGGCCCGCTCCCGGTGGCGCTGCTGCTCTTCCTGGCCCATGCTGGCCCACACGTCGGTGACCACCAGGTGGGCGCCGTCGGCGGCCTCGGCAGGGTCGCGGTGGACGCTCACGCGCTCGCCCGCCTGCGCCGCCAGCTCCGGATCCGGATCGTAGCCCTCGGGGCAGCCGATGCGGAGCCGGAAGTCGAACTGACGGGCCGCGTTGATGTAGGAGTTGCACATGTTGTTGCCGTCGCCGATCCAGGCCACGGTGCGGCCCTGGATGGAGCCGCGGTGCTCCAGGTACGTCTGCATGTCGGCGAGCACCTGGCAGGGATGGTAGCTGTCCGACAGCCCGTTGATCACCGGCACCGCGGAATACGCGGCGAACCGTTCCAGTGTCTCGTGGGCGAATGTCCGGATCATGACCGCATCCACCATGCGCGAGAGCACGCGCGCGGTGTCCTCCACCGGCTCGCCCCGGCCGAGCTGGCTGTCCCCGGGGCTGAGAAAGATGGCGTTGCCGCCGAGCTGCTGCATGCCGGCCTCGAAGGAGACCCGGGTCCGCGTCGACGACTTCTCGAACAGCATGCCCAGCACCTTGCCGCGCAGCGGCTCGTGGAGAACGCCCTGGCGGCGCAGCGCCTTGAGGTCCTGCGCGCGGCGCAGGAGCCGGTGCAGGGTCTCCGGCGTGGTGTCGCACAGGGTCAGGAAATGACGTGAATCCATGGTCAGTACCTCGTGTCGTGGACCAGGCCCTGGATGAGACCGGAGACCTGCTCGACGATACGGTCGGCGTCCTCGTCGGTGAGGACCAGGGGCGGCAGCAGGCGGACCACCGACTGCGCGGTGACGTTGATGAGCAGGCCCTGGTCCAGGGCCTGCTGGACCAGCTCGGTGCACGGCCGGTCGAGCTCGATGCCGAGCATCAGCCCGCGGCCACGGATGGCCTTCACGGCGGGCTCGTCGTCCAGGGCATGATGGAACCCGTCGCGCATGCGCGTACCCAGCCGGCCGGCCCGGGCGATGAGGTCGTCCTCGTCCAGCGCCCGGATCACCGCCAGGGCAGCGCTCGCCGCCAGGGGGTTGCCGCCGAAGGTGGAGCCGTGGCTGCCGGGGCCCAGGGTGTCCGCCGCCTCGCCCCGCGCCAGGCAGGCGCCGATGGGCACGCCGTTGCCCAGGCCCTTGGCCAGGGTGACCACATCCGGCACGACGTGCTCGTGCTGGCAGGCGAGCCAGGCGCCGGTGCGGCCGTTGCCGGTCTGGATCTCGTCCAGCATCAGCAGCCAGCCGTTGTCGTCGCAGCGCGCCCGCAGGCCTTCCAGGTAGCCGGGATGCGGCTCGCGGATGCCGCCTTCGCCCTGGATGGGCTCCACCAGCACGGCGACGATGTCCTCGCGGCCGGCGGCCTCGTCCACGGCCCCGAGGTCGTCGTAGGGAATGCGCTCGAAGCCCTCGGGCAGCGGCCCGAAGCCCTCCCGGGCGCGGTCGTTGCCGGTGGCCGCCAGGGTGCCGAGAGTGCGCCCGTGGAAGGCGCCGTCCATCACCAGGATGCGCGGGCTGGCAATGCCGCGCCGGCTGCCGTGCAGGCGGGCCAGCTTGATGGCTGCCTCGTTGGCCTCGGCGCCGGAGTTGCAGAAGAACACGCCGTCCATGCCCGCGCGCCGGCACAGCGCGGCAGCCAGCTCCTCCTGCAGCGGCACCTGGTAGAGATTGGACGTGTGCAGCAGCTGCCCCGCCTGCTCCCGGAGCGCCTCGGTGACCCGGGGATGCGCGTGGCCCAGCCCGCACACGGCGATGCCGCTCAGCGCGTCCAGGTAGGCGTTGCCGTCGCCGTCCCACAGCCAGGCGCCGCGCCCGTGGCTGAATGCCACCGGCAGGCGGCCGTAGGTATGCATCAGTGGATGGGCCATGGTGTCCCTGCTCGCAAAAACAAAAAGGCAGCGCCGGGGGAACCGCTGGCGCCGGTGGCCGGCGCCGCGACTCCCGACGGGAGCTGCCGGGAATCCTGGATTATAGAAAGCCTCCGCACAGCGGGCAAGTTACCGCCGTGGGGTGCTCCGGCCGGCGGGCCGTTTTCACCCGCCACGTCAATGGGTATACTGAATACATGATTCAGGCAGCGCGCGTTGGTCGGCAGCAACGCGGTCACGAGGGAACGGCGCGGTGAACGCCGGGGCGCCGGCGGTTCGTCGGGCCACGCATTCGACGATAACGAGGTTTGATAATGGACGAGGTTCAGGAAGCCATCAAGAAGCAGGTGGACAGCCACCCGGTCATTCTGTTCATGAAGGGAACGCCGCAGTTCCCGCAGTGCGGCTTCTCCATGAAGGCATCCCAGGCGCTGGCGGGCTGCGAGGCGGATTTCGCCTACGTGAACGTCCTGGAGGACGAGCGCATTCGCCAGGGCATCAAGGACTTCGGCAACTGGCCGACGATTCCGCAGCTGTATGTCAACGGCGAGCTCGTGGGCGGCTGCGACATCATCCTGGAGATGTACGAAAGCGGGGATCTCGAGCAGCTCGTCAGGAACGCGGGAGCCGCCCAGGGAAGCGGCGCCTGACGGCTGCAGCTCCGCTGCGGTGCGCAGACGCGCACGCAAATGGTTCAGTGTTTCCCGAGCCGAACGCCCCGGTCCCCGGGGCGTTTTTGCATTGCGTCCGGGACAGGGTGTTGAAAAGCGGCGGCCCCGTCCGCATGTTCCCGATACGGGGCGTGCAGGGCACGATGACGGCAGCTCGCGCACGTCCCGCGTCGGCGCCGGGAACCTCGGTACCAAACGCCAGGCCGGATTCGACGGGGTTTGGCCGGAGGGCCGGATCCTGAACGTGTTTTGCAACCGAAGGAGGCAGAATAATGGCTCACGAACTCCCCGAGCTTCCGTACGCGCACGATGCGCTGGAACCGCACATCGATGCCAAGACCATGGAGATCCACCACGGCAAGCATCACAACACGTACGTCACCAAGCTCAACGCCGCGCTCGAGAATCACCCGGACCTGGCCTCCAAGCCGGTGGAAGTGCTGATCCGCCGCATCAAGGATCTGCCGGCCGACATCCAGACGCCGGTTCGCAACAACGGCGGCGGCCATGCCAACCACAGCATGTTCTGGCAGATGATGAGCCCCAATGGCGGGGGTGAGCCGTCCGGCGAGCTGGCGGAGGCCGTCAAGAGCACCTTCGGCAGCTTCGATGCCTTCAAGGAGGAGTTCACCAACGCCGCGCTGGGCCGCTTCGGCTCCGGCTGGGCGTGGCTGGTGGTGGCCGGCGGCAAGCTGAAGATCACCTCCACGCCCAACCAGGACAGCCCGCTGATGGAGGACATCGCAGACGTGCCGGGCACGCCGATCCTGGGCCTGGACGTGTGGGAGCACGCCTACTACCTGAACTACCAGAACCGGCGTCCGGACTACGTGGCGGCGTTCTGGAACCTGGTCAACTGGGACGACGTGGCCAAGCGCTACGCCTCGGCCAAGTAAGCGCCGAGCCCGCGTGACCCCAAAAACCCCGCTCCGGCGGGGTTTTTTCGTTCGGGGTCGCCCGTGGTGCAGGAGGTGCCGTAGGAGCGACGTCAGTCGCGACGTTCCAGAGAACCTGTTTCCCGGCGAATCGGGGCTGAAGCCCCTCCCACATGGCGACGGGGAAGACCCTGCCGACAGGCGTTGTAGGAGCGGCTTCAGCCGCGACATTCCAGGGCATCAGGTTCTCTGGAACGTCGCGGCTGAAGCCGCTCCTACACGGCCTCGGTGAAGCTTGTTGCAGGATTCTGTGGGAGGGGCTTCAGCCCCGACCTTCCAGAGAACCGGGGTCATCTGCAACGGTCGCGACTGACGTCGCTCCTACGGGGTCCGCGCTCTTACCCGAAGCGGCTGTTCCCGGTTACGTGCCTTGCTCGGCACCGTTCTGCCCCGGAATCCCGATGTGGGCATCCCACCGGTTGACGATCTCGCAGAAGAGGTCCGCCGTCTTCTCGGCGTCGTAGACAGCTGAGTGCGCCTCCTGGCCGTCCCAGCCCAGCCCCGCGGTGCGCAGGGCCTTGGCGAGCACGGTCTGGCCGAAGGCCAGGCCGGCCAGGGTGGCCGTGTCGAAGCTGCCGAAGGGATGGAACGGGTTGCGGCGGATACCGCAGCGCTCCACCGCCGCGTTGAGGAAGTTCAGGTCGAACGTGGCGTTGTGGCCCACCAGGATCGCCCGGGTGCAGCCGGTGTCCCGCACTTCCTGGCGGATGGGCTTGAAGATGCGGCCGAGGGCGTCCTGCTCGCCGTAGGCGATGCGCAGTGGGTGATCCGGGTCGATGCCGTTGATCTCCAGGGACTTGGGATCGATGTTGGCACCCTCGAACGGGCGCACGTGCAGGGAATGGGTCTCCGCGCGGTAGAGCCGCCCCTGCTCGTCCATGCGCACGATCACGGCGGCGAGCTGGAGCAGGGCATCGGTCTGCGAATTCAGTCCGCCCGTCTCCACGTCCACCACCACCGGCAGGAAGCTGCGGAAGCGGCGGGCGATGGCGCTGGCCGGAGCCGGGGCGGTTGCGGAATCTTGCTCGGACATACGGATCGTCTCGCGAATGGTGGCGGATCGGCTCAGCAAAGGCGCCAGGGAACGGACGTGCCGGCGCGCAGCGGCACGATGCGCTGCCCGCCGAACGGGTAGTCCTCCGGCAGCGTCCACGGCTCGCGTGCCAGGGTGATGGTGTCCCGGTTGCGGGGCAGACCGTAGAAATCCGGGCCGAAATGGCTGGCGAACCCTTCCAGACGGTCCAGGCGGCCGGCCTGCTCGAAGATCTCCGCGTACAGCTCGATGGCCGCCGGGGCGGTGAAGCAGCCGGCGCAGCCGCAGGCGGCCTCCTTGTCGCCCCGGGCATGGGGGGCGCTGTCGGTGCCCAGGAAGAACTTCGGGTTCCCCGAGGTCGCGGCCTCCAGCAGCGCCCGGCGGTCGTCCTCGCGCTTGAGAATGGGCAGGCAGTAGTAGTGCGGCCGGATGCCGCCCACCAGCATGTGATTGCGGTTGTACAGCAGGTGCTGCACGGTGATGGTCGCGCTGACGTTGGCGGGCGCGTCGCGGACGAACTCCATGGCCGCGCGGGTGGTGATGTGCTCGCAGACCACGCGCAGGCGCGGGTGGCGCTGGAGCAGGGGGGCCAGGCGGTCGTCCAGGAAGCGCGCCTCGCGGTCGAAGATGTCCACGCCCTCGGTGGTGATCTCGCCGTGGATGAGCAGCGGCAGCCCCGCCTCGGTCATCGCGGCCAGGGTCTCGTCGCAGTGGCGCAGGTCCGTGACTCCGGCATCCGAGTTGGTGGTGGCCCCGGCCGGGTAGAGCTTGACGCCGTGAATGAAGCCGCTGGCCGCGGCTTCATCCACCGTCTCCGGGGGCGTGTTGTCCGTGAGATACAGCGTCATCAGGGGCTCGAACGCGCTGCCCGGCGGCAGCGCCGCGAGGATGCGCTCCCGGTAGCCCCGCGCCTGCTCCACCGTGGTCACCGGCGGGCGCAGGTTGGGCATGATGATCGCCCGGGCGAAGCGCCGGGCGGAGAAGGGCAGCACGTCGGCGACGACCTCGCCGTCACGCAGGTGTAGATGCCAGTCGTCGGGCCGGGTCAGGATGAGTCGGTCCATGCGTTTCGTGTCAGCGTGTCGGTGAAGGCCGCAGAGTATAACGCGATGGTAGCCCGATGGGGGCCTCGGATGCCCACGGATTGCCGGTGGATATGGTACGAATACCACCGGACGGGCAACCGGAGAACGGCATGGCACGGGACGACTTTCGCCTGCTGCACGCCGAGCGCGTGCGCTGGGGCGAGGCGGACATGCAGGGCGTGGTGTTCAACGCCCACTACCTGACCTATATCGACGTCGGCGTCACGGAGTACTTCCGGGCCCTGGCGGCGGACCAGGGCGATCCCCCGGTGGGCGGCGGCGATTTCTTCATGGTGCGCACGGAGCTGGATTTCTATGCCTCCGCCGAGTTCGACGACGTCATCGACATCGGCGCCCGCATCGTGCGTTTCGGCAGCAGCAGCGTGGAGTGGTGCGCCGAGATCCACCGCGGTGACAGCCATCTCATCACCGCGCGCATGATCTACGTCCACGCCGACGTCGACTCCCGCGGCAAGCAGCCCGTCCCGGAGGCCTTCAAGCAGCAGGTCGCCGCCTTCGAGCGGCTCCGGCCGGAAGGGGTGTAGGCGGTCGCGACAGGAAGGCTGCGTCGTGCAGTACCGTAGGAGCGACGTGAGTCGCGACCGTTGCGGGCACCTGCTCCTGATCTCGTCGGGGCTGAAGCCCCTCCCACAGCACTCCGCAGCAAGCCTTACCGAAGCCGTGTGGGAGCGGCTTCAGCCGCGACATTCCAGAGAACCGGAGTCATCTGCAACGGTCGCGACTTACGTCGCTCCTACAGCCGCATTCAGCCCGGGTTCAGGCCCAGCGGCGTTCACTCGAACAGGATCACCCCGCGGGCGTTGCGGCCGGCCTCCATGTCCGCGAAGGCCCGGGGCGCCTCCTCGATGGTGTAGCGCTGGCTGACCAGCTCGTCGAGGAGCAGCTGGCCGCCGGCGTACAGCCCGAACAGCCGCGGGAAGTCGTAGCGCGGCCGCGCGGAGCCGAACCAGCTGCCGCGGATGCCCCGCTCCTGGGCGGGCAGGGAGAGGGTGTTGATCCGGGTCATGTCGTCGCGGGGGGCGACGCCGACGATGATCACGGTGCCGCCCTTGCCCAGGCAGGCGTAGGCCTGCTCGGCGACTGCGCCGCGGCCGACGCACTCGAAGGCGTAGTCCGCGCCTCCGGTGAGCTTGCGCACGGCCTTCGGCGCCTTGTCGTCGGCCAGCACCGTGTCGGTGGCGCCGAACTGCCGGGCGGTCTCCAGCTTGTCCTCCGACATGTCCACGGCGACGATCTGCCGGGCGCCGGCGATGCGGCAGCCCTGGATGACGTTGAGCCCGACGCCGCCGGCGCCGAACACCACGGCGGTGCTGCCCGGCTCCAGCTGCGCGGTGTTGAACACGGCGCCGACGCCGGTCATCACGGCGCAGCCCACCAGGGCGGCGCGGTCCATGGGCACGTCGTCGGTCACGGGCACGACGTTGTTCACGTGCAGGGTGGCGTACTCGGCCATGACGCCGCAGCCGGAGAACACGTTCAGGGCGTTGCCGTCGCCGTCATGGGTGCGCACGGTGCCGTCGGGCAGGGTGGTCAGGGCGGAGTTCACCGTCTCGCAGAGCACCGGGCGGCCGGCGTTGCAGTAGCGGCAGGTGCCGCACATGCTCACGAAGGAGGTGATGACCCGGTCGCCGGCCTGGAAATCTTCCACGCCCTCGCCCACGGCGACCACTTCGCCGGCGCCTTCGTGGCCGAGCACCAGCGGCGGCGGGAAGGCGATGACGCCGGTGGCCGCGGACAGGTCGCTGTGGCACACGCCGCAGGCGTGCAGGCGGATCGTCACCTCGTCGCGGCGGGGCGGCTCCACCTGGATTGTCTCGACGCCGATGGGCTGGTTCCAGTCACGGCAGACGGCAGCGCGGGCGGTTCGGGTCATGATTCAGTTCTCCATTTTGTATCATTTCCGGTGAGTGTAGCAGGCATCGCGGCGCTGCTGTATGCCGCCGGCTTGCACTCGCGGACGCCAGGCCGGATCATTGCGGCAGTCCTCGTGGTCCCCGGCGTTTCGGGCGGATCAGGGGCCGCCGGTCGGGTGTTCCGGTCACGGACACGCTGTGAATCCATCCATGGACGCTCGACACCGGCCATCCATGGCCGGTGACGGTCCGTGACCGGAACCCCCGACCGGCGGCGTGCCAGGGTTCCACGATAGGTACACGCGGCTGATGCACGACATCCATGGGAGTGCTCCATGAGCAAGGTGAACAAGGTGGTGCTCGCCTATTCGGGCGGGTTGGACACGTCGGTCATCCTGGAATGGCTGAAGGATACCTACGACTGCGAGGTGGTGACCTTCACCGCCGATCTGGGCCAGGGCGAGGAGCTGGAGCCGGCCCGGGAGAAGGCGAAGCAGTTCGGGGTCAAGGAGATCTACATCGACGACCTGCGCGAGGAGTTCGCGCGGGATTTCGTCTTCCCCATGTTCCGCGCCAACGCCATCTACGAGGGCGAGTACCTGCTGGGCACCTCCATCGCGCGGCCGCTCATCGCCAAGCGGCAGGTGGAGATCGCCCGGGAGACCGGCGCCGACGCCGTCGCCCACGGGGCTACCGGCAAGGGCAATGATCAGGTGCGCTTCGAGCTCGGCTACTACGGCCTGGAGCCGGGCATCAAGGTGATCGCTCCCTGGCGCGAGTGGGATCTGCTCTCCCGGGAGAAGCTGCTGGCCTACGCCGAGAACAAGGGCATTCCCATCGAGGGCAAGAAGGAGGGCGGCTCGCCGTACTCCATGGATGCCAATCTCCTGCACATCTCCTACGAGGGCGGCGTGCTGGAAGACCCCTGGGCGGAGGCCGAGGAGTCCATGTGGCGCTGGTCCGTGGCGCCGGAGGATGCCCCGGACCGGCCGCAGTACGTGGAGCTCACCTTCCAGGGCGGTGACTGCACCGCCATCGACGGCCAGGCCATGACGCCGGCGCAGATCCTGTCGAAGCTCAACGAGCTGGGCTGCGCCCACGGCATCGGGCGGCTGGACATCGTCGAGAACCGCTACGTGGGCATCAAGTCCCGGGGCTGCTACGAGACCCCCGGCGGCACCATCCTGCTCAAGGCGCACCGGGGCATCGAGTCCATCACCCTGGACCGCGAGGCGGCGCACCTGAAGGACGAGCTCATGCCGCGCTACGCCACGCTCATCTACAACGGCTACTGGTTCAGCCCGGAGCGCGAGGCGCTGCAGGCGGCCATCGACCAGACCCAGCAGGTGGTCAACGGCGTGGTCCGGCTCAAGCTGTACAAGGGTGGGGTCTCGGTGGTGGGCCGCAAGTCCGAGACGAACAGCCTGTTCGACGCCCGCATCGCCACCTTCGAGGACGACGCCGGCGCCTACGACCAGAAGGACGCGGAGGGTTTCATCAAGCTCAATGCCCTGCGCCTGAAGCTCCAGGCCGGGCGGCGCTGAGACCCGGCCTGATTTCCTGAGAGGACGGTATACGCAGCAGGGCCGTTGTCGCACGCGGCGGCGACGGCCCTTGATTCTTCGGGGGGAAGGAGTATACAAACCGGTACGGTCGCCCGGTGGCCCGTTTCGTGAGTCGAAAGGTCCCTCCGGGGCGGCCCACGAGACAATAACGACAAACAGGGAGGTCGTCTGTGTTTGTCGGGGCCCTGTCGACCCGTGACGCGCGAGCGTCCGCTGCCAGGGAACCGCCGCAGACCATCCGCTATGACAGATACTCCGCACATCGGCCCGCAGGCGCAGCCGGCGGAGGTGTCGACGGCCGGCGCTCTCCCCGGGGAGACGGCCGCGAGCGGCGACTACGTCCGCATCCGGCGCTTCTACCAGATCGGGCACCGCGGCGTCGTCGTGACGCTTGTGGTGGCGTTCGGGCTGGCGGCCGCGCTCTACGGCCAGGTCCCGGCGCACTGGCTCGCCGCCTGGCTGGCGACCGTCGTCGTCGTGGGCGCTGCGCGGCTGCTGGTGTTCCGGTACGTGCGCCGCAACGTGCGCGAGGGCCCGGAGATCCAGCCCTGGGGGTACGCCGCCGTCGTGCTCAGCCTCTTCCAGGGGCTTGCCTGGCTTCCCCTGCTGGTGTTCGCCCATGCGGCGAGCACCTCGTCGCTGGCCCTGCTTGCCGGGCTGACCTTCGGCATGTTCGCCACCGGCATCGTCTCCATCGTGGGGCTGTACCCGCCGGTGTACTGGGCCTACGTGCTGCCCCTGGTCAGCGGCGGCGGCCTCTGGCTGCTGCTGCACCCGGAGAGCAATCCCGCCATGGCCGGAGCGTTCCTGCTGGTTGCCGCGTTCATGCTGCGCGGTGCCCTGGACAGCAGCCGCCAGCTGCGGCGAAGCGTGGCCCGGCGCCGGGAGACGGCGGAACTGGCGCAACGGCTGGGCACCGAGAAGCACCGTTTCGAGTCGACGCTGGCGTCCATCGGCGATGCGGTGATCACCACTGACCGCGACGGCGCCGTGGACTACATGAACGCCGCGGCGGAGCGGCTCACGGGCTGGCCGGCCGCGGACGCGACGGGGCGGCACCTGAGTCAGGTGGTGCACCTGGCCGATGCCACCCACGGTGGTTCCCTGGCCGTTCTCATGGAGACCTGTCTTGCCCGGGGCACGCCCGTGCACCGGGAGGAAGATGCGCAACTGCAGCCCCGGGGCGCCGTCCAGGGGCGCACGGTCCAGGTCGGGGTGGCCCCGGTGCAGGACGACCCCGGCGAGCCGCGGGGGCTGGTGGCGGTGATCCGGGATGTCACCGAGCTCCGTGGGATGGCCCGTCAGATGCGCTACCAGAGCCGCTATGACGCCCTCACCGGGCTGCCCAACCGCCGCGAGTTCCAGAACGTCCTGCGCGACGCCATCGCCGCCGCCGGTTCGGCCTCGGCCGTTCTGTGCTGGTTCGACCTGGACCGGTTCAAGCTGGTCAACGACGCCTGCGGTCACGTGGGCGGCGACGAGATGCTGCGCCAGGTCAGCGAGCACATGATCGCCCACCTGCCCCAGGAGGCCACGCTGGCGCGCATGGGCGGCGACGAGTTCGCGCTCCTGCTGCCGGGAACGGACCTCGATCATGCCCGGAGCGTGGCCGGCGACATCCGGGATCGCATCGCCGGCTTCCGGTTCACCTGGGGCGGCCGCGTGTTCAATCCCGGCCTGAGCGTCGGCGTCGTGCCGGTCACGGCCGGCGAGAGCGTCGGCACGACCCTCGCCGCCGCCGACGTCGCCTGCTACGTGGCCAAGGAGGAGGGCGCCAGCCGCGTGCACGTGGCCGACCCCAACGACGTGGCCCTGGCGACGCGGCACGGCCAGGTGGAATGGGCGTCCCAGGTGCAATCGGCGCTGGACGACAACCGCTTCCGCCTGCGGTACCAGCGCCTGGAGTCGCTACAGCCGGAGCTGCCGACGAAGGTGGAATTCCTGCTGTCCATGGTCAGCCACGACGGCGGCCTCGCCGGCCCGGCGCAGTTCCTGCCGGCCGCCGAGCGTTTCGGCATGATGCCGGCGGTGGACCGGCACGTGGTGCGGCTGGCCATGGAGGTCATCGCCGAGCGGCCGCGGGAGCTGGCGGACGTGGAGCAGTTCGCCATCAACCTGTCCGGGCAGACCATCAACGATCCGTCGTTCCTGGCGTACGCCCTGGAATCCATCCGCGAGACCGGCGTCGATCCGGCGTCGCTGTGCTTCGAGATCACCGAGACCGCCGTGATCAGCCACATGGCCCGGGCCCAGGAGCTCATCACCACCCTGGGCGAGCGCGGCTGCAAGTTCTCCCTGGACGATTTCGGCAGCGGCCTGTCGTCGTTCGGCTACCTGCGGGCCCTGTCCGTGGACTACCTGAAGATCGACGGCCAGTTCGTCCGCGATCTGGCCACGGATGCCGTGGACCAGAGCATGGTGCGCTGTATCAACCAGGTGGGCCATACCATGGGGATTCTTACGGTCGCCGAGTTCGTCGAGGACGATGCTTCCCTGCAGCGCGTGCGCGCCCTGGGCGTCGACTATGCCCAGGGCTATGCGCTGCATGTGCCCACCCTGCTGTCGTAGCGCGCACTTTGGGGTAGCATGGGGCAACTTCTGCGCGGGGTGGTGATGTTCGAAGCCCTCAAGTCACGGATCGTCGGCGAACGGCGCAGTCGTGACGACATCCTGAACGAGTGTAACGATCTCTCGCGGCTGGACCGGCTCCGGCACTATGCCCAGGATCGGGACGTGCGCCAGCGGGCCGACGCCCGCTACCGCGCCCTGCTGGTGGGCGGCGACGCCAGCCTGCGCCTGGACGCCCGGATCCGCGGGGTCCAGGCATGCACCGACGGCGCCGTACTGGCCTACGTCGCCCGCAGCGCGCGCGAGGAGCAGGTCCGGCGGGCCGCGGTCGAGCGCCTGGACAGCGATCGCGTGCTCATGGAGGTGGCCCTGAACGACCCCGTTGCGCGACTGCGCCGTTATGCCGTGACCCGCATGGCCGACCGCGAGCTGCTGCGCTCGGTGGCCGACGCCGGCCATCGCGAGGATCCGCGTATCGCCCGCGACGCCGTTCGCCGGCTGCGCGCCCTGGAGAGCTGACCCGCCATGGCTGCGGGCGAGCGTCTCCTCGGCGGGGCATGGTGGCTGCTGTTCGGCGTCCCGGCCGTGCGCCGCTACTTCGGCGGTCGCTTCTTCGATTCCATCCCCCACAGCCGGCGCATGGGCCTGTCGGTCACGGGCCTGGGCCGGCGCACCTTCTCCGCACGCGTGGACTACCGCGACGAGCTGGTGGGCAACCCCTGGCGCGGCACCCTCCACGGTGGCGTGGTCACCACGCTCATCGACCAGACCAGCGGCGCGGCGGCATTCTTCAGCCGCTCGCCGCCGGAGCTGGTGGCCACCCTGGACCTGCGCATCGACCACCTGCGCGCCGCGGAACCGGGCCTGCCGGTGCACGCCCGCGCCGAGTGCTACCATCTCACCCGGCACGTCGCCTTCGTGCGCTGCACCGCCTACGACCGCAGCGAGGACGACCCCGTGGCCACCGGCGTCAGCGCGTTCATGCGCAACGGCTCGGTACCGCTGCGGCTGGGGTTCGGGAGGCGGCGGTAGGCCGCCGGCGCACCCGCTCCGGCAGGTCGGGGCTGAAGCCCCTCCCACAAGCCGTTGTCCAGCTTCGTCCGCGGATCCTGTGGGAGGGGCTTCAGCCCCGACATCGCAGGGAATCCGGTTCTCTGCAACGGTCGCGGCTGAAGCCGCTCCTACGGTGGATTGGCCGGAAGGCCTTCCCGAAGCCCGCCGTAGGAGCGGCTTCAGCCGCGACCTTCCAGAAAAACGGTTCTCGGGCACCACGCGATAGACGCCCCTCGGGACGTTCAACCCCGCGCCGCCGGCCGCTCCCTGCACGACGCCGCCGCCCCCAGCGAGCGGCCGATGAGGGCGAGGCCGGAGGTGACATCGCGGCGGATGGCCTCCCCGGCCGGCGTGAGGCGGATGCCCCGGGGCAGCCGCTGGAACAGGGCGACGCCCAGGTAGTCCTCCAGGTTGCGGATCTGGTAGGTCACCGCGGACTGGGTGAGGTAGAGCTCCTCGGCGGCCTGGGTGAACGAGCCGGCGCGGGCGACGGCCTCGAACGCGCGCAGGGCCTGCATGTTGGGCATGCGCACGGGCAGGGTGTCGGCCCCTTCCCCGGGGGCCTGCAGTGCAGCGGTCATGATCTCTCCTCCTTGGTGCCGTGGCGTTATGGGGTCGCCACGTGCACGGGCCGTTGCAGTTGTCGTGCCAGCACGCCGTCCGTAAGAGGCTGATTCTAAAGGGCGTTCATGGGCCGTGTGCACGGCCGTGAGCAAGAAATTGCCAACGGCGCCGGGGTGGTCAGCGGATTTCCGCCGATTCAGGCCTGCAGGCCGTACTTGCGCATCTTCTCGTTCAGGGTGCGGCGCGGCAGCTGGAGCTCGTCGAGCACGGGGGCAATGTGCCCGCCGTGGCGCCGCAGGGCGTCCTGGATGAGCTGGCGCTCCAGCCGCTGCACCTGCTCCTTGAGGCCGGCACCGGCTGGGGTGTCCCCCTGCCGGCCCAGCAAGCCGCCCAGCCGTTCCCCCGGCGGCAGCGACGACAGGACGTAGCGCGTGGCCACGTTCTTGAGCTCGCGCACGTTGCCCGGCCAGTCATGATTGATGAGCGCGGCGAGGGTCGCCGTGTCGGGGTAAGTCATGGGCCGGTCGTAGAGCACGGCCGCCTGCTCGCAGAACACGGAGAACAGGAACGGGATGTCCTCCTTGCGCTCGCGCAGGGGCGGGATGCGCAGCTCCACGGTATTGACCCGGTAGTACAGGTCCTCCCGCAGCTGCTGGCGCCGGATCGCCTCGCGGGCGTCGGTATTGATGGCGGCGACCAGGCGGAAGTCCGTATGCCGTACGGTGTTGGATCCGAGACGGCTGAAGGCGCGGTCCTGGATCGCCCGCAGCAGCTTGGCCTGGACCTCCAGCGGCATGCTGACGACCTCGTCGAGGAACAGCGTGCCGCCGTCCGCCTCCTCCAGGCGCCCCGTGCGCCGTCCCGACGCCGAGGTGAACGCGCCCGGCTCGTGGCCGAACAGCTCGCTCTCGGCCAGGGTCTCGGGGATGGCGGCGCAGTTCACCGGAACGAACGGCCCCTGGTGCCGGGTGCTGAGATCGTGCAGGCAGCTCGCCACGACCTCCTTGCCGGTACCGGTCTCTCCGACGACCAGCACGTTGGCGTCCACCGGCGCCATGTCCGCGATCTCCTGCTTGAGCTGGTTGATCGCCGGGCTGCGCCCGATCATGCGCGCGTGCAGGCCGGTGAGATCCTGCATGCGGCTGCGCAGGGCGCGGTTCTCCAGCACCAGCCGGCGCTTCTCGCAGGCGCGGCGCACCGACTCCAGCAGACGCTCGGCGTTGAAGGGCTTCTCGATGAAGTCGTAGCAGCCGTTGCGCATGGCCTCCACGGCCATGTCGATGTCGCCGTGGCCGGTGAACAGGATCACCGGCAGATCGGCGTCGACGCGCCGCACGGCCTGCTGCAGCTCCAGGCCGTCCATGCCGGGCATGCGCACGTCGGAGACGACGATGCCGTCCAGCTCCGGGGTGATGGTCTCCACCAGGGGCGCGGCGGTGGCCACCGGCTCCACGTGGAAGTCCGCCAGCCGCAGCCAGCGGGCCACGGACGAGCGCATGGCCTCGTCGTCCTCCACCAGGTGGATGGTCATGGCGTTGTCACTCATGGTGCTGCTCGCTCCCGTCCTCCGCCGCGGCGGGCTGCAGGCGCACGCGGAAGCGCGCGCCGCCCAGGTCGCCGGTCTCGGCGGTGATGGTACCGCCCATGCCCACGACGATGCGCTCGGCGATGGCGAGCCCCAGGCCGACGCCCTCGCCGGAGCTCTTGGTGGTGAAGAAGGGTTCGAAGACCTCCCGCCCGTCGCCGGCAAGGCCCGGGCCGTTGTCGTCCACCAGCAGCTCCGGTGCCTGCTCCGGGCAGCGGATGCGCACGCGCAGGCGGGGTGACGCCGTGTCCGCCAGGGCGTCGGCGGCATTCTGCAGCAGGTTGACGATGACCTGCTCCATGCGCACCGGCTCCCCCTGGGCGTGGACCGGCGCGTCCGGCATGTCCAGCTCCGGCTCCAGCCCGCGGCGCCGGAGGGTGGGCTGCACCAGGTGCAGGGCGTTGTGCACGCTGCGCTGCAGCTCGAACGGGCCGTTGTCCTCGGAGCTCTTGCGCGCGTAGGTCTTGAGCTGCTGCGCCATGGACGCCATGCGCTGCACCAGCATCTCCACCTGGCCGAGCACCTCGTTGAGCTCGTCGGTATCGCCGTTGCGCAGCAGCAGCCGCGCCGAGGCCACGTTGGTCTGCACGGCGGCCAGCGGCTGGTTGATCTCGTGGGCGACCGAGGCGGACATCTGGCCCAGCGCTGCCATCTTGGCCGCCTGCACCAGCTCCGCCTCGGCGTTGCGCAGCTCCTGCTCGGTGCGGCGGCGGACCTCCACCTCGTCCTGGAGCTGGCGGTTGATGGCGCGGATGCGGTCGGCGTCCTCCGCCTCGCGCCGGGAGATGAGCTTCTCGCGGCGCTCGCGGATGTACAGCAGCAGGAAGTACACGGCCGTGGCCAGGGTGAGCAGGCCCACCCAGACGGCGGTGGTCTGGGTCCGCAGCGGCGCCGCCGGGGAGAGGTAGTACAGGTCCCAGTCCTGCTCGGGCAGCTCGCGGGTGCCGGCGAGATAGGCCGTGCCGTTGACGGTCACACGGCCGTCGTTGCTTGCAAAATCCAGCGGCGGCAGCGGGTTGGGGCCGTAGGAAGGCACCACCGGCTCCTCGCGCAGCCGGCCGCCGGGCAGGTAGTGATAGCGCCACTCGTCGCGGCTGGTGAGAAAGACCACGCCGTGCTCGTCGGCGGCGAACACCGCCTCGCCGCCCTCGGCCCAGCCCGCCTCGACGCTGGTGAGATCGATCTTGACCACCGCCACGCCCAGGATCTCGCCGTCCACGCGGATGGGCCGCGACATGTAGTAGCCGGGCTCGCGGCTGGTGGTGCCGATGGCGAAATAGCCGCCGGGCTCGCCGGCCATGGCGTCCTGGAAGTAGGGACGGAAGGAGAAGTCGCCGCCCATGAAGCTGTCCGGCTGGCGCCAGTTGCTGGTGGCCACGGTGACGCCGTCGCGGTTCATGATGTAGATGACGTCCGCCTCGGAGTCGTCCACGGCGGCTTCCAGGTAGCGGTTGGTGTCGTAGACGGCAGTGCGGTCCCGGAGCACCTCGGCCACCTGCCCGGTCTGGGCGACCAGGTAGGGTACCGAGCGGTAGCGCTGGAGCTCGCCGAGGATCGTGCGCTCGTACAGGTTGAGGCGCTCGGCAATGATCTGCCGCGTCTCGTGCTCCAGCCGCTCGCCGACGACCTGGGCCCCCTGCCAGACCAGGAGCACGGCGATCACCGCGTAGACCGCGCTGAAGCCCGCCCACGACAGGCGCCGTCGCCGCCGCCCGGTGGTGGTTGCCGGAAGGGGTGCGTCGGTTCCCGCATCCGCGGTGGTCGTGTCCCGGTTCGTCACCGTTGCTCCGCAATGGCCTCTGGCTCCTGCAGTCCATGATGCGGCGTTCGCCCGTGGGCTGCCATCAAAGATCCTCATTGGTCGCCGCGCCGCGGTTTCGGCAAGGATGTGCCGTACCGCGCGGCCAACCGGCCCCGGGGTCAAGGACAAATAAAGGAGGAGACATGATGACCAACGTACACAACGGAACTCTGGCCGCCCTGGTCTGTGCCGGCGTGCTGGCGGCGACGGCGGCGGGTGCCGCCGAGGACCGCTCCGACTGGCCGGCCAGCATCACGGTGGGCACCGCCAGCCAGGGCGGCACCTACTACATCTACGGCACCGGCTGGGCGGACATGGTGGCCAAGGAGCTGGACATCAACGCCGGCGCCGAGGTCACCGGCGGGCCGGTGCAGAACGCCACGCTGGTGGAGACCGGCGACCACGACTTCGGCATGGTGACCATGGGCCCGGCGCGCCTGGCCTGGGACGGCGAGAGCGAGCTGGCACCGGGCATGGAGCACCGGAGCATCCGCGCGGTGTTCCCCATGTACCAGACCACGCTGCAGATCATCGCCCTGGAGGGCTCCGGCATCGATTCCGTGGAGGATCTCGACGGCAAGACCGTGGGTGTGGGGCCGGCCGGGGGCACCGCCGACATGTACCACCCGCAGCTGTTCGAGCTCATGGGGCTGGACGTGGATACTCGCAACGGCGGCGCCTCGGACCAGGCCGGGCAGCTGCAGGACGGTCTCATCGACGCGTTCGCCTTCGCCGCCGGCATGCCCGTGGCGGCCTTCAGCCAGCTGGAGGCCCAGGAGGAGGTGAACATCTTCTCCTACGAGAACCACGAGCCCATTCTCGACCAGTACTCGGAGCTGAGCAGCGCCTCCATCCCGGCGGACGTCTACTCGTCGCTGGACCAGGAAGTGCCGGCGATCTCCGTGTGGAACTTCGCCATCACCCACGAGGACATGCCCGAGTCGCTGGTCTACCAGGTGACCAAGACCATCATGGAGAACCACGACCGCATGGTGGAGATCCACAAGGCGGGCACGGAGACGGTGCCCGAGAACTTCCGGCACAACGGCTTCATCCCGTGGCACCCGGGCGCGGTGCGGTGGTTCCAGGAGAACGGCTACGAGATCCCCGAGGATCTGCGTGGATGACAGCAACCGGCCGCGGGTGCCGGCCATGCGCCGGTGCCCGTGGTCTACGGAGGCACGGGCATGACAGCCACGCAGACGCAGGACAACGGCCCGCGGGAAGACGAAGGCGGCATTCCGCTGGCCAGCAACGAGCGCGACCCGGCCGGTCCGCTGGGGCTGGCCGTATTCGCCCTGGCGGTGGCGTTCACCGGGTTTCACCTGTTCAGCCTCAACATCGCGCCCATCGAGACGTGGATCTTCCGCATCGTCCACGTGGCCGGCGGGCTGGTCCTGGGTTTCTGCACCATCGCGGCGGTGACGCTGCAGCCGGATGCCGGTGCCGGCACGGCCGCCGGCCGCGCCCGGCGGCCCGTGCTGCTGCTGGCGGCGGGCAGTGTTGCCTACGCCGCGGTGCTCATGGGGTGTGCGTGGTTCCTCGCCATCCAGCAGGGCCGGACGGCGCCGCCGGAGTGGATCGCCGTGCAGGTGGCCGTCGCGCTGCCGCTGGGCGTGCTCGCCGCACTGGCGGCCGCCCGCTGGTGGCCCGGCGGTAGCCGCGCCCCCGGCCTGGCGGATGCGGCGCTGGCCCTGGCCGCCGTGGTGGTGGCCGCCTGGCTGGTGCTGGGTATCGACCGCTGGCGCATGGTCGCCGGTACACCCATGGTCGGTTTCAACGACACCCTCATGACCATGACCGGCGTGCTGCTGATCCTGGAGCTCACCCGGCGGGTGGCCGGCTATGCGCTGGTGGTCATCACCGGCGTGTTCCTGTTCTATGCCTTCGCCGGGCCGTACCTGCCGGGGATTCTCGAGCACCGCGGCTATTCGGTGTCGCGGTTCTTCAGCTACATCTACACCGACAACGGCATCCTGGGGCCGACCACGGCGGTGTCGTCCACCTACATCATCCTGTTCATCACCTTCGCCGCCTTCCTGCAGGCGTCGCGGGTGGGTGAGTACTTCGTCAACTTCGCCTTCGCCGCCGCCGGTCGGACCCGCGGCGGCCCGGCGAAGGTAGCGGTGTTCGCCTCGGGGCTGATGGGCATGATCAACGGCACCTCGGCCGGCAACGTCGCCGCCACGGGCAGCCTGACCATCCCGCTGATGAAGCGCGTGGGCTACCGGGCGCAGAGCGCCGGCGCGGTGGAGTCGGCCGCGTCCACCGGCGGGCAGCTGGTGCCGCCGATCATGGGCGCCGGGGCGTTCATCATGGCGGAGATCACCGGCGTGCCGTACACCGATATCGCCGTGGCCGCCATCATCCCGGCAGCGCTGTACTTCCTGTCGATCTACTTCATGGTGGACCTGGAGGCGCGGCGCGACGGCATGCGGGGCCTGCCCGCCGACGAGCTGCCGTCGCTGCGCGGCATGCTGCGGCAGGTCTACCTGTTCCTGCCCATCATCATTCTCATCGCCACCCTGTTCGCCGGCTACTCGGTGATCCGCGCGGGGACCGTGGCCATGGTGAGCGCGGTGGTGGTCTCCTGGCTGACCCCGCACTGGATGGGGCCGCGGGCCATTCTGCGCGCGCTGGCGCTGGGTGCGCGCATGGCCATTCCGCTGGTCGTGGTGTGCGCCTGCGCCGGCGTGATCGTCGGGGTGATCAGCCTCACCGGCGTGGGCGCCCGCTTCGCCGCCATGCTGCTGGAGGTGGCCGAGGCCAGCCAGCTTCTGGCCATGTTCTTCGCCATGTGTATCAGCATCCTCCTGGGCATGGGCATGCCTACCACGGCGGCGTACGCGGTGGCGGCCTCCGTGGTGGCGCCGGGGCTGCAGCAGATGGGCATTCCGCCGCTGGTGGCGCACTTCTTCGTGTTCTACTTCTCCGTGCTGTCGGCCATCACGCCGCCGGTGGCGCTGGCCTCCTACGCGGCGGCGGGCATCGCCGGCACCGATCCGCTGCGCACGTCGGTGACATCGTTCAAGGTCGGCCTGGCCGCGTTCATCGTGCCGTTCCTGTTCTTCTACAGCCCGGCCCTGCTCATGGAGGGCGACGCGGCGGCGATCGTGCGCGTGACGGCGACCGCGGCGCTGGGCGTGTTCCTCCTGGCGGCGTCGGTGCAGGGCTGGGTCTTCGGGGCCGCGCCGCTGTGGCTGCGCGGAGTCACGCTGGGCGGCGCCCTGCTGATGATCACCGGCGGCTGGATGACGGATATCGCCGGTCTGGCCGTGGCCCTGGCGGTGTTCGGGCTGCAGCGGCTGCGCACGGCGACGCGGCAGGCCCGGGTGAGCACCGGGTGAGGCTGCGGTAGGCTGCGGGATGCCGGCGGCCCACCGGGCGCCGGCGAGGTGTCGCACGAGAACCGTGTGCCGCCGCCCACGCGGGCCCGTTGCGCCACGGGCCCGTTCCGCCTGCCGATCTCGGGGGTTCCGTGGCTGAGCTGATTCATGCACTTGCCGGTGTCTTCGGGCTCATCGTGCTGGGCGCCGTGCTGCGCGCCACCGCCTTCGTGCCCGCGTCCTTCTGGCCGGCCGTGGAGCGTTTCACCTATTTCCTGGCGCTGCCGGCGCTGCTGGTCCACACCCTGGCCGGGGCGCCTGTGGACGCCATCGAGCCGGTGCGTACGGCGGCGGCAATCGTGGGCCCCGTGAGCGCGCTGGCGCTCGCCCTCATGTTGATCGCCCTGTACCGGGTGACCGATCCCGGCGCCGGCGCGTTGTTCACCTCGGGCTTCCAGGGGGCCGTGCGCTCGAACACCTACATCGGCCTGGCGCTGGCCTCGGCGCTGGGCGGCGGGCAGGGCGCCGCGGTGGCGGCGTTCGGGCTGGCCGTCCTCGTGCCGCTGGTGAACGTCCTCTCGGTGATCAGCCTGTCCTGGTTCGGGGCGGGCGGGAAGGCGTCGTGGCGCCACGCCGGCGGGGCCATCGTCCGCAATCCGCTGGTGCTGGCCTGCGCCGCGGGCATGGCCGTCAACAGCATGCCGGTCGGGCTCCCGCCGGCGCTGGACCGGTTCCTCGAGGCGCTGGGCGGCGCCGCGCTGCCCCTGGGGCTCGCGGCCGTGGGAGCCGGGCTGCGTGTCTCGGGCCTAGCGGGGCGGCTCGCGCCGGGCGTCGGCTACTCGATGCTCAAGCTGCTCGGCCTGCCGCTGCTGTCTCTGGCCGTTGTCGTCGCCATGGATCTGTCGGTGCTCGCGGGCACCGTGGTCGTGCTCCTGGCCGCCTTGCCGACATCGCCCTCCAGCTACGTCCTGGCCCGCCAGATGGGAGGGGACCACGCCTTCATGGCGGCCCTGGTCACGCTGCAGACCCTGCTCGCCGGCGTGACGCTGCCGGTGGTGCTGTGGCTGTGCCATTGGGTTCTCGGCGGCGGCTGACGGGGGCTGGCCGGTGGGCTGTTCCGCGGATGCCGGCGAATCGTCCCGGCGCTTGCGGGGTAGGTCGGGGGAGAGGGTCGCGACTGACGTCGCTCCTACGGCGGGCGATGGCAAAGACTTTCCTGAAACCCGCCGTAGGAGCGACGTGAGTCGCGACCTTCCAGAGAACCGGATGCCCTGGAAGGTCGCGGCTGAAGCCGCTCCCACAGCAGGTTTTCGCGGCCAGGTGCCCCTACATGTTCGGGTAGTTGGGCCCGTCACCGCCCTGGGGGACCACCCACTCGATGTTCTGGGTGGGGTCCTTGATGTCGCAGGTCTTGCAGTGCACGCAGTTCTGGGCGTTGATCTGCAGCCGCGGGTTGGAGCCGTCGTCGTCGCGCACGATCTCGTAGACCCCGGCCGGGCAGTAGCGCTGCTCCGGGGCGTCGTAGTGCTCCAGGTTGATCTCCACCGGCACGCTGTCGTCGGTGAGGGTGAGGTGGCTGGGCTGATCCTCCTCGTGGTTGGTGTTGGAGATGAACACCGACGAGAGCTTGTCGAAGGTCAGCTTGCCGTCCGGCTTGGGGTAGTCGATGGGCCGGAACTCCGTCTTCGGCCGGATCTGCTCGTGGTCCGCGTGGTTGGCGAACGTCCACGGCGCCTTGCCGCGGAAGAGGTAGGTATCCAGCGCCGAGTAGGCCATGCCGCCCCAGAGGCCGAACTTGGCCATGGCCGGGCGGATGTTGCGCACGCGGTAGAGCTCGTCCCAGATCCAGGAGGCCTTGAGGCCGTCCAGGTAGCCAGTGACCTCCTGGCCGGGCGCGTCGCTCTTGCTCAGCGCCTCGAACACCGCCTCGGCGGCCACCATGCCGGACTTCATGGCGTTGTGCGTGCCCTTGATCTTGGGCACGTTGAGAAAGCCCGCCGAGTCGCCGATGAGCACGCCGCCGGGGAAGTGCACCTTGGGCAGCGACTGGTAGCCGCCCTCGACCAGCGCCCGGGCGCCGTAGGACACCCGCCGGCCGCCCTCCAGGTACTTGCGGAAGGCCGGGTGGGTCTTCAGCCGCTGCATCTCGTCGAAGGGCGACAGGTACGGGTTCTGGTAGTCCAGCCCGACCACGTAGCCGATGGAGACCAGGTTGTCCTCCAGGTGGTACATCCAGGAGCCGCCGTAGGTCTTGCTGTCCACGGGCCAGCCCACCGAGTGCACCACCTTGCCCGGCTCGTGCTGCTCCGGCGGCACCTCCCAGAGCTCCTTGATGCCCAGGCCGTAGGTTTGCGGGTCGGAGTCGGCGTCCAGCTTGAACCGGCGAATCACCTCCTTGCTGGCCGAGCCGCGGCAGCCCTCGGCGAACAGGGTCTGCTTGGCGTGCAGCTCGACGCCGGGCTCGTAGTTGGGCCCGGGGGTGCCGTCCTTCTGGATGCCCATGTCGCCGGTGGCGATGCCCTTGACCGAGCCGTCGTCGTGGTAGAGCACCTCGGCGGCGGCGAAGCCGGGGTAGATCTCGGCGCCGATGGCCTCGGCCTGTTCCGCCAGCCAGCGGCAGACGTTGCCGAGGCTGACGATGTAGTTGCCGCTGTTGTGCATCTGCGGCGGGTTGGGCAGCTGGATGGCCTTGTTCGCCGTGAGGTAGAGGAAGCTGTCGTGCTGCGCCGGCGTGTTCAGCGGCGCGCCCTTGTCCTGCCAGTCGGGGATGAGCTCGTTCAGCGCCCGGGGCTCGATGACGGCGCCGGAGAGGATGTGCGCGCCCACCTCCGAGCCCTTTTCCACCACGCACACGGCGAAGTCGTCGTTGCCCGCCTCGACGGCGAGCTGGCGCAGCCGGATCGCCGCCGACAGCCCCGACGGGCCGGCGCCCACGATCAGGACGTCGAACTCCATGCTCTCGCGTTCCACGGCTTCGTTGTCGGCCATTGTCGTACCTCCTGCTGACGCGGGCCGGCGTTCGCTGCGGGCCGGCCCGCGGCCCTCGTGGGTGCCTGTTCTTATTCGACGGTGAACGCCTGGATGCCCGTGATCGCCCGACCGATGATGAGGGCGTGGACGTCGTGGGTGCCCTCGTAGGTGTTCACGGCTTCCAGATTCATTACGTGACGAATCACATGGTACTCGTCGGCGATGCCATTGCCACCGTGCATGTCGCGCGCGTTGCGGGCAATATCCAGCGCCTTGCCGCAGTTGTTGCGCTTCATGATGGAGATCATCTCCGGCGCCCAGTTGCCGGCGTCCATGAGTCGGCCGAGCTGCAGCGAGCCCTGCAGGCCCAGGGTGATCTCGGTCTCCATGTCGGCGAGCTTCTTCTGGATGAGCTGCGTGGCGGCCAGGGGCCGGTTGAACTGCTTGCGGTCCAGGGTGTACCGGCGGGCCTGGTGGAAGCAGAACTCGGCGGCGCCCATGGCGCCCCAGCTGATGCCGTAGCGGGCCTTGTTGAGGCAGCCGAAGGGCCCGGCGAGGCCCTGGACGTTGGGCAGGAGGTTGTCCTCGGGCACGAAGACCTCGTCCATGACGATCTGCCCGGTGGTGGACGCCCGCAGGGAGAACTTGCCCTCCAGCTTGGGCGCCTCCAGCCCCTTCATGCCCTTCTCCAGGATGAAGCCGCGCACCTTGCCGTCGAGCTTGGCCCAGACCACGAAGACGTCGGCGATGGGGGAGTTGGTGATCCAGGTCTTGGAGCCGGACAGCTTGTAGCCGCCGTCCACGGCCTTGGCATGGGTCTTCATGCCGCCGGGGTCGGAGCCGGCGTCGGGCTCGGTGAGGCCGAAGCAGCCCACCCACTCGCCGGAGGCGAGCTTGGGCAGGTACTTCTTGCGCTGCTCCTCGGAGCCGTACGTGTAGATGGGGTGCATCACCAGCGACGACTGCACGCTCATGGCGGAGCGGTAGCCGGAGTCCACGCGCTCGACTTCCCGGGCGATGAGGCCGTAGCTGACGTGGTTGACGCCGGCGCCGCCGTACTCCTCGGGGATGGTGGGTCCGAGGAAGCCCAGCTCGCCCATCTCGGTCATGATCTCGCGGTCGAAGCGCTCGTGGCGGTTGGCTTCCAGCACCCGCGGGAACAGCTGCTCCTGGCAGTAGTCGTGGGCGGAGTCGCGCACCATGCGCTCTTCGTCGCTGAGCTGGCCTTCCAGGAGCAGCGGGTCGTTCCACTGGAATCGGGTTGTCATTGCGGACCTCCGAAGTCGGTGTTCGTGTAGAGCCTGCTTCCCGCGGAGCTCTTCGGGCTTCGGCCGGGGCGCGGGCGGGGGCATCCGGTCACGGACACGCCGTGAATACGTCCCTGTAGGCTCGTCACAGGCCATCCCTGGCCTGTACGGTCCGTGACCGGATGCCCCCGCCCGCGCTTAGCAGCATGCAGCCCTAACGGCTTGTTTGAAAGGTTGTCATTGTCCTTGCGTGGGACGATGTCAGCCGTCCATGCGTTCGATGACGGCGGCCACGCCCTGGCCGACACCGATGCACATGGTCACCAGCGCGTAGCGGCCCTGGATGGCCTCCAGGTGACGCACGGCGGTGAGCAGCAGCCGCGCCCCGGAGCAGCCCAGCGGGTGGCCGATGGCGATGGCGCCGCCGTTGGGGTTCAGCCGCGGGTCGTCGTCGGCCAGGCCGAGAAGCTCGGTGCAGCCCAGCACCTGGGCGGCGAAGGCCTCGTTGATTTCGATGGCGTCCAGCTCATCCAGGCCGATGCCGGCGCGCTCCAGCGCCTTGCGCGAGCTGGGTACCGGGCCCAGGCCCATGGTGCGCGGCTCGACGCCGGCCACGGCGCCGGAGAGGATGCGGGCGCGCGGCCGCAGGCCGGCCTGCTCGCCGGCGGCGCGGGTGCCGATGAGCATGGCCGCGGCGCCGTCGTTGATGCCCGAGGCGTTGCCGGCGGTGGTGACGCCGCCCTGGAACAGCGGCGGCAGCTTGGCGAGCTTCTCCGCGGTACTCTCCGGACGCGGGTGCTCGTCCTCGGCCACGGTCACCGGCGGCGTCTTGCGGCCGGTGGGCACCTCCACGGGCAGCAGCTCCTGCTCGTAGAAGCCGGCGTCCTTGGCCCTGGCGTACTTGGCCTGGGACCAGGCGGCGAAGGCGTCGGCGCGCTCGCGGCTGATGCCGCGGTCGGCGGCGACGTTGTCCGCCGTCTCGGGCATGGAGTCGCCGCCGTACTGCTCCAGGATCTTCGGGTTCGGGAAGCGCGCGCCGATGGTGGAGTCGAACACGCGGATGTCGCGGCTGTAGGCGCTCTCGGCCTTGGCCATGACGAACGGCGCCCGGCTCATGCTCTCCGAGCCGCCGGCGACGAACAGCTGACCCTCGCCGGCGTTGGCGGCGCGGGCGGCGTCCAGCGAGGCGGCCAGGCCGGAGCCGCACAGGCGGTTGACCGTCTGCCCGGCCACCTCCACGGGCAGCCCGGCGAGCAGGCCGGCGTGGCGCGCCAGGTTGCGGGCGTCCTCGCCGGCCTGGTTGGTGCAGCCGGCGAGCACGTCCTCGATCAGCGCCGGATCGAGCCCGTTGCGCTCGACCACGTGGCGGATGCAGTGGGCCATGAGATCATCCGGGCGTACCGGGGCGAGGGCGCCGGCGTGGCGGCCGACGGGGGTGCGGATGCCGTCGTAGACGTAGGCGTCGAGCATGGTGTCTCTCCGGGCCCGCAGGGGCCGTTTTCCGGTGATATTCCGCTAAGCGAAACACTGTTTCAAAAACTTGACCGAGAGAATAGATCGTGCCAGATTCCAATGCAAATCGGCCGTCGCGCCCTGCATCTGCCTCCCGGCTTACCTACAGTTACCAGTGTGCCTGTAATTATCGCACTGCGTCCCATGTGAAGAGGATAGACCCATGATCCGAGACCAGGAGACGTTGAACACGCTCCTCGACACGATCAGCCGCTTCGTGCGCGAGCGTCTTGTCCCACGGGAGCAGGAGGTCGCCGAGAACGATCGCATCCCCCAGGACATCGTCGACGAGATGAAGGACCTGGGCCTGTTCGGCCTGTCCATCCCCGAGGAGTACGGCGGCCTGGGCCTGACCATGGAGGAGGAGGTCCTGGTGGCCCTGGAGCTGGGCCAGACCTCGCCCGCGTTCCGCTCGATCATGGGCACCAACAACGGCATCGGCTCCCAGGGCATCATCATGGACGGCACCGAGGAGCAGAAGGCGCACTACCTGCCGCGCATGGCCACCGGCGAGCTCATCGGCTCGTTCGCGCTCACCGAGCCGGATGTCGGCTCCGACGCCGGCTCGGTGAAGACCACCGCCATCCGCGACGGCGACGAGTACGTCATCAACGGCACCAAGCGCTACATCACCAACGCCCCGTATGCCGGCGTGTTCACCCTCATGGCGCGCACCGATCCGTCGCAGAAGGGCGCCTCCGGCGTGTCCGCGTTCTTGGTGGATGCTGACACCCCCGGCATCACCCTGGGCAAGCCGGACAAGAAGATGGGCCAGGCCGGCTCGCACACCTGCGACGTCATCTTCGAGGACGCCCGGGTGCCCGCCAGCGCGCTCATCGGCGGCCAGGAGGGGCAGGGCTTCAAGACGGCCATGAAGGTCCTCGACCGCGGGCGGCTGCACATCTCCGCGGTGTGCACCGGCGTCGCCGAGCGGCTCATCGACGAGGCCCTGCGCTTCGCCACCGAGCGCAAGCAGTTCGGCAAGCACCTGGCCGAGCACCAGCTCATCCAGGCCATGCTGGCGGACAGCAAGGCCGAGGCCTTCGCCGGCCGCTCCATGGTCCTGGAGGCCGCGCGCAAGAAGGACGCCGGCGAGCGCGTCAGCACCGAGGCCTCGTGCTGCAAGCTCTTCTGCGCCGAGATGGTGGGCCGCGTGGCCGACCGGGCGGTACAGATCCACGGCGGCGCCGGCTACATCTCCGAGTACCCGGTGGAGCGCTTCTACCGCGACGTGCGCCTGTTCCGCCTGTACGAGGGCACCAGCCAGATCCAGCAGATCGTCATCGCGCGCAACATGGCGAAGGAGCTGATGGAGTAAACCCCCACCCATGAGCCAACGAACCATGCCCGACGAGACGATCCGCGGCCGCTGGGCCAGCGAGATCGTCGCCGCGCTCCCGGAGCGCATCAGCCACGCGCCGCTGGCCTGGGCCCGGGAGACGCCGGATGCCGAGGCCATCGTCGACGGCGACGTGGTCTGGACCTGCGCCGACCTGGCCGAGGCCGTGGCCGAGATGCGCGAGCGCCTGGCGGCGGCCGGGGTGCGCCCCGGCGACCGCATCATGGTGCTCAATGAGAACAGCCGCGCGCTGGTGGCCAGCATTCTCGCCGCCAGCGAGATGGACGCCTGGTGCGCCGTGGTCAGCGCCCGGCTGTCCGGCGCCGAGATCGACACCATCGCCGAGAGCTGCCGGCCGCGGCTGCAGGTGTTCACCACCGGGGCCTCGCCCGACGCCGCGGGCGCCCTGGCGGATGCCCGCAGCGCCGAGCGGGTGGTGTCGCCGCGGCTGGGCGAGATCGCCCTGGGGCCGGTGCAGGACGTGGAGCCCGAGCCGGTGGCCGCGGCCGGCGCCGAGCAGGTGGCCACGCTCATCTACACCTCCGGCACGACAGGCACGCCCAAGGGCGTGATGCTCAGCCACCGCAACATGCTTTTCGTCGCCGCCGTCTCCGGCGGCCTGCGTGCGCTGGCGCCGGCCGACCGCGTCTACGGCGTGCTGCCCATCTCGCACGTGTTCGGCCTGTCCAGCATGTTCCTGGGCACGCTGTTCGCCGGCGCCACGCTCCAGCTCCAGGCCCGCTTCGACCCGGCGGCGCTGGCCCGTGCGCTGGCGCACGACGGCCTGACGGTGCTCCAGGGGGTGCCGGCCATGTTCCAGCGCCTGCTGGAGTACCTGAATACCCGGGGCGAGTCGCTGCAGGCGCCGGATCTGCGCTACATGTCCGTGGGAGGTGCGCCGCTGGACCCGGCGGTGAAGGAGCGCATCGAGCAGGCCTTCGGCTTGCGGCTGCACAACGGCTACGGGCTCACCGAGTCCGCCCCCACCATCTCCCAGACACGGCTGGACGATCCGCTGGACGACACCTCCTGCGGCCCGGTGCTGCCGCTGCTGAGCTACCGCCTCCAGGGCGACGACGGCAAGCCGGTGGCCGAGGGCGAGGTGGGCGAGCTGTGGGTGCGCGGGCCGACGGTGATGAAGGGCTACTACCGGCGGCCGGAGGCCACCGCCGAGGTCGTCGACGCCGACGGCTGGCTCAACACCGGCGACATGGCGCGGGTCGACGAGCGCGGCAACCTGTACATCGTCGGCCGCACCAAGGAGCTCATCATCCGCTCCGGGTTCAACGTCTACCCGCCGGACGTGGAGGCGGTACTCACCGCGCACCCGGACGTGACCCTGTCCGCCGTGGTGGGCCGTCCCGTGGAGGGCAACGAGGAGGTGGTCGCCTACGTGCAGCTCGCCCCCGGCAGCAAGGCCACCGCCGAGGCCATCCGCGCCTTCGCCGCCGAGCGCCTGGCGCCGTACAAGCGCCCGTCGGAGGTGGTGATCATGGAGGCCCTGCCGGCCACACCCACGGGCAAGATCCTCAAGGGCAAGCTCAACGCCATGATCGCCGCCGGCGACGTGTGAACGAAGGGAGGCCTCTTGGCTGACGAATCGAACAACCCGGACGCCTTCGGACAGGTCACCGGGGAGGGATTCCACGAGCTGGTCGGCCACCGGCTTGCCCGCTGGGAGGAGAACCTGGCCGAGCTGGTGCTGGACGTGGACGCCCGGCACCTCAACCGCAGCGGCGTCCTCCACGGCGGCGTGCTGTCCACGCTCATCGACGCGGTGTGCGGCTTTGCCGGCTGCTACAGCCCCGACCCGGCGGACCGGCGCGGCTGCATCACCCTGTCGCTCACCGTAAGCTTTACCGGCCAGGTGAGCGGCGGCACCATCCGCGCCGTGGGGCGCCGCCGCGCCGGCGGCCGGCGCATCTTCGCGGCCACCGGCGAGGTCTTCTCCGCCGACGGCGAGCTCATCGCCATGGGCGAGGGCACGTTCCGCCTGCGGTCGACACCGCTGGCCGCGGAGTAGATACTGCGGGCACATTGCGCTGGAGGCGAATATGCCCGCAGAGATCACCCAGGAGACCCTCAACGGCCTGGCCGTGGACCGCATCGGCGACGATGGGCCGCGCATCCTGTTCGTCCACGGCTCCAGCGGCGGCTCCTGGTACTGGCATGGGTTCATGGGCTATTTCGCCAAGCACGGCTACCGCTGCCACGCCGTCAACCTCCGCGGCCACGGGCCGAACCCGGCGCTGCCGGAGCTGGGCAAGGTCTCCCTGCGCGACTACGTAGAGGATGTGCAGGGCGTCATCGAGGCCCTGGGGCCGGTGATCCTCGTGGGGCATTCCATGGGCGGGGCCATCGCCCAGGTGGTGGCGCAGCACGCGCCGCTGCACGCCGCCGTGTTCGCGGCGCCCGCGCCGGTGGCCGGGGTGAAGTTCCGCAACCCGCCCATGAACCTCCGCATGGCCCTGCACAGCCTGCGCGTCATCCCGGCGATGGTGCGCAAGAAGGCCATCAAGCCCAGCTACCGGGTGGCCGCCGCGTCGCTGTTCAACTGCTTCGAGCCGGCGCAGCAGAAGGAGCTGTGGCAGCAGCTGCAGCCGGAATCCGCCACCGTCGCCATGGAAGTGCTCAAGGGCAGTATCGAGGCGGACCTCAGCCACGTGCGCTTTCCCATGCTCACGGCCGTGGGTGCCGAGGACCGCACCACCACCCCGGAGATGGTGCGCGACATCGCCCGCTACCACGGCACCGCCTTCGAGGAGTTCCCCGGCCACGGCCACATGTTCATGATCGAGCCCGGCTGGCAGCAGTGCGCCGACCGCCTCCTGGCCTGGCTGCGCCAGGCCGTTCCCGAGTCCGCCGCGTAGGCATGCACCCCCTCCGTCTCCTTGACGCATGACGGTGCTCGACACCACGCGGCGCGGTTGCCTTCAATACATACGATAAAAACCCATGAACCCTGGCGCGACGCGCTGCATGGCGATGGCATGTCGCCACCTGTGCTATCGTGCTATTCAAACCGGACCGCTAGCGCTACGCATCATGCTCACCACTGAGACAATCCAGCGCATCGTCACCCCGGTGCTCCGGGGGTATCCGGATGTCTCCGCCGCGTTCCTGTTCGGCTCGCACGCCGCGGGCACGCCCACCGGGAGCAGTGACGTCGACATCGCTCTCGTGGGGCCCAGGGACCGGCTGGGCGAGCGGAAGCTCGATATCCTCGCGGATCTGGCGCGCGCGGGGCTGGACAATGTCGATCTGGTGTTGCTCGACGGTGCCGATCCGGCGCTGCGCTTCGAGGCCGTACGCCCCAACTGCTTGGTGTATACAACACCGGAGTTCGACCGCGGCAGCTACTACTCCCTGGCTCTGCGGGAGTATTTCGACTTCGAGCCCTACCTGCAGATCCAGAGAGAGGCGTTACAGCGGAGGTTGCGCGGTGGTCCGGCCTGAAGTCATCCGCCGCCGGCTGGAGCGGTTGGCCGAGTATATCGCCATTCTGGAACGCCTGGCAGCGTACTCCGAGGATACCTTTCTGGCCGATCCGGAGCGCTATGGCAGCGCCGAGCGGTTCCTGCAGCTCGCCCTTGAGAGCGTGCTGGACATGGGGAGCCACGTGATCGCGGACGAGCAGCTCGGTACGGTCAATCAGAGCCGCGACATCCCTCGCGTTTTCCGTGAGCAGGGCTACATCGACGCGGACATGGAAAGCCGCTGGCTGCGCATGATCGGGTTCCGCAACATCCTGGTACACGCTTACCTGGATATCGACCGCCAGCAGGTCCACCGCTTCCTCACCCGCGACCTGGATGATTTCCGCCAGCTCCAGCGCCTGTTCGCAGCGTTCCTGTAAGTACCGGGGGTGGTATTGACGACCCGAACCGGCTACCACCGCATCGTCTGCCTCACCGAGGAGACCACCGAGACCCTCTACCGCCTCGGCCGCGAGGACCGCATCGTTGGCATCTCCGGGTTTACCGTGCGTCCGCCGCAGGCGCGCAGGGACAAGCCGAAGGTCTCCGCGTTTACCTCGGCGAAGATCGACCGCATCCTGGCGCTGGAGCCCGACCTGGTGCTGGGCTTCTCCGACATGCAGGCCGACATCGCCGCCGCGCTCATCCGCGCCGGGGTGGAGGTGCACGTGTTCAACCAGCGCACGGTGGCCGGCATCCTCGCCATGATCCGGCGCCTCGGCCGCATGGTGGATGCCGCCGAGGCGGCCGATGCCCTGGCCGGCGAGCTGGAGGCGCACCTCGCCCGCGTGCGCGCCGCCGGCGAGGCACTGCCGCACCACCCGCGCGTGTACTTCCAGGAGTGGGACGACCCGCAGATCTGCGGCATCGGCTGGGTGAGCGAGCTCATCGCCGTCGCCGGCGGCATCGACTGCTTCGCCGACTGCGCCGGCGCCGCGGACGCCCGCAGCCGCATCATCGCCGACGCGGACGAGGTCGCCGCCCGGGCGCCTGAGGTCATCATTGGCTCCTGGTGCGGCAAGAAGTTCCGGCCCGAGTGGCTGCGCGCCATCGACGCCTGGGCGGATGTCCCGGCCATCCGCAACAACGCCCTGTTCGAGATCAAGTCCTCCCTCATCCTCCAGCCCGGCCCGGCGGCCCTCACCGACGGCGTCGACGCCCTCCACGCCATCCTGCGCACAATCCAGCCACCCACCCAACCTCCGCCGTAACGCCGTAGGAGTGACTTCAGTCGCGACCGTTGCAGAGCAATTGTTCGGGAGAAAGGCGATGTGACGGTGCTTCAGCGCCGGTCATGCTACCCTGGCCGCAGACCCACGCGGCAGAAACCGCCATGGACAACGACGCCCTGACAACCCGCATTCAAGCCATCCTGGAAGCGCACGCCGACGAAATCGCCTGCGCCTACCTGTTCGGTAGCCGCGCCACGGGCACAGAGCGGCCGGACAGCGACATCGATCTGGCCGTGCTGTTCCGCGACGCCCAGCCGCGCCGGCTGATGGGCCCGGCCGTCGCGTTGCGAGGCGAGCTCGAAGAGCACACGGGGTACGAGGTCGAGCTCATCGACCTGGAAGCCGCGCCGGTGGACCTCGTTCACCGGGTTCTGCGGGAAGGCCGGCTCCTGCTGGACCCCGACCCCGGGCGCCGTATCGCCTTCGAGGTGGATGCGCGCAACCGGTACTTTGACCTGCTGCCGTATATTCAGGCGTATCGAAGGGCAGGGAGCGCATGACCGACGCCGATCTTCTGGAAAAAAAACTCGCGTTCATCGAGACATGTGTCCGCGAACTGCGCGAGCTTGCCCGGCCCGAGCGCATCGGTGATGACGTGCGCGAGACGCGCTTCGTCGAGCACACCCTTCAGCTCGCCATCCAGTCCGCCCTGGACGCGGCGTCACACGTGGTGTCGATGCGCAGACTGGGCGAGCCCGAGACCAATCGGGCGCTCTTCGAAAGCCTGCGCCGGGCGGGTCTCGTGGAACCGCCCCTGGCGGAGTCGCTCTATGCCATGGCCGGTTTCCGCAACATCCTGGTCCACGGATACCAGGAGGTGGATGTCGCCGTGGTCCGCGATATCGTCGACAATCACCTGGATGACCTGCTCGCCTTCGCCCGCAGCATACGCGCGGCAACGTAATACGCCGGTACGGAACCACAGCGCATAGGAGCAACCGCAGCCACCGTAGGAGCGACGTAAGTCGCGACCGTCGCAGAGCGCTCCCGGCCACCAGCCCCAAAGCCCCACCCACAACGCTAAAAAAAGACCTACGAGAAGCGCTGTAGGAGGGGCTTCAGCCCCGACACACAAACCCTTCCCGCTGTGCCCATCGAGCCTGCTGCGAGGGCCGGTGAACCGGCCCAACGCCTGCAGTTAGTTTTCCGTGACACCGTTCCTTGCAAGCCGGGGGGACCTGCGTTTCAATACCGCCCCATGTTCAGCCGCTGAACACGCGGGGACGAACGTGCCACCCGAAGAGCTTCGTTACGCTCTGCTGAAGGCCATCCAGGCCAGCCCCGAGACCAGCCAGCGGTCTCTGGCGCGGGCGCTCGGCGTCAGCGTGGGGCGCGTCAACGCCGGCCTTCAGCAGCTCGTCGAGCGCGGGCTGGTGGTGGTCACGGAGCTCGGGCAGGGCCGACGCCAGCGCTACAGCATCAGCAGGCTCGGCCTGCTGGAGAAATCGGCACTGGCCACCGTGTTCATCCGGCGCAAGGAACAGCAGCGCCAACAACTCCAGGACGAGATCACCCAGCTCGAGGCCGACCTGGCCGAGAGCCGGCAGCATGTTGGCCTGTGCAGGAACCCCTAGGGGCGGCCCTGCGTAGCTACAATGACCGGCAGCGACCAGCCCTTGGGGAGCACCACCCCAGGCGGTAGCGTGTCCGGACAGCAAATGCGAGCTTGACAAGCTCACGCCGCAAACCCGTACCCAGCCAGCCATAATGAAAGCCAGCCAGGGACGCCATGGAAGAAGACCACAACACCCCGCGCAGCGGCCGCTATCCAGCCCGCGGCGATGCCGACTTCCCCGCCGAGCACCACACACACGACGACGAAATCAGCCTCTACGATCTGTGGGATGTCCTCATGCGGCGCCTGCCGGTGCTGATCGGTGTCGCGTTGCTGGTCATCGTCGTGGGAGCGGTATACGCCTTCAGCCAGCCGATTGAATACACCTATCGCTCCCAGATCGAGCTGGCCCAGCTGCCCGAGTACCACAACCCGGCAAGTGACGCTGGTGGTGGCAACGGCGAGGCGGTCCCTGTTGTGCCTGTTGATTCCGTCCAGCGGGAGCTGGAGCAGGTGCTGATCCCTGAAGTACGCGGCCGCCTTGCCGGCGACAACGATGCGATGTCGCGCCTCCAGGTCAGCGTGTCCGGCACTAACCCGACGGTCTCATTGACCTCGACGGCCGGGCCCGATGCGTCAGATTCCGTCACGCAACTCCATCAGGCGATCATCGAGGCCTTTCAAGCACAGCAGGAGGCGGCGCTGGAGAGCGCCGTACAGACCGGCGCTCGCCCGTTCGAGGAGAGAGCGGAGTTACTCGGCGAACAGATAACCGAGCTTGAGGCAGAAACCGAGCGTCTGGCCCAGGCATCGGCCCGGGGCGATGGCGTGCGCGCCATGGTGTTTGCGCAGCAGCTCGGCGACGTGCGCCGCGAGCTACGCCAGGCACGGCTGCAACGGCTGGACGCCCAGAGCATGCTGGAAACGATCTGGGAGAGCGCGGAGCCCATGGACGCCCTCGGGGTTGCCAGGAAATCAAGCTCGCCCGTTGGCCCAAGCCGAAGCCTCATCATCGCGCTATCGGTTGTCCTCGCCGGCATGCTCGGCCTGTTCGCGGCCTTCTTCTGGGAGTTCGTCAGTAACGCTCGGCGCTACCGCCGAACCCAAAGTGAGCAGCAATTAGGATCGCGGCCACCGTAGGAATGAGGTAACTAGCGATCTCTTCCAGAGCTGATCCCCAGGTAGGAGAGCCAATCATTCTGTGGGAGTGGTTCAGCCCCGACATTCCCAGAGAACGGGACTAAACGCCCGTTGCTCGCGCCGTTGGAGAATGCGAGCGATACGGTCGGGGCGCTGAAAAGCCACGTGAGGCAGCGCGCGGCGACCTCTCCGGTACCGATGACCGAGGCGAACAGCTCGCGCTGGTCCTTGAGGTGGGGTGGTAGTCGATCTCCTCGCGCGGCCGCCTGAGCTCGGCATCGAGCGATTCAATGACGATCTGGTTGGAGTTGCGTCCCCCTTTCCGCAACGGCTCGCTACCCGTGCCACTGGTGTAGTGATCCTCAGGCGCATCGTGGTATGTGTTGTGCCAGCCAGTGTTGGATTGCACATCTGACTCCCTTCGCTACTGGGCTGGCTAGTAACGGTGGCTTGACCGTAATTGGGTAAGGTGAGTCTGGTGCCACCTTGGTGAGAACCGGTTTATCCGCTAAAGCGTTGCCGCTAACCTTCTGGGCTTGTTCTGGAATTCTAAGGACTCAGCGTGGAGCAACGAGACAACCGATTGCCGAGACTCGCGAATGTGCGGTGCTCCGTTGCGTATGAAACCCGAAATGGGTTGGGCGAGGGGGCGTTCTGGGATCGTGCCGGCCGGCGTTTACTGTGGGTGGATATCCTCGGTGCCAACGTGTTCGTCGGCGCCGGTGAAGCGTATGAGACCTACCGACTACCGGTCATGCCTAGCGTCATATGGAAGGTCAGCGGGGAACGGGTCTACTTGGCCACCGACGAGGGGGTTGGCGAGCTTGACCTGGACAACGGTCGTTACCGCACTGTCGTTGAAGTAGAGGCGGATCAGCCAGACACGCGCAGCAATGACGGTGGCGAGGCGCCGGACGGTAGCTTCTGGTTCGGTACCATGCTGCGCGAGCCTGTGAGAAAAGGTGGAGCGTTGTACCGGGTCTCGCCGAACCTGTCCGTCCAGCGTGTGGGCGGCCCCGTAGGTATACCTAATACTTTCCTGTTCCCTGCTGGTGGGGCGTACGCCCTCATCGGCGATTCCTTTGACCGACGGATTGTCCGCTACCAGCTCCACGATAGTGCGCTGAGTGGTGGCGAGCCGTGGATGGCGAAGGCAACGGGCTCGAGCGGGGTGCCCGACGGCTCCGCCTTGGTGGACGAGACGGCGGTGATCAACGCTGAATGGGATGGTGGGCGTTTGGTCGCATACAACATGCGGGGAGAGGCGTACGATGCCCTGAATCTGCCCGTTTCCCGGCCAACCAGCTGTGCGCTCGGTGGTGGCGATGGGCGCTTGCTATATGTAACCTCCGCGCGCGAAGGTCTGACGGATGCTGAGCTGGAGGCTCAACCCTTGGCCGGCGCCGTTTTTGCCGTGCATCTGAATCCGCCCAATGGCAGCGAGTAATGAGCCGATGACGCATTTGGCTAGTATCGTAATCCGGACGCTGAACGAGTCCAGGCACTTGGAGGAGCTGCTGAGTGCCATTGCCGATCAGCACACGCCGGATTTCGACGTGGAGGTGGTGCTGGTGGACTCCGGCTCCACGGACGGGACGCTGGATATTGCCAAGCGCTACGGCTGCCGGATCACGACCATCGATAAGTCGGAGTTCACCTTCGGCCGGTCCCTGAACCGGGGCTGTGAGTTTGCCGACGGGGAGTATCTGGTCTTCGTCAGCGGCCACTGCATACCGGCCACCGCGGACTGGCTGGCCCAGCTGCTGCGGCCTTTGCGGGAAGGGCTGGCCGACTACGTCTACGGGCGCCAGACCGGCCGCGATACCACCAAGTTCAGCGAGGACATGCTGTTCCGCAAGTACTATCCGGCGGAGTCGAGCATCCCGCAGCAGGGTTATTTCTGCAACAACGCCAATGCTGCCGTAACCCGCCGGGCCTGGTCCCGCTACCAGTTCAACGAGGAGCTCACCGGCTTGGAGGACATGTACTTGGCCAAGCAGGTCGTGGCCGACGGCGGGCACGTGGCATACGTGGCTCAGGCGCCGGTGCATCATATCCATGACGAGACCTGGACCCAGGTGCGCATCCGCTATGAGCGCGAGGCGGTGGCGTTACGTAACATTCTGCCGGAGTTGCACTTCAGCCTGCTGGATTTCGTGTGGTGTTATCTCTCCGGCGTGGCCGCCGATCTGGGCGCGGCGCGGCGGGAGGGTGTCCTGCTCGGTAATGTGGGCGATATTCTGCGCTTCCGGCTGATGCAGTACTGGGGGGCTTACCGTGGCAACCACGAGCATCGCAAACTCTCAAAGGCAATGAAGATGCGCTACTTCTACCCAAACGTCACCGCCGTGGAGACAAAGCATGACGCAGGTAGCCTTGCTGCCGATGAAGGCCAACAGCGAACGGGTGCGCGGTAAGAACTTCCGCGATTTGGCCGGTAAGCCGCTGTTTCGGTGGATGCTGGATTCGCTGCTGTCCTTGGAGTCGATCGACAAGGTCGTGGTCAACACCGACGCGCGGGCGATCCTGCGGGAAAACGGTCTGGAGGAATCCGACCGGGTGATGGTCCGCGACCGGCATGAGGCCCTGCAGGGTGATATGGTCAGCATGAACCGCATTATCGAGGATGACATTGCGGCGGTGCCGGCGGACCTGTACCTGATGACCCACACCACCAACCCGCTGCTCTCCGCGGCGACCGCGCGAGACGCCATGAATCAGTTCCTGGCGGCCAGCGAGCGGTATGACTCGCTGTTCACGGTTAACCGGATCCAGACCCGCTTCTACCGGGAGGACGGCAGCGCTGTGAATCACGATCCCAATGTGCTGCTGCGAACCCAGGACCTGGAGCCCTGGCTGGAGGAAAACTCCTGCCTGTACCTATTCACGCGGGAGAGCTTCGCCCGCACCGGGGCGCGGATCGGCGCGGCGCCCATGATGTACGAGACGCCCAAGTTGGAGTCGGTGGACATCGACGAGCCCGAGGACTGGATCATGGCCGAGGCGCTGGCCCGCTACGGCCTGGAGCAGCACTGATGCAGCGGCTGCTGATCACCTGCCCGCCCATGCTGGGCAAGAAGGATTATTTCCTGCCGCGGCTGCGCGAGCGCGGCTTCGACGTGCACTGCCCGGATGTGGCCCAGACCCTGTCGGAGGCGGAGCTCATGGAGCTGGTGCCGCAGTTCGACGCCTGGATCATCGGCGACGACCCCGCGACCCGGCGCGTGCTGGCGGCCGGCGCCGAGGGCCGATTGCGGGTGGCCGTGAAGTGGGGCGTGGGTGTCGACAATGTGGACCGGGACGTCTGTGCGGAGCTGGGGTTGGCCTTCGCCAACACACCGCAGATGTTCGGTGCGGAGGTGGCGGACGTGGCGCTGGGCTACGTCATCGCCCTGGCCCGGCATACCTTCGCCATCGATCGCGGGGTCCGGGAAGGCGGCTGGCCGAAGCCGAGGGGTATCTCCCTGACGGGTAAGACGGTGGCTGTGGTCGGCTACGGCGACATCGGTCGGGCCACGGTGAGTCGGCTCCAGGCCTGCGAGCTGAACGTGATTGTCTACGACCCCGCGCGTTCGTCCGCCGATCTGCCGCCCGGCATGCGGCTGCTCTCGTGGCCGGAAGGCGTCGAGGAGTGCGATTTCCTGGTCTTCACCTGCGCGCTGACGGCGGCCAACCGCCACATGCTGGATGTTGGCGTGCTGGAGCGCTGCAAGCAGGGGGTTCGCGTGGTGAACGTGGCGAGGGGTCCGTTGATCGACGAGCAGGCCCTGATCGAGGCGCTCGAATCCGGCCAGGTACAATCGGCGGCCCTAGATGTGTTCGAGCTGGAGCCGCTGCCTATGAACAGCCCGTTGCGGAAGCACCCGTATTGCGTGTTCGGCTCCCACAACGGCTCCAATACGGAGGAAGGGGTGTTTCGGGCCAGCGACAAGGCCATCGAGTTGGTGGAAGGGTTCCTGCAAAACCCATGACGGACGCGGCCATCATCACTGGCAGCGCGGGCGCCATCGGCAAGGCGCTGGTAGCGGCGTTCAGGGAAATGGGCTATTTCGTCGTGGGCGTCGACCGTGCAGATTCTCCAGAGGCTGACGCCGCGCTCCGGCTGGACTTGGCGGAGCTGGCGGCGCCGGCGGGCGACGCCCCTACGCAAGCCATACTGGCGGCCCTGGGCGAGCGCCCCCTGAAGGTGCTGATTAACAATGCCGCGATACAGCAGCTGGGTTCGGTGGAGACGTTATCCGTGGCCGAGTTCCGCCGGACGCTGGATGTCAATGTCACCGCGGCCTACGCGCTAGTGCAGGCCTGCCTGGAGCGGCTGTCATCCGCCGGTGGCAGCGTGGTCAACATCGGCTCCATCCACGCCCGCCAGACCAAGCCGGCCTTTGCCGCCTATGCCACCAGCAAAGGTGCGCTGGAGACGATGACCCGGGCCCTGGCGGTGGAGCTGGGCTCGCGGGTGCGGGTCAATGCCATCAGCATGGCCGCCATCGATACGCCCATGCTGCGCGCGGGCTTCGAGGACCAGAGCCAGGCCTATGACGCCCTGGCGGCGTGCCATCCCACCGGCCGTATCGGCACGCCGGCTGAGGTCGCACGCCTGGCGCTGTTCCTGGCCGGTGGCGAGGTGCCCTTCCAGAATGGCGCGGTCGTTGACCTCACCGGGGGCATTGCAGGGCGGCTGCACGACCCCGTTTGATCCATAAAGGAGCACCCATGAGCGGTACTGTTAACCCCTACCGGAACGCCGCGATGCTGATCGCCCTCCGCCTGGCGTGGGACCTGGATCCCCGGTCTTGGCAGGCTCGGCGCCGGTTGAAGAGGCTTCGGGACACCCACCGCGGGGAGAAGGCTGTAATCCTGTGCAACGGCCCATCCCTGCTGAAGGTGGACTTCGACCGCCTCAGCGCTAGCCGTGTGTATACCTTCGGCCTTAACAAAATCAATATGCTCTACGACAAGACCGATCACCGGCCCAGCTCCATCGTCTCCGTCAACCGGTTGGTGATCGAGCAGAATCTGGCGTTCTTTAACGAGACCGACACCCCGTTGTTTATGGACTCCATGGCGGTCCGGCAGGGCCTGAAGACCCGTGGCAACGTCTATTACCTGAACTCCACCCCCCTCCACGGCACGTTCGCCCGCGACGTTTCCATGAGCCTGTTCCAGGGCCACACCGTGACCTACGTGGCGCTTCAGGTAGCCTTCCATTTGGGTTTTCAGCAGGTGGCGCTGGTGGGCTGCGATCACAACTTCGCCACCAAGGGGCCGGCCAACAAGACCGTGACCGGCGGCGAGTCGGATCCTAACCACTTCGACCCGAACTATTTCGCCGGGGTGAAGTGGCAGCTGCCGGATCTGGTCGAGAGCGAGATGGCCTACTTCAAGGCGCTACAGGTCTACGAAGAGGCGGGCCGCAGCCTCTATAACTGCACCGAGGGCGGCAAGCTGGAGATCCTGCCTAGGAAGCCGCTTCCCGACTTTCTCGATGAGTGAGGCGCGGACACTTGGTGTAAACGGGCTCATCTATTTGGCAGCCACCCTGGTTGCCAGGGGGGTGCCGTTCATCCTAATGGTGGTTTACGCCAATGTCTTGCCGCCCGACGAGTACGGATTGGTTGGCACGATAATGGTCACGGTCGGAATCGTCTCAGTTTATGTAGGGCTGCGCCCCGATATCTATGTGATCAAGCACTATCATCAGGATGAAGGCGCCTTCGGCGATCACATCGCGGCGCTGTATCAGATCCTGGCGACTACCTTTTTAGTCATAATTGCTTTGCTGGTCCTCGGTCACGCCCTATTGCCGGTGCCTCGCGAAGTAGCTCTGGGCTTCGCCGCGGCAGTCGCCGTTCTGTCCTTGGGACGCGGGCTCCAGCTGATTCCCGACAGCCTGCTGATGTCGAGCGGTCGCTCCCTCCAGTACGCTATCAGCCAGCTGGTACTGGCCGTGGGCTATCTGGCGGTGTCGTTGCCTTTGGTTTATTGGCTGCGCTCCTGGGAGGCGATGGCGGTGGGCAACTTCGTCGTCTGGTGTGCGGGCGCTGGGGTTTCCACGGCTCTAGCCGCCGGGCTTTTCGGCTTCCACGGACTGCGTTCACTGGCGCGCCTTCGTCCGCAACGGCTACGCGAAGCCTTCGGTTTCTTGTTTCCGCTTACCTTCCATGTAATCGGATTCGCCTTGGTGAACGCCATCGACCGGTTCATCCTCATGGATATGCAGGGCGTGGCGGCCGTTGGCGCGTATACAGCGGCCTACACGCTGGGGCTGGTGCTGGGTGTGGCGCATGACGCGCTGTTGAAGGCTTGGAATCCCTATTTCTTCCGGCGGGTCACCTCCGAAGGGGTCAGCCTGCGGCGAATGCTGGCGCCACAGTCGCTGTATGCACTGGCCTCGGTGGTTTCGGCGTTGGTTTACGGGTACGCGGCCAGCCACGCTTTCGAATTCATGTATCCGGCCGCCTACGCCAATGCGGCAGCCGTGGTTCCCGTGGTTTGCCTGGCCTATGGACTGGAAGGGGTTCGCAAGATCTTCTGCGGGCAGCTCTACGTGTTCTCCCGCATGAAGACCCTGGCGTCTATGTCCTTGCTGGCGGCGCTTGCCAACATAGTGCTCAACGTGCTGTGGATCCCGCAGTTCGGCATCATGGGGGCCGCCTACGCCACGCTGGCCGCCTTCGCCTTCATGGCAACGGCCGTTATATTCTTCTCTATTTATCTTTCCCATGCCGCGGCGCGGTTGCCGGACCCTTCCCAGGCGTCCGGAGCCCCAGCGGGCGATGCATGAACGAACCGACCGAGGATCACGGATGGAAGACAGCCATTTCAGCGCCCTGGCCGAGCTGATTGCCGATGCCGAAGCGCACGGCCTCCTGGCCGAGGCCCGTGGGTTGACCGGATACTCCGGAGACAAGCTGGTGGGCGCGCTCCAGCGTTTTGCTCGGTACCAGGACGGCCACGATGGTGGGGCTTACTTGGAAGTGGGTGTTTTCCAAGGGTTGACCCTGGTGTCGGTGGCCGCCGCTGCGCCGGCAGTGCCCGTCTACGGTATCGACAACTTCGCCCAGTTCGATCCCGACGGCGAAAACGAGGCGCTGGTGCAGCGGCGGGCGGCTGACAACGCGGCAGAGAATGCGAGGGTGATTAACGCCGACTACGAGGATGCCCTAGAGGTGCTCACAGACCATATCGGCCAACGGCGGGTGGGCGTCTACTTCGTCGACGGCCCCCATGACTATCGCAGTCAGCTTATGTGCCTAGAGCTGATCCGGCCTTACCTGAGCGAGCGGGCAATCATTGTGGTGGACGACAGCAACTATCGCCACGTCCGGCAGGCGAACCGGGACTTTCTGGCCGTGAACCCGGAGTACAAGCTCTTCTATGAAGCCTATACTCGCTGCCACCCGAAGAACGCCGATGCTTCGGAGCTGGAGAAGATGCGTCGGGGATGGTGGAATGGCGTAAATATGCTTGTTCGGGACCGGTACGACGCACTTGCGCGTGATTTCCCGCCCACGTTTCGTGACCGGACCCAATACGAGAACGAGCACGTGGTGCAGGCGGCGCGGCATGGTTACCTAGCACCGCAAGCCACGCTTCTTGCCTCTGCGCTGATGAGTCTTAACCCGTGGCAGGCGATCAGTCAGGCGAAGGCTCTTGTCCTGGCTCGACGCCGGGTCAGGCACGGGATGATCGGTAGCTACCCTAGGATGAACACCTTCAGCCAAGGTCTACCCGGCGGGCGGTTCAACAGCGCGCTGAAGTAGGCGGCAGCGAGCCGGGTACGCGGATAGTCATTAACACGGTCAATTTCACTCGACGTTCACCGGCAGCGGTAGATAAACCGAAATGGCGCAATACTATGGTCCGGCGGACTCGAAGTGTGCGTGGCAATTATGCCGCCGTGCTATCCGAGCTTTCTAGATGCAGGCCAGGTTAGTCGGCAAGCGCTATCGCCGCGGACGTTGCGTAGCCGCTTGGGTTGGCTGTGGTCCGATGTAGATTCGGCGTAATTCTTCGACGCTTACCGGCCGCCCCATGCCTGGAGAGATAGCCCCAGGCGCACGATCGACTGTTCCATTGGCTGATGCTCAGGCTGCCGAAAGAGACCTCGGGTAGGTGCCTCAGCGCATCAGACTGGAGGCCATAACTGAGAACGCATGGAATGCTATGCACGGAAATGTTTTAGAAGGCAGCGATACAGCATGAAAAAGGCACTTGTCACGGGCATCACCGGCCAGGACGGCTCCTACCTCGCCGAATTCCTGCTGGAAAAGGGCTACGAGGTCCACGGCATTAAGCGCCGCGCTTCCTCGTTCAATACTCAGCGGGTAGACCATATTTACCAGGATCCGCATGCGGAGCGCCAACGCTTCATCCTCCACTACGGTGACCTCACCGATAGCTCCAACCTGACTCGGATCTTGCAGGAGGTCCAGCCCGACGAAGTTTACAACCTCGCCGCTCAGAGCCATGTCGCGGTAAGCTTTGAATCGCCGGAGTACACGGCCGATGTTGATGCTCTGGGGACATTACGCATCTTGGAGGCGATCCGCCTGCTCGGCATGGAGAAGAAGGTGCGCTACTACCAAGCTAGCACTTCGGAACTGTATGGTTTGGTACAGGAAACACCGCAGAGCGAAACGACACCTTTCTATCCCCGAAGCCCCTATGCCGTGGCCAAGCTCTATTCTTACTGGATGACGGTCAACTACCGTGAGGCGTATGGGATGTATGCCTGCAACGGCATCCTCTTCAACCACGAGTCACCCCGGAGGGGCGAGACCTTCGTCACCCGGAAGATTACCCGTGGTCTTGCCAATATCGCGCAGGGACTGGAATCGTGCCTCTACCTCGGCAACATGAATGCCCTTCGCGACTGGGGTCACGCCCGCGATTACGTGCGCATGCAGTGGATGATGCTGCAACAAGACTACCCCGAGGACTTTGTGATTGCGACGGGGCGCCAAGTCTCGGTGCGTGACTTTCTAGCCATGAGCGCCAAGGCGTTGGGCATCGGTCTGCGCTTCGAAGGCGAGGGGGTAGAGGAGATTGCCGTGGTGGATTCGGTACGAGATAGGGCGTCGGCGCCGGCTGTAGAGGTGGCTGACGTGATCGCATGTGTCGATTCCCGCTACTTCCGCCCCACTGAGGTTGAAACGCTCCTGGGTGACCCGACAAAGGCACGAGAGAAACTCGGATGGGTACCGGAGACTACGCTGGAAGAGATGTGTGCCGAAATGGTGGCGGAAGATCTCAAGGATGCACGTCGCAACGCCTTACTCAAGAAGCACGGCTTGGAATTGCCCATTGCATTGGAGAACCAGCATGGCTGAGCAGGAACCGAGGATCTTCGTGGCCGGCCATCGCGGCATGGTAGGTCGTGCGATCGTGCGCAGGCTGGAGGCGCTGGGCTATACCGATATCATCACCCGTACACGCGACGAGTTGGACTTGCTGGATCAACAGGCCGTGAACGCCTTTTTTCAGAGCGAGCGGATTGATCAAGTCTATCTCGCCGCCGCCAAGGTAGGGGGAATCCGCGCCAACAGTACCTACCCGGCCCACTTTGTCCATGACAACCTGGTTATCGAGACCAACGTTATCCACGCCGCCTACAAAGCCGGGGTGGAGAAGCTGCTCTTCCTCGGATCGTCGTGCATCTACCCTCGTGACGCGGCCCAGCCCATGGCTGAGGAGGCATTGCTGACCGGACCGCTGGAGCCGACTAACGAGCCCTACGCAATCGCCAAGATCGCCGGGATCAAGCTGTGCGAGAGCTACAACCGCCAGCACGGGACTGATTACCGCAGTGTCATGCCGACCAACCTCTATGGGCCGTATGACAACTTTCATCCGGAAAACAGTCACGTGATCCCAGGACTGATCCGGCGCTTCCATGAAGCGGTGCGGAATGGAGACGAGGAGGTGGTGATCTGGGGCAGTGGTCAGCCTCGCCGGGAGTTTCTGCATGTAGACGACATGGCTGCCGCCTCGGTGTATGTGATGACCTTGTCCAAGGAAGCTTGGCAGGCACAGGTCGAGCCCATGTGTTCGCATATCAACGTGGGGACGGGAGAGGATTGCACCATCCAAGAGCTCGCGGAGACCATCCAATGGGTGGTGGGTCACGAAGGGCGACTTGTTTTCGACACCAGTCGGCCGGATGGAGCGCCGAGGAAATTGCTAGATGTGGCACGCCTTAAGCGCGTGGGATGGCATCCGAGTGTGAAACTAATCGATGGCCTAACGGATGTGTATGCTTGGTTTGTCAAGAACACTATGGTGCATTGAAGCATGGCGAGTTATTGTACCCAGCAATACCCGCTAGTGAGCATCGTCACTGTCGTCTTTAATGCTCGAGAGCACTTCCAAACGTCCTTTGAAAGTGTGCGACGACAGCACTATCGGAATATCGAATACATTGTGATCGACGGTGGTTCCACCGACGGTACAGTCGATTTTATCCGCGAGAATGAAGACACAATTGACTATTGGAAAAGCGAGCCCGATACGGGCATATACAACGCCATGAACAAGGGAATAGGTCTGGCAATGGGCAAGATTATCGGTCTAGTTAACGCCGACGATGTCATCTACCCAAGTGCAGTCGCGGACGTAGTCGATGTCTTGACTCGCCACCCAGATGCTGGCTTTACGTGTGCTCCGGTGGATCTAGCGAGCGATGACGGTTCCATATACGGGCAAGTTAGGCCACTCGCGGACGACGAACTCGAGACTCGCATGTATCGCGAAATGCCGTTTCCTCATCAAGGGATGTACGTGCGTCGCGAGGTCTATGAGGAGTTAGGGGGGTTCGACGAGTCATATAAGCTTAGCGCTGACTATGATTTCCTTTTGCGCTTACTTGAAAATTCCGTTCCGTACGTTCGCATAGAATCACCGGTTGGCTATTTTCGCGATGGGGGCGCAAGCGGTGGACTTCAAACATTCATTGAAACGCGACGTATACAAAAGAAGCACGGCCTTTCTAAATGGCGTTTGGAGTATCAGTTTTATTCATCTCTCGCTAAAATTGCATGTTGCCGCATTCTCCCATGGAGAGTGTTGAGGTCTCTAAAAAAGGTGCGTAAGAGTTCTAAGCATAAATGGTACTGAGCATGCTAAGTGAGAGCAGAAGACGGCTGAGATTGTATGAACAATTGGTCGTGGCCTCGAGATTTCATCGTTTCGGCTGAGATCGAGCTAGCGGCTACATCCCGGAAGATTCCGGGGCTCTTGGCGAAGTAAATCCGGGCGCTTGGCAGCGCCTATCGCGTTCTTTAACCGGTTTAAACTGTGGCGCATGAGCAAACGGTGAACCGCCCAAGGCGATGCTGCCGGGGTCATGAACTCTGGAGCGATGAGTGGCAGGTCGTCGGGGGATTCTCAACGTGCGTAGGAGTTCGATGGCAATCGCGTCCTGCGCCTCGGTCAGCGTCGTATCCAGTCGATGCGGGTATGCGAGTGATCAGCCACACTCTGCCGGCCGCACCAACGCCGAACGGTGTCTTCGGTGATCCCAAACTCTCGGGCAATCTCGCGAACTCACTTTCGTGGAGGCTTGGATGTGTTCCTACCGCGCGGCGGTCGTCGTAGGGTTCTTATGCAGACGAATGTCCATCAGTCACGCTCCTTGAATTGTTGAATGAAGTCGCGCATTGCGCCACAACTGATGCCTATTACGCGCCTTCGCGGTTTAATTTAATTATCGGTATTTTGCGAAAAGACTCTTTTATTCGGTATTTTCCGGAGATATCTTGCATTTATATGGGTAATAGGCTCCCTTTGGTTTTTCGATCTATCTTCCTGTTGTTTTTTATCGTAATTGGGTGGGATGGAGTGGTTCTAGGCAACCCAGTAATCCGCCCACCCGTAGTGATTGGCGCCTTATTGATTCCGTCTTTATTTGTTTTGGCGGTAACTCATTCCGGGAGGAGAATAGTCGGTATTTTCCGATTGGAAGATATAGCTCTTCTCATTTTTCTTGTGGCTATAGTGGCGAGCTGGTTCTTTAATCCAGTCTCTACGGACCCCGCTTACGTAGCAGCCTATACGTTTGTCTTTGTTGGATTCTACTTTGCACCAAAATTCTTTTTAGACGGCAAATTTGGTGGTGGGGCTGTACTGCGGTGCAATCTGATTGGTGTAGCCTTAGTAGTTCTGTACGTTTATACAGAGGTAGCTTTAGCTGCAACTAGTGATATAGAGCTCGGGCAATGGGTTGGCAAGCTGAAAGAGGAAGACGCGTTAGCAACCGTGCTCGGAGTCAGGTGGCCTAGAGCGTACGGGCTCTCTGAGGAGCCACTCAACTTGGCGCTCTACCTAGCTTGCGCTGGCGCTTTGGCAGTCTGGTTCGCTTGGAGATGCTCCCGCAAACTGGGGGTAATCGTACTGTGTGCAACCATAGTAGCTTGGGCGCTAGCATTTTCTACCGCAGGGCTAGTAGCGGCGGTGATTGGGTTTGCCGCGGTTATAAGTAAGTGGTTTATCCGGAAAGCAAGGCAACGGTACGGGCTTTTCCGAAAAAGCACTGTAGTGACGGCGTTAGTCGGGGGAGTTGGTTTGGCGATGGGGATTGCGTTAATTGCGGCTGGACCAATGGCAGGAGTCGAATTTTCGGTTATTGATAAGCTGGAAAGATACGGGAGTGGGCCTCGTTTTAAGAATGCATTGGAAACGTTAGAGAGAATTGGCCCAACTGATACGCCTTTTTTTGGGGTGGGTCTTGGAAGTGGGCTTTCCGATATAGGTGGAAGTGCTATTAATTGGTATCTAACCTTGTTATATCAAGGAGGGTTAATACCTTTAACATTTATTCTTCTTTTTTTGTTTACGATAGTACTGCGGCATTTTAGGGGTGCGTCATCATTAAGTGATGTTGGTCTCTTTGTCTCTTTTTACGCTGGGGTTCATTATTTGGCTACCGCAACGTTTTTTCAGCCGGCTGCTTGGGTAGTTTTGGCCGTGATTGGCGCGTTGGAGTCTTCTGGGAACGGGCAGGTAGCGGTCACAAGACGTAGCGATGACGGGAAGTAGACGTGCTTGGTGGAAACTTGACCCTTTGAGGGAGAGTAGGAGGTCAAGATGGCACGAAGCTGACCGCCGTATCCGCCGGCGCAGTTTCGGCAAGAGATGATCGACCTGGTGCGCAGCGGGTATACGCCGTGGGAATTGGCCCAAGAGTTTGACCCCTCGGCGTAGACGATTGTGGATTGGGTTGCGCGGGCCGACCGTGATGCCGGCCTGCGGCATGATGCCCCGACATCGGTCGAGCAGGATGAGCTACGGCACCCACACTAGGATGACAAGCGCCCGCGCGAGGAGCGGGGCAATTTGTCAAAGGCGACAGCGGCGGGGTCCGGTACTTCGCTCCGCCATTTCGTTGTTCGGGGAGGTTATCGTTGTCGAGAGATAAGTTTTGATGCACATGCCGCGCAAAGTGTCGGATAAGCGCTTGCTGCTGGTCTCACTTTACTACCGTAACGATGTTGTCACGGGGGCGAATAAGCGCTTCGCGGAACTCGCTGCCGAGCTGGCTTCGAGGTGGCCGGGCCCGGTGGAAGCAATCGTCCCGGAGGGGCACCGGTTGACGGCAACGGTGTGCCCGGACGGTTGCGGGGTTCGAGCCGAATGCTCGGAATTGAAGGGTGCTGCGCGCGGGGGCGTACTAGGGCGGATCCGTGAATGGTTGACGCTCTCCGTGATGCTCGCGAGGCGATCGCCGTCTGTCGTAATTTCAGATTTCATGCCCGTGCCGTTTATGGGGCTCCGCCAACATTGCCACTATCAGCTTGTTCACGACGTCCGAAGTGCAACAGGATTTGGGCGATGGCGTTTCGGCGACATTGTACGTCGGTGGCAGGCGTGGCAGTGGCGGCGTTGTCAGCGGCTGATCGCCGTTAGCGACTTTACGCGCAATATGCTAGTCAGCGAATGCGGTGTCGCGGCGAGTCGAGTCACAGTGTCCTACAACGGAGTCCGTCGTGCATTCGTGGAAGCGCCTCGATGCCGGCGTCAAGAAACCGATTTCCTTTATATTGCGACGTTTGAGCCTCGCAAGAACCATCTCAAACTGGTCGAGGCCTTCGCCAGGCTTCAGAGACGTCTAGAGCGGCGTCTGACAATGCGGCTCGTTGGGCGCGACCTCGGTACTCGCGACGAGGTCGAATACGCAATTCAGGCAGCGGGTATGCAATCGGACATCGGAATCCTGGAGTCCGTTGGCGACGAGTCGGCGCTGATGGCGCATTATGACAGTAGCCGGGTCTTTGTGTCCCCCTCAGTCTTCGAAGGTTTCGGCATGCCGCTCATCGAGGCGCGGGCGCGCGATTGTACGGTATGCTGTTCGCGTATTTCGGTGTTCCAAGAGATTATGGCGGACCAAGCCGTGTTTTTTGACCCCTTGAATGCCGTGGATATGGCTACCGCGATGGAGCGCGCGCTAGCCGATGCGTGTGAAGACCGGCAAGGCAGCGGATGGGTAGCTATGCACTACACGTGGCCAGCCATTGCCGAGCGTCTGACCCGCAATTTGCTGAAAGCAAATGATGACTGAGTCGGAGCTCGAATCTCCAGACATGCACTAGGAAAGGCTATGTAAGTGGAGCTGGCTGGTATTCACCGTTAGCGACCTGATGTTGTGTAGTTTGGGCCCGCCTGAGCCCGCACTCCTTTGGACGAGACTGGCGCGCAGCCGGATCTGCATGGCAAGCGCGCGATGATGTACCTGGACATGATGATCTGCTTGCCCGACGACATTCTGACCAATGTGGACGGGGCGGGCATGGCGGTAAGCTTGGAGGCGCGCGTTACGATGTCGAACCATCGGTTAGTAGAGTTCGCCTGGCGGGTGCCAACGGAGTATAAGTGTCGTAATATCAAGGAAAAGTGGCTTCTGCGCCAGGTGCTGTACCGCTACGTCCCGTAGCAGCTCATGGACCGGCCAAGGTGGGCTTCGGCCTACCCATTTAGCACTGGCTGCGTGGCCCGCTGCGGGAATGGGCGGAGGAGTTGCTGGATGGGAAGCGCCTGCGGGAGGAGGGCTTTTTCGAACCAGCACCAATTCGCCGGATGTGGCAGGAGCACGTCGCCGGTGTGCGGCGCTGGCACTACTACTTGTGGGATGTGTTGATGTTCCAGGCTTGGAATGAAGAGCAGGGGGCGCGGTATGAACCTCGGGCCGAGATTGGAAGCGATGTAACGGAAAGGGTCAGCAATGCCGACAGATATTGATAGCCACGGAAACCGATGATGCAGAGAGAAGGCTGAAGGGGTGGGTAGCAGGCGGGTTCTTATGGTCGTCAATGATCCGGGATTCTTTCTGTCGCACCGACTTCCGGTCGCGCTGGCGGCGCAGGATGCCGGTTGCGAAGTGCATGTGGCCACGGGTCCTGGCGATGACGATGCCGGGCGTATCGCCGAGGCAGGGCTTACCCACCACGAAATCCCGCTCGGGCGCAGCAGCGTGAACCCGCTGAAGGAATTGCGCTCGTTGTTCGCCCTTGTTGGCCTTTTCCGGCGTCTGCGCCCGGCCGTTGTGCACTTGGTGACGATTAAGCCGGTTCTTTACGGGGGGCTAGCGGCGCGGCTCACACACGTTCCGGGTATGGTTGCCGCCATTAGCGGGATGGGTTTTCTGTTCGCTGAGGGACGGCGCGGCCCCGGCCGGTTACTTGCGGAGCAGCTTTATCGGATGGCGTTGGCGCATCCGAATGGCCGCGTGATCGTGCAAAACGAGGGGGATCGTGCAGCATTGCAGGCGATGGGCGCGCTCCCACCCGGGCGGGATTTGCTTATCCCCGGTTCGGGTGTGGACCTCGATATTTTCGCGCCTACATCCTTCCCGCACGGAGTACCAATTGTGGTTATGCCGGCGCGGATGCTTTGGGAGAAAGGTGTTGGCGAGTTCGCGGAAGCAGCCAGAATGCTGGGTAAGAAGGGAGTGCAGGCACGGTTCGCTCTAGTAGGTCCGCCGGATCCGCAGAATCCGAGCGCCGTACCATTGGGAATGTTGGAACAGTGGCGTGCTAACGGTCCTGTGGAGTGGTGGGGGCAGCAGGATGATATGCCGTCGGTTCTGGCGTCGGCTAGCTTGGTCGTATTGCCCTCGTTCTATCGGGAAGGCGTACCAAAGGCGCTCTTAGAAGCGGCAGCCGCCGGCCGCGCCATTGTTACCACGGATACCGTAGGGTGTCGAGTTGCGGTGGACCCGGGCGTGACCGGTGAGTTGGTGCCCGCACGCAATTCACACGCCTTGGCCGATACCATGGAACGATTGCTGGCTAACCCGGAGCGCTTGGCCCAGATGGGAGCATGTGGGCGGGCGAAGGCGGAGGCGGAGTTCGGTGTTGCACGGGTTGTGGAGGCGCATCTCCGTTTATATCGGGATTTGCTTGGTGATGATGCGCCCTCTCAAATTTCCGATGCCCGCGACCGGACTAGGTGAGCCGGCTGGGGTATCGTTAGCGCCGCGATACCGAATGCGCATACTACGATGACCATTTCACTTATTCCGAATCTGATCGCGGCCCTGTTGCTGACCACGGGGTTGATCTTCGCGCTGCGGGGTCCGGCGCGACGGCTGAACCTGGTTGATCACCCGGGAGGGCGGAAGCGTCACGCCGCGCCGACGCCGCTGGTGGGCGGCATTGCCGTTTTCGGCGGCTTCCTGCTGGCCGTGCTGACCGTCGACATGGCGCTGCGTCCTTATGCGGCGCTGTTTGCCGGGATGGGACTTCTGCTCGCGTGCGGCGTGGTCGATGACCTGCGCGATATGCGCAGCACGACGAAGCTTGCGGTGCAGATCATCGCGGCGACGCTGGTGGTGGCCTGGGGCGGAATGGTGCTCACCGAGGTGGGGGATTTCGCGCCGGCGGGTACGCTCAGCCTCGGGGCCTGGGCGATGCCGCTGACTCTGTTCGGTATTGTCGGCCTGGTCAATGCGGTCAACATGTTGGACGGCCTGGACGGGCTGGCCGGCGGGGCGTCCTTCGTCATGCTGTTGTGGCTGGCCGTTGCCGCCCACCTGAATGGTCTCGCCGATGCGCCGGCAATCATCGCCGTACTCGCCGCTGCCCTGGCGGGATTTCTCTTCTTCAACGCGCGCCATCCCCTGCGGGGGAAGGCGGCGGTGTTCCTCGGGGACGCCGGCAGCATGCTCCTCGGGCTCGCCATCGCCTGGTTCAGTGTGGAGGTCGCCCGGGCCGGCGTAGGAGCGCCGGTTTCGCCAGTGGCCGTCGGCTGGATCATTGCCCTGCCGGTGATGGACACAGTGAGCCTGATGTTGCGGCGGCTGGTGAAAGGGCGCAGCCCGTTCGTGGCGGACCGTGAGCATCTCCATCATCTGTTCATGCGCGCGGGCTACTCCCCGGGCCAGGCGAGCTGGATGCTCGTGGCCATTGCCTTCAGCTTCGGGGGCGTCGGCGTCATGCTGTCGGTGTATGGCGTGCCGGATCTGGTTCTGGCTTCCGGGCTTGCCGTTGCCATCGGCCTGCATTTCGTGTTCATCCGCTATGCCTGGCGGACTATGAAGGCCCTGCGCCGGCTCGGGCAGCGGCGTTCCAGCGCGCCCGAGGCGGCGAGTACGCCGTTGCAACCCGGACATACCCTGGCCTCCCCGGTGACGGGCTGGCGGCGTGGGCTGGCGCTGGCGGGGCTGTACATGATGGTGGCGGCCATCCCGCTGTCCACGGCCTTGACCAACATCGGCCTCGGGCTGGTGCTTGCGGCAACCATTGCGAGTGCACCCGCGTTCCTGCGGGATATGGTGCGGCTGCCGGTGTTCTGGCTGGCGGTGATTCTCACCGTCTACGTGGGACTGGTCAGCCTGGTCGGCGAGATCCGGTTTCCCGCGCTGGCGGAGGAGTCGGTCCCCCACTGGCGGCACCTGCTGCGTGTGACGGTGCTGCTGAGCCTTCCCCTGGCCTGGTGGCTGGCGGGGGCACGCTTCCACTGGCCGTGGCTGTTCTGGGCGCTGATCGCGGCGAGCGCCGCCGCGTTCGCCGTCGATGCGCACTGGCCGGAACTCATGCGGGGTGAGTTGGGGGACTCCACCCACTATGGATCGCCGGATGACTATGCTTCCACTGCGGCCTGCGTTCTCGTGCTTCTCTTCGCGATTGCCGTTGCGGCTATCGCCCGGTTCGGCCGGGGGTGGCGCCCGGCCTTTACGTTGATCATCTCCCTGGCCGCAGCGGTGCCCGTGCTGCTTCTCCTGGTGGTCTCGAACTACACCACGGCCTGGATCGGCGCCGGCGTCGGCATTCTCATCGTCGGCGTATCAGCCATTCTCTACGGCGCGAATCGCCAGCAGTGGGCGGGCCTGATCGGCGGCGCCCTGCTCGTCGCCGTGCTGGGCGCCGGCTCCTGGTTTCTGATCCACGAGAGCGTTCCCACCCGGGATGCGTTCCAGGAGCCCCTGCAGGCTGCCGCGCTGTATGTTGGCGGCGAGCACGAGCTGGCCCGCGAGCGCCACCCGGCCACCGCGACCCGATTGACCCTGTGGGGTGAAGCGTTGCGGAGCGCAGGGGGAAGGCCTTTCACCGGGTGGGGGGTCACGTCGCCGCGGCGGGATCTCTCGTTGGAGGATATCGGCCGGCAGGGTACCTTCCAGAACTTCTATCTCAGCCTGCTCGTCGGTTACGGCTTGCTCGGCCTCGGCCTGTTCATTGTTCTCGCGTACGTGCTGATCCGCCGGGTAGTGCGGGCGACGCAGCGGAAGCTGCTCCCCGTGGGCATCGCCGTCGCTCTCTACGGCGTCATGGGCACCATGGCGACGATGCTCCTGCTCTCGACCCAGATCAACCACACCGCGAGCCGGACACTGATCATCCTGTTGTTCGCATTTCTGGGCGCGGTCGGGGTCATGCGTCGCTGGGAGCGGGACCGGCTCAGTGTGTGCCGGGCGCGGATGACGGTTGTCGACGAAGCACCCCCTGCGCTGATCAGAGGAGGGAGTCCCGCTGTGGCGTCCCGGAGCGATGACGTCAGTCGAGAGGACCGTGTTGTTGGTGAATAGCGGTGTACCAGGGGCCGTGGTTCGGTCTCCCGCGTGGCGGGGATGTCATGCAGCACACCAGTCGGTAACCTGCAGCTCCGCTATTCGCGTGAACTCCGCCGTATTGTGCGTGACGAGAATGGCGCTGTACGCCAGGGCGGTGCCGGCAATCAAGGTGTCGAGCGGCCCGATGGGGTTGCCCTCTTTCTCCAGGCGAGCCCGGATGCTCGCTGCGTGCGTCGCCGCGTCACGGTCGAAAGGGAGAAGGGTCGTAGTTGCCAGCAATTCGTTGAACTGGCGGCGCCGTCTCTCGGGAGCCCTGGATTTGGCAATGCCCGTCTCGATCTCGTAGGCGACAATCGCCGGGATGCCGATCAGGGATGGCGCAGTGGCGAGCATTCGGGCCGGGACGTCGCCCACCCCCTTGAAGAAGTAGACAAGGGTGTTCGTGTCCAGGGCATACATTACAGCGGTTCCCGGGATGTATCCGGCGTCTGCGTTGCCCGCAGTTGTTCGGCGTCGGGAAAATCGTCCCAGCTCCCCGCGAGCTCGCGTACCGACTCGGGCCATTCGGTACGGGTCTTCTCCTCGATGAGAGCCGCAACCCAGCGACTGACCGGCACGCCGGATTCCTTGGCGGCTCGCCTGAGCCGGCGTTCCCGCTCGTCGTCGAGATAGATGGTGACCTGACCCACGGTTGCCGCCTCCAATTTAAGATTATAATTCCAATTATAAGTGGAGCGGCGTGCCTAGCCAATAGGCAGAGCGCCCGCCGCGATCAGCCCCCTCCGTTATCCGCCTTCGCCATCTTCGTGACCTTCCCCTTCTGATCCGCCTCCTGCGTCGTCCCATGATCGTCCTGGGCATCGGGCGCCTCAGCGTTCTCCAGCGCATCGAAATCGAGCTTGTGGGCCAGGGCCGCGAGGGCCTTGCGGCGGTCGCCCAGGGCGTCGGCGTTTTTCTTGCGTATCATCTGCTTGGGATTCTTGTTCGATAGCAGCCTGCATTTCCGTCAGCCGCCATTTGGTGCCCGACGGCTCGTGCAGCGGACTTCAGGCTGGAGCCGTGGTCGTTTGAGCGCTGCGTATGCCGTACAATTTCATCTAATTGGCCGTATGCGTGGAGACTGCCGTGAACACCGAGACCACCAAGCTGACCATTCGCTTGCCGCGGCGAGACGTCGAGTTCGCCAAGGCGTATGCCAAAGCCCACGGACTGACGGTTACCGAGGTCATTGACCGATACCTACGACGCATGCGGGCGCTGGAAGAGAACGCACCGTCACCGGAGCTGGAATTCATCACGGGCCTGGTCCCCGCGGAGGTGGATGCCGAGGCAGCACATCGCGATTACCTGGACCGCAAGCATCGATGATACTGATCGACACCAACGTGGCTCTGGACGTCATCCAGAAACGCGAACCTCATTACCGGGCGTCGGCCGCCGTGATTGACCGAGTCATCCGTAAACGTACGCAAGCGGCGCTTCCTGCCCATGCAATCACCACGATCCACTTCCTCGTGCGCCGGTACCAGAATCAGGAAATGGCATCCCAGGTCGTCGACTGGATATTGGCGCGATTCGAGGTTGCACCCGTGGGTCGCACGGAGCTGATACGTGCGCAATCGTTTGCCTGGGCGGATTTTGAGGACGCGGTTGTCGCCGCCGCTGCGGACGCGCTGGGATGTGAGGTAATCGTCACACGAAATGTCCGCGATTTCTCGGGCTCACCGGTGCCCGCATTCACGCCCGAAGAGTACCTGCTCGATACATCCGGATGAGTCGTGATTCGCGTGGGCGACACTGCCTTAGTTGACGGGGGCAGGCGGCGATCCCCGCAGATTCCGATCAGCTCCCGCCGCTTTCCGCCTTCGCCATCTTCGTGACCTTCCCCTTCTGATCCGCCTCCTGCGTCGTCCCATGATCGTCCTGGGCATCGGGCGCCTCCGCGTTCTCCAGCGCATCGAAATCGAGCCTGTGCGCCAGGGCGGCGAGGGCCTTGCGGCGGTCGCCCAGGGCGTAGGCGATTTCCACGAGCAGCGACTCGTCGGCCTTGGGGAATTGCCTGCGCAGGAAGGTCTCCAGTGCCTCGGCCACGTTGAGGTCCTTGTCACGCGCGTCGGCGTCGGCCTTTTTCTCGAACATCATCTGCTTGGGATCCTTGTCGGAAACGAAGAACGCTTTGACCGCCATAATGGAATGCCTCGTATGGGTCGGGGTGACGGGTTCGGTTGCCCTGACGTTAAGCAGGAACTCGCGAAGCTGTATATATCCACAGTACTACACCGCCGGGGCCTTCCGCCAGGGGGACGTCCCTTTGCATTGCGTCGCCCGGACTGTTGCCGTGCACGGCAGGCACCGCATTCCCGGAAGGGCGGGCTTACACTGGAGGGTGAAACACGAGTACGGAGGAGGTTGTTGCCATGCGAATAACGCTCTCCCTGATCAAGGCGGACGTCGGTTCCATCGGCGGCCACACGCAGCCGTCGGCGGACATGCTGGCGGCGGTGCGCGAGCGCATCGACGGGGCGGTGCACGAGGGGATGATCATCGATAGCTACGTGTCCTACACGGGCGATGATATCGCCATCCTCATGAGTCACACCCGCGGCGAGGATAACGCCGGGGTCCACGAGCTGGCGTGGAACGCGTTCCTGGAGGCCACGGACCGGGCCCGGCGGGACGGCCTCTACGGCGCCGGCCAGGACCTGCTGGCGGATGCGCCCTCCGGCAACGTCCGCGGGGCCGGCCCGGCCGTGGCGGAGATCGAGTTCGAGCACGACCTGACTAAGCCCCGGCCGGCGGAGTCGTTCATGATGTTCGCCGCCGACAAGTGCGGGCCGGGGGCCTACAACCTGCCGTTCTACCTCGGCTTCGCCGACCCAATGTACTGCGCCGGGCTGATGCTGCCGAAGATGATCCGCGGTTTTACCTTCCGCATCATCGACATGGAGCGCACCGATGCCGACTACGCCCTGGAGCTGGATGCGCCGGAGGATGCCTACCGGATCGCGGCACTGCTGCGGGACAACGAGCGCTTCGCCATCGAGAGCATCACCTCGCGGACATACAGCGACAAGGCCGTGTCCATCTCGGCCCAGCGGCTGCACAGCATCGCCGGCGAGTACACCGGCAAGGACGACCCGGTGGCGCTGGTGCGCAACCAGGGCATCTTCCCGGCGCCGGAGGAGCTGCTGCAGCCGTTCACCAAGGCCCACTACGTCGGCGGCGACGCCCGCGGCTCGCACAACATGCCGCTCATGCCGGTGCCGGTGAACACCGCCGTCACCGGGGCCTACTGCCTGCCGGTGGTGAGCTGCGTGGGCTTCTCGCTGTCGGCGGACGGGCATTTCAGCCGCGAGGCGGCGGATTTCTTCGACAATCCGGCCTGGGACGAGACCCGGCGGAAGGCCCAGCACAAGGCCCTGGAGATGCGCAGCCAGGGCTGGTCCGGGCCGGCCATGCTGCCCTACACGGAGCTGGAGTACGGCGGCTTCCGCAATACCGTCGAGGAGCTGCTGGAGCAGTTCCGGGCGCAGGACTGACGGCCCGTGGCAGCCGCCGGGACCGGGCCGTGTTCATGCGGCCCGGTCGCCGGTAGGGTATGGCCCGAATGGGACGATCCGGAGCGGAGTGATCATGCGATACGTGGAGCTGCCGGGCGGCGAGCGGGTGCCGGCGCTCGGCCAGGGCACCTGGCACATGGGCGAGCGCGGCGGCGACCGGGTGGCGGAGGTGGCGTCCCTGCGAGCGGGGCTCGACCAGGGGCTGACGCTCATCGACACCGCCGAGATGTACGGCGACGGCGGCGCCGAGCGCGTGGTCGGCGAGGCCATGGCGGGCCGCCGCGACGAGGTGTTCCTGGTCAGCAAGGTCTTTCCCCACAACGCCGGCCGCAGCGGCGTGGCCGCCGCCTGTGAGCGCAGCCTGGAGCGCCTGGGGACGGACCGCATCGATCTCTACCTGCTGCACTGGCGCGGCGGGGCGTCCCTGGCCGAGGCAGTGGCCGGGTTCCGGGATCTCCAGAAGGCCGGAAAGATCCGGTACTGGGGCGTGAGCAACCTGGACGCCGATGACCTGGACGATCTCCGGCAGGTCCCCGGCGGCGCGGAGGCGGTCACGGATCAGCTCCTCTACCACCTGGGGGAGCGGGGCATCGAATGGCAGGTGCAGCCGTGGCTGCGCCGGCACGGGATTCCGGTCATGGCCTATTGCCCTCTCGGCCAGGGACGGCTGCTGCAGCACCCGGGCCTGCAGGAGTTCGCCCGGCGCCACGGGATGACGCCCGCCCAGGCGGCGCTCGCCTGGCTGCTGGATCAGCGGGACGCCATCGCCATCCCCAAGACCCGCAGTCTTGAGCGCGTTGCCGAGAATCGCGCAGCGCTGGAGATCACGCTCACGGACGACCAGCGCACCGAGCTGGAGGCGCTGTTCCCGCCGCCGCAGTCCGCCCGGCCCCTGGCCATCGTCTGAGCCGGGCCCGTCTCCCGGCGGGCGGCAATCTCCGATCACCCGCCTTGCCGCGTCCCCGAGGGTGTCCCCTGGACGCGACATGGGCTAAATTGAGGTGCTGGTGCGGACGCGAACGAAGGCAGGACTCGCTTCTCTGCAGGGACTTCAGGGGGATAACAATCATGACGAACCGAACAATCGCTGCCACGCTGGCGGTCGCCCTGCCGCTGGCGCCGGGCCTGGTCGTCGGCGTGCAGGCGGATACCCGGGCGGTCTACGACACGCCGAACGGCGAGCTGGTGGTGGAGTACCGGGACCAGGACAACATGCGCCTGAAGTGGCCCGCCGAGGAGAGCAGCTTCCTGCTCATCGCCGGCGGCGACGCCCACTTCGTCGGCCGCGACAGCGAGGGCTGGTACGCCATCCCCGCCGAGGATCTCCCCCGGATGGCGGCAGGCGGTGATCAGCCCGACGTCCGCGCCGAGCCCCTGGGCGAGGAGGTCATGGTCGCCGGCGTCGTCGGCGAGCTCTACCGCTTCGACAAGGGGGACAGCTGGGCCGGCGACTGGGAGAAGGTCGACGAGGTGGTGCTGACCGACGACTCCCGGCTGCAGGATGTCGGCCGCGCCTTCCAGCGGGTGAGCGAGGTCTTCCAGGGCGCCGAGCAGGATGTCCAGCTCATCGGCCTGGCGGATACCGACATGGCCGACCTGGCGCTGCTGCGCTCCAGCGACATGGAGCTGGTCTCGTTCGAGAACGAGTCTTTGCCGGACCGCAACTTCTCGCTGCCGCCGAACGCCCGCGAGCGCTCGCTGCCCCAGGCGGCATCGGCGGGCAGCGGGAGCTCGGCGGACGACGCCGCCGCGGACGGGGAGGGTGACAGCAGCTGGCTGGGGCAGGAGCTCGAGGAGACCGGCACCGAGGCCCGCGACGAGGCCGCGAGCAGTGCCAGCGAGGAAGTGCGCGAGGGCATCCGCGAGGGCGTGAAGAGCCTGTTCGATTGAGCGGGCGCCGCGCCCGGAAGGCCCGGTAGGAGTGCTGTAGGAGCGGCTTCAGCCGCGACGTTCCAGAGAATCTGATGCCCTGGAAGGTCGCGGCTGAAGCCGCTCCCACGGGGGCATGATGGGGCACGGGGGCGCCGCGATGTGGCCGGCCGGCACGATTGGAGATGGCAGCGACGCGAACGGGGGTTCCTTGCGGAGCATCGCGGTATTCGGCTATTCCCGGCTCACCCGGGCGTGCGTGGAGGCGCTGATCCGGTGGGGCTACCGGGTGAAGCTCTTCTGCCCGAGCGGCGATCGCGGTTTGTTCGACGGGCTGATGACGGACTTGTCGGCGCCGGTGGCCTACTTCGACGGCATGGACGGCGACGAGCTGGCGGAGGCCATGGATGCCTTCCAGCCGGATTTCCTGCTGTCGATCATCTTCAATCACCGCATCCCCGATCACATCCTGGAGCGCCCCCGGTTCGGCGCCGTGAACGTCCACCCAGCCCCGCTGCCGGCCTTCCGCACGGCGAACGCGTGGTTCTGGCCCCTGCGCCGCGGGGTCACGCGCTCGGAGATCGTCGTCCACCACATGACCCGGGAGTGGGATCGCGGCAACATCCTCGTGCGCGTGTCGTTCAAGCTGAACGCGGCCGAGACCCAGGGGACGTATACCGCGAAGGTGATCTCCCACGCCGCGACCGTGATGGGCCGGCTGGACCCGTTGCTGCGCTCGCCGCCGCTGCCGGCGGGTGAGCCCCAGGGCGAGGGGCGCTACTATCCGGCCGTGAAGCTCCTGGACCTGTTCATCGATTTCCAGGACAGCACCGCCTCGGTGGAAGCGCTGGTCCGGGCCTGCAATCCGCAGCACGGCGCCCAGGCGATTTTCCGCAAGACCAACATCGAGGTGTCCGAGGCCGCGTTTGCCGAGGGCGAGCCCGAGGCGCCGGGCACGATCCGCATCCGCGACGGCCGGCCGCTGGTCAGCTGCGCGGACGGGCTGCTGGAGCTGCGGGTGCTCAAGGAGCCTTACGAAGGCGTATTCAGCGGCGAGCGCTTCGTGCGGTTCTACCGGGTGGAGGACGGCGAGATGCTCCACCACATCAGTGCGCTCGGGGATGACGAGCGGCTGAGAGGGTTCGTGGGATAGCGCCGGGGGCGTCTGGTTCTCTGGAAAGTCGCGGCTGAAGCCGCTCCTACATGGCTTCGGCGAGGCCTGCTGCAGATTCTGTGGGAGGGGCTTCAGCCCCGACGGTTCGGCCACGGTGGCGCTCTGGGACCTCGCGAGTTACCTCGCTCCTACGGCGGGTGTCCGGAAAGCCTTTCCCCGGGCCCGCCGTAGGAGCGACGTCAGTCGCGACCGTTGCAGATGACCATGTTCCCGGGAAAGTCGCGGCTGAAGCCGCTCCTACACAGGCCGCCGGGATTGCGATGTGGGAGGGGCTTCAGCCCCGACGGTTCGGTATGGATATGCTCCGGGAGGTCGCGACTTACGTCGCTCCTACGTGCAGGCGCTCGCCTGATGGAAGCGGCGGGTGCCGTCGTCCGTTCTCAGCTCCAGGCAGCCCTGGTCGTGGAGGTAGTGCAGGTGGGCGAGGCCTTCGCCCATGGCGAAGCCGATCTGCTCCCGGGCCAGCTCGCGGTCGAAGATCGCGGGCAGGGCCTCGTAGCACGTGGTCGGTGCGCTGCAGTGGGTGTGCAGGCGCCGCAGGCGCTGGTCGTGATGGTCCGTGAGCTCGCGCACGCGACGGGCCAGGCCCCGGAACGGCGCCCTGTGGCCCGGCAGCACCAGCGGGTTGCGGCCGAGCTCGGCGAACGGGGCGATGGTATGTAGGTAGTCCTCCAGCGGGTTCTGGGCACCGTCGGGCCAGACGCCAATGTTCGGGGAAATGCCCGGCAGCACCTGGTCCGCCGACAGCAGCAGGTCGTCGCCCTCGTGGAACAGCGAGACCTGGTACGGCGAATGGCCCTTGCCGATGAGCACTTGCCAGGTGCGGCCGCCCGCCTCGAGCGGGTACTCCGGCTCGATGAACGCCACCTCGTCCGGCAGCTCGTGCACGATCCGCTGGTAGTCGGGCATGGAGTGCACCAGCTCCTGTGCCCGCGGGCCCGAGAGGCCGTTCTCCGCCCAGAACCGGACGCGCTTGCGCTGGCGCTCGGCCGGGTCGTCCTTGTAGCGGGCGGACACCCGGTACTCGGGCTCGGTCATCTCCATGGGCACATCCCACCAGCGGGCGAGCCAGCCGGCGAGCCCGACGTGGTCGGGGTGATGGTGGCTGACCAGCAGCCGCCGCACCGGGCGGCCGCGCAGCAGCGGCGAGCGCAGCGCGGCCTCCCAGATGGACCGGCACTCCGGCGTGTCCAGGCCGGTGTCGAGGATCGCCCAGCCGTCGCCCTCATCCAGCAGGTAGACATTGACGTGGTCCAGCGCGAACGGCAGCGGCAGCCGCAGCAGCACGATGCCCTCGGCCACCTCGACGGGCTCGCCCACCTCCGGATGCAGGACGCTCTCCACGGGTGGTTCCCGGCGCGGTCCCGGAGTGCCTGTCGTCATGTCGTTCTCCCTGAAGTGCCGGGTCACTGTCCGACCGGTTGGGCGAGCAGGATACCCGATCCGGGGTGCGACGGAGAAGTCGTGGCATGAAGCCGGTTCCGGCGCCGGATCCGGACGAGGGGAAGTGGAGTCCTCTTTGCGACTGAGGACGGATCTTTATGCTATAATGCCTTCCAGTCGCAAGGAGGGCTTCGCCATGGCAGAGCAGGTCGCGGAACAGACTGCGGAGGACCGCCGGCTGGTGACGGACGCCGTCTACCGGGCCGGACGCGTGCTGGGGCTGACCAACCAGGATCTCGCCGACGCGCTGGGCGTGAGCCGGCGGTCCGTGGAGCGCATGAAGAGCGGGCGCTTCCAGCTCGACCCGGTGAAGAAGGAGTGGGAGCTGGCGCTGCACCTCATCCGGCTGTTCCGCAGCCTGGATGCCATCTGCGCCGGCGACGAGGACGTGGTGCGCCAGTGGATGCGCAACCCCAACGACGACCTCGGCGACGTGCCCAGGGCGCGCATCCGCAGTATCGACGGGCTGATCAGCACCCTGCACTATGTGGACAGCAACCGCGCTCTCGCGTGAGGCCCACTGGCGCCAGGGCTCGGCCTGGCGCGTGGTGGAGACCCAGCACCAGGCGAGCACGCGGCGCATCACCCGCACCTTCGACGAGCAGAGCCGCCTGGAGGAGCTGCTGGAGCAGACCAAGCCGCCGTATCCCGAGGCGGCGCGGCGCCTGCACTATCTCCTCAAGACCCCATTCCGCTACCACCCGCCCAGGCCCCACGGTAGCCGGTTCCGCCCGCCGAACGCGCCCTGGGGCGTGTTCTACGGCTCCGAGTACCGGCGCACAGCGCTGGCGGAGTTTGCCTTCCACCGGCTGCGCTTTTTCCTGCGCTCCCAGGGGACGGAGCTGCCGCGTCCCGAGGAGCGCCTGACGGTGTTCGAGGCCGGCTATCGCGCCCGCCGGGTGCTCGATCTTACGCGGCCGCCGCTGGACCGGGAGCGCGACGCCTGGGTGAACCCGGACTCCTACCACGCCACGCAGCAGCTGGCCGTGGAGGCCCGCAAGGCGGCCATCGCCGTCATCCGCAGCGAGTCCGCCCGCGACCCGGAGCGCGGGTGCAATATCAGCGTGTTCCACCCGGCGGCGTTCTCCAGCCCCGAGCCGCTGGCCATGGAGTCCTGGAGCCTGCACCTCGGCGCCGTGGAGGCCGTGGCGACGCGCGCCATGGCCGCCGAGGGCGAGCACTACGTGTTCAAGCGCGAGGCGTTCGGGTTGTGAGCTGAAAGCCTATTCAGTCGAATCTGCTGTGGTTGTGTCGTCCATCCGTGCACGGCTGAGGCCGATAGCATCGACAGGCAGGATGGCTGGGGTGTAAGTTACACAAAGAAGTGAAACATTGGTGATAATCATGGAAGCCACGACCAAAGACCTGCGCTTGCATACCGCCGAACTGCTCGCCGCTGCCGATCGCGGTGAGACCGTCTTTATCAGCTACCGCGGCAGCCGTCGCGCGGTGCTGCAGGGTTGGCAGAACGAAGACAGGCGGCCTGCCGAGGCCGGCATTAATCCGGCGTTCGGGATGTGGGCGGACCGGGATGACGATGTCGATCAGCAAGTGCGAATCCTGCGGCAGGGACGGGATCTGCCGTGATCCTGGTGGACACGGATGTCCTGATCTGGAATCTCCGCGGTAACGAGCGTGCCGCCCAAGTATTGGACGAGCAGGAGGCGCTCGCTTTCTCCGCCGTCACCTATATGGAGCTTGTCCAGGGCCTGCGCAACAAGGACGAGTTCCGTCGCTTACGCCAGGCGATCCGTTACTGGCACGCGACGATCATCCATGTCGACGCATCTACTTCCGCGCGCGCGAGCTTCCTGATGGAAGAGCACGCCCTGTCGGATTCCCTGCAGGTCGCCGACGCCCTGATTGCCGCAACAGCGCTGGAGACGGGCTGCGAGCTGCTGACGGGCAACGTCAAGCACTATAGAAAGCTCCCGGGCGTCTCCCTCCAGGCCTTCAGGCCGTAACCCTCGCGTTCGTCGGCGCCGGCCCATGGCGAATGCGCGTGCATGGACCAGAATTAGGGCAGGTACGCAACGTTTCCGGCCCGGGCCGTCCGGGCGCGTGGTGGCCGTGGGAGGGCTCTGCCATGAGACTGCGACGCCATTTCTTCATCAGCACCGACCTGGACGACCTCGAGAGCATGGAGCAGGAGCTGGAGCGGGAAGGCTTCGTCACGCCCCAGATCCATGTCCTCACGCTGGATGACAGCAGCGCCGACTACCACCACAGCATCCATGCCGTGACCTCGTTCATGCGCACGGACGTGGTCCGCTCGACGCTCATCGGGGCGGCCGTGGGGATCGTCGCCGCGGCGCTCGTGCTGCTGGTCGCCTATCTCGCGGGCTGGACGCAGACCCAGGCCGGCTGGACGCCGTTCGTGTTCCTCGCCATCGTCCTGCTCGGCTTTTTCCCGTGGGAGGGCGGCCTGCGCGGCATCGAGTCGCCCAACGCGCACTTCCGGCGCTTCGAGAAGGCGCTCAACGCCGGCAAGCACGTGTTCTTCGTGGATCTGGAGCCGGGCCAGGAAGGCATCCTGCACCAGGTTGTCGCCCGGCACCCGACGGTGGAGCCGGCGGGCACCGGGGCCGGCGCGCCGCACTGGCTGATCTCGTGCCACCACCGGGTGAAGCGCTTCTTCACCGAGACGTTCCCGTAACGGGCGCCGGTTGTGGCCGTACGGCCCCGGGCGCCGCGGTGCGGCGACGGGCGCTACAATGTCCGCAGCCAGCCGAAGCTCGCCCCGAGCACGGCGCCATAGATCAAGTGCGAGATCAGCGTGGTGATCGGCACGATCACCCCGAACCCGGAGCCGAACAAGCCCGACCCCGCCGCCGGGAACAGGATGACCATTACCAGCAGCCAGGCCAGCGTGCCGAAGACGAGCCCGCGGACCGCGTAGCGCCGGCCGGGCATGTAGCCCGCCACCACCCCGAACAGCCCGCCCCAGATGAACGTTCCCACCACGAGGTGCGTGAGCCAGCCGAACGCCGGATTGTCGGGTACGCCCAGCAGGGTCTGCACGGACAGGTTCATGACCTCGACGGGGTGGAACCACGTCATGATGCCGGCGGCCAGCCGCATGATCATGAGCATGGAGATCACGATGGTAGCGACGAAGCCGGCGACAATGCCTCGGCCGAAATCCTCCATAACACACCTCCCCAGGCGCCGTGCGGCCTGATGCGATCTCTCGTCCCCTGCAGTATAGCGAGCCCATGGCGTCAGTCCCGGCGCCGGGGGCGGCTGCTAGACTGTGGCACAACGGTATCCGGCGGAGGCGGGTGATGGCGAAGTTCGGCGTGGGACAGCCGGTATCGCGGGTCGAGGACGCGCGGCTGGTCACCGGTCACGGCCGCTACATCGACGACATTACGCTGCCGGGACAGCTGCACGCGGCGGTGCTGCGCTCGCCGCACGCGCACGCGGCCATCCGCGCCGTCGACACATCGGCGGCCGCACGCATGCCGGGCGTGGCCGCGGTGATCACCGCCGAGGACCTGCAGCACGCGGGCATCGGCGACCTGCCGTGCCTGGCCCGGGTTCGCAACCGCGACGGCTCGCCCCGGGCGGATGCGCCGCGACCTGCGCTGGCCCGCGAGTACGTGCGCTTCGTCGGTGACCCGGTGGCCATGGTCGTCGCCGAGAGCGCGGCCGTCGCCACGGACGCCCTGGAGCGCATCGACGTGGACTACGCCGTCCTCGACGCCGTCACCGATACCGCCGGCGCCCTGGAGCCGGATGCCCCGCAGATCCGCGAGGCGGTTCCGGGGAATCTCTGCTTCGACTGGGAAAAGGGGGACGCCGAGGCCGTCGAGGCGGCCTTCCGCCGGGCCGAGCGCGTGGTATCGCTGGATCTGGTCAACAACCGGGTGGTGGCCAGCCCCATGGAGACCCGCGGGGCCATCGGCGCCGTGGACGACCGGGGGCGGCTGGTGCTGCATGTCTCCAGCCAGGGGGCGCACCTGCTGCGCAACCTGTTCGCCAAGCACGTCTTCGGCATCCCGGCCGAGGAGCTGCACGTGGTTACGCCGGACGTGGGCGGCGGCTTCGGCATGAAGATCTTCGCCTACCCGGAGTACGTGCTGGTGCTCTACGCCGCCCGCCGGCTGGGGCGCCCGGTGAAGTGGATCGGCCAGCGCGCCGAGGCGTTCCTGGGTGATGTCCACGGCCGCGACCACGTCAGCCACGCGGACATGGCCCTGGATGCGGAGGGGCGCTTCCTGGGGCTAAGGGTCCGCACCGTGGCGAACCTGGGGGCATACCTGTCCAACTTCGGCCCGTTCATTGCCACCGACGCCGGCGCAGCGATGCTTGCCGGCTGCTACACCACGCCCGCCATCCACGTCTCCGTGCGCGGCGCGTTCACCAACACCAGCCCCACCGACGCCTACCGCGGTGCCGGCCGCCCGGAGGCGGCCTACCTGCTGGAGCGGCTGGTGGACAAGTGCGGCCGCGAGACGGGCCTGGGCCCGGTGGCGATCCGCCGGCGGAACTTCATCCGCGCCGAGCAGATGCCCTACACCACGGCCCTCGGGTCGACGTACGACACCGGCGATTTCGCCCGCAACATGGACGACGCCCTGGCCCTGGCGGACTGGGACGGCGTCGAGGCCCGCCGGCAGGCGGCGCGCGGCCGGGGGCGGCGGCGCGGTATCGGCATGGCGACCTACATCGAGGCCTCAGCGGGCGGCTCCCCTGAGGCGGCCCGGGTGCAGGTGGACGGTGCCGGCGGCGTGACCGTGTTCGTCGGCACCCAGTCCAACGGCCAGGGGCACGAGACCGCCTTCACGCAGCTCGTCTGCGAGCGCTTCGGCGTGGCGCCGGAGCAGGTGCGCGTCGTCCAGGGGGATACCGACCGGGTGGCCAGCGGCGGCGGCACCATGGGCTCGCGCTCCATCCCGGTGGGCGGGGCGGCGGTGCAGGGCGCCGCCGACAGGGTCATCGAGGCCGCCACGGAACGCGCCGCCGAGATGCTGGAGGTCGCGGCCGCGGACGTGGCGTTCCGCGACGGCCGCTTCCGCGTGGCAGGGACGGACCTGGAGCGCAGCTTCACCGAGGTGGCGCGCTTTGCCGCCCCGGCCGACGGCTCGGCGGCCTTCGACGAGAACGCCGAGTGGGGCCCGGAGCGGGCGACCTACCCCAACGGCACCCACATCTGCGAGCTGGAGGTGGACGCAGCCACCGGGGGCGTGGAGCTGCTGGCCTACACGGTGGTGGACGACTTCGGCACGACCCTCAACCCGCGGCTTCTGGAAGGCCAGGTGCACGGCGGCATCGCCCAGGGGGTGGGGCAGGCGCTCATGGAGCACTGCGTCTACGACGACGACTCCGGCCAGCTCGTCACCGGCAGCTTCATGGATTACACCATGCCCCGCGCGGCGGACCTGCCGCCCATTGCCTTCCGGCTGAACTGCGTGCCGTCGACCACCAATGCCCTGGGCATGAAGGGCGCCGGGGAGGCCGGCGCCATCGGTGCGCCGCCGGCGGTGATCAATGCCCTGGTGGATGCGCTGGGCGTCGACCACGTGGACATGCCGGCCACACCGCTCGCGCTGTGGCGCATCCTGCATCCCGGCTGAGGTGCCGCGCTCCGCACCGGCCGCTGCAGCCCGGGCTTGCAGGGACTGCTATCATTTCCGGGCCAATCGCCACTCACCCGTGTCGCGCTGGAGACAGACCATGCCCGTGACCGCCGTGCTGCCGCCCCTTCGCGGGGCCATCGAGGTGCCCCATGCGCCGTGACGACAATCTCCGCTCCCTGCACCTGGTCGACGTCGACGTCGGCGGCGACCTCCACCGGGTGGTGCTGGACGGCGTGGCGCCGGCGCCGGGCGCCACGGTGCGCGAGGCCATGGACTACATGGAAGGCTCCGCCGACGGCCTGCGCCGCCTGCTCATCACCGAGCCCTTCGGCTACGAGAGCATGTGCGTGGACCTGGTGCTGCCGGCGGCCCTGCCGGGGGCGCAGCTCGGCTTCGTCATCATGGAGGTCATGGGCTACCCGTACTACTCCGGCTCCAACACCATCGCCACCACCGCGGCCGTCCTGGAGGCCGGGCTGATCCCCATGGAGGAGGGCAGCCAGACCGTGCGCCTGGAATCCCCGGCGGGGGTGAACACCGTCATCGCGCACAACGAGGGCGGCCACGTGCGCTCGGTGACCACCCGGGGCGGCGCGGCGTTCATCCAGGCCGCGGAGCAGACCGTGGACGTGCCCGGCATCGGCACGGTGGTCTACGACCTCGCCTGGAGTGGCGGCTACTACCTGCTGGTGGACGCCGCCGTGCTGGGCCACGAGATCGCCGAGGCCAACGTGGCGGCGATGACGGCCACCGCCGACCGCATCGTGCGCGCCGTCCAGGAAGGCTTCAGCCACCGGCACCCGGAGCTCGGCGACGTGGGCCTGCCGCGCTTCCTGCATTTCATGGGGCCGCTGGAGCACCAGCCGGACGGCAGCATCCGCTCGGCCTCGGCCACCTACGGGCACCCGGGGGTGATCTGGCACTGCCCCACGGGCACCGGCACCTCGGCGCGCATGGCCCGCATGGCCGGGCAGGGGCTGCTGGAGCCGGGGGTGGTGTTCGAGACCGTCTCGCCGTTCGGCAACGCCTTCCAGGGCGTGATCACCGAGCACACCCGGGTGGGCGACTACGCGGCCATCGACAATACCATCACCGCCCAGCCGTACCCCATGGCCTACATGAGCCTCACGGTGGACGTGGATGCACCGATGCTGCGCAGCTACGAGCTCGACCACGTGCTCACACGGCGCGCGCCGCGGCTGACGATGGACGGAGCGGGGCCATAACGCCCGGTGGTCCCGAGCGGGACCGACCGCAAGCACAACCGGAGGAGCCCGTAGGAGCGGCTTCAGCCGCGACCGTTGCAGAGAACCGGATCACTGGAAAGTCGGGGCTGAAGCCCCTCCCACAAGCGGGTTGCGGAGCCTGCGGTGCAATCCCGGAGAAGCGGATTCAGCCGTAGGAGCGGCTTCAGCCGCGACCGTTGCAGAGAGCCGGGTCACTGGAAGGTCGGGGTTGAAGCCCCTCCCACAAGCGGGTTGCGGAGCCTGCGGTGCAATCCCGGAGAAGCGGATTCAGCCGTGGGAGCGGCTTCAGCCGCGACCGTTGCAGAGAACCGGGATCACTGGAAGGTCGGGGCTGAAGCCCCTCCTGCACGGCTCCGGGGTCGGCTCAGTGCTCCATGTTGTGCCCGCTGTCGCCGCCGGGTCCGTGGCGCGCGACCTCGGCGGTGACCGTCTTGCGCTCGCCGTCGTCGAAGATGAGCTCCAGCTCCAGCTCGTCGCCGGCCCGGGGCGGGTCGATGTCGCGGCCCATGAGCATGATGTGGTAGCCGCCCGGCTCCAGGACGGCTTCGCCGCCGGCCGGCACGGTGAGCCGCTCGCGGTGCTCCATGCGGGCCATGCCGTCCTCCTCGATGCTCTCGTGGATCTCCGCGCGGGCATAGCCTTCGCTCTCCACTGCCACCAGGTGGCGCTCGGTCTCCGTGGCGTTGTCGATGCGCAGGTAGCCGGCGGCGTTGTCCGCCACCGGCGGCATCTCGCGGACCCAGGCACCGTGGATCGTCAGGCCCTCGCCCGCGCTCAGGGGAAGTGCCAGGGCGAGGGCGATCGCCCCCGCGCACGTGCATGCCAATCGGTTCATTCCGTTGTCCTCTCTCCTGCAGATGGGTTGTGGCGCGAAGGCGAAGTCTACCGCTGCGGCCGGCCGGGTGGCGAGATCGGCGTGACATTGCGGCGCATGCCCGGGACACTGGGGAACCTGCAGTCCACCGGGGGAGTCGTCGCCCATGCTGTTTCCCGGCTTTACCGAGCACCGCTTCACCACCGATGCGACCACGATCTTCGCCCGGGTGGGCGGCGCCGGTCCGCCCCTGCTCCTGCTGCACGGCTACCCGCAGACCCACGCCATGTGGCACCCCGTCGCCGGGCGGCTGGCGGAGTGCTACACCGTGGTCTGCCCGGACCTGCGCGGCTACGGGGACAGCGGCCGGCCGGAGAGTGCCCCGGATCACGGGCCGTACTCGAAACGCGCCATGGCGGCCGACCAGGTCGCCGTCATGGAGCAGCTGGGCTTTTCGTCCTTCCGCGTGGCCGGGCACGACCGCGGCGCCCGGGTGGCGCACCGCATGGCCCTGGACTGGCCGGACCGGGTGGAGCGCGCGGCGGTACTGGACATCGTGCCCACGCGGCACGTGTTCGAGACCGCGGACCGGCATCTCGCCACCGCATACTACCACTGGTTCTTCCTGATCCAGTCCGGCGGCCTGCCCGAGCACATGATCGGTCTCGACCCGGCGTTCTACCTGCGCGACAAGCTCGCGCGCTGGAGCCGGGTGCCGGACGCCTTCGCCGGGGAAGCGGTGGCGGAGTACCTGCGCTGCTTCCATGACCCGGCCGTCATCCACGCCACCTGCGAGGACTACCGGGCGGCGGCCACCATCGACCTGGAGCACGACCGGGCGGATGCCGACCGGCGCGTGGAGTGCCCGGTGCTCGCGCTCTGGGGCGAGCAGGGCGTGGTGGGACAGATGTACGATGCCCTCGGGGTCTGGCGGCAGTATGCCCGGGACGTGACCGGCCGGGCGCTGCCGTGCGGCCATTTCCTGGTGGAGGAGGCGCCGGAGGCCACCGTCGGGGCGCTGGCGCCGTTCCTGGAGTGACGCCGGTGGCAGGCCCGGGAGGCCCGGCATCGAGCCTCCCGGGATGATGGCGTCTACTTGATGACCACCGGGTTCACCGGTGATCCCGTGCCCTGCTCGACCTTCAGCGGGGCGGCGGTGTAGAGGAAGGTGTACTGGCCGTCCTCGGCGCTGTCCGCGGCGAGGTCCTCCAGCCAGTTGATCTCCGAGAGCACGATGCCGAGATCCCGCATGAGCGCGCCGTGCAGCGGGATGATCGCCGTCTCGCCGTCGATCTCCTGGACCACCTTCTCCACGGCGATGTTGTCCATGGCGATGGCCGGGGTCTCCATGTCGTCCAGCCATTCCAGCAGCTCGTGGCTGTAGCACAGGCCGGGCTCGTTCATGGCGTTCCACTCGGCATCGGGTTCGTCCTCGTAGAACCGCGGCAGCGAGCCGGTGCGGATGAGCAGGATGTCGCGCTTCTCGATTTCGACATCCTGGGCCTCGGCGGTGGCCTGCAGGTCGTCCAGGTGGATGCAGGTCTCCACGGGCAGGCGGTTGTTGTCGCCGCCCATGTGCCGGCCGACGTCCAGCAGCACGCCGCGGCCGGCGATGCCGCGCTCGCCGAGAGCCCCCACCGACCCGTGGGCGTGGCCGTGCACGGTGCTGTCGGCGCTCTCGCCGCCGTAGATCTCCTCGCCGTACCAGGCGTGGGCGAGACCATCCACGTGGGTGGTGCCCTGGAGGTACATGAAGGCGACGTCGTCGGAGAACTTCACGCCGCCGGCCAGCGGGTCGGCCTTGCCGGAGCTGTAGCTGGCCCCATCCTGGGCCATGTAGTGCTGCATGGGCACGCGGCCGGGAAACACCGGTCCCGAGCCGTGGGTCATGGGGATCTGCAGGGTGAACGTATCGCCGCTGCGCACGGCCTGCGTGCCACGCAGGACCTGCTCGGCGTCAAGGTAGTTCAGGGCGCCGACCTCGTCGTCCTCGCCCCATTTGCCCCAGTTGTTGGGGGCGTCGGCCTGCAGTCGCTCCATCAGGCTCTGCTCGCTGTCCTCGTCGGTGGCGGTGGCCGTCCCCGCCGCAACCAGGCCGAACCCGGCCGCCGTGGCGGTGGCCAGGGCCAGTGCGCTCGTACGTAGCTTGTCGTTCAACATGGTCTCCTCCTCCCTTGTTGTTGTCGCCGGTCAGTCGAAGGTGATGACCTGGCGTATTGCCTCGCCGCTGGCGAGTCGGTCGAACCCGGTATTGATGTCCTCCAGCGCCAGGGTGCCGCTGAGGAGCTGGTCGACGGGCAGGCGGTTCTGCCGGAAGAGGGTGACGTAGCGCGCCACGTCGCGCACCGGCACGCAGCTGCCCACGTAGCTGCCGCGCAGGGTGCGCTCCTCGGCCACCAGGCTGACCTGCTGGATGGCGGCGTACTTGTCCGGGTGTGCGAGCCCGCCGGTGACGGTGACGCCGCCGCGGCGGGTGATGCGGTAGGCGAGCTCCAGCGCCTTCTCGGAGCCGGCCATCTCGATGACGCGCTCGGCGCCGCCGCCGGTGGCCTGGCGGATCTGCTCCACGGCGTCAGCAGCGCTGCTGTTGAAGGTGCGGCTGGCGCCGAGCTCCCGGGCGCGCTCGAGCTTGGCGTCGTCGAGGTCGACGGCGATGACCTCGCCGGCGCCGGCGACCAGGGCGCCGAGGACGCTGTTCAGGCCCACGCCGCCGAGCCCGACCACGGCGACGCTCTGGCCCGGTCGAATGCCCGCGGAGTTCACCGCCGCGCCCACGCCGGTGAGCACCGCGCAGCCGAACAGCGCCGCGTGGGTGAACGGCAGCGCCGGGTCGATGCGCACCAGGGAGTTGCGCGAGACCACCGCGTGGTCGGCGAAGCCGGACACGCCCAGGTGGTGATGGACCGGCGTGCCGTCGGCGCGGTGCAGGCGGCGGCCGCCGTTGATGAGCGAGCCGTCGTTGTTGGCTCGGCCGCCGGGCTCGCACAGGGCCGGTCGGCCCTCGGCGCAGGGCGGGCAGTGGCCGCAGCTGGGGATGAACACGGCGACCACGTGGTCGCCCTCGCTGAGATCACGCACGCCGGGGCCGACCTGGCGGACCACGCCGGCGGCCTCGTGGCCCAGGGCCATGGGCACGGGGCGGGGGCGGTTGCCGTCGATCACCGACAGGTCCGAGTGGCACAGCCCGGCGGCCTTGATGTCGATGAGCACCTCGCCTTCCTCGGGCGGGTCCAGCACCAGCTCCTCGACGACCAGCGGCCGGGTGTCGGCGTAGGGGCCGGGGCGGCCGATTTCGCTGAGAACAGCGGCGCGGGTCTTCATGGCATCGTCCTCCGTATTGTCGGCGTCAGGCGGCCGTGGTGGTGTCAGCGGTCACACTACCGCGTTCGATGCGGTAATGGTCATCCACCAGGTCCGCCGAGTGGGTGTCGTCGGATTCGGCCAGGAGGACCGTCAGGCCCTGCCCCCGGAGATCGTGGAGCACCGAGGACAGCCGCCGTGCCAGCACCGGCGCGACGCCCTCGAACGGCTCGTCCAGCAGCAGCAGGCGCCGCCCGGGCATGAGGGCGCGCCCCAGCGCGACCAGCTTCTGCTGGCCGCCGGAGAGCTGGAGCGCCTTGCGGCTGCCGAAGTCCGCAATCTCGGGCATGAGCGAGTAGATCCACTCCAGGCGCTGATCGGCGTCGTCGAGCCCCAGGGCCCAGGCCGGCAGCAGCATGTTCTCCGTGACCGTGAGATCCGGGATGAGCCGACGCTCCTCGGGCATGTAGCTGATGCGCAGGCGCCCCCGCTCGTGGGCCGGGCGTCCGGCCAGCTCCTCGCCGGCGAAGCGGATGCTGCCGGAGCGCACCGGCAGCAGCCCCATCACCGCCCGGATGAGAGTCGTCTTGCCGGCGCCGTTGGAGCCGATGAGCCCGGCCATGTGGTTCTCGCGGACGTTGAGGCTGATGTCGCGCAGGATGTCGATCCCTTCGATGGCGACGTCGAGCCGGTCGATCTGCAGTCCCATGTCAGGCCTCCTTCGCCGCGGGGCGCGCCTTGCCGGTGATGAGCTCCTGCACCGTGGCGTCGCTGAGGACCTCCTCCGCCGTACCGTCGGCGATGACGCTGCCGTCGGCGAAGGCGAGGAGGCGGGTGACGTAGCGGCGCACCACCTCCATGTCGTGCTCGACGAACAGCACCGTCAGGTTGCGCCGTGCCACGACCTCCATGACGGTCTCCATGAGGGCGTGCTTCTCCTCGAGGCTGACGCCGCTGGTGGGCTCGTCGAGCAGGATCATGCTCGGGTCGGCGAGCAGCGCCATGCCGATGTCCAGCAGCTTGCGCGCCCCCTGGGGCATGGCCGTGACCAGCTCGTCGCGATACGCGTCAATGCCCATCTGCTCCAGCATGGCCTCGGCGGCCTTCAGGCGCTCGGGGCCGTGCACCGGGCGGAACGGGTTCAGGTGCCGGTTCTCGGCGGCGGCCAGGGCGATGACCAGGTTGTCCATGACCGGCAGCTCGTGGAAGACCTGCGGGACCTGGAACGACCGGGACAGGCCCTTGCGCATCAGGCGCCGCGGGCCGGCGCCGCGGATGGATTCGCCCCGGAAGAGGATCTCCCCCTCACTGGGGGGCAGGTAGCCGGTGACCATGTTGATGAACGTGGTCTTGCCGGCGCCGTTGGCCCCGATGACGCCCACGATCTCCCCGGTGTCGATGGTGACGTTGATGTCATCCGCCGCCGTGACCGCGCCGAAGTACCGGGACAGGTTGCGCGTGGTCAGCACTGCGCTCATGACGTGGCCCTCCGCAGCCGCGTGAACAGGCTCCAGATGCCGCCCGGCAGGAACAGGATGATGAGCAGCAGCGTGATGCCGAGTCCCATCTGCCAGGCGTTGGGGATGAGCTCCACGGCATAGGTGCGCACCAGGGCGAACAGCACCGCGGCGATGAACGGGGCGGCCACGTGGCCGGAGCCCGCCAGCAGCGCGATGAAGACGAACTCGCCGGACGTGGTCCAGTAGGTCATGCCGGGGTCGACGTGGCCGATCGCCAATGCGTGCAGGGAGCCGCCCAGGGCGCCGACCGCGGCCGCGATGACGTAGTTGATGTAGAGAACCAGCCGTTGCGAGATGCCCATGTACTCCACGCGCACCTCGTTCTCCCGGATCGCCTCGCAGGCCAGCCCCAGCGCGGAGCGGCGGTAGCGGTGCAGAAGCACGGCGACGATACTGCCGATGGTGACCGTGAGCAGGAACAGGCTGAGCTGGCCGTAGCCGTCGGGCGGCGTCCAGCCGAGGATGTGCCAGGTATCGATGCCGAAGCCGTCGGTGCTGCCCAGCGCCCGGCTCTTGACCAGGACGCCGTAGGCGATCATGGAGAACGCCAGCGTAAGCATGGCGAAGAAGATCTCCCGGTAGCGCGAGACCAGCAGCCCGAGCACCATGGCGAGCGCGACGGCGACGACGAGGCCCAGTGCCAGCATGCCGAAGACCTCGGTGACGCCCAGGAACCGGTTGCTCATGCCGGCGGCATAGCCGCCGATGCCGAAAAACAGGCCCTGGCCGAAGGAGACCAGGCCGGCGCGGATGAGCAGCACCACCCCCTGTACCACCAGCGCCGTCGCGAACGCCGAGGTGGCGATGGAGACCATCCAGCTCGGCAGCAGGAATCCCCCCAGGGCGATGAGCAGGCCGCCGGCGAGCAGAAGCCATTCGGATCGGTCCATTTGCATCAGATTTTCCTCGCTGTCGCCTGGCCGAACAGGCCGTGGGGCCGGAAGATGAGCACCGTCGCCATGACCGCGTAGATGACGAACAGCTCCAGCTCCGGGGCGAGATGAACGGACGCGGCGCGGGCGAGCCCCACGGCGATCGCGCCGATGGCGGCGCCGCCGATGCTGCCGAGGCCGCCGGAGACGACGACGGCGAACGCCACGACGATGACCTCGGCGCCCAGGCCCGGGGCCACGGAGATGGCCGGCGCCGTCAGGCCGCCCGCCGCCGCGCCCAGGCCGGCGCCGATCATGAACGTGATCGTGAACATGCGCTTGACGTTGACCCCCATGGCCGCGGACACCTCGCGGTCGTGGATGATCGAGCGCAGGATCTTGCCCGTGTGGGTCCGCTCGAGCCAGTACCAGAGCCCGAGGCCCACGAGCAGGGAGATGGCGATGAGGGTGACGTCGTAGTACGCCACCGAGAGGCCGTCGAAGTTCATGCGGCCCATTTCGGCATAGGGCTGGTAGGGCAGGTAGGACTGGGTGCCCCAGATCAGCTTCATGGCGTCGTCGAGGATCAGCAGCAGCGCAAAGGTGACGATGAGCATCAGGATCTCGTCACGCCCGTACATGATGCGCAGAACGCCCCGCTCGACGGCGGCCCCCAGCAGGGCGCCGGCCACCAGCGCGCAGCCGCCGAGCAGCAGGTAGCTCACCAGCATGTGCGTGTCGCCGCTGCCGCCGTAGTACCAGCCGATGGCCGTCGCAGCGGTATAGGCGCCCAGGGCGTAGAAGGCGCCGTGGGCCAGGTTGAGAATGCGCATGACGCCGTAGATGACGGTCAGCCCGGCGGCGATGAGGAACAGCCACGACGCGTAGATCAAGCCGTCGGCAAGGATGGCCCAGGCAGTCAGCATAGATTGATTCCTCGGGTCGGGCCCGGGCCGGGGCAGTCGCCGCCGGCCCGGGGCACGCGCTTACTCGCAGTCGACGCCGGGGAAGCCGGCCTCGATCCATTCCACGGGATCTTCCCCTTCCGGTGCCGTGACGCATTCGGCCTCGTAGTGGATCACGTTCTCCAGGCGCGGCCCCTCGCTGGAGTCATAGTGATACTCGCCGTAGACCATGTCCTGCACGGCCTGGTGGCCGTCCGCCCGGTCCATGCGCACCGTGCCGCTGACGGATTCGAAGGAGGCGCCGCGCAGCGTCTCGATGATGGCGTCCCGGTCCGGCTTGGTGCCTGCTTCCGCCCCGGCGTTGTCCGCGGCGTGCTTCAGCCCCAGCAGGGCCTGCGCCATCTTGTGCGACGGGTAGCTCGGCTGTTCACCATGCGCTTCGACGTAGGCGTCCGTGAACCAGCGGTTGAGCGCGTTGTCCGGCGCGAATACGCCGTACGGTCCGCGGCCGCCCAGGATGGTGCCGTCCGGGGCCCGGTCCTCGAAGCGGTAGAACGCCGACTCGCCGGTGGTGAGCAGGGCGGTGGCCGTGTCCAGAAGGCCGCGTGCGTTCGCCTGGGTGACGAAGGCTTCCATGTCGCCGCCCCAGAAGCTGGAGTGGACGATCTCGGGGCGCGCCGTCTGCAGGGCCGAGATCTCGGAGCCGTAGTTGCCCTGGAAGATCTGCGGCATCTGCTCGGCGACGATCTCCGTGTCGGGCATGAGCGTGTCCAGCGCGGCCTGGAAGTCCCGCCACGAGTCCTGGCCCCAGGCGTAGTTCTGCTGGATGCCGGCGATCCGCGTGACGTCCGGGCGCGTGTCCTGCAGGTAGCGCACGGCGCCGATGTTGTCGGCGGTGGCGTCGAGGCCGGTGCGGAACAGGTACTGCGGCGACTCCACCTCTTCGAACAGTCGGGGCGTGCCGCAGTCGAAGGCGATGGTGAGCATCTCCAGCTCCTCGGCCACCGGGCCGATGGCCAGGCAGTTGCCGCTGGAGGTATAGCCCACGACGGCGTCCACGTCGCGGCGCTCGACGAGGTTGCGGAATTCCTCGACCTGCTGTGACGTGCCGCCGTTCTCGTCGATGTAGACCGGATCGATGGTGAGGCCGTTGAGCCCGGCGGTATCGTACGGTGCCGGCAGATCGCCGTTGTTGATGCCCTCGATGACGACCTCGGCGGCATTGCGGGCGGGAATGCCGAACGGGCCGGACGCGTTGCCGGACAGGAAGGCGACGACGCCGACGCGGAAGGTGTCTTCCTCGGCGCTGGCGGTGGCGGTCATGCCGGCGAGGCCCGCGGCCGCCAGGGCCAGGGCGCTGCCGGCGGTGGTGACACCGCGGGTCCAGCGGGACAGGGACTTGTGCGCTTTCATGGTTTCTCCTCCAGAGCGTTTGTTGTCTGCGTGGGAGTGCGCCGGCGGAGGCTCTACGGAGAGCTGCCGCCGGAGTTGCCGCGCCGCCGCTCGATGAGGGCGGGTGACGGTTTCAGCGATTCGGCCTCGTAGACGTGCCAGTCGCCCAGCAGCACCTGCGCGGGCGGGAACCGGCCGTTGCGGGCCGGCGAGCCGATGGCCTGGGCCTGCACGATCTGGTGCGTCTCGGGGTCGATATACGAAGTGTAGCCTTCCGGGTCGGCGGGCAGCGGGATCTCGAGCCCGCGCAGGGCGGCGATCATGGCGTCGGTGTCCCGGATGTCGCCGCCGGCCTCGGCGGCCCTGGCGATGGCGAGAATGCCGGTATAGGCGCCGAGCGCGGCGTAGCTCGGGTAGTGGCCGGCCTTGTCGTGGAAGGCGCGGACGAAGTCGCGGTTGCGTTGCGTCTGCGGCCAGTTGACGTGGTGGCGGGCGGACAGGATCAGCCCCTCGGGCGCGGATTCACCGAAAGAGACCAGCGTGTCGTAGTTGCCGCCGGCATCGAAGTTGGCCACGCGCATGAGCTCGAACAGCCGGGTCTTGCGGGCCTGCTCCACGAAGGCGTTGAAGTCGCCGCCCCAGAGTGCGGTGACGAGGATGTCCGGCGGGTTCTCCAGCAGGGCCTGGATGTACAGCGAGTAGTCGGGCTCGTAGAGACGCGGCCAGTAGGTGCCGGCCGGCTCGTAGTCCACGCCGATCTGGTCCAGGGCCATGCGCAGGTCCCGCCAGGCGACGCGGCCGTACTCGTAGTCGGGCCCCAGGAACGCGAGGCTCTGCCAGCCCGTTTCCTCCCGCAGCTCCTTGAGATAGCGGGCGCCGGCGGCGTGGGAGTACCAGGTGTCGCTGGAGACGCGGAAGTAGTAGCGGTGGCCTTCCTCCAGGGTCAGCCGGGAGGAGGCGTGGTCGGTGCCGACCAGGATGGTTCCGGATTCCCGGGCGAACCGGCTGACGGCGCGCCCGACGCCGGAGCTGACCATGCCGCAGAGAATGTCGGCGCCCTGGTTGCTGATGAAATCCTCGGCCATGCGCACGGCGAACGAGGCCTTGGAGCGGGAGTCCTCCACCAGCACGCGCAGCCGGGGTGCCGCGGGGTCGTCGGCCAGCCGGTCCAGCGCCAGCTCGATGCCGTGGATGCTGTCCCGGCCGTAGGTGGCGCCGCGGCCGGTCATGGGGTACATGCACGCCACGGTGCCGTCGGCCTGGGCCGCGCTCGCGCCCAGCTCGACGCGGCCGGTCGGCTGCGCGGATGCCGCGCCCACGGTGATCAGGAATGCAACAGCCGTCCCTAGCGCCACGATGGTGGCACGGCCCATGAAGTTCTCCTCCCCGCTGCCGGCGTCGTGCCCTTGCCGGTCTGCGCATGCTCGCCGCGGTGGCCCGGAGGGCCCGCGGTCATGTCGTTTCCCGGCTACAGTGCAAGTGCGGGGCCAGGTGCGCCCGGCGCCTGCCGGGGCGGGTTCAGCGGCGATCGCGGCGCTCCGCGTGAGCGGCTGGCGCTCGCCTGCGCGGGTGCCTTTGAGCGGTTTCCGCTCAGGCCAGTCCCAGGCGCTGCATGCGGCGCTTGAGCGCATGCCGCGAGATGCCCAGGCGGGCCGCCGCCTCGCCCTTGCGCCCGCCGCTGGCTTCCAGGGCATCGAGCACCATGCGCCGCTCGGTCTGGTCCAGCCGCTCGTCGAGTTGCGGCGAAGCGGGCGGCTCGCGGGTGATCTCCGCGGGCAGGTGCGCCGGCTCGATGAGCCCGCCGGGGTAGAGAATGGTCAGGCGCTCCACCAGGTTCTTGAGCTCGCGCACGTTGCCGGGCCAGGCGTAGCCCGCGAGCTGCTCCATGGCCGCGGTGCTGAAGTGCACGGGCTGGCAGCCCTCGGTCTCTGCCTGGCGCTGCGCCAGGGCCTGGGCCAGGGTGGCGATGTCGTCGCCGCGCTCGCGCAGCGGCGGCACGCGCAGCTCGAAGACATTGAGGCGGAAGTAGAGGTCCTCGCGGAAGCGCCCGTCGCGGACTTCCGTGTCCAGGGAGCGATTGGTGGCGGCGACCACGCGGACGTCCGCGGACTGCGAGCGGGCGGCGCCCACCGGGCGGTAGTCGCCGTTCTCCAGGAAGTGCAGCAGCTTCGCCTGCAGGGGGAACGGCAGCTCGCCGACCTCATCCAGGAACAGGGTGCCGCCGTCGGCGAGGCTGACCAGCCCGGCCCGGCGCTGGTGGGCGCCGGTATACGCGCCCTTCTCGGCGCCGAAGAGCTCGGCCTCGATGAGCTGCTCCGGCAGCGCCGCGCAGTTGATCTCCACGAACGCCTGGGCGGCGCGGGGGCTCTGGGCGTGGATGGCGCGCGCCACCAGTGCCTTGCCCGTGCCGGACTCCCCCTGTAGGAGGATGCGTGCCGTGCTGCTGCCGGCCACCCGCTGAATGGTCGTCCAGAGCGTCTGCATGGGCGGGCTGTCGCCCACCAGGCCGGAGTCGGTATCGGCGGCGCGCTCGCGATGGTAGTTGAGCTCGCTGCGCAGGCGCTCCCGGCGGGTGGTGGTCTCGATGAGGTGCAGGACCTCGTCCAGGGCGAAGGGCTTGGTGAGATAGTCCGACGCGCCGGCCTTGACCGCCTGCACCGCGGCGCGCGTGTCGCCGTGGGCGGAGATCATCACCACCGGCAGCTCCGGCAGTTCCTGGTTCAGCGCCGCGAGCACGTCCATGCCGTCCATTCCCGGCAGGCGCAGGTCCAGCAGGACCAGATCCGGTGGATTGCTGCGCGCGGCGGCCAGGCCGTCCTCGCCGGTGTAGGCGGCGTCGGCGTCCAGGCCCTCCTCCTGCAGGCCGAACAGCAGGGAGCGCACGAAGCTCTTCTCGTCGTCGATCACGAGGATGCGGGCTGCGGTCATGATTCCTTCCCGGCTGGCTCGTCCGTCCTGCAGCGGGGCAGGCGCAGGGTCACCGTGGTGCCTTCGCCCGGCTCGCTGGCCAGCTCCAGGCTGCCGCCGTTGAGCAGCGCCAGCTGCCGCGTGATGCTCAGCCCCAGGCCGGTGCCGTCCTCCCGCGTGGTGTAGAACGGATCGGTGACCCGCTCCAGGGTGGCGGCATCCATGCCGCGCCCGTTGTCGGTGACATCGATGCGGACCTGGGCATGCTCCTCGTGGGCGCGCAGGCGGATGACGTCATCCTCGCCGCACGCCTCGACGGCATTGGCCAGCAGGTTGACCAGGCACTGCACCACCTGCTCGGCGTTGGCGTAGACGCACAGCCGCGAGTCGCCGCTGGTGCTGATGTCCACGCCCTTGTCGCGGGCGCTGGCCTCGACCACGGTGGTGGCCTTGCGGAAGGCGGTGCGGATCTCGAAGCAGGCGGACTCGCCGGCGGTGGCGCGGCCGTAGGTCAGCAGATCGCCCACCACCCGGTTGAGGCGGTCGATCTCCTGCTCCACGTCCACCAGCAGCTCGCGGCGGCGCTGGTCGTGCTCCTTGCGGGCCAGGGCCTGGACGGTCAGCTTGATGGTGGCCAGGGGGTTGCGGACCTCGTGGGCCACCCCCGTCGCGAACTCGCCGAGCACGGCCATCTTCTCGCTCTGGATTGTGCGCTGGAGCATCTGCTGCAGCCGGTCGGCCATGGCGTTGAAGCCGTGGGCGACCACGTCGATCTCGTCCCAGCGGTCCTCGTGGACGCGCAGCCGGAACTGGAGGTCGCCGGCGGCCAGGGTGTCGGCGCCGTCGACCAGCCGGTTGACCCGGCGCCGCAGGCTGCGGGCCAGCCGCCAGAATACCAGCACCAGCCCCACGCCGGTGGCTCCGGCCAGGGAGTACATCCCGAGCTGGGCGGTACGCACCGGATTGAGGATGTGCTCGGCCTCGATCTGGTAGGCGATGTGCCAGCCGGGCAGGACCTCCGGGCCCTGCATGAGGTCCGGCGGGGCCTTGCTCACGGGGCGCCCGGTGGGCGTGAGCAGCCGGCCGTCAGGCAGCTGCAGGAACGTGCGGGTCGCCCCGGAGAGGTCCTCGATGCGGATACGCTCGGTAATGGATGCCAGGCGGACGTGCAGGGCGACGTGGCCCCGGCGTTCGCCGCCCTGCATGCCCCGCAGCGGCTGGCGGATCAGGAGCCAGCCGGGGGCGCCGCTGTCGGGCACGTGCGGGCCGATGATCTCGGTACCGCCGGTGCGGGTGCGGGGCAGGGGGGCGATGCTCCAGCCCCGGCGGGACCAGTACGGGGGGCCGGAGGCGGCCTGCCCCGGTACCAGGTTGGCCAGGCGATCGTCACCGTCGAAGAACAGGATGCCGTAGAGATCCGGCGAGTCGGCCTCGACCCGGACCAGCTCCTCGACGCCCTCGGGGACGCGGACCTCCGCGGTCAGGTACAGCGGCATGGCCGGGTGGCTGGACAGCGTCTCCAGCTGGTAGATGCGGTTGTCGATGAAGGCGCTGATGCGGTTGGCCGTACCCGCGAGCTGCGCGTTCAGCCGCTCGCCCGTGAGACGCTCGATCAGGGTGTCGGAGAACTGGGCATAGAGCACGCTCAGCCCCGCCACGGCACCCAGGATGAGCGCCAGCGAGAACACCGTATACTTGCCGACGAGGCTGACTCGGGGTTTCATGACCGTGGGCCGGGTACTCTGGCTTGATGGACGACCGTCGGACGTGTCGAGAATACACGAGCCGGCGGAGTTGGATGCTAACAGCAACAGCAGGAGGAAGGGTCATGATGGTACGGGGATGGACAGCGGCACTGGCCCTGACCGGAGTGCTGGCATTCGCGCCGGCCCACGCGCTGGACGACTCGGAGATCGACCGCTGGCTGGAGTCCATGCAGGAGCTGCAGTCCTGGGGCGAGAGCCAGGAGGATCTGGCGGCGGACGAGTACACGCCGGAGGGCCCGGAAGACATGGACTTCGAGCGGATGCTGGCGCAGTCGGCGCAGCAGCACGAGGAGGTGCGCGCGATTATCCGCAGCCACGGCTACCAGGACGTGGGCGAGTGGTCGCGCGTCGGCGGGCGCATCTACCGGGCGCTGATGGCCGTGGAGATGCAGGGCAGCGGCGACATGCGGGGCCAGATGGAGCAGGCCATGCAGCAGCTGGAGGACAATCCCAACATCTCCGACGAGCAGAAGCAGCAGTTCCGGCAGCAGATGGAACGGCAGATGGAGCAGATCGCCGGCATGTACGAGGATGTGCCCGAGGAAGACATCCGCGCCGTTCAGCGGCGCCGGCAGGACCTGCAGCGCATCATGGAGTGACGGACAGCAGCAGGCCGTCGCCGGCGCGCGCCGCGGTCAGCCGGTCGGCGAGGACGTCCAGGACGGCCTCGTGCTCGCCGGCCAGCGGGGTCATGCGGGTGGTCAGCCCCGGGTTGCGGCCCTCGGCCGCGGTGCAGATCGCGGCGACGTCGCCGTCCGGGCCGGCATGGCGCCCGGGGGAGAGAAACAGCATGGCCACGACGACCGGCCCCTGGTTGAATCCGGGCTCATCCAGCAGGCTCTCCAGCAGCGGCTCGTTGAACCGGTAGTCGTCGCCGTCGCGGCGTTCCATGGAAGCCGGCGCCACGCGTGCGACGCGGCCTTCCAGCAGCGCCCCGAGCTGACCCGCGAGCACGTTGCGAACGGCGGTGACCTCGGGGATGGGGCTGCCGTGGTCCACCAGGGCCACGGCCGGGTTCGTGCCGTCCTCGACGGTATCCAGGACGCCGTCGCGCAGGGCCCGCGCCAGCCGCAGGTCGACGGGACCGTAGAGGTCCACCAGCGGCCTGGCGACGCGGACGGCCAGCTCCGGGTGGTGCTCCCGCAGCGTTGCCACCCGTTCCGGGAGATAGCCGGTGAGCGCGCGGCTGGGGCCGAAGAAAAACGGCACCACCACGATCTCCTCGGCGCCGTCCTGTGCCGCCCGCGTGGCGGCGGGCCCGAACGTGCGCGCGGCCTCGCCGTCCAGCTCCTCGGCCGGCACCTTGTTGGAGTGGAGCAGGGAGACCGGCTCCACGGTGACGCCGCAGCGGTCGCTCAGCGCCGCCGCTACCCGGCGCAGGTTGAGCGTCGACGACGGCCGCAGCGAGCCGTTGTCCACCAGGAAGATGCGGCGTCTGGATGCGTCGGCGGCCATGGATCAGTCCACGATGGCCTGGTAGACCAGCGAGCGCAGCTCCCGCCGCAGGGGCAGAAGCGAGGAGGGCATGAGCTGCGCCATCTGGATGACGACGAGGTCTTCCACCGGGTCGATCCAGAACTGGGTGTTCGCCATGCCGCTCCAGAAGTACTCGCCCGGCGAGCCCATGGTCTGCGCGCGGGCCGGATCCAGGACCACGCAGAAACCGAGCCCGAAGCCGCAGCCGGCACCCATGTGGGAGTTGTTGAAGCGGGGCTCGCCCATGTCCTCCATGCTGCCCGGGAGGTGGTTGCTGCGCATGAAATCCACCGTCTTGCGGCCCAGCAGCCGCACCCCGTCCAGCTCGCCGCCGCCGCGCAGCATGCGGCAGAAGCGCAGGTAGTCGTTCATGGTGGAGGTCAGCCCGCCGCCGCCGGAGAACATCCGCGCCGGCGCCTGGAAGCGCCCGGCCGCGCCGTCGAACAGCTGCAGGCCGCCCACGGGCTCGGGCAGGACCTCGGTGGGCTCGGGGCCCATGCTCGGCGGCGGCAGCATGGTGCTGGAGGTGTACATGGCGGTGAAGCGGTCCAGCTTGTCCTCCGGCACCGCGAAGGCGGTATCCGGCATGCCCAGGGGCTCGAAGATGTGGCGGGCGAAGAAGGCGTCGAGGGCCTCGCCCGAGAGCACCTCGACCACGCGGCCCAGCACATCCGTGGACACGCCGTAGTTCCATTGTCGGCCCGGGTGGAACAGCAGCGGCATCTCCGCCAGCTGCCGGACCATGTCCGCCAGGTCCGTGCGCCCGGTGGCGAACGAGATGCCGTGCTCGCGGTAGAGGGCGTCCACCGGCGAGGTGCGGAAGAAATCGTAGGTCAGCCCCGAGGTGTGGGTGAGCAGGTGGCGCATGGTGATCAGGCCGTGGGCCGGCTCGTACTGGGGGTTGTCGGCGTCGCCGCCGACGAGCACCTGCATGTTCCGGAACTCGGGCAGGAACCGGGCCACCGGGTCGTCCAGCTGGAACGCCCCCTGCTCGTAGAGCATCATTGCGGCGACGCTGGTCACCGGCTTGGTCATGGAGTAGATGCGGAAGATCGAGTCAGGCGCCACAGGTGTCTTCGACTCCACGTCCAGATACCCGGCGGCGTCGTAGTACGCCGTCTCGCCGCGGCGGTGGACCACCACGTTGGCGCCGGCCAGGCGCTCGGCGTCCACGTGGCCGCGCAGCCAGTCGCCGATGCGTTGGAGGCGTTCGCCGGAAAGGCCGACCTGCTCGGGGTGAATGCTCTGCAAGGCCCGTTTCTCCTCTTGTTCGTTCCCGGGTGTGGGGCCGCCTACCGGAAGACGGCCGCCGGCGCGCTCGCACGCGCCGCCGTCACGCTTCCTGCTCTTCCGGCACCGGAGTCCCCTGCAGCTGCGCGTAGTGGCCGTTGCGGGCCAGGAGCTCCGAGTGCGTGCCGGTCTCCGCGATGCGCCCCTGGTCCAGCACGAGAATGCGGTCGGCGTTCTCGATGGTCGACAGCCGGTGCGCGATCACCAGGGTGGTTCGCGATTCCATGAGCCGTTCCAGCGCCTCCTGGATCATCTGCTCGGATTCCGAGTCCAGCGCCGAGGTGGCCTCGTCGAGGATGAGAATCGGCGCGTCCTTGATCAGCGCCCGCGCGATGGCCAGGCGCTGGCGCTGGCCCCCGGAGAGCATGATGCCGTTCTCGCCGATGGGCGTGTCGAAGCCCTGGGGCAGCGCCCGGATGAAGTCCAGGGCGTTGGCCGAGGCGGCGGCCTCCTCCAGCTGCTCCCGGGTGGCGCGCTCCGGCATGCCGTAGGCGATGTTGTTGGCGACGGTATCGTTGAACAGCACCACCTGCTGGGTGACCAGGGCGATCTGCGCGCGCAGGTCCTTCATGGGGTACTCGTCGATGGCGCACCCGTCGAGCAGGATGCGGCCGTGCGTGGGCTCGTAGAACCGCGGCAGGAGGCTGGCGATGGTGGACTTGCCGCTGCCCGAGCGGCCCACCAGGGCGAGCGTCTCGCCCGGCTTGATCTCGAAGCTGATGTCGTTGAGGACCAGGGGCGTGTCCGGCGTATAGCAGAAATCCACGTGCTCGTAGGCGACGTGGCCTTCCGCGCGCTCCAGCGGCACCGTGCCGTGGTCCGGCTCCGAGTCCTCGTCCAGCGTCTCGAACAGGCTCTCGCCGGCGGCGATGGCCCGCTGGATCTCCGAGTTGACCTTCACGATGCGCTTCAGCGGCCCCATCATCAGCGTGATGGCGGTGATGAACGAGAGAATGCCGCCGGGGCTGACCGCTTCCATGACCACGTCCATGGTGGCGAGATACAGGATGACCGCCAGGGCGATCACCGCGATGAGCTGGACCAGGGGCTGGCTCATCGCCTTGACCATGATGTAGCGCAGATGCTGCTTCTTCTGGCGTTCGTTGACGCGGTGGAAGCGTGCCGCCTCGTAGCCGGTGGCGCCGAAGATCTTGACCTCGTTGTGGCCGCGCAGGGTGTCCTCGGCGATCTGGCCCAGGCCGCCCACGGCGTTCTGCATGCGCCGGGCCGTCTTGCGGAAGCGCCGGTTGGCCCAGAGGATGACCCCGCCCAGCAGCGGCGCCACGGCGAAGAACACCAGGGTCAGCCAGCCCGCCAGATACACCATATAGCCGATCAGGAAGACGATGGTGAAGGTGTCGCGGACCAGGGTGACCACGGCCTGGGAGGCGGCATTGGCGACCTGGTTGACGTTGTAGGTGAGCTTCGCCTTCAGAAAGCCCAGGGAGCCGGCGTCGAAGAAGCTGGTGGGCAGGGCCAGATACTTCTCGAAGACATCCTGGCGCATGTCCGCGACGACGTTGCGGCCCACCCAGGCCACGCTGTAGTCCGAGGCGAACATGCTGAAGCCGTGGAACAGGAAGATGCCCACCAGGGCGAGCGGGACCCAGGTCTGCGCGCCGGGATCCTGCTCGATGAAGGTGCCGTCCACCAGCGGCTGCACGATCCACGCGAACGCCGCCTGGCCGCCGGCGGCCATGATCATGGCGATCACCGCCAGGATCGCCAGGCGCCAGTAGGGAATGACGTAGGCGAGGATGCGCTTGTACACCTCCAGGGACTGTCCGGAAGTGAGCTGGTGTCCCGCCGCATTCTTGATAGCGGCCTTGGCTTCACTGAGTTCGTTCATAAGATAAACAGGATAACATCCAGCCTGCGGCGATTATCGTGGTGACTCGGATACCGGGGGAACGGGCACGACCTCTCATGGCCGCCCTGTCGACGGACTCCGGCAGGGTCCGGGACAGGTCGCGAGCGTCGACGCACGGTAGTGGCCTTCCCGAAAATCAGCTGTCGCGGGAGTGCTGTCGCATCGATTCAGGGCCCTCATCAAGTATGCGGGACGCGATACGCTGCAGCTCGGCTTCCTCCGCTTCGTAGAGGGTGTTCAGTTCCCTGCGCATTCCGCCCCGTTCCAGAAGGTCCCAGTCGATATAGGCAATGCGGTCAAAAACATGCTTGATCACGTTCGCCCGCAACTTGCGAAGGCGCTTGAGGCGGCGCCGAATCGTTCCAGGGCCTTGGCCGATGGCGTGCTCCGGCGGGCGACCGGAGCGCAGCCAGGCGCCCGGGAAGAAGAGGTGGATGGCGAGTGCCGAGAACGAGCGGTTCTGCGAGCGCTCATGGGGAGGTTCCGGCAGGCGGTCGATGGCGAGCGCCTGCGCAAGCCGCCGGTTCACCGCATCCGGGCGCTTGCGCAGGTGCTCCTGGGTAAACAGATACACCCGCTCCGGGCCGAACGCCTGCGCGTACGTGTTGTAGATGTCGAGAAAACGCATGCCGGTCGCATCCAGTGTCCGGTTGCCCGCCACCCAGGCGGCAGGACGCGGATGGAACGCACCGTCGTAGAAGTTCAGGAAGCGCTCGATCGGCTGCCCCGGGTCCTTCACCAGGCTCTGCCGATACGCCGATTGCAACCAGCTCGCTACGTTGCGGACGACGTAGACGATTCTCGCCTTCGGAAACAGCTCCCGGAGAAGCGCCGCATGCTCCTCGTAGCCCTGATGCATGCCGTACATGTCGCCGGATGCATGGGGTTGGCTCAGCACCAGGGTTCGCGTGTCGCCCTCGGAGCGCCAGCGTTCGACGGCCTCTCGTGCGCGGTCGGCCGCTTCCCGGTTGCCGGGGGCGCGTAGCGCTTGCCGGAGCGGGTCCGTCAGGGCCGGAGGGTTGAACACGAACTCCGCCGAGGGCAGTTGTGCAAACACCATCCGCTGGAGATACCTGGTTCCCGTCTTGTGAAGACCGATGTGGATGACCACGGATTGCGTCATAAGTGCTGTCCATGCCCCCTGGTGCTGAGTATGTGCATATGTTCCGCGCGGATCCGTATGTTATGCGCGTCCGCTCGGCGCGTCACGCACGAAGCGACGGCCCACGGCCCGACGCCGGCCGTCTCCGGTGAGCTTACGGGGAATCCTCGTAGCTCATTATGACGCTGTACTTGTAGTCGCTGATCTTCTCCATTTCATGAAGTCTTTCAATGCACTCGTAGTCGTTTCTGAGGAACCTCTTCATGTTCTCAACCGCTTGCGGGCTCAGCTCCAGCCTCGAAGGTTCCGTGATCTTCTTGTTCGATTTTCTTCTTTCCGTACTTGGAAGTCCGAATATATCGTAGATGTCAGAATCGAGAAATTCCTGGCTGAAAACTCCCCGAATTTGATCAGGTTCTACTGACTGGAGAAGTTCGCCAAGGTAGAAATGAATGTTTTCCCCGAGATGATGTATCGATAAAAAATCTTGTTGAGCCTCTGCGTTTGCACTTCCGTCCTTCGCGTATAGAGAGAGGGCGAGTGTGTCCAGGGTTCCGTATTTTGTGAGTATTGCCCACTCCCCTTGGAACCTGTCCTTTTGCGTCTCGTCCTCCACTACGAGCTTGTAGCGCCAGTTGAACGCGGAAAGAGCGCGCGATATGGGATTTCGTATCGTCAGTAGGTATGACGCACCTTTGTGAATGGGAGGTTTCTTGATATGAACGACTTTCATGCTCTTGTAGCGCTGCTGCCTCTTCGCCGCCTTTTTTAGGGTGCTTCCTCCGCATTTCCCAACATGGACAAGAATGTTGGGATTGGGTCCAAGAGTTAGCCTCTTGTAATATCCGCGTATTCGCGAAAGAGTGTTCAAGGAGCTCCCTTTAGCGTTTGACCCTTTCATGAGCTTACCGTGCCACTTGGATTAGGAGGTATAAGGTGAGCCGACCCTTCAGCCATGCTCGGTGCCGCCGGGCCGAGCAGAACCCGGTCAGTAATAACCAAGCGATTCCAGGTCGCGACCGAGCTGTTCGGCGAGCCGCTGGTTGCTCAAGCGTACGTGTCGAAGAATATCCTGGCGTACTCGGTCCGTGAGAAGGAAATTTCTTCCTCGTACAGGAAAAAAGAGAAGCCGGGTTACAGGCTTGTACAGAGATTCGGTCTTGTCCATAAAGCGAAGCGTTGATAACCGGAGTCCATTAAAACGATTATCGGGCCAGTTATTCATTACCATGCGGCGAATATGCGGTGGCCGTATGCGCCAGGCGACTCCTGGGCTTTCATTGCGCTTGTTTTCTTCAATATCGGGATTCTTGTGGAGATCCGGATTTGTCGTTCCTGGGTCCACAAAGGTGCCGAGCTTTTTCCAGAAATGCGGAGAATCAATCTCTTCCGTAAGAAGCGTACAAACATTGTCGCTTCCAAGAGCCTCTACAAGCCCAGCGTGCCAGTGCGACCATTGAATGTAGGGATCGTCCGTGTCTATTAGCGAATACACGCGGCGCTCGAAATCCTTTTGTGACGGACGCACGATCCGGTCGCTCAACTGAGCATAGAGAGACGCCAGCCACTCGGGTTGATTCCGGACGGTAAAGATTACCCGAACGCGACCCCAGGGCCAGATTTCGTCTTTCCATAACTTCAGGAAGTCGACGATCGGCGGATTGCCCTCCCGGCGGAGAGACCGTTTCGACCAATCACTCATGCTGATCGGTAGCCGGTGGGGGCGTCCCCGGGCGCGCCAGTCGCATAGCGCCTCCTGGCTGATGACGACGGTCCTCAGTGCGGGGTCGTGCCGTTGTGCCTGGTCCCGGATCTCGTGCGCCCAGCGCTGCGCGCGGTGCAGTCGTTCCGTTGATCGTTCCGGTGGCCCGGTATCCTTCTCGCCAACGGCGTGCGCCAGGGTGTCCGGGTCGTCCGGATTCCTTTTCCCGCGCGGGACAAAGGATCCCGAGTGCTCGTCAAGCAGCGCACGCTGGATGGTTGTCGTACCGGTTTTCGGTAAACCGATATGAAGGATGAGATCCATGATGTTCTGTCCGTGCACGGTTGGAATGTGTCAAAGGTAGCCGCTGCTAGGTGTGCTTTGGGAGCTTAGTGTGTAGTCGCCGTGTCGTGGTTTTCGCCTGCTTCGAACCGATAACCGAACAGCTCGATCTCTTTCCGGCAGACATCGGTGATCAAGTCCCTGTCCTGAGGGGATAGCACCTCGGTGTACGGGCGATCGTCCCGGCGGAATCCGCTCTTGGCGCGCTTCTGCGGCAACTGTAACGTTTCCTCGGATACACGGAGCCGTCGCGCCAGGGCGTAAAGATCGTCCTGGAGTGTCTCGTAGAAGAGCACGACGTCGACGGCAAGCTGGTCGTTGATCGTGTAATGGTGCCAGTTGGACAGCCAGTGGGGACGCTGCTCGGCGACGCGGTGGAAGAACGCGGACATGGGCTCGAAGGGCGTGGAATGGCGGCGCTCGTGGCGGTGCTTCATCCACCAGTAGCGCGAGACCGCCTTGTCCCAGGGGTTTCTTTCAATGGTGACCCGGAGATACTGGTTCCACGTGGCGTCACCATAGCGGTTCCGAAGTTCACGTGCGGTGGCGTGGGTGCCGAGGACCATTGCCTGTTTGCCGTACTTGATGCGATGGCGGATTTCCTTCCAGTCGCGGTATTGCCACCATCGCTTGCGCCAGTTGACCGGAGACTGGCCACCTGATTCGCGGCGCAGGCGCTCGTCGAAGCCGTCGGGGTAGCTGAGGGGGGTGACGAAGTCATCCGCATCGCACAGCCGCGAAAGAGCGATCTCCACGCTGCTCCCGGCGGTCTTCCGCGTTTTGATGAACATGAACTTGTGCTTGTGACAGACGATCGCCATGGGCTGAATCTTGATCCGCTCTTACGTGGTTGCGCGGGTCTGGGGGTACCGGCTATCCGGTGCATATGTCCGCAGTGCGGCTGCGTATGCTTGCGCACTTGCGTGCGCATGATACGGGGCCGCGGCAGACCGGGTCCACGATACCGGGGGTGGATCGGTTAATGCGCGAACAAGGGCCGCCGCCAGGGCCTTGTCGTCGCCAACGGCGACCAGCCCGCCGAGCCGGCCGTTCTGGAGGATATCGCGCGGGCCGCTGATGCAGTCCGTGGCGACCACCGGGGTGCCGAGGGCGGCGGCCTCGACCAGGGCGTTGGGGGAGCCTTCCCAGCGCGAGGACAATGCGAACACGCTGGCGCGGGACATGTACGCATGGGGGTTCTGCACCCAGCCGGGCAGATCGAGAGCGCCGCCGATACCCAGCTCGGCTCCCAGTGCCAGAAGGCGCTCCCTCTGGCGGCCGTCCCCGAGAATGACCAGCCTTGCGTCGACTTCGGCCCGCGCGCGGGCGAACGCACGGACGAGCGTGCCATAGTCCTTCTGCTTGCGCAGTGCGCCGGCAGCCAGGACGACCGGGATCGATCCGGGCTGGAACCAAGGGTGCGAGACGTCCTCGTTCGCCCTTGTGAACAGCTCGTCGCTGACGGTCGGGTTGGGCAGCACGTGTATTCGCTCGCGGGGCACGCGGAGGCTGTCCGTGAGATCCTCGGCGATACCGGACGATACCGCGATGCAGCCGTCCGCCTGCCGGTACAATCGGCGAAGCGATCGCAGTTGCCACCGTTGCCATGGTGCCCATCCTCCGCGGGATCGCAGCCGGTGGCCGATCGGGTTGCCCACGCGGAAGAGCAAGCTGGGGCGGGGGGTGATCCGGCGAGCTGCCCTGGCCAGGAGTCGGTCATCGGCAAGCTTTGCGCTGATCACCACCTCGGCCTGGATTGCCTGCAGGTGGCTGGCGAGGGACGATGCCGACGGCCGAGGGCCAACGTCATCGACGGCGACCGACGGGTCGGTCTCGTCGAGATACGGGCCCTGTGGATCGCTGACGATGAGATGGGGTTCCATGCCGGCCCGGGCGAGGGCGCTCGCGGTGTTGATCACCATGCGTTCGACCCCGCCCCGGCCGTAATCGATCAAGAGAAATGCAACCCGCATTCAGTGCCCGTCCTGCAAGACGCCGTGAATCGCATCCAGGTGGTCCCGCGCGCTGTTGATGGAATCGTAGGGCGTGGCTGCGGCCCGGAGTGAATCCGGGTCCGCCGGGGCAGAGAGCTCCCGCGAGATGGCTTCGGCCAACGCCCCGGAGGTCGAGGGGGCGACAAGCTCCCCCTGCCGGGTGGCCGCGTGGATCGATGCCGGTCCCTTCGCCTCGGCCATGGCGATGAACGGCGTCCCGGTGAACAGGCTCTCGATGAGCACCAGCCCGAAGGTCTCGTGCCCGGAGGGCAGGACCAGCATCCGCGCGCAGCGCATCCAGGCGTACGGGTTGGCGCTGAACCCCGGCAGGTCCGTAACATCGCCGATGCCGAGACCGCGCGCCTGCTCCGCCAGGCGCTCCTGTTCCGGCCCCTTGCCCAGAATGACCAGGCGCACGTCGTACTGCTCGCGGACCTGACGGACCGCTTCCACCAGCAGATGGAAGCGCTTGTCGCGCACCAGCCGGCCGACACCGAGAATCACCGGCGGCGCATCGCCGGCGGCCCAGGGATGCTCGACCGGCTCCCGGCTCAGGGTGTCGACGTCCTCGCCCACCACGGGCGGATGGACGTAATGCACCTTGTCGGCGGGAAATCCCGGCACGCTCCGCCAGTCGGCGGCGATCTCCGGCGAGATGGTGAGGACCCCGTCGGCGCGGCTCCAGAGGCGGCGCATGCGGCGATGCAGCTTCCACCCCCGGAGGCGCTGCAGCCCCGACCCGGACAGGCGCTCCGTCATGAAGGCGCCGCTGACGAGGAACAGGCCCGGCCTGGGCGCCGGCGCCCCGGTGACCGTCGCCACCGTCGCCGAGAAATCGGTGGCGCGGAAGGCGAGCACGGCGTGGCGGGCGGGGTCGCGTTCCGCCATCAGCGCCTGCAGGCCGCGCTGCAGCGGCCTCTCTCCCGGGCACACCCGCATCTCGACCCCGGCCGGGACCAGATCGCCCGCGCCGCCCTTGCCGCTTTCCCCGAGCAGGAAGGTGCAGTGCACGCCGTTGCGGAGCATGCCGTCCGCGAGCCGGTTGATCCGTCGTTCGACGCCGCCGTCACGGAAACGGCTGGCCACGAAAGTCACGTGAAACGGGTCCATGGGCTGAGCGGGTTCCGGTCTCGATGGGTGGCAGTGCGGCGGATCGGGGGATTCTACACGAGACCGCGGGATTTCCCGATACGGCGGCACGGGGGCACCGGCGCGTTATGTTAGGCTCGCGCCTTCTTCCAGGATCGTGGACCGGGTGGCGCAGTGAATCTTCTGCATGTGGTCAACCTCGCCGGCCGCGGCGGCATGGAGCATTTGTTCGCCTCCTATTTCGATGCCTCCGCCGGTGGTGACCCGGTGGTCCACGTGGCCGCGAAGGGCGCCATCCACCAGGCGTTCCGTAACGTGCGGGCGGCGCGCGGGCGCGTGTCCAGCGTGAAGAAGGTGGGTGCGCTCCCCGTACCCGATCTCGGCGGGCTGCGCGACCGCAACATCCGCCGGATCGTGCGCCGGGTCCGGCCGGGCCGGGTCGTGTTCTGGAGCACGTTGCCCACGGACGCCTGGCGCCGGGCATGCCGGGAGTCCGGCGCGGCCATGGTGTACTACGACCACGGCAAGGCCTGGCGCCTGCCGGTGGACGAGGCGTCCCGGGCGCTCGCGGATGTCCCGTTCGCGGTCACGGTCTCCAGCGGCGGCGCCCGGATCCTCTCGGAGCGCATCGGCTATCCGGGCCCGGTACACGTGGTGCCCAACGGGCTCCGCCTGCCGGAGGGCTCGGCGGCCGGACGGCGGCCGTATCTTGCCGACGGGGTGCTGCGGGTGGGGTTCGCCGGCCGCCTGGTGGACAAGAAGGGCCTGCCCGTTCTCCTGGCGGTTATCGCCGGACTGCGGAGGCGCGGTGTGCCGTGCCGGCTGGATGTCGCCGGCGACGGGCCCGGTCTGGGGCGCTGTCGCGAGCTGGTCCGGGAGCACGCCCTGGACGACTGCGTACGGTTCCGCGGCAACGTGGCGGACATGGCCGGTTTCTACCGGGATGTGGACGTGCTTGTCGTTCCGTCCCTGCATGAACCCTTCGGCCTGGTCTCCATCGAGGCGGCGGCCTGCGGCGCGGTGCCCGTCGTCACCGGGGTCGACGGCCTGGCGGAGACGGTCCGGGACGGTGACACCGGTCGCGTGATCCCGGTTACCGGGGATGTGTCGCGGTACGAAGCCCTCGGCGGCGGTGCCGACGGGCTTCCGGAGTATGTCCATGACCCCGTGAGGGACGTGCTGGTGCCCCCGGGGATTCCGGATCCGGATCGGCTCACCGAGGCGCTGGAGGGGCTGGCGCGGGACCCGGAGCGGCTGCGGGAGATGGCGGCCGCCGCCGAGGCGCACGTCCGCACGGCCTTCTCGGTGGACCGTTATGCCGCGACGCTCAATCGTGTTCTCGTGCAGAGCGACGCTCGTTGAGCGGCTCCCCGCCGGCGGATCGCCGCGGGCGCTCCATGGTGAGGGCATAGATCGCCCCTCCGGCCACCAAGGCGACGTAGTAGCTCGAGTCGTAGTTGATGAAGGTCTCGAAGAAGTTCACGGCCGCGAAATAGGCGACCCAGCTCACTGCGAACACCCCCGTCAGCGCCCCGAGCCTGCCGTCGCGCACGGCCTGCCAGGCGCGCATGAACAGGACCACCAGCCCCGTCAGCCACAGTGCCGTTCCCACCAGGCCGTAGTGGAGGGCGCTTTCCAGGTAGCTGTTGTGGAAGTGGCCGAACCCGGCCTGAAGCTGCTCGGGCATCGCCGACATGGCGGTGATCGTGCCGTTCGCGCCGCCGCCGTAGCCCGTAAGCGGCCGTGCGGCGATGTATTCCCCGGCGGTCCGCCACTGGATCAGGCGAATGGTGATGCTCCGATAGCGCTCCGGCGTCTCCCCCTCGAGCATTTTCGTCACGGTGTTCCACTCGGCCTGCGTCCGCTCCCATGCCCCTTCGAAGGGGTTCATCAATACCAGCGCGGCGACGACCGCGAGCGTCACCGCACCTGCGGTGACAAGCCTCTTCCGGGACCAGTGCACGGGTGCCGCCGGGCGGCACAACCCGATGAGAGCCGCTGCGCAGACGGCGGCCGCGGCCAGGCCGACCCAGGTCTGGCGCGTCTGCGTGGCCGCGAGAATGAAAAGGCACAGCGCTGCCGCGCCGGCCAGCGCAGCGATCACCGCGCGGCGGGCGTACGGGCGGGGCAGTCGCAGTGCCTCGCCGAGGAGATGGAGCAGCATTAGCAGGCACGTGCCGAAATACAGCGCCGTGTGCTGCGCGTTGTGGAAGCCGAAGTCGCTGCGGCCGCCCTCGATCGCCCGGATCCAGTCCTCCGGCGAAGAGAGAACGGCGAGCCCGAGGGCGCATCCCGCCAGCGCGGCGACGAGCAGCACGTTGACGTTGCGCAGGTTGGCCCCGAGCCACCAGCCGGAGAACAGGAAGAAGTACTGCCGCAGGTAGTTGCGCTCGTACTTCGCCACGTTGACGTGGTCCGGGGCGATGGAGACGGTGAAGTCGATCAGCAGGATCCAGGCGGCGTAGGCGATGAACACGGCGAACAGCCACCAGTGCCGGTCCGTGCGGTAGATGTGCTTCACGGAGAACACGGCCAGGAAGAAGGTCAGGATTTCGCCGATGCGGGTAATATCCCGGGAGGCGAACGTCATGACGGCGACCGCCATCATGCCGCCGAGGGCGAGCCAGTGGACTCCGGGCAGCGGCGAGGTCGAATAGCGTTGGGGCGCCAGGTAGGCACGGCCGCTGCGGAGCAGGCTCACGGCATCCATGTTCTCGTCACACGTTCGGTTTCCGGCAGAGAGGCCCGGGGCCCGGGCGGGCGGGAGTCTATCACTTCCGGGGCGCCGGGAAACCCGTCCGGGCACGCCGGCGTCGTCGGCAATGCCGCGGACGTCCGCATTGTCCGGGGAGGCGGGTGGTCACCCGAGCGACAGCGTGCGCAGGTAGGCTTCGGCACTCTCCCGCGCCTGGTAGGCGGTAACGCCGTCGCGCAGCAGCGCGGCGTCGGGGCGATGATCGAGGGTCTGTGCACACGCGGCGGCGACGGCCGCGGCGTCGCCCACCGGGATCAGGCGGCCCAGCCGGCCGCGGTCGAGGACCTCGGCCGGGCCGCTGGGGCAATCCGTGGCCACCACCGGCGTGCCCAGGGCCAGGGCCTCGACCAGCACGATGCCGAGGCCCTCCCACCGCGAGGTGTGCGCGAATACGTCGGCTGCTGCCAGGTAGGGATAGGGATTGGCCAGGTGGCCCGTGAAGCGGACATCATCGGCGATGCCGAGGGACTGCGCCTGGCGCTCGAGATCGTGCCGGCATTTGCCGTCACCCACGAGGATCAGCCGCGCCGGTCGCTCCTCCCGCAGCCGCGCGAACGCGTCGATCAGGGTCGCGTAGTCCTTTCGCGGCGTCAGCGAGCCCACCGCCACGACCACCGGCCGGTCGCGATGACGAAGCCACGGCTCATCCACCGGTTCCGCCGCCGCCCGGTGAAGTTGTGGTGCAATGATCGGGTTCGGCAGGACCGTGATGGCGGAGGCGGGGCGGCCCATGATGTGTGCCAGGTCCTCCGCGGCGCCGTGGGAGGGGACAACAACGGTGTCCGCGTAGCGATAGAGCCGGCGTATGGACTGCTTCTGGACGTAGGCCTGCCAGGGCTTCTTGTTGGCCAGATTCACCGAGACCGTCGTTCCCAGGCGCACGGCGCACCGTGTCGGCACCCGGGCCATCCACCGCGCGATCAGGGCGATGCGGTTGACGCTGTCCTTGTCCGAGAGAAGGACGCGCGGCCGCTCCCGGCGGAGGTAGCGAACGAGCGCGGGGAGCGCGGTCTCCACATGGCGCGCGCCGAGCCTGACCTCGCGCGTGCCCGGCGGGAACTCGGCCAGCTCGGGGCCGTGGTTGTCGATCCGCAGGACGTCCGTGCGCACCCCCGCCCGGGAGAACTCCGGGAGCAGGTTGCGCACGATGGTGTCGACGCCGCTGTGGCCCGATGTGGCGGTCAGTATCGCCAGGTCCGTCCGCTCGGCCATCGGGTCAGCAAGCCGCCTTGTCTTCGAGGGTGTCGATCTGCTCACGGATCGCCGGAACCGTCGAGAAGAGTCGCGCCAGGTCCTTGCACGTGCCCCGTCGCCGGTTGGGCGGAAGCATGCGCCGGCGCACGCTGTCGAGGTCGATGAAATAGGGGGTGGCCTCGTGGATGATGATATTCCTGCCCTTGAGATCACCGTGGATGTACCCCGCCCCGTGCAGCCGGCAGACCGACTCGACAATGCGCGCGGCGACGGCCTGCTTCAGGTCGACGGGACTGTCCGGGTCCAGGAAGAACGCCTCGGCCGACAGGCCCGGGACATGCTCGACGGCCAGGTAGGAGACCGGCCGCAGCGTCTGCGTGAGCGCCTGGATGCAGGCCAGCGGCCGCGGGGTGGCGATGCCCAGCCGCTGCAGCACGAACGCGTTGCGCCAGGCGCGCCGTGCCGGGCTCGGGGAGATGAGCCGCCGCAGGCGTGTGGGTACGTCCGGCGCGTTGAAGCGCTTCAGGACGAGATCGATTCCATCGATATGCATCCGGGCGACCGTCGAGCGCCTGTGCGTGCGAAAGGTCTGGTCCGCGGAGTCGAGGCGCCCGTCCGGCGCCCGCGCTAGGACCTCCCGCAACGCGGCGGGCGTGTCGGCCGCCCAGGTTGTACGCAGGACATGGGGCACGACTTGGGGGTTCCCTGCCGGCAGCTGATATAGACCGTTTAGTATACCGCACGAGACTTGTCTATGGGGGCCAGCCGTCAAGTCCTGCCCGGGCGGCCGGAGCCCGGGGCGTCCCTTCGCGCCTCCTCGAGCGCCCAGACCAGCAGCGTCCGCGCTTCCGTGGTGTCCGGGAGCGGGTGCTGGGCGAGGCGCCAGGCGGTCAGCGTGGCGGCCAGGGCGGCCACGAGCAGACCGGCGGCGACGGCCGGGGCGGCCAGGCCGTGCGGTTGCAGCCAGGGCGATGCCGCCGGCAGCGCCACGGCGGCGACGAAAGCCAGGATGACGGGGCCGGTGCGTACCTTCGGCCGTCCCTGCTGCCGCATGGCACGCTCGGCATCGCAACAGCGCAAGGCGCTCTCCAGCGCCTCCGGCGTGAAATAGTCGGTCGCCCGCAGGCGCTCCATGAACAGCACGTAGCGCGCGCCGAGAAAGCCCCGCCGGTACCGGCGCACCAGGCCGTTGAGATGGATCGCCTCCGGCGATGACTGGAATACGGCCGCGGCCCGGTCTTCCAGCGCCAGCGCGCCGAGAAAGCCCACCACCAGGATGACGACGGCCGTGCCCGCCGCCTGCGGCCAGCCCGCGCTCAGCCACGCCACCGCGAACAGGGCGCCGGCGCCGAGGACGACGCAGAGCGCCAGTGCCAGGGTGGAGAAGCTGCGCCAGCGCTGCAGCAGCAGCGCCGCGAGCACGCGCCTGCGGGAGCATTCACGGGTGAGCTGCTGGATCACGAGCCATTCGCGCAAGGCAAGTCCCTTCGCCGCCGGGTTGGGTGGATGCGCCTGTGGTCGGCCACCATCGTTTCAGTGCCCGGAATCATACCAGGGGTGAACCCGCGGCGCTGCCGGTGATCGCCGGACGAGCTCGTCGCTGCCGTACTTGCTACGGGCGCTGCGTCTCCGTATCGCGGAACTGCAGCGCTGCCAGGTGGGCATAGAGGGGACTGCGATCCAGCAGCTCGGCGTGGCTGCCCTGGGCCTCGATGCGGCCGGCCTGCATGACCACGATGCGGTCGGCGGAGCGTACCGTGGCCAGGCGGTGGGCGATGACCAGGCTGGTGCGCCCGCGCAGGAGATCGGCCAGGGCCGTCTGGACGCGGGCCTCGCTGTCGGCGTCGAGGCTGCTGGTGGCCTCGTCGAGGAGCAGCAGGGCGGGGTCGCGCAGAATGGCGCGGGCGATGGCGATGCGCTGGCGCTGGCCGCCGGAGAGCTGGACGCCGCCGGGGCCCAGCGGCGTGTCCAGGCCCCGCGGCAGGCGCTCCAGGAACTCCGTGCAGTGGGCGGCGCGGGCGGCGGCGCGGACGGCCTCGTCGTCGGCGCCCGGGCGGCCGTAGCGGATGTTGTCCCGGGCGGTGCCGGTGAACAGCGTCGGCTCCTGGGCCACCAGCCCGACGTGGGCGCGCAGCTCGGCGGGGTCCAGGCTGCGGAGGTCGTGGCCGTCGAAGGTGACCCGCCCGGCCTGCGGGTCGTGGAAACGCAGCAGCAGCGCGAACAACGTGCTCTTGCCGGCGCCCGAGGGGCCTACCAGCGCCACGCGCTCGCCGGGCGCCACATCCAGGTCGAGGGCGTGCAGCACCGGCTCCCGGGGTCGCGCGGGGTAGGCGAAGGTGACCTGCTCCAGGGCGACGGCGCCCCGCACCGGGTGCGCCAGGTGCACGGGCCGGTCCGGCGCACGGATCGCCGGCTCGGCCCGGAGGAGCTCCATGAGCCGCTCCATGGCGCCGGCGGCGCGGAAGAGCTCGCCGGAGACCTCCGACACGGCGCCGGTGGCGCCGGCCGCCAGCACGGCATAGAAGACGAACGCCGACAGCTCGCCCGCGGTCATGCGGCCGGCGAGCACGTCGTGGCCCCCCTGCCAGAGGATGACGCCCACGGCAGTGAACGCCAGCGCCATGGCCATGCCCAGCAGCCAGGCGCGCTGGCGGATGCGCCGCATGGCGGTGGCGAAGGCGGCATCGACGTGGCCGGCGAAGCGCTCGCGGTCCAGCCCCTCGTGACCGAAGGCCTGGACGGTGTGGATGCCGTGCAGGGTCTCGCCGGCGGCGCTGCCCACATCGGCGACGCGGTCCTGGCTGGAGCGGGACAGGCGCCGCACCCGGCGGCCGAAGAACAGGATCGGCACCAGCACCACGGGCAGCCCCACCAGCACCAGCGCCGTCAGCCGCGGGCTGGTGATGAACAGCATGACCACGGCGCCGACGAGCAGAAGCAGGTTGCGCAGGGCGATGGAGAACGACGAGCCGAGGATGGTCTGCAGGACGCTGGTGTCGGTGGTCAGCCGTGACTGGATCTCGCCGACGCCGTTGAGCTCGAAGAACGCCGGCTCCTGGCGGGTGACGTGGTTGAACACCGCCGTGCGCAGGTCCGCCGCCACCCGCTCGCCGATCCACGACACCAGGTAGAAGCGCAGCGCCGACGCCGCGGCCATGACCAGGATGATGGCCAGCGTCACCGCCAGCAGGCGGTCCAGCTGCTGCGGGTCGTCACCCAGGAAGCCGCGGTCGACCACCAGCCGCAGCGCCTGGCCCACGGCGAGCACGCTGCCGGCGGCCACCAGCAGGGCCGCCACGGCGGCGGCCACGCGCCGGCGGTAGCGGGCCAGGAAGGCCAGCAGGTGGCGCAGCGGCTCCAGCCGGCGCGGCGCCGGGCGTTCGGGCGAGGACTGCAGTTCGGGCACGATGGGCTCCCGTCGCGGCTCAGGGCGATGATACTAACCTGCACGGGCGTGTTGGCAGGTGCTCGGTTGGGTTGCGGCCGCCGGCAATGGTATAAACGCGCTTCACTCCACCCGTAGCGGAAGCCGCCATGAGTGTGAAGTCCCTGGAAAAGCGCCTGAGGCATCTCACCGCCAATGCCGTCCGCGACTACCGCATGATCGAGGACGGCGATCGCATCATGGTCTGCCTGTCCGGCGGCAAGGACTCCTACGCCATGCTGGAGATGCTGCGGCTGCTGCGCGAGCGGGCCCCCGTGCGCTTCGAGATCACGGCGGTGAACCTGGACCAGAAGCAGCCGGGCTGGCCGGAGCACGTGCTGCCGGAGTACCTGGACGGCCTGGGCGTGGACTACCGCATCCTCGAGCAGGACACCTACAGCGTGGTCAAGAGCGTCCTGCCCGAGGGCAAGACCATGTGCTCGCTGTGCTCGCGGCTGCGGCGCGGTGCCCTGTACACCGCCGCCGAGGAGATGGGCATGACCAAGATCGCCCTGGGCCATCACCGCGACGACCTGGTGGAGACCCTGTTCCTGAACATGTTCTACGGCGGTCGGCTGGCCACCATGCCGCCCAAGCTCAAGAGCAATGACGGCAAGCACGTGGTGATCCGGCCGCTGGCCTACGTGCCGGAGGCCTATCTCGAGGACTACGCCGAGCGCAAGGGCTTCCCCATCATTCCGTGCAACCTGTGCGGCTCTCAGCCCAATCTCAAGCGCGCCGATATCAAGCGCATGATCCGGGCCTGGGAGGAAGAGGACCCCAACCGGCTGAACATCATCCTGCGCAGCATGCAGAACGTCCGGCCCTCGCATCTGGCGGACAGCGACCAGTTCGATTTCGAGAGCCTGCAGGGCAGTATTGCGGCGGGCATGCCGGATCCGGTCACCGGCGAGGAAGACGCCTTCGCCGGCCTGGCGACAGCCATGGGCGATCCGGCCCGGTAACGGGCCCCGAACCTGCGGTATGCTGGCGCGACGGGCTGCGCCCGCTGCGCCGTATCAACACCGGACGCCCCGCGATACGGGACGGCGCCGGTCATCCAGGAGGCACGCATTCATGAGCACCGACAACGAACCCCTCACCCCCGGCGAAGCCCGTGCCCGCGAGGCCCGCACCTGGCGGGAGCTCTGGATCGGCCTGGCGGTCATGGCGGTCGTGGTGGTGTTGCTGATCCTGGTGGTCATGGAGATGCGGTACCGGGATTCCCTGGACGACCCGCGCCCCAGCGCAGCCCTGGACGAGTCCATGACGGCCCTGATGAGCGACCTGGGGCCGCTGCCCGGCGATGCCGATACCATCGAGCTGGCCACCCGCCGGGACGGCGGCGCCCGCTACCAGGTGGTCATCCGCGATGACGACGGCGAGCGGCTGTTCTCCATGGCCCGGGGGGTGGAAACCACGGGGGCGATCGAGCACGGCCGGCGCGCCGGCGAGCCCATCAACTACCGCATCGAGCTGTCGCTCGCCGACGACGGCTCGGTGACCGGCGCCTACCGCCCCGACCGCGGCGTGCCGGTGGAGCGCTACCGCGACGTGGCCGCGGCGGTGCTGCGGCAGGCCCTGGTGGCCTGGCACGCCCACGCCAGTCACCCCCTGCCGTCCGGCGACGAGACCTCCCCGCAGACGATCCAGGAGGGCTGGGATGCGGTCATGGACGAGACGCGGGCGTCCGGCCACTGACGGCCGCTCCGCCCCCGCGTCGCGGGGGCGGAGCGGGTGCACGGCGTAGCGCTTTGTGCCAGACTATTGCGCCTGTTTCCGGTCGTACACTGCCCCGGTGGCGGAACTGGTAGACGCGCTCGACTCAAAATCGAGTGGCCTTAGGCCGTGGGAGTTCGACTCTCCCCCGGGGCACCAATCCAACCCCTGCGGCGGCGGGGATCACGGTCCAGCGCCGAAGTGCATGCATCGACGCGATTTTCATTTTCATCTGCCGCCGGAGCTCATCGCCGAACGGCCCCTTGCGGAGCGCAGCGCCAGCCGGCTGCTGTGCCTGGACGGGCGTGACGGCACGGTGCGCGACCGCCGCTTCGCCGATCTGCCCGGCCTGCTGGCTCCCGGCGATCTCCTGGTGCTCAACGACACGCGCGTGATTCCGGCCCGGCTGTACGGCCGCAAGGCCAGCGGCGGCCGGGTGGAGATCCTGCTGGAGCGGGTCCTGGACGACTCCCGGGTGCTGGCGCACCTGCGGGTGAGCCGCGCGCCGGCAGCGGGGGCGGTGATCCATCTGGACGAGGGCGGCGAGGCGGTGGTGGGCGAGCGCCGGGAGGAATGCTTCGAGCTCGCCTTCCGCGGCATTGACGACCTGCACGGCTACCTGGAGCGCCACGGCCACATGCCGCTGCCGCCCTACATCGAGCGCCCCGACGACGCCGACGACCGCGACCGCTACCAGACGGTGTTCGCGCGCACCCCCGGAGCGGTCGCCGCCCCCACCGCCGGACTGCACTTCGACGACACGGTGCTGGAACAGCTCGCCGCGCGCGGCGTGGAGCGCGCCGACGTGACACTGCATGTGGGTGCGGGCACGTTCCAGCCGGTGCGTACCGAGGCCATCGAGGCGCACCGCATGCACTCCGAGGTACTGCAGGTGCCCCGGGCCACGTGCGAGGCGGTGGCCGCATGCCGGGCCCGCGGCGGGCGCGTGGTGGCCGTGGGGACGACGGTGGTGCGCGCCCTGGAGAGCGCCGCGGCCGGGGGTGAGCTGACGCCGTTCCAGGGCGAGACCGACATCTTCATCTACCCGGGCTACCGGTTCCGGGTGGTGGATGCCCTGCTGACCAACTTCCACCTGCCGGAGTCGAGCCTGATCATGCTGGTGAGCGCCTTCGCCGGGCACCGCCACACCATGGCGGCCTACGAGCACGCCGTGGCCGGGCGCTACCGGTTCTTCAGCTACGGCGATGCCATGCTCATCGATCCGCCCAGCCCGGAGGCCCGGCCGTGATGGAGTTCCAGCGGCTGGCCAGCGACGGCGCCGCGCGCCGGGGGCGGCTGACGTTCCCCCGGGGCACCATCGAGACGCCGGCGTTCATGCCCGTGGGCACCTACGGCACGGTCAAGGCCATGACGCCGGAGGAGCTGCAGGCCGTGGGCGCCGAGATCATCCTGGGCAACACCTTCCATCTCTGGCTGCGCCCGGGCACCGAGATCATCGCCGCCCACGGCGACCTCCACGACTTCATGCAGTGGCCCGGGCCCATTCTCACGGACTCCGGCGGGTTCCAGGTGTTCAGCCTCGGCAGGATGCGTCGCATCCGCGAGGAGGGCGTGACCTTCCAGTCGCCGGTGGACGGCCAGCGCGTGTTCATGGGGCCGGAGGAGTCCATGGCCGTCCAGCGGGCGCTGGGCTCGGATATCGTCATGATCTTCGACGAATGCACGCCGTACCCGGCCACCCCGGAGGAAGCCCGGCACTCCATGGAGCTGTCCCTGCGCTGGGCGGCGCGCAGCCGCAGCGCCCATGGGGATAATCCGTCGGCGCTGTTCGGCATCGTCCAGGGCGGTGTGTACCACGACCTCCGCCGGGCCTCCGTGCAGGGGCTGCGGGCCATCGGCTTCGAGGGCTACGCCATCGGCGGCCTGGCCGTCGGCGAGACCGAGGCCGAGCGCGACGCGGTGCTGGAGGGGCTGGAGCCGGAGCTGCCGCCGGCGGCGCCGCGGTATCTCATGGGGGTCGGCCGGCCGCAGGATATCCTCGAGGGGGTGCGCCGCGGCGTGGACATGTTCGACTGCGTGATGCCCACCCGCAACGCCCGCAACGGCTATCTGTTCACCCGCGGGGGGACGCTGCGCATCCGCAACAGCCGGTTCGCCAGCGACACCCGGCCCGTGGAGCCGGGCTGCGGCTGTTATACCTGCCGGCACTACAGCCGCGCCTATCTCCGCCACCTGGACCGCTGCAACGAGATCCTCGGCAAGCGCCTTGCCACCATGCACAACCTGTACTTCTACCAGCGGTTCATGGCGGAGATACGCGAGGCCATCGAGGCGGGCCGGCTGGACGCCTTCGCCCGGGCGTTCCATGACGGCCTGCAAGCCGGCCTGGATGCGGACTGACAAGCGGCGGGCGGGTCGGCGCCGCCTGCTGTGGCATAATGCGGCGCTCCTTCGGCGATGACCGCAGGGTTTCCCGGGCGCAGCCGGTTTGACGCCGGTCCCCGGTGCATGCATTGTTTGGCTCGTTTTTGCCATCGACAAGAGGTTGATCCATGGAATTCTTCATCTCCAGCGCATTCGCGCAGCAGGGCGGCGAGGGAACCGGCTGGACCGCGCTGCTGTTCCCCATTGTGCTGATCGCGATCTTCTACTTCCTGCTCATCCGCCCCCAGGCGAAGCGCGCCAAGGAGCACAAGAAGCTCATCTCCGAGCTGGACAAGGGCGACGAGGTGGTCACCCAGGGCGGCCTGCTCGGGCGCATCACCGAGGTGGAGGAGTCGTTCATCACCATGGAGATCAACGACGGCAACCAGGTGAAGGTGCAGAGGAATGCCGTCGCCCAGGTGGTTCCGAAGGGCACCATGAAGGGCAAGGCCGACCCGGCCGAGACGAAGAAGACCGGCAAGTAGGGTCGGGGCCGCCGCGTGATGAATCGTTACCCGCTCTGGAAGTACCTGTTGCTGCTCGTCGCCATCGTCGGCGGTGTCCTCTACGCCCTGCCGAATCTGTTCGGCCAGGATCCCGCGGTGCAGATCACCCCGGCACGCGATGCCGTGAGCGTCTCCGCCATCGAGCGCCGGGCACAGGCGGCGCTCGAGGACGAAGGCGTGGACCCGCTGGCCGTCGACCGGAACGAGGAGCGGGTGCTGATTCGCTTCACCAGCCAGGAAGACCAGGTGCAGGCGGCGGACCGGCTGCGCACGGAGCTCGGGCGGGAGGCGACCGTGGCCCTCAACCTGGCCCCGGCCACGCCGGAATGGCTGCGCTCCATCAACGCCCGCCCCATGTTCCTGGGGCTGGACCTGCGCGGCGGCGTGCACTTCCTCATGGAGGTGGACCTGGAAGCCGCGGTGACCCAGAGCCTGGAGCGCTACCAGACGGATTTCCGGCGGGTGCTGCGCAACGAGCGCATTCGCTACAGCGCCATCGAGGTGGAGGACAACCAGCGCGTGGTGGCGCGCTTCCGCGAGGCGGCTGACCGGGAGCAGGCAGTGGGGCTGCTGCGCGAGGAGTTCCGGAACCTGAACCTGGAGCAGGAAGAGCGCGACAGCCAGTACTGGCTCATCGCCGAGCTGCCCGAGGAAGAGCGCCAGGAAATCCAGGATTTCGCCGTCGAGCAGAACATCACCACCCTGCGCAACCGCGTCAACGAGCTCGGCGTGGCCGAGCCCGTGATCCAGCAGCAGGGCGCCAACCGCATCGTGGTCCAGCTGCCGGGGGTCCAGGACACCGCCCGGGCCAAGGACATCATCGGCACCACGGCCACCCTGGAATTCCGCATGGTGGACGAGGACCACTACCCCTACCGCGGCGGGGCGGAGGAGCCGGCGCCGCCGGGGACGGTGAAGTATCCCGCGCGCAATCCGCGCTACGGCGACTACGTGGTCATGGAACGGGAGGTCATGCTCACCGGCGAGTACATCGTCGATGCCTCGTCGAGCATCGACCAGGAAACGGGCCAGCCCCAGGTCGACATCCGTCTGAGCTCTGCCGGGGGCGACATCTTCAGCCGCGCCACCCGCGAGAACGTGGGCGAGCGCATGGCGGTGGTGTTCATCGAGTCCCGCCAGGAGACCCGGGAGGTCGACGGCGAGACGGTCACGGAGCGGGTGCGATCCCAGGAGGTGATCAACGTCGCCACCATCCAGGAGCCCCTGTCGACGCGCTTCCGCATCACCGGGCTGGAGAGCACCGAGGCCGCGCGGGACCTGGCGCTGCTGCTGCGGGCGGGGTCGCTGGCGGCGCCCGTTGACATCGTCGAGGAGCGCACCGTGGGCCCGAGCATGGGCCAGGAGAACATCGATCGCGGCTTCATGGCGGTGGTCATCGGCTTCGTCCTGGTGGTGCTGTTCATGGCCGCGTACTACCGCGTCTTCGGCCTGATCGCCAACATGGCGCTGTTGCTCAACCTGGTGTTCATCGTGGCGATCCTGTCCCTGATGCAGGCGACGCTGACGCTGCCCGGCATCGCCGGCATCGTGCTCACGGTGGGCATGGCCGTGGACGCCAACGTCCTGATATTCCAGCGCATCCGCGAGGAGATCCGGGCCGGGCAGTCGCCCCAGAACGCCATCCACTCGGGCTACGCCAAGGCGTTCTCGACGATTGCCGACGCCAACATCACCACGCTGATCGCGGCCCTGGTGCTGTTCCTGTTCGGCACCGGCCCGGTGCAGGGCTTCGCGGTGACGCTGTCCATCGGCATTCTCACGTCCATGTTCACGGCCATTCTCGGCACCCGGGCCGTGGTCAACCTCATCTACGGTCGGCGCCGCGTGTCGCGGCTGCCCATCTGAGCAGGGAGACAGCGCGCATCCATGTGGCTTCTCGAGAGACAACTCGCGTTCGATTTCATGAACCGGCGCCGCTGGGCGGGTCTGGCCTCGGTGATCGTGCTGGGGCTGGCCGTGGCCGTGCTCGTCATACGCGGACTCAACCTGGGCATCGATTTCACCGGCGGCACCATCGTCGAGGTAGGCTTCGACGAGCCGGCCGACGTGGCCCAGATCCGCACGGTTCTGGAGTCCCAGGGCTACGAGCAGGCCCTGGTGCAGCAGTTCGGCACGGCCCGGGACGTGATGATCCGCCTGCCGCCGCAACCGGGCGCCGAGGACGCCGACGAGATCAGCAACCGGGTCCTCCGGGCCCTGGAGGGCGACTTCCCCGCGGTGGAGCTGCGCCGCGTGGAGTTCGTGGGCCCGCAGATCGGCGACGAGCTCACCGAGCAGGGCGCGCTGGCCATGCTGGGGGCGCTGGGCTGCATCCTGCTGTACGTGGCCTTCCGCTTCGAGTACCGCTTCGCTGCCGGGTCCGTGGCGGCGCTGCTGCACGACATCGTGCTCGTCTTCGGAGCCCTGTCGCTGTTCCAGATCTCCTTCGATCTCACTGTGCTCGCCGCCATGCTCGCGGTGGTGGGCTATTCCCTGAACGACACCATCGTGGTCTTCGACCGGATCCGCGAGAACTTCCTGGTGATGCGCAAGGGCACCACCGAGGAGGTGATGAATGCCTCCATCAACCAGACCCTGTCCCGTACACTGGTGACGTCGCTGACGACGCTGCTGGTGGTGGTGTCCCTGTATTTCCTCGGGGGCGAAGTGATCGCCGGGTTCGCCTTCACCCTGCTGGTGGGCGTAGTCGTGGGGACGTACTCGTCCATTTTCGTGGCCAGCGCCTCGGCCCTGGCCCTGGGCGTGACCAAGTACGATCTGCAGCCGCCGGCCAAGGAGGGCGCGGAGGACGAAGGCGAATCGGAGTTCCGTCCCTGAGCATCCTTCCGGGTGCGGCGTGAGGTGAAGGTGATGCAGCGGGTCTGTGTGTACTGCGGCTCGAACCCCGGTCGCGGCGAGGAGTATCGGGCCCTGGCGCGGGCCATGGGTACGGCGATCGCCGCGCGCGGCCTGAGGCTGGTCTACGGCGGTGCCAGTGTCGGCCTGATGGGCGAGCTCGCGGATGCCGCCCTGGCGGGCGGTGCCGAGGTGACGGGCATCATCCCGGGCGTGGTCGCCGAGCGCGAGATCGCCCACTCGGGGCTGACCGAGCTCGTTCCCGTGGCCTCGATGCACGAGCGCAAGACCCTCATGGCCGAGCGCGCCGACGCCTTCGTCGCCATGCCCGGCGGGCTCGGCACGCTGGAGGAGCTGTTCGAGATTCTCACCTGGGCGCAGCTGGGCATTCACGACAAGCCCGTGGGCCTGCTCAACGGCCTCGGCTACTACGACCGCCTGATCGCGTTCCTGGACCACTGCCTGGCGGAGGAGCTTGTCCGTCCGCCGCACCGGGCCCTGCTCAAGGTCGCCCGCGATCCCGAGACGCTGCTGGACCAGCTCGCCGCTGCCGGCGCGGCGCCTGACACCTCTCCCGATTGATCGTCTCAATGCTTCCTTAACAGTGCCTAGACCGGGCTGTATACTGAATCCGAAGAAGAAAGCGCATAACAGCGTCACGGTGCTGTGCAGATCCGGCTACTCCTGGAGGAGACCATGAGCGGAACGACCACGGATACCCAGTCCACCTCGCGGCGAGACCAGTTGCTGGAGACCGCCACGGAGCTGTTCTACCGCAATGGCTGCCACACCACCGGGATCGACAAGGTCCTGGCCGAGGCCGGCGTGGCCAAGATGACCCTCTACAAGCATTTCAAGTCGAAGGACAATCTGGTGCTGGCGGCCTGCGAACGCTTCCACGAGAAGGTGCGCGAGGAGTTCGAGGAGACGGTGAACGAGGAAGGGCTCACCGCCCGGGAGCGTCTCGAGGCGCTATTCGATTTCATGGACAGGTGGTCCCGGCGCGAGGAGTTCTGGGGGTGCCCGTCCATCAATCTGGCCGTGCAGTATCCGGAGCACGACCACCCCATCCACCAGGCGGCGGCGGAGCACAAGCAGTTCCGCATGGACTACGTCACCGATCTCGCCGAGCAGGCGGGATTGAGCAATCCCCGCGAGACGGCGCGCCAGCTGGTCCTGCTCATCGAGGGCGTGACCGTGATGGTCCAGGTCACCGGGGATCATTCGCTGGTGGCCAGTGCCCGGGAGGGCGCCCGGACCCTGATCGCCCGGGCCGCCGGCGAGAGATCCTGACCCCACAGGCGAGCGCTCCGATGTAGACAGATCGGTATACACCTGGTAGTGTATCCATGGAATAGACAAACCGGTCTGTGCCATCCAAGGAGGTTCGCCATGAAAAAGTCGCTTCTTGCCGCTGTCGCCGCCCTGATTGCCGTGCAGCCGGCGTTCGCCGTTGACAACGCGGCCATCCAGCAGCGCCTGATCGAGGACGGGTTCCTGCCGGAGCCCATCGAAGCCAGCGAGATCGTGCGTACGGTACCCGCGGAGCCGGAGACGCCGACGGAGGCCTTGCTGGTGGAATGGGGATTCAAGCCGCAGCCCGTCGAGCGCGTGCTGGCGACCGAGCAGCGGGTGGTTACCGACACCATGCCCGACGATCCGGTCCAGCGCAGGCTCGTGGAGTGGGGCTTCAAGCCGCAGCCGGCCCGGAACGTGAGCACCCTGGTCGGGGCGGGTGAGCGCGACGTCAACGCCGGCTCCTGATCCGGGTACGGGGCCCCACGCTGCGGGTGCGGCGCGGCTCTCAGACCAGGCTGATCAGCAGCAGCACGAACAGCGCCACGAAAACCAGGGGCAGGATGACGCCGCGCCAGTCGCGCGGGACGTCATCCCTGTCCTTGTTCTGTTTCAGGCTCTCGCGGATCCCCGGCAGAAACCACATGGTCACTGCGATCGCGGCGATCCCGGCGAGCACGATCTCCCAGGTAGCCATCGTTCCACCTCGCATCGGCTGGCACGGCTGATCATGACGGCTGACCGCCTCTAGATACAAGGGCTGCGATAAGCCAGTGGGGTCGGCCGGATCAGTTATCATTAAGCTATTTCATCAACCCCCACCCCAGGTGGGGTGGATTATTGAAGCAATCGACCCCATACTGGTGCGTAGCAGATGCACCAAGGAGACCGACCATGGCCGAACCCCATTGCGACGGCTTGCACCTGGACCCGGCGATCCGCGAGCAGGCACGGCAGCGGCTGCTGTCCGTGCGCGGCCACGTGGAGGGCGTGCTGCGCATGCTGGAGAAGGATTCGGTGTATTGCGTGGACGTCCTCAAGCAGATCAAGGCCATCGACGGCGCCCTGGACAAGGTCGGGGCCATGGTGCTGCGGGGCCACCTGCGCGACCACGTGGCCACGGCGGCCCGGCGCGGTGACACCGAGGCCATGGTGGAAGAGCTGATGGAAGTCCTGAAATACCGGTAGAGCGCAGGCGACCTGCGGCCCTTCGGCGGCAGCGATACCGGTAGCGACGAGATCGACGACGAGGTAGATCATGACAGGCCCCGTACGGCTGGAGATCGAGGGAATGAGCTGCGCCTCCTGCGTCAGCCGCGTGGAGCGCGCCCTGGGCGGTGTCAGCGGCATCGACGAGCCCAGTGTCAACCTGGCCACCGGAGAGGCGACCCTGCGTCCCCGGGATACCGAGGCCCTGGCGGCGGCGGTGGACGCCGTGCGCGCGCAGGGCTATACCCCCCGCGTGGAACGCGCGCGGCTGACCGTGGAGAACATGCGCTGCGGCTCGTGCGTCGCCTCGGTGGAGCGGGCCGTGTCCGGCCTGAACGGCGTGCTCGACGCCAGTGCCAACCTGGCCACCGGCGAGGTGCAGGTGGACTACCTGCCGTCGCAGACTTCCCGCAGGGCTGTTACGCAGCGCCTGGCGGAGGCCGGCTACCCGGCCCGGGACGACGACGAGCAAGAGCAGGGCGAGCCGCAGGCCGACCGGGAGGCCGCCGGGCTCCTCCGGGACCTGCGCGTGTCGGTGGCGCTGACCGTGCCGCTGGTTGTCATCGCCATGGGGCCGATGCTCCTGCCGGCGCTGGAGCTGCCCTGGGGCATCGGCGCCTGGCTGGAGCTGATCCTGGCCACCGGCGTGCTCGGCTACGCCGGCCGGCGGTTCTTCCGGGCGGGCCTGCCGGCCCTGCGCCACGGCGCCCCGGACATGAACAGCCTGGTCATGCTGGGCACGAGCGCCGCCTGGGCGTACTCGCTGCTGGTGCTGCTGGCGCCGGCGCTGTTCCCCGAATATGCCCGGGCGGTGTACTTCGAGGCCATCGGCGTGATCATCACCCTGATCCTGGTGGGACGCTATTTCGAGCACCAGGCCCGGGGGCGTGCCTCCCAGGCCATCCGGCGGCTGCAGGACCTGCAGGCGCCCACCGCCCGCGTCATGCAGGACGACGGCGCCGTCGCCGAGCGTGGCGTCGCGGACGTGGCCCCGGGGGAGCGACTGCAGGTGCGTCCCGGCGAGCGCATTCCCCTGGACGGCGAGGTCGAATCCGGCGAGAGCTACGTGGACGAATCCATGCTCACCGGCGAGCCGGTGCCGGTGAGCCGCAGCACCGGCGACGAGGTCATCGGCGGCACCATCAACGGCAACGGCGTGCTGACGGTGCGGGTGACGCGGGTCGGCGAGGACGCAGTGCTCGGCCAGATCGTGCGCCTGGTGCAGGAGGCCCAGGGCTCGAAGCCGCCGATCCAGCAGCTGGTGGACCGCATCAGCGGCTGGGTGGTCTGGCTGGCCATCGGCGTCGCCGTGCTGGCGGCCGTGACCTGGGCGGTATTCGGGCCCGGGCTGAACTACGCCCTGGTGGTGGCCGCCAGCGTGCTGCTGATCGCCTGTCCGTGCGCCATGGGCCTGGCCACGCCCATGGCCATCATGGTGGGCTCCGGCCGGGGCGCCGAGCAGGGTGTGCTGTTCCGGCGTGGCTCGGCCTTCCAGACCCTGGCGCGGGTGGATACCGTGGTCATGGACAAGACCGGCACGCTTACCCAGGGGCATCCGGAGCTCACGGAGTTCGAGCCCGCGGACGGCGCCCCGGAGGACACCCTGCGCCTGGTGGCCGCGGTGGAGGCGGCCAGCGAGCACCCCGTGGGCGAGAGCATCGTTAGGGCCGCCCGCCAGCAGATGGATGCCCTGCCGGTGGTGGAAGGCTTCGCCGCCGAGGCCGGCCTGGGTGTGAGCGGCCGCGTGGAGGGGCATCGCGTGCTCGTGGGCTCGGGGCGGTATCTCGAGCGCGAGGGCGTCGCCCTGGGCGATGCCGGCGAGCGCGGCCGCGCTCTCGGCGAGCGGGGCCGAACGCCCCTGTTCGCGGCGGTGGACGGCCGCCTGGCGGCGGTCATCGGCGTCGCCGACCCGCCCCGGGAGGGCAGCGCGTCCGCGGTGCGGGCGCTGCAGGCCGCCGGGCTGACCGTGGCCATGCTCACCGGCGACGATACCCGGACGGCCCACGCGGTGGCCCGGGAGCTCGGCATCGATTCCGTGCATGCCGAGGTCATGCCGGATCGCAAGGCGGAGGTGATCCGCGAGATCCAGGGGCAGGGGCACTCGGTGGCCTTTGTCGGCGACGGCATCAACGATGCGCCGGCGCTGGCGGCGGCGGATGTCGGCATCGCCGTGGGCAGCGGCACCGACGTGGCCCTGGAGGCCGGCACCGTGGTCCTCATGCGCAGCGATCCGCGGGCGGTGGCTGCAGCGGTGACCCTGGCCCGGCGCACCTTTCGCGTCATCCGGCAGAACCTGTTCTGGGCGTTCATCTACAACGTTAGCCTGCTGCCCGTGGCGGCCGGCGTGCTGTACCCGTTCACGGGGCTCACCCTCTCGCCCATGCTGGCCGCCCTGGCCATGAGCCTGTCCAGCATCCTGGTGGTCAGCAACAGCCTGCGGCTGCGCTGGGTCCCGGTGGCCGGGAGTGCACGGGCGGCTTGACGCCGTTGTGGAGCTGAGCCATTACTTTCCATGAGGCCCCGGACGGGGCGTGCCCGGTTGCCGCGCTGGGGCCGGGTTCATGGGAGAGTACGGCGTGCACAAGACAATCTATGTAGGCAACCTGCCCTTTACCTCGTCGGAGGACGACATCCGCGCCCTGTTCCAGCCCCACGGGGAGGTGCGCTCGGTAAAGCTGATCACCGATCGCGACTCGGGGCGCCCGCGAGGCTTCGGTTTCGTGGAGATGGAGGCCGCCGCGGCGGATGCCGCGATCGAGGCGCTCAACGGCCATGAACTCGACGGCCGCGCCCTGCGTATCAATATTGCCCGCCAGCGCACCGGCCACCGGATCCGGCGGCCCTTCTGACACCGGGGCAGTCCGCGGGGCCGCCGACACAGTGGCCTGCTGCATGGCCGGGTGCGCCGGGGGTATCATCGTGCACGGAGTATCACGGGCGCGCCGGTCGGGGGCGGCCGGCAGCAACGCAGGGAGAGACTCACGTGTGGCGACGACTGTTGGGACTGTGCCTGGCCGCGCTGGCGCTTGCCGGCTGCGCGGTCAACCCCGTCACCGGCGAGCGGGAGCTCAGCCTGGTGGGCGAGGACTGGGAGCGCCAGATCGGCGAGGAGAACTATGGCCCCATGCGCCAGGCGCAGGGGGGTGAGTACGTCCTGGATCCGGGGCTCGTCGACTATGTCCAGGACGTGGGGCAGCGCGTGGCGGCGGAGGCCGACCGCGACCTGCCGTACGAGTTCACGGTGCTGAACAATTCGGTGCCCAATGCCTGGGCGCTGCCGGGGGGCAAGATCGCGGTGAACCGCGGCCTGCTCACGGAGATGGACTCCGAGGCCGAGCTCGCCGCCGTTCTCGGTCACGAGGTGGTGCACGCCGCCGCGCGCCACGGTGCCCAGCGTCAGTCCCAGCAGGTCCTTCTGCAGGGCGCCGTCATGGCCGGCGGGCTGGCCGTGGGGGCGGCGACGGAGCGCCAGGAGTATACCGCCGTGGCGCTGATGGCGGGCGGCGTCGGTGCCCAGCTCATCAGTGCGCGCTACTCGCGGGAAGCAGAGCGCGAGGCGGACCGCTACGGCATGATCTACATGGACCGGGCCGGTTACGACCCGGAGGCGGCGGTGGAGCTGCAGCAGACCTTCGTGCGCATTTCCGAGGAGCGCGGGGGCGGCGGCGGTTTCGCCCAGGGGCTGTTCGCCTCGCACCCGCCCAGCCCGGAGCGCGTCGAGAACAATCGCCGCATGCTCCGGGAGCTGGGGAGCGGGGGCGAATGGGGCCGGCAGCGGTACCAGGAGCAGATCGCCACCATCGAGCGCCTGGAGCCGGCCTACGCCGCCTACGACGAGGGTCGCGAGGCGCTGCGTAACGGCGACGTGGACACGGCGCGGAACAAGGCCCGCGAGGCGCTGGAAATGGAGTCGGGCGAGGCGATCTTCCATGCGCTGCTCGGCGACGTGCGCGCGACGGACGGTGACATGAAGGCCGCCGAGGAGGCGTACGGGAATGCCCTGGCGCGGGATGACGGCTGGTTCTATCACCACCTGCGGCGCGGCATGATGCGGGAGCAGCTGGGCAACGCCGCCGGCGCCCGGGAGGACCTGCGGCGCAGCCTGGAGCTGCTGCCCACCGCCGACGCCCACTACTACCTGGGCAACGCCGAGCGCCAGCTCGGCAACCGGCAGGAAGCGGTCCGGCACTACCGGGCCGCGGCACAGTCGGATTCCGAGGCCGGGCGCCGCGCCCGGCAGGCCCTGGCGGACATGGGGGCCACAGGGGGCAAGTAATAGCCCCTGGTGCTGCGCCGCCGCCCGCCCGGGCCGTGCGGTTCAGTCGGGCAGGATCACCCACTGCTGGCTGAACCAGTAGAACCGGCCGCGCTCCGGCGACGGCGCCGTGCAGTTGTACCGGGTGCGGCCCTCGGAGAGCGCCTCCGGCGGCTGCACCTCGAAGATGCGCGCGTCGCGGTCGACCCACTCGACGTCGACCTGGCCCTGGAGGCCCACGAAGCAGGCCAGCTGATCCAGCCGGGCATCGCTTTCCGCCAGGGTCACGCGCAGGCGCGGCGGGTTCGACTTGTTCGCCGCCACCGGATCCCACGGCTCCAGCTCGGTCACCGGCAACGCCAGTGTCCGTGCCTTCTCGCGGAAGCCTTCCATGTCGGCGTACATCTCGGCCATGGGATAGCGGGGCAGGGCGCGCAGGTCGCTGTGGCGACCGATGGCGCCGCTGTGCTGACCGACGCCGACATAGCCCAGCTCCCGCACGACCTCGGCGACGGTGCGGTTGTACTCGCCGTAGGGATAGGCGAACAGGTCGGGAATCGTCCCCTCACTGCCGAGCTCGTCCTCCAGCCGCTCGCGGGCCTTGGTGATGTCGTCGCGCAGGCGCTCGCGGTAGGCGGCGTCGGATTCGTCCTCGCCCCGGCGGACCAGGTAGTCGTGACTGGCGGTGTGATTGGCGAAGGTGGCGTTGCCGTCCTGCTGCATCTCGCGCATCTGGTCCCAGGTCATGTACCCGGACAGGCCGATGTCCACCGGCTCGGTGGCGACGAACACCGTGTACGGAAACCCCTTGTCCTCCAGCAGCGGATAGGCTTCCTCGTAGACGGAGCGGTAGGCGTCGTCGATGGTGATGGCCACGGTGCGCTCGGGCAGGGGCTCGCCGTTGTCGACATGCTCGACGATCCGCCGCAGGGGCCAGACGTTGTAGTCCTTCTCGTCCAGGTAGTCCAGGTGCGCCCGGAACTGCTCCAGCGTGACATTGGTGGCGGAGTAGTCGCTTTCCCCGAAGCGGTGGTACATGAAGGTGACGGCGTGCCCGCCGCCGGCCTCGGCGACGGCGGCTTCCGCGGCCAGGATAAGCCCGGCCAGGGCGAGTGCTCTCCACATGATGGTGGCTCCTCCTCGGGGCTGGATTCGGACCGGCACAGCATAGCCCGATGCCGCCGGCCGCGGACACCCCGGGACACTTAGCCCTTGAGCAGGGGTTCGGTGCAGTGGGGCCGGATTTCCTGGAGGAGGTCGTGGAAGAGCTTGGGGTTGCCGGCGACGACGTTGCCGTTGTCCATGTACCGTTCCTCGCCGTTGAAGTCGGCGACCACGCCCCCGGCCTCGCGCACGATCAGGGCGCCGGCGGCGATGTCCCACGGCTTGAGGCCGAGCTCCCAGTAGCCGTCCAGGCGCCCGGCGGCGACGTAGGCGAGATCCAGTGCGGCGGAGCCGGCGCGGCGCAGGTCCCCGGCCCGGCGGATCACGGCCTGGAACTGGTTCATGTACGCGTCCATGTGCCGGGGCTGGCGGAAGGGGAAGCCGGTGGCCAGGAGCCGGCCCTCGATGCTCTTGTGGTTGCGAACCCGGATGCGGTGATCATCCAGGGTGGCGCCGTTGCCGCGGGTGGCGGTAAAAAGCTCCTGGCGGACGGGGTCGTAGATGACGCCCACCTCCAGCCGTCCCCGGTGCTGGAGGGCGATGGATACGGCGAAATGCGGCAGGCCGTAGATGAAGTTGGTGGTCCCGTCCAGGGGGTCGATGATCCACACGTAGTCGGACTTGCCCTGGCTGCCGCCTTCCTCGCCGAGGAACTCGTGGTCGGGATAGGCCTGCCGGAGCGTGCCGATGATCTCCTGCTCGGCGGTGCGGTCGACGTCGCTGACGTAGTCGTTCAGGCCCTTGGACTCGACCCGCACGCGGTCCAGCCTGTCCAGGGAGCGAACAATCACGTTGCCGGCGCTGCGGGCGGCGCGCACGGCGATATTGAGCATCGGGTTCATGGTGACAGGTCCGCCGGGTACGAAGTGGTGCGGGAGAATAACAGGTCTGCGGGCGGCGTTGAACTGCGCGTCGCCGGCCGGCGGGGGGTTGCAGGGCATCGGGGCCGGACGGCCTGCGCGGCGGGGCTCCGCTAGTCGCCCCAATCATGATCCGCCCCCGGCCCCGATGCCCTGCACCTGCACCGCTGCCCCCGGATTCTCGATTACACTGTGGGGCTTTGAGCCTGGCCTGGGAGAGATGATGCACCCCGAGAACATCCGCGTGGTCCTGGTGGCGCCGTCGCTGGCGGCGAACGTCGGCGCCGCTGCGCGGGCCATGAAGACCATGGGGCTGACCGACCTGCACCTGGTCGCGCCCCGGCAGTTCCCCCACGAGGATGCCGCCACCATGGCCTCCGGCGCCGATGACGTGGTGGCGGCCGCGCGGGTGCACGCGACCCTGGACGAGGCGCTCGCCGGTGCCACCCTGGTGGTGGGGCTGTCCGCCCGGCAGCGATCGCTGTCCTGCCCGGTGCAGGACCCGCGGGAGGCGGCCGAAGAGCTGCTGGCGGAGGCCGGCGAGCGGCCTGTGGCCATCCTGTTCGGGCGTGAGCGCACCGGGCTGACCAACGCCGAGCTGGACCGCTGCCAGCGCCTGGTCAACATTCCCGCGAATCCCGGCTACAGCTCCCTGAACCTGGCGGCCTCCGTGCAGGTCATGGCCTACGAGCTGCGCATGGCGGACCGCGCCGGGGTCCGCCCGCAGGCGGCGCGCTCGGAGTGGCCGCCGGCGGCCGCCGACGACATGGAGCGCCTCTACGAGCACCTGGAACGCGTACTGATGCGCATCGATTTCCTCGACCCGGACAACCCCCGGGCGCTCATGCGACGGCTGCGCCTGCTCTTCGGCCGGGCTGCGCTCGACCACAACGAGGTCCAGATCCTGCGGGGGATCCTGGCGCACGTGGAGAAGTCGCTGGCGGATCCGGGACGTTACTGATTGTCCCCGGTGCACGGAATTGGCTAATATATCCAGTCCCATGACCGGATTCACGCACTGGCTCTGTTGCCGCCCCTCCTGTAGCTGCGACTGTCGTCGCTGTCGCTGAAGTCGTGTCAATCGTCACGACAGGCTCGATCCCGCTTATTCCGGACAAGGACATACCCCATGTTTGCGCGTATTCGAGAGGATATCCGTTGCGTCTTCGAGCGTGACCCCGCGGCCCGCAACGCCTTCGAGGTGCTCACCTGCTACCCGGGCCTGCACGCGTTGCTGTGGCACCGGCTCTGCCATCGCTTGTGGGGCTGGCGGCTGCGCTGGCTGGCTCGGTTCGTCTCCCTGTTCGCACGCTGGATCACCGGCATCGAGATCCATCCCGGGGCGCGGATCGGCCGGCGGTTCTTCATCGACCACGGCATGGGCGTGGTCATCGGCGAGACCGCGGAGATCGGTGACGACTGCACCCTCTACCACGGCGTGACCCTGGGCGGCACGACCCTGGAGCCGGGCAAGCGCCACCCCAGCCTGGGCGACGACGTGGTGGTGGGCGCCGGCGCCAAGGTGCTCGGGCCGGTGCACGTCGGCAGCGGAGCGCGGGTGGGCTCCAACGCCGTGGTCATCAAGGATGTGCCCGAGGGCGCCACCATGGTGGGCATTCCGGCGCGCATGGCCGGCCAGCGGGAGGAGAAGACGCCGCAGCGCCAGGCCACGGCGCGCAAGATCGGCTTCGATGCCTACGGCACCACCGACATGCCGGACCCGGTCAGCCAGGCCATCAACTCCATTCTCGACCATATCCACGTGACCGACGAGCGCCTGGTGGAGATGTGCCGGGCGGTCCAGGAGCTGGGCGGGCGCCTGCCGGATGCCCGCATCCCCGACCTGGACTGCACGCCGTTCGAGAACGGCCAGGAGCCGGAGCAGGAGCCGGGCCGGGAAACCGTCACGGAGCAGGCGGGGGAGGGCGACGGCACCGGTGACCACGCCCGCTGAGCTGCCGTATCTCGACTACGCCGCCACCACGCCGGTGGACCACCGGGTGATGGCGGCGATGACGGACTGCCTCGGCCGCGAGGGCGTATTCGGCAATCCCTCCTCCCGGCACCCATGGGGGCGGGCCGCCGAGGCCCTGGTCGCGGATGCCGCCGGGCAGGTGGGCGCGCTCATCGGCGGCGATCCGGCCGGTGTCGTGTGGACCTCCGGCGCCACCGAGGCGGACAACCTGGCCATCCTGGGGTGCGCCCGGTTCGCCCGAGAGCGGGGCCGCGGCGATCACGTGGTGAGCGTGCGCACCGAGCATGCCGCGGTGCTCGAGCCCCTGGAGCAACTGCGCCGCGAGGGCATGCACGTGACGCTGCTCACCCCGGAGGCGGATGGCCGCGTGACGCCGGAGGCGGTGCGCGCCGCAGTGACCGAGGACACCGTGCTGGTGTCGGTCATGCACGTGAACAACGAGATCGGCACGGTGCAGGATATCGCCGGCATCGGCGCGGCTCTGGCGGATCACCCCGCGCGCTTCCACGTCGATGCCGCCCAGAGCGCCGGCCGCCTGCCCATCCGGGTCGATGCCTGGGGCGTAGACCTGCTTTCGCTGTCCGCCCACAAGATCTACGGCCCCAAGGGCGTGGGCGCGCTCTGGGTACGCCGCCGGCCGCGGGTGCGGCTGGCGCCGCTGCTGCACGGGGGCGGCCAGCAGGGCGGCCGGCGCCCGGGAACCCTCGCCCCGCACCTGATCGCCGGCATGGGCCGGGCGTGCGAGCTGGCGCAGGACGGCCCCGAAACCGAGGCCCCTGGGCTGCGAACGCTGCGACGATCCCTGCGCGACCGGCTCCTGGCGCTGGACGGGGTGGTGGTGAACGGCCAGGACGATGGCAGCCCGCACATACTCAACATGAGCTTCGGCTGCGTCCACGGCGATGCGCTGCAGGCGGAGCTGGAGGGGCTGGGGGTATCGGCCGGCTCGGCCTGCAGCTCGTCGGCGCGCGGCCCGTCCCATGTCCTGCGCGCACTCGGGGTTCCGGATGCCCTGGCGCACAGCAGCCTGCGCTTCAGCCTGGGCCGCTGGACCACGGAGGCGGACGTGGACCGGGCCGCGGACCGGGTCGAGGACGCCGTGCGGCGGCTGCGCGCGTTCTCGCCGGCGTGGCGGCGCTATCGGTCGGGAACGTCGCTGGAAGCCCTCTACCGGCGGAACCCCGAGCCGGCGCAGCCGTCCAACCGGGAAGGTTAGTAAACCGTGGAACTGCAGGGCACGGCAAGGGAGCACTACCGCGCGCCGCGCAACGCCTCCGGGCTTCGGGGCGTCGGTGCATCGGTCGGCACGGGCACCGCCGGTGATGTACAATCCGGGATAGAAGTCGTGTTTCAGATCATCAGCGATGATCAGGGGCGTATCCGGCAGGCGTGCTGGGAATGCCTCGGCCCGCCGGCGGTGATTGCCGCGGCGAGCTGGCTGTCCGAGCAGCTGACCGGGGCGCCGGTCGATGACGCTCGCGGCTGGACGGCCCTGGCCATCAGTGAAACCCTGGAGTTGCCGGCGGAGTCGGTCTCCGGGGTGTTGCTGGTGGAGGATGCCTGCAAGGCGGCCCTGGCGGATCTGGAACGACACGGGTGATCGGAGGTAGCGGTCCATGACGATCCAGTTGACGGAAGCGGCGGCACGACATGTCAAGGCCAACGCCGAGCGGGAAGGGCGTGACCACAGCCTGCGTGTGGGGGTGCGCACCAGCGGGTGCTCCGGCTTCATGTACATCGTCGACTATGCGGACGAGGTCGGCGAGAGCGATCTCGTCTACGAGCAGCACGGCGTCCGCGTGGTGATCAGCCGCAAGAGCCTGCCGTTCCTGGAAGGCATGGAGGTGGACTTCGTGCGCGACGGGCTGAACCAGCGCTTCGACTTCCGCAACCCCAACGTCCGCGACATGTGCGGGTGCGGCGAGAGTTTCACGGTGTGACGCGGCCCCGGCGGGGAAGGTGGCGGCGGTGTGCGATGGGACGACCCGGCGGTACGGGTAAATTGCCGCTCCATGCTGCAGGCGTTAGACTAAGCGCCGTTTTTCGGCGGCAGCATGGCTGATGCAGAGACGCCGGCGGTCGCCGCACCATGACAGTCACACTTACCCAGATCCACGGAGTTGCCGGATGGCCGTTGAACGCACCCTGTCCATTGTCAAGCCCGATGCCGTTGCCAAGAACGTGATCGGCGAGCTCTATACCCGTTTCGAGAAGGCCGGCCTGCGCGTCGTCGCCGCGCGCATGATGCACCTCGGCCGCGAGCAGGCCGAAGGGTTCTACGCGGTGCACAAGGACCGCCCCTTTTTCAATGCCCTGGTGGAGTTCATGACGTCCGGGCCGATCATGGTGCAGGTGCTCGAGGGCGAGGACGCCATCCGCAAGAATCGCGAGATCATGGGCGCCACCAACCCCCAGGAAGCCCTGGCCGGGACCATTCGCCACGACTACGCGGAGAGCATCGACGCCAACGCCGCCCACGGCTCGGATTCCCCCGAGACAGCGGCGCAGGAAATCGAGTTCTTCTTCCAGGCCGATGAAATCTGTTCCCGTTAAGGTTGTCGCCGAGAACGCCCCGGCGGCGGGTGAGGCTCCGCAGAAGCTGAATCTGCTGGGCCTCGACCGCAAGGGGCTGGAAGGGTTTTTCGCCGAAATGGGCGAAAAGCCCTTCCGTGCGTCCCAGATTCTCAAGTGGGTCCACGGCCGGGGCGTGACCGATTTCGAAGCCATGACCGACCTCAGCAAGGCCCTGCGGGCCCGGCTGGCGGACGAGGCCGAGGTGCGCGTGCCCGAGGCGGTGATGGACCAGAACTCCGAGGACGGCACGCGCAAGTGGCTGCTGCGGCTGGACGGCTCCAACGCCATCGAGGCCGTGCTCATCCCCGAGAAGAACCGGGAGACCCTGTGCATCTCCTCCCAGGTCGGGTGCGCCCTGGAGTGCAGCTTCTGCTCCACCGGCTACCAGGGCTTCAACCGCAATCTGTCCACCGCGGAGATCATCGGCCAGCTGTGGTACGTCAACCGCATCCTCGAGCGCGAGGGCGAGGGGCGGCAGGTTACCAACGTGGTGTTCATGGGCATGGGCGAGCCCCTGCTCAACTTCAAGAACGTGGTGCCCGCCTCCGAGCTCATGAAGGACGACCACGCGTACGGGCTGTCCAAGCGCCGCGTGACCCTGAGTACTTCCGGTGTGATCCCCTATCTGGACCGGCTGACCGAGGTCAGCGACGTCAGCCTCGCGGTGTCGCTGCACGCGCCCAATGACGAGCTGCGCAACGAGCTGGTGCCGATCAATCGCAAGTACCCCATTGCCGAGCTGCTGGCCGCGTGCCGGCGCTACATCGCCGACAAGCCCCATCGCAGCATCACCTGGGAGTACGTGATGCTGGACGGTGTCAACGACACGGACGCACATGCACGGGAGCTGGTGGACCTGCTCGGGGACATCCCCTCCAAGGTCAACCTGATCCCGTTCAATCCGTTCCCGGAGGCGCCGTACCGGCGTTCCAGCGATGCCCGGATCCGCGCCTTCGCCCGCATTCTCAGCGATGCCGGGCTGGTGGCCACCACCCGCAAGACCCGCGGCGACGATATCGACGGGGCCTGCGGGCAGCTGGTGGGCAAGGTGGCCGACCGAACGCGCCGCCAGGAGAAGCGGGCACGACGCGAGCAGGTGACCGGGGCATGACTCCCAGGCTTTTGCTGACACTGGTGATGGCCGCCGCCGTGCTCACCGGTTGCGCGACCGGGGGCGAGCGCCAGGAAGCGGCGCGGATCAACACCCAGCTCGGCATCAACTATCTGCAGCAGGACAACCTGAACCAGGCCAGCCAGGCGCTGAACAAGGCGCTGGAGCAGGACAGCCGCAATGCCGAGGCCCACGCCGCCATGGCGGTCCTGTCCGAGCGCCTGGACGACCACGACAAGGCGGACCGCCACTTCCGCCGGGCGCTGCGCCTGGGCGACGAGCAGCCGTCCGTGCACAACAACTACGGGCGTTTCCTGTGCAACCAGGAGCGCTACGAGGAGGCGGACGAGCAGTTCCGCAAGGCCATCAACGATCCGCTCTACGAGCGCAAGCACCTGGCGCTGTCCAACGCCGGCCTGTGTGCGCTGCGTGCGGGTCGTACGGACAAGGCCGACGAGTACCTGCGCCGCGCGGTGGAGCAGCGGCCGAACTTCGCGCCGGCCCTGCGCCGGCTTGCGCAGCTGCGCTACGAGCAGGGCGAGTACACCTCGGCGCGCGGTTACTACCAGCGCTTCGCCGACAACGGCAGACAGAACGCCGCGAGCCTGCTCCTGGGGGTGCGTATTGCCCGGGCACTGGGCAACCAGGACGAGGCGGCCAGCTATGCGCTGAGACTGCGCTCCCAGTATCCCGACTCCGAACAGAACCGGACCCTGCAGCGGCTGGACCGCGATGACTGAAGACGCTCCCGAGGAGGCAACCCAGCGTCCTTCCGGCCCCGGCCTCGGGGCCGCGTTGCATGCAGCGCGCGTGGACAAGGGCATGAGCCCGCGCGATGCCGCGGAGGCGCTGCATCTGTCGGAGTCGACCATTACCGCGATGGAGGCGGAGGACTGGGACGCCCTGCCGCCCGCCCCCTTCACCACCGGCTACGTGCGTACATACGCGCGCCTGGTGGAAGTCGACCCGGCCATCATCGATCAGCATCTCGGGGCTCTCCAGAGTACCCGCGAGAAGGATCCGCCCCTGCGGGTATCCGGGCCGGTGCAGACCGCCCCCCAGATGCCGCGCCTCCTTGCCCGCACCGGCATCGCCGTGGTCGTTGTGGCGCTCGTCGCCGGGGCCGGCTGGTGGCTGGCCGATCGCGCGCTGCCGTCGTCCGTGGCCGGGCTGTCCTTCTGGTCGTCCGAGGAGACCGGGGAGTCCCGGGACATCACCGCCGACGAGGCCGCCCCGGCGGAGCCCGAAGGCGGTGACACCGGGCCGGCGCCCGGGGAGATCGCCGATGGGCCGGGTGACGACGATCAGCCCGGGGATGAGCGTCGCGAGGCGGGCGGTGAGCGGGATACCGGTGATGTTGCCGGCGAGCCCGCCGAAGCGGCCACCGGCACCGTGGAACAAGCACCGGCGCCGGACCAGGAAGAGGGCGATCCGGCCCGGTCCGACGACCTGGCGCTGGAAGGCGGGCCGGGGGACGACGGCGCAGCGGACGAATCCGAACCCGATTCCGAGGCCGGTGCCGGTGAGGGCCTGACGGCGCCGGGCGGTGGGACGCTCGACGCCCCCGCGGACGGCCTGGCGAGCCCGGACGACCTGACACCGGAGAGCCTGGAAACCGGTCCGGATGCGCCGGATGTCGGGAGTCCGGCCGAAGAGCTGGAGGAGGCCGGCTCCGCTGCCGGGGAGTCCATGGCCTCGGCGGCGGAAGAGACCGGCGAATCAGGGTCCGAACCGCCGCCGGCGGAGCCGCAGGAGCTGGAGCTCGATTTCTCGGGCCCGTCCTGGGTGGAGATCACGGATGCCCGGGGCGAGCGGCTCCTGTACGGCCTCATCCGGGAGGAAGGACGGCAGACCCTGGAAGGGGAGGCGCCGTTCTCGGTGGTCATCGGTGATGTCACCCAGGTGGACGTCTTCTTCGACGGCAGCGAAGTGGATCTGGGCAGCGAGGATCCCGGCCGGGTCGTCCGGGTCGAGGTGCCCTGAACCCGGCGCTCCGCATCGTCGGGCAGCCGTGTCCGGATGCCGGCGCCTTTCCGCGAATCGAGGTCGCCCGCGTACAGGCCGGGCAAGGGAGGTTGATTGGCCAATTCCATTCAGTCCGTGCGCGGCTTTGGCGACGTCCTGCCGGTGGACACACCCGTATGGCAGTTCGTGGAGGATCGCCTGCGCGCCACGCTGGAGCGCTACGGCTACGAGGAGATCCGCCTGCCGCTGCTGGAGAAGACGGAGCTGTTCTCGCGCTCCATCGGCGAAGTGACGGATATCGTCGAAAAGGAGATGTACACCTTCGAGGACCGCAACGGCGAGAGCCTGAGCCTGCGGCCCGAGGGCACGGCCGGCTGCGTCCGCGCCGGTATCCAGCACGGCCTGCTGCACAACCGCCAGCCCCGGCTGTGGTACGCCGGCAGCATGTTCCGCCACGAGCGTCCGCAGAAGGGCCGCTACCGCCAGTTCAACCAGGTGGGCGTGGAAGTGTTCGGCCTCCCCGGGCCGGATATCGATGCCGAGGTCATCCTGCTGGCCGCGCGCATGCTGCGCGACATCGGCCTGGAGGATATCCGCCTGGAGCTCAATACCCTGGGAACGCCGGAAGCGCGTGCAGCGTACCGCGAGGCCCTGGTGGCCTACCTACGGGGCTACGAGGATCGCCTGGACGACGACAGCCGCCGGCGGCTCGCCACCAACCCTCTGCGCATTCTCGACACCAAGGATCCGGATACCCGCGCCCTGCTGGCCGATGCTCCGGCGCTGGCGGACTGGATCGATGACGACAGCCGCGCCCATTTCCGGGAGCTCTGCGCCATGCTGGACCGGGCCGGCGTTTCCTATACCGTCAACCCGCAGCTGGTCCGGGGTCTGGACTACTATGGCCGTACCGTCTTCGAGTGGGTGACCGACCGGCTCGGCGCCCAGGGGACCGTCTGCGCCGGCGGTCGCTACGACGGTCTGGTGGAGCAGATCGGCGGGCGCCCGACGCCGGCCATCGGTTTCGCCCTGGGCATCGAGCGGCTGGTGGCGCTGCTCCAGGATGCCGGCGCGGCGCCGGCGGCGCCGGCCCCCGATGTCTACCTCGTGGTGGCGGGGGAGGCCGCCGGCCGCGAGGCCCTGATCATCGCCGAGGAACTTCGGGACGCCCTGCCGGGTCTGCGTGTGATGACCCACTGCGGCGGCGGCGGCTTCAAGAGCCAGTTCCGCCGGGCGGACCGGGCGGGGGCCCGCTTCGCGGTGATCCTCGGCGAGGAGGAGGCGGCACGCGGCGAGGTGGGCCTGAAGGATCTGCGCTCGGGCGGCGAGCAGCGAACGCTGCCGCGGGCCGAGCTGGTGACGACACTGCAGGAGCTGGATATGGGAACGGCCCCGGGGACCACGATATGAGTGACGAGGAACAACTCGAGAAGCTGCAGAACTGGTGGCGCGAGAATGGGCGCGCGGTCATCGCCGGCGTGATCATCGCGGTCGGCGGCGTGGTGGGCTGGCAGCAGTGGGGCGCCTACCAGGAACGCCAGGCCGAGGCGGCCGCCTCCGCCTACATGCAGTTCATGGAGGCCCGGGACACGGACACGGATGCGGAAACCGTGGCGCGCCGCGGCGAGCGCGTGATGGAGAATCACGCCGACTCCGCCTATGCCGCCATGGCCGGCCTGCAGCTGGCGGACTACCACATCAGCCAGGATGATCCCGATGCGGCGGCGGAGACGCTTGCCTGGGTTACCGAGAACGCCGCCGACAAGGCGTTCCGCGACCTTGCCCGGCTGCGCCGCGCCCAGGTGCTCTATGGCCAGGACCGTCTGGACGAAGCCCTGGCGGTTCTCGAGGATGCCGATCAGGGTCCCTACGAGGGCCGGTACCACGAGCTCCGCGGCGATATCTACGCGGCTCGCGGAGAGGCCGAGCAGGCACGCAGTGCCTACGAGGCGGCGCTTGGCGCCGACGGCGTGCCGCAGATGCGCAGGACGCTCATCGAGCGCAAGCTCCGTGAGGTCGGCGGGGAGGTGCCGGCGTGAGGTGGCTGGTCGTTGTCGCGGTGGCGCTGGTCCTGGCCGGGTGCGGCTCGACGCCGGAGGCGCCCCAGCCCGCTGACGAGCTGCGCGATACGACGCCCGAGGTCTCCGTGAGCAGGTCCTGGCAACGCCACGTCAGCTACGGCCAGGCGACGGCCGGGGACGCCCTGCCGCCGGTGCTGGTCGACGGCCGTATCCTGGTGGCGGATCACCGCGGCTGGATCCGTGCCCACGCCCCGGACGACGGGCGCCGTGAGTGGCGCATGCGCGTCGAGGAGGGCGTCGTCAGCGGCGGCCCGGGGATCCACGGCGACCTGGTGGTTGTCGGTACGCGCTCGGGGCGCGTGATCGCGATGGAGGCCCCGGACGGCGAGCAGCGCTGGCAGGCCCGGGTCAGCAGCGAGGTCCTGGCGGTGCCGTCCGTGGGCGACAACCGGGTCGTGGTGCGCAGCGCCGACGGCCGTGTCTACGGATTCGACGCGGATACGGGCGCCCAGCGCTGGGTGCACGACACCAGCGTGCCGTCGCTGACCCTGCGCGGGACCGGCGATCCGGTGCGCGGCGGCGGCCGCGTGCTGGTCGGCTTCGACAACGGCGTGCTCAAGGCACTGGACGTGACCACCGGTGAGGCGGCCTGGGAGGTAACCCTGTCCGATCCCCGGGGCAGCGCCGACCTGGATCGCATGCGGGACGTGGACGCTACCCCCGTGGTTCGCGACGGTGTCGTGTACGCCGTCGCCTACCGTGGTGTGCTCGCTGCGGTGGACCTGCGGAGCGGCGAGACGGCCTGGGACCGGGAGCTGTCATCCCATGCCGGCCTCGCCGTCGATGACGAGCGGGTCTACGTGGCCGGCGAGCGCGGCCGCATATGGGCCGTGGATCGACGCACGGGCGCGGCCATCTGGCGCCAGAACGATACCGAGGGCCTGGAGGCCTCACCGCCGGCGGTCCACGGGGACTTCGTGGTCTTCGGCGACGATCGCGGGCGCCTGACGGTGCTCTCCCGGAAGGACGGCCGGATCCTCGGCCGCGTCGCCGTGCGCGACGACACCCCTATCAGCGAGGCGCCGGTCAGTGACGGCGAGGCCGTCTACGTGCTCACCGACGACGGCCACCTGACACGCTACCGGCTCCGGGCGCTGGACTCGGGGTCCGACGCGGAGTAGCCGCCATGTGCCTGGTCGTGCTGGCCCTGGATGCCCACCCGGCGTACCCGGTCATCCTGGTGGGCAACCGGGACGAGTTCCACGCCCGCCCCGCGGATGCCATGCACTGGTGGCCGTCGCCCCGGGTGCTGGCCGGCCGCGACCGGTCCGCCGGCGGGACATGGCTGGGGGTGACCCCGGCGGGGCGGGCGGCCACGGTGACCAACTACCGGGATCCGGAGCTGCACCGCACGGATGCCCTGTCCCGCGGTGCGCTGGTGCTGGACGCCCTTGCCGCGGCGGACATGGAAGGGTTCGGTCGCGACATCGAGGCCGGTGGTGCGAGGTACAACGGCTTCAACCTGCTCTGGGGGGATCGCCGTGCCTGGTACTACTACTCCAACCGGCACGGCCCGGCCGAGCGACTCGCCCCCGGCCTCCACGGCCTGAGCAACGGGCTGCTGGACACGCCCTGGCCCAAGCTGGTGCGGGTGCGGCGGGCCGTGGAGGGGATTCTGTCCGCCTCCGGGCCGTTGACCACGGACGCCCTGCTGGCGCCGTTCATGGACCGCCGCCCGGCCGCCGACGAGGACCTCCCGGATACCGGCGTGCCCCGGGACTGGGAGCGCCTGCTCTCCAGCCCCTTCATCGTCAGCCCCGAGTACGGTACCCGCGCGTCCACGGCCGTGCTGCTGGGCGTGGACGGGGCCGTGGAGGTCCGCGAGCAGACCTTCGACGCCGCCGGCGGCCGGGTGACCGACCAGACCTTCCGGTGGACGGCCCCCTAGCGTGCTGTAACCCGCGGATTGCAGGCCATTAGGTCATTCGCAGGTGCCGATACTGCCCCGCCGGCAGTAGCTGCCGTCGATCCAGGTGCTGCCGCCCAGCTCGGCGTCGTCGAAGATGGTGCCCTGGGTAGCCGCGTTCTCCAGTGTTGCTTCCTTGAGATTGGCGCCGGTGAAATCGGCATCGGCAAGCGCGGCACCTTCGAGGTTGGCCTCCTGCAGGTCGGCGTTGCGGAAGTCCGCGTTCTCGAGGTTGGCGTGCGCGAGGTTCACGCCGGTCAGGTCGGCGCCGCGGAAACGCGCCCCCACCAGGTTGGCGCGGCCGAACCGGGCTTTCGGCGCCACCGCATCCGTGAAATCGGCGCCCTGGAGCTCGGCGTTGTAGAAGCTGCTCCCCGAGAGATCGGTTGCCTGGAACAGGGCAGCCGTGAGGTCCGCGGAGTCCAGGCGCGCGTCGCTCAGATCGGCCCCGGAGAAGTTCGCCTCCGGCAGCGTCGCCGATACGAACCGGGCGCCGTGGAGGTTGGCGTCGTCCATGCGCGCCCGGGGCATCCGCGAGGCGCCGAAATCCGCTCCGCGCAGGCGCCCGCGGGTCAGGGTCACGCCTTCCAGCGTTGCATCCGTGACCACCGCGTTCTCCATGATCGCGCCCTCCAGGTTCGCGCCGGAGAGGTCGATGCGCTGGAGCAGGGCGCGCCGCAGGTCGGCATCACTGAGCTCGGCGTTGCGCTTGTCGCAGCCGGCCCAGTTGACGCCCGCGCCGGGGTCCGCGTTGCAGTCGGCATGGGCCGGTGATACGCTCACTGCCGACAAAACCAGCAGGCCCAGGGCCGTGATCACGGCCCGGTTCCGGGCAGCCACTGCGCGCAGCGCCCACCGCCACAGAAACCATTCGGGCGGGCAAACCGCCCGGCATACCGATCGGACAGGCACGCTGCGGGCCCGGTTCGTAGTGCTCGCGGCCACTGCAGGGCGTCGGTGAGCCATCGTGTTCGGGTGCCTCCGTCGGGTGATGCCGTCGTCGAGTGCGAGCCTGGATGCATGGATCGGCGCCGGGAAGAATTCTTTTCTAAAATTGGAGTGAGGAGGCACTTGATTCATGCGCATCATTCTATTGGGCCCGCCGGGCGCGGGCAAAGGAACCCAGGCCGGCTTCATCTGCGAGCATTTCGGCATCCCGCAGATCTCCACGGGCGACATGCTGCGCGCCGCGGTGAAAGAGGGTACGCCGCTGGGCAAGGAAGCGGAGAAGATCATGAGCTCCGGCGGCCTGGTCTCCGACGATATCATCCTTGGCGTCGTCAAGGAGCGCATCGCCAAGCCCGATTGCGCCAACGGCTTCCTGTTCGACGGCTTCCCGCGCACCATCGGCCAGGCCGAGGCCGTCCGTGAGGAAGCGATTCCGCTGGACTTCGTGGTGGAGATCCGCGTCGACGACGAGGAGATCGTCCAGCGCATGGCGGGGCGCCGGGTCCACCCGGGCTCGGGTCGCGTGTATCACGTGGACCACAATCCGCCCCGGGTGCCGGGCAAGGATGACGACACCGGCGAGGACCTGGTGCAGCGTGAGGATGACCGGGAAGAGACCGTGCGCAAGCGCCTCGACGTCTACCACGAGCAGACCCGGCCGCTGGTGGAGTACTACCGCAAGCTCGCCGACAGCGGCGAGCCGGACGCGCCGCGGTACGTGGCCGTGGACGGCCTCGGCGAGGTCGACGAGGTCCGCGACCGCATCATTTCCGCCCTGACCGGGTAGTCCCGGCCGGGGCCCTGCCGCACTGCGCCGCGTGCGTGGTGTCATCGGGGCACCTGCGGTATGTTGGGTTACACACCCTGGCTGCCGCAGGTGCGCCCGTATCCATGAAGCGACTTCTTGCACTGGTGTTGATCACGTTCCTCGCGGTGACCGCGGGGCGCGCCCAGGATGAGCCGGGCGGCTACATCCTGGAGGTGGAGGGCGTGATCGGCCCCGCGACGGTGGACTACGTGACCCGCGGCATGGATCGTGCCGCCGAGCGCGGGGCGCGCATCGTCGTGCTGCGCATGAATACCCCCGGCGGGCTGGACAGCTCCATGCGGGAGATCATCCAGGCCATCATCGAGTCGCCCGTGCCCGTGGCCACGTACGTCTCCCCGAGCGGCTCACGGGCGACGAGCGCCGGCACCTACATCGTCTACGCCTCCCACGTCGCCGCCATGGCGCCGGGGACCACCATCGGCGCGGCCACGCCCGTGCGGATGGGGGGCGGCATGCCGGGCACGGATGATCCGGGGGACACCGGGGACGAGAGCGCCGGCGAACAGGACGGCAACGGCGGCAACGAAGATGAAGGCGACGGCGGCGGGGGCGGCGGCAGCGGTGACGCCGGCGGCGACAGTGCCGGCAGCGGCGATGAGGCCGGGGGCGGCGACGACGTGCCGCAACCGTCGTCGGCCATGGAACGCAAGATGATCAACGACGCCGTGTCCTACATCCGCTCGCTGGCGGAGATGCGGGGCCGCAATGCGGACTGGGCGGAAGAGGCGGTCCGGCGTGCCGCCAGCATCACCTCCCGGGAGGCGCAGGAGCGCAACGTCATCGATTTCATTGCGGCGGACGAGGACGAGCTGCTCAGCCGCAGCGACGGCCGCGAGGTGGAGACCGGTGCCGGCAGCATCACCCTGCGGACGGAAGGGCTGTCGCTGGAGGTGATGGAGCCCGACTGGCGCACTGAGCTCCTGGCCATCATCACCAATCCCAACGTCGCCTACATCCTGATGCTGGTGGGCATCTACGGCATCATCTTCGAGCTGGCCAACCCGGGGGCCGTGGTGCCCGGCGTGATCGGCAGCATCTGCCTCCTTATGGCGCTGTTCGCGTTCCAGGCGCTGCCCATCAACTACGCAGGCCTGGCGCTGATGCTGCTGGGCGCGGCGTTCATGGTGGGCGAGGCGTTCATGCCCAGCTTCGGGATCCTGGGCATCGGCGGCGTGATCGCCTTCGTCCTGGGGTCGCTGCTGCTGGTGGACACCGGGGTCGAGGCCTACGAGCTGTCCCTGGAGGTGGTGCTCGGCGTGTCCGTGATCAGCTTCTTCGTGATCTTCGGCATCGCTACCATGGCCCTGCGGGCGCACCGCCGGCGCATTGCCTCCGGGGCCGAGCAGATGACCCAGGAGCCGGCCGTCGCGGCGATGGACTTCCGCGACAGCCAGGGCAAGGTACGCATCCTGGGCGAGCTCTGGAACGCCGTGCAGGAGGGCGGCGGCGAGATCCGCCGGGGAGACCGGGTGGATGTGCTCTCGGTGGAAGGCCTGAAGGTTCGCGTGACAGCCCGTGCGGGGGACGAGAGGAGCGATGATGAATCTGCGCAATGAAGCCATCCAGCGTTTCCGCGACTGGTTCGACCAGGCGCGTGACTGCGAGTCCATCGCCGACGCCACCGCCATGACCCTGTCGACGGTCAGCCCGCACGGGCAGCCGGCCGCGCGTACGGTGCTTCTCAAGCAGGTCGATGAGCGCGGGTTCGTCTTCTATACCAATCGCCGCAGCCGCAAGGGCCAGCATCTGGCAGCGAACCCGCGGGCGGCGCTGTGCTTCTACTGGCCGCCGCTGGGGCTGCAGGTCCTGGTGGAAGGAACGGTGACCGATGTCGGCGACGAGGAGGCGGACGCCTATTTTGCCTCGCGTCCCCGGCTGAGCCAGATCGGCGCCTGGGCCTCGGAGCAGTCGCGGCCGCTGGAGAGCCCGGAGGTGCTGGCGGAACGCGTGGCCGAGCTGGAGCGCGAGTACGAGGGCGTCACGGTACCGCGGCCGCCGCATTGGTCCGGCTACCGGGTGGACCCGCAGTTCATGGAGTTCTGGTCCGCCGGCGACGGCCGGCTCCACCGGCGCGAGCGCTACGAGGCGGACGCCGGCGGCGCCTGGAGCCACTGCTTCGTCAATCCCTAGGGTGCGGTTGGCACGCGCCTTGATCGCCGTGCTGCCCGATGTCGCGCCAAGCAGGGCGCGAGTGGGTTGCTAGAGCCCCTCGAGCCAGCCCAGGCGGCGCAGCGCCGGAAGGCTGATGGCGATGAGGGCCGCGGTCAGTAGCAGCGTGGGCAGCAATCCCGCGAGCGCCGTGATGCCCGCGCCGGCGACCGGGCCGATGAGCAGACCGATGGCGAAGGCCAGGTTGAAGATGGCATAGGCGACCGCGTAGGACTGGCCGTCATGCTGGTCCACGCGGGCGGCCAGTCCGGGCAGGGCCGGCCCCATGGCCACGGCGCAGGCCAGGCCCGTGCCGGCGAACAGCGGGGCCGTCCACCATGCCCCGGGCGCGAGCGCGAACAGGGGCAGCAGTATCACCAGGGGCAGCGCCCCGCGGCGGATGGTGGCAACAGTGCCCCAGCGATCCGCGCTGTAGCCGGCCAGCGGCGAGCCGAGACCGAAGGCAACGGCGATCAGGCCGAACAGAATACCGATGGTGCCGGCGCTGGCGTCGAAGCGTGCCTCCAGGTACAGCGGCAGCGTCGGCTCCAGCAGGCCCATGACGGCGGCGACGGCGGCCACCACCGCCGCCAGGCCGAGAATGCCCGGATCCGTGACCAGCTGCGCGACAGGCGCATCCGGGGCCGTATCGCCGGGATGAACCCGGACCAGCACCGCGGCGGCGGCCACCGTGATCGCGAGGGCCGCCAGGGCCGGGAGGACGAAGGCGGCGGTGACGCCGAGCCAGTCGCTCATGAACCCGCCCAGGGGCGGTCCGGCCATCAGCCCCACGGAGAAACCGGTCATGACCAGTCCCATGAGGCGGCCGCGCTCGCGGGCCGGCCACTGGTCGGCGATGACCGCCAGGCCCGCGGTCCAGGTGGCCCCCGAGGTGGCGCCCTGGAGCGTGCGCGCCAGGACCATCACGCCGAAGGTGTCCGCCACCAGGAACAGCACCATGACCAGGGCCAGGCCGCCAATGCCCCCGATCAGGGGCAGCCGATAGCCCCAGCGCCGGATCCCCAGGCCGATGGCCGGCGTGGCGACGCACAGGCCCGCGGCATAGCTGCCCAGGAGAACGCCCGCGCCCGTCTGGCCGAAGCCCAGCTCCGTCCCCAGGCGGGGCAGCATGGGGACGACCAGGCTGTAGACCAGGGTGTCCAGGCACACGCCGGCAACGATGACGGCGAGCAGGGCCTGCCGGATCGTGCGTGCCATGCCGGGGGCTCCGGCGGGTCAGTGGCCGGCGCCCACGGCCTCCGGCCAAGGAACCAGCTGGGCGGCATCGGGCCCGTGGAGAATGTCGCCGGGCTGGATGAGCTCCAGCTCGAGGCCTTGCTCGGCCGCAGCCTCCTGCCAGTGCCCGCGGATCCGCGGGATGGCCTCGGGGGTCAGCGGGTACTGGTTGGCGTAGTACAGGACCTGGTCGGTCCCCGACCGCGCCACCACCGTGTAGGCCACCGGACCCAGGCCGGGCCGGCTGTGCTCGGTGAGGCTGATGCCGGCCAGCTGCTCCCACGAGCCGGCGTCGACCACCACCTCGTTGACCTCTTCGGTGTCCGCCGGCATGGCGTGCATGCGCGCGGCCGCCAGGGCCTGGTGGATGTCCTCGCCGGCGAGCTCGTCGCTGTCCTCGACGATGGCCACGGACAGGCCATGGGCTGCCAGCCCCGCGCTGTACTGGCGCTGCAACTGGTGAAAACGGGCGTAGTCCGCCGCCGGGTCCTGGCTGTTCGGGCAGTGACGCCGCCACTGGCTGAAGGTGAGGAACCGGGTGAAGGCCTCGGTGCCCTCCACCAGGAACAGGTTGCCCTCCGGCAATTGCGCCCGCGCCGGCGGCCGGTCGGTGAACAGCGCCGCTTCCAGCAGCTCCCACAACGGGCCGAAGCCGGCGTTGTCCAGCTGGACCTTCATCAGGGCACAGAGGTCGTTGAAGGTGGCGAAAGACAGGTTCAGCGCCGTAATGCCGAAGCTGTCCTGGACAAGCTGTCCCGTGCGCAACGATGCCCGCCCCTTCTCCAGGAGGTCCTTCTCCAGCCGCGTGCTCAGCCGGTCCATGGCCTCCGGTTCGCCCAGGAGCAGGAACGGAATGGCCAGCAACGGTCCCGAGCCCGGTCGGCATTGCGGGGCGATCGCGGGAATGGGGAACTCCTCTCCCCGGGTGCCGATGGCCATGACCTGGGGCTGGAAGCGTGTATCCGGGAGGCTGCGCCGGTACAGCTCGGACAGGATGTCCACCATGGGCAGCCCCGGGCGCAGGATCTCCGTGAGGTCGTAGAGCCCGCCCAGGACGACGAAGCCGTACTCGTTCAGCGGGCCCAGGATGCGCTGGAGGTCTTCCGCGAGCGCCCAGCACAGGCGATCGGCCTCCTCCCAGGCGAGAGGGCCGGGAGGCGGCTCACCCTGTGCCGCGGATTCCAGGTCCAGCTCCACGGTCAGTACGGCGGGAACGGATGAAACCTGGTTTTCCATGGGCGGCCTCCGTTATTCGTTGCGCGGGCGGGCACTATACCAGACAAGGATGGGGGCCGAGTTCGCTGCGACCTGCCTTGCAGGAACGCTGCTTCGGCGCGCAGAAGCATGCGCGAATTGCTCAGTGTTTCTCCAAACGGTTCGTTCAGGAAAACATCGGGGAATTTGTTGCATTTGAAGAAATCGAAACTTTCAATTATTGTCTTTGTCCACGCGCGGCGAGGCTGTCTTTTCCGGAAGGATCGGGCTGCTGCCGATGCGATACCTCAATCAACCACCTAGTGTGTAAAAGGAGCAACAATGGACTTGACCAAATACAGTACCCCGGATCTGAATCAGCTGAAAAAGGATATCGACAAGGAACTCAAGAAGCGCCGTCGGCAGGATGTCAAGGAAGCGCAGAAAGAGCTGAAACAGGTGGCCGAGAAGTACGGTCTTTCCGTTTCCGATCTGGTACCCGCCGGTGCCGCCAAGCCCAGCAGCGGTTCCGGAACCGTCCGTTTCCGTCATCCGGAGGACCCGAACAAGGGCTGGTCCGGCCGTGGACGCAAGCCCGCCTGGGTCAAGGAATGGGAAGCCAAAGGGCGCTCCCTGGACGAGCTCCGGGTAGGCTGAGCCCGCCCGCGTTGCGGCTCAAGGGAAACACTGAGCGCGCTGGTCAGTGTTTCCCGGAACACGGTGCGCACCAAGGGCTGCCGGCTATCCCCGCAGCCCGACGCCGCGGTGCAGGAGCACCAGGCTGAGCGTTCCCAGCAGGATAATGAACACGCCGATAATCCCGTAGGCAATCCAGATGTCGATATCCGACGTGCCGAGAAATCCGTAGCGGAAAGCGTTGACCATATAGAGAACCGGGTTGGCCATGGAGACGGCCCGCCAGAAATCCGGCAGCAGGGAAATGGAGTAGAACACCCCGCCCAGGTAGGTCAGCGGCGTGAGAACGAACGTCGGGATGATCGCGATGTCGTCGAACTTGCGCGCGAAGATGGCGTTGACGAATCCGGCCAGCGAAAAGAGCACCGAGGTCAGGAAGACCACCGAAATGAGAACCCCTACGCTGTAGATCTTCAGATCGGTAAAGAACGCCGCAACGATGGTAACAATGAGGCCGGTCAGAAGCCCCCGGCCGACCCCGCCGGAAACGTAGCCGGCAAGAATGACGAGACTCGGCGTCGGGGAGACCATGAGCTCTTCGATATGGCGCTGAAACTTGGCCCCGAAGAACGACGACACCACGTTGCCGTAGGAATTGGTGATCACGGCGATCATGATGACGCCGGGCACGATGAAGTCCATGTAGGTATAGCCTTCCATGGGTCCGATGCGCGGCCCGATCAGATTGCCGAAGATGACGAAGTACAGCGACATGGTGATCGCCGGCGGCAGGAGGGTTTGCGCCCAGATCCGCAGGAAGCGGTGCACCTCTTTGTGGGCAATGGTCTGAAGGGCGACCAGTGATTGTCTCCAGTACATGCTTGCTACGAACCTTTCAGGGAATGGTGTCAGGTTTCGGCGCCGCTGCGCGGCTTGCCGACAGGGCGCGCGGGCGCAGTTCGGGACGGATGGTCAGGCGGTTTCCCGCGGCGGTTCATCCGTGCGGTCGCGGCCGTCGCCGGAGCCGTTGTCCTCGACCAGCCGCAGGAACAGCTCCTCCAGGCGATTGGCCTTGTTGCGCATGCTGACCACGGTGATGCCGTGCTCGGCGAGCACCCGGAACAGATCGGTGAGCGACTGGTGGTCGTGGATCTCGACCTCGAGCCGTCCACCGTCGAGCTGCTCGATGCTGTAGTCGGGGATGCCGGGAGCCCGCTCGAGATCGCCGGTGGTGTCGAGAATGAAGGCATGGCTGCTGAGCCGGTTGAGCAGTGCCTGCGTGCCGGTGTTCTCGATGATCTGGCCCTCGTCGATAATGGCGATCTGGCGGCACAGCGTCTCCGCTTCCTCCAGGTAGTGCGTGGTCAGGATGATGGTGGTGCCGCGGGCGTTGATCTCCCGCAGGAACTGCCACATGGAGCGTCGCAGCTCGATGTCCACGCCGGCCGTCGGCTCGTCCAGGATCAGCAGGGGCGGCTCGTGGACGAGGGCGCGGGCGATCATCAGGCGCCGCTTCATGCCCCCGGAGAGCGTCCGCGCGGCATCCCGGCGCTTATCCCAGAGGCCGAGCTGACGCAGGTAGCGCTCGGTGCGCTGGCGTGCCCGGCGGCGCGGGATGCCGTAGTAGCCGGCCTGGTTGAGCACGATCTGCTCGACGGTCTCGAAGCCGTTGAAATTGAACTCCTGGGGTACCAGGCCGAGCCGGGTCTTGGCCTCCCAGGGCTGGGCGTGCAGGTCGTATCCGAATACCTGGACCCGGCCGGAGGAGCGCTCGACCAGGGAGCTGATGATGCCGATCATGGTGGACTTGCCGGCGCCGTTGGGGCCGAGCAGGCCGAAGAAGTCGCCTTCGGGGACGTCCAGGCTGACGTCCCGCAGGGCGGTCACGCCGCCCTTGTAGGTCTTGGTGACGTTCTGCAGAGACAATGCGGTCATGGCGCGCGTTTCCTGCTTGGGCTGCCGGTCGGCGGGCGGATGCCCCGGTGGCTGGACGCGGCGGTGACTGAAGAGGCTGAACGTGGGGCTCGTCCCGGTGCAGCCGGGCCGCGGGAGCATACGCCCGGTTGCGGTCCGGCGGCAAGTCTCCGGCGTTTAGGAAACGCTGAACCGTTCGCCCCGCTCGGCCCCGCAGGGCGCGCCGCAGCGGCGCTCCGGACGGCGTTGGCGTTCTTGTAAAGGGCGGCGGCCATTCACGGCGAACGCTGCCTTGCCAGAGCACCGCTGCGGCGCGCAGCGGCACGCGGGACTGGTTCAGCGTTTCCTTTACCGAGTCCGGTGAGAAAATTGATCGATTCCGCGGAACCTGTGCCGCATCTGCTCGTCAGAGCCCATGAGGCCGCTAGCCGGAGGCTGGTCAGATTGACAGGTTTCGGAAAAGGGCTGCTAGGCTAGTGCCTTGGTTCACGAACGCTGGCCTGATGGCCCGGCGCCGATTGCGGCGCAGCCTGTGGACCGGGCACTGACTGATAGAGCGCGACAATGGCCCGTATTGAGGCCGTGTACAGGAGAAGAGCCGATTATGCGATTTCAGATGACTGGTAAGGGAGCACTGCGGGTGCTGGTGGCCGCTTTTGCACTGGCGTTCGCCGGGAGCGTGGCTGCGCAGTCGAGTCAGGGCCAGGGTCAGGGCCAAGGCCAAGGGCAGGATAGCAACCCCCAGATGCGGCTGCAGCAGATCCAGCAGCGCCTGGCGGAGGCCCAGCAGAAGGCGCTGGACGAGAACCCCGGGCTTCAGTCCCAGCGTGAAGAGCTGGAAGAGCTCGTGATCCAGAAGATGGAAGAAGAGGGTTACGACCCGAACGCCAACATGGAAACCCTGGAGAACGCCCAGAGCCAGATCCAGAACGAGGATCTCTCCAACGAGGAGCGGCAGCAGATGCTGCAGGACGCGCGGCAGGCGCAGCAGCAGCTGCAGGAAGCCCAGCAGGCCGCCATGCAGGACGAGGAAGTGGTCGAGGCCCAGGAGGCGTTCCAGAATGACCTCATGGAGGCCATGCGGGAGCAGGATCCCGAGACCGACCAGCTGATCGAGGAATTCCGCAGCATCCAGCAGGAAATGCGGGGCCGCATGGGCCAGGGACAGGGTGGTGCCCCGGGCCAGGGCGGCGGCGGCGCGCAGCAGCAGTAACTCCTGCCTGACAGGCAAACGCCGTCAAGGCCCGGGTGGACATCGTCCCCCGGGCCTTTTTCATGCATGACGGGTTGCTTGATAAAAGTACGATTTCGGACTATCCTGAACCAGCAGATTCGCCGCAAACCCGGGAGGCAGTGACGTGGGTGGTCGTCTGATCGACGGAGTATGGTACGCGCAAGGCTATGAGCCGGACAGCGAGGGGCGGTTCGTCCGCCAGGAGTCCGCGTTCCGGGACTGGACCGTGGACGCCGAGGGTGCGCGCTTCCGGCCCGAGGCCGGGCGCTATCACCTGCACGTCTCCTATGCCTGTCCGTGGGCGCACCGCACGCTGATCATGCGCCGTCTGCGCGGGCTCGAGGAGGCGCTGCCGGTGTCGGTGGTGCACCCGCTGATGCTGGACGACGGCTGGGAGTTCCGCGACTACCCGGGCAGCACGCCGGACGGCGTCCATGGCAGTCGCTACCTGCGCGAGGTCTACCTGGCCGCCGAGCCCCGTTTCACCGGGCGCGTGACCGTTCCGGCGCTGTGGGACACCAGGGAAGGCACCATCGTCAACAACGAATCCCGGGAACTGCTGCGCATGCTCGACCGCGACTGGCGCCCGCTGGGTGCCGACGCCACCGACTATGCGCCGCCGGAGCTCGCCTCCGTGGTGGACGAGGTGATCGACGCCATCTACGAGCCGGTGAACAACGGCGTCTACAAGTGCGGCTTCGCGCAGTCCCAGGATGCCTACGAGGAGGCTGCGGACGCCCTGTATGCGGCGCTGGACCACTGGGACGACGTCCTCGGCGAGCAGCGCTTCCTGTGCGGCTCAAGGCTTACCGAGGCGGATGTCTGCCTGTTCACCACGCTGATCCGGTTCGATCCGGTCTACTCGGTGCACTTCAAGTGTTCCCAGCGGCGTATCGCGGACTATCCCAACCTGCTGAACTACCTGCGGGATCTCTACCAGCGCCCGGCATTCCGCGAGACCACCAACATGGACCACATCCGGCAGCACTACTACCGCAGCCACGCGTTCATCAACCCCACGGGGATCGTGGCCCGCCGGCCGGACGTGGACCTGGACGCGCCCCACGGCCGCGAACGCTTCGGCTGAGCGCGCTCCTGCGGCGCGCCGGTCAGTCGTCGTCGGCGTCGTTGTAGGTGGCATCCTCGCCGGCGACGAACAGCAGCGGGTCCACGGCCTGGCTGTTGAGGTAGACGGTCCAGTGCAGATGGGGGCCGGTGACGCGGCCGGTGGCTCCCACCGTGCCGAGCGTGTCCCCGGGAGCCACCGTGTCGCCGGTCGCCACCCGGATGTCCTGCAGGTGGCAGTACATGGTCACCAGGCCGCTGCCGTGGTCCACGAACACGGTGCGGCCGTTGAAGAAGTAGTCCCCCGTCTCGATCACCTCGCCGGCGGCCGGGGCCCGGACGGGCGTGCCGGCCTCGGCGGCGATGTCGAGCCCGCTGTGCGGGTTGCGCGGCTGGTCGTTGAAGAACCGCCGCAGCCCGAACGGACTGGTGAACGTGCCTTCCAGCGGCAGCCGGAACGCCAGATCGTCCGGCGTGCGCGCGCTGCGGGTGTCGCGGGCGGCGTGGATGCGGCGGTGGTCGCTGCGGATGCGCTCCAGGGTCTCCTCGCCGGGGCTGACGTATTCGTCGTTTTCCAGGGTGATGCGCTGCTCGGCGTACGTGCGGTCCCGGATGGTAAAGCCGTGGCGCTCGCCGTCGACGGTCACCGCTGCTTCGCCCGGCTCGGCGTCGAGGCCGATGCCGACGATGGCGTGCCATTGCCCGTGCGCCTGTACCACCAGCACCGGTTCGTCCTGGTAGAGGGCTTGCGGCCGCGGCTGCCCGGCGTCGCCCAGCTCGATGACGGCGACACCGCCCGGCGCCGGGCGATGCTCTGGGAGGCTGCCGTGGGCGGCGGCAGCCGCGGCCAGCAGTGCAACAGCAAGCAGGAAGCGTTTCATGGCCAGTCATCCTCGGTGCGGGTGGATTCGACACGCAGCTCGGCACGGCCCCGGGCCAGCCGCGCCGTGACCGCGTCGCCGGCCTGCAGTGTTGCCGCGCTCCGGATCAGGGAGCCGTCGTCGCTGCGCTGAACGATGGCGTAGCCGCGCCGCACGGTGGCCAGCGGGCTCACCGTCTCCAGGGTGCGGGTCACGGCGGCCAGGCGCTCGCGCCGCTGCTGCAGTCCCCGGCGCTGCGCCGCCTCCAGGCGGCGGCGCAGCTCCCGGGTGCGCTCCCGGCCCTGCTGCAGGGTGCGCCGCGGCGTCGCCGCCTGCAAGCGGCGGCGCAGCTGCTCCAGGGTGGCTCGCCGGAATCGCTGCTGGGTCTGCCAGGCCTGGCGCAGGCGGGTGTCGAGCTCGTCCAGACGCTGGGCGTGGTCGCGCAGCCGGCGGCCCGGGTGCTGGGAGTGCAGGCGCCGCAGCAGCCCGTCCAGGCGCTGGCGGTCCGTGCGCAGCCGGCGCTGCTGTACGAAGGCCAGCCGCTCGGCCCACGCCCGGAACTGACGCAGCCAGCGATCACCGTCGGGGCTGAGCATCTCCGCGGCCGCCGAGGGGGTCGGCGCGCGATGATCCGCCACCAGGTCGGCGATGGTGACATCCACCTCGTGGCCCACGGCGCTGACCACGGGCAGGGGGCTGGCGGCGATGGCCCGGGCCAGGGCCTCGTCGTTGAACGGCCAGAGGTCTTCCAGGGAGCCGCCGCCGCGGGTGATCAGCAGGACGTCGGCCTCGTCCCGCTGGATCGCGGTGGCCAGCATGCGCTGGATCTCCGCCGCCGCCTCCCGCCCCTGCACCGGAACGGGGTAGATGATCACCGCGATGGCCGGGAAGCGGCGCGCGAGCACCTGCAGGACGTCGCGGATGGCGGCGCCGCTTGGGGAGGTGATTACGCCGATGCGGCGGGGCAGGGCCGGCAGGGCGCGCTTGCGCTCCGGCGCGAACAGCCCCTCGGCCTCCAGCTTCCGGCGGAGCTCCTCGAACTGCCGGCGCAGGGCGCCGGAGCCGGCCTCCTCCATGCTCTCGACGATGAGCTGGTACTCGCCCCGGGGCTCGTACAGCCCGATGCGTCCCCGCACCAGCACCTGCTGGCCGTTGTCCGGGCGGAACCGCACCAGCTGGTTGCGGGTGCGGAACATGGCGCAGCGCACCTGCGCGTGCTCGTCCTTGAGGCTGAAGTACAGGTGCCCGGACGCCGGGCGCGCCAGATTGGAGATCTCGCCCTCCACCCAGACCGCGGGGAGTCCGCTTTCCAGCAGCTCGCGGACCTCCCGGTTCAGCCGCGATACCGTGAGGACGGGGCGCTCGGTGGAATCGCCTGTGCGTGGTGTGGTGGTCATGGCTCGTGTCGATTGCGATCCGGCAAGCCATGGTAAAGCAAACCATCGGTCCGGGGCAGGCCGGTACACGGCACGGGCGGGCGACAGCGGGCCGGAAGGCAGACGTGCTTTACGGTGTTGCACCGCGCTTTCTATAATACCCGGCTATCCTGCTGCGTTGTTTCTCCGAGTCAAGGTGCCCGCCCATGCGAATTGCCCAGGAAGCCCTTACCTTCGATGACGTGCTTCTGCTGCCTTCCTACTCCGACGTCCTGCCGCGGGAGGCGGATCTGTCCTCGCCCCTGACCCGGGGCATCCGCGTGAACATCCCCATCGTCTCCGCCGCCATGGACACCGTCACCGAGGCCGGCCTGGCCATCACCCTGGCGGAGCAGGGCGGGCTCGGCGTCGTGCACAAGAACATGACCGCCGAGCAACAGGCCGAGCACGTGCGGCGGGTCAAGAAGTTCGAGAGCGGCGTGATCAAGGAGCCGATCACCGTGCGCCCGGAGATGTCCATCGGCGAGGTGCTGGAGCTCACCCGCCGGCACACCATCTCCGGCGTGCCGGTGGTCGACGCCGGGGACCGGCTCACCGGCATCGTGACCAGCCGCGACCTGCGCTTCGAGACCCGCACGGACGCCGCGGTGAGCGAGATCATGACCGGCCGCGACCGGCTCGTCACGGTGCGCGAGGGCGCCTCCCGGGAGGAGATCCTGGAGCTCATGCATACCTACCGCATCGAGAAGGTGCTGGTGGTGGACGATGATTTCCGGCTCCGCGGCCTGATCACGGTGAAGGACATCCAGAAGGCCCAGGACTACCCCAACGCCTGCAAGGACGAGCACGGTCGCCTGCGGGTGGGGGCCGCCGTGGGCACTGGCGGCGACACCGAGGAGCGCATCGAGGCCCTGGTGCGCGCCGGGGTGGACGTGCTCGTGGTGGATACCGCCCACGGCCACTCCAGCGGCGTGCTGGAGCGGGTCCGCTGGCTCAAGCACCACTACCCGGACGTGCAGGTCATCGGCGGCAACATCGCCACCGGTGACGCCGCGCTCGCCCTGGCCGAGGCCGGCGCCGACGCGGTGAAGGTGGGCATCGGCCCGGGCTCCATCTGTACCACGCGGATCGTGGCCGGGGTCGGCGTGCCGCAGATCTCGGCGGTGGCCAACGTCGCCGAGGCCCTGGCGGGCTCCGACGTGCCGCTGATCGCCGACGGCGGCGTGCGCTTCTCCGGCGACCTGTCCAAGGCCATCGCCGCCGGAGCCCACGCGGTCATGGTGGGCAGCCTGTTCGCCGGTACCGAGGAGGCACCGGGGGAAGTGGAGCTCTACCAGGGGCGTTCCTACAAGGCCTATCGCGGCATGGGCTCCCTGGGCGCCATGGCCCAGGGCTCCAGCGATCGCTATTTCCAGGATCCGGCGGAAGAGGTGGAGAAGCTCGTCCCCGAGGGCATCGAGGGCCGCGTGCCGTACAAGGGCAGCCTGATCGCCATCGTCCACCAGCTCCTGGGCGGGCTGCGGGCGAGCATGGGCTACACCGGCTGCCACGACATCGACGCCATGCGCACCCGCCCGCAGTTCGTCCGCATTACCAACGCCGGGGTGCGCGAGTCCCACGTCCACGACGTGACCATTACCAAGGAAGCACCCAACTACCGGACGGACTGACCCCGTACCGGACCGTGGCGCCGCCGTTCCGGCGGCGTTTCCGTTTACCGACCCATCACTGTTGGAAGCCGTCATGGCCGAGGATATTCACGCCGAGCGCATTCTCATCCTGGATTTCGGATCGCAGTACACCCAGCTCATCGCCCGCCGGGTCCGCGAGGTCGGCGTGTACTGCGAGATTCACCCCTGCGACCGGGACGAGGCGACCATCCGCGCCTTCGCCCCGCAGGGCGTGATCCTCTCCGGCGGCCCCGAGTCCGTGACCTTCCGGGAGACCCCGCGCATTCCCGCCGCCGTGTTCGAGCTGGGCGTGCCGATCCTGGGCATCTGCTACGGCATGCAGGCCATGGCCGCGCAGCTCGGCGGCGCCGTGGAGCCCTCGTCGCACAAGGAGTTCGGCTTCGCCCGGGTGCGTGCCCGCGGCCACTCGCGTCTGCTGCGCGATATCGAGGACCACACCACGCCGGAGGGTTACGGCACCCTGGACGTGTGGATGAGCCACGGCGACCGGGTCACCGAGCCCCCGGAGGGCTTCAGGTGCATCGCCAGCAACGACGCGGCGCCGGTGGCCGGCATCGGCGACGACGAGCGCGGCTGGTACGGCGTACAGTTCCACCCCGAGGTTACCCACACCGTCCAGGGCAAGCGCATCCTCGAGCGCTTCGTGCGCGAGATCTGCGGCTGCAGCGGCAGCTGGACCCCGGGCAACATCATCGACGACAGCATCCGCCGCATCCGCGAGCAGGTCGGCGGCGACAAGGTGCTGCTGGGGCTGTCCGGCGGCGTGGATTCGTCGGTGGTCGCCGCCCTGCTGCACCGGGCCATCGGCGACCAGCTCACCTGCGTGTTCGTGGACAACGGCCTGCTGCGCCAGGGCGAGGGGGACCACGTCATGGCGACATTCGCCCGCCACATGGGCGTGAACGTCATCCGCGTGGACGCCGAGCAGCGCTTCCTCAAGGCCCTTGCCGGCGTCTCCGACCCGGAGCAGAAGCGCAAGATCATCGGCAACCTGTTCATCGACGTCTTCGACGACGAGGCGGAGAAGCTCCAGGACGTCCACTGGCTGGCCCAGGGGACCATCTACCCGGACGTGATCGAGTCCGCGGGGTCCGCCACGGGCAAGGCCCAGGTGATCAAGTCCCACCACAACGTCGGCGGCCTTCCGGACCGCATGAACCTCAAGCTGGTCGAGCCCCTGCGGGAGCTGTTCAAGGACGAGGTGCGCCGCATCGGCGTGGAGCTGGGGTTGCCCTACGACATGGTGTACCGCCACCCGTTCCCGGGGCCCGGGCTGGGCGTGCGGGTGCTGGGCGAGGTGCGCAAGGCCTACACCGACGCCCTGCGCAAGGCGGACGCCATCTTCATCGAGGAGCTGTGGAACCACGACCTCTACAACGGCGTCAGCCAGGCCTTCGCCGTCTACATGCCGGTGAAGTCCGTGGGCGTGACCGGCGACGGCCGCCGCTACGAGCACGTCATCGCCCTGCGCGCGGTGGAGACCATCGATTTCATGACCGCCCGCTGGGCACACCTGCCCTACGAGTTCCTCGACCATGTCAGCCGGCGCATCATCAACGAGATCGAGGGGATTTCCCGGGTGGTCTACGACATCTCCGGCAAGCCCCCGGCGACCATCGAGTGGGAATGAGCCCATGAGCGCCGGCGGCTCGGGTCGGGCGGACGGCGGCAATGCGCCGGATACGGCCTGGATGCAGCGGGCGCTGGCACTGGCGCGGCACGCCGGCGAGCTGGGCGAGGTGCCCGTGGGCGCGGTCGTCGTCCGCGACGGCGTCTGTCTCGGCGAGGGCTGGAATCACCCGATCGCCGCTGCCGATCCCACCATGCATGCCGAGATCCACGCCCTGCGGGCTGCGGCGGCCGCCGAAGGCAACTACCGCCTCACCGGCACCACGCTGTACGTCACCCTGGAGCCGTGCGTGATGTGCGTCGGGGCGCTGGTGCACGCCCGCGTCGCCCGTCTCGTCTACGCCGCGCGCGAGCCCCGCACGGGCGCCGTGGACAGCACCTGCCGCCTGCTGGAGCCCGGCCTGCACAACCACGATGTGGCCCCGGAAGGAGGGTTGCTCGCCGAAGCCAGCGCGGAGCTGCTGCGCGCCTTCTTCCGCAGCCGGCGTTAGTGTCCTGTAGCCCCACCTACTGCATGACCTCCAGCACCCGCGGCAGGCGGACCAGCCCGGTATCCCGCGCCACCAGGGAGCGGCGGTCGTCCGGGCTGGCGTCCGGATCGAGGCGGAAGCGGCCGGGGTCGGTGATCCGCGTCAGCAACGTGTAGTAGCCGCGAATGCCGCGGACGTACCGGACCGGCTCCTCGCCCCGGGCCTGGCCGTACTCGGTGTGCTCGTGCCAGTCCTGCTGCGCGAGCAGGGGCAGATGCTCGCGCACGTCGGCCCAGCTGTCCGGGTCGTGTCCCTGGCCCTCGGTAATGGCGCGGGCGTCCTCCAGGTGGCCCATGCCCACGTTGTAGGCGGCCAGGGCAAGCCAGGTCCGGTCCGGCTCGTCGATATCGTCCGGCAGGCGCTGGCGCAGCGAGCTGAAATAGCGGGCGCCTCCCATGATGCTCTGCTCGGGAGCGATCCGGTTGTCGAGGCCCAGCTCCGCGGCGGTCCGCCGGGTGAGCATCATCAGTCCCCGCACGCCGGTGGGCGAGACGGCGTCCGGGTCCCAGTGGGATTCCTGATAGCCCATTGCCGCGAGCAGGCGCCAGTCCACCTGGTACTCCTCGCCGGCCCGGACGAAGAGCTCGCGGAAACGCGGCAGGCGCTCCGTGACGTGGCGCAGGAAGGTTCGTGCCCCCACGTAGTCGAAGCCGCGGAGGTGGCCGTAGTAGCGCTCCCGGATCTCGGCGAGAGTGCCGTCGTCGCGCGCGCCGGCGAGAAACCGCTCGGCCGCGTGGTACAGGCTGTCGTCGCCTCCGCGGCGGAAGGCCCAGGCGAGCTGTTGCGGCTGCTCGAAGGTGAAGGCGACGCGCAGCTCCGGGTAGTAGCTCTGGTTCACCGCCAGCTCGTTGGAATCGACGATGGTGAAATCGATGGCCTGCGTCCAGACCTCGTAGAGCAGCTCACGGGTGTTGGCGTCGGTGCTGATCTCCCAGCCCGCCGGAAGCCCGTCCGGGGCCAGCGCCCGGAGGCGGTCCGCCGACTGGCTGCTGGCGGCCACGCGGACCGTCGTATCCGTCGCCTGCGCGAACGCCTCGGGCGTTTCCGGATACGGCTCGCCGCGGCGGTAGATCAGGTGCTGGTCGACCTCGGCGTAGGGGGTGCTGAAGCGGAAGTGCTCCCGGCGCTCGTCGGCGAGGGTCAGTGCGCCGGCTGCCAGGTGGGCCCGGCGCGCGGCCAGCACCCGGTACATCTGCGTCTTGCTCTCAGCGATGATCAGGCGCAGCTCCACGCCCAGCGACCGGGCGAAGCTGCGGGCCAGATCGTAGTCCATGCCGGCCGGCCCTTCGCTCGTCTCGTACAGCGTCGTCGGCCCCAGCCGGGTGACCACGACCAGCGCGCCGTCCGCGCGCACCTGCTCCACGAGGGTGTGCTCGCGCAGCTGCCCGGTCAGCGCCAGACCGCCCAGGAGCAGCGCCAGAACGGCGACCAGGATGCGGAGGACGTGATGCGCCATGCGGGGGAGGTCCCGTGTCGGATTTCGCGTTCGTTGGAGTCGGACCGGAAATCTATTGTACACTGCGCAGCTCGCGGCCAACGAGCCGCGGTCCCGGAGAGGTGCCGGAGCGGTCGAACGGGGCGCACTCGAAATGCGTTGGCCCGCAAGGGCCCGGGGGTTCGAATCCCTCCCTCTCCGCCATCTTCCCTGAGCAGGGCCGCAGGCCCTGCTCAGGGAAGATCATGAGCCCGGGGGATTCGAACCCCCGGACGGACAAGTTGGTTCGACGGCGTAGCGCAGCGGAGCCGGTGGTTGGCGCGCCAGCGGCAACCACCCGACGGGCGCGGCGCGGAGCGCCGCAGCAATCCCTCCCTCTCCGAAAGGCTGAGCGATTCCGGCCCGCTACACGGTTTCCCTGTCCGCCCGCCCGACGCCCGTGACTTCCCGGGCCAGGAAGTCCAGCAGCTTCGGATGGTCGGCGTGGGCGATGTTGATGCGGATCCCGGGCGAGGCGGGGGTTTCCGACTGCGAGAACAGGGTCCCCGGAGCCAGGAAGATGCCTTCCTCCGACGCCCGCTGGGCCAGGGCGACGTCGTCGACACCGGCCGGCAGCGGGCACCAGAGGTAGTATCCCCCGGTCGGCGCCGTGATCTCCGTCAGGCCGATGCTCTCCAGGGCCGTGACCGCCTGTGCCGAGGCCTGGGCGACGCGGTCCCGCAGTCGCGTGAGATGCCTCCGGTAGCGGCCCCGCACGATGAGGTCGTGGATCATCCGTTCCGTCGCCCCGGAGGTGTTCACCACGGTGAGCATCTTGATGTCGGTGAGCGAGGCGATCAGCTGCTGTCCGGCGGCGATGTAGCCGCAGCGCACCCCGGCGGACAGGGTCTTGGAGAACGTGCCCAGGTAGATGACCCGCTCCAGCGCGTCCAGCGCCGCCAGGTGGGGGGTCGCGCGGGGCAGGATGTCGGCGAACGGGTCGTCCTCGATGAGGAGCAGGTCGTGGCTCTGCGCCAGCTGCAGCAGCCGGTGCATGGCCGATAGCGACATGGACGTGCCGGTGGGATTGTGCGCCATGGGCTGCAGGAACAGCAGCCGCGGCCGGTGCAGCCGCGCGAGGCGGTCCAGCTCGTCCAGATCGGGTCCGTCGCCGGTGCGCGTGACGCCGATGATCCGCGCTTTCTGCAGGCGCAGCTTGCCGAAGAACGGGTAGTAGCCGGGGGTCTCCACCAGCACCGGATCGCCGGGCTCGACCAGGTGCCGTACCAGCAGATCCATGGCGTGGTTGGCCCCGAACGTGAGCAGGATCTGCTCGGCGCCGGCGGGAATCGCCCGTTCCGACAGCGTGCGCGCGATGGTCTCGCGCAACGGCGTAAACCCCTCCGGGCGACCGTACTCGAAGTCGTCGGTGTCCTGGCCCTGGCGGTTGCCGCGGCTGAGGTAGCGTCCCACCTCGGAGCGCCCCATCCAGCTGGTCGGCGGGCGGCCGTCGCCGGCGCGTACGGCGTAGTTCTTGTTCAGCTGCTCGCGCAGCAGCGAGATGAGGTCCATGGCCTCGGCGAAGTGCTCCGTCGGCGCGCTGGCGCGACGGCGGCGCACCGGGGCGACGTAGAAGCCCGACCCCCGCCGCGGGTCCAGGTAACCGGTGGCCACCAGCTGGTCGTAGGCGTCCACCACGGTGTTCTTGGATACCCCGTACTCGCGCGCCGCCGCCCGGATGGAGGCGAGCCGCGTGCCCGGGGCGAGGGTGCCTTCCTGGATGCGCTCGGCGAGCTGATCGGCAATCCGCGCGGCGCGGGAACGTTCCTCGCCCATTCCGTCTCCTCTCCGGCTGTACCTTTTATTGGCAGGGTACAGTACGTGGTACAACCATGGTAACTGTACCTTGCTCTGTCCCCCATGAGCCGCGGAGACTGCCCGAATAACGGATTGATGACGGGTGCCCGGGTTTGCCCGCCGCATTCCGCCAACACAAAGATGGACGCCTGAGTCGATCACTTCAGCGTCGATACAGAGGAGAAGCTGATGAGTAACAAAACGCTGACACGCCGTACATTCCTCAAGGGTGGGGCCGCCACCGGTATCGGTGCGGCAACCCTCGGCCTGCCGTCGCTGGCCGGGGCCCAGGACGGGCCGGAGATCTCCTGGCGCATGCAGGCGCTCTGGGATGCCGGCACCACCCCGTACGAATTCGAGGACCGCTTCGTCAAGCGCGTCGCGGAGCTGACCAACGGTCGCTTCTCCATCGATCTCTATGCCGGCGGGCAGCTGGTGCCGGCGGCGGAGGCCTTCGAGGCGGTACGCGGCGGCGCCTTCGAGATGATGAAGACCTTCGACGGCTACGAGGCCGGCTCGGTGCCGGCGTTCGCCTTCACCAGCACGATCCCCTTCGGCTTCGAGCAGCCGGACCAGTACGAGGCCTGGTTCTACGAGCGCGGCGGCCTGGAGATGGCGCGGGAGGCCTACGCCCAGGCGGGGATGCGCTACATCGCGCCCACGGTCTACGGCCAGGAGCCGATCCACTCCAAGTTCCCCCTGCGTTCCCTGGACGACATGGCCAACAAGAAGGGCCGGTTCGTGGGGCTGGCCAGCACGGTCATGGCGGCCTTCGACGTCTCGGTCACGCCCATGGCCACGGGTGAGGTGTACCAGGCCCTGGAGCGGGGCGTGATCGATTTCGCCGACCGCGGTGATCTCACGGCCAATCTCGAGGCCGGGCTGGACGAGGTCGCCAAGTACGTGATCGTCCCCGGCTTCCACCAGCCGACCACGGCGACCAGCTACGTGGCCAACCAGAACGCCTATGACCAGCTGCCGGACTCCTACAAGGCCGCCCTGGAAGTGGCCGCCCGGGAGATGTCCCAGGCGCACCGGCAGCACGTGCTGGCCCAGGACACGGTGGCCCTGCGCAAGTTCGAGGAACGCGGCTGCGAGATCATCCGTCTCGGGCCGGAGATTCCGGAGAACGGCCGCCCCACGGCCATGGAGGCCTGGCGCAGTGCGGCCGGCGACGACGAGCTGGCGAACCGGATCCTGGACAGCCAGGTCGAGTTCATGCGCCAGCTGAACCTCATCACCTGAGCGACCCCGTGGCCCGCGCAGCAACGGCTGCGCGGGCTGTCCGGAGGAACCCCATGACCATCCTGGAACGCTGCTGCAGCGGGATCACGGCGTTGAACCGGTGGCTGGCATCCGCCGTGTCCGTGCTGGTGTTCATCATGGTTGCGGTCATCGCCTACGAGGTGGTGGCGCGCTACTTCTTCAACGCGCCCACGGTCTGGGCGCTGGAGCTGTCGACGCTGCTGTTCGGCCCGTACTTCATGCTGGCCGGGCCGTATATGCTCCACATCGGTGCCCACGTCAACGTGGATATCCTCTACAACCGCCTGCCGCGCCGCGGCGCGGCGATCATGGACTGCCTGATCTACCCGGTGATCATCGCCATGTGCGTCATCGCGGTCGACCAGAGCTGGCCGCTGGCGATGAACGCCTACGAGAGCGGCGAGACGTCGTTCTCCGCCTGGAATCCGCCCATCTGGCCGATCAAGTTCGTCATCCCGGCGGCGTTCGCGCTGCTGCTCCTGCAGGCGCTGGCCGAGACCGTCCGGGCGCTGCACCGGGCGACGGGCGGTGCGGAGCCGGCCGGGGAGGCGACGCCATGACCTCGCCGCTGGTCTTCGGCGCCATGTTCCTGGCCCTGCTGGTGCTGCTGCTCAGCGGCATGCCCCTGGCGTTCGTGCTGGCGTCGCTGGCGATGTTCTTCACGGTCACGCTGTGGGGCGGGCAGGCGCTGCTGATCTCCCTGCTGCAGGTGGTCAACAGCATGACCTCGGACGTGCTGCTGGCCATCCCGCTCTACGTGCTCATGGCCAGCGTCCTGCAACGCTCCGGCATCATCGAGTCGCTGTACGAGGCCATGGAGCTGTGGTTCCACCGGCTGCCCGGCGGCCTGGCGGCGGGGACCGTGGCCATCTGCACGCTGATGGCGGCCATGACCGGCATTGTCGGCGCCGCCGTGGCCGCCATGGGCATACTCGCCCTGCCGTCCATGCTGCGCCGGGGCTACGACCGGCGCCTGGCGCTGGGCAGTATCTGCGCCGGCGGCACCCTGGGGATTCTCATCCCGCCGTCGGTGATCACCATCGTCTACGCGGCGACCGCGCAGATCTCGGTGGGCAAGATGTTCGCCGCCGGGATCGTGCCCGGGCTCATTCTCGCCGGCCTGTACATGGGCTACGCGGTGCTCCTGTCCACGCTGCGCCCGGAGCGGGCACCCCGCAGCGAGGGCCCGCCGCCGCCCATGCTGGACCGCCTGCGGGCCCTGCGCTCGCTGATCCTGCCGACGCTGATCATCGTCGGCGTGCTCGGCAGCATCTACGGCGGCATCGCCACGCCGACGGAGGCGGCCGCCGTCGGCGTTGTCGGGGCCATGCTGTCGGCGGGCGTGCAGCGGCAGCTGACCTTCGCCAACCTGCGCGGCGCGGCGTTCGATACCCTGCGTGTGACCACCATGATCATGTGGATCACCGTGGGCGCCCAGGCGTTCGTGTCCATCTTCACCGGGACCGGGGGCGGCGACTTCCTGCTGGAGTTCATCCAGGACCTGGAGGTCAACCGCTGGCTGGTCCTGCTGGCCATGATCGGCGTGCTGGTGCTGCTGGGCCTGTTCCTGGACGAGATCGGCATCATCCTGCTGTGCGTGCCGGTGTTCCTGCCGGTGATCGAGGCGTACGACTTCGACGCCCTGTGGTTCGGCGTGCTGTTCCTGATCACCGCGCAGATGGCCTACATCACGCCGCCGTTCGGCTACACCCTGTTCTATCTCAAGGGGGTGCTGCCCCCGGAGATCGGCATGGAGACGGTCTACCGCGCCATCATTCCGTTCCTGCTGCTGCAGGCCGCGGCGCTGGCGCTGTTCATGATATTCCCGGAAATCGTCACGTGGCTGCCCGACAAGCTGGCGCAGTCCGTGCGGTCGTGACCACGAGGAGACAATGACTATGGCCGAGAAGACATCGCGCATCGCCGGCTTCTACAAGCTGCCCCCGGAGGAGCGGGTCGCCCGGGTCGCCGAGATCGCGGGGCTGGACGAGGCCGCGCAGGCCCATCTGCGCAACACCGGCAATCTCGATGCGGCTGCGGCCGACGCCATGATCGAGAACGTGATCGGGACCATGAACATCCCCCTGGGCGTGGCCACCAACCTGATCATCGACGGCGAGGAGACCCTGGTACCCATGGCCACCGAGGAGTCCTCCGTGGTCGCCGCGGTGAGCAACGCGGCCCGGCAGTGCCGGGACAGCGGCGGTATCACCACGAGCACCTCCGGAGCGCTGATGATCGCCCAGGTCCAGCTGGTGAACGTGGCCAACCCGGAGTACGCCCGGCTGCAGATCCTCGAGCACCGCGCCGAGATCAAGGCCATCTGCGACGACACGGACCCGGTGCTGCTGCGCCACGGCGGCGGCTTCCGCGACCTGGAGGTGCGCGTTCTGGAGGGCCGGCGCGGGCCCATGGTGGTGACGCACCTGATCGTCGACACCGGCGACGCCATGGGCGCCAACGCCGTCAATTCCATGGCCGAGGCCGTCGCGCCCTCCATCGCCAGCTGGACCGGCGGGCAGACGTACCTGCGCATCCTCTCCAACCTGGCGGACCGGCGCCTGGTGCGCGCCCGGGCCACATGGACCCTGGACGCCATCGGCGGCGAGGGCGTGCGCGACGGCATGCTGGCCGCCTTTGATTTCGCCGACGTCGATCCCTACCGCGCGGCGACGCACAACAAGGGCATCATGAACGGCGTCAGCGCCGTGACGCTGGCCACCGGCAACGACACCCGGGCCGTGGAATCCGGGGCGCACGCCTATGCCGCGCAGTCCGGGCAGTACCGCCCGCTCACCCGCTGGGAGCAGGATGCCGACGGCAATCTCACCGGGGTGCTGGAGATGCCGCTGGCCGTGGGGCTCATCGGCGGCGCGACGCGCTCCCATCCCACCGCGCAGCTGTGCCTGGAGATCATGGGGGCGCGGACAGCGGAACGTCTGAGCCGGACCATTGCCGCTGTCGGCCTGGCGCAGAACTTCTCCGCCCTCAAGGCGCTGGCCACCACCGGCATCCAGAAGGGGCACATGGCGCTGCACGCCAAGAACATCGCGGTCATGGCCGGGGCCACCGGCGACGAGGTGGAAGCCGTGTCGGCGGAGCTGGTAAAGGCCGGTACCGTGCGCGTGGATGTCGCCGAGGAAATCCTGCAGCGGCTGCGGCAGTAAAGCCCCGGCACGCGGGCAGGGCTTCGAGCTCGAGGGCCGCGCGGTCGAGCCGGGGCGGACGATCAGGGTGAGCGGCGGCCGTGCGCGCGGATTGCGCCGTCATTCGACGTATTCGTCGTCCCCGGCCGGCGGGGCTACCGGCCGCTCGATGGTGTGGTCGTCGATGATGCGGGTGAGCAGATCGCGGGCCTGCTGGTCCTGCTGGTAGCCGTTGTCCCCCCGGGCCAGGCGGCCGGTCATCTGCTGGAAGACGCGCTCCGTACGGCCGCCGGCGGTGGCGGCGACCTCCTCGAGGCTCGTGCGGTGCAGCGTCGCCGCCAGGAGGATACCGATGCGGATGCGGCTGATGGCGGTGACGCCGTGGAGACTGTCGTAGCCCTGCTCGAGCCGGCCCGGGTCGAGGCCCAGCTCCCGGATCAGCTCGCCGCGCCGGCGGAAGTGCTCCTCCATGCGCTTGGCCCGCTGGGCACTCCGGACCTGCTCGCCCCGCAGGCGCTCCGTCTCGGCCCTGAGCTCGCCCTGGCGACGCAGCGCCTCGGCGTAATCGGCGTCCTTCTCCCGCAGCTGCCGTTCATGCTGCTGCTCGCGCCCCACGCTCCACGTCAGTACGGCGATGAGGCTCAGCAGCAGCAGGGCGGCGATGGCGGCGAAAAGGGTCGCGAAGGGCGTCATGGTCGCTTCACCTGTCGTGGTCCGTCAGACATGCCGAGCATCCAAGCCTAGAGCACTCGACCGCCTGTTCGATGAGACCGCGTTCACGAAAGCGGACCGCTGTGCCGCACTACCGCGCCCTCGGCGCGCGGGCGTTCATGCAGTAGGCTGGTGTACCGGACGCCCGGGCATCGCCCGGCAAGCGCGAATCGTTGCGAATGACCAGCGAGAGGGGCCCATGTCGCCCGCGAAGATCACCAACGTACCCACGAACCTGATCACGGGGTTTCTCGGGGTCGGCAAGACCACCGCCGTGCGCAGCCTCCTGGAGCGGGCGCCCGCCGGGCAGCGCTGGGCCGTGCTGGTCAACGAGTTCGGCGAGGTCGCCGTGGACCAGGCGGCGGTGGCGGATCCGGCCGCGGCCACCGTCCGCGAGCTCCCGGGCGGGTGCCTGTGCTGCACCCTGGGCGCACCCCTGCGCGTGACGCTGGCGCGGCTGCTGCGCGAGGCACGCCCGGACCGGCTGCTCATCGAGCCCACGGGCGTCGGCCATCCGGCGCGGGTGCTGGACGTGCTGCGCGAGGAGGGGTTCGCCGAGGCGCTGGACGTGCGGGCCACGGTCTGCCTGGTCGATCCCCGGCGCCTGCAGGAGCCGAAGGTGACCCGGCACGAGACGTTCCGGGACCAGGTCGAGCTCGCCGACGTGCTGATCGGCAACAAGGCGGATCTGTGCAGCGAGGCAGAGCTGGCGCATTTCCGGGGCTGGGCGGCGGAGCAGTTCCCGCCCAAGGCACGGGTGGCAACGACCCGGGACGGCGCCCTGGATCCGGCGTGGCTCGATGCCCGGGCGGACCCGGAGCGCAAGGCGCTGTTCCCCGGGGCCCACGAGCACGGGCACGACCACGGGCACGAGCCGGCGGCGGTCGCGCAGCCGCTGCCCGGACAGCCGGTTCGGCGCCGCAATACGGGGCAGGGGCTGGATGCCTGCGGGTGGCTGTTCCATCCGCAGGACGGTTTCGACCGCGATCGGCTGGCCGAGGCGCTGCGGGGGATCGAGTCGGCGGATCGCGTCAAGGGCGTATTCCGCTGCGGCGACGACTGGCTGCTGTTCGACCGGGCCGAGGGCGCCCTGAGCGTGCGCGCCAGCGCCTGGCGCTCCGACAGCCGCGTCGAGTGCATCGCCCGCGCCGACCGGGCACCGGACTGGGACGCCGTCGAGAGCGCCCTGCTGGCATGCCGCGACCGGGCCCAGCACCCCGGCGAGCCACGGACGACCCCGCCGTAGGAGTAACCGTAGGAGCGACGTCAGTCGCGACATTGCAGATGAGGATGTTTACAGAGCGTCGGGGCTAAAGCCCCTCCCACAGGATTCCGCAGCGGGCTTCACCGGAGCCGTGTAGGAGCGGCTTCAGCCGCGACTTCCCAGAGATCAGGTTCTCTGGGAGGTCGCGACTCATGTCGCTCCTACGGCTCGCTCCTACGGCGGTCTCAATCCGCGTGGAAGCCTTCGCCGCTGGCCGCCATGCGCTCGAGGACGGGCGCCGGGGCGTAGCGCTCGCCGTGCTGGTCGCGCAGCGCCTGCAGGCGCTCGACGATGGCCGGTATGCCGCGGGCGTCCATGTAGCGGAACGGGCCGCCGCGGAACGGCGGAAAGCCGATACCGTAGACGGCACCGATGTCGCCGTCGCGCAGGCTGCGGAGGACGCCCTCGTCGTGGCAGCGTGCGGCCTCGTTGACCATGAGCAGCACCGTCCGGTCGACGATCTCCGTTTCCGAGGCCCGGTTGTCGGGCTTGACCTGGAGCAGTTCGTAGACGGACTCATCCACCTGCTTGCCGCCTTTCCTGCGTTTGCCGTCGTAGCGGTAGAAGCCCTTGCGGCTCTTCTTGCCGTAGCGGCCGTCGGCGAGCATGGCATCGGCCTCGGCGACGGGCTTCATGCGCTCGCCGAACGCCTCGTGAAGGATGGGCGCCACCTTGGCTGTGACATCCAGGCCCACCTCGTCCAGGAGGGCGAACGGCCCGACCGGGAAGCCGAAGTTCTTCAGCGTCTCGTCCACCCGGTCGATGGCCACGCCCTCGCGCAGCAGATGGCAGGCCTCGTTGATGTACGGCGCCAGGATGCGATTGACGTAGAAGCCGGCGCCGTCGCGGACCACGATCACCGTCTTGCCCTGGCGCCGCCCCAGGTCGACGGTGGTGGCAACCACCTCGGGGGCCGTGTGCTCCGTGGCGATGACCTCGAGCAGGGGCATCTTCTCCACAGGGGAGAAGTAGTGCATGCCGACGACGTTCTCCGGCCGGGCGGCGCCTTCCGCGATCCGCGTAATGGGGATGGACGACGTGTTGGTGGCGAAGATGGTCCGATCGCCGGCGTGGGCCTCCACGTCCCGGACCATCCGGTGCTTCAGGTCCAGGTCCTCGAACACCGCCTCGATGGCCACGTCCACGCCGGCGAAGCCGGAGTAGTCCAGGGCCGGCGTGACGCGATTGAGCTGCAGATCGGCCTGGAACGGCGTCACGCCACCCCGCCTGCGCCTCTCGCGGATCTGCTCGTGGATGTGCCGCAGGCCCTTGTTCAGGTTGTCGGCGGCGATGTCCTTGAGGCGCACGGGAAGCCCGGCCTTGTGCGTGGTCACGAAGGCGATGCCGGCCCCCATGAGCCCCGCACCCAGCACGGCCGTCCGGCGGATCGTCCGCGGCGCCGCCGACGGGGCGTCCGTTCCGGCATCCTTCTTCATGGCCGTGGTGGCGAAGTAGATGTTCATCAGCTGCCGGGCCTGCGGGGTCATGGCGAGCTCGCCGAAGCGGCGGGCCTCCAGCTCCAGCCCGGCCTCCAGGCCCCGTTGCAGCCCCGTCTCCATGCACTCGATGATCCGCGGCAGGGCGGGGTAATTGCCCCGGCTGCGGCCCTGCGCCTGCTTGCGGGCCTGGTCGAACACCATGCGCCGTCCCAGCGGATTGCCCTCCAGGAGCCATTCCAGCCAGCTCCTGCGGCGTCCCGCGCCGGCGCGGCTGCCCTGCAGCTGCTGCAGCCTCCGCACGGCGGCATCCTCCAGGATCGGGGCGGGGACCACGTCGTCCACCAGGCCCATGCGGCGGGCCTTGTGCGGCCGGATCTGGCGGCCGGTGAGCGCCATGTCGAGGGCCGCCCGGATGCCCACCCGGCGGGGCAGCCGCTGGGTGCCGCCGCCGCCGGGAAGCAGGCCCAGCATCACCTCGGGCACGCCGAGGGCGGTGCTGTCGGCATCGGTGCACACGCGGCCGTGGCAGGCCAGTGCCAGCTCCAGGCCGCCGCCGAGGCAGGCGCCGTTGACGGCGGCGACCACGGGCACCCGGAAGCCGGCGATGCGGTCCATGAACGCCTGGCCCGCGCGCGAGAGCTCGGTGACCTCGGCCGCGCTGGCGCATGCGTGGAGCATCTCGATGTCGGCGCCGGCGATGAACGAATCGGCCTTGCCGCTGATGAACACCACGCCCTGGATGCTGTCGTCGCGTTCCAGGGTGTCGGCGCACTGCTCCGCCTCGGCCATCAGCGTGCGGTTGAGGACGTTGTGGCTTTCGCCGGGCAGATCGACGGTGACCACGGCGATGCCGTCATCGCGCCGGTGGAGGGAAAGCGACGTCATGCTGCCCGTCTCCGCGTCCGTTGCTGCCATTACGCTACCTCCAGGACCATGGCGGCCCCGAGCCCGCCCGCGGCACAGGCGGTGGTGAGTGCCACCCCGCCGCCGCGGCGCCGCAGCTCGTTCAGGGTCTGGATGATCATGCGGCCGCCGGTGGCCGCGAAGGGATGGCCGTAGGCGATGGAGCCGCCGAGGACGTTGAAGCGCTCCCAGTCGATCTCGCCGATGGGCTCATCGCGGCCGAGCACGTCCCGGGCGAACCGCTTCGACGGCCAGTTGTTGATATTGGCGAGGGTCTGCGAGGCGAACGCCTCGTGCATGTCCACCAGCGTCATGTCGTGCAGCTTCAGCCCGGCCCGGTCCAGGGCGATGGGCGTTGCATGGGACGGACCCATGAGCGCGTCGTTGAACGGGTCGATGGCCGCGAACGCCGACGAGCGGATGAAGCCCAGGGGCTCGTAGCCCAGCGCCCGCGCCCGGCTTTCCTTCATGAGCACCAGCGTGGACGCGCCGTCGGTCAGCGGTGTGCTGTTGGCGGCGGTCACGGTGCCGTGGCTGCGGTCGAAGGCGGGCCGCAGCCGGGCCAGGGCATCCATGGTGGAATCCGCGCGGACGTTGTTGTCCTGCTGCAGCGGCGTGCCATCGAAGGGCGGCACGAAGGCGGTCATGACCTCGTCGGCGAGCTTGCCTTCCTGCCACGCCCGCGCCCCGCGCTGGTGCGAGCGCAGGGCGAGCTCGTCCTGGGCCTGCCGGGAGATGCCGTGGTTCTTCGCCATCTGCTCGGCGATCTCGCCCATGCCGAGGTTGGTGGTATAGTCGCGCACCGCCGGTGGCCGGGGAGCGAAATCCTTCGGCCGGATGCCGCGGAAGAGCTTGAGCTTGGCCAGCACGCCCCTGGCCCGGGTGGAGTGGATGAACGCCCGGGAGAGCTTGCGGCTGAACTGGATGGGCAGCACCGACGTGGAGTCCGCGCCGCCGGCCATGCCGACCTCGATATCGCCCAGGCGGATCGCCTGCGCAACGTCGGCGGTGGTCTGAAAGCTGGTGGCGCAGGCCCGCGAGATGCTGTAGGCATCGGTGTCCGGCGGCAGGCCGGCGCCGAGCATGACTTCCCGCGCCATGTTGGGCGCCTCGGGAAGAATGCCGACCTGGCCGTAGACGAAACGCTCCACCAGCGCCGGATCGAGGTCCAGGCGCGTCAGAAGCTCGGTGGTCACCATGGTGCCGAGCTGGATGGCGTTGAGGTCGCTGAAGGCGGTGAGCTGGCGGGCGAACGGGGTACGCAGCCCCGCTACGACGGCGACGCGCTCGCCCGGCGTCGTGGCACTGTGCTCCCTGGCTGCGGTCACGATCTTCCTCCCGGTTCCTGGCTGCGACTACGCGCTCCGGCGCCCTATACTACGCGACTATTGCCGTGGGGCTGTACCGCCGCCGCTCCATGGCCGACCTGAGGAGGGGCAGTGGGTTTTCTGACAAGGCACGCAGCGCTGCTGCAGCTCCATTTCGGCATCCTGCTCCTCGGCGGCACGCCGCTGTTCTCGAAGCTGGTTCCCCTGCCGGCGCTGGACATCATCAGCTGGCGCAGCCTGTTCGCCGCGCTGGCCCTGGCGGGGATGTTCCTGGCCACGCGCGCCAGCATCCGCCTGCGGTCCGGCCGCGACTACGCGCTGGTGGTCGGCCTGGGCGTGCTGTTCGCGGTCCACTGGGTGACCTACTTTCACGCCATGCAGGTCGCCACCGTTGCCGTCGGGGTCGTGGCGATGTTCACCTTCCCGGTCATGACAGTGCTGATCGAGCCGCTGTTCAACCGCCGCCCGCCGAGCTCCGTGGACCTTCTCGGGGGGTGCGCCGTGGTCCTGGGCGTCTACCTGATGGTCCCGGCGTTCTCGCTGGAGGACGCCACGACCCAGGGGGTTCTGTGGGGCCTGCTGTCGGCCCTGCTGTACGCCCTGCGCAATGTCATCCAGAGGCACCACTTCCACCGCTACTCCGGGGGAACGGCGCTGTTCTACCAGGTGGCCGTCGTGCTGGCGGTGACGGCGCCGTTCCTCTCCCGGGCGTCGTGGCAGCTGCCCGCGACGGGCTGGGCGCTGCTCCTGCTCCTGGGCGTGGTGTTCACGGCGGTGCCCCACACGCTGTTCGCCAATGCCCTGCTGCGCCACAGTGCCGTGTCCGTGAGCCTGATCAACTGCCTCCAGGTGGTCTACGCCACGGTTTTCGCCGCCCTCGTCTTGTCCGAGCTGCCCGGCTCCCGCACAATCATCGGAGGCGCACTGATCGTCGGTGCCGCCGCGTTCGAGTCGGTACGCTCGGCCCGGAAGTGATCCGCCGCCGGGATGACACTACTTCTGAGAAGGTCAGTACGCAGTCGATGAATGATCTGGAAACCATTCCCCCGGACCTGCTGCGCATGCTGGTGAACGCCTCCAATGACGGCATCGTCATCGCCGAGCAGGAGGGGCCGGACAACGTGATCATCTACGTGAATCCGGCGTTCGAGCGGCTCACGGGGTACAGCGCCGACGAGATCCTCTACCGGGACTGCCGCTTCCTGCAGGCGGACGACCGGGACCAGGAGCCGCTGGACGAGATCCGCTCGGCCTTGCGGGAGGGCCGCTCCAGCCGCCAGGTCCTGCGCAACTACCGCAAGGACGGCAGCATGTTCTGGAACGAGCTGAGTATCACGCCCGTCTACAACGACCGTGACCAGCTGACCTACTACATCGGTATCCAGAAGGACGTCACCGCGCAGAAGGAGCTGGAGCAGCGGCTGGCTGCGCTGGAAGGCAACGCCGATGCCGGGTGATACCGCCGGCCCGGGCACGAGTGAATGGAACCTCGCGGCGATGGATCGTGATGCCCTGCGCGAGCTCCGCGCCGCCGTGGAGCGGGAGCTGGAGAATCGCCGGGTGGAGGCGCGGCTGCAGCGAGAGGCGCGCCGCTACCAGGCGAGCCGCTGAAGGCATGTGCCGGGGCCGTTCATCGGTGATGGCGCGGCCGCGTTCGCTGTGCCAGCCGGTCGCCCGTCCAGACCCCGGCGAGACAGAGAATGACGGTGGCCCCGGCATACGCCAGCATCGACACGACGTCCCCGGCGTACAGCCTGGTCACGGATTCCAGGCTGAACAGCGAGAAGGTGGTGAATCCGCCGCAGAAACCGCTCGTGAGCAACAGCACGCGTGCCCGCGGCAGGGGCACGCGGCCGCCGGGGCGGGATGATGCGGCGAGCCAGCCGATGAGCAGGCAGCCGACGACGTTCACGGTCAGGGTGTCCCAGGGAAGCATGGCGTCGGCCGTCGCCGGGCCGTAGGCATCGGCGACGAGCTGCCGGAGCACCGCGCCCGCGGCGCTGCCCAGGCCGACCATGAGCGTGTCGCCGCTCCGCATTCAGGCGCTGCCGCCCGGCAGTGCGGCGGCCAGCCCGATGGCTGCGGCTGCCAGGCAGCCGGCGACGGAGAGGCCGGCATAAGCTGCGGCCGCCGGCCCGCGTCCCTGCTGCAGCAGGGCCAGGGTCTGGAGGCTGAACGCCGACACGGTGGTGTAGCTGCCGCACACCCCCACCAGCAGCCCGGTCACCAGCGGGCCCTGGCGGGATGCGAGCATGCCCGTGAGAAATCCCGCCGCAAGGCACCCGGTAACGTTCACGAGAAGCGTGCCCCAGGGGAACGTGCCCGGTACGCGGCGGTCCGCCCAGCTTCCCAGCGCATGCCTCAGGGCACCCCCGAGGGCGCCGCCGACCGCCACGGCCATGTACGTCATCATGAATGGGTCTCCCGGCTACGTGCAGTCGCCGCGCGGGGCGGCCCTTCGGGTTGCGCTCGGCACCGCGCCCGAGCGTACCCGGAACGCGCGTGCGAGGGAATTCCGCAGCCGGTACCCGATGCCCCGGACGTGTTGCCGGAAAGTGACGTGCGTCACAGAAAATCCCCGCATCGTCATTGCTTTATAAAGTTGTGCAGCGTAGCATAACGCAGGTTGTGATGGCGGTTGGCGACCATCACCGCGGCGGTCGTGTCGGAAGGGGGTCGGCGTGAACGGGAAGCAGTTGATCTATCGGAACGGACGCCTGCAGCTGCCGGCGGATATTGCGGACTGGTCCGCCTCGGAGCTGGCAGGCTGGCTGCAGCTCCTGCCCCTGGACGACCGGGTCCGCGCATTCCGCGCACTGCCGTTCAACCGTGCGGCGATGGGGTACATGGCCCTGCCTGCCGTGGATCGGGCGACCCTGCTGGGTGCCCTGAACGGCGACAACCGGCGGCGACTGGCCGTATTGTCCGGCGTGGACAGCCTGGTGGAAACGCTGCGCAATGCCGACACATCCACCCGGACCGCGGTGCTGGCGGAACTGCCCGAGACCCGCAGGGGCGAGGTGGAGGCGCGGCTCGAGGCCCTGGCGGCCCAGGAAGCCGCCCTGGCCGGCCAGCAGGGCAAGGGCCGGCGCAAGACCTGGGGCGGCGCGGTCGGCCGCATGCTCCGGCGGCGTGGGCGGCGGCATACGCCGGCGGCCTGAAGCCGCTTGTCCCGGCGGTGCCGGCACCGCCCGCTGAACCGTGATACGTTGGAGAGCGACACCGGCACAAGGTGCGGTTGCGCAGATTGCAGGGGCATGCATGCAGGACAACGATGCACTGGGCCGCTACCTCAACGGGCGCGTGCGGAACGGCTATCTCACCGCCAGGCTGGAGCGGGAAAACGGTGGCGGCGAGCCGGTGTTCGACAGGGAAGCAGGGACGCTGCACCCGGAAAATCTCGCGCTGAGCCGCGCCGGGCTGCGGCTATTCCTCCGGGTCAGCGGCCTGTATCGTCGCGGACAGCGCAACGCCCGCCGTCTCCATGTCCGCGATCACGCCCTGCGCCTGCCGAATCTGCCCGCCGGCATGCGCGGCTTCCGGCTGCTGCATCTCAGCGACCTGCACATTGACGTCGACGCCGCGTTCGCCGACGAGCTGGCAGGGCAGCTGGTCGGCCTGGAGTGGGACGCCTGCGTCATCACCGGCGATTTCCGCTACCAGACTAACGGCGACCCGACGCCCGCTCTGGCGGGGCTGGAGCGCGTTCGCCGCGTCCTCGACGGCCCCGTCTACGCCATTCTGGGCAACCACGACAGTATCCGCATGGTCCCGGCCATCGAGGCCCTCGGTATCCGGGTGCTGCTGAACGAGGGGGTCGTGCTGGGCGACGGCCAGGGCAGCGGCATCTGGCTGGCCGGTATCGACGATCCCCACTACTATCGCCAGCACGACATCGCCCGGGCCCTGGAGCAGCGCCCGGCGTCCATGCCCGTGCTCCTTCTCGCCCATTCGCCGGAAGCCTACCGCGAGGCGGCGGATGCCGGCGTCGACGCCATGCTCTGCGGCCACACCCACGGCGGCCAGATCCGGCTGCCCGGCGGGCTGCCGCTGGTCACCAACGCGGTCTGCCCGCGCGCGCTCACCGGCGGCGCCTGGACGTGGCAGGAGCTGCGCGGCTACACGTCCGTGGGGGCGGGATCGTCGGTCCTGGACGTGCGCTTCAACTGCCCGGCGGAAGCCGTGATCCACCGGCTGGATCATCGGCCGCAGGACTGAGCGCGGCGGCCGCGCGAGCTTGTTCAGCTAGTGCGGTTCCCGGCGGATGCCCGCCCGGAACAGGAGCCAGGAGACCGGCGGCCCGAGAATGATGAACAGCGCCGCGCCCGTGACCGCACTGGCGGCGCTGATGCTGGCGAGTGGCATGAGCGCCAGCAGCGGCAGCAGTGCTTCCGGTGTCTGGTCCAGGCCCAGGAAACGGCTGCTGGGCGGCAGGGCCATGCGGCGCTTGGCGAAGCTGGACAGCAGATCGCCGGCCATCGCCAGCGCTCCGGCGAGAAGCCCCGCTAGCAGCGGCAGGCCCAGCACCGCCGCCGTGAGCCCGGCGGCCGCCACCGCCACCAGCAGGCCACGGACGGACTTGGCGTGACCGAACACGCGCCGGCCATCCCGCCAGTATCGCCCGGCGTCCACTGGCGTGCCCGGGCGCTGTCCGAGAAGCAGGCCGAGCAGGACCGGCGCCGCGTTGGCCGCGGTGATGACGAGCAGCACGTGGATGGCCCCGATCACAGCAGCTCCCGGAGATGCTGCTCATGGCCCGCGAGCCATGCCGGCGCGTCATCGCGCTCGCGCAGCAGCTCGAATCCGTGGAAGGCGAATCCCGGGCCCACGGCGCAGGCGGCCAGGGTCCACTGCCCCAGGGGGCGCGCCGCCTGCCAGTCACCCGCGGGAATGACGGTGACCGGGGAAGCCTCCGGCATCGGTCCCAGCCGCGTCGCCCGGTAGCGCCCGCGCTGATCCAGGTGCAGCAGCTCCAGGGCATCGCCGCCGAGATAGTGCCAGATCTCGTCGCCGTCGACCCGGTGCCAGGCGCTGTGTGCCCCCGCGGGCAACAGATAGTGGATCAGCGTGACACCGGGGCGCTGCTCGTCGTCGGGGCGGCGGACGCTCACTGTGCCCGTGTGCAGGCGCCGATACCAGCCGCCCTCCGGGTGCGGGGCGAGTCCCAGTTCGTCGATCAGCCGCGCAGCGTCGCGGGGGAGTTCGTTCACGGCGGTGCGCACCCTTGATTGTTCTTCGCTATCGTCGCTTACCGGTATTGTGCACGACAACGCCGCCGGCGGGCACGAGATCGTGTCGATCCTGGGCAGGGGGTGTCAGGCAGGGGCGGGAATGCGCTGCTCCACCAGGCCGTGTCCCGGGAGCTGCTCGCCGGAGGGGCCGCCGGCGCCGGCGATGGCTTCCAGAAGGGCCGGGACGCTGCCGTAGTGGCGCAGCCGCTCCAGGGTGTGACGGGTCGGTGTCATGAGCTCCATGTCCCCGGCGCGCTGCGCCGCCAGCGCGGCGGTGGGCGTCAGCCAGGCGTGTGCCACGGTCTCCTCGCCGCAGCACGTGGCGTCCTGGCCCGGCGGCGCCACCGCCAGGAAGAACCGGGTATCGAAGCGCCGGGGCGAGTGGGGCGGTGTGATCCAGTGGCTGACGTAGTGCAGGGACGGCCCGTACAGCCGCAGGTCCTCGCGGTGGCAGAGCGCTGCGAAGGTCAGCTGCTGCCGGCGCAGGGCATACCGGTGGTCCGCGAACCGCCGTGCCAGGTCTGGCTCGCGCATGTCCAGCGGAACCCCGTGCCGGGAGCAGGCGAGCAGAACGCCCGCCTCCTCGAAGCACTCGCGGATCGCTGCCTGCCGGTAGGCGAGGCCGCCCGAGCGTACCCCCAGCTCGTTGCTGGCCACGGTGTCCCCGAGAGCGCAGGGCGCCTGGCCGTCGCCGGCGTCCTGGGCGTCGACGGCTCCCCCCGGAAACACGTATGCCCCCGGCCCGAAACGCGTGGTGGCGGTACGCTTGAGCAGCAGCACCTCGGGCGCCGGGCGGCCGTCGCGGAGCAGGATGATCGTGGCAGCGGGGTGCGGTTCGGCGGGCATGGGCTCCTGCAGTGATCTGTCTGCCAGCGGTGACACGTGGACGGAGCACAGCATAGCTGGTTTGATGAAATCGGAAACCGGGCTTGCGTCACGGCTTGCACACGGCAATAGTGCCCGGACAGGCATACCACGGGATACAGGGGGTTATTATGGTGCAGCGAGGAACGACTTTCCGGGGGCTGGCGGCGCTGCTGGCCGGGCTGTTTCTGGCCGTCACCGTCTGGCTGCCCGCCGCTCAGGCGAGCATGATCGACACCCGTTCGGTGGCCGGCGCCGAGGAGCTGGAGCAAACGCGGGAGGAGGTGCTCGCACTGCTCGAGCGCGAGGAGGTACGCGACCGGCTCGTGAGCTGGGGCGTGGATCCCGAGGACGCCGAGGCGCGCGTGCACGCGCTCACCGCGGCGGAGCTGGAGGAGCTGAGCGCGCGCATGGACGAGCAGCCGGCGGGCGCCGGGGTCGGCTCGGTCGTTGGGGCGGCCGTGTTCGTCTTTCTCGTCCTGCTGATTACCGATATTCTCGGGTTTACCAACGTGTTCCCGTTTGTCGAGCGAACGGTGCGCTAGCTGCCGGGACGGGGCGCGCCGGTTCAGTAACGGATGGAGTGGCGCAGCCCATGGAATCGGCCCAGCTGTTCATCGGTTATGACTGGACGCTGTTCACCGGCCGCCTGGACGCGGTGGACGCGCACCGGAACCCGGCCCACACGCTGCTGCTGGGGATCGACGGGCCGTTCACCATGGGCGCTGACGGCGCCCGGCTCGTGCGCAGCGTGTGGGCATTGCCCGGGGCGACCGTGCCGCCCAGCCGGTACCAGGGAACACGCATCGGTCAGCTGCTGCTCGGGCCCCACCATCCGGTGGCGCGTCACGCCCGGCAGCTGGGCGCGGACCCGCTCGCGATGGACGGGCTTCCGGCGGTCCTGAGCGCGGAGCTTCCCGAAATCATGGCCCGGGCCGCGCTGGGCGACGTGGTCCCGGAGAAGCTGCTGGAGCGGCTCAACGCGCACCTCCCCGGTCCCCAGCCGCAGCCCCTGCACCCGCGGGTCAGCCGGGCCGTCCGGCTGCTGATGGACGCCCCGGGGCCGCCCCTGGATCAGGAGCACCTGGCGCGGCGCGTGGGCGTGTCGCAGGAACGGCTCGGGCAGCTGTTCCGGGACGAGCTCGGCGTATCCCTGGGCCGCTACCGGCTCTGGACGCGGATCCAGCGGCTGGCCATGGCCATCGGCAGCAGCGGCAGTATCACCGAGGCGGCCCAGCAGGCGGGGTTCCGGGATCCGGGGCAGCTGGCCCGGGACTTCCGCATGCTGTTCGGGCTCAATCCGTCGAGCATCCTGCGCAACGCCCAGCCGCTGGCGGTTCATTCCCTGTTCCAGGGGCCGGACGGGTGATCCGGCAGGAGCACCGGCGCCAGTCGTGCGTGCAGGCACAGCAGGCCGAGCTCGACGAACGCCTGGACCACCAGGATGCCTGTGGCAAGCGCCGGCTCGGGCAGGGTCAGCGCGAAGGGCAGCGCCACCACGCCGTTGCGGGCGGCGATGCTGAACAGCAGGGTTCGCCCGGCGACGGCGCTCAGCCCGAGCGGGCGCGCGGCAGCCACCGATAGCAGAGGCGCTGCAACGGCGTAGGTGGCGCAAATGCCGGCGGCCATGGCCAGTTGCGGTAGCTGGTCGAGCCACGCCCGGCCGTGGCCGGCCGCCAGCAGGAACACGGCGGCAATCGCCAGCGGCGCCGTGCAGCGGGGGGCGTACCGGTGCACGGGGGCCACGCCCCGCACCGTGCGCGCCAGGGTGCCGAGCAGCATCGCCAGCGCCAGCGGCGCCAGGATGATCGCGGCCAGAATCACCAGGACCTCGTCCGTGGCGACGGCGGCGCGCCCCGCTCCCCCTGCCAGCACCACCAGCCAGGGCGGGACCAGGAGCAGCTGCCCGGCCAGCAGCACGGGCAGGGCCAGTGTGGCCTGCTGGACGCTGCCGCCGCCGCCGTGGGCGAAGGTGGCGAACCACCACGTCGACGGCGCGAGGAGGACGAGCAGCAGCGTGACGCGCGCGGTGACATCCGTGGCCAGCGGCAGCACCAGGGCGGCGACCAGCAGGGGGATGGCCGCGCCGTGGATGATGCCGAGCACCCCCAGGAACCGCCGGCCGTCCGCCGCCGGGCGCAGGTCCCGCCAGGTGATGCGTGTGAAGACGGTGAACAGCAGCAGTGCCAGCACCGGCAACAGGAGGGGCTCCAGCCGCCCGGCGCCCGCGGGCAGGAGCCAGGCGAGAGCGATACCGGCAGCCAGTGCCGCCGGCGCCGCGACCAGGGGCGCCCGCAGGGGGACGAGCCCCTGGTCGTCGTCAATCGTCGTCGGTGTCCACCGCCTCACGCAGTGCCTCCAGGAGCGCCGGGTCGGGGTGGCCGTCGGCCGGCCGGCCCGCCGCCTGCTGGAAGGAGCGGATGGCCGCCCGCGTGCTGGGGCCGGGCAGGCCGTCCGGTTCGCCGGCGTCATGACCCAGGGTGTTGAGCAGCTCCTGGGTTTCCCGGACGGCGTCGACGCTCAGGGCCTCTTCCTGCCAGCGTGTGTGCAGCCCGCCGAGCCCGCGGATGCGGTCGGCCAGGTGACCCACGGCGATGGCGTAGGAAACGGAGCGGTTCCAGCGCAGGATGACCCGGAAGTTGTCGTAGACGAGAAAGGCCGGGCCGTCGTGGCCGGCGGGCAGGACGATGCTGCCGTCCATGTCGGCCCGGGGCAGCGCGTCGCCGGCGGCGGTGCGGACCCCGAGCCCGGACCACGCCCGGATCGGGCGCCGGGTGTCCAGCGACGCCTGGCTGTAGTCGAAGTCGCCCGGCAGCTGCACCTCCCGGCCCCAGCGCTCCCCGGGCTGCCAGCCGGCGGCCCGCAGGTAGCTGCCCGCGGAGCCGAAGGCGTCCGCGAGACTGTTCCAGATGTCGATGCGCCCGGAGCCGTCGTAGTCGACGGCATGGGCGGCGAAGGTGGAGGGCATGAACTGCATGTGGCCCATGGCGCCCGCCCAGGAGCCGCGCATGCGCTCGGGCTGCATGTCGCCGGCGTCGACGATGCGCAGCGCCTCCAGGAACTGCTCGGTGAAGAATTCCGAGCGGCGCTGATCGCATGCCAGCGTGGCCAGGGCATCCAGCACCGGCAGGCCGCCGAAGTGATCCCCGAAATTGGTCTCCAGCCCCCAGAACGCCACCAGGTAGGCGGGCGGTACGCCGTAGTCGCGGTGGACCCGCCGTAGCAGCGCTTCATGCTCCCGGAGCAGGCGGCGCCCCCGCTCGACGCGCTCGTCGGTGACCCGGCGATCCAGGTAGGCGCGGAAGGTGCGGAGGAACTCGGGCTGGCTGCGATCCAGCTCGATGACGCGCTCCCGCTGCTGCACCCCTGCCACGGCCTGCATGGCGGCCTCGGACGTGATCCCTGCTTCGCGCGCCTGGTCCCGCAGCCGGTCGCGGCAGGCATTGAAATCTGCATGAGCGGTGCTTGCCGCAAGCAGGAGGACCAGCAGCAGACTGCGCCAATACGCCATCGGTGGCACTCCTCGGTAGGGACAGCATGGATCATACCCTGCCATCGTCCGCGGGAAACATCCCGGGGGCCATGCCCCGGCACTTTTGCACCCCTGTTGTGCGACCGTTATGATCCCCGCTTTGCCGTCGGTTTGAACAGCCTCGGGGATGGGCATGCTTGGTTTGCTGCGGGTCGCGCGCGTCATCGACGCGTGCAACAGCTTTGTTGGTCGCGCCATGGGCTGGGTCGCCCTGCTCATGGTGGCCATCGGCGTGATCAACGTGGTCGGCCGTTACCTGGGGGCCTACCTGGGCATGCAGCTCAGCAGCAACAGCCTGCTGGAAGCGCAGACCTACGCCTATTCGCTGGTGTTCCTGCTGGCCGCCGCGTATGTGCTGCGGCGCGAGGGCCACATCCGCGTGGATATCATCTACGCCGCCTGCAGCCAGCGCACGCGCGCCTGGGTGGACCTGATCGGCACGGCCCTGCTGCTGATCCCGTTCTGCGTCTTCGCGCTGTACTTCAGCGTCGACTACGTGGCCCATTCCTGGGAGGTGATGGAGTCAAGCCCCAATCCGGGCGGGCTCCCGCGGTATCCGCTCAAGACGGTGATTCTCGTTGCCTTCGCCATGCTCCTGCTGCAGGCCGGCAGCGAGATGATCAAGCGGGCGGCGTGGCTGCGCGGCGTGCCCGGCGCACCCGGGCCCGGTGAGGACGACATGCGTCGGGCCGTGGCCGAAGGGGACCAGGGGTAATGGACTATCTCGCCTTCTGGATGTTCCCGCTGCTGGTGGTGTTCCTTCTCACCGGCTACCCGGTGGCGTTCGCGCTGGGCGGTTCGGCGGTGGTGTTCACCGTGCTGTTCAGTGACCTGCTGCCCACCCTGGGCGTGCTGTCGTTTCCGTGGGAGCCGGCGTTCAGCGCCCGGCGGCTGACGATCCTGCCGCAGCGGATCTTCGGCTCCATCATGGACAACTACACGCTGGTGGCAGTGCCGTTTTTCGTGTTCATGGGAGTGATGCTGGAGCGCTCGGGGCTGGCCGAGGATCTGCTCCAGACCATGGGCCGGCTGTTCGGGCGCATGCGCGGCGGGCTTGCGATCTCCGTGGTGGCCGTCGGCGCCCTGCTGGCGGCATCGACGGGCGTCGTCGGCGCGTCCGTGGTGACCATGACGGTGCTGGCGCTGCCGGTGATGCTCAAGTACGGCTACGACCGCGGGCTCGCCAGCGGCACCATTGCGGCGAGCGGCACCCTGGGGCAGGTCATCCCGCCGAGCATCGTGCTGATCATCCTGGGCGACCAGATGACCCGGGTGAACGTCGGTGACCTGTTCATGGGGGCGCTGCTGCCGGGTCTGGTGCTGGCCAGCCTGTACATCGTCTGGATCGCCCTCTATGCCTACGTCAAGGCCGACCGCGCTCCGGCCATGCCGAGCGTGGACGAGGATTTCGCCGTGAGCAACCTGGGGCTCGCGGTCGCCCGCAGCCTGGTGCCGCCCCTGGCGCTGGTAGCGGTGGTCCTGGGCACCATCTTCATGGGTATCGCCAGTCCCACCGAGGCCGGCGCCATGGGGGCCTTCGGCGCGTGCATTCTCGCCTTTCTCAACGGCCGGCTGACGCTGGCCAACGTGACGGCGGTGAACGAGGAGACCGTCCGCCTGACCAGCATGGTGTTCATCATCCTGGTCGGCGCCACCGCATTCGCGATGGTTTTCAATGCCCTGGGCGGCCACTGGATCGTCGAGGACTTCCTGTCGAATCTGCCCGGCGGCAAGTGGGGCTTCCTGTTCCTGGTCATGCTGACCATCTTCGTGCTCGGGTTCTTCCTGGACTTCATCGAGATCACGTTCATCGTCGTGCCGCTGGTCACGCCGGTGGCCATCCGCCTCGGGTTCGACCCGGTGTGGTTCGGCGTGCTGATCGCCATGAACCTGCAGGCGTCGTTCCTGACGCCGCCGTTCGGTTTCGCGCTGTTCTACCTGCGGGGAGCCGCGCCGCCGAGCGTGCGCACGCGGGATATCTATCGCGGGATCGTGCCGTTTATCGCCATCCAGCTTCTGATGCTGGTGGTGCTGGTGCTGTTCCCGGAGCTGGTGCTGTGGCTGCCCGGTCTCGCCGGCAACTAGGCGCGTCGGCGGGAAGCGGACGGGGCCCGGCCCCGTCCGCCGGTCGACATCAGCGATTGAAGATGTAGTCGCGGTACTGGTACGTGGTGCGCTGGTTCCAGCCCCGCAGCTTGTCGCGGAACGCCACCCAGTCCTCGTAGATGCGCGCGTACATCTCGTCGTTCATGTCTTCCTCGTGGACTTCCGCCGCGCCCTCGCGGAAGGCATCCAGCACGGAGTCCGGGAAGTTGAGCACCTCGATGCCGTGCTCTTCCTGGAGCGTCTTCAGCGCCTCGGGGTTGGTGCTCAGGTACTGGGCCGCCATCCAGCTGTTGGCCTCGTAGCAGCATGCCTTGATCTGGTGCTGGATGTCCGCGGGGAAGTCGTTCCAGACGTCCAGGTTGAAGTAGAAGCCGAGCATGGCGCTGGGCTCGGCCCAGCTGGGCATGTAGTAGTACCGGGCGACCTCGTGCATGCCCAGGGTCATGTCGTCGTAGGGGCCGACCCATTCGGCCGCGTCCAGGGCACCCCGGTCCATGGCGGTGTAGACCTCGCCGCCGGGCAGCTGCTGGATGTTGACACCCGCCTTGGCCATGACGCGCCCGCCGTGACCGGGGAAGCGCATGCGCAGCCCGCGCAGGTCCTCCGGCGACTCCACGCGCTCGTTGAACCAGCCGCCGGTCTGGGCACTGGTGTTGCCGCCCGGGAAGGCGATCATGTTGTCGCGGGCGTTGAGCTCGTCCCACAGCTTCTGCCCGTTGCCGGCGAGCATCCAGGCATTCTGCTCGGTGAGCGTCATGCCGAACGGAATGGAGGTATAGAACCCGTGCGCCGGCGACTGCCCGATGTAGTAGTAGGGTGCCGTATGGCAGCAGGAGAACGCGCCGCTGGAGACGGCGTCATACACCTCCAGGGGCCCGATCTGGTCGCCGCCGGGGTAGGTGCGGACCTGCACGTCGCCGTCGGTCATCTCGCCGATGCGCCGGGCGAAGTACTCGGCGGTGCCGTAGAGGTTGTCCAGCGCGGCCGGCCAGGACGTGGGCATTTCCAGCCGGAAGGTCCGGTTGCGGGCGATGACGTTGGGGGAGTAGACGGTGCTGGCGGCGACCGCGGTCGCAGTCGCACCGGAGGCAGTGAGAAAATGACGTCGTTTCATGGGGGCTTCTCCCTCGTTCGTTATTGGTGCCAGAGGAAACCGGGGGTGATCGCGGACGGGGTTCGGCCCGCGGGTCACCCGCACCAGGCAACCATAACGCGGGTTGCCGCCGGACGCGAGAACGACGCGGGTTGCGGCTTCGCCCGGGAGCGCTTTGTTCCCTCCGGGCGAACGGGTATCGTTGCCGGTCTGCGTCGCCAGTCACAGGATCCGCAGGAGGACATCATGGGACGGCATTTCGACTCCGCACCGGGGCTCTGCGAACAGCCCGACCCGCAGACCTGGGGGTTCGCCCTGAATCACACGATGCTGCGCATCAAGGACCCGGAGCGCAGCCTGGATTTCTACACCCGGGTGCTGGGCATGCGGCTTGTGCGCAAGCTCGAGTTCCCGGCCATGGAGTTCACGCTGTACTTCCTGGCGCTGATTCCGGAGGACGAAGCCGGTGGCGTGCCCGTGGACGAGGGCGAGCGGACGGCGTGGACCTTCGGCCGCGAAGCCGTGCTGGAACTCACGCACAACTGGGGCAGCGAGAACGATCCGTCCGTGCAGTATCACAGCGGCAACGAGCCGCCCCAGGGGTTCGGGCACATCGCTGTGGCGGTGCCGGATGTCTATGCGGCCTGCCAGCGTTTCGAGGACCTGGGCGTGGCGTTCGTCAAGCGCCCCGACGATGGCAAGATGAAAGGAATCGCCTTTATCAGGGATCCCGACGGATACTGGATCGAGATTGTCGAGCCGGCGCGCATGGGCGGCCTCTGAGCACACGCCCGGCGCTGGCCGCCGTTATTCCGCTGCCACTGGAGAGCGCGCCCGCCCATGTCTGCCCTGGGGCCCCGTGAGGTCGAGCCGGACGCCTGGAGTGAATGGGCGCGCGAGGCCGTGCGTCTGCTCGCGGGGCGGCCGTTGTATACCGGCAGCGCGCTGGCGCTGCTCATGGTCCTCCTGTACGCGGTGCACCTGGTGGAGTGGCTGCCGGTCCGCCGGTTTGCCATGCTGCTGTGCGTCACCCTGGGCCTGATGGTGTTCGTGCGGCTGGCGTGGTTCGTCGACCACGCACGCCGGCCGCGGCCGACCCAGCTGATGCCCGTGAACGGCGACCTGTTGCTCGCGGTGGGATGCGCGGCGGCGGCCATGGCCCTGCACGGGGCCCTGATCGCCATGACCGATCCCCTGGTCGACGGCTTCCGGACATTCGTGGAGCAGGCAGGGCTGTGGCAGCCGGTGCGCGGCGACGGGCTGCCCGCCGAGCCGCCGCTGCGGCAGACCCTGCTCGGCCCGATACTGGTGCCCGGTGTGCTGTTCGGCGCCGCCCTGCTGGGCATCCTGCTGATGCTGCTGGCCTTCGGGCAGTGGTTCATCCTGCCGATGATGGTGCTGCACCAGCCGCCGCTGCCCCCGGCCATGGCCATGAGCGCCAGGGCGTACCCGCTCAATCCCGTGCCGGTGATGGGGCTCACCGGGCTGCTGATGATCGCCGTCGCGGCCCTGGTGGTGACCGCGGGCTGGGCCTTCATCATCCTGCTGCCGTTCTGCGGGGCGCTGCTGTACGTCTCCTACCGCGACGTGTTCCTGGGCGACGAAGCCGATGCGCCGGAGGTGGTGGAGGACGAGGCGGAAGATACCGCCCGCTCCTGAGGAAACGTTTCCTTAATCCGTGAATGCCGATCGGGTACGATGGCGCGCCGTTTAAACCGAGGAGGCGGCTCGTGAACGCCGTGGGTCAGCATCCCCTGCAACCCGACCGTGAGTCGCTGGCCCGGCAGCTGTGCCGGCGCTACCACGGCATCGTGGACGATCCCGAAGCGCTGGTTCAGGCCTTGCTGCGGCCCCTGCCGGCGACGCTGTGGGCGCATCCGCTGCGGCTGTCCCGGGATGAGCTCATGGACATCCTGGTCGCCGACGGCCTGGATCCGGCGCCCATGCGCTGGTGGTCCGGGGGCGTACGCCTGCCGCCGGATGCCCGGCCCGGGAGGCACTGGGGGTTCCTGGCGGGACTGTTCCAGGTGCAGGAAGAGGTGTCCATGCTCCCGGTCACGCTCCTGGATCCCCGGCCCGGGGAGCGGGTGCTGGACCTGTGCGCGGCGCCCGGCAACAAGACCGCGCAGATCGCCGTCGCCATGGGCAACCGCGGCACAGTCATGGCCAACGACCTGCAGAAGGGCCGGCTCGCGGCGCTGCGGCAGACCATCAAGCGCCTGGGCCTGATGAACGTGGTCATCACGGCCCAGGACGGGCAGAGCATCGGCGCCCGCGCCGGCATGTTCGACCGGGTGCTCGTGGACGCCCCCTGCACCTGCGAGGGCACGTTCCGCAAGGTCGCCCACCCCCACGCCAGCAACGCAGCGTTCCGTAGCCGCCAGGCGGCGACCCAGGTGCGCCTGCTGGAGCGCGCCGTCCGCCTGACGCGGCCCGGGGGGCGGGTGGTGTATGCCACCTGCACGCTTGCGCCGGAGGAGAACGAGGCGGTTGTCGACACGGTTCTCCAGCGCCACGGCGACGGCCTGCGCGTGGTGCCGGCGAGGCTCGACGGCCTGGCCGCGGACGCGGGCGTGACGCACTGGGCGGGCCGTACGTATCACCCCTCGGTCGCCGACACGCTCCGCGTGTGGCCCCACCGCAACGATACCGGCGGCTTCTTCGTCGCCGTGCTGGAGCGCAGCGGCGACGGCGAGGCATTGCCGGAGCCGCGCTGGTTCCGGCCGCCGGAGGAACCCCGGGAGTGGCTGGCGCCCCTGACCGAGCGCTTCGGCATTCCGGATTCGGCGTTTGCCGGCGTGGTGCCGGTCAAGCGCGGCAACAAGCACCTGCACCTGGCGCCGGTGGATCATCGCTACCCCGAGGCCCCGGCGCCGGTGATGCTCGGCCTGCCCGCCGTCCGTCGCCGGAGCATGCCGCCCAAGCCGACCACCGCCGCCGCCATGCTCTACGGCGGCGCGGCGACGCGCAATCACGTGGATCTCGGCCGTGATCAGGCCCAGGCGTATCTCGACCGGGCGGACATCACCGGCCTGGCGTCGTCACAGCTGGCCGCCTGCACCGGGCCGGGCTACGTGGTGCTGCGGTACCGGGGGTACGTGCTGGGCCTGGGACAGCTGATCTACGACCGCGCGACGGGGGATCCCCGCATCGCGAGCCTCATGCCCAAGGCTTGGGCCCGCGATGCCGCCACACTGGTGGAGGAGGGCTGAGCGGCGCGGCGCGTTACAGGAAACTAGCCGGTACCGTTGGCCACGGGCGGCCAGAGTGCGGCGATTTCCCGGCGCTGGTCGGCGGGCGAGAAGCGCTCCCAGACCAGGCCGTTGATGTCGTAGTCGATGCTCAGCGTGGGTGCACTGGTGTCTTCCCAGCCCAGCTCGCGGACGGTGCCGGCCTCCTCCGGCAGGTGGCGCACCGACAGGTTGACCTCCGCCGTGCGCCACAGGGCATAGCGGCCCGGGACCACCAGCTCCGGCTCCACGCCCAGTCGCCGGGTGTAGTCCTGGATGCTCGCCTCGACGTCGGCGACGGCCAGGGCGACGTGAAACCGTTTCATGGCGGTGGCCTCCCGCTCGCGGCCGCCCGTTGAAGGCAAGGGTTAACCCAAGCATAGCAGTCGGGCGTGCCGATTCCCGGGGGGACCGCCGCCGCGGATTTGCGCCGCGGCGGCGCCGGGTGCTATGTTGCTTGCCATGATTCACGAAAGCGGTCATTTCTGCTGGCGTTCCGACTGGCGATTTACCAGCCCCGGTCTCGTAGACCGTTCCGGGGGAGGTGCCCTGTTGCGCTGATGGAATCCACCTGAAAGGCGACCGTCACCGAACGCCCCCGGATCCGAGATCGGGGGCGTTTTCGTTGGCAGGTTCGGGACGGTTGCACGGAACAGGAGCTGGCATGACCGACAGTACGGATCGACCGGATTCCCTTCGCGCCCTCATGGAGCGCCGCGACTGTACCGACCCCGCGCAGGGGGACCACCCGATGCAGACGCTGGTCGAGCGCCTCGACGGCGGCAACCCCGGCCGTCCCCGCCGTACCCTGCGCACGCCGCCTCTGGTGGCGGGCCGGGACGGCTGGCAGTTGCGGCACAGTACCACCGAGACGGTGCTGGCCGCGCTTGCGGATGTGCTCGCCGAGGCAAGCCCCGGGCTGGTTGTCCGCTGCCCGGGGCTCGTCTGCGGCGGGCGGCAGCCCGGTGCCACGGCGCTGACCGGCCATCAGCTCGACTACTGGGTGCTGGGCGAGACCGACTCCATCGCCCTGGCGGGCCTGGTGCGCCCGACCATGGCGGCGGCGCTGCCGGGCTGCCCGTACCGGCTGCTGCCGTCCGCCGGCAGCGGGCCGGTGGCCGGCTTCCGCATCGATATCGGGCTCGACGGGGCCTGGCGGGAAGTCGGTGACTGCGGGGTGCTGCATCACGACGGCGCACCCATCGCCGTGGGCTTCCGCCTGGCTCTGGAGCCGCTGCTGGCGGCGAGCGGCCTCGGCGACGACCTTCAGGAAGCGGGGACCACCGAGACGGTGACTTCCTCGCGGTCGTGATAGAGCTGCTTGCAGCGGATGCAGGCCGGGTAGCGCGCCTGGTCCAGTGTTTCCCGCAGGCGCTGCAGGCCGTCGCGCACGGTGGCGTAGCGCTGCTTCATGGGCAGCTTGAGGTTGAATACGGCCTGGCGGCAGTCGCCGTGCGCGAGCCAGCGGCCGACCAGCGGCAGGATGCGCCCGGGCTGCTCGACCATGTCGCACACCAGCCAGTCCACCGGGCGCGCCGGGCGGAAGCGGAAGCCGTCCCGGCGCTCGTGGGTGACCAGGCCGGAGTCCATGAGCGTCGCCGCCATGGGGCCGTTGTCCACCGCCGTGACGTGCATGCCCCGGCGCACCAGCTGCCACGTCCAGCCACCCGGCGCCGCACCCAGGTCCACCGCCGTACGGCCGGGGGCCAGGAACCGCTCGCGCTCGTGTTCCGTGAGCAGCGTGAGCAGGGCCTCCTCCAGCTTCAGGGTGGACCGGCTGGGCGCATCCCCGGGCATGCGCAGCCGGGGAATCCCCAGGTGCCAGGGGGCACTGTTGGCTGTCGGGGCCACCCCCGGGAACACGGTGGCCGAGTCCGTGAACAGCAGGTGCAGGCGCCGGGCGGCCCGCGGGTCCAGAAGGCCGCGCTTCTCCAGGGCCGCATGCACGGCGCGGCCGAATCCGCGGCAGAACCGCGACAGGGCCTTGCCGTCATTGGTGTCGGGGTATTCCAGGAAGACGTCCGCGTATCGGGCGCCCGAGGGCAGCGATGCCAGCAGCGGCGACAGGCGATCCTCCGGGGGCAGGTCCGTCAGCCAGCCCGGCCCGGCCAGCCACTGGCGGCTGAACATCAGCGACGGGAAGGCCAGCGCCTCCTGCAGCCCGGCGACCGCGCCGCCGTCGTGGGCGCGGAACTCGACCAGGCCGGTGTCGGCGCGCGCCCGGCAGTAGCCGTAGTAGCCCTGCTCGGCGGCGCGCTCGGTGAGCTCCGCCGCGGCGTCGCTCTCGAAGCCGGCGCGTGTGGTCATGAGCAGGGCGGGGCTGTCGGGCCAGGCGACGGAATCCATGGCGCCATTCTACCTGCTCGGCCCGCCGCGCGGGGCATGGTCACGGGTGTTCCGTGGGCCCGACGGCGCGGAGTATGCTGAACGCCAGCGGCACCGACGGTGTCCAGCATGCTGACCGCAGAATGAATGCGGCGGGTGGCGGTTACCAGCGAATACCAAGGAGAAGCCCATGGAAACCATTCTGCTCATTATCGGCGCGGCGCTGGTGGCGCTCGTGGCCTCGGCCATTCGCATCCTGCGCGAGTACGAGCGTGGGGTCGTGTTCCAGCTCGGACGCTTCTGGCGGGTCAAGGGGCCCGGGCTGATCCTGGTCATCCCGCTCATCCAGCAGATGGTCCGCGTGGACCTGCGCACCATCGTCATGGACGTGCCCAGCCAGGACGTGATCTCCAAGGACAACGTCTCCGTGGGCGTCAACGCAGTGGTCTATTTCCGCGTGGTGGATGCCCAGCGCGCGGTCATCAACGTCGAGGACTTCTTCGCCGCGACCAGCCAGCTGGCGCAGACCACCCTGCGCTCGGTGCTGGGCAAGCACGATCTCGACGAGATGCTCCAGGAGCGCGACCGCCTGAACCAGGACATCCAGGAGATCCTGGACGAGCACACCGATGCCTGGGGCATCAAGGTAAGCAATGTCGAGATCAAGCACGTGGACGTGGACGAGAGCATGATCCGCGCCATCGCCCAGCAAGCGGAGGCGGAGCGCAGCCGGCGGGCCAAGATCATCCACGCCGAGGGCGAGATGCAGGCGGCCCAGAAGCTGCAGGACGCCGCCAACATCCTGTCCCAGAATTCCCAGGCCATTCAGCTGCGCTACCTGCAGACGCTGACGACCATCGGCCAGGACAAGAACTCGACCATCGTCTTCCCCATGCCCATGGACCTGATGCAGTCCGTCGGCGACATCCTCAAGAGGAGCGGCAGCAGTGGCGGCACCGGAGGCGACAGCGGCGCGAGCGCCTGATCCGCCGGGCACGGACCGGATCGAGGCGTTCCTCGATGCCCTGTGGCTGGAGCGCGGGCTCAGCGAGGGCACGCTGCGCGCCTACCGCAGCGATCTGACGGCGTTCGCCCGGTGGCTTGCGGGCCGCCGGGCCGGGGCCGTCGACTCGGCGGACCGGGCGGACGTGCTGGCCTACCTGGCCGAGCGGGTCCAGGCCGGCGCCCGCCCGCGCAGCACGGCGCGACTGCTGTCCAGCCTGCGCCGCTTCTATCGCTGGCTGGTGCGGGAGGGGCGCATCAGCCGGGATCCCACGGCTGACGTGCAGTCGCCGCGCATCGGCCAGGCCCTGCCGGGGGCGCTGACGGAAACGGAGGTCGAGGCGCTGCTGGCCGCGCCCGAGACCGGCGATCCGGTGGGGCTGCGCGACCGCACCATGCTGGAGGTGCTCTATGCCACCGGCCTCCGGGTCTCGGAGCTGGTGGGGCTGCGGCTGTCCCAGGTCAACACGCGCCAGGGCGTGGTCCGGGTCATCGGCAAGGGCGACCGCGAGCGCCTGGTGCCGCTGGGCGAGTCGGCGCTGGAGTGGCTCACGGACTATCACGCCACGGCGCGACCGGCTCTGCTGGGCCGGCGGGTATGCGAGTCGGTGTTCGTCACCGGCCGCGGCGGCGGCATGACCCGCCAGGCCTTCTGGTACCGCATCCGCCGGCACGCCGTCACCGCCGGCATCAGCAAGCAGCTGTCGCCGCACACCCTGCGTCACTCGTTCGCCACGCATCTGCTCAACCACGGCGCGGACCTGCGCGTGGTACAGTTGCTCCTCGGTCACAGCGACCTGTCGACGACGCAGATCTATACCCACGTGGCGCGGCAGCGCCTGCAGGAGCTGCACGCGGAGCACCACCCGCGCGGCTGACCGCTGCCGCAACGCAAACGAGGAGAGCCAATGGTGCGTTCCATGGCATTGCCCGGCATCCTGGTCGCGCTCGTTCTGGCGGCCGCGCCCGTGTCGGCGCAGACGGCGGGCGACGACGACCTGGATGAGGTCACCGAGCGCATCACCGAGCGCCTGCAGGCCATCAATCCGCAGCTCGAGCCGGAACGGGTCGAGCCGTCGCCGTTGCCCGGGATCTACCGGATCGTGGTACAGGGGCAGATCGCCTATATCTCCGCCGACGGCCGCTACCTGATCCAGGGCGACGTCATGGACCTGGAGACCCGGGAGTCCATCTCCGCCGGGACCGAGCGGCAGCTGCGCCGCGAGCGCATCGAGGCCCACGGCGAGGACAACATGATCGTCTACCGGCCCGACGGCGAGACCCGGCACACGGTCACGGTGTTTACCGACATCGACTGCCCGTACTGCCGGCGATTCCACCGGAACATGGACGCGTACCTGGAGCGCGGCATCGCCGTACGCTACATCCAGATGCCGCGGGCCGGCGTGGGATCGGGCTCGTACCACAAGGCGGTGAGCGTGTGGTGCGCGGACGACCGCCGCGCCGCCATGGACCGGGCCAAGGGCGGCGGCGAGATGGAGCGGCGGGACTGCGACAATCCGGTGGAGAGCCAGCTGGAGCTGGCGCGGAGCCTGGGCGTGAATGCCACGCCGACCATCGTGGCCGAGGACGGCACGGTCCATCGCGGCTACGTGCCCCCCGACGAGCTCGCTGCCCGCCTGGACGGCGACAGCTGATCGTGCGCTCTCGGGAAAGAGGACGCCGGGACGGGAGCCGCCGGCGTATCAGCGCTCCAGCAGCTCCAGCTTGCCGCTCTTGCCGTCCCACTCCTCGGCGTCTTCCGGCGGGTCCTTCTGCTCGGTGATCACCGGCCACTGCTGGGCCAGCTCGGCGTTGAGCTCCAGGAAATGGCTCATCTCGTCGGGCAGGTCGTCCTCGGAGTAGATCGCCTCCGCCGGGCACTCCGGCTCGCACAGGGTGCAGTCGATGCACTCGTCCGGGTCGATGGCCAGGAAGTTCGGGCCCTCGTGGAAGCAGTCCACGGGGCAGACCTCGACGCAGTCCGTGTACTTGCACTTGATGCAGTTTTCCGTGACGACAAAGGTCATGCGATGACTCCATAATCGTGTTCGCAATAGCGGCCCGGATCTTCGCGCGGGGGACTCACGCGCCGATCACAGGCCGGTTGACTGGTCGGGCGGCGGGGCGAAGTCGCAGCGGCGGCCCGCGCAGGCGCCGGCGCCCGGCCGCACAGTCTAGCGTTTTTCGTCCGTGGTCACGAGTCCCTTCAGCTCGTAGACCAGGTCGAGTGCCTGGCGCGGGGTGAGCGTGTCCGGGTCGAGATCGCGCAGCCGGGTCTCCGCCGGGCCGGGCTCCGGGGCCGGTGCGAACAGCGGCAGCTGCGCGGCCGGCTCGCCCCGCCGCTGGGTCTCCCGCTCCAGGTCCTCCAGCTTGTTGCGCGCGGTCTCGATGACCGCCTTCGGTACCCCGGCCAGGGCGGCCACCTGCAGGCCGTAGCTCTGGTTGGCGGGCCCGCCCCGGACGGCGTGCAGGAACACGATCTGCTCGCCGTGCTCCACCGCGTCCAGATGGACGTTGCGCGCCGTCGGGTAGTGCTCCGGCAGCGTGGTCATCTCGAAGTAGTGGGTGGCGAACAGGGTGAACGCGCGCAGCCGGTCGGCCAGCCAGGCCGCCGCCGCCCAGGCCAGGGACAGGCCGTCGAAGGTGCTGGTGCCGCGGCCGATCTCGTCCAGCAGGACCAGGCTGCGGTCCGTGGCGTTGTTGAGGATGTTGGCCGTCTCCGTCATCTCCACCATGAACGTGGAGCGGCCGCTGGCCAGATCGTCCGAGGCGCCGATGCGGGTGAAGATGCGGTCCACCGGCCCCAGGGCGGCCTGTCGGGCGGGCACGAAGCTGCCGGCATGGGCGAGCAGGGTGATCAGGGCGACCTGGCGCATGTAGGTGGACTTGCCGCCCATGTTGGGGCCGGTGATGACGAGCATGCGGCTGTCGTCGTCCAGGTGCATGTCGTTGGGCACGAACGCCGACTCCAGCGTGTGCTCCACCACCGGGTGGCGGCCCTGCTCGATGGACAGGCCCGGGGTCTCGCGCAGCTCCGGGCGGCTGTAGTCGAGGACGTCCGCGCGTTCGGCCAGGCAGGCGAGGGCGTCGAGCCGGGCCAGGGCGGCGGCGGCCGACTGCAGCTCCGCCAGGCGCTCGTTCAGCGCCTCCAGGAGCTCGTCGTAGAGCGCCTTCTCCCGGGCCAGCGCCTTCTCCCGGGCACTGAGAACCTTCTCCTCGAACTCCTTGAGCTCGGGCGTGATGTAGCGCTCGGTCCCCTTCAGGGTCTGGCGCCGGATGTAGTGCCCGGGAATGAGCTCGGCGTTGGCGCGGGTGACCTCGATGTAGTAGCCGTGAACACGGTTGTAGCTCACCTTGAGCGTGGCGATGCCGGTGGCCTCGCGCTCCCGGGCCTCCAGGTCCACCAGGAACTGGTTGGCGTTGCTGCTGAGCCCGCGCAACTCGTCCAGCTCGGCATCGTAGCCAGCGGCGATCATGCCGCCGTCCCGGGTGAGCACCGGCGGGTTGTCCACCAGCGCGCGCCGCAGCAGGTCCGTCGTCTCCGGGTGGGGCCGCAGGGCATCGGCCAGCGCCGCGAGCTCGCTGCCCTCGGTATCACTCAGGGCCTCCTGCAGCTGCGGCAGGCGCTCCAGGGCGTGGCGCAGGGCCTCCAGGTCCCGCGGCCGCGCGGAGCGCAGCGCCACCCGGGCGAGAATGCGCTCGGCGTCGCCGCTGCCGTGGAGAATGCCGCGGATGCCGTCGTACCGGCGGCGCGCGACGAGCTCGTCCAGGGCGTCGTGGCGGGCGCGGATGCGGGCCTGGTCGCGCAGCGGGCGGTGGAGCCAGCGCCGCAGCAGGCGGCTGCCCATGGCGGTGCGGGTGGTGTCCAGCACCGCCGCCAGGGTGTTGTCCGTGCCGCCGGCGAGGTTGTGTTCGATCTCCAGGTTGCGGCGGCTGGCCGCGTCGATGACGATGCCCTCGTCGCGTTGCTCGACGGTGATGCCGGCGACGTGGGGCAGGGCGGATCGCTGGGTCTCCGAGACATACTGCAGCAGGGCCCCGGCGGCGCGGATGCACAGTGGCCGGTGATCGCAGTCGAACCCCGAGAGGTCGCGGGTGCCGAACTGGCGGGTGAGCAGCCGCCGGCAGGTGTCCTCCTCGAAGTGCCAGGGCGCGCGCCGGCTCAGGCCCCGGCGCTCGGCCAGCCCCGCCGGCAGCGGGCGGTCCTCGTCGTAGAGCAGCTCCGCCGGCCGCAGGCGCTCGATCTCGGCCAGCAGGCCCTCGTCGTCGTCGATTTCCTGGGCGGTGAAACGCCCGCTGGACAGCTCCAGCGCCGCCAGTCCGTAGCCCTTGCTGCCGGCCGCGAACGCGACCAGCAGATTGCTCTCGCGCTCGTTCAGCAGGGCGTCCTCGGTGAGCGTCCCGGGGGTGACGATGCGCGTGACCTGCCGGTCCACCGGGCCCTTGCTGGTCTCCGGGTCGCCGATCTGCTCGCAGATGGCCACGGATTCCCCGCGCCGGACCAGGCGCGCCAGGTAGTTCTCCACGGCATGGACGGGGACGCCGGCCATGGGAATGGACTCGCCCGCCGACTGGCCGCGGGCGGTCAGGGTGATGTCCAGGATCTCGGCGGCGCGGCGGGCGTCGTCGTAGAACAGCTCGTAGAAGTCGCCCATGCGGTAGAACACCAGGATGTCCGGGTGCTCCGCCTTGATGCGCAGGTACTGTTGCATCATGGGGGTGTGTTGGCGCGCGCCAGCATCGGTCATGGTTGTCCGCCGGAGGTCGGGTTCGGGTCGGGGAACCGGAGAGCGCTATGCTAGAGTCTGTCCTGAGACCCTGCAACGTGGATCGGGAGCCATGGATTACGCCGACACCGCCCAGCCACCCGACGACCGGCAGCTGGAGGCGCTGGCGCGGCGGACCGGGGCGGCCCTGGAGGCGGCCGGCCAGGTGCTGACGGCGGCGGAGTCCTGCACCGGGGGCTGGATCGCCAAGGTCATCACCGACGTCCCCGGCAGCTCGGCATGGTTCCAGCAGGCGGTGGTGAGCTATTCCGACGGCGCCAAGCAGCAGCTCCTGGGCGTTCCCGAGGCGACGCTGGCACGCCACGGGGCGGTGAGCGAGGAGGTCGTTCGCACCATGGCCGCCGGGGCCCTGGAGCGCAGCGGCGCCGACGTGGCGGTCTCCGTGAGCGGCGTCGCCGGCCCCGACGGCGGCACGGCGGCCAAGCCCGTGGGCCTGGTGTGGTTCGGCTGGGCGCTGGCGTCGGGGTTCCTGATCTCGCGGGTGGAGCGGTTTCCCGGTGATCGCGACGCCGTCCGGCGCGCGGCGGTGGCAACGGCGCTGGAGGGAGTGCTGCGTCAATTGGAGTGACCATGGCCCGGCTGTTCTTCGCCCTGCAACCGGATGCCCGGGGGCGGCAGGCCATCGCGTGCAGCCTGCCCGACGACCTGGCGGCGGCGCGCCCCTTGCCGGAGAGTAACCTGCACGTGACCCTGGTCTTCCTCGGCGAGCTCGACGGCGACCAGGAGACGGCCGTCCGGGCCGTGGCCGACGAGATCGCCGCATCGCCGTTCGCGCTGTGCTTCTCGGAGCTCGCCTACTGGCCGCGCTCGCGCGCCCGCGTGCTCGTCCCCGAGGAGGTGCCGCCGGCCGCGCAGGCGCTGCGCGCCGAGCTCGCCCGGCGCCTGCGCGAAGCGCAGCTGCCGTTCGATGCCCGCATCTGGCATCCCCATCTCACCGTGGCCCGCCGGGCCCGCCGCGGCGGGGGCGAGCTGCGCGCGCCGATCACCATTGCCTTCAACGACTTCGTGCTCATGCGCTCGCGCACGGAGCCCGCCGGCGCGGTCTACGAGCCCGTCGGCCGGTGGTCCCTGCCCGGCTCGTCGGGGGTGGGAGGGGTCGGGTGAGTATGGAATAATGCCCGGCGGTGAATCACGGGTGGAAGCGTGGTGCTTCCACCCTTCGGCGTGCCTGTCAAGCCAGAGGTCGAACAATGGACGAGAACCGCAAGAAGGCGCTCGGGGCTGCCCTCGGACAGATCGAGAAGCAGTTCGGCAAGGGCGCGGTGATGCGCATGGGTGATGCCGCGGCCGTCAAGGATGTGGCCGCCATTTCCACGGGCTCGCTGAGCCTGGACATGGCGCTCGGCATCGGCGGCTTGCCCCGCGGCAGAGTGGCGGAGATCTACGGGCCGGAGTCTTCCGGCAAGACGACGCTGACCCTGCAGGTGATTGCCGAGGCCCAGCGGGCCGGCGGCACCGCGGCCTTCGTGGACGCCGAGCATGCCCTGGATCCGGAGTACGCCGGCAAGCTCGGCGTGGACGTGGACGAGCTCCTGGTCTCGCAGCCCGACACGGGTGAGCAGGCACTGGAGATCGCCGACATGCTGGTGCGCTCCGGCGCCGTGGACGTCGTCGTGGTCGACTCCGTGGCGGCCCTGACCCCAAAGGCGGAGATCGAGGGGGAGATGGGCGACTCCCATGTCGGCCTGCAGGCGCGGCTGATGTCCCAGGCGCTGCGCAAGCTCAGCGGCAACATCAAGCGCACCGGCACCCTGGTGGTGTTCATCAACCAGATCCGCATGAAGATCGGGGTGATGTTCGGCAGCCCCGAGACCACCACCGGCGGCAATGCGCTCAAGTTCTACTCCTCGGTGCGCCTGGATATCCGCCGGATCGGCTCGATCAAGAAGGGCGACGAGGTGGTCGGTAACGAGACCCGGGTCAAGGTGGTCAAGAACAAGATGGCGCCGCCGTTCAAGCAGGCGGAGTTCGAGATCCTCTACGGCGAGGGCATCTCCCGGGAGGGCGAGCTCATCGACCTGGGCGCCAAGCACGGCATCATCGACAAGGCAGGCGCGTGGTACAGCTATAACGGCGACCGCATCGGCCAGGGCAAGGACAACGTGCGCGCTTTCCTCAAGGACAACCCCCAGGTGGCCAACGAGATCGAGGCCAAGCTGCGGGAGGTGCTGCTGCCCGGCAAGGCGGCGGCCGAGGACGACCAGGAATCCACCTCCGAAGCGGAGGCCTGATGGCGGCATCCCCGGTCCATGGAAACGGATGACGACAATCCCGAGGAGGCCTACGAGACCGGCGTGCGGCTGCTCGCCCGCCGGGAGCATGCCTCGCGCGAGCTGGCGCAGAAGCTGGCCCGTCGCGGCTTTTCCGGTGACGTCGTCAACGACGTTGTGGACCGGTTGTTCCGCGAAGGGTATCTTAGCGATGACCGCTTCACGGAAGCGTTCGTGCGCCAGCGCTGCGAGCAGGGGCAGGGGCCGTTGAAGATCATTGCGGCCCTGGCCGAGCGCGGGATCGATGAAGCCCTGGCGCGCCAGTACCTGGACCGGCAGGACGTCGACTGGATCGAGCAGGCGCGGCTGGCCCGCAGCCGACGGTTCGGCGAAAACCTGCCTGCGGATCGCAGGGAATGGGCGCGGCAGGCCCGGTTCCTTGCCTCCCGGGGCTTCAGCTCCGAGCAGGTGTATCGCGTACTGGACGCGCGCACGGACGAGTGACACGGAACCACCGCGGTGGCGATCGCGGTCTTGCAAAGGCAGGTTGACCATTCATGACCATCACCAGTGCCGAGCTGCGCAGCGCGTTTCTCGACTATTTCCGCCGGCACGACCACGAGGTCGTGCCCAGCAGCCCGCTCGTGCCGGCCAATGATCCGACGCTGCTGTTCACCAACGCGGGCATGGTCCCGTTCAAGGAGGTGTTCCTGGGGCGGGAGGACCGCGGCTACGTGCGCGCCTGCTCGGCGCAGCGCTGCGTGCGCGCCGGCGGCAAGCACAACGACCTGGAGAACGTGGGGTATACGGCCCGCCACCACACGTTCTTCGAGATGCTCGGCAACTTCAGCTTTGGTGACTACTTCAAGCGTGAGGCCATCCACTACGCTTGGGAGTTCCTCACGCAGGTGGTCCACCTGCCGCCGGAGAAGCTGTGGGTGACCGTCTTCGAGGAAGACGACGAGGCGGCGCGCATCTGGCTGGAGGAGATCGGCGTACCCCCGGAGCGCTTCTCGCGCATCGGCGCCCACGACAACTTCTGGTCCATGGGGGATACCGGTCCCTGCGGGCCGTGCTCGGAGGTCTTCTACGACCACGGGCCGGAGGTCCCGGGCGGGCCGCCCGGGACGCCCGAGGAGGACGGCGACCGCTACATCGAGGTCTGGAACCTGGTGTTCATGCAGTACGACCGGGCGGCCGACGGGACACTGACCGATCTGCCGCGCCCGTGCGTCGACACCGGCATGGGCCTGGAGCGCCTGGCCGCCATCCTCCAGGGCGTGCACAGCAACTTCGAGATCGACCTGTTCCGCAACCTCATCCGCGCGGCCGCGAGCGCCACTGGTGTCCCGGAGGACCTGGAGAACAGCTCCCTCAAGGTCATCGCGGACCACATCCGCGCCTGCGCGTTCCTGATCACCGACGGCGTGTTCCCCGCCAACGAGGGGCGCGGCTACGTGCTGCGGCGGATCATCCGCCGCGCCGTGCGCCACGGCTACAAGCTCGGCCAGGAGCGCCCGTTCTTCCATACCCTGGTGCAGCCGCTGGTGGACGAGATGGGCGCGGCCTATCCCGAGCTCGCGGAGAGCCAGCACCAGGTGGAGCGCCTCCTGCGGCGGGAGGAGGAGCAGTTCCACGAGACGCTGGAGCAGGGCCTGAAGCTGCTGGAGTCCGACCTGGCGAACCTGCGGGGCGCGGAGATCCCCGGCGAGACGGTGTTCCGCCTCTACGACACCTACGGCTTCCCGGTGGACCTCACCGCCGATATCGCCCGGGAACGCGAGCTGACCCTGGACATGGAGGGCTTCGAGGAGCACATGGAGGCCCAGCGCGAGCGCGCCCGGGCCGCCAGCCGCTTCCGTGCCGATCATGCCGGGGGCGCGGAAGTGGACGCCTCGACCCGGTTCACCGGCTACGACCAGCTCCAGGACGCCGGTACGGTGGTGGCCCTGTTCGCCGACGGCCGGAGCGTGAACCGCCTCGAGGCGGGCGACAAGGGCATGGTGGTGCTGGACCGCACGCCCTTCTACGCCGAGGCCGGCGGCCAGGTGGGCGACACCGGCGTGCTGCAGGGGCCGGGCGCCCGCTTCCAGGTGGACGATACCGTCAAGCAGGGCAGTGCCACCGGCCACCTGGGCAGCGTCGCCGAGGGCGTGCTGGAGGTGGGGCAGTCCCTGCACGCCGCGGTGGACGCCGAGCGACGCGCCGCCACCCAGCTCAATCATACCGCCACGCACCTGCTGCACGCGGTGCTGCGGGAGCGCCTGGGGCAGCACGTGCACCAGAAGGGGTCGCTGGTGGCGCCGGAGCGGCTGCGTTTCGACTTCTCCCATCCGGAGCCCGTGAGCACCGAGGAGCTGCAGCGCATCGAGCAGATCGTCAATGCGCGCATCCGGGCCAACGAGCCGGCGGATATCCGCGTGATGCCGTACCAGCAGGCCATCGACATGGGCGCCATGGCGCTGTTCGGCGAGAAGTACGGCGATGACGTCCGGGTGGTGCGCTTCGGCGAGCTGACCACGGAGCTCTGCGGCGGGACCCACGTGCACCGCACCGGCGATATCGGCCTGTTCCGCATCGTCGAGGAAGGGGGCGTGGCCTCCGGCGTGCGGCGCATCGAGGCCGTCACGGGCGCTCGCGCCGTGGAATGGGTCGAGGAGCAGGCGCGGACCGTCCAGGCCGTGGCGGACCTGCTGCGGGCGAGCCCGGAGAATGTCCCGGTGCGGCTGGAGCAGACCCTGGAGCGCCAGCGCCAGACGGAAAAGGAGCTGGAGCGGCTCAAGCAGAAGCTCGCCAGCCAGGCCGGCGGCGACCTGGCCGATTCCGCCGTGGACGTGGACGGCGTCCGCGTCGTGGCGTCGACCCTGGACGGCGGCGATGCGCGGGCCCTGCGGGAGACGGTGGACCAGCTCAAGAACAAGCTCGGCAGTGCCGCCGTGGTGCTCGCCGCCGTGGACGGCGGCAAGGTGCGTCTGGTGGCCGGTGTGACCAGCGATCTCACCGACCGGGTCAAGGCCGGTGAGCTGGTCAATGCCGTGGCCGAGCAGGTCGGCGGGCGCGGCGGCGGCCGGGCGGACATGGCCCAGGCCGGCGGCAGCGATCCCGAGCACCTGCCCGAAGCGATGAAGACGGTGCCGGAGTGGGTGCGGCAGCGGCTGCACTGACGCCCATGGTGGCCGCTGGGGCGGGCCACCCGTGAACAGGTAAATGGACTGATGGCTTTGATCGTTCAGAAGTACGGCGGCACCTCGGTCGGCTCCGTGGAGCGGATCGAGGAGGTCGCGCGCAAGGTGATCAAGACCAAGGAGGCCGGTAACGACGTGGTCGTGGTCGTCTCCGCCATGAGCGGCGAGACGAACCGGCTCATCGAGCTTGCCAAGCAGATGAACCCGGATCCGCCGGCGCGGGAGCTGGACATGATGCTCTCCACCGGCGAGCAGGTGACCATCGCCCTTCTCGCCATGGCCGTCGAGAAGCAGGGATACCGGGCCCGCTGCTACACCGGCGGACAGGTGAAGATTCTCACGGACAGCGCCCACAGCAAGGCCCGGATCCAGGAGATCGATGCCAAGGTGGTGACGCAGGACCTCCAGGAAGGGCGCATCGTCGTGGTCGCGGGTTTCCAGGGCGTGGACTCCAACGGGGCCATCACCACGCTTGGCCGCGGCGGCTCGGATACCACCGCGGTGGCCCTGGCTGCAGCGCTGAAGGCCGACGAGTGCGAGATCTATACCGATGTCGACGGCGTCTATACCACGGACCCGCGGGTGGTCCCCAAGGCCCGGCGGCTGGAGCGGATCACCTTCGAGGAGATGCTGGAGATGGCGAGCCTCGGCTCCAAGATCCTCCAGATCCGCGCGGTGGAGTTCGCCGGCAAGTACCATGTGCCGCTCCGGGTGCGGTCCTCCTTCGGCGAGGGGCCCGGGACGCTGATTACGTATGAGGATGAAACCATGGAAGAGCCGCTGATTTCCGGAATCGCGTTCAACCGCGATGAAGCCAAGCTCACGGTGCTGGGTGTGCCGGATCAGCCGGGCATCGCCGGGCGCATCCTGGGGCCCATCTCGGAGGCCAACATCGAAGTGGACATGATCGTCCAGAACATCAGCCAGAGCGGGCTGACGGACTTCACGTTCACCGTCCATCGCAACGACTACGAGAAGACCCTTCGCATCCTCCAGGGGATCAACGACGAGCTCGGAGCCCGGGAGGTCTTCGGCGACACCAAGATCGTCAAGCTGTCGCTGGTCGGGGTGGGGATGCGCTCCCACGCCGGCGTGGCCAGCACCATGTTCGAGGCGCTGGCCCGGGAAGGGATCAACATCCAGATGATCTCCACCTCGGAGATCAAGATCTCCGTGGTGATCGACGAGAAGTACCTCGAGCTGGGCGTGCGTGCGTTGCACACGGCGTTCGAGCTGGATGACGAAGACGCCAGCGTGCAGGTCGAGGGCAGGAACTGAGGTGGTTCACGGAGGGTGAATCGCCCAGCACCGGGCCATGGGTGGTGCGTGGCCCGGTATCCCGGAGGTGAGAGATGCCGCGTAACGGTGTTTCCGGGAAGTGTGGTGACATTGAGTGCTTAGCTGAAGGTGACGGTTGTGAGGGACGCCAGCCGTTGAACTCGTGAGGAATACCGCAGGTCCACGCAGGACAGGGAGCAGCGGTGAGGCGATGCCTCGTCGCAACGGGTGTGCACCTGCGTGGCAGCGCCGGCGGCATGGGCTGCCGGTGTCGCGGATGCCAGCGGAATGTAGGAGTGAGGCAATGCTGATTTTAACCAGGCGGGTTGGCGAGACCCTGATGATCGGCGACGAGGTAACGGTGACTGTCCTCGGCGTAAAAGGGAATCAGGTGCGGATCGGCGTGAATGCGCCGAAGAACGTCTCCGTCCATCGTGAGGAGATCTACGAGCGGATACAGCATGAGGGCGACGAAGACGAAAGCACGCCGACAACCGGCTGACGGTACCGGGTACGGGAGGCGGCGCCGGACGGGTTTACCCATCACGCCAAATCCCGTACTCTACCGCGCTCCGGTGGCCATGCAGGCAATCGCTGCCGCCGGAGGATCCGAACGGAGAGGTGGCCGAGTGGCTGAAGGCGCTCCCCTGCTAAGGGAGTATGGGTACTGCCCATCGAGGGTTCGAATCCCTCCCTCTCCGCCAACTTCCCTGAGCAGGGCCGCAGGCCCTGCTCAGGGAAGTTCGATGAAGAAGTCGATTCGAACCCTCGATAATCGACGAATTGGGGTTCGACTACGCAGCGAAGCGGAGTAGCCCGTTGCCGCGCAGCGGCAACGACCCGGAGGGCAAGGCGCGCGAGCGCCGCAGCAATCCCTCCCTCTCCGCCAACTTCCCTGAGCAGGGCCGTAGGCCCTGCTCAGGGAAGTTCACGAAGAAGTCGATTCGAACCCTCGATGATCAACGGATTCGGGTTCGATGAGGAGCTGATTCGAGTTCTCGGCGGTGGACGAGCGGGTTCCGGGGGCAGCGCGTTGACTCCGCGCCGGCCGTTCGACATAATCATCGCCGCTCAACAAGGCGCCCGTAGCTCAGCTGGATAGAGCACCTGGCTACGAACCAGGCGGTCGGAGGTTCGAATCCTTCCGGGCGCGCCATCTTCAGAAGGGAGGCTCCCCCACTTTTCGGAGCCTCCCCCACTTTTTGCCCGCTACCTGCTCCGATATTCACCCGACGTCGATCAAGTTTTCTGTGGCTGCGCGGCAGATAAGGCAGCCCTCGAATCGGGGCTCATCATTGCCCTCGATTCACAGTGGCACCCGCAGCTGCACGCTTACATTGCGACCGGGACTGAGGGCATAGCCCTTGTAGGTATCGAGAAAGTCCCGGTAGCTCTCGTCCGTGAGGTTGCGCACCTCCAGATCCAGACGAGCGGGCCGGGTGCCCGGGCCGGGGATCTCGAAGCCCGCTCCCAGGTCGTAGACCATGTAGCTGTCCGTGGATGCCGTGCCGAACGGGGCATCGTCGAACTGCGCGAACGGCTCCCCCGGTGCCGCGTCCTTGGACGCGTTGTAGCGCATGCCGACACGGATGTAGGGGTTGTTCAACGGAAGCCTGCGGGGCGACCACGTCCCCTCCACGCGGAACGCGTCCGCCGGCAGCAGGGGGAGTTCCTCCCCGGTGCGCTCATTCTTGCCATCGACGAGATCGACGCCGGCGGACAGCTCCACGGTCTCGGTGATCTTGACGCTGCCCTGGAGCTCAATGCCCTTGAGGGTCGCGTCCGCCTGCCGGTTGACGAAGATCGGCAGGCCGTTCGGCGCCGAGGCGCCCGTGTCCTGAAGGAAAATGAAGTCATTGATCCGGTTGCGGTACACCGTCGCGCTCGCCGAGATACGCGGGGACCGCCAGCGCAGGCCGAGATCCGTGTTCAGCGAGCGCTCCGGATCGAGATCCGGGTTGCCGCGCTGGACAGCGGCAACACCGCCGTGGACGCCGTCGGCGAATTGCTCGAACAGCGTCGGTGCGCGAAAGCCGCGGGACGCGTTGGCCGCCAGCGTCAGCTCCCGCGTGAGCGCGTAGGTCGCACCCAGGGAGCCGGTGGTGACCCGGTAGTCGTTGCTGGCGTGCCCGGAAAAGGGCGTCGGCGCCCGCGTCCTGTGCTCGTCTCCCACGGTCTCGATGAAGTCGAAGCGCAACCCGCCCTGAAGCGTCAGAGCGCCGATCGTGCGCTGCTCGAAAGCGAACGCACCGATATTCGTGCGCTCGCCGCCCGGTGTCAGCTGGGTGGTGCCGCGGGACTCCTGCTCCTTGTAGCGATACTCGATGCCGAGCGTCCCCGCATCGAAGACGCCGAGCAGCCCGTGCTCGGCCTCCAGCCTGGCGGTGTACTGGTCGAACTCGACGTCGATGGTCCCGTCGAAGAGCTCGCTGCGCGGCGTGCCTGCGGCGTTGGACCGGCGCAGATTGTTCTGCCATGCGAGAATCGGGCGTAGCGTCCAGCGCTCGCCCGCGGGCAGCTCGCCGCGCAGCTGGAGCTCGTCGTTCTCCAGGCTCTGGCCGATCCCCTCGGGACCCGCACCGGGCGGCAGATTGCCGGCGGGAGGCGGCAGCAGGAAGTTGTGCTCGTTGCGCCAGCCCGTGTAGCGCAGCGAGACGGTGCCGAAATCGCCCTGGTAGCCGACCCCGACCTGGCCGGTGGTCTGCTCGAAGTCCGTGAAGTCGAGCTCTCCGGTGTACGCGGGTTCGTCCTGCCGGCCGGGGCCCGGGGGCGGCGGGAAGAACACCGGGTCCGAGGGCGTGGTGGTATTGCCGGCGTCGCGCCGCACGACGGCGCCGACAAAGCTCCAGGCCGGTCCCTCGGAGCGCAGCCGCAGCCCGGTATCCCACTGCTCGTTGTTGGAGCCGAAGCCAACCAGGGTGTCGCCGCTCACACGGCGGGCGCCATCCTCGCTGAAGCCCAGCGCCAGGGGCTTGACGTCGACAACCCCGCCGAGGGCGTCGGATCCGTAAAGGATGCTGGATGCACCACGGACGACTTCGATGCGCTCGCTCAGAAAGGGGTCTACGTTCGGGCTGTGCCGCGTGCCGAACTGCTGATGATCCACTGCGATGCCGTCGGAGAGGATCCGGACCCGGTTCCCGGAGAGCCCACGGATCACCGGCTTGCCGACGTTGTTGCCGGCGGTCACGGTTGAAACACCCGACAGGTGCTCGAGGGTTTGGCCGAGACTGGCGCGCTCGCGGCGCTCCTTCTCGCGGCCCTCGAGCACATCAATGCTCGCGGCCTGAATGGCCGGATCCCCGGGTGCCGGAACGCCGGTGGTGACCTCGAGCGGATCCAGCACCGCGCTGCCCGCGGTCTCCGGTTCGTCGGCCTGGGCGAGGGGAAGGACCGACAGAAGGGCGCAGACCAGCCCTGCGCGATGCATTAGAGGTCTTCCGTGGTGCGGATCAGCGCGGCGTTTCCTGGCAGCCATCACTTGGTCTCCTCTGGAATGGATTTTTCAACAAATAAAAGAACGTTATATCGTATCTTTTTCGTGACCTACCGAACCGGCCGGATCATGCGCACGCGCTAGCAGGCGATGCCTTGTGCCGGCGCCCGGAGGCGCTTCCGTCGCGCTACGTCTGGTGTAGCGAAGGGCATGGCTTCAATGTGCTCGGGTGTGATGGTGTGCGGCCCGCGATACGTGTATTGATGCGTTCCATTGGCTCAGTCCGGACTTGCCCGGTAAATCGAAAAATACGTTATAACATTGCATTAATTCATGCAAGAGAGCACCAAGATCGCTGGGCGTGTGTTGATACTGCTGATTTGCGTGCACCCCAGCTTGAGACGGACCGCCCGATGGTAATGCGCCGCACGCGATCAGGGTCGCTTTCGTTCCCCTGATACGGGATCCGATTCAGGCCACGGAACCTTTGAAGATTGCGGCGGCGCAACAGGGGCGCATCGGGCAAGTGACTCGTCGTCGGCTGCGCTAGACGACGGCGCTAGCCGCGGATGGCAGCACTGCCGTTCCGGTAGCGCCGGGCCTCGCGCAGGAGGCGCTGCTCCAGGGTCTCGAGCTCGTCGTCGTCTGACCTCGCGGATGCGCTCGTGCGTCGCGCAAGTTCCTGCTCCACGGCGGTCCGCAACGAGCGCAGGGAATCGTCGGGCCATTCGCCGCGATCCGTGATGCGGGTTCGAAGTCGTTCAGTCATCGGTCGTCTCTCCGAGCAGCGGGTGGCCAATCACGAAATAGGATCGGCCGCATAGATGCGGGCGCCGGTCACGGAATCCAAGGGATCACGGTCATGGCGGATTTCCGCGCGCAGGCGAGAAGCGATTCCGCGGCTTGGTGTCCCGTGAGCACGCGCTGCCGGTGATCGGCGAGTGCACGGGCAACCCGTGCGCGAGGGGTTGCGCCGGGAGTGGTACAACAGCATCGGCGTGCTCTCCCAGGAGAGCGTTTCCGGCGCCGGCCGGCTTTGCCGGCGGCAAGGGCCGGCACGGGGATTTCGGCGACATCGGGGAGTAGCTGGCGCTGTGCGGCGCTACTGAGGATGGCGGGTCGTAGCAAATGCCTATCTGCAGGTTGCTGTCTCCGGAATGGTGTGCGCCAAAAAGAAAAGGGCCTGCAGCGATGCTGCAAGCCCTTGATATTCGTGGTGGGCGCGGGTGGGATTGAACCACCGACCCCTGCCGTGTGAAGGCAGTGCTCTCCCGCTGAGCTACGCGCCCGCTTTGAGGTTGGGAATTCTAGGCGGGGGAGCGGGTGGTGTCAACGCTGCACCTGCGGTACGGGCGCGTGCTCTGGTATCATGCGCGCTCTTTCCAGCGAGTGCAGAAAGGATCGTCCGCATGACCGTGAAGACGCGTTTTGCCCCCAGTCCCACGGGCTATCTTCATATCGGCGGCGCCCGTACGGCGCTGTTCTCCTGGCTGTATGCCCGCAAGCACGGCGGCAGCTTCGTGTTGCGGGTGGAGGATACCGACCAGGAACGGTCGACCCAGGAGTCGGTGAACGCGATCCTCGAGGGCATGACCTGGCTCGGCCTGGAGTACGACGAGGGCCCGTTCTACCAGACCCGGCGCTTCGACCGCTACCGGGAGGTGATCCAGCGCCTGCTGGACGAGGGCAAGGCCTACAAGTGCTATTGCTCCAAGGAGCGCCTGGATGCGCTGCGGGAGGAGCAGCAGAAGCGCAAGGAGAAGCCGCGCTACGACGGCAAGTGCCGCGACCTCACCGAGCCGCCGTCGCCGGACGCGCCGTACGTGGTGCGTTTCCGGAATCCGCTCGAAGGCCAGGTGGTGGTTGATGATCGCGTGCACGGACGTGTGGCGTTCAGCAACACGGAGCTGGATGACCTCATTATCGCCCGCACCGACGGCTCGCCGACCTACAATCTGACAGTGGTCGTCGACGACATGGACATGGGGATTAGCCATGTCATCCGCGGCGACGACCATCTCAACAACACGCCGCGCCAGGTGAACATCCTGCACGCCCTCGGGGTGGAGGCGCCGGTGTACGCGCATGTGCCCATGATCCTGGGCGAGGACGGCAAGCGCCTGTCCAAGCGCCACGGTGCGGTGAGCGTCATGAGCTACAGGGATGAAGGCTATCTTCCCGAGGCGGTGCTCAACTACCTGGTGCGCCTGGGCTGGTCCCACGGCGACCAGGAGATCTTCTCCCTGGACGAAATGATCCAGCTGTTCGATATCGACGACCTGAACGCCAAGGCCTCGGCGCTCAATGTCTCTAAGCTGAACTGGCTGAACCAGCAGTACATGAAGGCCATGGATCCCGCGCATGTCGCCCGGCACCTGAGCTGGCACATGGGGCAGCTGGGCGTGGACCCGGCCCAGGGCCCGGCCCTGGAGGACATCGTGGTCGCCCAGCGGGAGCGTTCGCACACCCTGGTGGAGATGGCCCGGAACAGCCTGTTCTTCTACCGCATGCCGGAGAGCTACGACGACAAGGCGGCACGGAAGAATCTCAAGGCGGATACGCGGCCGGCCCTGGAAGCCTTGCGTGCAGCCCTGGCTGCAGCCCCCGAATGGCAGCGGGAGCGCCTGCACGAGACCGTCACCGGTGTGGCGGAGTCGCTGGACCTCAAGCTGGGCAAGGTGGCCCAGCCCCTGCGCGTGGCGCTGTCCGGTGGCCCGGTGTCGCCGCCCATCGACGAGACCCTGGAGCTGCTCGGCCGCGACCGCTCGCTGGCCCGGATCGACGCGGCCCTGCAATTCATTGACCAGCAGGGCCAGGCGGCCGGATGAGACGCGCCGCCGTTGCGCGGTGTTTGACAATCATGGGCGGCCTGCCTATCATGCGCAGCGTTGTCGAGGGGCCATAGCTCAGCTGGGAGAGCGCCTGCATGGCATGCAGGAGGTCGGCGGTTCGATCCCGCCTGGCTCCACCAAACGAATGAAGGAATGAACGCCCCGCATTGCGGGGCGTTTGCTTGTCCGGGGTAGCGTCCCGCGGGTCCATCGCCCGCAGGCGCAGAGCGCCGGTTTCCGGCCCCGACGAATTCCTGTTTCCTCTTGTACACCTTCTCTTGATCTGCCCTGGTGCCAGCGCCGGTGGCGCGCGTCGCAATCCGCGCGCCCGCCAGCGGCGAGTGCTACCGAATACGGTGAAGGGCATGCGCCGCTGGCTGGTGCGGCGTGTATCCGTACGCGAGCCCGATGAGCCCGGTATGCTCGATGACGGCGAAGCGCGCATGAGTGCCGCCGATGTCCGCGATAAGCCAGCGCCGTTCGGAGCATCCAGTAGTCATTGCCGGTAATCTACTGCCATCCAACAGGACGGAGAAACGGTGTACCACGAAGTCAGGCGCTTATTCCGGCGGCACGGGCCCGGCTACAAGTGGCTGGCCCTGGCCACGGTCATGCTCGGTACGCTGTCGGCCGCGGTGGCGACCACCGTCGTGAACGTCGCCATCCCGGACGTCATGCGCGCGTTCGATGTCGGCCAGAGCCGGGCCCACTGGCTCTCCACCGGCTTTCTGGCCGCCATGACCACCGCCATTCTCCTCAATGCCTGGGCGTTGCAGCGCTTCGGCATGCGGCGGGTGTACGTGGCCGGCATGGCCGTGTTCGTCGCGGCGTCCCTGCTGGGCGTCTGGGCAGCGGAGCTGTGGCTCGTCATTGTCGCGCGGATCCTGCAGGGGGCGGTGGCCGGCCTGCTGCAGCCCATGGCGATTACGCTCATCTACCAGGTCTTCCCGCCACACCAGCGGGGGCTGGGCGTGGGCCTGTTCGGCCTGGGCGTGATCCTGGGACCCGCCGTGGGACCGGCCATGGGCGGCGTACTGGTCGATCTGACGGGCTGGCAGGCGGTGATGCTGCTGCCGGTGCCGACGGCACTTCTGGGCGGTTTGCTGTCCCTGGTCTATGTCCCGCGGGGCAGGGCGGCCGGCCGCCGCGTGCGCCTGGACTGGCCCAGCGTTGTGCTCCTGGGCGCCGGCGTGACGGGGATCCTCTGGTCCATGGTCAGCGGCCAGCGGCTGGGGTGGCTGGAGTGGCCGGTGCTGCCGGTTCTTGCGGGGGCGCTCGTTGCCGTGGCCGTGTTCGTGGTGCGCCAGAGGACGACACGATCCCCCCTGCTGGACCCGTCGCTGTACGCGGTTCCGGGGTTTGCGGCCGGCTCGGTCATGGCGCTGCTGTTCGGCGCGGGGCTGTTCGGCTCGACCTATCTGATTCCGCTGTTCATCCAGGAAGTCCAGGGGCTGAGCCCGACCATGGCCGGCCTCGCCCTGATGCCGGCGGGGCTGGTGATGGCGGCGATGTTCCCCCTCGGCGGCCATCTGGCGGACCGGATCCGGGTGGTTGTGCCCATTGTCATCGGCCTGGTGATCATGGCGTCGTCCTGCGTGGCCCTGGGCATGGCCGGGCCCGAGACCACCGTGATCGCGGTGACCCTGTGGGCGGCGCTGGGGCGTGTCGGGCTGGGCCTCGGGATGCCTTCGATCCACACCGGCACCCTGTCGCGGCTGCCGCTGCGGCGGACGGCACCGGGGGCGGGGGCCCTGAACTTCGCCCAGCAGCTCGGCGGCGCGCTGGGCGTGACGAGCCTGTCCCTGGTGCTGGACTGGCGGGCGCTGCGGGAGGCGCGCGTTCTGGATGCCGACGCCCTGGCCGCCGCGGACGGTGTCCTGGCCGGGCTGCCGGTGTCCGTCTACCGCACGGCTTATGCCGCTGCATTCCAGTGGAGCTTTGTCGGGCTCGGGGCGGTTTTCCTGGTTGCGCTGCTCGCCGCGGCGCGGTTCGCCCGCAGCCAGGGTTCGCGATCATGAGGGCGGTTACGCGCGTTATCATGGAAGGCATCTGACCGCATCGCGGGGAACGCCGTGTTCGAGACTCTTCCCTTGTCCCCCTGGCAGAAGATCCTGCTGTGGCCGGGCGGCACGTTCATGGACTGGCTCGCCTATACCTGCCCGGACATCGTCATCCGGTACGGGTTCGGCTTCACGACGGAGTCCTACGTCTTCTGGTCGGGGGTGATCTCGCTGGGATTCTGGATGATTCTGCTGTTTGCTGTTACGGGCGTTATGCGTCGGCTGCGAAGGCGGTAATCCGGGCTTTTTGCCCGGAGCCCGGGCAGGGCAGGCACGGACGCCCGGTGGGAATGGAACGGCGTGGGGATGTCAGGCGCGGCTGATCTCGCGCCCGCCCCCCGGCGAGGGCTCGGAGGCGTTGTCCGGGCCGTACGCCGATGAGGCGGACGTATCTTCCTGGAGCAGCTCCATGGTGCGTTGGACGCCGGTCTGCTGCTTCTGGATCACGCGGCCGTTGGCGTCGTTCAGGGCACGGCACTGCCGCAGGGCCTCGACCAGGTCGTGCCATCGCCTGCGCGCGGCGTCCGGGTCCGGCATGCGCTCCAGGCATGCCTCCATGCCTGCTTCGCCGTGGTCGTCGCCGATCGCCGCGGCCAGCTGGACGCGCCTTTGCTCGTCGGCCTCCACGGCCCCGAGCAGCTCCACCTTGCGGCTGAGAAGGCCGGGGAGCGCTTCCATGTCCCGGGCCACCAGCGCCGTCTGCTCGTCCTGGAGCAGCTGGTTGAGCGCCTCGAGGCGCTCCAGCTGGTCGTGGAGGAGCTGGTCCAGATCGCTGCGGGGATCAGTCACCGCTCAGCTCTCCAGAAGGCCTTCGAGCTCGGCGAATCGATCCGCGATGCTCTCGGCGTTCAACGGGTACTCGCCGTTGGCAATCTGCTCGCGCAATGCATCGACCCGCTCGCGGTCCACTTCCGGCGTCTGGTCGATGGCCTCGCGGACGGACTGCAGGCGCTCCGACTCACCGGAGGAGACTTTCCGGGCGCTGTCGCCCTGGGTGTTGCTCTCCCGCGAGGGATCGAGCTGCTGCTGGACCTGGCGGTTGCCCCGTGCCTCCTGCAACGGGTTACCTGTGGGCCGTCCACTGCCGTCTATCGGGTTCGCCATGAGGTCGCTCCTGTCGTTAATGCGCTCCGGGGCCCCATGCGGTTCCCCGGTTTCCAGTGCCTATCGGCACCTTACGGTGAAACTTGAGTCCCGGATACGGGTTCGATGGCCGCCTCGCATCAGTATCCCACCTGAACCCGGCTGTCGGCCACAATTTCTCCTTCGACAACACGCTCGGAGGAGTTGTTGCGTACCCGGATGCGATCCCCGAGGGCGCCCGACTGCAGGGCTTCGCCGCTCATGCTGATGCTGGCTCCCGAGCCGCTCGCGGTGATCAACACGGTCTGCCCGCGCTCCACGAGCCGCGGGGCGTCGATGCGCCCGGCGGTGATGATCTCGCCTTCCCGCAGAGGGCGGCTGGCCTCCATTCCCAGGAGCTGCTCGGCATCGGTGAAGTAGCCCCGGGTGAGTCGATTGACGTTGCGCTCCACGCGGGTGAGGTCCGACTCCGTGAGCAGGGTGCCGCGCGGGATGGTACGGGCCGCGACGAAGATATCCTTGATGGTCTCGATGCGCACCGAGACATACAGTGTCCACGGGCTCGGGGCGTGGCAGCGCACGCCGACGGTGGCCCGTGACCGACCGCCACGGCCCGGCGGCTCGAATGTCTCCAGCGGCTCGCCGCACGGCGCCAGCCGCAGCCTCGGGTCCACGCGGCTGACTTCCACGGTGCTGTTGCTCCCTTCCGCGAGCTTCGCGCGCGCGTGCTCTGTTACGGCCTCGCGGATCTCGTCCAGCGATTGCCGGTCATTCGCGCCCGCGGCCCCGGTCCAGAGCACGGCGGTGACGGCCAGCATGGCGACGGCGCGGCGCGATCCGCGGCCGATCCGGGAGGTGCAAGCTGTGATGCGCGTCCGAGTGTCCATGGTTCACTCAAGCTACCCTGATTCCAGGAATTGCGGCCTGGCTGCCGTGTGCCCGAGTGTCTAGCAGGAATCGGGCCAGGATGATTGCGGGGCCTGTGTCGACGGGCTCCATCAAGTCGGCGGCGTGGCTGCCGATAGCATCCAGGCCGGCATGGTTTTGCCGCCGGTGATCGGGGCGCGCCGCGAGGGTCGGGGCGGCCGCGGGCAAGCAGACAGTGGGCGGACCGATGTCCGCCGGCATCAAGGTCACGATCCGGAGACGGGTCGCGCGTTGGGGAGCTAATCATGGCCAGCATTATGGATTCGGTGGATCAGCGGACCACACTGGCGGGAACCAACCGCATGGAATTGCTGCTGTTCCAGCTGGCGGGTGCCCAGCTCTTCGGAATCAACGTCTTCAAGGTGCGCGAGGTCATCCCGGTGCCCCGCCTCGTGCACCTGCCCCACTCCAGCCCCGTGGTGGCGGGCGTTTGCTACATCCGCGACCGGGCCATATCCGTGCTCGACCTCGCCATGGCGACCACTGGCCGGCCTCTTGAGGAGCATTCGGGCACCTCGGTGATCGTCACCGAGTACAACCGCAGCGTGCAGGGCTTCATGGTGCGTGCCGTGGACCGCATCGTGAACGTGAACTGGAAGGACATCATGCCGCCGCCGAGCAAGTGGTCGAACACCGCCTATCTCACCGGTGTCACCCGCGTGGAAGAGCGGCTCGTGCAGATCATCGACGTGGAAAAGGTCATGGACGAGCTCAACCAGGCCGGGGGGCTCGGACGTCTGCCGGGCATGGACGAGGGCGGTCTGCAGTCCGCGGGGGCAGACGCCGGGTCCTGGCACGTGCTCGTGGTGGACGACTCCACCGTGGCCCGGCGTCAGATTCGTGACACCCTCCAGGAAATGGGGCTGCAGGTCACCCTGGCCCGGGACGGCCAGGAAGCGCTGGAGGTCCTCCGGGACTGGGCGTCCCGGCCCGAGGAATCGCCGTGGCGGCAGCTGCTGATGGTGATCTCCGACGTGGAGATGCCGCGCATGGACGGCTACACCGTGGCGACGGAAATCCGTCGCGACGATGCATTGCGCGAGATCTACCTGCTCCTGCACTCGTCGCTGAGCGGCATGTTCAACACCGAGCTCGTCCGGCAGGTCGGCGCTGACGATTTTCTGGCGAAGTTCGCCGCCGGCGAACTGGCGGAGCGGGTGCACCAGCGCATGGAGCAGGTGAACGCCTGACAGGTTGGTTGTCCTGGTACCGTACGGGCTACAATCGCCGCACCGGCGCTTGTAGCCTGGCCGGTGAGGTCCTGATCCGAGCAGCCGCGAAGGAAATCCCTGTTGGTGTCCTCCAGAGAGATCATCCCGGAGCATTACCAGGCGTTCCGTGCCTTTCTGGAGCAGTCCTGCGGTATCGTTCTCGGCGAGAACAAGCAGTACCTGGTGTCCAGCCGCCTGGGCCAGCTCATGGAGCGCGAGGGCCTGAAGGACCTGGGCGAGCTGGTCTATCGGGTCCAGCAGCCGGGCGGGCAGCGTCTGCGGGGCATGGTGATCGAAGCCATGACCACCAACGAGACGCAATGGTTCCGGGATACCTATCCCTTCACCATCCTCCAGGAGACGCTCCTGCCGGAGTACCAGCGGCGGGGCGTGCAGCAGATGCGGATCTGGTCCGCCGCCTGCTCCTCCGGCCAGGAGCCGTACTCGCTGAGCATCGCGCTGGAGGAGTACCGGGCCCGGGGTGCCCGGCTCGAGGCGGAGATCGTGGGCACCGATATCTCCCCGGCGATGATCACCCAGGCCCGCGAGGCCCGCTACTCCGCATCCACCGTCAATCGCGGCCTGAGTCCCGAGCGGCGGGATCGCTACTTCGTCCGTGAGGGGGCCGACTGGGTGGTACGCCCGGAAATCCGCCGGCGGACGCAGTTCACGGTGCACAACCTGCTGGACAGCTACAGCAACCTGGGGCGGTTCGACCTGATCTTCTGCCGCAATGTCCTGATCTACTTCTCCGCCGAATCCCGCGAGAGCATTCTCACGCGCATGATCCAGCAGATGCGCCCCGGCGGCTATCTCATCGTGGGTGCCTCCGAGTCCCTGGCGCGCCATGCCCGGGACCTGGAAATGGTCCGCAGCCACGGGGGCGTGATCTACCGCCTGCGGGGCAAGTAGCAAACCGCGCCGGGCGGCAAGGGCTTGCCGCCCGGTTGCCGCATTGCCGGTGGCGGGATTCCGTCACCCCGGCGTATCGGCCGTCCCGTCCGGGACTTGAGCATCCCTCCCCGAATCGTGCCCCGGCCTTTGCGGTTCCCCGCTGCGACCCGGCTCGTCTCGCCGCATCCGGCGCTCATGGCACGGGGATTGCTAGCTCTTGCCCGGGAAGCGACAGGAGACAGGTCATGAGCCTTTCCTTTGACGATGCCGTCGGTGTTCACGCCGCGGCGCTGAAACTTCGGGGCGAGCGGCACCAGCTGCTGTCGGAGAACCTGGCCAACGCGGATACGCCGCATTACAAGGCCCGGGATTTCGATTTCGCCACGGCACTGGAGCAGGTGCAGCAGGGCCAGAACGGTCAGCTTCAGCTGGCGACCACGAACCAGGGGCATATCGGCAACGGCAGCGGCCAGGGCACGTCGGGCGTGGATACCCTCTACCGCGTGCCCAACAGCCCATCCCTGGACGGCAACACCGTAGAGACCCACGTCGAGCAGGCAAAGTTCGCCGAGAACGCCGTCAAGTACCGGGCGTCCCTGAACTTCCTGGGCGGCAAGGTCACGTCCCTGATCGGTGCCCTGCGAGGAGAGTAAGCCATGTCCGTATTCAGCGTGTTCGATGTCGCCGGCTCCGCCATGAACGCGCAGTCCCTGCGCCTGAACATGACGGCCAGCAATCTTGCCAACGCCGAGACCGTCGCCGGCTCGCCGGAGGAGGCCTACAAGGCCCGCCAGCCGGTGTTCGCCGCGGCGCTGCGCAGTGTCCAGGGCGGCGGCGAGCAGGCGGCGGTGGGTGTCACCATGCGGGATGTCGCCGAGAGCGATGCCCCGAACCAGCGGCTGCACATGCCCGACCATCCGGCCGCGGACGAGAACGGCTACGTGTACCGCTCGAACGTGAACACCGTGGAGGAGATGACCAACATGATCTCCGCCTCGCGTTCCTACCAGAACAGCGTGGAGGTGATGAACACCTCCAAGCAGCTTGCGCTGCAGACGCTGCAGCTCGGCCAGAACTGAGGAGATGGACCATGAACGGACTGGACGCACTGATGGGCAGCAGCGGCAGCTCGAACACCAGGCAACCGGACGACGCCCAGGGCAAGTCCATGCAGGATCTGGAACAGAAGGACTTCTTCAACCTGATGATGACCCAGTTCCAGAACCAGGATCCGTTCGAGCCCATGGACAGCGAAAAGATGATGGGCCAGCTCACGCAGTTCACCACGGCCAACGGCATCTCCCAGCTGCAGCAGTCGTTCAAGGACTTCGCCAGTGAGATGAGCCAGAGCCAGGCGCTGCGCGCCGGCAGCCTCGTGGGCCGCAACGTGCTGGCGGAGAGCGACACTATGCGCCTCGACGAGGGCGGTCTCAGCGGCGTGGCGCGCCTGTCCGAGAACACCGGCAGCCTCACCGTGGAGATCCACGACGGTGCTGGCCAGAAGGTGCGCGAGATCGCCATGGGCCAGCAGGATGCCGGCGATGTCGCTTTCAGCTGGGACGGGCGCAATGACGACGGCGAAATGATGCCGGCAGGAACGTACGAAGTGCGTGCCCGGGCCGGCAGCGGCGAGGACAGCGTGGCGGTGCAGACGCTGGCCTCGGCCGAGGTCCAGAGCGTCAGCCTGGAGGGTGACGGGCAGAGCCCGCGTCTCAACCTGGCGGGGGTGGGTGACGTCTCCCTCGATTCCGTTCGCCACATTCAGTAAGCAAGGGGTGCATCCATGGCTTTCAATACTTCACTGTCCGGTCTCAACGCAGCCCAGTCCGATCTGGATGTGACCAGCAACAACATCTCCAACAGTGAGACGGTGGGCTTCAAGAACTCCCGGGCGGAGTTCGCCGACGTCTTCGCCAGCTCCCAGCTCGGTGTCGCGTCCAATGCCATCGGGCAGGGCGTGCGCCTGAACAATGTCGCCCAGCAGTTCACCCAGGGCCAGTTCGACTTCACCGGCAACAGCCTGGACCTCGGCATCAACGGCGAGGGCTTTTTCCGCATGAGCGACCAGGAAGGCGCCATCTCCTATACGCGCAACGGCGCCTTCCAGATCGACGAGAACGGGACCATCGTCAACGCCGACGGGCTGCAGCTCACGGGCTATCCGGCGGACAATAACGGCAATATCGGCGGCAACCTGGCACCGCTGCAGGTGAACACGGGCAACATCGAACCCCAGGCCACCGGCGGAATGACCGTGAACGCGAACCTGACCTCGGAAGCGGACGAGATCGACCAGACGGCCAATCCCTTCGATGCCACCGACCCGGAGACGTACAACTTCTCTACCTCCACCACGGTGTACGATTCCCAGGGCGGGGCCCACGAAGCCAACTTCTACTTCACGCACACGGATGATGCCGCCAACGAATGGGGCGTGAACGTGCGCGTGGACGGCCAGGCGCCGGACAACTTCAGCGACCAGCAGACGCTGACGTTCAACAACGACGGCTCCTATGCCGGCATCGCGGATGCCTCCGGTGACCCGGAGAACGATCCCTACCAGTTCAACCTCGGCGGCGGCATCGACCCCATTGTTGCGGATATCGATTTCTCGGACACGACGCAGTTCGGTACCCCTTCGGCGGTCAACGAGCTGAACCAGGACGGCTACGAGGCCGGTGAGTTCGCCGGGCTGGAGGTCGCCGAGAACGGCACCATCTTCGGCCGCTACACCAACGGCGAGTCCCAGGCGATGGGGCAGGTGCCGCTGGCGCGCTTCCCCAGTGAGCAGAACCTCACGCCCCAGGGCGACAACATGTGGACCGAGAGCGCCGAGTCCGGAGCGCCCATTGTCGGCGCGCCGGGGACTTCCGGCCTCGGCGGTGTCGAGGGGGGGGCCCTGGAGCAGTCCAACGTGGACATCACCGCGGAGCTGGTGAACATGATCACCGCCCAGCGGAATTTCCAGGCCAACGCCCAGATGATCAGCACCCAGGACCAGGTGACCCAGGAGATTCTCAATATCCGCTGATCCGGCGCACGCCGGCGAGGAAACGAGCCATGGACAATTTCTCCTATCTCTCCATGACCGGTGCCAAGCACGCCCTGCAGGCGCAGCAGCACACGAGTCACAACCTGGCGAACGCCAACACGCCGGGCTTCCGGGCGGACCTGGACCAGCTGGTCACGCAGCCGGTCCAGGGGCCCGGGTTCGACAGCCGCGCGTACTCCGCCGAGAGCAGCATCGGCGCGAGCTTCGAGCCCGGGCCCATGCGCACCACCGGTCGCGACATGGATGTCGCCGTCCAGGGCGACGGCTTCATCGCCGTCCAGGGTGCCGACGGCAACGAGGCCTACACACGGCGCGGTGACCTCCGTGTCTCCAGCATGGGCCTGCTGGAGACCGGTGCCGGTGACCCGGTCATGGGCGAGAACGGCCCGGTGGCCGTGCCGCCCGCGGACGAGGTGGAGATCGGCGAGGACGGCACCATCAGCATCGTGCCGCCGGGCGGCCAGGGCGGCGAGATGGCGGTGATCGACCGCATCAAGCTCGTGGATGCCGCCCCGCAGAACCTGGAGAAGGGCAACGACGGCCTGTTCCGTCTCGCCGACGGCGGAGTCGCCCCCGCCGACGGGGCCGTGCGCGTGCGTTCCGGGATGCTGGAGGGCAGCAACGTCAACTCCGTGGAGGCGATGGTCGAGCTCATCGACAACCAGCGCCAGTTCGAGACCAACATCAAGATGCTCACCAAGGCGGAGGAGAATGACTCCGCCAGCAGCCAGCTCCTGCGGCTGCAGGGCTGAACCGGATAACGCCGCGGTTGCGGCAGGGAGGGTAACCAGATGAATCCGGCACTGTGGGTAGCCAAAACGGGCCTGGAAGCCCAGGAGACGCGCATGCAGACCGTCTCCAACAACCTGGCCAACGTCAATACCACCGGTTTCAAGCAGGACCGCGCGGTGTTCGAGGACCTGGTCTACCAGAACGTCCGCCAGGCGGGCGCCCAGAACACCCAGGACGCACAGCTGCCCACGGGCCTGTCCCTGGGGACCGGGGTGCGCGTGGTGGCCACGGAGAAGGAGCACACCCAGGGCAATCTCCAGCAGACGGGCAATGCCCTGGATGTCGCCATCGAGGGCGACGGCTTCTTCCAGGTGCTCCAGCCCGACGGCACGGTGGGCTACACCCGGGATGGCTCCTTCCAGGTGAACAGCGAGGGCACCGTGGTGACCTCCAGCGGCTTCGAGCTGGAGCCGCCGCTGCAGATCCCGGATAACGCCCAGGACGTCACCATCGGCCGCGACGGCACGGTGACGGTCACCGTGCCCGGGCAGGCGGAACCCCAGCAGATCGGCCAGATCCAGCTCGCCGAGTTCGTCAACCCCGCGGGGCTCCAGCCCATGGGCGGCAACCTGTACAGCGAGACGGCCGCCAGCGGCCAGCCCCAGGTGGGCACGCCCGGGCTCGATGGCCTGGGCTCGGTCATGCAGGGGGCGCTGGAGTCGTCCAACGTCAACATCGCCGAGGAGCTGGTGAACATGATCGAGACCCAGCGGGCCTTCGAGACCAACACCAAGTCCATTTCCTCGTCCGACCAGATGCTGCAGTTCGTCACGCAGAACCTGTAACCGCGGCCGCGTGGAGGGCCCGCTCATGCGATGGATAACGGCGATCATTGCCCTGGCGACCCTGGTCCTCGGCGGCTGCGCCACGACGACGCCGCCGGAGTACCGGGACCCGCCGGCCCTGCCGGAGCCGGTGGTGTCGGAACCGGAGCGCGAGAACAACGGCGCCATCTTCCAGGCGAACCAGGGACAGCGGCTGTTCGAGAACCGCACGGCGCTGCGCCCCGGTGACATCCTGACCATCGAGCTGCAGGAGCAGACCGGTGCCAGCAAGAACGCCAGCACCAGCGTGACCAAGGACAGCAGCGCGGAACTGGGCGTGCCGAGCATCTTCGGGCGCGATGCCACCATCAACGGCAACCCGGTATCGGCGAGCCTGGAGGGATCCCGCGGCTTCGACGGCTCGGGCAGCGTGGACCAGGGCAACGAGCTGACGGGCACGCTTACCGCTGTCGTGGTGGAGGTCCATCCGTCCGGCAACCTGGTGGTCCAGGGCCGCAAGAGACTGACCATTAACCAGGGTGACGAGTACATTACGCTCACCGGCCTCGTCCGTCCCGACGACGTGGCGCCGGACAACACCATCTCCTCGGAGCGGGTGGCCAACGCCCAGATCGCCTACACCGGCACCGGCACGCTCGCGGACTCCAACCGCATGGGCTGGGGTCAGCGCATTCTCAACAGCCCTCTGTGGCCGTTCTGACAACCAGGAGACTGGCCATGCTACGTATGCCTCTCATTGCTCTCATCGCCCTGGTGCTCGGCGCCAACGCCGGCAGCCTGCACGCCCAGGACTGGACCGGCGAGCGCATCAAGGATCTCGCCGAAGTGGCCGGCGTGCGGGACAACCAGCTCGTGGGCTACGGGCTGGTGGTGGGCCTGGACGGAACCGGCGACCAGACCACCCAGGCACCGTTCACGGCGCAGAGCATCCGCAGCATGCTGAGCTCCCAGGGCGTGCAGGTCCCGCCCGACGTGAGCTTCCAGACGGAGAACGTCGCCGCCGTGATGGTGACGGCGAATCTGCCCGCGTTCGCCCGGCCCGGCCAGGATATCGACGTGACCGTGGCGTCCATCGCCAATGCCGAGAGCCTGCGCGGCGGATCGCTGCTGATGACGCCCCTGCGCGGCGCCGACGGCGAGATCTACGCCATGGCCCAGGGCAATCTGACGGTGAGCGGTTTCGGCGTCGGCGGCGAGGACGGCTCCAGCATCACGGTGAACATTCCCAGCGCCGGCCGCATCCCCGGTGGTGCCACGGTGGAGCAGGAGGTGGCCTCGCCGTTCAACAGCGGCGATACCATCGAGCTCACCCTGAATACCCCGGACTTCACCACCGCCCGCCGCATGGCGGACGCCATCAACGAGGAGCTGGGCCCCGAGACCGCCCGCGCCAAGGACGCCGGCGCCGTCAGCGTCCGCGCCCCCGACGATCCGGACCAGCGTGTCGGCTTCATGGCCTATCTGGAGAAGATCCGCGTGCATCCCGGGGCGGCGCCGGCCAAGGTCATCGTCAACTCCCGCTCCGGCACCGTGGTGGTGGGCAGCGAGGTGCGCGTGCGCCAGGCGGCGGTGACCCACGGCAGCCTGACGGTCACCATCACCGAGGACTTCGACGTGGATCAGCCGCCGCCCTTCGGCGAGGGCGAGACCGTCGTCACGCCGGACACCGACATCGAGGTACAGCAGGAGGACAACCCCATGTTCCTGTTCGGCCCCGGCGTCCGGCTGGAGGAGATCGTCGAGCAGGTCAACCGCGTCGGCGCGGCGCCGGGGGACCTGGTGGCCATTCTCGAGGCCCTCAAGCAGGCCGGCGCCCTGCGCGCGGAGCTGGTGATCATCTGAGGCAGCTGTCATGGTCCTGAGCGCTCCCCAGCATCCCGAGGCCAACATCTTCGACACCGGTTCCCTGGACCGGCTGCGCCACGGCCTCAAGGATCCGCAGCCGTCGGATCTCCGGCAGGTGGCCGAGGAGTTCGAGTCGGTGTTCGTGGGCATGATGCTCAAGAACATGCGCGCCGCCACGCCGGGCGACGAGCTCTTCGGCGGCCAGGCGATGGAGAAGTACCAGCAGCTCCACGACCAGCAGCTCGCGCGGAGCGTGGGCCAGCAGGGCGGCTTCGGCATCGCCGACATGGTGGAGCGCCAGCTCCGCGAGCAGGCCGGCCTGGAGACCCGGGCGACGGGTGTGGGCGATCGGGGGCTGGAGGCCTATGACCGGCGGTTGCCGCCCATGCGGATGAACGTGCCCGACACCGAAGCGGCCGCACCCCGCGCCGGCGCCCCGGAGCCGCATCGCCCCGGCGGCAAGGGTGCGGCTTGGGACACGCCGGAGGCCTTCGTGCGGGACGTCTGGCCGGCGGCGAAGGGGGCGGCCGAGCAGCTCGGGGCCGATCCGCGCGCCCTGGTGGCCCAGGCGGCCCTGGAGACGGGCTGGGGGCAGCACGTCATCCGCGACGGCGAGGGCAACAGCAGCAACAACCTCTTCGGCATCAAGGCGGACGCCGGCTGGGACGGGGATTCCGTGCGTGTTCCCACCCTGGAGTTCCGGGAGGGCATCCCCCAGCGGGAGACGGCCAGCTTCCGCGCATACGGCTCGCTGGAGGAGGGGTTCCAGGATTACGTGCGCTTCCTGGAGGACAACCCGCGCTACCGCCAGGCCCTGGACAGCGCCGGCGACCCGCAGGCCTGGACGGAGGGGCTGCAGGAGGCCGGCTATGCCACGGATCCGGCCTACGCGGACAAGCTCCAGCGCATCCTGGGCGGCCGGCAGCTGGAGGCGGCGCTCGAGCCGCTCAAGCCCTCGGCGGATCGGCCGATAACGGAGACATAGGGAAGGAGTAACACATCATGGCGGACATGCTCGGTACAAGTGTCTCCGGCCTGCTGGCGTTCCAGCGGTCCCTGGCGACCACCTCCCACAACATCTCCAACGTCAACACCGAGGGATACAGCCGCCAGCGGGCGGAGCTGGAGACCCGGCTCGCCACGCCCCGGGGCGACGGCTTCATCGGCAACGGCGTGCAGACGGACACCGTGCGCCGGCTGTTCGACCAGCAGCGCGAGGATGCGCTGCGCAACGCCGGCTCCGATTTCCAGGAGATGGACACCCTGGCCACCTACGCCGGGCGCATCGACAACCTGCTCGCCGACAAGGAGGCCGGACTGGCGCCGGCCATGCAGTCGTTCTTCGACAGCATCCAGGACGTGGCCAACGATCCGTCCTCCAGCTCGGCCCGGGAAGTGGCCCTGGCCGAGGCGGACAACATGGTCAGCCGCTTCGAGCTGCTGGACCAGCGGTTCCGCGACCTGGACAGCGAGGTGAGCTCCCAGCTCCGGGGCGAGATCAAGGAGATCAATCAGTACGCGGAGAGCATCGCGGAGCTCAACCAGGAGATCCGCGAGGCCGAAGGCCGCACCGGGCAGCCCCCCAACGATCTTCTGGACCAGCGCGACCTGCAGATCCGCAAGCTCTCCGAGAAGATCGGCACCCAGACCGTGCGACAGGACGACGGTGCCATCAATGTCTTCGTGGGCAACGGCCAGCCCCTGGTCAGCGGCGACCGCGCCGGCGAGCTGGCCATGCAGCCCAGCGAGTACGACCCCGGCCGCAGCGAGATTACGTTCACCGGCGGCAGCGGCAATCAGCAGACCATCACCGGGACGATCAGCGGCGGCAGCATCGGCGGCATGCTGGATTTCCGCTCCGAGATCCTGGATCCGGCGCGGAACGATCTCGGGCGCCTGGCCACCGAGTTCGCCGGTGCCTTCAACGCCCAGCACGAGCTCGGGCTGGACGCCAACGGCAACCAGGGCAGCGCGTTCTTTGCCACGGGGCAGCCGCGGGTGCTTGCCTCGGATTTCAACAGCGGCGCCATCTCCGGCAGCCCGGATGTGGCCATCGCCGACAACGCCGGCGGACAGCTCACCGGTGCGGACTACCGCATGACCTTCGACGGCGGCGCCGGCGAGTGGCAGGTCGAGAACATCGACAGCGGCGCCACCCAGACGATCGCTGCCGGGAATACGGCCACGTTCGAGGGGCTGGAGATCGATACCGCGCCGATCAGTGGAGCGCAGGACGGCGACAGCTTCCTGCTCCAGCCGACACGCGAGGCGGTCAGTGGCATGGACGTGCTGCCGGGCTCGGGTGACCGCATCGCTGCAGCCGGGCCCATTGCCGCCGGCGAGGTGACGGGCAGCGGCGGCGAGGCGATCAACAGCGGCAGTGGAACCATCGGGGGCGTGGAGGTGAGCTCGGACGCGAACGTCCCGTTCGCCAACGACGTGACCCTGGAGTACCGGGAGGCGGAGAACGGCTTCGTCATCCAGGATGACGCCGGCAACGTGCTCGAGGACGGCGGCGGCAACCCGGTGGTGCTCGGCTACGATCCGCAGACCGACAGCGGCGGGGTGGCGTTCTCCGGTGCGGATCTGGATGCCCAGGGCGCGGACTACTCGACCACCAACTTCCCGGACAACCCGCTGGAGGGGGTGTCGTTCACCCTCGCCGGTGAGCCCGACGACGGCGATGCCTTCGTCATGGAGGCGAACGCGGACGCCATCGGCGACAACCGCAATGCCCAGGAGCTGGCCGGCATTGCCGACGAGGGGCTGCTGAACAACGGCAACGACAGCCCCCAGGACTTCTTCAGCGGCATGGTGGGCGAGATCGGCACCGAGACCCGCCGCGCCCAGAGCGGCCGCGACGCCCAGGAGCAGCTGCTGGACCAGGCCCGGGCCGACCGCGAGGCCGTCTCGGGGGTCAATCTCGAAGAGGAGGCGGCCAATCTCCTGCGCTTCCAGCAGGGCTTCCAGGCGGCCGCCCGGGCCACCACGGTGGCCAATGAAGTCTTCCAGAGCCTGCTCAGCGCAGTGCAGCGGTGATAGCGATGCGTGTATCCACCAGTGAGTTCCAGCAGGCGACGACCAATACCATCCTGGATCAGCAGGCCCAGCTGCTGAAGACCCAGAACCAGCTCGGCACCGGGCGGCGGATCCTGACGCCGTCCGACGATCCGGCCGGCGCGACCCGTGCGCTGGACATCGACTCGGCGGTGAAGAGCACCGAGCAGTACCAGCGCAACAACGAGCAGGCGGAGCTGCGGCTCAAGCAGGAAGACTCCATCCTGGACCAGGTGTCCAACATCACCAACCGTATCCGCGAGCTCACCGTCCAGGCGGCCAACGGCACGCAGACGGAGAACAGCCGCGCCTCCATCGCTGCCGAGCTGCGCGAGCGCCGCGAGGAGCTGGTGGATCTGGCCAATGCCAAGGACGGCCGCGGCGAGTACCTCTTCTCCGGGCTCAAGACCGATACCCAGCCCTTTGTCAGCGAGGGCGGCGGCGTCGCCTACCAGGGCGACCAGGGCCAGCGCGACATCCAGGTCGGTCCCACCCGCAAGGTGGACAGCAGCCACAACGGCTTCGAGACGTTCATGGACATCCCGACGGGCAACGGCGAGTTCCGCGTGGTGCCCGACGAGGCCAACCAGGGCAGCGCCCGGCTGGCGGGGGAGAGCACGAATCCCCAGGCCGATTTCGACGGGCCGTACCAGATCCGCTTCGTGGACAACGGCAGCGGCGACCTGGAGGTCGAGGTCGAGGACGGCGGCGGCAACGTCAGCACGAGCCCTTACGAGCCGGGCGAAGAGATCACCTTCGACGGCCGGACCGTGACCTTCGAGGGAACCCCGGAGTTCGGCGACAGCTTCACCGTGGAAGAAGCCGACAGCCGGTCCATTTTCGGCACCGTCGACAACATCATCGAGTCCCTGGAGACCCGCGGCGACAACAATGCCGACCGTGCCCGCCTCGCCACCGAGAGCTACCAGGCGCTGGAGGATCTGGACGCCGCCATCGACGCCTTCTCCGAGACCCGCGCCGAGACCGGGGCGCGCATGAATGCCCTGGAGTCGGAGTACCAGGCCAACGAGACGGCCAAGCTCGATCTCAAGACCGAGCTATCGCGGGTGGAGGACCTGGACTACGCCGAGGCCATCAGCCGCCTCAACCAGCAGAGCGTCGGCCTCCAGGCCGCCCAGAAGAGCTATGCCCAGGTGCAGAACCTGTCGCTGTTCCAGTACATCTGATCGCTGCCGGTATCCGCGAGCGAACGCGCCCGTAGGAGCGACATCAGTCGCGACCGTTGCAGAGAACCTGATGCTCTGGAACGTCGCGGCTGAAGCCGCTCCTACAACCCCGGCCTCGGGCCCTGGTGCCATTGTGGGAGGGGCTTCAGCCCCGACGTTCCAGAGGGCAGCATCCCCTGCAACGGTCGCGACTGATGTCGCTCCTACGGATGCTGGCCGATACCGTGGTGCAAGACGCCGCTCCCCCTCACCACCCCGCCATGACGGCGTTGCCGTCCGCCGATGCTTCCTGTCCGACGGCCTGCTCCAGCGCGGCGACGACCCACTGGGCCTCGGCCACGGCCGTCGCCTCGTCGGGCAGCCGTGCCAGGACGTGATGCCAGCGTTCGGTGGCGTCCAGCGGCGAGCGGGGATCGACAAACCCCTGCTCCTCGAGCCAGGCGGCGATCTGCTCGATCTTCTTCGGCCCGACACCGCTGATGCGGTTGTCGCGTAGCGACTCGACGAAGGCGCGGGGGTCGCCCGCCACCTCGGCGGCGCGTTCGGCCAGGGCGTCCAGGTGCTGCCAGTTGCTCATGGGGCCTTGCTCCAGGGCGGGGCGGTCCACGGGGGTGCCGCGGCCGATGTCCACGGCGTCGAACCAGGCGCGGGCCGCGGCGATGCGATGGACCAGGCGCCGGCGGGCCGCCTGGTCCAGATGGCGCTGCCCGGCCGGGCCCTGGAGGAGGCTGTCCGCCTGCCCCAGGGTGGTGACGTGGAAATCCGCCAGCAGCCGGTGGAGTAGCGCCAGGTCGTCGCCGAGTAGATGGAACAGATGCAGCGACCCCGCCGGCGCCCGTGGATCGACGGCGGGAACCCCCAGCGCCGCCGCGTAGCTCTCCCGGTCGTGGTCCTCCGGGGCGGGGATGCGTTCCCGGGCCGGCAGGGGCAGCGGCTCCGGCGGCGGGGTGTCGGGCATGCGCAGGCGGTCCAGGTCGATGACCCGCGGCGCCTCGCCGGTGGCCCGGCGCCAGCGCTCGGCGTCCTCCGGCTGGGCGGTGAGATAGACCAGCTGTCGTGCCTCGGCCCGGGTCAGCGCGTGCAGGGCGCCGGCGACGGCGTCGAAGCGCGCCGGATCGGTGGTGGTCAGGGCCTCGTCCAGCATCAGCGGCAGGGCGACGTGGTGCTGCTCGTGCTGCTCGACCCAGGCCATGCGCAGGGCGATGAGCAGCTGCATGCGCGTGCCCACGGAGAGCTCCGCCAGGGGGCGGACGGCGGCGGTGGCGGTCTCGCGGGCGCAGGGCTCGCCGGCGTCGTTCAGCTCCAGCGTGAACGCGTCGTGGGTGAAACGCCGCAGGCGCTCGTCAGCCAGCCGGATGGCCTCGGGCCGGTGCCGGCTGCGGTGCTCCTGCTCCACCTCATCCAGGAGGCAACGCCCGGCCTCGGCGATCATGCGCTGCTCGTATCGATCCGCGACGGCTTCCGCGGCCTCGTCGCGCTCCGCCCGGGCGGCCTCCAGCCGCAACTGGCGTTCGGCGTCCCGCAGGGCGTGATCGATCCCGGCGCGTTCGTGGATGAGCGCCTCGTGCCGGTCCGCCTCGGCGGCGGCGATGTTGAGCTGCTCCTGCAGCCAGGCGGTGTCCTCCGCCTCCGCGCGGGCGCGGATGTCCTCGGGGGCGTCGCTCAGGCGCTGCCGTGCCGTGTCCTCCTGGATGCGGGCCGTGCGCAGGGCGTCGCGGGCCTGTTCCCACGCCGGAAGATCCCGGATGCGCTCGAGGAGCGTTGCCCGGTCGCCGGGTTCCACCCCGGCGCGCTGATAGAGCTCCCGGAGCCGGGCATCGGCATCCCGGGCGGCCGCGCGGGCACGGGCTTCCTTCTCTTGTGCCTGCTGGTACTCGCGCTGCGCCTGCCACGCCGTCTGCGTCTGCTGATCCAGGGTCTCCAGGGCGCGTCCCAGGGCCGCGGGGTCGCGGCCGTCGGCAGCGGCATCCCAGCCGTTCAGGAACTCCACCAGCCGCTCGCGGAGCGGCCCTGCGCTGTCGTCCAGGTGGTGGATCCGGGCCGACGCGCCGGCGTGCTCGGCGCGGGCCTGGTCCAGCGCGACGACGCGCTGGAGAACCAGCTGGAAATGCTGGGCGATGTGCTCCGGGTCCAGCTGCAGGCCTGCCTCGGCGGCCCGGGCCCGCAGGCGCTCCCGGGCCGCGGCCAGCGCCTGATCCGCCTCGTTCAGCCGGTCCGCCGCGGCCGCATCGCGACCGGTCGCCGTCGCGGGGCGCAACGCCTGCCGGAGCAGCCAGGCGAGACCGATGACACCGGCGGCCGCCGCCGCGGCCGCCAGCACGGCCCACCAGCCGAGCGGGCCCCAGCCGGCGAAGCCGCCGCCGGCGGGGGCGCCGCCGCCGATCAGGGTGAAGGCCACGGCCAGGTGACGTCGTGCAGCCGGCCGCCCCGCGGGGGCATTCGCCTCGTGCGCCGCGGCGACGGCACGTGCCTGGCGATGGTCCGCGGCGGCCTGGGCGAGTTCCTGCACCGCTTCCTCCAGGCGTGCCACCTGCGCGGTATCCAGCTGCGCGCGGGAGCCGACATCGATGCCCAGGAGCTCGCCCGCCTCGCGCATGCGCTCCGCTGCCGCGGCCTGCTCCTCGCACGCCTTCTCCCGCCGTGCCTCCAGGTCCCGGAGCTCGTCCAGGCGGGTGCGCATGGCGGCGATCGCGGATGCCTCCGGTGCCGTTTCCTCCATCCCCGTGGCCTGCAGCCGCGCCAGGGCAGCGTCCGCCTCCTCGCGGGCGGCCTCGGCCTGGCCGGACTCGCGCTCGCGGGCCTTCTCCAGGTTGTCGACTTCCTCGGCGGTAATGCCTTCCGGCATGGAGTCGGGGAAGCGGTCCAGGTAGAGGCGCGCCTCCCGGGTCGCCCGGCAGGCGTCCGCGAGCTCCAGTCCGGCGCGATACTGCTGGGCGCGACGCAGGGCCGTGCCCGCGCGGGCGATGTCCTCGTCCAGCTCCGGGAGCCGGCGGCGCTGCTCCAGTAGCTGGCGGTTGTCCGCCTCGGCCCGGCGAAGCGCCTGTTCACTGTGCTGCAGCGTTTCACCCGCGGTGCGGTCACGCCGGGGGTGGACGGCGAATACGCCGCCGTCGCCGCGCAGCACGGAGAGATCGTAGCCGCCGGCGAGCTCGCGCCGCAGCCGGCTGGCCACCGCCTGGTCGGTGCGGCTGAGCTGCAGGAGCTCGTCGACGGGCAGCAGATAGCCGCCCAGGGTGTCGGCATCGGGCAGCGGCGGCGGGGCGTGGGGCTCGCCGTCCCGGTGCCAGAGGATCTCGCGGCCGATGCGCTCCACCTGCCAGCGGTGATGGTCATCGCTGAAGACCGCCTCCAGCATGACGTTGGGCGGGTCATCCCGGCGCGGCGTCAGCAGCAGGCGCAGCGCCCGCAGGAGGCTGCTCTTGCCGGAGGCGTTGGCACCGGTGACGACATTGACGCCGGCGCTGAAGCTGTCCACGGCCAGCGTGCCCTGGATGCCCGGCAGGCGACGGATATGGAGCGCGTCCAGCCTCACGCGGTCACCTCGGCATCGTCCCGCTCCCGGAGCTCGTCCAGCGCCGCCAGCGCGGCCCGCCGCAGCCAGTCGGCGACCGCGGCGTCATCCGGCTCGCCGGCGTCCAGCCCCTGCCATGCCGTGTCCCGGTGGACCGGCATCAGATGCTCCCGGGCGCGTTGCAGCAGGGCCGTGCGCTCCGGGTCGCTCCCGGGCGCCTGGTCCAGCAGCTGGACCCGGCGGGCGAGCAGGCCGACCGGGTCCGGCCGCCGGGCGAGGGCGTCGATATCCATCTCCGGCCGTGTGTCCAGCCACCATCGGCCCACGAAGCCCTGGATTCCGCCGGCCAGGGGGAGATCGTCCATGTCTTCGCCGGCGAGCAGGCTCCCGATCTGGCGCCGCAGCCCCGTGCGTCCGTGCAGGCGGACCCGCAGCCCCAGCACGGCAGGCTGCCAGGGCTGGTCGGCGAGATCCGCCGCGGTCTCGTCGGCCGCCCGGAGAATCCGGCTGCGCACCTCGGCGGCGCTGTCCATGCCGGTGACGTCCACCTCCAGGGCTTCCCAGCGCAGCGGGGCCAGGGGCCACTGGGTCACGGCCTCGATGCCCCCGCTGCCGATGGTGTACAGCCACGGGCCGCGGGCGCCGGTCTCGCTGGCCCGCAGCGCGCTCACTGATCCCAGGTAGCCGGAGGGATGGCCGGCACTGATGGCGTCCGGCTTGTGGATGTGGCCCAGCAGCCAGGCATCCAGACCCGCGGCGGCGAGCTCGCGGCTCGTTACCGGGGCGTGGGCGCTGGCGGGCTGATCCCGGTCGCAGTGAAGCAGCCCCAGGGCGGGGGTGCCGTCGCGGGAGAAGCGCACCCCCTGCAGCGGGTTCTCGGCGGGAACGGGGCGGGGAAACGACCAGCCGTGCAGCCGTACCGGGACGCCGCCCGCATCACGCACAGTGACGGATTCCCAGTTGCCGCCGGCTCCCAGGAGCCGGAAGCCGGGCACCTCCCGGGCCAGTTGCGGCAGTACCTGGACGTCGTGGTTGCCGGCGACGCCGACGACGGTGATCCCGGCATCCACGAGGCTCGCCACGGCGCGGCGAAGACGGCCGTAGGCCTCGAAGAAATCGTCTTCCTGCTCGACCACGTCGCCGGCGAACGCCACGACATCCACGCCCTGGTGGACCGCCTCGCTCACCAGCCGGTCCAGGGCGCCCGCCGGTCCGAGCCGGCCGAGATCGTGGCGTGCCCGCACCGCCTCCGGCAGGCGGCCGGGGCGCCGGCCCAGATGGAGATCTCCCACGGCGAGTAGCTGCATGTCTCTATTGGATCACGGTTGCCGGGGGGTTGAGTACTGCGGAATGCGCGCAGGCGCACAAACCGGAACTGCTTCACATTTTACGTGCAATGGTGTACGTATGGTCTTGATTTGGGATACTGAATAACAACGGCGTCACGATAACGATACCGGAATTCAGGAAGACGCCACCCGGGCACACGGGTGCGGACGTGTGGTCGCGGGTCACGCAGACGGGGACGCAGAGCTATGCCGATCAAGGGCCTGTCGACCGGACTGGTGGCCGACACGGGGCCGCCCGCCGGCGCCGAGACGGCCTTCACGGAAGGCGCCGATACGCTGGCGCACGTGCTGCTGGAAGGCGGCAGCCTGTCCGACGCCCTGTCGCGGATCTGTGCAGGCATTGATTCGGAGCTCGGCGATGACGGCGTCCGCTCGACTGTCTGCCTGATCCGTGAGGGCCGTCTTTCGTACGTCGCGGGGCCCGGTATGCCCGGCGCCTTCTGGCGGGCCGTGAACGGCCTGCAGGTGGCCAGGCAGAGCGGCGCTTGCGGGCGCGCCGCGACGCTGGCCGAGCCCGTGTTCGTGGCCGATGTCCTCGACTCCCCTGCGTATGCGCGCTACCGCGAGCTGATCCGGCCCCTGGGTGTGGGCTCGGTCTGGGCCGTGCCGGTGCTCGACGGCTCGGGCCAGGTGCTGGCGACGGTATCGATGCACTTCCCGCAGCGCATGGATGCCCCTCCGGAAGGGGCGCAGGAGCCCATGCAACGGCTCGTGGGCCTGGTGCGCACGGCGCTGGTCATCGAGGAGCTCGGACAGCAGGGTGATCGGGACATCGCGGGGCTGCTGCGCTACATCCAGGGCAGCTCCATCGGCTGCATCGAGTGGGATCCCGATTTCCGGATCCGCTTCGGCAATCCCGCCGCGGCCGAGATGTTCAGCTACCTGCCGGATCACCTGATCGGCATGACCGGTGAGGACTTCCTGCTCCACGACAAGGATCGCAAGGGCCTGACCGCGATCAAGCAGGACATGCGCCGCGGCGGCATGCGGCACATGCACACCTATGCCCGCTGCCGGCGCAGCGACGGCGTCCCCATCTGGGTGGAGTGGTTCAACCTGGCGGTAACGGGCCGTGACGGGCGCATCACCGGCTTCCTGTCGCTGCTCAAGGATGTCACCGAGAGCACCCTGATCCGCCGGTACATGGACCGCGTCGCCTCGCTTCCGGAGGCCGGCGGCGGCTGGAGCTACCTCGACCATCTCGTGGAGCAGATCCGCAGCGTCATGGGGGCCGACGCGGCGGTGGTCGCGTCCGTGGACGCGAGCCGGAACGTCGCCCGGGTGCTTTCCGCGAGCGCGCGCGGCGCGCCCCTGGATATCGACTCCTACGCCCTTGCGGGCACGCCCTGTGCGGAGCTGAACCATTGCGACGCCTGTGTCATCAACCACGAGGTGCAGGCCCGGTATCCCGACGATGAGCTTCTCACCCGGCTGGATGCACGGAGCTACGCCGGTGTCCGCCTGCGCGACGGCGACGGGCGGTCCGTCGGGCTGCTGGCGGTCGTCGGCAGGCATGCCCTGGGGCCGGTGGAACCGGTCCAGCGGACGCTGGAGCACGCGGCCGTCCGCATCCGTCTGGAGCTGCAGCGGCTCTGGGCGGAGCGCGATACGCGGCTGGCGGCTCTGGCCTTCGAGACCCACGAGGCGATCATGATCCTGGACCGGGACTACCGCTTCGTGCACGTCAACGACGCGTTCAGCCGCATGACCGGCTATCCGGCGGGCGCCGTCGTCGGCCACGGCCTGCGCCTGCTGCTGGGCGGCAGGCGTGGCGGCCCGGTGCGCCGGGATATCCAGGAGACGGTGCGTCGCAATGGTCGCTGGCACGGTGAGGTCTGGGCACGCAGCCGGGACGGGGGGCAACGCCTCTACCGGCTGAGTCTGACCGCCCTGGAGGGGGCGGATGACCGGGACGCCCACTTCATCGGCAGCTTCCTGGACGTGACGTGGCACCGGGAGGCGGAAGAGCGCATCCATCGCCTGACCTTCGAGGACGGCGTGACGGGGCTGCCGAACCGGGCGTCGCTGCTGGGGCGCCTGGCGCGCAACAACGAGGTCCCGGCCAGGGGGCGCGGCGACGTCCTGATGGTCATGGACCTGGACGGCTTTCGTCGCGTCAACGAGGGCATGGGCTACGAGACGGCGGACTCGCTGCTGGAGATCCAGGCGGCGCGTCTCCGGGCCCTGGTGCCGGGGGCCGCCGCCGTGGCGCGGGTGGGGGCCGACGAGTTCGCCGTGCTGCTCAGCGGCGCCACGTTGCCGAAGGAGAGAAAGGCCTTCTGGGGCCGGGTTGCCGACGAAGCGGAGCGCCTGCGACGGGCCTTCCTGCAGCCGGTGGAAGTCAGCGGCACCATGGTGCAGTCGGGGGTCAGCATCGGGGTCGCCGTCATGGAAGCCGGGATGGACGATCCGTCGGCACTGCTGGGGCGCGCCGAGATCGCCGCGGGGCAGGCACGCCATCAGGGCGGCAACGGCGTGGCCTGGTTTGCACCGGAAATGGAGGCCGAGGCCAGCGAGCGCCGCGAGCTGGAGCGCGCGTTGCGGCAGGCGGTGGACGACGCGAGCATCGGCTTCTGCCTGCAGCCGCTGGTGAACGTCGAGGGCGGCATCACGGCCCTGGAGGTACTGGCCCGGTGGGAGTTCGACGGGGAGCCGGTGTCGCCGGCGAAGTTCATTCCCATCGCCGAGGCGTCCGGCCTCATCCGCCCCCTGGGGGCCCAGATTCTCCGGGCCGCTTGCCGGTGGCTCGCGGACTGGCATCGCGGCGCCCCGGAGCGGCCGCTGCCGGCGCTGGCCGTCAACGTCAGCGTCCGCCAGTTCCACGATCCCGATTTCGAGACCATGGTGGCCGGGATCCTGGAGGAAAGCGGCCTGCCGCCCCGCGCCCTGCTGCTGGAGGTCACGGAGAGCCTGCTGGCGGACGAGGGCGACGGCGTGGTCGGGCGCATGAACCGGCTCCGGGACCTGGGCGTGCGCTTCGCCATCGACGATTTCGGCACCGGCTACTCCTGCCTTGCCTACCTGCGGCGGTTGCCCATCGACGAGCTCAAGATCGACGGCTCCTTCGTCGACGCCATGCTTCTCAGTCCGGAGGACGAGGAGATCGTGCGCACCATCATCGCCATGGCGCAGGCGCTGCGACTGAACGTGGTCGCCGAGCGGGTGGAGTCCCGGGACCAGGCCGAGCGCCTGCGCGAGCTGGGCTGCACCACCCTGCAGGGCTACTACTTCCACCGCCCGGCGAGCCCGGACGCCATCCTCGAGCATCTCTAGGGAAACGCCGCGCTCCGTGCACAGCGGGCCCGAACCGTTGTAGCCTGATGCCCCGGGCAACGCTCTGACGCCGGAGGAAGCGCATGACGGAGATGGTGACCATCACGGGTGTCTACCAGGGCCAGGTCCGCCCGATGGACGGCGACGGCCGGCCCACGGCCATCTACAAGGTGCCGGTGCGCGAGGCGGTGGCCGTGGACGATGCCGGGATCGAGGATGATCACCAGGGCGATGCGCGCGCCCACGGCGGCCCGGACCGGGCGCTGAGTCATTACCCGGCGGAGCACTACGCCATCTGGGCGGAGCTCTACCCCGACGCGGCGTCGCTGCTCGGCCCGGGCGTGCTGGGCGAGAACATCTCCACCAACGGCCTGACCGAGAGGAACGTGCGCGTGGGCGACGTCTTTCGCATGGGGACCGCCGTGGTCGAGGTGAGCCAGCCCCGGCAGCCGTGCTGGAAGATCAGCCAGCGCCTGGAGATCCCGGACCTGGCCCGGGAAGTCGCGAGCACCGGCCGCTCCGGCTGGCTGTATCGCGTCCTGGAGCCCGGTTACCTGGGGCCGGGGGACGTGGCGGAACGGGTCGATACCGCGGCGCACGGCATTACCCTGGCGGACATGTGGGCGATCCACAACAGCACCCGGCCGTCCATCGAGGACCTGGAAGCGCTCGCCGAGCTGGACGTGCTCGCCGATTCCTGGCGCCGCCGCTTCGCCCAGCGCCTGGACTGGCTGCGCCGCCACGCGTAGACCCTGACCGCAATCCGCGGCATTTCCGACGGGAGGATGAATGAAGCGCTTGCAGTCCCTGCTGCTCGGTATCGATGGCAAGGGCTACAAGGCCTACCGCCAGCTGACCGGGACGTACCGTTTCGACGACTTCCGGTTGCAGGTGGACCACGTCCAGGGAGACCCCTTCGCCAGCCCGTCGCGCATGCGTGCCGTCATGCCGTGGTCCGAGGCCGGCTTGCCGGACGGCGCGCGGGAGCCGGCGTCCCGGGAGCGGGCCGCGCGCGACTGGCTGGGCCGGGCCTTCCGCGAGGCGGCCCGTGAGACGCCGGACATCCGCATCGATGCCGGCGGGCAGACCGTGCTCGACCGCACGGCGGTGCTGTTCACCGGCGACGGCGTGGAGCTGCGCTTCACGGTGAACCTCCCCGCCAAGGGGCGGACGATCCTGGGCAAGACCGCCCGTGATCTGCTGTGCCGGACGCTGCCGCGGATCGTCCGGGCGACGCTGCGCCCGGAGTATCGTGATGACGACGCCCTCCGCGGGCACTGCGATACGGTGGAGGACCAGGGCGCCCTGCGGAGCAGCCTGGCGGAGGCCGGCCTGGTGGCGTTCGTGGCCGACGACTCGATTCTGCCGCGCCGCTCGGGCGTCGACGATCGCCCCCTGGAGGAAGCGGTCGCCTTTCGTGCACCGGAGTCGTTGCGGGTTACCCTGGACGCGCCCAACGCCGGAGCGATCGCCGGCCTGGGGATCCCCGCCGGGATCACGCTGGTGGTCGGCGGCGGTTTCCACGGCAAGTCCACCCTGCTCAGCGCTGTCCAGAACGGCGTCTACGATCATCTCCCCGGTGACGGCCGCGACCGCGTGGTGGCCCGGGACGAGGCCGTCAAGCTGCGGGCGGAGGACGGCCGCGCCGTGCACGCCATGGACCTGTCGCCGTTCATCAAGGAGCTGCCGTTCGGCAAGTCCACGCGGGCGTTCTCCACGGCCCTGGCCTCCGGCTCCACCAGCCAGGCGGCGGCCCTCCAGGAGGCCCTGGAGCTGGGCGCCGATCCCCTGCTGGTGGACGAGGACACCTCGGCGACCAACTTCATGATCCGGGATGCCCGCATGCAGGCGCTGGTGGCCCGCGAGGAGGAGCCCATCACCCCGTTCGTCGACCGCATCGCCGAGCTGCGCGACCGGCTGGGCGTGTCCACGATCCTGGTGATGGGGGGCTCCGGCGACTATTTCGGCGCGGCGGATACGGTCATCCAGATGCACGACTACCAGCCCCGGGACGTCACGGCGGAAGCCCACCGGATCGCCCGTGAGTACGACACCGCCCGGCACATGGAAGCCCCGGAACCGCTGCGGGCGCCGCGCCCCCGCGTGCTGGCCACGCGTTCCGTGGATCCGGCGGGCAAGCGCGGCAAGCGCCGCGTCAAGGTGCGCGGGGTGGAGTCGCTGGAGTTCGGCGACGACGTGGTGGATCTGCGCGCCCTGGAGCAGCTGGTGGACCCGTCCCAGGTCCGCGCCATCGGGCTGCTCCTGCCGGCCGCGGGAGCAGCCGGAGTGGCGGACGTCGACGACGTGCCGGCCTGGTTCCGCGCACACCTGCAGCGCCCCTGGGAGGAGCTCACGGGGCGCCCGGACGGAGACCTGGTCCGCCCGCGGCTGGCGGAGGTCATGGCGGTACTGAACCGGCTGCGTTCCGCCCGGTTCCGGCCGGGGGCGACGCCACCGGGCGAGTGAACACCCCAGGAATAACCATCATCGGAGGAGATCCCATGAACGACGAGCTGTTCGATCTTTCAGGCCGTGTCGCCCTGGTTACCGGGGCGTCCAGCGGTCTCGGGGCGCATTTCGCCCGGGTGCTGGCCGGTAACGGCGCCCGTGTCGTGGCGACGGCGCGCCGGGTGGAGCGCCTGCAGGAGCTCGTGGAGGGGATTGCCGCCGACGGCGGCGAGGCCCGGGCCATTGCCATGGACGTCACCGACCCGGACAGCGTGCAGGCGGGCTTCGATGCCGCCGGGGAAGCCTTCGGCACGGTGGACCTGCTGGTGAACAACGCCGGCGTGGCGCAGCCGCGCTCGTTTCTCAAGACCACCGAGGCGGACTGGGACTACGTCATGGATACCAATCTCAAGGCGGCCTGGCGGGTGGCGCGCGCGGGCGCCGAGCGCATGAAGCAGGCCGGCCGGCCCGGCAGCATCGTCAACATCGCCTCGCTGCTGGGCCTGGGCGTGCAGTTCGGCGAGTCGCTGTATGCCACCTCCAAGGCCGGGGTGGTCCAGCTTACCCGCCACATGGCGCTGGAGCTGATGCGCTACGGCATTCGCGTCAACGCGATCTGTCCCGGCTACTTCGAGACCGAGATGAATCGGGACTTCTTCGCCTCGGACAAGGGCCAGGCCTACATCCGCGAGCACATTCCTGGCCAGCGCCTGGGCGACCTGCCGGAGCTGTCGGGTCCGCTGCTGCTGCTCGCCTCCGACGCCGGTTCCTTCGTCAACGGCGTAGCCCTGCCGGTGGACGGCGGCCACCTGCTGAAATCGCTCTAGCCGCAGCAAACCCGCCCGGCGGCCCTGGAGCCGCGGGGCGAGTCCTGCTTGCGCGGGTGCTCCCGGGGCGCTGCCCGGGAGCACCACGCTCCGCTCGCTAGCGGTTCTCGCGGTTGTCGATGAGCTCGTCCACCACCGAGGGATCCGCCAGCGTGCTGGTGTCGCCCAGGTTGTCCAGCTCGTTGGACGCCACCTTGCGCAGGATGCGGCGCATGATCTTGCCGGAGCGGGTCTTCGGCAGGCCCGGGGCCCACTGGATGAAGTCCGGCTTGGCGATGGCGCCGATCTCCTTGCGACAGAGGTCGACGAGTTCCTGCTTGAGCTCGTCGGACGGCGAGGCGCCCTCGACCAGGGTCACGTAGGCGTAGATGCCCTGGCCCTTGACGTCGTGGGGGAAGCCGACCACGGCGGCCTCGGCCACCTTGGGGTGCAGCACCATGGCGCTCTCCACCTCGGCGGTGCCCATGCGGTGGCCGGAGACGTTGAGCACGTCGTCGACGCGGCCGGTGATCCAGTAGTAGCCGTCGGCGTCGCGGCGGGCCCCGTCGCCGGTGAAGTACTTGCCCTTGTAGGCGGACAGGTACGTCTCCATGAAGCGCTTGTGGTCGCCGTAGATGGTGCGCATCATCGACGGCCACGACCGGGCGATGCACAGGTTGCCGTCGGTGGCACCCTCCAGGAGATTGCCCTCGTTGTCCCGCAGCTCCGGCTCCACGCCGAAGAACGGCAGCGTGGCGGAGCCCGGCTTGAGGTCGATGGCGCCGGGCAGGGGCGAGATCATGATGGCGCCGGTCTCGGTCTGCCACCAGGTGTCGACGATGGGGCAACGCTCGTCGCCGACGACGCGGTAGTACCACTCCCAGGCCTCCGGGTTGATGGGCTCGCCCACGGTGCCCAGGATGCGCAGCGACTTGCGGCTGTGCTTCTTCACCGGCTCCTCGCCCTTGGCCATGAGCGCGCGTATGCCGGTGGGCGCGGTGTAGAAGATGGACACCTGATGCTTGTCCACGATCTCCCACAGCCGGCTGGCATCGGGGTAGGTGGGCACGCCCTCGAACATCAGCGTGGTGGCGCCGTTGGCCAGGGGGCCGTAGACGATGTAGCTGTGGCCGGTGACCCAGCCGACGTCGGCGGTGCACCAGTACACCTCGCCGTCCTTGTAGTCGAACACGTGCTCGTGGGTGAGGCTGGTGCCCAGGAGATACCCGGCGGTGGTGTGCAGAACGCCCTTGGGCTTACCGGTGGAGCCCGAGGTGTAGAGAATGAACAGCGGATCCTCGGACTCCATCTCCTCGGCGGGGCAGTCGGCGGAGACCGACTTGACCGCGTCGTGGTACCAGACGTCGCGGTTGTCCTGCCAGTCCACCTTGTTGCCGGTGCGCTGCACGACCAGGACGGTGTGCACGTCCGGGCATTCCTGCAGGGCCTCGTCGGCGTTGGCCTTCAGCGGGAAGTTGCGGCCGCCGCGCACGCTCTCGTCCGCCGTGATCAGCACGCGGCAGTCCGAGTCCTGGATGCGGTCGCGCAGGGCCTGGGGCGAGAACCCGCCGAAGACCACGGAATGGATCGCGCCGATGCGCGCGCACGCCAGCATCGCCACCGCGGCCTCGGGCACCATGGGCAGGTAGATGCACACGCGGTCGCCGCGCTTGACGCCGCGCTCCTTGAGGGCGTTGGCCAGGCGGCCGACGCGCTCGTGCAGATCCCGGTAGCTGATGTGCTGGGCCGGATCCTTGGGGTCGTCGGGCTCCCAGATGATGGCGGTGCGGTCGCCGCGGCTGTCCAGGTGACGATCCAGGCAGTTGTAGGCGGCATTGATGCGCCCGCCGTCGAACCAGCGGATCTCGCCCTTGTTCAGGTCGGAGTTGTTCACCGTATCCCAGCGCTTGAACCAGGTCAGGCGCTCCGCCTGTTCGGCCCAGAACGCATCCGGGTCTTCCAGGGATCGCTTGTACATGGCCCGATAGGTATCCGCATCGATATGCGCGCTCTTGGCGATGTCTGCGGGAACGGGATAGACCTTGCTCTCGGACATGGGATGACTCCTCCTCTGGGATTGTACGGCCAGCGGCTATACCGCCGCGCCGCGTGTTCTTGGTCCTGCTACCGCCAAGCCTAGCACTCCGGCCGGGGCGTGCCGGAGACGCGCCGGCCGGGTGCCGCTCCCTGATGCGGGAGCGGGCGGGGTCTGGCGAACGGATGCTTTTGCGCTTGCTGCGAAACGTGTGCCACGTGTGAAACGCCCTTCTGGACAGGGAGTTACGGCTTTGCGGCCCTGGTTCCGTGTTACCGAGAGTAACATCGGCTGAGGTCCTGTGTAACGCGCGGCGGTCATGCCTCCTCGGTCCGCGGCTTGCGCGGTATGCCCAGCCGCTGGCGCTTCTCCCACAGGGCCTTGCGGCTGATTCCCAGCCGCCGCGCCAGTTCCGTCTCCGTGCAGTGGTCCTGGTTGGCCAGCACGAACTGGCGGAAGTAGTCCTCCAGGGACAGCCCCGGGTTCCGGGTATCCGGCGGCGGCTCGGCATCGGGCCGGATGCCCAGGATGTCCGGGGTGATCACCGTGCTGTCGCTGAGAATCACCGCCCGCTCGATAGCGTTCTCCAGCTCGCGCACGTTGCCCGGCCAGCTGTAGTGCCGGATGCCCTCCAGGGCCTCGTTGCTGAACCGCATGGGTGGGCTCTTGAGGCGCTTGCAGGTGCGCTCAAGCAGGTGCCGGGCGAGCTCGGGGAGGTCCTCGCCCCGCTCGCGCAGGGGCGGCAGGCGGATCTCCATGACGTTGATGCGGAAGTAGAGATCCTCCCGGAAACCGCCGTCGCTGACCAGCCGCCCCAGGTCGCGGTGGGTGGCGGCGATCAGGCGGACGTCCACATGGCGGGGCTGGGATGAGCCCACCCGGCGGATCTCGCCCTCCTGCAGGACGCGCAGCAGCCGCGCCTGGGCCGCCAGCGGCAGCTCGCCGATCTCGTCCAGGAACAGGGTGCCGCCGTCGGCGGACTCCACCAGGCCCTCCCGGGCGCCCACCGCACCGGTGAACGCTCCCTTCTCGTGGCCGAACAGCTCCGCCTCGATGAGGGTGTCCGGGATAGCGGCGCAGTTGACGGTGATCATGGGGCCGTCCTGCCGCGGGCTGCCCTCGTGCAGGGCGCGCGCCACCAGCTCCTTGCCGGTACCGGACTCGCCGAGCACGAGCACGGTGGTCGCCGCCGGCGCCACGCGGGTGATGCGGTCGAAGACATCGCGCATGGCCTTGCAGCTGCCGACGATGCCGGAGACCGGGTAGTCGCGGTCGAGATCGGCCTTGAGCGCGGCGTTCTGGCGCTGCATGCGCTGTTCCTTCAGCGCCCGCTCGACGGTGAGCAGGAGCTCGTCGTTGTCGAACGGCTTGGCGATGTAGTCCAGCGCCCCCAGCTTCATGGCGTCCACCGCCGAGCGCACGCTGGCGTAGCTCGTCATGATGATGGTCGGCACGCCGGGGGCCTTCTCCAGCACCGCGGTGCCGGCCGCCCCCGGCAGGCGCAGGTCGGCGATGATGAGATCGAAGGCGGTGAGGTCGTGCTCGCGCGCGGCGCCTTCCACCGAATCCGCCTCGGCGATGGTGTGCTGGCGTTTCTCCAGCAGCCGCCGGAGCGACTGGCGGATGACCTTCTCGTCTTCCAGGATGAGAATCCATGCCATGAATCGGCTTCCTCCTGATTCGTGAACCGGGTCCCGTCCGGGCTCAGCCCGCCTGCTCCCGTACCGTGTCCGCGGCCGCGGCATGCGGCTCCCCGGGGCGGAACCGCAGCGTGATGCAGGTCCCCTCGTGATCGCTGTCGATGAGCACCTCGCCGCCGTGCTCGCGCACGATGTTGTACACCAGCGGCAGGCCCAGGCCGGTGCCGTGCCCGGGCTGCTTGGTGGTGACGAAGGGCTCCAGGACTTGGTCGAGGACATCCGCGGGAATGCCCTCGCCGTTGTCGCGCACCTGGACGGTCAGCCAGCCGTCGCCGCGGTCGACGCTGGTGACACGGATGATGCCCTCGTCGGCGTGGTCAGCGCAGGCGTCGGCGGCGTTGCTGAACAGGTTGACGAACACCTGGACCAGCTGCTGCGGATTGCCGGTCACGGTGAGGGTCTCCGGGAGATCGTTGTCGAAGCGCACGAAACGCGCCCGGCGGCTGAGCGTGGTCAGCCGCGTGGCCTCGTCCACGGTCTCGCGCAGCCGCACCGGCTCCGGCGGTTGCTGGCTGTCGGCGCCGCCGTGGGCGTAGCGCACCAGGCTCTGGACGATGTTGTTGATGCGCTGGGCCTGATGCAGGACCTCCTCGGCGATGGCCTGCTCGCGCTCGCGGTCGGTGTCCTCGTCGCGCAGCTCCTGGGCCAGGCAGGAGATGCCGGTGACAGGGTTGCCTATCTCGTGGGCCACCCCCGCCGCCAGGCGCCCGATGGAGGCCAGGCGCTCGCTGTGGGCGAGCTCCTGCTCCAGCAGGGAGACCTCGGTGAGGTCCTCCACCAGCAGCACCGTGTCGTCGCTGCGGCTGGTCAGCCCCGGATCCTCGATGGTCGCCTTGTGCAGGCTGTACCAGCGTGCGCGGTCGTCGGTGTGGATCTCCTGGCGGTGCCAGTGGTTGGCGTCGGATTCCAGGAACGAGGCCAGGAGCATGCCCCAGGGGCCGGGGAGCTCGTCCAGGCGCCGCCCGATGACGTCGGACATGGGAATGCCGGTGAGCTCGGCGATGGCCGGGTTCCAGCGCACCAGGCGCCCGCCCTGGGCCACGGCGCATACGCCCAGGGGCAGGTCCTCGATGATCTGGCGGTGATAGCGGCGCAGGCGGTCCAGCTCCGCGGCCAGGCCGCGCAGCCGCGTGCGCGAGGTCTCCAGCCGGTCCTCGATGAGGCGCACGTTCTGGGCCAGCGCCGTGCGGCTCTCCTTGTCCAGCTGCAGGCGCTCGTCGACGATCATCCGCGCCAGCACCGGCCCCATCATCCCGGAGATGTTGCGCTCGATCTGCGCCCGCAGCCCGTGCAGATGGTTCGGGCGGCGCTCGTCCCAGGACAGGCCGAGCTCGCGGACGGCCTTGTCCACCTCCTTGCGCGCGGCGTCCTTGCCCATGACCGTGGCCAGGCGCTTGACGAACTGCTTCGGCGAGCGCGCCTGCAGGTCGCCCACGGGCAGCGACGGGTTCAGGTCGCGGCAGGCCGCCGCCGCCTCGCGCTCCTGCTCGTCCGGCCGGCTGAGCAGCGAGACGGTGACGAACAGCAGGGCGTTCAGGCTCAGGGACCAGAACGTCGACGATTGATACGCCTCGGCGGGCCCGTCGCCGGCGGCCGTCAGGCCCAGCCAGGCCAGCGTGCTGTCGCCGGTCACCGGCGGCAGCAGCACGGTGAACACCCAGACGCTGGCGCCGCCCAGCAGACCGGCGATGAAGCCGTGACTAGTTGCACGGGGCCAGAACAGCAGGCCGACGATCCCCGGCAGGAGCTGGGCCATGGCCAGGAACGAGATCAGGCCCCAGCCCACCAGCCCGGAGGTGGGCTCGAGAATGCGGTAGAAGCCGTAGCCGGCGGCGATCACCGCCACCATGGCGACCCGCCGGGCCCAGCGCAGGGCCCCGTAGAAGTCCCGGTGCGGCTGCGGTCCGGCCAGGGGCAGGACCAGGTGGTTCAGGGTCATGGAGGAAATGGCCAGGGTACTGACCACGATCATGGCGCTGGCCGCGGAGATGCCGCCCAGGTAGGCGAGCAGGGCCAGGCTGGGCCAGCCGCTCATCAGGGGGATGCCGAGCACGTGGTAGTCCCCGGGCGTCCCCGGCTCCAGCACCTGGGCGGCCCACAGGATCGGCGGCACGGCCAGGGTGAGCAGCAGCAGGAACAGCGGGAACGCCCAGGAGGCGACATTCAGGTGCCCGGGCGCCTGGTTCTCGGCGAACAGCATGTGGAACTGCCGCGGCAGCAGGAAGGCGGCGGCGAAGGCGAGCACCAGCAGGCTCGCCCAGGGCCCCTCGCGCGCCGGCGCGTACAGGGCTTCGACCTGCTCCGGGTGGGCCGCGAGCCATTGCTGCATGCCCACGGGCCCGCCGAAGGCCATGTACATGGCCACGCCCGCCACCAGGAGCAGGGCGACGAGCTTCATCAGCGACTCGAAGGCGATGGCGGCCACCAGCCCGTCGTGGTGCTCGCGGGGCGAGACGTGACGGGCGCCGAAGATGATGGTGAACACGGTGACCAGCACCACGAACCAGAAGGCCAGCACGTCCGGCGAGGACTCCCGGGTCAGCACCTGGGTGGATTCCGCCACCGCGCGGATCTGCAGGGCGATATAGGGCAGCACCCCGGCCAGCATGAGCAGGGTCACCAGCACGCCCACCGGCTGGCTGTTGAAGCGGAAGGCGAACAGGTCCGCCACCGAGGTGAGCTGGTAGGTGCGCGTCAGCCGCAGTATGGGCATGAGCAGCACCGGTGTCAGCACGAAGGCCAGGGTGACGCCGAGATAGATGGTCAGGAAGTTGAGGCCCTGGTACTGGGCGAAGCCGACGCTGCCGTAGTAGCTCCAGGTGGTGGCGTACACCCCGAGGGAGAGCACGTAGACGAACGGGTTGCGCGTCAGCCAGGTGGGCAGCCACCGCCGGTCCGTGACGTAGGCGATGAGGAACAGCAGCAGCAGGTAGCCCACGGCGATGGCCGTGAGAACGCCGAGGTCAAACGTCATGGTGCCCGCTGCGTCGTGCCAGGGCCCCGGAGAGCCCGATGAGGACGGCCCACAGGACCCACACCGTGTACCAGGGCGCCCCGGTGCTCATCCACCAGGTCGTGAACGGCGAGGCCAGGAACAGCAGCCCCAGCAGGAACAGCAAGACACTCAGCCCGCCCGGGCCGGTTTCCTGGAACTGCGCCATCGTGGTTCTCCTCCCGCGGCGTGGGGGTTGTTCTTGTTATTGTTACCGAATGTAGCACATCGGTTCTGTCGGGGCGAATGCGGATCAGCCGACGGGAGAGGCCGCAGCGGTGACACCCTGCAGCAGCGAAGCGTCCCAGTGGGCGACGGCCCAGGCGAGGAGCTCGGCCGGCGGCGCCCCGGCGAGTTCCCCCGGCGGCTCCTGCCGCAGGAACGCCAGCGCCGCCAGGAGCGCGGCGCCGGGGGCGTCGTCGTCCAGCGGTGCCGCCAGGTTCTGCTTGCTGAGCTTGCGGCCGTCGGCGTTGACGGCGAGGGGCAGGTGGGCATAGGCGGGTGGTTCCGCGCCCAGGTACTGCATGATCCGGATCTGCGGCGGGGTGCATGCCAGCAGGTCATGGCCGCGCACCACGTGGGTGATGCCGCTGGCGATGTCATCCACCGCCGCCGCCAGGTGATAGGCCGGCCAGCCGTCCGCGCGCCGGATCAGGAAATCGCCGGTGGTCTCGGCCAGGTCCCACTGGACCGGGCCCTGCAGCCCGTCGCGGAAACGCACCGTGCCTTCGCCCCGGGCCCGCCAGGTGCGCGCCTCGTGGCCCGGTGGCAGGCCGTTGCGGCAGGTGCCGGGATAGATGACGCCATTCGGCCCGGGCCTGCCCTGGCGCAGCACCATCTTGCGCGTGCAGCTGCAGGCGAAGGCACGGCCGTGCTCGACCAGCTCGGCGATGGCGGCGTGGTGGGCATCCAGACGCCGGCTCTGGTAGACCACCGGGCCATCGGGCTCGAGACCGAGGCGCGCCAGGGTGTGCAGGATGGCGTCGGCCGCGCCCGGCTGCTCCCGGGCGGGATCGATGTCGTCGATGCGGACCAGCCACTCACCGCCGCGGCTGCGTGCTTCCAGGTACGAGCCCAGGGCGGTGACCAGCGAGCCGAAGTGCAGCGGACCGGTGGGGCTCGGTGCGAACCGGCCGCGATAGGCCGCCGTCGCCGTCATGCACCGCCCTGGCCGCTCATCCGCTGGCGCTGGCGCTGGCGTCGCCGGGCCTCCTGGCGCACGAACGCCAGCAGCCGCTCACGGTCGGCCGGCGCCATGTGCGTTACCGTCAGCCCCGCGCGGAACCGCGCCGCCGGGCGGGTGAGCTCCACCAGGTAGCTGACCTGGCACCGGATGTGGATCGGCTCCAGGCGGTGGGCCTCGTGATTGGGGACAACGGCGTGCACGTCCACGATCTCGCCGGTCATCAGCGGCGTGTCCACGAGCACGGCGAGCCCGCGCTGGAACAGGCTCTCGCTGTGCGCACTGACGGTATCCCCCGTTCCGCGCACCAGGCGGATCTCCTGTTCCCAGGCGGTACGGGGCAACTGATCCTGATCCTCGTCCGGCATGGTTCCTTCCACTGCGTCGCGCGTGCCAAACTCAAGTGTCCTGTCCCGAGTTCCTCGGGGACAGGGCACTAGTATAGTCACCCGGAACGCGTTACGGCAGCGTTACCGGTTGCGGCGGCGTCCAGCCCGGGGCCCGGTGCTCGGCGATGACCGAGGTGTAGATGCCGCCGCGCACGTTGAAGTCGCCGGTCACGCGCATGAAGCGCGGTGCGGTGGCCGCCACCAGGTCGCTGAGCATGTCGTGGGTGACCTGCTCGTGGAACGCCCCCTGGTCCCGGAACGACCACATGTACAGCTTCAGCGACTTCAGCTCGATGCAGTCCCGGTCGGGCACGTACTCGATATGGATGGTGGCGAAATCCGGCTGTCCGGTCTTGGGGCACAGGCACGTGAATTCCGGGATCCGCATGCGGATGGTGTAGTCGCGCTCCGGCTGCGGATTGGGAAATGTCTCGATCTGGCGGCTGGGTTCCTGGGTCATGGCTTTCCAACGGTTTGAGTCAACGCGATAATGGCGCCTTCGCCGAGGCGCCGGGCAGGTTCGGCGGGTGCCCGGCGACGGATTATACCCGCGCCGGCGGCGTCGCCGCGACCATGCCGGGATATGACCCACACGCCCCCGCGGGGAAGGGACGGAGCTGCATGCGTCTGAAGAAGATCAAGCTGGCGGGGTTCAAGTCCTTCGTCGATCCCACCACGGTGCACCTGCCGAGCAACCTCGTCGGGGTCGTTGGCCCCAACGGCTGCGGCAAGTCCAACGTCATCGACGCCGTGCGCTGGGTCATGGGTGAGAGCTCGGCGAAGCACCTGCGCGGCGAGTCCATGTCCGACGTCATCTTCAACGGCTCCAGCAGCCGCAAGCCGGTGAGCCAGGCGTCCATCGAGCTGGTGTTCGACAATGCCGACGGCACCCTGGGCGGGCAGTACGCCAGCTATTCGGAGATCTCCGTCAAGCGCCAGGTGAACCGGGAAGGGCAGTCCCAGTACCTGCTCAACGGCACCCGCTGCCGCAAGCGCGACATCACCGACGTGTTTCTCGGCACGGGCCTGGGCCCGCGCAGCTACTCCATCATCGAGCAGGGCATGATCTCGCGGATCATCGAGGCCAAGCCCGACGAGCTGCGCGTGTACCTGGAGGAGGCGGCGGGCATCTCGCTGTACAAGGAGCGGCGGCGGGAGACGGAGCGGCGCATCCGCGACACCCGGGAGAACCTGGAACGCCTGGACGACGTCCGCGAGGAAGTCGCCGGCCAGCTGGACAAGCTCAGCCGGCAGGCGCGCACCGCCGAGCGCTACAAGGAATACAAGAAGGAGGAGCGCCAGCTGCGCGCGGAGCTGCTGGCCATCCGCCTGCGCGGTCTGGTCGCGGAGATGCGCGCCGGCGAGCAGGCCCTGGAGGAAAAGCGCAACGCCCTGGAGGCCGAGGTCGGGCGCCAGCGCGCCGCCGAGCGCGAGCTGGTGGAGCAGCGGGAGCAGCAGAGCGAGCTGGGCGAGGAGGTCAACACCGCCCAGGGTCGCTACTACTCCCTGGGCAGCGAGATCGCGCGGGTGGAGCAGCAGATCCAGCACGAGCGCGAGCGCCAGAAGAAGCAGGCGGACGATCTGGCCGCCAACAGCCAGGCGCTGGAGGATCTCCAGCAGACCATCCGCGACGACGAGGACAAGCTGGCCGCCGCCCGCGACCGGCTGGCGGAGCTCACGCCGGAGATCGAGGAGCTGCAGGGGCTGGAGGAGACCGCCTCGGATCAGGTCATCGAGGCGCAGCAGGCCATGGACGACTGGCAGCGGCGCTGGGAGGCCTTCAACGAGGCGGCCGCCCAGGCCGTGCAGCAGGCCCAGGTGGAGCGCACGCGCATCGAGGGGCTGGAGCAGCGCCAGCAGGAGCTGGCCCGGCGGCGCGAGCGCCTGGTCGCCGAGCGGGATCAGCTGGACCCGGACGCCGTGGCCGCCGAGCTGGACGAGCTCACCGACGAGGCCGCCGAGCTGGCCGAGCGCCAGGAGACGCTGGCCGAGTCCCTGGAGGAGGCCCAGCGGGCGGTCACCGAGCTCGCCGAGCAGGAGACGGAGCTGGATGACAGCATCCACGACCTGCGCGGCGAGATCCAGCAGGGCGAGGCCCGCCTGACGTCGCTGGAGACGCTGCAGCAGGACGCCCTGGGCGCCGGTGACGACGGCCCGGTGGTGGCGTGGCTGGCGCGCCACGGCCTGGACGGCCACCCGCGGCTGGCGCAGATCCTGTCCGTTGCCGCGGGTTGGGAGCGGGCCGTGGAGGCGGTGCTGGCCGAACGCCTGCAGGCGGTGTGTGTCGGCGAGGCCGAGATGCCCGCTGCGGATGCCCTCGGGGCGCCGGAACAGGGCCGCGCCACGCTGCTGCGGCGCGACGGTCATGCCCCGTCGGCGGACGGCGGCCGGGACGGGCTCGAGCCCCTGGCGGCGCACGTCACCGCGCCCGCACCGCTGGCGGATCTCCTGCACGGCGTCTTCTGTGCCGGTGATGCGGCCGCGGCGGAGCGCCTGCGCGGGCAGCTGGGCCCCGGGGAGCGCCTGGTGACGCCGGAGGGCATGGTGCACGGCCGGGGCTGGAGCCAGGTTGCCGGGGGCGACGGCGACAGCGACGGCCTGCTGGAGCGCGAGCGCGCCATGGAGGAGCTGCGGGCGTCCCTGGAGGCGTCCCGGGAGTGGCTGGAGACATTGCTGCAGCAGCGCCGCGAGCTGGAAGAGCGCCGCATGGACCACGAGGAGACCCGGGACCGCCTGCGCGAGGAACGCGACACGGTCGCCCAGCGGCTCACCGAGGTGCGCGCGCGGGAGGAGGGCCGCCGCCAGCGCCTGGACGAGCTGCGCGAGCGCGGCGAGCGCCTGGCGCACGACATCGACGCCCTGGACCGGGAAGCCGTCGAGGTGGACGAGTCGGTGCGCAGCGCCCGGGCCCGCCTGCAGGAGGCCATGGACCGCAGCGAGGCGGACGAGGAGCAGCGGCAGACGCTGCAGGCCGAGCGGGAGCAGCACGAGCAGGCGCTCAACGACGCCCGCGAGGTGATGCGCGAGCGCCGGGAGCGCCGGCACGAGCTGTCCCTCAAGCAGGAGAGCGCGAGCTCCGCGCAGCAGTCCCTGGAAGAGCAGCTGCGCCGCCTCCGCGATCAGCAGGAGCGGCTGCAGGGGCAGCAGGAGGAGCTGCGGGCCGCCGGCGACGAGCAGGGCGACCCGGTCCCGGGGCTGGAGGCGGAGCGGGAGCGGCTGCTGCAGCAGCGGGTGGAAGCGGAGCAGGCGCTGACCGCGGCCCGTGAGCGCGTATCCGCCGTGGAGAGCCGCCTCCGGGAGCTCGAGGAGCAGCGCCAGCAGGCCGAGCAGCGGGTCGAGGCCCTGCGCGGGGAGGTGGAGCAGATGCAGCTGCGGGACCAGGAGCTGCGGGTGCACCGGCAGACGCAGTCCGAGCAGCTGGTGGAGCTCGGCTTCGACCTGGACACGCTTCAGGCCAATCTGCCCGAGTCGGCCGCCGAGGCGGACTGGCAGGCGCGGCTGGAGCAGGTGGAGCAGCGCATCAACCGCCTGGGGCCCATCAACCTGGCGGCCATCGACGAGCACGAGCAGCTCTCCGAGCGCAAGGGCTACCTGGACCAGCAGCACGCGGACCTCACCGAGGCCATGGAGACCCTGGAGTCGGCCATCCGCAAGATCGACCGCGAGACGCGCCAGCGTTTCCGCGAGACCTTCGACAAGGTCAACGCCGGCATCCAGCGCATGTATCCGCGGCTGTTCGGCGGCGGCGAGGCCTACCTGGAGATGACCAGCGACGACCTCCTGGAGACCGGCGTGACCATCATGGCGCGGCCGCCCGGCAAGCGGGTGAGCACCATCCACCTGCTCTCCGGCGGCGAGAAGGCGCTGACCGCCGTGGCCCTGATCTTCGCCATCTTCGAGCTCAACCCGGCGCCGTTCTGCATGCTCGACGAGGTGGACGCGCCCCTGGACGAGGCCAACGTGGGGCGGTTCTGCGAGCTCGTCCAGGAGATGTCGGCGCGGGTGCAGTTCATCCTGATCACCCACAACAAGGCGACCATGGAGATCGTCAGCCACCTCATGGGGGTGACCATGCACGAGGCCGGCGTCTCCCGGCTGGTCGCCGTGGACGTCGACGAGGCCGCGGAGATGGCGGTGGCCGTGTAGCAGGAACACAGCAGAAGGAACAGAATATCGGGTGCGGGCGTCTCCTTGTGAAGACGCTGGACGGTGGCGGCCCGAACGTGGACCCTGTACACGGAGCCGGTCCGAGCGGAAACGGTCCCGGTCCGGCACGGGCAGGCCCTGAAGATTGGCGGATGGAGACAATGGACGCGCTGCGCTGGATACTGCTGGCTGTTGGTGTTCTGGTGATTGCCGGCCTGTTCGGCTACTACAAGTGGCAGGAGAGCGGGGCGAAGCGCCCGGGGCGCCGATCGTCGCGTCCGCGGCGCGGCGGCCGCGAGGACCGGGACGTGGAGGCGGCGCTGCAGGACATGGACGATTTCGTCCTGGGCGACGACGATGACGTCGACGCCCGCGCGGGCGGCGATGCCGGGGCCACGTCGTTCGGATCCGCCGACGAGGGCGTCGGGCGCGCCCGCACCGTGGGTAATCCGCGGGCCCTGGACGACGCCGATGACACGGTGGGGCCGGTGCGGGTCCGGCAGGTCGGTGAGCCCGCCGGGTCGGCGGCCTCGCGGGAAGAACCCGAGCGGCGGCCGCCGCCGGAGCCCGAGCCCGAGCCCGAGCCGGAATTCGATACCCAGCCGCCGCCCGCCGATGACCTCCGGGCGGAACGGGAAGAAGCGCGTACTGGGGCGCGGAATGACGACGCGTCGTGGAACCTGGGGCCGGTGCGCATTCCGCGGCCGTCCTGGACCCGGGACGGCGAGCGCTCGGCCGGGCGCGAGGAAGCCGGCGGCGACGCCGGGGAGACCTCGGAGCGGGAGGCCGTCGCCGCCGCCGTCGGCGAGAAGATCATCGTGCTCCATGTCCACGCGGGCGAAGGACTGTGCTTCACCGCCCCGGCCGTCCAGGAGGCGCTGGAGGCCCTGGGGCTGCGCTTCGGCCAGCACGGCATCTTCCACCGGCATGTGGAGACCAGCCGCGGGCACGAGCCCATGTTCAGCGTCGCCAGCATGGTCAAGCCGGGCACCCTGGACCCCAACGATCCGGACACGCTGGAGACGCCGGGGCTGGCGCTGTTCATGCAGCTGCCCGGCCCGTTCGACGGCCTGTCCGGGTTCGAGCAGATGCTCGAGGGCGCCCGGCGCCTGGCGGACCGCCTGGAAGGGCATCTGCTGGACGGCAATCGCTGCGACCTGACCAATCAGACCGTGGAGCACATCCGCGAGGATCTGCGGGAGTACCGGCGGCTGGCCCACCTGGCCGCCCGGCGCCATCGCGCCTGATATCCGTCAACCAGTAATCAGCGAGGTAGATGAATGAGCGTCAAGACTGTCGGCGTTGTCGGGGCCGGGACCATGGGCAGCGGCATTGCCCAGGCGTTTGCCGCCAGCGGCTTCAACGTGAAGATGTCCGACATCGGGCCCGAGCAGGTCGAGCGCGGCCGCAAGGCGGTCGAGAAGAGCCTGGACCGGCTCGTGTCCAAGGACAAGATCAGCGTCGCCGATCACGGCGCCGCCCTGGAGCGCCTGGAAGGCGTCGTCGGGCTGGATCCGCTGGCGGACTGCGACCTGGTGGTCGAGGCGGCCACCGAGCGGGAAGAGCTCAAGCTGCAGATCTTCCGCGATCTCTCCGGGCTCGTCGGCGAGCACGTGGTGCTCGCCTCCAACACCTCGTCCATCTCCCTGACGCGCATCGCTGCGGCCACCACCCGGCCGGAGCGCGTGATCGGCATGCACTTCTTCAATCCCGTGCCGGTGATGAAGCTGGTGGAGGTCGTGCGGGCGCTGCAGACCAGCGACGCGGTGTTCGAGCAGGTGGACGGGCTGACCCGGCAGCTGGGCAAGGAGCCGGTGGCGGTCAAGGACAGTCCGGGCTTCGCGGTCAACCGCATCCTCGTGCCCATGATCAACGAGGCCTGCTTCGCCTACGCCGAGGGCATTGCGTCGCCGGAGGACATCGACCGGGTGATGCAGATGGGCGCCAATCACCCCATGGGGCCGCTGGCCCTGGCCGACCTCATCGGGCTGGACACGTGCCTGGAAGTCATGAAGGTCCTGCACGGCTCGCTCGGCGACCCCAAGTACCGGCCCTCGCCGCTGCTCCAGCAGATGGTGGACGCCGGCTACCTGGGCCGAAAGGTGGGGCGCGGCTTCTACGTCTACGACTAGCGGCGTAGGGCCGGGCAAGAGGAGCGGGCATGCTGGCTTTCCTGCAGGGGTTCGCCCTGGGGCTGTTCGTCTCCTGCGGCCCCTGGTTCCTGGCGGGGCTGATCAATCCGGCCCTGGCCGTGCCGGCGGAGCCGGCGGGGCGCCTGCAGGTCATCCTGCGCTACTGGCTGGCGATCCCGTTCATCGCGTTCGTGCTGTGGCTGACCTCGCTGTGGGGCGGCTTCGGCCCCGGTTTCCTGGGCTGGATCGCGGGGCTGCTGGCCGTCGCCGTGGAGCTGCCCCTGGAGCGGTGCTGGCGCCGCTGGCGGGCGGGGCGCCGGGACCGGGAGCAGCGCGCCCGCGCCGAGCGCAGCCGGGCCGCCCGGGCGGCCTCGGAGCGCGAGGCAGGGGTCACCGAGCTGGATCCCGCGCACCCGCCGGCGGATGCGGACGCCCTGGTTGACGCCCTGTGCCGCGTCAAGCAGCGCCTCCTGGACGCCCGGCGGGCGGACCTGGCCGGGCATGCCGATCGCCTCTACACCCGCTACCGGCGGGCGCTGGAGCTGCTGCGCCGGCGCTTCGACGCCCGCGAGGTGACCGGCGAGCGTGCGCTGGAGCTGCTCCGGGCGGTGGGCCACAACGGCGTGGACGAGCTGGAGTCCATGGCCTCCCGGGCTGCCGGCGTGCTCGGCGTGGACGCGCAGTACGTGCAGCGGCGGCTGCGAGCCGAGGGCGATACACTGACCGCCGAGGAACGCCGGGCGCTGGAGCGGCGCCTGCAGCTGGTGGATGACACCGAGGCCGAGCTGCGGCGCCGGGCCGGGCGGCTGGAGACCGTCATGACCGCCCTGGACGACGCCGTCGTGGCCCTGGCCGGCATCGAGACCGGCCGCGGGCACGCATCCGTCACCGCGGACCGGGCCCTGGCGGATCTGCAGCGGTTCGTGCAGGGAGCGGAGCGGTATCAGCGGACCACGGAATCGACACGGGAGTAGGGGCATGAGCCAGCAACAGGGGGATGCCGCCGGCGGCGAGCCGCTCCGCCTGGAGTTGCCGGGCGCGGAGGACGTCGCCGGCGGTGCGGCCCCGGATACGGACCCGGGGCTGGAAGCGGAGGCGCGGGCGTCAGTCGACCGCCTGGTCGAGGATGCCCGGGCGGACGGCCGGAGCGCGCGCGAGACCGTGGACCGGCTGGGCCTGGAGGAGCAGCAGGAGGCGGCCCATCGCAGCGCCATGCTGCAGACGCCGTTGCGGCGCCTGGCCCACCAGGGCGACGACGGCGGGCCGGTGGCGGAGTCCCTGGAGGCGCTGCGCGGGCGCATGGAGGAGCTGGACCCCAACCGCCACAATCTCTCCCGGGACGGGATGTCGCGCCTGCTGGCCCGTATCCCCGGGGTGGGGAGCCGCCTGCAGCGCTACTTCCGCCGCTTCGAGACGGCCCAGGAGGCGCTGGACGGCATCATCCGTGACCTGGAGTCCGGCCGGGACATGCTGCGCCGGGACAACATCACCCTGAGCGACGATCAGGCGGCCCTGCAGGAGAGCCTCCAGCGCCTGCGGCGCCAGGTCGCCCTGGGCCGGCTCATGGACGAGCGGCTGGCGGCGGCGGCCTCGAGCCATGCCGAGGACGATCCGCAACGCACCTTCCTGGAGAACGAGCTGCTGTTCCCCTTGCGCCAGCGCATCACCGATCTCCAGCAGCAGCAGGTGGTGGCCCAGCAGGGGATCCTGGCGCTGGAGGTGGTGATCCGGAACAACCGCGAGCTCATGCGCGGCGTCGACCGCGCCCTGAACGTAACCGTCTCGGCGCTCAACGTGGCCGTCACCGTGGCCCTGGGGCTGGCCAACCAGCGCCTGGTACTGGACCGGGTGGAGGCGCTCAATGCCAGCACCTCGAACATGATCGCCGGCACGGCGCAGAAGCTGCGCGACCAGGGCGTGGCCATCCAGCAGCGGGCCGCGTCCACGTCGCTGGACATGGAGCAGCTGGAGGAGGCGTTCGCCAACGTCATGGCGGCCATCGACGAAGTGGCGCGCTATCGCCGCGACGCGCTGCCGCGGCTGGATGCCCAGATCGACCGCCTGGAGCAGCTGGCCCGGCAGGGGGACGCGGCCTTGCGCGACATGCCGCCGGAGGGCTGATCGCCCGGCTGAGGCGCCTTGCCGGAAATCCTGTCAGGTCTCGGCACCGCCGCCGGGCAGCGTGAAATATCGCGCCGTGGCTCCGCGTGTCTCGCGGGCCCGCCGCAGCTCGGACCGGGCCACGCTGCGCAGGTGCACCTCGTCGGGGCCGTCCAGGAAGCGCATGGCCCGGCCCCAGGTCCAGAGGTAGCTCAGGGGCGTGTCCGGCGTCAGCCCCATGGCGCCGAAGACCTGCATGGCGCGGTCCACCACCCGGGTCTGCAGTTGCGCGACCACCACCTTGATGGCCGATACGGCGGTTCGCGCCTCGCTGTCGCGCCCCTGGTCGATGAGCCAGGCGGCGTGGAGGACCAGCAGCCGGGCCTGGTCGATCTCCATGCGCGACCAGGCGATCCAGTCGCCGATGTTGGCCTGCTCGGAGAGATACCGGCCGAAGCTGCGGCGCTCCAGGGCGCGTTCGCGCATGAGCTCCAGGGCCAGCTCGCACTGGCCGATGGACCGCATGCAGTGGTGGATGCGGCCGGGCCCGAGGCGCGCCTGGGCCATGGCGAAGCCCCGGCCCTCGTCGCCCAGGAGATTGGCCGCCGGCACGCGGACGTTGCGGAAGACCAGCTCGCAGTGCCCCTCGGGCGCGTGGTAGTGCATGACCGGCAGATCGCGGACGATCTCCAGGCCCGGCGCGTCCATGGGCACCAGCACCATGCTGTGCCGGTGATGCGGGTCGCTGTCGGGCGCCTCGTCGGAGACGCCGAGCACCACCGCCAGGCGGCAGTTCGGGTGCAGCGCGCCGGTGATGAACCACTTGCGGCCATTGATGACATAGTCGCCGCCGTCGCGGCGGATGCTGGTGCGGATGCCGGTGGCATCGGACGAGGCCACGTCCGGCTCGCTCATGGCGAAGCACGAGCGGATCTCGCCGTCGAGGAGCGGAGCCAGCCAGTCGCGGTACTGGGCCGGTGTCGCGAAGCGATGCAGGAGCTCCATGTTGCCGGTGTCCGGCGCGGAGCAGTTGAATACCTCGGCGGCCCAGTGCACCCGCCCCATGGTCTCGGCCACCGGGGCATAGTCCAGGGTGCTCAGCGGTGTGCCGGGCTCGTCGTCGCGCAGGCCGGGGAGGAACAGGTTCCATAGGCCGTCCCAGCGGGCCAGGGCCTTGATGTCGTTCACCAGCTCCAGCGGGTACCGGCCGGCCGCGACTTCCCGGTGCCACTGGGCGTTGTACGGCAGCACGTAGTGCTCCATGAACTGGAAGACCTGGCTGCGGATGGCCTCGCTGCGGGAGCTGTGGCTGAAGTCCATGGCGTTCTCCGGCGATCGCGGAAGGTGTCCCTGTATCGCAGTGTGGGCGGCCGGCGGCCCGGGCTCCATGACCCAGGTCAAGCGGCCCGGGAGCGGTCCCAAGAGCGGCCGAAAGACGCGTATGCTGGCGGGGTAAGAGATGCTCACCCGGGCGGACCGACTGGCGGGGAAGATGGCCCATGTGGCTCGACGTTACCTGTAGCATCCGGATGGACTGTCCGCAGCCGACCCCGATGATCCTGCTGCTGCGCCCGAGCAGCGGTGCGCACCAGTGGGTGGAATCGGAGAGCTACGTCCTCGCCCCCCGGGTGCCGGCCACCGAGTACACCGACGGCTTCGGCAACCGCTGCCAGCGGCTGGTCACCACCGCCGGCCCGTTCCGCATCGACAACCACGCCCGGGTGCGGGTCCCCGCGCAGCAGGATGTCTGTCCGGGGGCGCCGTACGTGCCCGTGCAGGAGCTGCCGGACACGGTTCTGCTCTATCTCATGCCGAGCCGGTTCTGCGAGTCCGACCGCCTGGGGCCGCTGGCGCAGGAAGTCGTCCAGGACGCCCGCCCGGGCTACGACCAGGTGGCCCGGATCTCCCGGTGGGTATACGAACGTCTCCAGTATCTTTCGGGCTCGGACCCGGCGCCGGTTTCGGCGGACGAGGTCCGCAAGCGCGGCGAGGGCGTGTGCCGCGACTTCGCGCATCTCGGCATGGCCTTGTGCCGGAGCCTGAACATCCCCGCACGGATGGTCGTGGGCTACGTTCAGGACCTCCAGCCCATGGACCTGCATGCCTGGTTCGAGGCCTGGGTGGGCGGGCGCTGGTACACGTTCGACCCGACCCAGCCGGACCGCAACACCGCGCGCGTCACCGTGGCCGTGGGCCGGGATGCTGCCGACGTCCCGGTATTCAACCAGTTCGGCCCGCCGGTGACGCCGTCGCGCATGGAGGTCAGCGTAACGGCGATCGACGAGCGCGGCGAAGGTTCGTAGGGCCCGCCTGCGCCTCAGTCGCCGGAGAACTCCGTGGCCGCCCCGGCCCGGGGTTCCCAGGCGTCCAGGTCGGCGGCCACGCCGGCCAGCTTCTCGCGGATGCGGCCGTAGGCGTAGCTGCCCAGCGGGAGCCGCAACGGCGGATCCTCCGAGGCGACCGCCTCCAGGATGACGGCGGCCGCCCGGGCGGGATCGCCGGGCTGGCTGCCGTGGCGGTTGCGCACGGTCTCGCGGCTGGCACCGGCGGTGGCCGCGTAGTCGCCGATGACCTGCTCGGCGAGCTGCAGGGAGCGCCCGGTGAACTCGGTGCGGAACGGCCCGGGCTCGATCAGCGTCACGTGGATGCCCAGCGGGCGCAGCTCGCCCGCCAGGGCCTCGGACATGCCCTCCAGGGCGAACTTGGAGGCGGCGTAGAAGCCGTATCCGGGCCGGGCGGCCATGCCGGCCACCGACGAGATGTTGACGATGTGCCCGCGGCCGCGGGCGCGCATGGCCGGGAGCAGGGCGCGGGTGAACTCCACCGTGCCGAAGAAGTTGGCTTCCATCATGGGGCGGTATTCCGCCGGCGACATCTCCTCGACGGCACCGATGACCCCGTAGCCGGCGTTGTTGACCAGCACGTCCACCTGCCCGAACGCGTTCTCGGCTTCCCGGGCGGCGGCCGTGATCCGTTCCGGCTGGGTCAGGTCGAGGACGACGGGGGCGACCCGGTCGGCATACGCCGAGCGCAGGTCCGCCAGGGATGCTTCGCTGCGCGCGGTCACCACCGCACGGTCCCCCTGCGCGAGGACGGCCTCGGCGAGGGCCCTGCCGAAGCCGCTCGAGGCGCCGGTAATGATCCAGTTGCGCGGCATGGTCCTGTCCTCCCGGTTGTGCCTGCCAGTGTAGCCCCGCGCGACCGCCCCCGGAACCGGAGCGGGTCGTCAGGGACGCCCGGCGGCCGGGGGAGTGATGTCCTCCCCGTTGTCCGCCGCGGGTTGGCCGGGCTGGGTCGCGGACGGTTCCGCCGCGTCCTCCCGGGCGCGCGGATCCAGCTCGGTGATCACCGCCGTTGTACGGGACAACGTCCGGTACGGGTTACGCGCCAGCGCCGACTCCCAGCGCATGATCCAGGCGACGGCGCCGGTCGCCAGGGCGACGGCGCCGATGTAGACGAACAGCCCGGGATCGCCGGTGCGGTTGATCACCCAGCCGGCAGCGATGGGGCCGGCGGCCGCGCCGATGCCCCAGATGAACAGCAGCGCCCCGGCGACGGCCACGAAGTCGCTGGCCCGGGCGATGGTGTCGTTGGCCTGGGAGACGGCCAGGGGGTAGAAGGTGAAGGAGAAGCCCCCGAGCACCGCCACGCTCACCAGCAGGGCCTCGAACGGCATGCGCGCGCCGGCGAAGCCGATGCCGGCGGCCAGGACGGCGGCAATGAATCCCACCGCCAGGATGACCGGCCGGCGCCCGTAGCGGTCCGAGAGGTGGCCGATGGGCCACTGCAGGGCGACGCCGCCGAGGATCAGGCTGGCCATGAGCGTGGCGATGGCGCCGACATCCAGACCCAGGCGCACGCCGAATGCCGGCGTGAGCGTAAAGATGGCGCCGCTGATCAGCCCCGACGCCAGGCACGTCCAGGCGGCCAGCGGGGCGCCGGTGACGGTCTGCCGCAGCGCCATGGGCGTATGCGGGGTCGGCTCCGGGGGGTTGCTGGCGCGGCTCAGCGCGACCGGTACCAGGCACAGGGCGAACAGGACGGCCACGACCATGAACAGCTCGGCGCCGGCCGGGTCGCCGAGGTGCATGAGGAACTGACCCGCGCCCAGGGCGACGTAGGAGATGATCTGGTAGACGGAGAACACGCGCCCGCGGTTGTCCGTATCGGAGCGCTCGTTGAGCCAGCTCTCCACCACCATGTAGATGCCGGCGGTGGAGAAGCCGATGACGACCCGGGCGACGAACCAGGCGGCCGGGAGCACATACATGCCCTGGAGAAGGATCGCCGCCGTGCTGACCGCGGCGAAGATGGCGAATGCCCGGATATGGCCGGCGTGGCGGATGATCCGGCCGGCCTGCTGGGAGCCCGCCACCAGGCCGATGTAGTAGGCCGCCAGGATCAGCCCCTTGATCTGCGGGTCCACGGCGTCGAAGCTCAGCCGGACGCTGACGACCGTGCCCATGAGCCCGCCGCCGATGAGGAGCAATGCCATGGAGGCGAGCAGGGCGGTGATCGAGATCAGGAACTGGCGCAAAGGCACACTCCGGGTTGCTGCCGGCATTCTCGTCCAAGCACGGCAACGGGGCAAGGCGCGGCGGCCGCGGCAGCCCGGGGTGCCGGCAGGGCGTCGGAACCGGTACGATCGGAGGCCGACGCGTCCGCGATGCTACGAAGGATGGGCAGGTGCCGATGATTGCAGAGCTGCAGCAGGCGGCGCAGGGGTGGCTGGTGATCGCCGTGGCGGCGGTCATGGTGGCGCTCTTGGTGCTCGGCGCGTACTGGCTGGCGCTGGCCAGCCTGCGGCGGATTCTCCGGGCCGACGGCGTCGCGCGCATGTTCCTGGACAGTGCCGCCCGGGCCCTCGGTGCAGTGATCTGCCTGTTCGCGCTGAAGGTCTTCTGGCAGGCGGCGCCGACGGAGCTGCCGCTGGCCGGCCCGGTGGAGTATCTGCTCACCCTGGGCCTGATCGCGGCACTGACGTGGGCCGCAGTGCGCTGCTCCGCGGCGATCGGGGAAGTGATCATTCATCTGAATCCGCCCCTGCCGGAGCAGAGCCGCCAGGCGCGCAAGATCGAGACCCAGACCCGCTTCATTACCCGCGGGCTGAACATCCTCATCGTCATCGTCGGTATCGCCACGGCGCTGATGACGTTCCCGCCCGTGCGCCAGATCGGCACCAGCCTGCTGGCCTCGGCGGGTATCGGCGGCATCGTCCTGGGCTTCGCGGCCCGGCCGGTGCTGACGAACCTGCTCGCCGGCATGCAGATCGCGCTGACCCAGCCGTTCCGCATCGACGACGTGGTCTTCGTCCAGGGGGAGTGGTGCTGGGTGGAGGAGGTCACTAGCACCTATGTGGTGCTGCGGGTGTGGGACTTGCGGCGCCTGGTGGTGCCGCTGCAGTGGTTCATCGAGAACCCGTTCCAGAACTGGACGCGGAACTCCACCAATATCCTGGGCACGGTCTTCCTCTGGGTGGACTACCGCATGCCGGTGGACGCCCTGCGCGAGGAGTTTCTGCGCCTGCTGGGGCAGGCCCCGGAGTGGGACGGCGTGACCAGCACGGTCCAGGTCACCGACTCCTCGGACCAGGCCGTGCAGGTGCGCTTCCTCATGAGCGCGCCGGATTCCTCCCGGGCCTGGGACCTGCGCTGCCGCGTCCGGGAGGGCCTGGTTGCGTTCGTGCAGCGGGACTACCCCGCCTATCTGCCGCGCATCCGGGCCCAGCTCAGCGACGCCGCCGGCGCGACCGGCGCGCCCCTGACGCAGGGCGAGCCGGCCGATCGCGGCTAGAACCGTTTCCGCACGCTCACACCGCCGAGTCGCCGTGGGTGCGCTGGGCCGCCGCCGCGGTCTGGACGTGCCCGCGCATGAGCAGGAAATAGAACAGCCCGCCCAGGGCCGCACCGATCAGCCACGCGTAGCCGTCCAGCGCCGCCAGGGCGGGCACCCAGACCGAGGAGACGGAGAACGCCCCGGCCAGGACGAAGGCGATCACGGCGCGCACGTTCCAGCCCTTGACGTAGTAGTAGGCGCCGTCCGGGTCCGCCGTGAACAGGTCGGGGACGTTCAGCCTGGATTTCTTGATCAGGTAGAAGTCGGCCACGAGGATGCCGTAGAACGGCGCGATCACGGCGCCCAGGGCGTTAACGAAGCCGGTGATGCCGATTTCGCTGATCACCGCCACCCACAGCCCGCCGATGAAGAATGCGGCCACGGCCGTGATCAGCCCGGCGATCCGGAACGTGATGTACTTCGGGAACAGGTTGGCCAGGTCGTAGGCCGGCGGGATGAAGTTCGCCACCAGGTTGATGCCCACGGTGGCGGCGAAGAACGTTACCGCCGCCAGGAAGGTCAGCCACAGCGCGTCGACGCGTTCCACGATCTCGGTGGGATTCGTGAGGGTCTCGCCGAAGAGCACGATGGTCCCGGCGGTGATGATCAGCGCCAGGAACGAGAACAGCGCGACGTTGACCGGCAGGCCCAGGAAATTGCCGATCTTGAGCTCGCGGTCGCTGCGCACGAAGCGGGTGAAGTCGCCGAAGTTGATCACCACGGCGGCGAAGTAGGCGATCATGGTGCCGGCAATGGCGAAGAATGCCGCGATGGCACTGCCCTCGTAGTCGCCGCTGCTGCTGAATACCGTGCCGATGGCCGGCATCAGCTCGCCGCCGGCCTGGTACCAGATGATGCCGGCCAGAATGACCATCACCACGTAGACGAACGGCCCGGCGAAGTTCAGGAACACCTTGATGCCCTCGATACCTCGCCAGAACAGCAGCACCTGGAACGCCCAGACGATGATGAAGGAGATCCAGTCGATGGTGGTCAGCCCCAGGAACGTCGCCGTGGTGCCGGCCGTGACCAGGGCGCCCAGCAGCAGGGAGACGGCCGTGGACGCGAAATAGGTCTGCACGCCGTACCAGAAGATGGCGATGATGGCCCGCAGCTGCGCCGGGAAGTTGGCGCCCCGTATGCCCATGCTGGCGCGCGCCATGACCGGGAACGGGATGCCGTACTTGACGCTGGGGCTGCCGGTGAGATTGACCAGCACCATGACCACGAAGCCGGCGAGAATGATGGCGGCCATGACCGCCCAGCCGTTGATGCCGTAGGTCAGGAACAGCGATGCGGCCAGGGTGTAGCCGAACAGGCTCTGGATGTCGTTGGACCAGACGTTGAAGATCTCGAACCATCCCCAGGAGCGTTCGCTGTGTTTGACCGGCGCGAGATCCTCGTTGTAGAGGGTCCCGTCCTGCGACTTGATTTCCAGATCGCTGTCTTTGATGCTCACGATGGCCTCCAGGGTGCCGCCCGGTGTTGCTTTATGGTGATATGTACGCAGTAACTCTGTTCTTCTGTATACAAAAACTTTGTACGTGCTCGGCTATGATGCGTCAATCGGTTTGTTTTCATGCACTTCCCGTTCCAGAAGCGGGGCCCCGGCTCGCTTTCCGGGGAGCGACGTACCGATGACGGTGGAGGCGGAGCAAGGAGGGAACATGACCGACGCCGCCGAGCGCATTCGGGCGCTGAACGACGACCTGGCCGGTGCCGGCTACATCTGCGGCGAGGACATTGCCACGGTGGTGTACCTGGCCCAGGCCCTGGGCAAGCCCGTGCTCGTCGAGGGCCCGCCGGGCGTGGGCAAGACCGAGCTCGCGCGGGCCGTGGGCACGGCGTCCGGGCGCGAGGCCATCCGCCTGCAGTGCTACGAGGGCCTGGACGAGAGCCGCGCCCTGTACGAGTGGAAGTACGGCAAGCAGCTCCTGTATACGCAGCTCCTGCGGGACCGGCTGGCCGCGCTGCTCGCCGATGCGCCGGATCTCGACGCCGCCGTGGCCCGCCTCGACGACCTCGGCGGCGGTTTCTTCTCCGAGCCGTTCCTGGAGGCCCGGCCGCTGCTGCAGGCCCTGCGCTCGGAGCAGGGCGCCGTGCTGCTCATCGACGAGGTCGACAAGGCCGACCCCGAGTTCGAGGCGTTCCTGCTGGAGTTCCTGGCGGACTACCAGGTCACCATCCCGGAGCTCGGCACCATTCCGGCGCGTCATGCACCATTGGTGTTCCTCACCAGCAACGGCAGCCGCGAGCTGTCCGAGGCGCTGAAACGGCGCTGCCTGCATCTGCACATCCCGTATCCCGACCGCGGCCTGGAGGCGCGCATTCTCTCGCAGCACGTACCGGAGCTGAGCGCCAGCCTGCGCGACGAGATCGTCGCGTTCGTCCATGGCCTGCGGGATCTGGACCTGCGCAAGCGCCCGGCCATCTCCGAGACCCTGGACTGGGCACGCACCCTGGTGCTGCTGCAGGCCGACCAGCTCGGCCCGGCGACGGTCGAGCGTACCCTGAATGTCCTGCTGAAGTTCCAGGACGACGTGGACACGGCGTTGCCGCAGATCCGCGCCATCCAGAACGGGCGCCGGGGGTAGCCGCGACCATGGAGCGGCGCCTGGCCGAGTTCGTCCAGCTGCTGCGCGGGGCCCGTATCGACGTGGGCCCGGCGCAGGCCGTGGATGCGGCCCGGGCCCTGACCCTGACCGGCATGGCCGACCGCGAGCGCGCCCGGGCGGTTCTCGCCGCCACCCTGGTGAAAACCGCGGACGAGCGCCCGGCGTTCGACGCCTGCTTCGACCGCTTCTTCCGGGTGGCGGGCCAGGTGGACGCGGAGGCGGGTGGCACGGAGACGACGGACGAGACCGATGAACCGGTGGATGCGGCTCCCGGTGCGGCCGGCGTGACCCCGGGCAGCGGCGGCGGTCTGGCCAGGGAGCTGGAGACGGGAGACACCGCGGCCTTGGAGGCCCGCCTGGCGACGGCCATGGCGGAGGCCCGGGTGGACGAGGCGCGCCACTGGACCCAGACCGGCGTGTACACCCAGCGGGTGCGCCAGGCGCTGGATCTCGCGGCGGTGGATGATCTCATCCGGGCCCGGCGCGAGGCCGGGGAGCCCGCGGAACAGCTCGCCCGGGCCCGGGCGGGGTTCGATGCGCGCCTGCGCGAGCGCGTGGAGCAGCGCGTGCGGATGCAGGCAGAGGCGCAGGCCTGGAGCTTCCGTGACCGGGTGCTCCGGCAGACCCCGCTGTCGGCGCTGGATCGCCGCGACCAGGCGCGCATGCGCGAGCTGGTCCGTCGCCTGGCGCGTCGCCTGGCGGCCCGCCACGGCCGCCGCCGGCGCCGGCGCAAGCGGGGTCGCCTGGATGCCGGCGCGACCATGCGCGCGAGCCTGCGCTGGGGCGGCGTGCCGTTCCGCCCGGTGTGGAAGGGGCGCCGCCGCGACCGCGCCCGCGTGGTGGTGCTGTGCGACGTCAGCCAGTCGGTGCGCGCCCAGGCGACGGTCCTGCTGCCGTTCGTCCACGCGCTGCAGGACGTGCTCCCGGAGGTGCGGTCGTTCGTGTTCGCCAGCGACCCCGCCGAGGTGACCACGCTGTTCCGGCACGACCCGCCGGAACGCGCCATGGCCGAGGCCCTGGCGCGCTACGGAAACGGCTCCACCGACTACGGCGGCACGCTGACGCAGTTCGACCTCCTGACCCGCGACCTGATCCAGCGCCAGACCACGGTGGTGATCCTCGGGGACGGCCGCAACAACTACGGCGATCCGGCGCTGGCCGCCCTGTCGCGGATCGCGGATCGCTGCCGCGAGCTCATCTGGCTGAATCCCGAGGCCGAAGGCAGCTGGGGCACCGGCGACTCGGAGATGCCCGCCTACGCGCGCCGCTGCCACCAGGTCCTGCGCTGCCGCACGCTGCGCGATCTCGAGTGGGCGGTGATGCAGCTACTGCGGCGGGCCGGGTGAGAGATCCGGTCGCCGCGGCCGTGACGGCGCCCCCCGTTTCCGGCAACAATGGGGACGACCGCCATTGCCATCCCCGGGAGGGCACCATGACCGAACCCGTGATCGCCAGCACGAGCCCGCATGTCCTGGAGCTCGAGCCGGGCACCTACTGGTGGTGCCGGTGCGGGCGCTCCGGTAACCAGCCGTTCTGCGACGGCTCCCACAAGGGAACGGGCCTGGCGCCGGAGAAGTGCACCGTGGCGGAGCCGGGCAAGGTGGCGCTGTGCGGATGCAAGCACACCGCCAACGCCCCCTACTGCGACGGCAGCCACAAGCGGTACCGGTGAGCCGTCGCCCGGATGGGCGCCGGCGCGTGACCGCGCGGAGAGTCAGTTGCCTTCCGGTGCGGGCTCGCCCCCGGCGCTCGACGCCGTCGGCGCGGTCCCGTCGGACCCCGTCACCGGGCTCTCCATGTCCAGGGTGATGCGCTGGCGGGCGAGATCGACGCCGTTGCGCTCCATGTGCTGCTTGAGGCGCAGATTGAATTCCCGGGCCACGTCCCACTGCATCACCGGCGCCGTGCGTATGGACAGGCGTACCACGGCCGCGCCCTCCTCGAAACTCTCCACGCCCTGCAGTTCCAGCGGGCCCCAGATGTGGCGCCCCATGATGCTGTCCTTCCGCAGTTCGTCGCCGACCTCGCGGAACATCTGGATGGCATCGTCCACCGCCAGGGTGTACGGCACCTGGATGCGCAGCAGCGCCACGCCGAACTGGCGCGACATGTTGTGAATGACCCCGATCTGGTTGAACGGGATGATGTGGAGAATGCCGTCCAGGTCCCGCAGCCGCACGGTCCGCAGGCTCAGGCCCTCGACGGCGCCCATCTGTCCGCCCAGGTCGACGAAATCGTCGATGGCGAGGGAGTCCTCGATGAGGATGAACATCCCCGTGATCAGGTCCTGCACCAGCGTCTGCGCGCCGAAGCCGATGGCGATGCCGATGATGCCGGCGCCGGCCAGCAGGGGGGTGACGTTCACGCCCAGGTTGGCCAGGGCGACGATGGCGGCGATCACCAGGATGGTGACGAACAGGACATTGCGGATCATGGGCGTGATGGTCTGCGCCCGCGCGGCGTTGACCCGGCGCCCCCGGCCTTCGACGGTGGACGCGAGACCGTGCTGGATGGCCGTGTCGGCGAGGATCCAGGCCAGCCAGGCAAGCAGGGCGGTGATCGCCACCGCCAGCACGGCCTGCCCGATACGCGCCCCGGCCGTTGCCTCGCCCACGGCGAACAGGGAGCCGCCCCATATCTGCAGGGTCACCTCCGCGAACACCGTCCACAGAACCAGGTGGCCCACCATGTAGCCGAACCGCTCCAGGCGCACCCGGTACTCCGACACCCGCCGGGGCCGGCGCGCCAGGCGCTCGCCGTGGTGGTTGATCAGCCGCGTGACCACCAGGGTCACGATCAGCAGCGCGACGCACACGGCGCCGCGGGTGAGCGTCTCGCCCGGGTCGCCCGCGGCCGCGACCAGGGTCACCAGGGAGATGCCCACGAGCAGGAGCGCGGGGAAATGCCAGAACCGCCCCAGGGCCCGGAGGATCTCGTTGGTGGAGCTGCTGCGCCGGCGCTGGTGGTAGGGGCGGTTGTAGATCAGGTGCTGCACCGGCCGGCGGAAGCGCAGGATGAAGTGCCCGATGAGCAGGGTGGCGATGCCGGTGCCGAGCAGCGACAGCAGCGAGGCGAGCTCCTCGCCCAGGATCGAGCCGAGCCGGTTGGAGTCCAGCGCATCGGCGAGCCCGATCAGCACGCCGATGACGAACAGGCGCGGCAGGCCGTGGCGACGGAAGAGGGTCACGGCGGGCCGGCGGTGGCCGCGGTTGGACAGGGAAATGACCAGCTCGCAGACAATGGCCACGGCGCGTCCGCACAGGCCGGCGTAGGCGATGACCACCACCGCCGTGCGCCCCGGGGTTGCGGGGAGGAACTGCAGCGCCGCGAGCAGCAGGGCGAACGCCAGGGCCCAGGGGAGCAGGTGCCGCAGGAAATGGATACCCAGCAGCCAGCCCCCCGGTTCCGCGGGCAGGCGCGCCGGCCAGTCCCTGAGCCGGCTCAGGCGTCGGCCCGCGAACGCGGCCGCACCCAGGGTGACGATCCACAGGCCGAGAAACATGCCGGCGTCGGTGACCAGGCCCATGGCGCCCCGGTAGCTGGCCGCATCGATCCGGGAGGCGAGATCGTCGCCGGCGCCGGTGATACGCTCCCGCCACATCGCCGGGATGGTCTCCCCGGAGCCGGCCGGCTGGCCGAGCTCATCCACCGCCGCACCCAGGGCGCCCAGCAGCCCCCGGCCCGGCCCGGGGCCGGATTCGTCTTCCGCCTCCCCGACAGCGGCGCGGAGCTCCTTGAGGTCCTTGAGCAGGGCCTCGCGGTGCTCGGCATCTTCCAGCGTCGTGATGACCTGGTCCAGGCTCTGCCGCAGCTCCTCCGGGTCGGTGGTGCCGCTGTCGCCGCCCTGGGAGCCGGTGAGCTGGCCCACCGGCAGCTGCTGCGCGGCCAGGGGGGTGCAGGCGAGGGCCAGGAGCCACAGGGCTGCGACCAGGAGATGCGCGCGCCAGCGGCGCCGGGGCGGCACGGCCCATGCGGCAATGTCCATGCGGTTCCCCTTCGTTCCGGCCCGTGCCGTCAGGCGCGCTGGAGCTCCTCGATGACGAAGTCCAGGCGGTCCTGTCCGAAGAACATCTCGTCACCGACGAAGAAGGTCGGCGCACCGAAAACGCCGCGCTCCACCGCCTCGTCGGTATTCGCCCGCAGGCGGTCCTTGACGTCCTGGCGGTCCACGGCCTCGCGGAATTCCTCGGCGCCGATGCCGGCCTCGCGGGCGAGCTCGGTGAGCACGTCGGTGTCCTCCAGGTCCCGGTCATGAACCCAGAACCCCTCGAACATCGCGCGCACATAGGCCGGGAACTCCGGGCGGTCCAGGTAGGCGACGGCGCCGCGCATGGCCGCCATGGTGTTGACCGGGTGGCGGGACGGATAGTGGAGATCGACCCCGTAGCGCCGCGCCCAGCGGGAGAAGTCCGTGCGCATGTAGCGGCCCTTGGCCGGAATGCTCGGCGGCGGCTGGTTACCGGTGGCCTTCATGACCGCGCCGAGCACCATGGGCCGCCAGAGGATCTCGGTGCCGGTCTCGCGGACCAGTCGCGGGAGCTGCGTCCACGCCAGGTAGCTGGCGGTGCTGACGAAATCGAAAAAGAACTCCACTTGCCGCGTCATGCGTGCCTCCCCAGAGTGTACGGGCAGCCCGGGCCCAGCAACCTTTCAGGAACTATTGTCAGGTCGTTGGACGGGGCTTTGCATTCGGTCTGCATCGACCGCATATCAAGCGACAGGGTACTAACCTTTCAGCGAGTAAAGCCAGGTTTCCGAGTGCGGGGGAGTGTCATGCCCACGTTCAGCGTCGGCGAGATCGTCCACCACCGCAAGTTCGACTATCGCGGTGTCATCGTTGCCGTGGATCCGGTGTACCGCGGGAGTGACGAGTGGTACGAGGCCATGGCGCGCAGCCGACCGCCCCGGGACCAGCCGTGGTACCACGTGCTGGTGGATGGTGCGGCCCACAGCACCTATGTCGCCGAGCGCCACCTGGAGCCGGATCCGTCCGGCGGCCAGATCGCGCACCCGGCGCTCGGCGAGTTCTTCGACCGTTTCCTGGACGGTCGCTACTATGCCTCCGCGTCCTCCGGGCAGTAGACCAGGACGGGGCAGCCGACGTTGTGGACCACATCCCGGGCGACGCTGCCGAAGGCCAGCCGCCGGAGCCCGGTGTAGCCATGGGTGGTCATGGCCACCAGGGCGTCGGGGAACCCCGCGACGTAGTCCGCGATGGCCCGGCCCGGGTCCTTGCCGTGGAGCACGTCCCAGTTCGCCTGCAGGCCGTGCCGCCGGCGAATGTCCGCCGCGCGGGCCTGCAGGTAGCCGCTCTCGGCGGCATCCTGGGAAAGGGCCGTCTCCGGGGCGTCCGGCGACTGGACCTGGACCAGCAGCAGATCCGCACCCGTGGTCGACGCCATGTCCGCGGCCGGGTCGATGATGGCCTCGGACAGCGACGAGCCGTCCAGGCAGATCACCAGCGTGCGCACCGGCCCCCGCCAGTCGGCGCTGAAGCGGGGGCCGGTGAGCACCACCGGGCGCTTGGCCCGGTTGAGAATGGCGCTGGCGACGCTGCCCAGCAGGAGATCGCCGACGGCCGAGCGCGCGTGGGTCGCCATGCACACCAGTGTCCCGGGCGATTCGGCCACGAGCTGCAGCAGGCCGCCTTCTTCGCTGCCCACCGGCATGGTGTTGAGGTCGGCCCTGAGCACGGAGATGCGCGGCTGCTGGAGGCCGTGGCGACGGGCTTCCTCGACCAGCGCCTGGCGGCGCTCGTCGTCGGAGGCCTCCCAGGGGATCACGGACACCAGATGGACCGGGCTGCCGGTGCTCTCCGCCAGGCTGCGGGCCGGAGTGAGAGCGGCGAGGGACCGCCGCGTCCATTCCACGGGGACGAGAATCTCGCTGGCGTTCATGGGTGCGCTCTCCTGTGTGCGGCATGGCCTTGAGAATGAATGCGATCAACCGCACTTTGCACCAGCGCGACGCCCGTGCTCTTGATCCGGATCAACGGGGAGCGCCGATGAATCGGTTGTAATGGAACAAGTGCCGTTCCGTTGCACGCCTGCGCCGGGGCGGCACGCGCAATCACGGGGAGTGAGCCATGTCCCGGAGTACCGTACCCCAGCAGGATCCGAATCCGCCCGATCCGCCGTCGCCGCTGGACCGGCTGGTGCGCGTGGGCCTGGGCCGCGCCACCATGGGCCTGTCGCCGGCGGCGCTGCAGCTGGCCTACCTGGACTGGGCCGTCCACCTGCTCAGCGCCCCCGGCAAGCAGGGCCAGCTGGTGGACAAGGTGCTGCGCAAGGCGGCGCGCCTGGCCGCGTACAGCTGTCACTGCCACGAGGCCGGTGCCAGGCCGTGCATCGAGCCGCTGCCCAACGACCGGCGGTTCCGCGGCGACGAGTGGCAGCAGTGGCCGTTCAATATCATCCACCAGTCATTCCTGCTGACCCAGCAGTGGTGGCACAACGCCACCACGGGGGTGCGCGGCGTCACGCCGCACCACGAGGAGGTGGTGAACTTCATGGGGCGCCAGGTCCTGGACATGGTCTCGCCCAGCAACTATCTGCTCAGCAACCCCGAGGTGCTGCGGCAGACGTTCCAGGAGGGCGGCGCCAACCTGGTCCGGGGTGCCGGCTACCTGTGGGAGGACGCCCAGCGCAACCTCGGCGGTGCGCCCCCGGCCGGTGCCGAGGCGTATCAGCCCGGCGAGAACGTCGCCGTGACGCCGGGCAGGGTCGTCCACCGCAACCGGCTCATGGAGCTGATCCAGTACCAGCCGGCCACCGCCCGGGTTCACCCCGAGCCGATACTGGTGGTGCCGGCCTGGATCATGAAGTACTACATCCTGGATCTCAGCCCGGACAACTCCCTGATCCGCTACCTGGTCGGGCAGGGCTACACCGTGTTCGCCATCTCCTGGAAGAACCCGGACGAGGGCGACCGCGACCTCGGCTTCGACGACTACCGGCGGCTGGGGGTCATGGCTGCGCTGGACGCGATCAGCGCCATCGTGCCGGAGCAGCCCGTCCACGGCGTCGGCTACTGCCTGGGCGGCACGCTGCTGATGATCGCTGCGGCCGCGATGGCCCGGCGCGGGGACGAGCGCCTGGCCAGCCTGACCCTGTTCGCCGCCCAGGCGGACTTCTCCGAGCCCGGCGAGCTGGGCCTGTTCATCGACGACAGCCAGGTCACGTTCCTGGACGACATCATGTGGGAGACCGGCTACCTGGACGGCAAGCAGATGGCCGGGGCGTTCCAGCTGCTGCGCTCCCAGGACATGATCTGGTCGGCCATGGTGAACCAGTACCTCAAGGGCGAGCGCTTCCCCATGAACGATCTCATGGCCTGGAACGCGGATGCCACGCGGCTGCCGTACCGCATGCACAGCGAGTACCTGCAGCGGCTGTACCTGGACAACGAGTTCGCCGACGGCGTGTTCGAGGTGGACGGCGACGTGGTGCACCTGTCCGACGTCAAGGTGCCCTTCTTCGTGGTGGGCACCGAGCGCGACCATGTGGCCCCGTGGCGGTCGGTGTACAAGATCAATCGCCTTGCCCGCGCCCCGGTGACCTTCCTGCTGACCAGCGGCGGGCACAATGCCGGCATCGTCAGCCCGCCGGGCCATCCGCGGCGCCGCTACCGGGCGCGCACGCACCAGCCGGACGAGCTGCTGCTGCATGACGACGACTACCTGGAGCAGGTGCCGGCGACCGAGGGCTCCTGGTGGCCGGAGTGGCTGGGCTGGCTGCGCCAGCGCTCGGGCAACCGGCGCAAGCCGCCGGCCATGGGCGCCCCCGAGCAGGGCTACGCGCCCCGGGACGATGCTCCGGGGCGGTATGTGCACCTGAAATAGCGCCGCCCGCCGGGCGCGGATCCGCGCACGGCGGCTGGTGCCGGCGGACGCCGGCCCGTCAGTGCGCGCCGGTCATGCGCTGCAGGCGCTCGCCGATGAGGGTCTCTGCCTCGTGCATGATCCGCTCGATGAGCTCGCCGCAGCCGGGGATGTCGTGGATCAGCCCCTGGACCTGGCCCGCGGACCATACGCCGTGGTCGGGATCACCGGATTCGTACACCACCTTGCCGCGCTGGCCCGAGACCAGCGGCGCCAGGTCCTCGATGGTGGCGTCGCCGCGGGCCTCGATGGACCGGACCTCCTGGCTGACCGCGTTGCGCGCCACCCGCGAGGTGTTGCGCAGCGTGCGCATGATCAGATCCGTCGAGCGCTCGTCGTTGCGCACGATCTGCTCCTTGATGCGCTCGTGCACCGGTGCCTCCCTGGTGCACAGGAAGCGCGTGCCCATGTTCATGCCTTCGGCGCCCAGGGCCAGGGCGGCCACCAGGCCGCGGCCGTCGCCGAAGCCGCCGGAGGCCACCACCGGAATGCTCACCCGGTCCACCGCCGCGGGGATGAGTATCAGGCCGGGGACATCGTCTTCCCCGGGGTGCCCGGCGCACTCGAAGCCGTCGATGGAAATGGCGTCGACGCCCAGCTGCTCCGCCTTGACCGCGTGCCGGACCGCGACGCACTTGTGGATCACCTTGATGCCGTTGCGCTTGAAGGCGTCGATGTGCTCCTGCGGGTTGTTGCCGGCGGTCTCCACGATGCCGACACCGGCCTCGATGATGGCCTGGCGGTATTCCTCGTAGGGCGGCGGGTTGAGCGACGGCAGCAGCGTCAGGTTGACGCCGAAGGGCCGGTCCGTCATCTCCCGGCATCGGCGGATCTCTTGGCTCAGCGCCTCGGGGGAGGGCTGGGTGAGGGCGGTGAGAAAGCCGAGGGCGCCGGCATTGGCCACCGCCGAGACCAGCTCGGCGGTGCCGACCCACTGCATGCCTCCCTGAATGATCGGGTGCTGGACACCGAAGGCTTCCGTGAATCGCGTCTGCAACATGGGCATCTCCGAGTTGTTCGATGAGCGCCCATCCTGACAGAACCGATCTGTCTTGAGGAGCCTAGCCGAGCAAGGCAGGGATCAGGCGCCGGGGCTCCAGCAGCCCCGCGAGCTCCAGCGAGCCATCGGCCAGCAGCAGCTCGCCGCAACGGTGCCGGGACAGAAGCGTGTCCACCCACTGCGGGGTCCTGTGACGGCGTTCCATGGCCCGGAGCACGGCAATCAGGTCCTCGGCGCCCTCGGCATCCAGCCAGTCCGGCGTGTCCTCGGGAGCCGGACCGGCGACGTAGTCCATGGCCGGCCCGACGAGGCCGGGCCCGTGGACGGCGACGATCCGTACCCCCAGGGCCGCGAGCAGGCGGCGCGTCGCCGCAGGCATGCGGTCGCGCAGGATCAGTGCCCGGACCATCGGCCGGTCGGCACCGGTGCGGGCGGCTGGAGCGGATGGGCCCGGGTCGGGGCGCGTCGAGTCGGTATACATGGGCTCCTCCCGTATTGCGCAGGGTGAGGAGCCGTCGCGGGCTGCCCGGGAGAAGAGTGGCTCGTCTCCGGGAGAACCTTGGCGCGAGGCTCCCGTGCGTGTCTTCGGCGGTATTCGGGCTCGGCGAGCACGCTCGCCACACCGTTGCGCGACAGCCCCGGATTCTCACCGGTGTTCCCCGCTGAACCCACGATCTTGTAGGTCCTGTGAAGACGACAAGCAAGATATAGGTTTTCGACGGGCCATGCAACGATTGCAGCCGGCCCCCGGGGCGCCCGCCTCGGGTTGCCGTGCGTGCGCTCCGCCCCCATACCTGGTGACAGGCGATCCCGTGCACAGGAGGGGACATGACGTACTGGCGTTGCCACCTGGATGAACCGTCCATCGAGCGCTTCCGCGGGGAGCTGGATCTGCCGGAAGTCAACAACCGGGTCGAGTTCCCGGGGGAGTGGGATCTGCCCGAGAGCCAGGTCCGGGAAATCGCCAAGGATGCCTTCCTGGTGCTGGCACGGCAGGAGCGCCCGGATCTGGATCGCTCGCGGATCCGGGGGTTGCTGGACGAGCTCGAGCTGGTCTGCGAGCCGGCCGAGGCGTCGCAGCAGTAAGCGGGCACGGGGACGCCGCGATTGTTACACTGAGCGGCTTGACGGATCCCTGTTCTTCCGGAGGTGCGCGAGCTCATGGGCACGACGCAGACGCAATGGCGGTGGCTGCCTTTCCAGGCCGCAGCGGTGCGCGCCCTGGTCGAGCATGCGCGCGGGTGCGAGCAGCGTGAGCCGACGCCCGATCAGATGCTGGAGCCGCGCTTCCGGCGGGTGGGCGCGCCCAGGCCCGCGCGCGGGATGCCGCCGCCCCGGGAGGATCTCGCCCTGGACAAGGTCCCGCCGGCGCTCCACCTGGTGGCGGGAGACGGGCTCTTCCTGCGCAGCAACGGCATCGCCGGGCAGGCACCGCAGCCGTTGTTCGCCGACGGTTGCGACCCGTCCGTCGACGACGGCTGGCGCAGTGCGGTGACCGCCTGCGCCGGTGTCGAGGAGCAGGTTCTCGCCTTGCCGGCGGGCGCCGTTGCCGAGGTGCTGGAGGAAGCCGGCGAGCAGGTGTGGCTCGGCGTGTGCCGTGATGAAGAGGCGTTCGCGGTGGAGGAGTACGCCCTGGCGGCCGAGCCCGCCGAGCCGGAATAGCGGTCGACGCCGCGGACGGCTGCGGTGGGTGCGTCGGGCCGCGGGGCGGCGACCGGAGGGACGGAGTGCACGCGTATACGATTCCGGCGAAGTCCCTGGAGCGCGAGCTGGTGGTACGCAACAGCCGGTTCATCGCCCGGGCGCATCACGCGGCGGATCGGCAGCAGGCGCTGGCACGGGTGGCGGCGGCGCGTGCCGAGCACCCGGAGGCGCGCCATCACTGCTGGGGCTTTGTCATCGGTGATCCGGCCGCGGTCCTGGCCGCCGCCGGGGATGACGACGGCGAGCCGTCGGGGACGGCCGCCAGGCCCATTCTCAATGTCATCCAGCACAAGGGCATCGGCGACGTGGTCGTGGTCGTCGTCCGCTACTTCGGCGGCGTCAAGCTCGGCGCCGGCGGCCTGACGCGGGCCTACGCCCGGGCCACGGAGCAGGTTCTGGCGGCCTTGCCGCTGGTGGTGCACGAGCCGCAGGTGCAGCGTACCGTGGCGCTGGATTTCGCCAGCGAGTCCGCACTGCGCCGTTGGGCGGCGGAGCACGACGCGCGGCTTGACGCCGTTCGTTACAGTGAGGGTGTCGAGGCAGATCTGACGCTGCCCGAGGCGGCCTCCGACCGTCTCGCGGAGTTCTGTGCAATCCACGGCCTGAAAGTACACAGCGAGCCTTCCCATGACTGACTCCCAGCGCAAGTACCTGGAGAACGAGCTCAACACCGCCCTCGGGCGCGCCTGCGAGGCGGCCCGGGAAGAGATTCCGGGCTTCCAGTGGGTCACCCACGTCGTGGATACCTCCGACGTCAGCAGCAGTATCCAGGTGGTCTGGGTGTTCGACAGCAACCGGCACCTGGCGGAGGCCTTGCGCGCCGGGTACGACGCCTATCTCGGCCATCTCACCCGGGAGGCGCTGGCGGCGGCCGGGATTTCCGTGGAAGACATGGACCACCACGTGGATTTCGACAGCGAAGAGGAGTGCGCCCGCGTGCACGGAGGCGACTGGAAGCTGCGCCTGACCGCGGAGCCGGAGCACCTGCACTGATCCGAGCCTCCGCCGGGAATCAGGATGTCGCGTTCCGCAGACGGCTTGCATTTTCGCTCCGGGGCCGCCATGACTGCCCGGAAGAGGTTCCTGGTCCCTAACATGCCGAGGTGAGCCGTGCCCGCTCTACTGCTGCTACTGATCGTCGTCCCCCTGGTCGAGCTCTACATCCTCATCGAGGTCGGGCAGGTCATCGGGGCCCTTGCCACCATCGGGCTGTGCGTCCTGACCGCCGTCATCGGCGGCATGCTGCTGCGCCAGCAGGGCTTCGAGACCCTGCAGCGGGCGCGGGCGAACCTGGACCGGGGAGCGGTCCCGGCCATGGAGATGTTCGAGGGCATGGCACTGGCCATCGGCGGGGTCATGCTTCTTACCCCCGGGTTCGCCACGGACGTGATCGGTTTCGCCTGCCTGATCCCGGTGACCCGCCGGTTGATCGTCCATGCCATGCTCCGCCGGGTGCACGTCCAGTACGGGCCCGTGGACGGCGCGGCGTCGCGGCAGCGGTCATCGTCGGGCCGGGATGCCATCGAGGGCGAGTACCAGCGCCGCGACCGCGATGATCAGCAGTGAGGAACCCGGGCGGCAGCCCGATTGTCCCGGCTGGCAGCGGACCGTGACATGGAGCGATTCATGCGACGAACAGGGCGAGTCATCTGCGTCTGCCTTTTCCTGAGCCTGCCGGCGCTGGCATCGGCCCAGACCAGTACGACTTCTCCGGCCGGGGCGACGCCCCAGGGTCCCCGCACCGGGACCCAGCCCGGAGCCCAGCCGGGTGCCGGGACGCCGGGGCGGCCCGGAGCGGCGGGTCCCCGCGGCGGTGTCGATCCCGGCCCGCCGGTCCGGGAGCGTATCCGCCGGGAGCAGCGTGCGGGCGAGGACCCGCACCAGCCGCGCCCCGGCCTCGGTCCCGGCGGTGATCCCGCGGGACGTGCCGCCGGTGCCGGTATGCCGGGCGAGCGTCGACCGGAAGAGCGTTCCGCCGGGCGCGACCGGGCGTCGGTCCCGGGCGAGCAGCGCACGCCGGCCGCGCCCGGCAACCGTTCCGGGGCGCCCGGGGAACCCGGCTCCCAGCCGGCACCGGGGAGTGCACCCGGTGCCGGCCAGTAGGGATACCGGGACGTCGGTGTCCGGAGGGTTGCCTTCTCGGGGAACGTTGCGATGCAGTAAGAACGGGTTGCCCTTGCCCGGGTCTTCCCGTCAGTCCCCGATCAGGTCGAAGAACGGCCGGATCGAGAAGTACAGAATCAGTCCCACGATGACCACGTAGGCGAGATTTCTCAGGGGGGCGCGCAGGAACAGCGTGGCGAACGTCTCGTGGGTTCCCGCGCGGCGCCGTTCCTCCTGCTCGGCGCGGGCGTCCCGGGTGCGCTGTTCCTGGTAGGTGTCGAGCAGCTCCCGCGCCCGGTCGTAGTCGTCGCTGTCGCGGACCCAGATCGCCCCCATGCTGAGCCCCCAGCGGTTCGGCGGTGTCTCGTAGTAGTCCACGGCGTTGTCGTGCAGCAGCGCCCGGACCTCGTCGGCCTCGTCGTCGGGGACGCCCCGCAGATTCATCAGCAGTCTCGCCATGGTCCCTCCTCATCGCAGCCGTCATGGTAACGTTACCTGCGCATGATCTTCCGTCTCCGTTTCCAAGAGGACAGCGGGTATGCTCGTAGCAGTCGGGATCGGTGGCCTCGCGCTGCTCGTCGTCGCGGGTCTGCACGGATGGTTGCTGTTCCGGCCCGGCCCGGGTCCTTCGCGGGAGCCCTTCGGCGGGGATTGCTACCGGGTGGCCGACGCGCGCATCTATGTCCGGCGCCCGGTGACGGCGCGTGCCACGGTGGTTGCCATGCACGGCTTCCTGGAAAGTCCGGCGTATTTCACCGCCCTTTACGATCTGCCCGAAGTGGAAGTGATCCTGGTGGGCAGCGCGGACTACCACCCGGCACTGGATTGCCGCTCGGAGATCGATGCCCCCTGGGGAGCGCGGCCGATGGCCCCGGTAGGCACCATCGCCCACGACGCCGAAGTGCTCGTGCAGGCCATGGAGCACCTCATCAGTACGCGATCCGTCCGGGTGCACGGCCACTCGCGCGGTGGCGCCGTCGTGCTGGAGGCCGCGCGCCGACGGCCCGATCTTTTCCGTGGCACGGACGTCCTGCTGGAGGCGCCGCTGCTGCCGGGTGTGCGCCCGGTATGGACGCCCCCGCGGGCGATCATCGAGCTGCTGCCCTGGTTGCTGCCGCTGTGGCGCAGGCGACCGATCAATCGCCGTAACGCACCCCTGTGGGGCGCATTGGACGATCCACGCAAGCGCCGGCTGGTCGGCAGCCTGCCGTTCAACCCCCGCCGGGCCGTGACGGTGCGGCGCAACCTGCTGGACCTCGGCGACTGGACCCGCAACGCGGATCCCGGTTTGTGGCACAACCTGGAGTCCGCGCGGGTCGTCGTCCCGGCGGAGGATCGGGTGCTCGAGCCCGCGAGCATGCAGGCCGGCGCGAAACAGGGCGGCGCCGGCGTGCAGATGGACGCGGTGCCGGCCAGCAGCCATTTCGTTGCCCTGGATCGCCCCGCCGCGATCCCGCCCTTGCCGCAACCTTGACTGATTGTTCATTCAAGGTTGCGGTTGGTGCGCTGACACGATAGGTTTTCCCATTGGCCTGTTCGTGCTTTCCGGAGACCGGACGGCCCCTGATTCCACGGTCCGACCTTCGCTTGCGCGTCTTGCCGGCAAGCCGCACGGCGACGCCAGGGCCCGGCTTGTCCTGCCGAAGGTTGGTCGACCCGAGAGCCATCCGGCCCACCGCTTGCACCGGGCCGGAATCCCGGGAAACGGTCCATGAACAACGATACGAACCTTAGCCCCATCGCCCGGTGGGCGGCGATGGGCGGCCGGCGTCTTTTAGGTCCCGCGTCGCGGGCCGGGGAGACCGAGGGTGCATAACAGCAGGGACGTGGATGCCGTTTCCCCGTGGCGGGGCGAGTTCGTCAGTGCGGGGCTGGAGGAGCAGTTCCGGCGCTACGTGCAGGCCCGTACGGCGCAGCAGATGCGCAATTCGCTGTTCGTCGCGGCTGCACTGTTCCTGCTGTTCAGCCTGTCGGACTACGCACTGCTCGGCTACGGCGACCGTTTCCTCGCCCTGCTGGGCGTGCGCCTGGTGGTCGTTCTCGCGGCCCTGACGCTGGCGTTCGCGCTCGTGCGCCGGCCGGCCCTGGTCAACAGCACCCTGGCCGTGAACCTGGTGGTGTTCGTCGGCGTGACGGCGGTCATCCTCATCGTCCCCCTGCGCCCGCAGACCGTCGGCACCCAGGTGCCCGCGGTCATGGTGGCCACCATCGCCGTCTACCTGTTCTTTCCCAACCGCATTCCCTGGATGGTGCTGCTGAACCTGTACCTGGGAATCGGCTTCATCGCAGCGGTCGTCGCATACGCGCCCATACCGGCGGGAACCATCCTGACCATGACGCTGCTGCTGGTGTTCGTGAACACGGTGGGGCTGATGACCGCCGCGCGCCTCAGCCGGTTGCGGCGGGAGCAGTACGCGTCGCTGCTGGAGGAGCGGGAGATCAACCAGCGGTTGCAGGAGGAAATCGCCGAGCGCCAGCGCCTGGAGGAGCAACTCAAGCACATGGCGCGCACGGACGAGCTCACGGGGCTCAATACCCGTCGCCGCTTCTTCGAGCTCGTGGAGCAGGAGCTGCGCCGCGCCCGCCGCGAGCGCACGCCCCTGGCGGTGTGCATGGTGGATGTCGATCACTTCAAGACCATCAACGACCGCCACGGCCACACCGTGGGCGACCGCGCCCTGCGCGCCCTGGCGCGCCGCTGCCGTGAAGTGCTGCGGGAAGCCGATATCATCGGGCGTTTCGGCGGCGAGGAGTTCACCATCGCCCTGCCGGGCACGGGGCTTTCCCAGGCGCATGAGGTCGCCGAGCGTCTGCGCGCGCACGTGGCAGACATGGAGATCCCCGCGTCGCCGTCGCCCCTGCGGCCGACGGTCACGATCGGCCTGGCCCAGGTGGAGCCGGGCGAGCGCAGTGTCGAGCCTGCCCTGAACCGCGCCGATGAGGCCCTCTACCACGGCAAGGGCGCCGGGCGGGATTGCGTTATCGAGGCGCCTGCTTCCACTCTGGACGATGACGAGGGCCGGCCGCCGGAGCAGCAGGCCGGGCCCGCGGACGTGTCGTGATCCCGGAGCTGCACGGATGATGCGAGTCGGATGTGCGGGCTGGCGGTTGCCGAAGGAGATGCAGCCGGAGTTTCCCGGCGAGGGGACGCACCTGCAGCGCTATGCCCGGCAATTCAATGCCTGCGAGATCAACAGCAGCTTCTACCGTCCCCACCGGCCGTCGCTGTACGCGAAGTGGGCCCGCGAGGCCGGCCCGGGCCGTCTCTTTGCGGTCAAGGTGCCCCGGGCGCTGACCCACTCGGCGCGGCTGCGGCGAACCGAGGGCCTGGATCAGTTCCTCCAGGAGGTCGGGGGCCTGGGCGACGCCCTGGGGCCGCTGCTGCTGCAGCTGCCGCCGTCGCTGCGGCTGGAGCCGGAGAACGTGGAGGCCTTTCTCGGCACCCTGCGCGCGGCGTTCGACGGGTCCGTGGTGTGCGAGCCGCGGCACGAGAGCTGGTTCACCGACGAGGGCGAGGCCCTGCTGCAGCGGTTCCGGGTCGCCCGGGCGGCCGCCCACCCGCCCGTGACCGAGGGGGCGGACGTTCCGGGGGGTGCCGGGGAGCTGGCATACTACCGGCTGCACGGATCCCCCAAGCGATTCGAGTCGGAATACGATCACGCGTTCCTGCGCGATCTGGCGGCACGCCTGCAGCAGACCGGGTGCCCGACCTGGTGCATTTTCAACAACACGGCAACACCCGCGGGCCTGCGCAACGCCCTGGCGCTGAACGATCTCCTTCGCGAGGCCGGGGCCTTCCCGTCACCGGAGTGAGTGGGTGCGGCCGCGGGGCGGGGAACTCTGTGCCGGGCCGGCGGGACAAAGACATCGGGTCCCCACCGGCGCCGCACGTCACGGCAGCGCGGGCCGTGACAAGAGCAATCGGAAGCGATTCATGATCCCTGACCGGAGTGACGCACGGCTGCTGGCCGGCCTGCTCGTCGCCATACTCCTGACCGGCTGCGCGTCCAGATCGCCCGCCCCGGAGCGGGCCGACGTGCCCCTGCCCGATCGCCTGGGAGACGGGGCGGGGCCCGCTGTTCCCGGCGAGTGGTGGCGGCATTTCGACGACCCGGCGCTGGACGACGTCATGGAGCGGGTGGTCGACGACAGCTTCTCCCTGGCAGCGGCGCGCGGCCGGCTGCGCCAGGCCCGGGCGGCCGCCCGGGGCGAGGCCGGCGGCCGCCTGCCCACCCTGGATGCCACCGGCGACGCATCCGCGACGCGCAGCGACGGGCGGACAACCGACGAGTACGCCGTCGGCGCCATGGCCGCCTTCGAGGTGGATCTCTGGGGGCGGCTGGATTCCGCCGCCGAGGCCGCGGCGCTGGAGGCGCGGGCCACCGAGCGCGATCTCCGCGCCGCGGGGATCAGCCTGACGGCGGAAGCCGCGAGCGCGTACTACGGCATCCTGCGGGAGCGCGCCCTGCGGGAGCTCATCCGCCGGCAGATCGACACCAACCGGCGCATCGAGGAGCTGGTGGAGCTGCGCTACCGGCGGGGCAATGCGGGCGCCGACGAGTTGCTCCGCCAGCGCCAGCTGGTGGAGAGCACCACCTCGGAGCTGGCATCGGTGGCCGGCGAGCTGGAACGGCTGCGCGCCGAGCTGGCAGCGCTCCAGGGACGCCCCGGCCCCGACGCGCTGACGCTGCCGGAGTCCGCGGAGCTGGTGGACGTGCCGCCGTTGCCGGATGCCGGGGTGCCGTCCGAGTGGCTGCGCCGCCGGCCGGACCTGGAGGCGGCGTTCCTGCGGGTGCAGGCGGCCGATGCCGAGCTGGCCTCGGCCATCGCCGCCCGCTATCCGCGCCTGGACCTGAGCGCTTCCCTGGAGAGCGCTGCGGCGTCCCCGTCGGCGCTGTTCCAGGACTGGATCGGCCGTATCGCCGCCGGCCTGACGGTGCCGCTGTTCCGGGGCGGCCAGCTGGAGGCGGACGTGGACCGGACGCGGGCGGCCCGGGACGTGGCCTTCAACGAATATGCGCAGACGGTGCTGGATGCGGTGGCGGGGGTCGAGAGCGCCCTGGCCGCCGAGCGCGCCGACCGCAGCCGGGTGGCGAGCCTGGAGAAGCAGGTCTCGCTGGGTGAGCGCGTGCTGGAGCAGCTGCGCTACCGCTACCGCAACGGCGCCGCCGACTTCCTGGACGTGCTCGATGCCCAGACCACGCTGCAGGACAACCAGCGGAGCCTCCTGGAAGCGCGCTGGGCCCTGGTCGCCGACCGCATCGAGCTGGTGCGAACCCTGGCCGGCGGCTGGCCCGGCGATACGGCCGCGGATTCCGGGGCTGAAGACAACCCCTACGCCGACGAGAGCAGCTGATGGAAGAATCACCGGACAACGGCCGAGCGCCGGCCCGCACCGGCCGGTTGCGGGCCGGCGTGCACGCGGTCCTCGCGGTCGCCGTCCTCGCGGCCGGCCTTGCCGCCGGGTACTGGTTCCTGCAGGAAGACCGCACCGCCGGTGAACGGCCGTCCAGGGACCGGGCGGCGCGGCTGGTGGAGACCACGCCGGCGGAGATGGCCAGCCACACGATCTCCGTTACGGCCTGGGGGCAGGCACGGCCGAAGCGCGAGCTGAGCCTGCGGCCCCGCGTCAGCGGCCGGGTGGCGCACGTGAGCGAGGCGCTCACCCCCGGCGGCCTGCTGAAGGCGGGGGAGCCACTGATCCGCATCGACCGCGAGCCCTTCGAGGTGGACCTGCGCCGGGCTCGTACGGCGCTGACGCAGGCCCGCGCCGACCTGGCCCTGGAGCAGGGCCAGCAGGCCATCGCCCAGCGCGAGTTCGAGCTCATGGACGAGCCGGTGGACGATGCCGAGCGGGCGCTCATGCTGCGCAAGCCGCAGCTGAACAGCGCCGAGGCGGCCGTGGCTGCCGCCGAGGCGGATGTCGCGGACGCTCGTCGGGCCCTCGGCGATACCGAGCTCACGGCGCCGTTCGACGCCTTGGTCCGCAGCACGGACGTGGCGGTGGGAGGCGAGGTGGATTCCAGCACCGCCGTTGCCGAGCTGGTGGGCGTGGATACCTGGTGGATCGAGGTGGCCGTGCCGGCCAGTGCCCTGCGCTGGCTGAGCTTCCCCGACGGTGGCGAGCCCGGCGCCGTCGTCCGGCTCTACAACGAGGGCGTGTGGGCGCCGGGGGTTCACCGCGAAGCCCGGGTCGTGCGCCTGCTGGGGGAGCTGGAGGAGGACGGCCGTCTGGCACGGGTGCTTGTGGCCGTGGACGATCCCCTGGCCCGGGCCACGGACGGGCCGCGGCTGCTGCTGGGCAGTTTCCTGCGCGCGGAGATCCGCGGGCGGACCCTGGAGCAGGCCGTGGCCCTGGAGCCGTCATGGCTGCGGCCGGGGAATACCGTCTGGGTGATGGACGACCAGGGGCTGCTGGAGATCCGCGACCTGGAGGTGGCCTACCGGGATGACAGCCGGGTGCTCGTGACCGACGGGCTGGCCGCGGGCGACCGCATCGTGACCTCGCCGCTGGCCCTGCCCAGCGAGGGCATGCCGCTGCGTACCGCCGACGAGGGCTCGACCGGGGAGAGCCGGGATGGCGCGTGAGCGCGGCGACGGCCTCATCGGCTGGATGGTGGACCACCGGGTCGCACCGAACCTGATCATGATGCTGCTCCTGGTGGGCGGTCTGTACATGACCACTCAGATCACCCAGGAGGTCTTCCCGGACTTCCAGACCGACGCCATCGAGGTCAGCGTCGCCTATCCCAGCGCCACGCCGGAGCAGATCGAGCAGGGCGTGGTGCAGCCGGTGGAAGAGGCGGTGCGCGGGCTGCCCGGCATCGAGGAGGTGACCGCCGTCGCCGGCCAGGGCAGCGGCACCGTCACCCTGGAGCTCATCGAGGGCGCGGATGTCCAGCGTACCTACCAGGACGTCACCCGCGCCGTGGAGACCATCGATACCTTTCCCGACGACGCCGAGGACCCGGAGATCGAGTTCAGCGGCTGGCGCCGGGATGTGGTGGATTTCCTGGTGCACGGCGATGTCCCGGAGCACACGCTCCGGGCCGCCGCCGAGACGGTGCGCGACGAGCTGCTGCTGGCGCCGGGCATTACCCAGGCGGGGCTGGATGACGTCAGCGCCTACGAGATCCATGTCGACATCGACGAGAGCCGGCTGCGCGCCCACGACCTGACCCTGGAGGAGGTGGCGGAGGTCGTGGCCGCCAACGCCCGGGACCGCGCCGCCGGAACCGTGAAGACGCCCGGCGGCGATATCCTGCTGGAAGTCGACGAGCGCCGCGTCAACGCCGAGGCGTTCGGTGACATCACGGTGCTCGCCGGGGCCGGCGGATCCCGTGTGCAGCTGCGCGACATCGCCACGGTGAGCGAGGCCTTCTCGGATCAGGTCGAGTCGATCTCCACCTACAACGGCGAGCCGGCCCTGCAGCTGGAGACGTTCCGGGTCGCCGACGAGACCCCCATCGGCGTATCGGAGGCCGGTGAGGCGGTGCTGCCCGATATCCGGGCCGAGCTGCCGCCCGGCATCGACGTGTCCGTGGCCAGCGATTCCTCCGAGATCTACCAGGAACGGCTGGATCTGCTGATGAAGAACGGATTCATCGGGCTGGTGCTGGTCCTGCTGCTGCTGAGCCTGTTCCTGGAGTTCAAGCTGGCGTTCTGGGTGACGGTGGGCATTCCGACATCGTTCCTGGGCGCGTTCCTGTTCCTGCCGTTCTTCGACGTCACCATCAACATGATCTCGCTGTTCGCGTTCATCATCGCGCTGGGCATCGTCGTGGACGACGCCATCGTCGCCGGCGAGAACATCTACGAGTACCGGCAGAAGGGTATGGGCCTGGTCCCGGCGGCGGTTCAGGGGGCCCGCGACATCGCCGTGCCCATCATTGTCAGCGTGCTCACCAACATCGTCGCGTTCGTGCCGCTGGCGCTGATTCCCGGCTCCTTCGGCCAGCTCTGGGCCGTCATCCCGATCGTGGTGGGCACGGTGTTCGCCATCTCGCTCATCGAGGCCCTGATCATTCTGCCCGCGCACCTGGCCTATACCGGCGAGGGCGGGCGCACCCGGCCGGGGGCGTGGCTGCACCGGGGCCAGCAGGCGGTCAGCCGCGGCTTCTCGCGGTTCATCAGCAATGTCTACGGGCCGGTCCTGCGTTTCGCCATGCACTGGCGCTACGTCACCCTGGCCGCCGCCATGGCGCTGCTGGCGGTGACCCTGGCGTATCCGCTCAGCGGTGCCATGGGGTTCTCGCTCATGCCCACGGTGGAGTCGGACCAGGCGGAGGTCGTCGCCGTTCTGCCCCAGGGCACGCCCGACGCCTCCATGAAGCGCGTGCGCGATACCCTGGTGGAGGCGGCCGAGGAAGTGGTGGCCGACAACGGCGGAGCAGGCCTCAGCCGCGGGATCTACGCCGAGATCGAGGGCACGCAGATCGAGGTGGTGACCTATCTGGAGCCGGCCGATCAGCGCCCCATCGGGACGAGCGCCTTCGCCCGGCTGTGGCGCGAGCGTGCCGGCGAGATTCCCGGCCTGGAATCCATCCGCTTCCATTCGGATCGCGGCGGCCCCGGAGGCGGGGCGGCGCTGACCATCGGATTAAGCCACCGCGATACCGCCACCCTGCGGCGGGCCAGCTCGGCCCTGGCCGAGCGGCTGCGCGAGCTCAGCTACGTCACCGATGTCGATGACGGCTATCGTCTCGGCAGCCCGCAGTGGAACCTCCGCCTCACGGAGTCCGGCCGCGCCCTGGGGCTGTCGGCCAATGATCTGGGGGGACAGGTGCGCGCGGCATTCAACGGCGAGGAGGCGTTCAAGCTGCTGCGCGGCGGCAACGAGGTCACCGTGCGGGTCCAGCTGCCCCCCGCGGCCGTGGACAGCGAGGCGGCCGTGCCGTCATTGATGGTGCGTACCCCGGACGGCCAGCGGGTGCCTCTGGAGCAGGTCGCCACCATCGAGCGCGACCGCGCGCTGACCCGGATCCGCCGGGAGAACGGCCGGCGGATGCTGCAGATCACCGCCGACGTCGTGCCCATGGAGCAGACCAACCGCGTGCTCGCCGAGGTGCGCGAGTCCGTGCTGCCGGGCCTGGTCGCGGATTTCCCGGGCGTGTCGTACGACTTCGGCGGCCGCCAGGAGAGCATGCAGGAGGCCCTGGAGAGCTTCACCACCACGGTAACCCTGGCGCTGCTGGGCGTGTACGCCCTGCTGGCCATTCCCTTCCGCAGCTACCTGCAGCCGCTGGTGGTGATGACGGCGATTCCCTTCGGCATCGTCGGCGCCATCCTGGGGCACCTGATCATGGGCTACAGCCTGAGCCTGGTGAGCGTCATGGGCATCATCGCCCTGGGGGGCATGGTGGTGAACGGCTCGCTGGTGATGATCGACTACGCCAACGCCCGGCTGCGCGAGGGCCACGCGCCCTTCGAGGCGTTCTACAGCGCGGGCGTGCGGCGCTTCCGGCCCATCGCGCTGACGACCATGACCACCTTCGGCGGACTGGCGCCCATGATCTTCGAGACCTCCGTCCAGGCCCGGTTCATGATCCCCATGGCGCTGTCCCTGGGCTACGGTATCGTGTTCTCGTCCGCCATCCTGCTGTTCCTCATCCCGTGCCTGGCCATGGCGCTGGAGGATCTGCGGCGGCTGCCGGGCACGCGCACCGCCGGGCACACGGCGGCCAGCGGCGCGCACTGATGGTGCCGCACGCGCGGCGTCGCCGGCGGGGATCGCCGCAGGCGCCGGACGTGGTACGTTGACCCCGTGGTCCCTGTCGGTTTGCTACAGCGGGGTCGATCATGACGTACATTCTCTACTACTGGCCGTTCATCCCGGGCCGCGGCGAGTTCATCCGCCTGGCGCTCGAGGATGCGGGTGTCGCGTACCGGGACATCGCCCGGGAGGACTCGGAGGAGGGCGGCGTCGAGGCCGTGGCCGACGTCCTCGATGGCGACTTCCCGGCCCTGGCGCCGCCGGTGCTCCGGGCCGGCGAGCTGTGCATCGCCCAGACGGCGAACATCCTCTGCTTCCTGGGCGATCATCACGACCTGGCGCCGGCCGACGAGGCGGGGCGCTACTGGGCCGCCCAGCTGCAGCTCACCGTCACCGACTGGGTGGTGGAGATCCACGACACCCACCACCCGCTCGGCCCCACGCTGCACTACGAGGAGCAGAAGGCCGAAGCGGCCCGGCGCGCGGCGGTATTCCGCGAGAGCCGCCTGCCGAAGTTCATGGATTACTTCGAGACGGTGCTGGAGCGCAATCCCGCGGCGGACGACTGCCTGGTGCGTGGGGCCACCAGCCATCCGGATCTGGCGGTGTTCCAGGTACTGGAGGGGCTCTATTACGCCTTTCCGCGGACCATGCAGGGCCTGGGCGGGGCCTATCCGCGGCTGGAAGGGCTGCGCGAGCGTGTCGCCGCGCGCCCGCGCATCGCCGCGTACCTGGAGTCCGGCCGGCGGCTGGCGTTCAGCGAGCACGGGATCTTCCGGCACTACCCGGAACTGGACTGAGCGGGCGGCAGGTGTCCGGGCCTACCCGTGCCGGGACCGCGACAGCGCGTCGAAGCCCTTTTCCAGCCGCACGGGATGCCCGTGCGGTGTCGCCTCGTAGGCCGCGACCCAGGCCTCGCGGAACGTGCCCAGCTCGTCGGCGGCGGCCTCGCCGCGCTCGGTGAGCAGTCGTTCCAGCGCCTGCAGCCAGTCCAGGTAGTACTGCTGCGGCTCGTCGGCGACACCGGCCTCGGCGGAGCGGCGGCGCTCCGCGGCCAGCGCCGCGGCCCACTCGCTCCAGGTGAACAGCCCGCGCTGGTTGAGATGCACGGCCAGGGCAAAGGCCTGGGCCTGCCAGGGGGCCTCGAACGGCGGCTGGTGGTCACCGTGCATAGAGATAGCTCTCCCAGAGATCCAGCATCACGGTGTCGGCGCCGTCGGCCTCGGTCCCCCAGAGATCCCGGGCGGGGAACCGGACCGTGTACAGGTGCTCCGGGTGCTCGCCCCGGAAGTGGGCATTGCTATCCGGCAGCACGTGGCCGCCGTGGTGGCGCAGGATGATGCCGGTGTGCCCCCGGGCGTAGCGGGGCAGGCGCGTGTGGCCGGCCGGGTGCTCGTTGCGGGTGACCACCCGGTCGCCGACCCGGAAGCGGGGCGGGGTGGCCACCTGCCGCTCGGTGGGACCGCCGCGGCGGAGCATGCGCCGGGCGCCGTCGGCGTCCACCGGCGGCGTCAGCGCCGGCCCCTGGGGTTCCCCGGTGCGCAGCTCCTCTTCGGTGACCAGCCCGGTCTCCACCATGAGCCGCTCCAGGGCGTCGATCCAGCGCTCGTAGTAGCTGTAGCCCAGGTACTGTGCCGGATGCATGTCCTCGCGGGCGCGCCGGTTGGCGTCGATGTTCCACCGGCCCCAGGCCGCCATGGCCACGGTCAGCGCCATGGCGCGATCGTACCATGCCGGGTGGGGGTGGTCGTCGGCCTTGTCGGGCACGGTACCGAAGCCGTGCATGCCGCCGAGATCGTGTGCGCCGTTCATGCGGCACCTCCTGCCTGACCGGGGGCCAGGGCGCGGCCGGCGCCGACCATGGCGTCCCGGGTGACCAGCTCCGCCAGGGCTTCTTCGCTCCATCCCTCGGTGCCGGCCGGCCGCTGCGGGACGACCAGGTAGCGGATCTCCGCCGTGCTGTCCCACAACCGTACCTCGGTGTCGTCGTCCAGGTAGACGCCGAACTCCGCCAGCACCGCCCGGGGCTCGCGCACCGCCCGCGCGCGGTAGGCCTCGGACTTGTACCAGCCCGGCGGGATGCCCAGCACCGTCCACGGATAGCAGGAGCACAGGGTGCACACCACCAGGTTGTGCACCCGCTCGGTATTCTCCAGGGCCACCATGTGCTCGCCCTGGCGCCCCTCGTAGCCCAGGTGGGCGATGGCCGCCGTGGCATCGTCCAGCAGCCATTGCCGGTAGCCGGCATCGACCCAGGAGCGCGCCACCACGCGGGCGCCGTTGCGCGGGCCGACCTCCTCGGAGTAGGTCTCGATGATGGCTTCCAGCGCCCCGGGGTCCACCAGCCCCTTGCGGGTCAGCAGCGACTCCAGCGCCTGCACCCGCAGGGCGGGCTCCGGCGGAACGTGGCTGTGGTCGGGATGATCGTGATCGTGGCTCATGGGCTCGTCCGGATTGCGATCCTGGTACCGACAATAGCGCGTCTGGCGCCCGTGTCTACAGTGCGTCCGCCGGACGGCGTCCCGTCATCGCGGGCGACGCCGGCGGATCGCTTGCCGTTGACGGCGGCAATAAAGAATTCAATAATTGTTGTATGATTGAAAAGAAAGCCCTGGTCGAGATTCTGGACGCGCTGGCCCACGAGGCGCGCCTGGACGTATTCGTGGCCCTGGTGGAGGCGGGCCCGCCCGGGCTTTCCGCCGGCGGGCTGGCGAGCGCGCTCGGTATCGCGCCGAACGCGCTGTCGTTCCATCTCAACCGCCTGCGCCGGTCGGGGCTGGTGGAGTCCTGGCGCGACGGCCAGCACATCGTCTACGCCGCCCGCTACGAACACGTCGAGGGCCTGATGGCGTTCCTCGGCGAGCGCTGCTGCGCGCGCAGCGACGAGGCCTGCTCGCCGGCCTGCGACGCCCGGCGCACGCCGGGCGGGGAACCGCGGCCCGAGCCGGCCGGGCCGGCGTCCGGGGCCGGATCATGACCACTGGACAAACCGGGAGGGGATGATGAGCCTGACCACGAACCTGCAGAAGCTGTGGCCGCGGGCGCTGGGCGTGGGCGTGATCAACGCCGTGCTCCTGTCCGCCGTGATGGTGCCCGTGAACCTGGCAGGCATCTCGCCCATGCCCGAGCCGCCCAGTCTCGCGTTCGCGGAAACGCTCCTGGGCACGGCGCTGCCGTTGCCGGTCGGACTGCTCTTCCACGTCGCCTACGTCACCCTCTGGTCGCTGCTGTTCATCGCCGCGGCCTACCCGGACCTGGCATTCACCCGCGCGCTCGCCCTCGGCCTGGTCCTGTGGCTGGCGGCGCTGGTGATCTTCTTCCCGGTCATCGGCTGGGGCGTGCTCGGCCTGGACGTGAGCCCGGCCCTCATCGTGGCCTCGCTGGTTCCCCACCTGCTGTTCGCGGTCTTTCTCTGGGGGCTGGGTCGCCTGATGATTCCGGATACCGGGAGCGTAACCGGGCGGTCCGCTTGAAAGGGGGCGGGGCGGCCCCGGCAGGGGGGGGCGGTCCCCGTCGCGGCCGGACCCGGCGCCTACTGTGTACCGAACAACGCGGTTTCCTCGCCGTCGAAGGTGTAGACCTCCAGCGGTTCCGGCTTCGGACCGGGCATGCCCGGGGAGCCCGTCGGCATTCCCGGCAGGGAGATGCCGGTGACATCCGGGCGTTCCTCCAGGAGGCGGTGGATCAGGCCGGCGTGCACGTGACCTTCCACTACGTAGCCATCCACGACCGTCGTGTGGCATCCCGCCATCTCCCGGGTCACCCCGTGCTCCTGCTTGAGCACCGGCATTTCGTGGGTCGGTTCCGTGTCCACCGTGAAGCCGTGCTCGCGCAGGTGATTCGCATGGGCCTCGCAGCAGCCGCACTGCGGATTCTTGTAGAGCGTGGCGTGGAGCATGTCGTGGTCGGCATGGACGAAGCCGCCGACCAGCAGTCCGCCCGCGGCGATCATCATCAGGGTCAGGTCTTTCATGGTTTCATCTCCAGTCGTGGTGTAGCCGGTCAGTCGCGTACCCGGAACATGCCCCGCATGCCGCCGGCCTGGTGCTCGGCAATATGGCAGTGGAAGAGCCAGTCACCGGGGTTGTCGGCCACGAAGGCCGCTTCGATCGTGTCGTCGGGGTTCATCAGGACCGTATCCCGGAATGGCTGGTAGGGCTCCGCTGAGCCGTTTCTCGTGAGCACCCGGAAGTGATGGCCATGCAGGTGGACAGGGTGATGCCAGCGGGTATCGTTGCGGAAGACGATCCGGCAGCTCTGGCCCCGGGCGAGAGTGAACGTAGGCTCCCGGTTGCCTTGTCCCGGGCCTTCCACGGGCCTGCCGTTGACCGTCCACGCCATGCCTTCACGCATCATCCGCATCATCTGCTGCATGCCGGTGCCGCCCATCATGCCGCCGCCGAAGACAATCTCACGGGTTTCGGCTCCGTCGAGATTCGGCTCCGGTACCGGATTTGCCGGCAAGGCCGGCGGAGACCCAGCCGGTGCTGTTTCCCGGACCTGACTACCGGTGACGGTGAAGGCCATGAGCTGGTACTCCATTCCCCGGTAGAACGTATCGCGGACCACGAACGGTCGGTCCGCCTCCGCGGGATAGTCGAGGACCACATCGGCACGCATGCCCGGGCCGATGACGACCCGGCCGCCCTCGGGTTGGTGGGGCGTGACCGGCTGGCCATCGAAGGCGATCACGTGCACGGGCAGGTCATCGAAAGCGAGCCCGAAGATGCGGCCATTGGCGGCGTTCATCAGGCGCAGCCGTATGCGCTCGCCCGGGCGAACGTCCATGGCGTGCGGCAGCCGTCCATTGACGGTTACCGTATTGCCGATCCGGCCCGCGTGGCTCATGTCGTGGGGATTGTTGAAGTCCTCGGTGATGGCGCCCTGTCGCGTCAGCCGCCAGTCGTCCAGGAGCCAGGCGATATCCCGGTCCACCGGGTACGGATCCGGCTCTTCCACCACCAATGCCCCCACCAGTCCGCGAGCGAGTTGCTCGGGGCCGTTCAGGTGGGAGTGGTACCAGTACGTTCCGGCATCGGGGAGCTCGAAAACGTACTCGAATGTCTCTCCCGGTGCCACCGGAGGTTGCGTCAAGTGAGGGACACCGTCCATGGCATTGGGCAGGCGGATCCCGTGCCAGTGGACGCTGGTGGGCTGTGCGAGCCCGTTGTCCAGCAGAATGCGAAGCTGCTCGCCCCGGCGATACCGCAGCGTCGGACCCGGCACGATCCCGTTGTAGCCCCAGGCGCCGGAGACTGCAGGGCCGACAGGCTGCAGGGACCACGGGGCGGGGCCGGTACGGAGCCGGAAGAGGTCGTCGGTTGCCGGCAGCCGGCGGCTCCAGGCGGGCAATGCGGCGAGGCCGAGAGCGCTGGCGCTGGCAGCCAGGAATCGGCGGCGCGACAGCCCCCGGAGGCGGTATAGGTCGGACATCGGTGCTACTCCTCGTCAAGACAGGGTCGGTGGCGTACCGACCGGTCCTCGGCTCCGACAAGAGCCGGTCCATCGGGATCAGACGACAGGAGTGGATCGCGGCGGCGGTGGCTCGACCGTGTTGGAATACCGGGTCTGACGGGAGGGACCGCTGACCGCATACCGGCGCTCGCCATCCTGACCCGCGGTACTGGTATCGATGCAGGCCGTGGCCGATGAGCACGTGGTACCGCAGGAATCGGCCGCCGGCGCGGGGGAATCCGGCTCGGCGCATGCCGCGCACACCGCAGTGGTCTCACCCGTTACGTTCGTGCCAGGGCTGCCCTTGGGGGCATTGGCGTTGCACGCCATGACCGCTGTCCCGTGCAGAAGCATGACAGCGGTGACCAGCAACGCAATGGCGAGGACGAGAGGGCTGCGAACCATGCACTGAGTATTGCACCGCCTCACCGGCAAGTAAACGCCGGAAAGCCGGAGGTTTTGATGCTGGAGATCCGCATTTCGCTAGTATATTCAAATTATCAATTGAATATACTAAAATGTAGTATGCATCCATGACAGCGCGTATTCCCGAACGAGGTGCCGATGCCGCAAGCCCGCCAGGAACTCTTCGACACGCTGTCCGGAGTAGGACGCGCGCTGGGTAACGGCCACCGCCTGGAGCTTCTCGAGCGGCTGGCGCAGACGGAGGCGCCGGTCGAGGCGCTGGCGCACGCGACTGGCCTGTCCGTGGCGAATGCCTCGCAGCACCTCCAGCACCTCCGTCGGGCGGGGCTGGTCACCACGCGCCGTGATGGACGCCGTGTGGTCTACCGCCTCACCGACGAGCGGATCGTGACGCTGATAGGGCTCATGCGGGAGGTCGCCGAGACCAATCTTGCCGAGGTGGAGCGGCTGGTCGGCAGGCTGTTCGCCGACGACGACGCCGATGGCGCGCTCGAGCCCATGTCCCGGAACGAGCTGCGGGCGGCGCTGGAGCGCGGCGATGTCGCGCTCCTGGACGTGCGCCCGGAGCCGGAGTACCGCGCCGGCCATCTGCCCGAGGCCATCAACGTGCCGGCGGACCGGCTCGAGGCGATGCTGGATCGGCTGCCGCGCGACCAGGAGATCGTTGCCTACTGCCGCGGCCCTTACTGCGTGCTCTCCCACGAGGCCGAGCAGTTCCTGCGGCGCCGCGGGTTCCGGGTGCGGCGGTACCGGGAGGGTTTCCCGGAATGGAAGGCGGCCGGGCTGCCCGTGGCCTGACGCGGATCGCCGCATGCCACGCCGTTGGGGGAAGGGCGATCCGGAGGAGAGCGATGACAATGCAGTCCCACTGGGAGGCGATCTACCGCGACAAGGCGCCCGACGAGGTGAGCTGGTACCGCCCGCACCTGGAGACGTCGCTGCGGCTGATCCGGGAGGCGGCGCCGGATCGCGCGGCGCCCATCATCGATGTCGGCGGCGGCGAATCCACGCTGGTCGACGACCTGCTGGCGGAGGGCTACCGGCGCGTCACGGTGCTCGATCTCTCCCGGGCCGCCGTCGACGTGGCCCGGCAACGGCTCGGCGAGCGGGCCCTTGACGTGGACTGGCAGGTCGCCGACATCACCGGGGCGGCCCTGCCGGAGCAGCACTATGCCGTGTGGCACGATCGCGCGGTGTTCCACTTCCTGGTCGATCCCGGGCTCCGCGCCGCCTATGTGCGCCAGGCGCTGGGCAGCCTGACCCCGGGCGGAAGCCTCATCATGGCGACCTTCGGGCCGCAGGGCCCGGAGCAGTGCAGCGGGCTCGACGTCGTGCGCTATGATGCGGCAACGCTGCACGAGCAGCTCGGTCCGCGCTTTGCGCTGGTGGAGCACATCACCGAGGACCACGTCACGCCTGCAGGGACGACGCAGCAGTTCCTGTACGCGCATTTCCGCCTGCGGACGGCGGGATAGGCGGCTACAGGACAGCGCCGCAGGAACAGTCCGGGAACACGGCACGGGCGATCTTGTCGGCATCGGCGACCGGCCGGTGCGACACGGTGTGCGGAGCATCTGCATGGCCCGGCGCCGCGGTAACGGCGCCGGGCCACTGAGGCGCTGCTAGGCCAGGTGATGCACCTCCTGCAGGCCGTAGACGGGCGTCGGGATGCCCTCCATGCGGGCCTTGAGCTGCAGCGCCAGGTAGTGGGAGTAGTGCCGCGACTGGTGCAGGTTGCCGCCGTGGAACCACAGCGCCTCCTGCCGGGTGGGCTTCCACATGTTGCGCAGCTCGCCTTCCCAGGGGCCCGGGTCCTTGGGTGTATCCGAGCCCAGCCCCCAGCACTTGCCGACCTTGTCGGCCACGTCCTGGGACACGATCCGGGCCGCCCAGCCGTTCATGGAGCCGTAGCCGGTCGCGTAGACAATGAGGTCCGCCGGCAGCTCCGAGCCGTCCGTTAGGGTGACGGAGCTCGGGTTGATCCGCTCGATGCTGACGCCGCTGCGAAGCTTGACGTCGCCGTTGGCGATGAGCTCGCTGGCGCCGACATCGATGTAGTAGCCCCCGGCCCGGCGGAGATACTTGAGGAACAGCCCGGAATCGTCGGCTCCGAAGTCGAGCAGGAAGCCGGCGGCTTCCAGCCGGTTGTAGAACTCGGCATCGCGCTCGCGGATGGTGTCGAAGGCGGGCTTTTGCATCTGCGGCAGCACGCGATAGGGGATGGAGGCGAAAATCATGTCCGCCGTGTCGTGGGTGATGCCGTTCGCCACGGCCTGCTCGGAATACAGCGGCCCGAGCACCACATCCATGAGCGATTCCGATTTCACGATGTGGGTGGAGGATCGCTGCAGCATGGTGACGTCGGCGTCGTTCTCCCACAGCGCCGCGCAGATGTCGTGGGCGGAGTTGTTCGAGCCCACCACGATGCACTTCCTGCCGCGATAGGCGTCCGGGCCGGGATGCTGGCTGGAGTGTTGCTGCTCGCCCTGGAACGTCTCCGCGCCCGGGTACTCGGGGATATTCGGTACACCGGACATTCCGGTGGCCAGTACCAGCTGCCTGGGGCGCAGTGTTACCCGCTCGCCGTTGCGGTTGACGCTGACGATCCATTCTCCGGCGGCCTCGTCGTAGCTGGCGCTTTCGCATTCCGTGGACGTCCAGTAGTTGAGCTCCATCACCTTGGTGTACATCTCCAGCCAGTCACCGATCTTGTCCTTCGGCGAGAACACCGGCCAGTTGTCCGGGAAGGGCAGATAGGGCAGGTGGTCGTACCAGACCGGATCGTGCAGGCACAGCGACTTGTAGCGGTTGCGCCAGGAGTCGCCCGGGCGGGGGTTTTTCTCCACGACGATGGTGGGCACGTCCATCTGGCGCAGGCGCGCAGCGAGGCCGATGCCGCCCTGGCCGCCGCCGACGATCACGCAGTAGGGCTGGCGCGAGTAGCCGAGCTCCGCCTGCTCGCGCTCGCGCGCCTCGCTCCAGGTCTCGCGCTGCTTCGAGGCCCCGTGGCTGGCCCCTTTCGGGCGGCGGTGGTTCATGGGCTCCGGGTGGTCCCGCAGCTCCGTCATGCTAGTGAGCAACGTCCAGCACTTGCCGCCCTGGAGGCGGACGATGCCGCGTCCGTTGGCGACGCCGGTGCGGAACGTGAACCACCCTTCCACGACGCCGTCCGTCTCGGTGGCATCGCCCTCGGGCGCCCATTCGGCCGGCTGGGCGTGCGGGACGGTGGCGGCGAGCATGGCGCGGATCGCGTCACGGCCCTCGGCGGTCTTGATGTTCCAGGTGAAGCTCACCAGGTCCCGCCAGTAGCAGTCGTCCAGGAACAGGTGCGTGGCGGCATCGAAGTCCTGCTGCTGCAGCGCGGCGTCGAGATCCGCGAGCCAATCGGAAATCTGCTCGTTCGGGGTGTTCTGTGTTACCGACATGCTGTTCTCCTCCCGTTGATAAGGCACGTGGTTTCGGCACCGCCGGGCGGTTGCGCCCGGCGGTCGTCCACGGCCGGCTGGCCCTGTCGACCGGGCCTTCGCGGTAGAGCACAGCAGATCCCGTGCCAGTTCCCGGCCGGGCTCGTCGAGAGCCCGTAACGGATTGTGCGTGTTGTATTTTCTTCGGGCTCGCGGGCGGGGCGGTCCAGCGAGCGGGGACGCGCTGGATCGGGCTCGGCGTTACACCTGAGACGCTCATCGTTACAGGTGTAACGAACTGATATGCCGGGCTTTACATCGATTTGACAGGCCCCTCGGGGTGTGGTGTTTTGGCTCGATAAGGCTGCCTGCACGGCAGCCAATAATATCGGTTGCCGGACACCGGCTTCCGGGAGGAGAAGACATGGGCCTTCGCCGCGAACAGCGCGAGCACATCGACTCCGTTCTGCGGTATGCCGAAGGGACGAACAAGCCCATCGCCCAGACGCCGAACTCGCCCTTGATCGGCCGGTCATGGCAACGGTGCATCGACGAGTACGGGCTGGACCCGACCCGGCCCCGTCCCGCCCGGATCGTGACCAGCCAGGTGCTGCGGGAGCATCAGGACCGCGCCGACGAGCTGCTGAGCGTGGCCCGCGCTGGTGTCGACCAGCTCTACCAGCAGGCGGCGCAGCTCGATTACGTGCTGCTGCTCACCGATGACCGCGGCATCACGGTGCAGTACCTGGGTGACAAGCGGCGGGACGCCCGGCTCCGCGAGGCGGGGCTGTACCTTGGCGCGGACTGGAGCGAGGACTACGCCGGCACGTGCGCCGTGGGCACCTGCCTGCGGGACAATGTCTCCCTGAGCTGCCACCGTACCGACCACTTCGACGCCACCCACATCGGCTTGACCTGCACCGCGGCGCCGATCCGCGACCCGGATGGCAACCGGCTCGCCGTACTCAACATCTCGGCGCTGGATTCGCCCACTGCGCCGGAGAGCCAGACGTTCGGCCACCACCTGGTCATGCTCTATGCACGCATGATCGAGGACGCCTACTTCCTGCGCCGCTACCGCAACAGCTACATCCTGCGCTGCGACTCCTCGCGGGAGTTCGTGCGGGTGAGCGGCCGCTACCTGGTTGCCATGGAAGAGGACGGTACCATTCTCGCGGCCAATACCCCGGGGCGCGAGCTCCTTCGCCGGCAGGCGGGGCAGGGGCCGGATCCGCTGCGGATAACGGACGCCCTGGACTGCGAGCTCCCGGACCTCTGGGACCTTCCGTACCGCAGCGAGGACCAGATCCGCGCCTTCCGGATGCGGCAGCAGGGCGAGATCATCTTTGCCACGCTGATCCAGCCGAGCCGCTTGTTGCCGCGCCATCGCTCCAGCGGCGTCATCGATGCCGAAGAGGAGGTGCCGGTGCTGGATCGCCTGGCGGCGGATGACCCCGTCATGCGCAAGACCCTGGCCATGGCCAAGCGCCTTCGCAACGAGCCCATCAACGTGCTGATCACCGGTGAGACGGGCACCGGCAAGGAACGGCTGGCGCGGGCCCTGCACGAGTCCAGCCGTCGCGCGAAGGGGGCGTTCGTGGCCATGAACTGCGCGGCGATCCCCGAGTCGCTGATTGAGAGCGAGCTCTTCGGTTACCAGGCCGGCGCCTTCACCGGCGGGCGCCAGAAGGGGCGCCACGGTCTGGTGCAGCAGGCCGACGGCGGCACCCTGTTCCTGGACGAGATCGGCGACATGCCGCTACACCTGCAGACGCGGCTGCTGCGGGTGCTTGCCGAGCAGGAGATTCAGCCGCTGGGGGCGGATCGCCCCGTGCCGGTGGATCTGCGCGTGGTGGCGGCGACGCACCAGGATCTCGGCCGGCTGAACGCCGCCGGTACCTTCCGGCAGGACCTCTACTACCGGCTCAACGGCGCCACGCTATGGCTGCCGCCGTTGCGGGAGCGGGCCGATCAGCAATACGTCATCGATTGCGTCTACGCCGGCCTGACCCGGGACCGTCCCGGAGCCCCCCGGCTGCGGGCCGATGCCGTGAGCGCGCTGCTGGCACGCCCGTGGCCGGGCAACATCCGCGAGCTGATCAATGCCCTGGCCTTCGCCCTGGCGACGGCCACCGGGAGCGAGATCAAGGCCAGCGACCTGCCCGCGGAAGCGTCGGGGAAGCCGGCGGCAGAGGACCGTCGAGCGCCGCCGCCTGCAGGGCGCTTACCGCTGTCCGGCGACGCTGTCGCTCTCGAGGAGGCCCTGAAGCGCACGCACTGGAACGTCAGTGCCGTCGCCCGGGAGCTGGGCCTGTCCCGGCCCACGATCTACCGGCGCATGCGCCGCCACGGACTGGTGCCGCCGAACTGGCAGACCGACGAGCCGGGTATGTAGCCGGGACCGGCCCGGCGTCAGTGGGCGGCGTCCAGGGCATTGTCCACGTCGGCCGCCGTGGAGCGCGGGATCCCGCAGAAGGCCGCACCGTCCACGGGGCTGACGTTGTCGAAATAGCGTCCCTCCACGGGCGCGACCCACTCGCCGTTGATGAAGTTGGCGTAGCGGGACTTGAAGCTGATCACCGAACCGGGCTGACCGGGCTTTGCATAGCTCATTGCGTCTTCTCCATCCAGGATTGTTATGGCGTTGCGGGAACGGTTCAGGACCGTTGCCGGCCTCGCTACTGCACGCCGCGTGCCAGCCCGCCCGGGAAACGCCCGGGCCGATGGATGCGGCGGGGAGGGGTGTTCAGGAGGAGAATGAGGGTGTGCCGGGATGTGCACAGATTGTTGCGACGACAGACTCTGAGGTGTCGCGGTGATGGAGCACGCCTTCGAGGACCGTCTCCCGGCGGCAGGACGCGGCAGTTCCTGTACGCGCGTTTCCGCCCGCGGGTGGCGGAATCGGTCGAAGGCTCAGACCGGCTGGGCCCTGGGGGAGTCCACCGCCTCCACACGGTTTCGTCCCCGCTGCTTCGCCAGGTAGAGACCGGTGTCGGCCTGTTCCACCAGCTCGAGGAGACGGCGCGGGTTCTCGTCGGGTGTCGCTGACGCGTAACCCGTGCTGATGGTTATGCTGACGGGCGGCATGCCGCTTGATCCCGCTTCGAAGCGGTGCTCGGCGATGGTGCGGCCGATGCGCTTGGCCCTCGCACGGGCACAATCGGTGTCCACGCCTGGGAGCACGATGACGAATTCCTCGCCGCCGAGCCGGGCGACAAGGTCGGAGCCGCGGCTGCAGCGCTGGAGTTGTTCCGCGACCTGCTTCAGGACGCTGTCACCGCAGGCATGGCCGTAGCGGTCATTGATGTCCTTGAAATGGTCGATGTCGAGCAGCAGCAGGGCGACGGGCTTGCCGGAGGCGAACGAATGCGCAATGAGCTGCTCCGCGTGCTCGAACAGGTAGCGCCGGTTGGGGATGCCCGTGAGCGCGTCGGTATCGGCTTGGTCCTTCAACAGGTTGTGCTGGGTGTGCACCTGGTCGATGAGATGCTCCAGGAGCGCGAGAATCAGTACGACGGGCCCGTACACCATCCAGACATAGGCGTTGTAGACCGTGAGATCGAGGCGCGCCCCGAGCTCCAGGGTGACGAGAATGCTCGGGAATACGGCCAGGAATGCCAGCAGGACGGCGTTGAAGCGCAGACTCTGCGCCTGGGCGATGAACGGCACGAAGACGAAGAAGTACAGGAACCCGCCCAAGCCGTAGGACGCACCGCCGTCGAGCCGGTCGAGCACCTCGATGAAGGTGATCTGGACGAAGGCCGGAACAAGGAAAAGCCCCGTCCGGGCCATCCAGCCCGTGGGATTCATCCACATGACGGCCGCGAGGAGCAGCACGGCGGCGGACTGCGCGGCGCGCAGCCACACCGTCTCCCCGATGCTTGCAGGATCGAGGGCGTAATCCCAGATCCACGTGCACGCGACGAACCCGGCGGTGATCACCGTGGCCACCACCGAGAACCGACCCAGGTACGCCGCCTTCGATGCGAGGTGTTCCGGCTCGTGGACAGCCCGGAGCCAGTTCAGCAGACGGTGCAAGGATGCGTGCATGCGCTTTCGCCTAAAACGGGCCAAAGGAGATCTCGCACGAAATAGAGGCTTGCCGCATCCGGTGCCCGCGCAGGAGACGACGTTGGCATTGCGGATGCGCGCTGCGTGTGCAGTCACATCCTACGCAGAATCGACACGGCGGGAAGGAGAGCTGGATCACAGTTTCCCCGGCCCGGGGATGTGCCTTCGGCCCTGGCGGGCAAACCGGCCGTATGGGTGTCACGCTGGAAGGATAGGGGAGCGCTGTGGACCTCCCGGCTCGCCGGTCGCAGGGTTAGCGGCATCCCGGGGGAGGCCAGGGCGGCGCGCGTCAGCGGAGGTGGATCATGACAGGCAATGACAACAGGTTCGGCGTCCTTCTTTTCGATGAGGGCTGGGACGAGCTGGGCGGCGCTCTGGAGCCCTATGCCCGCGAGGGCCCCATCGGCAAATACCTGTACTGCCGGAAATTCGAGGTCATCGGGTCTTTCGTCGAGTTGACATTCACTCCCGGCCAGGTTCGCGGCCGCATCGATGAGGAGACAACGGTTTGGATCCCGACCCACTTCATCAAGTTCGTCGCGACCTCCAGCATGGCGAACGAGAAGGGGATGGGATTCGTGTAGCGGCAGTTCGGCGCATGCCTAACCGTTCAAAGGCTCATCCTCGTAGTTGCGAACACCCTCCATGAGCCAAGGGTCCGGCAATTGATCGGGACCGTCTCCGTGCAGCACGTGCACTTCCCCGGTGCCGTCCATCACGACCGCACGCACGGTGGATAGCTGCTGGACGTTGGCTTTGCGCAGCTTGCTCCGCAGATCCTCCGTTGTGACACGAGCAACCTGCATATTGCGTGGCAACATCCGCCCGCCCGCGCCCATCAGCAGGATGGGCCGATTATCCACGCTCCGCTCGACCCCGCGGTAGCGGTGGCGCAGTTTGGATACCCCGAGGTGGAGGGCATAGAGCGTTGCGACCGCAAGGACGCCCTGGAGCAGCATCGGCTTGTCCACGACCATCGTCGCCCCGACGGTCGAGCCGATAGCGATCGTGATCGCGATGTCGAAGGTCGACATCTCCGCAAAACTCCGCACTCCGGCCAGACGCGCGAAGGCCATGACGGTCGCGTACATGACAAAGGCCGACAGCACGACCGTGCCGACCATTTCGACGTCGATGGTCAGTTGATCCTGCAACATGGTGGCGTTCTCCATTGCGCTTGCCTGACCGTCTATAGCGTCAGCGACCAGGCTGTATCATTCACCCGGGATGATGACCTGCAGAGCGCCCCGGCGCACCTTGAAGGTTGCGGGTGTAACGGTGACGATTTCACCGTCGGCGTTGATCTGGCGCTGACGGCGTGTCGACAGAGTCACCTGGCGTCCTCGTAGTATCGTGATCCAGCGCGTGGACCTGTGCGCGCCGGCGCGTAGCGCCGGCAGGATCAAGAGCAGGTGCCACAACGGCTGCGGCAAGAGGGCGTAGACACCCAGCAGGCCGTCGTCGATCCTGGCGTCCTGGGTTACGGCTAGCCCGCCGCCGTGAAAGCGCCCGTTCCCGACCGACACCTGGATCGATCGCAGGGATAGCGATGTCTGGTCGCAGGAGATATGGATGCGGAACGATTTTCTTGCACGCCAGCCGAGAATGAAAGCGCCGACATAGTGGACGATGCCCCAGCGCTTGCGCACGCCGGCAAGGCGTGCGGCGATTTCCACGCTCAGCCCTACGCTGGCGACATTGAAGAAGAGGTGTCCGTTCACTTCACCCAGGTCGATGCGGTGCACACGCCCTGTGTGAAGCACGGCCGCGGCTTGCGGAGCGTCACGGGGCAGAGCCAGCGTTCGGGCAAGATCGTTGGCGGTTCCAAGCGGTATCACCAGCAGCGGGCGTGCGGCGTCGCAGAGCGCTTGCGCAAGGCTATTGAGCGTACCGTCGCCGCCACCGACCGCGATGCAGTCGAAACCCTGCCCGCGCTCCTGCAGTATCCTGCGGCCATCCTCGATGGTGTCGAAGTCGATCAGTGTTACCTCGGCAGGGCGCATGGCCTCGACGATCTCGTCCAGCCTGGCTTGCGTGAGCTCTTCCGCCTTTGCCGCGGATAGCAGCAACAGCACGCGCTGGACTTTGCGATCACTTGACGCCGCCATCGGGCCCCTCCGTCACATGCGCTGCAGGAGACGGTCGATTTCCAGGGACGCCTCTTCAGCTTCCTGCTCCAGGCGTGCGGCGATATCGACGAGGTCCGCCGGCGCGTGCGTGATCCGGGTAACCTCGGCGGCGGCGGCCGAAAGCTTCGCCTCCGTTTCCCGGCAGCGGCGCAGCAAGTCCTCGGGTTCGCTCAAGTGCACGAAGGTCTCGAAATGCGCCCTCAGATCGCGCAACGTTTCAAGGTCGGCGTCCGGCATGCTGGTGAGAGCGCCCCTGTTCCAGATCGCCGAGTCCAGCTCATCGACCAACGCCTCGTGCTCTCCGGCGAGCCGGTTCAGGCTGTCGGCGGCCGGCTGATCCTGCATCACTTCCGCCACTCGTCGCTGGGCATTGACGGATTCCCTCGCAAGAACCGCAAGATCCCTTATCCACGCGGTGATCCCGTTATCCTCTTCCATCGCTTGGACGGTCCACCTCGGACGCGACGGTCATGTCGCAATGCAGATGTAGCGAGCGCCCGTGTTGAGTGGCACAAGGCGCTCCTTGGAAGACCTCAACGCACCTTATAGATACGCAACCCGAGCTCTCGGAGTTCCATGGCGTCGGGCCGGACCGGCCAATCTGGAGAAGGTGCGCGGGAGCGGTTGTATCGGGCTCGCCGGGGGGCCGCATCGGCTGCTCTGCGTAGACAGGGCAGCGGATACGGCCCCCGGCATTGTTGCTCAGACCCGAACGATCTCGTCCTTGAGGGAATAGGCAATGGCGAGCACGTCCCGGCGGGTCGCCTCATCGACGCCCTGGGCGTCCAGCGACCGCAGGATGTCGTCCAGCACGGCCATGTACTCGCTCTCGCCGATGTTCATGCCGCGATGGATCTCGAGCATGCTGCGGCCCTCGTACTTCTCCGGTCCGCCGCTGCCTTCGCCCAGGAAGTCGCGCAGATGCCGCTTGGCTGTAGCCATGCGGTCCGGGTCCTCCTTCAACGCCTGGTAGCGCGGATTGATTTCCGGGTTGACCAGATGCGCGTCGACGATGCGGTCGACCAGCGACGAAATACCGGGCCCGGACCCGAGCCGCTCGTAAAGATCTGTGCTCATGGCTCTGCCTCCTGTACGACGTGGGCTTTCCTGCGTTGCTCCGCTCCCGGGAACGAAAATGGTTTGCTGCCCCGGGCAGGATTCAGTGTAGAGCCGGCCCCGGCCGCCGGAATGAGGAAGCCATGAGGATGTCGTGAGGATTGTCGAGTGCCGCGCGTTGGCGCCGTGGGCGCAGGCATCGGCGATTATGGTGTGCGTCGAACATTGGGCGGAAAACGGGCCCAACCGGTGCAATCAAGCTCGCAGTCGTCACCGTTTGCGGGCGCCGATTCATGTGCTCTGATCACCCGGCAGAGCCTGATTTCTCGTCGACGCCGTCGCGTTCCATTGTCGCTGACGTGGCAGAATGTCATCCGAGCTTAGACCGTCAGGTATCCATCGTCCGGGGATCATATTATGCCCAAGCATGTCTCCTCCGGTTCGCCCCTCGAGCCCCGTATCGGCTTCTCGCGGGCGGTACGTGTCGGGCCGTTCATCGCCGTTTCCGGCACCGCCCCGATCGCGCCTGGAGGCGGAGTCGCCGCCGCCGGCGATGTCTACGGACAGACAAGACGATGTCTCGAGATCATCGCTGAAGCAGTGGCCGATGCGGGATTGTCTCTGTCGGATGTCATTCGAACGCGGGTGATGCTCACCGACATCTCGCAGTGGGAAGAGGCCGCGCGTGCCCATGGCGAGTTTTTCGCGACCGTGAGGCCGGCGTGCACCTTCGTGGAGGTCAAGGCCTTCATCGATCCGGAGTGGCTCGTGGAGATCGAGGCGGACGGTATCGCGGAAGCCGATGGCTGACCGCCCGGGTAAGCGCCGGCAGGGCGCGATGGGAAGAACAGGAGGGAACCATGAAAGTGAAACGTATCGTATCCAACACGGCGACGTCCGATCTCGACAAGGCGAAGAGCTTCTACGGGGAGCTGCTGGGCCTCGACGTGCTCATGGATCACGGGTGGTTTCAGACGTACGGGTCGGACGAAAGGATGACGGTTCAGGTCAGTTTCGGCTCCGAGGGCGGCTCCGGGACGCCGGTACCCGATTTGTCCATTGAAGTCGATGATATCGAGGCCGCGTTCGCGCGATTCGCAGAGGCGAACGTGCCCATCGAGTACGGACCCGTAAGCGAACCCTGGGGCGTGCGGAGATTCTACGTCCGCGATCCGTTCGGCAGGCTCGTCAACATCCTGCAGCATGTAGGGCCATAGCCGGGGCGTGGAAACAAGCAGCGGTGGTTACAGCGGCGGCCAGGTCACCAGGGGATTGCCGCCGCACGCTGTCGCACCCGTTTCACTCCGTGCCCTGTGCCACGGCGTGCCCGTCGCCGAGCTCCGGCGGCGCGCCGGCGCCCGAACGCACGCACGCAGTTTTCTCTCAGTGCGTTCCAGCCTCAGTCGCCCTTGCAGCAGCGCCTTGCCTCCGCCGTCCGCGCGCGGCGATCCCCCGCCGGAGCGTGTACCAGCAATGGGTGAGCCTGCGCGGAAGGGGCAGAACCACTCTGCCGATGAAGGCCTCGACGACCCGGGCACGCTCCTGCCGCGCATGCTCGCGCACCGCCTCCGTATCGATGGAGCCGTTGGCGCGGAGATACACATTCGGTCGTGTCGTCGCTGCCTGTTCGGTTGTGTGTCGCATGACGTCTCTCTCCCTGTCCGGGGTCGCGGTCGCCTCCGCCCCGTTGCGTTCATCCTGTGGGGCAAGGCCTCTTGGCTGCTTCTGGTGGGAACTGTAGGATCTTCAGTAATGCAAATAAATTCGCTATACGAGAAAATGAACTTTGCATGAATGAACAGAAGGCGCACTGGGATGACCTGGGCACGATCCTGGCGATTGCCGCCACGGGCTCCCTGTCCGGCGCGGCCCGTCGTCTGGGCGTGAGCCATGCAACGGTCTATCGCCGCCTGGGAGCCATCGAGAAGCGGCTAGGCGTGAGGTTGTTCGAACGCAGTCGCACGGGATATACGCCGACGCCGGCGGGGGAGGACCTGGCGCGGACGGCGGAGCATCTTGAAGCCGAGGTGCTGGCGGCGGAGCGACGGGTCGTCGGGCAGGACCTGCAACCGTCCGGGAACGTGGCGGTCACGACGACCGATTCGTTGCTGTTCGGTTTACTGTCGCCGGTCTTCCGCGACTTCCGGGCCTCACATCCCGAAATCTCGCTGGATGTCGCGATTTCGAATCAGCTGTTCAACCTGTCCAAGCGGGAAGCGGACGTGGCCATCCGCCCGTCGAACATGCCGCCCGAGACGCTGGTCGGGCGCCGGATCGCCGTGCTCGAGCAAGCTGTCTATGGCCGTGCCGATGCATATGATCCGATCACCACGCATGCGGCGCTCCGGGCATTCTCCTGGATCGGACCCAGCTCGGGGCTCTATGACCGCCCTCTGCAATCCTGGATGACGGCCGTCGGCGTCGATGCGTGCTGTCCCTATCGCGTCGACACCCTCATGGGCCTGCTTGCGGCAGTGCGGACCGGAACGGGTATTGCCGTACTGCCCTGCTACCTGGGTGATGGAGACCCTCTGCTGGCGCGGCTCACCGAACCCGTCGCCGAGCTGGCGAGGGAGCTCTGGTTGCTGACGCACCCCGATCTGCGGCGCGTCGCGCGAATCCGGGCCCTCATGGAGTTTACGGCGCAAGCCGTGAAGGCGAGGCTTGACGCCTGAGCTCCTCGCGTAGGAGAGGCCCCCGGGCGATGTGAATGACCTCACAAACCGCCCCGGATAGGCCCGCGATTCCGCCACCGATCACCCCTGCACGCATGCTGATCCACCTCGATGCGTTGGCGGGAATTCGGGATCAGCGGGGCATGTACCGCCCCGCCGATCCTTGCTGCTCCCTACGCCCGGGTCGCGACCACTTCAAGGTACTCCCCTTCGCAGTAGGTGGTACCGTCCGCTCCCTGGTTGTGCCGGGTCCACAGCCGTTCCAGATCCTCGTGCAGCGCTGCCTGCCCGGACTCATCCAGTGCGGCGAAAGCGCGGTTGGCGGGCCCGTAATAGGTGCGGAAGAACGCCACGACCTCCGCCGGCGGGAACGGGTACTCGAACGGATACAGGCGCCGGGTCATCTCCAGCTCCGCGATCCCCGTGGCGAAGCGCTCGCGCACTGTGGCTTCGTCGCCCCACTTCACCGGCGACGCCATGATGGGCGGTGGCGGGACGTGCTTGCCGATGGTCTTGAACATCTGCCCCACGAAGCCCTCGGGCGTCCAGTTCCCCATGACGATCCGGCCGCCCGGACGGCAGACACGGACCAGCTCCGCGGCCACCTTGTCGGGTTGCGGCGCGAACATCGCGCCGAACAGACTGGCGACGAGGTCGAACGACTCCTCCGGATAGGGGAGCGCTTCGGCATCACCCTCATCGAAGCGGGCATTCAGGCCTTCCTTCCGGGCGCGCTCCCGGGCCCGCTCGACCAGGTTCGCGGCGATGTCGACGCCGACCACTCCCGCCCCGGCACGCGCAGCCGGAATGCTGACCTGCCCAGCACCGCACGCCACGTCCAGCATGTGCGTGCCCGGGACAACGCGCATGCGCTCCAGGAACGCCAGTGCACCCCGCTCCAGGTACTCGGCGAAGTGCCCGTATTCGCCGGACTCCCACGTCGCCTTGAGCCGGGTCTTGAGCGCTTCCATCTCGCCCGCCTCCGCGGGCACCGTTTCCGAACTCATGACCACTCCTCCTTTCCGTCAACGATCATCAGGTCACCCACTGCCCTCCAGTGGATGGTTGACCATTTCACCGGCTGCTACTCTTTTTCTAGTTCATGAACTGTACTGTTGCCCCTGGCGCCGGCGATGCGGCCGTGGGGCGCCCGCACGGCGGCGGGGATGCATCGGGGAGGCCGGATCATGGCCGATCGCGGATACGGACAGTTCTGCCCCGTCGCCATGGCATCCGAGGTGCTCGGGACGCGGTGGACGATGCTGGTGGTCCGCGAGCTGCTGTGTGGCAGCAGCCGCTTCAACGAGCTGCGCCGGGGGCTGCCCCGGATATCACCCGCTCTGCTTTCGAAAAGGCTGAACGAGCTCGAAGAGCTGGGCGTTGTTGAGCGTCGGTGCGACGGCGAGCGCGGTAGTCCCACCTACTACCTCACAGAGGCCGGCGAGGAACTGCGACCGGTGATCATGTCCATGGGCTCCTGGGGCCAGCGCTGGCTCGAGACGCAACTGTCCCTGAAGAACCTGGATCCGTCGCTGCTGATGTGGGATATGCGCCGCAACCTGAATCCGACACCGCTGCCGTCACGGCGGGTGACGATTCAGTTTCTGTATCAGGGGCTCACGCGAGGCCAGCGCGAGTGGTGGCTCATTGTGGATAAGGCGGCACAACATGGCGTAGTGGATCTGTGCATGACCGATCCCGGCCATGACGTCGATCTCTACGTGGTAACGGAACTGCGCACCATGACCGCCATATGGATGGGCATCACGACAGTCCGGGAAGCAAGCGACGCCGGCAGGTTGCGCTTGACGGGAACACCCGAGCTTGCATCTCGCATGGAGCATTGGCTCGGGCTGAGCCCCTTCGCGCAGGAAACGAAACAAGTGACCGTTAGATAGGGCACGACGAGTCCCGACCCTTTCTTAAGTAAGCATGGCCGCTGATCTCCTCTGGTCCCAAACGCGAACAATGGGATAAACACGACGTAAGTGGCTCCGATGCGTCGTCATGGCACCCCGCGGTGAAAGGGCGGGCTGTGAGCCCTCGCGGCTCAGGTGGCAGTCAAGAGCGATACGCATGATGCCAGTCACGCCGCAGAGCGAATGTCCTCCGTCGCCTGGCGCGTCCAGGACGGCGCCTTTGGCTAGCTCATCACGGGGTCAGCGGCATCCCCGATGAGGGCACTGCCATGCGGAGTAGCGGAGATGGACGATGACAGGTAATGACAACAGGTTCGGCGTCCTGCTTTTCGATGAAGGCTGGAGCGAACTCGGTGGCGCGCTGGAGCCCTATGCCCGCGAAGGCCCGATCGGGAAATACCTGTATTGCCGGAAATTCGAGGTCGTCGGTCCCTTCGTCGAATTGACGTTCACTCCCGCGCAGATGCACGGGCCCGTCGATGAAGAGACAACGGTGTGGATTCCGACCCACTTCATCAAGTTCGTCGCTACCTCCAGCACGGCGAACGAGAAGGGGATGGGGTTCGTGTAGCGGCAACACCGGGCGCTGGATCGCTCGCCCGGCAGCAGTGAGCACGCTCGTGGCTCATGCGAACAGGTACAGGCACATGGCCACCGCGGCGATGACGCCGGCGAGATCCACGGCGCGATGACACGCCCGTAGGCGATGCTCAGGGGAATCAGGCCGAGCAGGCCGGCGTGGGACAGGCGGCCACGGATCCGGCCTCGGGCCCGCGCGGCGCAAATATGCGCCCGGTGCTTCCTGGTACTGTTGTGCGCCGAGGGTTTTCAATGTGCGAGCACGTCCTTCGGGAAAGAGGCACGGGCGAAGCGCGCGCGTCGACGTGCAGCCGATCGGCGGCGCTCGGTGTGGACTCCGAGCGCTACGGGGTAACCACCGGGAGGGGGGCGGCCGCCGATGATCTTGAAGGACGTATCGAGTCGGTCGAAAGGGGGGCAGAGCTCTTTCGTGGTGCAGGGGAGTCGTTTCTTCGTCACGTCGGAGACGGATCATGACGATGGACTGCAGCACTTCGGAGACCTTCAGACCGGCGAGCCCCCGCGGGTGGGACATGTTGTGAAAGCGGACGAAATACCGCATTCGGTACCAGTAGGTCTTCTCGGTTCTCGGGCTGCAACGTCGAGTACGTATGACATCCCTGACAACATACCGCGGTCGACGCGGGCGCTCCGGTGTGTTCATTGTTCGATGGCCTCCGTGCCAACGGTTACTGGTCTTTTATTCAGTATCATTGCGGTACGAAAACGCACCGTCAGGTGATTGCTGGCCCCGCGTGGCCCTGCCGCGGTAACCTTCCGGAAGAAGGGGAAAAATCGTTGGGGTCAAGGCCAGTGAAGGTAGATATCTCGCCGTCACCGTGATCGAATCATCGTGAAGGCGGTTGAATCACTGTTATGACCATGAGGGCACGCAATAAAGGAGAATAATGGATGTATCAGTATAAGATGGTTCAAATACCACCAAATATTGCTGTCAAAATGAAAGCCCATAAGGGCAATGAGGCCGCTGCATACCTTGAGCAGGTTGTTAATGAATACGCCGCCCAGGGTTGGGAATTTTTCCGGGTGGATAGCATCGGCGTCAGTTTGCAGCCTGGGTGCTTTGATGCCCTGAGTGGCAAAAAAGAAGAAAATAGTCAGTACCATGTGATCACCTTTCGGAAGCCACGATAGCTATGGTTTGGCTCTCGATAAGACTGATTCAGTTTTACCGGATGGTGTCGCCGAAGAAATTGAGAAATGCATGCTTGTTCGAGCCAACATGCTCGGAATATTCCGTGTTGGCACTAAGAAAGCACGGGTTTATCAAAGGTTGGTCTCTAGCCCTAAATCGTATCTCAAGGTGTAGGCAGCCCAACGGCGGTATAGATGAACCTTAGTCATAACAAGTTGCGCCACGCGGATGGCCTTTTCTCCGCTTTGCTCCAAAACGGCCACCGGTGCGCTCTACGTTAGGCAAGAAATAAACCTCGGGAATCTGAATGGAAAATCGTGTTCCACTGCCGACGGACAACATTTACAAGTTCTATGCCCTGTTCGGGCTTTTGCTGATTATTTTCTCTATCGGTGCGATGCTTTACGTGAACAAATCAACCAACGATTTGGCTTTCGATGTGGCGGTCGAATACGAAACGTTGAAGGCTGACCCGATGCGCTCGGTGGCAGATGAGGCTCGATTTACAGTACTGGAAAGGAAGCTCGAAATTGCAGGGAAAAATAAGAAAACCTTCATGATATTTCTTTCGGTGATCATCGCGGCCGGAAGCCTCATGGTCTGGTATGGATTTAAGAAATGGCATACCGAAGTCCAGCCCGTGCAAGATGAAATTGCAAGACTGAACCTTCTGAAGCTAAAACGAGAAGTCGGGGAGGACGGTGAGGCCTAACCATCGCAGGCACGGCGACGTCTTTTCCATTGCAGCTTCGCCTCCATTCCAAAGCCGCGCATTCTGCGGGCGTTATGTAGAAAAGGAGTTCGAGCAATGAGCAGTTGGAAACTTTCACAGTCTTACGACTACGACGGGCGAAAAGTTCGTTATGGCCGGTTGGGCGAAGGCCCACCAATGGTCCTTGTTCATGGGACTCCCTGGTCATCATTCAATCTGCGACATCTGATACAACAGCTGTCCAATAAGTACGCGGTCTATTTTTTTGACTTGCTGGGCTATGGCCAATCTTGTACAGCGGAAGGCGACGTATCGTTGGGAGTACAGAATAAGGTTTTGGATAGCTTGCTTACTCACTGGGGGCTGGACAATCCGATTATTGTCGGTCATGACTTTGGTGGCGCTACCGCGCTCAGAGCCCATCTTCTAAATGAACGGTCTTTCAAGAAGATTATTTTGATTGATCCGGTCGCAGTCTCTCCTTGGGGCTCACCGTTTTTCCGCCATGTAAACAGGTATGAAGCCGCTTTTTCAGGGCTCCCAGACTATATTCACGAAGCTGTGGTCCGGTCCTACGTCCAAACGGCTGCTTTCAAGCCAATTGATGAGGCAACACTGGAGGGAATCGTTTCGCCGTGGACTGGCGAGCATGGCAAGACAGCTTTCTATCGTCAGATGGCTCAAGCGGACTCTAAATATACCGACGAGGTCCAGTCGCTTTATCCTACGATTACTACACCTACCTTGATTCTCTGGGGGCGAGAGGATAGCTGGATACCGCTGGAGCGCGGGGAAGAGCTCCACAGCTTGATTCCGGGATCGGCTTTTCGCGTGATTGATGATGCAGGCCACCTCGTCATCGAAGAGAAGCCTTGTGAGGTGGTGCAGGAGATCTTGGATTTTTGCTTAGACCTCGAAGCTACATAACCAGTGGCAGCACGGTGGCCGCGTTTCTGCCGCGTTGCGGCTCCAAACCCAAACCGGCACGTGTGCCAGACGTTACCGGGAATCAGATCGGACGCTCGAGGATCAAGCGTGGCTAGCGAGTTCGCGTTGACGTGGAGACGTGGACGCTTGACCAGTGACAGTTATGTGCCAATCCACGAAAAAGGCCCTAGCCGAAGTCGACTAGGGCCTCACTCTTGTTGGCTCCCCGGGACGGGCTCGAACCGCCGACCCAGTGATTAACAGTCACGTTCCGTAGTGTTTCACCGTCTTTCCATCCATTCCGACAGTCGTAGATAAATACCGTCATGACAGCACCTTAATCGTATCTTGTGTTGCGCTCTGTTTCGTCGTAGTGCATACTTTGCCTAAGTGAATGTGCACTACAGTGTGCACTACAGAGCAGGGGGTAACATGCTTACGGTGAAGCAACTCGACAACCTCAAGCCCAAGGGCAGCCCGTATCGTGTTTGGGACTCTGACCGCTCAGGCTTCGGTGCACAGGTGAGCAAGGCTGGTGTTGTCACCTTCTTCCAGTTCTACCGGATGGAAGGCAAGCGCCGGTTTATGAACCTTGGCCGCTATCCTGACAAGAGCTTGCGTGACGCACGAGAAGAGGCCGCAGAGGCCCGTAACCTTGTTCAGCAGGGGGTAGACCCACAGGACAAGCGAGAAGCCGACAGAGAGGCAGAGAAGGCCGAGAAGCGCCGCCGGGATGCTGAACCGTTGGTGTCTGATGCTGTGGCGACCTACATCCGTAAGCACGTGTCCGGGCTGGCCAGTGAAAAGCCTATCACTCGCTATTTCGAGCGGGACTTGGTGCCGGAGCTAGGCGAGTTGAAGGTAAAGGACGTGCGCCGCCGTGATGTTCTGAACATGGTGGAGAAGAAGGCCGCCCAGACTCCCACCGCTGCACGGCACTTGCTGGCGTACACCAAGGGTTTTTTTGATTGGTGTGTGGACCGGGAGTATATCGACGCGAGCCCCGCCGCTGGCATCAAGCCGAAGTCGGTCAAGGCTGAGGGCAAGAAAAACGCTCTGAGGCCCGGCAAGCGGGCGAGGGTGCTGGATGCTGGGGAAACCCGCACGTTCTGGAATGAGGTAGAAGGCTGCGGAGTCCGTCGCCTGACCGCTCTGGCGCTGAAACTGGTTCTCGTGACGGGGCAACGCCCGGGCGAGGTGGCCGGGATACACAAGGATGAGATTGATGGTGATGTGTGGACGATTCCGGCAGAGCGGCGGTTGAAGACGGAAAGCGAACACGTTGTGCCGCTGGCACCGCTGGCGCTAGAACTCATTGAGCAGGCACAACAGGAGGTGCAGAGGCTCCAGGCACGGCGCAGCGACAAGGCAACCGGGTATATCTTCGAGGCGTACCCCGGCAGTGCGCTGACTGTGGGGGCACTCAGTAAGGCGGTGACGCGCTACGCTGAGGCGCTGGGGAATCAGGACGATACCAAATGGGGGCATTGGACACCCCACGATTTGCGGCGGACGTGCCGCACGGGGCTTAGTGAGATGGACATACCCGACGAGATAGGCGAGGCGGTCATAGGGCACGTCAAGCTAGGTATGGTCGGGGTGTATAACCAGAACAAGTACGTTAACCGCAAGCGGGAAGCTCTGGAGGCGTGGGAGCGCCGGTTGCTGCGTCTGGCGGTAGGCGAGGAAGCCACAAAGGACAACGTTGTGTCGCTGCACTGATTTAATCAACAATTCCCCCGCTAACCCCCTGTCTTTGGGGGTTTTTATGTTTTTTAACCTTGCTTTTCCGGGGGCAATTTGGTAGTGTGGTCCGGCTCTGATGCGAGCGAATAGTAACCGAAACAGGGGAATGCCTATGGAAAACAGGAGGGTTGATGTACTTATCAAACAAAGAGGTGCAAGAGCGTTATAGTATCAGCCGCACAACGATTTGGCGTGCGGTGAAAGAGGGGAGGTTGCCCGAGCCTCATATTATTTGCGGCAACCTGAAGCGATGGAAACTGCAAGAGTTGGAAGCGTGGGAAAGTAGGTAGTCGCTCCGGGGCTCTGGTATGTTGGCCAGATAACCCTTTTAGTGAGAAAAATACGTTATGAAGGAACTACTTATAACCACTAGCGACGGGCGGCAGTTCCGGTTTTCTTCCCCCTATACACCAGATTCCATTTTAAGCCGAGAGTACGTGGTAGTAGATACCATATATATTGTTAAATATCAGATAGTTACGATTGAAGTCTTATCAGAGAGTAGTTGACGGGCGCGGTGCAGGCGGGAGCGTACCGTACCAATGTTCGCGTTCATGGCTTCGCTGATTTCTTCGTAGGTCAGTCCGTCGACGTGGCGGTATAGAATACTAAGCCCCAACTCTTCGGGCATGTTGTCCACGGCGTCGCTGATGGCGTCTAGTCTCTGGTCGCGTTCTAGCTCGCTGTCGGGGCTATCAAAGTCACTAATGATAATTTCCCCGTCTTCCTCGGTGTCTTGGTAGCGCGGGCGGCGACTTTGGGCCACTAGGTAGTTTTTGGCTGTGTTTACAGCGATACGGTGCAACCAGGTCCGTACTGCACTCTCTCCCCTGAAGGATTCCCGGGCACGCCACGCCTTCAAGAAAGCCTCCTGTGTGACTTCTTCGGCCTCGGCGGGGTTGCGCACGTAGCGGGATACAACACTGTGAATATAGCTTTTGTTGTCGTTATAAATTGCTTCAAAATCAATCATTTGTGTCGTCTAATGCCTCGCCTTCTATGACATCTACCCCCAGCAGGTTAGCGAGTTTCCGCTTCGCCCCGTCTTCTACGTGCACATAACTCTCTGACACCACGTGCTGACGTTCGGTGAATCTCTCCGGCATGTTGGCTTTAGCCAGAGCCATCAACAGTTTGTCGCTGTATTCCCGCTCTTCGCCTACTTTCTCGCCCTTGTAATAGACACCCTTACCAATCCCCTGGATTCCCCGACGGTGCATCTCTCGTTCTATTTCAAGACAGGCACGGTCCCGGGCTTGGTTGATACGCTCCCGGAACTCGGGTTCGCGCTCCATGGCGAAGTAAACAGTGCGACGGTTGACCCCTACCTCGGCACAACAAGCGGACAGGTTGGCGGTCTGGGCCAGTAGCTCAACGAGCTTGTCCTTCTTGTCCTCGGTGAGTCTGGCGCGGGATTGTATTGGTTTATCCGTCATGATTTCGTGCCCGATGAAGGCGGGAACGGACTGTACCAATAGGCACCTTTAGATAATTCGCAATTTCCAAATAAGACAGCCCGGATTCCCGCAAAAGTAGTGTGACTCTCAGTTTTTGGCTCATGACAGCGGCAGTTTCTGATACTCGTCGAACCCGTAGGAAGAGATGAACTCCCGTTTCTGGTTGTCGTTCATTTCTCCGCGCTTCATTCGGGGTACGGGTTTCTGTCCACCAGTTGCAGCACCGCGAGTGCCGCCGCCTTGCTGACCTCGGCCTCGGAAAGCACCCTGGAACCTCTCGTCCTTCTTCAACTCCGCCACATAATCAGAAACCGGCTTATCACCAACCACCACGCCGTCATCCGTCACTTCGGCTGACTTCTCCAGTACGGGCCGCAGTAGGTCCGGGATGCCCCCATGGTCGGCGATAGCGCGTTCTACAGCGGCCTGCTTCTCTGTCCCCTCAACACGGGCCTTCAGTTGCTCTAGGGTCTCTTCCGTACCCTGGAGGCGCTGTTGGTATTCCTTAGCTGCCGCGTCTGAGTCGGCTTTTTCTTGCTCAATCTCTTTCAGTTTGAGGCGGCGGTTCTTGCCTTCGGTGTTCAACTCGTGAATGCGCTCGCGTGCGCCGGTAAGTTGTTCCTCCATCTGGGCAAGCTGTGCCTGTAGCTCTTCAATTGTTGGCTGATTGTTGTTTTCCACATCGTCGTTAAATTCTTCGGCCATCTCGGTCATAGGGGTAGCTCCTCATAAACATCAATTCCAAATTCGGCAATAACGCGGCGCTTTGTTTGGTCGTCCATTTTTGAGCGTTTGAGATTGGCGAGCTTGGGAACGGCGTCGCGTTTCTCTCGCATTTTCTCAATCTCGGCTTCTCGTTCCTTTTCCTTTTCGGCTTCTTCTAGCTTTGCCTCGGTTTCGGCTAAGCGTTCTTCGAGTTCGGCGCGAATCTGCTCGTCCGTCTTCTCTTCTTCAGTCATTGCGTTACCTCACGATAGAGTTTCATAATATCTTGAAAGTTTGAGCTTTCTGAATAGTTCTCCAGAATCAATGCCTCTGTTTCCGCTTTGAATTGTTCAATTTCTGGGCTGGTCATTTCATTACGAATTAAGCCGGCGATAGTTACAAGCCTTTCCGGCACGTCAACTTGGGTTTTAAGTTCGTGTCGTAATACGTCTTTCAGATTAAAATATTCCTTGTTACCACACTTTAGCGGTGCGGGAATAAAGCCACTGCGTACAGCGAAATCGACACCTTCCAGTGTGCATTCCCAACGTGTCGCTAATTCTTCTTTCGTGATAGACTCAGTCATGTTCCCTCCAATGTCTTATTTCGTTGCTATTATTGACCTTTAATTAACCTTGGAGTTCCGTAATAATTTCGCTCACATTCGGAATTACTTGTATAATTGGCGCTTCATCAATCGGCACCAATGCGCCTACAGAATGGTATAACGTACCACTGTATCCTGTTGTTTTTGTTGGGATAGCTGGATAGTCCCGTACCTCAAGCTGTGTCTTGATATCACGGGGACGGAACACATACGTAACATCCGAATCAAGATAATAATAAAACCAGTAATCGGCGCGGCTGGTGTAGATACACCCCGGGGTTGCCTTTTCGTCGTTGCTGATTATCTCAATAAACAGATTGTTAGCCGGATGGGTGTCTGTCTTCACATCAATCGTGAATACGTCTTCACGCTTTCGGGCCACAATATCAATGTCATTTTCCTGAAAGAACTCATGGTCAGACGTGTCTATGATTGTCCAGCCCCGATGTGTTAGCCACGAAATGATGAGTTGTTCACCCTGTTGCCCGGTTTCCTTCGAAGTTTGAAAATCCATGGCGAATTTTCTCCTTTGTTATTGTTATTCTGTATCCGGTCTCTTGTTCTACTAGGCGTTCCATTTCCGCAGTGTCATAGCTTTCGGTGGACATGAAGCCGTCATACATGGGTACGTCTACCCTTTTGTCCCGGGATACAACAGCGAGCAATTGACTCTCGATGTTCTGTAATTTGTTGCTTAGTGCAACGTGGAAATTATCAACGTCACCGACCAATTTACGGCCCGCGTCAACGGTTTCGTTGTAATATTCTGACACCCATGGATGGTCCCAAAAGGCACGAACCTTATTGCGGCCTAGATTTTTGGCAACCGCGCACTTCTTCTCATACAGCCCATCATCGGCACCAAACAGCACCGCAATAATGCTCGTCTTAACCGGCTTGTATTCGCATCCAATATCAGCGGCCACCATCTCCCGCACGGCGCGTGGATTGTCTACAAGCGCCTGGGTCCGGGGGTAGTCACCAAAGTGCGCCAGTATGGCTTGGTGACAGGCGGTGAAATCATAATCCCAATACCCGTTCATCGCGGCGGTGCGTAAGTTCTCGTGCGCGTTCTGGATGGCAAACCCACCAGAGCCAACAATGCGCCCGTTGGGGATTTGATGGTACGACTGCGGGATAACACCAACAGGGAGTTGATTCTTTGCCGCCATGGCTTTGATAAGCCGAACACGAGTAATCCAACGCTCGTTATCAGCGGTGGTATGGATATAATCATCCAGAGCACTCAGGTCTACGTGAACCTGCCCGGACACCACAAGGTCACCAACGTGAACCCGCTGGGGGATGAATCGTGCCTGACGGTCGCGTAATTGCCCCCGTACCTCGGCAATCTCACGGATAAGCCCGGCGGAGGTTAGCCCGCTCAGGAGGTCAAACACGATTGGATTCGGGTAGACCCGGCGAGCGTAGCGGTCCCGTTCAAAGTGTGGGTCAACGGTGAAGAACCGGTACTTATCATTCACCCGCTTAAAGGACTTGTCACAATGCCCAATCGAATGGAGGTAGGATGTGGAAACACAACAGGCCGTTGGGTCTTGGTAATGTGTTTTAGGATGAGTCAGAAGTTTAATAATTAGCCTCTGAGTTCCCTTTGTCTCTTCACCAAATCAATCTAGATTGTTATATAAATAATCTGATATATCCGGATAGAATGTGGTGCAGGTAGCCGGGAATCGAGGCGGGGAAGAACCGGTCTGGCCGCTAATTTCGGCGAGAGGACTTAAAGTATTGTTTTCTGGCATTTTTTACCCTCCAAATATCATATCGCATGACCCCTCCTTTTTTTGAAAAATATGGGGGCGCGTCACGCACCCCCGGATGATATTCGCAGCCCGGTGGAGGGTGTCCGAACTGCTTATAAACTTGGATAATTAGGCGCGGAAAAAGTTCCGTAATGAACCACAGACGACAACACAAGTCAAGCGTTGTCTTAGGGTGAGTGCAAACAAAGGGGAGGTGGAATGTTAGACAGGAGTATTGTGGCGGAAATCGTCAAACACTTCCGGGGAAAGATACCTGTACGTGGCTCGGAAAGCGGAAAGATTAGGAGTTCACAGGAGGAAATTCAACGAATGGCACAGAAGATGGGGTACCCTACCGGGTCGGGGTGAATCGGCCGAAATCCACCCCACAAACCCTGAAAAGTTTCTATTGGCCATTCTTTTCAAGTTGGTCTAGCCTCTGGTCAAGGATTTTATTGACTTTTTGTTGCTCTTCGACGAGGTTCAGGACGTCGAAAAGTACGTTACGAAAACGTTTGAAGAACCAAAGGAGAACAAATAGCATCAAGGCGAAGACAAGCAAGCCCGTTTGGATAGAAATAAGAAGGACGGTGCTGTGGGTTACGGTGTCGTGAGTCGCCAGGGTTCGCCATATACCTAACGTGGGCAGGACTACCGCCAGCGTGAGAAGGGTCCAGTGAATCCAGGGTTTGACGACCTTACCTAGGCGGTCAATAGCGTCCTCTGGGGACTGTGCCCCTGCTGTCACAATAGGCGTTGCAACGCTGATGATGATAGCGGGAAGGCTAGTAAGTATTGTAATTAGAATATTGGTAGTGAGACCCATCAGCGACTCCTCGGTTTAGGTCAATATATTACCGCCCAGCATATCCCGAGAAGGTAACGCAGCCGGATTTTCTTCGCTATATATTCGAGATGGGTAAGAGCGTCTAGACCGGTCTGTCTGGGGGTTCCCGGGGTCAATAGCATAGTCGGATTGTATTGTCAATACAAGTAATGGGGCCTGTGAGTCATCAAAAGACGGAGGCTAGGTATTGGCCCTGCTTGGGGTTCGTTCGTCGGCTGTGCGGCTTCTCTGTGCGTCGGTAGTGCGGTATCACGTTGCGGTAGCTCAGGTGGGAGTGCAGGAGAGACACGCTGTAGTGCGTTAGCACGCTACTGTGTCTCGACGGGGAGGCGGTAGCAAGGTCCAACGTGCACTACAATGTGCACTACAGCCCGGATAGGCATAAAAAAAGGGCTAGGCCGATTGACCTAACCCCTTGATTTTGTTGGCTCCCCGGGACGGGCTCGAACCGCCGACCCAGTGATTAACAGTCACTTGCTCTACCAGCTGAGCTACCGGGGATCCGTTCAGCCCGGTATTCTACAGAACGCCGAAACGGCGTCAACCGGGGCTTGCGCCCCTATCCGAGAGCCTTGGCGAGGCGCTCCATGGCCTTCTCCAGGTTCTCCATGCTGGTGGCGAAGGAGATCCGGGCGTAGCCCTCCAGGCCGAAGGCGGAGCCGGGCACCAGGGCGACGTTGGCCTCGTTGATCAGGTGCTCGGCCAGGGCCATGTCGTTCTTCAGGCCCAGGTTCTCGATGGCGCCCTGCACCCGCGGGAACGTGTAGAACGTGCCGTCGCCCTCCACGGCCTCGATGCCGCGGATGTTGTTGAGCGCGGTGACCACGAAGTCGTGGCGTTCCTTGAACGCCTTGAGCATGGGCGCGATGCAGCCCTGGTCGCCGGTGAGCGCCGCCACGGAGGCGGCCTGGGCGATGGAGCACGGGTTGGACGTGCTCTGGGACTGGATCTTCTTCATGGCGCCGATGACATCCGCCGGCCCGGCGGCGTAGCCGATGCGCCAGCCCGTCATGGAGTACCCCTTGGAGACGCCGTTGATGACGATGGTGCGCTCCTTGAGGCCGGGGCAGGCGTTGACGATGTTGGTGAACGGCTCCTCGGCCCACAGGATGTGCTCGTAGATGTCGTCGGTAAGCACCAGCGCCCGCGGGTAGTTCTCGAGCACGGCGCCCAGGGCCTCCAGCTCGGCGCGGCTGTAGGCCACCCCCGTGGGGTTGGACGGGCTGTTGAGGATCACCAGCCGGGTCTTGCTGGTCAGCGTGGCGTCCAGCTGCTCGGGGGTGATCTTGAAGCGCTGCTCCTTGGTGGCCTCGATCTCGCGCGGCACGGCGTCGGCGAGCAGGGCCATGTCCGGGTACGACACCCAGTACGGGATCGGCACCACGACCTCGTCGTCCGGGTTCAGTACGGCCTGCATGACGTTGTAGATGCTGTGCTTGGCGCCGGCGGAGACCAGGATCTGGTTGCCCTCGTAGTCCAGGCCGTTCTCCCGCGAGAGCTTCTGCTGCACCGCCTGCTTGAGCTCCGGGGTGCCGTCCACGGCGGTGTACTTGGTCTTGCCGGCGCGAATCGCCTCGATGGCCGCTTCTTTGATATGCTCCGGCGTGTCGAAATCAGGTTCCCCGGCGCCCAGGCCGATGATGTCCTGACCCGCTGCGCGAAGCTCTGCCGCCCGGGCCGTAACGGCCAGGGTGGGCGAGGGCTTGACGCGCTGAACCCGGTTGGCGAGGGAGTTGTCCAAGGCGACCTCCGACTGGTACTGGGACTGGCTGCATGCGAATGCCCGGTCCGCTTCCCACGGACTCTGCCGGGCAATTTCCAACCGCCAATCATAGTTGAATTCGCCGGCAACATGAAGGCAACTGCGTTGTTCCCCTCGGGCACGAATGCCCCGCCGAGAGAGACCGAATGAGCAAGCCGTTCCGCATGCATTCCGACTACGAGCCCGCCGGCGATCAGCCCCGGGCCATCAGCGAGCTCGTCGACGGCATCAACGACGGCCTCTATCATCAGACGCTGCTGGGCGTCACCGGCTCGGGCAAGACCTTCACCATGGCCAACATCGTCCAGGAGCTGCAGCGCCCGGCCCTGGTGCTGGCTCCGAACAAGACCCTGGCGGCGCAGCTCTACGGCGAGATGCGGGAGTTCTTCCCGGAGAACGCCGTGGAGTACTTCGTCTCCTACTACGACTACTACCAGCCCGAGGCCTACGTGCCGTCGTCGGACACCTTCATCGAGAAGGACGCCTCGGTGAACGAGCACATCGAGCAGATGCGGCTGTCGGCCACCAAGGCCATCATGGAGCGGCGCGACACCATCATCGTGGCCTCTGTGTCGTCCATCTACGGCCTGGGTGATCCCCAGGCGTACCTGAGCATGGTGCTGCACCTGGTCCGCGGCGACGTGGTGGACCAGCGCCAGATTCTGCGGCGGCTGGCCGAGCTGCAGTACACCCGCAACGACACCGAGCTGCGCCGCGGCACCTACCGGGTGCGCGGCGAGGTGATCGACATCTTCCCGGCCGAGTCCGAGTCCGAAGCGGTGCGGGTGGAGCTGTTCGACGACGAGGTGGAGGCGCTGAGCTGGTTCGACCCGCTCACCGGCGAGTCCCTGCGCAAGGTCAGCCGGGTGACCGTCTACCCCAAGACGCACTACGTCACCCCGCGCAAGACCATTGTCGATGCCATCGACGAGATCAAGGAGGAGCTGCGGGAGCGCCTGGCGGAGCTGCGCGCCAACGACAAGCTGCTGGAGGCCCAGCGGCTGGAGCAGCGCACCCGGTTCGACATCGAGATGATGCAGGAGCTGGGCTACTGCAACGGTATCGAGAACTACTCCCGCTATCTCTCGGGGCGCAAGCCCGGCGAGCCGCCGCCGACGTTGTTCGACTACCTGCCGCCGGACGCGCTGCTGTTCATCGACGAGTCCCACGTGACCATCCCGCAGATCGGCGGCATGTACCGGGGCGACCGGGCGCGCAAGACCACGCTGGTGGAGTACGGCTTCCGCCTGCCGTCGGCGCTGGACAACCGCCCCCTGCGTTTCGACGAGTGGGAGCGTCTGGCGCCGCAGATGGTGTTCGTCTCGGCCACGCCCGGGCCGTACGAGGAGCGGAACTCCGGTAAGGTGGTGGACCAGGTGGTGCGCCCCACGGGGCTGGTGGATCCGGCCGTGGAGGTGCGCCCGGCGAGCAGCCAGGTGGACGACCTGCTGAGCGAAGTCAGCGAGCGCACCGCCCGTAACGAGCGAGTGCTGGTGACCACGCTGACCAAGCGTATGGCCGAGGACCTCACCGAGTACATGACCGAGAACGGGGTCAAGGTCCGCTACCTGCACTCGGACATCGACACCGTGGAGCGCATGGAGATCATCCGCGACCTGCGCCTGGGCACCTTCGACGTCCTGGTGGGGATCAACCTGCTGCGCGAGGGCCTGGACCTGCCCGAGGTGACCCTGGTGGCCATTCTCGATGCCGACAAGGAGGGGTTCCTGCGCTCGGCCCGGTCGCTGATCCAGACCATCGGCCGCGCGGCGCGCAATGTCGACGGCACCGCCATTCTCTATGCCGACCAGGTGACCGACTCCATGCGCGCCGCCATCGACGAGACCGAGCGCCGCCGGGGCCGGCAGATCGCCCACAACGAGGCTCACGGCATCACGCCGCAGACCATCCGCAAGGCGGTGGCGGATGTCATGGAAAGCGGCGGCGCCGGCGTGCCCGAGCGCTCCGAGCGCACGGCGCAGGTGGCCGAGGAGGCTGCCCGCTACGCCGATTACACGCCGGCCCAGGCGGTCAAGCGCATCAAGGAGCTGGAGAAGGAGATGTACGCCCACGCCCGCAACCTGGAGTTCGAGGACGCCGGGCGGCTGCGCGACGAGATCCGTCGCCTCGAGCAGTACGCCCTGGAGCGGCCGGACGTGGGAGCCAGCTCCGCCTGAGGCGGTCAGCGCTGCCCGGCGGTGGCGGCCAGCAGTGCCGCCGCCAGCGCGTAGGCGGCGAGCACCAGGGCCAGGGTGGTCGGCGCCATGCCCGCGTCCAGCAGGGCGCCCGCCAGCACGGGGGAGACCGCCGTGGTCATGATCATGACGGCCTGGGCCAGCGCGCGGATGGCGCCCAGGTGGCGCGTCCCGTACAGCTCCGCCCAGAGGGCGCCCATGAGCGTCCCCGCCGTGCCCGCGCTCATGCCCATGAGGAACAGGTACACCGGCGCCGCCCAGGCGCCCGGCACCAGCGCCAGGGTAAGCAGCGCCAGCAGCATCGGCACCAGCAGCAGGGGCACCAGCCGGCGCGCGCCCAGCCGGTCCACCAGCGGCCCCGCCAGCATCAATCCGAGCACGTGGGCGGTGCCGAAGGCGAGGAAGCTCGACGCCAGCCAGTCCAGCCCCCATCCCTTGGCCTCGGCCACCGGCACCTGGTGGAAGAACAAGGCCGTGACGATCAGCGGCGGCCCCATGATGGCTGGCATCAGGGCGTAGAACACCGGGTGGCGGAGGACGTCCCGCCGGCGCCAGTCGGTCCCGTCCGGCGTTGCGTTGTCGGCGTCGGACGCCACCTCCGCCTGCCAGGCGGACACGCGCTCGCTGTGACCGCGCAGCAGCCACAGCGCCAGGGGCACCATGGCCACGGCCAGGACCACGGCGGCGGCCAGCCAGGTGGTGCGCCAGCCCAGCAGGCCGGTGGCGGCCACCAGGGTCATGGGCATCACCGCTTCGGCCAGGGGCAGGCCCAGCATGGCGATGCTCACGGCGCGCCCGCGCTCGGCCCGGAAGTACCGGCCCATGGTGGTCTGCGCCACGTGGACCATCATGCCCTGGCCGCTGAGGCGCAGCAGGTAGAAGGCCACCAGCAGCACCAGCACCCCGTGGGCGCCGGCGAGCAGGGCGCAGCCCGCCGCCGCGGTGGCCAGCACCCCGGCGGTGACCAGGCGCAGGTCGCGGGTGTCCACGACCCGCCCGGCGCGGACCAGAGTGGCCGCGCTGGCCAGGGTGGCCAGGGAGTAGATCAGCCCGTAGCCGGTGTTGCCGAGCTCCAGGGCCTCGCGCACGTGGCCGCCGAAAAGCGAGATGAGAAACGTCTGCCCGAAGCTGGACAGACCGGTGAGCACAACGCCGAAGGCGAGCAGGCGAGGGTGGTTGAGAAGCAGGTCGCGGACGCTCACGGGGCGGCTCCAGCGGCGGTGAAGGCGGGCAGGATAGAGGCTGGACGCGCGAAGTCAACGGCAGTGGTTCCTTTGGTGCGCCCGGGTGTGGTATTGAGGGCCTTTCGAACGCAGACCACCTGGGGGAGTAGCGAAGTGAAAGCGTTTTTCGACTCGAAGCAGGACGGCCATATCCCGCGCAGCTACCTGTCCCGCGGCCAGATGCGCACGCCGCTGGAGATCCCCGAGCGCACCGGGTATATCCTCCAGGGCCTGGAAAGCGTCGGTATCCCCGTGGAGCAGCCCGCGGATCACGGCATGCGGGGCATCAACCGCGTGCACGACCTGGGCTACCTGCGCTTCCTGGAGAACGCCCATCGCCGCTGGACGGCCGGACCCGATGACTGGGGCGACGAGGTCATGTCCAACGTCTTCGTGCGCTCGCCGAACCCGCTGCGGGGGATCCTGGCGGAGTCGGCCTGCTACCAGGCCGACGGCAGCTGCCCCATCGGCGAGAAGACCTGGGAGGCCGCCTACTGGTCCGCCCAGACGGCGCTGAGCGCGGCCGACGAGCTGCTCGCCGGTGCCCAGTCCGCCTACGCTGTCTGCCGGCCGCCGGGCCACCACGCGCGCAAGGATGCCGCCGGCGGTTTCTGCTACCTGAACAACGCCGCCATCGCCACCGAGGCGCTGAAGGAGCGCTTCCCGCGCATCGCCATCCTGGACCCGGACATGCACCACGGCCAGGGCATCCAGGAGATCTTCTACGACCGCGACGACGTGCTCTACATCTCCATCCATGGCGATACCACCAACTTCTACCCGGTGGTCAGCGGCCACGAGGACGAGCGCGGTACCGGCGCCGGCTACGGGCACACCATCAACCTGCCCATTGCGCACGGTTCCCCGGAAGAGACCTTCTTCGACCGCCTGGAGACGGCGCTGCACGCCATCAAGGTGTTCGAGCCGGATGCCCTGGTGGTGACCCTGGGCTTCGATATCTACGAGAACGACCCGCAGGCGAAGGTCGCCGTCTCCCATGAGGGATTCAACCGTCTCGGCCGGGCAGTGGGTGCAGTGCCGGGTCCCTTGCTGGTGGTGCAGGAGGGCGGCTACCACCTGGAGAGCCTCACCGAGAATACCCGGCAGTTCTTCTCCGGGCTGCAACAGGGCTGACTCCGGCGGGCGGTCTCAGGCGGGGCCGCCCGCGGCCAGGCGGATGGCATCGCGCACGGACTCCGCGGCCTCGCGGAACAGCCGGCGCTCGGTGTCGTTCATCCCCGGCTGCAGGAGCTTGCGCACGCCGCCGCGCCCCACCACGGCGGGCACGCTCAGGGCCACGTCGCGCTCGCCCAGGTAGCCGTCCAGGCGCTGGCTCACCGGGAAGGTCTGGCGGGTGTCGAAGGCCATGGCCTCGATGAGCAGCGAGCCGGCCATGGCCACGGCGTGGCTGGTATAGCCCTTGTTCCGCAGGATGGCGTAGCCGGCGTGGACCACCTCCCGGAACATCGCCTGGCGCGCCGGCGTGTTCTCCAGGTGCTCGCCGCCGGCCTGGGCCGAGCTCATCACCGGGAACTGCGCCGGGCCGTGCTCGCCCATGACGTAGGCGCGCAGGTCGAACGGGTTGATGCCCACCTCCCGCGACAGCATGGCGCGGAAACGCGCGGAATCCACCAGCGTGCCGCAGCCCAGCACCCGCTCCGGCGGAAAGCCGGTTTGCTCCACCGCGTAGTAGCTCAGCACGTCCACCGGGTTGGAGAGAATCACCAGGCAGGCATGCGGTGCCGCCCGGGCGAAGCGCGGCAGCAGCTCGCGGCACAGGTCGACGTTCTCCGGCCCCAGCAGCCGCCGGTCGGACTCCCCCGGCGGCAGCGGGCGTGAGGCGCAGAGGGCGATCACGTCAGCGCCGGCGAACGCCTCCGGCGGGCCGGCGGTGACCTCCATGCGCCGCTGGGTGAACGCCAGGGCGTGCTCCAGGTCCAGGGCCTCGCCCTCGGCCACCGCCTGCTGGCGGTTGTAGAGCACCAGCTCGTCGCCGATGCCGCGGTGGACCAGAGTATAGGCCAGCGCCGATCCCACCCGGCCCGTGCCGATGATGCCGATCTTCATGTCCGCCTCCCGTTGCGCCTCCCATGGTAGCCCCCCTGGGCGGCCGTAGCGACCGCCACCGCCGCGCGTCCGGCCGCGACGGATGTGCGTCCACGGACAAGTCAGCGGCGCTCGCGGAACAGGCGCACGCGCCGCCGAAACGGCCCTTCCGGAATCTGTCGCGGGCACCAAAGGGCGCGTCGCACATGAGCGCCCGGCGCCCCGTCAGCGCGCATAGCATCTCTCCCAGTGACGGCGTCGAGGGCCGCAGTCACGGCAGCCGAGCCCATGGGCAACAACGGGTACAACGAGTCACGGCGAGAGGTTTCAGTGATGGCCAGCAGCAACTTGAACTATCAGGACACGGTGGATCAGAGCGACCGCAAGGTGCCGTTCAATCTACGCCAGACGGGCGATCCGGGGATCCAGCTCCTCATCTCCAACCGCGTGCGCAAGTCCGCCTACTGGCACCTGTCCTGCGAGGCGGGCTGCTGGCGGGCGACGGTGTACAACCGCATGTATCACCCGCGCGGGTACGTGCGCCCCGAGGACGGCGGCGCCATGGTGGAGTACCGCGCCCTGGTCAACGACGTCACCCTGTGGAACGTCGCCGTGGAGCGGCCCATCCGCGTCAAGGGCCCGGACGCCGAGGCGTTCTGCAACTTCGTCTGCACCCGGGACATGACCCGCGTGCCGCCCATGAAGGGGCGCTACGTGATCCTCTGCAACGAGCAGGGCAAGGTGCTCAACGACCCGGTCATGCTGCGCCTGGCCGACGACGAGTTCTGGTTCACCATCAGCGACTCCGATCTCATGCTGTGGTTCCAGGGCGTCAACGTCATGGCGAAGTACGACGTCACCATCGAGGAGATCGACGTCTGCCCGCTGCAGATCCAGGGACCGAAGTCCGAGGCGCTGATGGTCGACCTGGTGGGCGAGGAAGTCCGCGAGGTGCCGTACTACGGCCTGATGCACGCGCAGATCGACGGCGTCGACTGCCTGGTGTCGCAGACGGGCTTCACCGGCGAGAAGGGCTACGAGGTCTACGCCTACGACTCGACGCTGAACGCCGAGAAGGTCTGGAACACCATCCGCGAGGTGGGCGAGAAGCACAACCTGATGGTGATCGCGCCGGCCCATCATCGCCGCATCGCCGCCGGCATCCTGTCCTACGGCCAGGACCTGGACCACGAGACCAACCCGTTCCAGTGCTACCTGGGGCACATGGTGCCCAAGTCCAAGGAGGCGGACTACATCGGCAAGCAGGCGCTGGAGCAGACGCGGGAGCTGGTCAACGCGGGCAAGCACCCGTTCCGGCATACCCTGGTGGGGCTGAAGATCGGCGGCAAGCCCATCGAGGACTATGCCCCCGACTTCTGGCTGGTCAGCGACGAGAGCAGCGACGAGCCCATCGGCTGGATCACCTCGCCGTGGTATTCGCCGGAGCTGGAGACCAACATCGCCATGGCCTACGTGCCGGTGGAGAAATCCGAGCTGGGCACCCGGCTGCAGGCCTGGCTGCCGGAGGAGTACCTGAACTACCCCGGTCATCCCGAGCACGCCGAGGTGGTGCAGATGCCGTTCCGGCCGTCGGTGAACATGAGCTCCCGCGAGCGCGCCAAGTCCGAGGGCCGGGACTACGCTTACTGAGAAGCCGGTTTGTTTCTCCTCTCGATTGGCGGGGAGCGGTGCTTGTGCCGCTCCCCGCACCTTTCTTGACCCCCGCAGCACACTCGATCAGATCCAGCGCCGCACCTGCTGCATGTAGGTGCGGAACGCGTCACCGAAGCGGGCCGTGAGCGCGCGCTCTTCCGGCAGGATCTGGAAGCGCTGGATGACGAGCATGAACGCCGGCAGAAGAAGCGCCGCCGGCACGTTGCCCAGGTAGATCAGCCACCCGGTGAGCATGAGAGCATCCGCGAGATAGATGGGATTGCGGCTGAGCCGGTAGATGCCGCTGGCCACCAGCGTTTCGCTGGATTCCGGGTGCATGGGGTTGATGGTGGTGCGGTGCCGTCGCAGCTCGACGGCGGCGAGCAGCAGGAGCGCGAGTCCGCCCGCGGCGACGGCCAGGCCCAGCCATCCTTGCCCGGGCAAGCGAACGGACAGACCCGGCGTCACGTAAGCCACCAGCCACATCAGGGCGGCCGTCACGAGCATCACCACGGGTGGCGGCAGGAACCGGTGCATGGTCGTTCCCCTTTCGTCTTGTACGTTGCGTCCGCCCTCGGGCCCGGAATGATGCGCGACTTCCGGGGCGGCTGCAACGGCGTGCACGTCCGCCGCTTGCGTCCGGCTGAGCGGCTGTCACCATAGGTCGCGCAACCCGGTTCAGGCAGGACGGCCCAAGTGAACGCGCCTTTTCGCACACCGCTGCAGCCCGGCTTCTGCGTGCTCCACGGCAACCAGCTGGAGGACCTCACCGAGGTGCTGGTGGAGTGGGTGCGGGACAACCCGCTGTCGCCGCTGGAGGACGAGATCGTCCTGGTGCAGTCCAACGGCATGGCCCAGTGGCTCAAGCTGGCCCTGGCCGCCGATGACGCCTGCGGGATCAGTGCGGCCCAGCAGTTCCAGATGCCGGCGCGGTTCCTGTGGCAGGCCTACCGGGACGTGCTGGGCGAGGACGCGGTGCCCGCCACCTCGCCGTTCGAGAAATCCCGCCTGGTCTGGCGCATCATGCGGCTGCTGCCGGATCTCCTGCAGGACGAGGCGTTCGCGCCGCTGCACCGGTTTCTCCGGGACGACGCCGATCAGCGCAAGCGCTACCAGCTCGCCGAGCGCCTGGCGGACCTGTACGACCAGTATCAGGTCTACCGCGCGGAATGGCTGGCGGCCTGGGAGGCGGGCGACGACCGCATCTTCCGCACCACGGCGGATGCCGGCGAGGCGTTGGCCGACAATCGCTGGCAGGCCTTGCTGTGGCGGGCCCTGGTCGGCGCCATGCCGGCGGCGGACCGGGAGCGCAGCCGCGCGCGCATCCACCGCCGGTTCCTGCAGACGCTGGAGGCCGGGGAGGTGCCGGCCGGCGCGCTGCCGGCCCGGGTGGTCGTCTTCGGCCTCAGCTCCCTGCCGCGGCAGATGCTGGAGGCGCTGTCCGCCCTGGCGCCGCACTGCCAGATCCTGATGATGGTGCAGAACCCCTGCCGCCACTACTGGGCGGACATCATCGAGGACCGCGAGCTGCTGCGGCGGCAGCAGTGGCGTCACGGGCACAAGCTGGCCGATGTCCCCGAGGAGGAGCAGCACCGCCACGCCAACCCGCTGCTGGCCGCCTGGGGCAAGCAGGGGCGCGACTACATCGGCATGCTGTACGATTTCGACGTGCCCGAGGCCTATCAGCAGTGGTTCCGGGAGATCGACCTGTTCACGCCGCCGGGCGAGCGCCAGCGGGCGCCGGATGCGCTGCTGCCGGCCATCCAGCACGCCATCCTGGAGCTGGAGCCGCCGCAGCCCGAGCCCGAGCCGCGCGCGCCGGACGCCTCGGTGGTCTTTCACGTCAGCCACGGCCCCCAGCGCGAGGTGGAGATCCTCCACGACCAGCTGCTCGCCGCCTTCGAGGCCAGCGCCGTCGAGGGCGCGCCGCTGCGCCCGCGGGACGTGCTGGTCATGGTGCCGGACATCGAGGCGTACACGCCCCACATCGAGGCCGTGTTCGGCAACTTCGACGACGGCGACCCGCGGGCGATCCCCTATACCATCTCGGACCGCAGCCAGCGCCACAGCGAGCCCCTGGCCGCCGCCCTGGAGCAGCTCCTGGACCTGCCCAACCTGCGGTTCACCCCCGGCGAGCTCCTGGGGCTGCTGGAGACGCCGGCGCTGCGCGAGCGCTTCGGCATCGCCGAGGCGGATCTGCCGGAGCTGCGCACCTGGATCGAGGGCGCGGGCATCCGCTGGGGCCTGCACGCCGGCCAGCGGGCCGCGCTGGAGCTGCCCGCGGGCTTCGAGCAGAACAGCTGGTACTTCGGCCTCCGGCGCATGCTGCTGGGCTACGCGGCGGGTGATGGCGGCGCCTGGTGCGACATCGAGCCCTATGACGAGGTGGGCGGCCTCCAGGGGGCGCTGGCCGGTCGCCTGATCGAGCTCATCGACACCCTGGAGCGCCACTGGCGCATCCTGCGCACGCCGGCCCCGCCCCGGGCCTGGGTGGAACGGCTGCGCACCCTCGGCGAGGACTTCTTCGCCCCGGCCACGGAGGAGGACTTCGGCCTCTATACGCGGCTCATCCAGGCCCTGGACGCCTGGCAGGAGGCCTGCGACGCCGCCGGGTTCGACGAGGCGCTGCCGCTGGCGGTGGCGCGGGAGGTCTGGCTCGGCGCCCTGGACGACTCCGGCCTGTCCCAGCGCTTCCTGGCCGGGCGGGTGAACTTCTGCACGCTCATGCCCATGCGCAGCATCCCGTTCCGCCGGGTCTGCCTGCTGGGCATGAACGACGGCGACTACCCGCGCACCCAGGCGCCCCACGACTTCGATCTCATGGCGCGCCCGGGCCAGTACCGGCCCGGCGACCGCTCGCGCCGGGACGATGACCGCTATCTCTTCCTGGAAGCCCTGCTGGCGGCGCGGGAACAGCTCTACATCAGCTGGGTGGGGCGGGACATCCGGGACAACGACTCGCGGCCGCCCTCGGTGCTGGTGGCCCAGCTGCGCGACTACCTGGACGCCGCCTGGCAGACCCCCGAGGGCGCCTCCCTGGCAGAGGCGTTGACCCGGGTGCATCCGCTGCAGCCGTTCAGCCCCGCGTACTTCCTGCCGGAGCAGGAGGCCGGGGCGGGCCTGTTCACCTACGCGCGGGAGTGGCGGCAAGCCCACCACCGCGACGCCGGCGACGGGGCGGCGGAGCTGCCGCTGCCCATGCCGCCGGCGGAAGCGGAGCGCGTCATGGCCCCCGGCGAGGTGGCCCGGTTCCTCCGCGATCCGGTGGGCCATTTCTTCCGCGACCGCCTCAAGGTCCGGCTGGACGAGCCCGAGGGCGCCGAGGCGGACAGCGAGCCGTTCGCGCTGGGCGGGCTGGAGGATCACCGCATCGGTACCGAGCTGGTGACGGCCCTGAGCGAGAGCGCCCCGGAGGACGAGCCGGCGGCCCTGGAGCGCAGCGTCGCCGCCTTGCGGCGGTCCGGGGCCCTGCCGCCCGGGGAGCTGGGCGATCGCTGGCTGGAGCCCGTGGCTCAGGCGGCGGGGCAGGCCGTGGCCGCGTGGCGGGCCGCCCGCGCCGGCTTCCCGGAGGCGCAGCCGCTGGTCGAGGCGGGCTGGTCCGGTGTCGTTCGCGGCCAGGCGGTGCGCCTGGAGGACTGGCTGGACGCCGTCCATGCCGATGGCCAGGGCGCCCGGCTGCGCCTGCGGGTCACCCCGGGTACGATCCAGGGGCGCCCGGACAAGAGCCTGGCGCTGTGGCTGGATCACCTGCTGGCCTGCGCCGGCGGGCAGAGCCTGGAAAGCCGCCTGATCGGCAGCGACCGCTGGCACCGCTTGGCACCACTGCCGCCGGAGGAGGCCCGGGAGCGGCTGGAGGTCCTGCTGGACGCCTGGATGGAGGGCCTGTGCCGGCCGCTGCCGCTGGCCCTGCGTGCCGGCATGGCCTACGTCCAGGATCGGGACCGGGGCAAGGATGCCGACCAGGCGCTGGGCCGCGCCCGGCGCGCCTACGAGAGCGCGTACCGCCGTACCGGGGAGGTGGACTACGCGGGCAATGCCGCCCTGCGGCGCGTGTATCCGGACTTCGATCACCTGCAGGCGCCGCCGCCCGGCGACGAGCCCGGCTTCGCGGACTGGGCCGAGCGCGTGTACGGCCCGCTGGTGGCGCACCTGATCGAGGAGGAGCACCCGTGAGCACCACGGCCATGGACACGCTGCGCTTCCCGCTGCACGGCACGCGCCTGATCGAGGCCAGCGCCGGCACCGGCAAGACGTACACGCTCACCGCGCTGTACGTGCGCCTGGTTCTGGGCCACGGCGACGAGGCCGCGTTCGAGCGCCCCCTGCTGCCCCCGGAGATCCTGGTGGTGACCTTCACCGAGGCGGCGACCCGGGAGCTGCGCGAGCGCATCCGCAACCGCCTGGCGGAGGCGGCGCGGTGCTTCGCCGGGCGTGCGGCCCCGGACGGCGGCGATGCCTTCCTGCAACAGCTGCTGGCGGCCTACCCGGAAGCTGAGCGGCCGGCCCAGGCGGATCGCCTGGATGCCGCCGCCCAGTGGATGGACGAGGCGGCCGTGTACACCATCCACGGTTTCGCCAACCGCATGCTGCGCCAGCACGCCTTCGATTCCGGCAGCCTGTTCGACCTGGAACTCATGCGCGACGAGGCGCTGCTGCTGGAGGAGGCCGCGCGCGACTACTGGCGGACCTTCTGCTACCACCTGGGGCCCGCCGAGGCCGAGGTGCTGCGCCGCGCCCTGGCACCGGACGGCAGCCGTGTCGCCCCGACCCCGGACGACCTGCTGTCCGCGGTCCGGCCGGTGCTCGCCGATGCCGGTCGCCTGGGCGCCCCGGGGCACGAGGCGCTCGCGCCGTTGCTGCGCGAACTCGCCGAAGCGCGCACGGCGGCGCTGGAGGCCTGCAAGCGGCCCTGGCGGGACTGGGTGCCGCAGCTGCGAGCCGCCTTCGAGGCGGCCTGGGGGGACGGGCGCCTGCCCCGGAGCAGGCCGAGCGCATCGAAAACGGTGCTGGGCTGGCTGGACCGCATCGAGGCCTGGGCGGCGGACCCGGAAGCCGTCGCTTCCGGGCTGACCGATACGGCGTTCCAGCGGCTGACGCCGGCGGCCATCCGCGCCGGCGGCACCGACGTCGACGCCCTGGCGGATCACCCGGCGCTCGCGGCACTGCCGGAGGTCCGGGCCCCCGCGCTGCCGGACGAGCGGCCGCCGGTGCTGCACCATGCCGCGTGCTGGATCGCGGCGCGGCTGGACGGCGCCAAGCGCGGCCAGGGCGTGATCGGGTTCCAGGACATGCTCACCCGCCTGGACGAGGCCCTGTCCGGCGCCAACGGCGACCGCCTGACGGCGACCATCCGCCGCCAGTACCCGGTGGCCCTGATCGACGAGTTCCAGGATACCGATCCCGTCCAGTACGCCATTTTCGAGGCGATCTACCGCGACCGGCCGGAGACCGGCTGGTTCATGATCGGCGACCCCAAGCAGGCCATCTACGCCTTCCGGGGCGCGGACATCTACACCTACCTCACGGCCAAGAGCCGGGCCGCCGGCGGCACCTACACCCTGGCCACCAACTACCGCTCCGCCGGCGGCCTGGTGCAGGCGGTCAACCGCCTGTTCGGCATGCGCGAGCAGGCCCCGGGGGATGCCTTCCTGCTGGACGCCCGCATTCCGTTCGAGCGCGTCGAGGCCCGGGGGCGGGAGCAGGCCCTGCAGGTGGACGGCGCGGTGCAGCCGGGCATGACCGTGTGGCACCTGGAACGCGGCGCGGACGGTGGGGATCCCAGCTTCGCCAAGGGCGAGTACGTCGCCGAGATGGCCGCGCGCACCGCCAGCGCCATCGTCGACCTGCTGCAGCGCGCCGACGCGGGCGCGGCGGGCTTCGCCGACGGCGACGCCTGGCGGCCGCTGCAGCCGTCCGACATGGCCATCCTGGTGCGGGACCGCACCGAGGCCGACGCCATCCGCGGCGCCCTGCGCCGCCGCGGGCTGAACAGCGTCTATCTCTCCGACAAGGAGAGCGTGTTCCGCACCGACGAGGCGGCGGACGTGCTGCGCTGGCTGAAGGCCTGTGCGGAGCCGGGCTCGGAGAGCGCCGTGCGCGCCGCCCTGGCCACCGGCACCCTGGACCTGTCATGGCAGGAGCTGGACGCCCTGGGCGCCGACGAGCAGCGCTGGGAGGCCACCGTGCAGCAGTTTCTCGGCTACCACCGGCTGTGGCGCCGCCGGGGCGTGCTGCCGATGCTGCGCCGGCTCCTGCACGACTACGGGCTGCCCCAGCGCCTGCTGGCCAGGGACGACGAGCGGCGCCTGACCAACCTGCTGCACCTGGCGGAGCTGCTGCAGACCGCCGCGACGCAGCGCGACGGCGAGACGGCCCTGGTGCGCTGGCTGCAGGAGCAGGTGGACAGCGGCGACGCCGCCGGAGACGAGAGCATCCTGCGCCTGGAGAGCGATGCCGGGCTCATCCGGGTGGTCACCATCCACAAGTCCAAGGGCCTGGAATACCCGCTGGTGTTCCTGCCGTTCATCTGCACCTTCCGGGCGGCGGACGGCACGCGCCCGCCGCTGCGCTACCACGACGATGACGGCCGCCTGCAGGTAACCCTGGAGGCCCGGGACGAGGTGGTCGCCCGCATGGACCGGGAGCGGCTGGCGGAGGACCTGCGGCTGCTGTACGTCGCGGTCACCCGTGCCCGGCATGCCTGCTGGCTGGGGGCGGCGCCCATGCGCTCCGGCGGCAGCGGCCAGCGCACGGACCTGCACCGCACCGCCCTGGGCTACCTGCTGGCCGGGGGCGAGGCCATCGCCCCCGATTCCCTGGGGGAATACCTGCGGGCGCTAGCCGCGGGCGGGGATATCCGGCTGGCCGGCGCGCCGGAGGTTCACCACCGGAGCGCGCCGCGCACCGGGCGGGAACCCGCGGCCCTGGCGGGTGCCCGGGTCTACCGCGGGCCGGTCCCGGAACGCTGGTGGATTGCGAGCTACAGCGCCCTGCGGCCCGAGGCCGGGCCGGATGCCGGGGAGGATCCGCGGGATGCCGGCGAGGAAATCACCGCCGAGGAGCTGGAAAGCCCGGCCCCGGCCACGTTCCGGCCCTCGCCGCAGGCCGGGGCGCACGGTTTCCTGCGCGGCCCGCTGGCGGGGACGTTTCTCCACGGCGTGCTGGAAGAGGCCGCCGGCACCGGGTTCGACCGGGTGCTGGCGGACGGCGGGCGCTGGCTGCGGGAGACGGTGGCCGAGCGCTGCCGCGTGCGCGGATGGGATGGCTGGGCGCCGGTGCTGACGGGCTGGCTGGCGGATGTGCTTACCGCGGACCTGCCCCTGGGCGCAGCGGAGGTCCGTCTCGCCGCGCTGACCGCCGGGGACTGCCGGGCGGAGATGGAGTTCATGCTCCAGGCCGACGGCGTGACCACGGAGGCCCTGGACCGGCTGGTGCACCGGCACGTGCTGCCGGGGCAGGCCCGGCCGGCCCTGCGCCGCGACCAGCTCAACGGCATGCTCAAGGGCTTCGTGGACCTGGTGTTCGCCTGGCGGGGCCGGTACTACGTGATCGACTACAAGTCCAACTGGCTGGGCGACCGCGACGCGGCCTATTCGCCGGAGGCCATGGCGGCGACGGTGCTGGACAAGCGCCAGGACGTGCAGTACAGCCTCTATCTGCTGGCCCTGCACCGTCTCCTGCGGGCCCGGCGGCGGGCGGACTACCGCATCGACGCGCACCTGGGCGGCGCGGCGCTGCTGTTCCTGCGCGGCATCGGCGCGGACGGCCGCGGGGTTCACTTCCAGGGCGCGGACCCGGAACTGGTGGAAGGACTGGATGCGCTGTTCGCGGGGCGGGCAAGCCATGTCGCATGATCGGCAGACCACGGTACAGGCCTGGCGCGCCGGCGGCTGGCTGCGCGCCATCGACGCCGCCCTGGCGGCGTTCCTCCGGGATCCGGGGGGCGAAACCGACGAGACCGTGCTCCTGCTGGCCGCGCTCGCCAGCCAGCAGCTGGGGCAGGGGCACATCTGCCTGGACCTGGACGACGCGCTGCGCCGCCCGGACGTGCTGGCGCCGGCGGACGCCCTGCCGGACGGCACCGATGTCCCGCGCGCCCCCGACGGGCTGGGCGCGGACACCACCGTGGCGGAGCTGGTGGATCGCCTGCAGCGCTCGCCGGTGGTGGATACCGGTCCCGGAAGCGCGCCGCTGGTGGTGGACCGGGGACGCCTGTACCTGCGCCGCTACTGGCAGTACGAGCAGACCGTGGCGGCCGAGGTCCGTCGTCTGGCCCGCGGGCGCCATCCGGTGCCGGACGACCTGGGCGGGCGGCTGGACGCGGTCTTCGGCCCGGCGACGGACGCGGGGCCCGACTGGCAGAAGATCGCCGGCGCCCTGGCCGCCCGGGGTCAGCTCACCGTGCTGACCGGGGGGCCGGGCACCGGCAAGACCACCACCGTGGTGCGCCTGCTCGGCCTGCTGCAGTCGCTGGTCGACGAGGGTGAGCGGCCGTTGCGCATCCGGCTGGCCGCGCCCACCGGCAAGGCCGCCGCGCGGCTCACCGAGTCCATCGGCCCGCGCGTGGCGGAGCTGCCGGTGTCGGCGGCCACGCGGGCCCGTGTGCCCACGGAGGTCACCACGCTGCACCGCCTGCTGGGCCGGCGCCCCGGCAGCCGCCATTTCCGCCACGACCGCCGCAATCCGGTGCACGCGGATGTGGTGGTGGTGGACGAGGCCTCCATGATCGATCTGGAGATGATGGCCGGGCTGCTGGAGGCGCTTGCGCCCCACACGCGGCTGGTCCTGCTGGGGGACAAGAACCAGCTCGCCTCGGTGGAGGCGGGCGCCGTCCTGGGGGATCTGTGCCGCGGTGCGGAGGCCGGCGACTACAGCGCGGCCACGGTGGACTGGGTGGGCACGGCCTGCGGCGAGGACATCAGCCCCTGGGCGGGCAGCGGCGCGGCGCTGGCCGACTGCACCGTCATGCTGCGCACCAGTCATCGTTTCGGCGCCGACAGCGGCATCGGCGCACTGGCCCGGGTCATCAACGACGGCGATGCCGAGGGCTTCGGCAGGGTCTGGCAGCAGGGCTACGATGATATCGCGCGGCTGCCGCTGGCGGACGTGCAGGACGGCCGGCTGGAGACCCTGTGCGCGGATGGCTACCGGGGCTACCTGGACGTGCTCGCGGGGGCGGAGCCGCCCGGCGGTCTCGAGGCGCGGGCCCGCGCCGCGCTGGAGGCGTTCGGGGAATTCCAGCTCCTGTGCGCCCTGCGCGACGGCCCCGCCGGGGTGGCCGGCCTCAACCGGCGGATCGCGCGGGCGCTGTACCGGCAGGGGCTGATCCCCCGGGACGAGGGCTGGTACCCGGGCCGCCCGGTGATCGTCACCCGCAACGACTACCAGCTCGGTCTCATGAACGGCGACGTGGGCATGACCCTGGCCACGGGCGAGGGGCAGGGCGAGCAGCAGCTGCGCGTGGCGTTCCCGGCCCCCGACGGCGGCATCCGCTTCGTGCTGCCGAGCCGGCTGGCCGATGTCGACACGGCCTACGCCATGACCGTACACAAGTCCCAGGGCTCCGAGTTCGCCCACGCAGCCCTGGTGCTGCCGGAGGCGGACGCCCCGGTGCTCACCCGGGAGCTGCTGTACACGGCGGTGACCCGGGCCAGCCAGCGGTTCACCCTGGCGGTGCCGCGGGACGAGGTGCTGGCCGCCGGCCTCGGCCGCCGGACGCGGAGGGCGTCCGGGCTGGCGGACGCGTTCGCCGGGCGCGGCTCGTGAGGCTCCACACCTAGTCCGCCCGGCGCTGCTGCTGCCGGCCCGCGGTCTCCCGGGTGAAGCACAGCAGCGCCGCCGCGGCGGCCGTCCACACCAGCATGCCGGAGAACGCCCACTGGTACGTGGCCAGCTGGTACACCGGGGTGCCGCCCTGGGTGGTGCCGTCCCAGAAGCGCTCCAGCAGCCAGCCCACCGCCGGCTGCAGGGCCATGGGGCCGATCATGACGCCCATGTTGATCAGGCCGGCCACCGTGGCCGCCAGGTGGGGCGGTACCGACTCCTTGCCCAGCGGAAACGACAGGATCATGGCCCCGGAGGCCAGGCCGATGGCGATGAGTGCCGCCAGCAGGGCCCCGTGGGGGAGCCCCGGCACCAGGATGACCAGCAGCCAGCCGGCGAGCACCGTGACCACGCCCGCGAGATAGGGCGCCTTGCGCCGGTGCAGTCGATCCGACAGGGCGCCGAAGGCGGGACCGCCCACCGCCCAGGCCAGCAGCAGGGCCGAGGTGTAGGTCGCCGCCTCGCTGGTGGACAGGCCGTAGTGGGTGCTGAGGTAGGGCACGCCCCAGAGCCCGGCGAAGGTCAGCAGCGGCCCGACCACGCCGCCGGGGATGAGTACCAGCAGCCAGCCGTTGCGATGGCTGAGCACCTCCCCGAGCCCGGCCAGGATGCCCTGGCGCTGGGCGGGTGCGGCGTCCGGGTGGGCGTGGCTGCGGTAGCCGTAGCCCTGCGGGTCGTCGCGGACCAGCCAGGCGATGAGCCCGGCGAGCACCAGGGTGACGGCGCCGATGACCGCCATCACCGGGCGCCAGCCGAAGGCATCGATGCCCAGCCGCAGGGGGACGCCGGCGGAGACGGCGCCGACCATGCCCACGCACAGCCCCAGCCCGCTGGCCAGGGCGAAGCGCCGCGCGTCCATCCAGTGCGCGGCGAGCTTGAGCATGCACACGAACGCCACGGCGACGGAGCCGCCGATCAGGGCGCGGCCGACGGCGGCCACGGCGAAGCCGGGCGCGAAGGCGAACAGGAACGCCCCCAGGGCCGCGATGAACGTCCCCCAGGCGAGCAGGGGGCGGGGCCCCAGGCGGTCCGCGAGAATCCCGGTGGGGACCTGCATGGCCACGTAGGTATAGAAGTAGAACGCCGACAGGTGGCCGAGGGCGGCGCTGCCCAGCTGGAAGTCCCGCATCAGCTCGTCGGTGATGACCGCCGGGGCCACCCGGTGGAAGAATCCCACGAGATACAGGGCGGCTCCGAGACCCCAGATGCACCAGGCCAGGCGCAGGGGCGGATGGGATCGCGGTTCGGTCGGCGCGGGCATGGTTCAGCGTTTCCCTGGCGGAAAACCCGCTATCGTATCAGGGACGGGATTGGTTCACGGCGGATGTGGAGGACAATCGAGCGATGCAGGACACGGCGCGGAAGGGCAACGTCGTCGAGCTCCACTATTGCACCCGGTGCGGCTGGCTGCTGCGGGCGAGCTGGATGGCCCAGGAGCTGCTGACCACCTTCGACGGTGAGATCAGGGAGCTGGTGCTGCGCCCGGGCACCGGCGGGGTCTTCGAGGTGCACGCCAATGGCGAGCTCCTGTGGTCCCGCAAGGAGCAGGGCGGCTTTCCCGAGATCACGCAGCTCAAGCGCCTGGTGCGCGACGTGGTGGCGCCGGAGAAGTCCCTGGGGCACGCGGACCGGTAGGTCCGGCCCCGGCACGGTGATCCGTTCTCGGGAGCGGGTGCTTTTCTGGCCGGCTGCTTGTTGATACTGTATAAAAATACAGTTATCGGCAGGTGCAGCCATGGTGCAGGAAATCGCCTTCGACCCCGTGCAGGTGCACAGCCCCGGATGGGTCGCCCTGGCGCAACGGCTGGTCGCGCAACTATCGGGTCTGCGGGTGGTGGTCCGCGAGGAGCGCGGCGGCCTGCGCATCCGCTGCGACATGAGCGGGGTGTCCCCGGCGCGCCGGGCCATGCTCTGCCGCACGCTGCAGGAGTACCGGCAAGCGGCCCGCCGGACCTGCCAGGTCTGCGGGGTGCGGGATGACGCCGTCGCCGCGCCGGCAGGCACCCGGCTGCGGTTGTGCCCGCTGCATCGCCGCGACGCCCGCCGCAACGACCCGGTCGTCGGGGGCGAGGGGATGCGCCCGGACGGGCAGGGGCCGTCCGGGAGCGCCGTTGCTGACCTGCGGCACTAGCCGGCGTTGTCCCAGGCGGGCGCCAGGCTGGCCGGGCTGATGATTCGGCCGTCCTCGCGGGCGAGGCCCGAGATCGCGTTCATCTCCGCCTCGCTGAGCTCGAAATCGAAGATCTCCAGGTTCGAGCGCACCCGCTCCTCCCGGGAGCTGCGGGGAATGGCCACCACGTCCGGCTGCTGATAGTGCCAGCGGAGAATGACCTGGCCCGGGTCCTTGCCGTGGTCCGAGGCGATCCGGGCGATGACCGGGTCCTGGAGGACACGCCCCTGGCCCAGCGGGCAGTACGCGGTGAGCGCCATGCCCTGGCGGGCCAGCTCCCGGCGCACCGGATCCTGGGACAGATAGGGGTGGTATTCCACCTGGTTGGTGACCAGGGGTGCGTCGGAGGCCGCGATCGCTTCCCGGGTCAGCGCCACGGTGAAGTTGCTCACCCCGATATGCCGTGCCATGCCGCGCTGCCGGACGTCGTTGAGCGCGCCGATGGTCTCCTCCAGCGGCACCTCCGGGTTGGGCCAGTGGAGCAGCAGCAGGTCGACGGCGTCCAGGCCGAGCCGCTGCAGGCTCTCCTCCGCCGAGCGCTGGAGATCGCCGTCGCGGAAGCGGTCCACCCAGACCTTGGTGGTAACGAAGATCTCGTCGCGTGCCAGACCGCTGTCGCGGATGCCGGCGCCGACGGCCTCCTCGTTGTTGTACATCTGCGCGGTGTCGATGTGCCGGTAGCCCGCTGCGAGAGCGTCGTGCACGCGAGCCCGGGCCGTGTCCGGCTCCAGCTGGAACGTGCCGAAGCCGATGGCGGGAATGTCCGCCCCGTTAGCGTGAACCACCTTCATTGGCTGCCTCCCGTTGCTGATGGCGTGTTGATGGGACCGATGAGGGACGTGGTGCCGACAGACCGAATTTTCTACCCCTCGTCCCGCGCGGCGGCTTGAATCCGGGGCCGCTCTTGCAATCCGTCCTGTTCTCGTCTAAAAATGAGAATGATTCGCATTAGTGTGCAGATGGCTCTTCGCTGGCTCGTTGAGTCACGGCACGCGAAAGCGGGATCGGTGTTCGGCACGACCAGCGGAGGGCCGTCATGGGCAGATCGTTACGATTGACACAGGAGACGGCGCGGGGCATGCACCGCGCCTGGCGACAGATCCTGGTGCACGGGCCGGCGGCGACGCGGGAGGCGCGTCGGCAGCCGGAGGCGACCTGCGAGCTCACGGCCCTGCTTGCCGAGCCGCCGTCCCGAGTGCGGCGGCTGGTCCCGGAGTTTCCCGCCCTGTACGCGCATCTGGCCGGAGTGGGGCCCGTGGAGACCCTGACCACCAACCCGGTGGCCATGCACCGCATCCGCGGGGCGGCCGGGGCGCTGCGGTTCCAGGCCCAGTCGCAGACCGGCGCATGCAGCGGCGCCCTCGATCTGCGCATGTTCTTCAATGCCTGGGCGCACGGCTGCGCCGTTGTCGAGCCGGTATCGGAATGCAGCCTGCGCTTCTTCGACGAGCACGGCCGCTTTCTGCACGCGGTCTATCCGACCCCGGAGACGAACATGGATGCCTGGTACGAGCTGGTGGTCCGCTACGCCGCGGACGAGCAGCGGCCGTTCCTGGATGTGGCGAGGCGACCGTTCGGCGGCGTCACGGACCCGGATTTTTCTGCCGCGGCCGAGCCGGCCGCCGTGCTCGATTGGTCGCGGCGGCGCCTGCACGCGGACGGCGGCCGCCTCGGCACCATGCTGTATCGGCCGGGCCAGCAGGTCCGGCCCCTGGCACCGGATGCCCTGGAGCGGTTGCTGCAGTCGCTTGCGGATGCCGAGCTTCCCGTCAGCGTGCTCGCCGGCAACGCCGGCGTGGCGCAGCGCTTCACCGGCCTGGTGCGGTGGCTGCGCCTCAATGACAATGCCTACCGCGTCCACGATGCCGGCTTCGCCCTGACGGTCACGCCATCGGCCATCCGCGCCGTGGAAATGGTCCATCGACCCGCGCGGACCGGGTTCGATCGGTCCCTGGACTGCCGCGATGCAGCGGGCGAGACGGTTCTCAGCGTTGCCGAGCCGGAAGGCGCCTCCCGTGCCGAGAAGGCGGCCTGGCAGCGGCTGCTGAACGCGCTGGAAGGCGAGGCCGGGGGCTCCTGACCGGTTGCCCCTGCGTGAGGTCGCCCGCTGCCGTGACGGCGGTGCCGTGAAGTCATTCTCGTGATGCTATGGTCCAAACCATTCCCTTGGCGGCGAATCGGAGCGGGCCAGCATGGCGTCCTACCCAGGCACGATGGCGAGGCTCGCGGGAATCGACCTCGCGCGGGCGCTGGCCATCATCGGCATGCTCATGGTGCATGTCGGCCCGACCCATGAAGACGACCTCGGCGGATGGCTGTACGCGCTGCCGCACGGGCGCGCCGCCATTTTGTTCATGCTCCTCGCTGGTATCGGGGTCTCGCTGCTGGCCGGCGCCCGCAGCGGCTGGCTGAACGGCGCGCCGGCCCGGCTCGCCTGGCGCAGCGCCTGGCTGCTGCCGCTCGGGCTGTGGCTGCAGACCCTGGGGATCAGCGCCCTGGTGATCCTGCCCGTCTACGCGGCGCTGTTCCTTGCCGCAATCGCCGTCGTGCGCCTTCCGGACCGGCCGTTGCTGGGGCTCGCCCTGGTACTGGCGGTCATGGGACCGTTCACCGCCCTGGCCCTGGAGATGCACACACCGGCCATCGTCGGCGGGCGGCGGCTGGTGCTGGGCGATCCCGCGGGTGAGATCCTGCTGGGCCTGGCCCTGGAAGGGCCCTACCCCCTGATTACCTGGGCGGCGCCGTTCCTGTTCGGGGTCTGGCTCGGGCGCCGCGACCTCCGCCGCACTGCGCTGCGCTGGTGGTGCGTGCTCGGGGGCGCCGGCGTCGCCGGTGCTGCGCTGGGCCTGGCGGCCGCATTGCAGGCAGGGCTCGGTGAGCCGGGCTACCTCGTGGCCTGGGATCATCTGCTCCTCGCCGCGCCGCACAGCCAGATGCCCCTGTGGTTGTGGAGTGCGACCGGGACCGCCGTGGCCGTGACCGGCCTGTGCCTGCTCGCCGCGGACCTTGCGGGGCGATGGCTGTGGCCCCCGGTAGCCATGGGGCAGCTGGCCCTGACGTTCTACGTCGGCCATCTGCTGATCCTGGCGTGGCGGCCGGAGCTGCGGGGCGCGGCGTCGCCGGAGGAGGCCGTTCCCGTGGTGCTGGTCTTCGCGCTCGGGGGCATGGCGATCGCGACGGCATGGCGTTGGCTCTTCCGGCGCGGACCGCTGGAGATCGTTCTTGCACTGCCGTGGATGCTTGGCGACTATTTCGGGCCGCGGCCGGCGGAACGTGGCCGGCCCGCGTGAACGCGGCCGACAGACGAACGACACCGGAGACGACACGGGAGTTGATATGAGACAGGTATCCCTGCAGCAGCCCGGCGGCCTGGACCGGTTGGTGATCGGCGACGCGGACGACCCCGGCGAGCCCGGCCCCGGTGCGGTGCGCGTGCGCATCCGGGCCAGCTCCCTGAACTTCCACGACTACAGCGTCGTCGCCGGCATGAAGCCGGTGGCCGACGGCCTGGTTCCCATGGCCGATGGTGCCGGCACGGTGGAGGCGGTGGGCGCCGGCGTCGAGGCGTTCAGCACCGGGGATGCCGTGGTTTCCTGCTTCTTCCCCACCTGGCACTGCGGGCCGCCTCCCGTGGGGGATTTCTGCACGACGCCGGGGGACGGCGTCGACGGCTACGCCCGCGAGGCCGTGGTGCGCCCGGCGGGCTGGTTCACCCGGGCCCCGGCCGGGTACAGCCACGCGGAGGCGGCCACGCTGACCACGGCGGGACTCACCGCCTGGCGGGCGCTGGTGGTGGAGGGCGGGCTGAAGCCCGGGGATACCGTGCTTACCCTGGGTACCGGGGGCGTGTCCATCTTCTCCGTACAGCTGGCACGGCACATGGGCGCCCGGGTCATCGCGACGTCATCGTCCGCGGACAAGCTGGAGCGTCTGCGGGCCCTGGGCGCGGAGCACACCATCAATTACCGCGACGAGCCGGAGTGGGGAAGCCGCGTCCGCGAGCTGACCGGGGGTGCGGGCGTGGACCACGTGGTCGAGGTCGGCGGCCCCGGCACGCTGCCGCAGTCCATCGAGGCGGTGCGCCTGGGCGGGCGGATCACCCTGATCGGCGTGCTCACGGGCCGCGCCGGGGAGATCCCCACGGCCAAGCTCATGGCCAAGCAGGCCCGGCTCCAGGGGCTCATCGTGGGTAGCCGCCAGCATCAGCTGGACATGGTGCGCGCGCTGGATGGCGGCACCCTGCGCCCCGTTATCGACCGGAGCTTTCCGCTGGACGGTATCGCCGATGCGTTCCGCCACGAGGCCTCCGGGCAGCACTTTGGCAAGATCTGCCTGGAGTACTGAACCGTGGGCGCCGGCGATGCGTGCGGCGGGCTTTCCTGCCTGTCGCAGCCGGAACAACTGTATTTCCGCCCGCCCGGAAGCCGGCGCCCCGGTTTCCTGGCATGATTGCCCGGGTCGCTGAAGCGGCCGCATGGAGCTTCTTCTCCTTGTCTGCCCCGGAGCCGCCGTACTACCGGCGGCTCCGGGACCTTTTTCCCGCTTTCCCGCCGCGACTACCGCCAACGGCTCCCGCGACTGCCGATGCGTTTTCCCGGGTCCTTGCGCCGGGCAGCGCGATGCCGGCGCTGATAACTGGATCACACCAGCGGGCTCAAGCTCCCGGCATCGTGTGCCGATATTGTATACAACGAAAAGTACAATGCTTGGCATTCCACTAGGAGCGAGACCGTGTTGATGCGTGTTAGCGACTGGTCCCTGACCTGGAAAGTCCTGGTGGCGACTGGTGTCGTCGTCATTACCACCGTCGCTGTTGCAATGACGCTGCAGTACCGCCTGTTCGGCAGCATTATCGAGGAGCGGGTGACGGATACGGAGCTCCCGGCCATCCTGGACGGGGTCAGCAACGAGGTGGGCCGGCAGATGGACCGGCCGCTGAACCTCGCCTACGGCATGGCCGAGAACACCTACCTGCGCGACTGGCTGGCCGCCGGCGAGCCCGAGGAGCGGCAGGCGGCCGTGACGCAGTATCTCGGCCGCCTGGAGGAGCGGCTGGGCGCGACCACGGTCAACCTGGCATCGCGGGAGACCGGGCACTACTACGAGCCCGCCGGCATTACCCGCGAGCTGGAGCCGGATGATCCCGACGACGCCTGGTTCTACGATTACATGGGCCAGGACCAGCGGGCGCGCCTGAGCATCGATACCGATCTCAACACCGGCGTGCACACGCTGTACGCCAACCAGCAGATCCGGGTGGACGGCGAGCCCGTGGGCTCCGTGGCCATCGGCTACCGGCTGGACGCCATGGCCGAGATCATCGCCGAGACGCCGGTGGGCGAGTCCGGTGAAGCGTTCCTGGTGGACGGTTCCGGCGTGGTGACGGTGCACCCGGGCGGCAAGCAGATGAGCGGTTCCTCCCTGGAGGAGCTGGGCGGCATGGACGCCGCATCCGCGGAGGAGCTGATCCGGGGGGACGGGTTCCGCTGGGTCCGCGTCACCGACGCCGCCGGCGAGGAGTCCATCGTCGCGGCGCAGCCCCTGGCCGGCCTGGACTGGCTGGCCGTGGCGCGCATTCCCACCGCCGAGCTGTACGGCGCGCTCAACCAGGCGGTGTCCTGGGTGATCGCCGTGGCGGTGGGCATCAGCGCGGCGGGCCTGCTGGTCATGGCCTTTCTGGCCCGGCGCATCGTGCTGCCGCTGCAACGCCTGGCGCGGCGCCTGGAAGCCCTCGGCGGGGGCGGCGGCGATCTGTCGCAGCGCCTGGACGACAGCCGCGGCGACGAGATCGGCGCCCTGGGCCGCGGCTTCAACGCCTTCGTCGGCGAGATCCAGCAGCTGGTGGACGAGGTGGCCCGGCGGAGCGAGACTCTGCGCGAGGCGGTGGCCACGGTCACCGGGCAGGTCCAGGACGCCTCCCGGCGGGCGGGCGAGCAGGCCGAGCGTACCGGCGAGGTGGCCACGGCGGTCAACGAGATGGGCAGCACCGTCCAGGAGATCGCGCGCAACACCAGCGAGGTCGCCGACAAGGCCAACGAGGCGTCACAGCAGGCGGAGGCGGGCCGCGAGACGGTGCAGGCCAATGCCGACTCCATCCAGCGGCTGAATACCACCATGGAGCACGCCGGCGAGGCCATGGACCAGCTCTCCGGGGAGGTCCGCCAGGTCACCGGGGTGCTGGACACCATCAACGAGATCTCCGAGCGCACCAACCTGCTGGCCCTGAACGCCGCCATCGAGGCGGCGCGGGCCGGCGAGCAGGGACGCGGCTTCTCCGTGGTGGCCGAGGAGGTCCGCACGCTGGCCGCCCGTACCCAGGAGTCCACCCAGGAGATCCGCGCCACGGTGGAGCGCCTGGAGACCAGCGCCGGCCAGGTGTCGCGGACCATGGACGAGGGGCGCACGGTCACCGAGGAGTGCGTGACCCAGAGCCAGAGCGCCGGCGAGGCCCTGCGGGTGATCGGCGACTGGGTGCGCAGCATTACCGACATGACGCACCAGGTCGCCTCGGCCACCGAAGAGCAGAGCACCGCCGCGGAGGAGATCAACCGGACGATCACCCAGATCAACGAGCTGGGCCAGGAGACCCGGAGCGTGAGCGATCAGTCGCGGCAGGAGTGCGAGCGCATGCGCCAGCTCGCCGAGGAGCTGGACGGGCTCATGCAGCGGTTCCGCACCTGATCGCCGGTGACGCGCTCCGTGGGGGGCATCGCTTCCGGGGCTTGTGTATACAATGAGCGCCCAAGCACCATGTAAGCGATACAGTCAGGAGACCTGCCATGTCCGAGCCGAGCTACCACGCCCCGCGGGGCGGGCTGCCCCCGCAGACCCAGATGCTGACGGACCGCGCCGTGTTCACGGAGTCCTACGCCGTGATCCCGCGGGGGGTGCTGCGGGACATCGTGGCCAGCTACCTGCCGTTCTGGGACAAGACCCGGCTATGGGTCCTGGCCCGGCCGATGTCGGGGTTCGCCGAGACGTTCTCCCAGTACGTCATGGAGGTGCAGCCCGGCGGCGGCAGTGACCGGCCGGAGCTGGAGGGCGGCATCGAGGCGGTGCTGTTCCTCATGGAAGGGCAGCTGGAGCTGGATCTGGAGGGCGAGACGCACACCATGGAGCCGGGCGGCTACGCGTTCCTGCCGCCGGATGCCGCCTGGCGGGTACACAACCCGGGGCCGGATATAGCCCGGTTCCACTGGATCCGCAAGGCCTACGAGTACGTCGACGGCCTGGACGAGCCCGAGGGCTTCGTGACCAATGAGCGCCGCATCACGCCGGAGCCCATGCCGGATACCGACGGCCGCTGGGCCACGACGCGGTTCGTCGACCCTGCGGACATGCGCCACGACATGCACGTGACCATCGTCACGTTCCAGCCGGGGGGCGTAATCCCCTTCGACGAGATGCACGTCATGGAGCACGGCCTGTACGTGCTGGAGGGCAAGGGCGTCTACCACCTGAACCAGGACTGGGTGGAAGTCCAGGCCGGCGATTTCATGTGGCTGCGCGCATTCTGCCCGCAGGCGTGCTATGCCGGCGGGCCGGGGCCGTTCCGCTACCTCCTGTACAAGGACGTCAACCGCCACATGAATCTCACGCCCTGAGGTGATCCCCCGGGCCGCATGCGCCTATTCGCCGTCGTCGGCCATGCGCGCCCGGAGCACGGCGAGGGGGGATCGCTCTCGGCCCGCGCCGGCGGTGCCGTCGTCCATGCAGGCCTTCTCCCAGCGCTCCAGCGCCCGCTCGTAGACATCGAACACGCAGGGCACGCAGTTGCCCTGGCAGCAGGCGAGGGGATCGGGCGGTTGCGGTTTCCTGTCGGGCGTACGCATGGTCGGCGGCGAGGTCGTGGGCGTCCGGTTGGGGACGGTCATGGTATCAGCCCGGGCCGTTGGCCGCAGGCGCGGGCACTGGCGCGGGACCGGGCCGAGCGGGTATGGTTGCGCCTTCCGGGCCGCCGCGACAGGACGGGATCGCGTACATGACGTTGCTCCACGTGGTGCTCCTGGCCGTGCTCCAGGGGATTACCGAGTTCCTGCCCATCTCCAGCTCCGGGCATCTCCTGCTCCTGCCCCAGGTAACCAGCTGGGAGGACCAGGGCCTGGGCTTCGATCTGGCCGTGCACCTGGGCACGCTCGCCGCGGTGGTCGCCTATTTCCGCCGCGACCTGGTCCGCCTCGCCCGGGACTGGCTGGCCTCGCTGGTGGCGCGGGCGCCGCGCGGGGACAGCCGGCTGGCCTGGGCGGTACTCATCGGCACCATCCCGGTGGGCCTCGCCGGCCTGGCGTTCAAGGAGCTCATCGAGACCGCGCTGCGCGAGCCCCGGGTGGCGGTCATGACCATTACCGCCACCACCATCGGCTTCGGCGTGCTGCTCGGCGCGGCCGACTGGTTCGCACCCCAGCGGCGGGGCGACGGCACCATCCGCATCCGCGATGCACTGTTCGTCGGCTGCGCCCAGGCCATCGCGCTCATCCCGGGGACGTCGCGCTCGGGCATCACCATGACCGCCGGCCGGATGCTCGGGCTGCGCCGGGATGCCGCGGCCCGGTTCTCGTTCCTGCTGGCGATCCCGGTGACCGTGCTGGCGGCCGGCCTGACCCTGCTGGACCTCGCCCGGGCCGGGGCCGCCGTCCCCTGGGGCAACTTTCTCCTCGGCGGCGTGCTGTCCGCCGGCGTCGCCTTCGTCTGCATCCACTACTTCCTGAAGTGGATCAACCAGTGGGGCATGATGCCCTTCGTCATCTACCGCCTGGTCCTGGGCGCGGTGCTGGTCGCCTGGCTCTGGTAGCCGGATGCCGGGGCCGCGACGGCGCGCCTCCGGCGGGGCGGTCAGCGAAGGTCCGGATCGAGGCCCTTGTCCCGCAGCCATTCCGGGTTGAACAGCCGCGAGTAGTAGCGGGCGCCGCCGTCGCACAGCAGGGTCGCGATGGTGTGCCCGGGGCCCAGGTCCCGGGCCAGGCGCACGGCCGCCGCGACGTTGATCCCCGATGAGCTGCCCAGGAACAGCCCCTCCTCGTGGAGCATGCGGTAGACCAGGGTGACCGCCTCCTGGTCGGGGATGGAGTAGGCATCGTCGATGGGCGTGCCCTCCAGGTTGGCCGTCACGCGCGTGCTGCCGATGCCCTCGGTGATGGAGCCTTCGCCCTCGACCTCGGGACTGCCGGTCTTGACGTAGCGGTACAGGGCGCTGCCCTTCGGGTCGGCGAGCACGCTGCGCACCGCGGGTGACTGCTCCTTGAGGTAGCGCGCGACCCCGGCCAGGGTGCCGCCGGTGCCGGTGGCGGCGACGAAGGCGTCCAGCCGGCCGTCGGTCTGCCGCCAGAGCTCCGGGCCCGTGGTCTCGTAGTGGCCCACGCGGTTGGCGGTGTTGTCGAACTGGTTGGCCCAGATGGCGTTGTCCATCTCCTCGGCCATGCGCCCGGCCACCTTCTGGTAGTTGTTGGGGTCCCGGTAGGGCTTCGCCGGCACCGTGTGCACCTCGGCGCCCAGGGTGCGCAGGAGGTCTATCTTCTCCTGCGTCTGGGTTTCCGGGATCACGATCACGCAGCGATAGCCGCGGGCGTTGCAGATGTGGGCGAGGCCGATGCCGGTGTTGCCCGCGGTGCCCTCGACCACCGTGCCGCCGGCACGCAGCGCCCCGCGCTGCTCGGCGTCGCGGATGATGTAGAGCGCCGCGCGGTCCTTCACCGAGCCGCCGGGGTTCATGAACTCGGCCTTGCCGAGGATGTCGCAGCCGGTCTCCCGGGAGACGGCCTGGAGGCGGATCAGCGGCGTATTGCCCACCGCGTCCGCGAACCCGTCACATACGTTCATGATGATCGCCTCTTACAGCTGGTCGAAATACCGTGCCATGCGCTCCCGCTGGTTGTCGTCGGGCAGGGGGCCGCGGCAGGCGCCGATGTTGTCCGCGGAGTGCTCCGGGTCGCTGGTGGCCGGTATGGCGCAGGTCACCGCCGGGTGTCCGGTGATGAACTTGAGGAAGAACTGCGCCCAGGTGGCCGCGCCGATGTCGCCGGCCCAGCCGGGCAGGGCACGGTCGCCGACCCGCCGGAACAGCGTACCGCGCTCGAACGGCTCGTTCACCAGCACCGCCACGCCGTTGTCGGCGGCCGCGGGCAGGAGCCGTGCCTCGGCGTTGCGCGCGGCGATGTTGTAGTTGAGCTGGACGAAGTCGATGGGCTCGCGCTGGACGATGCGCGTCAGCTCGTCGTGCTGCGAGGTCCGCGAGTGGGTGACGCCGATGTAGCGGACCCGCCCCTCGTCGCGCCACGCGCGCAGCGTCGCCAGGTGCGTTTGCAGGTCCACCAGGTTGTGGACCTGGATGAGATCCAGCCGGCCGCCCCCCATGCGCTCCCGGGAGCGCTCCATCTGGGCGATGCCGTCGTCGCGTCCGCGGGTCCAGACCTTGGTCGCCATGAACAGCTCGTCGGCGATGCCCAGCTCGTCCGCCAGCCGCCCGACCACGGTCTCCGCGTGGCCGTACATGGGGGACGAGTCCACCACGCGCCCGCCGCCCTGGTAGAAGGCGTCCAGCACGCCGCGCAGGGACTCCATGGCGGCGGCGTCGTTGGGGTTGGTGTTGAAGGTCCGGGCGGTGCCCAGGCCGATGACCGGGATCCGCTCGCCGGATGCCGGGATGGCGCGCCGGTTCAGGTCGTCCGCCATGGCCCGCAGTCCGGGGGTGCCGAACACCCCGGCAGCGCCCGCGGCCGCGGAGGCCTGGAGGAACGTCCGCCGGGTCATGCTACGGGGGGTGCGCGTAGGCCGCCTGCTCATGGTCCACCTCCTCACGCCGCTGCTGTGCCCGCGCATTGCGGGAAAGACCGAGTCCGTAGCCGATGGCCGCCCATACCAGGGCGAGGGGTACCGCCACCAGCGAGATCCCCGTGATCCCGAGCCCCATCGCGGCCAGGCCGGCGTAGACCCAGCCGGCAATGGCATCGCCGCCGCGGTAGACCACGGTGTCGATGGCGTTCTTGCTCTTGTACTTCTGCATCCGCGGCACCACCGTGAACAGCATTTCGCGCCCCGGGCGGGCGATCGCGTAGTTCCCGGCCCGCCGGATCACCTGGAACGCGGCCAGCACCAGTAGGCCCGGCAGCATCGCCAGCATCAGGAAGCCGGCCGCCACCAGCAGGGGCACCAGCGCCAGCGCCCGCCCCAGCCCCAGCCGCTGCACCAGCCGCGCCGTGACGAACAGCTGCAGGCCGACGGTCAGGGCGTTCGTGGTGAAGTCGATGGCGGCGAACACCGACGTGCGGTCGCCGCTGTCGGCGAAGGCCTGCTCCACGATATCGGCCTGGGTGAAGTACAGGAAGGTGGCCAGCGTGGTGTACAGCCAGATGAACGCGCAGATGCCCAGCAGGTAGCGCGACGTGGCGATGGCCTGAATCCCCTCGAGGACGGTCCCGCCCAGGGGTCCCTCTTCGCCCCGCGCCTGCCTGCCGCCGTCGGCCCGCCGGTAGGACCAGCGGTTGAGCAGCCCCATGCACGGCAGGGTCAGGGCGAGAATGCCGGCGGCCAGCGGCAGCAGCGTCTCCGGGGCGAGCTGCTGCGCCAGCACCCCGGTGAGGCCCGGGCCGAGAATGGCGCCCGCGCTGCCGCCGGCGGCGATGGCGCCGAACAGCCGCGCCGCCTGGGCGTCGTCGAAGAGATCGGCCATGAAGCTCCAGAATACCGAGACGACGAACAGGTTGAACACCGACAGCCAGACGAAGAACGTGCGCGCGCCCCAGGCCATGGCCACGTCGCTGCGCAGCCACAGCCAGAAGCCGAGGATGCAGAGGATGAAGATGCCGTAGGCCGTGGGGATGAGCCGGGTGCGGCGGAAGCGCGTCGCCAGCGCGGCGAACAGCGGCGCCGCCACCAGCATGGCCACGAACGTGGCGGTGAACAGCCACTGCATGTTCTCGACGCCGCCGCGCACGCCCATCTCGTCGCGCACCGGGCGCAGGATGTAGTAGCTGCACAGCAGGAAGAAGTAGTACAGGAACCCGCCGACGAGCCCGGGCAGCTCGCCCTGCTGCACGCGGATGGCCCGGAAGAGCAGGGAGTCGTGGTTACCCGGGGCACTGCTGCTGGGATCACCCATCGGTCGGCCTCCCGTTCGCGTGGGGCGCCCGGGGCGCGCGGCCTCCCTGTCGGCATGCCCGCGATACGCCTTGCCGTCAGGTTAAGGAAACGCTGAAAAACTCCCGCGTGCCTCTGCGCCCCACAACGCCGCTGTGGGGCGCCCTTCGGGGCCGAGCAGCGCGAGCTGCAGCCGGCGTTGCGTTGCCTGACTGTACCACCAGTACAGCGCTGCGCAACGCGCCTTGTCTGCGGCTGCGATGCTCGGCCGGAAGCGCGCGGGAATTGTTCAGCGTCTCCCTAGAACCGCAAACGGGTCTATTCTCGCCCGCAAGCGGCGGTGCAAAACACGCACGCACGCGGTAACCGCACGGTAGTCACAACGCCGGCTCAAGTCCACGTTCCCGGTACGCGGATCATGAACCACCAAAGCTTGCGGCGAGAACTCGCGCCAGAGAATCTCCAGGCCAAGATTAGCGAGTTGTAGGGGGTCAGTTTTCTTCGCCGAGGGTATTAAGCCGTGAAAGATATGCGGGGGTAAATTTCTCGTAGTCGTCGAAAGAAGATTTGATGAACTTACGTAGCCAAACATTTGCTTCATCGTGGTGGTAACGGGGATGCCAGTATTGCCGAATAGGGATCGGCGGAAGCTCGATTGGAGGATGAATCATTCTTATTACGTTATTTTTCTGGAAAACCCTGCCTAATTCGAACGGTACCGTTGCCACCATATTAGGGTTTTGCTCTAGGATATGAGGTACAGTGAGAAAATGAGGAGTCACTAAGTAGATGTCACGCTGTATGCCGTTATCCTCGTATACACGGTCGTAAGGGTCAGTTTTACCAGAAAGCGTTACGACGATGTGTTGCATTTGGCAAAACTTTTCCAAAGATATACGGTCGCCTATTTCCGTATTTTGCGCGCTCACGATTGTTACGAATGGATGTAAGAACAGTTTTTGCTGATATAGGCCTTCAGGAACTGAGTGTAGTGATCCCAGAGCAAGATCCGCCTCACCGGACTCGAGAATCCATGCAACCTGCTCTGTAGGAGGTTGAATCGTACGTACGGAGCAGTTGGGTGCTGATTGCCTCAGGTGATCGATAATCTTCGGGAGGAAGACCAGTTCCCCCATGTCAGTCATGCTCAGCCTGAATCGCCGCTTGGCCTTGGCGGCATCGAAAGCTGCCTGTGATACGACATCATCCCGAATCAGCGCCACGACCTGGAGAACCGTAGCCGACAGATGCTCCGCTTTAGGTGTCGGCTTCATGGCGTCGCCAACCTTCACGAACAGGGGGTCGTTGAAATACTCGCGCAATCTCCTCAGTGCATGACTCATGGCGCTTTGTGTCAGCCCGAGCTGAGCAGCAGCACGAGTCACGCTACGCTCACGGATCAACGCATCGAAGGCGAGGAGGAGGTTCAGGTCTAGCTTCGTGTCATGAATCATGTGCATGCTGGAAATTAACTCCATGAAGTAGACGGATGTTGCTGGTGTACGCCATGCTGCTCAAACGGTCAACAGCTCGCGTCCCGGGCTAGTGACTGTTGTCCGGGTGAGAGGATCCGGGTTTAGATAAAATTCTAATTTATTGATAATAATTAAAATTTTGAATTTAGGAGGAGGGCGTCATGAAAAAATATAACGGACTAAAAGTCTTTCCTTTTATTGTCAGTTTGCTGGCTGCATCTACCTCGATCCAAGCGGCCGAGGAAAGTGGGGAGCCCATTCGGATTGGTGCGGTGCTGGCGGTGACTGGACCCGCATCATTTCTTGGCGATCCTGCGTTAAAGACGTTGCAGATGGCTGTCGAGCGCTGGAATGAGGAAGGAGGTATCGAAGGCCGTCCAGTGGAATTGACGCACTATGATAGTGGTGGTTCTGCATCCGATGCGCGGACATACGCGAACCGTCTGCTATCGAGGGATCAGGTGGATGTCATTATCGGTGGCAGCACGACAGGAACGTCGATGGCCATACTGCCCCAGGTCGAACGTTTCCAGGTGCCCTTCATTGCCCTTGGGAGTGGTGTCGGCATCATCGAGCCGGTAAGAAAATGGACCTTCAAGGTGCCCCACACTGACCGGATGGTGGCGGAACGTGTTCTCCGGCATATGCAGGCTAATGGAGCGGAGCGCATTGCCCTTATGTCGGCAACAAGCGGTTTTGGTCAATCCGGGCGTGATGAAATGCGACTCAAAGCCGAAGAGTTGGGCATGGATATCGTCATTGAAGAAACATTTGCTGATGACGATTCAGATGTGACGGCACAGCTGACCCGGATTCGTAGTCAGGATGATGTGGATGCCCTAATGATCTTTGGGGCTGGAAGAGGGCCTGCCATTGTCGCGCGAAATGCTGATCAGATTGGACTAAACCTTCCCATCTACCAATCGCATGGAGCGGCGAGTGAGGAATTCATTCGCCTCGCGGGTGATGCTGCGGAGGAGGTATACGTTGCATCTGCGGCGATTCTAGTAGCCGATCAACTGGCAGACGATGATCCGCAGAAAGACGTCTTGACGGAGTTCGAGAGACTTTATCGTGAACGCTGGGATGAGTCGGCATCCGCGTTCGGTGGTAACGCATGGGATGCCACTATGTTGCTAGAAGAAGCCGTTCAAGAAGCGGGAACACAAAGTGATTCTCTCAGAGATGCAATTGAGAGAATAAGCGGTCTGGTGGCTACGAATGGTACATTTAATATGTCACCCGAAGATCATAACGGTATCTCCTTCGATTCCCTGAAAATTCTTCAAGTCAGAGAGCAATCGTTTCAGCTAGTCGAGTAGCACTCATTACGAATCGGCTGCATCCCGGTGATCGACACCAGCTCCGCATGGTGGAGATTCAGGACGGAACGTGGGCGCTGATTGAGCAATGAAGTCGGCGGCTTCGATCCCTGGATGGGGAGGGGCAGCCTGTCACCGTTATCAGGGGAACGCAGAGCATGGGTGAGTTTCTCCAGTATCTGGTCACCGGGATCACCATCGGATCCACGTTCGCGCTGGTGGCGCTAGGCTTCTGCCTGGTCTACAACGCCAGCGGCATCATCAACTTCGCCCAAGGGGATTTCGTGATGGTGGGCGGCATGTCGGCCGTGTTCATCATGGCCTCTGGGGTGCCCATGGGGCTGGCGCTGTTTCTCGCGGTTGTGGTTGGCGGGCTCGCGGGCGTGCTCCTGTACAAGGGCGGGATCCAGCCGGCCACGAACGCCGAGCCCATCCAGCTGATCATCATCACCGTCGGTGCGGCGCTGTTTCTGCGCGGGGTGGCTCAGGTCGTGTGGGGGACAGGCTACTTCTCCCTGCCGACGTTCACGGGGGATGAGCCGATCCGGTTCCTGGGGGTTGTCATGGTCCCGCAAAGCTTCTGGGTTATCGGCGTGACGGTGGCCATCGTGGCCGCGCTCGGGTTGTTCTTCACCCGTACGAGGCTCGGCAAGGCGGTGCTGGCGACCTCGTACAACCGGGATGCAGCGACGCTCATGGGGATTGATACCAGCATGGTGCTGCTGCTGAGCTTCGGGCTGGCGGGTGCGCTGGGCGCCGTGGCGGGGGTGATCGTGGCGCCTATCACGTTCGCCCATTACGAGATGGGCATCATGTTCGGTCTCAAGGGCTTTGTCGCCGCCGTGCTCGGCGGCTTGGGCAGCTTTGTTGGTGCTGTGGCCGGGGCCCTGATTCTCGGCATCACCGAGGCGATGATGGCGGGCTACATCTCCTCGGACTACAAGGATGCCGTGGCGTTCGTGCTGATCCTGTTGATCCTGTTCTTCATGCCCAGCGGCCTGTTTGGCCGGCGGGGCGTGGAGCGTGTCTAGATTGCCCGGGAGTGGCCGTTGATGAGCGCTAATACCATGGAGACATCCACAAGTACGGCCGCCGCGACGGCAATTGTCGCGGGTGGGGAGAGAACGAGCTGGAAGGACGTGGTGTTCTCGCCCCGCTACGGGGGACTGGCCGCATTGTTGCTGGTTGTGCTTGCAACCCCGTTGTTCATCGACGGGGTGTACCAGTTCGATATGGCCATCCTGGTGATGATCAACGCCGCTGTCGTCATCGCGCTGAACCTGCTGGTGGGCTATGCCGGCCAAGTGAGCCTCGGGCACGCGGCGTTTTTCGGTCTCGGGGGCTATGCTACCGCGATTTTGACCACGCGCTACGAGTGGCCGTCCCTGCTGGCGCTCGGCGCAGGCGTCGTGCTGGTGGTTGCCATCGCCGCAGTCATCGCGCGGCCCATCCTGCGCCTGAAGGGCTACTACTTGGCCATGGCCACCTTGGGGCTGGGCATGATCATCTACCTGATCATCACCCAGGAGTCGTGGCTGACCGGGGGGCCGGACGGCACGAGTGTCGCCCCTCTGGAGGTGTATGGGTACGCGGTCTACGACGAGATCGTCTGGTACTGGCTCCTGGCCGCGTTGGTGGTGGTCATGTACTGGCTGGCGCTGAACATCATCGACTCTCCTGTGGGGCGTGCCCTGCGGGCGCTGCACGGTTCTGAAATCGCGGCGGACAACTCCGGGATCGACGTCAACCACTACAAGACCGTGGTCTTCGTGCTCTCCGCCGGCGTGGCCGCGCTGATGGGCGGGCTGTACGCCTTCTACTCCGGGTTCATCGCCCCGAGTACCGCCGGGTTCATGCACTCCATCGAACTGGTGGTCATGGTCGTGCTCGGCGGCATGGCGTCGCTGGTGGGCTCGGTGGTCGGGGCGGTATTGATGACGCTGCTGCCGCAGTACCTAGTGGTGCTCTCCGAGTACGAGTGGCTGGTGTACGGCCTGGTCCTGATGTTGGTGATGATCTTCATGCCCCGGGGGCTGGTGCCCACGCTGCACGGACTGATCCGGAGGGTAACGGGATGAGCATGCTGCGAATCGAGTCCCTGACCAAACAGTTTGGGGGGCTGCGGGCCATCGAGGATCTCTCGTTCGATGTCCGGGAAGGGGAGGTGCACTCGGTGATCGGACCCAACGGTGCGGGCAAGACGACACTGTTCAACCTCATCACCGGTGTCTATCAACCGACCTCCGGGCGTGTGCTCCTCGACGGGCAGGATCTGTCCGGCAAGGCGGTACACCAGCGCTCGGCTCTGGGTATGAGCCGGACCTTCCAGAACTTGCAGCTGTGCCTGAACATGACCGCCCGAGAGAACGTCATGCTCGGGGGGCACCTGGGGCTACCCGGGAGCCTTTTCTCGTCGCTGCTGCGGCTGCCTCATCTCACCCGGGCGGATCGCCGGTGTCGGGCGCGCGCGGCGGAGCTCATGGACTATGTCGGCCTTGGCGACTACGTCGACCGCGATACGACGGCAATGCCGTACGGGGCGCTGAAGCGCCTGGAAATAGCCCGCGCCTTGGCGGCAAACCCGAAGCTGCTGCTGCTCGACGAGCCCGCCGCCGGGCTCAACGCGAACGAAACCGCCGCCATTGAGCATCTGATCCGCGGCCTTTGTCAGGAAGGCGTCACGGTGATTCTGGTCGAGCACGACATGAAACTGGTCATGAACATCTCCGCCCATATCGTGGCTCTCAACTACGGGCAGAAGCTCGCCGAAGGTACGGCGCAGGAGATCCGTAATCACCCCGAGGTCATCGCTGCCTATCTGGGTGCGGCCGCCTGAAGCGTAACGAACAGGGTCATGACGACGATGAGTGCGAGCGCAGTGGTGATTGGCACAGAGACGTCCCGGGACAGCGAGCGGGCGAACGAGGTGGTTGCGGCTGATCCGGTGCTGGAGATCGCCGGAATCAGCACCTTCTACGGCCCGGTGCAGGCGCTCGACAATATCAGCCTGCGGGTGCCGGAAGGGCACCTGGTGGCCCTGGTGGGGGCGAACGGCGCAGGCAAGAGCACCTTGCTGCGGACTATCTCCGGGCTGGAAAGCCCGCGCAGTGGGTCGATCCGGTACTGCGGCGAGGACATCACCCAGCGGCCGCCCGTCCGGCGGGTGCAGGCCGGAATTGCACAGGTCCCGGAAGGGCGACAGGTGTTCGGTCCGCTCTCGGTGGAGGACAACCTGATGCTGGGCGCCTACACCCGCTCGCGCCGGGAACCCCTGGGCGCGGATCTGGAGAGCGTCTACACGATGTTCCCGATCCTCAAGGAGAAGCGAAAGCTGCCGGCCGGGACGCTCTCCGGGGGGCAGCAACAGATGCTGGTGATCGGTCGGGCGCTGATGGCAAAGCCGCGGTTGCTGCTGCTCGATGAGCCCAGCATGGGCCTGGCCCCGCTGCTCGTCGAGGAGATTTTCGCCACTATCAACCAACTGCGCGAGGACGGCATCACCGTCTTCCTGGTCGAGCAGAACGCCTCCCTGGCGCTAGGTGCGGCGGATTACGGCTATGTGCTCGAGACCGGGCACGTGGTCATGGAGGGCCACGGTCAGGCCCTGCTCAATGACGAGAACGTCCAGAGTGCGTACCTCGGCATCTGAGCCACAGGGAAACGCCTCGAAGTGCATGCAGTGAGTAGGAGATCGACGCCAATGTACGAAATCGTATTTCATCAAACCGACGGCAGCAGCCAGGCAGTGCAGCTCGAGCGCCCTCTGCCGATTATGCAGGCAGCAATTCGCAACGGGATTCCTGGAATCGTGGGCGAATGTGGCGGGCAAGCTATGTGCGCCACTTGCCACGTTTACGTGCGCGAGGAGTACCTTCGTTCTCTTCCGGAAAAGAGTGAAGATGAGAAGGAAATGCTGGAGGCAACGGCTGCGGAATTCGATGAGCGCCGAAGCCGATTAGGCTGTCAGATCGTAGTCGGTGAGGATCTCGAAAGGATCGAAGTCGACGTACCTGAAACTCAGCTTTAATCGCGTGCCACTCCACTTGGTGCCGCGGGAGCAACATCCATGAGCCATACGGTGATCATCGGCGCAGGTCACGGTGGTATCCAGGTCGCGGATGCACTCCGTACAATCTCTGGGGAAGGCAAGATAACAGTTCTCTCTGCGGAGCCGCATATTCCCTATCAACGTCCACCGCTTTCCAAGGAGTTTCTAAGCGGCGAGTCCCATGAGCCGCCATTGCCGTTGCGTGGACAGACGTTTTATTCGGAGCGGGGAATCAATTCGAAGTTTTCGACTCATGTGACGGAGGTCAGCACTTCGAGTAGACAGATTAGGACGGCCGACGGTGGCGTTTTCAGCTATACGGATCTGGTGTTTGCGACCGGAGCGCGCAATCGGCGACTGGATGTCGATGGTGCCGAGCTTCAAGGGGTCTATTACCTGAGAGACCTGGATGACGCGCTTTCGCTTAGGTCGGCGCTGGCAGATGCCCGGCGAGCGGTTGTTATAGGCGCGGGCTTTATCGGCCTGGAGTTTGCCGCCGTCGCCCGGCAACGCGGTCTGGACGTTACCGTGCTTGAGATGGGGGACCGTCCTATGGCCCGTGCGACGAGCGCGATTGTTTCCGAATATATCGTCACGGCTCACGAACATGCCGGAGTAAAGCTGCGTTTCCGTGAGGGCGTGGCCTGTATTCATGGAGAAAATGGAGGCGTTTCCTCCGTTTCCTCGACTGACGGAAAGGAATACCCGGCTGATCTTGTCTTGGTCGGAATCGGTGTTGTACCGAATACCGAGGTTGCCGCCGATTCCGGGGTCGCGGTAGATGATGGGATCATCGTTAATGAGTATCTTGAGGCAAGCGAGCCAAATATCTGGGCTGTAGGCGACTGTAGTCGCTTTCCTAATCCACTCTCTGGTGATCCCATCCGTATCGAGTCTGTTCAGAACGCGACTGACCAAGCCAAGTGCGTGGCAGCCAATATAGCCGCCCGGAAGGCTGAAAAAAGATACGAGGAAATACCTTGGTTCTGGTCGTATCAGGGGCGGTTGAAGATTCAAATCGTTGGCCACGTTCAATTTGCTTCGAAATTCATTGTCCGAGGCGAAATTGAGGAACGCAGATTCTCGGTTTTCGGTTTTAAAAATGACATTTTGACGAGCGTCGAGTCTATCAACTTTCCGGCACACCATATGGCAGCGCGCCGCATCATGACGATGGGCCTGTCGCTGACACCAGGGAAGGCGGCTGATCCGAACTTTCCTCTCAAGGAATTCTCGTTTAATGAAAAAAAGAAGAGACAGACGGAAAATGATTCGGGAACGTAACGACGTCAGCTCGCGAAGGGATTTAGGAATTCTTTAGAGGAGAGAGGAATGGCTACTTATTCAAAAAGGCCCGTAAGTGATGAAGACTCCATAAGGAATCTTTCGTCCGAGTGCTTCGAAGGGTCAAATCAGGGGAGCGAGAATGCACCTGTCGCTGACTGGCTCGATCCTGCAGTAATGAGCTCTGACCCCTATCCGAGTTACGAGCGTCTGCGTTCTGAAAGCCCGATAGCATGGGCGCCGGCATTTAAGCGGTATTTGGTCACCTCGTATTCTGGTTGTTTGACCGTAGAACAACATCCAGAGGTTTTTACGTCCAATGTGAGTGGCGGCACGATGGTGCGGGCGTTGGGGGGGCAGCCGATGCTGCGTAAGGACGATCCAGAGCACGCTGTCGAGCGCCAAGCGGTAAACCCGACGCTTCGCCCGAAACGAATGAAGGAGGTTTGGGCGGACATCTTTGAACGGAATGCTGAGAGCTACTTGGAGCAGCTGATTAGTGTAGGACCTGATGAGGCCGATCTCGATCGAGACTTTGCCGCCCCGTACGCTTCAAAAAACCTGATCGACGTATTGGGGCTTGGCGGCGTCGATGTAGGTGATTTGCGCGCTTGGTCACACGCTTTTATAGCTGGCATAGGAAATGTCCTGGATGATGAGGAGATATGGCGGCGATGTGACGTCGCGCAGGCCGAGGTCGAGGCGGTCCTTGACGAACGCATCCCATACTTAAAACGTCACCCCGATGATTCGATGATATCGCTCATGATTTCTGCTGGTCTGTCAGAAGATCAGATTCGAAGCAATGTGAAGCTAACCATATCCGGGGGCATGAACGAGCCGCAGCACGCGATAACGAATATTGTTTGGTTATTGGACCGACACGACGAGACCAAGGCGCGGGTTCTGGGTGATGGCGGCCTGTGGCCGTCCGTCTTTGATGAGGCGGTGCGCTGGCAATCGCCCATTGGGATGTTTCCGCGAGAAACCGTTGAATCGACTGAGATTGACGGAGTTCGCCTGCCTGCAGGCGCACCGGTAGGAGTTGTTGTGGCATCTGCTAATCGGGATGAGCAGAAGTTCAAGGACCCTGATGTGTTCAATGTTGCACGGGAGGCGGTGCCGCACCTGGGATTCGGTAGCGGTGCGCACATGTGCGCAGGGCGTTGGGCTGCAAAGTCTGCTGTCGGCGATGTGGGTGTGCCGCGTCTCTACCAGCGCTTGCCGGGTTTGCGTGTGGATGACCGACGCGAGACTGGAGTTGCTGGATGGGTCTTTAGGGGGATCACAAAATTGCCTGTCACGTGGTAAATCGCCCCGGTTTCTCCGGGGGCGGCTGGTCGTGCGTCACGCCCCGTCGCTCAACTTCCGATGGCAACGCGGGACGGGCCTGCTTCCTGATACGACGCCCGTTGATCCCATCCCTCCGCATTCAGGCATCCGAGAATGTGACCGGCGACTGAGGTATGCGGTTGACCGACAACGAGAAGAGGTCCGGCCGTGCGTAGTGTCCGCAGACGTCCAGGGAGCGTCGCGCTCGCCGTGCCTGCTCGACATCGATTTCGGCGTAGAGAATGCCCTTGTCGCGGTTGAGTGGGCCAGCCGTGATCTCCCCCGAGGGGCTGATGACGACAGCATTGCCGACGTTGATCCACTCGTCCGCGGCGTAGAGCTCGTCGCGTTCCGGGAAGTCCCCGGGGATATCGCTCCCCTGCATGGCGGTGGCGGTGCTGATCACCCAGCAGCCACCTTCCTTGGCGATGTGGCGCTGTGTAGCGAGGCCGGTGTCGCTGGAGTCCCAGGTTGGATTGATGAAGACCTCCATCCCCTGGGCGTAAAGCGCATAGCGCGCCAGAGGCATGTAGCACTCCCAGCAGATGAGGCTGCCCAACCGGCCAGCGGGCGTCGCAACGACGACCAGGCCGCTGCCGTCGCCCATACCCCAGACCATGCGCTCGGGATTGGTCGGCATCAGCTTGCGATGCCGGTTGAGGATCCGGCCGTCAGGACCGATGGTCACGACCGTGTTGAATAGCGTGGTTCCGCTGTAGCAGCTGTCGATCTCGTGGATCCCTGTCACGACGGTCACTCCATGGCGGGCGGCGGCGTCCTGGAGCGGGATCAGGGCGTCCCCGTGCAGGTCGACGGCATTTGCGCGCAGCCTGGCGTGGATTTCACTGGACAGCGCCATGTCGCCTCCGGGCCTGAGACGCCAGATCCAGGTTGGATAGCCCGGGATGTAGGCTTCCGGGAACACCAGCAGCTCGGCGCCGGCACCGGCGGCCTCGTCGATGGATGCGAGCATCTGCTCGATGGTTGCTTCTCGCTGGAGCAGCACCGGGGGGATCTGAATTACGCCGATCTTGATCGTCATGAATGGATCCTCACACCTGGCGCGGGTTCGGGGGCATGCTCGCTCACGGGCATTGCCGCTATCGGTTCCGATCAGCCTTGCTGGGTCACGAAAGGATGACTCGGAAATGGTCGGTGCGCCGTGCGGGACCCGCCCGCGACGGCGCACGATCCTGATGGATCCGGTTACGTCTCCATGGCAGTCGGGGAAACGCCCGCGTCGGGCGGCGGCCCACTTGTCGGCCCCGGTCGGATGTTCTGGTTCATCCGCAGGAGATTGGTCGGGTCATACTTCTGCTTGAGCTCCACCAGCCGGCCATACGTCGGGCCGTAGGCGAACTCGATGCGATCCGCCTCGTCCTGGGTGAGGAAGTTGATGTAGGCGCCGCCGCTGGCGAACGGTCGCGATTCGGCGAAGAAATCGCGTGCCCAGGCGATGCAGCGTTCGTCCTCCTCGGCCGAGTCCCAGCGGGCGTGCACATTGATGACGTAGTTGGCGTCGCGGCTCGAGTAGGCTGTCGCCTCGGGGGCGAGCCGGGCGGCCTGGCCGCCGATGGTGCCGATGAAGATCTCGCACTGCGCCGACGGCAATGCGGCGGCGTAGTCGACCACCGTGTCGATGGCCGCCTCGCTGAGCCGGGAGAAGTTGTGCGATTTCCAGTAGTTGCGTGCGCCCGGCGTGAGCAGCCCGTCGAAGGCCTGCTGCCAGGCGGTGTATGGCTGTATGCCGACATGCTCGCCATGGGCCGTACCGAACCCTCGCAGCGGCTCGATCAGCTTCTCGCCTTCGGCGGGGTCTCCCGCATAGCAAAGCGCCAGGGCGACGATCTCCTTGCCATGTGCCGCCTCGGGGAGAAACGGTAGAGGCGGCGCCTTGCGGGTGAACAGCCAGACGCTGAGCTCGTCCGGCATCGTCTCGGTGAAGCGGGCGAATTGCGTGATGACCGACTTCGCCTGGTCGAAGGGGAACACGATCAGACCGCTCAGCACGTCCGGCCCGAGCGGATGGAGCTGGAACGTGAAGCTCGTGACGATACCGAAGTTGCCGCCACCTCCCCGCAGGCCCCAGAAGAGGTCGGCATTGTCCGTGTCGCTGGCATGCACGCGCCGGCCGTCCGTGGTGACGACCTCTGCCGCGAGCAGATTGTCGATGGTCATGCCGTGCTTGCGGCTCAGCCAGCCGAAACCGCCCCCGAGCGTCAGTCCGGCGACACCGGTGGTCGAGTTGACGCCGAGCGGAGTGGCGAGGCCGTGGACCTGCGCGGCGGCGTCGAAGACGGCCAGCGTGCAGCCGGGCTCCACCGTGGCCCGGCGGGTCTCCGGATCGACATGAACGCCCCGCATCAACGACAGGTCGATCATCAGGCCGTCGTCGCACACGGCGCTGCCGGCGATATTATGGCCGCCGCCGCGGGTTGAGATGAGCAGATCGTGCTTCTGGGCAAAGCACATGGACCGGACCACGTCGTCAGCGGACATGCAGCGGGCGATCAGTGCCGGCTTGCGGTCGATCATGGCGTTCCAGACCTGGCGCCCTTCCTCGTAACCCGGATCGCCGGGCAGGAGCAGCTGGCCCTCGAATTCGGCCTTGAGTGCCTCGATTGCGGCTCTTGAGAGCTTTTTCATGGTGTTGTTTTCCGTTGCCAACGAGCGATAAGGCGCATCAAGCGGCGCCCATGCGGTGCCGGAAAGAGCGGCGAGCTGCCGCAGTGAACGTACCGGTGGGGGGCGACCGGCATGATCGTGCGGACCAAGGCCGTTCGGGTCGTCATGGTGGGGATCCTCTGCAGGAAGCTCCTGCGGCGGCTCGCCGGCGTGCGAAACCTGCATGAAGTATAGGTGCTCTCCAGAGGTTCACCTGCGCAGTGAGCGCAAGCATGTCGGCGGTCGCTCGGTAATGACCGTGTGCGGCCATTGATGATGAAGGTGTCGGGGGGACGGCATAACGCTACAGAACGATTGGCCGGGTGTGCCGGCTGCGACGACGTCCTACCCTTCGCACCGCTTGTTTCGGCTTGAAATCAGATCCCAGACGGAGACGCCCAACAGAATCGCAAGGCCGGTATAGAAGTAGAGCTCGCGCATGGCTAGCGCACCGAGGAGGATGAGAACCGGCCCGATCAGGCCGAGTGCCGTCCTGCGCCACCGGCGATGCCTCATGTAGCCGACGAGGTTGATCACGATGAGCAGGACTGCGACTGTCGGGATCACAACAGCCACCAGCATCCCTTCCCACTGACCTAGAACACTCAGGCCTACCGCCGAGCCGATTCCTGCCAGGGCCGGGAAACAAAGCGCGCACCCGGCGCCGGCGAGCAGGACGGTCCCGAAGCCAACCCTGTCACCAAACCGTACGACTGCGTCGCACAAAGTCCTCAACATGGGGACATCCTCCTGCGTAGCGTGGTTTAACCGGCACAGCAAGACAGCCTGGCCAAGTCCTTCGAGAATGCCTGGGCGCAGAGCTTGATCCCCTCACTCATGGTCAGGTACGGGAACAGCTCGCCGGCCAGGCTTTCCACGGTCATGCGGTTGCGGATGGCCAGCGCCGCCGACTGGATGATCTCGCCGCCGTTGTGGGTGACCACCTGCGCACCGATGAGGCGCCCCGTATCGGTGTCCGCGACCAGCTTGATGAACCCGCGGGTATCAAAGTTGACCAAGGCGCGGGGCACGTTTTCCAGGTCGATGCGTCGGGCATCCGGCGTGATGCCGTGGCGCCCGGCCTCGCGTTCCGTCAGCCCGACGGTCGCCACCTGGGGATCGGTGAACGCCACCGCGGGCACCACCGACAGATCCAGCTCCGCATCGCCGCCGGTCATGTTGATGGCGGCCCGCGTTCCGGCTGCTGCCGCTACGTAGACCAGCTGCGGCATCGTCGTGCAGTCGCCCACGGCGAAAACGCCCGGGGCGGAGGTGCGCAGGTGGCGGTCCACCGGGATCGCTCCGTCTCCCGTGGTCTCGATTCCGGCTGCGTCCAGATGCAGGGTCTGCGTGTTCGGTTGCCGGCCGGCGGCGATCAGCAGCCGTTCGCCCGCGAGGGTGTCCCCGTCGAGAGAGACCCGGAACCCCGCACCGTCATGGTCGACCCGGTGCGGGGTGGTATGCGTGAGCACGCGAATCCCCTCATCCTCCAGCGCCGCCTGCAGCGCGGCGCCCACCTCCGGGTCGCCGCGGCTGAGCAGCGTGCTCCGGGCAAGGATGGTGACCTCGCTGCCGAGCCGCCGGTAGGCCTGGGCGGTCTCCAGCGCCACGAACGAGCCGCCGAGAACCAGCAGGTGCTCAGGGATCTCGTCGGTGAACAGCGCCTCGGTGGACGTCCAGTAGGGCGTTGCGGCGAGACCGTCGATGGGGGGCACGGCCGGCGAAGCGCCCGTGGCGATCAGGATGCGGTCCGGTTGCAGGCGCTGCATCGCGCCCGAGGGCTCTTCCACGGCCAGCGTGCCTGCGCCCTCGAAGCGGGCCCAGCCAGCGAGAAAGTCGATGGCCGGCTCATCATCCAGAATGCTCTCGTACTTGGACCGGCGTAGCTCCTCGACCCGGCCGCGGAGCTGGGCCAGCAGGGCGTCGCGATCCATCGGACCGGCGTCGCGGGCAATGCCGTCGAACGCATGGTGGGCCCGGCGGTGGTGGAGCTCCGCCGCCCGCAGCGTGATCTTCGAGGGGACGCAGCCGACGTTCACGCACGTGCCGCCGATGGTGTCCCCCTCGATCATGGTGACCCGTGCGCCTTCCTCGGCAGCACGGATGGCTGCGGCGAATGCGCCGCTACCGCTGCCAACGACCGCAACGTGCGTGCGGCCCGACGGAGCTCGTTGCTGCGTAGCGGTTGCGCTCGCAATGGTGCGCCTGTCCATGGATTCCTGCCTGCTGATTGACTGGACGGACAGGAGGCTAGACCCTGTATTCGCTACAGGGTCAACAAGGGAAGTGCTCATGAAGATGCGCATCGGCCAGCTCGCGGGCGAGTCGGGCTGCCAGGTGGAGACCATTCGCTACTACGAGCGTATTGGTGTCCTGCCCCCGGCGGCCCGGGAGTCAAACAACTACCGCGTCTACGACGACGGCCACCGCCGCCGCCTGCTGTTCATCCGGCGGATGCGTGATCTGGGTTTCTCGCTGGATGAGGTCCGTGCCCTGTTGCGAATGATCGACGGCGGGACCTACACGTGCGCGGAGGTACAGGCGCTCGGCCGGGAGCACCTGGCCGCCGTACGGGACAAGATCGCTGACCTGCGCCGTGTGGAGCACGCCCTGGCCGATCTGGTCGGCCAGTGTAGCGGTGCCGACACGCCGGATTGCTCGATGCTCGAGGCCCTTTTCGTGACCGATCATGGCCTGGCTGACACGTCCGGCCGAGCCGGCGCGCCGGTTCACCGTAGCGATGACTGACAGTAAGAGGCGCTCGTCGCCCAATGGACTTGTCGTCACAGCCGACCGCGCCAGCTCGCAGTCGTGCTCCAACCTCGCTGCTCTTGCCGCCCAAGGACGCTGACCGACCCTGAGCGGCCGTTGCCCGCCACAGCCAGTGTCCTGCTAACCCGAGCCCGTTGGCTTTTGCCCAGCCACTGGACGGCTAAGGCAAGGCTATTGGTCCGAATGCGCAGCTCCCCCTACAGCGAGGGCCGATAACGCCGCCTCAGCCGCCTGGACGCTCTAATCCAACGAACTCGGGTTACAGGACATTAGAACAACTGCCCGATGGGGAACGCCTGCTGGTCCCCGTCACGGATCATGCCGTCGCGCACTGATGCATCCACGTAGAGTCCGCCGTCGCGCTCGTGGACGAGCGGGATATACTGCGCGGACTGCAGCCACTGCGAGTGCAATTGCTCGGCCTGTCGGTCGAGCGCTTCCTGCGACAGCTGCCGACCGCCTTGTATGGCCTGCGCCTGGGCGTTGGCACGCGCTAGGGCCAGGGCCCCTGCGCTCGTGAGCTCGGCGGACAGGTTGCCTTCGACGGTGTTGATGATTTGCTGAATGGAGCCGCTACCCGCGCCGGAGACCTCCGGGATGGCCACGTCCGCGCTCAGCGTGAACACGTCGGTATCGCCCTTGCGCAAGACGACCTCGTTGATGGCTACCCTGGGGCCTTCGGCGAGCATGGTCATGAATGCCTTCTGCATCGCCTGGGGGTTGTCCCGGGCCTGTTGGCTCGCTTCCGAGAACGTCTTCCAGGTAGTCGGGCTAACCCCCTGCATGGACATATCCATGGACAACGAGCCGTAGTCCACCTCGTGGATCCGCATCGCGTCGAACTGCGCCTTGCTGGTCGCGGTTACGTCGCCGTCGTCGAGGCCCGAAGTGGTCTCGAACGTCATGGCATCGATCCGACCCGCGCCGTCGGGCGTCTCCAGGCTCGTTGTGCCTGCGGAGAAGTCCGCACGGCCGAGCCATAGCCCGGACTCGTGCTGCTCGAAGGCGGCGTCGAAGGTGACATTCTCCACCAGGGCTGCCCCTTCGTCGCCTTCGAAGAGGAAGCGCGGCATGCGCCCATTGTAGGTGGCCGAGTCCAGCCCGCGGCCCAACGTCATCGTGAGCTCCGCCCCCTGGAAATCGGCTCGCGCCGGCGACGCCTTGGACGCATGCTCGACCATCCCCTGGTAACCGGCGATACGCGCGTCAATGGTGGTCGTGCCCGTCAATCCGACGGTCGCGATGACTTCAACGGCGTCACTGCCGTCCCAGCTGGACAGCGAGCCGGCGATCTGCTCGGGCAGCGCCCAGGTATGCTCGGTTCTCGCGATCAACGGGCGGCCGTCGATCAGCGGTCCCTCCTCGACGGGCATGGAGCCCTGGAGCTCGAGCGGGTCTACCTCGCCGGACCGCTCGCGGCTGATCGTGGCGTACTGCTCAGAGATCGCTGCCGGGTGGATGGCGATGTCATAGTGCACCAGTCCTTCGCCGAACGCCGTCGATTCGTAGCGAAGGGTGGAGACCTGGATATCCGGATTGGCCACGAGCGCCTCCCGGTATTCGCTGACTCTCTGCTCGATCTCGTGACCGACATAGAGGGTCCCGCCCGCATAGGCGGCGGGAATGGCAATCACCGCACCGGCTGCCAGTCCGATCCAGAGCTTTTTGCTCATTGCACGACTCCTTTCCGTTGATTACATCGGATCCGCCATCCCTGGTCACGCGGCCAGGCACAGGGGGATGATGCTGTCTGCCCGTTGCCGGTGTCTCCGGAGACACCGCAGGTACGGATTGAACCACGTCGTGGTGCCGCCAAACCGTGCATCGCCCACAGCTTGCGCGAATCCGGCGGTCACCTTGACCGCAATCCAGCTGCCATGCCGGGCCATTCCTCGGCCAGTCGGGTCCTGGCAGTCAGCCGGTCCGGCTGGTGCTCGATGTCTTCGCACCACCGGAGTGAAACGCCTTACGCTGATGGGTCTGCTTGCGGCAGCGCGGACAGGCGCGGGTGTCGCCGTACTGCTCAGCTACCTGGGTGATGCAGACCCTCTGCTGGTGCGGCTCACCGAACCCGTCGCCGAGCTGGCAAGGGAGCTGTGGTTGCTGACGCATCCCGATTTGCGACGCGTCGCGAGAGTCCGGGCCCTCATGGAGTTTACGGCGCAAGCCGTAAAGGCAAGGATTGGCGCCTGAGCCGCCCGGGGAGCTCAGCCGGACGCCCGCCGGGCGTCCGGGCTGCCCATTTTGCCGTAGCATAGCGTCAATGTATTTGATCGGAGAAGCTGCCCATGAACGACACCAGCCTACCCCGCTTCTGGCGCGACCCTCATCTGCCCCATCTGGAGCTGCGCCTGGTCGAGGACGGCCGCAAGGTGTGCTACGCACCCCACAGCCACGTCCAGTGGTCGCTGGGTGCCGTGACAGCCGGGGAGAGCACCTTCCACTACCAGGAGTCGCGCTACCGCATCCACGCTGGCAACCTGGTGCTGATGAACCCGGAATGGGTTCACGCCTGCAACCCCGTCGATAACAAGCCCTGGGCCTACCGCATGCTCTATGTGGATGCCGACTGGCTGACCCGGCTGCGCCATTCGGCGGGGCTGATCGAAGCGCCGCGCTGGCAGGACATTCCCACGGCGGTGATCGCCGAGCCCGAGTGGTACGCCGGCTATTACCGCATGACGGACGCCTTGCTGGATCCGCACCGCGACCTGCTGGACAAGCAGAGCCAGGTGGTCGAATACCTCTCGGCGCTGATGTGGCACCTGTCGGGCCGGTCGGGCCAGCCGGCCAGGTCGCGACCTTTGCCCCCGGCCACCCTCCGCGAGCTGGCCGCCTACCTGGACGAGCACGCAGCCGAAGAGGTTTCGCTGGACGCCCTGTGCCAGCGCTCCGGCTACAGCCCCGGCCATCTCATCCGTGCCTTCAAGCATCACTTCGGCCTTACACCTCATGCCTACCTGATCAATCGCCGCATTCAGCTGGGTCAGCGGGAGCTCAAGCGGGGCAAGTCCATCGCCGAGGCAGCGCTGACTGCCGGCTTCAGCGACCAGCCTCACTTCCAGCGCACCTTCAAGCGGCTGGTGGCCGCCACGCCGAACCAGTACCGGCGCCCGCTACCCAAGCAGTAGATAGACGCAGCTGGCGGCGAGCAGCACCGCCAGCCCCCGGTTGATGGCAACCAGTACATCGGGCCGCTGCACATGGCGCCGCAGGAAGGCCCCGGCATAAACCCAGCTGCCCAGAGATAGCCAGCAGATGGGCAGATAGAGGGAGGCGAACAGCCACACCAGGCCGATATCGCCACCGGTGTAGGCGCCGATGCCCGATGCCGAGGCCAGCCAGGCCTTGGGATTGAGCCACTGCATCAGTGCTCCGGTCATGAAGCCCGGTGCCCGCCGGTTCTCACCCTCCGGCAGGTGTCCGTCGTCGCGGAACAGGCGCAGGCTCAGATAGAGCAGGAAGGCCACCCCGGCCCAGCGCAGCGCGGCTTCCAGCCCGGGCACCAGCGTCAGCATGGAATGGAGCCCCAGGCCCACGGCGATAAACAGGGCAACGAAGCCCAGCGTGGCCCCGGTCACGAAGACCAGGCCCCGAGTGAGGGGGTAGCGCGTGCCGCTGCTCAGGCACACCAGGTTCACCGGGCCCGGTGAAATGGAGGCTGCCAGGGCGAAGGCCGACATCGGCAGGATCACGGCAAGGCTCATCGTCATCCTCCTGGAAAGGCAAGCAGAGCGGCCCGAGTCTGGCCACCTGTGCTGCGGTGGTATTGCACAAAATTGCCCTGGGCTGCGATCAATTACGGCCACGGTCACGACGATGGCTACTCCGTGCGGCAACGACGCCGACCTGCAAGCCCGCGGAACCGGCCTGTCGAGTGCGCATCCCTCCGGGCGACTATCCAGTGAGGACGTTTCCACAACGTCGACAAGCCCCTGCCCATCGCGACGAGGTACGGCAGTAAGGTAATGCGTCCGTTCCGGGCAGGTTCGAGAGGATCATGGACGTGCCCGTTCTCGCCATGTTCGGGCTTGCATGGGAGGTGTGTCGTGACGAGTGTCCGCAAGATCAGTCCTTGCCTGTGGTTCGACAACCAGGCCGAAGAGGCCGCGCAATTCTACGTCGGTATCTTCGCGAACGCCGCTATCCGGGATGTTTCCCGCTATGGCGAGGCGGGGCAGGAGGTGCACGGCCAGGCGCCGGGGACGGTGATGATGGTGGAGTTCGAGCTCGAGGGCCACAGGTTCACTGCTCTCAACGGCGGGCCCCTGTTTCGCTTCAACGAGGCAATCTCGTTCCAGGTTCGGTGCGACAGCCAGGAGGAAGTGGATCACTACTGGGAGCACCTGTCCTCCGGCGGCGACGAATCGGCCCAGCAATGCGGCTGGCTCAAGGACCGCTTCGGTGTTTCCTGGCAGGTCTTTCCCGAGCTGCTGCCGAAGCTCCTGACGGATCCCGATCCCGACAAGGCCGCACGGGTAATGACGGCCATGTTGCAGATGAAGAAGATCGACCTCGACAGGCTGCAGCAGGCGTACGACGGAGCGTGAGCGGGATGGACCGGGAATGATGACCGTCGTCGACGGCCGTCTCCACCTGATGGTCAGGTGCCACTGGTGGCCCGGATCGTTGCTGCTTGCCCGGTTCTTCGTGCTGGTGATCGCTATTGCATCGGCACATTGATGTGCTTCAATGGTGAACATGAATTCGGATTCACATGGAGGCGCCGTGACCCGCTTCTCGACCCGCGGAGACCACATCCTGGAGGCCGCCCGGCAGGTGGTCAGCGACGGCGGCTTCCGCGAGCTGCAGATGCTCACCGTGGCGGCCAGCGCCGGGCTGTCGGTGGGCGCCATCTATCGCTATTACGCCTCCAAGGCGAAGCTGTGTGCCGCCCTGGTGGCGCGGGTCTCCTCGCGTGAAACCGAGGTGCTGGAAGCGGTGGCGGCCAGCGGCGCCCCGGCGCCGCAGCGCCTGGCCGACTGCGTGCGCACCTTCCTGCGGCGGGCGCTGCTGGACCGGCGGCTGGCCTACGCCATGATCGCCGAGCCCGTGGACGAGGCCGTGGACGCCGAGCGGCTCGCCTGGCGCGGGCGCATCAGCCGCGTGTTCGCCGGGATCATCGCCGACGGCATGGCCGACGGCAGCCTCCGCAGCACGCAGCCCGATGTCGCCGCTTCCTGCATCGTCGGCGCCTTCATGGAGGCCCTGATCGGCCCCCTGTCCCCCGAGCAGCCGGCCGACGACGGGCGCGAGTCCTACGTCGAGTCGATTACCGCGTTCTGCCTGGCGGCGGTGGCGCCGGGCAGCAGCATCGAAGCGATTGTTCCCGACATGAGCCAGCGAGGTGCCCGAGATGAGTAGTCAGCCCGAGGATGTCACCCCGGCCGTGCCGCCGGTGCCGGACACGGCCACCCACGAGGTCCGCAATCAGCCCGGGGACCTGGTCAACTACAACGCCTATACCGGCGACACGGCGCTCACCGAGGCCGTGCGCGCCTTTGGCGCCGAGTGGGCGGCCCCGCGCCTGGAGGCGACCGGCGCCCTGGTGGGCTCCGAGCGGGTGCAGCGGCTCGCCCGGGCGGCCAACCGCAACGAGCCGGAGCTGCGCACCCACGACCGCTTCGGGCGGCGCATCGACGAGGTGGAGTTCCACCCGGCCTACCACGAGCTCATGGAGCTGATCTTCTCCAGCGAGGCCCACTCGCTGGCATGGACGGAGAGCCGGCCCGGCGCCCATGTTGCCCGCGGGGCGTTGAGCTACCTCTGGAACCAGGGCGAGAACGGCATCTGCTGTCCCATGGGCATGACGTTCGCCTCCGTGGCGGCGCTGCGCCACGACCCGGCCATCGCCGCGGAGTGGGAGCCGCGGATCATGCGCGCCGGCTACGATTCCCGGGTGCTGCCGCCGCAGGAGAAGTCGTTCGTCACCGTGGGCATGGCCATGACCGAGAAGCAGGGCGGCTCGGACCTGCGCCAGACGCAGACCACGGCGCGGCCCATGGGCGGGCGGACCGGCTCCGGTGCCGAGTACCTGATCACCGGCCACAAGTGGTTCTTCTCGGTGCCCATGAGCGATATCTTTCTCACCCTGGCGCAGACGGAAAACGGCGTCTCCAGCTTCCTGGTGCCCGGCTGGCTTCCGGACGGCCGGCGCAACAACCTGCGCATCCAGCGGCTCAAGGACAAGTGCGGCAACCGCTCCAACGCCTCCTCGGAAGTGGAGTTCGACCAGCTCTACGCCGTCATGGTGGGCGAGGAGGGGCGGGGCATCCGCAACAGCATCGAGATGGCCCATCTCACGCGGCTGGACTTCGCCGTGGGCTCCTCGGGACTCATGCGCCAGGCGCTCAGCCAGGCGCTGCACCATACCAGCAACCGCACCAGCTTCGGCCGGCGCATCGTGGATCAGCCCATGATGGCCAACGTGGCCGCGGACCTGGCGGTGGAGTCGGAGGCGTTCCTGTGGCTGAGCATGCGCCTGGCGCGGACGCTGGACCTGCAGGACAGCGACGAGAGCGAGCGGCTGCTGTCGCGCATCGCCACGCCCATGGCCAAGTACTGGGCCTGCAAGCAGGCGCCCATGTTCGTGGTCGAGGCGCTGGAGTGCCACGGCGGCAACGGCTTCATCGAGGACCACCTCATGGCCCGGCTCTACCGGGAGGCGCCGCTGAACGGCATCTGGGAAGGGGTCGGCAACGTCATCTGCCTGGACGTCAAGCGTGCCATTGAGCGGGAGCCGGAGGCCGTGGACGCCGTGATCGCCGAGATCCGCCGGGGGGCCGGGGAGGATGCCCGCCTGGAGCGCTATACCCGTGACCTCGAGCCCCGGCTGCGCCGTCTGCCGGAGCGCGAGGGAGAAGCGCGGCAGACCGTCGAGATGATGGCGTACGCGCTCCAGGCGAGCCTGCTGCGGAGGCATGCCCCGGCGCCGGTGGCCGATGCCTTCGTGGCCAGCCGCCTGGACGGCCTCGGCGGGCGCGCCTTCGGCACGGTTCCCGACGGCATCGACACGGACGCCATCATCCAGCGCGCCATGGTGCGCTGACCTCATCGGCGGGCCCGTGCACCCGGCACGGGCCCGTTCCGGCCTTTCACTTGCCGCTCGTCCCTGCGCACGATCCCCGCTCCCCTGTCTGCCGTCGAGCCGTTTGCGGTGGGGTACTACCTGCCGTCCATGATTGCGCATACGGTGCAGGTTTCTTATCGTATGCAAAAATAACAACGATATTCATTGTTTTTGTATACAAATAATCGAAATCGTGCAGGGCATGGAGCTGCGGGGATGCCTAGGTGCCCCGTTGCTCGCGCAGCACGACCATCAAGCGAGAGGAGAAGCGTCCATGGCGTCCGTGCCGGTTCACTACCCGTGGTTCAAGAAGGAGGATACCAACGCCTTCTTCGCCCTGTTCCAGAACAACATCGCCAACTTCGTGATCATCGCCATCACCATGCTCGGCTTCGGCTTCCCGGAGAGCATTGTCTTCGGCCAGGTGATCCCCGGCGCCGCGGTGGCGGTGCTGGTGGGCAACCTCTATTACGCCTGGTACGCGGCGCGGGTGGCGAGGCGGGAGGGGCGCACGGACGTCACGGCGCTGTCCTACGGCATCAGCACGCCGGTGATGTTCGTGTTCCTGTTCGGCGTGCTGCTGCCCGCCAAGGAGTTCACCGACGACCCGCAGATGGCCTGGCGGATCGCCGTGGCGGCCTGCTTCCTGAGCGGCCTGGTGGAGGTCTGCGTCAGCGTCATCGGCAACTGGGTGCAGCGCAACCTGCCCCGGGCCGCCATGCTCGGTGCCCTGGCGGGGGTGGCGCTGACCTTCATCGCCGGGCAGATGCTGTTCACCACCTACGAGATGCCGGTGGTCGGCCTCATCGTCCTGGGCGTGATCATCGTCGGCATCATCGGGCAGGTGCACATGCCGTTCCGCATTCCGGCGTCGCTGTTCGCCATCGTCCTGGGGACCGGCCTGGCGTACCTTCTGGGCCAGGCGGAGGTGGCCTCGATCACCGAGGGGCTGGAGCATTTCGGCTTCTATCCGCTGCTGCCCACGTTCGACTGGTTCGACGGCTTCGTCTACCTGTTCGGCGCCATGGCCGGCATTCTCACGGTGGTTCTGCCCATCACCATCTACAACGCCATCGAGACCATGAACAACGTCGAGGCCATGGACGCCGAGGGCGATCGCTACGACGTCCGCGAGTGCCAGGCGGTGGACGGCGTCGGCACCATGCTGGGTGCGTTGTTCGGCGGCGTGTTCCCGACCACGGTCTACATCGCCTCCGTGGGCGCCAAGTGGATGGGCGCCGGCCGCGGCTACAGCATTCTCAACGGCGTGGTGTACCTGTTCGCCGCCATGTTCGGCCTTGTCGCCGCCCTGGCGGAGATCGTCCCGGTGGCGGTGGTCGCGCCGCTGCTGGTGTTCGTGGGCGTGTCCATGATCTCGACGGCCTTCCGCGGCAACGAGCAGCGGTACTTCCCGGCGGTGGTCATCGGCATGCTGCCGTACTTCGGCAACTACCTGTCGACGAACTTCGGCAACGACGCCGCCGAGGTGCTCGAGGGCGTTTCCGCCGGCATCGTGCCCCTGGCCGAGGGTGCGATGTTCACGGGCATTCTCCTGGCCGCCATCACGGTGTTCATCATCGACCGGGATTTCTGGCGGGCGACGCTGTTCGCCGGCATCGCGGCGGTGTTCTCGTTCATCGGCATTACCCACGCCGGGGAGATGGCATGGAACGCCGCCCCCGATTTCACCATCGGCTACCTGATCATGGGCGCCCTGTTCACCTTCTATGCGGTGACCGGGTACGGCCTGGCGCCGTCGGGCACCCGCGAGCAGCCCGGCGGCGAGTAGCCGGCGTCCGCCGCATCGCCACGCCGCAGCCCCCCGCCGCCGGGCGGGGGGAGTGCGCGATCCGGGGCGGCAACCGCGGGCCGTTCGTGGCATTCTGCAACGCCGGTCCCCCGCTCGGGGGCGGGCATTCATGATGCAACGGGGTCGGACCGGCATAGCGGGAGAAGCGGATGGACAATGCGGCGGAGTGGTACGCGCTGACGGCGGTGGTTCTGTTCCTGAAGATGTTCGCGCTGGCCCTGTACCAGGGCCGGTACCGGATCGGCAAGCGCACGTTCGTGGTGCCGGAGGATGCCCGGCTGGCGGGGACCGCGCCGGCGCAGGCCGAGCTTCCGGAAGTCGAGCGGGCGGCCCGGGCGTGGCGCAACGACGTGGAGAACATTCCGGTTTTCCTGGCGCTGGGCGTGGCCTATGTGTGGGTGGACGCCGGCCCGGCCGCCGCACCGTGGCTGTTCACGGGCTTCGCCATCGCCCGGGTGGCCCATACCGTGTGCTACCTCCGCAGGCTGCAGCCCTGGCGAACGGTCGCCTACGGCATCGGCGCGCTGATCACCCTGGGCATGTGCCTGCAGATTCTCCTGGCGCTGGCATAGGGTTGCCCGGAGCGGGGTGATTACGGGCGTCGCGCCATCCAGTAGGCGTTGCGCCAGTAGGGGTTGTCCAGGTCCGAGAGGGTGACGCCCCGGCTGGTGGAGGCGTGGAGGAACCGTCCGTTCTCGACGTAGATGCCCACGTGCCGCTGCTTGTCCGCGGGCCGGAAGAAGACCAGGTCTCCCGGCTGCACGGCCTCGCGCCCCACGCGCGTACCCACCCGCGCCTGTTGGCGGGTGGTACGCGGAAGCGCGCGGCCCAGCCGGGACGCGTACGTGGTCTGGACGAAGCCGGAGCAGTCCACCCCGGCACGGCTGGAGCCGCCGTAGCGGTAGGGCGTACCGGCCCATTCCTCGTGCTGGTCATAGAGCGCGTGGACGATGCCGCCGTTCTCACCGACCGCATCGCGGCCCGCGGCGGTCTCCCGGACCGGCGCATCGCCCCGGCCGGCCTCGGGGGGTGCCGTGGCACATCCGCCCAACACCACAAGCGCGACCAGGAGCCAGGGCATAAGGATTCGAATCTGCGGTTGTACGCCCAAGGACGCTCACTCCGGAATGCCGTCGACTTCCGGCAAGCATGGCAGACCCGGCCGCGGAAGTCCGTGACCTGCTTGGCACGGTGCCGCGGCCTGGCGGGCGTCACGGACGCTACGCGCGTCCTGCCTGATGGTGGCGCAGCGGCGGGCTCGCCGCCTCGGGGCCTGTCCCGTGCTGGCCGTGCCGCATGAACCGGTCCCGGGACAGCACCTCACCGGCATCCAGCGAGCGGATGGGGATGCTCGCGTCACCGGGAATACCGCCGTCCGCCTGCAGGGCCAGGTAGCGGAGACAGCTCACCCGCAGGAATGACGAGAAGTTCTCGACATCGCCCCGCGTCTCGATGATCTCGTCGTAGAGCCGGGTGATCAGCTGGCTCAGCGACAGCTCGTCGCGCGCGGCGATCTCCTCGAGGACCTGCCAGAACAGGTTCTCGAGGCGGATGCAGGTGACGGCGCCGTGCAGGCGCAGCGAGCGGGACCGGTGACTGTAGAGTTCCGGATCGGCGGACACGAAGATCTGACACATGGGGCTATCCTCCCGGCTGACTCCCCGAGAATAGCCCGGGCCCGCGGCGTCGGCCAGTGGTGCCCGGGCGTTTCGGCGCTACAGCTCGATCCGTGTGCCCAGGACCTTCAGGAACTGGCTGATCCAGGCCGGGTGCGCGGGCCACGCCGGCCCGGTGACCAGCCACTGGTCGGTGTGCGCGGCGTCGATGGCGATCTCCGCGTAGCGGCCGTGGGCGAGCTCCACGTCCGGCCGGCAGGCCGGGTAGGCCGAGCACTGCATGCCCTCGAGCACGCCCGCGGCCGCCAGCAGCTGCGCCGCGTGGCAGATGGCCGCCACCGGCTTGCGCTCCGCGGCGAAGCTGCGCACGATCGCCAGCACGCGCTCGTCCAGCCGCAGGTACTCGGGTGCCCGTCCGCCCGGAATCAGCAGGGCGTCATAGGCCGCCGGATCGATCTCCGCGAATGTGGCGTTGAGGGTGAAATTGTGGCCGCGCTTCTCCGTGTAGGTCTGGTCGCCCTCGAAGTCGTGAATGGCGGTGGCGATGGTGTCGCCGGCGCTCTTGTCCGGGCACACCGCGTCCACGTGGTGGCCGACGGCCTGGAGCGCCTGGAAGGGCACCATGGTTTCGTAGTCCTCGGCGAAGTCGCCGCAGAGCATGAGAATCTTCTTGGCAGGCATGACGGAACCCTCTCGTTCTCCTCCGGTATGGACTGCCGAGTCTGGCAGCCTCCGCGGGACGAGGGGTAATAGCCGGTTACAGCAGTCCGCCCCCGGGCGTCGGCCCGGGCCATGGCCCGGGCCGGCTACTGCTCGGGGAACGGCCGGGCCCAGACGCTGTCCGGCTCGTGCCGCTTGAGGATCTCTTCCACGGCGCCCTGGAGCGAGTCCGGGGCGATGACCTTGATCTGGGCCGTGTCGTTGTCGAGGAAGATCTCCTCGCGGGCATAGCCGTCCGCAACGAGCTCGTGGAACGCGTTGGTCGCCTTGTCGACGCGATCGTACGCGGCAGTCACCGTCTGGCTCATGACAACCTCCGTCCTGAATCCGCGGCCGATCCCTGCCTCCCGTTCCAGGTGTCCCTGCATCGAGTATAGTGCAGCCGTGCGCGGGCCACCGCGGGCTTGCCGACCTTCGTGCCGGGCGGGTACATTCACGGAACTCTGCCGCGCAGACGCTCAAAATCCAACGAACTTAGGTTATAGGACACTAGAGCCGTGTACCTGATGATCATCGGCCTGCTGGTCTTCCTGGGGGCGCACTCCGTGCGGGTGTTCGCCGATGGCTGGCGCCGACGGCAGATCGCGCGCCTGGGCGAGCCGGCCTGGAAGGGGCTGTACTCCGTGGTCTCGATCCTGGGCCTGGCGCTGGCCATCTGGGGCTACGGGCAAATGCGCCTGGACCCGGTGTTGCTGTGGACGCCGCCGGCGGCACTGCGCCACCTGGTGGCGCTGCTCATGGTGCTGGCGTTCGTGCTGCTGGTTGCCGCCTACATGCCCCGCAACCACTTGCGGGCCCGGATGGGGCATCCCATGCTGCTGGCGGTGAAGGTGTGGGCGCTCTCGCACCTGCTGGTCAACGGCCGCCTGGGCGATATCGTGTTCTTCGGCGCGTTCCTGGCCTGGGCGGTGATCGCGTTCCGTGCCGCCCGCCAGCGGGACCGCGCCGCCGGGGTCGCGGCGGCGCCGGCCAGCACCGCCTCGACCGTCGCCACCGTGGTGATCGGCATCGTCGTCGCGTACGTGTTCGCGGCGTACCTGCATATCTGGGTGACCGGCGTACCCGCCGTCGCCATGGGCTGATACGGGAGAGAGCCGGCCGATGACAACGTTCGAGGCGAAGGACCCGGGTTACGCGGACCGCATCCGGGAGAGTTTCGCCCGCCAGCAGGTCATGCACCTGCTCGGCGTGGAGCTGATCGAGATCGCGCCGGGGCGGGTGATGCTGTCCATGCCGTTTTCCGAGCGGCTCACCCAGCAGCACGGCTTCGTGCACGCGGGCATCGTCACTACGGCCCTGGACAGCGCCTGCGGCTATGCCGGCTATTCGCTCATGCCGGCGGATGCCGGCATTCTCACCATCGAGTTCAAGACCAACCTGTTCCTGCCCGGGCGCGGCGAGCGCTTCACCTTCGAGGGCACCGTGATCAAGCCCGGCCGCACCATTACCGTGTGCGAGGGCCGGGCCTACATCGGCGACACCACCGGCGGCCGCCTGATGGCCTCCATGACCGCCACCATGACCACGGTGCTGGGCCGCGAGGACGTGCAGCAATGACGGTGCGCACGGTGCCGGGGCGGCGGGCATGAAGATCTGGGTGGATGCCGACGCCTGCCCGGTGGTGATCCGGGAGATCCTCTTCAAGGCGGCCGAGCGCACACGGACGCCGATGACCCTGGTGGCCAACCAGCCGGTGCGCGCCCCGGCCTCCCGGTGGATCGACTCCCTGCAGGTGCCGTCCGGCTTCGACGTCGCCGACGCGGAGATCGTGCGCCGGGCCGGGCCCGGCGACCTGGTGGTCACCAGCGACATTCCCCTGGCGGCGGAAGTCATCGACAAGGGCGCCGAGGCGCTCAGCCCCCGCGGCGAGCTCTACTCCGCGGGCAATATCCGCGCCCGGCTGAACATGCGCGACTTCATGGACACCATGCGCGCCAGCGGCGTCGACACCGGCGGTGCACCGCCGCTGAGCAAGCGCGACCGGCAGAACTTCGCCAACCACCTGGATCGCATGCTGGCGCAGGCTTCCCGCTAGGATTTCAGGAGACTGGGCGGTAGCGCTCAGTCGCCGGCGGCCGCCTCGGCATACTGCAGCAGCTGGGCCGCCAGGCTGATGGCGATGTGCCCGGGTGCCTTGCCGCCGATGCCCTCCAGGCCTACGGGACAGACCAGGCGCTCCTCGGCCGCCCGGCCGAGGCCGGCGTCGCGCAGCCGGTGCATGAAGCGCCCGCGCTTGGTGCCGGAGCCGATGGTGCCGATGAAGGGCAGATCATCGCGCTGCAGGGCGGCGGTGATGATGGCGAGATCGGTGTCGTGGCTGTGGGTCATGGCCACCAGCAGCGTGCCCGCCGGGAGCTCCCGGACCATGGACGCCGGGTCGTCGGGGACGTGCCGGCGCACCTGGGCGGGCAGCGCCTCCGGGAACTGCTCCGGGCGGCTGTCGAGCCAGTGGATGCGGCAGGGGATCTGCGCGAGCACCTCCACCAGGGCGCGGCCCACGTGACCGGCGCCGAAGACGGCGATGTTCAGCGCCGGCGGCTGGAACGGCTCGAAGAGGAGCCGCATGCGCCCGCCGCAGGCCTGGTCCGTCTCGTCGCTCAGGGTGAATTCCTGCTCCGAGGCCGCCGTCTCGCCGGCGGCCAGCAGCTCGCGGCCGCGCTCCTGGGCGACGAGCTCAACGGTGCCGCCGCCCAGGGTGCCGTGGGCACTGTCCGGGGTGACCAGCATCTTGGCGCCGGTCTCCCGCGGCGAGGAACCCTCGGTCCCCACCAGGGTGACCAGCACGCAGGGCGTGTCCGCCTCCACGCACCGGTTGAGCGCGTCCAGCCACGGTCTCATTCATCCACCTCTTCCAGGGCCTCCGCGGCGGCCGCGCCCGTGTGCAGGCGGCGCGCGGCCTCCATGGCGAGCAGCACCCGCTCCGGGGTCGCCGGCGCATCCAGGCGCACCCGGGTACGCGGCGGCGCAACGCTGTTCACCGCGTCCTTGAGCGCGTGGTAGACGCACATGGCCAGCATCAGCGGCGGCTCGCCCACGGCCTTGGACCGGCGCACGGCCTTCTCCTGGTTGTAGCCCGACTCCAGCAGCCGCACCCGGAAGTCCACCGGCATGTCGCTGGCCGCCGGAATCTTGTAGGTGGACGGCGCGTGGGTGGTCAGCCGGCCCTTGTCCGTCCAGCTCAGCTCCTCGGTGGTGAGCCAGCCCATGCCCTGGACGAAGCCGCCTTCCACCTGGCCCATGTCCACGGCCGGGTTCAGGGAGCGGCCGCAGTCGTGCAGGATGTCCGTGCGCAGCACGCGATACTCGCCCGTGAGGGAGTCCACCAGCACCTCGGCGCAGGCGATGCCGTAGGCGAAGTAGTAGAACGGCCGGCCCTTGAGGGTGTCCTTGTCCACGTGGATCTTGGGCGTGGCGTAGAAGCCGGCCTCGGAGAGCTGGATGCGGGCCAGGTGCGCCTGCTTGCACAGCTCCGGGAACGAGCACAGGGTCAGGTCGTCGGCCAGCACCTGGCCGTCGCGGAAGTGCACGGAGTCCTCGGGCACGTTCCAGTGCTCGTGCACGAAGCGGGTCAGCCGTGCCTTGATGGTGCGGGCGGCGTTCTGCGCGGCGGCGCCGTTGAGATCGCTGCCGGACGACGCCGCCGTGGCCGAGGTGTTCGGCACCTTGCCGGTGGTGGTGGCGGTGATCCGCACCCGCTCCAGATCCACGCCGAACTCCTCGGCGACGATCTGCGCGACCTTCACGTACAGGCCCTGGCCCATCTCCGTGCCGCCGTGGTTGAGCTGGATGCTGCCGTCGGTATAGACGAGCACCAGCGCGCCGGCCTGGTTCAGGTGCGTGGTGGTGAAGGAGATGCCGAACTTCACCGGCGTCACCGCCAGGCCCTTGCGCAGCGTGCCGCCCTCGCGGTTGAAGGCGTCCACGGCGCGCCGCCGGGCGGCGTAGTCGCTGCTGGCGTCGAGCTCGTCGTAGAGCTGGGGGAGGATATTGTCCTCCACCACCTGCCCGTAGGGCGTTTCGTTGCGGTCATCGGTGCCGTAGAGGTTGCGCCGGCGCACCTCGTGGGCGTCCAGCCCCAGGTGCCGGGCGATCTCGTCCATGACGTACTCGATGGCCATCATGCCCTGGGGGCCGCCGAAGCCGCGGAACGCCGTGTTGGACACCGTGTTCGTGTAGCACCGGTGCGAGACGATGCGCACGTTGGGCAGGTAGTAGGCGTTGTCGGCGTGGTACATGGCGCGGTCGTTCACCGCCCCGGAGAGATCCGCCGAGATGCCGCAGCGGGAGGCGAGCATGAAGTCCACGCCCTGGATGCGGCCGTCGTCGTCGAAGCCCACGTCGTAGCGGACCTTGAAATCGTGCCGCTTGCCGGTCATGACCATGTCGTCGTCGCGGTCCAGGCGCAGCTTCACGGGCCGGCCCGTGCGCTGGGCGAGAACCGCCGCGACGGCGGCGATGTGGGCCGGCTGGGTCTCCTTGCCGCCGAAGCCGCCGCCCATGCGCCGGGTCTCGACGACCACGCCGTGATCGGCGATGCCGAGCACGCCGGCGACCAGGTGCTGCACTTCCGACGGGTGCTGGGTGGAGCTGTAGACCAGCATGTCGCCGTCCTCCTGGGGGACGGCCATGGCCACCTGGCCTTCCAGGTAGAAGTGATCCTGGCCGCCGATGGCGAACTCGCCGTCCAGGCGGTGAGATGCTGCCGTCAGCGCGGCATCGGGGTCGCCGCGGTCCAGGGTGCGCGAGGCGAGCACCATGGACTCGGTCTCCAGGGCCTGGTCGATGGTGAGCACCGGCTCCAGCTCCTGGTAGTCCACCTCGGCCAGGGACGCCGCCTCCCACGCGGCATCCGGGCTCTCGGCGGCCACCGCGAACAGCGCCTGGCCCCAGTAGTTGATGGTGTCGTCGGCGAAGACCTGGTCCCCGGCGAACACCGGCCCGACATCGTTGGACGCCGGCAGGTCGGCGGCGGTCATCACCGCGGCGACACCCGGGGCCCGGCGGCTCGCCGAGACGTCCATCCGGGTGATGCGCGCGTGGGCCACGTCGCTCAGGCGCACGTAGGCGTGCAGCAGGTTGCGCGGCTCGGGAATGTCGTCGGTGTACACCGCCTCGCCGGTGACGTGCTTGTGGGCACTGTCATGGGGCAGCGGCTGGTGCACCGCGCGGCTGTCGTTGTCGAAAGAGGGGAGATCGCGGCCGCTCATACCAGGGCCTCCTCGTGTTCCAGCACCCGCGTGGGCGCCGATGAATTCGTCGTCTCCAGGTAGCACTTGCGCAGCAGGTTACGCGCGCTGAGCATGCGGTAGCCGGCGCTGGCGCGCATGTCGGTGAGCGGCGAGAACTCCGCCTCCAGCGCCCGTTCCGCGGCCGCCACCGTGTCATCCGACCACGGCTGGCCCCGCAGCACTTCCTCGGTCTGCCGGGCGCGCACCGGTACCGCGGCCATGCCGCCGAAGCCGATGCGGATGTCCTGCACCACGCCATCGGCAAGGCGCAGATTGAACGCCGCGCACACCGCGGAGATGTCCTGGTCGAACCGCTTCGACAGCTTGTAGCAGCGCAGCTGCCAGTCGCCGCTGGCCACCGGCACCCGGATGCGCTCCACGAACTCCCCGGGCTGCAGCGCCGTGCGGCGGTAGTCCAGGAAGAACTGGTCCATGGGCAGGGTGCGCTGCTCCCGGCCCCGGCGCAGGACCAGCTCCGTGTCCAGCGTGATCAGCACCGGCATGGAGTCGCCGATGGGCGAGGCGTTGGCGATGTTGCCGCCGAGCGTTCCGGAGTTGCGGATCTGCACCGAGGCGAACCGGCGCAGCAGCTCGCCGAAATCGGGATAATGGCGGCCGAGCACGTCCATGGCGTCGCTGTGGGTGGCCGCGCCGCCGATGTCGATGACCTCCGGCCCTTCGACGATGGTCTTCATCTCCGCCACCTCGCCGGTGGCCACCAGCGTCTCCAGCCTGCGGTGCTGCTTGGTCACCCACAGGCCCACGTCGGTTCCGCCGGCCACGATGGTGGCATCCGGCAGATCCGCCAGCAGATCCGCCAGGGCATCCACCGTGCGGGGCGCATAGTACGCCCGGCCGCTGCCGCTGACGGCAAGCGTGCCGTCGCCGCGCAGCGCGTCCAGGCGCCGGGCCGTGTCCGTCTCGGCGCTCGCGAAACGGTCGCCCCGGCCCAGCTCGTACATGCGCTGCGCGGCGTCGATGATGGGCCGGTAGCCGGTGCAGCGGCACAGGTTGCCCGCCAGGACGTCCTGGATGCGCTGCCGGTCGGGCCGGTCCTCGTTGTGGAACAGGGCGAACAGCGACATCACGAACCCCGGCGTGCAGAAGCCGCACTGGGAGCCGTGGCAATCCACCATGGCCTGCTGGGCCGGATGCAGGGTGCCGTCGTCCTCGCGCAGGTGCTCCACGGCGATGAGCTGCTTGCCGTGCACCGCCGGCAGGAAGAGGATGCACGCGTTCACCGCGCGGTACCGGAGCCGGCCGTCATCGTCGGGCTCGGCGAGCACCACGGTGCACGCGCCGCAGTCGCCCTCGGCGCAGCCTTCCTTGGTGCCGGGCTGGTGCGCCCGGGTGCGCAGCCACTGCAGCACCGTCATGTTGGGATCGGCATCGTGGACTTCACGTTCCTCGAAGCCCAGGAGAAAACGGACTGGTTCGGACATGGTTGCCTCGCGTCCCGTTCCGGCGGCCCGCCTCGGCGGGCGCCCGGAAGTTGCCAGTATTACTGAAAAAATAGTATACGAATATCCACTTTTGAAGTATACGGTCAGGGCGCCGGACCCCGCTCCGGGTGGGCGTTGCGGCCGCCCACGAACGTTGCCGCCACGTGGCGGTCGTCCCCCAGGAAGAACAGCGCGAACAGGGTCTCCTCCAGGGTGGCCCGGGCGCTTCGCCGCGCCGTCAGCGGTGTCGCCGCCGGGTCCAGCACCACCACGTCCGCCTCCATGCCCGGGTCCAGGTGGCCCACGCGATCGCCGATGTCCATGGCCTCGGCGCTGCCGCGGGTGGCCAGGTGGAGCAGGCTGGTGGCGGACAGGGGCGTGTCGTTGAGGCAGGAGACCTTGTAGGCCTCGCTGGCGGTGCGCAGCATGCTGAAGCTGCAGCCGCCGCCGACATCCGTGGCCAGGCCCGTGCGGATTCCGGCCTCGCGGGTGGCGCGGTAGTCCAGCAGCCCGCTGCCCAGGAACGTGTTGGACGTGGGCGAGAACGCCACCGCCGCGCCGGCCTCGGCCATGCGGCGGCGATCGGTGTCGTCCAGGTAGATGCAGTGCGCGTACATGGAGCGCTCGCGCACCAGGCCATAGCGGTCGTAGACATCCAGGTAGCTGCGCGCCTCCGGGAACAGCTCGCCCACCCAGGCGACCTCCTTGCGATTCTCGGCCAGGTGGGTGTGCACGTAGGCATCGGGGAACTCCCGCGCCAGCCGCGCCGTCGCCTCCAGCTGCGCCTCGCTGGAGGTCGGGGCGAAGCGCGGCGTAATGGCGTAGGCGAGCCGGTCCACGCCGTGCCAGCGTTCCAGCAGCTCCCGCGACTCCCGGTACCCGGACTCGGCGGTATCCTGGATCGCCTCGGGGCAGTTGCGGTCCATCATGACCTTGCCGGCGACCAGCCGCATGCCCTCCCGGCGGGCGGCCTCGAAGATGATGTCCGCCGAGCGGGCGTGACTGGTGCCCATGACCATGGCGGTGGTGGTGCCGTTGCGGAACAGCTCGGCCAGGAAGAAATCCGCCGTCTCGCGGGCCAGGTCCGCGTCGGCGAAGGCTGCCTCCGCGGGAAAGGTGTAGCGCTCCAGCCACGCCAGCAGGTGCTCGCCGTAGCTGGCGATGATATCCGTCTGCGGATAGTGGATGTGGCTGTCGATGAGCCCGGGAATGAGCAGGCAGTCACGATAGTCGTGTACCGGCAGGTGCGCGCTGTCCTCCCGCAGGATCTCGCCGGCGGGGCCGCGTGCGACGATCCGCCCGTTGTCGATGATCAGGGCGCCGTCCTCGGTTACCCGCAGCGCCTCGTCGCCGACCCGGGGGCCGGCGGCCGGCCCGCAGTCGACGATGGTGCCCCGCAGTGCAAAGGCCGTTGGCGTGTCGCTGGTCATGGCTTCCTCGTTGTGTTCCGCGCCGGCGGCCACGGGGCCGCCGGCATCTCGTGTCATTGTCGTATACAGCTCCGGTTCCTGCGAGCCCGGCTCAGACCGTGGCCAGCATCAGGATGCACAGCCCGGCCACGACCAGCATGGCCGGCTTGACGTCCCGGATGCGCCCCATCAGGGCCTTGATCACCACGTAGCTGAGAAAGCCGTAGGCGATGCCCATGGTGATGGAGTAGGTCAGCGGCATCAGGATTACCGCCAGAAAGGCCGGGATGGCCTCGTCGTAGCGCTGCCACTCCACCTTGCTCACCGGCGCCAGCATGAACAGGCCCACCAGCACCAGCACCGTGGACGTGGCGATGGCCGGTACCAGCTCCAGCAGCGGCGACAGGAACAGGAACGGCAGGAACAGCACCGCCACCGTCACCGCCACCAGGCCCGTGCGCCCGCCCTGGGCGACGCCGGCGCCCGACTCGATGAACGTCTGCGCCGCGCTGGTGCCCAGCGGGGCGGCGATGATCGAGGCGAACGCGTCCACGGTCATGGACTGCTTCAGGTTGCGCGGGTTGCCGTCCTCGTCCTTGAGGTCCGCGGCCTCGGACAGCCCCATGAAGCACGACAGCGCGTCGAAGAAGTTGGTGAACAGCATCACGAAGATGAACGGCCAGTAGGCGACGCTCAGGGCGCCGATGACGTCCACCTGGAACATGAAGCTGAAGTCCGGCGCGGCGACCAGGCCGTCCCAGGCGACCACCGGCGCGTCGCCGCCCCAGAGGCGGCCCAGCGGCAGCGCCAGCAGGGTGGTGGCCACGACGCCGAGGACCAGTGCGCCGGGGAGCTTACGCGAGACGAACGCCGACGTCAGGGCCAGGCCCGCCAGGAACGTGAGCACGGCGGGGCCGAGATCCGCCATGCTCACCAGGGTCGCCGGGTTGCTGACGATGAAGCCGGCGTTCTTGAGCCCGATGAAGGTGATGAACAGGCCGATGCCGCAGGTGATGGCGTAGCGCATGTTCGCCGGTATGGCGTCGACGATGACCTGGCGTACGTTGAACACCGCCAGGATCACGAAGATCACACCGGACCAGAACACGCAGCCCAGGGCGGTCTCCAGCGGCACGCCGGCGCCTTCCACCAGGGTGTAGGTGAACAGCGCGTTCATGCCCATCCCGGGGGCCACCAGGATGGGGTTGCGGGCGTACAGGCCCATGGCCAGGCTGCCCAGGAAGCTGATGAGCACCGTGGCCGTGAGGCCGGCGGAGAAGGGGATGCCGGCGTCGCTGAGAATGCCGGGATTGACCACGATGATGTACATGCCGGCGAGGAACGTGGCCAGGCCGGCCATGACCTCGGTGCGCACGGTGGTGCCGCTGGCCGTGAGGCCGAAGAAGTGATCCAGCGCCCTGGCGGCGCGCGATGGTGTCCCGGTGCGCGCGGGCGCATCGGCGGCGCCGGCCACCGTATCCTGTCGGGAATTCATGGTTTCTCCTCCGGTCCCTTTTGTCAGGGACACTGCATTTATTGTGTACGAAAATGAATAAAACCATGTATACAATTTCGAAAGCAACCCCTTGGCGGGGACGAATCGGCACGAGTCCTGCGCATCCTTTGATTCAGGGGAAAGGGTTGCGGATGTCTGTCACGAGTGCGGCCGGATGCCGGAGTCAGGAAGCCGGGTTGCCGGGCAGCGCGGACGGCGGCAGGTCGTCGATCAGCGCCTCGATGCGCCGGACGTGGCTGCCCCGCCAGTAGATGCGCCCGCAGTCGCTGCACATGCGGAAGGTCTCGTAGTAGCGGTGGGTCAACGGCTCCAGGCGGTGGGCGATGGCGTCCTTGGCCACGTCGCGCAGCGTGCCGTTGCAGCGGGCACAGCGGGTGAACGGACGGATCGTGCCGCGCAGCTGGAAGCGGTGAACGATCTCCGCGAGCTGGTGCGGCGGGTGGTCGCAGCGGACGCAGTAGCCGTGGGTGACGATGCGCCGCTTGAGCAGCAGGCGGTCGCGGGTCAGCAGCGTCCGGTGCTGGCCGGCCGAGATCCGGGCCAGCTCGTCGTCGCGGTAGTCGTTGCGATAGAGCGTGTCGAAGCCGCACAGTCGCAGATAGCGGGCGAGCGTGCCGAGGTGGGTATCCAGGACGAAGCGCACCGCGCGCAGGGGCTGCTCGCGCACCCGCAGGTGCTCGCTGATATCGAAGGACTCGAACACGGGGTAGACCGCGATGCGGTCGCCGTCCCGGACGATGTGGCCGAAGCCGGCGGACTCACCGTTGACCAGGATCAGCTCGACTTCCGGATGCGGGACGCCCAGGGCCTCGATCATGTCCTTGACCGAGGCGCGCCGGCTGAACACGTGCTCGAAGGCCACCTTGCGCCGCTCGGGCGCCAGGAAGTCGTTCAGCTCCTCGTAGAAGCGGAACACCGCGCGTGCCATGGTACCTGCCCGCGGAAACCGGTTGCTCGCTACCACGGTAAGGCGGCCGCGGCCGCCTGTCCACGCGGGTCCCGGAGGGCCGTCCCGTGGGCGAAAAAGAACGGCACGTCCCTGTGCGCATTAGGAATCGCTGAATGATCGTTCCCGCGTACTGCTCGGTCAGAAGCGCGCGCGAATGGTTCAGCGTTTCCTCAAGGGGAGGTCGTTACAGGCTCGCTTCGACGGCCGACCCCGCTGCCACGGCCCGTTCCACGGCGACCCGGGCGACCGCCAGGTCCTGGAGGCCCACGCCGGTGCCGTCGAACACGGTGACGGTCCCGGCGGCGCGGGCGAACGTGTCGGCATTGCGGATGACGTCGCCGACGGGCCGGATCGCCTCCGCGGCGATCAGGCCCTGCGCCACCGCGTGCTGGCATTCGCCGATGCCCGCCGCCTGGGCGACCTCGTCGGTGAACACCTCGGCCGCCGCCAGGATGGCGGGATCGATCTCCTGCTTGCCGGCCGTGTCCGTGCCCATGCACGCGATATGGGTGCCGGGACGGATCTGGCGCGCCGACAGCAGCGGCTCGAAGCAGGACGTGATGGTGATGATCACGTCCGCCTGCCGGCAGAGGGTGTCCCGGTCCACCGTCTCGAAGGCGACGCCCGCCTCCGCAGCGGCCGCGGCCAGGTCGTTCAGCCGCTCCGGGCTGCGGTTCCAGGCGACAACGCGCTGGAACCGCCGTTCCTCCAGGGCTGCCCGCAGCTGGAACGGCGCCTGGTGGCCGGCACCCACGATGCCCAGGGTGGCGGCATCGGGGCGCGCCAGGTGACGGATGGACACGGCGCTAGCCGCGGCCGTGCGCAGGGCCGTGAGGTAGTTGCCGCCCACCAGGGCCCGGGGCTGGCCGGTGTCCGGGTCGAACAGCAGCACCGTGGACTGGTGGTTGGTCAGCCCCCGCGCGGCGTTGCCGGGCCAGTAGCCGCCGGACTTCACGCCCAGGGTGAGCTCGCCCCGGTCGAAGCCGGACTTGAAGCCGTAGAGGGCATCGGCATGGCCGATGGCCTCGCGCACCACCGGGAAGTTCCGGGCGTCGCCCGCGGCCATGGCGGCGAAGACGGACTCCACCGCCGCGGCCGCGTCGGCCCGGCCCACGCTGTCGCGCACTGCCTGTTCCGAAATGATCAGCATGAGCGGCCTCCGTCTACAGGCACATGCCGCGGCCGGTAATGGGCCACAGGCACTCCACGCGGCCGTTGCGAACGCCCACGTACCAGTCGTAGATGTTCACCGTGGGATCGCAGTGGCCGGGGATGAGCTTGAGCTTCTCGCCCAGGCGCAGCCGGTTGTCCGGGTCCTTGATCACGCCGTGCTCGTCCGAGGCGCCGATGTACTCGACGTCGTCGCGGCCGAAGACCACGGCCACCCCGGAGTCCACGCTCTGGGCCTTGAGGCCGGCGTCGCAGATGGCCTTCTCCGCCTTGGTCTTGCTCATGACGGTGGAGTAGATGAACAGGCTGTTCTCGAAGTCGTCGATGAGCCGGCCGTCGGCCATGCGGATGCGCTGGTAGTCGGCGTCCATGAAGATGTAGGAGCCGCACTGGAGCTCGTTGTAGACGCCGCTCTCGCCCTCGAAGGTGTACGTGCCGGTGCCGGCGCCGGCGACGATGTCGCACTCCAGGCCTTCCTGGCGGAGCAGGTCCACGGTCTCCCGCACCCCCGCCACGGCGGCGTCGATCTTCGCCTTGCGCTCCTCGAAGTCGTGGACGTGCTGGGCCTTGCCCTGGTAGGCCTGCAGGCCCGCGAAGCGCAGGGCCGGGGCCTCAGTGATGCGCTGCGCCAGGGGGATGGCGGGCTGGCCGGGCTCGACGCCGCAGCGGCCGGCGCCGACGTCGATCTCCACCAGGACCTCGATGGTGACGCCGTAGGCCTGGGCGGCGGCGTTGATCTGGTCGACATTGCCCAGGTCGTCAACGCAGACCAGCACGCGCGCCTGGTGCGCCAGGGCGGCCAGGCGGTCGATCATGTGCGGGTTGACCACCTGGTTGGAGACCAGCACGTCGCGCACGCCGCCGTTGACCATTGCCTCGGCCTCGCTGACCTTCTGGCAGCACACGCCGACGGCGCCGCGGTCCATCTGCTGCAGGGCGATGTTCGGCGACTTGTGGGTCTTGGCGTGGGCGCGGTGGCGCAGGCCCTGGCTGTCGATGTAGCGGGCCATGCGGTCCAGGTTGCGCTCGTAGGCGTCCAGGTCCACCAGCAGGCACGGGGTCAGGACGTCTTCCACCGGCGTGCCCACCTGTGCGGGAACATTGGTGCTCATGGTGATACTCCTCTCTGGGGATTTCTACTGCTGCAGCCAGGGCAGCTTGTACAGGTCCACGTTGCCGCCGGTGACGATGACCCCCACCCGCTGGCCGCGGAACAGCTCCGGGTTCTTGAGGATCGCGGCGACGGCCACCGCGCTGGACGGCTCGATGACCAGCTTCATCCGCTCCCAGACCAGCCGCATGGCGTCGATGATCTCCTCCTCGGTGGCCAGGAGAATCCCGGTGACGTAGCTGGACACGAAGTGCCAGGTGAGATCCCGCAGGGACACGCGCAGGCCGTCGGCCACGGTGTCCGGGGCGTCGTCCTCGATGATGCGGCCGGCGTGGAAGGAGCGGTAGGCGTCGTCGGCGTTGGCCGGCTCCGCCGCGTAGATGCGCGTGTGCGGCGCGATGGACGAGATCGTCAGCGACGTGCCGCTGATCATGCCGCCGCCGCCGATGGGGGCGACCACCGCGTCCAGCGGGCCGGCGTCCTCGTGGAGTTCAAGGGAGCAGGTGGCCTGGCCGGCAATGACGCGGTGGTCGTTGTACGGGTGGACGAAGTTCGCCCCCGTGCGCTCGACCAGCGCGTTGAGCGTGCGCTCCCGGTCCTCCAGGCTCGGCCTGCAGGTGATGATCTCGCCGCCGTAGCCTTCCACGGCGCGCATCTTCGCCTTGCTGGCCGTCTCCGGCATGATCACCGTGCCCGGGATGCCGCGGCAGCCGGCGGCGCGGCTCAGCGACAGGGCGTGGTTGCCCGAGGAGTGGGTGGCCACGCCGCGCCGGGCCTGTTCCTCGGTGAGGCTGAACACCGCGTTGGTGGCGCCGCGCACCTTGAACGCGCCCGCCTTCTGCAGGTTCTCGCACTTGAACAGCAGCTCCGCGCCGCTCATGCGGTCGAGGGTCTCGCTGGTCAGCACCGGCGTGCGGTGGATCCACGGACGGATGCGCTCGTGGGCGGTCAGGACGTCGTCGTACGTGGGAATGTACATCGCTGCGGCTCCTGGTCTACGCGCTCTTGCGCTGCGCTGCGGGTCGCTCGTGGCGGTAGAACTCTTGCGCCGCCGCAACCCCGCTGCCGAGGGTGATGGGGTAGCCCAGGTCCTTCATGGCCATCTCGGCGGTGGCGATGCCCGACAGCGCCGTGACGTCGCTCATGATGCCCAGGTGCCCGATGCGGAACAGCCGCCCCGCCACCTGCCCGAGGCCGATGCCGAAGGCCACGCCGTAGGTCTCGTTGGCGTAGTTCACCAGCTCGGTGCTGTCGTAGCCCTGCGGCACCATGATGGCGGTAACGGTATCGGAGTGGAGCTCCGGCCGCCGGGCGCACGGCTCCAGGCCCCACGCCGCCACGGCGCGCCTCACGCCCTCGGCGATGCGGTGATGGCGGGCGTGGACGTTCTCCAGGCCCTCCTCCAGGAGCATGGTGACGCTCTCCCGCAGGCCCTCGATGAGCCCGATGGCCGGGGTGTACGGATACGAGCCCTTGTTGCCCGCCGCGATCATGTCGCGCAGGTCGAAATAGCAGCGCGGCAGGCGCGCTTCGTCCATGGCGTCCACGGCACGGGGGCTCACCGCCACGATGGCCAGCCCCGTGGCCAGCATGAAGCCTTTCTGGGAGCCCGACACGGCGACGTCCACGCCCCAGTCGTCCATGCGGAAGTCCATGGAGCCGATGGAGCTCACGCCGTCGACGAACAGCATGGCGGGGTGGCTCTCGGCGTCCATGGCCGCGCGGACCGCGCGGATGTCGCTGCGCACGCCGGTGGCGGTCTCGTTGTGCACCGCCAGCACCGCCTTGATGCGGTGGTCCGTGTCGGCGGCGAGGGCGCGGCGATAGCCTTCCACCGGGGCGCCTTCGCCCCACTCGCAGTCGATGACCTCCACCTCGATGCCGTGGCGCTGGCACAGATCGATCCAGCGCTGGGAGAACATGCCGTAGCGCCCGGCCAGCACCTTGTCCCCGGGGGAGAGCGTATTGGTGATGGCCGTCTCCCAGCCGCCGGTGCCGCTGGCGGTGAACACGGCGACTTCGCCGTGGCGCGTGCCGAAGACCCGCTTGAGATCCGCCAGCAAGGGGACGAACATGCGCCCGAATTCCGGGGAGCGGTGGTCCCAGGTGGGCACGCTCATGGCCTTGCGCAGGCGCTCCGGGATGTTGGTGGGGCCCGGTATGAACACCGGATTCTGGTTTTCCATGACGGCTCCTCCGTATACGTACTGCCGTCCATGGTAGTAGAATGAAAAATATTTCCAATTTTTTCGAAAAAATATTTCGTTGAACCGCGGAAATCGGGAAAGCACGGCACGCCGGGGGTTGAAGGGTTTTTCATCAGGTCCGCAAGGCGGTCGTGATGAAAAATTCCGTCACCGCGAGGGTGTCGCGAAGATGACGAGGAGAACGGCATGGCGAACGAGGCGGAACGGCGGCGCAAGCGGGGTCGCCCGCGCAGCGCCAGCCCCCAGGAGGCCACGGGCACGGTGCAGGCCCTGGACCGCGGCCTGGCGCTGCTGACGCTGCTGGCGGAGCAGGACGAGCTCACGCTCACGGAGATCGGCCTGGAGGCGGGGATGGCACCGACCACCGCCTACCGGCTTCTGGTGACCCTGCAGCAGCGCGGCATGGTGACCTTCGACGACGACGCCCAGACGTGGTCCATCGGCGTGGAGGCGTTCCGGGTGGGCAGCGCCTTCCTGCGGCGCACCAACTACCTGGAGGCGGGCCGCCCGGTGATGCGGCGGCTCATGGAGGCCAGCGGCGAGACCTCGAACATGGCGGTGCAGGAGGGCGGCGATGTCGTGTTCGTCTCCCAGGTGGAGACGCACAAGCCCATCCGCGCGTTCTTTCGCCCGGGTACCCGGGGGCACATGCACGCCTCGGGCATCGGCAAGGCCCTGCTGGCGGAGCGCCCGGAGGCGGACGTGCGCGCCATCATCGAGGACAAGGGCCTGCCCGGCTTCACGCCGACGACGCTGACCCGCGCCGAGGCCCTGTTCGAGGACTTGCGCCGCACCCGGGAGCGGGGCTGGGCGGTGGACGACGAGGAGAGCACCACGGGCATGCGCTGCCTGGCGGCGCCGGTGTTCAACGAGTACGGCGAGGCGGTGGCGGGGATCTCTATCTCCGGCCTGGCGGCCCGGATGGCGGACGAGGTGCTCGCGGACCTGGGCCCGCTGGTGCGCCAGGCCGCCGATGACGTCACCGACGCCATCGGCGGCCTGGAGCCGGTCAGACGCCCCAGATGAAGTAGGCGATGAAGACCACGAGCAGCACGTACATGAGCGGGTTCACCTCGCGCCACTGCCCGCGGCAGACCATGGTCAGCGGATACAGCACGAAGCCCAGGGCGATGCCCGTGGCGATGCTGTAGGTCAGCGGCATGGCAATGATGGTGATGAACGCCGGGATGGCGTACTCCGGCTCCGTCCACTGGATGTGTCCCAGCGACGAGGCCATGAGCACGCCGACGATGATCAGTGCCGGGGACGTGAGCTCCGGGTGATCCAGGAAGATCGTCAGCAGCGGCGAGAAGAACAGGCTGGCCAGGAAGAGAATGGCCACCACCACCGCCGTGAAGCCGGTACGCCCGCCGGCGGAGACCCCCGCTGCCGATTCGATGTAGGACGTCGTGGTGGACGTGCCCAGCACGGCGCCGACGATGGTCGCCGTGGAGTCCGCACCCATGGCGCGGCTCGCCCGCGGCAGCTTGTTGTCGCGCAGCAGGCCGGCCTGGTTGGCGACGGCCATGAGCGTGCCGGCGGTATCGAAGAAGTCCACGAACAGGAACGTGAACACGACCACCCACAGCGACGGCGATGTCAGTACGTCCGGCAGGTGGATCACGGCCTTGCCGAAGGTGGGCGCCAGGCTGGGCACGCCGGAGACCACCTGCTCGGGGACCGCGACCACGCCCACCAGCATGCCCAGCACGGTGGTGATCACCATGCCGTAGAACACGGCCCCGTGGAATCCGCGCACCAGGAAGAACGCCGTCAGGATGACGCCGACGATGGCCAGCAGCGGCGCCGAGGCGCCCAGGGAGCCCAGCGTCACCAGGGTGGCGTCGCTGGCCACCACGATCTCGGCGTTCTGCAGGCCGATGAAGGCGATGAACAGGCCGATGCCCGAGGCGGCCGCCATCTTCAGCTGCAGCGGGATGCCGTTGATGATGCGCTCGCGGATGCCGCTCACCGTGAGCAGCAGGAACAGCACGCCCGAGACCAGCACCGCGGCCAGTGCCGTCTCCCAGGCGATGCCCATGCCGAGCACCACCGTGTAGGCGAAGAACGCGTTCAGCCCCATGCCGGGTGCCAGGGCGATGGGGTAGTTGGCCCACAGGCCCATGATGAGGCAGGCCAGCGCCGACGCCAGGGCCGTGGCGACGAAGATGGCGTCGGAGTCCATGCCGGTCTCGGAGAGGATGAAGCCGTTGACGAAAAGGATGTAGGCCATGGCCAGGAAGGTCGTCACCCCGGCCATGATCTCGCGCTGCAAGGTCGTGCCCCGCGCCGTGAAACCGAACCACTTGTCCATTGCATCCCCCTGTTGGTCTTTATGCGTTGTCCATCGTCGGGACGAGCGTACCCCATCACGTTGTAAACGTGACACCCCGATTTTTGTGCACAATTCACACCACCGCAAGACGACGCGAGGGTGGTGCGGCGCCACGGGCGCGGCCGGGCGGTGGATGGCGGCAGCGGCGATGAACCGTGCCCCGCGGCGGTGCGCGCTGCACTGCCGCGGGGCGGAGCGGTCAGGCCGGCGCGGGGGAGGCCTCCATCTCCATTTCCGCCTCCACGGTGGCCAGGGCGGTCATGTTGATCACCCCGCGCACGGTGACGGACGGAGTGACAATGTGTGCCGGGCGGCTGGCTCCCAGCAGGATGGGGCCGACGGAGACGCCGTCGCTGGCCGCCTTGAGCAGGTTGAAGGCGATATTGGCGGCGTCGAGTGTGGGCAGGATCAGGAGGTTGGCCGAGCCGCCGAGCTCGGAGCGGGGGAAGATGCGACCCCGGATCTCCTCGGACAGCGCCGCGTCGCCGTGCATCTCGCCTTCCACCTCCAGTTCCGGGTCGCGCTGACGGATGAGCGTCAGCGCCTCGCGCATCTTCGCCGCCGGGGCGGCGTCCGACGAGCCGAAGCTGGAATGCGACAGCAGCGCGACCTTGGGCGTGATGCCGAACCGCCGCACCTCTGCTGCCGCCAGGCTGGTCATCTCGGCGATCTGCGTCGGATCTGGGTCGTGGTTCACGTACGTGTCGCAGAGGAAGTACGTGCCCTTGTCCAGGATCAGCGCATTCATGGCGGCGAGGTTCCGGCAGTCCGGCCGCCGGCCCAGGACGCAGTCGATGTGGTACAGGTGATGGTGGTAGCGACCGACCACGCCGCTGATCATCGCGTCGGCCTCGCCCCGGCGCAGCATGAGCGCGGCGATCACCGTGTTGCGGGTGCGCACCACGGTACGGGCCTGGTCCGGCGTGACGCCGCGGCGCTCCATGATCGCGTGATACAGCGTCCAGTACTCGCGGTACCGCGGATCGTCCTCCGGGTCGACGAGCCGGTAGTCCTCCTCCGGGCGCAGGCGCAGTCCCAGCCGCCTGATGCGCATCTCCACGACCCGGCGCCGGCCGACGAGGATCGGCACCGCGAGGCCGTCGTCCACGGCCACCTGCACGGCGCGCAGCACCCGGTCCTGCTCGCCCTCGGCGTAGACCACCCGCCGCGGCTGCCGCCGCGCCTGCTCCAGGACCGGTTTCATGGCCAGCCCGGTGCGGAAGACGAATGTGTTGAGCTCGCGCCGGTAGGCGTCGAAGTCGTCGATGGGCCGCTCGGCCGCGCCGCTGTCCATGGCGGCCCGGGCCACCGCCGGGGCGACCCGGACGATGAGGCGCGGATCGAAGGGTTTCGGGATCAGGTAGTCCGGGCCGAAGTGCAGGTCCTGGTCGCCATAGGCGTGGGCGACGATGTCCGAGGACTCCTCCATGGCCAGGTCGGCGATGGCCTCGACGCAGGCGAGCTTCATGGAGTCGTTGATGGTGGTCGCGCCCACGTCCAGGGCGCCGCGGAAGATGAACGGGAAGCACAGGACGTTGTTGACCTGGTTGGGGTAGTCCGAGCGCCCGGTGGCCATGATGCAGTCCGGGCGTTCCTCCCGGGCCTCCTCGGGGAGGATTTCAGGGACCGGATTGGACATGGCGAGGATGAGCGGATCCCGCGCCATGGTCGCGACCATGGCGCGGGAGAGCACGCCGGGGGCGGACAGGCCCAGGAAGATGTCCGCGTCCTCGATGACCTCGCCCAGGCCGCGGGCCGCCGTATCCCGGGCGAAGGTGCGCTGGCGCGGGTGCAGGTTGTCGCGGCCGGAGTGGACCACGCCGCGGGAGTCGAGCATGGTCATGTTCTCCCGGGGAATGCCGAGGCCGAGGAGCAGCTCCAGGCAGGCCACCGCCGCCGCCCCGGCGCCGGAGCAGACCAGCCGCACGTCCGCCGGGGCCTTGCCCACCAGGCGCAGGCCGTTGCGCACGGCGGCGGCGGTGATGATGGCGGTGCCGTGCTGGTCGTCGTGGAACACGGGGATGTTCATGCGTTCCTTGAGCGCGTCCTCGACATGGAAGCACTCCGGCGACTTGATGTCCTCCAGGTTGATGCCGCCGAAGGTCGGCTCCAGGCTGGCGACGATGTCGACGAAGCGCTCCGGGTCGCTCTCGTCGACCTCCACGTCGAAGACGTCGATGCCGGAGAACTTCTTGAACAGCACTCCCTTGCCCTCCATGACCGGCTTGGAGGCGAGCGGGCCGATACTGCCGAGGCCCAGCACGGCGGTGCCGTTGCTGACCACGCCGACCAGGTTGCCGCGGGCGGTCAGCCGCGCCGCCTCCGTGGGGTCGTCCGCCACGGCCTGGCAGGCGGCGGCGACGCCGGGCGAGTAGGCCAGGGCCAGGTCCCGCTGGGTGGCCAGCGGTTTCGTGGGAGCGACCTCGAGTTTCCCCGGCCGCGGGTGCCGGTGGTACTCGAGGGCGTTGGCGCGCAGATCGTCAGCCATGAATGCTCTCCGGAAGCAGAGGCGGCCGCGCCGGGTGCGCGCGCCGCGGTCCAGTGGGTTGCGGTCTCGGCATCCCGGCGCCGGCGGCCCCGGGCAAGGGCGGCGGGCATCGCCCGCCGCCGCAGGGGAGGGCGGTCAACGGGCGTCGCCGGGCGCCTTGCCGGCCTCGTGGTCGCCGGCCTGCGCGGCCTCGTCATTCGTCTGCGCGACTTCCGGGGCGGCCGCCTTGGCGGCGGAGCGCGGCAGGATCCCGTCCAGGAACAGGGCCGCGGCCGCGGCCGGTACCAGGCCGGACTTCATCAGCAACCCGACCTGCCCCGGCAGGGTATCGGCGATCTCCTCGGTCTGCGGTAGGCCCACGCCCAGGGCCACGGCCACGGCGATGATGAGCATGTCGCGCTGATCCAGCTCGCACCGGTGGAGGATCTTCAGGCCGGCCGAGGCGATCATGCCGAACATGACGACGCCGGCACCGCCCAGCACCGGCGCGGGCATGGCGGAGACCAGGCCGCCCAGCTTCGGCAGCAGACCCATGGCAATGAGCAGCAGGGCGCCGAAGGTGACCACGTGACGGCTGACCACGCCGGTGAGGGTCACCAGGCCGACGTTCTGCGCGAAGGCGGTGTTGGGCAGGGTATTGAACACCGCGGCGAAGGACGTGGCGACGCCGTCCGCCATGACGCCGCCGGAGAGCTCCCGCTCCCTGGCCGGGCGCTGGCAGGCACCCTCGGTGATCGCCGAGATGTTGCCGATGGTCTCCAGCCCGACCACGAACATGATCAGCACCATGCCGATGATGGCGCCGGGCTGGAACTCCATGCCGTAGACGAACGGCCGGGGGAAGGCGAACCAGGCGGCCTCCGCCACCGGCTCGAAGCTCACCATGCCGAAGAGGATGGCCACCAGGTAGCCGCTGGCCAGGCCCGCCAGGACCGATGCCGCCTTCCAGAAACCCTTGGCGAACTGGTGTACCGTCACGGTGACGCAGAGCACGAACAGCGCCAGGCCGAGGTTCTCCGGGGAGGCGTAGTCCGGGGCGCTGCCGTCACCCCCGCCGGCCGCATAGTTGATGCCCACCGGCATGAGAGAGATACCGATGAGCAGCACCACGATGCCGGTGACCACCGGCGAGAACCAGTGGCGGATCTTCTTCAGGATGGCCCCGAGGCCCACCTGGAACAGGCCGGCGATGAACGAGGCCCCGAGCACCGCGGGCAGCCCCACGGACCCGGCCAGCGGCAGGGCGACGGGTAGAAAGCCGAAGCTCGTTCCCTGGACAATGGGCAGTCTTGCGCCGACGGGGCCGGCGCCCACCGTCTGCAGGAGGGTGGCAAGGCCGGCGACCAGGAGCGCGACCTGGATGAGAAAGGTCTGCTCGCCGGTGGTCGCGCCGATGACGCCGGCAATGATGATAGGCGGCGTGATGTTGCCGGCGAACATGGCCATCACGTGCTGGATGCCGAGAGGAATCGCCCGGGACAGGGGCGGCGTAACATCGGGATCGCGAACGGTTGCTGCGGACGGGTCCGCGGCGCCGGCGGCTCCGCCCCGGTTGTCGTCATGGTCGGCCATGTCTTCTCCTCCTCGTTGCGGATGGCACGCCAGCTCGTTGGTGCTGCGGCTGGACTGTTATAAACTGTATACAATCTAATAAGGAAACTGTACCAAATATGTGTGCACAGGCAACACACCGTGATCCGGCCGCCGGGCACCCGCGGCGTTACCTGGTCTTCTCCCTGTTCGCGGCGGGGTTTCTCCTGTCGTACATCCTCCGCGGCGTCAACGTGGCCTTCGAGCAACGCCTGGCGGCGGTGTTCGGGCTGGAATCGGCGGCGCTGGGCACGGTCACGGCCAGCTTCTTCCTCGCCTTTGCGCTGGTGCAGCCGCTGGTGGGTTACCTGCTGGACCGCATCGGCCCCCGCCGTACCCAGAGCCTGCTTCTCCTGGCAGCCGCCACGGGCGCCCTGGTGTTCGCCCTGGCGGCGGGCATGGCGGCCCTGATTGCCGGCCGGGTACTGCTCGGCGTGGGGCTCGCCGCCAGCCTCACCGCCGGGTACAAGGCCATCGCTGAGGTCTTCCCGGGGCGGCAGGTGCCCCTTTTCAACGGCCTGCTGGCATCCGTGGGCAGCTTCGGCGTGGTGGTGGTGGGGACACCGCTGGACCTGCTGCTGCAACTCCTCGACTGGCGCGCGATCATGGGGCTGCTCGGGGCCACCGCCGTGGTGCTGACGGTGCTCCTGTGGCTGCTGGTGCCGGAGATGCCGCGCACGCCCGCCGGCGGGCGCGGCGGCGAGCGCGCCGCGCTGGTGGCCAGCGCCCTGGACCCGCGGTACTGGTCACTGCTGCCTCTGGGGTTCATCAACCAGGCGATGTTCCTGGCCATGCAGACGCTGTGGCTGATGCCGTTCCTGCGCGACAGCCTCGGGTACACGCGTGCCGAGGCGGCCATGAGCGTCTCCACCGTGGGTGTCGCCCTGATTGCCGGCGGCGTGGGCCTGGGCGCGCTGGCGAGCTGGCTGCTGCGGTTCCGGATCGAGGTGGCTGTGACGGCGGGAGTGGCCATGAGCCTGTTCCCGGTGGTGCAGGCGTGGATCCTGCTCCAGGGGGAGGGCGTCTCCCCGGCGGTGTGGCTGCTGTTCGGGGTCACCGGCGGTTCCGGCATGGTGCTCTATGCCGTGTTCGCCCGCACCTTCCCCGGGGCGATTCTGGGACGGCTGAGCACCACCTATACCCTGGGCGTGTTCCTCGGCACGTTTCTCCTGCAGACGATGTACGGCTGGTTGCTGGAGCTCGCCCGGGATGCGGGGTTCAGCGCCGCCGACGGCCACGTTGCCATCTGGTGGCTGCTGGTGGCGCTGCAGCTGGGTGCGGTCGCGGTGTACTGGGGCATGTCGCCGGCGCGCCGCCGCCGGGCACGGGCGGCGGGGCATGCCGGGTAGGCGACGCGGAGCCGTCAGGGCGAGTGCTTGTGCATCGCGCCGCTGTAGGTCTTGGCGACCGGGTAGGCGAGCTCGCCGGTCTTGCCCGTGGCCAGGCCCAGCGAGACCAGGCTCTCCACCAGCTTCACGGCGGCGCTGACCCCGTCGATGACCGGCACCCCCAGCTCGCGGGACAGCCGGGACGGCAGATCGGCCATTCCGGCGCAGCCCAGGACGATGGCCTGGGCGCCGTCATCCGCCAGCGCCCGTCGGCACTCGGCGGCGATCCCGCGGTGTGCCTCCGCGCCGGGCTCCTCGAGTTCCAGCACGGGGATGTCCGTGGCGCGGATGGCGCAGCACCGGCGGGTCATGCCGTACTCGTCGACCAGCCGCGCCGCCATGCCGCGGGTCCGCGCCAGCGTGGTGACCACGGCGAAGCGGGACGCGATCAGGCTCGCCATGTGCATCGCGGCCTCGGCGATGCCCACGACCGGGCCGCAGGCGAGCTCGCGGGCGGCCAGCAGCCCCGGGTCGCCGAAGCAGGCGACCACGTGGCCGTCGACGCCGGCTTCCTCGCCCTCGCGGACGCGTGCCAGCACCCCCGGGACAGCCATCGCCTCGTCGTAGTGGCCCTCCACGGAGGGCGGGCCCGCCTCCGGCTGCGTAGCCGTGACGGTGGTGTCGGCGGATGCCGCGGCGCCGGCGGCGTCGGCAATGGCCCGGGTCATTGCGGCGCTGGTGTTGGGATTGATGACCTGGATGCGCATGCTGCCTCCTGCCGCCCGCGGCGGCCTGCCATTCTACAGATCCGCCAGCGCGTGCAGGCGCAGGCGCGCGATGCGGTTGACCTGAGCCAGCGCCGTGCGGAACTCGGTTTCGGGATCGTTACGGACGCGCTCCTCGAACGCCTGCAGGATCTCGGTTCGGTGGTACCCCTTGACCGCCATGATGAACGGGAACCCGAAGCGGGCGTTGTACTCCTCGTTCAGGGTAAGGAAGCGCTCGAACTCTTCCCGGGTGCACTGGTCGAGGCCGGCGCCGGCCTGCTCGCCGGTGGACTCGGCGGTGAGCTCGTTGCGCACCGCCGCCTTGCCCGCCAGCTCCGGGTGGGCCCGCAGGAGCCTCAGCTTCTCGGCGTCCGAGGCCTCGGCAAGGATCTCCGCCAGGGCATCGGCCAGCCCCTCGACGGTGTCGTGGCGGTCATCCAGGCCCCGCTGCCAGAGCGCCTGGGCGATCCACGGCGAGTGCTCGTAGACCCCGCTGAAGCGGTTCATGAAGGTGTCGTAGTCCAGGGTGCGCGGTGGCGTGGCGAAAGTCGTGGTCGCGGCGCTCATGGCTTCTCCCGAGTTGCAGTAGGCTTTCCAAATATTGTATACATTAATGTGTACGGTATGCCAGCGAGCTACACACCCGTCCTGCCGGGGATTCCCCGGGAGCCATCGGGCTGCGCCGCTGGGCATGTCGTGACCTTGGACGTTTGTTGTTGCATACAATCGACGCTATATTGCCACATTCCAGTCCCCAGCGATGCCGGAGTGACTCATCATGGGCTATCTGACAACACATGTACTCGATACGGCGCACGGCTCCCCGGGTGCGGGCATGCGCATCGACGTCTACCGTCTGCGCGACGGGTCGTCCGAGCACCTGTCCACGCTGACCACCAACGCGGACGGCCGCGCCGATGGGCCGGTTCTCGAGGGCGAGGCCTTCACCGCCGGGCGCTACGAGCTGGTCTTCCACGTCGGCGACTACTTCCGCGGGCGCGGTGTCAACCTGCCGGAGCCGGCATTCCTGGACGACGTGGTCGTGCGCTTCGGCATTGCCAGCCCCGACGAGCACTACCACGTGCCATTGCTCGTATCCCCCTATAGCTACAGCACGTACCGGGGCAGCTGAACCGGGTCGCTGCGCGGTCACGGGTGCCGTTGGGGTGACGGCGGCCCGCGGGCGTTGCCTGGTGGAGGAGAACGAAAATGCTAGGTCATATACAGGATTGGGTGGAACTGCTGTTCCGCTGGGGTCATTTCATTACCGGCATCGCCTGGATCGGTGCCTCGTTCTATTTCAACTGGCTGGAAAACCAGCTCGACCGTCGCCCGGCGCAGAACCGCGACGGCATCGCCGGTCACCTGTGGGCGGTTCACGGCGGCGGCTTCTACTACCTGGAGAAGTACCAGGTGGCGCCGGGCAAGCTTCCGGAGGTGCTGCACTGGTTCAAGTGGGAGGCCTACTTCACCTGGATTACCGGGTTCGTGCTGCTGGTGCTGGTGTACTACCTCGGCGCGGAGTCGTACCTGATCGATCCGCGCGTAGCCGACCTGAGCGTCGCCACGGCAGTGGCCATCGGCATCGTCACGCTGGTGGCGTCCTGGCTGGTCTATGACGTGCTGTGCCGCTCCCCCCTGGGCGAGCGTCCGGGGCTGCTCTCCCTGGTCATCGCGGTGCTACTGGTGCTGCTGTCGTTCGGGCTGACGCAGCTCTACGGCGGGCGTGGCGCGTTCATCCACGTCGGCGCCGCCATCGGCACCATCATGGTCGCCAACGTGTTCTTCGTCATCATCCCCAACCAGCGGGATCTCGTCGACGCCGTGAAGGAAGGGCGCGAGCCCGACAGCGCCAAGGGCAAGGCGGGACTGACCCGCTCGCGGCACAATAACTACCTGACCCTGCCGGTGCTGTTCATCATGCTCAGCAACCACTATCCGGCGACGTATGCCCATGAGTGGAACTGGGTGGTGCTGGCGCTGATCATGGCCGGCGGCGTGCTGGTGCGCCACTACTTCAACGTACGCCATCTGCCGCAGAGGAAAGTCTGGATCCTGCCGGCCGGTGCCGCCTTCCTGCTGGCGGCGTTCTTCCTGACCATGCCGGAATCCCGCGAACCGGTGGCGAGCGAAGACAGCGCCGATGCCGCCGAGGTCGGTACCGACGTGGTATGGAACATCGTCGAGAACCGCTGCCTGGCATGCCACAGCGCGGATATCCGGCAGGGCGGCATCGCCTTCGAGGGCAAGGAGGACGTCGAGCGCCTTGCCGATGCGGTGCACCGCATGGTGGTCGAGACCGAGACCATGCCGCCCGGCAACGCCACCGGCGTCACCGACGAGGAACGGGAGAAGTTCCACCGGTGGTTCCAGGGACTGGACGAGTAGCTTCGACCAGAGTCCGTTAGCACCTCCCGCGGTCGCCGCCGCGGGGGCGTGACGCATCCTCGACCGCATCCCGGTTCGCTCCGGCTTCCCGGGCTGGCCTCCAGGGTCCGCCCGCCGGGGCGGTCGAGCTTGCGAAACAAATTGTATACATGATCGAATACGATTAAGCGGCGTCATCGTTGCGCAACGCAATGGTCCGCAACGGCGCTGCCGCTGCGATAACGCGAAGAAATCCGGAGGAGAAACAGAATGAGACCTACGAGCACGGTCATTCGCCCCGTCGGGGTCCTGGCGGCACTGCTGATGTGCGCGACGGCGACGGCGCAGACGGAGGTGGAGTTTCACGGTCTGATGGATGTCTGGGCGGGGAGCAACCGTCCG
>NZ_JAUFPK010000010.1 GCF_030409225.1 Aquisalimonas lutea
ATGTGACCCACGGGCAAACGCCCGAGGACAAGCTCGCCATCATCCGCACCATGCAGGCGAGTCGGCGGACCGCATTCGTCGGCGACGGCCAGAACGACGGGCCGGCGCTGGCCGCCGCCGAGCTGGGGCTGGCCGTCGGCGAAGCCGATGCCACCGCCCGGGCCGCGGCCGCGGCACTCCTGCCCGGCGGCGTCCACAAGGTTACCGAAGCCCTGCGGCTGGCCCGGGTGGCGCGCCGGGGCATGATCCAGAACCTGGCCTGGGCGATGAGCTACAACCTCCTGGCGCTACCGGCAGCGGTGCTCGGTTTCGTTCACCCGGCGATCGCGGCCATCGCCATGGGCATCAGCACCCTGTGCGTACTCGGCAACACGGCACGTCTCGCCCTGCGGGATCGCCACCGGGCATCTGCACGGGACAAGCACCGACAGCATGCAAATCCTGATCCGGAGACCAGCGTGCGGCTGGGAGATCCCGCATGAGCCAATGGTACTGCCTGAACCTCGGCGATGCCCTCACCGCGGGGATCGAGCTGGAGCGCATTGAACGCGCCTTCGCAACGGCGTTCGTGCGTCACGGCAGGCCGGGCGATATGGGGTTGTTCGTGCGGCACGTCTCCGAGGGACAGCTCCATTGCGACGTGGTCGTCTATTTCACGCCGGCGGCCGCCGAGGTCGCCAACCGGGCGCAGGCGGACCTGTGCCCACCTCCGTCCCGCCACGGCCTTGGGCTGCTGCAGGGGGCGACAGAGGCCTGGCGCTTGCTGCCCACCGAGGGGGAATGATCACCAGCGCCGCACAGACACTCCCGGAGGGCCTGCCTCTGGGCCGCTGAGGCGGCGTTTCCGGCCCTCGCCGTAGGGCGCTCGGGCCGACGGCCTTACCTCAGCGGCCCAGAGAGCAGGCAGAATCCAACGAATTTGGGTTACAGGACGCTAGCTGGTCCCGGAAGACCTGACGCGCCAGCTTGAACCGCTCCACCGGAAAGCTGATGGGCACACCCGCCGCTGCCGCCGTCAGCATCTCAAGATGCGCATCCCAGCCGGCCGCGGTCTTCGCCGCGTCCTCGTCCCCTGGGAACCGGAGCGTAAGGTGCAGGCGTGTGCCGCCGTCCTCGTCGGCGAGCTCCCAGCGAAGCGGGCGCACCGGCTCGGCACCGCTGCTCCAGGAGTACTCCAGCAGCGCGTGCGGTTCCACCGCCCGGACGACGGAATCGATGGCCGTCCCGCTCACCGAGAAATCCAGGGACACGGACCCGCCCAGGTGCGGCTCGATCGCTCCGGGTGCCAGCCAGTCCTTCAGGCGATCCGACTCCGTAAGCATCCGCCACACGGCGGTGCGATCCGCATCCAGCCACCGGCTCAGGACGACTTCGAAGCCGCTGTCCCCGGATCGAATGATTGCCTCGGGGTGCTCGTCGTTTTGCATCAGGTGCTCCTTAAAATGTATAAATAATACATTAATATGACCGGGACCAACGCGCAACGCAATCCCTCCGCGCCAGTTGTTGTGGCTAACCTTTTTATATTAGTAGTTTTCATATTATATGAGATTAAATACCATTTTTGTTCATGTTTAAGTCTCCGTTAAGGTGAAGCTGATTCACGGACAATGGCAACGGGAGGATCCCCCATGGCCACGCTGCACAACCTCGGCTGCCCTCGCATCGGCGCCGGGCGCGAGCTCAAGTTCGCCCTGGAGGCCTACCGGCGCGGGGAGGTCGACGCCGCGTTCCTGGAGAGCACCGCCTCGGAGCTGCGCCGCCACAACCTCATGTTGCAGTACAACGCCGGGCTGGACTGGCTGCCCGTGGGGGAGTTCTCGCTCTACGACCATGTGCTGGACACCAGCTTCCTGCTGGGCCACGTGCCGTCCCGGTTCCGCGACGGCTCCGGCCTGTCGGAGCGGGATCAGTACTTCCGCGTCGCCCGGGGCCGGGCGCCGGAGGGCGCCCCTGCGGCGGCTGCGGAGATGACCAAATGGTTCGATACCAACTACCACTACATTGTCCCGGAGCTGGAGAAAGCACCGCGTTCGCAGCAGCTATGAAGGAGATCGCATGACCTACGTGGTCACCGACAACTGCATCAAGTGCAAGTACACCGACTGCGCCGAGGTCTGCCCTGTGGACTGCTTCCACGAGGGCCCGAACTTCCTGGCTATCGACCCGGACCTGTGCATCGACTGCACCCTGTGCGAGCCCGAGTGCCCAGCAAAGGCCATCTATTCCGAGGATGATCTGCCACTGGAGTGGGATCATTTTCTCGATATCAACGCCGAGCTGGCGGAACGCTGGCCGCAGATCACGCAGAAGATCGATGCGCCCGCCGACGCCGAGGAGTGGGACGGCGTACCCGACAAGCTGCCGCTGCTGGAGCTATAACCCATGGGAGGCGCCATGAATACGACAACACTGGATCGCCTGCGCCGGGACCACCGCAACCTCGAGCGACTGCTGACCCGTGTCGAGGGGCAGCTGGAGGTACTGGAGCGTGGAGAGGCGCCAGATTTCGCCGGCACGGCGTCCATCGTCGGCTGCCTGACGAACGACCCGGCCCGGTACCACCACCCTTTGGAGGACCTGCTTCTGGCCCGTCTCGAGCACCGGGATCCACCATCCGCCGAGGCAATCGGCCACCGCCAGTACCGGCAGCAGCGCCTCGCCGCACGCGGGCGCGTGCTTCTCGACCGCCTCCGGGACGTCTCGGCCGGCCAGCCCGTCTCCCGCGCCCAGCTGCTGGAGCCGGTCAGGCGCTTCCACTGGGGCCGCAACGCGCCGGCAGCGGCTCCGCCGGAACAGCCACCGGCGGTGCCGAACCGCTTCAACCACGGCACACGATCCGCCCCCGCGGGGGATGACGGTTTCTGCCCGTTATGCGCGGCGAGCTGACGAGCGATGGCGGCCGGCAAGGCACAGCCTGGCGCCGCAACCCGTCGCTCGGCGGTTACGCGCCACGCCGCGGAGAAGGTATTCTTCCCCGCAGCGGCGCTGTATGCCTTGGTAGCGGTCCCGGCCAGCGTCCACGGCATGCTGTCCGGGAATCCGCTCCTGCCGGCATTTGCCACGGTGCTGGGTCATGCGCATGAGCTGCTGTTCGGTTTCGCTCTGGCGGTGGCCGCCGGCTTTCTCATCAACCGCACGACAACTGTCCGGCTCGCCAGCCTGTTCGGGCTGTGGCTCCTTGCGCGGGTGATCTATCTGATCATGCCGGGCAGCATGGCCGCGCTGACAGCCAATGCCGCATTCGCGGCCGCACTCGCGTGGCTGGTGGTACCCCAGTTCATGAAAGGCGCCAAGAAATGGCGGAATCAGGCCTTCGCCCCCCTTCTCCTGGGCCTGTGCACGGTGCTGGCGCTGTTCCATGCCGGCCCGCTCACCGGCGCGTCCTGGCTGCGCTACCTGGCGCTGCAGGAAGCCGTGCTGCTGTTCGCGCTGCTGATGCTGTTCATGGGCGGGCGCATTATCGCTCCAGCGGCCGCGGGAGCCATCCAGCGGGCCGGCGGTCACCTGGAGGCCCGTGTCCAGCCGCACATCGAGGGTGCACTGCTGATCACCATGGCCCTGGCCGTCGGGACGGCGGCCATACCCGGCGCCCGCGGCGCCGCCGGCGCCCTCGTACTGCTCGCCGCGGTGCTCGGCCTGGTCCGCCTGTTGCGCTGGCGCCTCTGGGCCGCAGCCGGGCGGCCGGACCTCTGGTGCCTTGGGCTCGGCTATGCCTGGCTGGTAGCGGGCCTGGCACTGCTCGGCACCGCCTGGACCACCGGCCTGCTCGGGGCGAATACGGCGACCCACGCCATCACCGTCGGCGCCCTGGGCACTCTCACCACCGGCGTCATGGCCTGGGTGCGGCTGAACCGGGCCAAGCTCGACCCGGCACGTTCGCTGATCATTCCCCTGATGGCCGGTGCCATCGCCGCAGCGACCCTGATCCGCCTGCTTCTGCCCGGTGACGTTACAGCCCTGGCCGCCGCAAGCGGTCTCTGGGCACTGGCCTATGCCCTGCTGCTGGCACTGCTGGTGCGCATTCCTCCGCGCTGACGCTCTGCCCACTTCGGGGGTATCCCATCCCCCCGATTCATCGACCGAATCGCGAGCCCCATCGCCACAGTCTGGCCTGCCCAGGCAGGCGCTCCGTCGCGACTGTCGCTTTGCCACCTTACCCTTCCGGTTCGCAATGCCTTTGGGGCATCTCAAGGATCAACCGGCTATGCTGACCAGCAGCAATCGTCCCACCATGTCAGCAGCAGTCTGACCAACTGACGCGAAGGAGGACATAGCCTGGCCGAACGGGTGTCCCGGAAAGAATGGAGGAGGCCCGGCCATAGCCGAACGCCAGTCCGACATCGAACCGAGCATCCGCATCCTGCGGGAGCGCTGCACGAGCTGCAGCCTGAATGATCTGTGCCTGCCGGTCGCACTGGATACCGCCGCTACTGAGGCTCTCGACGGCATCGTGGAGCGGGGCCACCCGCTGACGCGGGGACAGACCGTCTATCGTACGGATGAGCCGTTCCACCCGGCCTACGCTATCCGTGCGGGCGCAATGAAGAGCGTGACGATCTCCGAGGACGGCGAAGAGCAGATTACCGCGTTCCACCTTCCCGGTGAGCTGGTGAGACTCGATGCCATCGGCTTCGATGCCCATCCGTCCACTTCCGCGGGCCTGAAAGCAACCCGCCTCTGCAAAATCCCGTTCGCAGAGCTAGAGGGTCTGTCCGGACGCGTGCACGGGCTGCTCCAGCACCTGATTCGCCGCATGAGCCAGGCAATCGCCACCGAGCAGGAGATGCTGCACCTGCTGGCGCACCGCAACGCCTCGCCGCGTTCCTGATCAGCCTGTCGGACCGCTGCGCCCACCGCGGCCTTGGCGCTACCCCGGTTCGCCGGTTCATGGACCACGGCTGGATGAGCGTCCAGGAGCAGTTCATCGGCCTGGACAACCCGGACACACTGCGCCTTCCGAGCTCTAGCTCATCCGAGGCGATACAGCGGCAAGGCATGTAGCCGCTATCCAGAGGCCCCGGGGCACTAATCATCCGGGCGGTCCGCGAGACCGGGCGGCACCGGGACATCCCCCAGGATGTCGTACAGCGTCGCGAGCAGTTCATCCAGAGCATCCTGCGCAACATCCGCGTTCACGCGGCAGTCCCGCAGCAGATGTGCGCGCAGTCGCTCCAGCCCGTCGGCTGATGCACGGTGGACAGAGTCGAAGCCGATCCTTGCCCCGTCCATGGAGAAGAACAGCGAGCCGGCGGAGCCACCATCCGTGAGCTGAAACGCGATGAACAGGCCCACCGCGTCATTTCCGGCATCCCAATACGTGTCGGAGATCAGGACAACCGACGGGCCGAGCGGCAACGCCCCCGGCAGTTTCGGGCCCGCTTGGCTCATTACCCGCCTCCCGTTGCGCCCCTCGTTGAGAGGGGGCGCGATAACCTCTTGGACTCAGCGGTGATACTCACCCGAGCGTTCTGGCTGGTACACGACCTCCTCGATGCGTACGCGTAGAACCCCGCCACCAGGCTTCGGCCACTCGATTTCGTCACCCTGTGCAAGGCCGAGCAGAGCACTCCCCACCGGAGCAAGGATGGAAATCTTGCTACCGCTGGAGTCCAGCTCTTTCGGGTAAACCAGGGTCAGTGTGAACTCCTCATCCGACGCCTCGACCCGGAATCGCACTGTCGAGTTCATGGTTACAACAGACGACGGCATCTCGGTCGGCTCGACGATGTCGGCTCTCGCCAGCTCAGTCTCCAGCTCTGCCTTGCCCGGAAACGCACCATCGGGCAGCGAGTCCATCAATTTCTCGAGCCGGTCGGCGTCCAGAGAGGAGATGACAATGTTTGGCCGGTCATTCATTTGTATGCACTCACTACGCTAGATGGATCGCACGCAATCCGTTGGATCAATTTGTCGGCACGGCAGAAGCAAACACCCGATGCTCTTGCCCCTTATCAGGCGTCCCCCTGTTCTGGCACACGGCAGTGCCTGCCCCGTACAGGGCCATCGTGTCGGAGACGACGTCTCTGTTACGCCTGACCCCGAAATCAGCGACGCCTTCGAGATCACTTCGCCCGGATCGGGGATATATCCGTCGTAACCTGACACCGTACTCTTCGGCGCTCGACGATGCCGAGCGCTATCAGGGGACTCACGATCAGCGTGGTTCCCAGGAAGAACCAGATACCAGGCACTTCCCCAAACCACCACCAACCGAACAGCACCGCCCAGATGAGCCCGGTGTACTCCGCGCTCGTCACCTGGTTGGCAGCGACATGACGGTAGGCCAGCAGCACGGTGGCATTGTAGCCGAGAATAAAGACAGCCGAACCCGCCGCCGCCACCAGCATCCGCCAGTCCCACGCGGCCCCCTCCCAGAGCATGAGCGCGAAGGCCGCGGGCACCGCATAGAGATGCATGAGAAACAGCTTATGGACGGTGGACTGTGTGCTCGGCAGTTTGCGCACCAGCAGCGCATTGGTGGCCAGCGCGAGCGCCGCGCCCAGTCCGCTCAGCGCAGCCCAGGAGATCTCCACCGGCCGCAGGATCACCAGGATCCCGGCAAACCCACTGACCACAGCCAGAAGGCTCAGCCCCGTGACGCGCTCGCCGAAGAGTAGCACCGCCAGCACCATGACCAGCAACGGCGTCGCGTAGAACAGCGCATTGGCTGTGGCCAGCGGAAGCGTGGTCAGCGCGATCGCCATGCAGGAGATGCCCGCAAGGCCGATGTGCGCGCGCAGGACGTGAACTCCGGTTCCGCGAAAAGCCGCCCGCCCATCCAGGTGCCGCCACAACGGCAGCAGCACGAGGACTGCAACCATCACCCGCATGAAAATGAACTGCAGCACCGGGAACTCGCCGGCTGTCCCCTGCCACTTGATGATGACGTCCGAGAGCAGCGCCAGCAGGTTACCCGTGGCGAGCAAAATGATGGCGCTGTGTACGGTGCGGCCCGCCATGATGCGAACTCCGGGGGAATTACTTGGAAAGCATGCAGGTTACCCACGGGATTCCATCTTGTATAATGATGATTCTTCGCCTGTCATTACTGTTATTGATAATGCGGCTACCGCCTCTGCCGACCCTGCCCGTTTTCGAAGCCGTCGCTCGGCTGAACAGCTTCTCCCGGGCAGCGGAGGAGCTTCGCATCAGCCAGAGCGCGGTCAGTCACCGGATCAAGCAACTGGAAGACTATCTGGGCGAGCCGCTGTTCGTGCGGGCAGGCCGGCGCCTGAGCGTCACTGCCGAGGGACAGCGGTATCTGCAGGAGATAACCCCGGCCCTGGGGCAAATCGAGCAGGCGAGTGAACATCTCCGGGGTGAAGACCGAACGCACCTGCGCCTGGCCGTATTCAGCTCTTTCGCCGTGCGCTGGCTCATCCCTCGACTGCCGGATCTCCATCGACGCCACCCCACCATCAACCTCATGCTGGAGATGGATGACGGCTCACCGAGTCTGTCCAACCGGGTGGCGGACTGCTTCATTACTACCAGCGCCCGGAAGCGGGGGTATACCGCGGAACTGCTATATGCCGAACGCTTGTTTCCCATCTGCAGCCGCAAGTACTGGGATTGGATGCGGCGTGATCTGCGGCAAGCAGGTCTGACGACAACCGACACGCCCAACCAGATCGAGGCCTCCTGGCTGCAACGCTATCCCCTGCTATCCGCTTCGAGCATCCTGGGGCAGCCGGGCGAGGACTGGCGCTTCTGGCTCTCCATCGCCGGCTGCCCTATCCAGAGCTCCACCCGGGTGCATCACTTCAGCCACATGCTCATGGCGCATGCCGCCGCACGCCATCACCAGGGCGTCGCGCTGAGCAATGACTACATGCTGGATCCCGCGGATGACGCCGACCTGGTGGCCTTGCCGGCGGACACCATCCCGACCGGCGATGAGTTTCTAATCGCGTACAAGACCAGCCGCCGAAACGAGCCCGGCCTAAGGCAACTCAAAGGCTGGCTCATCCAACAGGCCATAAGGTCAGGGTTGAAACACTAGAGACCGGCGGAGTGTGTCAGTCAGTCGCAACGTCTCGGTCGCCATGCGTGTGGGCTAATCGATCGCAGAAGCACCGAGCCCGGCGAGACGCTCGCGCAGGAACTCCTTGAACAGACGAACGCGTGCCGGAGCCTCCCGCCCGGCGATTGTGATGGCGTACAGGCGGGCACTGCTGACCATCCAGTGCGGCAGAACCGCCTTCAGCCGCCCGTCCTGAACTGCTGGCGCCGCCGCGACGTCCGGCAGCGGACCGATCCCCCCGCCGGCGAGCACGATGCGCGCTACACTGGCCGGCTCGTCCGTCAGCACTGCTGGGCGCACGCCCACGCGTTCGCTGCGACGGCCGTTGCTGAGAGAAACGGCTGTGGTCCCCATTAGATCCCGGGCGGCGATTACATCATGCTCCGCCAGCGCCGCGGGCGTTTGCGGCTCGCCACGCTCAGCGAGATAGGCGGGCGTCGCGTAGAGCCGGACGTCGAAGCTCACCAGTGGCGCAGCGCGGTAGTCCATGTCAGGCAAATCGCTGCTTGCTCGCAGCGCCAGATCAATGCGGTGCGTTGTCAGATCCAGCGCGCTGCTGGTGAGAAGCAGCTCCACGGTGATCTGCGGATGCTGCCGGCGGAATACGCTGATGGCCTCCGGCAGCACTTCGAGACCGAAATCCACGGGAGCGGTCAGACGCAGATGGCCCCGGGGCAGCGAGTGCGCTTCGCTCGCCGCCTCGGTGGCATCGTCCAGCAACGCGAGCGCCGCGCCCGCCTTGGCATGAAAGGCGATGCCTTCCTCCGTTGGGCTCACTGCTCGCGGCTGCCGCGCCAGAAGCGTGCTCCCCAGTCGACGCTCCAGGCGCGTTACACGGCGGCTTATACCACTCTTGGTCTCCCCTAGCTTCTGGGCGGCCGCGGTAATGCTGCCGAAATCCACCACCGCGCAGAAAGCTCGGACGTCATCGAGGGAGCCTCCGAGCTCTCGCGGGTCAGCGGCAGCCGTTACTGTGGTTTCCAATTCGTTAACCATTGGTTGCAAGTCTACCGACTTACGCCATTTCAGCAACGACTGCATCATGCGGTTTCAGTCACGGGACAGGGGCACCAAGCCAAGCGCGCCACCTGCCGGGGTGACTGGGACTTTCATGCATCACCACAGGAGAAGTCGCCATGAAACGCTACATTATCGCCACTGCCCTCGCAGCCGCGGCCATAGGTCAGGCCAGCGCGGACTCTTACAACGGCCTGCTCACAGAGTATGACCTGCGCAGCGCAGGCAATGCCTCATCGGTCGCTAGTATTGTCGCGCACTTCCGCTCGGCGGGAGATGCAGCCAACACCGCCCATGCCGGAGGCAGGCTCGGTGAGCGCGACCTGGCACCCGGATCGGAAACGTCAACAACGTCGAGCATCGCGGCGCACTTCCGTAGCGCACCCAGTGCGAACGGCGACGAGCGGGGCCGGCCAGAGTACCTCCTTATCGGCAAGGGCTGGCATGGTAACAATCCCCACGCCAACTCCGAGGCAACCGTGACCGAGGGATAAACGGAAATTGCCCGTGCGCCCGGCGCAGGGGCTTCGGCCGATGGAGCGAGCACCGTCCGACTGCCTGGTCTCGCTCCACTTTGGTAGCCGGCGCCGCGTTTTTGTATGCGTACGACCTTGGCCAGCCATGACGCCTGGTGATCGTGTTCGCGCGGCTCATACCACCCGAACCCCCAGTCACTTGCGCGGTCTGTCTCGATGGTGCCCGCCATCTCCCAACCAGAGGGGTCAAGGCTAACACCTGTCCTTCCGGGGTATCATCCGTACCCGAATTGCGCCGGCTGCCGCCCCATATGGACTCAAAACGGAGCATTAACGCCGTCAGCTAATCGGTGGGCCCGGCGATCATGGGATCGCTGGGCCCGTAATGGCAAGGATCAGCCGGCAATAGAGAGACCGTATTCCTCTGCCGCGGCTTGGAGCCACAGCCACGTGTAATCGGCAAAGCTGCGACGGACGATGACTAGAACGCTGTCAGCGTCGGTGCGCAGCATATATGCCTGCCCCTTGCCGAACGTGGTGCCGACGACCTTGCCTGGCGGGAAGTTTCGCATGTGCACGTCGTAGCTCGTGGACTTCTTGAGCACGTCCGCCAGTGCTTCTCCCGACAGATGCAGACACGCGTAGCCGCTGCTTACGTCCACCACCCTGCCCGGTGTCCCCTGAAGGGCGCTGCGCAGCCGGGACATCAGGTCTTGCCGCTGCGTCCCCGGACCAAATACAAGCCACTCGTCGGGTGTGATCCGCAGCAGGCGGGTGCCGTCATCACCGAGCACCGAGCTACAAGGTTCGGTGGGCGGCGCAGCCCCGAGCGCGCCCTCGACACCGGCACGCATGCCCGGATCATCGTCCGGGCCGCGCAGGATAACCAGTGCCGAAAAACGCTCCTCGCGAAGGATAAGGCCGCCTTTTTGATCCTGCCCGGCCAGTGCGGGCAGGTCAGCGTGGTGCAGTGGGCTCTCTGCTCGCGGCAGGGTGAGTTGCGTCATGGCTATATCTCCTTCAAACGTTCTGGCGGGCGCCGTCGGGGTCGTAGAACACCGTGCTGCACAGCTCGGCCTCCTCGAGGCGGCCGTCGCTGGTCATGAAATGCAGCCGCTCGCGCTGTCGGTCGTGGCCCCGCTCGATGAGTCCCAGGGCGATGGAATGACCGAGCGCAGCGCTATAGTAGCTCGACGTGACGTGACCGATGGTCCTCTTGGGTACGGGATTGCTCGGGTTCTCAACCGCCTGCGCACCCTCGGGCAGAACCGCCTCGCCGTTGAGCGGCCGGATACCCACGAATTGCTCGCGATCCCTGCGCCGCGAGTCACTGCGGTCCAGGGATCGCTGACCGAGGAAGCTGAACGGTTTCTCTCGCTTGAGTGCCCAGTGCATACCAAGGTCCTCGGGAGTAACCGAGCCATCGGTATCCTGACCCACAATGATGAAGCCCTTCTCCGCACGAAGTACGTGCATGGTCTCGGTGCCGTACGGCGTGATGCCGTAGGGCTCGCCCGCGGCGTAGACGGCCTCCCACAGGTGCATGCCGTAATCGGCGGGTACGTTGATCTCGTAGGTCAGCTCGCCGGTGAAGCTGATGCGGAACACCCGCGCCAGCGCGCCGGCCACGGTGCCTTCACGCCAGGCCATGAACGGGAAGGCCTCGCGGGAGAAATCAATGTCGTCACACAGCTTCGCCACCACGTTGCGGCTCTCCGGGCCGGTAACCGTGACCGTGGCCCACTGGTCGGTGATCGACGTGAAGCATACGTCCAGCTCCGGCCACTCGGTCTGGTGCCAACGCTCCAGCCACTCCAGCACCGGGCCGGCGTTGCCGGTGGTGGTGGTCATGATGAAGTGCTCATCGTCCACGCAAGCGGTGACGCCGTCGTCGAACACCATGCCGTCTTCCTTGAGCATCAGGCCGTATCGACAGCGCCCGGGCTGGAGCTTCATCCAGGCGTTGGTGTAGACGCGGTTGAGGAACTCACGGGCGTCGCTGCCCTGGATGTCGATCTTGCCCAGGGTGGAGGCATCGAGCATGCCCACGCGCTGGCGTACCGCCAGGCACTCGCGGTTGACGGCCTGCTGCATGGACTCCCCATGCCGGGGGTAGTACCAAGGACGCTTCCATTGCCCCACGTCCTCGAACGCCGCACCCTGGCGCACATGCCACAGGTGCATGGGGGTGAACCGCGCCGGGTCGAGCAGACCGCCCCGCTCCATGCCCGCCAAGGCACCGAAAGTCACCGGGGTGTAGGCCGGGCGGAACACCGTAGTGCCGGTCTCCGGGATGGTCTTCCCCCGTGCGCGGGCGGTCAGGGCCACGCCGTTGACGTTGCCGAGTTTGCCCTGGTCGGTGCCAAAGCCCATAACCGTGTAGCGCTTGACGTGCTCGATGGACTCGTAGCCTTCGCGCACCGCCACCTCGATGGCGGCGGCCGTGACGTCGGTCTGGAAGTCGACGAACTGCTTGGGGGCCCGCGTGACCGGTTTATGGTGGGGGACCAGGAACAGCTTCATGGACGGGTCTTGGGACGGCTCGGCCACACTGACCGCGAGATCGCGCATCTCGGTCGCCTCGAATCCCCAAGCCGTTGCCGCCCGCTTGCCCGCATCCACTCCCTCGTGGATGACCGCCTCCAGGGCGTAGGTACCGTTCACACCGCCGGCGCATACCCGGGCCTGCCGGGTCTCGCCGGGGACGAAGCCCAGCACCTCCTCGCTCCAGACCGGCTTGTCGCCGGTGTGACAGGTGAGGTGCACCACCGGGCTCCAGCCCCCGGAGGTGGCGATCACGTCACAGGGCAGCTCGTGGGTGGTGCCGGCGAGGCTTTCGCCATCGGCGGACAGCGGTGCGACCCGGGCACCGGTGACACTGCGCCCGCCGGCGGCCTCGATCACGCCATGGCCGGTCAGGACGCGAATACCGCAGGCGCGGGCCTCCGTCGGCAGGTCGCCGCCTGCCTCCGCGCGGGTATCGACCACGGCCACGACCTCGCGGCCGGCGTTGTGCCAGTCCAGGGCGGTATGATAGGCATGGTCGTTGGTGGTCATGAGCACCAGACGCTCTCCGGGAACGACGCCGTAGCGGTTGATGTAGGTTCCCACCGCCGACGCCGTCATGACCCCGGGACGATCATTGTTTCCGAACACGAGCGGGCGCTCGTGGGCACCGGTGGCGATCACCACCTGACCGGCGCGCACCCGGTGCAGGCGTTCGCGCACACCACCGGCATCCGGTCCAAGGTGATCCGTGCGGCGCTCGCTGAGCACCACGAAATTATGGTCGTGATAACCCACGGCTGTGGTACGCCGCAGCACCGTCACCTCCGGCTCCCGCGCCAGGGCGTCGGTCTGCCGACGCACCCATTTGGCCGCAGGAGTACCGCTGATGGTCGCGCGGCTGGCCAATAAGTGGCCGCCCAGCTCCGGCTGCTCGTCCGCGATCATGACCCGTGCGCCAGCGCGGGCCGCGGTGCGTGCCGCCGAGAGACCAGCAGGGCCCGCGCCCACCACCAGCACGTCGACGTGGTGGTTCATGTGGTCATACTCCGCCGGGTCCGGCTGGGACGGGCTCTGGCCCAGGCCGGCGGCCTTGCGAATGCCCTTCTCGTACGTCATCCACAGGCTGCTCGGCCACATGAACGTCTTGTAGTAAAAGCCCGGCGGCATCATGCGCCCGCCGACCTTGCCCACGACACTGGTCAGGTCGCGCTCGGTGCTGGGCCAGCCGTTGGTGCTGCTGCACACCAGCCCGTCATACAGCTCGGTCTGGGTGGCACGCAGATTGGGGGTGGTGGTGGCCGGGTCGGTACCCACCTGCAGAATGGCGTTGGGCTCTTCCGGCCCGGCGGCGATGACGCCGCGCGGACGCCCGTACTTGAAGCTTCGCCCCACCAAGCGCACGCCGTTGGCCAGCAGGGCCGAGGCCACCGTATCGCCGGGATGGCCGGTGTAGGTGCGGCCGTTGAACTGGAACCGCAGGGTCCGGCTGCGGTCCACGCGGCCGCGTTCAGGGAGTCGATTGCGCTGTGTCATGCCGCCTCCTCGCTGTCTCTGCTGACGCTGGGCCGGGCGCCCATGGGGTAGCTCTCGTGGATCTCATACGTCACCGTGTCGCGGGCGACGTTGAAGAACCGCCGGCAACCGGTGGCGTGGTACCACTGCTCGTGATGAAGCCCACGCGGGTTTCTGCGGAAGAACAGGTAGTCGCCCCAGGCCTCGTCGGAGAGCTCGGCCGGGTTCTCCGGACGGGGAATATGGGCTTCGCCGGCGTAGTGGAACTCTTCCTCGCTGCGGTGCTCGCCGCAGTGCGGGCAGTAGATGTTTAGCATGGTCTTGCCTCCTGTCAGGTCGCGCTCAGTGGGCTACACCGGCGGCGCCGTGCTCGTCGATCAGGGCGCCGCTGTAGAAGCGGTCCAGGGCGAACGGCGCGGCCAGCGGGTGGGGCGAGTCGTTGGCGATGGTGCTGGCGAACACGTGACCGGAGCCCGGTGTGGCCTTGAACCCGCCGGTACCCCAGCCGCAGTTGAAATACAGACCGTCCACCGGGGTCTTGCTGATGATCGGGCAGGCGTCCGGGCAGGTATCCACGATGCCGCCCCACTGGCGGTTCATGCGCACGCGGCGGAACATGGGAAACATCTCGCAGATGGCCGCGGCCGTGTGCTCAATCACTGGCATTGAGCCGCGCTGGCCATAGCCGTTGTAGCCGTCGATGCCAGCGCCGATCACCAGGTCGCCCTTGTCCGACTGGTTCACGTAACCGTGCACGTGGTTGGACATGACCACCGTGTCGAGGACGGGCTTGAGTGGTTCGGAGACAAACGCCTGCAGCGGATGCGACTCTAGCGGCAGGCGCAGCCCCGCCATGCCAGCGAGCACGCCGGAGTTGCCGGCGACCACGCAGCCCACCCGGTCGGCGCCTATGAAGCCGCGGTTGGTCTCCACGCCACGAATGGTCCCGCCCTCGATACGCATGCCGGTCACGGCGGTTTCTTGAAGCAGATCCACGCCCAGGGCGTCGGCGGCGCGGGCGTAGCCCCAGGCGACGGCGTCGTGGCGGGCGACGCCGGCACGCGGCTGCCAGGACGACCCCATGATCGGGTAGCGCAGGTTGTCGATGTTGATAATCGGAACGATCTTCTTAATCTCGTCCGGCGTGACCACGTGGGAGTCAATGCCGTTGAGCCGGTTGGACTGGACGCGGCGTTCGATATTGCGCATGTCCTGCAGGGTATGACCGAGGTTCAGCACCCCGCGCTGGCTGAACATGACGTTGTAGTTCAGCTCCTCCGACAGTCCTTCCCAGAGCTTCATGGCGTGCTCGTAGAGCTGGCCCGACTCGTCCCAGAGGTAGTTGGAGCGCACGATGGTGGTGTTACGACCGGTGTTGCCGCCGCCCAGATACCCCTTCTCCAGCACGGCGATGTTGGTTATGCCGTGCTGGCTTGCCAGGTAGTAGGCGGTGGCCAGGCCGTGCCCACCCCCACCGATGATGATCACGTCGTAATGGGTTTTCGGCGTCGGGTTACGCCACGCCCGCTGCCAGTTCTCGTGGTAGCGCAGCGCGTGCCTGAACAGGCCGAAGCCGGAGTAGCGGTTTGCCATGATTCACCTCAGCATTCGATGACGTTGACGGCGAGGCCGCCACGGGAAGTCTCTTTGTACTTGTCGAGCATGTCGGCGCCCGTGGCGCGCATGGTGCGGATGGCCTTGTCCAGCGAGACGAAGTGCTGCCCGTCGCCCCGCAGTGCCATGCGCGCGGCGTTCACCGCCTTGACGCTGGCGACGGCGTTGCGCTCGATACACGGGATCTGCACCAGCCCGCCGATGGGGTCACAGGTCAGGCCCAGGTTGTGCTCCAGGCCGATCTCGGCGGCGTTCTCCACCTGGCGCGGCGTGCCGCCCATGACCTCGGCCAGGCCCGCGGCGGCCATGGCGCAGGCCGACCCCACCTCACCCTGGCAGCCGACATCCGCCCCGGAGATGGACGCCTTGAGCTTGATGAGCACACCCACCGCCGCGGCAGTGAGAAGAAACCGCACCACACCGTCCTCGTCGGCGCCATCGACGAAGTGCCAGTAGTAATGGAGCACGGCCGGCACGATGCCGGCGGCGCCGTTGGTCGGGGCGGTGACGATGCGACCGCCGGCGGCGTTCTCCTCGTTCACGGCAAGGGCGTACAGGTTGACCCAGTCCATGGTGTCGAGAGGGTCCGTGCTGCGATCCTGCCCCGTCAGCTTCCGGTGCAGGGCCGCCGCCCGGCGCGGCACCTTGAGACCCCCGGGCAAAGCCCCTTCGTTGGCGACGCCGTTGGCCACCGAGGCCTGCATGACGTCCCAGATTCGCAGCAGGCCGGTGCGCACCTCGATCTGTGTGCGCCAGCAAAGCTCGTTGCGCAACATCAGCTCGCTGATAGGACAGCCTTCCTGCTCACACAGGGCCAGAAGCTCATCCGCCGTCGTAAAATGCGCCGGCAAAGCCGTGCCATCGGGCCCGATCGCATCCGCGCCAGCCTCGTCATCGTCCAGCACGAAGCCGCCGCCCACGGAGTAGTAGGTACGCTGCCGGACGGTCTCGCCCCGCGCATCCATCGCGGTGAACACCATGCCGTTGGGGTGGTACGGCAAGGACTCCCGCTTGTGGAATACCAGATCCGCATCGGCATCGTAGGCGATTGCGGAGCCACCTAGCGGGTAGATCATTCCCTCCTCGGCGATCCTGGCGCTGCGCGCTGGCAGCAGGGCTGGGTCCACGATCTCCGGGTCGTGCCCTTCCAGCCCCAGCAGCACCGCTGGCCCGCTACCATGTCCCTTTCCCGTTGCCCCCAAAGACCCGTACAGCTCGGTGCGCACACGTGCGACCTGCGGCAGTATCCAGTCATCCGCCAGTCCACTGACGAACAACCGCGCGGCCTTCATGGGGCCCACCGTGTGAGAGCTGGAGGGGCCGATGCCGATCTTGAACAGGTCGAAGACGCTCAGTGCCATGCTGAACCTCCTTCCGCCCTAGCCGGCGGGTAAACGGGAAAGTCGCGACAGACGGCATCGACCTGGTCACGGACCCTGCCGATGACCGTCGCGTCCTCGGGATCGTCGAGGATGTCGCAGATCCAGTTGGCGAGGAGGCGGGATTCCTTCTCACGGAACCCCCGCGTGGTGATCGCCGGTGTGCCGATGCGCAGCCCGGAGGTGACAAACGGGGGCTGCGAATCGTTGGGTACCGCATTCTTGTTCACGGTGATATTCGCCTGTGCCAGAGCCTGGTCCGCGGCCTTTCCGGTCAAGCCGCGTGCGACCAGGTCCACCAGGAACAGGTGGTTGTGGGTGCCGCCCGAGACTACGTCATACCCCCGCGCCTGCATTTGCCGGGCCATGGTCTGCGCATTGGCAACGACCTGCTCCTGGTACTTGCGGAACTCCGGGCTCAATGCTTCGCGGAAAGCGACCGCCTTGGCCGCGATCACGTGCATGAGCGGACCACCCTGAGTACCCGGGAATACCAGCGACTGGAACTTGCGCTCGAGCCCGCTGCGCTTGTGCATGAGAATCATGCCGCCACGCGGCCCGCGCAGGGTCTTGTGCGTCGTGGTCGTTACGGCATCGGCGTAGGGGATCGGAGTCGGGTAGACGCCAGCGGCGACCAACCCGGCCACATGCGCCATGTCCACGACGAGATAGGCGCCGCAGGCATCGGCGATGGCGCGGAAGCGCTCCCAGTCCAGCGTGCCGGAGTACGCGGAGAAACCCGCCACCAGGATCCGCGGCGCGTGCTCCCGGGCGAGCGCCTCCACTTCGTCGTAGTCAATCCTGCCCGTCCGGGTGTCGAGCCCGTACTGCACGGCGTTGAACAGCTTGCCGGAGAAGTTCGGTGCGGCGCCGTGCGTAAGATGGCCCCCATGGTCCAGTCGCATCCCGAGAATGGTGTCTCCGGGACTGGCCAGGGCGTGGAAAACCGCAGCATTGGCTTGAGAGCCGGAGTGTGGCTGGACGTTGGCGTACTCGCACTGGAACAACTCCGTTGCCCGGTCAATGGCCAGTTGCTCCACCCGGTCGACCGCTTCGCAGCCACCGTAGTAGCGCCGGCCGGGGTACCCTTCCGCGTACTTGTTCGTCAGCACCGTGCCCTGCGCCGCCATGACGGACGGACTAGCGTAGTTCTCGGAAGCGATCAGTTCGATATGCGCCTCCTGACGGCTCGCCTCGGCACTAATGGCGGCATTCAGGTCGGGATCGAGATCCTGGAAATCCAGTGGCTGTGCAGACATGCGTGGGCTCCTCCTGCTCGCTTTCATCCCTGCAGTCAGGGCGTGACTTCTTGTTCGGCTGTTTACGACAGCAGTCTCCGCGGTGCAGGCGCCGACCGCCTGTAGAAATGCGGCATTGACCGAGTAGAAGCGCGCCATGACGCGCACGGGTCATGAAGCGACGGATTTGTGATGACGCAGGGGGAGGAAAGCCAGGAGATTGGGGTTCGCTACGCTCCGATAGCATCGGACAGAGGTGCCATGACCGGTTCCTACGACCCACCCCGCGACACGGATTGCCAGGCGCCTGCCGACGGCGCGGCCCTGTCCGTCGCGTTCATCCTGCTGCCGGGCTTCACCCTGTTGCCTTTTGCGGCTTTCGTGGATTGCCTGCGGCTCGCCGCTGACGAGGGGGATTCCAGTCGGCAACTTCGCTGTCGCTGGACGATCCTTGGCGACACGAGGCGGCCAGTCGAGTCGAGCTGCGGCGTCACAATCACCCCGTGGGAACCGTTGCAGGACCCCGGAAAGTACGACTACGTGGTCGTCGTCGGGGGTCGACTGGCCAACCAGCCCGTGGCGACGCCGGAGGTCATCGACTACCTGCGCCTGGCGGATCGCCGGGGCACGGCGATCGTGGGGCTGTGCACGGCGGCGTTTACGCTGATCCAGGCGGGCCTCATGGACGGACACCGCTGCTGCGTGAGCTGGTATCACTACTATGACCTGCTGGAACGCTACCCCGACATCACCCCGGTGGCGGACCAGCTATTCGTGGTCGATCGCAAACGGATTACCTGCGCCGGCGGCTCTGCGGCGGCAGACGTCGCCGCCTGGCTGGTGGAGAAGCACTGTGGCCAGGACTGGGCGCAAAAAAGCCTGCACATCATGTTGATCGATCAACCACGACGAGCGACCGCGTCCCAGCCGCAACCTCCGCTCCACGAATCGATCCGGGACAACCGGGTTCGTCGTGCGGTCCTGCTCATCGAGCAGCATCTGAGCAACCCCATGACAGTCCAGGAGATGGCGGAGCATCTCAACGTCTCGCGCCGGCAACTCGAGCGGGCGTTCGTCCACGAGCTCGGACTCGGGCCAAGCGAGTTCTGCCGCCGTCTGCGCCTGCGCTACGGCTGGTGGCTGCTGAGCCACACCTCGCGCAGCATCACGGTGATTGCCTCGGAATGCGGGTTCACGGACAGCCCGCATTTCTCACGACAGTTCCGGCAGATGTTTGGCCAATCCCCTTCCGCCGTTCGCATGACGATGCAACGCGACCGTCCGGAAGAGAACAATGAAAAGAGCACAGAGGTCGACAACCAGATCTTCCAGAAGGCATCAAGCTGGATGTGACGGACGGCGCACACGCCGGGGCCGAGTAGGAGCTGCGCGAACCCGTTACATTGGGACGTGCACGGGGTTCGAACCGCTGTCACGGTCCGTGCCACGGTAGAGAAGGCAGATTCAAGCCCCACCGGATGGCGACCAGGCGCAGCCCGATCACGACGGCCACACCGATGGCGAACGCAAGCGTCTCCGGCACCGACAAGGCATGGAGGACCAGATAGACAACGATTCCCGATATGGCCGCAGTCGCATAGACCTCCTTGCGCATGACAAGCGGTATCCGTGCGGTAATGACGTCGCGCAGCATTCCACCCATGACTCCGGTCATCGCTCCCATGATGATCACGATCAGCGGCGAATGCCCCGCCTCCAGCGCGAGCTTCGCCCCGGACAGGGCGAAAATCGCCAGTCCGCAGGCGTCAGCCACCAGGAACAGAAAGCCCGGCGGCGGCCGCAGCGAGAGATACAGAACCGTCGCCAGCACGGAGAGGAGGATGGTGACCAGGTACCACGGGTCAACCACCCAGAATATCGGATGGTGCGCGAGGAGCAGGTCGCGCAGCGTTCCGCCGCCAATAGCGGTGAACGTGGCAACGATGACTACGCCGAAGATATCCAACTCGCGGTCCCGGGTGGCGAGAACGCCGCTGGCGGCAAAAACGGCCACTCCGGCGAGATCCAGGTAGTAGAGCAGCACCGGTTCTCCATTCATCGCACGGACATTGGCAACAGTATCGGCAGAACCTCTACAAGAAGACCAACAAAGCCAACGAGCAGACGTGACACCGAGCCAGATCATCCGTCGTGTATCAACGAGGCAGCACAGCAATGCACAGCCGCAACTATTTACGGGATTCCGGATTCACTGTCCATCCCACTTCCGACAGAACTGCACCGGGATCCGAACGCCTCCAGCAGCACTGGCGGTCGGAGGATCGTACCGCCGTTGTGGCGCGCACCGCCGAAGAAGGCGTCCGGGGCTGCGGTGCTGCCACCCTGTTGCTCGCGCACTGGTTCTATCGTCGGAAAGAAGCCCGCGCGCCGGGATTCTTCGATTACCCCCAGCATTACGCCATTGTCGGCGAATCCGGTGCTCGAACGCGCCATCTCGGGCCCGACGAGCAGCGAACCTGGGGTGCCGCGTGGTGCCGACTCGATGTCTGGCCTTCCACGCATCATGTGGTCGCCGAGCCGACGCCCGAGGCGCTCCTGCTGGCCACACTCGCCGTTGAACCGCAATGGTTGTTCTGGCCGGCGTCACTCGCAACCCCGGGCCCACTGCACGTGGCAGGCGGGGGCGATGACCGCGCCGTTCGTTTGCTACTGAGGGCGCGGCTGCGCGGGGTCATCCTTTACTCCACAAAAGAGGATGGCTCGGGACAGCAGTGGTCGATCGAGCTCTCGGGAGGCGCACGGAAGCTGTTCGACGAGAGCATGGAAGCGCTGCCGTCCGCTGAGCGGGGACAGGAGTTGGCGGACGGCCGGGGATGGTACCGCACGGTCGGCGTCGGCCCATTCCTGGCAGTCCTGGCCTCGGAGAGCGGTCCCGGTGCACCATAGAAGACCTCACAATCACGCTGGACCGGCCACGAACAGCGAAAGCGGGTCAGCGCTATCCCGGCTTACGCAGCCCGGCGTCCCCCAGAATGCTGCGTATCAGCGGACTACCATCAGCTAACCCCTCCTTCGCTCGCGTGCCGCCGGCCGGTCAGCAGGTGCGTTGACCTCACAACTCCTGGGTTACAATGACTGCGCCCGGTACCGCCCCGGATAACGTATGGACGTATAGTCTTGCCGCACGGATGGCGACTCCGGGGACACCGCTACGCAGTGCTCGCACGACTATGACAGAAAGCACATCGCCCCCGTCCAACGGGGGTCCACTGAACGACGAATTCCTGGAGGCTCGTACACCTGGGCAGTACAAGTACGGGTTCCTGGTTGTTCCGAACTTCTCTTATATTGGCTTCGCATCCGCGATCGAGCCCCTACGCCTGGCCAACCTTGCGGCCGGCGAGCGCCGGTTCAGCGCCGGTGTCATCTCGCTGGACGGCGCCCCCACGCCGGCCAGCAACGGCTTCACGATCTTGCCGGATGTCGATATCTCCGGCATTCCCGACGAGCTGGATGCTGTATTCGTGGTTGGCCCCAACCCGATTCATTTCCCGGGCGAACGCGAACTTGCCGCAACGATGAAGCGTCTGGCCCACGACGGCGTTGCCCTCGGTGGGATCTGCACCGGCAGTTACCTCATGGCTCGCGCCGGGCTGCTGGACGGCTATCGCTGCACGATTCACTGGCAGGATACCGAGGAACTGCTGCAGCAGTTCCCGGAACTCATCGTTTCGACCCATCTCTTCGAGATCGACCGGCAACGGTGCACGAGCAGCGGTGGCACCGCCTCCATGGACATGATGCTCCGTATCATTGCCGGCCTCCCGGAAGGAGCGGAGTTGGCCGCTGCCACCGCAGAACTACTGGTGCACGACCGCGTCCGCGATGCCGGGGAGCGTCAGCGCATTCCTCTTCGCCTGCGCCTTGGCAGCGATCAGCCTCAGCTCGCGGAAGCGGCCATGATCATGGAGGCGAACCTGGAGGATCCGATCAGTCTGTCGGAGCTGGCAGGACACGTCGGTGTCTCAGAGCGCCAGCTCGAGCGCATGTTCCGCGCTGCCCTCGACTGCACGCCGAGCCAGTACTACATGGAGATTCGGTTGCAGCACGCCCGCCAACTGCTGCGCAGCTCCTCACTGTCCGTGAGCGAGGTGGCGCGTGACTGCGGGTTTGTCTCCGGCTCGCATTTCGCGCGCCGGTACGCCCGGCATTTCGGCATGTCTCCGAGTGCGGAGAAGCGCCGGAGCGGGCTCACCCCGACGTCATCCTGACAGTAGGCAGGCTCCCCAAAACGCGGGTACAAACCCCGCACCGAAGCGGCGTAGCCCCTTATTTGTCGGAACCGTACTCGTAGACGTCGGAATCGAGTGAGAACGAACCCGCCAAAGACCTGATCCTGATCGTCACACCTTTATCCCCCGATGAGGGGCCGGCGGCGTCCGGTACAACACGATGAGGAGAGGTACCCATGGATCTACCGCAAACCCTGCAGATCCGTAACGGCGACAAGGTCAAAGGCACGTTCTCGGACGAGGAAATGCAATCCCGGCTGAACCGTCTTCGGACGGTCATGGCGGATCAAGGTATCGATTTCGCGCTGTTCACCTCGTATCACAACATCAACTACTACAGCGACTTCCTCTACTGCTACTTCGGGCGCCTGTACGGGCTGGTGATCTCTCACGACAACTCGACCTCCATTTCCGCCAACATCGACGGCGGGCAGCCCTGGCGCCGCACCTATGGCGACAACATCGTCTATACGGACTGGCACCGGGACAACTACTTCGTCGCCGTGAAGTCCCTCATCCCGGACGGCAGCCGGGTCGGTGTCGAGTACGACCACATCAGCTTCGAAACGCTGCGCAAGCTCCAGGGGGCGCTGCCCACCGCTGAACTGGTGGACATCGGCAAGCCGGCCATGCGCCAGCGCATGATCAAGTCCAATGAGGAGATTGCCCAGATCAAGGAAAGCGCCCGCATTGCGGACGTGGGGGGCGAGGCCTGCGTCGAGGCGATCGACGTGGGCGTGCCGGAGCACGAGGTGGCCCTGCATTCGACCAGGGCGATGGTGCGGGAGATCGCAAAGACGTTCCCGCACGCGGAGCTCATGGATACATGGACGTGGTTCCAATCGGGCATCAACACCGACGGTGCGCACAACCCCGTAACCAGCCGCCGGATTCAGCGCGGCGATATCCTGAGCCTCAACTGCTTCCCGATGCCCGCCGGCTACTACACGGCGCTGGAGCGTACGCTCTTCGCCGAGGAGTGCTCCGACGAGCACCGGCGGCTGTGGGAGATCAACTGCCAGGTCCATGATGCCGGCAAGGCGCTGATCAGGCCCGGCATGCGGTGCTGCGATATTGCGCACGAGTTGAACGACATCTACCGGGAGTTCAGCCTGCTGAAGTACCGCACTTTCGGCTATGGTCACTCCTTCGGCGTCCTCTCCCACTACTACGGACGGGAAGCGGGCCTGGAGTTGCGCGAGGACATCGAGACGGTGCTGGAACCGGGCATGGTCGTTTCCATGGAGCCCATGATCATGATCCCGGAAGGACAGCCCGGGGCCGGTGGCTACCGCGAGCACGATATTCTGGTGGTCACCGGCGACGGCGCCGAGAACATCACGGGCTTCCCGTACGGCCCCGATCACAACATCATCCGGAAGTAGTCGGCCCGATGCGGCGGGGCGCCACCAACGCCCCGCTGTGTCGAACCAGCCCCTCTCGGGGGAGGAGTTCGCATCATGGCCAACAGCGTTTTTCTAGGTGAGCTGACGTGGAAGGAGTACGAGCAGTGGCTGGCCGGAGATAGCCCCGTCGTTCTTCTGCCCATGGGTGCTCTCGAGCAGCATGGCCACCACATGAGCATGAACGTGGACGTGCTGCTGCCCACCGCGGTCTGCGAGCGTGTAGCAAAGCGCATCAACGGCGTCGTGGCGCCGCCGCTGTCCTACGGCTACAAGTCGCAGCAACAGTCCGGCGGAGGGAACCATTATCCCGGGACCACGAGCCTCGACGGCATGACTCTCACTCACACCGTGCAGGACATCATCCGCGAGCTAGCCCGTCACGGCGTGCGCAGGCTCGCCATCATGAACGGGCACTTCGAGAACTCCATATTCATCGTCGAAGGCATCGATCTCGCACTGCGGGAACTGCGGTATGCCGGTATCGACGACTTCCGGGTCATGACCCTGTCCTACTGGGATTTCGTCAGCGACCCCGACGTCATCAACACCTTGTATCCGGACGGCTTTCAGGGCTGGGACATCGAGCACGGCGGCGTATTCGAGACCTCGCTCATGCTCACGCTCTACCCCGAACTCGTGGATTTCGATGCCGTCGTGGACCATCCGCCGGCAACCTTCCCGCCGTATGACATGTTCCCTGTCGTACCCGAGCGCACCCCGGAGCCGGGCACGCTTTCGTCGGCACGCGATGCCTCGCGGGAGAAGGGCGACCTGGTCCTGCGCGTGTGTGTCGACGGCATTGCAACTGCAATCCAGAAAGAGTTCCAGGCGCCGTAGCTCGCCGGAACGCCATAACGAGATCAATCCTGGAGGAGAGACATGGTCATCCAGAATGGCCCTTTTCGGGGCATTAATCCCTATACATCGCTGATCGCCTCATCCGTGGTGATCCTGTTCGTGGTGGGCACGCTGGTCTTCCCCGACGCCGCCAGCGAGTGGATCCAGAACGCACGGACCTTCGTGACCTTTTACGCAAACTGGTGGTACGTGCTCCTGGCCGGCTGCTTCCTGGTGTTCCTGGTCGGACTGGCGGCGAGCCCGTACGGCCGACTCCGGCTTGGCGACGAGCACGAGCGACCCAAGTACAGCTACTTCACCTGGTTCGCCATGGTCTATGCCGCCGGCCAAGGCATCGGCATCATCTTCTGGTCCATCGCGGAGCCGGTCTTCCACTACCTCGACGGCAGCCCGTTTGCCGCCTCCGCCGGGGACCAGGCGGCCGCACGCGCAGCCATGGAAGTGACCTTCTTCCACTGGGGCCTCAACGCCTGGGCGATCTACTCCATCGTGGCCCTGGCGCTGGCGGTGGTGGCCTACCGCATGAAGATGCCCCTGGGCATCCGGTATACGCTCTATCCGGTCCTGGGCCAACGCGTGTATGGCTGGCCGGGGGCCGCCGTGGATGTGGTTGCGGTATTCGCGACACTGTTCGGCATCGCTACGTCCCTGGGACTTGGCGTGCAACAGATCAACTCCGGCCTGAACTCGCTCTGGGGGGTGCCCGTCACGGCCGGCGTGCAGCTCATTCTCATCGCCGCGATAACGGTACTCGCGCTGATGTCGGTGCTCTCCGGCCTGGACCGCGGGATCCGCTATCTCTCCGAAATCAACATGTGGCTGACGGTGGTGCTGCTAGCCTTTTTCCTCACCTGGGGACCGACGCAGTACGTGCTCCAGTCGCTGGTGGTCGGCCTGTGGGACTACGCAGCCGGGCTGCTGGCGTTGAACACGTACGTCGAGTCCGCGCCGGGCACGGTGGCCGAGCACGGCTGGCAGGACATGTGGCAGGGATGGTGGACGGTCTTCTACTGGGGCTGGTGGATCTCCTGGGCGCCGTTCGTTGGCGTGTTCGTCGCCCGTGTCTCCCGCGGCCGCACCATCCGTGAGTTCGTGCTCGGGGTTGTTGGCGTGTCCACGCTGCTCTCCTGCGTGTGGATCGCCGCCTACGGCGGCACCGCGCTGCACATCGAGATGTTCGGAGGCGGGGGTGTCGGCGACGCTGTGTACGACAATACGGCCATGGCGTTGTACGCAACGTTCACTGCCATGGACGTGGGCACCATCGGTTTCTGGGCCGGCGTGATCGGCACGATCCTGGTCACCACTTACTTCGTAACCTCGTCCGACTCCGGCACCTTGGTGCTGACCACGATTCTCAGCGAGGGCGATCAGAACCCGCTGCATCGGCATCGCTCCATCTGGGGTATCGGCCAGGGTGTAATCGCGGCGGTCCTGCTGGTGGTCGGCGGCGAGGCGGCCCTGAGCACCCTGCAGACCGCGTCGATTGTGGCCGCCCTGCCCTTCTCGCTGATCATGGTGTTGATGTGTGTCGGCATCGTGCGAGGCTTGGCTATGGGCTCGCAGCCAGAGATTGCTGCCACCGTCGGCAGCACCGCGGACTGACGCTCGGGCGGCGATACAACCGCCAAAGGGGAAACCTGCGCGTTCCGTTCACGGGGTGCAGTTACCAATCCGCTGAACGTGTGACGTTGATCGATAAAGCTGCCTGCATGTCAGCACGTCAGTATGCTGGTGTGCAGGCAGCCTTCTACTGCCATGTACTTTCTTCAAAACCCCGTAGCATGGTCCACCTGTGTCCCCGTTCCACAGGCTTCCAGAACGATCCGACAGTCTCTTCCTGCGCGGTGCGCACACTCTTGCATATGTGCATGACCGATCACGGAGTGGATAATGTCACCATGTGGTGCGCCCTCTCCTGCGAGCGACGCCATACGCCGCTTCCCGTGAGCCGTTCACGATTGTGCGCCCGGTCAAGATCCAGCACCGGACCCCGGGGCACGATGAGCGTGGGGTTGATGGCCGGATTGGTGTAGTAGCCCACCTTGATATGCTCCAGGTTGACAGTCTCGCGCACACCCGGCCACTGGTAGAGCTCGCGCAGGTAGCCAGACAGATTCGGGTAGTCCTCGATGCGTCGGAGATTGCACTTGAACGCCCCGTGATAGGCGGCGTCAAAGCGCACCAGCGTGACGAACAGCCGCCAGTCCGCCTCGGTGAGATAG
>NZ_JAUFPK010000011.1 GCF_030409225.1 Aquisalimonas lutea
TTGCCATTCGCGAAGGCGGCCGCACCGTCGGCGCCGGCGTCGTCTCGAAGATTATCGAGTAATTCGGGGGTCGCCGTCGCACGGAACAATGCGGTAGACTGTGCGGCGCGGTGCGGCTTGGTCCGCTCCGCGTCGTCGCCGCTTCGGTTCCGTGGTACCAGGCACAACAGGCCAGTAGCTCAATTGGCAGAGCAGCGGTCTCCAAAACCGCAGGTTGGGGGTTCGAGTCCCTCCTGGCCTGCCACTCAACATGATGGCAGGGTCCACCGCCGCATGCGGCACACCCCGTTCGGAGTCCCTCGGAACCGATGAAGTCCAGGCCCAACACCGAAAACTCGCCGGCTGATACCGTCAAGCTGGTGACGGCGCTCGTCATTCTCGGCGCCGGGATTGTCGGCTTCTACGTGTACGAAGATCAGCCGCAGATCTTCCGCGTCCTCGGCATCCTTGCCGTTGGCGCCGTGGCCGTCGGCATTGCCGTGACCAGCAATCCGGGACAGAACCTCTGGCGATTCCTCCAGGACGCCCGCACCGAGGTGCGCAAGGTGGTCTGGCCGACCCGGCAGGAGACGGTGCAGACCACCATCATCGTGCTCATCGTGGTGATCCTGGTGGCCATATTCCTCTGGCTTCTGGACATGCTCCTTTCCTGGGGCTTCCAGCAGATCATTCTTCCGGGAGGCTGACGCATGACGATGCGGTGGTACGTGGTTCACGCCTACTCGGGCTTCGAGAACAAGGTCAAGCAGTCCCTGGAGGAGCGCATCAAGCGCGCCGGGATGGAGGACAGGTTCGGCGAGATCCTGGTCCCCACCGAGGAGGTGGTCGAGATCCGGGGTGGCCAGAAGCGGCGCAGCGAGCGCAAGTTCTTCCCGGGCTACGTGCTGGTGCGCATGGAGATGGACGACGACACCTGGCACCTGGTCAAGGAGGTGCCGCGGGTGATGGGGTTCATCGGCGGTCGCAGCGACAAGCCGGCGCCCATCTCCGACAAGGAGGCCGAGCAGATTCTCAACCGCGTCCAGGAGGGCGTGGAGAAGCCGCGCCCGAAGGTGCTGTTCGAGGTCGGCGAGGTGGTGCGCGTCATCGACGGCCCCTTCACCGACTTCAACGGCGCGGTGGAAGAGGTCAACTACGACAAGAGCCGTCTGCGGGTCGCGGTGCTGATCTTCGGCCGCTCGACGCCCGTGGAGCTCGGGTTCGATCAGGTCGAGAAGGCCTGACGGAGCTGTACTGCCCCGGGGCCGGTTCATCCGGCGGCGGGGCAGCGTAACCGGGGAGCCGCAAGGCGTTCGTACCCACGACAGGAGGCTATATCATGGCCAAGAAGGTATCAGCTTACATCAAGCTGCAGGTCAAGGCGGGGCAGGCCAATCCCTCGCCGCCGGTGGGCCCTGCGCTGGGCCAGCACGGCGTCAACATCATGGAGTTCTGTAAGGCGTTCAACGCCCAGACCCAGGAGCTGGAGCCGGGGCTGCCGATTCCGGTGGTGATTACGGTCTACGCCGACCGCAGCTTTACGTTCATTACCAAGACCCCGCCGGCGTCGATCCTTCTCAAGAAGGCTGCCGGGATCAAGAGCGGCTCCGGGCGCCCGAACACCCAGAAGGTGGGCAAGGTGACCCGGGAGCAGCTCGAGGAGATCGCCCGCACCAAGGAGCCGGACCTGTCCGCCTCCGACATGGATGCGGCGGTACGGACCATTGCCGGCAGCGCGCTGAGCATGGGTCTCGACGTGGAGGGGGTCTGAATCATGGCGAAGCTCACCAAGCGCCAGAAGGTGTTCGCGGAGAAGGTGGATCGCTTGCGCTTCTACCCGGTGGATGACGCCTTCAGTCTGCTGCAGTCGCTGCCGGCGCCGCAGTTCAAGGAGACCGTGGAAGTCGCGGTGAGCCTGGGCGTGGATCCGCGCAAGTCGGACCAGATCGTGCGCGGCTCCACGGTGCTGCCCAACGGCACCGGCAAGAGCGTGCGGGTGGCCGTGTTCGCCCAGGGGGACAAGGCCGACGCGGCGCAGGAAGCCGGAGCCGACGTGGTCGGCATGGACGACCTGGCGGAGCAGATCCGCGGCGGCGACCTGGACTTCAACGTGGTCATCGCGAGCCCCGACACCATGGGGACGGTCGGCAAGCTCGGAACCATTCTGGGCCCGCGTGGTCTCATGCCGAACCCCAAGGTGGGCACCGTCACCCAGGACGTGGCCACCGCGGTGAAGAACGCCAAGGCGGGCCAGGTGCGCTACCGCACGGACCGCAAGGGCGTCATCCATGCAGGGATCGGCAAGATCGATTTCACGCCGGATCAGCTGCGCGAGAATCTGGAGGCCCTGGTCTCGGACCTCTGGAAGGCGAAGCCGGCGGCGGCCAAGGGCATCTACTTCAAGAAGGTGACCGTGTCGTCGACCATGGGACCCGGCGTCAACGTCGACCTGTCGACGGTGAAGTACTGAGGAATCCGCATCAGGTGCCGGCGCGACCGGTACCTGCGCGGTGTCTTGAGGCTGTCGGAACAGCGGCAGCCGTCGGAGACCGCACGGCGTGGCTCCGGCCACTTAATCGACCATGTACATGGTCGGCCGGCGCAGACGGTGCAGCCCCCGGGCAGATTCATGCTGCGGAAGGCGACCGTTTGACCCCGCAAGGGGAGAGCCGGGCTCCGGCCCGGCTCGAACGCGCCCTGGCATCCACCGGATGCCGGGGGTCATGGCCCGTTCCAGGAGGACATTATCAATGCCAATGAGTCTGGAACAGAAGAAGGCGATGACCGCGGAAGTCAATGCGGTCGCCAGGACGGCCCACTCGGCCGTTGCCGCGGAGTATCGCGGCATCAAGGCGACCCAGATGGACAGCCTGCGCGCCCAGGCACGCAATCAGGGGGTCTACCTGCGGGTAGTCAAGAACTCCATTGCGCGTCGGGCGGTTGAGGGCACGGACTTCGAGTGCATGACCGAGCGCTTCGAAGGCCCGCTGATGCTCGCATTCTCCCAGGAGGATCCGGGCGCAGCGGCACGGCTGGTGAAATCCTATTCCAAGGAGAACGCCAGGCTGGTTCCGAAGTTCGTCGCGGTCAGCGGCTCGGTTTACCCGGCCTCCGAACTGGAGCGCCTGGCGAGCCTGCCCACCCGCGACGAGGCCCTGAGCAAGCTGATGGCGACCATGAAGGCGCCCACCCAGAAGCTGGCGACCACCTTGAACGAGGTGCCCGGCAAGCTGGTGCGGACGCTGGCCGCCATTCGCGACGCCAAGGAGGCGGGCTGACCGGCTTTCGGGTTTTGCCTGATTGTTTCAATCGATGCAGCAGACGCCCCGCGGGGCTGATCTGACCGTTCAAGCAGGAGTATATGCAATGGCTGTTTCCAAAGAGGAAATCCTCGAGACCATCGGGAACATGAGCGTCCTTGAGGTCGTCGATCTCATTGAGGCGATGGAAGAGAAGTTCGGCGTCACCGCGGCCGCAGCCGTGGCCGCTGCGCCGGCCGCCGGCGGTGGCGGCGAGGAGGCCGAGGCCGCCGAGGAGCAGACGGAGTTCGACGTTGTCCTGAGCAGCTTCGGCGACAACAAGGTCGGCGTGATCAAGGCCGTGCGCGGCATCACCGGCCTGGGCCTGAAGGAGGCGAAGGAAGTCGTCGAGGGCGTGCCGTCTTCTCTCAAGGAGGGCGTGTCCAAGGAAGAGGCCGACGACATCAAGAGCAAGCTGGAAGAGGCTGGCGCGTCCGTCGAGATCAAGTAACACTTGACGGTGGCAAGCGCTGGCAAGCTGTATCGGGATCGGCTGGTGGCCGTGAGGGCCGCCGGCCTTTTCCCGTTTCCGGGATAACCGGAGGAGCGGGCAGGTTCAAAGTTACGTGCTTCGGCGCTGACCTGAGTACGGAAGTTTGAGCAACTGTCTCGTTCTCCGGACGAACATGGGTGAGGAACCTCGATGGCCTATTCGTTCACCGAAAAGAAGCGTATCCGCAAGGATTTCGGCAAGATCCCCAACATTCTGGAGGTCCCCTATCTTCTAGCGACGCAGCTGGATTCCTACGAAAAGTTCCTGCAGCCCGGCAAGGCGCCCGACGCCCGCGACGAGGCGGGGCTGCATGCGGCCTTCCGTTCGGTGTTCCCGATCAGCAGCTATTCGGGCACGGCCGCGCTGGAGTACGTGAACTACCGTATCGGCACGCCCGTGTTCGACGTCCAGGAGTGCCAGCTCCGCGGCATGACCTATGCGGCGCCGCTGCGCGCCCTGGTGCGCCTGGTCCTGTATGACAAGGACGCCAAGACGGTCAAGGACGTCAAGGAGCAGGAAGTCTACATGGGCGAGCTGCCGTTGATGACCGAGAACGGCACGTTCGTCGTCAACGGTACGGAACGGGTCATCGTCAACCAGCTGCACCGCTCCCCGGGTGCGTTCTTCGACCATGACAAGGGCAAGACGCATTCCTCCGGCAAGCTGCTGTTCACCGCCCGGGTGATCCCCTATCGCGGCTCCTGGCTCGATTTCGAGTTCGATCCGCGCGACAACATCTTCGTGCGCATCGACCGCCGGCGCAAGCTGCCGGCGACGGTGCTGCTGCGGGCGCTGGGCTACGGTCCGGAGGAAATCCTGGACCTGTTCTTCGAGAAGAACACCTTCCACCTGAAGAAGAAGAGCGTGGTCATGGACCTGGTGCCGGAGCGCCTGCGGGGCGAGACGGCGCAGTTCCCCATCGAGCTCGACGGCGAGACCCTGGTGGAGCAGGGGCGGCGGATCACCGCGCGCCACATCCGGCAGATGGAGAAGGCCGGGCTCAACCAGCTCACCGTGCCCGAGGAATACCTGGAGGGCCGGATCCTGGCGAAGGACGTGGTGGACAGCTCCACCGGCGAGATCATCGCCGAGGCGAACGCGGAGCTCACCCCGGAGATCATCCAGTCCATCCGCGACGCCGGCATCAAGAAGATCGACACGCTGTTCGTCAACGACCTGGACCAGGGGCCGTACATCTCCAACACCCTGCGCATCGACACCACGCGCACGCAGCTCGAGGCGCTGGTGGAGATCTACCGCATGATGCGCCCGGGCGAGCCGCCGACGAAGGATGCCGCCGAGAACCTGTTCCAGAACCTGTTCTTCTCGGAGGACCGCTACGATCTCTCCGCCGTGGGGCGCATGAAGTTCAACCTTCGTGTCGGCCGCGACGAGGTCACCGGCCCGGGGACGCTGGCCAACGACGACATCCTGGATGTGTTGCGTACGCTCATCGACATCCGCAACGGCAAGGACTCGGTGGACGACATCGACCATCTCGGCAACCGCCGCATCCGCTCGGTGGGCGAGATGGCCGAGAACGTCTTCCGCGTCGGCCTGGTGCGCGTCGAGCGGGCGGTGCGCGAGCGGCTGAGCCTGGCCGAGAGCGAGGGGCTGATGCCCCAGGAGCTCATCAACGCCAAGCCCGTGGCCGCGGCGATCAAGGAGTTCTTCGGCTCCTCGCAGCTGTCGCAGTTCATGGACCAGAACAACCCGCTCTCCGAGGTCACCCACAAGCGGCGCGTGTCCGCCCTCGGGCCCGGCGGCTTGACCCGCGAGCGGGCCGGCTTCGAGGTGCGCGACGTGCACCCGACCCACTACGGCCGGGTCTGCCCCATCGAGACGCCGGAAGGGCCGAACATCGGCCTGATCAACTCGCTGGCCTGCTATGCCCAGACCAACCGCTACGGCTTCCTGGAGACGCCGTACCGGCGGGTGGTGGACGGCCAGGTCACCGACCAGGTGGACTACCTCTCGGCCATCGAGGAGTCCCGCTACATCATCGCCCAGGCCAACGCGCGCCTGGACGAGAACGGCTACCTGGCGGACGACCTGATCTCCATCCGGCACCAGAACGAGTTCGGCATGTCCACGCCGGACAAGATCCAGTACATGGACGTCTCGCCGAAGCAGACGGTATCCGTCGCCGCGGCGCTGGTGCCGTTCCTGGAGCACGACGACGCCAACCGCGCGCTCATGGGTGCCAACATGCAGCGCCAGGCGGTGCCGACGCTGCGCGGCGAGAAGCCCCTGGTGGGCACCGGCATGGAGCGTGCCGTGGCCACCGACTCCGGCGTCACCGTGGTGGCGCGGCGCGGCGGCGTGGTCGAGTCCGTGGATGCCGCCCGCGCGGTGATCCGGGTCAACGACGACGAGACCGCCCCCGGCGAGCCGGGCGTGGACATCTACAACCTGACCAAGTACACCCGTTCCAACCAGAACACCTGCGTCAACCAGAAGTCCCTGGTGAACGTGGGCGACGTGGTGGCCCGCGGCGACGTGCTCGCCGACGGACCCAGCACGGACATGGGCGAGCTGGCCCTCGGGCAGAACATGCTCGTCGCCTTCATGCCCTGGAACGGCTACAACTTCGAGGACTCCATCCTCATCTCCGAGCGGGTGGTCCAGGAGGATCGCTACACCACGATCCACATCGAGGAGCTCACCTGCGTGGCCCGGGATACCAAGCTCGGGCCGGAGGAGATCACCGCCGACATTCCCAACGTGGGCGAGTCCGCGCTGTCCAAGCTGGACGAGTCGGGCATCGTCTACATCGGCGCCGAGGTCAAGGCCGGCGACATCCTGGTGGGCAAGGTCACGCCCAAGGGCGAGAGCCAGCTGACCCCGGAGGAGAAGCTCCTGCGGGCGATCTTCGGCGAGAAGGCCTCGGACGTGAAGGACACCTCCTCCCGCGTGTCCTCGGGCATGGACGGCACCGTCATCGACGTGCAGGTGTTCACCCGGGACGGCGTGGAGAAGGATGCCCGGGCGCTGTCCATCGAGAAGGAGGCGCTGGCGAAGATCCGCAAGGATCTGGATGACCAGTACCGCATTTTCGAGGACGACGCCTTCCAGCGCATCCAGTCCGCCATCGTGGGCCTCGAGGCGGAAGGCGGGCCCAACGGGCTCACCGCCGGCAGCGAGGTCACCGAGAAGTACCTGGAGACGCTGGACCGCGAGAAGTGGTTCGAGATCCGGCTCAAGGACGAGTCCGCCAACGAGCTCCTGGAGCGCGTGCAGCAGCAGCTCAAGTCCCAGCAGGAGGCCTTCGAGCGGCACTTCGAGGAGAAGAAGGAGAAGATCACCCAGGGTGATGATCTCGCGCCCGGCGTGCTCAAGATGGTCAAGGTCTACCTGGCCGTGAAGCGGCGCTTCCAGGCCGGCGACAAGATGGCCGGCCGGCACGGCAACAAGGGCGTGATCTCCATGATCGTGCCCCAGGAGGACATGCCCTTCGACTCCGACGGCCGGCCCGTGGACGTGGTGCTCAGTCCCCTGGGCGTGCCCTCGCGCATGAACGTGGGGCAGGTGCTGGAGGTGCACCTGGGCTGGGCGGCCAAGGAGCTGGGACGCAAGCTCGGCAACATGCTGGACGCCAAGTCCCGGGTGGACGACCTCCGCCAGGAGCTGGACGCGATCTACAACCACAGCGGGCAGACCGTGGACCTGGCCGATCTGTCGGACGAGGAGGTGATGCGCCTGTGCGACAACCTCCGCGGCGGCGTGCCCATGGCCACGCCGGTGTTCGACGGCGCCCGCGAGGAAGAGATCAAGTACATGCTGCGCCAGGCGGGCCTGCCGGAGTCGGGGCAGACCACGCTCTACGACGGCCGCACCGGCGATGCCTTCGAGCGCCCGGTGACCGTGGGCTACATGTACATGCTCAAGCTCAACCACCTCATCGACGACAAGGTGCACGCCCGTTCCACCGGGCCGTACTCCCTGGTCACCCAGCAGCCGCTGGGCGGCAAGGCGCAGTTCGGTGGCCAGCGGTTCGGCGAAATGGAGGTCTGGGCACTGGAGGCCTACGGCGCAGCCTATACGCTGCAGGAGATGCTGACGGTGAAATCCGACGACGTGAACGGCCGTACGCAGATGTACAAGAACATCGTCGACGGCGAGCACGAGATGAAGGCGGGCATGCCCGAATCCTTCAATGTGTTGATCAAGGAGATCCGCTCCCTCGGTATCAACATCGAGCTGGAACAGGACTGATCACCGGGAACATTGCCGCCGGCCGGCGCGCCGGCGGCAGCGTCAGCATTCACCAACAAGGTTGGCGGACGAACAGCTATGAAAGACCTTCTCAATCTGTTCAAGCAGACCGGCGCACAGCCGGACGATTTCGACGGCCTCCGGATCCGGTTGGCCTCGCCGGAGATGATCCGGTCCTGGTCCTTCGGCGAGGTCAAGAAGCCGGAGACCATCAATTACCGTACCTTCAAGCCGGAGCGCGACGGCCTGTTCTGCGCCAAGATCTTCGGCCCGGTGAAGGACTACGAGTGCCTGTGCGGCAAGTACAAGCGGCTCAAGCACCGCGGCGTGGTCTGCGAGAAGTGCGGCGTCGAGGTCACCCTGGCCAAGGTGCGCCGCGAGCGCATGGGCCACATCGACCTGGCCAGCCCGGTGGCGCACATCTGGTACCTCAAGTCGCTGCCTTCGCGCATCGGGTTGCTGCTGGACATGACCCTGCGCGACATCGAGCGCGTGCTCTACTTCGAGGCGTTCATCGTCATCGATCCGGGCATGACGCCGCTGGAGCGCGGCCAGCTGCTCACCGACGAGGGCTACCTGGATGCCGTGGAACAGTACGGTGACGAGTTCGACGCCCGCATGGGCGCGGAGGCGGTCAAGGAGCTGCTCTCCAGCGTCGACCTGCGGGAGGAGCAGAAGAAGCTCCGGGAAGAGCTCGACGCCACGAACTCCGACACCAAGATCAAGCGGCTGTCCAAGCGGCTCAAGATCGTCGAGGCGTTCGTGCAGTCCGGGAACCACCCGGAGTGGATGATCCTGGACGTGCTGCCCGTGCTGCCGCCGGACCTGCGGCCGCTGGTGCCGCTGGACGGGGGGCGCTTCGCCACCTCGGATCTCAACGACCTCTACCGGCGGGTGATCAACCGCAACAACCGCCTCAAGCGGCTGCTGGACCTCAACGCGCCGGACATCATCGTGCGCAACGAGAAGCGCATGCTGCAGGAGTCGGTGGACGCGCTGCTGGACAACGGCCGGCGGGGCCGCGCCATCACCGGCACCAACAAGCGTCCGCTGAAGTCCCTGGCCGACATGATCAAGGGCAAGCAGGGCCGTTTCCGGCAGAACCTGCTGGGCAAGCGCGTGGACTACTCCGGCCGCTCCGTGATCGTGGTCGGCCCGACCCTGCGCCTGCACCAGTGCGGGCTGCCCAAGCGCATGGCGCTGGAGCTGTTCAAGCCGTTCATCTTCTCCAAGCTCCAGCGGCTGGGCCTGGCCACCACCATCAAGGCGGCCAAGAAGATGGTCGAGCGCGAGGTGCCCGAGGTCTGGGACATCCTCGAAGAGGTGATCCGCGAGCACCCGGTACTGCTCAACCGTGCGCCGACGCTCCACCGCCTGGGCATCCAGGCGTTCGAGCCGGTGCTCATCGAGGGCAAGGCCATCCAGCTTCACCCGCTGGTGTGCACCGCCTACAACGCCGACTTCGACGGCGACCAGATGGCCGTGCACGTGCCGTTGTCCCTGGAGGCGCAGCTGGAATCCCGGGCGCTGATGATGGCCACCAACAACGTGCTGTCGCCGGCCAGCGGTGATCCCATCATCGTGCCCTCCCAGGACGTGGTGCTGGGGCTGTACTACATGTCCCGGGAGCGGGTGAACGCCCGCGGCGAGGGCATGGCCTTTACCGACCTCAACGAGGTGCACCGCGCCTACGACAGCGGCACGGTGGATCTGCAGGCGAAGGTCAAGGTGCGCATCCCCGAGCTCCGGGTGGACGACGACGGCAACCGCGAGACGGTGATCACCCGCTACGACACCACCGTGGGACGTGCCCTGATCTACCGCATCATGCCGGAGGGGCTGGCCTTCGACCTGGTCAACCGGGAGATGAACAAGAAGGCCATCTCCGCGACCATCAACGCCTGCTACCGCGACGTGGGGCTGAAGGACACGGTCATCTTCGCCGACCAGCTCATGTACATGGGCTTCTACTTCTCCACCCGCGCGGCGGTGTCCATCGGCGTCAACGACATGGTCATCCCCGAGGAGAAGGGGGAGATCCTCGGCCGCGCCGAGGAAGAGGTCAAGGACATCGAGGAGCAGTATGCCTCGGGCCTGGTGACCAACGGCGAGCGCTACAACAAGGTCGTGGACATCTGGGCGCAGACCAACGACTCGGTGGCGAACGCCATGATGGACAAGCTCGGCACCGAGACGGTGGTCGACGCCGAGGGCAACGAGGTGCAGCAGACCTCGTTCAACTCCATCTTCATGATGGCCGACTCCGGGGCCCGCGGCTCGGCGGCGCAGATCCGCCAGCTCTCGGGCATGCGCGGTCTCATGGCCAAGCCGGACGGCTCCATCATCGAGACGCCCATCACGGCGAACTTCCGTGAAGGGCTGAACGTGCTGCAGTACTTCATCTCCACCCACGGCGCCCGCAAGGGCCTGGCGGACACCGCGCTGAAGACGGCCAACTCCGGCTATCTCACGCGCCGCCTGGTGGACGTGACCCAGGATCTCGTGGTCACCGAGGAGGACTGCGGCACCGACAACGGCGTCTACATGGCCCCGATCATCGAGGGCGGCGACGTGGTCGAGCCGCTCAGCGAGCGGGTGCTCGGGCGGGTGCTCTGCCACGACGTGCTCGACAGCGAGAGCCAGGAGGTGGCGATCCCCGCCGGCACGATGCTGGACGAGGCCCTGGTCGACCGGCTCGAGCGTATGGGTGTGGACGACGTCAAGGTGCGCTCGCCCATCACCTGCGATACCCGCCACGGCGTGTGCTCGCTGTGCTACGGGCGTGACCTCGCCCGCGGGCACCAGGTCAACGTCGGCGAGGCCGTGGGCGTCATGGGCGCCCAGTCCATCGGCGAGCCCGGCACGCAGCTCACCATGCGGACGTTCCACATCGGCGGCGCCGCCTCCCGCGCGGCCGCGGTAAGCGACGTCGAGGCGAAGTCGGACGGCCGTGTGCGCTTCCACAAGCTCAACACGATCCGCCACCACTCCGGGAACCTGGTGGTGACCTCCCGCTCCGGCGAGATCACGATCATGGACGAGCAGGGTCGCGAGCGCGAGCGCTACAAGGTCCCCTACGGCGCCACCGTGACGGTCGACGAGGGCGACGCGGTCGAGGCCAACCAGGTGGTGGCTTCCTGGGATCCGCACACCCACCCGATCGTCACCGAGGTGCGCGGGCGCCTGCGCTTCTTCGATTTCATCGAGGGCGTGACCGTCAACCGGCAGGTGGACGAGATCACCGGGCTGTCGAGCCTGGAGATCACCGATCCCAAGAGCCGGGGCAACCAGGAGTACCCGAGCCAGCTGCCGGGCGCCAAGCAGGACGAGCGGGTGGCGGCCAAGGACATGCGGCCCATGATCAAGCTCGTCGACGACAACGACGAGGACATCATGATTCCGGGCACGGACATCCCGGCCCAGTACTACCTGCCCGGCGGCGCCATCATCAGCGTCGAGGACAACGCCGAGGTGGACGTGGGCGACGTGCTCGCCCGGATTCCCCAGGAGTCGTCCAAGACCCGCGACATCACCGGCGGCCTGCCCCGGGTGGCGGACCTGTTCGAGGCCCGCAAGCCCAAGGAGCCGGCCATCCTGGCGGAGATCTCCGGGACCGTGTCCTTCGGCAAGGAGACCAAGGGCAAGCAGCGGCTGATCATCACGCCCCAGGAAGGCGACAGCCACGAGGAGCTCATTCCCAAGTGGCGCAACATCAACGTCTTCGAGGGCGAGCATGTGGAGAAGGGCGAGGTCGTCGCCGACGGCGAGCCGAGCCCCCACGACATTCTTCGCCTGCTGGGCGTCCCGGCCCTGGCCGCCTACGTGGTCAAGGAGATCCAGGACGTCTACCGGTTGCAGGGCGTGAAGATCAACGACAAGCACATCGAGGTGGTCATCCGCCAGATGCTGCGCAAGTGCGAGGTCACGGAGCCGGGGGACAGCACGCTGCTCCGCGGCGAGCAGGTGGACCGGGCCACCGTCGAGGAGATCAACGACGAGCTCCGCATCGGCGACAAGCAGCCCGTGGAGTACCAGCCGCTGCTGCTGGGCATCACCAAGGCCTCGCTGTCCACGGAGTCGTTCATCTCGGCGGCGTCCTTCCAGGAGACCACGCGGGTGCTCACGGAGGCCTCCGTGCGCGGGGCCAAGGACGAGCTCCGCGGTCTCAAGGAGAACGTCATCGTGGGACGCCTCATCCCCGCCGGCACCGGCTACGCCTATCACGAGGAACGCCGGCGGCTGCGCCAGGCGGACCTGCCGACGACGGCGGCGGATGCCGAAGCGGAGCTGGCCTCGGAGCTCGCCGAGACCGAGCGGGCCGGCAGCGAGGCGGATGCCTCCGGGGAGACGCCGGACGAGTAGCGGGGCAGGCTGCCCCGGGGCAAGTTCCTGCCCCGGGGCGGCCCCGCCCTGGCTTCGTCCGTCGCATTCCCGTCAAAGCCCCGCCAGACAAGGCCTTGGTTGACAGCCCAGGGCCGTCTGCCTACAATTGCGCACCTTCGACAGGCCGGCCCGCTCGGCCTGTCGTTCTGTTTACGGTTTGGAGTGAGCGAGTTCATGGCTACTGTTAATCAGCTCGTCCGTAAGGGACGCCGCAGCAAAGCCGCCAAAAGCAACGTGCCGGCGCTGGAGGCCTGCCCTCAGAAGCGCGGCGTGTGCACGCGGGTGTATACCACCACGCCGAAGAAGCCGAACTCGGCCCTGCGCAAGGTCGCGCGTGTACGCCTGACCAACGGCTACGAGGTGGCCTCGTACATCGGCGGTGAAGGCCATAACCTCCAGGAGCACTCGGTGGTGCTCATCCGCGGCGGTCGTGTCAAGGACCTCCCGGGTGTGCGCTATCACACGGTCCGGGGCGCGCTCGATACCGCCGGTGTCGACAAGCGCCGCCAGGGCCGTTCCAAGTACGGTACCAAGCGCCCCAAGGGCTAGCGGTCTCCGTTTACGTACTCTGACAGGTTTCGGATACAGACATGCCGAGAAGACGAGAAGTCCCCAAACGCAAGGTGCTGGCGGATCCCAAGTTCGGGAGCGAGATGTTGGCGAAGTTCGTCAACATGCTCATGCGCGACGGCAAGAAGTCCGTCGCCGAGCGCATCGTCTACGATGCCCTCGACCAGATCCAGTCCAAGGGCTCCGATGAGCCGGTGGGCGTCATGGAGCAGGCGCTGGAGAACATCCGGCCGGCCGTCGAGGTGAAATCCCGGCGCGTCGGCGGTGCCACCTACCAGGTGCCCGTGGAAGTGCGCCCGGAGCGGCGCAACACGCTGGCGATGCGCTGGCTCATCGATGCCGCGCGCAAGCGCAGCGAGAAGACCATGGCGCAGCGCCTGGCGGGCGAGATCCGGGAAGCGGCCGAGAGCCGCGGCAGCGCCGTGAAGAAGCGGGAAGACACGCATCGCATGGCCGAGGCCAACAAGGCGTTTTCTCATTATCGCTGGTAACAGCAAGGGTATTTGACCGTGCCACGCAAGACTCCAATCGAGCGCTATCGCAATATCGGCATCATGGCCCACATCGATGCCGGCAAGACCACTGTCACGGAACGCGTGCTGTTCTATACGGGCATCTCCCACAAGATGGGCGAGGTGCACGACGGCGCCGCGGTGATGGACTGGATGAGCCAGGAGCAGGAGCGTGGCATCACGATCACCTCTGCCGCGACCACCACCTTCTGGCAGGGGATGGACAAGCAGTACCCCGAGACCCGGATCAACATCATCGACACGCCGGGCCACGTGGACTTCACCATCGAGGTCGAGCGCTCGCTGCGGGTGCTCGACGGCGCCGTCTGCGTGCTGGATGCCAACGCCGGCGTGGAGCCGCAGACCGAAACCGTCTGGCGCCAGGCCAACAAGTACAGCGTGCCGCGCATGGTGTTCGTCAACAAGATGGACAAGATGGGCGCGGACTACTACCGCTGCGTGAAGATGCTCAACGACCGGCTCGGCACCCACGCGGTGCCGATCCAGCTGCCCATCGGCGCCGAAGACCAGTTCGCCGGCGTGGTCGATCTCATCGGCATGCGGGCTATCTACTGGAACACCGAGGATGCCGGTGTTACCTACGAGTCCCGCGATATCCCGGACGAGCTCAAGGAAACGGCCGAATCGCACCGCGAGCAGATGGTCGAGGCCGCGGCCGAGGCCGATGAAGAGCTCATGAACAAGTACCTCGAGGGCGAGCTAACCAACGACGACATCCGCGCCGGCCTGCGCAAGCGGACCATCGCCAACGAGATCGTGGCCGTGACCTGCGGCAGCGCGTTCAAGAACAAGGGCGTTCAGGCGCTGCTGGATGCGGTCATCGAATTCATGCCGAACCCGTGGGATGTCCCCGCCATCCAGGGCGAGCTGGACGACGGCACGCCGGCCGAGCGCCACCCCGACGACGACGAGCCGTTCTCCGCGCTGGCGTTCAAGATTGCCACGGACCCGTACGTGGGCACGCTGGTGTTCTTCCGCGTCTACTCCGGGGTCATCAACTCCGGCGACCAGGTGTACAACCCGGTCAAGAGCAAGAAGGAGCGCATCGGCCGGCTGGTGCAGATGCACTCCAACGAGCGCAAGGAGATCAAGGAGGTCCGGGCCGGCGATATCGCCGCCGCCGTGGGCCTCAAGGAAGTCACCACCGGCGATACGCTGTGCGCGACGGACAAGCACATCACCCTGGAGCGCATGGAGTTCCCCGAGCCGGTGATCTCGGTGGCGGTGGAGCCCAAGTCCAAGGCCGACCAGGAGAAGATGGGCATGGCCCTGGGCAAGCTCGCCCAGGAGGACCCGTCCTTCCAGGTGCGCACGGACGAGGAATCCGGCCAGACCATCATCTCCGGCATGGGCGAGCTGCACCTGGAGATCATCGTCGACCGGCTCAAGCGCGAGTTCAAGGTCGAGGCCAATGTGGGCAACCCCCAGGTGGCCTACCGCGAGTCCATCCGCAAGGAAGTCGAGCAGGAAGGCAAGTTCGTGCGCCAGTCGGGCGGTCGCGGTCAGTACGGCCACGTCTGGATCCGCCTGATCCCGCTCGAGCGTGGCGGCCACTACGAGTTCGAGAGCCAGATCGTCGGCGGCGTGATTCCGAAGGAGTACATCCCGTCCGTGGACAAGGGCATCCGGGAGCAGGCCGAGAACGGCGTCATCGCCGGTTATCCGGTGGTCGATTTCAAGGTGCAGCTGTTCGACGGCTCGTACCACGATGTTGACTCTTCGGAAATGGCGTTTAAGATTGCCGGCTCCATGGCGTTCAAGGAAGCCGTGGTCAAGGCCGACCCGTGCCTGCTCGAGCCGATCATGGCCGTGGAGGTTGTCACGCCCGAGGACTACATGGGCGACGTGGTCGGCGACCTCAACCGGCGCCGCGGCACGATCAAGGGCATGGAAGAGACGCCCATGGGGCGGAATATCCGCGCCGACGTGCCGCTCAAGGAAATGTTCGGTTACTCCACGGACTTGCGCTCCACGACACAGGGTCGGGCCAGCTACGTGATGGCCTTCGATCACTACGCGGAAGCGCCAGCAAGCGTTGCGGCAGAGGTGCAGAAGGCGTCCTGAGGGGCGCCGTTCGGCCGCTGTGCTGCGGCCACTCCACGGTAGTCAGTAGCAAGCCGCTGCACGGGCGGCGGCAACAGAACAAGGGGATGAGTCGTGTCCAAGAGCAAGTTTGAGCGTAAGAAGCCGCACTGCAATGTCGGTACGATTGGTCATGTGG
>NZ_JAUFPK010000012.1 GCF_030409225.1 Aquisalimonas lutea
TGTCGCGGGGAATGCCGAGGCGGTCGGCGACGCGGCGGCAGGCGCTCGCTGAATCGCCGCTGAGCAGGTGAAGCCGGTAGCCCTGCGCCCGCAGGGCGCCGACCACCTCCCGAGCCTCCGGACGCACCGTCTCCGCAAACTGGATGCGGCCGATGAATACGCCGTTGCGGGCAACGCAGAGCTCCGTTCCGCGGTCTTCCGCCGCCGGCACGCCGATACCCGCCCGGCGCAGCCAGCGGGCCCGTCCGGCATGGACGGTCACAGCCGTGCCGTGCCAGATCGTTCCCTCGCCCGGCACCACCTGGCGTTGTCCGGTAACGGTGGTCGGCGGTGTTCCGGCCCGCTTCCGTAATCCCGCCGCCAGCGGGTGGCTGGTACCGTCCATGGCATCAGCGGCGCAGGCAGCAAGCTCCCCGTCGGTAACCCCGGAGACCGGCTCCGTGCCGGCGACAGCAGGGTGGCTTTCGGTCAGCGTTCCGGTCTTGTCGAAGACAATGGTGCGGGCGCGTGCCGCCGATTCCAGTACCGCCGGGTCGCGGAAGATGATGCCGTTGCGGCCCGCCGCGCCCACGGTGGTTACGCCGACCAGCGGCACCGCGAGACTCAGGGCGCAGGGGCAGGTGACGATCAGCACGGCGAGTGCCCGGGTGGCGGCCTCGATGGCCGTGTCGCCGCCCGCCGCGGCCAGGGCGGCGGCCAACCCCGCGCCGGCAAGGACAACCGCGAGCAGCCCCTGGGCCATGCGGTCGGTGAGCCGCTGCAGGGCACTCTTGCGGCTGAGGAGCTGGCGGACGGACCGCGCCAGCGCGTCGATGCGGCGCTTGCCGGCGCCCGCGGTGACCCGGACGATGAGCGCGCCGTCGCCGTTGCGCGTGCCCGCCAGGACCGCGTCGCCTTGGCCGCACGGCTGCAGCGTGGATTCGCCGGTGATCAGGGCGCGGCTCACCGCGGAGCGGCCCGCGTCAACGACACCGTCCACCGGGACGGCCTCGCCGGGGGCGACGCGGATCCGGTCCCCGGGCTGCAGCTCCACGACGGCCACGTCGCTCTCGGTATCCCCGTCGCGGCGGCGGGCCCGTTCGGGCAGCGCGCCCAGGTACGCGTGGATGGCCCGGGTGGCGTTGCGGCGCACGCTCAGATCGATGAGCCGGGCGACGAGCTGGAAGGTGATCAGCATGACCGCAGCGTCGAAGTAGACATCCGGCGAGCCGCGGAGGAGCTGCACGACGGAGACCACCACGGCCGCCAGGACCGCTGCGGTGATGAGCGTGTCCATGCCGGGCACCCGGGCGCGCAGGGTGCGCCAGCCCGCCACGTAGAACCCGGCCCCCGAGTAGCCGAGCACCGGCAATGCAAGCGCCCCCGACGCCACGGCGAGATGCCAGTGGGCCCAGGGCTCCACGACTCCCAGCGGCGCCAGGTAGATCAGGACGGCGGCCATCATGCTCCACATGCCGAAGCATACGGCCACGGCCAGGCGGATCTGCAGCGATCGCCGGAACGCCGACCGGGGCCGGTCGCCCGCGCCCCCTTCACCGGCCGGCCGGACCGTGTAGCCCAGCTTCCGGGTTGCCGCCTGCAGCGCCTCCAGGGACGTGCGGCTCGGATCCCAGGTGACGGTCGCGGCATCTGCGGCGAAGTTGACCCCGGCGCTGACGACGCCGGGCTGGCGCTGCAGGGTGGCGGCGACCGCCGCTGCGCAGCCGGCGCACATCATGCCCTCGACCTGGAGGGCGGCCTCCTCCTGCCGGGGTGCAGACGTGTGCGTGTCTGCCGTCGTCAAGTGTCCGGCCCCCCGAATGCGGTGCGCAGCTCGTCCGCGGTCCACGGCCCGCGGCCGTCGTGGTCGCTGCGCACCGACTCCACCGTTTCGGTATCGACGGCGGACGCCTCGTTGCCCCAGCTGGAGCGGACATAGCTGGCCACGGCGGCGATCTCGCGATTCGAGAGCTGCCCGCCGAAGGCCGGCATGGCGCCGCTGTAGGTCTCTCCGCCTACCTCGATATCGCCCTGCAGCCCGTGGCTGACGATGGCGACCACGGCGGTGGGTTCGCCGGTGACCCAGTCGCTGTCCGCCAGGGGCGGGAAGCTCCCGGGGATCCCGGTGCCGCCGGCCTGGTGGCAGGCGGCACAGGTGTTGTTGTAGACGGTCTCGCCGCTGACGGAGCTGTTGTCGGCAACCGCCACCGGGGTACGACTGTCGCCGCCGGCGAGCGGCCAGCCGGTGTGCGCCACGATGTAGCCGGTGCCCCAGACCACCAGGCCGGCGACCAGGAGCAGGACGGCCCGGGGGACCGGGCGGTCGCCCTCGGTGGGCTCCGGCTGCTCGCGGCGCTGCGCGCCGTCGTCGTTGTCCGTCATGGCGTGTCTCCGTTGTCGTCCGCGCGGGGCAGCGACTCCGCCGGGTAGGTGTGATCCAGGGACTTGAGGTAGGCCACCAGGTCCTCCACCTCCTGGGTGGTGACCACCGTGCCGTGCTCGGGCCCGTACGGCTCGGGGATGTTCACCACGGTGTCGCTGTCCAGGGGCGTGTCCACTACCTCGAAGAGATAGCGGTAGCTGGGCATGATGCTGTCCTCGACCACCGCCCGCGGGTTGTAGAGGTGCACCAGGTGCCACGCCTCGCTGGGCTGGCGGGCGCCGATATTGAACAGATCCGGGCCGGTGCGCATGGTGCCCATGAGGTGGGGCTGGTCGTAGGCGTAGTCCCCCGGTACCGGTGCCCGGCCCCAGCCCCGCTCCTGGTCGGCGGGGGCGTAGCCGGGGTCCCGCGGCTGCTGGGTGTGGCAGTAGACGCAGCCCTGGCTCATGTACACATCGCGCCCGCGGAGCTCGGCCCCGGAATACGGCTCCAGCCCCTCGGGCACGGGCTCGCTGTCCATCTGCGTGTACGGCATGACCACCAGCAGCAGGGTGGCGAACAGCAGGATGAGGGCCGCGCCGGCCATGATGGCGATGGTGCGTGTCATAGGGGGCGCTCCGCGGTAGCCGAACGGAAGAGCGTGGGCCGGCTCAGGGGGCGTCCGCCCTGCCGGAGCAGCGTGAAGAAGTGGCCCGCGAACAGCAGGTGGCTGAGCGTCATCAGCGCGCCGCCCACGGACCGGGCCTCAAGGTACGGCAGGGTCAGGCGCACCGTGTCCATGAAAGGCGTGTCCGCATCGAGCATGGCCAGCCCCTGCAGCCAGCCACCGATGGACAGGGCGATCACGTAGATGAGAATGCCCGCGAACGCGAGCCAGAAGTGCAGCGTGATCAGCCGGCGCGACGGCCATTCCCAGCCGGTAACCCGCGGCATGATGAAGTACACCGCGCCGAACAGGATGAAGCTCAGGAAGGCGTACATGCCCAGGTGGGCGTGCCCCACCGTGTAGTGGGTGAAATGGGTGACCAGGTTCACGGATCGCAGTGCCTCCATGGACCCCTGCAGGGACGAGGCCGTGTACATCAGCGAGCCGATCCAGACGAAGCGCAGCGTCGGCGAGTCCTTGAGCCGGTGGAAGTGCCCGATCATGGTGCCGTGGTGATTGATGGCCACCGTCACCACGGGGATCACCATCATCACGCTGTGGACGATGGACAGGGTCACCAGCCACGTCGGGACCGGGCCGCCGATGAGGTGGTGGATGCCCACCTGGCTGTAGAACAGGGCCAGGGCCCAGAATCCCAGCAGTGACAGCCGGTAGGAGATCACCGGCTTGCCCAGGATCTTGGGGATCATGTAATAGGCGACACCCACGCCGATGGGCGTGACCCACAGGCCCAGGACGTTGTGGGCGAACCACCAGTTCACCGTGGCCCCGGCGGCGCCGGGGAAGAGATAGGGCAGATTGGCCAGCAGGAACAGCAGCGGGAACCAGATCAGCGCCGCCATCAGGTACCAGCTGGTGACGTACAGATGCTGCACCTGGCGGTTGCGCACCGTCAGCAGCAGCGGCACCGCGCACAGGCCGCCGGCGAGCACGAACAGGGCGTCCACCTGCCAGGGGAACTCCAGCCACTCCTCGCCGTCGGAGTAGCCCGCGCCGAGGGCCACCAGGCCCAGGACCATGCCCAGGTTCCAGATCCAGGCCCCGGCGGTGGCGAAGCCGGCGCCCACCAGGGGCGTCTTGAACAGGCGGGGCACCAGCCAGACCGCTGCGCCGAGGCCGGCCATGGACGCCCAGCCGTAGGCGACGGCGTTGAGGTGCATGGGCCGGATGCGCCCGAAGGTCAGCGCCTCGGTGTCGGCCAGCAGCTCCGGCATGTGCATCTTGAGTGAGCTCACCAGCCCGTACAGCGAGCCGACGATCAGCCAGAACACCGCCGAGGCCAGCAGCGTCAGCACCGGAACCCGCGAGGACAGGTCCGCGGAGCGCCGCGCCGCGACGGCGTCCTCGTCCGCCTCGGTCCGGGCGGCGCGGGCGAGGCCGTCGCGGCCCTCGGCCGGGTCCTCGGAGTAACCGACCTCGCCGGGGGCGAAGATGGTGCGCGCGGCCTTGGGACCGTGGCTGAACTGGTCCGTGGCAATGGACCAGACCAGCGCCAGGAGGGCACCGACGGAGATCAGGAACGTCAGGGCGAGGAG
>NZ_JAUFPK010000013.1 GCF_030409225.1 Aquisalimonas lutea
ACCTTGTCATAGATGAGCGCGTTCCAGGCGTCGATGGTCTCGCGCAGCGGCTCCGGGTAGAAGTCGAGGTCATTGCCGGTGAGGTGGTCAAAGGCCGTGTTCAGGATGCGCACGATATCGGCGGACTCGTTGTTCACGATCTGCCCCTGATCACGATCCCACAGCACGGGCACCGAGACCTTCCCGGTGTAGCCCGGGTCGGTGGCGGTGTAGAGCTGGTAGTGGCGCTCGATGGGCCCAAGCGTGGGGCCGGCGTCCTGGGGCCGGGCGTAGGTCCAGCCCTCGTCACCGAGCACCGCATCGGCGACGGAGACCGGGATCAGCGCCTCCAGGCCCTTGAGCTTGCGCAGGATGAGCGTGCGCGATGCCCAGGGGCACAGGTAGGCGACGAACAACTGGTACCGCCCGGGTGTGGCGGTCCGGGCCGGGCCATCGCCCGGCCCGGGCTCACCACCGGGCGTGATCCAGTCGCGGAATCGGGTCGGCTCGCGCCGGAAGGCGCCGCCCTTGATCTCGCCGTCGGCGACGGCGCCCTTGACCCACTGTCCGTTGACAAGTCCTGGCATGGTTACCTCCGTGGTCCGTTAGCCGCCAAAGATGTAGGCGGATTGCATGCTGCCCAGTACCCGGTCTTGAAACACCCGGCGACCGACGTCCTCGCCCGCGGCGCCGGCTGCCACGTGCAGCGGCAGCAGGTGCTCCTCCCTGGGATGTGCGGCGCGACCACCCGGCGCCTCGGCCCAGTCGAGCAGCCGCTGCTCGCGCTCGGGTGCCGAGAGGGCGACGGTCTCGGCCAGCCATTCGTCAAACCGGACCGAGTCCGGGTCGAGCGCAGCGTCATCGAACCGGAACC
>NZ_JAUFPK010000014.1 GCF_030409225.1 Aquisalimonas lutea
ACCATGGCAAGACGACGCTGACGGCGGCCATGACGAAGGTGATGGCGTCGGAGTACGGCGGTGATGTGCGGGCGTTCGATCAGATTGACAATGCGCCGGAGGAGAAGGCGCGCGGGATCACGATTGCCACCGCGCACGTGGAGTACGAGTCGACGCAGCGTCACTATGCGCACGTGGACTGCCCGGGTCATGCGGACTATGTCAAGAACATGATCACGGGTGCGGCGCAGATGGACGGAGCGATTCTTGTGGTCTCGGCGGCGGACGGTCCGATGCCGCAGACGCGCGAGCACATTCTGCTGTCGCGCCAGGTGGGTGTTCCGCACATTGTGGTGTATTTGAACAAGGCGGACATGGTGGACGACCCGGAGCTCCTGGAGCTGGTGGAGATGGAGGTCCGGGAGCTGCTCAACGAGTACGATTTCCCGGGTGATGACACGCCGATCATCACGGGCTCGGCGCTGAAGGCGCTGGAGGGGGATGACTCGGAGATTGGCATGCCGTCGATCGTCAAGCTGGTCGAGGCGATGGACGAGTTCATTCCGACGCCGGAGCGCCCGGTGGACCAGCCGTTCCTGATGCCGATCGAGGACGTGTTCTCGATCTCGGGCCGGGGCACGGTGGTCACGGGGCGTGTTGAGCGTGGCGTGATCAACACGGGTGACAACGTGGAGATTGTGGGTCTTCGCGAGACGCAGAAGACGACGGTCACCGGTGTGGAGATGTTCCGCAAGCTGCTGGACCAGGGCGAGGCGGGTGACAACATTGGTGCGCTGCTGCGCGGGATCAAGCGAGATGATGTCGAGCGCGGCCAGGTGCTGTGCAAGCCGGGCTCGATCACGCCGCACACGAAGTTCGAGTGCGAGGTCTACATTCTGTCCAAGGACGAGGGTGGTCGGCACACGCCGTTTTTCCAGGGGTATCGGCCGCAGTTTTACTTCCGCACGACGGATGTCACGGGCTCGGTGGAGCTGCCGGCGGACACGGAGATGGTGATGCCGGGTGACAACGTCAAGCTGTCGGTGTCGCTGATCGCGCCGATTGCCATGGAAGAGGGGCTGCGCT
>NZ_JAUFPK010000015.1 GCF_030409225.1 Aquisalimonas lutea
AGCAGCAGGCCGGTGGTGATGCGCACCAGCGGGTAGGCCAGAAAGGCCAGCTTGTCGGCGGCGCCGACACTGGCGGTGGAAGTATTGGTCGTCTCAGTGGTCATGGGTTGGCTCCTGTGCGTCGGGTATGAGGTGAACTGCCTTGGCAACTGCTGCACAGGATGGGATCGTTTCTATCCCTATGTAAGACGGGCAGTTGGGAACATATGGTTGACGAATTAGAAACGCTAGGCGGTTCACTGGAGGACGTGCGGGCGTTCTGCGCGGTCGCCGAGTTCGGTACCGTCTCGGCGGCGGCGCGCCAGCTCGGCGAGACCAAAGGCGGCGTGAGTCGCCGCGTGTCACGCCTGGAGCGCCGCCTCGGGGTACGGCTGCTCGCACGCACGCCCCGGGCGGTAACGCCCACCGAGGAGGGAGCCGCCTTCCACGCCAAGGCGCGGGAGGCGCTCGCCTGGCTCGATGACGCCGCCGAAGGGGCACGTCAGTCGCAGGCCGTGCCGCGGGGGCACCTGCGCGTCACCGCGCCGGTCGACCTGGGGATGGACGTCCTGCCCGAGCTCGTGGTCCAGTTCCGGGCATTGCATCCGCAGATCACCGTGGAGCTCGTGCTCACGGACGCACCCATCGATCTGGCCGCCCACCGCGTGGATCTGGCTCTGCGGGCCACCGCGGATGATCTCCCGGACATGGGGTATCGCGCTTCCATGGTGGCGCGATTCCGGATCGGCCTGTATGCCTCGCCTGGTTATCTTGCGGCCAGTGGCAACAGCCCGGCCACCCCCGCGGATCTCGCTGACCATTCGCTCGTGGCAGCGCGGGCGCCCGCCGGCGGTGCCCAATG
>NZ_JAUFPK010000016.1 GCF_030409225.1 Aquisalimonas lutea
GTGGGGGTGGATGAGCGCACGGCGGAGCTGGATGCCGGCGGCAAGGACACCTCGTACGTGGGCGTGGGTGCGCGCCATGGGCTGTCCGAGGATGTGGCGGCGGTGGCGGCGCTGGAGCTGTTCTACCGGCCGGATGATGCGGACTACGGGCGATTCCCCGGGGATGATTTCTTTGCCCGCAACGCCAACGTCGGCCTGGAGAGCCCTTACGGCACGCTGCGGGGCGGCCGGGTGACGGCGCCGCTGTATCTGCCGATGGTGTTCACCAACGCCTTCGGGGGCTCGTTCGTGTTCTCGCCGGCGAACTTCCATACCTACGCGGGTGCCGGGCGCAGCAGCCTGGTGGGGGACTCGGGCTGGAGCGACAGCGTGATGTACACCGCGCCGGGTGCCGGCGGTGTCACGGCCAACGTGGTCTATGGGTTCGGCGAGCAGCAGGGCGCCAGCGGCGAGAACCGCGTGGGCGCCAACGCCGTGTATCGTGCCGGGGCGCTGGTGGTGGCCGCTGCGGGGCACATGGTGGATCTGTCGACCACGGGGTTCTATCAGGATGCGGCGGCGCCGGCGGATCCGGGGACGCAGTATGCAGGATTGCTGGGAGCGAGCTACGATTTTGGTGTACTGACGGCGTATGCACAGTATCAGTACATCGACAATGACGTGGACGCGGCGGCCGAGGGCGACGCGTTTTCGAGCAACACGGCCACGGTGGGGGTGTCGGTGCCGGCGGGTCCGGGGTCGGTGCTCGCTTCGTACGCCTACTCGGATGCATCGCTGAGCACCGGCAGCGCGAGCGGCGGGGGCCATTCGGTGCTTGTCGAGGCCGGGGCGCGGCGCAGCTGGGCGGTGGGCTACGAGGTGGCGCTGGATGAGCAGGCGACGGTGTATGCCACCTACTTCAGCGACGACA
>NZ_JAUFPK010000002.1 GCF_030409225.1 Aquisalimonas lutea
GCCGCATGTTGTGGTAGCTCATGCCGGTGCCGACGATGAGCACGCCCTCGCGCCGCAGCGATGCCAGCGCCCGCCCGGCAGCCAGGTGGTGGGCCGGGTCCAGGTCCCGCTTCAGGGACAGTTGCACAACGGGTACGTCCGCGTGCGGATAGATGAGCTTCAGCGGGATGAATACCCCGTGATCCAGGCCGCGATCATGATCGAGCTCGGCACTCTGGCCAGACGCCCGCAGCAGCGCCTGGACCCGAGCCGCCAGCTCAGGGGACCCGGCAGCCGGATAGCGGAGTTGATACGTGTGGGGCGGGAAACCGCTGTAGTCGTAGAGCAGCGGCGGTTGCTCCTGGGCGTTCAGGGTCAACTCCGGCGCCTCCCAGTGTCCTGAGATCACCAGCACGGCCTTCGGCCGGGCACCGACCAGCTCGGGAACAGAGCGCAACCAACGCTCCATCCGGGCCCAGGTGTCGGCGGGCTCCCAGTCCATGAAGAAGCACGGGCCGGCACCGTGCGGGACGAACAATGTCGGCAGAGCTTGCGTCGTCATTCCGGATACCTCCTGGGGCAGCTTAGAAGCGCATGCCCAAGCGCTTGTCCACGGAGTAGGCGCCGCCGCCGCGCAGCGCAACGGCGATGCCCAGCACGAGCCACATCAGCGGGTACTCGATACCGCCGCTGGTCCAGAAAAAGCCGTTGGGCACGTGGACGCTGAGCGCAACCGCCAGCAAAGCGGCGACGGCCAGGGCGGCGGGGCGCGTCAGAACGCCCAGCACCAGGGCAAGGCCGCCGAAGAACTCCACCAGCCCCGCCAGCAGCGCGAACAGGACACCCGGCTCCATGCCGAGGGTGTCGCCGAAGTAGGCGCCGGTGCCGGACAGCCCGTAGCCGCCGAACCAGCCGAACAGCTTCTGTGCGCCGTGGGGCATG
>NZ_JAUFPK010000003.1 GCF_030409225.1 Aquisalimonas lutea
GCCGCATGTTGTGGTAGCTCATGCCGGTGCCGACGATGAGCACGCCCTCGCGCCGCAGCGATGTCAGCGCCCGCCCGGCGGCCAGGTGGTAGGCCGGGTCCAGGTCCCGCTTCAGGGACAGTTGCACGACGGGCACGTCCGCGTTCGGATAGATGAGCTTCAGCGGGATGAATACCCCGTGATCCAGGCCGCGATCATGATCGAGCTCGGCACCTTGGCCGGACGCCTGCAGCAGCGCCTGGACCCGAGCCGCCAGCTCGGAGGATCCAGGGGCCGGATAACGCAGTTGATACGTGTGAGGTGGAAACCCGCTGTAGTCATACAGCAGCGGCGGTTGCTCCTGGGCGTTCAGGGTCAACTCCGGCGCCTCCCAGTGTCCTGAGACCACCAGCACGGCCTTCGGCCGGGCACCGACCAGCTCGGGAACAGAGCGCAACCAACGCTCCATCCGGGCCCAGGTGTCGGCGGGCTCCCAGTCCATGAAGAAGCACGGGCCGGCACCGTGCGGGACGAACAATGTCGGCAGAGCTTGCGTCGTCATTCCGGTACCTCCTGGGGCAGCTTAGAAGCGCATGCCCAAGCGCTTGTCCACGGAGTAGGCGCCGCCGCCGCGCAGTGCGATGGCGATGGCCAGTGCGAGCCACATGAGCGGGTACTCCACGCCGCCATTGGTCCAGAAGAAGCCGTTGGGCAGGTGGACGCTGAGCGCGACCGCCAGCAAAACGGCGACGGCCAGGGCGGCAGGGCGCGTCAGCACGCCCAGCACCAGGGCAAGGCCGCCGAAGAACTCCACCAGTCCCGCCAGCAGCGCGAACAGGACGCCCGGCTCCATGCCGAGGGTGTCGCCGAAGTAGGCACCGGTGCCGGACAGCCCGTAGCCGCCGAACCAGCCGAACAGCTTCTGTGCGCCGTGGGGCATG
>NZ_JAUFPK010000004.1:0-2898 GCF_030409225.1 Aquisalimonas lutea
GAGGCGCTGGCGCTCCACCTGCGCGGTCAGCTCAAGCGCTCGCCGCGCCTGCTCGCTGCTGAGATCGACGCCTTCGCGCCGCAGCTCTTGCTCGGCTTCGAGCACCGCCACCGCAACCTTGCGCTGCTCTTCATTCGCATCCTGTAGCTGCTGCTGCCGGCGCAGCACGGCGTTCTGGTCTTCAAGCCGCTGCACCATCTCCGCAGCGGGGTCGGTGTCGCCACCACCTTCACCACCCGTGCCGGGCGCCCCGGTGGGGGCTTGCGGCTGGGCGAAGATGAAGCGCTGGGTCAGTACGCTGTCCGGGGCTTCATACGAGGCAAGCAAGCGCTGGCGGTGCTCCACGGCGCGCTCGATCTCCGCGTTCTCCTGCCTGATGATCGCCTGTAGTTGGGTCCTTCGGCGCAGGCCCACACCCCCATCCATCTCCGCCTGCGCCGCCGCGATGCGCTCACGCGCGTTCTCAATCGTCTCGGCGGCGGCTTGCAGCCGATTGACGGGCAGGCCGATCTCCGGGGCCATGTGCTGCATGCGGTCGTTGATCAGGCGCGACATATCGCTGACATCGCCCATGATCGCCAGTATGCCGCGTAGCTCGTCGGCGGCGCGGGCAAGCGCGGGGCCGAACTGCTCCACGAGCGTGAACGACAGCTCGCGTACGGCGCGCCGCAGCTCATCTTGCGCCGCCAGTACCTCCCCGGCGGTCTCCGCCTGCTCTTGATTCACAAGCCCCAGCCGCTCCGCCTTCTCCATGTAGCTCGTCAGCGCACCTTCGCCCTGCGAGAAGGCGAGTCCGAGCTGCACGTTCTCGGCGCCGAACGCGGCGGCGGCGAGGCTCGCGCGCTGCTGCGCATCTTCCACCTGCGACATCGCCCGGGCGAGCGTGCGCATTTGCTGCTCCGGGCTCTGGCGCAGAAACTCATTGAGTCGCACGCCCGCCGCCTTGAGTTCATCCGCCAAGCGCCCGGTCCCATCCCGGGCATCGCCGACGCGCCGCGAGTAGCGCCGCAGGGCATTGTTCGCCTCGTTCTCCGTCACCCCGGCGAGCTGGGTGAAGGTGAACACCAGGGCGTCATACTGCTCCACCGCCATGCCCGCCGCTTGGGCGCGGTTGTTGAGCGCATCGATCTGCTGCGCCGCCCGATTGGCTGCGGTGGCGATGCCGCCCGCGCCGGCCAGGGCGGCGGCCCCGGCGGCGAACAGCGGGTTGACGCCGCGCAGCATGCCGCCAAGCATGCCCACCTGCGCCCCGAGCTGCCCGACCGGCCCGCCCGCCGTCGCGGCGACGGTGGCGAGCTGATCCATGCTCGCGTTGAGCCCGCGCATGTTGAGGCGCAGGTCGCGGCTGTTCACGGCGGTGGTGGTAAAGCGGCGGCTGATGAGGCGCTGGTGCTCGGCGGCCTGCCGCGTCGTCACCACCCCCTGCGCCTGCGCCTGACTCAAGCGGGCGAGGGCTTGCGCCTGCTGGGCGACGGCGCGGTTGCTGCCGCCGAGGGTCGACAATAGCGTTTTCTGGCTCCGTGCAGCCCGCTGTGTGGCCTTGTCGGTACTTGTGAGCCCACGTACCAGCACATCCACCTGGCTGTTGCCTGAGCGCATCTGTGCGGCTACACGGGCCGTTTGCTGCGCAAGGCGGCTCGTCTGCTGGGCACTGCGCTGCGCGGCCTGGCCTTGGCGCTGCAGGCCGCCAGCGAGATTCTGCCGCGCGAGCGCATCCACCTGCTTGCCCGCCCGCTCGGCGACCTGGGCGAAGCGTTCGAGCTGCTGCCGTGCCGCCCGCAGCCCGCGCGTGTTGGCGCGTAAGTTGTACTCGACCTGCGCGACCGTCGTCATCATTCACCCCACAGGGCCGGGGCGAGCCTCCCTGCCCGCTCTTACACCTCGCGCGCGCTTACGCGCCCCAGGTCACGGCATCCACGACCGCCACGGCTTCGGGGTGGCGCAGGTACAGGGCGTGGTGGCGAATCGCCCTGATGATGGTCTGGTCGCGGGTGAACGCAGAGCGCATCGTCGAACCCGAATCCAGATACGCGCCGTCCTGCGTCACATCCACCCGCATGCCAAGCGCCTCGGCGACGACGACCTGGCTGAAGTCCGAGAAGATGATCTGCGACTCATTCGTGCCGCTGCCGCCGTCGTTGGGGATGGCGGAGGTCTTGTAGACGGGGAAATTCCACAGCGTCGGCACGTCGTTGCGCAGCTCGGGAAACTTGAGGTTGCCGTTGGTGCCGCGCTGGGTGAAGAGGTAGTTGAAGGTGCGCGGGCTCATCACCCAGCCAAGCCGCTCGCCCGGCACATTGGCCTGCTCCAGATGATTCACCGCCGTGCGCAGCGTCGCCTCCTCATCACTCGTCGCGCTGTCCGTATGCGCGGCGAGGGCTTGCGTGGTCAGGCCCTCCGGGCCGCCGCTCGCGCCGTCGCCAATCAAGAACTCCCGGTCCTCGGTCTGGCCCAGCTCCTGCACCATGTCATCGCGCACGATCTCATCCGCGCGGCCCACGGTTGAGGTGAAGCTGACCAGCTCGTTGCTGAGCGGCACCAGGCAGGCCAGCTTCTTCAGCTCGATCTCGTCGGTGTCGAAGCCCGGCTCGCTGGCGGGTATATCGGCGTTCTCCGCGACGTACGACGCGGTCGCCGAGCTGGCCAGACGGGGCACCGTCTTGGTGCCCCACGGGCAATCCATGGTGATGGCGCCGGCGCGGCGTACGACACTGCGCGGGCGCAACAGCTCCACCACCTCGCCGAGCAAGTCCTGCGCGATCAGCGCGCCACCGCCGCCGGTGCTGCCCGTCTCCAGGGCCTTGGTCACCTGGCTGTTCTCACCAAACTGCTTGCGCGCCAGCATGTACGCCGCAGGGCGATTACCTTCACTCGCAAGCGCCCTGATGATGCGGCCAA
>NZ_JAUFPK010000004.1:2942-325766 GCF_030409225.1 Aquisalimonas lutea
CACCGCTTTCGCTACTTCTTGTTCCACGACCTCCCGCAGCTTGCCCTGCGAGATCGTGCGTTTATTGGGGTGAATACGCTTGTGCATCACGCCCTCCACCGTTAAGCCGACTCACTGCCGGCGCTTGCCCAAATACGACTCCAGATCCATCGGCTCATTCACGCCGCGCTCCTGGCGCTCAAGCCCGAGCGTGCGGCTCAGGCGGTTGAAGGTATTCAGCGCGGGCAGGTAGAAGCCCGATACCTCGCCGTGCTCCAGATACCGCGTCATTTCGTCGTTAATGAGAACCTGCAAGCCGGCCATCTGCTCGGCCATCATCTTCTGCATCTCGCTCAAGTACCGCTCCCCACCGAGATCGGCCATGATCTGCTCCTTCATCTCCATCACGCGCCGCCCGACCCGCGTACGCCGATCAAGCGGGCGCACGGCGACATTCGCCGAGACCGCCGAAAGATTGCCCTTCGGGTGGGTAATCTCGACTCTGTTCCGCTCTGTATCTTCCCGTCGTTGCACCATAATTGGCTCGATAATTCCCGCGCTATTTCCAATCTCACTCAGTCTGCCACCGCAGCCATTTCGCGCAAGAGCAAGCAATTACTTATGCGTTTGAAGAGAAACCGAAATACGCTCTCTTCGAAGAAGAAGTGAATAGAACTTGAAGAGTGTCAGGTGAAAGGTGGGGGCGCGATTTATTCAAATCGATACATTCTGGTTTGAATAGAATCGGCGTGAATACGTGCGCACGAACATTCACAACAAAACGTTTATAACGTTTTGAATGTTCAACACGACCAGCACGCGGGCATGAAGTCATCGATTTGAATAGAACGTGGCGAACATTCAAACAGGCAAGCATGCCGCCATGCATACCACGACCCTATCCGGGGCATAGTCGACAGCTATCGGTTTCTATTCACTACCTATATGCCTGGGTATTGAATGTTCACCTGGTGCATGGTCACGAAGAATATGAACCACCACCACCGCCGAAGGCTCCATTCAAAATGCGCGCGAAGACGCCCCCGTGGTGGGGCAGACCATGCACGAATACCTGACTAGGGTCCTGACTTGAGATCCGCGCCAGACAAGAACCTGGGCTTGATCAGGGGGTTAGTGCTACGGGTGTACTAATTGACGATTAGTCGGGCGCGTGTTCACAGCGCGGGTTTGAAGGGGTGGTTTCGGTGGGGTTGGTGCCTTCGACCTTCAGTCGGGCGCAGAGGCGGCGCGTTCGATCTGTCCCTGACCATATTCGCGCAGTTATTCACGCAACCGGCAGGCAAGAAGCGTGGTCCTCTATGCTTAGACAGTCTTACTGTTGGTTTGATTTAACAACCCAGCATTCATCGCTGAACCGAGGTAGGCAAGTTTGTCATTCTCCTTGGCGGGCTCGAATGTTTTGGTGGCTCTAGCCGTAACCGTGATTGTTGAAGCCAAGCCCCCTACTACAGTTGCTATCGGTATGGTGTACGCAGTTGCGAAGAAGTCTATTGCGCTCCCGTACGCCACCCCTTTCGTTATATTCATACCATTCACATTGAGTTCGACAGCGAGATCGAACTTTCGATTCCCTGGGAAACGCTCATTGCTTACCCTGTCTAGATCACGAATACGCTGAGAAAGATCCGATACGACTTTCCTGGTTTCCAGGTCCGTGTCCGGTGCTTGTAGGGCTTCTTTGTAAAGCGCATCTAGCTCTTGATGTAAGGCACCCAGCTCGTCCTTGCGCCTCTCCTTGAACTCCAGCACCTCGTTAATGGGGACGTTGGCGTCTGGGACTGGGAGAACGTTCGCCAAGTCGACACGTATGGTTTCCTGTTCTTTTATGACCTTATCGAGCAGAGCACATTCGCTAGAGAACTGATGAATCACCCAATCTTTCGTCTTGTCTTTGAGCAGCTCTTCCGCAACCTCTGTTTGGCACGATAGCACAGCCTCCGTTAACTGGTCTCCTCCGTACGCCCCGATGAAGTTAACGCGCGGGCGCTCAACTGCACCTGACTGAATTAATTCGTCTTCTTCCGGTATACCAAAGCCAATAAGATTATTGTTCGGTATAACTACCCGATCCCAGTACATGACGTAGTACCGCAGTTCCTGCGACGAAATGCCGCGCTCCATTTTCAGACCCTGGGGTATCGGGTGAATAATTGCCGGCGGTGCTATGACCCCTCGTTCCACAGTCCTCACCTTTATGTCTGCGCGAATATTCGTGTTCTACTTCTGCGAGAACACCTTCTTATCCGCATTATTCATGTGCATGCCAGACAGTCAAACCCCGCCGGCAGATAGCTCTACCAAGTGCATGCCAATGTATTCGCCGACGAGCAGCACGAAGCCAATCGCCATACCGGCGTAGTTGATACGACGTGACCACAGCTCACGTCCTGCGCGTCGGTTCATACGCCTGAACTGCACTCCCTTCTGGGCAAGCGCTTGCCCTTTGTTTTCGTCTGTCTCGTGCCGGTCCTTCAATATATTCGTGATGCGCTTATGCGACCCCATCGCCATAAGTGCCGTGATCTCGTTCCACTGCGCCACGACACCCGCAATAGCCGCCACCGACAGCACCGCGACGGCAACCACGTGCACCACGACTCCCACGCCTGCGCTTGCTACAGGTCCGCTTTGAATGATGGCGAACAGGGCGACGATGGGCAGCCCCATGAAGTACCAATTCCAGCGCGTGTACGCTTCAATTGCGCGCTTCTGCAACTCCTCCGCAACCCGCTTGTCTTCGTCCGTTGTTGTCATGATTCGCCCAGCAACGCCGACAGCCCCACGACAGCCAGCCCGCCGACCCAAACCGCAACGAGGCTCCAGTCCCCTTCTGTGAAGCCCACGTAGATCGGCATGACGACGACCGTGAAGGGGGCGACGATCAGCGCCGCGATCCACTGCCACAGCGGCAGTTCCCACACGTGAAAGTACCAAAACACCGAGTACGCCATGTACGCGCCTGCGGTGAGATAGAGCGCTTGGGCGGTGAACTTCGTTGCCGTCTTGACAGTGCCCGTATCCATCGACCCGCCCCCCTTCATGCGTCGTGCCCGACCGCTTGAAGGTAGCAAGCAGGGGCGGGGTTGAATAGTGCTGAGGCTAGTTCCGCGTGTGCTGCTCTATTCGCTGCCGCACGGCATCTAGACACAGCAGGCACGAGAGTGCGCCGCAGAGCAACCCGTCGGTGCCGAGAAGCATCAGCATGAATAGAAGACAAATGTCGTCGGGCACGTTTTTAAGAGCAGTACATAACTTATTGGTTAGACGGGTATTTAATCGAATCTTTAGCTTTAGTGTGAATAGAATATACATTGATTTCTCCTATATTTTCTATTTATTTATTCATTTAGTTTCTTCTTTTTATTCACTTCTATTTAGTCTTCTCGCACCTTTGCCTAAACCTTCACGGTTCAACGACAGACGGCGCTCTATTCACTATTTATTCGCGCTTTCAGGTCGGCTCGTCCGTGCCATCTTTAAGGCGCTGGGCTTTGCCCGTGGGGCGACTTGATTTGAAGGTCTGAGGGAGGGTGTGCGTGATGGATAAATTCGACTTCTTTCTGGGCGCTGGCGCGGTGGTAGGGCTGATGGTGCTGATACCCATTGCCAGTGACTTCGACGCCGGGCGCGACTTCGGCGACCCCACGCCGTACAACGTGGTGCAGAACCGCGCCGAGCGCTGCCGCGATGGCGACTTGCAGTGCCTGGCTGAAGCCTATGTAGAGCGGGCTGAAGAGGCGTGTGACGGGCGCATTGCCGGGGCGGCGCAGTACGAGCACAGGTGGTCGGCGGCGCCGCTCTTCACGCGCTATGTTTGGCGTGATCAAGACGCGGGGGTGATCGCGTACGGGGGTGACGCCGTCGAGTTCAAAAACGGCTTCGGCTCCTGGCAGCGCTACCAGTACGTCTGTCTATTCGATACGCGTGCGCAGAGCGTCCGTGACGTGTCGGTGTCGCCGGGGCGTGGGTAGCAAGCCCTAGCCATCCACGACGCTCGCCCGGGCGTCCTCGGTCGCGAAGATTTGCTGGTACAGGGCGTGGGTGGGCGCGCGGTCGGTGGGGTCGCGGTTGCAGCGGTTTGAATTGACGAAGTGCATGAAGTCCTTGCACGCGAGCTGTTCATCCGCGCACCGCTGCCAGAGCGGGCAATCGCGGCACGGCTCGCGGCTTGCCTGCATGCGGCTGATGAGGCGGTTATGGCTGACGTCTGCGGGCGCCTTTGCGGGCTCATCAGGCGCCAGTGATCCACCCACCTCCATCACCGGCGGCGATCCGCCTTGCGCGCCTCGCTCTCGTTGGCGTAGGTCCGTCCATCCTTAGCCAAGCGTACGGCGTCGTAGGGGTGGCGGTTTTGAATATTCCGGCGCTCACATTCACGGCAATTTTTCATAAAGCAAACCTTCACGATTCCGGTTTGCCTCGGCATTCTGACACCCTGCCGTATTCGATCAATGAATTCTTGCGTTTAGCGTTTTTGAAAATTGCCGAAAAAGGCAACCGTGCGATAATTGTTGCGTCGTCGAAAATTGAAGGTGAATAGGCATTTCCGCCGTGATCGATTTCTTCACGCGACAGCGAGTGAATACCAGCCGTGAAGGGTTGAGCAGAGAAGAGCAATTCGCCGCGCAGGGGTGGTACTGGCTCCGTGGCGACGGCGTTGTTGACCCGCCCGAGGGCATCTTCACGCTAGAGCGCGGGGGCGTGGCGCTCGCCGAGGTGTATCCGCGCAGCGATGATCAGTGGGGTGTGCGGTGCTGGTGCCCGCAGCGCTGCGAGTTCCGCGACGTTGACGCCGCCTTCACCCACCCCTACCAAGCCATCGCCGCGCTGCAAGACGCCGAGCGCGACGGGTGGTGGTCGCCCGAGGCGGCGCAGGGTCCGTCACTCGATGACCTGGGCTGGTACGAGAATGCGCGCGGTAATTTCGTCTGGCGCACGGGCAAGATGACCTACACCGTCTACCACGCCGATGGGCTGTGGCGCATCGCCGAGCACCGTATCGGTGGCGGCAAGCCCCACTACCAGCCCACCGCCTACCACGATCCGGTGCGGGCGATGCAAGCCGTGGTGCTCCAGGTCGATGCCGAGCGCGAGGTGGGTACGAAGTGAGCGCCAATTTGCGGCTTTCTCGCGCGTCGAAGTGCCGCAACCTGTAGGCATGGTTATCCGCGCCCTTGATCGGGCGAGAATCGGCTTCGTTGAACCGCGTAGGCGCGTTGCAAAGCCCCCCGCGACCCTCGCCCCCGTGGGGGCAGCCGGTCCGGGGTGGCGGGTGCGGGGAGTCTCCGGGCGGATGAGGTTGCGTATGGGCGAGGTGATCGAATTGTTCACACGTAAGGTCCATGGCGGGGCACTGCGCAAGCAGCACAGCAAGGCGCGGCAGCGCAACGAGTGGTTGTGGAGCGCGGGCTGGGAGCGGGCAGGTGAGGGCAAGTTCACGCTCGAACGGGACGGCTACGTGTTCACCATCCACCCCATGCTTGAGCGGGGACGCATGGCGCACCGCGTCACTTATCGCTGCCCGGAGTGCGGCGAGCTGCACCGGCCGCGAGGCCGGTGGGACAGTGGTGGGGCGGCCATGCAGGCCGTAACCGACGCCTTGGCGCGGGGGCGCTGGCGCTGCCTGCGAGGACCGCAGGCGCGCTCACGCCCCTGAACCACTAGTCGCGCCCGGGAGTGTTGCCTTCGGCGGCGTGACGGACCTGCACGGTACCTTCTCGCTGCTCTCGGCGCTGCCGGACGCGGTCGCCCAAGCGTTGCAGCCACTCGCGACGCTGCTGCGCCTCCGTGGAGTCGTCGGTCTCCGTGCTCGTCTGCCGCTGCATGCTGGCGCGCGCCTGCGCCTGCTCAGCCTCCGTGACCACGGCACACTCCGGAGCAGGCACGAAGGAGCGGTCCGGGTCGTCAGGGTCGAAAGCGGTGGTGGCGGGGTATTCACCAACCACGCCCGCGCGCCGCATCGCCGCAAGCGCAGCAAGCCCGGCGGTGCTGTAGCCCTTGCCCACCGTGCGCCAGTCTGACGCGCCGACGCGCCAGCGGCGCCGCAACACCCAGTCGCCGGCCCGGCGGTCGGGGAGCACGGCGTACCGGCACGTAGTGGTTTCAAGCACGATGGTGTCGAAGCGCCGCCCAAGCCGCCAGCCCAAGACCCCCAGCGGGCCGGGGGCAGCGGCCCCCGCGTCGGGGTTGCGCGGAGGTACCGGTAGGTCGCAAGCACCGGTGGCGGTGGTCCGCGAATGACAAGCAGCAGCCTGCGCGCTGCATGCGAAGTGCATGGGGGGTTGCTTGCCCCCTTCAGGGTGGTCACTGGTAGCGGGCTCAGCGGAGCCCGCTACGGGACCGCCCGAACCAGCACCAGAGCCGGAGCCGAAGGCGGAGGCGGCGGTGCTGGTTCTAGTGGTCGTGCTGCTGTTCTCTTCACAAGCATGGCTGCTTGTCTTCTCTTCAATTTCTTGGCCTGGCTCAAGTGCCGACGCCGCCCCCGAAGTCGAGCGGCAGCTCGCGGAGGGGACGGCGGCGTCGGCGCGAGCGCCGCCGCCGTAAATACCCGTAAGGGTATTTGGGGGCTCATTTTGGCATTCTGTGCGCTGTTTTGAGCCCCTAGAATTGCCTGAATGAGCCCCTAGGTCAGCCCGGTCTAAGCCCCTATTTGAATGTTCGTGAGCCCCTTTTGAGCCCCTAGGATTCTCTTCAATTGCGTACTGCTTGATGTACTCCAGGCGCCGCACCGTGGCTCGGCGTTGCCCACCCTTCACGCGGCCACCTTCAGACACCACGACGACGAAGCCCAGCCGGTGCAATTTGCTCAGGGCGCGCTTGGTGGTGGCGCGAGAGACGCCTGCCTTCTCGGCCAGGGTGGCAACGGCGGGGTGCGCTTCCCCGCTGTTATCCAAGACGAACGATTTGAATGCCTGGAGCACATTCAATTCCGATTTCGTCAACGTTGAAAAGTCGGGGTGATTCTCGATGCTTTCCATCCGCTGACGCGGCGTCGGCTGCTTGCCTTCATCATGCGGGTTCGCGATACTGCTCATGCCAATTGTACCTCGTCTTAGGCGCTGTGCTTTCGGCCTCGGGCGCTGTTGCAGTTGGTACGGTGCCGGCCTCCGGGCTGGTGAAGTTCAAGTACACTTTGTTACGTAGAAGGTAGTCATAGAAGCTCCTGACTTGTTGGCCTCAATACCTCCTATTGCGCAAAGCGCTTGAGCAACCGTTTGTACACCTCAATCTACTGTCTCCTGAACCCTCATTGCCCGGATCGGCTTTGGGGGTTCATCTTTTTTATTCTGCGATGTTCGCCCTTCGATGTTAAGCAAATTCTTGCGCGCATTCTGTCTTGCATTCGCGGCTCCAATTCGCTTGAATGACAGTACCATTACTCATGGTTACGTGACCTGGCTGCGCGGCTGCCTCTCCGCTTTAAGCCAGGTCCCCGCGCCCCGCTGGATCCTTCGCTGGCGGGGCGCACTTTTGTTCGTGCGTTCTGCTCGTGCGTCGCGCGTACTGCGGCTAGTGCGTACTGCTGTAAATGCGTTGTGCTGTCCGCGCGTTCCGCTGTTCATGCGTTCTGCTTGTCGTGCGCTTGAGCGCCGCGTGATCAGTCCATTGCGCCGGGAACAAGAGGGCGTTCAGTCAGCCCATCACCACGGCAAGATGATCGTCCTTGACTACGCCATCACCACGTTAGTGGGTGGTGTTGCTGCGGTGGCCAGCCGTACGGCCTCCAAGGCCATCATCTTCGACAACCAGGCTGTCCGGTCCGACAACCAGGCTCTCCTGGCACGGGACGAGCTGTGCCTTACCCGGTCGGCTGCGTGCTTCGTAGATACTCTCCATGACCTCCGGAGGCGCACCCTCCTCGATGAGCAGAACTTCGAGCAGAGCGTCAACCTCCTGCGACGTGGTGGTGTGGTCGTACACAAGCAACGCATTGGCTTCCACGAGGTCGACGAGGTCGACGGGCCGCATTCCGAGTCTGTGCGGGCGCCGTTGCCAGTCGCCTCCCTGTTCCGTCATCGGCTGCATGACAAACACAGGCTCGTTGTCACGGAACGCGTACTCTATGTGGTACGCCCCTGCTGAGATCCTCAAGGGGTCGTTGCCGCCTTGTGGAGTTTCCATTTCATAAAGTAGGAAACCGTTCACGGTTATCTCCTCATTACATTTTCCAAAAAGACGGCGGCCTGGGGGGCGGTCGTGGGACCGGTCAGAGCCGCCAGCGAATGAGCGGCCCACTTTTGGCCACTCACTTATGTGGACTGGGGTCGCCCAGGAGGAGTTCCGGAGCCCGCAAAATTTTTCAGGCCGTCCCGCCTGGCGCCATGCGCGCGGCGTGTCGCTGCTCCAGGGCGCGCATCTGGATCAGGTCGATGGTGTGCTGCGCGGCGGCGGCAGCCTCGGGCTCTGGCAGGCAGAATTGCGCTCTGAACATGTCGGCCACTGCCGCCCCGTGCGAGTCGTGGGCGACGGTGCTGATGTCGATGCCCGCCGCTTGCATGCGCGCGGTGACCGCCTCGCTCATCAGCTCGGTCATCTCCCGGATGTCTTCGTCGATCACGGCTTGATTAGTCATGGTGCACCTCTTTCGTCTCCAGTAGGGCAGGGCGGTCCACCTCCAGGCAGGCCACCGCCTGCGCCTGTAGCTCCTCGGCCTTGCGCTGCACCTTCTCGCTGCCCGAGCAGGCGATCAGCGCCCCGGCGTAGCCCGCGCACTCGGCGGCATGTAGGGCGCGCCGGGCGCCCGGCTTCTGCACGCTCAGCCGCGAGGCCATGCGGCCCAGGGCGGCGAGGTGCTGCACGTAGTTGCTCATCGGCTGTCTCCGTCGGTATTCGGCGTCAGCGCCATCAGGAAGCGGAGATAGTTGGCCGGCTCGTCACCCCTGGACCTACTGGGGTGGGTGATCGGATTGGCCAGCGGCCTGCCGCCACCACGACGAGCAGCCTTGCGCCGCTGTCTCTCCATCCACGCCTCAACGTCGTTGCGGCTGTAGCGGATGTGCCCCCGCCCGACACGCAGCCAGGCGGGGCCTTGGCCCGCCTTGCGCATCCGCCAGAGCTGGGTGCGGGAGTAGCCGAGCATTTGCGCGGTCTCGCGTACGGTGAGCAGTCGATCCTCACTCATGCCTGCTGTACCTCCCGGCGCTGCGCAAGCGCCGTTACGTTCTCGGCCTCGGCAGGCTCGGTGATGCCGCACAGGACCTTCAGCCGGTCGGTGACGGTCTGCTGTGCTTGGCGCAGGTCGGCGAGGTTGGTGTGGATGTAGTGCACCGCTGTGATGTCGCGCCCGTTAGGGGCATGGCCCGCTAGCTCCACCACGAGCGCGTACGGCAGATTCAAGCTCGCGGCGGTCGTGATGTACGAGCGCCGGAGGTCATGGAGCGTGGTATGGGGGATGCCCACCTGCTCGGTGATCTGCTGGAGGGGGACGAGGCCGTCGGCGATGTGCCCGCGCTCGCTCTTCTGTACGGCAGGAAACAGCCAGTGCGTCGACAGCCCCAAGCGCCGAAGCTCGATGAGGCGGTCGAGGAGGAAGTCGGTGAGCGGCACGATGCGCTCTTTCTTGCCTTTAGTGCGCTCGGCGCGGAGGCGGATGCTCCGGGCGGGCACGCCGCCGTGCTCTTGGTCGGTGAGATTGACGTCAGACCACGCCAGCCCGGCGCTCTCGCTGCGGCGCATGCCGGTGAAGAGAACGAGCGTGAGGTAGTAGCGGAACGCGATGTTGTCGAGTGCCTGGATGGCACCGTAGAGCGGGGCGAACTCCTCGGCACCGAGCACTCGGGTCCGTGGAGGCGGGCTGTACTTCTGGCCCTTCGGCAACTGTGCCGGGTTTTTGGTCAACCCGCCAAGCTCGCGCTCGATGGCGAAGCCGAGTAGGGCACGGAGCACGGTGATCGCGTACTCGGCTGCGGCCAGCCCGGTCTTGTCGGAGCCCTGGGGTTGTCCGGTGACCCCCTTGTTCTCGCGCACCGCCCGGATGATGGCGTCGCGCTGGTCGAGAACGTCGGCTCGGGAGATCGTGTTGATGTTGCGGGTGCGCCAGTTGTCGAAGTACGTGTCGATAGCCCGGCGGTAGCCATCGCGGGTTGTCTCGGCAAGACCGTGCTTGGTCTTCAGGTAGCGGTCGAGGAGGTCGGCGAGGGTGATCTGGTTGGCCTGCCGCTCGGCTTCAGCCTCCTTCGGGTCGATGCCCTGCGCCATTTGATCGAGCAGAGATCGTGCCCGGTCGCGAGCGTCGGCCAGGGCCAGCACGCCGACGCGGCCAAGGGTGATGGTGCGCTGGAGCTGATTGCCGTTGCGGTTGACCCGACCGCGCACGTCACGCTGGACGATGAACGAGGCACTTGCCCCGCGCCCGCTCACCCGTACGCCGAACCCGGGAAGCTTCGTATCCCAGACGTGCCGGTCTCTGCCGCTGGGGTCGGGCATCTTGAGCCGATCCAGGAACGTCTGCGTGATGGATACCTTACTGCCTGAAGTGGAAAGACCTTTCTGTCTGTTTTTAGACATGATTTGTGCCTCTCGCTGCCGCATAGCCCGTCTCAGGGATGTACCAGGGATTGACACGTTGCAGGGCGTTGCAACGTTAAGGCCATTAAAGCAGGGAGTGTCACAAACCGCAACGGAATTTATTGGAGAATCAGGTAGTTGGAGTGTTCTTGGCGTGCTCTGCAACGGCTCGCTACAGGGAGCATATAGATGTATGATAAAAACATCGAAACGTACAGGGAGTAGGCCGGCTGGCCACGGGGCCGGATCTGGCTTTACTTGCCGAAAGGTTTGTACCATGCAGGCAGCAGGACGGCGGGAATGAATGGCCATGGTCACGGGGAATGCGGACGGCGCCGGCGCGCGATCGGACGGCCGCCAGTATACGGCGGTGCTGGACCTGCGGGTCCACGACCGGCTGGAGCGCCTGCCACTGCTGGAGCTCACGCTCTCGAGCCTGACCGTGGGCGAGGACTTGCTGCTGATGACGGCGGCGGCACCGGAGCGGCTGCAGGCGCATGTTGCGCGCCACTACGGCGAGCGCGTCCAGTGGCAGCCGCTCCAGTGCGGACCGCCCCTGTGGCGGGCCCGGCTGGTCCGGGTGGCTTCCGGCGACGAGGCGGAGCAATGAGCGGCGGCAGCGGGGGACCCGGTTCATGGAACTGACCTTTCACACGGACTACGGCTTGCGCGTTCTGATGTTCGCCGGGGCCCACCGGGATCGACGGGTGACCATGCGCGAGGTGGCGATGGCCTACGCCATCTCCCTGGAGCATCTGCGCAAGGTGGTCCACAGGCTGGCGCAGAGCGGGTTTCTCGCTACCACCAAGGGTCGGGCAGGCGGGCTGCGGCTGGCGCGACCCGCGGAGGAGATCCGCGTGGGGGATGTGGTGCTGGCCATGGAGGATTCCCTGGCCATTGTCGACTGCAGCCGGCAACCCTGCCCGCTATGCGGCGGATGCTCGCTCAAGGGGGTTTTCGAGAGCGCCCGGCAGGCCTTCGTCGATCGCCTCAACGAGTTCACCCTGGCCGATCTGCTTCACAACGCGGATACGTTCGGCGAGCTGCAGCGGCTGGGCCAGCCGGCCTGACCGGATCCGTGGCCCGAACCGGCGCTAGTGTCCTGCGAACTCGGGTTACAGGACACTAGCCCTGCATCGACGCGTGGACGATGGCCGAGCGCTGGCGGATCTGGGCCGCCATGTTCGACGCCCGCATGACCTCCCCGAACGTGTCCAGCCCCCGGGCTTCCAGGCGGTCGATGAGCCGTACCAGGAGCTCGGCGGTCGCCAGGGCGTCGCCGAGAGCGGTGTGACGGCCGCTGACATGGATGCCGTAGCGATCGCACAGGGCATCCAGGGAGTGGTCCTCTTCATCGCCGTCGAGCATGGAGGACAGCAGCAGGGTGTCGAGCAGCGGGTTGTCGAACTCCACGCCGCTTTCCTCCTGGCGCAGGCTGATGAACTTCATGTCGAACGCGGCGTTGTGGGCCACCATGACGGCGTCGCCGACGAACTTGCGGAACTGGGGCAGCACCACCTGGATACCCGGCTTGTCGCGGACCTGCTCGTCGGTGATGCCGTGGAACCGGATGGAGTCCGCGGGGATGGGGCGCCCGGGGTTGACCAGGCGATCGAAGGACTCGCCCGTAAGCACCCGGTGCTTGACCACGCGCACGCCGGCGATGGCGATGATCTCGTCGCCGCCCATGGGGTCGAGACCGGTCATCTCGCAGTCGAACACCACGAACGACAGATCCCGCAGGGGCTGCGAAGCGAGCTCCTCGTCGCCGGCGTGCTTGCGCATGAGGCCAAAGTCGTAGAACTCGGGGCGCGCCGGCAGGTGTTCCGGTTCCGGCAGGAACTGGGGCCGGGAGGGAGGCGGCAGGGGCAGGCGCACCACCGCCTGCCCCTGGCGGCGGCCGCGTTGGCTCCAGGGCTCGCAGTCGTGGCGATCGAGAACGTCGCGGGTGCGCTGGCCGGCAGCCTCGTCGTCGCAGGGCGTGGCCAGCCACGCCTCCAGGGCGTCTGCCGGCAGGGGGTCGCCGGACCAGCGGATATCGACGTAGACGGCATGATCGGCGAGCAGGGATTCGACGTCGAATTCCGCCTCTCCTGTCTCCTGGTGGAGCCGGCGGAACAGGCATTCCAGCATCTGCACCAGCGACAGGCTGTCTCCGTGCAGCCACAGCGGCATGCCCACCAGGTTGACGCGCAGGCCCGGTTCGTCCCGCAGGCGCTCCTGCAGGCAGCTGACCAGGTCGCCGACGTGCAGGTCGGCCATGGGCCAGCGCCCGAGCAGCTGGCCCTGGAGGTCCTCGCCGAGCTCCTGGATGCGTCGGCTCAGGGTCTGGCTCTCCCGCAGGATCACGGCGTCGAACGCGCGGCGTTCCTCGGGCGCCATGTCGGGATAGTGGGTAACGGTTTCGGCGGCCGCGCGCAGGTTGCCGACCACGCCCCGCAGCTCCCGGGTCAGCGCCAGCCGGATGGCGTCGCCGCGCGTGAGCAGGGAGACATCCCGGGAGATGTCCGTGAGGGTGATCAGGTATCCGGTGACGGCGTCGTTGCCGTCGAGGATCAGGGCCACCCGCGTATGCAGCATCCGGTGAGCGTCGGCGCTGCGGCACACGAACGGGGCCGTCAGCTCCGGCGCCGTGGTGATGCCCTGGTCGTGCTGGCGCTCCAGGCGCTCCAGGGTATGCTCCACCGGCGCCCGGGAGACCACGTCGAACAGGGATCGTCCCAGGCCGATGGCCTCGGGCGTGCCGAGAATCGAGACGACGGCGTTGTTGTAGAGGAGAATCTGGTGCTTGCGGTTGCACACCACGACGCCTTCGCCGAGGCTCTGGAGAATGACCTCGAGCCAGGTCTTCTGCTCCTCCGCCTGCTCGGTGGCCTGCTCCGTCGCTTCCCGGATTTCCCGGCGGGAGGTTCTTAGCGCCTCCGCCAGCTCGCCGACGGCGTCCGGCAGGCTGCCCAGGGCGTGACGGCGCGGCAGGGGCAGGCCCTGATCGCACGAGCGCGACTCCCGCAGCGCCCGGATGCCGCGCACCAGCTTGCGGGCGGGGCGCATGATGAACACGTCCACCAGCAGGCCGGCGGCCAGAATCATGGCTGCTGCCACGACGCCCCCCAGGGCGGGGCCGAGGGCGCTCCCCTCGGTCCCACTGGCAAGGTGCACCACGCCGGATACCGCCAGTCCGGTCACGGCGGCCAGGGCGAGCGTGGTGTAGAGCACCTGCTGGCGGGGTTGCATGGCCGGCGTCAGGCGGGTCGACCGGATTGCGGGGCCCGGGCCGGGCGGAATGGCCCGGCGCCGTCAGCCGGGAGCGTGCTCCGCGTCCGCTGTCGCTGGTGCATGGTCGCTCTCCTCCAGGGGTGGCCCGGATCGTCCGCGCGGCGTCCATCGCGCGCGGGTGCCCGGATCTCGTTCGTGCTCCCGAGGATACCATGGCCGGCTACCGCCGATCAGGGACGGCGTCGTCCCGGGCATGGTCAACAGCCGCGTTGCGTACTATGCTCGTGGCTGTTTTCGCAGCTTCGGGAGCGTCCCACCAATGACCGGGGAGAAGGAAACCGTGAAGATTACCTCGGATCCGTGGCTGCGCGTGCTGATGAAGATCAGCATCCCGATGGCGGTGGTGAGTGTCGCCGCCCTGTGGGTCGGGCAGCTCATGGGGATTTCCTGGCTGTTCTACCTGTTCCTGGTTACCGGCGCCATCACGCTTGCGGCCGGTCTGGCCTACAACGTGCGGTTCGTGATCCTGAACCTGCGGCGGGCGGGCGAGCGCGAGCAGGAGGGTCAGTAAGCGATTCCCACCAGGTCGCGGGCGAGCTTTCGCACCATGCTCCGCGTGATCTTCAGGCTGTCGACGAGCCGGTCGCGTTCGGCTGCCTCCAGCCTGGCCGGTTCCAGGTATTTCGCCGGCGCCTCGCCGGCCTGCAGCTGCTCCAGCTGGTGGTCCAGCAGCATTCCCGCCAGGTACGCGTGCGCACCGATCAGGTCGTCGGCCTCGCGCCGGGGCAGTACACCGGCATCCGAAAGGGCGCCCAGGCGCCCGGGCGTCGAGACCGCTTCCACCCCGTGGGCGAGGGCGTAGAGACGGGCGACCTCGACAATGGGGGTGATGCCGTAGCGCTTGAGGTCCATGGCACCGGCATGGGGGCTGTCACCCGGCTCGGTGATGAGCCGGTTGAACCAGCCGAGGCCGACATCCCGGGGCGAGTCGGCCAGCGTCAGGGATCGCAGATAGCCGGGCGCGGCCTCCAGGCGCAGGAACATCTCGCTGCGGAGCTCGTCGGCCATTGCCGCGTCGCCCGCCGCGTGCCGGCAGTCCAGCAGGATGCTGCAATGCAGAAAGCCGGTGTCGCTGCGCCGGCGGAGCCACAGGCCGATCTGCTCGCGCCATTGCGTGACCGTCTTCCGCCAGAGCGGGTTGGTCGCCATGACGTGCCCCGGGCAGAAGACGATACCGGCCTGGTTCAGGGAGCTGCACAGGCGCCGGGCGAGCTCGCTGAAATAGCCGTCGATGGCGGCGTGCTCCCGGTCCGGGTAGTCCGCGATCACCAGGCCGTTGTCCTGATCCGGGTCGAGGAAGCTGCCCAGGCGTCCCGCGGAGCCCATGAGGAACAGGCTGTAGGGGCGCGGCGGCGTTCCCCAGCCGTCCCGCTCCATGGCTGCCGTCGCCATCGCCAGCGCCCGGCGATGGACGTCGTCGTTGAGGCGGGAGAGTACCGCCTGGGTTTCGTGGATACCGGCTCCATCCCGGCGCAGCGCGCCGGCAATGTCCGCCTGCGCCCGGCGCGCGGCCGCCAGGCCCGGGTTGGTGTCCGCCGTGGCCAGCTCGCCCAGGTACGGGATGACCGACGGCAGGGCGGTGTGCAGGCAGTCTTGCCGGTCCAGCAGGCCCAGGATGGTGCCGTCGGCGTCGAGTACCGGTGCATACCGGCATGCAGCCCGCTGGAGCGCCCCGAGGGCGCGGCTGACCGGGTGGTCCGGATGCGCGCGATAGCCGGGGGCGGTGATCAGGGGCTCGACCGGTGAGGCCCTCGTCCGCGGTATGCCGAAATGGCGGAGAATGTCGCGGGAGAGAATCAGGCCCCGGAGCCGCTGCGTGCTGTCCACCACCAGAGCGCAGGGTGCCTCTTCGAGAGCCATCCGCCGGGCGAGCTCCTCGCACGACGTGTCCGGGGAACACACCACACGTGCCGGTTGCATGACATCGGCAACGGTCTTGTCGAACAGCACCCCCGGGCGTGTCATCACTGGACATCCCTCGCCAGGCGGCGCTGGAAGGCCGGAATCGCTGCCGCTGCCCGGGACGCTGCCCGGGCTACTTCGTCGGTCGAGCGACACGCTTCGATGATCGGTACCAGTCCGGGCATGTTTGCACCCACAAAAAAGGCCCGCCGGTGGCGGGCCTTCAACTCGACTGCTTCCCCGAGGGCGGGGGCCGCGGGCCACATCATGCCATCGTAGCACTCGCGGCTGCCCCGCTCGCGGGGTGTGCCCGGCCTCAGTCGGCCCGCGGCACGCGCACGCTCTCCACCAGCTTCTGGATGTCGGCCGGCGGCGGCGTGGTCATCTTCGCGACGGCGAACGCCACGATGAAGTTCACGGCCGCACCGACGGCACCGAAGGAGCCGGTGTTGATGCCGAGCAGCCAGTATTCCGCCGTGTCCGGCAGCATGTTGGTGCCCGGGAAGAAGAACCACCCCTTGTACGTGAAGATGTACAGCAGGGTGACACCCAGGCCCGCGAGCATGCCGGCGATGGCGCCTTCCCGGTTCATCTTCCGGTAGAAGATGCCCATCATCAGGGTCGGGAAGATACTGGCCGCGGCGAAGCCGAAGGCCAGGGCCACCACCTCCGCGGCAAAGCCCGGCGGATTCAGCCCGAGGTAGCCGGCGAACAGGATCGCCGCCCCCATGCTGATGCGCGCCGCCATCATCTCGCCCTGCTCGGAGACGTCCGGCTTGATCACGCCCTTGATCAGGTCGTGGGAGATGGCCGACGAAATGGCGAGCAACAGGCCGGCCGCCGTGGACAGCGCTGCGGCGATGCCGCCGGCCGCCACCAGTGCGATCACCCAGTTGGGCAGCTGGGCGATGCCCGGCGTGGCGAGCACCATGATGTCGCGGTCCAGCTTGGTGACCTCGTTGCCCTCCCAGCCGTACTCCTGCTCGGCCATCTGGGCGAACTCTTCATTGCCGTCGTTGTAGTACTGGATGTGGCCGTCATCGTTCTTGTCCGTGAACTCCAGCAGGCCGGTCTCTTCCCAGCGGTCCGTCCAGGCCGGCAGGTTCTCGACCGCCACGTTGCCCTCCGGGGCGCCGACTTCACCGGGCTGCATGGTGTTGATGAAGTTCCACATGGACATCGCGCCCACCGCCGGAGCCGTGAGGTAGAGGATGGCGATGAACACCAGGGCCCAGCCGGCGGACTTGCGTGCGTCCCGGATCCGCGGGACGGTGAAGAACCGCACGATGACGTGGGGCAGGCCCGCCGTGCCGATCATCAGCGACAGCGTCAGCATGAACATGTTGGTCATGCTCATGCCGCGGACCTCGGTGTAGGGCTGGAAGCCCAGATCCACCAGGGTCTCGTCCAGGGCCTGCAGCAGGTACTGGTTCTCGCCCACGAGCGTGGAGCCGAGGCCCAGCTGCGGCAGCGGGTTGCCGGTGAGCTGGAAGGAGATGAACAGCGCCGGCACCGTGTAGGCGAAGATCATCACGCAGTACTGGGCGATCTGGGTATACGTGATGCCCTTCATGCCCCCGAACACGGCGTAGATGAACACGATCACCATGCCCGAGATCAGGCCGATGGTCAGCGGCACGTTCAGGATGTTGGAGAACGCGATGCCGACGCCGCGCATCTGCCCGATGACGTAGGTGATGGAGATCACCAGCAGGGAGATGACCGCGATGACGCGGGCGGTCTTGGAATAGAAACGGTCCCCGATGAATTCCGGCACCGTGAACTTGCCGAACTTGCGCAGGTACGGTGCCAGAAGAAGCGCCATGAGCACGTAGCCGCCGGTCCAGCCCATGAGATAGGCCCCGCCGGTGTACCCGAGGAAGGCGATGAGGCCGGCCATGGAGATGAAGCTGGCCGCCGACATCCAGTCGGCCGCGGTGGCCATGCCGTTGAGGACGGGATTGACCCCCTTGCCGGCGACGTAGAACTCGCTGGTGCTTCCGGTGCGGGCCCAGATCGCGATGCCGATGTAAAGGGCAAAGGTCAGGCCCACAACAATGATGCTGAGTACTTGTAAGCTCATTTTTTGTGCCCCTTACTGTTCGTCGACCTCGAATTCCCGGTCAAGCTTGTTCATACGCCAGGCGTAGAAAAAGATGATGATCAGGAACGTGATGATGGAACCCTGCTGGGCGAACCAGAAGCCCAGGGGATAGCCACCGATCTGGATCGCGTTGAGTGCAGGGGCAAGCAGAATGCCCAGCCCGTACGAAACGATCGCCCATACGGCCAGGCAACCCCCGATGATCTTGAGGTTTCGTCGCCAGTACTCGTTTCGTCGTTCCTGTAACTGATTCGGATCCGACATGGTTCTCCTCCTGCATCAGTCTCGCTGTTATGGATGGATTCAGAGCTGATAATCCGTTTCGATCTTGTTCTGTAGCGTTCTCGCTTCTCGAAAGGCCTCCTTTAGAATGCGCCGGTCCAGGTCGTTGAGCTCGTCGGGGTCCACGCGGTTGCTCAGGGGCTCACCGGCGGCCCGTTGTTCCTGATTCTTGCGCATGCGCAGCATCTGGATGTAATCGTACGCGTCCGACCATGCGTCGACATCCCCGGGGTCCACGACCCGTGCGTCGGCCGCCATGCGCAGGCGGTCCATGGTGTTGGTGGCCGGCAACCGATGGGCCAGCGCCAGCAGCCGCGCCGCGTCCACGAACGGCGTGACGCCGTTGAGCTTGAGGTTGAGCGTGTTGCGGTACTCGCCGCGGGAGCTGGTGCGGAACGACCGGAACAGCCCCAGGGGCGGCCGCAGCTGCAGCGCATTGGCGGCCATCTGACGGCGGAACCGGCTGTTGCGGGCGGTGCGGTCGAGCAGCCAGTAGCGCAGCTGCTCGACGTCGTCCGGGGCGCCGTCGATGGCGCGGAAATCGAAGAAAATGGACGCCTGGAGGAGATGCTCGGGCGTGCCCTGGTCGATCCAGCGGGTAAAGCGGCCCTGCCACTCCTCGAAGCTCAAGCAGCAGTCGGGGTTGCTGGCCATGATATTTCCCGGGCACAGGGGATAGCCGCATGCGTCCAGGGCCTCGTTGATCCGCCGCAGCATCGGGGTGAGCGCCTCGCGTACCGCGGCGGGCGTCGTCTCCGCCGGTGTCCGGAAGATCACGCCGTTGTCCTGGTCGGTCTTGAGGGTCTGTTCCCTGCGCGCCTCGCTGCCGAAGGCGATCCAGGTAAAGGGGATCTCGGGCAGATCCGCGGTGGCCTGCATGCAGATCTCGATGACCCGGCGGGTGATCTGGTCGTTGATCATGGTGATGATTTGCGTGATCTGGCCCACCCGTACGCCCTGGGCGATCATCTGGTCGACGAGCTGGTGGACATCCGGGCGAAGCTGGGACAGGGCCTCGATGGAATCCGCCCGGGCGATGGTCTTGCTCAGGTTGACCAGCCCCACGCGCTGCATGGAGAAGAGGTCCCGCTCGGAGATCACGCCCACGAGCCGTCCACGGTCGACGACGCACACGTGGTGGATCGCGTGCTGCGCCATGACCATGGCGGCCTCGAAGGCGAAGCTGGAGCGGGGCAGGCAGATCGGCGACGGCGTCATCACGGCGTCCATGCGGGTGCCGAGATCGAGCCCGGGCAGCGACACGCGGGTGAGCAGGTCGCGCAGGGTGAAGACCCCCAGGGGCTGCTGGCGCTCGTCGGTGACCACGATGCTGCCCACGTGGTTGTCCTGCATCGCCTGCAGCGCTTCGTGCACGGCGGTGTCGGCCCGGCAGGTGACCGGCGGCCGGCGCAGGCGGTCACCCAGCGTGATGTTCAGCGAGGTATCCCCGCCCAGCCCGCGCAGGGCGTCGGCCTGGACCTCGCGCTTCATGCTGTTCAGCAGCGTGGACAGGCGATGGGAGCAGAACTCGTTGAATACGGTCGACTGCTCGAGGAGCGTGTTGAAGTCCGACCATTCCAGTTCCAGGCAGTCGGTGTCCTCCGCGGCCTCGTGCACCGTGCGCACGGGGCGCCGTGACAGCAGCGCGCCCACCGGGAAGCACTCGCCCGGCAGCAGCTCCCAGCTGTCCCCGCTGCGGTCATCGCCGGTCGCGGATTGCCCGGCAGCGCCGCCGCCGCGGACCCGTCCGCGGTGGATGATGAACAGCCGCGACGCCGGGCCGCTGTCGGGCGTGACGATGCGCGTGCCCCGGGAGTAGTGCACCCATTCCAGGCGCATGGCGACGTCCTGCACGGACTCGCGGCCCATGCGGTCGAATGGCGGGTGACGACGCAGGAAATCGACGACGCTCGCCACGTCGTCGAGCGGCTCGCTGCGCTCACTGGTGTCGGGGCTTCTCCTCGTCACGGCGTTCTCTGGTGCCGCTTGGTTGTGTCGTCAATCATGCACATCCGGTGCCAGATTTTGTTTATCGTAAAATCATGCAGTTAAAGGATAGCAGGGTTGCCCATATGTTACCCGAGGTAACAGTCTGTGGCGCAAGGTAACGAAATGCGTCACACCGTCGGGCAGGGACGACAGCTGCCGGGCCTTGGCCCCGGAGCCGCCGCAGGGCACTATCGGCGGAAGCGAGGAATCCGCTGGCGGGGATCGCGATGCGCATGGTGTATGTTCGATGTCTCCTGCGGCTGGCCGGCGGTGTCGCGCTGGCCGGGGTTCTGCTGTCCGGAGCGTATGGGCAGGAAGGCATACGGGTCGCGGCGGACGCGAGCCTCAAGGGCGTCATGCCGGAGCTCGTCGCGGCCTTCGAGGGCGAGGGCGGCGAGACGGTACGCGCCTCGTTCGCCTCGTCGGCCTACCTCTCGGCGGAGATCGCCGCGGGCGCGCCCTATACAGTCTTCCTGGCCGCCGGGGCGTCCGGTGTCGAGCGGCTGGTGGAGGCGGAGGTCGCGGACAATACGGGCGAGGTCTTCGCGGGAGCCCGCCTCGTCATGTACGTACGTCGAGGTGCACCGATCCGGGCGGGAGCCGGAACGGCCGGGCTGGCGGACGCCCTGCGTGGACAGCGCCTGGGTCACGTGGCCATGGCCGACCCGGCGGTATCCGAGTACGGACGCCGCTCCCGGGACATCCTGCAGGCCGCCGGGCTCTGGGCCGAGATCCGGGGTCACATGCGCATGGCCGATCACGTGGCGCACGCCGCCCGGATGGTCTCCGGCGGGCCTGCACAGGCGGCCCTCTTGCCGGCACCCATGGCCGGGGGAGCCGAAATGGGACGCCATGGGCGAGCGACGCAGCTGCCCGCGGGCACGCATGAGCCCGTAGCACTGCACGCGGCCCTGCTGGTCGACGGCGATGACCATCCGGCCGCGGCCTTCCGGGACTTTCTCCGCACGGAGCGGGCCCAGGCCGTACTGGAGCGGCACGGCTTCCTTTTGCCGCCACTGTAATGCGGTCCGTATCATGCGGGATGGGGGCCGGCATATTCCCGTTGACTCTAAATAAAGGGGAATCCGTTATTTTTTCGTTTTAACGCCGATTGCTAGTCTTTCATGTATGCAAGGACCGGCAGCGCTGCGCGTCGGGCGCGGCAGCACCGGACCCGGTCCCGGAGGGTGCGATGACCGAATTCGAGACCAACTGCTGCGGTACGGGCCGGCCCGCTGCGGGGCCCGTGGAGGAGCTCCACGTCAGCCGGGGCATCAACCGCCGCAGCGTGCTGAAGGGCATGGCTGCGACGGCGGGCCTGAGCATGGTGTCCGGGTGGTCGGGCCTGGCCATGGCCAACGACCTGACCAAGGTGCGGCTGGCTTTCTGCAGCCAGCTCCTGTGCGTCGTCCCCTACGAGGCCACCCGTGCGGCGGGCTTTTTCGCCGAGGAGGGCCTGGACGTGGAGCTGGTCTACACGCGCGGCGGCAGCGCGGCGCTACAGGCGCTCAACGGCGGCGCCGTGGATTACGCGGCCACGTCGTTCGATGCGGCGCTCAACGCCTACGCCAACGGCGCCGAGATCGTCCGCTTCGCCACCACCGGGCGCCTGCCGCTGTTCGCGCTGGTGACCTCGCCGGAGACCGGCGAGACGATCACCTCGGTGTCCGAACTCCAGGGGCGGACCATCGGCGTCGCCGCCCTGGGGACGGCCGATCACGCCCTCGCCCTTTTCCTCCTGCGGGAGGCGGGGGTGGACCCGGATACCGTCCAGTTCGCGACCCTGGGCACGAACCTGTTCCACGCCCTGCGGCTCGGCCAGGTGGACGCCGGCATGGTCCAGGAACCCAGCCTGTCCATGCTCACGGAGCAGGGCGCGAACCTGCTGTTCAATGCCATGGACCTGGAGGACGCCGAGGCCTATTTCGGTGGCGCCTACGAGTTCATGGGCGTGTCCGTCCGCCGTGACGAGCGCGAGCAGCGCATGGAAGAGATGCGGGCGCTGGCGCGCGCGCTGCGGAAGGGGCTGGCGTACACCCGCGAAGCACCCGTCGAGGATCTGGTCGAGGCCCTGCCGGACGAGCTGGTCGCCGGCGGCGATATCGAGCGGCTCAAGGGCGCGCTCAGCCGGTACCGGGAGTCGCTGTACCCCACCGAGGTGCAGATCGACCTAGACGCGGCCCAGCGGGTCGTGGACGCCCAGGTGCAGGCGGAGATCCTGGAGTCGCCAGTGGATCTCGATGCCATCATGGATACATCCATCCTGGGGACGTCATAAATGCTGCACATTCGGGAGCTGTCACTGGCCTTCGGCAAGGGCGCCGTTCCCGTGCTGGAAGGCCTCAGCCTGGATCTGCAGGCCGGGGAGTTCATGAGCCTCATCGGGCCGTCCGGCTGTGGCAAGAGTACGCTGCTGCGGGCCATCACGGGGTTGCAGAAGCCCAGCGCCGGGGCCGTGTCGCTGGATGTCTCGCCGGACGAGGTGGCGTTCCTGTTCCAGGACGACGCGCTGCTGCCCTGGCGTTCCGTGCGCGACAACGTGGCCCTGGGGCTGCGCAACCGCGGCACGCGCAAGGCGCAAGCGCGACGCGAGGCGGACGGCTGGCTGGCGGCCGTGGGCCTGGAAGGCTATGGCGACCGCTGGCCCCGCCAGCTTTCGGGAGGGCAGCGCAAGCGCGTGGCCATCGCACAGTGCCTGGCGCTTCGCCCGCGCGTGCTGCTGATGGACGAGCCCTTTGCTTCCCTGGACGCCATCGTCCGGCACTACCTCACCGAGGACCTGATGAGCTGGGTGGAGCGCGAGAACCTGACCGTGCTCATGGTGACGCATGACCTGGAAGAGGCCATTGCGCTGTCCGACCGCGTGCTGCTCATGGGCAACGGGCCGCGGGCGCGGATCAAGGGGCATTTCCAGGTTCCCCTGTCGCGGCCGCGGGATCTCGTCGGCGTGCGGACCGAGCCCGCGTTCCGGGATCTCGCACGCGACCTGTGGTCGGCGCTTTCGGAGGAAGTCGGCCCCATGAGCTCCACGCGCCCCGATCTCAAGGTGGTGAACGAATGAGCATGAAATGGCTCGGCGTCTATGCCCGGCGGGCGCTCGCACTGGCGGTGGTTCTGGCGATCTGGGAGTCCCTCGCCGCCAACGGGTATGTCGACCCGTTCTACATGCCGCCGCCCAGCGCCATCGGCGCCATCGTCGTGGACCAGTTCGCCAGCGGTGATATCTGGCCTCACTTGCAGGCGACCTTCGGCGCCGCGCTTCTCGGACTGGCGCTGGGGATTCTCTTCGGCATCTTCCTGGGGTTCGTCGCGGCGCTGATCCCGTACCTGGCCGAGCTTCTGGAGCCGGTGATGGCCATGCTCAATGCCATTCCGCGGGTGATCCTGGCGCCGCTTTTCATCATCTGGCTGGGCATCGGCATCGGCTCGAAGGTCGCGCTGTCGTTCATCCTCGTGGTGGTGCTGACCTTTTTCGCGGTCTACAACGGCATCCGGGACGTCGACCAGCGCCTGGTGGAGCGCGTGCGCACCCTGGGCGGCGGTCGGCTCGTGCTGGTGCGCGAGGTCTACATCCCCTCGGTGGTCGCCTGGGTCATGGGCAATCTCAAGGTGGCCGTGGGGTTCGCATTCACCGGCGCGGTGGTCGGCGAGTTCGTCGCGGCCAGCCGGGGTTTGGGCTATCTGCTGTCGTACGCCCAGAGCACCTATAACGCCAGCCTGACCATGGCGCTGATCTTCCTGGTCATGGTGTTCGTCCTGTTCCTGTTCACCCTCGCGGGCATGCTCGAGCGGTACCTGCTCCGGTGGAAGGGCTCGTAGTGTCCCGTGCCGCGGCAAGCGTCAGTACGTGCTTCGATGCCGGGTGGCGGCGCCAGCGCGAGCCGGAGCTGCCGTACGCGGGTGAAGCCGTGGTTGCCGCCGACGGCCTCTGGGCGCGCTTCAGCCTTTCCCCCGGCGACGGCGTCATCGAGCAGGCCGGTTTCCGCGCCGCCAGCTGCGTGACGCTGGTGGCCTACTGCGAGCTTCTCTGCCGCATGATCACGGGAGAGCCGATGGCGGCGGCGGAGACGCTGTCGCCGCAGGTGCTGGTGGACCAGCTGCCCGGCGTGCCGCCCGTGAAGCAGGACCGCGCGGTGCTGGCGGTCGCGGCGCTGCGCGGGGCCGCGTCCCTGCTCAAGGGTCAACAAGCCTGTCATTCCATGGAGGAGCGGTCATGAAAGTCGCCTACATCTTTGCCACCCAGCGGCATAACGTCTCCTACGTGCTCGCCCGGATGATCCTGCCGCAGCTGGAGGAGAAGCGGCACGGGGCGGACGTCGTCGGCATGTTCTTCTTCGAGGACAACAACTACGTCCTTGTCGACGGCAACCCCATCGGTGAACGACTGGTCAAGGTGGCGCGGGAGCAGGGGATCCAGCTGATGGGCTGCGACCAGTGCTGCTATGAGCGCGAGATCGCCGACCGCCTGTTCAGCGGTGTGCCGATCGGCTGCTTCCCCGACCTCTACGGCGCCCTTGCCGGCAATATGCCCGATCAGGTGATTACTCTGTAGCCTCCCGGATTGCGGATCGCCGAGGGATTTGCAAGGCTATCCCCGGGTGCGTTGCGCCGGTGTGCGTGACAATCAAGCGAACGGTAGCTGTCATCGGCACCAGCATAAGGGATTCTTGCATGGCCGCAGGGGGGCACGGGTGGCCCGGTACCGGCCAACGTTCCGTTCGGTACGGGGGGCTGGAATCGTTGACGCGCAAGCGCGTCACGAGCTTCTTGCTCATTGCCCTCGGGCTGGCCGTGGCCGTCGTCCTGGTCGTGCGTGACGGCGGCACGCCCTCGGCATATGCCCATTTCGCATACGCTCCCGTGGCTCTGGCGGCCTTTCGCTTTCGCGGGCTGGGCGGGTTCGTCACCGGCCTGCTGGGCGGCGCGGCCGTCGGGCCCGTCGCCGAGCTGGTGGTTTCCGGAACCATGCTGACTGTGCCCGCCCAGTATGTCTCCTGGAGCGTGCGCGCGAGCTGGATGGCCGTGATCGGTGTCACGCTCGGCCATCTGTTCGAGCATGCCCGCCGGCAGGCCGGCATCCTGGACTGGTATCGCTTCACCGACCGCGGAACGGAACTGCCCAACCTGGTGGGCGTGCGCCGGCAGCTGGCCTTGCGGCTGGAGGAAGCGCCGGGCGTGGAGCGGATTGTCGTCGTGGTGAAGATCACCAACTACGATCATCTGCTTGCCACCTTCGGCTACGAGGGCTCGGATCAGGTCGTGCGCGGGCTCGGGCAGCAGCTGCGCGTCAAGCTGCCCGCGGAAGCCATCGTCGGGCGCACGGGGAACGACGAGCTCGTGGTCGTGGAGCCGGTGGGTCCGGAGATCGCGACAACGCAGTTACCGCCGGTGTTGCGCGAGTTGACCGGGTCAAGCTTGTACGGCGGCCACATCCACGCGTACGTGGAAACGGCGCTCGGCGTTATGCGCATGCGCGCCGATGCCGTCGATTCGGAAGCACCCTTCGTGCAGGCGGCAGTCGCCGCGGCGCGGGCGCACGAGGAGGGGGCCGGGGTTGCGTACTACGAAGAAGAACGCGAGCAGGTCCGGCGCGACGGCATCCACCTGCTGAGCGAGCTGCCGGGGGCCCTGGAGCGCGAGGAGATCGTGCTGGTCTACCAGCCCAAGCTGTGCCTGCAAACGGGCCGGTTCGTCGGCGTCGAGGCCCTGGCACGCTGGCAGCATCCCGTGCGGGGGTGGCTGGCACCGGGCGCCTTTATCCCGCTGGTCGAGCAAACCGGCATGATCGGGGCGCTGACCGCGCATGTCCTCGAGCGCGCCATCCGGCAGACGCGCCTGTGGCATGACCAGGGCCTGGCCGTATCCGTGTCGGTGAACATCTCCACGCGGAACCTGACCAGCGGCTCGCTGCTGCAGCACATCACCGATCTGCTGGAAGAAACCGGGCTTGCGCCGGAGGCGCTGGAGCTGGAGATCACCGAGACGGCCCTGATGGATGTCTACCGTGCCCACCTGGATCAGCTCGCCCGCCTGCGCGAGCAAGGGGTACGCGTTGCCATCGACGATTTCGGCACCGGTTACGCTTCGCTGGCCTACGTGCGTGATCTGCCGCTGGATACGCTGAAGCTCGACAAGTCCTTTATCCGTTCGGCGCCGGAGCAGCGGCGGGAACGGCAGATCCTGCGGCGCATGATCGACATGGCCAAGGATCTCGACCTGCAGGTGGTCGGGGAGGGGGTCGAGGACGCCGAGACCCTGGCGCTGCTCATGGAGCTCGGCGTGGACCAGGCCCAGGGCTATCACATGGCCTATCCCCTGGCAGCGGACGACGTTCGCCCCCTGTTGCTGCAGTCGTGGTCCGGCTCCGGTCCGGCGCAGCGGATCTCGCCCTCTACCTGATCTCCCCGCCGTGTTCCGGGTGGGCGCCGAAGACGGGTGCGAACCACAGCTCGTCCCGCTCCAGCGGCGTTGCGGCGGGCAGGTTCGGGTTGCGCAGTCGGATGATGCGGGCCTGCCCCCGCCGCAGGGTCGTCAGGGCCGGTGCCGTCGCCGGGTGCCGCTCCATCAGGCGCGTAAAGCTGCCATCCGCCAGGGCGCGCTCGAGCCCGATGCGGATGCGCAGCGCCAGGGTGTGGTCCCCGGGTGCGACGAAGAAGTAGCTGGGTGCGCGATAGACCAGTAACAGATCCCGGTAGGGTTCCAGGCCGTAGCGCTCGTAGATCCGGGTTTCGGCGGCGAGCTCCTGGATGCCGCGCGGCAGGTAGTGGAAACGGCCCCGCGCCAGCATCGCGAACAGGCTCTGGTAGTTCGTGGCCGTCGTGACCGGGACCCCGTTATGGCGCAGTATCATGGTGTCCGGCCAGTCCTGGAGCTGGCCGGCGCGCATGTCCCGAAGGTCCGGCAGGGTGGAGACTCCGTCCAGGAGCCCGGCGCCCCCGGCCCGGATCACGGGTACCCGAACCCCCAGCAGGCCCCGGGCCAGCGGAATGCGGATGGGGACGAGCTTTTCCTCCCGGGCGCGGTTGGTCATCGTCCACAGCACGTCGATGTACCGCCCGTCCCTCAGCTCGCGGATGGCCCGGTTCTGGGACATGCGCAGATCGATCTCGAGGAGGTTGAACGGGCCGAAGTCGTCCTCGGTGCGTGACAGGGCCAGCTCGAGGAGCTGGATCGCGTAGTCGTCGCGTCGGTCTTCCCCGGAGTCCGGCGGCTGGTGCCGAACCAGTGCCGGCGTGAGGGCAAGGACGGGGGCGGGTACGGCAATCGCGGCAACCAGGAGCAGGGCGGCGGCACGCCCCGTCAGAATGCGTATCGGTCCCGGGCGTGGCTTAGTCATGGTCCGCCCGGTCCTCGCGGTGCGGGCCATCGCCCATCGGGCCCGGCCGGGCGCAGTAGAATCCCTGGGCGAACTCGCAATCCACGCCGAGCAGGAAGGCCATCTCGTCGGCATGTTCAACGCCTTCGGCGACCACCCGTAGTCCGAGATTGTGCGCCAGGGAGATAATGGCGCGCACGAGCTGGGCATCCCCGGCGTCGTGCAGGATGTCCCGGATGAACGAGCGGTCGATCTTGAGTACGTCCACCTGCAGGCGCTTGAGGTAGCTCAGGGACGAGTAGCCGGTGCCGAAGTCGTCGACGACCAGCTCCACGCCCACGCTCTCCAGGCGATGCAGGGCCTCGCCGGCATACGCAACGTCCCCCAGGAAGACACGCTCGGTGAGCTCGATCTGCAAAGCCGCCGCGGGGATTCCGGTGGCATGCAGCGCCGCGGCCACGGCGTCCGGGAAGCGCGTGTCGGCAAGTTGCCGCGGTGACACGTTCACTGCCAGCTGAAGGGTCTCGTTGCCGGGCCGGCGCCGCAGTTCGGCCAGCGTCTGCAGGCCCTGGTGCAGGACCCACTCGCCGATGGGGACGATCAGGCCGTTGTCCTCGGCCAGGCCGATGAACTCGTCGGGGGGAACCAGACCGTGCTGCGGGTGCTGCCAGCGCAGCAGTGCCTCCAGGGCGACCGTCCGTTCGTCCGAGACCCTGACAATGGGCTGGTAGTGCAGCAGCAGCTCGCCGTTGGCCAGTGCGCGGTGGAGGTCGGCGTCCAGGGTCAGGCGGCGGCGCGTCTCCAGGCTGTCGCCTTCCCGGAAGACACCGACGCGGCGCATGGCCTCGCGCTTCACGGCGGACAGCGTCGCATCCGCGGCACGCAGCAGGTCCGGCACCCGTTGCCCGGCCCCGGGGCACAGCGCCGCCCCTGCCTTGACCGACAGGACCAGCGGCTGGTCGTCCACGAAACGGATCTCGCGGAGGGCGTCGAGGAGTCCCTCGAGGCGCCCGCGCAGCTCCTCTGGGTCCCATGCACCCGGAACCACCAGCATGAACTCGTCGTTGCCGAAGCGCCCGACCTGCCAGTCCGTGTCAATGCTCCCGCGCAGGCGCGCCGCCACGGCCCGCAGGACGCGATCTCCGCCATCGGGCCCGAGGCTCTCGTTGATGGTCTTGAAATGATCGATATCGAGAAGAACCACGGCGCAGGGCGTCGTCCCGCTGCTGCCGATCATCGTCGCCAGGAACTGCTGCAGGAGCTGCCGGTTGGGCAGGCCCGTGAGCGTATCGAAGTGCATCTGGTGGTCGAGCCGTTCCTCCACCGTCCGCAGCTGGGTCACGTCCTCGAACACCGCGATGTACTGGATGCCCCCGGTGCCCGGCACGGGGCGCACGGTTGCCCGTCCCCACCGGTAATGGCCGTCGCCGCGCCGGAAACGCACCTCCCCCTGCCATTCGTGGCCCGCCTGGACGGTCTCCCACGGGTCCGGCTCACCCTCGGCGACGGCGAGTCGGGTGTACAGCCATCCGTCGTCGCCGAAGCACGGCTGCCCGTGGCACTCGGCAACCGATATTCCGCTGAGCAGCTCGAATCGGGGGTTGGCGTAGTCGAGGCGGCCGTCGCGGTCGAGGATCAGTACCCCGGCCGGTGACTGCTCCAGCGCGTACGACAGCAGCCGGTGCCGGCGTTCCGCGCTCCGGCGCGCCGCCATGTCCTCGGCCATGCGGGCGGTTGCATAGTTCATGGAGCTGGCCATCTCGTCGAGCTCGTCCGGGCGCAGGCAACCGCCGGCCGGGCGGGCCAGGGCCACGGGCTGGTCCAGGCGGTCCAGGCGCAGGGCCCGGGCGAACGCGGCCAGCGTCTGCAGGTGGCGGATGACCAGCCAGTAGATCAGGGCCAGAAGCAGCAGGGAGACCACGAACGTCTTCGCCGCCTGGGTCGCGAGGATGGTCACCAGACGGTCCCAGATGCGCGCGTGGATCCCGGCCAGGGAGGCCGTCACGCGGACGCGGCCGAGCTCGTGCCGGACGCCGTCGTTGGTGCGGTGACGCACCGGAATGATCATCGTGCGTCGATACGGGTAGTCGCTCGGGCTGCCCACCTGCATGCGGAGATCACCGGTGAGCGTGACGGTCTCCACGTGGGGCAGGCTCTGCAGGCCCCGGAGCTGCAGATGGAGCTGTCTCTCGTCCAGGGCCCAGAGGCTTGCCCCGAGGGTTCCGGCGAAGCTGGCGCGTGCGTCGGCGAGCCCCTGTTCCAGCGAATCCAGATCGCGCCGGTACTCCGCATACAGCTGTACGACCGTGACCAGGCAGGTGACCACGGAGCTGACGAGCACGATGGCAACCACCACTCTCGTGCTGAGCCGGCGGTGCCGTAGCCATCGCGGTAACCGCATGCGCATCCATCCTTGCGGCTGCGTTTGTGCGCGTCCATGCACCGTGACGCGTGGCGGGCACATTGGCCGCGAAGTTCCCTTTCGATCGTTCGAGTCAATATGCGGTTAGCATCCCCAATTCGGTACACGGATGCAATGGCCCGGCGGGTGGTTCGCCGTGGCATGATGGCAAGGGCCGTGCTGCGGTTCCGGGGATCCGTGGCAGCGAGCGACAATGCCGGAGAGGAGAAGGCCCATGGATCAGTTTCAAGGCCGCGTGGCCGTGGTTACCGGGGGAGGCAGCGGACTCGGACGCGAGCTCGCGCTGTGCTGCGCGCGCCGCGGCATGACGGTAGCTCTCGGTGACGTGGACGAGCCGGGAATGGCCGAGACGGCCCGCCTGATCGGCGAGGAACGACCGGAGGCGGCATGCACGGCGCACCGTGTCGATGTCTCCGATGCCGAGGCAATGGAGGCGTTCGCCGATGCCGTCTGGCGCCGGCACGGCGGCGTGCACCTGCTGTTCAACAATGCCGGCGTGGCGGTCAACGGCCCGCTGTGGGAGCACACCACGGCGGACTGGCAATGGCTGCTCGGTGTCAATCTCCACGGCGTGGCCTGGGGCATCCGCGCATTCGTGCCGCGCATGATCGCCCAGGGCACGGGCTACGTGGTGAACACCGCGTCTGCGGCCGGCTGGGTGAGCGCACCCGGGAGCGGTATCTACAACGCCAGCAAGAGTGCCGTGGTCGCCCTGTCCGAGACCCTTGCCCTGGATCTTCGGGATGCCGGCGCGGATATCGGCGTGAGCGTCGTCTCGCCCGCGTTCTTTCCCACGCCCATCGCGGAGTCGGAGCGCAACCGCCCGCCGGAGCTGGCCGATACGGCGCCCATGTCCGAGGCCCGGCGGCGCCGCAGCGAGGAGCTCAGGTACGCCGTGCAGCACGGCCGCATCCCCGCCGGCGATATCGCCCGCATGACCCTGGAGGCGGTCGAGCAGCGGCGCTTCTACGTATTCCCGCACGGCAGGATCAAGGAGCTCGTCCGTGCCCGGGCGGAGGCCGTTGCCCGGGAGGACGATGTCTTCGACACCCTGGCCGGCCGCTGAGGCATCACGGCGATGGGTCCGTGTCCGCGACGACGCGGTCGCGGCCGGACCGCTTGGCCCGGAGAAGCGCCCGGTCCGCCCGGACGGTCAGGGCATGCGGGGTGTCCCCGGGCTGCAGGGTGGCGACGCCGATACTGATGGACAGGTGACGATCGGCGTCGCTGCTCCAGCAATGGGGTGTCGCCGCGCGAAGCCGCTCCGCGGCGGCCCGCGCAGCGGCGAGATCCTGGCCGTGGAGCAGGATCAGGAATTCCTCGCCGCCCCAACGAGCCACCGCGTCTTCCTCGCGCATGGAGGTGCGGAGCAGCCGGGATAGCGCCTTGAGCATCTCGTCGCCGGTATCGTGGCCCAGGGTGTCGTTGATCTCCTTGAACCGGTCGATGTCGGCGAGGAGGACACTGTGGGTGCCGCCGGCCGCCACCGTCTCCCGCAGCCGGTCATCCATGCTGCGGCGGTTCAGCAGCCCCGTGAGCGGATCGGTGGCGGCCAGGCGTTCCAGGCGATCGCGGGCGCGCCCCAGCATGCTGTCCGCGTTGTCCACCGCCACCGCGTAGAAGAGGATGAAGACGCTCATGCCCGTGGCGACGGAGATGACATTGGCCGCGTTCAGCCAGGGCACGAACCACTGCGGTACCGCCACGGCCGCCGGCTCGCCGGTGTAGGCCGCGGCGAGCGCGGCGTAGAAGAGCGTGCACAGCAGCACCAGCAGGCACCGCTGGCCGAGACTCAGCGCGGTCAGGAACGCCAGCAGCGGGATCAGGATCAGCGGGTAGAAATGGAATCCGGCCTGCCAGCCCAGGTAGTGCGTGGCCAGCCATGCATGGGCAAGGACCTCCAGCGCGGCGGGCAGCACGGTCCACCGCGTCTCCAGATGCGGCACGGCGAGGATCAGGCCCGCATACAGCAGGAGGCTGCCGAGGTTGAACCCGATCAGCACGGGAACCTGCAGCCACCAGAACAGACCCAGGAACACCGCGTGGGCGACGGCCCCGAACAGGAGGATCGGGCGCAGCACCCGCCCGAAACGCCAGCGGCCGGGGTCGTCGGCCAGGCGCTCGGCGTGGTTTGCTGCCTCGGGTCGGGCTGTCATGGTCGCCTTCTCCCCCGGGGGGCGTGTCCTTAGGACACTAACGCACCGCCGTCGCGCACGCCCAGTGTTCCCGGAACGTGACGGCCGCGGTGCGCGAATGCGCCGCCGGCCCGAACCGGGATGTCATGGTTCCAGGAAGGCCGCTACATGGCCGGCGACCTCGTCCGGCCGCTCCTCCTGGAGGAAATGCCCCGCGTCCACGGATTCGACACGGATGGACCGGAAGCAGTCCTCCACGTGGGCGAGAAACTCCGGTATCACCACCCTGTCGCGGTTGCCGTGGACGTACAGGCACGGCATGGGAAAGACGTGGCCGGCGAGAGACTGCCAGCGTTGCTGGTCGTCGCCCATGGTGCGGTAGTAGCTGGCCCCGGTTCGCGGCGTGCCGGGAATGCGGTAGCAGCGCACGTATTCCCGGAACGCATCATCCGGGAACGGCCTGCCGCCCGAGCCGCGCAGGAAGGCGCCGAGCCAGTCGGCCTCGCTGCCGGGTATCATCGCCTCGGCGAGGCCGGGGTGCTGCTGGAAGTGCTGGTACCACTGGTGCCGGGCGCCGCGCGCGCGGATGGCGGCCACCGCCTCGGCATTTCCCCGGGCATTCGGGATGATGCTGATGTTCATGATGACCAGGCGCCGGATGCGCCCGGGTGCGGCGATGGCCATCTCCTGGGCGACGATGCCGCCCCAGTCGTGGCCGATGAGCTGAAAGTCCCCGACGCCCAGGGCGTCGACCAGGGCCAGCATGTCGGCGGCCAGGGCGTCCTTGCGGAAGGCATCCTGCGCCCCGTCGCGGGTGCTGTCGCCGAGCCCGCGCAAGTCCGGTGCGATGAACCGGTAATGCTGCGGTAACCGGCCGGTGACAGGCTGCCAGCACCACGAGCTCTCGGGCCAGCCGTGCAGCAGAACCACCGGCTGCCCGTCCGGGGCGCCCGCCTCCCGGTAGGCGAACGTTCCGGAGCCGGTGGTAACGAAGCGCGGTTCGGACAGATGCACGTTGGAACCCTTCCCGCAAGCATGACCGTGACAGCGGCAGCATACCCGGTTGTCGTTCGTCGCGGGAACCACGAGGGAAGGTTTCCCGCCGCATGAACGGGGCTGTATGCTCCGGGAACGATATTTCCGGATCCACGGGGCGGAGCGGATGCGACGTACAGTACTGATTACCGGCGCCAGTTCCGGACTGGGCTGGGGCATGGCCCTGGAGTTCGCGGCACGGGGCTACGACCTGGCGCTGTGCGCCCGCAGGGCGGAGCGCCTGGAAGCGCTGCGCCAGGAGCTGGAAGTCGAGAACCCCGGCTCCCGGGTGGAGATCGAGCAGCTGGACGTCCGGGATCCGGATGCCGTGTTCAACGTGTTCCGCAGCTTTCGCGACGCCTTCGGCGGTCTCGACCGGGTCATCGTCAACGCCGGCATCGGCAAGGGGCAGCCCCTGGGTACGGGCTATGCCCATGCCAACCGCGAGACCGCGGAGACGAACTTCGTCGCCGCGCTGACGCAGTGCGAGGCGGCGCTGGAGATCTTCCGCGCGCAGGACGCCGGTCACCTGGTGGTCATGTCGTCCGTGGGCGGCTTCCGCGGGCTGCCCGGCAGCATGGCCACCTACGCCGCCACCAAGGCCGGCATCGCGTCGCTGGCCGAGGGCGTGCGCATCGAGCTGCGCGGCTCGCCCATCCGGGTGAGCACGATTTTCCCCGGCTATATCCGCTCGGCCATCAACGAGGACCTCCGCCGGACGCCGTTCATCGTCGACGCGGAGACCGGCTGCCGGCTGCTGGTGCGCGCCATCGAGAGGGAACCGGAGACAGCCTGCGTGCCCGCCTGGCCCTGGGCGCCCATCGGCTGGCTACTGCGCAACCTGCCGCGCTCCCTGGCGGCGCGGATGGTCTAGTGTCCTGTAACCTTCCCAGAAATCCTGTCAGGAGACGATTCATGCTCAAGCTGTACGGATTCGCGGTCAGCAACTACTACAACGTGGCCAAGACGGCCCTGCTGGAGAAGGAGCTGCCGTTCGAGGAGGTCACCGCGTGGACGCCCCTGGGCGACGACCTCCTGGGCAAGAGCCCCATGGGCAAGGTGCCCTTCCTGGAGACGGACGAGGGCGTGTTCACGGAGGCCCAGGTGATCCTCGAGTACCTGGAGGAGTCCACGCCCCGGCCCGCGCTGCTTCCCGACACGGCCGTCGCCCGGGCCAAGGCGCGGGAGATCGCCCGGGTGATCGAGCTCTACATGGAGCTGCCGGCGCGGCGGCTGTACCCGGAGGCGTTCTTCGGCGGCTCGGTGAGCGAGGAAACCCGCCGCGACGCCGGCATCGTCCTGGCGCGGGGCGCCCGGGCGCTGGCGTCGCTGGCGCGGTTCGACGGTCCGCTGGACGGCCGCGCGTTCGGGCAGGCGGATATCGTCGCCATCAATCACCTGCCGCTGCTCCGCGACGCCGGGCGCAAGGTCCTGGATGTGGACGTCTACGACAGCCTGCCCGGGGTCAAGGAGTACCTCGCGGAGATGCGCAGCCGCGCGTCCGTCAGCCAGGTGCTTTCCGACCAGAAGGAAGCCATGGCGGCGTTCCTGCAGAACCGGGGCAAGTGATCCCGCCGCGGGAACCGCGGGTATCAGTCGGCTTCCGCGTCCGGGACGGCCGGCCAGCCCAGGGCCCGGACGACGTCGGTGAACGCGCCGGGCAGCGGCGCGGTGATGGTCACGGTGTCGCCATGGCGCGGGTGCGGAAGCTCCAGCGAGCGGGCCATGAGCATGAGCCGGCGGATGCCGAAGTGCTCCCGGAACGCGCGGTTCTGGTGGCCGTCGCCGTGGGTGGTGTCGCCGATGATCGGGTGGCGGATGTGGGCGAAATGGCGCCGCAGCTGGTGCAGCCGGCCGGTCAGCGGTTCGGCGCGCATCAGGGAGTAGCGGGCGGTGGCGTAGGGGCCGGCGGGGAAGGGGGCTTCCGCGGTGCGCAGCCTCCGGTACCGCGTCACCGCCGGCTGCGCCGGCTTGTGCCGCGCCTTGCGTACGGGGTAGTCGATCGTCCCCCCGGCCTCGGTGTGGCCACGCACCAGGGCGAGGTAGCGCTTGGCCACGCGACCGTCGTCGAACGCGGCCTGCAGGGCGCGGGTGGTCTCGGCGGTGAACGCGAACAGCAGTACGCCCGACGCCGGCCGGTCCAGGCGATGGACCGGGTTGACCCGGCGGCCGATCTGGTCGCGCAGGCGCTGCAGCACGGCGTCGTTGTCCGTGGACAGGTGGGTGCGGTGCACCAGGAGCCCTGAGGGCTTGTCCACCGCGATCAGGTCGTCGTCGCGGTAAAGGATGTCCAGCGGTTCGCCAGCCGATGTCGTCATGGCGACCCAGTCTACCGCAAGCGCGACCCTGGCGGTTGTCGGGCTCTGCGGCATTCTGCGATACAGCCCACACTTCCGTCCCCCGGTCGTTCGGTAGAATTCAGCGAGCCACCCGTCCGCCCGGGGACGATTGCCCGGCGAGGCAGGTACGCTGCAGGACGCAAACAACCCGCATGAGACGGCATACCTACATGGGTCCGGATTCGTTCAGCCCGGCTACAGGCACGGAAACCGAGGCAAGTCGCGTGCGCGAGCTCCTCTCGCGGGAGATGCTGGATGCGCGGCCGGAGCAGCATTTCGACCAGTACACGCAGCTGGTGGCCGACGTGCTCGAGGCCCCGGTGGCGTTCATCTCGGTGCTCGACCACGACGAGCTGCGGCTGAAGTCCCGCGTCGGCGTGGAGCAGGAAAGCATTCCGCGCGAGCAGGCGTTCTGCGACATCACCCTGCGGGTCGGTTACCTGGAGATCCCGGACATGCGCGCCGACGAGCGTTTCCGGGAGCACCCGCTGGTCGCCGGCGACCGGGCGATCCGCTTCTACGCCGGCACGGTTCTGCGCGGCCCCGAGGGCGACGCCGTCGGCACGCTGTGCGTCATGGACCACCGGCCGCGGACGCTGGGCGAATCGGGCAAGCAGCGGCTGCAGGCGTTTGCCGCCCTGGTGGAGCAGGAGCTCCATTTCAGCACGCGGATCACCGAGGCCCGGCGCAAGATCGAGCGCACGGCCCTGTGGGACCCGGTGACCGGACTGCCGCGCCGCAGTGTCGTCGTCGAGCTGCTGGAGCGCGCGATCGCCCGGGCGCGTCACGGCGATGAGCTGATCGCCGTCGCCCATATCCGCTTCCCGCGCTACGACGAGGTCATGGGGGTCTACGGCCGGGAGGTCCTGGACTACACCACGGAGCTGATCAGCGAGCGGGTGCGTTTCGCCCTGGAGCCGGGGGATCATCTCGGCCGGCCCGAGGAGGAGACGCTGGTGGCCGTGGTGACCGGGCTGGCCGGCGAGACGGAAGCGATGCGCCGCATGCACGCCCTGTGCGACGTGCTCCGGGAGCCGTACCAGATCAGCGGCGGCTCCCGCGAAGTGGTCGTGGCGTTCGGCGTCAGTGTCTTCCCGGGCGACGGCCAGGACACCGATACCCTGCTGGATCGGGCGCGCCTGGCCTCGCGCCGGGCGGAGTCCACCGGCGAGCAGGCCCCGGTGTTCTTCAGCGGCGCCATCAACCGGGAGGTATCGCGCCGGGACCGCATTGCGCGCCGCTTCGGCGGGGCGCTGGAGCGGGAGCAGATCGAGCTGCACTACCAGCCCGTGCTCTCGACACGGAGCGGGCAGGTGGTGGGCTGCGAGGCGCTGGCCCGCTGGAGCTGCCCGCAGCTCGGCCGGGTCAGTCCCGCGGAGTTCATTCCGGTGGTGGAGCACGACCCCGGGCTGTCCCGGCGGCTGACGCACTACGTGCTGGCGGCCGCCTGCCGCCAGGCGGCGGCGTGGCGGCAGCGGCTGCACCAGCGCTTCTGGATCAGCGTCAATGTCTCCGGCCGCGAGCTGCATGACCCGCAGCTGTCGGATACGATCGAAGAGCTTCTGCGCAGGCACGGCCTGCCGCCGGATGCGCTGGTCATCGAGCTCACCGAGCAAAGCATGATCGGCGACATGACCACGGCGATCCGGATCATGGAGCAGTTGCGCCGGATCGGGGTGCGCTGTGCCGTGGACGATTTCGGAACCGGGTACTCGTCCCTGAACTACCTCCGCCAGCTGCCGCTGGACAAGCTCAAGATCGACCGCACCTTCGTGGACGGGCTGCAGCAGAGCCGCGTCGGTCGCGAGGTGGTCAGCGCCATCATCAACATCGGTCACGCGCTGAACATGACGGTCGTGGCCGAAGGCGTGGAGACCCCGGACCAGGTACAGGTCCTCTGCGACCTCCTCTGCGACGAGGTCCAGGGCTTCCTGATGCGCCCCGCAGTGCCCGCCGGCGAGCTCGAGGCCATGATCGCGCAAGGTCTGGCCATCCCCTGGGCCTGGGAGGAGAGGGACGGCAGCTGAAGTAGGCCGCCGCGCTCCGTCGGCGGCCGCTGCCTTTGTCGTCCGGCCCGTTATTCCCTATTCTTGCGTCTTCCCGCGGGTGCAAGCGCCTGCTTTGATTCCGCTTCTCGACCGCCGAGGCCTGGCTGCATGCGCAGTTCCCGCGCGACAACGGCCGATGACGTACCGCACCGGGGCTTGCGGATCATCGGCTGCCCGCTGCCGAACAGGCCGGAGCTCGGCGGGCGCGCGGCGGAGTCGGGGGAGCCGGCATGAGCGACTACGACGTGATCGTCATCGGCGGGGGCGCGGCCGGGCTGTTCTGCGCCGCCCTGGCCGGCCAGCGCGGGCGGCGCGTCCTGGTGATCGAGCACACCAGCAAGGTGGGCCGGAAGATCCTCATGTCCGGCGGCGGCCGCTGCAACTTCACCAACATGGAATCGGGGCCGGAGCATTTCCTCTCGGCCAACCCGCACTTCCACAAGTCGGCCCTGAGCCGGTACACGCCCTGGGATTTCATCGCCCTGGTGGCGTCCTACGGTATCGCCTATCACGAGAAGAAGCTCGGCCAGCTCTTCTGTGACGGCAAGGCGCGGCAGATCGTCGACCTGCTCCTGGATCAGTGCGCCGCCGGTGGCGTGACGGTGACCACCGGCTGCAGCGTCGCCTCGGTGGCCGGCGACGGCCCCTTCCGGGTGCAGACCAGTCACGGTGCGTTCGAGTCGGAATCCCTGGTGGTGGCCACCGGCGGACTGTCGATCCCGCGCATGGGCGCGACGGACTTCGGCCACCGGCTCGCCCGGGAATACGGGCTGGGGATCCGGCCCACGCGCCCGGCGCTGGTGCCCCTGATCTTCGACGATGCGGACCGGGCGCGTTTCGTCGAGCTGGCCGGAATTTCGGCGGACGCGGAGGTGCAGGCCGGCGGTGCCGCGTTCCGCGAGAACATTCTGTTCACGCACCGGGGGTTGAGCGGCCCCGCGATCCTCCAGGCGTCGTCCTACTGGAGCGCCGGGGAACCGGTGCATGTCGATCTGGACCCGGATGGCGCCCTGACCGAGCGGCTCCGGGCCGGCAGAAGGGAGGGTGCGCGCGCCCGCGCCCGCACCCTGGTCGCCGGACACCTCACCCGGCGCCTGGCCCACCACTGGTTCAGCGACGGCGATCTCCCCGACGGCCCGGTGGGCAACCTGTCGGAGCCGGCGCTGGAGACGCTCGCTGCGGCCTGCCGGGACTGGTCCGTGCGGCCGGCGGGCACCGAGGGCTATGCCACGGCCGAGGTGACCCTGGGTGGCGTGGATACCGACGAGCTGTCCTCGCGCAGCATGGCCTGCCGGCGGATCCCGGGGCTGTTCTTCATCGGTGAGGTGGTGGACGTTACCGGCCACCTGGGAGGGCACAACTTCCAGTGGGCCTGGGCGTCGGCCCACGCGGCGGCGGAGCACGTCTGAAGGATCAGGTTCGCTGGCCGCGCCGCGCGCCGCGCGCCGAGCCCGGTGCGGGTTGCTCATCCGCTCCGGCCATGGCGCCACGGGTCATGGCGCCAGCGATCGGACGACAGAGCGGTCAGCGGTTGCGGAACGCCGGCGGGCGTTTCTCGATGAACGCGTTCACCCCCTCGGTCCGGTCCTCGGTGGCAAAGCAGGTCTGGAACATCCGGCGCTCGAACAGCAGGCCGCTGGACAGCGGCATCTCGAAGGCCTGGTTGATGGATTCCTTGATCAGCTGCGTGCTCGTGCTCGAGTGCGCCGCAATCCGCTGCGCGGTGGCCAGGGCATCGGCGTGCAGCCTCCCGGCGGACGTGGTGTAGGCCACCAGCCCGGCCTGCAGGGCCTCCTCGGCGTCCATCAGCCGGCCCGTGAGGCACAGCTCCATGGCCCGCGCCTTGCCTACCGCGCGCGCCATGCGCTGGGTGCCGCCGGCCCCCGGCATGATCGCCAGCTTGACCTCGGGCTGGCCGAAACGCGCCGTGTCGGCGGCGACGATGAAGTCGCAGCTCATGGCCAGCTCGCAGCCGCCGCCCAGGCAGTACCCGGCCACTGCGGCGACGACCGGCTTGCGGTAGTCCTTGAGGACCGTCCAGCCGGACGCGGAGAACGGGAAATCGTCCTGGATCGCCTCGACGCAGTTCAGGTGCGCCATGTCCTTGATGTCGGCGCCGGCGGCGAACGCCTTCTCGCCGCCGGTGATGAGCACCGCGTTGATCGTGTCGTCCGCCGCGAATGCGGTCAGGGCGGTGCCGACCTCCTCCATCAAGCCCGCGCACAGGGCGTTCATCGCGTCCGGGCGGTTGAGGTTGATCTCGCCGACGCTGCCGTGGGTGGAAACGACGATGTACTCGTAGCCCATGGGCACCCCCTAGTCGTTGCTGTCCCGCGCCGCGAACAGGGGCTCGTAGTCGGACACCTGCAGCCGCGGGCGGTCCGCCTCCGGCTCGTTCAGGGGAGTGACTTCCACCATGGTGTCGCGTGAGCGTCGGGCGAGCTCCTGGTAGGTCCGGGTGCCCTCGGTCTTCCAGGCGATCTCGTCCTCGCTGAGCTCCCGCACCACCCGGGCCGGACTGCCCACGGCCAGATGCCGCGCGTCGATGCGGCTGTTGGCCTTGACGAAGGCGCACGCGGCGACGATCGCGGACTCGCCGACCTCGGCGTTGTCCATGATCACGCTGTTCATGCCGATCATGGCGTTGTCGCCGATGCGGCAGCCGTGCAGCACGGCGCCGTGGCCGATGTGCCCGTTCGGCTCGACGATGGTGTCGGTACCGGGGAAGCCATGCATGACGCAGGTGTCCTGCAGATTGCTGCCTTCCTCCAGGACGAGGCGCCCGAAATCGCCGCGCAGGGCGGCGCACGGGCCCACGTAGACGCCCGCCCGGATGATGACGTCGCCGATCAGCACGGCCGTCGGGTGGACGAAGGCATCCGGGTGGATGACGGGGCGGATGCCGTCAATGGCGTAGCTCGGCATGCTGGCTTCTCCTGTATCGGCGTCAGGCCGCGTGGCGCCGTGTCTGCACCACCCGGAAGCGATTGGCCACGAAGGCGGCATCGCACAGGACCGCGTTGGCCGCCGGATTGGCGCCGGTGCCGTGGTAGTCGCTGAACGCCGCGGTCTGGTTGACATAGACGCCGCCGAGCAGGTTCTCGGACAGGCACACGCCGGCATCCAGCGCCGCTTCCCGCATGTCGTCCAGCACCTGCTCGCTGGTGCTGTACACCGCCCAGGTCATCGCCCCCTTGCTGCGCGCCAGGTCCCGGGCCCGGTCGATGCTGTCACGGGTGCCGTCAGTGGCGATCAGGAGCGAAATGGGGCCGAACAACTCGCGCTGGTAGGCGTCCTCGTCCTTGGCGTCCACGGCCAGCATCAGCGGCGTGCGGATGCGGGCGCCCTCGAACTGGGGGTGCTCGCGGCTCTCGGAGTCGAGCACCACCCGGCCCAGTTTCTTCGCGTCCTCGATGCGCTCCGCGGTCACGGGGGCCTGGATGGCGCCGAGGACCGCGGTGGCCCGGTCGTTGTCCGCGAGGAACTTGCTCACGCCGCTGGCCAGCGCCTCCGCGACCTCGTCGAAGCTCAGGCGCCCCTGGTCCGTGTCGATGCCGTCCCGCGGGATGAAGATGTCCTGCGGGGTGGTGCACATCTGGCCCGAGTACAGGCTCAGGGAGAAGGCCAGGTTCTGGCACATGGCCTTGAGGTTGTCCGTGGAGTCGATGACGATGCTGTTGACGCCCGCCTTTTCCGTGTACACCTGGGCGTGGTGGCAGTTCTGCTCCAGCCACTCGCCGAAGGCGGAGCTGCCGGTGTAGTCGATCACCTGCACGCGCGGGTCCAGGGCGAGCTCCTTGGTCACCGGCGCCTCCGCCGTGTCCGTGACCAGGGAGACGATCCACGGATCGAAGCCCGCCTCCTTGAGGACTTCCTGGCAGACCTCGACGGTGATCGCCAGCGGCAGGATCGTCTGCGGGTGCGGCTTGACCACCACCGGGTTGCCCGTCGCCAGGCTCGCGAACAGCCCCGGATAGCCGTTCCAGGTGGGGAAGGTGGACACCCCGATCGTCAGGGCCAGCCCGCGCGGCACCACGTGGAAGCTCTTGTCCATCTCCAGCGGGTCCTTCTTGCCCTGGGGCTTCGTCCAGTGGGCCTGACCGGGGTGGCGGGTCATGGCCTCGTAGGCGTAGGCCACCGCCTCCAGGCCCCGGTCCTGGGCGTGGGTGCCGCCCGCCTGGAAGGCCATGGGGAAGGCCTGGCCGGTGGTGTGCATCACGGCGTGAGCGAGCTCGAAGCTGCGCTTGTTCAGTCGCTGCAGGATCTCCAGGCAGATGCCGGCGCGCTCGTGGGCGCCCGCGTCACGCCATGCCCGGAGCGACTTCTCCATGGCCGGAAGAAGCTGCTGCACGTCGACGTTCGGGTACCGGATGCCGAGATCGAAGCCATAGGGCGAGCGCTCCGCGCCGATCTCGCCGTCGACGCCGGGCATATCCAGGCGGAAGGGCTGGTTCAGGCGTGCCTTGAACGCCGCTTCCCCCGCGGCGGGGGCGTCCTCACCGTAGACCTTGCCGCTGGGCGCTTCCGGGTAGGGGCTCCAGAACTCTCGGGTGCGGCTGGCCTCGACGGCCTTGTCCAGGGTCTCGCGGTGCTTGTCGAAATACGGCTGGCTCATGGCTCCTCCTGCGGGGCTGTCCCGTGGCCGGCGGCAAACGCTGCCGGAAAGGGTATAGAAACATCAGGCGCGGTGCGGTGGGTTCACTTTGTGACATAAACGGCCGCACCGGGAACGTGCTTGGCGTATTTTCTAAAAAAATACTTAAAACAGTAAATTACAAAATCATGCCAGCCCGTTCCGCCACCTTGTTGTGGCACGAGCGGCGTTCATGGACTAGTAGTGTGATACATAAACGCACCATGTCAACGGCGAACTTGTATCCTTTTCAGGGATTGCGCTATGGTGCCTCGAACAATGCCAAGAAGGGATGCTTGATCCCTGGAGGAGAGTCCGTGTCATTCGAAACCATCGATTTCTCCGTGGAGTCCGGCATCGGGCGTCTTGCGCTCAACCGCCCGGACAGCCTGAACGCGTTCAACGTCGCCATGCACCGCGAGATCCGGCAGGCGCTGGACGAGCTCGAGGGTGCCGAGGGGCTGCGGGTATTGCTCCTGACGGGGCGCGGGCGCGGGTTCTGTGCCGGACAGGACCTGTCCGACCGCAGCGTGGCGCCGGGTGACGACGTACCGGATCTCGGCGAGTCCCTGGAGTCCTGGTACAACCCGCTGGTGCGACGGCTGCGGGCCCTGCCCGTGCCGGTGGTCTGTGCCGTCAACGGTGTCGCCGCGGGGGCGGGCGCCAACATCGCGCTGGCGTGCGACATCGTGCTCGCGGCGCGATCGGCCAAGTTCGTGGAAGTCTTCTGCAACATCGGGCTGGTTCCGGATTGCGGCGGAACGTGGCATCTGCCCCGTCTGCTCGGCCATGCCCGGGCGACGGCGCTGGCGATGCTCGGTGACAAGGTCACCGCCGAGCAGGCGGAGAGCTGGGGCATGATCTGGCGGGCAGTCGACGACGACGCGCTGGAATCCGAGGCGGAAAGCCTGCTGACACATTTCGCGCAACAGCCCACCCAGGGCCTGGCCAATATCAAGAAGGCGTTGACGGCGTCCTGGAGCAACTCCCTGGACGAGCAGCTGGACCTGGAACGGGATCTGCAGCGCGCCTGCGGGCGCACCGCCGACTACCGCGAGGGCGTGGCCGCCTTCATGGAAAAGCGCAAGCCGACGTTCACCGGACGCTAACGGAGTTGCATATGAGCGAGGAGAAGGCTGCGGCGGAGCAACTGCCGCCGGCAGAGATGGCGCGGCGCTGCGCCGAGGCCATGTGGCGGGACGATCATGCCTCCCAGGCCCTCGGGATGCGGATCGAGGACATCGGTCCCCGCTACGCGAGCCTGTCCATGACCATCCGGCGGGACATGCTCAACGGCCACGCCAGCTGCCACGGCGGGCTGATTTTCGCGTTGGCGGACTCCGCGTTCGCCTTCGCGTGCAACTGGTCCAACCGGCTGACCGTCGCCTCCAGCGGCACCATCGAGTTCCTTGCGCCCGGGCGCGAGGGCGACGTGCTCACGGCGACGGCGCAGGAGCGCAGCCGCGCCGGTCGCACCGGGGTCTACGACGCAACGGTCTGCAACCAGGCGGGTGACCTGGTGGCGCTGTTCCGCGGACGCTCCTACACCGTGCCCGGTGAGCTGATCCCCGGGGTGGAGCTCACGGAGAACTGACTGGAACGGCGACGAAGATGCGCCTGATGGGAGGAGAAGGAAGTCATGAACACGGTAAAACAGGCCAATGGTCTCCTGGAGTCGGTGGAAACCTGCAGCCGTGACGAGCTGCGGGCGCTCCAGCTGCGGCGGCTGCGCTGGAGCCTGAACCACGCCTACAAGAACGTGCCGTTCTATCGGCACAGCTTTGACGCCGCCGGCGTCCATCCGTCGGACCTGCAGTCCCTGGAGGACCTGGCGAGGTTCCCGTTCACCCTGAAGAGCGACCTGCGCGACAACTACCCGTTCGGCATGGTGGCGACGCCCATGGAGGACGTGGTGCGCATCCACGCCTCCAGCGGTACGACCGGGCGGCCGACGGTGGTGAGCTATACCCAGAACGACGTCGACATGTGGGCCACTCTGGTCGCCCGCTGCCTGCGTGCCGCCGGCGTGACCTCCAGCGATATCGTGCAGGTGTCGTACGGCTACGGGCTGTTCACCGGTGGTCTCGGCGCCCATTACGGCGCGGAGCGCCTGGGTTGCGCGGTGATCCCCATGTCGGGCGGGCAGACGGAGAAGCAGGTCCAGCTCATCCACGACTTCAAGCCCACGGCGATCATGGTGACGCCGTCCTACATGCTCAACATCGCCGACGAGTTCGAGCGGCAGGGGCTGGATCCGCGCAAGTCGTCCCTGCGGGTCGGGGTGTTCGGCGCCGAGCCGTGGACCAACGCCATGCGCGAGGAGATCGAGGAGCGCATGGGGATCGACGCCGTCGACATCTACGGCCTCTCCGAGGTCATGGGTCCCGGCGTCGCGCAGGAGTGCGTGGAAACCAAGGACGGACCCACGATCTGGGAGGACTTCTTCTACCCGGAGATCATCGACCCGGATACCGGCGAAGTGCTCCCGGACGGCGAGGAGGGCGAGCTGGTGTTCACCAGCCTGGCCAAGGAGGCGTTCCCGGTCATTCGCTACCGCAGTCGCGACCTGAGCCGGCTGCTGCCGGGCACCGCCCGCACGATGCGCCGGATGGAGCGGATCACGGGGCGCAGTGACGACATGCTCATCATCCGGGGCGTGAACGTGTTCCCGTCGCAGATCGAGGAGCGGATCTGTGCCCACGGCAAGCTGGCGCCCCACTACCAGCTCGAGGTGAGCCGCGAGGGCAACGTCGACAGCCTCCGGGTGCGCGTCGAGCCCCAGCCGTCCCTGGGGGAGCTGACCGAGGCCGAGCGCAGCGGGTTCGGCGAGGAGCTGGCATACGCCATCAAGTCGTACGTGGGCGTGACCGCGGCGGTGGATATCGTCAACGTCGGTGAGGTGGAACGCTCCCAGGGCAAGGCCAAGCGGGTCGTGGACCTGCGGCCGAAGGGCTAGCCGCGCCGGCGGCACCCCGGGACATGCCGCTTGAGGCCGCTCGCGGGCGGTGTGGTATCGTCCCGTCCGCCAAGCGGATCGATCCGCGAACAGGAAACGGCATGTCCACGAAAAAGACAGTCAATGCACTGGTGGAACGCCTGACGGTGGAGCGTCCGATCCGAGCGCGTTCCCTGATCATTACTGTCTACGGTGACGCCATCGCGCCACGGGGCGGCACCGTCTGGCTGGGCAGCCTGATCGAGCTGCTCAAGCCGCTCGGCCTGGGCGACCGCCTCGTGCGTACCTCGGTCAACCGGCTGTCCAAGGAGGGCTGGCTGACGTCGTCCCAGATCGGGCGGCGCAGCTATTACAGCCTGACACGGCGCGGCTGGCGCAGTTTCGACAAGGCCTATCAGCGTGTCTATCACGAGCCGCGTCGCGAATGGGACGGCGAGTGGATGCTGATCCTGACCTCCGGTATCCCGGCATCGGAACGGGAGTCGTTGCGCCGGGAGCTCGGCAACCTGGGGTTCGGCGTGCTCGCCCCGGGGGTTCTGGCCCATCCCCTGCCGCCCCGCGAGGCCGTGACGGCGACGCTCCAGGACCTGGACCTGGCTGGTGATGCCATCGTCATGCGGGCCCAGCACGAGGGGCTGCCCACCTCGCGGCCCATGAACCGCCTGGTCCGGGAGGTCTGGAGCCTGGACGAGCTGAGCGAGCAGTACGCGCGCTTCCTGGATCACTTCCGGCCGGTGTGGCGCGCCATGAGCTCGGCGAAGCGACTGGATCCGGAGCAGTGCTTCCTGGTCCGCACGCTGCTGATTCACGAGATCCGCCGCCTTCTGCTGCGGGATCCGCAGTTACCGGAGGACGTTCTGCCGGCGGAGTGGAGCGGCTCGGCGGCGCGTCTGCTGTGCCGCAACCTCTACCGCCTGACCTTCCGGCAGGCCGAGGTCCATCTCAGCCGTACCCTACGCACCGCGGAAGGTCCGTTGCCGGAGCCCGCCCCGTACTTCTACAAGCGTTTCGGCGGCCTGTTGACTCCCCGGGAGGCGGAGGCCGTGGGTGGCGACTCGGGAACCGCCGCCTGACGAACCTCTCCCCTTGTCGCCTCCATGATCCGCGCGGATGCCGCGGCCGGCGGTGACGCGCGGCTACCCGGCACGCGTCCCTCGCCGCTCTGGTGACACATTTCTTTACGTCATTCACGGCCGTTTGTCGTAACGAATCGGGCAAGGGCCATGAGCTTTTCGTGGCCCGATCCGGGAAAGAATCAATAAAAAACATTACAAACAATGACATATATATAGATTGCACGTTGTGCACTGCACGCCGGCCGGGGCTTGCAAATGTGACACATACTGCTATTCTGAAATCAAACTTTATGTATCAGATACGGTTTGTGGGCGGCAACGCCCGGCGCCAGTGCGAGGAGGTCTGCATGTACAGCCAGTTCGTTGATACCGGAGCACAGGGCAAGTCCACCGGGCAGGATGCCTCCGAGCAGGAGCGTGCGTTCCAGGCGCGCATCGACGAGGGCATCAGCATCGAGCCCAAGGACTGGATGCCGGAGAAGTACCGCAAGACCCTGGTGCGGCAGATTTCCCAGCACGCCCACTCGGAGATCGTGGGCATGCTGCCCGAGGGCAACTGGATCACGCGCGCCCCGAGCCTGCGGCGCAAGCTGATCCTGCTCGCCAAGGTCCAGGATGAGGCCGGCCACGGCCTGTACCTGTACAGCGCCGCAGAAACACTGGGCGCCAGCCGTGACGAGCTGCTCGACGCGCTGCACGAGGGCAGGGCGAAGTACTCCAGCATCTTCAACTACCCGACGCTGACCTGGGCCGATATCGGCGCCATCGGGTGGCTGGTGGACGGCGCTGCGATCATGAACCAGGTGCCGCTGTGCCGCTGCTCGTACGGCCCCTACGCCCGCGCCATGGTGCGCGTGTGCAAGGAGGAGAGCTTCCACCAGCGCCAGGGCTACGAGCTTCTGCTGGAGATGGTGAACGGCACCGACGATCAGAAGGCGATGGCGCAGGATGCCCTGAACCGCTGGTGGTGGCCGTCGCTGATGATGTTCGGCCCGGCCGATGGCGACTCCATTCACACCCAGCAGTCCATGGCCTGGAAGATCAAGCGCCATACCAATGACGAGCTGCGGCAGCGTTTCATCGACCAGACCGTGCCGCAGGCCCACTACCTCGGGCTCGAGATCCCCGACCCCGACCTGCGCTGGAACGAGGAGACGGGCCACTACGATATCGGCGAGATCAACTGGGACGAGTTCTGGAACGTGGTCAACGGCAACGGCCCCTGCAATCGCGAGCGGCTGGCCGCCCGCCGCAAGGCCTACGAGGACGGCGCCTGGGTGCGGGAGGCCGCGCAGGCCTACGCCGACAAGCAGCAGCAGCGGCGTGCCGCCGCCTGAGCGAGCAACGGGAGAAGTGTCATGAGTAAGGACTGGCCCCTGTGGGAAGTGTTCATCCGCAGCAAGCACGGGCTCTCCCACAAGCACGTGGGCAGCATCCATGCCACCGACGCCGAGATGGCGATGAACAACGCCCGGGACGTGTACACGCGCCGCAACGAAGGCGCGAGCATCTGGGTCGTGCCTTCGGCGCAGATCGTCTCCTCGGCGCCGGGTGACAAGGAGATGCTGTTCGACCCGAGCAATGACAAGGTCTACCGCCACCCGACGTTCTACGAGGTGCCGTCGGACGTGGAGAACATGTGATTGCCCGGGACAGGGCGGGGGAGAGCCGTAGTGAACAAGCTTGAGCAACAGCAGTTCGAATACCTGCTGCGCCTGGGGGACAGCGACCTGATTCTCGGCCAGCGCCTGTCCGCCTGGCTCGGGCACGCGCCCGTGCTGGAGGAGGAGATGGCCACCGGCAACGTGGCCCTGGACCTGGTCGGTCAGGCCCGGTCCTGGCTCGGCCTCGCCGGCGAGATCGAGGGTGCGGGACGCGACGCCGATCGTCTGGCGTACTTCCGGGATGCCTTCGACTATCGCAACGTACTGCTGGCGGAGCGACCCAACGGCGACTACGCGTACACGATCATGCGGCAGTTCCTCTACGACGCCTACCACTATCCGTTGCTGGAGCGGCTGTCGGCGTCCGCGGACGAGCGCATCCGCGAAGTGGCGGCGAAGTCCCTCAAGGAGGTCCAGTACCACGTGCGCCGCAGCAGCGAGTGGGTCATCCGCATGGGTGACGGCACCCGGGAGAGCCACGACCGCATCCAGGCCGCGCTGGACGATCTCTGGATGTACACCGGCGAGATGCTCACGCCGGACGAGGTGGATCAGGCACTGCTCGAGACCGGCGTCGCCGCCGACCTGGAGCGGGTCGCCGGGGCCTGGCACGAGCGCGTGCGCGAGGTAACCGCGGAGGCCACCCTGGTCATTCCGGACGAGAGCTGGATGCAGCAGGGCGGCAAGCAGGGCCGGCATACCGAGCACCTCGGTTACATCCTGGCGGAGATGCAGTTCCTGCCGAGGGCCTACCCCGATGCGCGCTGGTAGTGACATCGTCGAGCGGCCCTCGCCGGACCGGATCCGCGAGTGGCTGACGGAGGTGACCGATCCCGAGATCCCGGTGCTGACCATCGAGGATCTGGGCATCCTGCGCGACATCCGGCAGGAGGACGACGGCGTCCGGGTCACCATTACGCCCACCTACAGCGGGTGCCCGGCCATGATGGCGATCCGCATGGAGATCGTGCGCACGCTCAACGCCCGGGGCATCGATCGCGTGCGGGTGGACGAGGTCCTGTCGCCGGCCTGGACCACGGACTGGTTGAGCGAGCGGGGACGCGAGAAGCTGCGCGCCTACGGCATCGCGCCGCCCGCCGGCAAGGCGCAGGGCAAGAGTGCGCTGTTCGGCGAGCCCGATGCGGTGGCCTGCCCGCAGTGCGGCTCCGAGCGCACGACCCGGACGAGCGAGTTCGGCTCCACGGCGTGCAAGGCAATGTACCGCTGCGAGGACTGCCTGGAGCCGTTCGACTATTTCAAATGCATCTAGGCGTTGTCGCCGCAGGGATGCCCGGAGGAGCCACCCGAGCCATGTCCAAGTACCACCAACTGACCGTCAGCGAAGTGCGCCGCGAGACCCGGGACGCCGTGTCCCTTGCGCTGGATGTGCCGGAGCCGGAGCGCGAGTCGTTCCGCTTCCTGCCGGGGCAGCACCTGGCCATGCGGGCGAGCATCGACGGCGAGCCCGTGACGCGCACCTACTCGATCTGTGCCGCGCCGCACGAGGGCGAGATCCGGGTGGCGGTGAAGAAGGACCCCCACGGCGTGTTCTCCAGCTTCGTCAACGACCGCCTGCAGCCGGGCGACGTGCTGGAGGTGATGCCGCCCGAGGGCAGCTTCGTGCTGCGGTTCAGCCCCGACAATCGCAAGCACTACCTGGCGTTCGCCGCCGGCAGCGGCATCACGCCCGTTATCTCCATGATCAAGGAAGGGCTGGCGACGGAGCCGGGCAGCAGCTTCACGCTGGTCTACGGCAACCGCTCGGCGCAGAACATGATCTTTCGCGAGCAGCTCGAGGACATCAAGAACCAGTACATGGACCGGTTCACCATGGTGCCGGTGATGAGCCGGGAGCAGACGGACATCGAGCTCTTCCACGGCCATATTGACGCCGACAAGTGCCGGGCGATACTGGAGCACTGGGTGGGGGCGGAAGACGTGGACGAGTGCGTGATCTGCGGCCCGGAGCCGATGATCAACGCCGTCTCCGGGACGCTGCAGGAAGCGGGCATCCCGAAAGCGAACATCCACTTCGAGCTGTTCACCGCGCCGGGAGAAGCGCTGAAGCGCCGCCGCGAGCGCGCCAGGGACGCCAACGTGGACCATTCCATGGTACAGGTGCAGGTGCGGGTCGACGGCCAGCAGGTAGAGTTCGAGCTGGCAAGGAATACCGATTCCATCCTCGAGGCGGGCATGCAGGCGGGCGCGGAGCTGCCCCATTCGTGCAAGAGCGGGGTGTGCTCCACCTGCCGTGCGCGGCTGCTGGAGGGGGAAGTCGAGATGGACGTCAATTATGCGCTGGAGGACTACGAGCTCGAGGCCGGCTACATACTGACCTGCCAGAGCCTGCCCGTTTCCAGCCGCGTGGTGGTCGATTACGACCAGTAGCATCTCGGGCCGCTACGGCGGGCCGGAAAGCGCACTCCCAGGGCCGTGAGAGCCCGGAGAATAACGATCCACAATGAACGAGGAGAAGCACGATGTTGAAGAAACTGCTACCCGTGGTTGCCCTGTCGGCCGCCCTCATCGGCATCCCGGGCCAGGGCGTGGCCGACGATGATCCCATCCGGATCGGCTCCTTCCTGTCCGTGAGCGGTCCGGCGTCCTATCTCGGTGATCCGCAGCGCAAGACGCTGGAGCTGTTCATCGAGCGGATCAACGAAAACGGAGGTGTCCTGGGCCGTGAGCTGGAATGGCAATACTACGATGATGCCGGGGCGGCCAACGAGGCGCGAACGTTCGCCCGGCGGCTGATCGCCCAGGATCGTTCCGATATCGTCATCGGCGGCACGACCACCGGGGCGACCATGGCCGCCGCCGAGCTGTTCCAGCGCCAGCAGGTGCCGTTCATCAGCCTGGCCGGGGCCGTGGTGGTCGTCGAGCCGGTGAAGGAGTGGGTGTTCAAGACACCGGAGACGGACCGCATGGCGGCACGCCAGGTCTTCGCCGACATGCAGCAGCGCGGCATCTCCAAGATCGGCCTGATCTCCGGCACCGGCGGCTTCGGCGCCTCCGGTCGCGAGCAGGCCCACAAGGTGGCGGACGAGTTCGGCATCGAGATCGTCATGGACGAGACCTACTCGCCCGACGACTCCGACATGACCGCCCAGCTGACCCGGATCCGGGGTAACGACGAGGTCGAGGCGATCTTCAACTTCGACTTCGGCCAGGCCCCCGCCATCGTGACCCGCAACTATGCCGACCTCGGCATCGAGCTGCCGCTGTACCAGTCCCACGGGGTCGCCTCCGAAGGCTACCTGGACCTGGCCGGTTCCGCCGCCGAAGGCGTGCGGTTGCCGGTGTCGCCGATCCTGGTCGCGGAGCTGCTGCCGGATTCGGACCCGCAGAAGGCGCCCGCCATGGAGTATCTGGAGGCGTACCGGGCGGAGTACGGGGAAAAGCCCTCGGCGTTCGGCGGCTATTCCTACGATGCGTTGATGCTCGCCGTCGATGCCATCGAGCGGGCGGGCTCGACGGATCCCCAGGCCGTGCGCGATGCGCTCGAGGCGACCAGCGACTTCCAGGGCGTGACCGGGACGTTCAACATGGGCCCGGACGACCATATGGGGCTCGACATCGAGAGCAGCTTCCGCATGGTGGAGATCAAGGACGGTACCTGGTCGCTGCTGGACCAGTGATGCCGGACGTCCCGCACCCCGACGGGTGCGGGACGCCTGAACACGATTGCCAAGGGAACGTCTGCCATGGCTGAGTTTCTCCAGTTTCTGGTCACGGGCATCACCATCGGCTGCACCTTCGCCCTGGTGGCGCTGGGGTTCTGCCTGGTCTACAACGCCAGTCACGTGATCAATTTCGCCCAGGGTGATTTCGTCATGGTGGGCGGCATGTCCGCCGTGTTCATCATGTCGTCCGGTGTGCCGATGTGGCTCGCGCTGGTGCTGGCGGTGCTCATCGGCGGCGCGCTGGGCGCGCTGCTCTACAAGGGCGGCATCCAGCCGGCGAAGAACGCCGACGCGATCCAGCTCATCATCATCACCGTCGGGGCCGCCCTGTTCATCCGCGGCGTGGCCCACGTCATCTGGGGCACCGGCTACTTCTCCATGCCGGGGTTCACCGGCGACACACCGATCCGGTTCCTGGGTGTTGTCATGGTGCCGCAAAGCCTGTGGGTGATCGGCGTGACCGTCGGCATCGTCACCGCGCTGGCCCTGTTCTTCACCCGCACGCGGCTCGGCAAGGCGGTGCTGGCGACCTCCTACAACCGCGATGCCGCCAAGCTCATGGGCATCGACACCGGCATGATCCTGGTGCTCAGCTTCGGGCTCGCCGGCCTTTTGGGCGCGGTGGCCGGGGTCATCATGACGCCGATCACGTTCACGAACTACGAGATCGGGGTCATGCTCGGGCTCAAGGGGTTCGTCGCGTCGGTGCTCGGGGGGCTCGGCAGCTTTGTCGGGGCCGTGGCCGGCGGGCTGATCCTCGGCCTGACCGAGGCCATGATGGCGGGCTATATCTCCTCCGACTACAAGGATGCCGTGGCCTTCGTGCTGATTCTCCTTATCCTGTTCTTCATGCCCAGCGGGCTGTTCGGCCAGCGCGGGGTGGAGCGTGTCTAGGGAAATGTCCGGGAACATGACCGCCCCCGTGCGCGGCGGCCGCAAGACCAACTGGAAGGACGTGGTGTTCTCGCCCCGGTACGGCGGCCTGGCGACACTGCTGCTGGTGCTGCTCGCGACGCCGCTGTTCATCGAGGGGCTCTACCAGTTCGACATCGCCATCCTGGTGCTGATCAACGCCACCGTCGTGATCGCGCTCAACCTGCTGGTGGGCTATGCGGGGCAGGTCAGTCTCGGGCACGCGGCGTTCTTTGGCCTCGGCGGGTACGCCACGGCCGTCCTCACCACCCGCTACGACTGGCCGTCGCTGCTCGCGCTGGCGGCGGGAGTGGTGCTGGTGGCGGCCATCGCCGCCGTGATGGCGCGGCCCATCCTGCGTCTCAAGGGCTACTACCTGGCCATGGCCACCCTGGGGCTGGGCATGATCATCTACCTGATCATCACCCAGGAGACCTGGCTGACCGGAGGGCCCGACGGCATGAGTGTCGGTGCGCTGGAGGTGTTCGGGTACACGGTCTTCGACGAGCTGGTCTGGTACTGGATCCTCGCCGGGTTGTTGCTGGTCATGTACTGGCTGGCGGTGAACATCGTCGAGTCCCCCGTGGGGCGGGCGCTGCGCGCACTGCACGGCTCCGAGATCGCGGCGGACAACTCCGGCGTCAACGTGACGCACTACAAGACCCTGGTCTTCGTCCTGTCGGCCGGGGTGGCGGCACTGATGGGCGGGCTGTACGCCTTCTACTCCGGTTTCATCGCGCCGAACACGGCCGGTTTCATGCACTCCATCGAACTGGTCGTGATGGTGGTTCTCGGCGGCATGGCTTCGCTGGTGGGGTCCATCGTCGGCGCGGCGCTGCTCACCATCCTGCCGCAGTACCTGGTGGTGTTTTCCGAGTACGAATGGCTGGTCTACGGCCTGATCCTCATGCTGATGATGATCTTCATGCCCCGCGGGTTCGTGCCCACCCTGCACGGCCTGATCCGGAGGGTCCTGGGATGAGCATGCTGACAGTCGAGTCCATGACCAAGCAGTTCGGTGGCCTGCGCGCCATTGATGATCTGTCGTTCGAGGTGACGCAGGGGGCCGTGCACTCGGTGATCGGCCCCAACGGCGCCGGCAAGACCACGCTGTTCAACCTGGTGACCGGCGTCTATCAGCCCACCTCCGGACGGGTGCTCCTGGACGGCCAGGATCTGTCCGGCAAGGCCGTGCATCAGCGCGCCGCCATGGGCATGAGCCGCACGTTCCAGAACCTGCAGCTGTGCTACAACATGACGGCGCGGGAGAACGTCATGCTGGGAGCCCACCTGGGGCTGCCGCAGAGCTTTTTCTCCTCGCTGCTGCGGCTTCCGCACATGATCCGGGCCGACAGGCAGTGCCGCGACCGGGCCGCCGCCCTGATGGAATACGTGGGCCTGGGCGACTATGTCGACCACGAGACATCGGCGATGCCCTATGGCGCCCAGAAGCGGCTCGAGATCGCGCGGGCCCTGGCCGCCGACCCCAAGCTGCTGCTGCTGGACGAGCCCGCCGCCGGCCTGAACGCCAACGAGACCGCGGGCATCGAGGAGCTGATCCGCGGCGTCTCCGAGGACGGCGTCACCGTGGTGCTCGTGGAGCACGACATGAAGCTGGTGATGAACATCTCCGAGCACATCGTGGTTCTCAACTACGGGCAGAAGCTTGCGGAAGGGACGGCGCAGGAGATCAGGAATCATCCCGACGTCATTGCCGCCTATCTGGGTGCGGCGGCGTGACGACCAACGAACAGGGACTTGCCATGACGATGATGCGTGCCAACGCCGTCGCGGATTCCCGGGACGCTCCCGGCGGGGGCGGGGCGGGGGCCGCCGCGGTCGCCGCGCCGTCGGTGCTGGAGCTCGCGGGCGTCAGTACCTTCTACGGCCCGGTGCAGGCATTGAACGACATCAGCCTGCAGGTGCCACAGGGGCACCTGGTGGCGCTGGTGGGCGCCAATGGTGCGGGCAAGACGACGCTGCTGCGGACGGTCTCGGGGCTGGAGAGCCCGCGGACGGGGTCCATTCACTACTGCAACGAGGACATTACGCGTCGGCCGCCGGCGCGGCGGGTACGGGCGGGGATCGCCCAGGTTCCCGAGGGGCGCCAGGTGTTCGCGCCCATGTCCGTCGAGGACAACCTGATGCTGGGCGCCTACACGCGCTCGCGCAGGGAGCCCCTCGCCGACGAGCTCGGCGGGATCTACGACATGTTCCCTGTTCTCAAGGAGAAGCGCAAGCTGCCCGCGGGCACGCTGTCGGGCGGGCAGCAGCAGATGCTGGTCATCGGGCGCGCGCTCATGGCGCGGCCGCGTCTCCTGCTGCTGGACGAGCCGAGCATGGGGCTGGCACCGCTGCTGGTCGAGGAGATCTTCGCCAAGATCCGGATGCTGCAGGAGCAGGGCATGACGATTTTCCTGGTGGAGCAGAACGCATCCCTCGCGCTCGGAATGGCGGACTACGGCTACGTCCTGGAGACGGGGCGGGTGGTGATGGAAGGCGCGGGCCGCACCCTGCTCGATGACGAGAACGTGCAGCGGGCCTATCTCGGGATCTGACCGGCGCGCTGGACGACAGGCGCCGAGGCGCAACGGAGGTCGGCATCATGGGGCGAACGCACGGCGGTGAGCTCAATCGCGGCGACCAGCGCGCAATGCTGATGGAGCGCATGCTCGAGGCAGTGGCATCCGGTGCGGTGACGCCGCACGAGGAGCTGCCCGACCGCGAGCTGGAGGCCGCCTTTCGCCGCTGTTTTCGCTGCGATGCCGCGGATACGTGCCGGCGCTGGCTGGATGGACACAGACGGGAATTGGGTTACCGGGATTTCTGTCCCAATGCCGGGCTGTTCCGGCGAATGGCCCTGGTCAAGGGATAGCGCCCGGCCCGGGTGGCCGTCGCCGGACGGGGGCGTCCCGCCCGGCGCTTCCGGGCACCACCGGGTTTCGGTGGCGGTGTTCCGGCTGTAGTGTTGAAAGGTCATGGCCGGTCGGAGGCCCCAAGGTGTGAGTGTCGGAACCGTTCTTGTCATCGATGATCACCCCATCATGCGGGACGCGTTGCGGCATATCGCCCACGAGCTGTTCGGCGAGCTGCACTTCATGGAAGCGGAATCGCTGGCGACGGCGTTGCCGCAGCTGGCGTCGGCGACCCCGGACCTGATTCTCCTGGACCTCTGCCTACCGGGCAGTGACGACGCCACCGTTCTGGAAGACCTGCGCGCCCGCTGTCCGGGCCCCCCGGTGGTGGTCATCTCCCATGTCGAAGACCTGGACACCGTCCGCGAGGTGATTCGGCTGGGCGCGGCCGGCTTCGTGCCCAAGTCGGAATCCCGGGCGGTGATGCTGGCGGCGTTGCAGCTGGTCCTCTCCGGCGGCGTCTATCTGCCGCCCAATCTCGCGTTGCAAACCGGGGAAGTACCGTCCGGGCATCTTGCCGCGGCACCGAGAGCCTCGGCGGGAGCCGGCAACGTGACGCTCACGGGGCGCCAGCGCACGGTTCTGGATCTCATGGGGCAGGGCCTGTCCAACAAGCATATTGCCCGTGAGCTCGGGGTCAGCGAGTGGACGGTGAAAGCCCATGTCAGTGCCATCCTGCGCAAGCTCGGCGTGAGCACCCGGGTCGAGGCCGTTGTTGCGGCGGCGGGACGCCGGTAACCGGGCCCGGGCGACGCGGCGATCGGTGGTCGGTGTCGCGACGCGGGCTCAGGTCCGCGGCAGTGCCGCCGCGAGGGCATCGCGCAGCTTGTCCGGATCCAGCGGCTTGGCCAGAACCCTGGCGCCGCGTTCGGCCATTCTCTGTCGCATGCCCGGCTCGGGATGACTGGTCATGATGATGACGGGGACGCTTCGCCCGGATTCCAGGGTATCGAGCACGGCGTCCGCGAGCACGCCGTCATCGAGATGGTAGTCGAGCAGAACGAGCTCCGGCACGGGTGGCTGTTCCATCGCGCCTAGAAGCTCTTCCCTGTCGAGGCAAGGGGTCACGCTGCTGCCCCAGCTGCGCAGCAGGTTCTCCAGGGCGGTGAGAACCGCCGGGTCGTTGTCCACCACCGCCAGGTGCCGCCCGCTGAGACGGCCCGGCGTGGATCGGCCCGGCCCGGCGGGGGCCGGCTGTTCCGGCTCGGCCCGGCCGTAGGGCAGGTGGATGCCGAAGGTGGAGCCGTGACCGGGGCGGGAGTGGAAGATGAGCGGCGTTGCCATCAGCGCCGCAATCCGCTCGACGATGGCAAGCCCGAGACCCAGGCCTTTCTCCCGTCCTCCCGGCCGGGCGTCCAGCTGACTGAACTCGCGGAAGATCCGCTCGCGCTGATCCGCCGGAACGCCGACCCCGGTATCCAGTACCAGCACATCCACACCCGAGGGCCGGCGCCGGCAGCCGAGGACGATGCGTCCGCTTTCCGTGTACCGCAGGGCGTTGCTGAGGAGGTTGTGAAGCACGCGGTCGACGAGGACCGGGTCGGCGTGCACGACGGCGCTGCACGGCATGTGCCGGAACGACAGCCCCTCGACCTCGGCGCGCACGTGATACTCGGTGGCCAGTCGCTCCAGCATCGGCTGCAGGGGAAACGGCGCGGGCTGGCAGTGGAACGCCCCGGTTTCCAGCCGCGAGATGTCGACCAGGCTCAGCAGCAGGTCTTCCATGGTCTTCAGCGTGGCGTCGGCACCCGCCGCCAGATCCTGGGCCTCGTCGTCCGTGGAGTTCTCGACCAGGGTGTGCAGCAGCAGCCGGGCGGCCGTCAGCGGTTGCTGCAGATCATGGCTGACCGCAGTCAGGAAGCGGGTCTTGTTCTCGTTGGCCTGCTCGGCCTCGGCCTTGGCCTGCAGCATGGCCTGCTCGGCATCCCGCCGGCGGGTGACCTCCTCCGAGAGCTGCTGGTTGGTGGTTTCCAGCTCGGCGGTGCGTGCGCGCACGGTCTCCTCCAGGCTGGCTGCCTGGCGGAACAGGTCGTAGGCGGAGACGACGCCCTGGCCCTGGATGGCCTCGGCGCGATCCATCAGCGTCTCCACGACGCGCCGCAGGCGACGGTTCTCTTCCTGCGGATCGGGCATGTACGGCGGCGGATTCGAGGTGTGCCTGGTCATGGCGTGGCGCGGTCGGGACGGCCGATGGCGATGCCGGTGAACGTCTGGTTCAGGTGCATCATGTGCAATTGCTCTCCCAGCGTGCTCAGGCCGCCGATACGAAAGCGCCGGATCAGGTCCCTGGCCGCCGGCAGCCGGTCGTCCATCAGCAGCTCCTCGAAGCGCAGGGCGCAGTCGCAGCCGATGACCACGTCGAGCGGGCCCAGCTCGGCCTCTACCCGGGCGAGCTCCTGCTCCAGCATGCGCAGCAGGTCGTCGCGCTTGCCCAGCCGCAACACGACACCGGTATCGATCGCCGAGGTGAGCCGCAGAGCGCCTGACGGCGTGCCGCATACCTGCTGGATGGAGCGCACGTAGATGCTCTGGCCGATGCGGACCACCAGGGGGTTGTGGGCGAAAACATCGAGATCGAGCTGCTCCTGGCGCAGGCCGAGGGCGCGGGCATAGGCCGCGGCTGCGGGCTCGCCGTTGAGCTCGGTCACGGTGCGGTGGTCGGGGTCGGCGTCGGTGACCAGTAACCGGTCCTCGCCGGGGAGAAAGTGATGGTTGCTGAAGGTCTGGAACGGCAGGTCGCATTCCACCACCGCGACCACCGCCGCATCCCGGTGCCACCGGGTTGCGTTGAGGACATGGCCATCGCGGAACTCGAAGTCATCGCCCGCCGAACCACCGATCATGGGGATCGCGCCCAGGGCCGCCCCCAGCGCGCTGGCCAGACGCTCCTCGGCGAGGCAGAGGCCGTCCACGAAGAGAAGGCCGAAGCGGCCCCGGGCATGCGCTCCGATCTCCAGCAACGGCGCGACCTGCTCCTGGATCGCGGAAAGGCTGGACGTCGATGCGCGGCATATGAGCTGCGTGCGCACGCGGAACCAGCGGGCGTCCAGGGCCAGTGCCATCACGCCGTGGCCGATATAGCCCCGGGGTGTCAGCAGTGCCGAGCCGGTGCACCCCAGCAACGGAATATCGGGGAAACAGCGCCGCAGGGCACGTCCGAATTCCGGACCCGCATACTCGCTGGAGCAGAACACCACCAGCGCGGCTGCGGAGGACCCGGCCAGCTGCCGACGCAGCTCGGCAGCGGCCTGCCGGGGCGATCCGGCCTCCGAGACCGCCTGGTGTACGGCCTGCCCGGCGCCGGGCGCGACCAAGGGCGCTGCGGAGGCTCTCATGTCGTTCTCCTGGTTGGCCCCGTCCGGCGACTATAAGGCGGCCCGGCCCGGTGGTCCATACACCACCATCGGGCTAGCCCGATGGTGGTGTCGTGCCGCCGGCCTCGCGTCCGGCTAGCCCGTTGCGGCAATAGGCCGCGGCGCAAAAATGGCCTACAACAGACAGAGATGCACATGAGGCTGCGGCGACAGCCCCGATGAACAACGATAAAACGGCGAGGAGGAGACAGCATGAATCGCATTTCTACGCAGAGTGCACGCGGCGGCCACGGGAGCATCCGGGTGGCCGCCACGGCGATCGGCCTGTTGGGCTGCCTGGCACTGGAAGCGCACGCGAATCCGCAGCACCCGCTGGACCCGCTGACCCCGGAGGAGATGGAGTCCGCGGTGTCGGTGATTCGTGATTCCGGGAGGATCGATCCGGAAGCGGCGCAGTTTCCCTTCATCAATCTGGACAACCCCGACAAGGATTACGTGCGCGGCTTCTCCGAGGGGGATGCGCTGCGTCGCTCCGCGTTCGTCGTGGTCATGGAGGAGGGGGCTGTCTACGAGGCCGTGGTCGACCTGCAGGACGAGGCCGTTGACGAATGGAGTCACAAGCCCGATGTCGAGCCCAGCATCATGCTCGGCGAGTGGATGATGGCGCAGGAGCTGGTGATCAATCACCCGGATTTCCAGGCCGCCCTGGAGAAGCGCGGCCTGGAGAGCACCGAGGACATCTTCTGTACGCCGCTTTCCGCGGGCAATTTCGGGGATCCGGAAGAGGAGGGCCTGCGGCTGCTCAAGGTTCCCTGCTTCGACACCTCGCAGTCCGTGAGCAACCTCTACGGCCACCCCATCGAGGGGCTGTACGCCACGGTGGATCTCAACAATGAGGAAGTCATCTCGGTGGAGGATTCCGGCCCCGTCGCCATGTCCACGGACGATCACAACTACGACGAGGAGTCGGTGGCGGAGGAGCATGGCCTGCGGGATCCTCTGCGGCCGGTCGTGCAGCACTATCCCGACGGCGCCAACTACGAGATCGAAGGCCATTTCATCGAGTGGCAGAACTGGCGTTTCCACTACCGGCTGGATCAGCGCGTCGGCACCATCATCTCCCGGGTTTCCTACAAGGACGGTGACGAGCGACGGCCGATTCTCTACGAGGGGCATCTGTCCGAGATCTTCGTGCCCTACGTGGACCCCGACGACGCCTGGGCCTACCGGACGTACGTGGATGCCGGGGAGTACGGCGCCGGCCTCCTGGCGTCGCCCCTGGACCGCGGCCGCGACTGCCCCGCCGGCGCCAGCTACCTGGACGCCACGGTGATGATGGAGGACGGCTCCCCGATCACCCTGGAGAACGTGATGTGCGTGTTCGAGCGCAACACCGGCTCGCCGGAGTGGCGGCACGCGGAATGGGTCAACGAGACCCTGGAGAGCCGTCCCGGCGTGGAGCTCGTGGTGCGCATGGCCACGGCCATCGGCAACTACGATTACTTCTTCGACTGGGTCTTCACCCAGTCCGGGGAAATCCGCATGGACGTGGGCGCCGCCGGCATCGTGATCACCAAGGGCCTGGACACCGAGCACATGGATGATGCCTCCGCCGCCGAGGACACCCGCTACGGCACGCTGGTGGCGCCGAATCTCGGGGCTCCCTACCACGATCATTTCTACAGCTTCCGGCTGGACACCGAGGTGGACGGCGGCGCCAACACCTTCATCCGCATGCCGTACGAGGTGCGCGAGTTGCCGGATGATCGTGTACGCCGCAGCGTGTGGCATCCGGTGCAGGAAATTCCGGAAACCGATACGGAGGCCCGTTACCAGCTGAGCTACCGCAACCCCGCCATGTATCTCATGGTGAACGAGAACGAGGAAACGGCCCTGGGCCACAATCCGGGGTACATGCTGTTGCCCCGCAAGAACGTGAGCAAGCTGCTGCTGGACGATGATCCGCCCCAGATGCGGGCCGGCTTCACCGACCACCACATCTGGGTCACGCCCTTCGACGACGACGAGCGGTACGCCGCCGGCAACTATCCCAATCAGCACCCGGGCGGTGACGGCCTACCGGCCTGGACGGAGGATGAGCGCAGCATCCGCAACCGCGACGTGGTGCTCTGGTACACCATGGGCATGCGCCACGTCACCCGAACGGAAGACTGGCCCATCATGCCCATGCACTGGCAGAGCTTCAGTCTCCGGCCCATGAACTTCTTCGACCGCAATCCCAGTCTCGACCTGCGCCGCGACTTCCGCGACTAGGTCCGGGCCAGCCTCTGCCACACCCCCCGACGGGCAGCCCTGGTGCTGCCCCGGGGCGGCTCGTGCCCGGGAAACGGCAACAGCACCCGGTGCGCAGCGGCAGCGTGTTCGTCGACAACAACCATGAAGGCGAGGAGAACAATGGATATCCGCAAGCAATGCACGACGGCCCATCGACTGGGCGCCGGCCTGGCGGCCTGCCTGCTGGCGGCGCCGGTGTGCGCCTACGAGCTCAGCGACGACAACGGCGAACGCCTTTTGCTGGACCTGGAGGCCGGCGCCGGGGTGTTCTCCAGTTCGGAGGACTATTCGGGGGCGGGGCGCGACGACGTCACCTGGACGGAGAGCTACGCCAAGCTGGGCGTGTCCGGCAGCCGGGATCTGACGGACGGCGGCACCGTCTATGGCGCCGTCAGCGGCGTCGCCTCGGCGACCGGCGGCGACGGTGACGCCGCCGGATTCACCACCGGCGACGAGAGCCGTGTCGAGCTCGAGGACCTGTATCTCGGCTGGCGCTCCGGGAATCGCCTGTGGGGCATCGAGGACGCTGTCGATCTGGCCATCGGCAGCCGCTCCTTCACCCTGGGGGACGGCTGGCTGATCGGCGGTGATGCGCTGAGCTTCGGCGAGGGCCTCGGTGACGATCTGGACCGCGGCGGGGCCTACTGGCTGGCGCCGCGTCGGGCGTTTCGCCGGACGGCGACCGCCGGCGTCGATGTCCCCGGCCCGCTGCGGGGGGATGCGTTCTACCTGGGATCCGACAACCCGGCCCAGGGCGACACGGAGCTTGCCGGCCTGTCCCTGGAATGGATGCAATCGCGGCTGGGCACCTTCGGCGCCTATTACCTGGAGGTCCTCGACGTCGATTCGGATCGCCTGGGCGGCGCCTTTGCCTATCGCGACGATCTGGCCAGCTACGGGGTCCGCGGGCGAGGCTCCCTCGGCGTCGACAACGCCTCGTTCGCCTTCGAGGCGACCCTTCAGCAGGGAAGTCCGGACGTGCCCGGCGACGACCGCGATGTCGACGCCCGGGCATGGTACGTCGAGGCCGGCTACCAGTTCGTCGGGCTGCCGCTGGCGCCGCAGCTCACCTACCGTTTCAGCTCGTTCTCCGGCGACGAGGCGGGCTCCGGCGACATGGAGGCATTCGACCCGCTTTTCTACGGTTTCACCCGCGGCTACGGCACCTGGTACCAGGGCGAGGTGGCCGGCAACTACACGGGGCCGTTCAACACCAACGCGGACGTGCACCACGTGGGGCTGCATGTGCATCCCACGGAGACCATTCGCGCGGGGGTGCTGTTCTTCGATTTCACCACCCGCGAGCCGGCGTCGGGGGTGAGCAGCGATTTCGGCCGCGAGCTCGATCTCTTCGTGGAAGTCCCGGTTACCGAGAACCTGTTCGTGTCTCCCGTGTACTCCGTGTTCGTGCCGGGCGACGGCGGCGAGCAGACGCTGGCAAGCGACCGGACCAACCACTACGCGCAGGTGATCGGCGTGCTGTCTTTCTAGCCATCGCGGCTACCGACGAGGAGCGGAGTCAACAATGCGAGATGAAGCGCTTACCATCAATGGCGAAGCAATGCGGACGGCGGACCGGTTCGCCGTGATCAATCCGGGCGACGGCAGCATCGCCGGCTATGCATCCAATGCCGGCCGTGCGGAGCTCGACCGGGCCGTGGCTGCGGCGCGCGATGCCTTCCCGGGCTGGTCGCGGAAACCCGATGAAGAACTCCGGGCGGCGTGTACGGCGGTCGCCGGGCAGATCAACGACAACACCGAGGAGCTCGCCCGGCTCGTCACGCTGGAGCAGGGCAAGCCGCTCAACGGTCCCGGCTCGCGCTGGGAAATCGGGGCGGCAGCCGCCTGGGCCGAGCATACGGCGGGCCTGGCGTTGCCGCCGCGGGTGCTGCAGGACGACGACGACGGGCGTGTCGAGCTGTATCGCCGACCGCTCGGCGTGGTCGGTTCCATCACGCCCTGGAATTTCCCGGTGCTGATCGCGGTCTGGCACATGCTGCCGGCGCTGCGCACCGGCAACACCGTGGTGATCAAGCCGTCCCCGTACACCCCGCTGGCGACCACGCGGCTCGTGGAGCTCATGAACGAGGTCCTGCCGGCCGGAGTCGTCAACATCGTGACCGGGGACGACGGCATGGACAGCCTGGGTGCGGCGATGTCCGCCCATGCGGGAATCCGCAAGATCGTCTTTACCGGTTCGTGCGCCACCGGCAAGGCGGTCATGCGCAGCGCCGCCGAGACCATGAAGCGCCTGACCCTGGAGCTGGGCGGCAATGATGCGGGCATCGTCCTGCCCGATGCCGATCCCGGGGCAATCGCGGAAGACCTGTTCTGGGGTGCCTTCATCAACAACGGCCAGACCTGCGCCGCGATGAAGCGGCTGTACGTCCACGACAGCATCCACGACGATGTCTGCGACGCCCTGGTGGAGGTTGCCCGGAACGTTCCCGTGGGCCCAGGCCTGGACGAGGGCAGCATTCTGGGACCGATCCAGAACCGCATGCAGTTCGACAAGGTCAAGCGGCTGGTGGAGGATGCCGGGTCCCGCGGCCGCGTGCTTCTCGGTGGTGCGCCCGGTGACGGGCTGTTCTTTCCGCCGACCATTGTCTCCGGGCTCGCCAACGGCGATCCGCTGGTCGACGAGGAGCAGTTCGGCCCCGTCCTTCCGGTGATCCGCTACAGCGAGGTCGAGGATGCCGTTGCCGCGGCGAATGACAGCCCCAACGGACTGGGCGGATCGCTGTGGAGCGCGGACGTCGAGAGCGCGCGCCGGATGGCGCTCCGGCTGGAGTGCGGCTCGGTGTGGATCAACAAGCACGGCGCCATCCAGCCGAACGCACCGTTCGGCGGCGTCAAGCAGTCGGGCCTGGGTGTCGAGTTCGGCGAGGAAGGGCTGGCCGAGTATACCGACATCCAGGTGGTCCTGAGCTGAATCCGCTGCGGCGTGGCCGGGGCCGCGCCGCAGACCTCATGACAGGCAAGGACCAGCGGCACGTCCGGCGAACGATACGGCTCGTGGTTCAGGTGGAGCGCCGGGGAGCCGCCACTTGTCGTTTGCGTGGCCACCTGATAGTTTCATGGGCAACGAATAACGAGCGCATGAACAGCGAGCCGGCCCCGGCCCGCCTGCAAGGCCGGTTCGTCGCTGGAGTCCACCTTGTTGAAGCTGACATCCCCGTTGGCCGTTCTGGTTCTCGCGGCCATGACGGCGCTGGGGCCTCTGGCCACGGACATGTACCTGCCGGCCCTGCCCGCCATGGCGGAGTCGCTGGATGCCACGGCCGGACAGGTGCAGCTGACCCTGAGTGTCTACCTGCTGGGCTTCGCGGTGACCCAGCTCGTGTGCGGCCCGCTGTCGGACAGCTACGGCCGCAAGCCGGTTCTCCTCGGCGGATTCGGGCTGTTCCTGATCGCCAGCGTGGTCTGCGCCATGGCGTCCGGGATCGAGGTGCTCCTGGCGGGACGCTTCCTTCAGGCGCTGGGTGGGGCTGTCGGGCCGGTGCTCGGCCGGGCGATGGTCCGCGATATCCACGAGCCCGAGCACGCCGGCCGCATCCTGTCCTACATGGCGAGCGTCATGGCGGTGGCACCGGCGGCGGCACCGGTGATCGGCGGCGGGCTGCTGGTGGCGTTCGGCTGGCCGTCCATCTTCGTGCTGCTCACGGCGTACGCGGCCGTCATGCTGGTGGTGATCGCGTGGCTGTGGCCGGAGCCTCTGCCCGTCGAGCGCCGGCAGTCGATCCATCCCGGGGTGATCCTCGGCAACTTCCGTATGCTGATCGTGCAGCGGTCGTTCGTGGGCTACACGCTCACCAATGCCTCGGCGTTCTCCGGGCTGTTCGCCTTTCTCTCGGGCTCGTCGTTCGTTCTCATCGAGTTCCTGGGGGTCTCGCCCACCATGTACGGCGTGCTTTTCGCCGTGGTGGTCGGCGGATTCCTGAGCGGGACCCTGCTGAGCGGCCGTCTCAGCGGCATGGGAAGCCATCGCGTGGTGCCGCTGGGGGTCGGCCTGTGCCTGCTGGGCGGCGGCTCCATGGCGGTTCTCGCCGTCGCCGGCGTCTACCATGTACTGGCGGTGATCCCGTCGCACGCGATTTTCCTCGCCGGCGTGGGCGTGGTCATGCCCCAGACCATGGCCGGTGCCATTGCGCCGTTTCCGCAGTGCGCCGGGTCCGCCTCGTCGCTGTTCGGGTTCATCCAGATGACCGCAGCCGCCCTGACGGGGGCGGCGGTCGGCCAGCTGCACGACGGCACCTCGCGCACCATGGCCCTGACCATCGCCGTGGCGGGGCTCGGCGCTCTCGCGAGCTATGTCTTTCTCGTCCGCCCGGCCCGCCGTGCGGCGGAAAAGCCGGCTCACACCTGAACCTGCGGACCCCCAAGGCGGACCGCGCACGCCATGTCAGGACGGACGCGCTGCAGGCGAGCCCCCGCGTTGCCGGAATGCGCGGAAGTTCGCGGCGTTGGGGCAGAACTCCGCAGGCCCCCGCGCGGTGTCGCCGCATTCGAGGAAGCGCCGGCACAGGCGCTGGTTCGGGCAGGCGCGGCAGGTGCCGGCCATCCGGACCAGGCGGGTGCCGAGCTGGCTCCGGCCCACCTCGGCCAGATCCACATCGAGGTGTTCGGCCATCCTGCCCAGCAGGTAGGCGGGATGATCCTGGCGGGCGAGCAGGGACGCGAACAGGCGTTTCATGAGACCCCCTCCGTAGACGGTTTCACACAAAACTAAATGCCTGCTCGCCCTGGTGCCTTGATGCAGGTCAATCAGCTGCCGTGCACTACAGCGCGAGCACCAGCCGGCCGCGCCGGGCACGGGAGCAGCAGCTCATCATGCGGCCGCTTTCGCGGCGTTCCGTTTCCGTGAGCACCTTGTCCCGGTGATCGACGTCGCCCTCCCGGACGCTCACCTCGCAGGTGCCGCACAGGCCCTCCTCGCAGTCGCTGGGCACGTCGACGCTGGACGCCCGCAGGGCCTGGAGCAGCGTCTGGTCCGGGGGGACGTGGACCGTCAGATCGGAGTCGGTCAATTCCACGTCGAAGCCGATTTCCTGCGATGGATCGAGGTGGGTGCTTGCCGAGCTGAAGTGCTCGACGTGGAGGATGCCCTCCGGCCAGTCGGCGGTGACCGTCTCCAGCTCGTCGAGCAGCCGCTCCGGACCGCAGGCGTAGACTTGCTCGTTGGCTCCGCAGTCCGCCAGGACGCTGGCCAGGTCCATGCGCTGGCCGTCGGCCTTCAGGTAGGTCGTGAGCCGGTCGCCGTGGTCCCGTTGCAGTCGTTCCAGAAAGGCCATGGTTTCCTTTGAGCGCCCGGCGTAGTGAATGCGGTAGGGTTTGCCCAATGCCCGCAAACGGTCCGCCATGGCGATGATGGGTGTGATGCCGATACCGCCGGCGATCAGGACGTAGCCGGCCGCGTCCTCGTTCAGCCGGAAATGGTTCCGGGGCCCACGCAGGCGCACGGTCATGCCCTTGTCGATGGTGTCGTGGATATACGTCGAGCCGCCGCGCCCCTCCGGCTCCCGCAGAACGGCCACCTGCAGGGAATAGGGATCGGCTGGATCGCCGCACAGGGAGTACTTGCGGATGTAGTCACCGACCAGCAGATCGACGTGTGCACCGGGAGTCCATCCGGGAAGGCGCCGACCCCGCGGATCGGTCAGTGTCAGGCGCAGAACATCGTCGGCCGCGCGTTCCGCGCCGCTGACGCGGACCTGGCGGGCGATGTCCTGCTTGGATGGCGCGCCGATGGGCATGGGCATCTCCGTGTCGAGGATACCCGGATCGCTTCGCTCCGGATTGCGGGCAGGATCCCACCGTACCCACAGGTGCTCAGGGCCCCGGAAGGAGGTGTTGGGCACGAAGGTGAAGGTCTGGTCGGGCACCAGCTCCATGTGCGGCAGCCGCTTGGTGAACTCCTCCAGGAAGATGCGCATTTCCATTCGGGCCAGGTTCTTGCCCAGGCACTGGTGGCTGCCGTAGCCGAACGTCAGGTGGTCGGCGGTGTTGTCGCGGTAGATATCAAGCTCGTCCGGGTTCTCGAAGTGCCGCTCGTCGTGGTTCGCGGACGCGCTTACGATGAGCAGCTTCGCGCCCTCGGGGATGTCGACGCCGCCCACGGTGGTGTCCTGCATGGCGATGCGGCGCCAAGCGACCACGGAGCCGGAATAGCGCAGGCATTCCTCCACGGCGTTGGGGATCAGGGACGGCTCCTCGCAGACCTCTTCCCAGGTCTCCCGGTTATCCAGGAGAAGACGCAGCGCGTTGGCGATCGCGTGCGCCGTGGTCTCGTGGGCGGCGACGATGCCGGCCATCATCATCGAGTGCAGGTAGGAGTCCGTGACCACGTCCGGAAGCTCCTTCTGCCGGCGAATAGCGTAGCGCATCCAGCCGTGGCCGGAGGGGTCCTCGCGCATCTTCTCCAGGACCTTCCCGGCGTACTGCCAGAACTTGCCGACCGCCTCGGCGACCGCTACCTGCTCCTCGGGCGAAGGCCGGCCCCAGGTGTTCACCGTATGGGCGATGGAATACTCGCGCAGGGTGTCCATGTCGTCCTCGGGCACACCCAGAAAGTGCAGGGCCACGGTCAACGGGATCTCCCAGAGCATTTCATCGACGAGATCCACCTCGCCCTGGTCAATGAACCGGTTGACGTATTGCCGGGTCAGTCGCCGCACCATGGGTTCGTGCTTGGCCAGCTCCTCGGGCTCGAAGGATTCCATGAGTGCCCGGCGGCGCTCCATGTGGACCGGTTCGTCCTCATTCACCAGTGTGCGGTTGAGGGCGAAGTTGTAGCGCTTGAGCGTGTCTTCCGCCTCCTGGGAGACCGGCGTGATCTTCTCCAGGGCGATGGAGGGCGAGAAGACCTTGTTGTCCCGGAAGACGTGCTTGACGTCGTCGTAGCGGCTGACCACCCAGTATCCCAGCTTGGGGCTGTAGAAAACCGGCTCCTCGTTGCGGGACCAACGCAGGGCTTCGGCGGGGTCCACCTGGTAGGGGGCCTCGAACGGGTCGAAAGACGCGGCCTCGGCGGATACCGGGCAGCCTGTCGGAGACACTGCGCCTTCGAACGGGCAGTGGGCGCCTTGCAGCTTGCCTTCCATTGTCATGCTCCCCTCGCAGCGGTTACCAATAACGCACGTTCTGCATTACTTGTGCATACATCCGGGCTGGCGGGCGGTCCTGCACGCCAGCCCGGGCAAGGTCACGGCGTGATCGTCGCCTCGTGGATGCCGGAATCCGTCTCCAGGCGGTTGATCAGCCGCTCGTACATCGCCATGGCGGCTTCGCCGTCCACCCCTTCGGCCTCAGCCTGTTCCTGCCATTCCGCCTCGAGGTCCGCGGAGACATCCCGTACGGCCTGAACGAATTCCTCAGGAGCCTCGGTGATGGTCACATCGTGCTCTTCGCCGAACTCGTAGCCGCGCTCGTCCTCGATATCCATCATGTACCCGAACAATCGCGACAGGCGCTCGCCGGAGACCGACTCGATCGCTTCCTGGTCTTCCGGGCTCAGTGACTCCCAGGTGCTGCGATTCATGATCAGGGAGAAGCTGCCCCGGTACATGCCGCCCGGGACCCGGAGGACATGGGGCGCGACCTCCGCGACACGGAAGCTGCGCAGGGCCTCCGGGTTGAGCAGGATGCCGTCGATGACACCCTGCGAGGCCGCCTCGTACACCTCGGTCGGAGGCAGGTTGACCCCCCTGATGCCGAGCCCGTCGATGATGTCACCCATGACGCCGCCGCCTACGCGAATGCGCATGTCCTGCAGGTCGTCCAGCGAATCGGCCGGCTCGCGGGTGTAGATCAGGCCGGGACCATGCATGCCCAGCCCGAGGAGCTTCAGGCCCCGGTGCTCACCGACCTGGTCCAGGTGTTCCTGGTGGGTTCGCCAGTATGCGGCGGCGGCGACTTCCGAGGGGACGGATTCAAAGTACGGGAATTCCGGGAGCTTGGTCATGGTGAATCGGCCCGGAGTCAGCCCGTGGAAGATCCAGGTGATGTCGGCGATACCGTCGTATACGGCGTCCATCTGGGCAGGCGGGGCTGCCAGGTCGTAAACCACTTCCAGGGTCACGCGGCCATCCGTCGCTTCCTCGATCCATTTCCTGTAGGTGGGCCATACGATGGTGTTGACACCGTGCTGCGGTGAGCTCCAGGAGCTGACCGTCAGCGTCGTCCGTGCTTCTGCGTGTGCCTGGCTGCCGAGCATGGCAGTGCCCGCCAGGGCGAACGCAACACTGGTTATCCACTTTCTCATTCGTGTTCTCCTCGTTATTTGTTACTAATATCGCACATTATGTATTATTATTAGTATAGTGACCGAAAGATAGGCCAGCGCAGCGCTGCCGTCAAACCGTGCATCGGTGACGCGCTGCGGGAAGGGGGAAGTACCATGGCGACAACGCTCCAGACTCTGGACCGCGGGCTTCAGGCCCTGGAGATGATCGGGCGGCGGTCCGGAGGCGTGTCGGTTGCGGATCTTGCCGAGGAGCTCGATGTCCACCGGGCGATCGCCTACCGGATCGTGGCCACACTGCAGGCGCACGGGCTGGTGAGCCGCACCGGGGAAGGAACGATTCGTCTCGGGGCCGGCATCGCCCGGCTGGCCGCGGGCTTCGAGCCGCAGTTGCGCGAGGTGGCGATGCCGCTGCTGCAGTCGCTGGCCGATACATCCCGGGCAACCGCGTTCATCTCCGTTGCCCAGGGCAGCGAGTGCGTCGTCGTGCATGTCGCTGAACCGGAAATCGGCCTGCTGCGGGTCGGGTACCGGGTTGGCAGCCGCCACCCGCTGTCACTGGGTGCGGCGGGAATCGCGATCCTGGCCGGGCGTCCGCCGCAGGCCGACGAACCCGAGGCGGTTCGCCAGGCGCGCGCGGATGGCTACAGCCTGACCCGGGGCCAGCTGCAGGAAGGAGCGGTCGGTGTTGCGAGTCCGCTCGCGGATGGGCAGCGCACGGGCGGGTTGGAGGCGTGCGTCGGTGTCGTGGCCATGAACGACCTGGATACCGAGGTGGCCATCGGGGCGGTCAAGACAACGGCCCGCACGATCGCGCACCGCCTGGGGATGCAGTGACCAGGCGCGTGCATCGGGGCTGGCGTGCTGTCCTCCGCGGCCATTGACGGTGGGCCCCGAGGAAGCTGGCGTCAATAAAGAAGGTTCGGCAGGAACAGCGCCACGCCCGGCAGTGCAAGCACGATCAGCACGCGAATGATGCCCGCGACCCAGAAGGGGGTGACGCCCCGGAATATGGTGGCGGTGCTCACGTCCGGCAGAACGGCCCTGAGGACGAAGACGTTCATGCCCACCGGCGGCGTGATCAGGCTGATCTCGATGACGATCACCACGAGAATGCCGAACCAGACCAGGTCCAGCCCCATGCCGGCGACCACCGGGAAGAACACCGGCACGGTGAGCATGAGCATGGACATGCTCTCGAGCACGCATCCCAGTGCGATGTAGATGCCGATGATGGCGAGCACGACCAGCCACGGCGCGACGTCCAGGTTGTTGATGAACGCCAGCAGCTCGTCGGGCAGTCCCGCCCGGTTGATGAAGTTGGCGAAGATCAGCGCGCTCAGGACGATGGCGAACAGCATGGCCGTCATGCGCACGGTGTCGACCAGCACGTCATACAGCACGCGTACCGTGAGGGCGCGGCGCGCGAGGGCAATGATGAATGCGCCCGTCGCCCCGATCCCCGCTGCTTCCGTGGGCGTGAAAACGCCGATATAGATGCCGCCGATCACCAGGACGAACAGCGCCACCGTGTCGCCCACGGCGCTCAGCGCACGGAGCCGGCCGGCCCAGGAGGTCCTCTCGGCCGACGGCCCGGCGCCGGGGTTGGTGTACATCACCCACTGCACGGCGCCGATATACAGCACGATGCCGATGAAGCCGGGAACGAAGCCGGCGGCGAACAGCGAGCGGATGCTGGTCTCGGTGATGATCCCGTACAGCACCAGCATCACGCTCGGCGGGATGAGGATGCCGAGGGTCGCCCCGGCGGCGATGGATGCGGATGCCAGGGAATCGGCATAGCCGTACTTGCGCATTTGCGGCATGGCGACCTTGGCCATGGTCGCGGCCGTGGCCAGGCTGGAGCCGCAGATGGCGCTGAAGCCGCCCGAGGCCAGGATGGTGGCCATGGACTGGCCGCCCTGGCGATGCCCCAGGAACGCGTGGGAGGCGCGGAAGAGCCGGTCCGACAGGCCGGCCCGCGCCACCAGGTTGCCCATAAGGATGAACAGGGGAATGACCGACAGCGTGTAGCTCTGGGCGGTATCCACGATGCGCCGGGCCGCCATGGACTCGGCGGCGCCCCAGTTCCCTCCCAGGAGGTAGTAATAGCCGAAGAACCCTACCGTCCCCATGGCGAACGGCAGCGGCACGCGGAGGAAGAGAAGGACGAGAAGGACGGCGAAGCCAATCAGCGCTTCAAACATTGGCCTGGAAATCCTCCGGGTCGTGGACCTGGGCCTCCGACAGGGGGCCGCCGGCTCGAATCAGGCCCATGCCCTCGAGCAGATAGAGAAGGGCGCGCACCAGGGTGAGCAGTGCGGCAACGCCGGTCATGACGGCGATGACCCCGATGAGATAGCCCGTGGGGATGCGCAGGTACTCCGTGGTGTCACCCCACTGGAAGGCGCGCTCGGCGAGCCCCCAGATCGTGGGTGTCATGATCCACAGGGCGGCGGTGCACAGCAGGTTGATGGCGCATTGCCGGAGCCATACCAGGCCGCGCGGGAAAACGGTGTCCAGCAGGTCGATGGACACGTGCTCCTCGCGCCAGCACACCAGCGGGAAGGCCAGGAAGACGACGGTGGCCAGCATGATCTGGGTCAGCTCGACGGAGCCGGTCAGGGACAGGCCGAAGAAGTACCGTCCGATAACATCCACTGCCGTAATGAGCATCATCAGCAGCAGGGCGATGCCGGCAAGGCCCTCGAGGATCATCTCGAGGGCGTTGCCGACCTTTGCCACAGGTGCGGTCCGATCTGCCATCGGGCCTCCGGCTAGTTCTCTGTCTGCCGTACGGTCTCGGGCTCAATGGAGGGCGTGTCGGCCAGCTCGTCCAGGTGCTCGTAGAAGGCGTCCAGTGCCGCCTCGCCGTCGATGCCGAATTCATTGCTGACGTTCTGCTTCCATTCCTCCGGCAGGTGCTCGACACGCTCCTGCAGCTCCGCGATCTGGGCGTCATCGAGCTCGTGCCGGGTGCGGCCCAGCTCCTCGCTGAACTCGTAGCCGCGCTTGTCGGAGTAATCCATCATGTAGCCGAACAGGCGCGACAGCCGTTCCCCGGAGACCTCCCTGATGGCCTCGCGATCCTCGGCCGAGATCTCCGACCAGGTGTTCGGGTTGACGATGATGGCGAAACTGCCGCGGTAGAATCCGCCCGGCACGTACACCGTGTGGTCCGTCACCTCACCCACCCGGAACGAGCGCAGTGCCTCCGGGGTGAAGAACGCCGCATCGACAACGCCCTGGGCCAGGGCCTCGTAGGTCTCGGTAGGAGGAATGGCCACACCCTTGATGTCCAGGGCCGTCGCCACGTCGCTCATGACCCCGCCGCCGACGCGGGTGCCCAGCCCTTCCAGCTGGTCCAGCGAGGTGATCCGCTCCTTGGTGAACAGCTGCCCCGGGCCGTGGACGCCGACACCGAGCACCTCGAGGCCGCGGTGCTCGTTGGCCTGCGCCAGGTACTCCTCGTGGACCCGCCAGTAGGCGGCCGATGCCGTCTCGGAGGAGAAGGCCTCGAAGACCGGGAATTCCGGCAGCTTCGTCAGCTGGAACCGGCCGGGCATGTGCCCGTGGAAGATCCAGCTGGCGTCCGCAACGCCGTCGGCGACCAGATCCATCTGCGACTGGGGCGGACCCAGGTCGTAGACCACGTCCAGGGTGACCCGGCCATCCGTTGCTTCTTCGATCCATTCGTTCCAGGTGGGCCACACGATGGTGTTGATGCCGTGGTTCGGCGAGCCCCAGGTGCTGACGGTGATCGTGGTCTGGGCGACTGAGGTCCCGGTCGTGGCGGCCAGCATTGCGGTGCTCACTACCAGTGCTGCGGTCATTGAACGCATGGGTCGTTCTCCTCCGGTTAGGCGGGCTCGCTCGCCCGCTCGTGTTTACTTTTCCATGCAACTTTATCGACGTTGCCGGGAAATTCAAACAGGCCCCACAGGTCCTGCAGTGCGCAACGGCACCGGCGAGACAGGCGCCTCCGGCGCGAATGCACCCGAGGTTGCTCGCTACCGGCGTGTGTGGTTTCCTGTTATTTAGTTGCGGACGAAACAATATAGGGCGCGCTCCGGATGATCAAGCACGACGTGCAGGTCGTGCCCGCGGCAATGGGGCGAAGCGCCGCAGACGTAAGCCGCCGTACCGGGTTCCGTCATGCCGGTGCGGCGAGGAGGAGAGCTTATGCCCAAGACGTATCAGAATCCCGTCTATCCCTACGCCCCGCCACCGGAGCTGGACAGCGGCTTCGGCCATCATCCGGTGGTCATCGCCGGCGGCGGGCCCACCGGGCTGGCGGCCGCCATCGACCTCGCGCGCCAGGGCGTGCCCACGGTGGTGCTGGATGACAACAACACCGTCAGCGTCGGCTCGCGCGCCATCTGCTTTGCCAAGCGCACCCTGGAGTACATGGATCGCCTGGGGTGCGGCCAGTCCATGCTGGACAAGGGCGTGACATGGCAGCTGGGCAAGGTCTTCTTCCGCGAGCGCCAGGTCTACGAGTTCAACCTCCTGCCGGAAGAGGGCCACCGCATGCCGGCGTTCATCAACCTGCAGCAGTACTACTGCGAGGAATATCTCGTGAATCGGGCGCGCGAGCTCTCCGCGTTCGTGGACCTGCGCTGGAAGAACGAGGTAACGGCGGTGGACAGCCAGCCCGAGGGCACGGAGCTCACCGTCGCCACGCCGGACGGGTCGTATCGCCTGCGGTGCGACTATCTCCTGGCGGCCGACGGCGCCAGCAGCGGCATCCGCGAGATGCTCGGCCTGGAGTGCGCCGGCCAGGTATTCCACGACCGCTTTCTCATCGCCGATATCATCATGAAGGCGGATTTTCCCACGGAGCGCTGGTTCTGGTTCGACCCGCCGTTCCACCCCAACCAGTCGGTGCTGCTCCACAAGCAGCCCGACGACGTCTGGCGGCTCGACTTCCAGCTGGGTGCCGACGCGGATCCGGACGAGGAGAAGAAGGAAGAGAACGTCCGGCCCCGGGTCCAGGCCATGCTCGGCGACGACGTGGACTTCGAGCTGGAGTGGTCGAGCGTCTACACCTTCCGCTGCCGCAAGATGGACCGCTTCATCCACAATCGCGTGCTGTTCATGGGCGACGCCGCCTGCCAGGTCTCCCCCTTCGGGGCGCGGGGCGCGAACGGCGGGCTCCAGGGCGTCGAGAACCTGTGCTGGAAGCTGGCGCGGGTGATCGACGGTGCCGCGCCGCCGGCGCTGCTGGAGAGCTATGACGTCGAGCGCCAGCGCGGGGCGGCCGAGAACGTCGGTCACTCCACCCGGGCGACGGACTTCATTACGCCCCGGACCCCGACCATCCGCGCGTTCCGGGATGCCGCGCTGGAGCTGTCCGAGCACTATCCCTTCGCCCGCTCGCTGGTGAACAGCGGTCGCCTGTCGCGGCCGTGCGTATATGACGGCTCGCCCCTGAACACGGAGGATCGGGACGGCTTCCAGCCCCTGCTCAGGCCCGGCTCGCCGCCGCAGGACGCGCCCGTGAAAGCCGATGGCGCCGCCACCTGGTGGCTCCACCTGCTGGGCGACACGTTCCACGTACTTGTCGACGGGCGGGTGTCGACCACGGAAGCGGAACGGCTGGCCGGTGAGCTGGAGGCACTCGTGGAGCAGGTGCCGGAGTTGGGGCTGCGTATCGTCGGCCCGGTGCCGGCCGCGCTCGCGGACATCCCGCGCGGCGTCGTGGTCGAGGACGAGCAGGGGTATCTGAGCGCCCGTCACGACCTGCAGCCGGGCACCGCGTACCTGTTCCGCCCGGATCAGCACGTTGCCGGACGCTGGCGCACGCTCCGCGCGGTCGAGGTGCTCCCGGCCGTCGAGCGGGCACTGGGGCGCGCCACGACAACCGCGGAGGAGGTCCACCATGTCGGAGCTTGAGCTGGAGTCGAACTTCACCGACCCGGACGGGTTCTACGCCGCGCTGGCCGGGATTCACCGCGACCGCGACGAAAAGACCAGCCAGCGGATCAATGCACGGCTGATCCTGATTCTTGCCAACCACATCGGCGACCAGGAGGTCCTCCAGGAGGCGCTGCGCATCGCCGCCGATACCGGGGACGACGATGCCCGCTGACGCGGGCCGGAAGGGAGGAAGCATGTATACGCTGTTCGGCTACTGGCGCTCCAGCGCCTCGTATCGCCTGCGCATCGCGCTGAACCTGAAAGGGGTTCCGTACGACCAGGAAGTCGTTCATCTCGTTCGCGACGGCGGCGAGCAGCACCAGGCGTCGTTCCGGGCCCGCAACCCCCACGGCCTGGTGCCGGTGCTCCGGGCGGACGACCGGGACCTGACGCAGTCGCTCGCTATCCTCGAGTTCCTGGAGGAACGGCACCCGGAGCCTTCCCTGCTGCCGGACTCCGCCTTCGATCGAGCGTGGGTACGCGCCGTCGCCCAGACCATCGCCTGCGAGATCCATCCTCTCAACAACCTGCGGGTGCTGAAGTACCTGGTCACGGAGCTGGGGGCCTCGGAGGATGCCAAGCTGGGCTGGTACCGGCACTGGGTGGAGCAGGGACTCGCCGTGGTGGAATCCCACCTTGCCCGGCTCCCCGGCGACTTCTCCCTCGGTGACCGACCCGGGTATCTCGAGGCGTGCCTGGTGCCCCAGGTCTACAACGCACGGCGCTTCCAGTGCGACCTGTCGCAGTGCCCCGCAGCGGTGGCACTGGACGGGCGCTGCAACGAGCTGGATGCGTTCCGGGAAGCGGCGCCGGAGCGGCAGCCGGATGCGGAGTGACGCGGGCGGTTGATTGACATTAGTTGCACGTGAAACTAATATCAGATCCGGATCGAATGCAACCCGCGTCACTGCGGCTGCGACAAGAAGTGGAGGAACCGATGTCTGCACAACGCCGCGTGCTCACCGAGAGCGCAGAGACCCTCACCTACATGCCGGGCTTCGGCAACGATTTCGAGACCGAGGCCCTGCCGGGCGCCCTGCCGCAGGGCATGAACTCGCCGCAGAAATGCGACTACGGGCTGTACGCCGAGCAGCTGTCCGGCTCCCCGTTCACGGCTCCGCGAACGGAGAACGAGCGTTCCTGGCTCTACCGGATGCGGCCGTCCGTGCGCCACGCAACCAAGTTTCAGCGTATCGACATGCCGTACTGGCGCTCGGCGCCGTGCAAGGACGACTCCGAGCTGCCGCTGCAACAGCTGCGCTGGGACCCGATCCCGATTCCGGAGGGCCCCCTGGATTTCATCACCGGCATGCGCACCATCACCACGTGCGGCGACAGTGACGGGCAGGCCGGCATGGCCAGTCACGTCTACCTGGTGAACCGGTCCATGGACACGGACTATTTCAACAATGCCGACGCCGAGATGCTGATCGTCCCGCAGGAGGGCGCCATCCGGATCTTCACCGAGATGGGCCGGATGGAAATCGGTCCGGGGGACATCGCCGTGATTCCCCGGGGCATGATGTTCAAGGTCGAGTTGATCGACGCCGCGGCCCGCGGCTACGTGTGCGAGAACTACGGCGGCACGTTCACCCTGCCGGACCGCGGTCCCATCGGCGCCAACTGCCTGGCGAACCCGCGCGACTTCAAGACGCCGGTGGCCGCCTACGAGGATCGCGAGGGCATCGACGGGCGCATTGTCATCAAATGGGGCGGCAGCTTCCACCAGGCGGCCATCGATCATTCGCCCCTGGACGTGGTGGCCTGGCACGGCAACTACGTGCCGTATGCCTACGACCTGCGGACGTTCTCGCCGGTGGGCGCAATCCTGTTCGACCATCCGGACCCGTCCATTTTCACCGTGCTCACCGCGCCGTCCGAGACGCCGGGCACCGCCAACGTGGACTTCATCCTGTTCCCGGACCGCTGGCTGGTGGCGGAGAACACCTTCCGCCCGCCCTGGTATCACCGCAACATCATGTCGGAGTTCATGGGGCTGATCCTGGGCGTCTACGATGCCAAGCCCGAGGGCTTCAAGCCGGGGGGCATGAGCCTGCACAACTGCATGCTGCCCCACGGGCCGGATCGCGACGCGTTCGAGCACGCCAGCAACGCCGAGCTGAAGCCGGAGAAGCTCGAGAACACCATGGCGTTCATGTTCGAGACCCGCTTCCCGCAGCATGTCACCCGGTACGCTGCTAATCTTGAGGTCCGGCAGGACAACTACGCCGATTGCTGGCGTGGTCTCGAGCGCAAGTTCGACGGCACCCCGGGCATCAAGTAATCGATACAGCGAGCAAGGAGTTCTGCATGAAACTCGCAACACTGAACGACGGCAGCCGTGACGGTGCCCTGGTTCTCGTGGACAGTGCGCTCCAGCGGCAGACCCGCGTTGCCGACATTGCGCCGACGCTGCAGGCGGCCCTGGATGACTGGGCGAGCCTGGAAGGCAGGCTGCGGGAGCGCTACCGGGCGCTGGAGGACGGCAGCATCGACTCGGAGCCGTTCTCGGAGCAGGCCATGCATTCCCCGCTGCCGCGGGCGTACCAGTGGGCCGACGGCTCGGCGTACGTGAACCACGTGGAGCTGGTGCGCAAGGCCCGGGGCGCCGAGATGCCCCAGAGCTTCTGGACCGATCCCCTGATGTACCAGGGCGGCTCGGACAGCTTCCTGGCGCCCCGTGCGCCCATCCGCATGGCGGATACCGCCTGGGGGATCGACATGGAGGGCGAGGTCGCCGTTGTCGTCGACGACGTCCCCATGGGGGCCAGCTACGAGCAGGCCCGGGACGCCATCCGGCTGGTAATGCTGGTCAACGACGTCTCCCTGCGCGGCCTCATTCCCGGCGAGCTGGGCAAGGGCTTCGGTTTCTTCCAGTCCAAGCCCTCGTCCGCCTTCTCGCCGGTGGCCGTCACCCCGGATGCCCTCGGCGACGCCTGGGACGGCGGCAAGGTCCATCTGCCGCTCAGTGTCGATCTCAACGGCGAGCCCTTCGGCCGTGCCGAGGCCGGTATCGACATGACCTTCGACTTCCCCACGCTCATCGCCCATGCGGCCCGCACGCGGCAGCTTTCGGCGGGCAGCATCGTGGGCTCCGGCACCGTGTCCAACAAGCTCGACGACGCTCCCGGCAAGCCCATCACGAAGGGCGGAGTAGGGTACTCGTGCATCGCCGAGCTCCGCATGATCGAGACCATCGAGCACGGCGAGCCGAAGACCGGCTTCCTGCAGTACGGCGACCGCGTGCGCATGGAGATGAACGACCGCAGCGGGCGCTCCGTTTTCGGCGCCATCGACCAGACCGTCGAGCCCTATCGGGGCTGACGCTGATTCATGCACCTTCGACCCATGGCGAAAGAGCAATGAGCAAGACATTCGCGTCGCAAGGCGACACCAAGGAAAAGACCATCTCCTTCAAGGAAATCGGCGAGGGCCTGTATGCCTTCACCGCCGAGGGCGATCCCAATACCGGGGTCATCATCGGCGACGACAGCGTCATGATCGTCGACGCCCAGGCGACGCCGGCGATGGCCCAGAAGGTCATCGAGCGGGTCCGCAGCGTCACGGACAAGCCCATCAAGTACGTGGTCCTGTCGCACTATCACGCCGTGCGCGTGCTGGGAGCGTCCGCCTACGACGCCGGCGAGATCATCACCTCGGCCAAGTGCCGCGGCATGATCGCCGAGCGGGGCAAGGAGGACTGGGACAGCGAGTTCGGTCGCTTCCCGCGCCTGTTCCAGGGGGCGGACAGCATTCCCGGGCTGACCTGGCCCACCATGACCTTCCGGGAGCACATGACCGTGTACCTGGGCAGCCGCCGCGTGGACCTGATGCACCTGGGCCGGGCGCATACCGCCGGTGATGTCGTCGTCCACGTCCCCGACTCCGGGGTGATGTTCTCCGGTGATATCGTCGAGTACTACTCCGCCTGCTATTGCGGCGACGCCCACTTCAAGGACTGGCCGGCGACGCTGGACCGTATCGCCGGCTACCGGCCGCGGGCCCTGGTGCCGGGCCGGGGCGACGCCCTCGTGGGCGAGGACAAGGTCCAGGAGGCCGTCAGCCTGACCCGGGATTTCCTCACCCGGACCTACGAGCCGGTGGCCGAGGTGGCGCATCGCGGCGGCACCCTGAAGGAGGCCATGGCGGCCTGCCGCAAGGCGTGCGACGACCGCTTCAAGGATTACGCCATCTACGAGCACTGCCTGCCGTTCAACGTGGCCCGCGCCTACGACGAGGCGCTGGAGATCGATACGCCGCGCGTGTGGACCGCCGAGCGGGACCGCGAGGTATGGGCGGCGCTGCAGTCGTGAGCGAGTACACCCGGGGCCGTCCCGCGGTCCCGGGAATCGTTCAGCGTTTCCCTAGAGGCGCTCGCCGAGAGCCTCCGCCGTTTCCAGGAGCAGCCCCAGGTACTGGCTGGCGGCGGTTGCCACCGTCATGGCCGCTGGCGGCCAGACGATATTGATCGTCGCCAGAACACGTCCGTCCCGCATCACCGGCACCGCGATGGCGAGCGGGGCTTCGGGGACCGGGGCTGCGTGACCCCAGTAGCCCGGTTCGCGGTGCGCATATCCCTGGTTGCGTATGGATGCGACCAGCTTGTCGACCCAGCCCGTGAGTCCGGCTGTTCGGTCCTGCTTGTCTTCCGAGCGCGACAGCCGTGCTACCAGCTCCTCGCGCTCGTCGCTCGGACAGTAGGCGAGGTACGCCCTTCCCAGGGCGGACCAGAGCATGTGCGGGCGAAAGCCAACCACCCGGTAGTTCAGGACGAAACTGACCCCGCGGCTCGTCTCCAGGATGCGCATGCGGTTGTCTTCGCGGACCGCGATGTCCGAGGGCCAGCCGGTCTGCTTCTGGATGCCGGCCAGCAAGGGTCCGGCGATCTCGCCCATGCGCTCGAACGAAGCGGGAACCCGGGTGCGGATGGTTAGCTCGGCGCGGAGCCGGTAGCGACCGTCTCCGAGACCGCGATAGACCCATCCCTGTTCCGTGAGGGTCACCAGCAGGCGGAGCGTGGTCGCCTTTGCCAGACCGGTATATCCCTGGATTTCCTGCAGGGACAGGGAATCGGCCTCGGCAAGCACCTCGAGGATCGCCAGCCCGCGCGCAACGGCCCGGATGCTCTTGACCATATCCGATCACCCCCTCGAGTGGTTCACCAGGTGAACCACTCGACTGTACAGCGACAGATCATCCGCGGAAAGTTGCAGGGACAATTATATTCGCCCTGCAGCAAGGGCCGGAGGAGAAGCAGATATGCCCAGCGCGAACTGGATTCCGTGGGCCATGGGGCATGTCCGCCACGCCGCCTATCTGGCACTGGCGCTGGCGTTGATCGCTGGTGCCCTCTACACGGCACGCTTCGGTGTCTACGACGATACCCTGGTCCGCGTCGGTGGGCTCGCCCTGGGTGTGCTGTTGCTGCTCGTCCAGCCCCGTGAGCGCGAACATCCGGCGAAGCGGGTCACCGACTGGGTCCTCATGGCGGTGTTCGTCGCTGCCATGGTGCGTTACGCAATGATTGCCGAGCAGCTCCAGGTGGGGCTGTATTTCCTTGTGCCCATCGATGTGGTCTTCGGCGTCGGTGCCGTCCTCGTCCTGCTGGAGATGGCGCGCCGGGCGGTCGGCCTGCCGCTGGTTCTGATCTGCGTGATCGCCCTGATCTATGCGCTCTTCGGCGACTCTGTCGGGGGCATGCTCAGCCATGCCGGGGTTACGCTCGACGACCTGACGCTGACCCTGTGGTACAGCTTTGACGGGGTATTCGGGCGTCCCCTGGCGGTGGTCGTGGGAACCATCCTGGTGTTCATCATCTTCGGGGCCCTGCTCGAGGCGCTCGGGGTGGGGGATGTCCTGCTGAAACTGGCTCTCCGGGGCCTGGGCTGGTTGCGTGGCGGCGCCGCGCACGCGGCAGTGCTTGCCAGCGCCCTGTTCGGCTCGGTCTCCGGGAGCGCCGTCGCCAATGTCGTGGGTACCGGGGTCGTCACCATCCCCATGATCAAGCGCTCGGGCTTTTCCGGGCGCTTCGCCGGAGCGGTGGAAACCGCGGCCTCGAGTGGCGGCCAAATCATGCCACCCATCATGGGCGCGGTGGCGTTCATCATGGCCGACCTTACCGGAGTGCCGTACCTGTATATCTGCGTCGCCGCTCTGCTCCCGGCGCTTCTGTACTACGGCAGCCTGCTGGCGTGCATCAGCGTGGAGGCGCGCCGCGCCGGAATCGAGCGCCCGGACCGCAGGGACCTGCCTGCCCTTACCGCGGGTGACTGGGTGATGTCGCTGGTGTTCGTGATCCCCCTGGCGGTGATCATCGGCATGCTGGTTGCCGGCTTCTCGCCGGCCCGCTCCGGCTTTCTCGCCATTGGCGTTGCATTGGCCATGGGATTGGTACTGAACCCGAAGGCGCGCTCGCTGGCCGCTTTGACCGGAGCGGTCAACCGTGCCGCCGGTGCCGGTGCCACGATTCTGGTGGCCGTTGCCGCGGTGGGGGTGATCGTCGGCGTAATGAATGCCACGGGCCTCGGCCTGCGTTTCGCCTCGGCGGCGCAGTCCCTGGCGGACGGCTCGCTGTTCCTTTCGCTCCTGCTGATGGCGCTCAGTTGCCTGATTCTGGGAATGGGCATGCCGACCGTGCCTGCCTACCTGATTATCATCCTGGTGATGGGGCCGGCCGTGGAGGCTCTGGGCGTGCCAACCATCGCGGCGCACATGTTCGTGGTGTATTTCGCGGTCATGTCGGCCATCACACCCCCGGTCGCCCTGGCGGCCTATGCGGCCGCACCCATCGCCGACGCCAATCCCATGGGAATCAGTTTCACCGCCGCGCGGCTCGCGCTGGTCGGCTTCCTGGTCCCCTTTGCCTTTGCCTACAGCCCGTCGCTGCTGCTCATCAGCGATTTCTCGTGGCTGGAGCTGATCTGGGTTCTGGCGCGGCTGGGCGTGGCGGCGTGGCTGCTCGCCTTCTTTGGCGCCAGGGGGCCCTGGTGGGCGTTCTTCGGCGCGGGCGGTGCCATCGCGCTGGTCATGCCCGTCTGGCCGCTCCACGTGGCCGTGCTGCTATTGATCGCCGGTCTGGAGGCGGTCTGGCTCATTCGCCGTCGATCTGCCCGTAGGGCGGTCCGGGGGCTGTGATCCGGAGTGGCCCTGGCGCCACCGAACGGGAAGGGAAGTACCGGCTACGGACGGCGACCAACACAACGCAACGACTGCTGGAGGAGAACCATGATCCATTCAATTCTTGCCAAAGGTGTCCGCCGCGGCGCGGTCGCCGCCCTGGCGGCGTCCACGATCGCCTGTGCCACCGCGGCGGGTGCCGCCCAGGACCTGCGTCTATCCACGCTCGGACCGGGCACGTCCCCGTACATCGTCATGAACACGTTCGCGAACATCGTCAACGCGGAGGTGGAGGACTACGACATCCAGGTCAATGCCACCGGGGCCGCAACCCGGCACGCGGTGCAGACCGCGCGCGGCGACACCCACTTCTTCATGTCGTCCCCGAACCTCTACCACATGATGGCGACCGAGACCGGCCCGTACGAGGGGATGCAGGGTGTCGGCCGGCTCGCGGAGAACCTGCGCACGGTCTTCAACTTCCCCATGGGCTTCTACCACGCCGTTACCTTTGCCGACTCGGGAATCGAGTCGTACGACGATATCAAGGGCAAGCGTGTCTTCCTGGGACCTCCGGGCGGCGCGGCGCAGCAGTCCACCAGCCTGCTCATCGAGGCGATTACCGGATACCAGCGCGATGAGGACTACGAGGTGGTGAGTCTCGGATGGGACGCGGCCGCCCAGAGCTTCCAGGACGGCCATATCGATGTCTACTTCAATCCGACCTTGCCACCCAGTCCTGTCATCGAGCAGATCGCGATGACCAATGACATCCGGCTGCTGGGTATTCCGCAGGAGATGGGTACGGCCGAGGCGCTCGGGCCGGCGGTCGCCCGGGCCGGGTTCCGGCTCGGCGAGATCCCGGCCGGCAGCTACGGCGAGGGCCAGGTCGCGGCGGGCGATATTCTGACCCTGGCCGTTACCGTGGGGGTCGTGACCAACGCCGATATGCCGGAGGAAGCAATCTACGAGATGACCAGGGCCTTCTGGGAGAACATTGATGCGCGCGCCGAGAATCTGCCGCTTCTACAGAACATCACCCTCGAGCGGGCGTTGATTGATATCAATACCCCGCTGCATCCCGGTGCTCAGCGGTATTACGAGGAGCGCGGCCTGGAGATTCCCGAGGCCGCGAAGGCGGAGTGAAGCCACGGCGGTTGCCGGTCGTCCTCGCCCGCCTTTGGGAGGGCGACTGGTCGATCGAACGAACGAGTATGCGCCGGGCCTTCTCCCGGCGCAGGAGTTGACGCGATGAAACCGAACTTTCTCTTCATTATGGCGGATCAGCTGCGGGCCGATTACCTCGGCTGCACCGGACACCCGACGATCAGGACGCCCACCATCGACGGGTTTGCATCCGAGGGCATGCAGTTCAACCGTGCTTTCGTTCAGGCCCCGGTTTGCGGCCCGTCGCGCATGTCCTTCTACACCGGACGGTACGTGATCAACCATGGCGCCACCTATAATAATGTGCCGCTGCGGGTCGGGGAGCCGACGCTGGGGGATCATCTGCGTCCGCTCGGCTACCGGGTCGCGCTGGTCGGCAAGACGCACATGCGTGCCGATATCGAGGGCATGGAACGGCTCGGGGTGGATCCCGGGTCGAGCCGCGGCGTGCTGGCGGCGGAGTGCGGCTTCGAGCCCTATGAGCGGGACGACGGACTGCACCCGGATCAGTCGGCGGATCCGGATCTCGCCTACAACCGCTATCTGCGCGCGAAGGGCTACGAAGGCGACAATCCATGGCACGACTACGCCAACGCCGCGGACGATGGGAGCGGCGACGTCGCCAGCGGCTGGTACCTGCGCAATGCGCATCGTCCGGCCCGCGTGCCCGCGGAAGACTCCGAGACGGCCTACATGACCGACCGCGCCATGGATTTCATCAGCGAAGCCGGCGATCAGCCCTGGTGTCTGCACCTCAGCTACATCAAGCCGCACTGGCCGTATATGGCGCCGGCCCCTTATCACGACATGTACGGGCCGGAAGACATCAAGCCGCCCAACCGCAGCGAGATGGAGAGGAAAAACGAGCACCCGGTGGTGGCGGCCTTCCGGCAGCACGAGGAGAGCCGGAACTTCTCCGATGACTCCGTGCGCGAACGGGTCATACCGACCTACATGGGCATGATCACGCAGCTCGATGACGAGCTTGCGAGGCTGTTCGCATACCTCCGGGAAAAGGGGCTGATGGAGAACACCGTGATTGTCCTCACCAGTGATCACGGGGATTTCCTGGGCGATCACTGGCTCGGCGAGAAGGACCTGATGTACGAGGAGGCCGAGCGCATTCCCCTGCTGATTCGCATGCCCGGCGGTGTCCGGGGGCAGAGCGATGCCCTGGTGGAAGCCATCGATCTGGCGCCGACGTTCGTGGACCTGGCCGGTGGCCCCAACCTGGACCATGTTCTGGAAGGCCGCTCTCTCGCCCCCCTGCTGCGCGGCGAGGATCCCGGCGACAACTGGCGTGATGCCGTGGTGTCGGAAATGGACTATGCCTGGCGGCATGCCAGGAACACCCTCGGCGTCGAGCCGGATGCGGCGCGCACGACGATGCTGCGCACGGAGCAGTGGAAGTATGTGCATTACCGCGGCTTCCGGCCGCAGCTTTTCGATCTCCACAACGATCCGGGGGAGCACCGGGACCTCGCGAATGAACCGGAATACTCCGGCATTCTCCGGGACATGGCGGATCGCCTGTTCTCCTGGATGGAGCGACGGCGTACCCGCATCACCGTCTCCAACGAGCGCGTGGCGAGTCTCACGGGCAAGGCCCGGGAGCGGGGCTATATCTTCGGGGCGTGGTGACCGTGCCGCGAGCACCAGGTATCACGCCTCGAGGTTCTCCCTCGCCTCGCTGATCGCCGCGTCGACCTGCGCCGGATCGCCCACCCGATGGGCCAGCGCCAGGCAGAGCTTGGCCAGGAACAGCCGTTCCCGGTCCTCGGGCAGGGCGTCGATGGTCTCCGCGATGGTCTCGTAGGCCGTTTCCAGGTCGGCGAAGGGCAGGGTTGCAGGGGTTTCGCTCATTGCTTGTTCCCTCCTTTCAGGGTGGCCAGTGCGTCCCGGACTTCCGCGGGCGCCAGCTCGCGCCACCGGGCGGCGATATGGCGGTCGGGCCGGACCAGGTAGAACGTTCCGGAAACGGCGCCGTAGGCATGGAACACGCTGCCGTCGGGATCCACCAGCGTCGGGCCGGGTGTCGCATCACAGGATGCGCGGCTGATGGTCAGGCACCGGAAGGGCATCGCGGCACCGGCGAGCTCCTCCAGGAGTTCCCGGTGGTTGTCCGGCACGTCACCGTCGGCGGTGAAATAGAGGCCGTTGAGGCCGTTCCCCAGGTGGTCGAGCAGGTAGTCGTCGGCGCCGAGCCTGCGGTTCACCAGGGGCGCGCCGGCGATCGGTCCTGCCGGGAACGCGTCGTCGCGCTGCCGGTGGCTGGTAATGGGGCTGTCCGCGTAGGTATACGGAGTGACCTGGCGCGGGTTGGCGAAGCCGCCCGCCCAGTCGCAGCTCAGCGCCAGGGACAGGGCGGCGTCGCGCATGAGCCGGTAGCCGCGGCTCGGCGGCGTCATGAACCGGGTGCTGCGGCCGGCGTTGGCGAAGACGTCCATGGTCGCCCCGCGCCGCTCCGGCGAATAGCTGTCCAGGAGCCCGTCTTCGGCCCAGCCGTGCAGTACCCAGGCGAGCTTCCACCCGGCATCGACGGCATCGGCCAGGCCGTTGTTCAGCCCGCGTACGCCGAAAATGGGCACCAGATGGGCGGCGTCGCCGATGAACAGCACCTGTCCGTGGCGGTAGTCGTCCAGCGCCAGGGTGTACGCCTTGTAGAGGCTCCACCATTCGAGCTCCCAGGTATCCGCTTCGCCGAGCATGGCGATGATGGCGCCCACGCGCTCGCGGATGCGGTCTTCCCGCACGGCGTCGTCCGGGTCCTCGCCCGGTGACAGCTGGTAGTCGATGCGCCAGATGGCGTCCGGCTGCTTGTGCACGAGCACGGTGGTGTCCGGCAGGGCCGGGGGGTTGAAGAACGCCCGCCGCTCCGTGGGGAAGTCCGACTGCATGCGTACGTCGGCGATCACGTATCGGCCCTCGTAGGCCTCGCCGTGGAGGCCCAGCCCGAGGGAGCGGCGGACGATGCTGCGCGCGCCGTCGGCGGCCAGGAGGTACTCGCTGTCGAGGGTATAGGCGCCTTCCGGCGTGCTCACCTCCAGTGCCACGCCGCCGGGGCCCGTCGACACGCCCGTCACCTCGCTCTGCCAGCGGATGTCGACGAGGCCGGTGGCCATGGCGCGCTCGATGAGGAACAGCTCGATGTACTGCTGCTGCAGGTTGTACATCGGCATGAACCGCTCGTTCTCCGAGTGCGCCATCGCCAGGCGGAAGATCTGCCGGTCGCGGAAATAGGTGCGCCCGTACTGCCAGCCCAGTGCCTTGCCGGTGAAGCGCCCCGAGACGCCCAGCTGCTGCAGGATCTCCAGGCTGTGGCGGGAGATGCAGATCGCCCGGCTGCCGTCGTTGACCGTGCTCTTGTCGTCCAGGACCACGGACGCGATGCCCTGGCGCGCAAGCTCCAGCGCCGCAGTGACCCCGACCGGGCCGGCACCGGCGATGGCGACGCGGTGCTGCACCCGGGTCCCGTCCAGCTCGGGCGGGTGCACGAACGGGTAGTGGGGATAGTCGAAATACAGCGACTCGTACGCGGCGCGGCCCTGTGGTCGCATGGTCGTCTCCTCCGGGCGTATCATCGAGCCTGTACCCTACATCCGCGCGGCGTCGTTCGTCTGTCCCGCAAAAGCGGGGACAGGAGGTGTCGGAGTGAACAATGCCGACGATGCAGTGCCGTCTGCACCGCCCGGTGGCAGGGAGGGCTTCCTGGCAGCGGTCGCCCACTGCATCGACGCGCTGCGCGAGCCCGGCTTCGAGGAGCGCCTCCTGGCGCTGTTGCGCCGCGTCGCGGCCAGCGAGCAGTGCATGATCTTCGCCTACACCGAGGACGACCGCGTGGCGTGCCTGCTGGCGGCGAACGAGCGCGACCCCGGCCTGGCGGACGTCCTTGCCCGGCGGTACGTCGACGGTGCCTTCCGGCGTGACCCGAATTACGCGCTGCTGCGCGGCCAGCTGCATGCCGGCGAGCCGTCGGTGCGGCCGCGGCGCATGGCGACCGAGGCCATGGCGCCGGATTACCGTTCGCACTTCTTCTCCTTCCCCGACCTCGTGGACAAGGTGTCCCTGAGTGTCCCCGGGCCGGAGACCGTCTACTACCTGAACCTCTACCGGGGAAGTGACGACGGGCCGTTCAGCGATGCGGACATCGCCTCGCTGAACGAAGTGGCGCCGCTGCTGGCCAGCCTGGTTCGCCGCCACTATGCGCCCGTGGCCGCGGACCGCGGGCAGGCGTCACCGGAGGAGATGGCGGTGCTGGCGCACCTGTCGGAGCGCGAGCAGCAGGTATGCCTGTGTCTTCTGCGGGGGCACACCGTGAAGACGGCGGCGCGGGAGCTGGATGTCGCTGCCTCGACCGTGGAGACCTATCGCAAGCGTGCCTACGCCAAGCTCGGCGTCCCGTCGCGGGCGCGGCTGATCGCCCTTTGCCGTCACTGAGCGGGGCCGTCCCGCTACCCGGCCTGGTCCATGGTGTCCGTGTCGTCGGCGTCCATGCGCTTGAGCTGGCGCTCCAGCTTGCCCATGATCATGAACAGGTCCCGGTACTCCCTGGCGGTGAGCGTCTCCACCAGCTGCGCCTCCCACGACCGTGCCGCCGGGACGAGGTCGCCCACCAGCGCCTCGCCTTGGTCGGTGAGCCGCAGGAACTGCACGCGCTGGTCCTCCTCGGAGGTGGTGCGATAGAGAATGCCCCGCTCCTCCAGCCGCCGGACGGCGCGCGAGACGCGGGCCTTGTCCATGTGCGCGTGCTCGCAGATCTGCTTGGCGGTGAGCACGTCCTGGAAGCTGAGCCAGGCCAGAACCCGCCATTCGGCGATGCCGATATCGAACTGCTGCTCGTAGATCGCGGACAGGGCCTCGCTGATGCGCTCGGCGAGGTGATTGAGCCGGTAGGGCAGGAACTGTGACAGATCGAGTTCCGCCTTGACGGGTTGGTCCATGGCCCCGCTCTCCTCGTGAATCTCTGCGTGCGGCATCGTATCGCACCGTCGGCGCCGGGCGAATCCCTGTACCAGCGTGGGCACAAGATGCTCTCGCGTGCAACCGTTATACGCAAGCCGATGCCGCCCACGGGAGGAAATATACCGCGGGGGCGGGGCAGGTCAATTGAGCTGGATCAAGCCGCCGGCGTCAGTGCGCCACCATGCACACGACGCGCTCGATTTCGTAGGGACCGCTCTCGCCGTCATGCCGCTCGTGGAAGTGGCGCTCCGTCGTCCGGCTGGCGGTATCCGGGTCGTCGGCGTCGATCTCCTCGACGAAATGGCGCACGGCGCCGGATTGGCAGTCCCGGAACTCGATGGTGCACGTGTACTGCGTCATGGTGCGTCCTCCTTGCCGAACCGCTATGGCTCTCCATTGAAAGCGTAGCAGGCGCGGGGAGGATGGTTGGGTTACGACTGGCCGGCGACGGCGCTCGCGGCGGGGTAGCCGGTAAGCCAGTCCTCGAGCCGGTTCAGGGCATTGTTGAGCTCGTCGGCGGCGGCCTCCAGCTCGCGAAGCAGCGGGTGATCCTGGGGCGCCGGGGTATCCTGCTCCATGATGGCTTCTCTCGCTGATGCTAACGGGATCCGGTGTCCATTGCGCGGTTATCCTGTGCTGCCGTGGGCGCGATTGCAACCCGGGGGAGTCCGCTCCCACTCCACGGCCGCGGCGTCCATGAGCTCCAGCAGGACGCGGCGGCAGATGCGCCGGATCTGCGGCGAGCACCGCTGCCGCTGCGGCAACTCCAGGTGCTCCTCGAGCTCCTCCATGAGCCGCGCCATCCGGCGCAGCGGCTGCAGCAGCAGGCGGTGGACGGCCTGGCCGACGCCGTCCACGGCGAAGCCGTTCTTCACGGACCACGCCGCGGCGGCGCGGCAGTGCCATTCACTGGAGCGCAGAATGGCCTGGATCCGCTTGATGGTACTGCGTACCGCGGCATGCGATGCCCGGCCGCTGCCGGGCTCGCCCAGGGCGTCCACCAGCTCGTCCACGGCGTCGGCCAGCTTACGGTTGTTCTCGATGAGCTGGCGCATGCTCCGTTGCGTGCGTTCCCGGCGGCGACCGCGGAAGGCCCGTTCGATGGCGGGCTGGAACAGCGCACCCTGGCGCAGCACGTCGGGGATCCGTCGGCCCTGGGTGGTGCCGCGGTCGTACCAGGCCAGGGCCTCCACGGCCGTGCGGGGATGGCACTGCTCCGCGGGCATGGCGGCCAGGCCCTCCAGCACGGTCTCGACGGCAAGCGGGGACGCCTCGCCATGCTCCCGCTCGAGCCGGCCGCCCAGGGCAAAGTTGAGGACGATGGCCAGCTCCTCCGCCTCCAGGAAACCGGGGCGGAGACGAAATGCCCGGGCGATCGCGTCGCCGTGGCCGGCCGCGATTGCTTCCAGGCGCTGCCAGTAGGTCGTGTCCACCGTACCGTCGCTCAACAGGACTCCCCGGCTTTCGCGCCGCACCGTCCAGGCGCCGCAAGCGCTCCCGGCTTCACTGTAGCCGAAAACGGTGCGGCATTGCATTGGCTCCGGGGTGCTGGGGCCGTGAACGAAGGCGTGGTAACGTGATCCGCCGAGTCAAGACGTCGACAGGCCTTGGGAGATACGGTTGAGCCGGCTCGTACGTGCATACACCCGGGCGGAGCAGTGGGTGGACCGCGTGGTCCACTGGATCGGGTTGAGCGGGGCGATTGTCGCCCTGGTGGCGCTGCTCATCGTTGCCGGATACATGGCGGAGGGATCGCCTTCGCTGTGGGCGAGCCTGCTGGTGTACGGCCTGGGGCTCATCGGCATGCTGGTCTGCTCCACCCTCAGCAATCACGATTTCGCCGAGCGCTCCCGCTGGGCGGGGCTGTATCAGCGGCTGGATCACGCCGGCATCCTGCTGATGATCGCGGCCACCTATACGCCGCTGACGCTGCACGTGGTCGGCGGCACCACGGGCTGGCTGCTGTGCCTGTTCATCTGGCTGGTGGCCGGTACCGGCATGGCCCTGCGGCTGTTCCGGCGCCGTCCGCTGCAGCCGCGCAGCTCGGTGGCACTGTATCTGTTGCTGGGGTGGAGCGGCGTATTCGCGCTCAAGCCGCTGATCTCGTCCGCCTCGCTGTCCGTGCTGATCCTGGTCCTGCTGGGCGGACTGCTCTACAGCCTGGGCGTGCCCTTCTTTCTCTGGCGGCGCTTGCCGTTTCATCGCGCCATCTGGCACGCCTTCGTGCTGTCGGCGGCCGCCTGCCACTATGCCGCCGTGCTCATCGGTGTCGCCCTCGCCGGCGGGGCGACGGCGAGCAGCTGATCCCCGGTCTTGCACGACTCGGCCCGGCCCGGAGCGGCCCGGTACCGCGGCGTCCGGCGCTACATCTGCACGGTCACCGTCAGGCGGCGCTGGTGGGGACGATGCCGCTGCTCCCACAGGTAGACGCCTTGCCACGTTCCCAGTCCCAGCCGGCCGTCGGTGACCGGAATGGTGAGCTCCGTCTGGGTCAGGGCGCTGCGCACGTGCGCGGGCATGTCGTCCGGGCCTTCCATGGCGTGCTCGAACAGCGGGTCACCGTCCGGTACGAGCCGGGCGAGAAAGCGCTCCAGATCCCGTTGCACCGACGGGTCGGCGTTCTCCTGGATCAGCAGTGATGCGCTGGTGTGGTGCACGAACACGTGGCACAGCCCCTGGCGGCAGCCGCTGTGGGTCAGTACCCGGGTCAGGTCGCCGGTGATCTCCACCAGGGCGCGGCCGCCGGTCGGCACGGTCAGGGTTTGTTGCTGCATCGGCGTTCTCAGGTCATCGGTTCCGGGAAACCGGTAGTCTTTCAATGCCTTCGGGTCATGGCAATACCCGCGTCACGGCTAGTACCATCCGTTACGCGACAGCGTATTCACCCATTCGACAGGAGGCTACATGGCACGAGGTGATCAGCGGTCCCGCCGGGGCAAGATCGCGCGGGGCTCCAACGGCAAGACGCGCCCGAAGAACGCCAACATCCGGCGCGCCCGGCGCGAGGCGGCGGGCAAGTAAGCCCGCATACCCTTTCTAGCGGCTCTCGCGGCGATCCACCAGGAACAGCCGCGGTGCCCGCTCGGGGGTGCCGGGCGGGCGCACCTCCCGCACGGTGAACGGTGATCCCAGCGCGTTGCACCACTCTTCCACTGCACGGGTCTCGCGGCGTCCGCCGTCGTGGCCCGTGTAGGCGAGAATGGTCATGCGCCCTCCGGGCGCCAGCAGGGTCGAGCCGGTGCGCAGGGCCGGGATGGTCGTCGCCGGGGAGGTGACAACGCTGCGGTCGCCGCCCGGCAGATAGCCCAGGTTGAACGTGACCGCCCGCACCTTCCCCTGCAGCTCGTAGCCGACCACCGACAGCAGGTCCGCATGGTCGGCGACCCGGAGCCGCACGCGCGCCTGAACGCCGGCCGTTTCCAGGCGCACCCGCGTGTGCTCCAGGGCGCCCTCCTGGATGTCCAGCGCGTAGACCTGCCCGGATTCACCCACGGCCTGGGCCAGGAACAGCGTGTCGTGGCCGTTGCCGGCGGTGGCGTCGATTGCGGTCTCGCCGGGTTCGATGACGGCGGCCAGCAGCTCGTGGACCAGGTCGGTGAGGGGGCGCGGCTTCATTGCAGGTCCGTTCGCTGGCGTACGTCCGCCTCCCGGGGCAGGGGAGCCCCCGAGGCGAGGTGGTCGGCCAGGCGCCGGGTGTACCAGGGGGCGAGCAGCGTACCCCGTGACCCGAACCCGTTGACGATGCCGATACGCGGGTCCTCCGGGTGCAGGCCGATGAACGGCGGCCCGGGTCGCGAGCCGGGCCGAAGGCCGGCGTGTCCCGCCTCGACGCGGACGGCGGGTGGCGACTCCAGCAGACGGGGCAGGGCGGCCAGGAGCTTCTCCCGCGCCTCCGCGGTCGGGCCGCCCACCTCGTCACCCCGTTCGTAGGTGGCCCCCAGGCGATACCGATCGCCGCCCAGCGGGACCAGGGATTCTCCCCCGGTGACGACGGCCTGCGGCAGGTCGCCGGGTCGCTCACAGCGCAGCGTCAGCGTCTCCCCGCGGGATCGCCGCCACGGCAGGGATTGCCACCAGGGATTGGTGAACGCCCCGGCACCTTCGCAGAAGATCACGTGCTGCGCCGTGGCGCCGTGCCATCGCGCCGGCTCCCCCGATGGAAGCGCCACAGTCCCCGGCCCGAGACGCTCCTCGATGAGCAGGCCCCGGTCGCGGAACCAGCCGCGGAGCCCGTCGAGGAGGCGTCCCAGGTCCACGTGGCCGCCGCCGCGCATGGGCACGGCCCCCAGGGGGGCACGGGTCCCGGCCGGTGCCTCGCGCCCCGGCACCGGTTGCGCCGGGATCAGATCCGGGTGGTCGGCATGCCGCCGGGCGATGCGCTCACGCTCACCGTCATCCTGGAGCAAGCGCCATACGGGCATGGGCCGGAACAGTCGATGGCCGGTGACGGACGCGAGCTCGGCATAGGTGCGTTCCGCCTCGTCCAGCAGGGCCGCAAGGCGCATCGGTGCCTGATAGCGCGGCCCGGTGAACGGGCTCAGGATGCCGGCGGCCGCCCGGGAGGCGCTGCCTTCGGTACCCGGGTCGGCAATCCGGATCTCCAGTCCCAGGGAATGCATGCGGTACGCCAGCAGTGAACCGGTCAGGCCCTGGCCGGCAATCAGGGCATCCAGGCGTGCTGCCATGGGGATCCTTCGAGGTGGTCTGAAGCCGGTATGATACCGGGAACCGGCCCGCAACCATAGCGCGCGGCGCGGCCGGCGGGGCCGCGCCGGCGCCGCTGCTCAGGCGCTGAGCTTTAGCCCGATACGGGCCAGCCGGGTCCCCAGGGCCCGGCACAGGGCGGCTTCCTCGTCGTCGATGGGGCGGTCGTTGTTGCCGCCGGCCACGTGTCCGGGGCCGTACGGAGAGCCGCCGCCCTGGGTGGTGAACAGCTCCTGGTTGGAGTAGGGCAGGCCGACGGGAATCATCCCCAGGTGCATCAGCGGGCCCAGGCTGGAGCTGATGGTGGCCTCCTGGCCGCCGTGCAGGCTCGCGGTGGAGACGAACATCCCCGCCGGCTTGTCCTCGAAGACGCCTTCCATCCACAGGGCGCTGACCTGGTCGATGCGGTTCTTCAGCTGGGCGGCCATGTTGCCGAAACGCGTCGGCGTGCCGAAGGCGAAGGCGCCCGCCTCGCGGAAGTCGTCGTCGGTGACCAGCGGGATATCCTTCTGCCGTTCGCGGCCGGCTTTCATGCCCTCGTTGCCGTTGATGACCTCCTCGGGCATGAGCTCCGGCACGGTACGCAGAACCGGCTCGGCGCCGTCGACGCTTTCCACGCCTTCCGCCACCAGGCGGGCCATGTCGAAGATGTTGCCGAAGGTGCTGTAGTAGAGAACCAGGACTTTCATTGACGACCTCCTTGGGTTTTAGTCCGATGTCGGACGATTTACGCGGACGTCCGCGGCTCCAGCGACCGCCCGCCTTACTGGAATACGTTCCGTACGCGCCGGAGCGCAGCGATGGCCTCGTCCATCTCGTCGGGCGGCAGCTGCTCCAGGCGCTTGCGCAGGTGCTCCGTATGCTCCGGGAAGACCTCCTGGAACAGGGCATCGCCCTTGTCGGTCAGGGCGGCAATGGTGCTTCGCCGATCCCGGGGCGAGGGATGGCGTTCCACGAGACCGTGCTCCTGCAGCCGGTCCACGATGCTGGTCAGCGTGGTCTTGTAGATGAGTGTGCGGTGCCCCAGCTCGCGGAAGGTCATGCCTTCGGTGTTGCCCAGGGTCGCCAGGACGTCGAACTGCGCCGGCGTCAGCCCCCAGCTCTTGATATGGGGGGCCGAGTAGGCCTCGAACGCCTGGTAGGCCTCGACGAGCTCCCGCAGGAGCTGCATGTATCGCGGTTTCCCGCGGCCGGTTTCCTGCGCCATGAGTACCTCCGGAATCTACGAAACATGATAGTCCAATATCGGACAATATCAAGAGGTGCCGACAGCCCGCGCCGGTTATCCGGGCATCCGGCGCATGTGGCACACTCGGCGCAGAGGGCTGGAGGATGCGTTCATGTGGTTGCTGGACCAGATCGCCGAGCAGTGCATCGCCGAGGCGCGGGATCGCGGGGAGCTGGACGATCTGCCGGGTGCCGGCCGGCGGCAGCAGCTCGATGACGATTCATTCATCCCGGAGCACCTGCGCCCGGCCTACCGGATGCTGAAGAATGCCGGCTACATTCCGCCGGAGGTGCAGGTGCGCCGGGAGATCGAGAAGGTCGAGGACTTGCTGGCGGAGCTGCCCGTGGACGACGAGGCGGGTCGCGACCGGGCCCGGCGGCGGCTGGAGGTGCTGCGCCTGCAGCTCAGCGAGAAGCGTGGCCGGAAACAGACGCCGTTGTGGACGGATACCGCCTACCAGCAGCGCCTGATCGAGCGCCTGGACCGGGAGTGACCGGCGGCCCGCGGCATCATACTTCCTTGGCCACCAGGCCGAAGAAGGTCCCGGCGAACAGCGCGAAGCCGGCCCAGACCACGATATGACCGGCCGCCATGGGGCCGTGGACGACCTCCCCGGTTCCCGACAGCAGGAGCCACAATCCGCTCGTGGCGGCGAGCGTATAGGCCAGGCACAGCACCAGGAAGACGAGCACGCGGCCGAGCTCCCCGAGCCAGAAACCCGCCGCGGCCTCGCCGGCGGTGCGGCGCACCTTGGTGCGCAGGTTGGCCAGCAGGTACGCCGCCGTGCCGCCGGCCCCCAGCAGGAATGTCACGGCGATGCCGGGGACGTCTCCATCTTCGGCCATGGCGCGCCAGGCATCCCCGAAGTCGAGCATGAGAATGGCCCCTACCAGCAGGCCGATCCAGACAGCGGCGAAATTGCCCAGGAAGGCACCGAGCCCGCGAAAGGGATTGGCCGGCCCGCCCAGGCGGCGTCCCGCCGTGATGCCCGTCATCGGGCGCAGGCGGTCGAAGTGCCAGGTGCGCAGGGCGTATCCCAGCTCCGGGTCGCGGATGCGCTCGCGCAGGGGCGTGAAAACCGGATCCTTGACCAGCATGCGCACGTCGGCGGTGGCGCCCGCGGCCATGGCCGCGTGCAGCTGCTCGCGCCAGTATGCGGCCAGGGCGTCCACCACGGTGGGCAGTGACTGCTCATCCAGCCGCCCCGTCGCCCAGCGCAGGAGGGCGACGGGCTGCGCCGCGGTGCTGCGCAGGCGATTCCAGACCTCCAGCAAGAGCGGGCCTCGCAGTGACGTGGGCAGCTCGGCGGGCACCTGGGCCAGTGCGGCCGACCACTCCTGCGGATCGTCTTCGGCGGGTTCCGTGGTGGCGGCGGCGACCGCCTCCAGGCCCTGGAGCCACGCCCGTGTATAGCGGCGGACCGCGCCGCAGCCGGCCTGCAGTGCGGCCGCCTCCGGATAGGGCAGCAAAGGCCCGAGAGTCTCCTCGAGGCGGCGCAGCTGGTGGTCCAGTCCCGCGGCCGCCTCCCGCGTGCGCAGCGGTTCCTGCCAGCCGCCGGCACCGAGGAGTCCCGCCAGGCTCAGGAGCTCGTGCTGGATGTCGTCCAGCTCGCGCTCCGGGAGCTGGTGCACACCCGCCGGGGGGCCCAGGTAGCGCAGCAGGCCGACGATGGTGCCCGGCGGCGCCCCCACCGTGGTGCCCGCCTTGCCGATCAGCGTGATGAGATCGTGCACGGCGTCCGCCGGAACGCCGGGCTCCCGGGACAGGGCGTGCAGCGCGTCGAGGACCGGGCTCCGGTGGCCGTCCACGGAGTCGAGACCGGGCTGGCGTGTGCTCTCGTCCTCGTCGGCGAGGGCGCGGCACCACTGCGCCAGGGGGACGTTGTGGCCGGAGGCATCCACGTACTCGCGGTCGCCGACGACACTGCGCATGCGCCGGAACAGCGCCGGCGCCGGTTGCCGGCCATGCAGCCGGAGAAGGAAGCGGCGCGGATCCCATTGCCGGGGCTGATGGAGCAGCTCCCGGAAGCGGTGCTCGAACACGTCGGCGAGCTCACCGGCACCGGTGGCGTCGCGACGGACGAGCTGCTCCTGCAGGGTGACGTCGCGGATGCCGTGCAGGGTCCGGGCATCCAGCAGCGTCTCGGGGGCGATGGCTTCCCATTCGGCCACCCGCAGGACCCAGGGGACGGTCAGCCCGCTGCCGCCCCGACCGACACCCGGAAGGGCCGCGGCGCGTTCCGGCTCCACCGCGATCGCGGTGTCGAGATCGACGATGAGGAAAAGCGCCAGGGCCCGCTCGCGGGCCGGCTGGCGACGCCAGCCCTCCGGTGCCGCCACCAGCCCGGCGAGCGTGTCCAGCAGCTCCTGCTCGCGGGCTTCCACCGGCGACGCGCCGATGTGACCGGGGCGCTCCTGCCAGGCGCGCTCGAGCTCCGCCGCCTGCCGGGCCAGGCCGGCGTAGTCCCGGGGCTCGACGTTGAGCAGCGCGGCGCGCCCGGGATGATGGCGGCGGCACCAGGTGGCGAAACGCAGCCGGCACCACCGGCGATCCGCCTCGGTGACCGTATGCGGCCAGGCCGAGCTGAGCTCCTGCAGTGCGTCCGGGTGCCGGCCGGCGACGCGAAAGAGCTCGTCCAGGGCAATGAGGCGTCGGGTACCGTCCGCCACGGGGGTCTCGTCGCGCCCGGTGATCACCAGGTGGTGCAGGGCATCGCGCCATGCGCCCGTGCAGCCGGGGACCTGCATGGGCAGGCCGTGGGCGCGGATGGCGAACAGCAGCTCGGTCCAGCGCCGCCACACCATGCGGCCGGCACCGTGATCGGGGAGATCGTTGAGCAGCGTCTCCGCCGCTTCCGCCAGGCCGTCCACGGCACGGGTCGCCAGCAGCTGGCCGACGACATCCAGCAGCACCGCGGTGTCGGCGGTGTTGTCCGGGCGTCCTGCGGCGACCTGCTCCGGGGTGATCGGCGGCGGCCCGCGCAGATCGCCGGATGCGTGCACCCAGGTGCTGGTCCGCGCCAGCAGGACACGCCGCGTGCTGCGCTGGCCGTTGAGCTGCAACGGCCGGTCGGCGTCAATGCGGCGCATGCGGGCGTACTCGTAGAGCGCCCGGTCGGCGGCATCGTCGTTGACGGCGCGGCGCCCGAGGGCCGCGGCCGCGGGCTGATAGACGCCCGGATCCGAGGCGCGGAACAGGAACAGCAGCCGGTCCAGCTGCTCGGGCTCCAGGCAGGGCACGGTCTCCAGGCGTTCAAGCTCGTCCAGCAGCGAAGTGCCGGCGGCGCCGTCCGTCGGTTCAGCGGGTGCCATCGTTGTCCTTGTCGTTCGTGTTATTGCTGCGCAAGGTAGCAGGTGCCGGGCCGTGCGCCCAGGAACTGGCTCACAGGGTCATCCGTGTCCGTGGGCGGAGCGGAATCGCTCCCAGAGCGCGTTCAGCATGGCAGCAGCCCGGTCGGGCAGCCGATAGTCCACCAGGCCCGAGATCTCGGTGGTATCCGGGTTGATTTCCACGGTGGTGGCGCCCTGGTCGCGGGCGGTCAGAACGGGCTCCGTGATGTAGGGAAACACGCTGGTGGTGCCGATGCTCATGACCACGTCGAATCCTTCCGCGGTTTCCGCTGCCAGGTGGTTCATGGCCGGGAAGGGGAGCATCTCGCCGAACAGCACCACGTCCGGCCTCAGCATGCCGCCGCAACGCAGGCACACCGGGGGAATGGGCAGCCCGGAGAAGTCGTCCACCTGCTTCTCGCGGTCGCAGCTGGTGCAACGCAGGTGGTGGACGTTGCCGTGGACCTCGATGACGTTGCGGCTGCCGGCCTGGTGGTGGAAGCCGTCGACGTTCTGGGTCAGCACGCAGGCGTGGGGCAGCTGATCTTCCAGGTCCGCCAGCACCTCGTGGCCCGGGTTGTGCCGGGCGCCCCGGGTGGCGGACTCGATGCGCGCGATGTGCTTCCAGGTCAGCTCGGGGTTGCGCCGGAACATGTCCCCGGACAGGGCGACCTCGAAGGGGATGCCCTCGTCCGTGACGCCGTCGTCGTAGATGCCGCCGATGCCGCGGTAGGTGGGCAGCCCGGAGTCCGCCGACAGCCCCGCGCCGGTGATGAACAGAACGCGGCTGGCCGTCGCCAGCCGCTGGGCGACGGCGTCGATCCGCGTCATGATGTCGTCGGTGTAGGGTGCCTCCGTCATGCCACCCCTCCGTGGCTTCGCCTGCACGTACACCCAGCATAGCGGTCACCGCCGGGCCCGGGCCAGGCGGTGACCGGCCGCTCAGCCGCGGCCGTCGTCGAACAGGGAGAGCTGGGACGAGCGCCCCGGTGGGCGGAAGAGGTCGGTGCGGAGCTCGCGCTGGTGGCGCTTGTCCAGGCCGTTTGCGCGCAGTGCGCGGTGAAAGCGCTGCTCGAGCAGGTCCGCCCAGGGGCCCCTGCCGCGCATGCGGCTGCCGAAGCGCGGGTCGTTCTCGCGGCCCTCGCGCATCTGGCGCAGCAGGCTGAGCACGTGCTCCGCCCGCTGCGGGTAGTGGTGTTGCAGCCAGTCGCGGAACAGGGGCCGTACCTCCCAGGGCAGCCGCAGGAGCACGTAGCCCGCCTGGGTGGCGCCGGCGTCCGCAGCGGCCGCGACCAGGTCCTCCAGCTCGTGGTCGGTGAGCGCCGGGATCACCGGTGCGATGAGGGTGCCCACGGGCACGCCGTCGTCCCGGAGCGCCTGCATGACCCGCAGGCGTCGCTCCGGTGACGCCGCCCGGGGCTCGAGCTTGCGCTTGAGCTCCGCATCCAGGGAGGTCAGGCTCACCATGACCGACACCAGGCCGTCCCGCGCCATGGAGCCGAGCAGATCCAGGTCCCGCAGGATGCCGCTGCCCTTGGTGATGATGCTCACCGGGTGACGGGTCTCCGCCAGCACCTCCAGGACCTGCCGGGTGATGCGCCAGGTGCGCTCCACCGGCTGATAGGGGTCCGTGCTGGTGCCCAGCACGATGGGCGAGCAGCGGTACGACGGCTTGCCGAGCTCGGCACGCAGGCGCTCCGCGGCGTTGGTCTTGGCGGTGAGCCGGGTCTCGAAGTCCAGCCCGGGAGAGAGGTCGAGGTAGGCGTGGGTCGGCCGGGCGAAGCAGTAGATGCAGCCGTGCTCGCAGCCGCGATACGGGTTCAGGGACTGGCCGAAGGGGACATCCGGCGAGCTGTTGCGGCTGATCACCGAGCGTGCGCTCTCCGGCTCCACCACCGTGCGCGGCGCCGTGTCCTCGACGGCGGGCGTCTCCGGCCAGCCGTCGTCCACGTCCTCCCGCGTCTGCCGGGCGAACCGCCCGGGCAAGCTCTGATCGGTGCCACGGCCCTTGTACATGACGGCTCTCCGGCTCGGGGACGCTCCGGGGCAAGTATGGACGAGAAAGCTGTATAAATAAACAGTGCTCCCGGTCCCTGTGCCAATGCCGCCGACGGCTGCCGCATCTCCCGTAGGAGCGACGTCAGTCGCGACTTTCCAGGGAGTCTGAAGCACTGCAAGGTCGCGGCTGAAGCCGCTCCTACACGGCTTCGATGAACCCTGCTCCGGGATCCTGTGGGAGGGGCTTGAGCCCCGACTTTCCAGGGCATCGGGTTCTCTGGAAAGTCGCGACTCACGTCGCTCCTACGGCGGGCATGCGCACGTGCTACGTCTGCTGCCCGTGTGCCGCGATGATGCGGGCCACGCAGGTGGTGAGCCGGCGGGCGGTGGGCACGTGCAGGAACTCGTCCGGGCCGTGGGCGTTGGACTGCGGCCCGAGAACGCCGGTGATGACGAACTGCGCCTTCGGGAAGGCATTGCTCAGCAGCGCCATGAACGGGATGGTGCCGCCTTCACCCATGAACATCGCCTTGGCGCCGAAGGCGTCGCGGGAGGCGGCATCCATGGTTTCCGCCAGCCACGGGCTCAGCGGCGGCGCGTGCCAGCCCGTGGCTGCCTGCTCCGGGGTGAAGGTGACCCGGGCGTCGTGGGGCGGATCCGCCTCCAGCAGCTCCTTGAGGTGCTGCGAGGCCTCATGGCCGTCCACCGTGGGCGGCAGGCGCAGGGCCAGCTTCACCGAGGTGGATGCCCGCAGCACGTTGCCTGCCTCGGCGATGGGCGGCAGGCCGTCGGCGCCCGTGATTTCCAGGGCCGGCCGCCAGCTGCGGTTGAGCACCAGCTCGGTGAGGTCCTGCTCCTCGGCCCGGGTGCTGCCCGCGAACGGGAACCGGTCACGCAGCGTGGTGCCGACCACCGCGGCGGCCTCCCCGGCCTGGGTGCGGCGGTCGTCCGGGATGCTGGTGTTGAACGCTCCCGGGGTGATGCGGCCGTCCGCGGAGTCCTCCAGGCGCTCCAGGCGATGGCGCACGATGCGGAACGACGACGGTACCACGCCGCCGGCATCGCCGGAGTGCACGCCCTGGGTGAGGGTCTCCACGCGCAGGGTGCCCGCGGCCATGCCCCGCAGGGAGGTGGTGCACCACATCTGCTCGTAGTTGCCGCAGCCGGAGTCCAGGCACAGGACGAGATCCGGCTGGCCGATGCGCTCGCGCAGGTGGTCGATGTAGTGGGGCAGATCGAAGCTGCCGCTTTCCTCGCAGGTCTCGATGAGCAGCAGGCAACGGCCGTGGGGGATGCCCTGGTCGTGGACCGCACGGACCGACGCCAGCGAGGCGTAGACGGCGTAGCCGTCATCGGCGCTGCCGCGGCCGTAGAGGCGATCATCCCGCAGGACGGGCTGCCAGGGCCCCAGGCCTTCGCTCCAGCCGCTGACTTCCGGCTGCTTGTCCAGGTGGCCGTAGAGCAGGATGGTGCCCTCGCGGGTGCCGGGAACATCCACCAGCAGCAGCGGCGTGCGCCCGGGGAGGCGAACCACCTCGACGCTGGCATCCGCCGGCGCGGTTTCCCGGCACCAGCGCTCGGCATGGGCCACGGCCTCGTCCAGGTGGCCGTGCTCGGCCCACTCGGCATCGAAGGCCGGTGACTTGGCGGGGATCCGGATGAATCCCTCCAGTTCCCCGAGTATCTCGTCCTGCCAGGTGCGGTCGACGTAGTCCTGCAGTGCCTTGGTATCCAAAAGGATGCCTCCTGTTTCCGTCAGCGGCCGGGAACCCGATGCCCGGATCGGGTTCGATCCCCCGATTGTAAACAAGCTTGCCGGCGGAGACACTGGCGCGGCGAGGCAGCGCCGGTCGATGGGCCGGCAGGAGGAGATACCCGTGTACCAGGTAACCAACCGTGTCTACGTCGCCGCGGGCTGGGAGGAGGCGTTCGAGGAGCGTTTCCGCCGGCGCGCGGGGCGCATCGAGCGCAACCCGGGCTTCGTGCGCATGGAGGTGCTGCGCCCGGAGGCGGAGGGACTGCCGTATCTGGTCCAGAGCGTGTGGCAGAGCAAGGAGGCGTTCGACGCCTGGGTGGGCAGCGAGGACTTCCGTGCGGCCCACGCCGATCCGCTGCCGCCGGAGGCGTTCGCCGGCAGCAGCGAGATGGAGCGCCATTCCGTGGTGGTTTCCGCAGACTAACCTTCCCGCCGCACCGGGTAGCGCGCGTTCGCGAAGATCCAGCGCTCGTGGTAGGAGGGCACTTCCACGGGGTGGTCGGACACCGCGGTGAAATGCCGGCTGAGGGCGTCGTGGATCTCGCTGCGCAGCTCGGGCTGGTGCTCGCTGCAGCACTGCATGGTGAGCATGCCCTCGGGCTTGAGGCTGGCGGCGATGCGCCCGACGATCTCCTCGATGAACTCCAGCCGCGTCTGGTGCTCCCGGACCGGTTCCATGGTGAGATCGTAGACGATGGCGTCGTAGCCGGCCGCCTCGTCCAGCCAGGTAAAGGCGTCCCCGATGATGACCCGGGCGTTGGGGGCGTCGAAAGCGTCTTCGCACAGGCCGGGGAAGTACTGGCGGGCCAGTTCCACCACCCTGCCGTCGATATCCACCAGGGTCGCCTCCCGGGCCTGGCCGCGCACGGCCGCCTTGAGCACGCCGCCGTCGCCGCCGCCGAGGATGAGGACCCGGTCCAGCAGTCCCGCCTGAGCGATGGGCTCGATCATGGCCTGGTTGTAGGCGTGGTCGGACTCGGCGATCTGCAGATCGTCGTCCAGGTACAGCACATGACCATAAGCCGGGTCATACGCGATCACGATGCGCTGGTAGTCGGACTCCAGCTCCTCGACGATCTGCTGGCCGCGGGTGACATACTCCGGCGTACCGGGTCGCTGGCTTGACACCGCCGTCCTCCTGAATCGCTGATCGTGTGCCTGGCCCCCGCCGCCCTCGCCCGAGGGCCCGGTGCATCCAACGCGCGGGATTGTATCAGATCGCTGCAAGGAGCCGACCCGCCCGCAGCCGGCGGCGCGCGACCGTGGTGGGAAGGCGGTCCGGATCGTGGGTGACGATCAGCACGGCGCGTTCCCGGGCGTGTTCCAGCAGTTGCCGGAGTACGGCTTCCGCCGTCTCCGCCTCCAGGCCGCGGGTGGGCTCGTCGAGCAGCAGCACCGGAGCGGGCTGGAGCAGTGTCCGGGCCAGGCACAGGCGGCGCGCCTCGCCGCCGGACAGCGCCCGCCCGCCGACGCCCACCCACGTCTCCAGCCCGTCGGGCAGGGCGGCCACGGTGTCCTCCAGGGCCGCGGTGCGCAGGGCCTGCCACAGCATCTCCTCGGGTGCGTCCGGGGCCGCCAGGCGCAGGTTCCCGGCCACCGTGTCGCCGAAGACAATGGTGCGCTGGGGCAGCCAGGCGGCCCGGCGGCCGACAGCTTCCGGCGACAGCGAGCTGACCGGGTCCCCCCCGAGCCATACGCTGCCCGCCTGCGGCGTCCGGATGCCTGCTGCCAGTGCCAGCAGGGTGCTCTTGCCGCTTCCGCTGCCCCCGGTGATGGCGACGTGGGTCCCGGGCTCCAGGGCGAGGGATACCTGGTCGACCACCGGCCGGCCGTCTTCCGTGTAGCGATACACCGCCTCGTGGAAGGCCAGCGTGCCGTCACCGGGCCCGGCGGTGGACGAGGCGGGTGACGGGTGTTCCCGCGGCGCAGTGGTGAGCACCCGCCGGGCGGCGCTGCGGGTGCGGCTCAGGGCCTGGACGGCCAGCGGCAATGGCATCAGGAATTCCGTCAGCGCCAGTGTGCCGACGAGGATCAGGGCGAACCCGGGGCCGGACAGCGTGTCCGCCCGGACGAGCGGGATGGCGCTAACGGCCGCCAGCCACAGGGCGAGCAGCGTGCCCGAGCTGGCCAGCGCCTGGGTCAGCCCCGCCAGCCGGCTCAGGGTACGCTCGGCACCCTCGTAGCCGTCGGCCAGAGCCCGGAACCGGGCGCGTGCGAGGGGAACGCCGCCGTGGATGTGCATCTCCGCCAGCCCGTCGAGGCTGCCGACCAGGTGCTCCCGCAGGCGGCTGCCGAGCCGGACCTGCTCGCGCCCCGGCCGGCGGGCCAGGCGGCCGGTCGTCCACGCGGCGGCCACGGCGACGGCGGCGACCAGGGCGACCACGACCAGCGACGGGGCGGGTGCGAACAGCGCCAGCACGAGGCCGGCCATCGCCAGCCCGACGACGGCCACGGCCGTGGGCGCGAGCACCCGCAGGTAGAACTGATCCAGCCGGTCCACGTCCGCGGTGAGGCGCGTCAGCGTGTCACCGCTGCGCAGGGCCGCCAGGCGGGCCGGATCCAGGCCCATGAGCCGCCGGAACACCCGCACCCGCAGGTCGGCGAGCAGGCGCAATACCGCCTCGTGGGTGACCAGACGCTCGCCGTAGCGGCTCGCCGCCCGCCCCACGGCGAAGAACCGAATGCCGGCGCCGGGGCGGTAGATATCCAGGGCCGTGCCGGCGAGCCCGGCCAGTCCGGTCGCCGTGATGAACCAGCCCGACAGGGCCAGCAGCCCGAAGTTCGCCAGGGTGGCCGCCAGCATGAGCGCGGCGCCGGCGGCCAGCCACCGCCAGCGGGGCAGGTGCATGCGCCACAGCAGCCAGAGCTCACGCATGGCGATCCCCCGTGATGCGGCCGCCGGTGAGCGTGATCACGCGATTCACCCACGGGAACTGCTCGGCGGCATGGCTGGCGATGATGACGGTCGCCCCGCGGGCGGCTTCCGCACGCAGCGTCTCGCTGACGTGATCCGCCGTCTCCGGGTCCAGGCTGGCGGTGGGCTCGTCCACCAGCAATACCGGGGCCCGGCGCACCAGCGCCCGGGCCAGGGCCAGCCGCTGGCCTTCGCCGCCGGAGAGGCCGCCGCCGCGCTCGTCCAGGGGGGTATCCAGGCCCTGGGCCAGCCGCGCGGTGAACGCCCGGGCGCCCGCGCGCTCCAGGGCATGCTCCAGCGTGCCCGTGTCCACGCCGTGATCACCCGGATCCAGGTTGCTGCGCACGGACGCCGGGAACAGGTGGGGGACCTGGGCCAGCCAGCCGAGGCGCTGCTGCCAGGCCGCCCGATCCAGTGTCCCCAGGGAGGTGCCGTCGATGCGGACCTCGCCGCGATCGGGCTCGCGGAAGGCGGCGACGACGTGCAGCAGCGTGGTCTTGCCGCTGCCCGAGGCGCCGGTCACCAGGACGGCCTGCCCGGCTGGAATGCTCAAGGCCAGATCCGCGAGAATCGGTGCTCCGGTGTCGCCGGCGACGGTGACCCCGCTGAGCTCGATGGCGGGCGCCGCGCCGGGCGGTTGCTCGTCACCGCCCGGCGGCATGGGCGAGGGCGTCTCCTCCAGGCGCCGGAGCTCGGCGGCGGCGCCGAGCGCCGCGGCCCGGTCGTGGTAGTGCTGGGCGAGCTGCCGCAGCGGCTGGAAGAACTCCGGGGCCAGCAGCAGCACGAACAGGCCGCTGAACAGGGTGAGCTCGGGCGCCGGCCCCAGGGCGAGATAGCCGAGCAGGCCCATGCCGATGTAGACGGCCACCAGGGCAATGGCCACGGAGCTGAAGAATTCCAGCACCGCGGACGACAGGAAGGCGACCCGCAGCACCGCCATGGAGCGGCGCCGGTACGCCTCGCCCACGGATTCCAGCGTCCGCGCCTCGTCATCCGCGCGGCCCAGGTGGCGCAGCAGGTCCAGGCCCTGGAGCCGGTCCAGGAAATAGCCGCCCAGCCGCGCCAGGGCCTGGTGCTGGGTGCGGCTGACCGCCTCGGCGCCCATGCCCACCAGGGCCATGAACGCCGGGATCAGCGGCGCCGCCAGCAACAGCAGCAGCGCCGCCAGCCAGTCCACCAGGGCGACGGCGACGACAATCGCCAGCGGCACCAGCACGGTGATCACCATCTGGGGCTGGTAGCGCGCCACGTACGGGCCCAGCGCGGCCACCTGTTCGACCACGGCGGATGCCAGGCCACCGGGGGCGTGGCGCGCGATGCCCGCCGGCCCCAGGGCCAGGAGATGCTGGTAGAGGCGCTCCCTGGCGGCGCGGTGGACGCGATGGGCGGTTTCCGCCGCTGCCCATTCCTGGACGGCCGTGCAGCCGGCCCGCAGCAGCAGGACCACCAGCAGGCCGGCGAGCAGCCCGCCCAGCTCCCGGAGGCCGGCACCGTCCGCGGCCACGCGCTGGACCAGTGACGCCAGGAGCGCCGCCTGGGCGATGACCAGCCAGCCGGCCAGGAGCCCCGCGACGGTGACCACGCGGGTCCAGCTCCCGGCGGCACGGGCACGTGCCCGCAGCCAGGAGCGGTCCGCCTCGTTGCCCGTGTCCCCGGCTCCTGCACCGACTCCGGATGCTTCCTCCATCCGCAGCCGGCCCTAGTGGTATCCGGCGGAGTGTTCCGTCACCTTGCCCCGGAAGACCCAGTAGGTCCAGGTGGTGTAGCCGAGGATGATGGGCAGCGTGAACAGCACCCCCAGCAGCAGGAACAGCTGCGACTCCGGTGCCGAGGCCGCTTCCCACAGGGTAATGTCCGGCTGGATGACGTGCGGCCACAGGCTGATGGCGAGCCCGGTGTAGCTGAGGATGTACAGCCCCAGCGCGCAGAAGAAGGGCAGGTAGTCCCGCCGCTGGAGCAGGGCCCGGTAGAACACCACCGCGAGCCCGGCGGTGATGACGGGCACCGGCATGAAATAGAAGAAGTTGGGCAGCGAGAACCAGCGCTGGGCGATGGCATCGTGCATCAGCGGTGTCCAGACACTGACCACGACGATCGCGAACAGGGTCACGTACAGCAGTCGGTGGGCGATGCTGTAGGCCCATTCGCGCACGTCGCCGGTGGTTTTCATGATGATCCAGGCGCAGCCCACCAGGGCGTAGCCCGCTACCAGGCCCAGGCCGGTCATGATGCTGAACGGCGACAGCCAGTCGAACATGCCGCCGGCGTAGGCGCCGTCCACCACCTCGAAGCCCTGGATGAATGCACCCAGGATGACCCCCTGGGAGAACGCCGCCAGGGTCGAGCCGACGGTGAAGGACACGTCCCAGAGCCACTTGGACTGCTTGGCCTTGAAGCGGAACTCGAAGGCAACCCCCCGGAATATCAGCGCCACCAGCATCACCAGCACCGGCAGGTACATGGCGGGCAGGAGGATGGAGTAGACCATGGGGAAGGCGCCGAGGAGGCCGGCGCCGCCGAGCACCAGCCAGGTCTCGTTGCCGTCCCAGACGGGTGCGACGGTGTTCATCATGATGTCCCGGGCCGTGTCCCCCGGCGCGTAGGGGAAGAGAATGCCGACGCCCAGGTCGAAGCCGTCCATGAGCACGTACATGAACACGCCCAGTGCGATGATGAGCGCCCAGATCAGTGTCAGGTCGATGGTTTCCATGGCGGCTACTCCGGCGTATCGAAGGTTTGATCCACCGCGGACAGGGGACGCGAGGGCCGGCGGCGCAGCTCCTCCTGGGTGTCTTCACCGGCGGGTACGTCCTCGCGGTCCGGACCGGCCTGGATGATCTTGACGATGTAGTAGGCCCCGGCCAGGAAGACCACCGCGTAGACGGCGATGTAGACCAGCAGCGAGGCCAGGACCACGCCGCCGGTGAGCGCCGGGGTGACGGCATCCTCCACGCGCATGAGCCCGTGCACCACCCAGGGGAAGCGGCCCGTCTCGGTGGTCAGCCAGCCGGCGAGCACGGCCACGAAGCTCAGCGGCAGCATGCCCACGCACACGCGGTGGAACCAGGCGGCGTCGAACAGCCGGCCGCGCAGCCGCAGGACCAGCCCGATGAGCACCACCGCGACCATGAGAAAGCCGATGCCCACCATGACGCGGAAGGACCAGAAGGTCACGCCGACCACGGGGCGGTCTTCCGGCGCCCAGTCCTTGAGGCCCGGCACCACGCCGTCGGCGTGGTGCTTGAGGATGATGCTGGCCAGGCTCGGGATGCCGATCTCGAAGTGATTGGTCTCCGCCTCGGAGTCCGGGATGGCGAACAGCAGCAGAGGCGCGTGGCTCTGGGTCTCCCAGTTGCCCTCCATTGCCGCCACCTTCTGCGGCTGGTGCTCCAGCGTGTTGAGCCCGTGCATGTCGCCGACGAACACCTGGGCCGGGGCCAGGACCAGAAGCAGCCACAAGGTCATGGAAAGCATTACCCGGGCGGATTCCGTGGCCCGGCCCTTGAGCAGGTACCAGGCGCTGACGCCGACCACGAAGAAGCCCGTGGTCAGGAAGGCGGCCATGACCATGTGCACCAGCCGGTACGGGAAGGAGGGGTTGAAGATCGCCTCGATCCAGCTGGTGACGCGGAAGACGCCGTCGACCATCTCCACGCCGGCCGGGGTCTGCATCCAGCTGTTGGCGGCGAGAATCCAGAATGACGAGATGAACGTGCCCACCGCGACCATGATGGCGGCGAGCAGGTGGGCGCCCTGGGGCACCTTGTCGCGGCCGAACAGCAGCACGCCGAGGAAGGTGGCCTCCAGGAAGAACGCCGTGACCACCTCGTAGCTCAGCACCGGCCCCATGAAGTTCGCCGAGGCGTACGCGAACTCGCTCCAGTTGGTGCCGAACTGGAACGACATGACGATCCCCGAGACCACGCCCATGCCGAACGACACGGCGAAGATCTTGATCCAGAACTTCGACAGGCGCAGGTAGGTGGGGTTGTTGGTCTTGAAGTACAGCCCCTCGAGCACGGCGATGTAGGAGGCCAGCCCGATGGTGAATGCCGGGAAGATGATGTGCCAGGAGATGACGAAGGCGAACTGGATGCGGGACAGCAGCAGCGGATCGAGATCCATGGCGAACTCCCGGTGGTTGGTGCTGCGCGGGACGTCTGCCCTACTGTGCAGCAGGGCAGCGGCTCCCGCAACGCAGTCTACGCTAACAGCGCATGGTTCGGCAGCGTAAGCGAAGCGCCGGGTGAATCCCGGCCGACACCATCCGTGGCGGAGTGGTGCGTGGCGGCTACCGGCCGATCTGGTATCGTTCCGTTGCTAAGGAAACGCTGAACCACTCCCGCGCGTTTCTGCGCGCGGGAGTGGTTCAGCGTTTCCGTAACGGGGGGAACCATGGCAGCAGACAACACGGCGGCGTCCGCCCGACGGCACGACAACGACGACGCGGGCAACCGCAGCGACGATATCCTGCACGTCGCGCGGCGGATGTTCTTCGACTGCGAGAGGCTGGACGTGGGCGAGATCGCGGTGCGCCTGGGCGTCAGCCGCATTACCGTGTACCGGCACATGGGCAACCGTGAGCAGCTGGTCGCGGAGGTGCTGTGGTCCCTGAGCCGCGACACCCTGGAGCGCGCCCGCCGCGACGCCGAGGAGGCGGGCGAGCCGGGCTTTCTGGCCACCTACCGGCGCTTCAACCAGTACCTGGGCAGCTCCGGTCCGTTCCTGCATTTCCTGCGGGAGGAATCCAGCTTCGCCCTGCGCCTGCTCACCCGGCCCGACGGCATCACCCGCGTGCGCCTGATGGCGGCGCTGAAGGAGCTGCTGGAAGAGGAGATCCGCGACACCGGCCGGCCCCTGCAGATGGACACGGACACCCTGGCCTACGTCATCGTGTGCATCGGCGAATCCTACCTCTACCCGCTCATCGCCCTGCACAACGAGCCGGACCTGGACCGCGCCACGGAGGTGGTCGGGCTGCTGCTGCGGCCTTGAACGGCGCCGAAACGTGTTACCCTCGTCCCCGTTTGCGACAGAACACACGACCGCGGGCGGGCCCGCGATCAGGAAGGACATCATGCAATTCAAGGGTACCGAGACATACGTTGCCACCGATGACCTGAACATGGCGGTGAATGCCGCGGCCACGCTGCAGCGGCCGCTGCTCATCAAGGGCGAGCCGGGCACCGGCAAGACCCTGCTGGCCGAGGAGGTGGCCCAAGGGCTGGGACTGCCGTTCTTCGAATGGCACATCAAGTCCACCACCAAGGCGCAGCAGGGCCTGTACGAGTACGACGCCGTCTCCCGCCTGCGGGATTCGCAGCTCGGCGACGACCGCGTCCACGACATTGCCAACTACATCGTCAAGGGCCCGCTGTGGCACTGCTTCGAGTCCGATGTCCAGCCGGTGCTGCTCATCGACGAGATCGACAAGGCGGACATCGAGTTCCCCAACGACCTGCTGCGCGAGCTCGACCGCATGGAGTTCTACGTCTACGAGACGCAGCAGATGGTGCGGGCCAAGCACCGGCCCATCATCGTGATCACCAGCAACAACGAGAAGGAGCTGCCCGACGCGTTCCTGCGCCGCTGCTTCTTCCACTACATCAATTTCCCGGACAAGGAGACCATGCAGCAGATCGTGGAGGTGCACTTCCCGGGGCTGAAGAAGGAGCTGCTGCGGGAGGCCATGGAGCTGTTCTTCGAGCTCCGCGACGTGCCCGGGCTCAAGAAAAAGCCCTCCACCTCCGAGCTGCTGGACTGGCTCAAGCTCCTCATGGCCGAGGACGTGGATCCGGAGGCCCTGCGCGAGAACACCAAGCACAAGATGATGCCGCCGCTGTACGGCGCGCTGCTCAAGAACGAGCAGGACGTGCACCTGTTCGAGCGCCTGATGTTCATGTCCCGGCGCAACAAGTCCAACTGAACCGGCGTCCGCGCGCGACGCCGGGGAGGTCCCCATGCTGATCGATTTTTTCTTCGAGCTGCGCAAGGCGGGCCTGAAGGTCACGCTGACCGAGTATCTCACCCTCATGGAGGCGCTGGACAAGCGCCTGGCCGTGTGCAGCGTGGACGACTTCTACTTCCTCGCCCGGGGCATCCTGGTCAAGGATGAAACCCTGTTCGACCGTTTCGATCAAGTATTCGGCAATTATTTCAATGGTATAGAGAACATTTTTGCCGAGGAAGTCGAAGGCGAGATCCCCGAGGAGTGGCTGCGGGCCATGGCCGAGCGCATGCTCACCGAGGAGGAGAAGGCCGAGATCGAGTCCCTGGGCGGCTGGGACAAGCTCATGGAGACGCTGAAGAAGCGCCTGGAAGAGCAGACGGACCGCCACCAGGGCGGCAGCAAATGGATCGGAACCGGCGGCACGTCCCCCTTCGGCGCCCACGGCTACAACCCGGAGGGTATCCGCATCGGCCAGGAGAAGTCCCGCCATCGCCGCGCCGTGAAGGTCTGGGACCAGCGCAACTACCGCAACCTGGACGGCTCCCGGGAGCTGGGCACGCGCACCATCAAGATGGCCCTGCGCCGGCTGCGCCGGTTCGCCCGGGAAGGCGCCGAGGAAGAGCTGGACATGGACGATACCATCCGCTCGACGGCGCGCAACGGCGGCTACCTGGACCTGAAGATGGTCCCGGAGCGGCACAACGCCGCCAAGGTGCTGCTGTTCTTCGACGTCGGCGGCTCCATGGACGACCACATCCGCGTGTGCGAGGAGCTGTTCTCCGCGGCCCAGATGGAGTTCAAGCACCTGGAGTACTTCTACTTCCACAATTTCCTCTACGAGGGCGTGTGGAAGGACAGCCGCCGGCGCTTCAGCGAGGTGACCGCCACCTGGGACCTGCTCCATACCTATCCGTCGGATTACAAGGTCATCTTCGTGGGCGATGCCACCATGAGCCCGTACGAGATCCTCTATCCGGGAGCGAGTGTCGAGCACTGGAACGAGGAGGCCGGCGCCACCTGGATGCAGCGGGTCCTGGAGACCTTCCCGAAGGCCGTGTGGCTCAACCCGGAACCGGAAAGCCGCTGGGACTACACCGCCTCCATCAAGATCACCCGCGAGATCATGGGCGAGCGCATGTACCCGCTCACGCTGGAGGGCCTGGATCAGGCCATCGAGTACCTGACCAAGTAGGTAGCGGGACGGAGGATGCAGGAAGCCCCTCCCACAGAGGATTCTGCAGCAGGCGCCAGCGGAGCGGTGTGGGAGCGGCTTCAGCCGCGACTTTCCAGGGCATTGGGTTGTCCGGGAAGTCGCGACTGACGTCGCTCCTACGGCCGGTTCAAGAAACACGGCGGCAGCGACGGGGAGCGTTGGATGAGCGAAACCTACTGGGAAGACCAGATCATCGGCAGCGTGCACACGTTCGGCGGGGTCACCGTCGACGAAGAGCAGATGCGGGCGTTCGCCCGCGAGTTCGACGCCCGGCCCGCGACCCTGGGCGAGCCGGCGGAGTGGCCGGAGATCAGCACCGCCCGGACCCCGGCTATGGATGAGGATTCTTGTGATCAAGACCTCTGTGGGAGGGGCTTCAGCCCCGACCCTGCTGACGGTCTTGGCCCTGGGAAAGTCGGGGCTGAAGCCCCTCCCACAGATGATCCGTGCGACACCCCGGGTTCGAGCCACGGCGCCCGCCCTGCCGCCAGCGAGCTCCACGTCGCCTGCCTGTGCATGCGCATGATGGTCGACCACGTCCTGCGCACCAGCAGCTCCCTGGGCTCGCCGGGCATCCACCAGCTGCGCTGGCTCAACACGGTGCACGCCGGCGATACCCTCACCGTGCGTCAGTGCCTGCTCGGCAAGCAGCCGCACCCGCGGCGGCCGGACGTGGGCTTTACCCGCAACCGCACGGAGGTCCTGAACCAGGACGGCAGGGTGGTGATGTACATGGAGTCGTCCGGCATGTTCCGCCGCCGTGCGGCGGCCCCGGCAACAGGAGAGCAGCAGTGACCCGGCGCTGGTTCGAGGATTTCACCGTCGGCGAGGCGGGCACCACCGGTGACTGCGAGGTCACCGAGGAAGGCATCATCGGCTTTGCCGAGCAGTACGACCCGCAGCCCTTCCACCTGGACCATGACGCCGCCCGGGAGAGCCTGTTCGGCGGTCTCGCGGCGTCGGGCTGGCATACCCTGTCGCTGGCCAACCGCCTGCTGGTCCACGGCTGGCTGCAGGACGCGGCGGTGGCGGGTGCGGCCGGCTTCGACGAGCTGCGCTGGCGGCGGCCGGTGTACCCGGGTGACCGGCTGTCGTGCCGCTACGAGGTGGCCGCCGCCAACGATACCCCCGACCAGCGCTTCGGTGAGCTGCGGGTGATTGTGGAGGTGGTCAGCCAGGACGACACGGTGGTCATGAGCATGGAATGGCTCCCCTGGCTGGCCCGCCGCGCGCATTCCGGCCCGCGCGGATCGTGAAAGGGTTCCGGATAGCGCCCCTTCCGGTCTGGCACCCTCTTGAGCTGATTCGAACCTTCGGAAACCGGGAGAAAGCAGCATGCACAAGGCAGTGAAGGGGTGGACCGGCGCCGGGTTGGTCGTGGCGGCCGCCATGACGGCAGGGAATGCACTGGCACAGGTCTCCGATGACGCGATCCGCATCGGATTCCTGACCGACTTCAGCAGCGTGTACGCGGACAGTGCCGGGCAGGGCAGCCTGATCGCCGCGCAGCTCGCGGTGGAGGACATGGGCGGCGAGATCCTGGGGCATCCCGTCGAGATCATCGCCGTGGATCACCAGCTGGACAAGGACGTGGCCCTGGAGGAGGCGGAGCGGCTGCGCACCGAGCACAACGTCGACGCCTTCGCCGAGATGGTGGGCACGCAGGTAGCGGTGCCCCTGCAGAAGTACGCGGAAGAGCACGAGATCGTCGCCCTGCATACCGGCACGGCGAGCTCCAGTCTCACCAACGAGCACTGCTCGCCCTATGGCGTCCACTGGGCCTACGACACCCATGCGCTGTCCGCGGGTACCGCCGCGGGCATGCTCCAGCGGGGGGCCGAGAGCTTCTACTTCGTGACCGTCGACTACTCCTTCGGGCACACCCTGGAGGCGGACGCCCGCGCGATCATCGAGGAAGGCGGCGGCGAGGTGCTGGGCCGGAGCCTGACGGAGTTCCGCACGGATGACATGTCGCCGGCGCTGCTGGACGCCCAGGCCTCCGGGGCCGACGTCATCGCCCTGGCCAACGCCGGCGGTGATCACCGCACCAGCGTCCGCCAGGCCTACGAGTACGAGATCCTGCAGGGGGACCAGGACGTCGTCGCCCTGCTCACCGCCATCAACAACGTGCAGTCGCTGGGGCTCTACGCGGCGGAGGGGCTGATCTTCACCACTGCATTCTACTGGGACCAGAACGAAGCCACCCGGGCGTGGTCGGAGCGCTTCCGGCGGCGCCACGGCCGTATCCCGAACATGCTCCAGGCGGGGACCTACTCGGCCGTGCTGCATTACCTGAAGGCGATCGAGGAGGCGGGCACCGACGAATCCGATGCCGTCATGGAGGCCATGCGCTCCGTTCCCATCGACGACTTCTTCGCCCAGAACGGCACCCTGCGCGAGGATGGCCGGATGGTGCACGACATGCTGCTGGTGGAGGTCAAGGGGCCGGGGGAGTCCGCCTACCGTAGCGACTACCTCCGCGTGCTCGAGACCATTCCCGGCGAGCGCGCCTATCGCCCGCTGGACCAGAGCGAGTGCGACCTGGTGAATAACTAGCCAGGGGTTGGATGGGCCGGGACTACAGCTTCCCGACCCACTCGTCGTTCTCGCGCTCGAAGGTGATGGAGCGCTCCAGCTCGGTGCCGTCGGCGAAACGGAGGCGCCCGTCCACCCGGACGGCGCCCTCCCGGACGTCGCTGGTGCCGTCGACGACCACCTCGTCGAGGCCGCCGTGGCGCTCCAGGCGGGCCTCGATGGCATCGGCATAGGTGAAATAGGCCCCGCCCCGGAACGTGTCGCCCAGCGCGCCGTCGGGCGCGATGTCCTCCAGCGCCGTCTGCCGCTCGCCCTCGCTGAGGGTGCGGAAGAACGACTCGTAGGCATCGGCGGCGCCGCTGGCCTGGGGCGCGTCATCGCCACACGCGGCGGCGAGCAGCAGCAGTCCGATGGCGGGGACTGCGGTGAACCGGCGGCGGAAAGGCATGGCTGCACCTCGCAATCGGCGAACGGGATCATCGCTGTCAGCGCCGGTGCCCGTGCCCGGAGTATCGACCATTCCCCGAGCGGGGCGCAACGTACGCCGCGGAGGTTACTCCGGCGACGCGCAGGCGCGGCACAGGTCGTCCATCAGGACGTGGAACTGCTCCTCCAGTGCCGTGTATTCGCGCCGCAGCAGGGGAAGCGTCCCGGAAAGCCCCGGGTCCCGCCGCATGCGCCCGGCGATGCGCTCCAGCGCCAGGGCGATGACGTCGAGATCCTCGTAGCGGCTCAGCCAGTCGTCGGTGATGATGCGGTCCATGACCCGGACGCCGTGGTCCGGCCAGTAGGGCCGCATCCGCTCCACGCTGGCGTAGCTGTCCCGGAGGAACCGGGGCAGGGGGGTGGTCGCGTAGGCGGGCCAGTGCCGGACCAGGAAGTGGTCGTTGACCATGTCCAGGATGATCCCGGAGGCCCTGCGCCGGTCCGGCCCGAGCCGTCGGCGGGCGACCAGGGCGGCCGGATGGCGGTCGGAACAGCTGTCCACGAACCGGTGGCGGCGCACCCCGTCGAGGACGCGCTGCGGGTACGCCTGGCCTTCCAGCCGTCCCTTAATCCAGTCGCCGGCCAGGTTGCCCAGCCGGTGGCCGTCATCGGGGTCGGCGAGGTACAGGTGGGCCAGGTAGTTCATGCCGCCGGCTCCCGTGGGCCAGTGCCGCCGGCGTCCGCGCGGCGATCGGGGCAGCTGTCAGCCGTTGGCCGCGTTGCGGTTGCGCGGCGGCCGTCGGCCGCCGCCGCTGCCCGACTTGCGCGGGCCACCCTTGGCGTTCGCGGGACGCTTGGGCCGCTTCGGCGGCTTGGGCTCCACCAGCATGTCGGATTCCACCACCTCGGCCGGGATCTTCTCGCCGATGTAGGCCTCGATGTCCGGCAGCGAGTACACGTACTGGTCGCAGGCCAGGGTGATGGCGTCGCCGGATTCGCCCACACGCGCCGTGCGGCCGATGCGGTGGACGTAGTCCTCGGCCTCCTGGGGCAGGTCGAAGTTGATCACGTGGCTCACCGACGGGATGTGCAGCCCGCGGGCGGCGACGTCCGTCGCCACGAGGATCGGCAGGTCGCCGTCCTGGAAGCGCTTCAGCAGCTTCTCGCGCTTGTGCTGCGGGATGTCCCCGGAGATGACCTCGGCGTCGTAGTCGTTGCCCTGGAGGTAGCCCATCACGTTGTCGGCGGCGCGCTTGGTGTTGACGAACACGATGGTGCGATCCGGCGTGTGCTTGCGGAACAGGCCCAGCAGCAGGGGGATCTTGTCCTCCTTGGGCACGTGGTAGAGCTTCTGGGTGACGTTCTCGGCGGTGACGTGGTCCGTCTCGATGCGCACCGTCTCCGGGTCGTTCATGTGCTCGTAGGCGAGCTCCATGACCCGGTGGGAGAGAGTAGCCGAGTAGAGCATGTTGATGCGCCTATCCGGCGGCGGCATCCGGCGCAGCAGGTAGCGGATGTCGTCGATGAAGCCGAGGTCGAACATGCGGTCGGCCTCGTCGAGCACCACCACCTCGATGTTGCGCAGGCTGAACACCTTCTGCTTGTAGAAGTCGATGATCCGCCCGGGCGTGCCGATGATGATGTCCGCCTCGTCCTCCAGGGCCTTGCGCTGCTTGTCGTAGCCGGTGCCGCCGTAGACGGCCACGCACTTCAGCCCCGTGAAGCGGCCGAGCTGCTCGGCGTCCTTGTGGATCTGCAGCGCCAGCTCGCGGGTGGGCGCCAGCATGATGGCCCACGGGCCGCGCTTGTCCTCTTCCACCGGCGTTTCCATGAGGTAGTGCATGGTCGCCAGCAGGAAGGCCGCGGACTTGCCCGTGCCCGTCTGCGCCTGGCCCGCCACGTCGCGTCCCTGCAGCGCCAGCGGCAGGGTGGCCGCCTGGATGGGCGTGCAATGGGTGAAGCCGGCCTCGTCGAGGCCGTCCTGCAGGCTCCCGGTGAGCCCCAGGGACTTGAACGTTACGTCGGTCGTGAGGTCGTTTTCCATGGGCGCGGATCATAACGAAAAACGCGTCGAATGTCGTCCGTTTCCTCCACATCCCCCCGGTGCCCACCGCGCTGGCCGTAGGAGCCGTAGGAGCGACGTGCGTCGCGACCATTGCAGATGACGATGCTTGCTGGCATGTCGGGGCTGAAGCCCCTCCCACGAGATTCTGCACCAGGCTTAACCGGAGCCGTGTAGGAGCGGCTTCAGCCGCGACCTTCCAGAGAACAAGGTCATCTGCAACGGTCGCGACGCATGTCGCTCCTACGGCTCCCCTATGGCCGCCGGCGCGATGCCCGTGGGAGGGGCTTCAGCCCCGACGTTCCGGCAGCGGCGAGCCAGGAGTTGTACCGAATCGCCCAGCCTGCCGACCCCGTCACAGGGAACCCCCTGACGCCCTCAAGCCCGCCGGTGTACAGTCGTTAACAGGAATGCGCCTCCGTCCGGCGAACGGCGGTATCGAAGGCGCGCGCGGGAACGAAAACGGAACGGTTCTTGCTTCGCATCGCACACTACTAGGCGGCTGGATCACCGACACGATGGCAACTGTATTGAACAAGGCAAGCCAGGAAAGCGACCGCGGCTGGAAGGCGCTCAAGAAGAACGAGCTGGACACGGCGGAGAGGCATTTCCGCCAGGCCCTGGCCGTTTCCATCGAGGAGGCCGGCGCCATCCAGGGCATGGGCATCATCGCCCTGGAACGCGGCAAGGTCCCGCAGGCCCTGCAGCTTCTGGAGAAAGCACGGTCCCTGAAGCCCCACGACGGCGATATAGAGCGCCACTACGCCTTTGCACTGTTGAAGGCGCAACGAGCGAGGGAAGCGCTCGAGCTCATGGAGCCGTTGCGTCGACGCTATCCCCGCCGCGTGGACATACGCGTCAACCTGGCCGGCGCATACCTGGGGATTGAACCGGTGCGATCGGAAGACGCCGAGCGAGAAGCGCGCAAAGCCGTCGAGCTGGATCCCACCTCCCATCGCGGCTGGATGAATCTGGGAAGTGCGCTGCGACATCAGGATCGTTTTGATGAATCTGAAGCTGCGTATGACCGCGCCGAGGCGCGCGGTGCGCAAGGATACTACCTTGCGTTGAACCGGGGGTTGCTCGCCCGGGCCCGGAGTAGCATGGACGATGCCGTGGGGTGGTTCAGGAAGGCACTGGACATCGATCCCTTCGGGGTGGATGCCATAACGGCGCTGGCGCATGTCCGCGAGTTCCAGGCGGACGATCCTTGGTTACCGTACTTCCCGAAGGCCGCGAAAGGGGCCTCCTCGTGGACCCGTAAACAGCGGATCGGGTTCTTTTTCGCCTGGGCGAAGGCGCTCGACCAGGCGGGCCGTCACCAGGACGCGTTCCGATGCATGGAGGAGGGCAACCGCCAGGAACGGGAGGTCTACTCCGACGAGGCCGTTGCCAACCATCAGCGTTTCCTGGAGCGTGTTGAGAGCATCATAACCGCCGAGTGGATACGGGATCGGCAGACAGCGGGCATCGACGACCCCGTCCCCATCTTCATCGTCGGTATGCCCCGCTCGGGGACGACGCTGGTGGAGCAGATCCTGTCGGCGCACCCGGCCGTGCACGGCGCCGGGGAGCTGAGTACGCTCGGTGACCTGGTGCCGCGCCCCCTTCCCGACGCGTTGGCGGAGTTGCCCAGCGCGGACATGGCCGCGCTTGCGCAGGAATATGTCGACCATGTGCGGTCGCTGGCGCCGGAAGCACAGCGGGTCACGGACAAGATGCCGCACAACTTCCGGTTCGTCGGCCTCATCGCGGCGGCCTTCCCGCGGGCCACCATCATCCATTGCCGACGCGACCCCATGGACGTGTGCCTGTCCAACTTCCAGCACAACTTCGGCAGCCCCCACCCGTATACGCACGACCTGGAAGAGCTGGCTGCGTACTACGGCGCCTACTACCGGCTCATGGAGCACTGGCGGGCGCTGCTGGGGGAACGGCTTATCGAGGTCGAGCACGCGCAGCTCGCGTCCCGGCCGGACGTCGAGATCCCGCGATTGCTGGAGCGGGCCGGGCTGTCCTTCGATCCGGCATGCCTGCGCCCCCACGAGAACCGGCGGTCCGTGCGGACCGCGAGCGCCTACCAGGTCACCCAGCCCATCAGCACCTCGTCCGTGCAGCGCTGGCGTGCCTACGGCGAGGCGCTGGAGCCCTTGCGCCGGAAGCTTGTTGCCGAAGGGGTTCCCGTGCCGGAATGAGATTCGTTCGCGGGCGCAACCTTGTTTTTGCGACATGGATCACAAAAAATTGCCGCCCCGCTCTCAAGTCCTCGCACGCCCGGCCGTTAACTCACGTGAGTCGACACTTCGTCCCGCTGCATGCCGGGCACGTCAAGTGTAGGCAAAACCGGGTTAACGCAGGAGTGCAATCATGTCCCAGGTAATCAACACCAACATTGCGTCGCTGAACGCGCAGCGCAATCTGTCCAACTCGCAGGACAACCTGAATACAGCGCTGGAACGGCTGTCCTCCGGTCTGCGGATCAACAGCGCCAAGGACGATGCCGCCGGCCTGGCCATCGCCGAGCGGTTCACCGCCCAGATTCGCGGCATGGACCAGGCGACGCGGAACGCCAACGATGGCATCTCCTTCGCGCAGACCGCCGAGGGTGCCCTGGGCGAGATCGGCAATGCCCTGCAGCGGATCCGCGAGCTGTCGGTGCAGTCGGCCAATGACACCAACTCCGCCACCGACCGCCAGGCCCTGAACAACGAGGTGCAGGAGCTGGTCGATGAGGTGAACCGGATCTCCGACTCCGCCCAGTTCAACGGGCAGAACATCCTCGACGGTACCCTTGAGGACCTGGTGTTCCAGGTCGGCGCCAACGCGAACCAGACCATCTCCGTGGACGGTGTGGACGCGCGCGGTACGCAGCTCGGTGCGCGCGTGGCGGAAGGTGAAGGTCTGGTCGGAGTGGACTACGACGCTGATCTTACGGATGACTTGTCCATCAACGGTGTTTCCGTCGACCTGAGCGGGATTGATGCCAATTCCGATGTCAATGACGTGATCTCCGCCATCAATAACGTTTCTTCGGACTCGGAAGTGACCGCCCGACAGGCCTCGGAGACGACCGCTGCGTTCACCTACGCCGCTCCCACCGGGACCGGTGAGTCGGTCTCCATCAATGACGTCGAGATCGGTATCGCCTCCGGTGCCACCATCGATACGGCGACCGCTGCCATCAACGATGCCAGCAGCCAGACGGGCGTCACGGCAACCAACGACGGCACCAACATCCGGTTGACGAGCTCGTCCTCTTCCTTCGATCTTGATGACGCCGACGGCGTTCTGTCGCAGACTGCGACGGGCATTAACGTCGATGCCGGTATCGTGCTGGAAGGGCCCGTGGGCGAGGATATCACCACCAGTGCCACGGGTGACTCGGTAACACTCAATATCCAGTCGGCCGCCAACGGTAGCGGTGAGGACAACACCGTCAACACCACCAACGTCCTGACCCGCGAGGACGCCAATACGGCGATCCAGACCATGGACGCGGCCCTGCAGCAGGTCAACGGCCTGCGCGCCGAGCTGGGTGCGGTGCAGACGCGCTTCGAGTCCACCATCGCCAACCTGGAGATCGGCTCCGAGAACCTGCAGGCGGCCCGCAGCCGCATCCAGGACGCCGACTTCGCTGCCGAGACGGCGGCCTTGACCAAGGGCCAGATCCTGCAGCAGGCCGGCACCTCGGTGCTGGCCCAGGCGAACCAGCTGCCGCAGAACACGCTGTCTCTGCTGCAGTAAGGCTCACGCCTGGAAGGAGCGGGCCCGGGGAGCTGCCCCGGGCCCGTTGACGGGTCCGCCGCAGGCGGATCGCAGGGAGAAGGGTCATGAGTGATTCCATTGGAAGTCTTCAGCCGTTTTCCGGGCTGCAAAGGGCTGCTGAAGTGGAACGGGACCGCACAGGGAACGCGGTGCAGCAGACAGCGAACAAGCAACAGGCGCGGCCGCTGGAGCGGGCGGTCGAGGCCATCGAGAGGGGCGCCCGTGCCCAGAAGCACGAGGGGCGCGACGAGCTCGGCCAGGCGGTGCAGCAGATCAACGATGCGGTTCAGGTGGTGCGCCGCGACCTGGAGTTCAGCGTCGACGACGAGACCGGCAAGGCCGTGGTCAAGGTGCTGGATGCGCGCTCGGACGAGGTGATCCGGCAGATCCCGGCGGAAGAGATCCTGGCCATCGCCGAGAACCTGGAAGAGATGCGCGGCATGCTCTTCAGTGACGAGGCCTGAGCCTGGCACGAAAGGTGAAACGGTGATCGCGATCACCGCCCGGGGCCTGCAAGGCCCTGATACAGCGCCCCTGCGGGGCGCAACGGTCCGGGTGCCGCGGCGCCCGATTGCCGTCAGATCGGCAACACGTTGCCGTCGGAGGTTCGGAATATGTCTACGATCAGCTCGCTCGGCGTCGGTTCGGGGCTCGATATCAAGTCCATCGTGCAGCAGCTCGTCCAGGCGGAACGGGCGCCCGCGCAGACACGGATCGACAACCAGCAGCAGCGCCTGGAGGCGGAGGTCTCCGCCTACGGCAAGGTCAAGAGCGCGCTGTCCGAGTTCCAGAGCACGGTCTCCGAGCTGCGCCAGGCCGACTCGTTCATCAGCAACAAGGCCACCTCCAGCAGCGACGCCATTTCCGTCTCCGCGGACAGCAGCGCGGAAGAGGGCACGTACGCGGTGGGCGTGAGCCAGCTCGCGGCCGCCCAGAGCGCGGCGACCGGTGCCTTCGCGGATCGCGACAATGTCGTGGGAACCGGCACGCTGACGTTCCGCTTCGGCGACGTCACCACGGATGCCGACGGCAACGTCACGGATTTCACGCAGAACGCCGATCGCGGTACGCGCTCGGTGGAGATCGACACTTCCAGCAATACCCTCTCCGGCATCCGGGACGCGGTGAACGATGCCGACATCGGCATCCGCGCCTCCATTGTCGATGACGGCAGCGGCGACCGCCTGGTGTTCTCGTCCGCCGAGACCGGCAAGGACAACGGCTTTCTTGTCGATGTGGACGCCGATGATTCCACCAGCGATCTGAGCCGGCTCGCCTTCAACGAGACCAATGCCGAGCTGGAGCAAACGCGCGAAGGCCTGGACGCGCAGCTGAGCGTGGACGGCCTGGCCATCACGCGCTCCAGCAACAGCATCGACGACCTCTTCCAGGGCGTGACCCTGGATCTCCAGGAGACGACCACCAGCGACGCGGAGATCTCGATCAGCCGCGACAGCGACCAGGCACGGTCCCAGGTCGAGGGTTTCGTGGAGGCGTTCAACACGCTGCAGGGCCAGATCGCGAAGCTCACCGGGTACAACGCCGAGACCGAGCAGGCAGGGCCGCTGAACGGCGACTCGGCCGTTCGCGGCATCATCGATTCCCTGCGCAACGAGCTGACCTCCCGGGTGGAGGTGCTGGAAGGGCGGCCGGTTCGGGCCATGGCGGATATCGGTGTGCTCACGAAGAGGGACGGCTCCCTGGAGCTGGATTCCGATCGCCTGGACAGCGCCCTGGAGCAGGACCCCGAGGCGGTCACGGCCCTGTTCTCGGCCAAGGGCATTGTCGAAGGGGATGGCTTCTCGTTCGAGAGCAGTCGCAGCACCACCGAGCCCGGCGAGTACGCCATCCAGGTGGATAGCCTGGCGACACGCGGGGTGTACCAGGGCGACGGCGTTCTGCCGGGGGACTTCTCCGCCAATCCCGTGGAAGTCCAGGACGGCGACAATACGTTCGAGATCAGCGTCGACGGGACGCGGTCGGAGACCATCAGCATCCGCCCCGGCACCTACGACAACGGTGACGAGCTGGCCCGGGAAATCCAGTCGGTGATCAACGGCGACGACAACCTCGTGGACAACGACCGTGAGGTGTTCGTCGACTACAACGCCGGCGCAAACCGCTTCGATATCCGTTCCCAGCGCTACGGCTCGGAATCCACCGTGAACATCGTCGCGGCGGATGCAGGCGTGGCCAACGACCTGGGGCTGTCCGTCGCCGACGGCACCGCGGGGACCGATGTCCAGGGGTCCATCGACGGAGCGGCAGCAGAGGGCTTCGGGCAGTACCTGACGGCGCAGAGCGGCCCCGCGGAAGGCCTGAAGGTCCAGGTCGACGGCGGGCAGACGGGCGAGCTCGGCTCGGTGCTTTTCTCCCGGGGCATCATGTCGGCCCTGGACAGCCGGCTCGACGACCTGATCGGTGCCGACGGCAGCCTGGACAGCCGCACGAGCAGCCTCAACAACCGGCTCGACGGCCTGGAAGAAGACCGCGCAGATCTCGACGACCGGATGGCCCGGGTCGAGGAGCGCTATACCAGGCAGTTCTCATCCATGGACTCTCTGGTCGCCGAGTTGCAGCGGACCGGGAACTTCCTCCAGCAGCAGCTGGGCAGTGGCGGCATGATGCCGTAGCCGCCGGATCCATGATCGACAAGCCCGCCGTTGAGCGGAGAGCACGGGGCAAGGAGCGAGCAGCATGACCTACGACAACATCAAGGCGTACCAGCAGGTGAACACGCACTCGGCGGAGTTCGCCGATCCGCACCGGCTCATCCAGATGCTCATGGAGGGCTTCGTGACCCGCACGGCGGAGGCGAAGGGCGCCATGCAGCGCGGCGAGACCGAGGCCAAGGGGGTCGCCGTGAACAAGGCCTGCCGGATTCTCGAAGGCCTGCTGGACTCCCTGGATTTCGACAAGGGCCCGGAGGTTGCCGGCAATCTCTCCTCCATGTATTTCTACATGCTGCGGCGTGTACAGGAGGCGCACCGGACGAATGATCCGGCAGGGCTGGATGAGGCCATGGAGCTCATGCAGGAGCTGAAGTCCGGCTGGGACGACATCCGCGCAGAGGCCGTCCGCATGGGCAATGAGCCTTCCGACGGCTCCGGCGAGCCGCAGCGGGTCAGCGTCACCGGCTGAGCGCCGATCCACCCCGCGCAGGACGCGCAGCACCGGGGCCAGACCATGACGGCAGACGAGAAGAAGCAGGCAGCGCGGCGCCTCCTCGGGCTCACCGAGGAGATGCTGCGTGCCGCCCGCCAGGGTGACTGGCCCGCCGTGGCCGCCAAGGAAGGGCAGCGCCGCGAGCTGAGCGAGGCCCTGTTCGCCGACCCCATCCCCACCGAGGCCGTAGAGACCGTGCAGTACTGCATCCGCGAGCTGCTGGAAATCGATCCCGAGCTCCAGCGCCTGGCCGTCGCCGCCCGGGACGAGGCCGGCGACGCCGTGCGCAAGACCCAGACCGGCAAGGCCGCCCTGTCCGAGTACCGGCGGTATTCGCGATAGGTCGCATCTGCGGCCGTCTCCTGCCATATCAGCTGTAGGAGCGACGTCAGTCGCGACTTTCCAGTGAATCGGCCCTCCGGGATGATCGGGGCTGAAGCCCCTCCTACAGCCTATTGCAAAGGCTCTCCAGCGAACCCTGTGGGAGGGGCTTCAGCCCCGGCAGCCGTCCGGTTGATGCGCTCTGCAACGGTCGCGACTCACGTCGCTCCTTCGGCCGGATTATTCCGTTCTTCCTTCCGTGCGCTGACGAGCGGGTGCATGGATCCTGACTCCGTCTGAGTCCTACCATAAAGGGCGTTGCCGCCCGACCTGCATGGTCCCGTGACGCACTTCCCATTCCGGGCGACGGTTCGTTGACACTGTTGTTGGCCGGCGACTACCGTCGGGTTATTGACGTCACGCGGCAACAACCAGAGCCAGAAGCGGACGACGAATCAAGAAGAACATCCATCGGGGGTGCGTGTGGTCAGTGTGGTGATCTACGACGAAGACCGCGAACGGGCTTCGGCGGTCGAGGCGGTGCTGCGTTTCCAGGACCACGAGACCTGTCGCTGTGCGGGACCGGATGAGCTGGAACGCGCGTTCGGGCGGGGGGAGCCGGCGCTTGCCCTGCTTGCCGGCGACCCGCAGGAGGCCGGCTGGCGTGCGGCGCTGGAGCGCATCAACCGGCTCGCCGAGAACCTGCCGGTGTTCCTGTTGACGCCCCAGGGAGCAGGGCGGGTCGCTGCCGAGAGCCTCACCGCGAACGTGCTGGGCACGCTGGATCTGCCCCTGCGGCAGGCGCAGTTCGCCGCAGCCCTGAAGCAGGCCCTGAGCCACAATGCCCAGCGACGCGAGCGCATGGCGCGCAGGACGGGCACGCCGCGCCTGGTGGGGCAGAGCCGGCCCATGAAGCGCGTGCAGAAGCTCATCGAGCAGGTCGCGGGTACGGACGCCAGCGTTCTCATCACCGGGGAATCCGGTACCGGCAAGGAAGTCGTCGCCCAGAACATCCATGCCCTCTCGGAGCGGCGCAACGGACCGTTCGTGCCCATCAATTGCGGCGCCATCCCGGCCGAGCTGCTGGAGAGCGAGCTGTTCGGGCACGAGAAGGGCGCCTTCACCGGCGCCATCACGGCGCGCCAGGGCCGCTTCGAGATGGCCCAGGGCGGCACCATCTTCCTGGACGAGATCGGGGACATGAGTCCCAACATGCAGGTAAAGCTCTTGCGGGTGCTGCAGGAGCGCACCTTCGAGCGGGTCGGCAGCAACAAGTCCATCGAGGCGGATGTGCGGGTGCTCGCCGCCACCCACCGGGACCTGGAGGCACGGATTCGCGATGGCGACTTCCGCGAGGACCTGTTCTACCGCCTCAATGTCTTCCCCATCGAGATGCCGCCGCTGCGCGATCGTCCGGGGGATATCCCGGTGCTGGTGGAGGAGCTCACCCAGCGGGTGGAGGACGAGGGGCGCGGCGCGGTCAGCCTGTCGCCGGCCACGCTTTCGGCGCTGACCCGCTACGAGTGGCCCGGGAACGTCCGCGAGCTGGCCAATCTCGTCGAGCGCCTGGCCATCATCTGCCCCTACGGTGAGGTGGTGGTGGAGGAGCTGCCCGAGAAGATCCTCCGGGAAGTGGGAGCCGAGGATGAACAGGCGGACCTGCCGGGCGGCATCGAGGCCGATGCCGCCGACCAGCCGGCCCCGGACAACGGCGTCCACGGCGCCGGAATCCGTGCGGCGGGGCCGCCCGGGCTCAACGGCCACGCCGTCGCCGGCCGGGACGGGCGCATGGTGGAGTGGTCCTCCGGCGGCATCGATCTGCGCGAATACCTCGGCGACCTCGAGCAGCGGCTGATCCGCGAGGCGCTGCAGGAGTCCGACGGCGTGGTGGCCCAGGCCGCCAAGCTCCTCCACCTGCGCCGCACGACCCTGGTGGAGAAGCTGCGCAAGTACGATATCCAGCGGCCGGAAGAGGCCTGAGGTCGGGTTGAACCCCGATTGAACCCGCCTTAGGAGCGACGTGAGTCGCGACCTTCCAGAGAACGAGTGCTCTGCAACAGTCGCGGCTGAAGCCACTCCTACACGGCTTCGGTGAAGCTTGCTGCAGAATTCCGTGGGAGGGGCTTCAGCCCCGACCATGTCCGGAGGGCCGATTCCCTGGAAGGTCGCGGCTGAAGCCGCTCCTACAATCCCTTTGGTATCGCGCTGGTGCCTGATTCTCCTGCCTGGCACGGATGCTGCAACCGCCCTGCTGCACGGATTCCGGACCGTCGGTGCTCTGACGCCGACGGCTGCAAGCAGGAGGGTGCGCCGTGTCGAATACCCGAATACTGGTGGTGGCCGCTGATGAAGGCCTGCGGGCGGAGCCCTGCCGTGCCCTGACGGCGGCCGGCTACGAACCCGTGCCGGCGGCCTCGGTGGAGACGGCCTGCGAGGCCGTGGCGGCGGGCCCGGTGGGGCTTGCGCTGGTGCACGGGACGAGCGTGGGCGACTGGCGTCGCCTGCGGCGCCGGCCCGGCGCACCCCCGGTGGTGGTGATGGAGGCGGGGGCGGACGTGCCCCGGGCCGTGCGGGCCATCCGCTACGGCGCCGTCGATTTTCTGTCGGCGCCGGACGACCCGGCCGCCGTGCTGTCCATAGTCCGGCGCCACGCGGTTCCGGCCGGCGGTGACGGCCTCGTGGCGTCGGACGAGCGCACGCGCGCCGTCCTGGACCTGGCCCGCCGGGTTGCCTCCAAGCCGGTGACGGTGCTGCTCAACGGCGAAAGCGGCACCGGCAAGGAGGTCTTCGCCCGCTATCTGCACACCCACTCGGAGCGCGCCGACGGTCCGTTCGTCGCCGTCAACTGCGCAGCCATTCCCGAGAACATGCTCGAGGCGCTGCTGTTCGGCTACGAGAAGGGCGCCTTTACCGGCGCCACCCGCAGCCACGCCGGCAAGTTCGAGCAGGCCTCCGGGGGCACGCTCCTGCTGGACGAGATCTCCGAGATCGATGCCGGGCTCCAGGCCAAGCTGTTGCGCGTGCTCCAGGAGCGCGAGGTGGAGCGCCTGTGCGGCAGCCACCCCGTGCCGGTGGACACGCGCGTGGTGGCCACCACCAACCGGGATCTGCGCGAGGCGGTGGCCAGCGGCGCGTTCCGTGAGGACCTCTACTACCGCCTGTGCGTGTTCCCCATCCAGCTGCCGCCCCTGCGGGAGCGTCGCGACGACGTCCTGCCGCTGGCCGAGGGCTTTCTGCGCCGCCTGGGGGACGGCGGCGCGACGCTGTCGCCGGCGGCCCGGCGGCGGCTGCTCGACCATGACTGGCCGGGCAATGTCCGCGAGCTGGAGAACGTGATCCAGCGGGCCCTGATCCTTGCCGACGGCGAGCACGTGGACGCCGACGACCTGCATTTCGAGATGGCGCCGATGGCCGCGCCCCAGGCCGAGGAAGCCGGCGAGGCGTCGCTGGACGACAGCCTGCGCGACAGCGAGCACCGACTGATTCTTGACACCCTGCGACAGACCAACGGCAGCCGCAAGAACACCGCGGATCGACTGGGCATCAGCGTGCGCACGCTGCGCTACAAGATCGCCCGCATGCGCGACAACGGTGTGGCGGTGCCGGACAGCAGCGGCATGCAGGCGCAGACGGGATGAACGGGAAGACCGTGGAGCCGGAGTCCGATTTTGCGGGCCGGTTCATGGGTGAGAACAACGGAGGCGTGCTATGAATCCGGTGAACAACAACGGTGCCGAGCAACTGCTCCAGCAGATGCGGGCCATGGCCGAGCAGGCCGGCGGAACGCAGGCGCCGCAGCAGGGCCCGAGCCAGGACGGTCCGCAGTTCGTGGACGCCATGAAGAATGCCCTGGAGGCGGTGAACGAGGCGCAGCAGACGTCCGGCGACATGCAGGAGGCCTTCGTCCGCGGCGAGGATGTGGATCTGACGGAAGTGATGGTGTCCATGCAGAAGTCCCGGGTCGCCTTCGAGGCTACCAAGCAGGTGCGCACGCGCCTGGTGGAAGCCTATCGCGACATCTACAACATGCCGGTCTGACCTGAGGTGGATGCATCATGGCCGAATCACAGGCACTGAGCCCGCGGGAAGCCCAGGATCTCGCCGCCGACTCCGGGGAAAGCGGGGCCGCCGGCGGGCAGCCGTGGCAGCGCTTTTTCCGCAGCGCGCCGGACCTGCGCCAGATGGGGCTGATCGCCGGAATCCTGGGCGCCATCGGGCTGGGCGTGGGGCTGTTCTTCTGGGCCCAGCAGCCCAGCTACCAGACGCTCTACGCGGGCCTCAGCGAGGCGGACCGCGCCCAGGTGGTGGAGGCGCTGCGCGAGACGGAAATGGGCGTGCGCGTTAACAGCGACACCGGTGCCGTGGAGGTGCCGCAAGGGAATGTCCACGAGGCGCGCATCCACCTGGCCGGCCAGGGCCTGCCCGAAGGCCAGGGCACCGGCTTCGAGATGCTCCAGGAGGACCAGCGCTTCGGCACCAGCGAGTTCATGGAGACGGCGCGGTTCCGGCGGGCCCTGGAGACCGAGCTCGCCCGCACGGTGAGCAGCCTCAGCCCGGTGCAGAGCGCGCGCGTGCACATCGCCGTGCCGGAGCAGTCGGCGTTCATCCGCGACACCAGCGAGCCCACCGCGTCGGTCACCACGCGCCTTCACGGCGGCCGCAGCCTGAGCGATCGGGAAGTGCAGGCGATTGTCCACATGATCTCCAGCAGCGTGCCGGAGATGACCGAGGACAACGTCTCGGTGGTGGACCAGGACGGCACGCTGCTGACCCGCGACGAGGACAGCGGCGACGGCATGTCCGGCAGCCAGTTCGAGATGCGCGAGCGCCTGGAGCGCGACTACCAGCGGCGGATCGAGGACCTGCTCACGCCCATGGTGGGCGAGGGTCGGGTGAAGGCCAAGGTCAACGTGGACCTGGACTTCTCCCGGGAGGAGGTGACCGAGGAGATGTTCAACCCCGACGGCACCGTGATCCGCAGCGAGCAGACCAGCGAGGAGCGCGGCGGCGGTACCGAGCTGGCCCAGGGCATCCCCGGCGCGCTGACCAACCAGCCCCCGGGCGCCGGCCAGATCGGCGAGGATGGCGAGGGCGAGGGCGGCAACGGCGGTTTCACGCCGCAGCCGCAGGATACCTCCAGCAGCACCACCCGGAACTACGAGGTGGGCCGCACCATGCGCCACGTCCAGAACCCGGCGGGTACCGTGGAGCGGCTTACCGTGGCCGTGCTGGTGGACCAGCCCCGGGTTGCGGGCGAGGAAGAGGGCGAGACGGTCCGCGAGGCCATGAGCGCCGAGCAGATCGAGCGCATTACCGCCCTGGTGCAGGATGCCGTGGGCTTCGATGCCGATCGCGGCGACCGCGTCAACGTGGTCGACGCGGCGTTCCAGGACGTCGCCCAGCAGTCCGAGATGCCCCAGCCCGCCCTGTGGGAGCAGCCGTGGGCCCAGGAGCTCATGCGCTGGGCCATCGCCGGCCTCGTGGCCCTGGCGCTGATCCTGTTCGTGGTGCGGCCCCTGATCAAGGCCCTGGTCGGACGCGCCGACGCCGGGCCGGCCCGGCGCGGCGAAGGCGACGGGCAGGGCCTGCCGCCCGCCGGCGAGGCCGCGGCGGCGGATCAGCAGCGCCTCACCGGCCCGGACGTGGAGAGCGGCTCCATCGCCCAGCGGGCCGCCGAGACGGGCCCGGACCACAGCCAGGAGCGGGTCGACGCGGCCCGCGAGATGGTCAACAGCGATCCGGCGCTGGCGGCCAACGTCATCAAGAACTGGTTGAACGAAGATGAGTAACGGTGACGAGAAACAGGCGGTACGCAAGCTCAGCGGCGCCGAGCGCGCCGCCATCTTCCTGATGAGCCTGGGCGAGGATGATGCCGCCTCGGTGCTGCAGCACCTGGGGCCGCGGGAGGTCCAGGTGCTCGGCACCACCATGACCAGCCTGACCAACGTCAGCCGCGAGCAGGTCGGCGGCGTCATGGAGGAATTCGTGGTCACCGTGGGCCAGCAGACATCGCTGGGCATCGGCAACACGGACTACATCCGGTCGGTCATGGTGAAGGCGCTGGGCGAGGACAAGGCCGGCGGCATCATCGACCGGATTCTCATGGGCGGCAATACCCGCGGTCTGGAGCAGCTCAAGTGGCTGGACGGACGGACCGTGGCGGAAATGCTGCGACTGGAACACCCACAGATCACCGCCATCGTGCTCTCGTACCTGGACTCCGACCATGCCGCCGAGGTGCTGGCCGAGATTCCCGAGCGCATGCGCCACGACATCGTCATGCGCATCGCCACCCTGGACGGGGTACAGCCGGCGGCGCTCCAGGAGCTCGACGAAATGATGGAAAAGCAGTTCTCCGGCAAGCAGCGCCTCAAGTCCTCGTCCATCGGCGGGCTGCAGGCGGCCGCCAACATCCTCAACTTCATGGATACCAACACCGAGGGCGCGGTCATGGAGGCCATCAGCGACGTGGACGAGGAGCTGGGCGGCCGCATCCAGGACCTCATGTTCGTGTTCAACGATCTGGGCAACCTGGACGACCGCAGCGTGCAGACGCTGCTGCGCGAGGTCACCTCGGACAATCTCGTGCTCGCCCTCAAGGGTGCGGAGGAGAACGTCAAGGACAAGCTGTTCCGCAACCTCTCCCGCCGGGCCGCCGAGATGCTCCAGGACGACCTGGATGCCAAGGGCCCGGTACGGCTCAGCGAGGTCGAGCAGGCGCAGAAGGAGGTGCTGAGCATCGCCAAGCGGCTGGCGGATGAGGGCCAGATCTCCCTGGGCGGGGGCGGCGATGAGTTTGTCTAGGGTCCTGCGCGGCACCGAGGCCGAGTCCATGGAGCGCTGGGAGCTTCCCAGCGTCGATGGCGACGGCCGCAGCGCCGCCCAGGAGCAGGCCCGGGACACCGAAGAGGCACCGCTGCGGCCGCCCACTGCGGAGGAGCTGGAGGACATCCGCCGCCGCGCCCGGGAGGAAGGCCATGCCGAGGGCCGCGAGGCCGGCTATCGGGAGGGCCACGACGCCGGCTACAAGGCCGGTGAAGAGGAGATCGGCAAGCTCCAGGACGAGCAGAAAGACAAGCTGCGGATCCTGGAGAACCTCGTCCAGGCCCAGGCGCAGCCGCTGGAGCAGCTGGACGATGAAGTTCACGAGCAGCTGGTGCGGCTGGTGCTGACCCTGGCGCGCCAGGTCATTCGCCGCGAGCTGCAGACGCAGCCGGGCGAGATCCTGGCGGTCATTCGCGAGGCCGTGGGCCTGCTGCCCATGGCCGCCCGCGACGTGCGCGTGCACGTGCATCCCGACGACCACCGCTTTCTCAACGAGCTGCTGGGGGAGGACGACAGCGATCGCGCCTGGCGCCTCGTCGACGATCCGGCGCTGAGCCGGGGCGGCTGCCGCGTGGAGGCGGAGCGCTCCGAGGTGGATGCGACCCTGGAGCGACGCCTGGCGCAGCTGGCGAGCCAGCTCCTGGGCGGCCGCGAGGAGGATCTCCGGGACGAGCTGGTGCGGGCCGACGGTCCCGGCAACGACGAGGCGGCGTCCGGTGCCGGAGAGCCTGATCCGCCGGCGGCATCCGGAGGGCGCGCCGACGCCGTCGACGAGGGCGCCGGGCCGGCCGATCACGAAGCCCCTGCGGCGGCCGAGCCGGCTCCCGAAAGTGGAGCGGCGCGTAATCCCGCCGGCTCCGCCGGCGGGGACGAAGACGCCGGGGAGGGCCGCGGCGACGCAGACCCCGATGCGCCGGAGGCGACATGAGCGAGCCGACGGCGCAACGGCGGGGCGCCTGGCTGGAGCGCCTGCGCGGCCTGGAGGAGCGCGTGGAGCCGCCGCGCCCGGTGCCCACAGGGGTACTCCGCCGCATGGTCGGGCTCACCCTGGAGGCCCAGGGCTGCGAGGCGCCGGTGGGTGCCCGCTGCCTGATCACCACGCCCGACGGCACCGAGGTCGAGGCGGAGGTGGTCGGCTTCGGCGATGACAGCCTGTATCTCATGCCCACCGGGGATCTCTACGGCCTGACGCCCAACGCGCGGGTTACGCCGCTGGAGGGCATCTACGAGGCGGAGGTTGGAGAAAGCCTCCTGGGCCGGGTGCTCGACGGCTCCGGCCGGCCCATCGACGGCGCCGGGCCCCTGCAGACCACCCAGCGCAAGCCCCTGCTGGGCGAGGCGGTCAATCCGCTGTCCCGCGCGCCCATCCGACAGCCCCTGGATACCGGCGTGCGTGCCATCAACGGCCTGCTCACCGTGGGCCGGGGCCAGCGCATGGGCCTGTTCGCCGGCAGCGGCGTGGGCAAGAGCGTGCTGCTGGGCATGATGACCCGCTATACCAACGCCGATGTCGTGGTGGTCGGGCTCATCGGCGAGCGCGGCCGTGAGGTGAAGGAGTTCATCGAGGACATTCTCGGCGAGGAAGGCCTGCAGCGCTCGGTGGTGGTGGCCGCCCCGGCGGACGCATCGCCGCTCATGCGCCTGCACGGCGCCATGCAGGCGACGGCGGTGGCCGAGCATTTCCGCGACCAGGGCAAGCAGGTGCTGCTGCTCATGGACTCGCTCACCCGCTATGCCCAGGCCCAGCGGGAGATCGGCCTGTCCATCGGCGAGCCGCCGACCACCAAGGGCTACCCGCCGTCGGTGTTCGCGCGCTTGCCGCGGTTGGTGGAGCGCGCGGGCAACGGGCCCGTGGGCGGCGGCTCCATCACCGCGTTCTACACGGTGCTGGCCGAGGGGGACGACCAGAACGATCCCATCGCCGACGCGGCTCGTGCCATACTGGACGGACACGTGGTGCTCAGCCGGGAGCTCGCCGACGCGGGGCATTACCCGGCCATCGACATCGAGGCCTCCGTGAGCCGGGCCATGCCGAACATCGTCGACGGCCGCCACCGGGAGCTGGCGCAGCGCTTCCAGCAGATCTACGGGGTGTGGCAGCAGAACCGGGATCTCATCAACGTGGGGGCGTACCAGCGCGGCACCGACCCGCGGGTCGACGAGGCCATCGAGGTGCGGCCGCGGCTACTGGAGTTCCTGCAGCAGGACTTGCACTATGCGGAAACGCTGGACGACAGCATCGACAAGCTGGCGGGCGTGCTGCCGGGGGGCGGCGCGTAATCATGAAGCGGGACGCGAGTTACAGGACACGAGATCATGTCGCGCCTGAAGCGCCTGGAGACCGTCGAGGGCGTCATGGACGACAAGGCCGAGCGGGCCGCCCGCGAATTCGGCGAAGCGCAACAGCAGCTGGACAACGAGCGGCAGCGCCTGGAGCAGCTGCAGCAGTTCCGCGCCGAGTACCAGGGGCGGCTCACCGGTGACGGCGGCGCCACCATGGATGCCTTCCGCCTGCGCGACTTCAACGCCTTCATCGCCCGCATCGACGCCGCCATCGAGCAGCAGAACGAGCAGATCCGCGCCGCCGAGCGCCAGTTCCAGCGCGCCCGGGAGCACTGGGAGCACGAGCGCACCCGCGCCGAGGCCATGGGCAAGGTGGTCGCGCGCGAGCGCGACGCCGAGCAGCGCCAGGAGCGCAAGCGCGAGCAGACCCAGGCCGACGAGCTCGCCCAGCGCATGTTCGCCCACCGCAACAAGGGGCGTCGGTAGACTCTGCCGTTGTCCGTGTGGAGTGGGAGCGGCTTCAGCCGCGACTTTCCAGAGCATTGCATTCCCGGAGTCGGGGCTAAAGCCCCTCCCACAGTGGCATGGACAGACCGGCCGATGTTGCAGCAGTCGCGGCCGAAGCCGCTCCTCCTGTGGCCGGAACGCCGCCCGCTCCAACCTGGCCCCTCTTTTGCTAGGTATCCCCGCGGAACCAGTTACATTCGGGAGACTGACATGCAGGGGCTGCAACTGATCGAGTCCGCGCTCAGGAACATGGAGGGGGGCAAGCTCGACCCCTCCCGGCCTGATGCCCCCGAGAACCGGGCGTTTCTGGAAGCGCTGCTGGAGACGGATGCGCTCAAGGACAGCGGGCTCACCCTGGAGGACCTGGAAGCCTGGCTCGCCAGCCAGGGCGGCAAGGGGCTTCCGCTGGGCGGCCAGGAGTTGCCGTTGGCGGACGGTCAGCGGCCGGTGGCCGAGGGGTTGGCCCGCGGGCAGAACGATGACGCCCTGCCGGCGGATGCCGCGGCCCGGAGGGCGCTGCGCGGCGGCGCCGAGCAGCAGGATGAGGCGGTCCTGTACGATCTGCTGGCCATGGGCGGCATGGGTGGTCAGAACGGCAAGGGTCCGATGGCGGGGAGCCCGGGCAGTGACGACGGCGCGGGCGAGCAGACGCTGATGCAGCTGGTGGCGCGGGCGCGGCAGCTGCAGTCCCAGCAGGCGCTGGCCGAGGCCCAGGGCCGCGGCTCGCCGGGCGGCGAGACGAGCCAGGCGGACGCAGGCCGGGCCGTGCAGGCGCACTTCCAGCAGACGCTCCACAATGCCATGCCCCAGCCGACGGGGACGCCCACCTACACCGTGCCCCAGTCCATGGACCAGTCCGGGTGGGGCCAGGCCCTGGGCGAGCGCGTGGTCATGATGGCCAATCAGAACGTCCAGCAGGCGCGGGTGCAGATCAATCCGCCGGAGCTGGGCCCGCTGGATGTGCGCATCCGCACTGCGGACGACAAGACCAGCATCGTCTTCCAGGCCCAGAGCGCCGTGACCCGCGAGGCCCTGGACGCCGAGCTGCCGCGGCTGCGCATGATGCTCAGCGACAACGGCATCGAGGACGCGGAAGTCAGCGTCGATCACGGTGATGCGTCACCGGAGAACCAGGACGGCGAGCGGCGGGAAGGATTCGCCCGGGGTGATACCCAGGACGGACGGTCGGGGAGTGACGGGCTGTCCGGTCCCGGCGGCGACGCCGGCGGCGACGGCGAGGCGCGGAGCCTGATCGACCATTACGCATGACGGGTCGGCCTGCTGGCCATGGGGGAGCGGCTTCGGTCGCGACCCTCTGACTGGTCTGACTCTCTGGAAGGTCGCGGCTGAAGCCGCTCCTACGGTGGGCGGAGTGAAAGGCGCCGGAGGCGATGCTTTGGGAGGGGCTTCAGCCCCGACCGGCTGGGCGGAGCCACGCTATGGAAGGTCGCGACTTACGTCGCTCCTACGGCGGGTTTCTGGAAAGTCCTTCTCCCGGCCCGCCGTAGGAGCGACGTAAGTCGCGACCACATGAGACGCAGTCCGCACGTTGCTCACGGGGGTCTTGTGCCGGGCTTTCCTGCCGATACCATGGGCAGGCGCACAGGGTCGGGACAGCGCCTGAGGCGTCCATGGCAATACAGGGGAGAGGGCATGCACGTCAGCGGAAAGGCCGGTCAGCGGGGGTCCAGCAAGCTTGTCGTGATTCTTCTGATCGGGTTGATCGTCGTGCTGCTGGCGGTCGGGACGGCGGCGGCGCTGTACCTGACGGGGATCGTCGGCTCGGGCGATGGCGATGACGAGGTCGCGGAGGAGCAGACCGAGGGCGACGGCGAAGACGCCGCCCCCCAGGGGCCGGCCCAGTACATGGAGCTGGAGGACGCCATTACCGTCAATATCCAGCGCGACAACGGACGCCGCGCCATTCTCCAGGCCCAGGTCCAGGTGATGGCGCGCGACGAGAAGGCGTTTTCCGCGATCGAGAGCCACATGCCCGTCATCCGGAACAACCTGATCTCCCTGTTCGGGGACCAGAGCTACGAGTCGGTCGCCTCCAGCGAGGGCAAGAACGCCCTGCGGCAGGAGGCGCGCGACGAGATCAATGCCGTTCTCGAGGAACAGGGCGTGGACTCGCGGATCGAGGCGGTGTATTTCACGCGGCTGGTAACGCAGTAGCCATGGCACAAGAGGACATACTCAGCCAGGACGAGATCGACGCGCTGCTCCACGGCGTCGATGGCGGCGACGTGGACTCGGAGTCCGATGAGGGCCCCAGCAGCGAGCCGCGGCAGTTCGATTTCCAGCACCAGGAGCGCATCGTCCGCGGGCGCATGCCGACCCTGGAGATGATCAACGAGCGCTTCGCCCGGCTGTTCCGCATCGGACTGTTCAACATGCTGCGCCGCACGCCGGAGGTCTCCGTGCAGGGCGTGGACATGATGAAGTTCGGCGAGTACGTCCACACCCTGTTCGTGCCCACCAGCCTGAACATCGTGCGCATGCACCCCTTGCGGGGCATGACGCTGTGCGTGGTGGATCCGAAGCTGGTGTTCGTGGTGGTGGACAACTTCTTCGGCGGCGACGGCCGCTACTACACCAAGATCGAGGGGCGGGAGTTCACCAGCACCGAGTGGCGGGTGATCCGCATGGTCCTGAACCAGGCCTTCGAGGACCTCCAGGAAGCCTGGGCGCCGGTGCTGCCGGTGGAGTTCGAGTATATGAACTCGGAGGTGAACCCGCAGTTCGCCAATATCGTCAGCCCGTCCGAGGTGGTCGTGGTCTGCCGCTTCAACGTCGAGCTCGACGGCGGTGCCGGCGAGTTCCACCTGACCATTCCGTACACCAATATCGAGCCGATCCGCGACCAGCTCAACGCCGGGGTGCAGAGCGACCGCAACGAGGTGGACGAGCGCTGGACGCGGTCCCTGCGTGAAGAGATGAAAAGCGCCGAGGTGGAGCTCAGCAGCAAGCTCACTGAGGTCCAGATCACCCTCAGGGACCTGCGCAATCTCAAGCCCGGCGACGTCATCCCGTGCGAGATTCCCGAGGAAGTGGTGGTCGAGGCGGAGGGCATCCCGGTTCTGCGGGGGACCTATGGCATATCCAACGGCCACGTGGGGATCAAGGTGCACGGCCAGATCCGCTCGTCGGATCCCGAGGTCCCGTGGCCGGCAAGGAGAGTGAATGATGAGCGAGGAAAACGGGAAGACTGAAGAGGACGCCGCGGCGGACTGGGAGGCGGCGCTCCAGGAGCAGGGCGAGGAAGAGCCGGCCGGCCAGGATGATGCCGGCGGCGCGGCTTCCGGGTCGGGGCAGGACGCCGGAGTGCAGCGTGCCGCCATGAGCGCTCTCCAGGACGAAGGCGAGCTCGAGCAGGACGAGAACGTCAACCTGGACGTGATCCTGGACATTCCCGTCACGCTCGCCATGGAGATCGGGCGCACCAAGATCAGCATCCGTCACCTGCTGCAGCTCAACCAGGGCTCCGTGGTGGAGCTGGACCGTCTCGCCGGCGAGCCGCTGGACGTGCTGGTCAACGGGACGCTGATCGCCCACGGCGAGGTGGTGGTGGTCAACGAGCGCTTCGGTATCCGCCTCACGGACGTGATCAGCCCGCAGGAGCGGGTGAAGAAGCTGAAGTGAAGCCTCCCGGACACCGGGTTGTAGGAGGGGCTTCAGCCCCGACGGCCCCGGAGCCGTGAGGAATCGGGGCTGAAGCCCCTCCCACAAAGGTCTCCGGATCGCACTAACCGTAGCAGGAAACCGCCATCCGCAATCCGAGCCACCAAGCCGGCCGCATCCGGCGCCTCGTCACCGGCGCGACGCTGGCCTGTGCCAATTTTCTGGCACCGGCGGCGGCGCTGGCGGAAAGCGCCGGCGAGACGTCGCCGGGCGTCGATGCCAGCGCCTTGATCCGGCTGGTGGTCGGGCTGGTCGTGGTGCTGGTGCTCATCGTGGCGCTGGGCTGGGTCATGCGGCGGATGGGCAAGTTCTCCAGCCCGGCCTCCGGGCGGTTGCGCGTACTCGGCGGCGTGTCCGTGGGTACGCGCGAGCGCATCGTGCTCGTCCAGGTGGGCGAGCAACAGCTTCTCGTCGGGGTTGCGCCCGGACGGGTACAGACCTTGCATGTGCTGGATAAGCCCCTGGAAGGGGGTGCCGGCACACCGGGACGCGAAGGCGGCCCGGCGGAGCAGGGACACCCGTTTGCGCAACGTCTGCGTCAGATGATGCAGCCCGACGAGAAGCGTCAGCAATGATTCGCAGTATACTGATTCTCCTGCCGTTATTGCTTGCCCCGGCACTTGCCGGCGCGCAGATGGGCGGGCTCGAGGCAGTTACGGTCCAGGACGGTGACAACGGCCAGAGCTACAGCGTGAGCCTCCAGGCTCTGCTGTTCATGACCGTCCTCACGCTGCTGCCCGCCATCCTGCTGACGATGACTTCGTTCACCCGCATCGTCATCGTCCTGGGAATTCTCCGGCAGGCCATCGGCACGGCGCAGACCCCCTCCAACCAGGTCCTGGTGGGGCTCGCCTTCTTCCTGACGCTGTTCATCATGACCCCGGTGCTGGAGAGCATCTATACCGAGGCGGTGGATCCGTACCTGTCCGAGGAGATGAGCGCCGAGGAGGCGCTGCAGACGGCCCGGGCGCCCATTCGCGATTTCATGGCCAGCCAGACCCGCGAGGAGGATCTGGCCATGTTCATGCGCATCTCGGACAACGATCCGGTGGAGTCCGTGGAGCAAGTGCCGTTCATGGTCCTGGTGCCTGCATTCCTGACCAGCGAGCTCAAGACGGCCTTCCAGATCGGCTTCATTCTCTACCTGCCGTTCCTGGTGGTGGACCTGGTGGTGTCGAGCACGCTCATGTCCATGGGCATGCTCATGCTCTCGCCCATGATCATCTCGCTGCCGTTCAAGATCATGCTGTTCGTGCTGGTGGACGGCTGGTCGCTGATCATGGGCACGCTGGCATCGAGCTTTTTCTAGGGAGGCGGCATGACCGAGGATTTCGCAATCGAGCTGGGCATGGAGGCGCTCTGGGTAGCCGTTCTGCTGGCCGGGCCCATCCTGCTGGTGGCGCTGATCACGGGGCTGGTCATCGGCATGTTCCAGGCGGCCACCCAGATCAACGAGCAGACCCTGAGCTTCGTACCCAAGCTGGGCACGCTGGTGATCACGCTGTTCGTGGCATCGCCCTGGATGCTCAACGTGCTGCTGGATTTCACCCGCTCGCTGTTCCTCAACGTCCCCTCCTGGGTGGGCTGACCGCGGAGATCCGGTCATGACGGTGACCACCGCCGAGATCATGACCTGGCTGGGGGCGTTCTTCTGGCCGTTCATGCGCGTCGGCGCCATGATGCTGGCGGCGCCGGTGCTGGGCGATCAGCAGGTGTCGGTGCGGATCCGGCTGCTCGTCGCCGTGGCGCTGACCATCGGCGTCATGCCCGCTGCAGGGCTGGCGCCGGAAGTGGCGCCCCTGTCCGCGGAAGGCTTGATGATCAGCCTGCAGCAGGTGGTCATCGGCATGGCCATGGGGCTCCTGGCAGGTATGGCACTGCAGAGCGCGAGCATTGCCGGCGAGATCGTGGCCCTGTCCATGGGGCTGGGATTCGCCAACATGGTCGATCCGGTGACGGGGCAATCCACGCCCGTGGTCTCGCAGTTCCTGATCGTCACCGCCACTCTGCTGTTTCTCACCATGGGCGGTCATCTCATGCTCATCGAGCTGCTCGCCGAGAGCTTCCGCGTGGTGCCCGTCGGCACCGAGGGGCTGGCGAGCCAGGAGTTCCGCACCATCGCCGGCTGGGGGGCGCAGATGTACGCCGGCGCGGTGCTGATCGCGCTGCCGGCGGTGGTGCTGTTGCTGCTGGTCTACCTGGCCCTGGGCGTGATGACCCGTGCCGCGCCGCAGATGAACATCTTCTCCGTGGGCTTTCCCGTGACCATGCTCGTGGGCTATCTCGCCCTGATGACGCTGGTCCTGCCCTCGCTCCCGGGCCGCATGGCCGCCCTGTGGAGCGAAGCATTCAACGGTATCGGCGCCCTTCTGGGCATGAACTGAGCCTGTCGGGGCTAGGGCCCCGCTCGCTGGCATCCGGTGTAGGAGGGGCTTCAGCCCCGACATTCCGGCATAGGGAAACGCCTGACCATTCGGCGTGACCTCGCTCCCGCGCCCGGACCATGGTCCAGTTCTTGCTCTGCATGCCCGGCACGGGATGAAAGCGCCGGAGAACTGTCGTGGCCGAGTCGAGCGAGGACGGGCAGGAGAAAACCGAAGAGCCTACCCCCAAACGGCAACAGGATGCCAAGGAGAAGGGGCAGGTTCCGCGGTCCAAGGAGCTCAATACCACCATGGTCATGGTGCTGGGCGCCGGCGGCCTGCTGGTGTTCGGCAACTACATGGTCGGACAGATCAACGAGCTCTTTCACGTCACCTTCGGCATGGACCGCCAGGACGCCTTCGACCCCGATGCACCGTTCCACATGCTGCACGAAGCGTTCTGGATCGGGATCAAGGCGGTCGCGCCGTTCGCCCTGGTGATGCTGGTGGCGGCCCTGCTGACGCCGGCACTCATGGGGGGCTGGACGTTCACCGCCAGCGGCATGGCGCCGAAGCTGGAGAAGATGAGCCCGCTGAAGGGCCTCAAGCGCATGTTCGGCGTCAATGCGCTGGTGGAGCTCGGCAAGTCCATCGCCAAGGTGCTGGTGGTCTTCGGCGTGGCGATGCTGCTGTTCTGGGCCATGCAGGACCGCATCGCGGCGATGACCCGCGAGTCGCTCCAGCAGGGCCTCATGCACGGGGCGACGCTGTTCTTCTGGGCCTTCTTTGCGCTGGCGGCGGCGCTGATCATCGTCGCCGCGGTGGATATCCCGTACCAGATCTGGGACCACACCCAGAAGCTGAAAATGACCCACCAGGAGGTCAAGGACGAGAACAAGGAGACCCAGGGCAAGCCCGAGGTGAAGAGCAAGATCCGGCAGCTCCAGAACCAGATCGCCCAGGGCCGCATGATGGAGAACGTGCCCAAGGCCGACGTGGTCGTGACCAACCCGACCCGTTACGCCATTGCGCTGCGCTACGACCAGAGCCGCATGAGGGCGCCGCAGGTGGTGGCCAAGGGCACCGACGTGCTGGCCGCGCGCATCCGCGAGATCGCCGACGACAACGGCATTCCGCTGTTCGAGGCACCGCCGTTGGCACGGGCCTTGTATCACACCACGGAGCTGGAGCAGGAGATCCCGGCGGGACTGTACCTCTCGGTGGCCCAGGTCCTGGCCTACATCTACCAGCTGCAGGCGGCACGGCGGACGGGCGGCCAGCAACCGGAGCGGCCCCGGCCCACGGTGCCGGAGGAGTTCAAGGAATACGCGCGGCCGCCGGAGGCCGACGACAATCCGACGAACGGGAGACCGGCGACAGAATTCTGACGTCGGTGAATTCAGCCAGGCGCGCAAGCGCCGGGGAGTACAGGACGCACCATGGCAACGGCCGCAGGGGTTTTCAGCAACATCCGGCAGTACAGCAGGAACGGGCTGGGGACGCCGCTGCTGCTCATGGCGTTGCTGGCCATGATGGTCGTGCCCCTGCCGCCCCTGGCCCTGGACATGCTGTTCACCTTCAATATCACCCTGTCGCTGGTGGTCATGCTGGTGGCGGTGTATACGCCGCGCCCCCTGGAGTTCGCGGTCTTCCCCACGGTGCTGCTGCTGGCCACGCTGCTGCGCCTGGCGCTGAACGTCGCCTCGACCCGGGTCATCCTTCTCAACGGCCATACCGGCACCGACGCCGCCGGCGACGTCATCCGCGCGTTCGGCGAGTTCGTGGTGGGCGGCAACTACGCGGTCGGCCTGGTGGTCTTCGCCATCCTGGTGATCATCAACTTCGTGGTGGTAACCAAGGGAGCGGGGCGCATCTCCGAGGTCACCGCGCGCTTCACCCTGGATGCCCTGCCGGGCAAGCAGATGGCCATCGACGCCGATCTCAACGCCGGGCTCATCGACCAGGACACCGCCCGGACCCGTCGCGCCGAGGTTTCCCAGGAGGCGGACTTCTACGGCTCCATGGACGGTGCCAGCAAGTTCGTCCGCGGCGACGCCATCGCCGGCATCCTGATCCTGTTCATCAACATCATCGGCGGGCTGTTCATCGGCATCCTGCAGCACGGCATGGCTTTCCAGCACGCCATCAACAACTACACGCTGCTGACCATCGGCGACGGCCTGGTGGCGCAGATCCCCTCCCTGGTGCTGTCCACCGGCGCCGCCATTCTGGTCACGCGGGTCTCTTCGTCCCAGGACATGGCCGGCGAGGTCATGCGCACCCTCCTGGGCAAGCCCCGGGCCCTGGGGGTGAGCGCGGTGGTGCTGGGCATCATGGGGCTGATCCCCGGCATGCCGAACCTGGCGTTCCTGTCGCTGGCGGGGATCGCGGGCTTCGCTGCGTGGCGGATCCACCGCAACCAGGCGGTCACGCCGGAGGTGGAGACCGCCGCCGAGCAGCAGCGCGCCGCGGCGACCACGGCCCGGGACGCCCAGGGGCAGGGACAGCAGGCCCCGGCCCGGTCGGGCGAGTCCCAGGAACTCACCTGGGAGGACGTGCCGCCGGTGGACACCATCGGCCTGGAGGTGGGCTACGGCCTGATCCCCCTGGTGGACAAGAACCAGGGCGGGCAGCTTCTCAGCCGTATCAAGGGCGTGCGCAAGAAGGTCTCCCAGGACCTCGGATTCCTGATTCCCACCGTCCACATCCGCGACAACCTGGATCTGGGCCCCAATACCTACCGGATCAGCGTCCTGGGCGTGCCCATGGGCGAGGCGGAGCTCCAGCCCAGCAAGGAGATGGCCATCAACCCCGGAACGGTTCAGGGCGAGATCAAGGGCCAGGCCACACGCGATCCGGCCTTCGGCCTGGAGGCGGTGTGGATCGACCCGTCCCAGCGGGATTATGCCCAGACCATGGGGTACACGGTGGTGGACGCCAGCACCGTGGCGGCGACGCACCTGAGCCAGATCATCCAGACCCATGCCCACGAGCTGCTCGGCCACGAGGAGGTGCAGAAGCTCCTGGACATGCTCGCGCGCAACCAGCCGAAGCTGGTCGAGGAGCTGGTCCCGAACACCCTGCCGCTGTCGACGGTGGTGCGGGTGCTGCAGAACCTGCTGGAAGAGCGCATCCCCATTCGCGACATGCGCACCGTCGTCGAGACGCTGGCGGAGTATGGCCAGGCAAACAAGGACCCCGCCAGCCTCACGGCTGCGGTGCGCGAGGCGCTCGGGCGCATGATCGTGCAGAACGTTGCGGGCATGGCCCGGGAGGTGCCGGTGATCACGCTCGATCCGCAGCTGGAACAGTTATTGCTCAATACCGTCCAGGGCGGCGGCGACGGTGCCGCCGGGTTCGAGCCCGGCCTGGCCGACCGTCTCCAGCGCTCCCTGGCGGAGACGGCCCAGCGCCAGGAGATGGCGAATCAGCCCGCGGTGCTGCTGACGGCGCCGCAGCTGCGCGGCTGGTTGTCGCGGCTGACGCGGCACAGCGTGCAGGGGCTCAACGTCCTCTCGTACAACGAGGTTCCGGACGAGAAGCAGGTGAAGATCGTGGCCTCCATCGGCCAGCAACAGGTCGCCCAGGGAAGCTAGGGCGGTTAACCGGGAATAACGGGGTGGGATCATGAAGATCAGGCGGATTCAGGCGAAGACCATGCGGCAGGGGATCCGGCGCGTGCGCGACGAGATCGGCCCCCAGGCAGTGATTCTCTCCTCCCGCGAAGTCCAGGACGGGGTGGAGGTCATCGCGGCGCTGGATTTCGACGAGGAATCGGTCCGCGAGCAGGCGCGCCGCGACGAGCGGCGCGTCGCCCCTGCCGAAGAGCCGGAGGACGGCCCGGGCCACGGGTCGCTGGCCGAGCCGGCGGATTTCGCCGCACTGCTGCAGCAGGCGGGGCGCACGGGCGGTACGGACGGCGGCGACCGGGGCCCCGGAGAACAACGCCAGCGGATTGACGTCCAGGTAGACGATCCTCTGACGCAGGACGATCTGGATGCGATGGGGTTCGCAGACAGCCCGGCGCGGGAACCCCAGACTGAACGGGCATCTTCGGGAAGAGACAGGGAGCGGCAGCGAAGCGCGCCGGCATCGGCCCGGGCGGAGGAGCCCTCGGTCCAGGCCATGCGCAGCGAGCTGAAGACCCTGCGGACCCTGTTCGAGAACCAGCTGTCCGTGATGCAGTGGCAGGAGCAGGGCCGCAGCAATCCCACGCGCACCACGCTGCTGCGTCAGCTCACGGAGCTGGGCCTGGGCCCGGAGGTATGCCGCAAGCTGGCGGATCGCGCCGACGCCTCGCTGGAGCCCGCGGTCGCGCTGCGGCAGGCGCTGCACACGGTGGCGCGCCACCTGCCGGTCAAGCGCGACGAGCTGCTGGACCGGGGCGGCGTCGTGGCGGTGGTCGGGCCCACCGGCGTGGGCAAGACCACCACGGTGGCCAAGCTGGCGGCGCGTTTCGCGCTTCGCCACGGGCGCCACACGGTGGCCCTGGTGAGCACGGACAATTTCCGTATCGGCGCCCAGGACCAGCTGCGGAATTTCGCCCGCATCCTGGGGGTGCCGGTGCACACGGCGGGCAACGCGCCGGAGCTGGAGACGGTGCTCGGCGATCTTGCCGACAAGCGGCTGGTACTGGTGGATACGGCGGGCATGAGTCAGCGGGATATGCGATTGGCGGAGCAGTTCAACACTCTCAAGGCGCTGGGCGACCGCATCCGCAGCTACCTGGTACTGTCCGCGAACACCCAGCTGGCGACGCTCAACGAGACGGTCAAGGCCTATGCGCGGGCAAAGCCCGCGGGCTGCATCCTGACCAAGACGGACGAGGCCACCAGCCTGGGGGCGGCGATCACCGTGCTGCTCCAGCAGCGCGTGCCGGTGAGCTTCATCGGCAACGGCCAGCGGGTGCCCGAGGATCTGACCCCGGCCCGGGGTGATAAGCTCGTCCACGAGGCCGTGCGGCTGGTGCGCGAGTACGGCCGCAGCGTGGACGACGACCAGATGGCGGTGGCGTTCGGCGCGCAGACTTCCGCCGGCAGTGCCTAGCCGTGGCGGGGCGCAGCGGGGCGTCCCGCCACGACATGACAATAGCGAAGAGAATCAACGACTCATGGATCAGGCAGCGGGGCTGAGGCGAATGAGCAACCCGAAACCGGTAAAGGTTATCGCGGTGGCCAGCGGCAAGGGAGGCGTCGGCAAGAGCAGCGTATCCGTGAACCTGGCCGTGGCCCTGGCGACGGCGGGCAACCGGGTGCTGCTCATGGACGCGGACCTGGGGCTGGCGAACGTGGATGTGCTGCTGGGCCTCAGCCCGCGGTACAACCTGGGCCACGTCCTCGACGGCGAGGCGGAGCTGGAGGAGATCCTGGTCGAGGGGCCGGGAGGCATCCAGATCATTCCTGCCTCGTCCGGCACCAAGCGCATGGCGGAGCTCGGGCCGGCGGAGAACGCCGGGCTCATCCGCAGCTTCAGCGAGCTCAGCGGCGACTGGGACTACCTGGTCATCGACACCGCCGCCGGGATCGCCGACAGCGTCATCAGCTTCGCGCGGGCCGCCCGGGAAGTGCTGGTGGTGGCCTGCGACGAGCCGTCGTCCATCACGGACGCCTACGCCCTGATCAAGGTGCTGCATCGCGACTACGGTGTCGAGCGGGTGCACATGGTGGCGAACATGGTCTCCAGCGCGTCCGAGGGCCAGGAGCTTCACGGCAAGCTGGCGCGCGTGTGCGAGCGCTATCTCGATCTCACCGTGGCCTACATGGGAGCGATTCCGCGGGATGACGCCATGCGCAAGGCGGTCCAGCGGCAGCAGGCGGTGGTGACGGCCTATCCCGGCAGCCCGGCGGGGCGCGCCTACAGGGAGATGGCGAAGCGCGTCGAGAAGCTGCCTCTGCCGGGCCGGGTGGAGGGCCACCTGGAATTCTTCGTGGAACGGCTGGTGCAGTACAACGCCCAGGGCGGGGAGGTGGTGCAATGAAACCGCGGGCGGCCCTGTACTCCGAAATCCAGGCGCAGAACAGCGAGAACGACCTGCTGGTGCAGCACGCACCGCTGGTCAAGCGGATCGCCCACCACATGCTCGCGCGCCTGCCGGACAGCGTGCAGCTGGAGGACCTCATCCAGTCCGGCATGATTGGGCTGCTGGAGGCGGCGCGCCAGTTCGACTCCTCCCAGGGCGCTAGCTTCACTACCTACGCCGGCATCCGCATCCGGGGCGCCATGCTCGACGAGATCCGCCGGCTGGACTGGACGCCGCGCTCGGTCCACCGGCGGGGCCGGGAGGTGGCCCAGGCCGCCCGGGAGATCGAGAACCGTACCGGCCGGGATGCCCGGGACAGCGAGATCATGGAAGCGCTGGGAATGACTGCCGACGACTACTACCAGGTGCTCCACGACGTCTCCACGGCGCGGCTTTTCAGCCTCGACGAGGCCTCGCCGAGTACCGGCGAGGCCCGGGAGCCGGAAAGCGACGACGACGGCCCGGCCCGCCGGCTCGAGGATGCAGGATTCCGCCAGGCCCTGGCCGAGGCCATTGCCGGACTGCCGGAGCGCGAGCAGCTGGTGATGTCGCTGTACTACGAGCAGGAGCTGAATCTGCGGGAGATCGGCGAAGTGCTCGGCGTCACGGAATCGCGGATCAGCCAGATCCACGGGCGGATCATGCTCAAGTTGAAGGACCGTCTTGCCGATTGGACGGGGTAGGAGATCCGTGGGTGAGCCGGCGCCCGGGTGCCGGAACTGCGCCGTGGTTGGCAGACGACACGGGTTATCGCGGGCAGCATGGCGTTCATCTGCCCCAGCAGCACACCCGGTGACTCGATCAACGCAAAGGTGAGTGACAGTGAGTCAGGACAAGAACATGAAGATCCTCATCGTGGACGACTTCTCCACGATGCGGCGCATCATCAAGAACCTGCTGCGCGATCTCGGCTACAACAACACGGCCGAGGCGGACGACGGCAACACGGCGCTGCCGATGCTCAAGAAGGGCGGGTTCGATTTCCTCGTTACCGACTGGAACATGCCGGGCATGGACGGCCTGCAGCTGCTCAAGAACGTGCGCGCCGAGGAGGATCTCAAGACCCTGCCGGTGCTGATGGTCACGGCGGAGTCGAAGCGCGAGCAGATCATCGAGGCCGCTCAGGCCGGGGTCAACGGCTACATCGTCAAGCCGTTCACCGCCGCCACGCTGAAGGAGAAGATCGACAAGATCTTCGAGCGCATCGAGTCGGCCTGACAAGGAGCCGTGAATGAGCACCGAAACCATGGATCTCGAGCAGTACGCCGACAAGGCGCGCGAGCTGCTCACCGCCATCGAGGCGGGCGACAGGGAAGAGGTCGGGCAGCGCCTCGATGAGCTCACCCGCTTGCGCGAGACCGAGCTGTTCCGGGAGGTGGGCAAGCTCACCCGGGAGCTCCACGAGGCGCTGAAGACGTTCCGCACGGACAATCGCCTGGGCGATCTGGTAGCCACCGAGATCCCGGACGCCCAGGACCGGCTCAATCATGTCATCGAGCTCACGGAGAACGCGGCGCACCGGACGCTGACGGCCCTTGAGGAATCCCTGGAGACGCTCTCGGGCATCGGCAGCGAAGGCCGGGAGCTGGCCGCGGAGTGGCAGCGCTTTCGCCAGCGCGAGATGGCGGCGCCGGAGTTCCGCGAGCTCAGCAAGCGCATGGACGACTTCTTCGAGCGCCTCCAGCGCGAGAGCGACGAGGTCCACGGCAAGCTCACGGACGCCCTCATGGCGCAGGACTACCAGGACCTCACCGGACAGATCATCCGGCGGGTGATGAAGCTCGTGAAGGAAGTCGAGGACGGACTGGTCTCGCTCATCTCCCTTTCGGCGCCGCAGCGGGGTACGGAAGAGCGGAAAGCTGCCGATAACAAGACCGGTGAAGGGACTGGCGACGGTACAACCCTGGAGGGGCCGCAGGTCCCCGGGCACGAGTCCGACACCGCGGTCAGCGGGCAGGACGAGGTGGATGACCTCCTCTCCAGCCTCGGCTTCTGAGGACGGTGACAGCAGCGGTTTGACGACGGCTCCGGAACGGCGGCGATCGGGTTCCGGAATCGGTTGGGGGCGGTATGGCAACTGACACGCAAGACGAGATCGTGCGCGACTTCCTGGTGGAGTCCAGGGAAATCCTGGATGAGCTGGGCGAGCAGCTGGTGCAGCTGGAGCGCAAGCCGGAGCAGCAGGATCTGCTGCACGCGGTGTTCCGCGGCTTCCACACCATCAAGGGCGGGGCCGGCTTCCTGGGATTCGATCCACTGGTGGATATCTGCCACCGCACGGAGGATCTCTTCAACCTCCTGCGCAACGGCGAGCGCCAGGTCACCCCGGAGCTCATGGACTACGTGCTGCGCGCGCTGGACGTGGTCAACAACCAGTTCGCCGATCTCGAGAACGGTGACGATCCGCGGTCGGCCCCGGAGGATCTCCTGCGCGCCCTGGAGCGGCTGCAGGAAGAGGAGCATCTGGGCGACGGCGACTCCGGCGGCGCGGAAACTGCGCCGGCCGCTGGCGCGCAGCCGGCGGCCAGCGACGCACCGGCGCAAGGCGGCGACGACATCACCGAGGAGGAGTTCGAGGCCCTGCTGGATGCCATGGACGAGGACAAGCAGGAACCGGCAGCGCCTTCGACGGACGACGGCGGCGCGGCCGGCGCGGAAGACGGCGACGACATCACCGAGGACGAATTCGAGAAGGTGCTGGACCAGCTGCACGGGCCGGGCAAGCACCAGGGCGTGCCGGAGGCGGGTGACCCGCCGGCACCGTCCCGCTCCCAGGGTGACGGCGATGACGAGATTACCGAAGAGGAGTTCGAGAAGGTCCTCGACCAGCTCTACGGTCCCGGCCAGGCACCGACCAACGCCGCCGGCGGAGCCGCCGGCAGCGCGTCGGCCCAGTCGGCGGCTGCGGGTACGCAGCCGGCGGAGGCCCCGGCCCGTGCAGCGGATTCCGGCGCGGCGGCCGGGGACAAGCCGTCCTCGGCGAAGCCTGCCGCCGGCTCGGGCGGTGGCGGCGGCGGTAACCAGGACGGCGGCGGCAACGCCGGTGGCGGCGGTGGCGGCGGCGCCAAGGGTGGCGGCGATACCTCCGTACGCGTGGACACCAGCAAGCTCGACGACATCATGAACCTGGTGGGGGAGCTGGTGCTGGTGCGCAACCGCCTGAGCACCATCCGCTCCCAGTACGAAGACGAGCGCATGGGACAGGCCGTGGCCGACCTGGAGCTGGTCACCTCCGATCTCCAGAGTGCGGTCATGAAGACCCGCATGCAGCCCATCAAGAAGGTCTTCGGGCGTTTCCCGCGGCAGGTGCGGGATCTCGCGCGCAGCCTGGGCAAGGAAGTGGACCTGCAGATGTCCGGCGAGGAGACCGACCTGGACAAGAATCTCGTGGAGGCCCTGGCGGACCCGCTGGTCCACTTGGTGCGCAACTCCGTCGATCACGGCATCGAGCCACCGGAGGACCGCCGCGCGGCGGGCAAGCCCAGCCAGGGCGTGCTGCGCCTGTCCGCCGAGCAGGAAGGCGACCACATCCTGCTGGTGATCGCCGACGACGGCAAGGGCATGGACCCCGAGGCGCTGCGGAGCAAGGTGGTGGAGAAGGGGCTGATGGACCGCGAGTCGGCCAACCGCCTGGACGAGAAGGACTGCTTCAATCTCATCTTCATGCCCGGGTTTTCCACCAAGGCCGAGATCTCCGATGTCTCCGGCCGGGGCGTGGGCATGGACGTGGTCAAGACCAAGATCTCCCAGCTCAACGGCACCGTGGATATCGACTCGGCGCCGGGCCGCGGGACCACGCTGCGCGTTAAGGTGCCGCTGACCCTGGCCATCCTGCCCACCCTCATGGTGCGCATGCGCGGGCGCAAGTTCGCGCTGCCCATGTCCGTGGTCAGCGAGATCTTCGAGCTGGAGATGAACAAGACCAAGGTGGTGGACAACCGCCGCGTGGTCATGGTGCGGCGCAAGGCCATGCCGCTGTTCTTCCTGGAACGCTGGATCGACTCCATCGGCAGCCTGGAGACCAAGGATCCCAACGCCGCCCGCGAGGAGCAGCAGGTGGTGACCGTGAACGTGGGCAACCAGACCGTCGGGTTCGTGGTGGACGACGTCATCGGCCTGGAGGAGGTGGTGATCAAGCCGCTGGGCAGCATGCTCCAGGGCCTGCCCGGGCTTGCCGGCTCCACCATCACCGGGGACGGCAGCATTGCCCTGATCATCGATATCCCGAGCCTGGTCAAGACATTCGGCTCCAGCATGTAGGCTCGCAGCCCGGGGCCGGAGAGGCTCGGCAGATCCCAGGAGAGATGCGTGGCGAAACGCGTATTGATCGTTGATGACTCCGGATTCTTCCGGAGACGAATCAAGGAAATGCTGTCCGCGGATCGCGGCCTGGAAGTGGTGGGCGAGGCCGCGGACGGCCGTCAGGCGGTGGAGGAGGCCGTCCGCCTGAAGCCGGACGTGATCACCATGGACATCGAGATGCCGGTGCTGGACGGCATCTCCGCCGTGCGGGAGATCATGCAGCGCCAGCCGACGCCGGTGCTGATGTTCTCGTCGCTGACATTCGAGGGCGCGCGGGCGACGCTGGACGCCCTGGAAGCAGGGGCGGTGGACTTCCTGCCCAAGCGCTTCTCGGACATCTCCTCCAATGCCGAGACGGCCCGCAAGCAACTGCAGGACCGCGTGCGCACGGTGGCGCGCGGGGCGAGGCCGAGCCCGGCCGGGCCCCGGGCGCGGCCGGCGAGCGCGCCGCCGGAGACCGGCGCGCCGGCGCGGCGCGAGACCACGGCCCCGGCCCGGCGCGCTCCCGCCGGTCCCGCGGTGCGCGATCTGGATCTGGTGGTCATCGGCGCCTCCACCGGCGGGCCGGTCGCCCTGCAGCGCGTCCTGGCAGCGCTGCCGGCGGGCTTTCCCCTGCCGATCCTGCTGGTGCAGCACATGCCGGCGAACTTCACCACCGCATTCGCGCAGCGCGTGGACAGCATGTCGCGGCTGAACGTGCGCGAGGCCGCCGACGGTGATGCCCTGGTGGCCGGCACGGCGCTGCTCGCGCCCGGCGGCATGCACATGGGCGTGCGCCGGCGTGGCGGCAACCTGGCGGTGTACACGGTGGAGCCCCGCGAGGGCGAGTTCTACAAGCCCAGCGTGGACGTCGCCCTGCGGGAGGCCACTCGTGCCTGCGGCGGGCGGGTGCTCGGGGTGATCCTGACCGGCATGGGGGCCGACGGCTGCGAGGGCGCCCGGGAGCTCAAGCGCCAGAAGGGGTACATCTGGTCCCAGGACGAGGCGACCAGCGTGATTTACGGTATGCCCGGCGCGGTGGCGCGGGCCGGGCTCACGGATCGCGAGCTGCCCGTGAGCGAGATCGGCGAGGCGCTGGCGCGCCTGTCGTAATCAAGGTTGATGAGCATGCGTACCTGGGCGGTTTCCAATCAGAAGGGCGGGGTGGGCAAGACCACCACGGCGGTGAGCCTGGCGGGGCTGCTGAGCAACCGCGGCGAGTCCGTGCTGCTGGTGGATCTCGACCCCCACGGGTCCATGACGGCTCATTTCGGCTATGACCCCGACGACATCTCGCCCAGTGTCTACGACCTTTTCCATGACACGCTGGACCCGGGGGAGATTCCCATGCTCCTGCGGGACACGGGGGTCGAGCGCATCCGCCTGCTGCCGGCCAGCACCGCCCTGGCGACGCTGGACCGACAGCTGGGGACGCGCCACGGCAAGGGGCTGGTGATCCGCAATACCGTCCGGGCACTGGCGGACCGGTTCGACACCGTGTGCATCGATTGTCCGCCCATGCTGGGCGTGCTCATGGTCAACGCCCTGGCCGCCTGTGACGAGCTGCTGGTGCCCGTGCAGACGGAGTTCCTGGCCCTCAAGGGGCTGGAGCGGATGATCCGCACGCTGGAGATGATCCAGCGCTCCCGCAAGGCGGAGCTGCCCTACCGGGTGGTGCCGACCCTGTTCGACCGCCGTACCCGGGAGTCCGTGGGGGCGCTCCGGGAGCTGCGCGAGCAATACGGCGACGCCGTCTGGGAAGGTGCCATTCCCGTGGATACGCGCTTCCGCGAGGCAAGCCGCAACGGTGTGCCCCTGACGGTGGCGCAGCCCTGGTCCCGGGGCAGCCAGGCATACCGCAGGCTGCTGGAGTCCCTCCTCGAGGAGGAGGCGGCGGCGACCGCGGAGGCAGTGGGCCATGATTGACAGCACGGCACGCAGGCAGGAGACCCTCGTGGAGCAGCAGGACGCCATCCGGGACTACCTGGATGCGCTCCTGCAGGACATCCCCGAGGACATGCCGGAGGCGGACGAGCCGGCTGCCCCGGCGGAGCCCGTCCCGGCCCCGGAAGAGGCGGTGCCATCGCCGCCCCCGGCGACGGCACCGGAGCCGGCCGAGGACGCGCCGGAACCGACCGCGGTGGCTGCACCGGAAGCGGAGATCCGGCAGCCGGCGGCGGAGGAGCAACCGGGGCCGGCGGACATGCCCCCGCCCGAGGAGGTTCGCGAAGGGCCCGAGCGCGAGCCGGAGGCCATGCAGGCGCTGTTCTTCGACGTCGGCGGCCTGCGCCTGGCGGTGCCGCTGACGGAGCTGCACAGCGTCGTACCCTGGACGGAGGTGGACGTCACCCCCATGCCGCGACAGCCGGACTGGCACTGGGGCCTGATGCGCTATCGCGGCCGCAACGTCCGGGTGATCGACACCGCGACCATGGTCCTGCCGCCGGACAAGCGCAATACCGACGAGGCGCGGGCCGAGCCGCGGCACATCCTGGTGGTGGGCGACGGCAGCTGGGGCCTCGCCTGCCACGACATCGGCGATGTCGTGCGGCTGGGCGCCGACGAGGTCAAGTGGCGCCGGCGCGGCAGCGCCCGGCCGTGGCTGGCGGGAACGGTGATCAATCACCTGAGTGCCGTGATCGACACCAGCGCGTTCGCGCGCATGCTGGACAGCGAGACGTCCCGGTGACGACCCGCCCGGTTCAGGCTCATGCCCCGGGCAACCCTGCCGATACAGGCACAGAGATGGATAACGCAAGCGGAGGCCCGTCATGGCGCAGCAATACGCGCAGGCAGAACAGCAGCAGGAGTACCAGGGGGCGCTGACGCAGTGGGTGACGTTCTCCCTGGAGGACGAGACCTACGGCATCGACGTCATGCGGGTGCAGGAAGTGCTGCCCATGAGCGAGATCGCGCCGGTGCCCGGAGCGCCGCCCTACGTGCTGGGCATCATCAATCTGCGCGGCAACGTGGTCACCGTCATCGACACCCGCATGCGTTTCGGCCTGCCGCCGCGGGAGACGGACAACGCCAGCCGCATCGTGGTCATCGAGACCGGCGACCAGGTCGCGGGCATCCTGGTGGACAGCGTCGCCGAGGTCATCAACGTCCGCGAGGACGAGGTGGATACCGCGCCCAATGTGGGCAACGAGGACTCCTCCCGCTACATTTACGGGGTCGTCAGCCGCGGCGATGAGCTGCTCATCCTCGTGGACGTGAACAAGCTCCTCAGCCGTGATGAATGGGAAGAGGTGAGCTCGCTGTAGCCCCGATATGACGCTGCCCCTGCTTGTCGCCGTCGCCGCACTCGTCGTGGCCGTGGGCGCCGCCGCCCTGGCCCTGCGGCACGTGCGCCGCATCGAGGCCCGCCTGACCGGGCTGCGGGACGAGCGGCGGCGGCTCATGGAGGCCGTGGAGGGGCTGTCGTCCGGGGCCGTGTCCCAGGGCGAGCGCATCGCCCGGGTGGAGCAGGAGCTGCGCCGTCTCAAGGAGCGACTGAGCATGCTGGGCTCTAGGGAGAGCGGCAGCGAGGCCTTCGAGCAGGCCATCCGCATGGCCCGCAAGGGGCAGCCGGCGGAGGAGATCGCCGAGGCCTGCGGGCTCAGCAGGGTCGAGGCGGACCTGGTGGTCCTGATCCACCAGGAAGGCGGCGGCTGAGGCTATCGGCCGATCCGCATGCCCCGCCGGAGCGCGCCACCGGCTACGGCGATGTCCCGTCCGTGTCGCCCGGCGCCTTGCCCTTGAGCAGGTAGGCGAAGGCGATCACCTCGGCCACCACCCGGTACAGCCGTTCCGGAATCTCTTCATCCACTTCCAGCTGCGAGAGAATCCGCGCCAGGGTCCGGTCCTCGTGCAGCGGCACGTCGTGCTCCCGGGCCAGGGCGATGATCTCCTCGGCGAGGGCGTCGGCTCCCTTGGCACTGACCGTCGGCGCGCCTTCGCCGTCGTATTCCAGCGCGATGGCCAGGCGGCGGCGGGGATCGTCATGCCTGCTCATCGACCACGCCCTGCCACGGGGTAGGTGCCGCCGGCTGCTCCGGGGCGGGGGGCTGCCCCTCGGCGCAGGACAGGCTGGCCACGCGCAGGCCCAGGGCCTCCAGCCGCTCGCCGAGGGTCTCCAGGTGCCGCTCCAGGAAACGGGCGGTGCCGGGCTGCTCGGCCCACCAGGTGGCCGATACGGCCTCGGGGGACAGGTGGATGACGGCGTGCATCGGCCCCAGCCGGTCGAAGTTGAAGCTCACCATGACCCGCCAGGTGCGCTCGCCGTCGTCGTCACCCTCCGTGCCTTCCTGCTCCTCCATGCGGAACTGCAGCAGGTCCACCTGTTGCTCGTCGCGCACGGGCAGCTCGAAGAACAACGGCAGTGCGTCGCCGGCAAGCAGCGCCAGCTGGTTGAGCTGAAGGCGCGCCAGGCTGCTGTCCCCCTGGCGGGCCAGGTCGGCCAGGGCCTCGGCCATGGTGCCGCCGCCGGCCAGGGTCGGCAGCTGGGGCGGTGGCGGCGGGCTGGCGCGGGTCTGTGCGCCCGGCGGCGGCATGCTGTCGCCCCCCGACGGCCGCGGCCGCGCGTCCAGCGCCTGGAAGACGTGCTTGAGGAGGTTGGCCAGTTGGGCCTTGTGATCGGACCGGATCACCCCGGGCGGCTCGTTGCCCGCGGCAACGGCGGCAAGGCGACGCTCCAGCCGCAAGCCGCTGTCGGCAACGGCTTGCCGCAGGCCTTCGGGCTGGCTCACCTGGGCGCGGTCCGGCAGGGCCTGCCAGATCTGGCGCAGCGCCTTGTGGACCGGCTCGGGCAGCGTCGGCATGCCGTCGGTCCGGTTGGCGGCGTAAGAAACATTGGCGAGGAGACCGGCGCTGTTGCCCTGCCGGCCGATGTGCTCGCGCATGGCATCTGTCGCCGGATTGCCACGCTCCGGCGAGAGAATGCGCAGGGTGAGGGTGCCGGAATCCTGACGCAGCACCTGCACCTGTAATCGGTCCCCGGCCTGCACCGGCTGCTCCGTGCGGGCCTGCAGGACCTGCTGTCCGATCTGCAGGCTGAGCCGGCCGTCGCTGCGGACCCCCGTGCGTGCAACCGCCTCCAGCACCTGGCCGGCCTCGAAGTTGCGCGTGGCCGCCGCCGGCGCGTCCGTGACGCGGAGCAGGGCGGCCGCGGGAGTATTTGCGGGGGTCAGCATGTCGGAGTCATCAGCGCTGCGCGCCACGTGGCATGTGCATGTATGCCGAGCATAGCAGGCGACGTGCCGTGCGGGGCAGGGTTTGCCTGGCACGCCTTTCGCATGCCGGGAGTGCGGTGACACTGACAGGAGGCGGCAAGACGATGGCACAGCAGCACGGTTCCGTGGCGAACGGCTCCGATCCCTCCGCGACGGTGATTCCCCTGGGCACCGATCAGAAGATGCCGGTGGATCAGGCGTGGCAGGTGGTGTCCCGTCTCATGGGGTGTCTCGAGCTGGAGTCACTGATCGCGACGTTCCGCGAGGTTGCTGGCCAGCTCTTCGACTGCGCAGGGGTCTCCTATACGCCTCCGGACGATGACGGCGGCGACGCGATCGTGTGCGGCGATCTCGCCGACCACCAGGCCCAGTACGGCCTGCGTACCAGTGATGATCACCTGGGCGTGCTGACACTGCATGCGCACCGGCCCCTCGGGGCCGGCGACCTGGCGCGGGTGGAGCAGTGCATCGGCCTGCTGGTTACGCCGCTGCGCAATGCGCTGCGATACGAGGCGGCGCTGCGGCAGGCCCGGACGGACCCGTTGTCGGGGCTGCTGAACCGCACCACCATGCACGAGAGCCTGGCGCGGGAAGTACGGCTCGCGCGCCGGCACGACGAGTCCTTCTGCATCCTTTCCCTGGACCTGGATGATTTCAAGGCCGTCAACGATACCTACGGGCATGCCGCCGGCGACACCGTTCTCCAGGACGTGGCCGCGCTGCTGGGCCGCTGTGCCCGGGAGAGCGATCTGCTGTTCCGGGTCGGCGGCGACGAGTTCATGGTCGCGCTGAGCCACACCAGCCTGGCGGGGGCGAGGCTGCTGGCGGAGCGGATCCGGCGCGCCGTCAGCCGTACGTCGTTCACGCACGACGGCGAAGTGTTGCCGGTACACGTCAGTGTCGGCGTGACGGCACTGCAGCCGGGCGACACCGTGGACGGAATGCTGCGGCGGGTGGACGGTGCGCTGTACAGCGCCAAGAATGCCGGGCGTGACCAGGTCGTGTTCGTCTGAACCGGGTAGCGCGCAGCGCTCTAGCCCCCGTCGAGGCCCTGGATCCGCCGGATCCAGGGGTCGTTCTCGCGCAATGCCTCCGGCAGGTTGTCCCGGCTCGCCCGGGCCTGCTGCCGCTCCGCCTCGGCGCCGGTGACCACGATGTACCAGTCGCGGCCGTCGCGTTGCGTGCGCAGAAGGTGGAGGTCCCGGTCGGTCTCCCGTGCCTGCAGCCAGTCGAGGACCGTCTCCCCGCTGTATGCCCCCACCAGCTGGATGGTCCAGGCCTCGCCCGGTTGCGCCTCCCGCCAGCGGCGACCCTCGGCGAGCGCGCGTGCCAGCGGCGAGGTCGCTTCCCGGTCGTCCCGCCGGGGCTCGTCGGTTGTTTCCGCCGCGGATTCCCCGTCTGATTCCTCGGCCGGTGCCTCGGCGGACTGCGTCGTGGTCCCGGCCTCCGGCGTCGACCCGGCGGGCTCGCCGCCGTTGCGGTCCTCGGGGCCACTGTCCTGCGCGGCCTCCCCGGATTCGCCGCCGCCCGTGGCTGTGTCGTCCGGGTCCTGGGCCGCTGTCGAAGGCGCCTCTTCGGCGTCCTGCTCCCCGTCTGCAGGTGTGCCGGCGGCGCTTTCCTCCGTGCCCGGGTCCGTGAAGGCGAAGTCGTCGGAGTTGCCGATCCGGTCCACCGCGTCGTCGCCGGCGGAGCCGTCGTCGGCCGGGGCGGGGCGCGCCTCATCGGCGTCGCCGTCCGCCATGCTGCTGTCGTCCGCCGCGCCATCGCCCGACGTGCCGTCGCCCGATGCGTCGTCGGCCGCGGCGATCTCCCGGTCTTCGATGGTTACCGTCTCCGGCTCCTGGGGTTCGTCGCCACCCAGCCAGGCCAGGATCAGAAGGGCGGCGACCAGGGCGGCCATGGCGGCGGACACCAAGGTAATGCTGCGCCGCGAGCCAAGGCGATCCAGGGCGGTGGGCGGGCGCCTGCGGGCGGACGCGGCGGCTTGCTCCCCGGCGAGCTGCTTGCGCGCCGCCTGGAGGATCAGCCCCGGTCGGCCGCCGCTGGCCGCATGAATGGCCTCCACGTCCAGGGTCCCCAGAAGGTGCCCCTGGCCGTCGCCGTCCGCCTTCAGGGCCTGCTCCAGGAAGGCCCGTGTTCCGGCCCGCTCCAGGCCGTGCAGAGGCACCGTGACGGCGGTTCCTTCGCCGGTTCCGGCGTGCTCGTCGACCCGAAGGGCCAGGCGGGGGGATCCCGCCAGGAGCAGGCCCAGCGCGTGAGCGCCTTCGGCCCGGGTCTCCTCGCGGAAGGCGAGCAGGCCGGCGAGCAAATCATCGTCGGTGCTGTCGGCATCGTCCAGCGCCAGAACCGGCATTTCTCCGTTGCGGGTCATGGCGGCGATGCGTTCCACGGCATGCCGGCGCACCCGGTCGGGCGCCTCGGACGGTGCCGGCGGCAACTGGAGGTGCTCGAGCATGCCGACCAGCAGCTCCGTCAGGGTCAGGCCGGGTTCGGCATGAACGGCGTAGATCTGCAGGCCGTGGTCCCGGCGAGCCAGGACATGGCGCAGGAGGTGCGTTCGCCCGCTGCCGGGATCGCCCTCCAGGATGACGACCTGCTCGCCGAGCTGCAGATGCTGCAGCAGCAGGTTGGTCCGCGTTTCCCGCTCGCCGTCGCTGTAATGGAAACGCCCCTGGAGTGTTCCGGAAGGGGCGGCAGTCTCGCTGCGCTCCGACATGCCTGGTTCCTCGGTTGACCGCCCGGATGCGGAACGCAGTGTAACAGTTGACACCCCCGGGGGGCCTTCGTATCATGCGCGCCATCCTGGTTAGGCCGGGTCAGCGTCCCCATCGTCTAGAGGCCTAGGACACCGCCCTTTCACGGCGGTAACAGGGGTTCGAATCCCCTTGGGGACGCCACTCATTTCAAGCGCTTACGTAATCTCCCACCTTGATTCCCCTGCCCGGGGGTAATTCAGGGGCAAAACAAGGGAGGGGTAAGCCATGACGCTACCCAAGCATTCCCCCGAAGCGTCACGCCGCTGTCAGGCACTTAGCCGCTTCTTCTGGTAGTTGCTGGAACACGGCCACCGTCGACTAAAAGTTGAACGTATGCCGTGAGGCGTTGCCGTGTCCCGAATCCGCGAACGGTCACGTGCGCGTTGGCGCCCCTTATACGCGGGACATTGCTTCCTGCTAGCAGCCTACCGAACATTCAGGTGCAACTTGATATCTGTCGACTCAGGAGTCAATTGATGGATCCAGAACTCGCAAGTCAGTTGCTCAGCCAGATGGGAGAGCTGCGCGCTGCGGTCGAGAGCACACGATCGGTTTGGGTCATCGTACTGCCGCCAATCATTACCGCCATTGTGGGCTTCCTCGCCGCCATCGTTCCCACCGCTTGGCTGGAGCATCGGCGGGAAAAGAGAGCAGTGAAGACGTTGCGCTCCTCTTTGATGGCCGAGCTTGCGTCTGCCGCCTCGATTATTCGTGCGCGAGGCTACGTGCAAGATCTGAAAGAAGGCGCAGAAGGCACTAGGGAAAAACTGCAAATTAATGTTCCCGCCGACTATTTTCGGGTGTTTAGAGCGAACGTCGATAAGCTCGGTCTTCTCGATGCCGCAGAGGCGGCACGCATCATCCAGACATATCAGCTTCTGGAAAGTGTAATCCAGGATGTCATCCCTGGTGGGCCGCTCCACGAGGGTACCGCTGGTCCATCAGGGTTTCGGGAGAACTGGCAGTTTCTCGAAAGTGCTTTGCACTTGGCCGACAAACTTGTCTCCGAACATGCGCGTGATCGGTGACGATTCGACGAGGCGGTCCGTGAAGGCACAGCGTATACAGCGCTCACTGTTCGCCAAGCCGGGTTGACACTTGGGAATATTTTTGGGAATATTTTGTAAATTCCTTGTGATGATAGGTGCCGGCCCTATGGCGATCCCCCAGAAAAGCCACGTCCAGAAGGTCCTTGAGCCATATCACTCGACACTCCTGAACATAGTCTCTGGGGCATGGGCAAAATGGCAATCTGCAGAGCTTGATTTGCCACCGGCCAGCAGCCGAACCAGGGCGTGCGTAGTTTGGGATGCGATGATAGACCGTGCGCTGGATGCCTTCGACGATGACCCTCGCGTCGTCGTGGTGAGTCGCTTTCAAACATACTACTTCCTCATCGACGATCAGGTTGGACTGCGCTTCAAGAAAGGGGACGAAGCAGGCCTGAGCAGGAACTACCCAACACAGACGGCGCTGGATTTCCACGAACCTGATAGCGACCTGTTTGGAACGCCGGATAAGGTTGAAGTTGTTTACGGTCTGGACCGTACCGAATCCGAGCTTTCCCAAGTGCTGGTAGTCGCCCGAAACGGGGACCAAGTGGCCTGGGCATACGACCTTACAGAGATGGCTGCGGCCGATGTTATCGACCTGCCGGTCGAACAGCCCACGCCGCAGCATGACGCGCGCCGTGTCATACGGCTTAAAGATGACAATGCCGGCAGCGAGCGAAATGAGGAGTCGGGCGACGACGGTTAGGAAGCACCAGACTCCAACAGGTGACTCGGAGCATGTCAGCGGAATTGCTTTAGGGGCATCGTCCAGCCTCTTTGTAACGCAGCAGCCCTCCAGTTATGGAGGGCTGCTTTTCGCTCTTTAAGTGACGGCGTCGGCATGGTCGCTGACTTTGGCAGCGAGAACACCGAGAACAATAGTCCGCCAACTGTGAACTGCGCGGAGAAATAGTGCTATGAGTGGTATCAATCGCGAATTGATCCAAGTTGGCCGTCAACTCAGGAAAATGAGCCAGACCGAGCTGGCCCGACAGGCAAGCATCACCCAAGGCTTTCTGTCAAAGATCGAACAGGGTGTTAAAGAGCCTGATGACGACACTGTAACCCGACTGGCTGATGCGCTCGGTTTGCCAGAGAGTTTCTTCGAGCAGCCGGACCGTGTTTACGGTTTGCCTGTCAGCGTTCACCCCATGTTTCGCAAAAAGAGCAAGGTTGGCGTAAAAACACTGGATGCAATCCAAGCGGAGTTGAATGTCCGAATAATGCATATTCGGAGATTGATCAAGGCAGTCGACCTTGAGGCTTCCCTCCCTCTGCCGGAGTTTGACGTAGATGAGTACCACGGAGACCCGGAAGAAATCGCGGGCTTGGTTCGGCGTACTTGGCTAATCCCTCGCGGGCCCATTGACAATTTAACGGACTACGTTGAACAAGCAGGGGTTCTGGTAATAGACAATAACTTCAGTGGATCGGACATCGACGGAGTGACGTTGGCAGTCCCCGGATTGCCTCCATGCATTTTCCTGAACTCCGATAGGCCAGCAGACCGGCGACGATTTACGTTGGCACATGAGCTTGGGCATTTGATAATGCATAGAATACCGACGCCGACGATGGAAGATGAGGCGAATGCATTTGCATCGGCATTGCTTATGCCTGCCTCTGATATAGGCCCACAACTGAACCGGACTACCCTGGCGAAGTTGGCTTCGCTCAAACGAGTTTGGAAGGTATCCATGGCAGCTCTGTTGATGAGAGCGAAAACCCTTGGAAAGGTCAGCCCCAACCAGAGTTCTTATCTATGGAGACAGATGGGACCATATCGTAAGCGTGAACCAGCACAATTGGACTTTGCACCCGAAAAGCCAACCGTGTTCCCCGAGTTGCTGCGTCTTCACATGGATGAACTGGGATATTCCATTGACGAACTTGGCTCGATACTCCACGTCCATGGCGCGGATATGAACCAGTTCTATCATATTCAAGAGAAAGGCGGATTGCGTTTGGTGAAGAGCTAACAAGTACCCCGTGCGAACCGACGACAGCTTGGCTCGCAATCGGCTACGGCACTTTACGGGCATGGCCCGCTGCGACGCCTACCCCGTCAGCACGCGGGTGAACTCGCCGGAGAATAACGATCCCGACCTGTTACAGCGGGTGGCCTGAGCCGTCCCTCCCAACCCTCCAGAATGATAAGGGGAGAGCCCTATGCGTCGATCCATAGCAGCACTGGCAGTTTTCGCAGCAGGCGTATCAAGTATTGCAGCGGCCGAAACATTCGATGCCTGGTATACCGAGTGCGACCCGGGCTGTCGCACCTTCACTATCGAAGAGGTCCACAAATGGGATGATGGGGGAGAGCCGTTCCGCGTCCTTCTAGAGATTGATGAAGATGATCGCCTAGTCGTATCTGCACTGCTCAGCCGGCAGGAATACGAGGAATATTATACCTTTGACCCGCCGACCGAATTACGGCGAAACGGAAGAGAATACGTCGCTGCACGGCAGTTCTTTGGCGACTCGCCAGCGACGATCTCGGTAGATGGGGAAGAGGTCCTGTCCGTGGAGACCAAGGACGGCGGACATATGGCTGGCACACTGACCGAGACCACACTGCAGGCGTTCCGGTCCGGGCGGGACGCTGTGTTACGCGGTACCGGATTTTGTGCTGCACCGGGCTGTGCTAAGCAGTCGATCACGTTTTCCCTGATGGGGTTCTCCGCGGCATACAGTGCACGCGGATCCAACACGGAAACTGGGCCCGACTCGGCCAGCGAATCTTCTGAAGATCCAGTAGCGGCCGTTGCGCACGTTCTGGCAGGTAATCGCTACGGAATCGAGGAACGGCATCTGCGCACTAGGCGCAACCCGTACGGTGTAGGCACTTTCGTATATATACCAAAGGTGCAGATTGCGGAATATGACCGGTTCTTCGTGTGGTTCGTGAAGTCCGGGCAACCTGTCGCGCTGAACGGCCCGACGATCAGCGTCACCAACAACGCGAAGCGCCCGCTGGGTATGGGCTACGTATTCTGGGAAGGCACTGGCCTTAACGGCAATAATGCCACAGAGCGTGGGCTAGATACCGCTTTCGAGGATCGTTAAGAGAAGACCTCTAGAAAAAGGAAGCCCGGCATGGGGACCGGGCGAAGGGGCGCGACAGCGGAGACCAACGCGCCAAATCGGTAGCCGAGAGGTAACGCCCAAGAGCGGGACGCCGGGGCCGGCCACCGTCGTTATGGCCCCGCTTCATGCTTGCTCTGTCGTGTTGCACGCTCCGCCCCTGTGCAACAGAGGTGTGCAACAAACCCAAATTTTCACGATTCCATTTCCGGAGCTAATTTCGGCAATTTCCAGAATTCAGGGGAATTCATAAGTCACTGATTAACCTGGATGTTGCCCCTTTTCGAGACCCTGATTTTTGGTGAATCATGTGTCTCAGGGCCCCGCATCACCCCCTGGGAGCCCCAGGGTCCCCCGCACCTGGGGCGTCCTCGGCTCGATCCGTGGCGACGATGAACGCCTGTTCCGCGGCGCGTTCCTGGAAGGTCGCCTGGTCGGCGTGGCGGCGCTGGTACGCTCGCGTCACCAGGTTCTGCCACGCGGTAGCATCATCGTCCGCTGCCGAACCGAGTTCCGGCGAGGCTCCTGGCGCGTGTACGGCTTTCTCGTGGAAGCTCCGCCGTTGCTGGTAAGTACGGCCGGCCAGAGCCGACAAGCCGCCGCTTGCCTCGCCCTGGCCGGGACTGGTGTCGTCCGTCGCCGCTCCCGGGCGCTGCCGGGCCCCTGACGGGAGTATGTTTCGGTAACTCGTTCGTGCCGTCATTGCTTCTACCTCCAGGTGAATGGGGCGCCCCTAAAGGTGCCCCCGGTCGTTACGCCTCCGCGGCCGCGGGCCACTCGACATTTAGAATGACGTCGGGGCTGGCGTCCGGGCGGCGCTGGATCTCGACGCCGGCGGCCTCCGCCTCCACGATCAGGTTTTCTTCGTGGCGCTCCAGCTCCCGGATTTTCTTCTCCAGCTCCGCCAGCTTGCCGGGCCGTTCAGCCATAGCCACGGCGCCGTCATCCTCCGGCAGCTCCTGCAGGATTGCTTCCCGCACCTGGTCCCGGAACAGGGATGCCATCAGCGGCCCCACGTCAACGCTGCTCTGATCGCCACGCCGTACCGGCAGGCGGAAGGGGTTTCCTTCCCGCCGCCCGGGAGCCGCGAAGTCGCTGGCAAGTAGATCGATGCGGGCCCGGCTCGCCTGTTCAGTCAGCCAACTATCCACGCGCTCGGCTACTTCGTCCTTAGTCAGCGGCGCTTCCGCCAGGCGCTCGCGCTCCCGCCGGGTCGTCTGGATCTGTTCCCGCACGCTCTGGACGGCTTGGCGGGGGTCGTTGCTGTTGCTCGCCATGGTTCTGTTCTCCCGTCCATTCAGGTGGTTACGTTGGTTTCCGGTTCGCCAGGGCGGCGCCAAGCGAGTTCGTCCCGGGCGTACTTTTCCAGGCGGTTCGCTAACTCCCGGGTGGTGTGCAGGCGCTGGCGCTGGGTTTGCCATTGATCGTCCAGGCGCTGGAATTCCTGTTGCGCCCGCTGCAAGTCTGTCTCCAGCTTATTGATTTGCCTTTCATTTTCTTTCGTCGCGGCGTTGTTATTGCCGAGCGCCGCGCCCCGCTGGCGGAACATAGATAGATTCCGCTCGATCTCCCGGACGCGTTGGAGTGCGGTCTCGCGCCGCTTGGTAAGCTGCTCATGCGCAGCGCTCAAGGCGTCCGCATCGTCCAGGATGCGGAGAAGCTTTGTTTCATCGAAGGCCGGGCGAACCGAGTCTACCCGCTCCGGGGGCTGCAGGGCCTTTTCCATTTCTTCGGGACTAACGCGCAAGCCGGCGGGGACCTTAAATTTAGCCATCGCTGATTACCTCACGTGGTCTGCTGTTCTACCTGATCGTCCGGGACAGTTCACCGCGCTGGCGTGGAAGGAAAAACCCGCATTTCACTTCCATGTGGAGACAGGGCGGCCAGCGCCTTTGCGCTGGTGGGTAGCTGCAGGCCCGCGGCCTCGGCGACGCGAGCGGCCTGGAACAGCGCGCGCTGTTGGTCCGTGGCGTGCCCAGGGGGCTCCGCCCAGGCCCGCCACCGTGGCCAGCGCCGCGCCTGGAACTCGCCAACGGCGGCCGCCAGTGCCCGGGCCCGGGCCCAGGTGGTAGCTCCGTCCGTCGCCTCCAGCGCCGCGGCGAGCCAGGCATCGCGCCTTTCCCGGGCCAGCGTGCGTGCGGGATGCTCCTGCCCGGCCGCCAGCGCCAGGCCCAGGGCGTGCGCCGGATCCTCGCCAGACTCGATGGCCGCCAGCGCCTCCACCAGGAACCCCACCAGCTCCGCCCGCGGCAGCTCCCCGCCCTCCAGGGCCTGGCGCACGGCCGCCAGCGACCGCAGGGCCTGGACGGGATCCGCGGCCGCGGTGTCGTCCCCGGAGCTGGCGGCGCGGGTGGCCATGTCAGTCCCTCGGCTCCCCGCGGACGCTGTCCGCCAGGAACTTCAAATCGGCTGCGATCTCGTCCAGGCCGGCGCGGTCGTCGTACGCGCCGACCAGCTCGGCACGGCCAGTGAGTATGTGGACGTGGCCGGTGTCGTCCTGGACCAGCACCACCCTCCCGTGGTCGCGGGCCTTGTTCTGTATCACCATCGCTCTGCGCTTCGCTGCAGAAGTCGTCATGCCAGGCCCTCCAGCCACGTTGCCGCTCGGATCGCGGCGAACGACAGGTAGTCGGACGATGGTTTCATTTCATTCCCCCTATCTGGTTCCGCGCCGCGCGTCCGCCGGTGTCCGCTTTGCGTCCGTTTTCCGTCCCATTTGTCCGCATTCGCCCCTCGCTAGCCTGTCCGTCCGTCCGCCGCCCCCTTAGGGGGCGGACGGACGGACAGCGGAACGGACAAAGCCGTGATCCATGACAACGGCGTGATGGTCATTCAGGGAGTCCTTGACCTGATGGAAGCGCCGACGGTCCATTCCCTCGGCGACGCAGGCCGAACGCCAGGCATCAACCGATACCCTGGCGGTGTCGGGGTCGCGTCCGTCCGCCTCCACGTTGGCGCGGTGCTCTGCCTCCAAACGTTCCAGAAGCGCCAAGGCGATACGCTGGTTCTTGCCTCGCGCGGGCTGACCATGCTGTGGCGGCGTGTAGTCCGTGGAGTCGAGCACGGCGCTGGTGACTTCATGGCCGTCCTCATCCTGGAATCCGAGTTCCACCGAGCGAATGCGGAAGGCCCACGGCTCCGGTTCTGGCGCGTCTTTCATCTTTGTAGCTTCCAGGCGGACGACCCCTTGTTCGTCCTTATCCATCCGATACTCAGCGTCCAACGCTCCCTTCAGAGCCATGGCTCCCCGGCCGCGCGACTTGTCCCCGTGACCGGTGTGATGAATGACCAGGACGGTAGCGCGGTGGGCGGTACGGAGTGCGTCCATGACTTGGACCGCGATATTCATGTCCTGTGTGGAGTTCTCGTCGCCGCTGCCAAAGTTCCGGGCCAGCGTGTCCACGACGATGAGCGCCGGGCTGCCCTCGGCTTCCGCGAGGTCGTCCACCGCCTTCTGCACAGCAAGCGCGGATTCCCAGTCGCACAACGCGGCCGGCCCCTTGCTTACGTACAGCGGGGCGTCTTCCAGCGACTGCTGGTGGCGGATGGTCCATGCCTTCCTGCGCCGGGCCAGTCCGTTCAGGCCCTCACCTGCCAGGTAGACGACGGGCCCATGTTTGACGCGCTGCCCCTGGTAGTCCTTCCCGGTTGCGACACTGCACGCCCAATCAACCGCGAGAAACGACTTTCCGCAGCCGGGATCTCCGAACACCAGCGCGAGCGTGTCGGCCTCCAGGTAGTCACGAATCAGCCAGGACGGGGCTTTCGGTTCGATGTCCGCCGCCTTCACCAGCTCGAACCGCGCCGGCGGCTTGTCGGCACCATCCCCGGCCAGCTCGGCGGCCTTCTCGTCTAGCCAGTTCGCGCCGCGCGCGGCACCGTCCGGAAATTCTTTTACGTCAGACATTTGCGCCGCCCTCCCTGGCCGCATTCCGCAGCCGGGCAGCTGCGACGGCGACGCGCTCCACGTCGTCATCCGTCAGCGCCTCGCCCCGCCGGATGGTGTCCGCAGCCACCAGCACAACGACCGCTTCAGATGCGATGGCCGCCAACACGTCGCGCGGGATCCACCGTTCCCCTTGACGCATCGGGCCGCGCCCCAATGACTTGTTCGGGAATAGATCCGCAAGGTCTAGGCCCACGGCCGCCAGCACATCACCTGCGGGACAGCCCGCGAAGCAATGCAGGAGTACCGTGCCGTCGCCGCACTCCCGAACCGACAATGACGGGGATCGGTCGTCGTGCGCCGGGCACCGCGCCGCCCAACGGCTCGGCCCGGTGGCCTTCACCGACTCCAGCCGCCGCAGCAGCTCGTTTACTGGGGTCGCATCGGCGTCGGCGGATGCCTGCGCGGGGGCGCCTTGTTCTCTGTTCTTCATTGGTTCCCCTCCCGCTTGCGGGCGAGCGGCTGCCTTGCTGCCCACGCGTCGGCCTCGTTTTCGGTGACCACGGCCGTGCCGTTGACCAGGTGCATGGGCGGGCCTTTCCCCGCCAGCACCATCTGGTTCATCACGCTGGGCGCGATCCCGTGGCGACGTGCGACCTGGTGGAGGTTCAATAGGCGGTTGCTGGTCATAGGGCTGCCCTCCCGCCGTCGGCGTCGAGGGCTACCAGGACCGCATCGCGCCACTGCACTACCGCCGCCGACTTGTCCGGGCCGGGCGGCTGGTGGCGGATCAGGCGTGCACGATTGATCGCGGCGCGCCAGCGCATAGCCCGCCCCTGGTGGCAGGCGTTATACTCGGCGCTGTCTCCCTTCTGGCCTCGGCCGCCGGCCCCCACCGGCGGCTGCTCCGAGGCCATTACTGCACCTCCGCCGCTGCGGAATCAGGTTGCTTCCGCATCCTCTCTTCCCACTCGCGGTCGGCCTTCCGCGTTATCCGGGCCGTGCGCTCAATACGCAGTAGCTCCGGGCCCTTTCCAGCGGCGAGCATCTTGTAGGCAAACGAGCGCGAGTATCCCCGTAGAGCGGCCCGTTCCTCGACCGTCCACGACTCGCGATCGGCTAGCTTGATGGTGTTCCTGTTCATGGAAACCTCCACGTTGTCTGATGGACACGTGAAGGCTATGCGGTGAGAAATCGGGAGGCCGAGGCGCCTCCCGAACTAATTTTCAAGGTGGGGCAGGGCGCGCGTGATCGTGTCGATGGTGGCAGTTTCACCAAGGCGTTTCTGAATAGCCCGGGCGCGGTCGGTTTTTGTGGTCAGGTGCGGGGACTCACTGCGGATCTGTTCGTCGGCCTCGCGCCATTCGCGCTTACGGGCTTCAGCGTCCTTGTGCCGCTCCGCGTTTGGGATCTCAGCGAACCCGCGTTGTTGTTGGCGTCGGCGGTATGCGAGCGCGAGGGCGGTTCCAGTATCATTGACGAGGGCACCGACACCCTGGTCTTCCGCTGCGGGAAATCCGATAGTCAATTCAAGCTCACCTTGAAGGCGGTTAATCTCAGCGCGGCAAGTCGCGGCCGCTTCACTGTGTGGGGAATGGTGCCGCAGGGTGTCGGCGACCAGGGCCAAGTGCACGGCTAGGACCGTTACGTGGCGGACGTTCCGCAACGGCATCGGCCCATCTTCGAAAACGAGGTAGCGGTCGTCGACAATCCGCACGTTGTAAGCGTTAATTATGCCGTGCCAGTCGATGCCGTCTGCCGCTGCCAACGTAAGACATTGACGCTGCAGTTCTTCAAGAAGCTGCCCTGGGTTCTCCAAGTACGCCAGGCGTTCCGTCGGGACATGATGCGGGGGCGATTTTATGGCTGCCCCCGCATCGAAACCACACCATCATCATCCCCACCACCGAACTCTGGCAGGTGGGCGCGGACCTGCTCGGCCACGTAGTCCGGTTGCAGGTGCGCATAGTGGCGCTCGGTCATGCGCGTGTCGGCATGGCCCAGGGCGCGGGCGATCACCTGGAGGGGGACGCCCTTGGCCGCGAGCATCGAGCCGTAGGTGTGGCGCAGCACGTGGAATCCGATGGGCGGGTCAATGCCCGCCTGCGAACAGGCGTCACGCATGAATCGGTGCTGATGCGACTTCCCCCAGACGCCGCCGCCGTCGCGCGTGAACATCCGGTCACCGCGCTTTTTGCCGGCCGTGAGCCGGTCGAATAGCTGCCGGCCCTCGTCGGTGAGGTGGACATGCCGACCAGGTCCGCCCTTGGCCTCGCGCACGCGCACGGTGCCCGCGTCGGGATCGTAGTCAGCCGCCACCATGGCCGCGAGTTCGCCGTACCGGCAGCCGGTGAGCAGGGCGGCTCGGAGTAGGGGGCGGAACTCTGGCACAGCGGCGTTGACGAGCCGCCGGGCCTCGTCGTGCGTGAGGTACCGTATGCGCGGCTGGTCTACGTTCTGGAAGGGCTGGACGCGGCGCCAGGCGCTATCGCTGTCTACCTTCCCGTCGCGGTAAGCGTGGTTCAGCGCGGCTTTCAGGACCGTCAGCACGCGGTTTGCCGTAGCCTTGCGCTTGCGCTTGTCCTCCGGATCGTCGCTGTCGGTGGCGGCCACACCGTTCAGCCACTTGCGTATGCGAGCTGCTGTAAGCCTGCCCACCTCCAGGGCCGCCAGGGGCTCGCGGATATGCTGTTCGGCCTTTTGCTTGGTCTCGGCGTAGGACTTCGAGCGGGCCTCGATCTCAGTGAGATAATCGTCCAGGGCCTGGCCTACGGTGTAGCCGTAGACGCGCTCCGGGGCGATGCCCTCCATGGCCTTCTCCATGGCCTGGCGATAGCTGAGCACGGACACGCCGTCAGCGTCGGCATTGTCGTCGGCGAGGGCGAGCTTGCGCTTGCGGTATTTGCCGCCTTCATAGGTGCGCACGTGCCACGAGCCGCCCCCCTTGGTCTTGCGGTAGCCCAGGAACAGGCCGTCGTGAATCTGCCGCCAGTAAGGCTCGTGTCGTGCCGACAATCGACCGCGGGCCTCGCGGGTTTCCAGTCGTGCGTCGCGTGGTGCTCTGGCCATCTATTACCCCCGTTTACCCCCGGTGTTGCGATCTTGCACAGCGGTTGTGGTCGGGGGTAATTGGGGGTAATATACCGGTGTGGATTCGGATAGACAACTACGGACGTACCTAGATTAATATCCTATGAAACAGGACGTTACGAAAACGCTCATGGACGGCGGGAGACGGGTTGTAGGCTCTTTCACGGCGGTAACAGGGGTTCGAATCCCCTTGGGGACGCCATTTCTTCCGGGACCGCCAGCGCCCACGCCGCTGCAGCTCCTCTCCGTCCGCAACGACAATCACCGAACAGCGCGGCTCCCGACAATCGTCGGTGTTTTGACGCGTGCCCGGTTCCGGCTTGCGTGCCAATGCAATCCGGGTGCATCGAATGTGCCCTGGCGGCTTTCGCCGCGTGCAGATTACGTGTCTCCGGGAAGTGGATGATACAACCATAACGGGAACCGTTGCGGGCGCCGGAGGCGGCCGGAGACCTCGACCAAGGAGCAGCCGTTGGCCACCCGAGGGTTCAATACGCTACGCCTGGTGCTTGCGGCGGCATTGCTTGCGCTCGGCGGCATGGTCGCCGTGGGCGGCGCCCTCGGGGCGGGGCAGCCCGCCGTCTCGCTGATCGACGTGTGGATTCTGCACGTACCGGCGCTCACCGGCGCGGCGCTGTTCCTGGTGGCGGCCGGTTATGCGGCCCTGATCTGCGCCCGCCCGGTGCTTGCGCTGTCGGCCGCCATCGCCGGGCTGGCGGCGGCCGTGGCGGCACCGGCGGCAGGACAGGGCCAGGGTGGGATCGTGGCCACGGTCGTTGTCATCCTGATCGCCATCCCGCTCGTGCTGCAGGCGCGCGGTCACCGGCAGCCGGTACCGGTTCGGGTGCTGCTGCCGCTGCTCGCGGTTGCTGCGGGAGTCCTGTTCTGGCTCGACGAGCCCGTGCTGGCCGTGGCCCTGCTGGTGGCCGGACCGTTGGCTCTCCCGGAGGCGGATCACCCCGACGACATGGACGCGCCCGGGATCACCCAGAGCCTGGTGATCCCCCTGGCGGTATTCCTGGTGATCGTCTCCGCGACCCTTGCTCTCTGGCAGGGAGCGGCCCGGCAGGCGCGTGAAGCCTGGGTCCATCGTTCCGAGGGTATCGTCGAGCGGTTCTACCGGCAGATCGAGCACGATCTCGGCGTACGTGTCGATGCACTGGAACGCATGGCTCACCGCTGGGAACACACCGGAGGAACGGGGGAGCGGGCGTGGCGACAGGACGCGGCCGGCTACCTGAGCGATTTCCAGGGTCTGGAGGGAATCGCGGTCCTGTGGGCGGATGGGGGTATCCGCTGGCTGCAGGGTCGGCTGTGGATGGACACGGCCAGGCCGGAGGGCTTCGCTGCGCATCCCCGCGTACAACCGGTCCTCGAGGCCGCCCGGGAGACGGGGCAGACGCGCATGACGTCACCCGTCCAACCCGCAAGCGATACGGCGCACGTCTACCTGGTGATTCCCCTGTACGGCGATGGCGAAGTCACCGGGTTCCTGCTGTCCGTGCGGCGCCTTTCCGGGCTGTTCCGGTTCGCAAGGGGCGGAACGGCGCCCGGTTACGTCTTCCAGGTGATCGACGGCAAGGGGGACCGCATGTTCGGGCCGCCGGCGGTCGATGACGACCGCCCTTATGCCGCGGAGCAGGAGGTCGCCGTTCTCGGCGCACGCTGGCGGGTAGCGGCGTGGCCGGGTACGACACTGCTGCGCAGCGAGCGCGGGGGCCTGCCGGATGCCGTCGCCCTCGGGGGAGTCTCCCTGGCGCTGGCAGGATTGCTGGTCATGAGGCTGACCCTCGTGGCCCGGGGTCGTGCGTTGTTGGCTGCTCGCCAGGCGACGGCACTGCACCACGAGATCGAGGAACGCGAGCGCCTCGAGGCGGAGCGACGGGCCACGGCCCGAAGGCTGGAAGAGACCCTGGATCATCTGGCGGACGGGTTCTTCACGCTGGACAACGACGACCGTATCACCTACGTGAACCGGGCGGCGGCCCGTGCGGTGGGGATGGACCGGGACTACCTCGGGGGCCAGTACCTGTGGAACCTGTTTCCGGAAAACCGCGATGTCTATGGTGATCTCTACGAAGCGGTACGCGCCGACGGCCAGGCGCGTGATCGCGAGATCTTCGATGTGGCCTTCAATCGGTGGATCGATGTCCGGGCCTATCCGGTGCTCGACGGGCTGGCCGTCTGGTTCCGGGATATCTCCGAGACCAAGCGCAGCCGGGATCAGCTGTTGTTCCAGGGCCAGGTGCTGGAGCAGATCCACGATGCGGTCATCGGTGCGGATCTCGGCGGAGCGATCAACTTCTGGAACCGGGGAGCCGAGCGCCTGTTCGGCTATGCCGCGGATGAGGCGCGGAACCAGCCCCTGCGCATGCTGCGGCCGGGCCCGGAGTATCTCTCGCTGCGACAGCAGCTGATCGACCCCGTGTTGCGCAACGGTGCCCACGATGCCCAGATCGAGCTGGAGGATCGCCACGGCCGCCGGTTCATGGCGCGGGTCTCGCTGTCGCTGACCCGCAACGAGTCCGGCCGCGCCCTGGGGATGCTGCTGTTCGTGCTGGATGTCTCCGACCGCTTCCGTTTCGAGCAGGAGCTCCAGGACGCCCTGGCGCGCGCGCAGAGCCACGCCGCGCGGCTGCGCGAGCTGGCCCGGATATCGCTGGCCCTGAATACGCAGCGGAGCCGGCAGCGGACACTGGAGACGCTGGTCAATGACGGGCGCCACCTGGTGGAGGCCCATCTGTGCCGGGTGTCCATCGACGAGCGCGAGGGGCTGCCGGGCGGCGAGACGATTGTCTCGCGGTCGGAGAAGTATGCCGACGAGGCGAGGGCGGTGCCGAGGGCGCCGGAGGCGCTGCGCACCCGGGCGCAACGTACCGGCGATGCGTACCGGCTGACGCAGGCGGAGCTCGCCGAGCACGCCCCGGCCCTCGCGCCCCTCGGGGCGTGGCTGGCGGTTCCGTTGTCGCGGCACGACGGCAGTTCCATGGGCATGCTCGAGTTCGCCGACCGCTATACCGGGGAATTCACGCCGGATGACGAGGCCGTGGCCGTGCAGCTGGCACAGCTCGCCGGGGCGGTGCTCGACAAGGCGGATGCGCTGGACCGCATGCGCCGGGCGGAAGCGGAATACCGCGAGCAGCTGGAGTTTCTCACCACCGTCACGCGCAGTGTCGCCGAAGGCATTCTGGCCGTGGATGCCCACGGCTACGTCGAGTACGTCAATCCGCATGGCGCCTGGTTGCTCGGGCAGGACAGCGACGCGATCCGCGGACAGCGGCTGGCGGCCCTGCTGGGGCATGCGGAACCGGTCTCCGGGGTGCCGGGCACGGCGGCGGATACCTGGCGCACCGTGGTAACGAGGTACGACGGCTCCACCGTGGCGCTCGTGCTGCAGGTCTCGCGTCTGGCGGAAGGACGCTGGCACGATGGCCAGGTCGTGGTCTTCCGGGAAGCCGACGGCGCTTCCCGTGATGATTTCCGCAACGACGGGTGATGTGCCGTTCGGCGACAGGGGGGAGAGCGTGCTTCGGGAGCGTGTGTTCGTCTACGGCACTCTGCGCACGGGAGGGAGCAACCATCACGTGCTCACCGGCGCCCGGCGGCTGGGCGATCACGTCACCGAGCCGCTCTACCGCATGCTGGATGTCGGCCCGTACCCGGGCGTCGTTAGCGGTGGTGATACGGCCATCCGGGGCGAGGTCTACGAGGTGACCCCGGATGGGTTCCGCCGGCTGGATGCCCTGGAAGACTATCCCCGGAGCTATACCCGGCGGAAGATCGCGACGCCCTGGGGCGAGGCCTGGATGTACCTCTACCGGCCGCGTGGGCAGCGGTTGCCGGAGATCCCCGGCGGCGACTGGCTGCGCCGCTCGCCTCTGCGGCGCACGGGTGCGGACTGACGTTCGGGGGGCGGCGTAGCGCCCGCCTTTCTGCTATATACGGGGGTACGGGTGTCAGGTCTGCGCCGACAACCGGCACTTGGAGGAGCGCCCGCTCCTCCCTCTTTGTCGACCGGCCGCCGCGACGCCGATTGGTCGTCCGGCGGCTATTACTCACCTTCGGCTCGCGGGCAGGGACGTCCCGCCGGGGCGCCCCGGCGGGACGGCAGGGTCAGGTCTCGTCCTGGATGGGCTCGCAGACGATGTCCTTGATCTCGAAGCGGATGGTGCGGCCCTGGTCGTCCACCAGAACCTCCTCGAATTCCATTTCCCGCTTGGCCAGTGTCTGGGCCTCTTCCATGGACTCTGCTTCCACCACGACGCCGGACTCCTCCGCGTCGATCATCTGTTCGCCGGCGGGAACCCGGCACCGCCACAGGGCCATGCTGCTTCCTCCTGTCATGGTTTGTGCCTGCTACGGAAAACACACTAGCCCGTCCGCGGGTGTCGCGTCGATAGGTGATCGGGCTGCGGTTGCTTCCCTGCAACCGCCGTGTCACAACTGGTTCGGCGGAGATCCGAGGCGCCGACACGCGTATGCTGAAGAAGCGATCACTGGCCGGTCTGCCGGCGCGAGTGGCCCTGACGTACGCCGGGGCAGCGGCAGCGTGGATCGTCGCCACTGACGTGTTCCTGTTCCGGCTCGGTGACACCCCGTACACGAGCGGGTGGTTGAGCATCGCCAAGGGCCTGATCTTCGTCGTGCTGACCGGCCTGGTTGTCTACGGCGTGTTGCGCCGCGCCGTCTCCGGTCAGCAGCGGGCCCTTGATCAGCTGGTGGCCGCCGAGCGCCGCTACCGGGAGCGGCTTGACGACCTGGACCATGCCTACCTGGAAACGGATGCGCACGGATGCGTGCGCTTCTGCAATCCCGCCGCCCGGTTGCTGTTCGCGGATGCCCGCGAAGAGCTCCTGGGCACGCCTTTCGCCGAGTGCATCGCCGGCCTGGAAGCCCATCAGAGGCTGGATCGCGCCCTGCGTTGCCTGGCAGTCGGGGAGCAGGCCCGGGGGCAGTTCCGGGCCCGGCTCGCACGCACCGGTGATGCGGACCGGGAGCTGCGCGTGGACTGGTCCGTGCACCCCGCGGACCAGGTGCCCGGGCGGCTTACCCTGGTGGCGACGGAGATCACCGCCTGGGCGCGGGCGGCGCAGCAGAGCCGCAGGTTGGCCACCGTGCTGGAGGCGACGCCGGATCTCGTGGCCACCACGGATACCGCGGGTGCGATCAACTACCTCAACCGGGCGGGCCAGCGGCTGCTGGGGCTGGAGGAGGCTGACGGCGGATACGGTCGGGCCCTGGGATCGTTCATGCCGGCCTGGGCGAACCGGCTGGTGACCGAGCGCGCGATCCCGGAAGCCACGGAGCGGGGCACGTGGAGCGGGGAGACGGCCCTGATCAGCACCAGCGGCCGGGAGATTCCGGTCTCCCAGGTCGTTATCGCCCACCGGGACGAGCGCGGGCGGCTGGACTACCTCTCGACCATTGCCCGGGATATCAGCGAGCGCAAGGCCATGGACCAGGCGCTGCGCACCTCCCGCGAGCAGTACCGCTCGCTGGTGGAGAATACCCACGACGGCCTGGCCGTGGCCCGGCAGGGATTGGTGCGCTACGTCAATCCCCGGCTCTCGGAGATGCTCGGATTCGACCTGCAGGAGTACATCGGCGGCTCCTCCATGCGTTTCGTGCATCCGGAGGACCGGGACCGGGTTCGCGACTGGTACCGGGCGGTGAGGGACGATGCGCCCCGGAGCGGTACCATCCGGTTCCGCTTCCTGACACTGTCGGGCGGGGTCCGCTGGGTGGAGGGAAAGGCCGGCACCATCCTCTGGGAAGGGGACGACGCGATCCTGTCGTTCTTCACGGATATTACCGAGAAGGTCCATGCCGAGGGGCGGCTGGAATACCTGGCGGCCTACGACGCGCTGACCGGCCTGCCCAATCGGGACCTTTTCCTGGCCACCCTCGCGGACAGGATCGACCGTGCCGGGGCCGTGGGCGGCGTGCTTGCGGTGGTGTATCTCAATCTCACCCGCTTCCAGATCTACAACGACAGCTACGGCCACGAGCTGGGTGACCGGCTCCTGCGGGCGGTGGGGGAGCGGCTGTCCGAGCACGTGGCCGACAGCGACGCCGTGGCGCGGGTCGGCGGCGACGAGTTCGTGGTCGGCTTCTCCGGGCTGTCGGGCACGGCCGCGCTGCCGCCGGCGGTGCGGGCACTGTTCGACGCCGTGGGCGAGCCGTTCCGCGTCAAGGGGCAGGAGTTCTTCGTCAGCGCCAGCGCCGGTATCGCCGTCTACCCCGACGACGGCGAGGCCGCCGAGGAGCTGCTGCGCAAGGCGGCCAGCGCCCTGGAGGCCGCCAAGTCGGCCGGGGCGGGCAGCTATCAGTACTATGCGCCCGGCCTGAACGAGCAGGCGCGCCAGCGCCTGGCACTGGAGACGGACCTGCGCCACGCGCTGCGGCGCGGGGAGTTCGAGGTCTACTTCCAGCCCCAGGTGGATCTCGCCGACGGCGTTCTGCGCGGTACCGAGGCCCTGCTGCGGTGGCGGCATCCGGAACGCGGCCTGGTGATGCCGGCGGAATTCATTCCGCTGCTGGAGGAAAGCGATCTCATTCTCGATGCCGGCGAGTGGGTGTTCCGGCGCGCCTGCGAGATGCAGCGCTACTGGCGCCACGAGCTCGGGCGCGACCTGCGGGTATCCGTGAATCTCTCGGCCCGCCAGCTGGACGACCCGGGACTGGTCGAGCGCATCCGTGGCATCCTCTTGCACACCGGGGCGAACCCGCGGTCCATGGAGCTCGAGATCACGGAGAGCTCGCTGGTGCAGGATCCGTCACGGGCAGCCGATACCCTGGAAGCACTCAAGGGGCTGGGGATCAGCCTGGCCGTGGACGACTTCGGTACCGGCTATTCCAGCCTCAGCTACTTCCGGCGTTTCCCCGTGGACACCATCAAGATCGACAAGGCGTTCATCGCCGAAGTGACCAGCGATCCGGACACCGCCGAGATCGTTCGCGCCATCATCGCCATGGGGCACAGCCTGGGATGCCAGCTCGTGGCCGAAGGGGTGGAGACCGCCGGCCAGGTGCGCTTCCTGCGCCGGCAGCAGTGCGAATGGATGCAGGGCTACTATGTCAGCGAACCGGTGGATGCTGCCCGGTTCGGCGATCTCCTCGGCGGGGCGGGCGGCTGCCTGGTCAGCGTGACGGGGGAGGGCGAGGCCCCGGCCGTTCTGGTCGTGAGCGCCGACGATTCGCTCGCCGGCGAGGTCCGGGATGTCCTGCCCGATCCGGCGCCGGAGCTGTACACGGCTGCCTCGGCGGAGGCCGGTTTCGAGACCCTGGCCCGGCGGGACATGGCGGCGGTACTGGTGGACCGCGGGCTGGAGAGCATGGACGCCCTGGAGTTCGCCCGCCGCAGCAGCCTTCTCTACCCGGCGACGCGCCGGGCCCTCATCGGTGAGACCAGCGATGTCCTGCTTGGTGCCCAGGTCGGCGAGGAACGGGCGGTTCAGCATTTCCTCACCCGCGTCCTGACGAAGGAGGCGGTCCGGCAGGTGGTGGCGCGAGCCGTCGCCGATTGGCCCGGCGCCGGGACGGGTCCGGGCCGGCGCCGGCGGCCCTAGCGAACCCGGGTTACAGGACGCTAGGCGGAGGCGACGGGATAGCGGCCCCGTATCAGCTCGATGAGCTCCTCCGTGCGCTTGGCCGGCAGGGGCGGCTGCGCCGGCGGGCTGAGCGCGGCCAGGAGCTCGCGGCCGACCGCGTCCCGGCCCTCGCGGAGCTCCTCCAGCGTACCCCACCACTGCACGCGGAATACGCCGGCGGCGGCCTCATTGGCGGCCACCCGGAGCGTGTCCGCAGGGCCGCGGATCTCCAGCCCGGCAAGCAGGTTCTGCAGGGCGTCCCGCAGCTCGATGGCCCCGATGCCTTCCAGCCCGTGGCGGCGTGGCTCCACCCGGGCCAGGTACTGTCCCATCTCGCTGCGTCCCGGGAACCACATCATCGCCGCCGGCGGGCCCGCGCTCACCTCGCTGACCGTGAGCACGCCCAGGCGGTAGCGGCGCGGATCCCGCTCGCCCATGAGGGCCTCGATGTCGTCGATGTCCCGGCCTTCCCACGGAAACACGTTGTGCTGCTCCTCGGAGTGTGGACGTGCCAACGGCGGTCGCCGGGTATGGTACCCTCCGCCGCTCGTTCATTCAGAGCCTGGAGCGGCAGCATGGCGGAAGAACGTATCTACCGCATCATCTTCTTCAACCAGGGGCAAGTCTACGAGATCTATGCCCGCAGCGTGCAGCAGGGCGCCATGATGGGGTTCGTGGAGGTGGAGTCCCTGAGCTTCGGCGAGCGCACCCGGGTGGTCGTGGATCCGGCCGAGGAACGGCTGCAGTCCGAGTTCGAGGGTGTTCGCCGGACGTACATCCCCATGCATTCGGTGGTGCGCATCGACGAGGTCGAGCGCGTCGGTGCCAGCAAGGTCACCGATGCCAGCGGCAAGGTGATGCCGTTCCCGAACCCGCCCGGGTACGGACCCGGCGGCGGCAGCGAGTAGCCGCCGCCGCCCGCTGACGCAAGATGGAGGCGACGCGTACCAGCCACACCCCGGCGCCCGAGTCCACTGCTGCGGCTGCTCCCTTCCGGGCCTGACCGGGTTCACAGTGTATCGTCGCGGGGGGACCGGCACGGCCGCCATTGACTGGTGGTCCGTCGATCTTTCCTGAGCGGGACCTGCGGCCCCGCTCAGGAAAGATGGCGGAGAGGGAGGGATTGCTGCGGCGCTCACGCGCCTCGCCCTCCGGGCTGTTGCCGCTGCGCGGCAACGGGCTACTCCGCTTCGCTGCGTAGTCGAACCCGAATTGTCCATTACCGAGGGTTCGAATCCCCGGGTCCTTCGATCTTTCCTGAGCGGGACCTGCGGCCCCGCTCAGGAAAGATGGCGGAGAGGGAGGGATTCGAACCCTCGGTACCGCTTGGGTACACGCGCTTTCCAGGCGCGCTCCTTCGACCGCTCGGACACCTCTCCGGATGCGCTGATGGCCCGTGGCCATCGAAGGCGGCAAGAGTAAACCACAACGCCGGCCGGTGCAATGAGACCGGCGCCGCAGCGTATTCCGTCGCCGGCGGATGCGGGTGGTCTCCGAGGTGTTACAATCGCGTCCATTCGGCGATACCAAAATCGGATGCCCGGGGTCTCATGAGTTACCAGGTACTCGCGCGCAAGTACAGGCCGCGTTCGTTCGCCACCATGGCGGGGCAGGAGCACGTGCTGCAGGCGCTGGTCAACGGCCTGGACCATGACCGGCTCCATCACGCCTACCTGTTCACAGGCACCCGGGGCGTGGGCAAGACGACGCTGGCGCGGGTGCTGGCCAAGTGCCTGAACTGCGAGCAGGGAGTGGGCAGCGAGCCGTGCGGGGCCTGCTCGGCCTGTACGGCCATCGATGACGGCCGCTTCGTCGATCTCATCGAGGTCGACGCCGCCTCGCGCACGCGGGTGGAGGACACCCGCGAGCTGCTGGACAACGTCCAGTACGCGCCCACTCACGGCCGCTACAAGATCTACCTGGTGGACGAAGTGCACATGCTGTCCACCCACAGCTTCAACGCGCTCCTCAAGACCCTGGAGGAGCCGCCGCCGCACGTGAAGTTCCTGCTGGCCACCACCGACCCGCAGAAGGTCCCGGTGACCATTCTCTCGCGCTGCCTCCAGTTCAATCTCAAGCGCCTGCCGGCGAGCCTGATCGGCGACTACCTCCGGGGGATCCTGGAGCAGGAAGGCGTGCAAGCGGAATCCGCGGCGCTGGCGCGGCTCGCCCGGGCTGCCGACGGCAGCATGCGCGACGCGCTGAGCCTGACCGACCAGGCGCTGGCGTTCGGCGGCGGGCAGATCAGCGACGACGGCGTGCGCGGCATGCTGGGCAGCATCGAGGATCACAGCGTACTGGAGATCCTCGAGGCGCTCGCCGCCCGGGACGGCACGGAGCTGATGGCCATCGTGGAACGCCTGTCGGAGCGCAGCCCGGACTTCGCCGACGTCCTGGCGGCCATCCTGACCCAGCTCCACGCCCTGAGCCTGCTGCAGACGGTGCCGGACGCCCTGGACCCGGAGCACCCGGACCGGGACCGCCTGGAGGCCCTGGCCGCGGCGCTGCCGCCGGAAGACGTGCAGCTGTTCTACCAGATCGGCCTGACCGGCCGCCGGGACCTGCCGCTGGCGCCGGAGCCGCGCATGGGCTTCGAGATGGTGCTGCTGCGCATGCTCGCGTTCCGGCCCGACGACGACCCTGGCAGAGACGCGAGCACCGGCGGTGGCTGGGCGCAAACGGCTCCGGCGCGGGCCTCGGCGTCCGCCGGGAGCGCCGCGGCAACGGCAACGCCGGAGGCAGGGCCGTCGGTATCTGCGACGGCATCGACCGCCGAAGCCGAGGAGCAACCGCCGGCGGACGACGTACCGGAACCCGGTGTGCCGCTGGCCGAGGAGGGGCCCCCGGGTCCGGCTGCGGCCCCGGAGGCGGAGACCGCCGTGGCCGAGCCGGTGCCGGCTGCCGTGCCGGCGGCCGGCGCGTCCTCTCGGGGTGGTACGGATGACCTGCCTCCCTGGCACGAGCTCATCGGCGAGCTCGGCCTCACGGGCATGGCCCGGGCCCTGGCCATGCAGTGCAGCTGGGGTGGTTTCGAGCAGGGTACCGTTACGCTCGAGCTGGCCGGCCAGCATGCTTCACTGCGGAACAAGCAGCTGGAGGAGCGTATCGAAACAGCACTGGCAAGCCATCTCGGCGGCGCCGTGCAGCTGCGGATCCGTATCCGGCGCGAGGCCGGGGAGACGCTGGATACGCCGGCCGGAAGGGCGGAGGAGGCACGCCGGGAGCGGCAGGAGGCGGCCGAGGCGGCCATCCGCCAGGACCCGGCGGTGGCGGAGATGCAGCACCGGTTCGGCGCCGAGGTGGTACCGGATTCCATCCAGCCCACGGAGATCTGAACGGTCAGCCATTCCGGTTTCATCGGGACACGACACAGCGAGGACGACATCATGAAAGGCGGCATGGGCAATCTGATGAAGCAGGCCCAGAAGATGCAGGCGGACATGCAGAAGGCGCAGGAAGAGATTGCGCAGATGGAGGTCACCGGTCAGGCCGGTGGCGGCATGGTGTCCGTGGTGCTCAACGGCAAGCACGAGTGCAAGCGGGTGGAGATCGACCCCAGCCTGTTCGGTGACGACGATGATCGCGAGATGATTGCCGATCTGGTCGCCGCCGCGTTCAACGACGCCGCGCGCAAGGTCCAGGAGGCGACCCAGGAGCGCATGCAGGGGATGACGGAAGGCATGGGCCTGCCGCCCGGCATGAAGCTGCCGTTCTGAGCGGGGCGGATCGCGGCTGATGGCGTATTCGCCCCTGATCGAGCAGCTGATCGACAGCCTGCGCGCCCTGCCCGGCGTCGGCCCCAAGAGCGCGCAGCGCATGGCGTTCCATCTGTTGCTGCGGGACCGCCGCGGCGGCGCGGCGCTAGCCGACGTCCTGGCTGCGGCCATGGAGCGCGTCGGCGAGTGCCGGGACTGCCATCTGCCCACCGAGGACGAGCAGTGCCCGATCTGCGCCAGCGACCGGCGGGATCCGGCGCTGCTGTGCCTGGTGGAGAGCCCGGCGGACGTGTTCGCGCTGGAGCAGGCCACCGACTACCAGGGCCGCTACTTCGTGCTGGGCGGCCGGCTGTCGCCTCTCGACGGTATCGGGCCGGCCGAGCTCGGGCTCGACCGGCTGGAGGAGCGGCTGCGCGCCGGCGAGGTCCGGGAGGTGATCCTGGCCACCAGCCCGACCGTGGAAGGCGAGGCCACGTCCCAGTACGTGGCCGAGCTGGCACGGGCCAATGGTGCGACCTGCAGCCGCATTGCCCATGGCGTGCCCATGGGCGGCGAGCTCGAGACGGTGGACAGCGGCACGCTCTCCCACGCCTTTGCTGGCCGTCGCGGCTATTGAATTCTCTCAGGAGCGCTCGGCCAGGAGCTCGCGGAAGTTCCGCAGGCGCGTGGCGCTGATCCGCTGCTCGGCGGCCGCGGAGCGGACCGCGCACCCCGGCTCGTCACCGTGCTCGCAGTCGCGGTAGGTGCAGTGCGCGGCGAGCGCCGCGATCTCCGGGAAGCCCTGCTGGATGCTCGCGCGCGACAGGTGTCCCAGCCGCAGCGTGCGCACCCCGGGGGCGTCCACGATGGCGCCCCCGTCCGGCAGCGAGTACAGCGTCGTGGCAGTGGTGGTGTGCCGCCCCTGGCCGCTGGTCGCGGAGATCTCCTGGGTGCGGACGTGCCGATCCGGCACGAGCGCATTGATCAGCGACGACTTGCCGACGCCGGACTGGCCGGCGAGCAGGGTGGTCATCCCGGTCAGTGCCTGTGCCAGCGCCTCCAGGCCCTGGCCGGAGGCCGCGCTTACGGCGTGGACCGCGAACCCGTGGCGCGAGGCGGCGTCCGTCACCATCCCCGGCATGGCCAGTGCGGGATCCGCCGCGAGATCCTGCTTGTTGACCGCAATCAGCGGCGTGATCCCCAGGCTCTCGGCGAGGACCAGGTACCGGTCCATGAGGCGTGCATCCGGGGCCGGTTCCGGCGCGCACATGAACAGCAGCTGGTCCAGGTTCGCCGCCAGCGGCTTCTCGTGGCCGCGATAGTCGGTACGGATCAGGGTGTTCCGTCGCGGGTGAATGGCCTGGATGACGCACTCCCCGGGCGGGCGCCCGCTCCAGTCCACCCGGTCGCCGCACACGGGCCGGCCCGTCCGGCGCCGGGTCAGGCAACGTACCAGCGTACCGTCGGCGGTCTCCACCACGCTCTCGGTGCCGTATGTGACGAGCACCCGGCCCTGATCCATGCAATCTCCAGTGACACGACGCTTGCCGGTCCTGCCGCGGCAGGCGGCTCCGGCACGCGAGCATAGCTTCTGGTAGAATCGGCCGCAATCACACCCGCAAGCAAGGATTTCTCCCCTATGCCCCAGAGCGCCGAGAACCTGATCTGGATCGATCTGGAAATGACCGGCCTGGATACCGATCGGGATCGCATCATCGAGATCGCCACGGTGGTGACGGACAGTCAGCTGACCATCCTGGCGGAGGGGCCCATGATCGCGATCCACCAGCCCGATCAGGTGCTGCAGGGCATGGACGACTGGAACACCCGGCAGCACGGCCAGAGCGGGCTGGTCGACCGGGTACGGCGCAGCGACTACGACGAGGCCGCGGCGGAACGCGAGACCCTGGCGTTTCTCGAGCAGTGGGTGCCGGCGGGCAGGTCACCCATGTGCGGCAACAGCATCTGCCAGGACCGGCGTTTCCTCCACCGCTGCATGCCGGAGCTGGAGAGCTACTTCCACTATCGGCACGTGGATGTCAGCACGCTCAAGGAGCTGGCCCAGCGCTGGAACCCGGACCTGGTGAAGGAGTTCCGCAAGTCCGGCGCGCACCTGGCCATGGACGACGTCAAGGAATCCATCCGCGAGCTGCGCTTCTACCGGGAGCGCCTGTTCAATCTCCCCCAGGCCCTCTGAGGCCTCGCGCGCCGCTCCGGCTCAGGCCTCCACCGGCGTTTGCGGGTCGTTGCCCCACTCGGACCAGGAGCCCGCATAGCCGCGGACCCGGTCGTAGCCCAGGTAGCGCAGCACCACGTAGCTCAGCGCCGAACGGTGGTGGGTCTGGCAGTGCGTGACCACCTCCTGGTCCGGGTGAATGCCCCGCTCCGACAGCAATGCCTGGAGCTGGCCGTCCGGCAGCAGGCGCAGGTTCCGCTCCCGGTCCAGCACGCGGGTCCATTCCAGGTTCACTGCGCCGGGGATGTGGCCGCCGCGGGCGGCGCGCACGTCGATGCCGTCGAACTCCGCCGGCGAGCGGGCGTCCAGGACGGCCACGCCCGGGTCGTCGAGATGGCGCATCAGCCAGTCGCGGTCGGCCAGCGCCGGCGGCTCCGCAGGCAGGGACACGGGGTAGTGCCCGGGCTCCGGCGTATTCATGCCCGTCTCGCCGGGGTGCCCTTCGTTGAACCAGGCGTGGCTGCCGCCGTTGAGCAGGGACCATGCCCGGTGACCGCAGACGTCCAGGGTCCACAGCAGGCGGCTGGCCCGGCCGTTACCCTCGTTGTCGTAGGCGACCACGTGGTGCTCCGGGGTGAGGCCGATCTCGGCGAAGACCGCGGACAGCGCCTGCTCGTCCGGCAGCAGGCCCAGGGCCGGGGGTGTCTTGCGCACCAGCCAGGCGTAGGTCAGGTGCACGGCCCCGGGGATGTGCCGCTGGCTGTAGGCGGCCGCGTCACTGAGATCCACGATCCGCAGGCGCGGGTCGTCCAGCCGCTCGCGAAGCTGCTCGGGTTCCACCAGCAGCGGCAGTGCGGGTTGGTTCATCGCGCGTGGTCCTCCTTGGCGTCCAGCAGCTCCAGCCAGTGGCGCACGGGTACCTCGGACGCCTCGTTCAGGTGCGTAAGGCAGCCGATGTTGGCCGTGGCGATGAGCTCCGGCTTGCCCGACTGGAGATTGTCCAGCTTGTTGCTGCGCAGCTCCTTGGCCCATTCCGGCTGCAGCACCGAGTAGGTGCCGGCGGAGCCGCAGCACAGGTGCGCTTCCGGTACCGGCGTGAGCTCGAAGCCCAGGCGCCGCAGCATCGACTCCACGCGGCCGCCGAGCTTCTGGCCGTGCTGCAGCGTGCAGGGGGACTGGAACGCGATCTTGCGCGGTGCCTCCGCGGCGGGGGCCAGGCGCGCCTCCTCGTCGAGCAGCAGCTCCACCGGGTCCACCGCAAGCTCGGCGACCCGTTGCGCCCTGTCGGCATAGTCCGGGTCGTCGCCGAGAATGTGGCCGTAGTCCTTGACCTGGACACCGCAGCCGCTGGCGTTGACCACGACGGCTTCCGCCCCGGCCTCGATGTGCGGCCACCAGGCATCGATGTTGGCGCGCACGTGCTGCTTCGCCGTCTCGGGATGCCCCAGGTGCTGATCGATGGCCCCGCAGCACACACTCTCCGGCGTACGGACCACGCCGATGCCCAGGCGGTCCAGTAGCCGCGCGGTGACCGGATTGATGGGAGGCTCCAGCGCCGGCTGGACGCATCCCTCGAGCAGCAGGACCTGCCGGCTGTGCCGTGCCTCCCGGGGCCATGCCGGGGCCGCTCGGGCCTGCGGGATCTTGCCGCGCAGGCGCCCCGGCACCAGCGGCCGGAACACCTGGCCCGTGCGCAGCAGGGCGGTGAACAGGCGGCGGCGGGGGAGCACCGTGCGCAGTGCCTCGCGCATGAAGGCATCGCCGCGGGAACGGGGGACCTGCTGCTCCACCAGGGACCGGCCGATGTCCACCAGGCGCCCGTACTCCACCCCCGAGGGGCAGGTGGTCTCGCAGTTGCGGCAGGTCAGGCAGCGGTCCAGGTGGATCTGCGTGGTCTCCGTGGCGGGCTGGCCTTCCAGCACCTGCTTCATCAGGTAGATGCGCCCGCGGGGGCTGTCCAGCTCGTTGCCCACGAGCTGATAGGTGGGGCAGGTGGCCAGGCAGAAGCCGCAGTGCGTGCACTTGCGCAGGATGGCGTCCGCTTCCTGGCCTTCAGGGGTGTTCCGTATGGCGTCGGTCAGCCAGGTCTGCATAGAGGGCTCCGGATCGCTTGCTGTCGATACGGCCGGGGTCAGAGACCCGCGTACAGCCGGCCGGGGTTGAGAATGCCGTCGGGGTCGAAGGCCGCCTTGACCTGCTCGTGCAGCCGCCGGATCGGGGCCGGCAGCGGCTGGAACACCTCGTCGTGCCCGTCGCCGCCGCGGAACAGCGTGGCGTGGCCGCCGAGCCGGGCGGCCTCCCGGAAGACGTCCGCCGCCGGCGCATCGGTGCGCACCCAGTGCAGTTGACCGTTCCAGTCCGCGAGGCGTTCGCCGGGCAGCTCCGGGACGCCCTTCAGCATGGGCACGGACAGCCGCCACAGGGGCGGCCCGTCGGCGGTGAAGAACGCCAGCCGGTGATCGCGCAGGGCGTGCCAGAAGGCGGCCGGATCCTCGTCGCGGTCGCCGCCGAGCCGCTGGAGCCCGGCGTCGACGGCGAGGCGGGTGCCGGACAGGCGCACGTGCAGGGCGCTGCCGTCGTGCGCGGCCCCGGAGACGGGCACGCCATCGCGATAGGAGGCCTCCACCGCGCGGAAGCCTTCGTCCTCGCCCGTGGCCAGGGTCAGGGAGGCTTCGGCCTCGGGCAGAGGCAGCACCTTCATGGAGACCTCCAGGATGGCCCCCAGGGTGCCGTAGCTCCCGGTGACCAGCCGCGAGACGTCGTAGCCGGCGACGTTCTTCATGACCTCGCCGCCGAAGCGCATGTACTCGCCTTTGCCGTTGACGACCCGGGTGCCCAGGACCAGGTCCCGGGCCGCGCCGGCCCACGGTCGGCGCGGCCCGGACAGGCCGGTGGCGATGGCGCCGCCCAGGGTCGTGCCGTCGCCGAAGCGCGGCGGCTCGAAGGGCATCATCTGCCCCTGTTCCGCCAGGGCCGCCTCGATCTCGTCCAGGGGCGTCCCGGCCCGGGCCGTGAGGATCAGCTCCGTGGGCTCGTAATTGACGATGCCCCGGTGGCCGGACAGCTCCAGCGGGGTCCCGCCGGTTTCCCGGCCCAGGAAGCCGCGGGTGCCACCGCCCTGCAGCCGCAGGGGCGTTCCCTCCCGTGCCGCCTCGGCGATCCGCTGCGCGAGGTCTTCGGCCTGATCGTGCTCACTCATGGAAGCCGGGTCCGTCGAAAGTCAGTAACGTGGGATGTCGGGGTGCGGCAGCTCCCCGTGGTGGACGTGCATGGCGCCGAACTCGGCGCAGCGGTTGAGCGTCGGGATGGCCTTGCCCGGATTCAGCAGCCCGCTGGGGTCGAAGGCGTACTTCAGGGCGCGGAACTGCTCCAGGTCGGGCGAGCCGAACTGCACGCACATCTGGTTGATCTTCTCCATGCCGACGCCGTGCTCGCCGGTGACCGTGCCGCCGACCTCCACGCACAGCTCCAGGATGCGGCCGCCGAGCTCCTCCGTGCGCTCGAACTCGCCCGGCACGTTGCCGTCGTAGAGCACCAGCGGATGCAGGTTGCCGTCGCCGGCGTGGAAGACGTTGGCCACGCGCAGCCCGTACTCGTCGCTGAGCTCCTGCATGCGCTGGAGCACGTAGGCCAGGTGCTTGCGCGGGATGGTGCCGTCGATGCAGTAGTAGTCCGGGGAGATGCGCCCCACGGCCGGGAAGGCGGCCTTGCGCCCGGCCCAGAAGCGCGCCTTCTCGTCCTCGTCGCCGGCCACGCGGATCTCGGCGGCGCCGTATTCGTCCAGGAGCTGGCACACGCGCTCGCGCTGGGCCCTGACGTCGTCCGGGCTGCCGTCGAGCTCGCAGATGAGAATCGCCGCCGCGTCGGTGGGGTAGCCCGCCTGGACGAAATCCTCGGCGGCCTGGATGGCCAGCTTGTCCATCATCTCCAGCCCGCCCGGGACGATGCCCGCGCCGATGATGCCGGCCACGGCGTTGCCGGCCGTCTCCACGTCGGCGAACGAGGCCAGCAGCACGTCCTTGGCGGGCGGCTGGGGCAGCAGCTTGACCTTGATCTCGACGATGACCCCGAGCATGCCCTCGGAGCCGGTGACCGCGGCCAGGAGGTCGTAGCCGGCGCTGTCCAGGGCCTCGGAACCCAGGGTGACCTCCTCGCCCGCCATGGTGATCATGGTCACCTCGAGGATGTTGTGCACGGTCAGGCCGTACTTCAGGCAGTGCACGCCGCCGGCGTTCTCGGCGACGTTGCCGCCGATGGAGCAGGTGATCTGGGACGAGGGATCCGGAGCGTAGTACAGCCCGTAGGGTGCCGCCGCTTCCGAGATGGCCAGGTTCCGCACCCCGGGCTGCAGCCGCGCCATGCGCCGCTCGTGGTCGATCTCGAGGATCTTGTTGAAGCGCGCCAGGCTCAGGAGCACGCCCTGGGGATGGGGCAGGGCGCCGGCCGAGAGGCTGGTGCCGGCGCCGCGCGCCACCACGGGGAGGTTCATGTCATGACACACCCGCAGGACGTGACGCACCTGCTCGATGGTCTCGGGGATGGTGACCACCTGGGGCATCTGGCGGTAGCCGGCGAGACCGTCGCACTCGTAGGGGCGCATGGCCTCGTCATCGACGAGCAGGCTGTCCCCCTGCAGCGCCTCGGCCAGGCGCTGCACAAGGGCCTCCCTGTCCACGGTGTACTGGCAGTCTTCCGTCCGGTAGACCGAGGCCATTGCTTCTACCTCCCGGGGCCGTGCGGCGGCCGTTCGACGAATGGGTTTCCCAAGTTACACATTCTCCGGTCACAAACAACAGACCATTTTTTCCGCAGAACGACTCCGGTGGACCCGGAGGCGCCCGCAGCCCGCTGATTGCCGGGGGAACCCGGTTTTTCGACCGCGGCCGCCTAGCCGACCTCCTGGCCCGCCAGGTACAGCCAGGTCTCGACAACGGTGTCCGGGTTCAGGGAGACGCTCTCGATGCCCTCGTCCATGAGCCACCGGGCGAGCTCCGGGTGATCCGACGGCCCCTGGCCGCAGATGCCCACGTACTTGCCCTGGCGCCGGCAGGCCTGGATGGCCATGTGCAGCAGCGCCTTGACGGCCTCGTCGCGCTCGTCGAACAGATGGGCGATCAGCCCGGAGTCGCGGTCCAGGCCCAGGGTGAGCTGGGTCAGGTCGTTGGAGCCGATGGAGAAGCCGTCGAAGTACTCCAGGAACTGGTCCGCCAGCAGGGCGTTGGAGGGCAGCTCGCACATCATGATGAGCTTGAGGTCGTCACGCCCGCGCTCGATCCCGTGCTTGGCCAGGAGATTGACCACGCCCTCGGCTTCGGAGGGCGTGCGCACGAAGGGAATCATCACCCAGGCGTTGGTCAGGCCCATTTCGTTGCGCACTTTCTTGAGGGCCTTGACCTCCAGCTCGAAGCAGTCGCGGAAGTTCTCGGAGATGTACCGCGCGGCCCCGCGGTAGCCGAGCATCGGGTTCTCTTCGTCCGGCTCGTACTCGGCGCCGCCGATGAGGTTGGCGTACTCGTTGGTCTTGAAGTCCGACATGCGCACGATGACCGGCTTGGGCCAGAACGCTGCGGCCAGCGTCGAGATGCCTTCGGCGAGCCGGTCGATGTAGAACTGGACGGGATCCTCGTAGCCCGCGGTCTGGGTGCGGATGATGGTCTGCAGCTCCTCGGACTGCGCGTCGAAGTTCAGCAACGCCTTGGGGTGGATGCCGATCATGCGGTTGATGATGAACTCCAGGCGCGCCAGGCCCACGCCGGCGTTGGGCAGATTGGCGAAGTCGAACGCCCGGTCGGGGTTGCCGACGTTCATCATGAGCTTGAACGGCAGCTCCGGCATGTTCTCCAGGCTGATCTCGCGGACCTCGAAGTCCTGCCGCCCGCCGTAGATGTAGCCGGTGTCGCCCTCGGCGCAGGAGACGGTCACCTCGGTGCCGTCCTTCACCCGCTCCGTGGCATCGCCGCAGCCCACCACCGCGGGGATGCCCAGCTCCCGGGCGATGATGGCGGCGTGGCAGGTGCGTCCGCCCCGGTTGGTGACGATGGCCGAGGCGCGCTTCATGATCGGCTCCCAGTCGGGGTCGGTCATGTCGGTAATCAGGACGTCGCCGGCCTCGATGCGGCTCATCTCGCCGATGTCGCCCACCACGCGGGCCTTGCCGGCGCCGATGCGCTGCCCGATGGCGCGGCCCGTGGCCACCACGTCACCCTTGTCCTTGAGATGGTAGCGCTCCAGCGTCTGGGTGCTGTCGCGGCTTTTCACCGTCTCCGGGCGGGCCTGGAGGATGTAGAGCCTGCCGTCCTGGCCGTCCTTGCCCCATTCGATATCCATGGGGCGGCCGTAGTGCTTCTCGATGATCAGCGCCTGCCGCGCGAGGTCCTGCACCTCGTCGTCGGTGAGCGAGAAGCGCAGGCTGTCGGCCTGGTCGACGTCCACCGTGCGCACGGACTTGCCGTGGCCGTGCTCGTCGCTGTAGACCATCTTGATGGCCTTGCTCCCCAGGGTGCGCCGGAGAACGGCGGGACGGCCGGCCTCGAGGGTCGGCTTGTGGACATAGAACTCGTCCGGGTTGACCGACCCCTGGACCACCGTCTCGCCGAGCCCGTAGGACGAGGTGATGAAGACCACGTCGCGGAAACCGGACTCGGTGTCCATGGTGAACATGACGCCGGCGGCGCCGATGTCGGAGCGCACCATGCGCTGGACGCCGGCGGACAGGGCCACCTGGCCGTGCTCGAAGCCGTGGTGGACGCGGTAGGAGATGGCCCGGTCGTTGAACAGCGAGGCGAACACGTGCTTGATCGCCTGCAGGACGTTGTCCAGGCCGCGGACGTTGAGAAACGTCTCCTGCTGGCCGGCGAAGGAAGCGTCCGGGAGGTCCTCGGCGGTGGCCGACGAGCGGATGGCGAACGACGCCTCGCCGGGGGCCTCGTCCTCGATCTTCTGGTAGGCGGTGACGATCTCGTCGTGGAGGCGTTGCGTGAAGGGCGTGTCGATGACCATCTGGCGAATGCGGGCGCCCGTGTCGGTGAGCGCGTCGACGTCGTTGACGTCGAGCCCTTCCAGCGCCTCCTCGATGCGGCGGCGCAGGCCGCTGTCATCGAGGAAATCCCAGTAGGCCGCGGCGGTGGTGGCGAAGCCGCCCGGCACTTGCACGCCGGCGGCGGCGAGGTTGCTGATCATCTCGCCGAGGGAGGCGTTCTTGCCGCCTACCCGGTCGACGTCGTTCATGCCCAGCGATTCGAACCAGAGTACGTAATCCTTCAAGTCGGTTTCCCCCTGTTGCTGGCAGCGCGGATGGCTGGTGCGCCCACCGGGACGCGATCACCGCCGCTGCACCGCAAAACGTGGCGTATCCTACGAAAACCAGGGCGCCAGCGTAACCCCCGTGACCGCAAAAACGAATACGGCGCCCGGGACGCGGGCGTGGACGACTGCTACCATCAAGCCGTTTCGCGCCACCTACGGAGCCGCCAGCGGGCCATGAGCGAAATGCGCACGGTGTTCTTCATCTCCGACCGCACCGGCATCACCGCCGAGACGCTGGGTCACAGCCTGCTGACCCAGTTCGACGTGGAGCTGGAGCAGGTCACGCTGCCGTTCGTGGATGACGTCAACCGGGCGCAACGGGCCGTGGAGCAGATCAATCAGGTGGCCACGGAGTCCGGAGCGCGTCCCATCGTGTTCAGTACCGTAGTGAAAACGGAGGTGCGTGACCACCTGCGGCAGTGTCACGCCACCTTCTTCGACTTCTTCGAGACCTTTGTCTCGCCGCTGGAGCGCGAGCTCGGCGTGCCGTCGTCCCACGCCATCGGGCAGGCGCACGGTCGTGGCGACGATCGCCTCTACGACGTGCGCATCGACGCCATGAATTTCGCCCTCAACAATGACGACGGCGCTTCCACGCGGCACTACAGTGATGCCGACGTCATCATCGTCGGCGTATCACGCACGGGCAAGACGCCGGTGTCCATCTACCTTGCGCTTCAGTATGGCATTTATGCGGCCAATTATCCGCTGACCGACGAGGACCTGCTCAGCGGGCGGCTGCCGGCGGCACTGCGGCCCTATCGCAAGAAGCTCTACGGCTTCAGCATCCAGGCGGAGCGCCTGCGCGAGATCCGCCACGAACGGCGCCCGAACAGCCACTACGCGTCCCTGCAGCAGTGCCAGATGGAGGTTGCCCGCGCCGAGGGGCTGTTCCGGCGGGAGTCCATCCCGTTCGTGAAGACGACCTCCATCTCCATCGAGGAGATCGCCACCACCATGATCCTGGATATCGGCCTCAAGCGGCGGCTCTACTAGGGCGGCTGCGGGGCCTGGCAGGCGCGGCCCGGGCCTGTGTTATGCTCCCGCAATGTTCACTGATACCCGCCAGCACAGGCTCCTGGAGACGGTCCCGGCGCGGACGTTCGCGACGCTCATGGAGCTCTACGAGAACAACTACATCCTCCTGCGTCGGCTCGCCCCGCACCTGCAGGACATGGACGGGGACCACGTCTCGCGCGTGCCGGGCAGCGTCGATCTGCACCTGCGGATCCTGGAGCAGACGCCGTATACATCGTCGGCGGTGCTCACGCACTACTTCCGGCAGCCGAATCCGCGCACGGCCCAGCCGGACCTGCGACTGCGCGTCTACCACGATGCCCGCGCCGGCGAGGTGCTGCCGGACACCGACGTGAGCCACTTCGATCTCTGGAAAGGGCCGCATCCGCCGTACAAGACCCTGGAGTGGCGCTGGGAGCTGAACCGCTTCCTCAACCGCTGGCTGCGTTACTGCCTCAGCGAGGGCCACGGCTTCGCCGGCGGATGCGTCGCCGCGGAATCCGGCGGCGCCGCGTGCCGGGGGAGCACCGACTGATCCCCGAGGCTCGGCCGAACGTCTGCGAAGGCCGGTACCGCCAGGAAATCGTTCAGCGTTTGCCGGACGAGCTCCGGCCTTTCCGTGAAACCGGGCTGTTGCTCCGGAACGCCCGTACCGCCTGCCGCAATGCCCGTACCTCCGCGGCGCCGACGCCGCCGCGCCCGTAGCGGGCGATCTCGTAGCGGGTTGCGACGGTGTCGATGGCGTCGGCGTCCCGGGGCCAGCGACGGGCGGCCCGGCGGGCGTAGTCGCGGGGTCCTTCGTCCGGGGCGCGCGGCAGGCCCCGGCGGGCAAGCAGCCGGCAGAACTCGCCCCAGGCCGCTGCCGCCGGATCGGGCGGCAGCGGCCGGTCGCGGCGGAGCAGGGAGAAGGTCAGGGCGGCGAGGGTCAGCGCTATGCCGGCCGCCAGGGCAAGGGCCAGGCGCGGCCAGCTGTCCAGTCGCAGCTGCTGCAGCAGCTGCTGTTGCAGGCTGGGCCCATAGGCGAGCACCCAGCGGTGCCAGTAGGCGTTGACGGCATCCCACTGCAGGTGGAGCCGCTGCAGCAACCCGCCGGCGCCGACGGCGGCACCGGGTCCGGCCTCGCCGTCCGGGAGGGCACCGGCCAGGCCCCGCTCCACGCGCTCCGGCGCCACGTAGGCGGTGGGATCCACCCGCAGCCAGCCCCGGTCGTCCAGCCAGACCTCCACCCAGGCGTGGGCGTCCGACTGGCGGACGATCATGTAGTCGCCGGCCGGGTTCATGCGCCCGCCCATGTAGCCGGTGACCACCCGGGCGGGAATGCCGGCGGCCCGCATGAGCACGGCGAAGGCGCCGGCGTAGTGCTCGCAGAAACCCGACCGCGTGTCGAACAGGAAGGCATCGGTGGTGTCACCGTCCAGGCGGGGCGGCTGCAGGGTGTAATGGAAGGGTTCCCGGCGGAAGTGGCGGAGGCCGTGCTCGACCAGCGCCCGGTCGGATCCGGTTTGCGCCCGCCACCGCGACGCGAGCTGCCGGGTTCGCGGATGGGCGCCGTCGGGGAGGTCCGTGTAGTACGCCTGTTGCTTCCGCGTCAGTCCGGTCCCGAGGCGATATGCGATGACCGAGGAGGCGTCGTAGCGGATGCGCTCGCGGACCGGGCCGCTGGCCTGCAGGTAACCGCCCCGCGGGGCGCGGCTGCCGCGCCCGGCCTCGACGGGCATGTCCAGCGCCAGAAGCCAGCGCTGGTTGTGGGGCTCCAGGGTGACCGTATAGTCCGTGGGCGCCCGGGTGGACACCAGCCGCGATGCATCGCCGGCCGCCGGCGCGCTGTCGCCGGCGCGGCGCCAGGAGCGGCCGTCGTAGCGGGCCAGCACGGGACCGCGCCAGTAGCGCCGGGGATAGGCCGGCGGCGCGTCGTCGAACTCGACGCGCAGGGCGACCTCGTCGGACCGGCCCAACTGGCTGATGGCGCCGGGCGTCATCTCGTCACTCAGCCCCGTCATGCCGGCGTAGGCGTCATCGGGCATGCCCCACAGCGGGCCGGGGATCCGCGGGAACAGGACGAACAGGATCAGCATGACCGGCAGCGACTGGCCCAGCATGGCCGCCGCCAGCCGTCCGTATCGCCACGGGCGGTCCGCGGCGGTCCGGTCCTGAAGGGCGATGAGGAGGGCTGTCAGGGCCCACACGGCGGCCAGCATGTAGGCGGCCATCAGCAGGCTGTCGTTGAACAGGAACTGGGTCGCGGTCAGGAAGTAGCCGAAGACGACGAGGACGACGATGTCGCGGCTGCCCCTGAGCTCCAGCAGCTTCAGGCCCATGAGCAGGCACAGCAGGGCGACCCCGGCGTGCAGGCCCAGCAGAGTGTCGTAGCCCAGGTAGATCCCGGACACACCCGTGACCACGGCCAGGGCCCGCAGCCAGCGGCCCGGAGGCCGCCTGCCTTGCCGGGCGAGGAGCAGGCGCGCGCCCGCGCAGGCGACCACCACGGCGGTTACCCAGGGCGGGAGGTGGAAGGCATGAGGCGCAATGACCAGGCCCAGTCCGGCCGCGAGCCAGGGCAGGCTGCGCCGCAGGTTCGGCGCCGCAGCCGTTGCGGTCGCCGTCATTGCGGGAACCTCGCCAGGGCGTCCAGGCAGCGCGCTGCGTGTCGTGACCCGTTCCCCGGGGGGATCGTGCGGCCGCGCAGGCGCAGGCCGTATGCGTACCCGGCGTTCTCGGCGTCCAGGATCCAGCGGCACAGCCGCGCGAGACGCGGCTCCACCGGCAGGTCGAGGAGCGCCTCGTCGTCCAGCCAGGTCCGGTCGGGGGCCTCGCCGGTGAACTGCTTGGTCTGCAGGCCGTCGCCCCGGGCCAGCGTGTGCCAGGCGACCCGGCGGAGAGGGTCGCCCGGCTGGTACGGGCGCAGGCCGCCGAAATCGTCCTCGCCGGGCCGGTTGGACGAGCCGCTGCCGGGCGAGGGCGTGCCGGGCGGCTCGGGAACCGGGGCCGGCTCCGGGGCGGGCCGGACCAGGCATTCGGCCTCCAGGCGGACCCGTGCCCAGGCGCGGAAAAGGCCGCCGGGAAACGCTGTGGCCACCACCAGCACGGGCAGAGGCAGGATGCCCCGCGCCCCGGCGGGCACCTCGACCATGCAGGTCGTTGCATCTGCGGCGGGCAGGTTCATGGTCGCGGAATCCGGCGGTGTCGTCCCGACCGCGACCCCGGTGCGCACCCGCGCCGCCGGGTTTTCCACGTGGACGGGAAAGGCGGCTGTGTCTCCGGCGAAGACCGGCTCCGCGTTGCCGGCGGTCAAGCGCAGGCCCAGCAGGTTGCGAAAGGTGTGGACCATGGATGTCAGGGCGAAGCCGGCCAGCAGGAAGCAGAGCAGGAACGCCATGTTGTTGTTGTAGTTCACGGCACCCAGCCAGACGGCGATCACCACGGCCGTGAACAGCAGCCCGGTGCGCGTGGGCAGGATGAAGATGGTGCGGTAGACCAGCGCGACCCGTGCGCCGCGGACAGCGCGGCGATCCATCCACTGTCGCAACAGGTGGCCCGGGCGCACGCGCATGACGGCTACGGGATGGCGACCGCGGACAGCAGCGACTCGGCGGTCGGGGCCCGGTCGTGGTCGCGTCCCTGCAGGCGGTGGGCGGCGACGGCCGTGAACACCGCCTGCACGTCCTCGGGGAGGACGGCTTCACGGCCGTCCAGAAGCGCCCACGCCCGGGCCGCGTGCAGCAGGGCCTGGCCGGCTCGCGGCGACAGGCCGTGTACGAGTCCGGGTGTGCGGCGCGTCTGCGCCAGCAGCGCCTGGACGTAGGCAATCAGGGCGTCCGAGGCGTGTACCCGGCCTACGGCCCGCTGCAGCCCGGCCAGGGCGTCGGGCGTGCTGGCCGGGGGCGCTTCCCGGATGAGCTCGCGACGGTCCCGGCCGCGCAGCAGCTCCCGCTCCGCCGCCGGGTCGGGATCGCCGATGTCGACGCGCATGAGAAACCGGTCCAGCTGGGATTCCGGCAGCGGGAACGTCCCCAGCTGGTCGCCCGGGTTCTGCGTGGCGATGACGAAAAACGGCTCGGGCAGTGCGCGCGTGGTGCCGTCGGTGGTGACCTGACGTTCCTCCATGGCCTCCAGCAGCGCGCTCTGGGCCTTGGGCGTGGCGCGATTGACCTCATCGGCCAGGACCACCTGGGTGAAGATCGGCCCCGGCTGGAACCGGAAACGCTCGGCCTGTCTTTCGTAGATGGTTGCCCCGATGACGTCGGCGGGGAGCAGGTCGCTGGTGAACTGGATGCGCCGGAAGTCCAGGCCGAACAGGCGGGCGAGCACCAGCGCCAGCGTGGTCTTGCCCACGCCGGGCCGGTCCTCGATGAGCAGGTGGCCGCGCGCGAGCAGGCAGGCCAGCGCCAGGCGCAGGGTGCGGGGCTTGCCCAGGATGACGCGCTCGGCTTCCCGGAGGATGCGGTCCGTCTCCGGCGTGCCGGCGCGGGACACAGAAGCGTGCGCGGACATGGTGGCTCCCCGTCAGCCGTCGATCAGGCGTGCGAGGTGCTCCCGCACGGTATCCATGTTGAAGGGTTTGTCGCACAGCGCGGAAACGCCGGCCTGGCGGACGTTGGCCAGGCGTGCGGCATCCTGCTCGCAGGTCACCATGAGCACCGGCACGTTGGCGTGGGAGCTTTCCTGGCGGATGTACTCCACCAGCGCGCGCCCGTCCATCTCCGGCATGTTGTAGTCGGTTACCACGGCGTCGAAGGTCTGCTCGGACAGGTGCTGGACCGCCTCCGTGCCCGTGGCCGCCTCGGTAATGCGCTCCACCCCCATTTGCGCGAACGTGCTCCGGAGAAACCGCCGCGACAGGGGGCTGTCGTCGACCAGCAGGATCTCCAGGTCCTCGACGTCGCTGAAGCTCAGCTCCAGGCGCTGCGGCTCGATGAGGCCGATGGTGTTCTCCAGGGCCGTGCGCAGCGCGTCGACGTGGAACGGCTTGGGCAGCATGGCGATCACGCCCGCCTGACGGACGGGCTCGAGATTGTGCGGGTGCTGCTCGCTGGATACCAGCATGAAGGGAATATCGGCCAGTCCCTCCGCCTCGCGCATGCGCACCACTAGGTCGGAGCCGGTCATGTCCTCGAAGTACATGGCACTGGCGACCAGGTCGGGCGGATGGCGCTGCATGCGCTCAAGCGCTTCCTGCCCCGAGGCGGCACCGTCCACCTTGGAAATGCCCATGCTCTGCAGGTGATTGACAATGATGCGCCGCTGGGCGCCCGACGGCTCCACCAGAAGAATGGTCAGATCTTCGATGCCGATGCCTTGTTCCATGATGCTCCCGGTGCGCGCGATTTTCTGGCAGCATACCTGATGGTCGCCTGCCCGGAATGCGAACCGGTTGGCGTCACGGGGTGCGATCGTCGGTTAGCATTCGGGCAAGTCATCGCGTCGCCGCGGTGCGGGCGACGTACAACAACGAACGAACCGGACAGGGATGGGCCGGCCAGTCGGGTGCAATCCAGGGTCTCTCCGGATGCGGCAGAAACTGACGGTCACCATCACCGATTTCCGCGGCTCGAGGCAGTACTCGCTGCACCAGCTCGTGCGCACGTTCGCGCTGGTCTTCGCCCTGGGGCTGGTCGTCATCCTTGGTGTCGGTTTCGCGCTGATCCTCTGGCTCCAGGAGCAGGTCACCGCGCTGGAGGACCGGCGCGACGAGGCCATGGAGGAGTACGCCCGCCTGCAGGAACGCAACGGCGCGCTGCAGGAGGCGGTAGCGCGCAAGGACAGCCAGCTTGACCGGGTCACCACGGAGCTGGGACAGATCGAGAGCATGATCGGCCTGGAGCAGACGGACAGCCAGGACATCGCCGCCCGGCTCGACACGGCCAGTCACACCGCCCTGGAACGCACCACCTTCCTGCAGAACGTGCCCAGCGGCTATCCCATGCGGGATCGCGGCGTGACCAGCGACTACGGCTGGCGGACACACCCGGTGCACGGGGACCGGCGCTTCCACCGCGGAATCGACCTCCGGGCCCCGGTGGGAACCCCCGTCCTGGCCACGGCCGACGGCGTGGTGGAGTACGCCGGGCCGCACCAGGACAGCGGCTTCGGCAACCTGGTCATCATCAGCCACAACTTCGGCTTCCGCACCTACTACGCCCATCTCAAGGCCGCCGAAGTGGACATCGGCGATTTCGTCCGCAAGGGCGAGGTGATCGCCCAGAGCGGTCAGAGCGGGCTGGCCGAGGGGCCCCATCTGCACTACGAGGTGATGCATATCCAGAGGCGCCTGGACCCCACGCCGTTTCTCGACTGGAGTCTGGGTGACTACAAGAGCATCTTCGAGGAGATCAACCGGGTGAAGTGGGACGGCCTTCTGCAGGCAGTGCGCATGCGTCTCAACGCACCGGTGCACCGGCTCACCATGCGCCAGAGCGAGCTCACCGAAGCCTCGGAAACCGTCCGCTAGCCAAGACTCCGGACCTTGTGCGGCGCTTTCTGCCGGCAGGCTATGGGCGTGCCGGGTCGTCGGATTCCTTGTCCAGCCAGTTCACCAGGCTGCGCCAGGCGCGCAGCTCCCGCTCGACCGCCCGGCTGCGCGTGCGCAGCTCGTTGATGCCCTGACCCTGTTCCGCCGCGTGCAGGTAACTCTGGGTGTCGCGCAGGCGCGCGACCACCGGGATCCGCAGCGACTGCAGGAAGCGCTCCAGCGATTGCAGCGCCACCGTGTGCTCCTTGATCCGATTGGCAATGATGCCCACGCGTGCGCCGTGACGGTCCCGGCGGATGCCGGACTTCAGCAGGAGGTCGCGAATGAAGTCCGCGCCCGCGCCGATGTCGATGGACGAGGGCAGCACGGGAATCAGCACGATGTCGGCGCCCTGGACGTGATCGGCGATATCGAGCCCGGCCAGGCCCGCTGGCGTATCGTCGATGATCCGGCGGGTCTCGGGCGGCACGCGCAGCTGCCAGCTCCGGGTCACGCCGAGGCTCTGCCGCTCCTGGACGGAAACCCCGTGAATGGCCGGAAGATCCGCCGGGCGCCCCTGCAGCCAGCGGGTGCTGGAGGTCTGGGGATCATGATCGAACAGTGCAGGGGCATAGCCTTCGTGGGCATACCACACGGCGAGGTTCGTGGACACGGTCGTCTTGCCGCAACCACCCTTGCCGTTGATGACCACGATGCGCTGGACATCCCGCCGGGTTCCAGCCGGCGCGCTTCCGGCAGAGCCAGTCCCTCGTGCGGCATCCCGCGATGATTTTGGAATGGTGGTTTCCTGATCCATGGCCGCTATGAGCATAGCGCCGGTCCCGGGCAAGCCATAGGAACTGGTTGGCAGAAGGTATCCCGCGGGGCCAACGCCCGGCACCCCTTCCACCGGGAGCCGGGGCCTTTCCGTTCAGCGCGTGCGAGGGCCATCAACGCGAGGGTCCGGCCACCCTTCCATCAGCATACCGAAGTCACCGGCAGCGTCGCGACCATCATGCCGGGGATGCAGACACTGTAACCAGTGGTCGACGCTCCCCGTTGAATGGGGCGGAAACGGAAAGGCCGACAGGTATCAGGGATGGTGCAGGAATGCTGGGAGGGGCTTGCTTGCCCTCCCAGCTTCCTGATTCTGCATGGTGTTTGGTGGAGGTGGGGGGATTCGAACCCCCGTCCGCGGGAGATCCACCCTCGGATCTACATGCTTAGCCCGCCTATTGCATTCGCCGGACGCTTCCCGGCAGACAGTGGAACACGCCCGACTAGCCTGATTGATTTAACAGCGCCAGGTCCAGGCGGAACCCGATCGCTGCGGTCCTGTGATCTACGACCCCTGAGACGGAAGCACAGGCACTTGCCGATCAGAGGCTAGCGGGATTTAGGCCGCTAGAGCGTAGTCTTCGTCGTTGGCAACTATTTTAAGTTGGCCATCATGTTTTACGAGGTGAGATGACGTCCTCGGCATGCACCTAAGGTTTCACTTCCCGCGTCGAGACCATGTCACCCCCGAAGCGGTCCGGTTCCATTCCGGAACCTGGCGTCAGTATACGGGAAACTCAAGGCCCTGTCTCGGCGATCGGGCCACGCAGGGGCGTTACTGCACCTTGTGCTTGAGCAGCCGTTCTTTCTGGCGCTGCCAGTCCTGCTGCTTCTTGGTCTCGCGCTTGTCCTGCTTCTGCTTGCCCTTGGCCAGGCCGATGGCGAGCTTGGCGAGGCCGCGCTTCCAGTAGAGCTGCAGCGGGATCAGGGTATAGCCCTGGCGCTCGGTCGCCCCGATCAGGCGTGCCAGCTCGCGCCGGTGCAGCAGGAGCTTGCGCGTGCGCGTCGGCTCCGGCCTGACGTGCGTCGAGGCGGAAGGCAGCGGCGGGAAGTTGGCGCCGATGAGCCAGGCCTGGCGCCGCCGGATGACCACGTAGGCTTCCTGGACGTTGGCGCGGCCGGCCCGCAGGCTCTTGACCTCCCAGCCTTCCAGGGCGATGCCGGCTTCGAAGGTCTCCTCGATGAAGAACTCGTGCCGCGCCTTACGGTTGACCGCAATAACGTTGCTGTCGCCGGTCTTTTTCTTGGATGCCTTCTTGCTCACGGCGCGCATTGTAACGGCGCCGGGCCCAAGTCGCTACCGGTATGCCTTGCCGTCGTGCGAGGGGTTGGTGACAATGCCGGGACCGTCGGCCTGGCCGTCGCAGGGGGGACCCCACGGGGTTCGGGGGATCAGTGAGCGTACCGAAGCGCTGGTTACACGGCGAGTGGACCGGACCGTTCGGCTTCGTGTTGGCCCTGGCGGGGGCCTCCATCGGCCTGGCCAATCTCTGGTCCTTCCCGTCGCTGGCCGCCCGCCATGGCGGCGGTACGTTCCTGCTGCTCTACGGTGCCTTCCTGGCCGCGCTGGTGCTGCCGCTGTGGCTCGCCGAGATCGGCGTCGGCCGCACCATGCGCCGCTCGCTGCCGGACGGTCTCCGCCGTATCGCCCGGGAGCAGGGCGGCGTACGCTCCTGGTCCGCGCTGGGCTGGCTGGCGGTCGGCCTGGCCGGCGTCGTGCTGCTCGTACAGACCGTGGCGGGCGGCTGGATCGGTGCGTGGCTGCATGCGGTGGTGATCGAGCCCGAGCTGGAATTCGACGCGGTAACGACGTCGGCCCTGTTCGCCGCGGTCTGGGCGGAGGCCGAGCGCTTCCTGTTGTGGCACACCCTGCTGGTGGCGGCGGTGTGCCTGGTCGTCGGCCGGGGCGTGGCCGCGGGTATTCAGCCGCTGATGCGGTGCATGGTGCCGGGCCTGCTGCTCGTTCTTGTCGCCCTGGTATTCTGGGCGGCCTCGGCCGGGGACCTCGCCGGCGCCTGGCAGCGCCTGTTCGCGGTTCGCCTGGAGTCGTTGACGTGGCAGGGCGTGCACGCGGCGGGCGAGTATGCCGTCTTCTCGACGGCAACGGGCCTGGGGGTGGCGGCGGCATTCGGGGCCGCCCTGCCGGACCGCTACCCCACCCTGAGCACGGCGGGAGCGGCGCTGGCCCTGCAGGTCGTGGCGGCGGTGGCGGGGGCGCTGTTCGTATTCACGGCGCTGCTGCCGGAGGGCGGGGAGGGCGGAGTGCCCGGTGGCGCGGTTCTGCTGTTCCACTCCCTGCCGCAGGCGATGGCCGGCTTGCCGGGCGGCCGGATGGCGCTGCTGGCGTTGTTCGCCATGCTCCTGATGGCGGTGGCGACGACGGCCGTGGCCTTCCTGGAAGTGGTGGTCAGCGCCGTCGTGGAGCAGGGGCGCGTGCGCCGCGCCGGGGCAACCGCGCTCGTCGGCGGTGTCGTCTGGCTGGCGGGCCTGTTCCTGGCGGGTGCACTCGGCTGGTGGCTGCACGCGGACGCGATCGCCCCGGGGCATGCGGCCCTCGCCTTGACCGCCGTGGTATCGGTGACGGAAGCGGCGTTCTGGGGGCTGATCCCGGTAATCGGATTGCTGCTGCTGGTGTTCGGGGGCTGGTGCATGCCTCCCGAGACGCTACGAGGCGCGCTGCGGCTGCGCGAAGACTGGCGGTTCGACCTGTGGGTCCCGATGCTGCGCTACGTCGCCCCCTTGATTCTGGCGGGCCTTTTGGCGAGAGTTGCGGGCCTGTTGCCGTCGTGAGCACTGAATGACCCTGGAGACGATAGCCGGCCCATGACTACGATCTCGCGCAGCGCCCTGGTACCGCATTCCGCTCAGGCCATGTTCGATCTCGTCGACGACGTGGATCGCTACAAGGAATTTCTGCCGTGGTGCAGCGACAGCGGCGTGATCGAGCGCAGCGGCGACGAGACCCGGGCCTACGTGACCATCAGCAAGGGCGGGGTCTCCCGCTCGTTCACGACCCGCAACCGGGCGCAGCCGGGCAAGATGATCGAGGTCCGGCTGGTCGAGGGCCCGTTCCGGCGCCTGGACGGCTACTGGCGCTTCCAGGCGTTGCGCGAGGATGCCAGCAAGGTGGCGCTGGACCTCGAGTTCGAGTTCAGCAACTCCATCGTGCGCATGGCTTTCGGCCGGGTGTTCGAGCAGGTCGCCAATCGCCTGGTGGACTCGTTCGTGACGCGTGCGGATGCTGTCTATGGGCGCAAGTCCGGATAACCCCATCCGGATCCAGGTGGCCTGTGCGCGGCCGGAGAAGCAGCGCATCCGGTCGCTCGAGCTGCCGGCCGGGACCACGGCGCGCGAGGCGGTGCAGCGCTCGGGGCTGGCGGCCGAGTTCCCGGAAATCGATCCGGACCGGGCGCCGCTGGGCATCTACGGCCGGCACGTGGAGGACGGGCACGTGCTGCGGGACGGCGACCGGGTCGAGGTGTACCGGCCCCTGGTCATCGACCCCCGCGAGGCACGCCGCCAGCGGGCGCGGGCGAAGCGCTCCTGACCGAGCCGGAGGCGGTCGGGCTTACGAGTCGCCGAAATCCTCGGGTGCCAGATTCCCTTCCAGTCGCGTCAGCCGGTTGCCCTCGAAGTACACGGTCAGCCGGTCCGGCTCACCGCCGCCGCCGGGAGCCTTGGTGTGGACGTAGTCCCAGCGGTTGTTGCGGAAGATGTCCTGGATGGCCGGTGAGCCGAGCACGTACTCGACCTGCTCCCGGGTCATGCCCGGCTCCAGTTCCTGGATCATCTCGTCGGTAATGATGTTGCCCTGTTGCACCGGTACTTCGTAGGCGAACGGGATGTGGCTGTAGGAACAGCCGCCCACCGCGAGCGCGGCGGCGAAGAGCAGCGTACTGGTAACCGGGGATCGCATGGTGATGCCGTTGTCTCCGTTCCGGGGTGCGTATGAGTTCCGTTGGACACGCCGTTAGGCGGTAGATTCCGCCTTCTCGAGCATCTCGGCGGCATGATCCATGGTCGCCCGTGTCAGCTCCATCCCGCCGAGCATGCGGGCGACTTCCTGGATGCGCTGGTCGCGGTCCAGTGGTGCGACGGTCGTGGCCGTGCGCTCGTCTTCGCTGCGCTTGTACACCTGCAGATGGTGGTGCGCCTGGGAGGCGACCTGGGGCAGATGGGTGACACACAGTACCTGATGGTGCCCGGCCAGGGAACGCAGCTGCCGGCCGACGACCTCGGCGATGCCGCCGCCGATGCCGGCGTCCGCCTCGTCGAAAATGAGCGTGGGAATCCGCGTGCTGCCGGTGGCCGCCACCTGGATCGCCAGGCTCAGGCGCGAGAGCTCGCCTCCCGAGGCGATCCGGTTCAGGGGGCCGTACGGCTGGCCCGCGTTGGTGCGAACCTGGAAGCTGATATCGTCGAGGCCGTGAGGCGACGGCCGGCCTTCGTCCCTGGGGCTGACCTGGATGCTGAACGCGGCGCCGGCCATGCCGAGCTCCGCGAGCTGCCCCGTGACGCCCTCGGCCAGATCCGCCGCGGCAGCCTGGCGGCGCTCGCGCAATTCCGCCGCGCGGCGATGGTAGTCCTCCAGCAGGGCCCGGTGCTGCTGCTCCAGCTCCGCCAGGCGCTCGCCGCTGTTGTCCAGCTCCCGGAGCTCGGCGGCAAGGCGCTCGTGGACGTCGGCGAGCTCTTCCTCGGCAACCTGGTGCTTGCGCGCCAGGTCACTGAGCGTGCCGATGCGCTCCTCCAGCTCCGCCAGCCGCGCGGGGTCGATCTCCAGGCCGTCGAGGTAGTTGCGCAGCACGCTGACGCCTTCCTGGAGCTGGGCCTGGGCGCCGCTGATCTGCTCGTGGACGGCCTCCAGCGCCGGCTCCTTGTCGAGCAGGTCGTCCAGCTCGCGCAGCGCCTGGCCCAGCACGGACTGCGCCGCCTGGTCGTCCTCGTAGAGCATCTGCAGGAGCCGCTGCCCCGACTCCAGCAGGGTGCCGGCGTTGGCCAGGCGGCGATGCTCCGCGTTGAGTGCGTCGAGTCCCTCGGGGGTGAGGTCCAGGGCTTCCAGCTCGCTGGTCTGGTAGGCGAGGATCTCCCGGCGGCTTTCCTGGTCCTCGAAGCCGCCGCGCAATGCCTCCCTGGCCCGCTCGCATTCGCCGATCTCCTGGTGCAGGCGCTGGACCTCCTGGAGCAGGGTCGCGTTGCCCGCGTGGGCGTCGACGATGGCGCGCTGGACATCCCGGCGCATGAGCGACTGGTGCTCGTGCTGGCCGTGGATGTCCACCAGGAAGGCACCCAGCTCCCGCAGCTGCTGCAGCGGCACCGGGCGGCCGTTGATGAACGCCTTGGAGCGCCCGTTGCTCTGCACCACGCGCCGGAGGATGCAGTCGCTGTCGTCGGCGAGATCCTGCTCCTCCAGCCATGCGACGCAGTCCGGCAGCGTGTCGACATCGAAGGTCGCGCTGATCTCGGTACGGTCGGCCTGCGGCCGGACGACATCGGCGGAGGCGCGGTCGCCCAGCGCCAGGCCCAGGGCATCCAGGAGAATGGACTTGCCGGCGCCGGTCTCGCCGGTCAGCGTGGTCATCCCCGAGTGGAAGTCGAGTTCCAGCTCGTCGACGATGGTGAAATCACGCACGTGCAGGTGTATGAGCATCGGTATCCTTCCCCTCGCGAAGGAAGGAGTGTAACGGAGGGCGCTCATGCAGTTAAGGAAACAGGAAACGCTGAACCATTCCCGCGTGCTTCCGGATCGAGCCCGGGGATCCGCGGACAAGGCGTGCCGTGTTGCGCGGCACCGCCGATGCGGTCGAACGGGCCCAGCCGGCTGCGGATCGGCAGCCCGGCCCCGGACGGTGCAGCGGTGCGGGCCCGTTTGACTCGCCGGGGTGCCGTTGGTAGTTTGACTCTAGCACTCGTGCGCGCGAGTGCTAAGTGGCGCGGGAAATCCGGCACGTCGCCGGAGCGCGGGTCCCGGCGCCAGCCAGTACGGGAGGGACAGACCATTGGCCGCTACGGCCTGGCGATGCCCGTTCCGCATTCCCTCGTTCGACGTGTACGCCGTGAGGCGGGGTGATGCCTGGCTGTGGCCGGGGCACGGATGAGCGTGCGTCATGCAACCAGCGAGTGCGGATCGACCCATGAGCAGACACAATCCCGACGCAGAGCTGAACGAGCGGGCACAGCACCTGCTCAAGGTGATGGTGCGGCGCTATATACGGGATGGTCAGCCCCTCGGTTCCCGCACGCTGACCCGGGAATCGGGCCTCGACGTCAGCCCGGCGACGATCCGCAACGTCATGGCGGATCTCGAGGAGCTCGGCTCTGTATGGTCGCCGCACACGTCGGCAGGGCGTGTCCCCACGGACAAGGGTTACCGGTTCTTCGTCGACAGTCTGCTGACGGTCCAGGGCCTCGATGCCGAGGCGGTGCGCAAGTCGGATCTGCAGCTCACGGGCGGGCAGAGTCCCGATGCCCTGGTGGACTCGGCGTCCAATCTGCTGTCGGGCCTGACCCGGCTTGCCGGCGTCGTCACGCTGCCCCGGCACGTAACCCGGTCGCTGCGGCACGTCGAGTTCCTGCCGCTGTCGGACCGGCGCGTGCTGGCGATCCTGGTGCTCAACGAGCACGAGGTGGAGAACCGCATCGTGCATACCGACCGCGACTATACCCAGGCGGAGCTCCAGCAGGTCGCCAACTTCCTCAACGGCGAGTTCGCCGGACGCGGCGTGGACCAGGTGCGGGAGGAGCTGCTCCGCAGCATGGAGCAGGACAAGGAGCGCATGAATGCGCTCATGGCGTCGGTGATCGAGCTCGGCGGCAAGGTCTTCGACAGCGACGCCGAGGCCGAGCACGAAGACTACGTGGTCGCCGGCCAGACCAATCTGATGGAGTTCCAGGAGCTGTCCAACGTGGACAAGCTCCGCAGCCTGTTCGAGGCGTTCACGGAGAAGCGGGACATCCTCCATGTGCTGGACCGGTGCCTGGCGGCGGACGGCGTGCAGATCTTCATCGGCGAGGAATCCGGCTACCGGGTCTTTGACGGCTGCAGCCTGGTTACTTCGCCGTACTCCGCCGAGGGCGAGGTGCTGGGCGTGCTCGGCGTCATCGGCCCGACGCGGATGGAGTACGACCGGGTCATTCCCATCGTGGACATGACGGCGAAATTGCTCGGGTCCGCCTTGAATCAGTCCCATTAATCCCCATGTCCCGCTGGTAGGAGAATCGGCCCGCTGCGGCGGGCCGAATCACGGAACGCTTTAATCTCGCGCGGACCCGCCCGGCGGAGCTCGGGTCCGCTTCCGACAACACCGGAATGGAGAGAACGAATGGCTGAGAAGGATCGCGACGCGCGAGCGGACGAGGCGGACAAGCGGGACCAGCACGAGGAGCAGGCGGCCGCGTCCGAGCAGGGCGAGGCACAGGAAGTCCCGGCGGAGTCGGAGGAGGACGCCCGCGTGCAGGAGCTCGAGGAGAAGCTCCGCGAGGCCGAGGCACGGGCCGAGGACAACTGGAACCAGTTCCTGCGGGCCCGCGCCGAGATGGAGAATGCCCGCCGGCGCGCCCAGAAGGACGTGGACCAGGCGCGGCGCCAGGGGCTGGAGAAGCTCGCCGGCGAGCTGCTGCCCGTCAAGGACAGCCTGGAGATGGGGCTTGCGGCGGCGCAGGAATCGAATGCGGACGTGGCCAAGCTGACCGAGGGCACGGAGCTGACGCTGAAGATGCTCAGCCAGGCCATGGAGAAGTTCGAGATCACGGAAGTCGATCCCATGGGCCAGAAGTTCGACCCGGAGCGGCACGAGGCCATGGCGACGCAGCCGTCCGCGGAGCATGAGCCGAACACCGTGATCCACGTGGTCCAGAAGGGCTACATGCTGGATGACCGGCTTCTGCGTCCGGCCATGGTGATCGTCTCCAAGGAGGCCGATCAGCAGCAGGGCGGTCACATCGACGAGCAGGCCTGATCCCGGCGGCTTGAAAAAGCCGCAAACGCCCAAATCTAGGGGATCAGCGGAAAGATTTGCCGGAAAATGAAATTGGCAGCGACGTTTAGGGGAGCATTGTAATGGGCAAGATCATCGGTATCGACCTGGGCACCACGAACTCCTGTGTGGCCGTCATGGAGGGCGGACAGGCCCGAGTCATCGAGAACAGCGAGGGTGACCGCACCACGCCCTCGGTCGTGGCTTTCGCCGAAGACGGCGAGATCATGGTTGGTGCGCCGGCCAAGCGCCAGGCGGTCACCAACCCGGAGAACACCCTGCACGCGGTCAAGCGCCTGATCGGCCGGCAGTTCAAGGAAGAGGTGGTGCAGCGCGACGTGCGCGAGATGCCGTACCACATCGTCGAGGCCGACAACGGCGATGCCTGGGTTTCCGTTCGCGACAAGAAGATGGCGCCGCCGGAGATCTCCGCCCGCGTGCTGCAGAAGATGAAGCAGACCGCGGAGGACTATCTCGGCGAGGAGGTCACCGAGGCGGTCATCACCGTGCCGGCGTACTTCAATGACAGCCAGCGCCAGGCCACCAAGGATGCCGGCAAGATCGCCGGGCTCGAGGTCAAGCGCATCATCAACGAGCCCACGGCGGCGGCGCTGGCCTACGGCCTGGACAAGAAGGGCGGTGACCGCAAGGTGGCGGTCTACGACCTCGGCGGCGGCACGTTCGATATCTCCATCATCGAGATCGCCGAGGTCGACGGCGAGCACCAGTTCGAGGTCATGGCCACCAACGGCGACACGTTCCTGGGCGGCGAGGACTTCGACCGGGCGATCATCGATTACCTGATCGCCGAGTTTAAGAAGGAGCAGGGCATCGACCTGGGCGGTGACCGGCTGGCCATGCAGCGGCTGCGCGAGGCCGCCGAGAAGGCGAAGATCGAGCTGTCCTCCGGCCAGCAGACCGAGGTCAACCTGCCCTACATCACGGCGGACCAGAACGGGCCCAAGCACCTGGCCATCAAGGTCACCCGGGCGAAGTTCGAGTCCATGGTCGAGGACCTGGTCAAGCGCACCATCGATCCCTGCAAGACGGCGCTCAAGGACGCCGGGCTCAGCGCCTCGGACGTCAACGAGGTCATCCTCGTCGGCGGCCAGACGCGCATGCCCAAGGTCCAGGAGGCCGTGAAGGACTTCTTCGGCAAGGATCCGCGCAAGGACGTGAACCCGGACGAGGCCGTGGCCATCGGCGCCGCCATCCAGGCCGGCGTGCTCGGCGGCGACGTCAAGGACGTGCTCCTGCTCGACGTCACGCCCCTGTCCCTGGGGATCGAGACCATGGGCGGCGTGATGACCAAGCTCATCGAGAAGAACACCACCATCCCGACCAAGGCGAGCCAGGTGTTCTCCACCGCCGAGGACAACCAGACCGCGGTGACGGTCCACGTCCTCCAGGGCGAGCGCGACATGGCCAAGGACAACAAGTCCCTGGGCCGGTTCGATCTCTCGGACATTCCGCCGGCGCCGCGGGGCGTGCCGCAGATCGAGGTCAACTTCGACATCGACGCCAACGGCATCCTCAACGTCTCCGCCAAGGACAAGGGTACCGGCAAGGAGCAGTCGATCCAGATCCGGGCCTCCAGCGGCCTGAGCGAGGACGAGATCGAGCGCATGGTGCAGGATGCCGAGGCCCATGCCGAGGAAGACCGCAAGATGCGCGAGCTCGTCGAGGCGCGCAACCAGGCCGAGAACCTCATCCACGCCACGCGCAAGTCGCTGGACGAGATGGGTGATCAGGTCGGCGCCGACGAGAAGCAGGAGATCGAGAACGCCATCAGCGAGCTGGAAGAGGCCAACAAGGGCGACGACAAGGCCGACATCGAGGCCAAGACCCAGAAGCTGGGCGAGGTCTCCGGCAAGCTGGCCGAGAAGATGTACGGCCAGCAGGGCGAGGCCGGCACCGAGAGCGGTGATGCGAGCCAGGGCCAGGGCAGCTCGGACGACGTGGTCGACGCGGAGTTCGAGGAGGTCAACGAGGACGACAGCAACAACAAGAAGTGACCGGTCCGGCCTTTGTGGCCTGACGTGACGACAACGGGCGCACGGGCAACCCTGCGCCCGTTGTGCGTGCCAACGGGCGGCGCTGCCACGGCCGCCCGGAAGTGAACGGTGTGCCGGCTGCGGCCGGCGCCATGGACATCAAGCGATAGTGCCGCGTGCCGCGTCGCGAGAGGGCACGAGGCACGGGTAAATCGAGCGGGGGGACGACGCGATCATGGCGAAGCGCGACTACTACGAGCTCCTGGGGCTGCAGAAGAACGCCTCGGATGACGAGATCAAGAAGGCGTACCGGAAACTCGCCATGAAGTACCACCCGGACCGCAACCCGGGGGACGAGGAAGCGGAAGTCCTGTTCAAGGAAGTCAAGAACGCCTATGAGGTCCTGACCGATCCCCAGAAGCGGGCGGCCTACGACCAGTTCGGCCATGCCGGCGTGGAAGGCGGCATGGGCGGCGGTCCCGGTGCCGGCGGCGGGGCCAGCTTCTCGGACATCTTCTCGGACGTCTTCGGCGACATCTTCGGCGGCGGTGGCCGCGGCGGCAGCCGCATGTTCCGCGGCGCCGACCTGCGCTACAACCTGGAGCTGTCCCTGGAAGAGGCGGTGTTCGGGGTGGAGAAGACCCTGGACATCCCGACCTGGAGCCGCTGCGACGATTGCGACGGCAAGGGCCAGGCCGGCGGGCGCGAGCCGGATGTCTGCACCACCTGCCGCGGACACGGCGACGTGCGCGTGCAGCAGGGGTTCTTCTCCATCCAGCAGACCTGCCCGCGCTGCGGCGGAACCGGCGTCATGGTCACCGACCCCTGCGGCAGCTGCGGCGGCGACGGCCGCGTGGAGGAGACCAAGGAGCTCAACGTCAAGATCCCCGCCGGCGTGGATACCGGCGACCGCATCCGCCTCTCGGGCGAGGGCGAGCCGGGTGAGCGCGGCGGCCCGCCCGGGGACCTGTACGTGCAGGTGCTGGTCAAGGAGCACCCCATCTTCACGCGGGACGGCGCCAACCTGCGCTGCGACGTGCCCATCAACATGGTCACCGCCGCCCTGGGCGGCGAGCTGGAGGTGCCCACGCTGGAGGGCCGGGTGCAGCTGCGCATCCCGCCGGGCACGCAGTCGGGCAAGACCTTCCGCATCCGCGGCAAGGGCGTCAAGCCCGTGCGCGGCGGGGCCCAGGGCGATCTCCTGTGCCGCGTGAACGTTGAGACACCGGTGAACCTGACCCGGGAGCAGAAGGAGCTGCTGGAGAGGTTCGGCGAGACCCTGGAGCAGGGCGGGCGCAAGCACACGCCGGAGGGTAGCTCCTGGCTGGACAAGGCCCGGCGGTTCTTCGACGAGCTGAAGTTCTGACCAGCGGGGAAACGGGGACATGGCCATTCGTATCGGCATCTGCGGCGCCGGCGGCCGCATGGGGCGGAACCTCGTGGCGGCCGTGGCGGAGCGCCAGGCGCTGGAGCTGACCGCGGCCCTGGTACGGCCGGGGTCCTCCCTGGCCGGGGTCGACGTGGGCGAGCTCGCCGGTCAGGGGGCGATGGGCGTGGCCGTGGAGACGGACCTGGAAGCGGCTCTGTCGCGGGTCGACGTGCTCATCGATTTCACCCTGCCGGAAGCCACCGCCGCCAACGTGGATGCCTGCGCAGCGGCGGGGGTGCCCATGGTGATCGGCACCACGGGCCTGGACGACGCCGGTGCGGACCGCATTCGCCGGGCCGCCGGCAGCATCCCGGTGGTGCACGCCGCCAACTACAGCGCCGGCGTCACCCTGGCGCTGCAGCTGCTCGCCACCGCGGCCCGGGCGCTGGGAGACGACTACGACGTGGAGGTGGTCGAGGCCCATCATCGCCACAAGGTGGATGCGCCGTCGGGAACGGCGCTGCGCATGGGCCGGGTGATCGCCGACAGCCTCGGCCGCGACCTGGACGACAACGCCGTCTACGGGCGACAGGGGCATACCGGTGAGCGGGACCATCGCACCATCGGCTTCGAGACCATCCGGGGCGGCGACGTGGTCGGCGACCACACGGTCATGTTCCTGGGGCTGGGCGAGCGCCTGGAGATCACCCACCGCGCCAGCAGCCGCATGACGTTCGCCCGCGGCGCCGTCCGCAGCGCGCTGTGGGTCCGCGAGCAGCCGCCCGGGCTGTACGACATGGAGGACGTTCTGGGGCTGAAGGCGTAGCGCCCCGGTACGGCGGCATTCCGGCCGGTTCTCCCTGAATGATCCGGAGAGGGCTTCCGGAACCCCGTGTGGGAGGGGCTTCAGCCCCGACCCTCCCGTTGGGGTTTCCTGAAAGGTCGCGGCTGAAGCCGCTCCCACATCGGTCGACGGCGCCTCCCGGCTACAGACTCGCGCCCAGGGGAATTCGCCTGTGGGAGGGGCTTCAGCCCCGACCGCCAATCTGTGTGCCTGGTGCCGTCTTCCTCTCGTTCTCCTGCCACGCCGCCCGCACCATGGCCGCACACAGCAGCGCCGCGCCGGCGAGCTGCACCGGCGCCAGCGTCTCGTCGAGCAGTGCCCAGCCGAGGGTCGACGCGGTGAGCGGTTCCGCGACGATGACGACCCCCGTAACCGCTGCCGGTGTCCGGCCGACGCCGCTGTAGAACAGCGCGTAGGCCAGCACGGTGGGAACCACCACCAGGAACGCGATCAGCGGCCAGCCGCCGAAGGCAGCGCCGACGGCCCGGGGCTGGATGAGCAGGACCGGCAGGAGGATCACGCCGCCCACCGTGAACAGCGTCGCCGTCACGGCCAGTGGCGGATGGTGATCGCCCAGGGCGCGGCCGCTGAGGGCGATGCCGGCGAACGACAGGCTGGCCAGCAGGCCCAGTGCCGCGCCCAGTGCGAGGTCGGCAGCGGGGGCGTCCGTCTCCGGCGCGCCCACGAGCAGCAGCGTGCCGGCGCTGGCGAGGGCGATCCCCAGCCAGGGAATCGGGGTGGCGCGCTCGCCCAGGATGCCCCGCGCGAGGACCGCCACCAGCACGGGGACGGGGCACAGCGCCGTCAGCGTGGCCAGCGTCACCCCGGAGACGGCCACCGCCTGGAAGTAGAAAACCTGGTAGAGCGCGATGCTGGCGCCACCGATGAGCACCAGCGGGGTCCGCGCCCGCAGGGCCCGGAAATCCCGGCGCAGCCCGTCGGCGGCGATCAGCAGGAGCAGCGGCGCGGCCAGGGTCATGCGCAGCATGGCCACGGCCATGGGCGTGGTGGACGTGCCGTCGTAGAGGAACTGTGACGCCGGGCCGGCCGTGCCCCAGAGCACGGCACCGGCCAGGACCAGCACCAGGGAGCCCGGCGAGCGGAAGGGCTTCGCGTTCATCATCCGATCCATACGAGGAAGCCCGGCGCGGCGGCCGGGCTTGCCTCGGTGATGCCGTGCGCGTCCTTACTGACCGTACTTCGCCTTGGCTTCCTGGCGCCGCCGGTGCAGGACCGGCTCGGTGTAGCCGTTGGGCTGCTCCCGCCCCTTGAAAACAAGGTCGCAGGCGGCGCGGAAGGCGACACTGCCATCGAAGTCCGCCGCCATGTTGCGGTAGTGGGGATCGCCGGCGTTCTGCCGGTCGACGACCTCCGCCATGCGCTTCATGGTGTCCATCACCTGGCCTTCGGAGACGATGCCGTGGTAGAGCCAGTTGGCGATGTGCTGGCTGGAGATGCGCAGCGTGGCCCGGTCCTCCATGAGGCCGACGTCGTTGATGTCCGGCACCTTGGAGCAGCCCACGCCCTGGTCGATCCAGCGCACCACGTAGCCGAGGATGCCCTGCGCGTTGTTGTCCAGCTCCTGCTGGATCTCCTCCGCGGACCACGCCGGGTTCGGCTCCACCGGCACCGTGAGCAGGTCGTCCAGGCTGGCGCGCGGCCGGCTCTTGAGCTCCGCCTGGACGGCGTGCACGTCCACCTGGTGGTAGTGGGTCGCATGCAGCGTCGCCGCGGTCGGCGAGGGGACCCAGGCGGTGTTGGCGCCGGCCTTCGGGTGCCCGATCTTGGCCTCGAGCATGTCCTTCATCTTGTCCGGCTTGGGCCACATGCCCTTGCCGATCTGGGCATGGCCCTTGAGACCGCATTCCAGGCCGATGTCCACGTTCCAGTCCTCGTAGGCCTTGATCCAGGGCTCGCCCTTGATGTCGTCCTTGCGCTTGAACGGTCCCATCTCCATGGACGTGTGGATCTCGTCGCCGGTGCGGTCCAGGAAGCCGGTGTTGATGAAGATCACCCGGTCGCTGGCCTGGCGCAGGCATTCCTTGAGGTTCACCGTGGTCCGGCGCTCCTCGTCCATGACGCCGATCTTCAGCGTGCAGCGCCGGAGCCCGAAGGCGTCCTCGACGCGGTTGAGGATCTCGCAGCCGAAGGCCACCTCGTCCGGGCCGTGCATCTTCGGCTTGACGATGTACATGCTGCCGGCGCGGGAGTTGGTCAACCGCCCCAGCCCCTTGAGGTCGTGGACAAAGCCCAGTGTGGTCATGACCGCGTCCAGCATGCCCTCGGGAATCTCGTTGCCCTCGCGGTCCAGCACCGCCGGGGTGGTCATCAGGTGACCGACGTTGCGCACCAGCATCAGCGCCCGGCCGTGGAGCTTCAGCGGCGAGCCGTCGGGGGCCGTGTACTCGCGGTCGGCATGGAGCCTGCGGGTGAACGTGCTGTCGCCCTTGGCCACCGTCTCCTCCAGCTCACCGCGCATGAGGCCGAGCCAGTTGCGGTACACCAGGGTCTTGTCCTCGCCGTCCACGGCGGCGACGGAGTCCTCGCAGTCCATGATGGCGGTCATGGCGGACTCGATGACCACGTCCTTGACGCCGGCGGCGTGGTCCTTGCCGATGGGGTTGCTGCTGTCGATCTGGATTTCCAGGTGCAGGCCGTGACGGCGCAGCAGCACGGCGGAGGGCGCCTCGGCGGCGCCCTGGTAGCCGGCGAACTGGGCCGGATCCTGGAGGGTCTGCTCGCCGGCGGCGGTGCGGACCACCAGCTTGCCGTCGCGAACGGCGTAGCCGGTGGCGTCGGCGTGGCTGCCGCCGGTCAGCGGCGCCGCGGCGTCGAGCACCTGCGCGGCGTGACGGACCACCTCGGCACCGCGCCTGGGGTTGTAGCTGGTGCCCTTCTCGAGGCCGTTGTCCTCGGGAATGATATCCGAGCCGTAGAAGGCGTCGTAGAGGCTGCCCCAGCGGGCGTTGCCGGCATTGAGGGCGAAGCGCGCGTTGCTGATGGGCACGACCAGCTGCGGGCCCGCCACTTCGGCGATCTCCGGGTCCACGTCGCTGGTGGTCACCTGGAAGTCGTCGCCTTCCGGCAGGAGGTAGCCGATATCCTTGAGGAACTGCTTGTAGGCCGCGTGGTCGTGGGGCTGGCCCTTGCGCTCCCGGTGCCAGTTGTCCAGCTGCTCCTGGAAGCGGTCGCGCTTGTCCAGCAGCTCGCGGTTGCGCGGCCCGAGGTCGGTGACCAGGGACTCCAGCGTGCTCCATACGGTGGCCGGACTGACGCCGGTGCCCGCGGTCAGCTCGTTGGCGACCAGCTCGTGCAGCTCCCTTGCGACCTGAAGTCCTCCCTCCTGCACTCGTTCGGTCATGCTCTGACTCCTCGTTGCCATGTCTTTGCCTTGGCCGCGCCCGTGTGCCCGTATCCCGGGCGGCGGCCGGGAACGGTGGTTTCTTCCGCAGCCGGAAAAGGCGGACAGGATAACGCATCCGTGGTTTTCGTTCATGCCTCGCCGGGATTTTTGCCTGAGGTGAACAGGACGGGATCGTGAAGGGAAGCCTGCAGCCTCCGGTTGTCCGTTCTCGGCAGCGGGTCGTCGTTGTGCCGGCGGCACGCATACGCAACGAAGACTGGCATTATATACAGTGTTATCGTACCGTCGGGGGATACCATGCGGGGCAATACCATGGCGACAGCCGCCGAGCACGCTATTGAGGGGGAATCCCGGGATCCGGTCAGCCGCCTGGCGCAGCGCCTGCAGCGCAAGTACGGCGGCCGCATCACGGGCCAGCTGGTCACGCCGGCGCGGGAGGCGACCTTTGCCGACATGCCCGCGGAGCTGGAACCGCGCCTGCGGGCCGCCCTGGGCGAGCGCGGCATCCGGCGGCTCTACAGCCATCAGCGCCGGGCCTGGGACAGCATCAGTGCCGGCCGCCATACCGTCGTCGTCACCCCCACGGCCTCGGGCAAGACGCTGTGCTACAACCTGCCCGTGCTGCATTCCGCGCTCACCGAGGGCAGCAAGGCCCTGTACCTGTTCCCGACCAAGGCCCTGTCCCAGGATCAGGTAGCGGAGCTCACCGAGCTCAATCGCGCCGGGGAGCTGGGCATCCGCGCGTACACCTTCGACGGCGACACCCCGGGCGATGCCCGCAAGGCGGTGCGCACCCGCGGCGACGTGGTGGTCACCAACCCGGACATGCTGCATAAGGGGGTGCTGCCCCATCACACCAAGTGGGCGCAGTTCTTCGAGGGGCTGCGCTACGTGGTCATCGACGAGACCCACACCTACCGGGGCGTGTTCGGCTCGCACATGGCCAATGTCATGCGGCGGCTGCGCCGCATCTGCCGGTTCTACGGCAGCGACCCGGTGTTCATCCTGTCGTCGGCGACCATTGCCAACCCGGCGGAGCTGGCCGCAGGGCTGGTGGGGGAGGAGGTGGCGGCCATCACGGAAAGCGGTGCACCGGCGGGACAGAAGCAGCTGCTGCTGTGGAACCCGCCGGTGATCAACGCCGACCTGGGCATCCGCGCCTCGTCCCGGTCCCAGAGCACCCGCATAACGCGCATGGCGGTGCGTGCCGGCCTGAAGTCCATCGTCTTCGCCCGCAGCCGGCTGATGGTGGAGGTCATCACCAAGTACCTGAAGGATGTCTTCGACAGCGATCCCCGCAAGCCCGCACGGGTGGCGGCGTATCGGGGCGGCTACCTGCCGGGGGAGCGCCGTGACACCGAGAAGGCCCTGCGCGGCGGTGAGGTGGACTGCGTGGTGGCCACCTCGGCGCTGGAGCTGGGCGTGGACATCGGCTCCATGGATGTCTGCGTGCTGGACGGCTATCCCGGCACCATCGCCGCCACCTGGCAGCGCCTGGGGCGCGCCGGACGGCGGGAACGGGCGGCGCTGGGCGTGCTGGTGGCGTCGAGCCAGCCCCTGGACCAGTACATCGTCCGCAATCCGGAGTTCTTCCTGGGGGCCTCGCCGGAGCATGCCCGCATCGACCCGGACCAGTTGCTCATCCTGCTGGATCACGTGCGCTGCGCGGCCTTCGAGCTGCCGTTCCGCAAGGGCGAGCGCTTCGGCGGCGAGGATCTGGAGGAGCTGCTCGCGTACCTGGAGGAGCAGGGTGTGCTGCACCGGGAGGAAGACCAGTGGCACTGGACCGAGGACAGCTACCCGGCCAACAGTGTCAGCCTGCGCTCGATGGCCGAGGGCAACTTCGTCGTCATCGATATCACCGAGGGCGGCCAGCAGGTGGTGGCCGAGGTGGACTACTCCAGCGCCGCGGAGACGCTCTACGAGGGCGCCATCTACCTGGTGCAGGCGCAGCCGTACCAGGTGGAGACCCTGGACTGGGAAGGCCGCAAGGCGTGGGTGCGCCAGACGCGCGCGGACTACTATACCGACGCCATCGACTACACGCGGCTGAAGATCCTGGAGAGCTTCGACAGCGACCGGGGCGGGCGCAGCGAGTGCGCCAATGGCGAGGTGCATTTGGTGCGGCGGATCCCCGGGTTCAAGAAGATCCGCTACTACACCCACGAGAACGTCGGCTACGGCAACATCAATCTCCCGGACCAGGAGATGCACACCACCGCGGTCTGGTGGGAGATCCACCCGGACGAGCTGGCGCGCGCGTTCCCGAGCCGCCAGGAGGCGCTGGACGGCTTCCTGGGCGCGGCCCACGCCATGCACCACGTGGCGGCGCTGCGGGTGATGTCCGAGCCGGCGGATCTCGGGCGCGCGGTGGGCGACGGCAACGCCCGCTGGTTCTCCACCGTGGGGCCGGCGGGCCGGGGGCAGATCCGCAGCTTCGAGAACGGGACCATGGACCCGGAGCAGGAGCAGCGCTTCCGGCCGGCGGTGTTCCTCTACGACAATTATCCCGGCGGCGTGGGCCTGTCCTCGCCACTGTTCGAGCAGCGGCGGGCCGTGGTGGCCGGCGCCCGGACGCTGGTGGCCGAGTGCGGCTGCCAGTCCGGCTGCCCGGGCTGTGTCGGGCCCATCCTGGCCTCCGACGAGCAGCGCGGGTTCTCGCCGCGGCAGGCCGCGCTGCAGGTGCTGGAGGTGCTCGCGGGCGATGGCGGTTAAGCAGCGACTGCAGACATTGCGCAGCCAGGCGGGCGTGACGGCGGGCCCGGAGCGGGCCGCCGCCGCGCCCGACCTGCGGCAGCGGCTGGCCCGGATGCGGGTCGGTGACGGGCCGGGCCGTGCCCGCGCGGCCCCGACGCGGGAGCATGACGTCGCGGCCCTGGCACGCGCGCTCGGTGCCCGCGAGCTGGCCCCGGGGCTGTTGTGCGTGGATCACCAGTACGGCGATGGCGCGGTGTGTGCGGGCGCCCGCCTGCCCGCACCGGAGGAGCGCGCGGGGCTGCCGGGCATGCCGGATGCCACCCTGGGCTCGCTGGGCTTCCTGGACACCGAGACCAGTGGCCTGGCCGGGGGCACGGGCACGGTGGCGTTCAACATCGGCCTGGTCCGGCGCGTGGGAGATGCCTGGCAGGCGCGCCAGTACGTCATCACCGGCTTCGCCGGGGAGGCGGCGATGCTCGAGGCCCTGGCCGCCGATGTCGCCGGGCTGGCGGCCCTGGCGACCTACAACGGCGGCAGCTTCGACCTGCCCCTGCTGCGGGATCGCTACCGCCTGCACGGCACCGCTGCAGCGCCCCTGCCCGCGCAGCACGTGGATCTGCTGCACCCGGTGCGGCGGCTGTTCCGGCCTCACTGGCCGGATTGCCGGCTGGCCACCGCCGAGGCATTGCTGCTCGGGGTGGCCCGGGACGGCGATCTCCCGGGCAGCCAGGTGCCCGGCGTGTGGTTCGACTGGCTGCACCGCGGCGACGGCGCGCGCATGGGCGACGTGCTCGCCCACAACCGCCAGGACATCCTGTCGTTGCTGGCGCTTCTGCCGCGGCTCGGGGCGGCATTCCGGGACCCGGGCGCCTTCGGTGCGGACGCGCTGGGGGCGGCGCGCGCGTGGTTGCAGCAGGGCGAGGAAGCGCGGGCGTTGCAGGTCCTGGAGGCGGCGCCGGCACTGGACCGGGCCGGGCAGCACGAGCTGGCGCGCCTGTACCGGCGCGCCGGGCGGCTGGAGGAGGCCGCAGCGCTGTGGCAGCGCCTGGCCGAGTGCGGCTGTCCCCGGGCGCTGGAGCAGCTGGCCAAGTTCCACGAGCATTTCCGGCGCGACCCGCAGGCGGCGCTGTCCCTGGCCGAACGACTTCCCGAGGGTGCCGGGCACGAACGCCGGCGCCAGCGGCTGCGTCGCCGCCTTCCCGCGGCGGCGACACTGCCCCTGGAGCTGGAAGACCCGTCCCACGCTCCGTAGAATGCCCGCTTCTCCGCCCGGCACGGATCCCGCGCCGGGTCCCTGGCCATGCCAACCGGGATGCCGCCGATGCTCGATGACGACCAGGCACGTGTCGTTGCCCACGAGGACGGGCCGGCCGCCGTACTCGCCGGCGCCGGGTCGGGCAAGACGCGCTGCACCACCGAACGGGCGGCCCGCCGCCTGACGGAGGCGGGCGTCCCCGGGGCCGGCATGGTGCTGCTCACCTTTACCAACAAGGCCGCCACGGAGATGCGGGAGCGGCTCCGGGCGCGGCTGCCGGCGGAGTACACGCTGCCGTGGATCAGCACCTTCCACAGCTTCGGCAACGGCCTGTTGCGGCAGCACGGCGAAGCCATCGGCATCCCGCGCCGGGCCACGCTCATGGACGCCGACGACGCCACCCGCATGCTCGATGCGCTGCTGGCCCGGCCGTTCCCGGACAAGGGACACCGCCAGGAGCTGCTGCGCCTGCGCGAGAAGATCACCGCGCGCGGCCTGGATGTCACCCACGAGGCGGACGTCCCGGAGATCATGAGCCTGTGCGAGGCCGACGGCCTGGACCGCACCGCCGGCCGGCGCTTCCGGGAGGGGCTGCGCCGCTACGAGGAAGAGAAGCGGCGCGCGGCCGTGCTGGATTTCGCCGACCTGATCCTGCTGCCGATCCGCCTGCTGCGCCAGGACCCGGCGCTCGCGGCGCGGCTGCGCGCGGAGCTGCGCGATGTCACCGTGGACGAGGCCCAGGATACCGACGCCGGGCAGTTCCGGCTGCTGCAGCTGATCGCCCCGGAGAGCCGGACCGTGGTGCTCGTGGGCGACGACGACCAGGCCATCTACGAGTGGCGTCATGCCCGGCCCGAGAACATGCGCGACTTCATCGACCAGTACGGCGCCACGGTCTACCGGCTGGAGCGCAACTACCGCTCCACCGCCGCGATCGTCTCCGGGGGCGCCACCCTGGTGCGCAACAACACGGAGCGGCTGGAGAAGACCCCGTTCGCCGTGCGCTCGGGGGAGGACGCGCCCCTGACGTTGGTGGAGTACGACGACGGCGAGGCCATGGCCGAGGGCGTCGCGGACCGTCTGTCGGCGGCCCTGGCCCGCGATCGCGGCCCGGAGGACCTGGCCGTGCTGTACCGCAAGAACCGCCTGGCCCGCGGCATGGAGGCGGCGCTGCTGCGGCGGGGCATTCCGTATCGCATCAAGGCCGGCACGGACCTGCTGGGCTATGCCGACGTCCGCATGATGCTCGCCGTCGGCCGGCTGGCCAGCAATCGCCATGACATCCGGGCGCTGTCCCGGGTGGCGGACATGATTCCCGGCCTGGGGGCCCGCGGCGTCGCGCGCCTGACCGAGGGCAGCGGCGATCCCCTCCAGCGCGCGGCGCGGCTGGCGCCGCGGGCGGCGGCCGCGGTGGAGCGCCTGGGCGCGGGCATGGCCCGACTCCATGGCGACGGGCCGGGCGGCTTGCTGGCCTGGTGCGAGCAGGACGGGCTCTTCCGGCACTGGCTCACGCAGCGGGCCCGGCGCAGCATGCAGGCCGGCCGCGCCGGCGGCGCCGCCGACGTGGAGCAGGCGCTGCGGCCGGCCCTGGGGCGCATGGCCGTGGTCCAGCGCGCCATGGATCGCCGGCTGGCGTCGCTGCCGGCGGGATCGCCGCCGGAGGCCGCGTGGGCGGCCGCCCTGGAAGTCGTCGCCGCGGGTACCGAGGAGGGCGACGCCGGCGAGGGCAAGGTGACGCTGAGCACCGTCCACGGCGCCAAGGGGCTGGAGTGGCCGGAGGTGCACCTGTACGGTTTCTCCGAGGGACTCATGCCCATGGAGCGCGACGGCGAGGTGGAGAACCTGGCGGAGGAACGGCGGCTGGCCTATGTGGCCGTGACCCGGGCCCAGGACGCGGTCACGCTGCACCATGCCGATGCCCTGGACCTGGGCACGGGGCGGGGCAGCGAGCCGCTGTCCGTGTCGCGCTTCCTGGGCGAGCTCGGCCCGGGGGAGGCGGTAACCCGGGTGGACCGGCGCCGGGGGCGCACGACGGAACCGGCCGCGGGCCAGGCCCGGGACTGGCTGGCGGCCATGCGGAAGACCCTCGATGGCAGCGCATGATTCGTCGGAGCACAGCACCGACGCCGTCGGCATCATCCGCGGCGGCTACCCGGAGCGCTTCGGCACGCCGCGCCAGCCCGGCCAGGTGCCGGCAGCCCGGGCCGAGGTCGTCCTGCTGCCGCCCTACGACGTCCCGGAGTCGCTGACGGGCCTGGACGGCTTCAGCCATGTCTGGCTTCTGTATCGCTTCCATGCCAACCCCGGCGCGCAGTGGACGCCGACGGTGCGTCCGCCCCGCCTCGGGGGGAACCGGCGTGTGGGTGTGTTCGCCAGCCGCTCGCCCGTGCGCCCGAACCCCATCGGTCTGTCGGTGGTCACACTGGACGCGGTGCATGCCGGCCCGGGCTGGTGCGGCCTGCGGATAAGCAATCACGATCTCGTGGAGGGGACGCCGGTGCTGGATATCAAGCCGTACCTTCCCTACAGCGATTGCCTGCCCGCGGCGGTTGCCCCGCAGCCGTTCGACCGGCCACCCGAGCGGCTGCGGGTCGAGTTCGCGCCCGGGCTTGCCGAGTCGGAGCCGGTCGGCGATCCGCAATGGCGCGCCCTGGCGGAGCAGACGCTGGCGCCGGATCCGCGCCCCGCCTATCGCCGCGACAACGACAGCGGGCGCGTGCACGGGGTCCGGATCGGCAGCTGGAATGTGCGTTTCCGCGTGTCCGGGGCGACGGTCCGGGTCGTCGCGGTGGAGCAGGCAACATGACGGGTTTCGACTGCGGTGCAATGATGGTGCGAGCGGTTGCGCTTGTCTTTGCCGCGGCGCTGGTCACCGGCTGTGCCGGTACGGATGGGGCGCCGCAGGCGGAGTCGCGTCCGCCCCGGGAGCCGGCACCGGAGCCGCCGGGTGTGGCCATGACGGTGTATGACTGCGCCGATGGCTCGCGCGTGGTCGTCGAAGGCCAGGGACGCGCGTCGGTGCGCCTGCACCGCGAAGGGGAGAGCCGTCGCCTGACCCGGGACGGGTCCGGCCAGGCCCTGTCCTACAGCGACGGGCGCGTGGGCTGGGAGGTCGCGAACGGCCGGGGGACGTACACCCACGGCAGCGGCACCCGGACGCGCTGCGGGGAAACGCCGGGCGTGGGCGCCTGGGAGGCGGCCCGCCTGGACGGGGTGACCTATCGGGCGACGGCGCGGGACGGCAGCTGGCTCCTGGAAGTGCGCGAGGAGGTGCTGGTCTTTCGCCGCCGGGGGGATGATCCGGTACGGGCCGACAGTCCCACGTGGATGACGGGCCGGCGCCTGGAGGCGGAGCGCGAGGGCGAGACGGTACACCTGGAGCGCCTGGAGGGCGCCTGCCGGCGGGGTGACGCTCAGCCGCTCCTGGAGCCCGTCCGCATCCGCATCGGGCAGCGCCGTTTCGAGGGCTGCGGGCGCCGGCTGGAAACCTGATGCGTGACATCAGGAAAATGATGTAAAGCACCGTACAATAAATAAATGGTTATGACTTTCCGGAGGAATCACTGATGGAATGCCGGGTTGGTTGCGGGGCCTGCTGTATCGTGCCCTCCATCTCGTCGCCCCTGCCCGGCATGCCCGACGGCAAGCCCGCCGGTGAAGCGTGTATCCACCTTACCGCGGACTATCGCTGCGGCCTGTTCGGGCGGCCGGAGCGTCCCGCGGTGTGCGAGCGCTTCCAGGCCACCGAAAGCCTGTGCGGCGACAGCCGCCAGGACGCGTTCGCTCGGCTGCACCGCCTGGAGGTCGACACGGCATGACCGGCGGCAGCGATCCCGCGAGCCTCGGGGAACGGGCCGCACGGCTGGCCGCGGAGGCGCATGCCGCCGGCTACCGGCGCCTGGTGCTCCTGGCGGGCAGCCGGCCGTGGACCCACCGGTGCGGGGAGGCCATGCTCCGTGCGGCGGCGGATCCCGCCTCGGCGCTGTGGGCCGGGCACGCCGTGCCCGACGGCGTTCCGTCCTGTCCGCCGGACGGGCTCGTGCGCTACCTGGGCAGCGAGACCTCGTGCCTGATCGTGGACGCCCATGACGGCCTGGATCCCGACGGCCTCGGGGCGGGGCTCGGCACCGTCCGGGCCGGCGGGCTGGTTCTGCTCCTGGCGCCGCCGCTGGCCGACTGGCCGGATCATCCCGACCCCCAGTCAGCGCGCCTCACCGTGGACGGCTGGGCGCCGGAGGCGGTCGCCGGGCGCTTCATCCGGAGACTGCGCCGCATCCTGGCCGAGGATCCCTATACCGTGGTCGTGGAGGAGGGAGGAACGCCCGCCGAAGCGCAAGCGTTGCCCCACGGCCCGGCGCCGGCCGCCGCCGGTGACCGGCGCTGCATGACGGCCGACCAGGCGGCGGCTGTCGCCGCCGTCGTGCGCACTGCCACCGGGCACCGTCGACGGCCCAGCGTATTGACGGCGGACCGCGGCCGCGGCAAGTCGGCGGCGCTCGGCATTGCCGCGGCGGAGATTCTCGCCGAGCGCGGCGGCGATATCGTGGTCACGGGGCCGCGGCGGTCCGCGGTGGATGCGGTACTGCGCCACGCCGCCGGAAGCCTGGGCGTGACCGTGCATCGCGGGCGGGTAGCGGCTCCCGGCGGCGGCTCGCTGCGCTTTCTGCTACCCGAGGAGCTGCAGGCGTGCGACTCGCCCCCGGCACTGGTGCTGGTGGATGAAGCCGCCGCCGTGCCCACGGCCATCCTGGCCGATCTGCTGCGCCGCCACAGCCGGATCGTGTTCGCCACCACGGTGCATGGCTACGAGGGCAGCGGCCGGGGATTCTCGCTGCGGTTCCGGGGTGTGCTGGACGCCGAGACGCCCCGGTGGCAGGAGATCCGGCTGGAGACGCCCATCCGCTGGCGTCCGGGGGATCCGGTGGAGGCGGTGCTCTTCCGCGCGCTCCTGCTGGATGCGGATCTCCCGGCGGCGGGCAGCGGCGGTCGCGAGGGGGCCTTGCTCCTGGAGCGCCTGGACCGCGATCGCCTGCTGGACGACGAGCCGTTACTGCGGGACCTGTTCGGCCTGCTGGTTCACGCGCACTACCGCACCCGGCCGATGGACCTGCGCAATCTTCTCGACGGCCCGAACCTGTTCCTGGACCTCCTCCGGCAGGACGATCGCGTCGCCGGCGTCGCCCTGTCGGCCGACGAAGGAGGCTTCACCGGCGATGTTGCGCAGGCCATCTGGTCGGGCCGGCGCCGGCCCCGCGGTCACCTCCTGCCCCAGTCCCTGGCCAGTCATGTCGGGGTGCTCGACGGCGCCGCCGCCCGGGCGCTGCGGGTCATGCGCATTGCCGTGCACCCGGAGCTCCAGCGCCGGGGGCTGGGGACCCGGTTGCTCGGCGAGCTGGCTGAACGGGCGCGCGACGCTGGGTATGATCTGACCGGCGCCAGTTTCGGCGCCACCCCGGGCCTGATCGCGTTCTGGGAGCAGGCCGGCTTCCGGCCCGTGCGGCTGGGCATACGGCGGGACGCGGCCAGCGGCACGCATTCCGCGCTCATGGTGCAGGGCCTCAGCGAGCGCGGCGACGCCCTGGTCGACCGCGCGCGGGGGCGGATGGCGCGTGATTATCCGGTGCAGCTGGCCGACCCGCTGGCACGGCTCGAGCCGGAGCTGGCGCTGATGCTGCTCCGGGGGTTGGACGTTCCGGAGCCGTCGGAGACCGACTGGCTGGACGCCGTGGGCTTCGCCCACGGCCACCGCGCCTACGAGGTTTCCATGGCCGGGCTGCACCGCGTCGCCCTGTGGGCGCTGGCCGATCCGGCATGCGCGGCGGAGCCCGGCGAGCGCGCGCGCCGCGGGCTGGTGGCGCGGGTACTGCAGCACCGGCCCTGGGCGGATGCCGCCGCCGCGGCCGGGGAGGCGGGCAGGCCGGGCCTGGTGGAGCTCCTCCGCGACGCCGTACGCGGGCTCGCGGCGTCCCGGGCGCCGGCGGATGTTCGGCGGCTCGCCGCGCGGATCGCCGGCGAGGCGGACTATACGTCGTCGTCGTAGACGTCCTGCTCCAGGATGGCCGTGGCGACCTGCTCCATGTCGTCGCCGACGATGGTGGGCTCGGGGAACAGCGGATCCAGCACCTGGCCGGGCCGGGCGACGAACGCGCCCTCCCAGCCCGCGTTCATGGCCCCGGCCACGTCCCAGGCGTGGGCGGCGACCAGGCGCATGTCCCGGGCCGCGGCGAGCATGCTCCTCGCGGCGGTGTTGTAGACCTCCGGCGCCGGTTTGAGGGTCTGGGCCATGTCCACGCTGAGAATGTCCTCGAAGTAGTCGCTCAGACCGGCATGGTCCAGCTGCGCCCGCGCCGTGGCCGACGGCGAGTTGGTGAGAGCGACCAGCCGCAGCCCAGCGTCCCGCAGGCGCGCCAGGGCCGGTGCGACGTCGGCATGCGGCGGCAGCGAGCGCATGCCGGCGCCCACCGCCTCGCGGTCCTTCTGGGTCAGCCGGACCGCCCGGCGCGCCGCGATCTGGGTGAGCGCGTGACCGGCGATGGTGGTGAAATCCTGGTACTGCCCGAGAATGGTGGTGGTCATGGCGCTCTGCAGGACCTGGCCGAACCATTCGCGGCGCGCGTCGGCGGTGCCGAACAATTGCTCGAAGACCGGGTCGAGGCCGGCCAGGTCCAGCAATGTTTCATTGACGTCGAAGACGATGATGCGGCTCATGCGGTATCCCCGTTGTATCGTGAATGGCCCGGCGGCCCGTGTCCGGGCCGGTGCATGCCGGTGGAATCACCCTGGACGCATGGTAGCAGCCGTGGAGCCCTTTTCCTGCAGCAGGTGAGGCCGATGTCTCCCGGGCCCGCGGAGGGCGTACGGAGGCCTTCGTGCGCGGCAATCCGTGCCGGGGTCGGGGGGAGGAGGGGAATGGCCGCGGGATGCGTGGCAGCGACCCCTGGCGGGCATCGCGCCGCCGGGTTACCGCCGGTGCCGGTGGGCTACCGCCCGAAGAACCACGGACGCAGGCGCACGCCGGCCATGTTGCCGAGGAAGCCGAAGATCAGCCATGCCCAGCCGTGCAGGCTGCCCGAGGCGATGCCGCTGAAATAGGCGCCGATGTTGCAGCCGAAGGCCAGGCGTGCGCCGTAGCCCAGGAGCAGCCCGCCGATAACGGCGGCCAGCAGGGGCCGGAACGGGATGCGCAGGCTGGGCGCGAAACGGCCCGCCAGGGATGCGGCCGCCAGGGCGCCCAGGATGATGCCGACGTTCATCACCGAGGTGACGTCGGCGAAGATGCTGCCTTCCAGGGCGCTGGCGTTGCCGGCGTACTGCCAGTAGGTCCACTGGCCGACGTCGATGCCCAGGAACTGGAACAGCTTCGCCCCCCACAGCGCGAACGCCGAGGTAATCCCCCAGGGCCGCCCCGCCAGGGCGAGGGTGGCGAAGTTGAGCACCGCCAGGCCGACGGCCCCCCAGATCAGCGGCCAGGGGCCGCGGAGGAATCGTTGCCAGCCCGCCCGCTCGCCGGCCGGTGCCTTCTCCAGGGCGCCGTGCCGCCGCTTCTCGATGGCCACGGTGAGGCCGTAGATGCCGGCGAACAGGGCCAGGCTCAGGGCCAGTCCGCCGCCCAGCCCGAACGTGCTGACCAGGGACACGGCGTCGAAGGCGGGCTGGCTCCACCACCAGTCCACGTGGTGGGTGGCGATGACCGAGCCCAGGATGAAGCCGGCAAGCGTGATCACCATGCGCACGTTGCCGCCGCCGGCGGTGAACAGGGTGCCCGAGGCGCAGCCGCCGCCCAGCTGCATGCCGACGCCGAACAGGAACGAGCCCACCACGACGGCCACCCCGATGGGCGCGACGAAACCGGAGACGCTGGTCCCGAGGATGCTGCCGGCGTCCAGGGCCGGGAAGAACAGCGTCACGGCCACGGCGAGCATGATCATCTGGGCGCGCAGACCGCGGCCGCGGGCGTCGGTGATGAACACCCGCCAGGCGGAGGTGAAGCCGAAGGCCGCGTGATAGAGCACCACGCCCAGCGCGCCGCCGACCAGGAACAGCGCCGCCTGGGTCAGGCTGATGGCCTGGCCCAGGTACAGCAGCCCGATGCCCAGAAGTGCCGCGGCCAGCCAGCCGGCGGGATGGATGCCGCCCGGCCGGCTGCCGGTGATGGTCTGTGATATGGCCATGTGTTCCTTCCCCGCAGGGTCCTGCAAACCGTCTACGGCGGCGGAGTGTATACGACCCGCCGGGCGCGGCGGAAAGGCTGATTCAGCCTATGGTTAGAACGCCCCTGCAGAGGCGGTCCGTCCGCCGGCCGGGATGCCGCAGCAGTCCGCCAGCAGGCGCAGGGAGTGCAGGCGTGCTTCCGGGTCGTGGACGTCGTTGGTGATCATGAGCTCGTCGGCGCCGGTGGCGTGAATGATGGTGTCGAGCCGCTCCCGGACGGTCTCCGGCGCGCCGAAGGCGGAGACGCTGAGGGTGTTCTCGACCATGGCCTGCTCCTGTGGCGACCAGAGCCCGTCCATGGTTGCCACCGGCGGGTCCATCTGGCCCCGCTGGTTGCGGAACATGCGCAGGAAACGCTGCCGGAGGGAGGTGGCCAGGCGCTGGGCCTCGTCGTCGGTGTCCGCCACGATGGTATTCACGGCCACCATGGCATGGGGGCGGTCCAGCACCGCGGACGGCCGGAACACGTCCCGGTACAGCGCCAGCGCGTCCAGCAGGTGGCGGGGCGCGAAATGGCTGGCGAAGGCGAAGGGAAGCCCGAGCTCGCCGGCCAGGCGCGCGCTGTAGTCACTGGAGCCGAGCAGCCAGACGGGGATGTCCAGGCCCTGGCCCGGAATGGCGCGCACCTTCTGGCCCTCGCGGGCCGGTGCCAGGTAGCCCCGGAGCTCGGCCAGCAGCTCGCCGAAATCGGGCTCCAGGCTCGCCCCGGCGCCGCGTACCGCCCGGGCGGTTGCCGGGTCGGTGCCCGGGGCGCGCCCCAGGCCCAGGTCGATGCGGCCCGGGTAGAGGGTCTCCAGCGTGCCGAACTGCTCGGCAATGATCAGCGGCGCATGGTTCGGCAGCATGACGCCGCCGGAGCCGACGCGGATGCGCTGCGTCCGTCCGGCCACGTGACCGATCAGCACGGCCGTGGCGGCGCTGGCGATGCCGTCCAGGTTGTGGTGCTCGGCCAGCCAGAAGCGGTTGAACCCCAGCCGGTCCGCCTCGCGGGCGTGGGCGACGGTGCGCTCGAATGCCTGCCCGGGGGTACCGTCGCGGACGATGGTGGCGAGATCGAGGACCGAGACCGGGACGGAGACGGGTTGGCTCATGGGTGCGATGCTCCCGTGGTCGTGGATCATGGCGTGGGCAGAAGCAGCCCCTCGAGGATGCGCTCGTAGATGCGCGACAGGGTGTCCAGGTCGGCGACCGGGACATTCTCGTCGATCTGGTGGATGGTGGCGTTCAGCGGCCCCAGCTCCAGCACCTGCGCGCCGGTGGGCGCGATGAAGCGCCCGTCGGAGGTGCCTCCCCCGGTGGACAGCGCAGCGTCGCGGCCGGTTTCCGCGCGGATGGCCTCGACGGTCGCCCTGAGCAGGGGGCCGGATTCGGTGGCGAACGGCTGCGCCGACAGCGACCACTCCAGCGTGTAGTCCAGGCCGTGTGCATCCAGGAGCCGCTTCACCCGCTCCTGCAGGGCTTCCGGGGTGCTCTCCGGGGAAAAGCGGAAGTTGAACTGCACGTCCGCGTCCCCCGGGATGACGTTGGTCGCCCCCGTGCCCGCCCGGATGCCGGAGACCTGGAACGTGGTAGGCGGGAAGCTGGTATTGCCCCGGTCCCACTCCGTGGCCGCCAGTGCGGCCAGGGCCGGCGCGACGGCGTGCACTGGATTGCGGGCCTTGTCCGGATAGGCAACATGCCCCTGGATGCCGTGGACCTGCAGTTGGCCGTTGAGCGAGCCGCGGCGGCCGATGCGGACCGTGTCGGCCACCCGCGCGTCGCTGCTGGGCTCGCCCACCAGGCACCAGTCGATCCGCTCGCCGCGGGCCTGCAGCGCCTCCACCACGCGCTTGGTGCCGTCCCGGGCCGGGCCTTCCTCGTCGCTGGTGAGCAGCACGGCGATGGCGCCCCGGTGGGCCGGGTGGCGGTGCACGAACCGTTCGCAGGCGGTCACGAACGCGGCCACGCTGCCTTTCATGTCCGCTGCACCGCGGCCGTACAGGCGGCCGTCGCGGACCCGCGGGTCGAACGGCGGCGACGACCAGGCGTCCTCCGGGCCGGTGGGCACCACGTCGGTATGGCCGGCGAAGACGAACAGGGGGCCCGCGTCGCCGCGCCGGCTCCAGAGGTTGGACACCTCGCCGAAGGGCATGGGCTCGCCGTGAAAGCCCAGGGGCTCCAGCCGCGTGCGGAGGAGCTCTTGGCAGCCGCCGTCGGCGGGGGTGACGGAGGCGCGCGCGATCAGCGCCCGCGCCAGCTCCAGGGTGGCGGAGTCGCTCATGGCGCGTCCTTGCCCAGGATCTCGCGCCAGGCCGACTCGCGGAATCCGGTGCACAGGGTGTCACCGTGCTCCAGCACCGGCCGTCGGATCAGGTTGGGGTGCTCGCGGAGCATGGCCGCCGGATCCTCCTCGGCCCGCTGCTTCTGTGCCGCATCCAGCTTGCGCCAGGTGGCGCTGCGGCGGTTGAGGACCTCGTCGACGCCGAGCGTGCGCAGCCACTCCTGCAGGCGCCCGGCCGGCACGCCGTCGCGCCGGAAGTCGTGGAACGTCACCGACAGTCCTGCCGCCTCCAGCCAGCGCAGGGCCTTGCGGCAGGTGTCGCAGTTGCGGATGCCGTAGAGCGTCGTCGTCATGGTTCAGGGCCGCAGCAGCTCGTTGATGCCCACCTTCTCGCGGGTCTTCTGGTCCACCTGCTTGATGATCACCGCGCAGTACAGGGAGTGCGTGCCGTCGCTGGCCGGCAGGCTGCCGGGAACCACCACCGCTCCCCGGGGAATGCGGCCGCTGGTGACCTCGCCGGTCTCGCGGTTGTAGATCTTGGTGCTCTGGCCGATGAACACGCCCATGGAGATGACGGCACCTTCCTCGACGATGACGCCCTCCACGATCTCGGAGCGGGCGCCGATGAAGCAGTTGTCCTCGATGATCACCGGGTTGGCCTGCAGCGGCTCCAGGACGCCGCCGATGCCGGCGCCGCCGGACAGGTGCACGCCCTTGCCGATCTGCGCACACGAGCCCACGGTGGCCCAGGTGTCCACCATGGTGCCTTCGCCCACGTAGGCGCCGATGTTCACGTAGGAAGGCATGAGCACGGCGCCGGGGGCGATGAACGACCCGCGGCGGGCGACCGCCGGCGGCACGACGCGCACGCCGCCGGCGTGGAAATCGTGGCTGTTGTAGTCGGTGAATTTCAGCGGCACCTTGTCGAAGAAGTTCACGGCGCCGGTGCGCATCACCTCGTTGTCGTGCAGGCGGAACGACAGCAGCACCGCCTTCTTCAGCCACTCGTTGACCACCCAGTCGCCGTCGCGCTTCTCGGCGACGCGGGCCTCGCCGCGGTCGAGCATCATGATCGCCTGCTCGACGGCCTCGGCCACCTCCGGGGGCGCGGTGCGCGGGCCGATCTCGCCGCGTTGTTCAAAGGCGTCCTCGATGACGGAGCGAACGTTGTCCATGGTGATCTGCCTCATTGGTTTGTTTCTGCACGCTTGTGTAACCGCCCGAAGGCTGCCCGGGGATCGTTGCCACCCGGCCCCGCCCGGGCCCTAAAGCCGCTCCACGAATCGCCGGATGCGCCACATCGCCTCCTCGCACTCGTGCTCCTCCGCCACCAGGGCCATGCGTACGCGCCCGGCGCCGGGGTTGCCGCCGTCCCGGTCCCGGGCCAGGTAGCGTCCGGGCAGCACGCGCACGTTCTCCTCGGCGAACAGGCGCCGGGCGAAGGTCTCGTCGTCCAGGGGCGTTCGCGGCCACAGGTAGAACCCGGCGTCCGGCGCCGCCACGTCCAACACCGGAGCGAGAATCTCCATTGCGGTGGCGAACTTGGCCCGGTACCGGGCGCGATTATGCACTACGTGGGCCTCGTCCTCCCAGGCCGCGCGGCTGGCGGCCTGCACCTGCAGGGGCAGGGCACAGCCCTGGTAGGTGCGGTAGCGCAGGAAGGCGGCCAGGAGCTCGGCGTCCCCGGCGACGAACCCCGAGCGCAGGCCCGGTGCGCTGGAGCGCTTGGACAGGCTGTGGAACACCAGGCAGCGCCGGTAGTCGGTCCGCCCCATGCGCGCGCAGACGGCCAGCAGGCCCGCGGGGGGCGCGCTCTCGTCGGGGTAGATCTCGCTGTAGCACTCGTCGGCAGCGATGACGAAGTCGTAGGTGTCGGCGAGGCGGATCAGGCGCTCCTGCCAGGCCGCCGGCGCAACGGCCCCGGTGGGGTTGCCCGGCGAGCATATGTAGACAAGCCCGCAGTCGCGCCACACGGCCTCCGGGACGGCGTCCAGGTCCGGCACATAGCCGTGCTCGGCGGTGGTGGCCAGATACACCGGGCGCGCCCCGGCGAGCAGGGCCGCGCCCTCGTAGATCTGGTAGCACGGGTTGGGCATCACGACGCGCGCCTCCGCCTGCCCGCCGACGACGGCCTGGGCGATGGCGAACAGGGCTTCCCGGGTTCCGGCGACGGGCAGGACGTTGTGTTCGGGGTCGATGCTCGCCGCGGGCAGGTCGAAGCGCTGTCGCAGCCAGTGTCCGATGGCTTCCCGGAGCTCGGGTGTTCCGCCGGTGGCCGCGTAGGCGCCGAGGCCGTCCAGGGCGTCGACCAGGGCCTGCCGTATGCAATCCGGCGGCGCGTGCCGGGGCTCGCCGATGCCGAGGTTGATGGCCGGAGCGGCGGCCGGCTCGACGTCCTCGAGCAGCGCGCGGAGACGCTCGAAGGGATAGGGCTGCAGGTGGCCGAGGTGCGGGTTCATGGGTCTACAGCCCGGTGGCCTGCTCGGCGAGGTCCTGGTCCTCGTCCAGGAGCTCGATGAGCGTATGGCGGATGGCGTCGAACTGTTGCTGATCCCGCAGCGGCTGGTTGTCCTGGCCGGTGATGAAGAACACGTCCTCCGCCTTGGCGCCGATGGTGGCGATCTTGGCGTTTTGCAGCCGCACGCCGCAGCGGGCGAAGGTGTATCCCACCCGGGCCAGCAGGCCGGGCCGGTCGGCGGTGATGAGCTCCAGTACCGTACGCTCGTTGCCCGGGTCCTGGACGAAGCTGATGCGCGTGTCGACGTTGAAGTGCTGCACCTTGCGGGGTACCGGCCGCCGTGTCGGCACGGTCAGCCGGTCCTGGCTCAGGGCCTCGCGCAGCCGCCGGGTGATCTCCTCCTTGCGGCGCGGGTCCTGGACGGGCTCGCCGTCGTCCTCCAGCACCAGGTAGCTGTCCAGGGTATAGCCGTTGCGCGTGGTGATGATGCGGGCGTCCTGGATGTTGAGGTTGAGCTGGTCCATGGCGTAGACGGTCAGCGCGAACACGTGGTCCTTGTCCGTGGTGTAGAGAAAGACCTCGGTGCCGCCGCGGGAGCCGTGCCCGTCCAGCAGGACCAGCGGCAGATCCCCGGTGCGGCTGCTGGCGATGGCCTCCGTATGCCAGGCGATCTCCTCGGCGGAGTAGCGCAGGAAATAGTCGGCGGTGAAATGGCGCCAGACGGACTTCACGGTCATGTGGTGCAGGCCCTTGACCTTGAGCCGCCGGCGCGCCTGGGTCTGGGTCTCGCGTACCAGCTCGTCGTTGTCGATGGGATGCTCCAGCCCCCGCCGCAGGGCGCGCTTGGTCACCGTGTAGAGCTCCAGCAGCAGGGCGTCCTTCCAGGAGTTCCACAGGCTCGGGTTCGTGGCCCGGATGTCGGCGACGGTGAGCAGGTACAGGTAATCCAGCCGCGTGCGGTCGCCGATGCGGTCGGCGAACTCGTTGATCACGTCGGGATCGGAGATGTCCTTGCGCTGGGCGGTCATGGACAGCAGCAGGTGATGGCGCACCAGCCAGGCGACCAGGCGGGAGTCGTACTGGCTGAGACCGTGGTCCTGGCAGAAATGGAACGCATCCTCCGCCCCGAGCTCCGAATGGTCGCCGCCGCGGCCCTTGGCGATGTCGTGGAACAGGGCGGCCAGCAGCAGGAGCTCCGGCTTGGGCAGCCGCTGCATGATGGTGTGGCAGAAGGGCAGCTCGTCGGCGTGCTCGGGCAGGGCGAAGCGGCGCAGGTTGCGCACCACGAACATGGTGTGCGAGTCCACGGTGTAGACGTGGAACAGGTCGTACTGCATGCGCCCGGTGATGGCGCCGAACGCCGGAATGTAGCGGCCCAGCAGGCCGTAGCGGTGCATGCGCCGCAGCTCGTGGGTGATGCCGCGGGGCTGGCGCAGGATCTCCATGAACAGGCTGCGGCAGCGCAGGTCCGCGCGGAAGCGGTCGTTGATGAGGTGCCGGTGCGAGCGGATGAGCCGGATGGTGGATGCGCGCACGCCCTTGAGCCCGGGGTACTGCTGCAGCAGCAGGAATACCTCCAGAAGCGCGAACGGGTAGCGCCGGAAGACGTTGGGATGGGTGACCTCGATGAAGCCCTTGCGGGACTGGAAGCGCTTGTTGATGAGCTGCGGGGGCTCGCGGTCGTCGGCGTAGAGAATGACTTCCTGGTAGAGCTGGAGCAGCATCTCGTTGAGCCGGCTCAGCTCCATGACCGTGCGGAAGTAGCGCTGCATGAACTGTTCCACGCCCAGCGCGTGTTCCTGGTCGGTATACCCGAACTGCCGGGCGAGGGTGGCCTGGTGGTCGAACAGCAGGCGGTCCTCGCGGCGGTCGGCGAGGGTGTGGAGCGCGAAACGGATGTCCCAAAGCAGGTTCTGGCCCTGGATCAGGTCGTCGTGCTCCTGCTCGGTGAGAAACCCCTGGTCCACCAGGTCGTGCAGGGTTTCGGCGCCGAAGTGCCGCTTCGCCACCCAGCCGACCATGTGGATGTCCCGCAGGCCGCCGGGGCTCTCCTTGATGTTCGGCTCCAGGTTGTAGGCGGTATCGTGGTACTTGGCGTGGCGCTGGAGCTGCTCCTGCCACTTGGCCTCGAAGAACGTGCGGCTGGGCCAGACCTGCTGCGGCCCAGTGGCCTCGCGCATGGCCCGGTACAGCGGCTCCGGGCCCTTGAGCAGGCGGGATTCCATGAGATTGGTGGCGACGGTGATGTCGTGCTCGGACTCCGCCACGCAGTCCGCCAGGGTGCGCACGCTGTGGCCGACCTCCAGGCCGATGTCCCAGAGGAAGGTGATAAAGGCCTCGATGCACTGGTCGCGGCCCGCCAGGCCGGCGTCGTCCAGCAGCAGCATGAGGTCGATGTCCGAGCCCGGGTGGAGCTCGCCGCGACCGTAGCCGCCGACCGCGACGAGCGCGATCCCGGCGCAGCCGGCGTCCATGATCCGGTCCCAGGCCCGCTGCAGGAGCTGGTCGACCAGCCAGGCGCGCAGGGGCACGAGGATGCGGGCCGGAGCGCCCTCGCGGAAGCGCCCCTTGAGGATGGCGTCGCCGTGCTGGCGGGCGTCGCGGAAGACGCGCACGGCCGGCTCGCCGGCGGCGAGCCGGCGTTCCAGGTCGTCGGCGTCGAACAGGACCGCATCCGCTTCGCTGGGGTAGGCCGTGGCGGTGGACATGGGCCGTCCTCAGTCGGGAACGATTTCGTCGTGGCGCAGTGTCAGCACCTCGTGGCCGCCGGCGGTCACCAGCAGCGTGTGCTCCCACTGCGCGGACAGGCTGTGGTCCTTGGTGACCACGGTCCAGTCGTCCTTGAGCACACGCGTTTCCTTGCGGCCGGCGTTGATCATGGGCTCGATGGTAAAGGTCATGCCTTCCTCCAGGACCATGCCGGTGCCGGCGTTGCCGTAGTGCAGTACCTGGGGATCCTCGTGGAACTCGGCGCCGATGCCGTGGCCGCAGTACTCCCGCACTACCGAGTAGTTGTGGCTCTCGGCGTAGCGCTGGATGGCGGCGCCGATATCCCCGAGACGGGCGCCGGGCTCGACCACGCGAATGCCTTCCCACAGGGCGCCGTGGGCGACGTCGCTGAGCCGCTGGCCCTTGATGGTGGGCTCGCCGACGAAGTACATGCGGCTGGTGTCGCCGTGGTAGCCGTCCTTGATGACGGTGACGTCGATATTGAGGATGTCGCCCTTCTTCAGCTTCTTCGGCCCGGGGATCCCGTGGCAGACCACATGATTGACGGACGTGCAGATCGATTTCGGGAAGCCGCGATAGTTCAGCGGCGCCGGCACCGCGCCGCGCTCGTTGACGATGAAATCGTGGGCGATGCGGTCGAGCTCTTCCGTGGTCACCCCCGGCTGCACGTGCTCTTCCAGCAGGCTGAGCACCTCGGCGGCCAGCGCGCCGGCGATACGCATTTTGTCGATTTCTTCTGCGGACTTGATGGTAACCGTCATGAGTCTGCGGGGATCTCCGACTATGATCGTGAACGGGATTCCGGGGCGTCGCCGGAAGCGGGCAGGCTGCCGGCGAGCTTCGCCGGTGGCGCGCTCTGCGGCAGGTGCAAATTGTCGCAACAAGCCAATTATGGTATAAAGCGCGCGCTCTTCAGGCAAATGCCGGAGCACACTAACCGGTCGCCTCCGGGCGACTGAATTCACACCCGCATCGCTGGAACCGGTCAGCGGGGTTGCCCCTCAGGGGTTCCTGAACCGGGATGCGGGGAGGCTCAAACCCACGGGAGACCAACACCATGGCCAACGTGACCATGCGCGAGATGCTCGAAGCCGGCGTCCATTTCGGCCACCAGACCCGTTTCTGGAATCCGAAGATGGAGCCGTATATCTTCGGCGAGCGCAACAAGATCCATATCATCAATCTGGAAAAGACGCTGCCCCTGTACCAGGAAGCCCTGAACTTCATGGGCAAGCTGGCCGCCAATGGCGGCAAGATCCTGTTCGTCGGCACCAAGCGTGCGGCGCGGGAAGCGGTGCGGGCAGAGGCCAAGCGCTGCAACATGCCCTACGTGGACCATCGCTGGCTCGGCGGCATGCTCACCAACTTCCGCACGGTGAAGCAGTCCATCCGCCGCCTGAAGGACCTGGAGCAGCAGGAAGAGGACGGCACCTTCCGCAAGCTGGTCAAGAAGGAGGCGCTGGAGCTGACCCGCGAGAAGGAGAAGCTGGAGCGGTCCCTGTCCGGCATCAAGGACATGGAGCGCCTGCCGGACGCGATGTTCATCATCGACGTGGGCTACGAGAACATCGCCATCAAGGAAGCGCAGAAGCTGAACATTCCGGTGGTCGGCGTGGTGGATACCAATGGTCCGCTGCAGGGCGTGGACTACGTGATCCCCGGCAACGACGACGCCATCCGGGCGATCCAGCTCTACACCCGCGGTGTCGCGGACGCCGTCGAGGACGCCAAGGCCTCGTCCGTGCAGCCCGGGGCGCGTGAGACCGACGATTTCGTCGAGGTACGGGAGACCAGTGCGGCGGCCGAGGGAGAAGACGCCCCCGCAGAGTGAGCGGCCGGCGGGTGCACAGGGACGTGCGCCCGGCCGCTGCCCGACTCCCGGATTCCGTTGCGTGCGCGGACTGCGCTGCGCGGGAACGGGGACTGAACGAATGCAGCGAGAGGATACAGGACCATGGCGATTACAGCGGCCCAGGTAAAGGAGCTCCGCGAGCGTACCGGCTCGGGGATGATGGAATGCAAGAAGGCGCTGGTCGAAGCCGACGGCGACATCGACCAGGCTATCGAGGCCATGCGCAAGAAGGGCCTGGCCAAGGCGGAGAAGAAGGCGGACCGGGTGGCCGCCGAGGGCAAAATCATCACGCAGGTCAGCGATGACGGGCGGCACGGTGTCATCCTGGAGATGAACAGCGAGACCGATTTCGTCTCCGCCGGCGACGATTTCACGAAATTCGCCGATGCCATCGCGCGGATCATCCTGGAGAAGCAGCCGGATAGCGAGGACGCGCTGCTGGAGCTGCCCTTCGACGGCGAGCGGGACGTCCACACGGCGCGCAAGGAGCTCGTGGCGAAGGTGGGCGAGAACATCCAGCTGCGCCGCTTCCAGCGCTACAGCACCGACAGCGGCAATATCGCCCATTACCTGCACGGCACGCGGATCGGCGTCATGGTGCAGATCGAGGGCGGCGACGCCCAGCTGGGCCGGGATATCGCCATGCACATCGCCGCCAGCAACCCCATGGCCGTGGACGAGTCCGGCATGCCGGCCGACGTGGTCGACAAGGAGCGCGCCATCCTCAAGGCTCAGGCGGAAGACAGCGGCAAGCCGCCGGAGATCGTCGAGAAGATGCTCGACGGCCGCGTCAAGAAGTACCTGCGGGAGAACACGCTGCTCGGGCAGCCGTTCGTCAAGGACCCCGACCAGAGCGTGGGCGATCTCCTCAAGGCCGCGGGCGCCAGCATCCAGGGCTTTACGCGCTACGAGGTCGGCGAAGGCATCGAGAAGCAGGAAGGCAATTTCGCCGAAGAGGTCATGGCCCAGGTGCGTGGTTCCTGAGTCGCTGACAGAGGAAGACGGCTCATGAGCACGCCCGTTTATCGTCGCGTCCTACTGAAAATCAGCGGGGAAGGGCTGATGGGCGATGCCGACTACGGCATCGACCCGGCCGTGAGCCGCCGGCTGGCGCGGGAGATCCGCGAGGTCCGGGAGACCGGCGTGGAGCTCGCACTGGTGATCGGCGGGGGCAATATCTTCCGGGGTGCCGGCCTGGCCGCGGCCGGCATGGACCGGGTCACCGCCGATCACATGGGCATGCTCGCCACCGTGATGAACGCCCTGGCGCTGCAGGACGCCCTGGAGCACGAGGGCGTGTTCACCCGGGTGATGTCCGCGATCAAGATCAACCAGGTGTGCGAGGACTACATCCGCCGCCGGGCCGTGCGTCACCTGGAGAAGGGGCGCGTGGTGATCTTCGCCGCGGGCACCGGCAATCCGTTCTTCACCACCGACTCCGCGGCGAGCCTGCGGGCCGTGGAGGTGGACGCGGACATCATGCTCAAGGCCACGAAGGTGGACGGTGTGTACTCCGCGGACCCGGTGCACGACCGTGATGCCCACCGTTACCGGCGCCTGACGTTCGACGAGGTCCTGGACCGCAAGCTGTCGGTCATGGACGCCACCGCGATCGTGCTGTGCCGCGACCATGGCCTGCCCATCCAGGTGTTCGACATGACACGGCCCGGCGCGCTGATGGACCTGGTGCTGGGCGGCGACGTAGGCACTGTTGTCGAGAGGGGATAATCGCCGTGATCGAGGATATTGAAAAGGATGCCAGCGACCGCATGAGCAAGTCGGTCGAGGCACTCAAGACCGAGCTCGTGAAAATCCGCACCGGACGGGCGCACTCCAGCCTGCTGGACCATGTCACCGTCGAGTACTACGGCATGCAGGTGCCCATCAACCAGGTGGCGAACGTCACCGCCGGTGATTCCCGCACGCTGCTGGTCACCCCGTACGAGAAGGGGATGGCGCCGAAGATCGAGAAGGCCATCATGCAGTCCGACCTGGGACTCAACCCGGCTTCCCAGGGTGAGGTCGTGCGTGTTCCCATGCCGGCGCTGAACGAGGAGCGCCGCAAGGAGCTGGTGAAGGTCGTGCGCAACGAGGCCGAGCAGGCCCGGGTCGCCATCCGCAACGTGCGGCGGGATGCCAACCAGGAGCTCAAGAACCGGGTCAAGGACAAGGACATCACCGAGGACGACCAGAAGCGGGGCGAGGAGCGGATCCAGAAGCTCACCGACCAGTTCGTGGCGCAGGTGGATGAAGTGCTGGAACATAAGGAACAGGAGCTCATGGCGGTCTGACGGCCGGAGTGATTCTCCACCGATGGTCGCCCCCGTCGCCCCATGCCGGGCCGGGGCGGTACGCGAACGGCGGCAGGAGCGATGAGCGACGAGACGGCGGAAAGGCATGGCTCCGGAAAGGGCGTGCCACGACATATCGCCATCGTCATGGATGGCAACGGGCGCTGGGCGCGCGCCCGCCTGATGCCGCGGCAGGCGGGTCACCGCGCCGGCGCGGAGGCGGTGCGTCGCGTGGTCGAGGCGGCCGGGCAGATGGGCGTGGAGGTGCTCACGCTGTTCGCCTTCAGCAGCGAGAACTGGGCACGGCCCCAGGAAGAAGTCTCGGTGCTGATGGAGCTGTTCGTGCGCACCCTGGAGAAGGAGTCCATCCGGCTGCACGAGCACAACGTCCGCATCCGGATGATCGGCGAGCGCACCCGGCTGTCTTCCCGGCTGCGTGAGCAGATCGAGGCCGCGGAGGCGCTCACCGCGGACAACACCGGAATGACGCTGGTGATTGCGGCCAGCTTCGGTGGCCGGTGGGATATCGTCCAGGCCACCCGCCGGATTGCCGCCGACGCCCGGGACGGCCGCCTCGATCCCGAGGCCCTGCAGGAGCAGGACGTCGCCTCCTACCTGAGTCTCAACGGACTGCCCGACGCCGACCTGCTGATCCGCACGGGCGGCGAGAAGCGCATCAGCAACTTCCTCCTGTGGCACCTGGCGTACGCGGAGCTGCATTTCGTCGACACGCTCTGGCCGGACTTCGGTGCCGAGGATCTGCGCGACGCGGTGGACGTGTTCGCCGGCAGGGAACGCCGTTTCGGACGAACCGGCGACCAGGTGGGGCGGTTCGGTCGTGCTTAGGTGGCGGTTCGTCACCGCCCTTGCCCTGCTGCCGCTGGTTCTGGGGGCGGTCTTCCTGCTCCCCACGGCGGCGTTCGCCGGCGTCATGGCGGCGGTGGTCGCGCTCGCCGGGTGGGAGTGGAGCCGCCTGATCGGTATCCGGGGGCGCAACGGACGGGCCGCCTATACGCTGGTGCTGGTCGGCGTCGCCCTGGCCAGCGCGGTATTCCTCCCGTACGCCCCTGCCTCGGCGCTGGTGATCGCGCTGGGCGCCCTGGTGTGGGTGATCCTGGGCCTGTGGCTGGTGTCGTTCGAGACGGGACGTTCGTCCGATGCCCCCGTACGCGGAGGCTACGGCATGCTCCTGGGCGTCCTGCTCCTAGTGCCCGGATGGTTTGCCGTGTGCTGGCTCCACGGCCGGCCCGACGGCGGGCCCTGGCTGGTGATGACGGCCCTGGTCCTGACCTGGGCGGCGGACGCCGGGGCCTATTTCCTGGGCCGCTGGCTGGGGCGTCGCCGGCTTGCGCCCCGGATCAGCCCCGGAAAGACGCGGGAGGGTGCGGCCGGGGGGCTCGCCGCGGCCCTCGTGGTCGGGGGCCTGATGGCGATGCTGTTCCCGGTCCAGCTGCCGTCCGGGCCGTGGCTGGTCGTCCTGGTCGTCATGACGGTGGTCGCATCGGTGGTGGGGGATCTGTTCGAGAGCATGATCAAGCGTCGCTGCGGCGTGAAGGACAGCGGCACCCTGCTGCCCGGACACGGGGGTATTCTTGACCGGGTGGACAGCCTGACCGCCACGATGCCGGTTTTTGCCGCGGGGCTGCTATGGCTGTAGAGACCATCAGCGTCACCGTTCTCGGCAGTACCGGTTCCATCGGAACCAGTACCCTGGAGGTCATGGCGGCCCACCCGGACCGTTTCCGGGTCGCCGCGCTCACGGGACACCGCAATGTCGAGCTGCTGGCCTCGCAGTGCCGCCGGTTCCGCCCGGGGCTGGCGGTGGTGGCGGATGCCGCCGCCGCTGCGGATCTCGACCGCCGGCTGCGCGCCGAAGGCGTGGCGACGGAGGTGCAGTACGACACCGAGGGCCTGGAAGCCGCGGTGGATCGCGCGGCGGACATCACGGTGGCGGCCATCGTCGGGGCGGCGGGGCTCGCTCCGACGCTGCGCGCCGTGGGCCACGGCGGCCGCATCCTGCTGGCCAACAAGGAATCGCTGGTGATGGCCGGCCCGCTGTTCATGGACGCGGTGGCGCAAAGCGGTGCCGAGCTGCTGCCGGTGGACAGCGAGCACAACGCCATCTTCCAGTGCCTGCCGGGGAACTTTTCCCGGGGACGTCCCGTCGATAGCGGCATAACCCGCGTGGTGCTCACGGCATCGGGCGGGCCGTTCCGCGGCTGGAGCGACGGCGATCTGGCGGCGGTGACACCGGCCCAGGCCTGTGCCCACCCGAACTGGAGCATGGGGCGGAAGATTTCCGTCGACTCGGCCACGCTCATGAACAAGGGGCTGGAGGTCATCGAGGCCTCCTGGCTGTTCGGTCTGTCACCGGAGGAGCTGGAGGTGGTGATTCACCCCCAGAGCATTGTCCATTCCCTGGTCACGTACCGGGACGGCTCCATGCTGGCGCAGCTGGGGCAGCCGGACATGCGTGTACCCATCGCGCATGCCCTGGGCTGGCCGGAACGGCTGGACTCCGGCGTCGCGCCCCTGGACCTGGCGACGCTGGGGCGACTGGACTTCGAGGCCCCGGATGCCGGCCGCTTCCCGTGCCTGGGCCTGGCCTACCAGGCCCTGGAGCAGGGCGGGACGTCGGGGGCGGTGCTGAACGCAGCCAACGAGGAAGCCGTCCACGCCTTCCTGGAGGGGAGACTGCCATTCATGGGCATCGCACCCGTCATCGAGGAGACCCTGGCACGCACCGGGCCGGGTTCCGCCTCCAGCGTCGCCGAGCTCATGGACGCGGACCGCCATGCGCGCCGCGAGGCGGCAGACGTCATTGAGACCCGGGCGAAGGTGAGACCGCAATGACCGCCATCGGCACCAGCATACTGGCGTTCATCGTCGCCATCGGCGTCCTGGTGGCGTTCCACGAGTACGGGCACTACTGGACCGCGCGGCGTCTGGGCGTCAAGGTCCTGCGGTATTCCATCGGCTTCGGCAAGCCCCTGCTGGTCTGGCGTCGGGGTGCGGATCAAACAGAGTACGCCATCTCCGCGATCCCCCTGGGCGGCTACGTGAAGATGCTCGACGAGCGCGAGGGCCCGGTCGCCGCCGAGGAGCGCCACCGGGCGTTCAATACCCAGGCCCTGTGGCGCCGGACGCTCATCGTCGCCGCCGGCCCGGCGGCGAACTTCCTGCTGGCGATCGTGATCTACTGGGCCCTGTTCACCGTCGGCACCCAGGAGCTGCGCCCGGTCATCGGCCAGGTCGAGCCCGAAACCCCGGCGGCGCAGGCGGGCTTCCAGGAAGGCGAGCAGATCCTGGCACTGAACGGCCATCGCACCCCGGCATGGGATCGGGTGCTCATGGAGCTCATGGACAGCGGCCTGGACGGCGATATGGTCGCTGTCCGGGTGCGCACGGAAGACGGCAGGGAGAGGCAGCGGCAGCTGGATCTCGGCGGCCTGCCGCGGCTCGGCGACAACCCGGATCTGCTCGAGGTCATCGGGTTCCGCCCCTGGCAGCCGGAGATAACGCCGAAGGTCGCGGATATCGTCGACGGCGGGCCTGCGGACCGCGCTGGCCTGCGGGCGGGGGATCGCATTGTCGCTGTGTCGGGTACCGCGGTGGATCAGTGGCAGGAACTCGTCGATGCCCTGAGTGCCCGAGCCGGGGAGACCACCACCGTGGCGGTGGAGCGCGACGGCCGCCGGCAGACGTTCCAGGTCGCGCTGAACGCGGAGGGCTCGGATCGGGGGGTGCTGGGCGTGCGGCCCGACGTGCCCGAGGATGCCTTTGCCGGGATGTTCCACACGGTGCGCTACGGCCCCGTGGCGTCGCTGGGGGAAGCGGCGCGGAATACCTGGGACACCGGCATCCTGACCCTGGAGGTCCTGGGCAAGATGCTGATCGGTGAGGCGTCGCTGAAGAACCTCAGCGGCCCGATCAATATCGCCCAGTATGCAGGAGACACGGCCTCGAGCGGGATCGTGCCGTTCGCCAAGTTCCTGGCGCTGATCAGCATCAGCCTCGGGGTGATCAATCTGTTACCCATCCCCATTCTCGACGGTGGGCACTTGCTGTATTTCGCCGTCGAGGGCATCAAGGGGAGTCCGGTCTCCGAGCAGGCGCAGGCCGCCGGGCAGCAGATCGGCATCCTCATGCTGGTTCTGCTCATGGGGGTGGCGTTTTACAACGATCTTGCCCGGTTGCTCGGCTAGTGTCCTGTAACCCAAATCCGATACGACAAGAAAGGTTGGTATGCGCAAACTGGTTGCTGCCCTGGTGCTGTTCGTCGTCGCGCTGGCGCCGGTCAAGGCTTTCGAGCCGTTCACGGTGGAAGACATTCGCCTGGAGGGCCTGCGGCGGATCGCACCGGGGACGGTGTTCAACTATCTGCCCATCACCACCAACGACCAGGTCGACCAGCAACTCGCCGCGGAGGCGGTGCGGGCACTGTACGACACCGGCTTTTTCCAGGACGTCGAGCTGCAGCGCGACGGCAACGTGCTCATCGTCAACCTGGTCGAGCGTCCGTCGGTGGCCGAGATCGAGATCGAGGGCAACAACGCCATCGCCACCGATCCGCTGCTGCAGGCGATGCGCGATTCCGGGCTCGCCGAGGGCGAGACGTTCAATCGGGCCCTGCTGGACGGTATCGAGCGCGAGCTGCGGCGGCAGTACTTCTCCCAGGGGCGCTACGATGTCGACATCGAGACCACGGTCTCCCCCCTGGAGCGCAACCGGGTGGCGATCCGCATCGATATCGACGAGGGACGCACGGCACGGATCCGGGACATCCATTTCGTGGGCAACGAGGCGTTCAGCGACAGCGAGCTGGAGGACGTCTTCAGCCTCGGGCCGCGACCGTGGTATCTGCCGTTCTCCAGCCGCGACCAGTATTCCCGGGAAGCGTTGTCGGGCGATCTCGAGAGCCTGCGCTCGTTCTACATGAACCGCGGCTATGCCGACTTTTCACTGACATCGAGCCAGGTCTCGCTGACCCCGGACCGCTCCGGCATCTACGTCACGGTGAACGTGGACGAGGGGCGGCAGTACGAGCTCGGCGACATTCGGATCGTCGGCGAGACCGTGGTGGACCGGGAGGAGTTGCGCCAGTCCCTGGAGCTGGCCAGCGGCAGCATGTTCTCCCAGGAGCAGGTCACCGCGGGCTCCAACACCATCCGCGACCGGCTGAGCGAGGAAGGCTACGCCTTCGCCAACATCAACCCGGTGCCGGACATCAACCGGGAGGCGGGAACCGTCGATCTGACGTACTACGTCGATCCGGGCAGCCGTGTGTACGTGCGCCGCATCAACATCAGCGGCAACTACCGCACGGACGACGAGGTCATCCGGCGGGAGATGCGGCAGATGGAACGGGGGTGGTATTCCTCGGAGAACATCGACCGCTCCCGGCAGCGACTGAACCAGCTCGGCTTCTTCGACAGCGTGGAGATCGAGACGCCGCGCGTGCCGGGGGAGAACGACCAGGTGGACGTCAACGTCAACGTCACCGAGGGCCTCTCGGGCAGCCTCCAGGCCGGCATCGGCTACGGCAGCGGCCAGGGCCTGCTGCTGAACTTCTCCGTCGCCCAGGACAACATTCTGGGTACCGGGGATCGCATTAACCTGGCCCTGAACAACAGCGAGGTGAGCTCGCTGTATCGTCTGACCTATACCGATCGCTACTACAACGTCGACGGGCTCACCCGGCACTTCAATGCCAGCCTGCGGGAGACGGACGCGCGCGAGGCGCGGCTGTCGGACTACGGGGTGCGCTCCGGCGAGCTCGATGTCGGCTTCAGCGTGCCGCTCAACGAGGAGGACTCCGTGCGCCTGGACGTGGGCTACCAGGACCTGCGCCTGAACCTGGGCGACGACGCGCCGCAGTTCATGTTCGACTTCACCGACGAGTTCGGCGAGCAGTACCAGAACTACAAGACCGAGGTGAGCTGGACGCGGAACACGCTGGACCGGCGCGTGTTCCCCACCCGCGGCGCCAAGCAGTCGCTGGGGCTGGAAGTGTCCGTCCCCGGGAGCGACCTCGAGTACTACAAGGCGAGCTACAGCCACAACCGCTTCTTCCCCCTGAGCGACGACCTGTCGCTGTCGCTGCGGGGCCGCGTGGGCTACGGCGAGGGCCTGGGCGAGACCAGCCGCCTGCCGTTCTTCGAGAACTTCTTCGCCGGCGGCATCAACTCGGTGCGCGGGTACCAGTCGAGCTCCCTGGGCCGGCGCGTCGAAGGCGATCCGGTGGGCGGGAACCTGCGGACCATCGCCAATGCCGAGCTCTACTTCCCGGTGCCGTTCATCGATTCCGATGCCGTGCGGTTCTCCACCTTCGTGGACGCCGGCCAGGTCTATGACACCCGGCGGACCACCTTCGATTCCGGGGAGCTGCGCTATTCCTCGGGGCTGGCGTTCACCTGGATGTCGCCGCTGGGCGCATTGACAATGAGCCTGGCCGAGCCGTTAAATGACGGGCCTGAAGACGAGACCGAGCGGTTCCAGTTCTCCCTTGGTCAGTTCTTCTGATCCCCGCGTGTCGCGCCGGGTCGCTACCGCATCAGTCACTACACGAGAGGCAAAGCCGCCGGCATGAATAGGTTCCTTCGCGTCGTCCTGGTACTCATTCTTGCCGGCGGTACCGCCAGCGCTGCAGCAGAGACCAAGATCGGGTTCGTCAACGCGGGGCGCGTGACCTCCGAGGCCCCCCAGGCCGAGGCCGCGCGCAGCAGCCTGGAGGAGGAGTTCGGGCCCCGGGACCGGGCGATTACCGAGGAGCAGCAGGCACTGCGGGAGCTGGAGACCCGGCTCAATCAGGATGCCGCGGCCATGAGCGAGGAGGAGCAGCAGCGCCTGCGGCGCGAGCTGGTCACGCGCCAGCGCGAGCTGCGCCGGGAAGAGGAAGCATTCCGGGAAGATTTCAACATGCGCCGCAACGAGGAGCTGGGACGGCTCCAGCGGCGCATCGTCGAGACCATCAACGAGCTTGCCGAGGCCGAAGGCTACGATCTGATCGTCAGCGAGGGCGTTATTTACGCCAGCGACCAGGTGGACGTGACGGATCAGGTGCTGGAGCGGCTGGAGCAGGAGTACGAAGACAACTAGGGCCTGCTGGTGTCCTGTCACCCACAGGACGCGACATCCCGCAGGTAGCTTGCCATTGCCCGAGCCGCGGTGGCGTCGCGGCTCCTTGCCGTAGGCCGTACTACGGCTGCTCGCCACGCCTTGCCGTGGGCGCGCACAGGCATCCGGAATGGCGAGCGATCCCGGGAGACGACACGAGGCGCCGCGGACAGGGGCATTCGCGGATCCAGGGCCGGATCGCCTGCGCGGACCAGCGCGCCGGGGGTCCGGCCCGGTTCGATTCTGCGGGCCGACCGAACGCAGGGAGTAACACGCGATGAAACGTCTTGGAGAGCTCGCCTCGGCACTCGGCCTGACCCTGGCGGGAGATCCCGACAAGGAAGTGGTGCGCATCGGCTCTCTCACCGGCGCCGGCCCCGACGCCCTGACCTTTCTGGCGGATGCCCGCTACCGCCGCTACCTGGCGGACAGCCGCGCGGCGGCGGTGATCGTGGCACCGGATGATGCCGCCGCGGTGCCGGGCGATGCCCTGATCGCGGACAACCCGCACCTTGCCTTTGCCCGGGCGGCGCAGATGCTCTATCCCGCCGTCGCCACGCCGGGTGTGCACGAATCCGCACAGGTGGATCCGTCGGCCGTCCTGGCCGACGGTGTCGCCGTCAGCGCCCGGGCCGTCGTCGGCGCGCGGGCACAGCTCGGTGAACGGACGCAGGTGCGCGCGGGCGCCGTCATCGGTGACGACGTCGTTCTCGGTGCGGACTGCATCGTGCATCCGGGTGCCACGGTGCTGTCCGGATGCCGTCTGGGCGCCCGGTGCCGGGTCCAGTCCGGAGCCGTGATCGGCTCCGACGGCTTCGGCTACGCCCGCGACGGGATGCAGTGGGAGCGCGTGCCGCAGGTCGGCGGCGTGGTCATCGGCGACAACGTGGATATCGGCGCGAACACGACCGTCGATCGCGGGGCCATCGGCGACACCGTCCTGGAGGACGGTGTCAAGGTCGACAATCTGGTGCAGATCGCCCACAACGTCCATGTCGGCGCGCACACGGCCATGGCGGCGTGTGTCGGCGTGTCGGGGAGCACCCGCATCGGCAGTTACTGTACCATCGCGGGCATGGTGGGCATCGCGGGCCACCTGGTCATCGGCGACCACGTGCACATCACGGGCATGACGCAGGTGACCAAGAGCCTGACGGAGCCGGGCGTGTACTCGTCGGGCACCGGCGTGGAGTCGAACCGGACCTGGCGCCGGAATGCCGCGCGCTTCCATCAGCTGGACGACATGGCGCGCAAGCTGCGGGCGCTGGAGCGGCGCCTGGCGGAGGACGGCCACGGCGGGACCGATCCCATGGATCAGCCCGGCCACGGAACGAAATAGAACTGGGCACGGACTTTATGGATATCAATCGAATCAAGAAGCTGCTACCACATCGCTACCCGTTTCTGCTCGTGGACAAGGTGGTCGAGACCGAGCCGGGCGAGCGACTGGTGGGCATCAAGAACGTCACGATCAACGAGCCCTTCTTCGAAGGGCACTTCCCGGTGAAGCCCGTGATGCCGGGGGTTCTGGTCCTGGAAGCCATCGCCCAGGCATGCGGCCTGCTGGCGTTCGAGACCGAAGGGCGTGCGCCGGAAGGCGAGACCATCTTCTACCTGGTGGGTTTCGACAAGGCGCGCTTCAAGCACCCGGTGGAGCCCGGCGACCAGCTTCGCATCGAGACGTCGCTGCTGCGGGTGCGGCGCGGGATCTGGGTGTTCTCGGGCCGGGCCACCGTCGACGACCGGCTGGCGGCGGAAGCGGAGGTCATGTGCACCATGCGGGACGTGGAATCTTGATCGACCCGACCGCGCGAGTGGACCCGGACGCCCGTCTCGGCCGCAACGTGCGCATCGGGGCGTACGCGGTGGTGGGGCCGGACGTCGAGCTGGGCGACGACTGCGAGGTCGGTCCCCATGCCACCGTCTACGGGCCGACCCGCATGGGCGCCGGCAACCGGATCTTCCAGTTCGCCTCCGTGGGCGCCGAGCCCCAGGACAAGAAGTACGCCGGCGAACAGACCCGCCTGGAGATCGGCGACGGCAACACCATCCGGGAATTCGTCACCATCAACCGGGGAACCGCCCAGGACAAGGGCGTGACCCGCATCGGCAACGGCAACTGGATCATGGCGTATGTCCACATTGCCCATGACTGCACGGTGGCGGACGGCGTCGTGTTCGCCAACGGCGCCTCCCTGGCCGGGCACGTGGAGGTGGGCGAGCAGGCCATCCTGGGGGGGTTTACCCTGGTCCACCAGTTCTGCCGGATCGGTGCCTACTGCTTTTCCTCCATGGGAAGCTGCATCAAGCAGGACGTGCCGCCCTACGTCACGGTTTCCGGCAATCCGGCGGCCCCCCATGGCATCAACAGCGAAGGGCTTCGCCGCCAGGGGTTCGCGCGCGCCGACATTCTCGCCCTGCGCCGCGCGTATCGCCTTGTCTACAAGTCGTCGCTGCGCCTGGAGCCGGCCCTGGAGAAGGTGGACGCACTGGCCCGGGATCATGCCCCGGTGGAGCGCCTGGCGGCGTTCATCCGGGGGAGTGACCGCGGCATCGTTCGCTAGGCAGGGGAGCGCCATGCGCGTCGGCATCGTCGCAGGGGAAATGTCGGGCGACTATCTCGGTGCCGGGTTGATGCGCGAGCTGCGCGCCCGGTTCCCAGACATCCGGTTCGAGGGCATCGGCGGCCCGCGCATGGAGGCGGAGGGGCTGACCAGCCTGTACCCCCTGGAGGCCCTGTCGGTCATGGGCCTTGTCGAGGTGCTGCGGCACTTGCCGCGGCTGCTCGGCATCCGGCGCGACCTGGCACGGCGTTTCCGTGAGCGGCCGCCGGATCTGTTCATCGGCGTCGATGCCCCGGATTTCAACCTGCGCCTGGAAGAGCGCCTGCGGGCGGCAGGCGTCCCCACCGTGCACTACGTCAGCCCCACGGTCTGGGCCTGGCGGCGCGGCAGGATCCACCAGATCCGCCGGGCCGTGGACCGGATGCTGTGCATCTTTCCCTTCGAGGACGCCTTCTACCGCGAGCAGGATGTGCCGGCGACGTTCGTCGGCCATCCCCTGGCGGACGAGATCGCCATGGTCCCGAACCGCAGTGCTGCGCGCGAAAGCCTCGGTCTCGCGGAGGATGCCACCGTGGTGGCCGTTCTCCCGGGCAGCCGCATGAGCGAGGTCAAGTACCTGGGGCCGGTCTTCCTGGAGACCGTGGCCTGGCTCCACCGGCACCGCCCGGATGTCCGCTACGTGGTGCCCTGTGCCACCGAGCGCATCCGCGCGCACATGCGCTCGCTGGTCGAGGCGCACACCGACGGCATCCCGGTGACCCTGGTGCAGGAGCGCTCCCGGGAATGCCTGGCCGCCGCCACGGTGGCGCTGCTGGCATCGGGCACGGCCAGTCTCGAGGCGATGCTGCACAAGCGGCCCATGGTGGTGGCGTACCGGGTGTCGTTCATCACCGGCTGGCTGGCCCGGCGCCTGGTGCGGGTGCCGCACATCGCCATGCCGAACCTGATCGCCGGGCGGCGCATGGTCGCGGAGTTCGCCCAGGAGGCCGCCGTCCCCGGCAACCTGGGGCCGGCCACCCTGGATCTGCTGGACAACCCCGAGCGGCGTGCTGCGCTGGAGGCGGAGTTCGGCGAGCTGCACGGACGGCTGCGGCAGAATGCCAGCGCCCAGGCCGCGGCGGCTGTCGCGGATCTGCTGGAACGGCACACGGAGGCGCGCATGCCGGAGGGTACGGCGTGAGGCACGAGAGCGGTGGCACGATCGGGGCGGGCCGGGGGTTGGCCGGTGACCTCGTGGTGGGTGTGGACGAGGCGGGACGCGGGCCGCTGGCCGGGCCGGTGGTGGTGGGCGCGGTGATCCTGGATCCCGCGCGGCCCATTGCCGGCGTGGCGGACTCCAAGCGGCTCACGGCCCGGCGGCGGGAGATGCTGGCGGGCGTGATCCGCGAGCAGGCGCTGGCATGGGTGGTCGTCCGGGCGGAGCCGCACGAGATCGACGAGCTGAACATCCTCCAGGCGACCATGCGGGCCATGCAGCACGCCGTGTCGGCACTTCCGGTGCCCGCCCGGCGCGCCCTGATCGACGGCAATCGCTGTCCGCCGCTGGACTGCCCGGCGGAGGCCGTCGTCGGCGGCGACGGCAGCGAGCCGGCCATCGGTGCGGCCTCGATCCTGGCCAAGGTCGCCCGGGACGGGGACATGGTGGCCCTGGAGGAGCAGTGGCCCGGCTACGGCTTCGCCCGGCACAAGGGCTACCCCACCCGGGACCATGTCGCCGCACTCCGCCGCCTCGGCGCCTGCCCGGCCCACCGGCGCTCGTTCGCGCCCGTCCGCGAGGCCCTGACGGCGCCCGAGCTGCCGCTGGAAGGGTAGGGCGTCCCGGCGGAATGCCGACGCGGGATTCCCGTTACTGCGTACCGTTCCGGCAGCGGGCTTCGATCGGGTCGTTTCCTGGCGGTGGGCGAGACGCATCGGGCGACTTGCGCAGCGCCGGAGCGCAGGCCGTCCGGCCCCGAAGGGGTGGCGGCAGGGATGCCGCCACCGGCTGTCAGCACAGGGATGTGCTGTCAGCCGGCCAGGCCGGAGCGGAGGATAGGCCCCTGCTTCATCCGAAGCAGGGGCCGTAAGCGGAGCTCCGGAGCCCGATGCGTCTCGCCCACCGCCAGGAAACGACGGGCACTCTGCAGCCCGTCAGCCGTTGACCGCGTGCCGGATGGTCTCCGTGACCCGGAGGATCTGCTGGTCGGCGAGCTCCGGGTAGATGGGCAGGGACAGGCAGTGCCGGGCGATCTTCTCGGATATGGGCAGCTGGACGTGGCCGTGGGTGTCCCGGAACACGGGCTGCTTGTGCAGCGGCACCGGATAGTAGACGGCGCAGCCGATGTCGGCGGAGCGCAGGGCCGCGGCGATGGCGTCGCGGTCGCTGGCGAGAACGGTGTACTGGTGGTAGACGTGCCGGCCCACGCCGTCCTCGTGGGGCACGGTGATGCCCGGCACGCCGGAGAGGCGGTCCCTGTACGCATGAGCGACGCGGCGGCGGCAGGCGTTGTACTGATCGATGCGGCGCATCTTGGCCCGCAGGATCATGGCCTGGACCTCGTCCAGGCGACTGTTGTAGCCGATGACGTGATGGTGGTAGCGCTCGCGGCTGCCGTGGTTGCGCAGCACGCGCAGCTCCTCGGCGACCTTTGGGTCGCTGGTGGCGACCAGCCCGGCGTCGCCGTAGGCGCCCAGGTTCTTGCTGGGAAAGAAGCTGAATGCCCCGGCGGCGCCGAAGGCGCCCGTCATGCGTCCGCCCACCGCGGCGCCGAAGGACTGGGCACAGTCCTCCACCACCAGGACGCCGTGGCGGTCGGCCAGGCGCATGAGCTCCGGCATGTCCACGGGCTGGCCGAACAGGTGCACCGGCAGTACGGCGCGGGTGCGCTCGGTGATCGCCGCCTCTACCTGCTCCAGGTCCAGGTTGAACGTGGCGTCGTCGATGTCCACGAACACCGGTGTGGCGCCCACGTAGTGGATGGCCTCGGCGGTGGCGATGAAGGTGAACGGCGTGGTGATCACCTCGTCCCCCGGGCCGATCCCCAGGGCGGCCAGGGCGAGATGCAGGGCGTCCGTGCCGGAGTTGCAGGCGACGGCGTGGGGCGTACCCAGGTAGCGCGCGACCTCCTCCTCCAGGGCCTGGACGTTCGGGCCCAGGATGAACTGTGCGCTGTCGAGCACCTCCCGGAAGCCCTGCTCGATCTCGGAGCGCAGGTCGGCGTACTGGGCCTTCAGGTCAACCATGGGGATCATGGCGCGGCGTGTCCTCTCGGGTTCCTACTGGGATGGCTGGTCGGGCAGGGGATTGTCCCGCAACTGCCGCGTGATTTCGATGGCCGTGGCCAGGGCCTGCCGCCCGTCGGCCCCGGTCACCAGCGGCGTACGCCCGTGGACGACACAGTCGACGAAATCCGCGATCTCGGCGCGGATGGCGTCGCCGTCGTCGAAGGCGCGCTGCTCGCTGCGGATGTCCTCCATGGCCGGCACGTCCCGGTCGGTGTGGATGCGGGAGCGGATGTCCAGGGAGCGCTGCTGGAAGTCCAGGGCGATGTAGCTGTTGCGCTGGAACAGGCGCATCTTGCGCTCGGCCTTGAGGCTGACCCGGCTGGCGGTGACATTGGCCACACAGCCGTTGTCGAACTGGATGCGGGCGTTGGCGATGTCGATGTCGGAGGAGATCACCGGCGCCCCGTTGGCGTCGATGCGGCTCACGGGCCGGTCCACCAGCTTCAGGATGATGTCGATGTCGTGGATCATCAGGTCCAGCACCACGCTGACATCCGCGCCCCGGGGGTTGAACGGCGCCAGCCGGTTCGACTCGATGAACATGGGCGTGCCCACCAGCTCGGCGAGACCGCGGACGGCGGCGTTGAAGCGCTCCAGGTGCCCCACCTGCAGCACGAGGTTGTTCTGCGCCGCCAGCCGGATGAGGTCGTCCGCCTCCTCCAGGGTGGTGGTGACGGGCTTTTCCACCAGTACGTGCACGCCGCGGTCGAGGCACTGAGCCGCCACCGCGTGGTGGAAGCGGGTGGGCACCACGATGCTGACAACGTCCACGCTGTCGAGCAGCGCCCCGTGGTCGGTGAACGCGGTGGTGCCCACCTCCTCGGCGACCGCCCGCGCGCGGCTCTCGTCGGCGTCGACCACGCCCACCAGCTCGACGGACTCCAAGGCGGCGTACTTCTGGGCGTGGAATCGCCCCAGGTAGCCGACTCCGATGACGGCGGCGCGCACGGGCTTCATCGCGTGATGCCCCGTGTCGACGAACCCAGGAACTGCGCCAGGTGGCGCACGCGGGGGTTGTCCAGGTCGTGGCGCTGTTCCAGCTCGGCCAGCGCCTCGGCCAGGCGCTTGCCGGAGCCGAAGACGATGCGATAGGCCGTCCGCAGGGCCTGGACGTGCTCCGGCGGAAAGCCGGCGCGCTTGAGGCCGCGCCGGTTGAGCCCGTACAGGCGCGCGTGGTTGCCCGAGACCATGGCGTAGGGGGGAATGTCCATGGTGGTCATGGTACCGCCGCCCAGCATGGCGTACTCGCCGATGCGCACGAACTGGTGGATGCCGCACATGGCCGACATGTTCACCCCGTCCTCCACGATGACGTGCCCCCCGAGCATGGCACTGTTGGCCATGATGACATGATTGCCGACGATGCAGTCATGGCCGACGTGGGCATAGGCCATGAACAGGTTGTCGTCGCCCACCGTGGTGACGCCGCGGTCCTTGGGGCTGCCCCGGTGCAGGGTGGCGAACTCGCGGATGTGATTGCGCGCGCCGATCTCCAGGCGCGTGGGCTCATCGCGGTAGCCGATATCCTGGGGCGCCGTCCCGACCACGGCATGGGGGCCGACGGTGTTGTCCGGCCCCATCTGCGTGGGCCCTTCAATGATGGCGTGGGCGCCGATGCGGCAGCGGGGCCCGATGCGGACCCCCGCCTCGATGCAGGCGTACGGGCCCACGGCCACGTCCTCGCCGATGTCCGCGTCCGGGTGGATCACCGCGGTGGAGTGAATCATTGCGTCGTACTGCCGTGTGTGGAATGGCCGGGTACCGTACCGCGTTCCGCGGGCACGGGCCAGACCCCGCCCGCCGGCCGCCCGTGTCCGGGTTCCACGGGCCGGGTGGGAGCCGGCATTTCCGTACCGGTGCGAGTGCTTCATAATACGGCCCTACCCGCCCCAGCGCACAGGAACGGCCGGAGCATGACGCAGCAGTATGTCCATCTGAACGTCCATACCGAGTTCTCCCTGGTGGACGGCATCGTCCGCATCAAGCCCCTGGTGGAGGCTGCGGCCGCCAGCGGCATGCCGGCGGTGGCGATTACCGACCAGGGCAACCTCTTCGGCATGGTCAAGTTCTACAAGGCGGCGCTGGACGCCGGCGTCAAGCCCATTGTCGGCGCCGACCTCTGGGTGGAGGACCCGGACGCGCCGGAAGGCCGCTCGCGGTGCGTTGCGCTGTGCCGTAACAGCACCGGCTACACCAGCCTCACGCGGCTCATCAGCCGCAGCTATCTCGAGGGGCAGCAGGGCGACCGGCCGGTGGTGCAGCGGGACTGGCTGCGCACGGACAACGCCGGGCTGATCGTCCTCTCCGGCGGGCGCGAGGGCGACGTGGGGCGGGCCCTGGTCAACGGCGACCACGCCCAGGCGCGGCGCAAGCTCGCCTTCTGGCAGGAGCTGCTGGGCCAGGACTATTACCTGGAGCTGCACCGGTGCGGGCGTCCGGGCGACGAGGAGCACCTGCACCAGGCGGTGGCCCTGGCGGCGGAGACGGATGCGCCCGTGGTCGCCACCAACGCCGTGCGCTTTGTCAACAGCGATGATTTCGAGGCCCACGAGGCCCGGGTGTGCATTCACGAGGGGCGAACCCTGGAGGACAGCCGCCGGCCCCGGGACTTCGCGCCGGAGCAGTACCTGCGCACGCCGGAAGAGATGGCGGCGCTGTTCGAGGATCTCCCGGAGGCGCTGGAGAACACGGTGGAGATCGCCCGGCGGTGCAACCTCGAGCTCACCCTGGACAAGGACTACCTGCCGGACTTCCCCATCCCCGAGGGGCTCACGGTGGACGAGTACCTGGCTCAGGAGGCCCGCCGCGGGCTGGAGGAGCGCCTGCCGCGGCTGCTCGATCTCGAGGCGCCGGGGGCGGACGAGCGGCGCGTTCAGTACCAGGAGCGCCTGGAGCGCGAGCTGGGCGTCATCAGCCAGATGGGGTTTCCGGGCTACTTCCTGATCGTCGCCGACTTCATCCGCTGGGCCAAGGGCGAGGACATCCCGGTGGGGCCGGGCCGGGGCTCCGGCGCCGGCTCCCTGGTGGCCTACGCGCTGGAGATAACCGACCTGGATCCGCTGCGTTACGACCTTCTCTTCGAGCGCTTTCTCAATCCCGAGCGCGTGTCCATGCCGGATTTCGACGTGGACTTCTGCATGGAGAAGCGCGACCGGGTCATCGACTATGTGGCCGACAAGTACGGCCGCGAGAAGGTCTCGCAGATCGCTACCCACGGCACCATGGCCGCCCGGGCGGTGGTGCGCGACGTCGGCCGCGTGCTCGGTCACGGCTACGGATTCGTGGACCGCATCGCCAAGATGATCCCCTTCGAGCCGGGCATGACCCTGGACAAGGCGCTGGAGCAGGAACCCGACCTGCGCGCCCGCTACGACGAGGACGAGGAGGTCGCGGCGCTGCTCAACCTGGGCATGAAGCTCGAGGGCATCGCGCGCAACGTCGGCAAGCACGCCGGCGGCGTGGTAATCGCGCCGTCGCCGCTGACCGATTTCACGCCGCTGTACTGCGAGCCCAACGGCCAGGGGCTGGCGACCCACTACGACAAGGATGACGTCGAGGCGGTGGGCCTGGTGAAGTTCGACTTCCTGGGCCTGCGCACGCTGACCATCATCGACTGGACCGTGAGGGCCGTGAACGCCATCCGCGGCGAGCGCAACGAGACGCCGCTGGATATCGGTACGGTGCCGCTGGACGACCCGCCGACCTTCGAGCTGCTCAAGCGCTGCGCCACCACGGCGGTGTTCCAGCTGGAATCCCGCGGCATGAAGGACCTGATCAAGCGCCTGCAGCCCGACAGCTTCGAGGACATCATCGCCCTGGTGGCGCTGTTCCGCCCCGGCCCGCTGCAGTCGGGCATGGTCGAGGACTTCATCAGCCGCAAGCACGGCCACTCGCGGGTGGCGTACCCGACGCCGGAGCTGGAGCACCCGGAGCTGGTCGAGGTGCTCAAGCCCACCTACGGGGTCATCCTCTACCAGGAGCAGGTGCAGCGCATCGCCCAGGTGCTCGCCGGCTACAGCCTGGGGGAGGCGGACCTCCTCCGGCGGGCCATGGGCAAGAAGAAGCCCTCGGAGATGGCCAAGCAGCGGGAGATCTTCCTCAAGGGGGCCATGGCCAACGGGCTCAGCGAGCAGCACGCCGAGGGCATCTTCGACCTCATGGAGAAGTTCGCCGGCTACGGCTTCAACAAGTCCCACTCCGCGGCCTACGCGCTGCTGTCCTACCAGACCGCCTGGCTCAAGGCGCACTATCCGGCGCCGTTCATGGCGGCGGTGCTGTCGTCGGATATGGATCACACCGACAAGGTGGTGACGCTCATCGACGAGTGCCGGGCCATGGGCCTGGAGGTCCTGCCGCCGGACATCAATCGCTCGGATTTCCAGTTCCGGGCCGCGGACGAGCGCACCGTGGTCTACGGCATCGGCGCCATCAAGGGGGTCGGGCAGTCGGCCATCGAGGCCCTGGTCAGCGAGCGCGACGCCAACGGCGCATACGCCGACCTGTACGACCTCTGCCGCCGGGTGGACCTGCGCCGGGTCAACCGCCGCGTCCTGGAGGCCCTGGTGCGGGCGGGCTGCCTGGACAGCATCGGCGCCAATCGCGCCACCCTGCTGTCGCAGATCGGCCCGGCGCTCAAGGCGGCGGAGCAGAGCGTGCGCAACGCCGAGGCCGGGCAGACCGACATGTTCGGGCTGACCCTGGCCGGCGGCGGCGATGCCGACAGCGGCGAGCGCCCCCCGGATCTGCCGGAGTGGGACGAGGAGGAACGGCTGGCCGGCGAGAAGGAGACGCTGGGGCTGTTCCTCACCGGCCACCCGATCACGCGCTACGAGCCGGAGCTGGAGAGGATCGTCACCGGCCGCATCAGCGAGCTCGCCGGCGGCGGCGACAGCGGCAGCGGCCGGCGCGAGAAGAACGTCGTCACCGCCGGCCTGGTCATGTCGCTGCGGGTGCGCAACACCCAGAGCGGCAACAAGATGGGCTTCCTGGTGCTGGACGACCGCACCGGGCGCATCGAGGTCAACCTGTTCACCGAGGCCTACCGCAAGTACGGCGCGCTGCTGGGCAAGGACAAGCTGCTGGTGGTGGAGGGAGCGCTCGGCTACGACGACTTCAGTGACGCCTGGCGGATCAATGCCGACAAGGTCTACGACATCGGCGAGATTCGCAACGTCTACGCACGGCGGCTGGTGGTGCGCATGCACAGCGACCGCCTCGGCAACGGTGCCCTGGATCATCTCCAGGAGGCACTGTCGCATTTCCGCGAGGGCCATTGCCCGGTCTGCCTGGAGTACCATCGGCCCGATGCGCGCGCCGTGCTGCGCTTCGCCGACGACTGGCGGGTGCGCCCCACGGACGAGCTCATCAAGCGGCTGGACAGCCTCTCGGGCGGGGCGGGCTCCGTGCGGGTCGAATACTGACCGGGCTGGTAACGGTTGCCACCCGGCTCGGGACTGGCATACGGTATGCGCTTCGTCGGCGTGGCCTCGCTGCGGCGTGGACCGGCATGAACGCCAGCAGGGCCCTGTGCCATGAATGAGTACCAAGTCGAGCAACCGGATCGCGAGGTCATGAGCCTGAATTTTCTGGATTTTGAACGCCCCATCGCGGAGCTCGAGGCCAAGATCGATGAGCTGCGCTACGTGGGTGACGACAACGATCTCAACATCAGCGAGGAGATCCGTCGCCTGCAGGACAAGAGCGTCCATCTGACCGAGCAGATCTTCTCGAACCTGTCGGCATGGCAGATCGCCCAGCTGGCGCGTCATCCACAGCGGCCCCATACGCTGGACTATATCGGCCATATCTTCACCGAGTTCGAGGAGATGCACGGCGATCGGGGCTTCGCCGATGACCCGGCCATCGTCGGCGGCGCGGCCCGCCTGGACGGACGCCCGGTGATGGTCATCGGTCACCAGAAGGGCCGCGACACCCGCGAGAAGGTGCGGCGCAACTTCGGCATGCCGCGGCCGGAGGGCTACCGCAAGGCGCTGCGGCTCATGGAGATGGCGGAGCGCTTCGATCTGCCGCTGATCACGCTCATCGACACCCCCGGGGCCTATCCCGGGGTCGGGGCCGAGGAGCGCGGGCAGAGCGAGGCCATCGCCCGGAATCTCATGGCCATGTCGCGCCTGCGCACCCCCATCGTCGCCACGGTGGTGGGCGAGGGGGGCTCCGGCGGCGCCCTGGGGATCGGCGTCGGCGACCAGCTCCTGATGCTGGGCTACAGCACCTACTCCGTGATCTCGCCCGAGGGTTGCGCCTCGATCCTTTGGAAGAGCGCCGACCGCGCCCAGGATGCGGCCGAGGCCATGGGCATCACGGCATCGCGGCTGCACGAGCTCGGCCTCATCGACCAGGTGATCCAGGAGCCCCTGGGCGGCGCGCATCGGGATCCGGCGGGCATGGCCCAGCGGCTGCGGGAGGTCCTCATCGAGAAGCTGGACATGCTGGCCGCCAAGGATTTCGAGACGCTCCTGGCGGAGCGCGAGCGCAAGATCCAGGGCTACGGCAACTTCCGCACGGCCTGAGCCCGCACCGACCGCGGGCGCTTCCTGACCGGAACCCGTGTCCGGGAGGGACGATGACCATCACCGATGCCGCCATTGTCGAGCGCGTCCGGGCCCTGGGTGGCGCGGCCGGCTACGTGGTCGCCTACAGTGGCGGCCCGGATTCCCACGTTCTCCTGCACGCCCTGGCCCGGCGCCGCGAGGCACTGGGCGCGCCGCTGCGGGCCGTGCACGTCAACCACCGCCTGCACCCGGATGCGGCCGCCTGGGCGGAGCACTGCCGGGTACAGTGCCGGGCCCTGGACGTGCCCCTCCATGTCGCTCAGGCCCCGGAGGCGCCGCCGGCGGGCGCCGGCGAGACCTGGGCCCGCGAGGTGCGCTACGGGCTGTTCGCCGACGCGCTGGGCGACGACGAGCTGCTTGTCACCGCCCATCACCGGGACGACCAGGCGGAGACGGTGCTGCTGCGCCTGCTGCGCGGCAGCGGCGCGGACGGCCTCGGCGGCATTCCGGCGGTGCGGCGCCTCGGTGCGGGGCGGGTGGGGCGGCCCTTGCTGGATTGCTCCCGGGAGGCTCTCCAGGCCTACGCCGCCGAGCACCGGCTGCCGGTGCTGCATGATCCCGGCAACGACGATACCCGCGCCGACCGCAACTTCCTGCGGCAGCGGGTCCTGCCCGTGCTGCGGGAGCGCTGGCCGGCGGCGTGGAAGAGCATGGCCGCCTCGGGGGCGTTGCTGCGCGAGGAGCAGGAGCTGGTCGACCGCTATGCCGACGCGCTGCTGACGGATGCGCAGTCCCCGCAGGGGGCGCTGCGCTGCGCGGCGCTGCGCCCGATGCCGCCGCCGGCGCGGCGGCGCGTGCTGCGGCGCTGGCTGCAGCGGCGGGGGCTGCCGCTGCCGGGAGGAGCCCGCCTGGAGGCCGGTGCGCACATGCTGCTGGAGGCGGGCGCGGACCGCGCGCCGGCCATGGTCTGGCCGGGCGGGCGGGTCCGCCGCTACCGGGACTGGCTGTACGCGGACACCGGCAGCGGCGGCAGCGCCGCGCACGGGGATGCCCTGGTCTGGGACCTGACCGGGGACGTGCACCTCGGGCACGGCTGGCTGCGCGTGGTCCAGGATTCCCGCGGCCTGGACCCCGCGGCCGTCAGCGAGGGCGTGCGGGTCCGGTATCGCCGCTACGGCGAGCGCTGCCGCCCGCTCGGGCGACCCCGGCGGTCGCTGAAGAAGCTCTTCCAGGAGGCCGGCGTCCCGCCGTGGCAGCGCGATCACTGGCCGCTTCTGTGCCGCGGCGACGACGTGGTTGCCGTCCCCGGCATCTGCGTGTGCGAGGGCTACGCTGCGCCGGCGGGGCCGGAGGCGCTGCGGGTCCTCTGGGAGCCCGACTGACCGGGAGTCGCGTTGTGCCGGGGCGGGCGTTCTGTTACTTTTAGCGCCGATTCAGGCAGCGCGAATTCCGGTCTGCGGTCACCGGCCGCAGGCTGCGCGTGCGTGCATTGGTCGGGGCCGGCCCCGTCAGCAGGTGCTCGCCCTTCGTTGCCTCCCGAGCGCGGGCTGCCGCGATCCGCCGTGCTTAAGCAAAGAGTACCTATGACCCGATACATCTTCATCACCGGCGGCGTTGTCTCCTCCCTGGGCAAGGGCATCGCCTCGGCCTCGCTGGCGAGCATCCTCCAGGCGCGCGGGCTGCGCGTGACCATGATCAAGCTGGACCCGTACATCAACGTCGATCCGGGTACCATGAGCCCGTTCCAGCACGGCGAGGTCTACGTCACCGACGACGGCGCCGAGACCGACCTGGACCTGGGACACTACGAGCGCTACGTGCGCATGCGCACCGGGCGCGTGAACAACTACACCACCGGCCGCATCTACGAGAACGTCATCCGCAAGGAGCGCCGCGGCGAGTATCTGGGCGGCACGGTGCAGGTCATCCCGCACATCACCGACGAGATCAAGCGCTGCATTCGCGAGGGCGCCGACGGGCACGACGTGGCGCTGGTGGAGATCGGCGGCACCGTGGGCGACATCGAGTCGCTGCCGTTCCTGGAGGCGATCCGCCAGATGGGCGTGGAGCATCGCCGCGAGAGCCTGTTCATCCACCTCACGCTGGTGCCGTTCATCGACGCCAGCGGCGAGATGAAGACCAAGCCCACGCAGCACTCGGTCAAGGAGCTGCGCTCCATCGGCATCCAGCCGGACATTCTCATGTGCCGGTCCACCCTGCCCATACCCGATGACGAGCGGCGCAAGATCGCGTTGTTCACCAACGTCGAGCAGGACGCGGTCATCTCGGCGCTGGACGTTGACGACATCTACAAGGTCCCGCTGGCGCTGCACGACCAGGGACTGGATGACATCGTCGCCGACAAGCTGCGCCTGGAGCTGCCGCCGGCGGATCTGTCCGACTGGGAGCGCGTGGTCGAGGCCCGCTCGCATCTCGAGGGCGAGGTGACCATCGCCATGGTGGGCAAGTACGTCAACCTGGCCGATGCCTACAAGTCCCTGTCCGAGGCGCTCATCCATGCCGGCATCCACACGCGCACCCGCGTGGTGGTGCGCTCCGTGGATTCCGAGGAGATCGAGCGGCTGGGGCCGGAGCAGCTCGCCGACGTGGACGCGATCCTCGTCCCGGGCGGCTTCGGCGAGCGGGGCGTGGAAGGCAAGATCGCCGCGGCCCGCTATGCCCGCGAGAACGACATCCCGTACCTGGGCATCTGCCTCGGCATGCAGGTGGCGGTGATCGACTACGCGCGTCACGTCGCGGGGCTGCAGGACGCCCACAGCACGGAATTCCGGGCCGATACGCCGCATCCGGTGATCGGCCTGATCACCGAGTGGATGACCGACGACGGCCGCATCGAGCAGCGCGGCCCGGACGACGATCTCGGCGGCACCATGCGCCTGGGCGGGCAGCCGTGCAATCTCGAGCCGGGTTCCCTGGCCGCTCGCGCCTACGGCGCCACGGAGATCGTGGAGCGCCACCGGCACCGCTACGAGTTCAACAACCACTACGCCGAGCCGCTGCAGAACGCGGGGCTGCGGATCTCGGGCTGGTCCGGCGACGGCAACCTGGTGGAAGTCGTGGAGCTGCCGGACCACCCGTGGTTCCTCGGCTGTCAGTTCCACCCCGAGTTCACGTCCACGCCGCGGGACGGCCACCCGTTGTTCTGCGGGTTCGTGCGCGCGGCGCTGTCCCGGGAGCGTGACACCTCGTGACGCCATCGGCGGGAGGTCGCGACCATGGCAAGCATTGATCTGTGCGGATTCCGGGCCGGCCTGGACGAGCCCCTGTTCCTGATCGCCGGGCCGTGCGTCGTGGAGTCCGAGCAGCTGGCGCTGGATACCGCCGGCGAGCTGCGCGCCATCAGCGAGCGCCTGGGCGTGCCGTTCATCTACAAGTCCTCCTTCGACAAGGCCAACCGCTCCTCGCGCAGCAGTTTCCGCGGGCCGGGCATGGAGGAGGGGCTGCGGGTCCTCGAGACGGTCCGCCGGGACATCGGCGTGCCCGTGCTCACCGATGTCCACGAGGACACGCCCCTGGCCGAGGTGGCCAGCGTCGTCGACGTGCTGCAGACGCCGGCGTTCCTGTGCCGGCAGACCAACTTCATCGAGAACGTGGCCCGGCAGGGCCTGCCCGTGAACATCAAGAAGGGCCAGTTCCTCGCCCCCTGGGACATGGGCAACGTCGTGGACAAGGCCCGGGGCGCGGGCAACGACGCCATCCTCGTGTGCGAGCGCGGCGTCTCCTTCGGCTACAACAACCTGGTTTCCGACATGCGCTCCCTGGCGGTGATGCGCGATACCGGGGCGCCCGTGGTATTCGATGCCACGCACTCGGTGCAGCTGCCGGGCGGCCAGGGCCATGCCTCCGGCGGCCAGCGCGAGTTCGTGCCGGTGCTGGCGCGCGCGGCCGTGGCGGCGGGCGTGGCGGGGGTGTTCATGGAAACGCACCCGGATCCCGAGCGGGCCCTGTCCGACGGGCCGAACGCCTGGCCGCTGAGCCGCATGGAAGAGCTGCTGGAGACGCTGCTGACGCTGGATCGCACCGTCAAGGCGAACGGCCTGGCCGAGCGGACGCTGCCCTGAGCCGCGCTGCCGGGCGGCTCGTGGACCGAATCCGAAGCAACAGGAATGGAACCCATGGCGACCATCGAGACTGTCAAGGCGAGAGAGATCCTGGATTCCCGCGGCAATCCCACCGTGGAGGCGGACATCACCCTGGACACCGGGGCGTTCGGCCGGGCGGCGGTGCCCTCCGGGGCGTCGACGGGGACCCGCGAGGCGGTGGAGCTGCGCGACGGCGACAGCAACCGCTACCTGGGCAAGGGCGTGCGCCAGGCGGTGAGCAATGCCAATACCGTCCTGGCCGAGGCGCTGCAGGGAATGGATGCCGGCGACCAGCGTGCCATCGACGAGCGCATGCTGGCCCTGGACGGCACCGACAACAAGAGCCGCCTGGGGGCCAACGCCCTGCTGGCGCTGTCCCTGGCCGTGGCCCGGGCCGCCGCCGACGAGCGGCGCCTGCCGCTGTACCGGCATCTTGCGCCGGCGGGTGAGCACCTGCTGCCGGTGCCCATGATGAACATCCTCAACGGCGGTGCGCACGCGGACAACAGCGTGGATCTCCAGGAATTCATGATCCTGCCCATCGGTTTTGACAGCTTCCGTGAAGCGCTGCGGGCCGGAACGGAAGTCTTCCACGCGCTCAAGAAGGTGCTCGCCGCCAAAGGCCTGAGCACGGCCGTGGGGGACGAGGGCGGTTTCGCGCCGGATCTGCCGTCCAACGAGGCGGCCCTGGAGACCATCGCCGAAGCCGTGGCCCGGGCCGGCTACACCCTGGGGCAGGACATCTGGCTGGGCCTGGACGTGGCCAGCTCCGAGTTCTACGAGGACGGTGCCTACGTCCTGGCCTCGGAAGGCAAGCGCTACAGTGCCGCCGAGTACTGCGAGGTCCTGGCGGACTGGGTGGATCGCTATCCCATCATTACCATCGAGGACGGCATGGACGAGGGCGACTGGGACGGCTGGAAGGCCCTGACCCGGCGCCTGGGCGACCGCTGTCAGCTGGTGGGCGACGACCTGTTCGTCACCAATACGCGCATCCTGCAGCAGGGCATCGATCAGGGCGTCGCCAACTCCATCCTCATCAAGTTCAACCAGATCGGCACGCTGACCGAGACCCTGGACGCCATCGCCATGGCGGACCGGGCCGGCTACACGGCCGTGGTCTCGCATCGGTCCGGGGAGACCGAGGATACGACCATCGCCGACCTGGCGGTCGCCTCCAGCGCCACGCAGATCAAGACCGGGTCGCTGTGCCGCTCGGACCGGGTCGCCAAGTACAACCAGCTCCTGCGCATCGAGGAGGACCTGGGCGAGAAGGCCGTCTACGCGGGCCGCAAGGCCTTCCCGAACCTCAAGGGCTGGTGACCCCGCGACGGTCTCTGGCGCAATCGTGTATGGTTGCGCCAGAGAAGCTCTCGGACGGGCGGTATGCGCATCGTAATCGGCGGACTGGCATTGTTGCTCGTGGTCCTGCAGGCCCAGTTGTGGTCCGCCAGCGGCGGATTGCCGTCGGTGTGGGAGATCCAGCGCGAGATCGCGGACCAGAAGGCCGAGAACGAGGAGCTGCGACAGCGCAACGCTGCCCTGGAGGCGGAGGTCCGGGACCTCAAGGACGGCCTGGACGCCGTCGAGGAGCGTGCGCGCAATGAGCTGGGCATGATCCGGGAGGACGAGGTGTTCTACCAGGTGGCCGATGAATGACTGAAGGCATGGCCCCGCGGGTCTGGGCCGTGGTGCCGGCCGCAGGTGTCGGTCGCCGCATGTCCAGCCATGTACCCAAGCAGTATCAGCCCGTGCTCGGGCGACCGGTCATTACCTGGAGCCTGGAGACCCTGCTGGCAGTCCCCCGGGTGGCGGCGGCGGTGGTTGCCGTCAGCCCGGAGGACGGCTGGTGGGAGGGCACGGAGCCCCCGGACGGCAAGCCGACCTACCGGGTGACCGGCGGCCGGGAGCGGGCGGATTCGGTGCTTGCGGCACTGCGCTTCCTCGCCCGCGAGCTCGCCGGCGAGGGGGACTGGGTGCTGGTGCACGACGCCGTGCGGCCGTGCCTGCTGCCGGCGGCGGTGGAGAACCTGCTGGATGCCGGCCTGGCCGGCGACGGGCAGGGTGCCCTGCTGGCCATCCCGGTGCGGGATACGCTCAAGTACGCGAGCCCGGACGGCACCGTGGCGCGCACCGCCAGCCGTGACTGCCTGTGGCAGGCGCAGACGCCCCAGCTGTTCCCGCTGGGGGCACTGCGGGATGCCCTGGAGGCGGCCCGCGGCCGGGGCGAGCCCGTCACCGACGAGTCCCAGGCCATGGAGCGGGTCGGATATGCCCCGAGGCTCGTCGAGGGCGACGCCGGCAACCTCAAGATTACCCGCCCGGAGGATCTGCTCCTGGCCGAAGGCATCCTCCGCGCCCGCCGGGAAACGGGGGAATGACATGAACCTGCGCATCGGCCAGGGCTACGATGTCCACCGTTTCGGCGACGGTGGGCCGCTCGTCGTCGGCGGCGTGCCGATTCCCTGGGACCGCGGCGTGATCGCCCACTCGGACGGCGACGTCCTGCTCCACGCCATTGCCGACGCCCTGCTCGGGGCCCTGGCCGACGGCGATATCGGCCGTCATTTCCCGGACGATTCGCCGCAATGGCAGGGGGCCGACAGCGCGGAGCTGCTCGCGCGGGTGCACGAGCGGGTCCGGCACCAGGGATACCGGGTGAACAACGTGGATGCCACCATCGTTGCCCAGGCGCCGCGCATGGCCCCGTACATCGATGCCATGCGCGGGGTCGTCGCCGGCGCGCTGGAGGTGGACACGGACCGGATCAGCGTCAAGGCGACCACGACGGAACGGCTGGGGAGCATGGGCCGGGAGGAGGGCATCGCCGCCCAAGCCGTGGTCCTGCTGGTGTCCCCGTGAGCGGGAACGACGGCACCGCCCCGGGCCTGGAACAGGCCTGGCACGCGCTGCCGCGGGCCCACGGCGCGCCGCCGGTCACGGCGACGCTGCGGGCCGATCCGGCGGACTTCCGGGTCCGGGAGGATCTGGGGGTGGCACCGGACGGCGCCGGCGAGCATCTCTGGGTGCGTGTGCGCAAGACGGGCTGGAACACCGCGGATGCGGCCGCGTGGCTCGCCGAGGCCGCGGCGTGCAGGACGCGGGACGTCACCTGGGCCGGGCTCAAGGATCGCCGGGCGGTCACCGAGCAGTGGTTCGGGATGCATCTGCCGGGGCGCACGGGGGGCCTGGAAGCCGGCACGGCGCCTGCCGGCATCGAGATCCTGGAGCAGGCCCGGAACACGCGCAAGCTGCGCACGGGCATGCTGCGCGGCAATGCCTTCGAGCTGACCCTGCGTGACGGCGAGGGGGCCTGGCCGGCCCTGGGCGCAAGGCTGGCGCGCATCGCCGGTTTCGGCGTACCCAACTACTTCGGCGAGCAGCGCTTCGGCCACGACGGCGGCAATCTCGCCGGGGCCTGGCGCCTGTTCGACGGAGCGCGCCTGCGCAGCCGGCACCGGCGCGGGCTGTACCTGTCGGCGGCGCGCTCGTTCCTGTTCAACGCCGCCCTGGCGCGGCGCGTGGAGCAGGCGAGCTGGGACCGGCCGCTGCCCGGCGACGTCATGACCTTCACCACCAGCGCCAGCCTGTTCCGGGCCGACGATCTCGCACCGGGCGACCCCCGGCTGGCCTCGGGGGATGTTCACCCGACGGGGCCGCTGCCCGGGCGCGGCGGCACCGGGCCGGACGGCGAAGCAGGCGCCCTGGAGGACGCCGTTCTCGGCCGCTGGCCGGGGGCGTGCCGGGGACTGGAGCGCCTGGGCGTGGATGCCGCCCGCCGGGCGCTGCGCCTGCCGGTGCGCGATCTCTACTGGTATCGCGAGGGCAGCACGCTGGTGCTGGGCTTCTGGCTGCCGGCCGGGGCCTATGCCACGGCGGTGCTCCGGGAGTGCGTGGCTCAGCGCGAGCGCAGCAGGACGTAGACGGCACCGGTGCCGCCGTCCACCGGCCGGGCGGAGGCGAACGCCAGGACTTCCTCCAGCTGCCGCAGCCAGCGATCGACCAGCGTCTTGAGGACCGGCCCGCGGTTGCGGGAGCGCAGCCCCTTGCCGTGGATGATGCGCAGGCAGCGCAGGTCCCGCGCCCGGCAGTCGTTGATGAACCGGCGCAGCTCCTGCCGCGCGGTGTCCGCCGTCATGCCGTGGAGGTCCAGCTCGGCCTGGACGCTGTACTGGCCGCGGCGGAGCTTGCGCAGCGCACGCTTCTGCACCCCGGGGCGCAGGAATGCCAGCTCGTCGCCGGTCTCCACCTCGTCCGGTTCCAGGGGGCCGTCCAGGAGCTCCTCCATGACCCGGCGCTCGTCCATGTGGCGCTGGTGGGGCACGGGGCTGGGCCGGGGCTTCCGCGGTTCCACGCGGTTGTGCTGCAGCGGCTGCACGTCCTCGACGGCCGCGCGGAACAGGGCGCTGTCGTCGTTGTCGTCTTCCCGGCCCATGGTGCGTCTCCGCAGGCGTTGGCGTTTCTCCCGAGTCTAGCGCGCCGGCCGGGGGCGTGACGACGTCGGCGGCAGGTGTCGGTATACTACACACCCAGCGCGCAGCTCATTTATCCTGCACGGAATTACGGATGCACATACTGATCAGCAACGACGACGGCTACCAGGCCGAGGGAATCCAGCACCTGGCACAGGGGCTGGAGCACCTGGGCCGCATCACCGTCGTGGCGCCGGACCGGGATCGCAGCGGCGCCAGCAACTCGCTGACCCTGGATCTGCCCATCCGGGCGGTGGAGGTGAGCGCCCGGCGCTACCGGGTGGAAGGCACGCCCACCGACTGCGTGCACCTGGCGGTCACCGGCCTGCTGGACGAGGATCCGGACATGGTGGTCTCCGGCATCAACGCCGGCGCCAACATGGGGGACGACGTGCTCTACAGCGGCACCGTGGCGGCGGCCACCGAGGGGCGGTTCCTGGGCCTGCCGGCCATCGCCGTTTCCCTGGTCAGCCACGAGCCGCAGCACTACGCCACGGCGGCACGGGTGGCCGCCTTGCTGGTGGAGCGCCTGACCCGGGACCCGCTGCCGGCGGATACCATTCTCAACGTCAACGTCCCCGATCGGCCCTGGGAGGAGCTGTGCGGCTTCGAGGCCACGCGCCTGGGGGAGCGGCACCGTTCCGAGCCGCTGATTCCGGCGACGGATCCGCGCAACCGCCCGATCTACTGGATCGGGCCGCCGGGGCCGGAGCAGGACGCCGGGCCGGGTACGGATTTCCATGCCGTGCGCCGGGGCTACGTCTCGGTGACGCCGATCCAGGTGGATCTCACGCGCTACGAGGCCCTGGAGAAGGTGGCAGGCTGGGTGACGGGACTGAACCGATGAAGGACGAGAACGAACGCCGGGGGATCGGCATGACCTCCCAGCGGACCCGCGAACGCCTGGTCCAGCGATTGCGCCAGGAGGGCATCCGCAACGAGGCGGTGCTCAACGCCGTCAGCAGTACACCGCGGCACCTGTTCGTGGACGAGGCCCTGGCGAGCCGGGCCTACGAGGATACGGCCCTGCCCATCGGCGACGGCCAGACCATCTCCCAGCCGTTCGTTGTCGCGCGCATGACCGAGGCGCTGATCGACGACGGCATCCCGCAGCGGGTCCTGGAGCTGGGAACCGGATCCGGCTACCAGGCGGCGATCCTGGCGCAGCTCGTTCCGGAAGTGTTCACCGTGGAGCGGATCCAGCGGCTCGCCGACCAGGCGCGGCGGCGCCTGCGGGAGCTGGACTACCGCAACGTGCGCGTGCGCCACGGCGACGGGGTCACGGCCTGGGAGGGGGAGGCGCCCTTCGACGGCATTCTGGTCACGGCGGCGCCGCGGGGAGTGCCGCAGGAGCTGTTCGCGCAGCTCGCCGACGGCGGCCGGCTGGTGGTGCCGGAAGGCCCGCAGGGCCATCCCCAGGAACTGGTCGCCTACCACCGGCACGGCGACGAGCTGAGCCGGCACGGCATGGGCCTGGTCAATTTCGTTCCCCTGGTCGGCGGCACGCAATGACCGGGATCTTCTCCCGGCTCTACACGCGGACCCTGCGGCTGGCGGCCCACCGGCACGCGCCGCGGTGGCTGTTCGCGCTGAGCTTTGCCGAGTCGTCCTTTTTCCCCATTCCCCCGGACGTGATGCTCATGCCCATGGCGCTGGCACGGCCCGCCCGCGCCATGCACCTCGCCCTGCTGACCACGGTGGCGTCCGTGCTGGGCGGCCTGCTGGGCTACCTCATCGGCTACTTCGCCCTGGAGCTGGTGGAGCCCTGGATCCGGCAGGCGGGGTACGGGCACGCGCTGGCCACGGCCCGGGAATGGTTCCGTCTTCACGGCTTCTGGGTGGTGCTGCTGGCCGGGTTCTCGCCCATTCCCTACAAGGTCTTCACCGTGGCGGCGGGTGGCCTCGCCCTGCCGCTGCTGCCGTTCCTCCTTGCCTCCCTGGTCGGGCGGGGCAGTCGCTTTTTCCTGGTGGCCGCGCTGGTGGGCTGGGGAGGCGCCCGTGTGGAGCCGTGGCTGCGCCAGTACGTGGACTGGATCGGCTGGGCGTCGGTGGCGGTGCTCGTGGCCGCGTATTTCGTGTTCGTTCACTGAGGGCGTTTCCCGGCGCACACGGCCGGACGGGCGTGGCAGAATGAGCGTCATCGCCGCTTCGCCGAGCATGGATTCATGCCATGGATCGTGGTAATCCGCTGACACCGCTTGTGCTCGTTGCTGCCCTGCTGACGGCCGGGTGCGCGGGCGACCATCTCGCCCCGGTGTCGGAGCGCAGTCGCGGCGGGGCCGGGGCCGGCAGCGGCTACTACGAGGTCCGGCGCGGCGATACCCTCTACGGCATCGCCTGGGACCACGGCCTGGATCACCGCAAGCTCGCCCGGTGGAACGATCTGGACTCGCCCGACCGGATCTACGCAGGGCAGCGATTGCGGCTGTCGCCGCCGCCGACCACGGGCAGCAGCAGCCGGCAGCGGGCGAGCTCCGGTACGAGCGCTTCGTCCGGGCAACAACGCGCGTCTTCCCGCGGCTCCGGGGCGGGTACCGAGGGCGCGGCTTCGGGACCGGGGCCGGACGAGTGGCGCTGGCCCACCGAGGGTGAGGTGGTCAAGTCGTTCTCCGCGGAGGCCGACGGCAAGCAGGGGATCAGCATCGGCGGCGAAGCCGGGCAGTCCATCCGGGCCGCCGCCGACGGCGAGGTGGTCTACAGCGGCGCCGGGCTCGTCGGCTACGGCAATCTCGTCATTCTCAAGCATTCCGGCAACTTTCTTACCGCCTACGGCTACAACCGGCGCCTTCTCGTCGAGGAGGGCCAGCGCGTCAGCGCCGGGGAGGCCATCGCGGAGATGGGCTCCGCCATCGGCGAGGACGGCACGCGGCTGCACTTCGAGCTCCGCAGCGACGGTCGGCCGGTCGATCCGCTGCGCTACCTGCCCTGAGCACGGGCCGCCGTTCCGGTGGCCCGTGCTCGCCTTCCCGAACGTTTGTAACTCTCTGTAAAAAAAGAAAATTGCGGTGCATCAACATGGGCGTTGCACGCCCATTGACAGGGGCATATAGTGGGAATCGGACGCCCTTCGGTTGTCCATTCGGGTCCCCGTACCAGGGATCTGTTCCCCGGACGGGCGGCAGGTATGGTGGAGGGGAAGCCATGACAAGAAAACGAAGCGCGGAAGCAACGCTGGTTGCTTTCGACGACGCCTCAGGCATCGCTGCAGACAAGGCTACGGAGGAGAACAGGGAGGACGAGCTGCCCATGGACGGCCCGGAGGAGAGCGTCGTGGTCCCCGAGGCCGGGGCAGTGGACGCGGAGGAGACGCAGTTCGCTCCCGGCGAGAGTTCCGGCGCCAGCCTGGATGCCACCCAGATCTACCTCAACGAGATCGGCTACTCGCCGCTGCTGACAGCGGAGGAGGAAGTCTACTATTCCCGCCGGGCGCAGAACGGATGCGAGGCCTCGCGGCGGCGCATGATCGAGAGCAACCTGCGTCTGGTGGTCAAGATCGCGCGGCGCTACATGAACCGCGGGCTCGCCTTCCTGGACCTCATCGAGGAGGGCAATCTGGGCCTGATCCGCGCCGTGGAGAAGTTCGACCCGGAGCGGGGCTTCCGGTTCTCGACCTATGCCACCTGGTGGATCCGGCAGACCATCGAGCGGGCCATCATGAACCAGACCCGCACGATTCGCCTGCCGATCCACGTCATCAAGGAGATCAACCAGTGCCTGCGCACGGCGCGCAGGCTGACCCAGACCCTGGACCACGAGCCCACCGCCGAGGAGATCGCCCGGGTGCTGGACCGGCCCCTGGCGGACGTGCAGCGGATGCTGGGGCTCAACGAGGGAACCACCTCGGTGGATACCCCCATCGGCAAGGACGCGGACCGGGTGCTCCTGGACGCGATCCCGGACGAGAACAATCCCGACCCCTCGGCCGTGCTCCAGGACGGCGACGTGTACAACCACATCGACTCCTGGCTGGAGCAGCTCACGGAGAAGCAGCGGGCGGTGGTGGAGCGTCGCTTCGGTCTCCACGGCCACGAGCGTTCCACGCTGGAGGACGTGGGCCGCGATATCGGGGTCACCCGCGAGCGTGTCCGGCAGATCCAGATCGATGCGCTGCGCAAGCTGCGCGAGGTCATGGAGCGCGAGGGGTTCTCCCAGGACGCCGTGTTCGGCTGAAGCCGGCGGGCGGGGGCAGCGGCGGTCAGGTGTCGCGTTCGATCATGAACAGCACCGCGGCCACGTGCCGCTCCTCCGCCGCCAGGACGTTGTACGTGCGGCAGGCGGCTTCGGTGGTCATCACCTCGATTCCCACGCCGGCCTGAATGGCGCGCGCCATCAGTCGCCGGTCCGGGAACTGCTGGTAGCGTCCCGTCCCGATCAGCACGATCTCCGGCTGCATGGCGACCAGCTCGTCGAGATGCGCCTCCGTCAGCCCCGGCGGCTGCTCGGGACCCCAGTCGTCGTGGAGGCGCTCCGGCGTCAGCAGCAGCGTGCGCGTCAGCACCGTCTCGTTCACGGTGACCGTGCCCGTGTCGTAGCTGCGGATGCGGTTGGATTGGCCGGTGTGTTCCAGGGTCAGCTTCATACCGGGAACGATACGAGTTTGTCCGCAGGTGATCAATCGGACGAGCCGCCCGGTCCGGCCACCGGGCGGCCGTGCAGAACCGGCTCCCGATCATTTACAATGCTGCCCTTCCGCAGGGTTCAACGGATGGTGACTGGTGGACGCCGACTTTCCCCGAATCAAACGACTGCCGCCGTACGTGTTCAACATCGTCAATCAGTTGAAGGCGGAGGCGCGTGCGCGCGGGGAGGACATCGTCGATTTCGGCATGGGCAACCCGGACCGGCCGACGCCGCAGCACATCGTCGACAAGCTCACCGAGGCGGTGCAGCGCCCTGATACCCACCGCTATTCCGTCTCCCGCGGCATTCCGCGGCTGCGCCGGGCGGTGTGCAACTGGTACGCGGACCGGTTCGGCGTGTCGCTGGACCCGGAGGGCGAGGCCATCGTGACCATCGGCTCCAAGGAGGGGCTGGCCCACCTCGCCCTGGCGACCCTGGGGCCGGGCGACACGGTGCTGGTGCCGAATCCCGCGTATCCGATCCACCCGTATGGCGTCATCATCGCCGGCGCCGATATCCGGCATGTCCCGCTGGTCCCGGGAGTGGACTTCTTCGCGGAGCTGGAGCGGGCGATCCGGGAGAGCTGGCCGCGACCCAAGATGCTGGTGCTGAACTTCCCGGGCAATCCCACCGGGCAGTGCGTGGATCGGGAGTTCTTCGAGAATGTGGTGGCCATCTGCCGCGAGCACGAGATCTGGGTGGTGCACGACCTGGCCTACGCGGAGATCACCTTCGACGGCTACCGTGCGCCGTCCATCCTGGAGATCCCCGGCGCCAAGGATATCGCCGTGGAATCGTACTCGCTGTCGAAGACCTACAACATGCCCGGCTGGCGGGTGGGGTTCGTCTGCGGCAACCCCGATCTGATCGCGGCGCTGGCGCGCATGAAGTCGTACCTGGATTACGGTATGTTCACGCCCATCCAGGTGGCCGCGATCTCGGCCCTGGAAGGACCCCAGGAGTGCGTGGACGAGATCCGCGAGATGTATCGCCGCCGGCGCGATGTCCTGTGCGACGGGCTCAACGCCCTGGGTTGGGCGGTGGATAAGCCGCGGGCGACCATGTTCGTCTGGGCGCCGATCCCCGAGGCCTACCGGGACATGGGCTCGCTGGAGTTCTCCAAGAAGCTGCTGCGGGATGCGAAAGTGGCGGTATCCCCCGGAATCGGTTTCGGCGACTATGGCGACGATCACGTGCGTTTCGGGCTGATCGAAAATGAACATCGGACCCGTCAGGCGCTCCGGGGCATCAAGGCGATGTTCCGGCGGGATGCCGAGGCGGGGGAGGTAAGTGCGTGACTGCGGTGAAAGTAGGCCTGCTGGGGCTCGGTACGGTGGGTGCCGGGACCATCAATCTCCTGGAGCGGAACAACGACGAGATCGCCCGCCGCGCCGGCCGCGGGATCAACGTGGTCGCGGCGGCGGCGCGCAATCTCGACCGCCCGCGCGGGTGCTCCACCCAGGGGATCCGCCTGACCACGGACCCGTTCGAGGTGGTCAACGATCCGGAAACGGAGATCGTCGTCGAGCTCATGGGCGGCTACGAGCCGGCGCGGGAGCTGGTGATCCGGGCGCTGAAGAACGGCAAGCACGTGGTGACCGCCAACAAGGCGCTGATCGCCCTGCACGGCAACGAGATCTTCGCCCACGCGCGGGACAACGGCGTCACCGTGGCCTTCGAGGCCGCCGTGGCCGGCGGCATCCCGATCATCAAGAGCATTCGCGAGGGCCTGGCGGGCAACCGCATCGAGTGGCTGGCCGGGATCATCAACGGCACCGCCAACTTCATCCTCTCGGAGATGTACTACGAGGGCCGGCAGTTCGCCGACGTGCTGGCCGAGGCCCAGCGCCTGGGCTACGCGGAGGCGGATCCCACCTTCGACGTGGAGGGCGTGGACGCCGCCCACAAGCTGACTATCCTGGCGTCCATCGCCTTCGGCATCCCGCTGCAGTACGACAAGGTCCACGTCGAGGGGATCAGCCACATCAGCCGGGAGGATGTGGCCTACGCCGAGGAGCTCGGCTACCGCATCAAGCACCTGGGTATCTGCCGGCAGACCGACGAGGGCATCGAGCTCCGGGTGCATCCCACGCTGCTGCCCCAGCGGCAGCTCCTGGCCAGCGTCGACGGCGTCATGAACGCGGTCATGGTCATGGGCGACGCCGTCGGCCCGACGCTCTACTACGGTGCCGGGGCCGGCGCCGATGCCACCGCTTCCGCGGTCGTGGCGGACCTGGTGGACGTGGTGCGGGAGTTCGAGCTGGACCCGGTCAACCGCGTGCCGTACCTGGCATTCCAGTCGACGGCGCTGTCCGATGCGCCGGTGCTGCCGGTGTCCGCCATCGTGACGGCGTACTACCTGCGCATGGAGGTCCTGGATCAGCCGGGCGTGCTGGCGGATATCACCCGCATCCTGGGCGAGGCGGGGATCAGCATCGAGGCGATCCTGCAGAAGGAGCCGGCACCCGGGGCCGAGGACGTCCCGGTCATCCTGCTCACCCACCCGGTGCGCGAGCGCCAGATGGACGAGGCCCAGGAGCGCATGGAGGCCCTGGAGGCCGTGCAGGGGCGCATCACGCGCATTCGCCAGGAACAGTTGCAGTAAACGCCGGTTTGCCGGCCACGGACAACGGACACACACCATGCCATTCCGACCGCGCTATACCGGGCTGATCAGCAAGTACCGGGACCGCCTCCCCGTCAGCGACGACGCCCGCCCGGTGAGCCTGGGCGAGGGCAACACGCCGCTGATCCGGCTGAACCACATCCCCGGGGATCTCGGCCGCGACGTGGACCTGTACGTGAAGTTCGAGGGGCTCAACCCCACGGGCTCGTTCAAGGACCGCGGCATGACCATGGCCGTGACCCGGGCGCGGGAGGAGGGCAGCCAGGCGGTGATCTGCGCGTCCACCGGCAACACCTCGGCCTCCGCGGCCGCCTACGCGGCCCGGGCCGGCATGCGGGCGTTCGTGCTGATCCCCGACGGCAAGATCGCCATGGGCAAGCTCGCCCAGGCGATCATGCACGGCGCCGAGGTCCTGCAGATTGCCGGCAACTTCGACGCCGGCATGCGCATCGTCAAGGAGATGGCGGACCACGCCCCGGTGACCATCGTCAACTCCATCAACCCGTACCGCCTGCAGGGCCAGAAGACCGCTGCCTTCGAGATCGTCGAGGAGCTGGAGCGGGCGCCGGACTTCCACTGCCTGCCGGTGGGCAACGCCGGCAACATCACCGCCCACTGGATCGGCTATTGCGAGGCCGCCGGCCGCCGCACCGACCACCTGACGGACGCCTGCAACTTCTGTCACGGCAGCTGCCGCTACACCAGCGCCGTGGTCGGCGACCGGCCCACCATGGTCGGGTACCAGTCCACGGGCTCGGCGCCGTTCCTGCGCGGGGCGATGGTGGAGGAGCCGGACACCGTGGCCACCGCCATCCGCATCGGCCATCCGCAGTCCTGGGACAACGCCTGGAGCGCAAGCCGGGAGTCCGGCGGCTGGTTCGACGAGTGCACGGACGAGGAGATCCTCGAGGCCCAGCGATGGCTGGCCGCGCGCGAGGGGGTGTTCTGCGAACCCGCCTCGGCGGCATCGGTGGCCGGAGCCATGCGGGACATCCGCAGCGGCCGGATCCCCGAGGGCAGTACCGTGGTCTGCACCCTGACGGGGCACGGCCTCAAGGACCCGGATATCGCCATCAGCCAGTCCGGCAACGCCATCCGCACCATCCCCGCGGAGCTGGACGACGTGCGCCGGGCGATTCTCGATCGCCTGTGACAGCGATGCGGCCGGTGGCGCGACCATGACCGCACCCGGATCGACAACGCGGGCGCGTCTGTACCTGCGCCTGCCCGGGCTTCTGGGGCCGGTGCCGTCGGACGCGGTGTCGCTGGTGTCGTCCACGCCCGAGCACGAGCGCCTGGCACGGCTGCTCTCCCGGGGCCGGCGTCTGCCCCCGGTGGACCCTCGCTCGGCGCCGCCGGGGTTCCATCCCGGAGGGACGGACGACGCGCTGCCGGCCGGGCCGCTGGGCCTGCTCGGGGACGGCGGCGATCCGGGTCCGGACTTCTGGTTCCGCGCCGACCCGGTGCACCTGGTCGCCGACCGCGATCGCCTCCGGCTGCTCGGCCCCGAGGCCCTGGACGTCCGGCAGGACGAGGCGGACGCGCTGGTGTCCGCGTTCAACGACTTCTATGCCGACGACGGCCTGGAGCTGGCGGCGCCCACGGCGGCGCCGTGGTACCTGCGCTGCCGGACGCAGCCGCGGCTCGCCACCGTCCCCCTGGCCCGGGCCCTGGAGGCGACGGTGGACGAATCCCTGCCCACCGGACCGGATGCCCCGGCGTGGCGGGCGCGGCTCAACGAGATCCAGATGTTCCTCCACGACCACCCGGTGAATCAGGAGCGCGAGAGCCGCGGTCAGCCCATGATCAACGGCATCTGGCCGTGGGGCGGGGGCGTGCTGCCGTCCATTGCCGCGGACTGGCATCGGGTGCTGGGCGATGACCCGCTGCTCCTCGGGCTGGCGCGGGCCGGGTCCGTGGACACCGGACCATGGCCGCCGGACGCGCGCGCCCTGCTGGACGGCCCGATGCCGCCGTCCACCCTGGTGGTCACGGAAACGCTGCCGGTGGTCCGGGACGGCATGTCGTTCTCGGCCTGGGAAGAGGCCGTCGCCCGGCTGGCCGACCAGTGGGCCCAGCCCCTGGAATCCGCCCTGCGCGAGGGGCGCCTGGGCGAGCTGACCATCGATGCCGGCAGCGCCGGCCGCCGGGTGATCCAGCGGGCGAGCCTGCGCGCGTTCTGGCGGCGTCCGCGCCCGTTCACGCGGTTGCTCGCCACGTCATGAGGATCCGGCGCCGCTGTCCCGACCCCGCGGCCGAGAGCGCGCTGTCCGGGCTGCCGCCGGTTCTCCGGCGCGTGTACGCCGGCCGCGGGGTCGATCACCCGGACGAGCTGCGCCAGGAGCTCGGGGCGCTGGCGCCGACCGACGGACTCCACGGCCTGGAGGCCGCGGTGGGGTGCCTGGCCCGCGCCATGATCGGCGATCGGCGCATCCTGGTGGTCGGCGACTTCGATGCCGACGGCGCGTCGAGCTGCGCCCTGGCGCTGCTCGCCCTGCGGGGCATGGGCGCGCGGCACGTCGACTACCTGGTGCCGAACCGGTTCGAGTACGGCTACGGTCTCAGTCCCGAGATCGTGGCCGAGGCCGCACGTTCCGCGCCGGACCTCCTGGTGACCGTGGACAACGGCATCTCCAGTGCCGACGGCGTGGCGGCGGCGCACGCGCACGGCATGGAAGTGCTGGTCACGGACCACCACCTGCCCCCCGAGCACCTCCCCGACGCCCGGGCCATCGTGAACCCGAACCTGCCGGGCGACGGCTTCCCCAGCAAGCACCTGGCGGGTGTCGGGGTCATCTTCTACGTCCTGGCGGGGCTGCGGCAGGAGCTGCAGCGGCAGGGCTGGTTCGCCGATGCCGCGCCGCCACAGCTGGGCACTCTCCTGGACCTGGTGGCCCTGGGGACGGTGGCCGATCTCGTGCCCCTGGATCACAACAATCGCATCCTGGTGGAGCAGGGGCTCCGCCGCATCCGGGCCGGGCGCGGCCGACCCGGGATCATCGCATTGCTGGAGGTCGCGGGGCGCGACCCGTCCTGCTGCACCGCCACCGATCTCGCCTTTGCGGCCGCACCGCGCCTGAATGCAGCGGGACGGCTGGACGACATGGCGGTGGGAATCGAGTGCCTGCTGGCGGGCTCACCGGGAGAAGCCGCGGAGCTCGCCGGTCGGCTGGACGCACTCAATCGCGAGCGCCGCAGCATCGAGAGCCGGATGGAAGAGGAGGCCGTGGCCGGCGTCAACGCGCTCACGGATACCCTCGCCGAAGGGGGCGCGCCGCCGGGGATCTGCGTTACCGACGAGACATGGCATCAGGGGGTGGTGGGCATCGTGGCGTCACGACTCAAGGAACGGTTCCACCGCCCCGTGGTCGCGTTCGCGCCCGTGGCCGCCGGTGAGCTCAAGGGCTCCGCCCGCTCGGTGCCGGGTCTGCACATGCGCGACGTCCTGGAGCGGGTGGCAACGGATCACCCGGGGCTGATCGAGCGATTCGGCGGCCATGCGGGGGCGGCCGGCCTGACGCTGCGGACGGATCATTTCGCCGCGTTCCGGGAGGCCTTCGTCGCGGCGGTGGATGCCGCACTGCCCGCGGAGGACCGCGATGGGGTCCACGAGACCGACGGCCCGCTGCGGCCCGGGGAGCTGACCCTGGAGCTCGCGCATGTCCTCCGTGATGCAGGACCCTGGGGCCAGGGGTTTCCCGAGCCGTCGTTCGACGGCTGCTTCCGGGTCCAGCAGGCCCGCGTGGTGGGCCAGCGCCATCTCAAGATGCGCCTGCAGCCCGAGGAGGGCGATACGGTCGTGGATGCGATCGCCTTCCGCGCCCTCGACGCGGGCTGGGACGAGCGGTTGCCGTCCCGGATTCACGCGGTGTACCGGCTGGACGTCAACCGCTGGCAGGGGCGCGAGAGCCTGCAGCTCGTGGTGGAGGCCATGGCGACTGCTGCGTCCCGTGAATAACTCGCCGTTGCCCGTGGCCGCCAGAATGTGACCTGTCTGGCAGATTGGCTGTCCGGCGCTTCACTGCCGATCCCACTTGGTTACGATGAAATGCGGAGACGGAAGCGCTCCGGTTTCACGGGTGGTGCATGACTGACTCAGGAAGGAGTGTGGCCGAGATCCCGGAGGTCTACGGCCTGGCCGCGGATGGCACTGGCAGCGAAGGGGGTGAGCGAAGCGCGTTCCTGCGCCTGATCGCGGACCTTTCCAGCCGGTTCATCGGGGTCCCGGCCGGCGAGGTCAATCGCGAGATGGACCGGGCCCTGGCGGATATCGGCGCCCTGGCGGACGTGGATCGGGCCTATGTCATCCAGCGTGACGGCGGCCAGGACCTGCACTGCACCCACGAATGGTGTGCCCCGGGTGTCAGCGGGCGCAGGAATCGCCTGCAGCCGGTGCCCGCCGATGCTTTCGACTGGGTGCGGGCCGAGCTCGATGCCGGGCGGGTGATCCAGCTCGCCGATACCGCCGAGATGCCTGCCGAGGCCGCCAAGGACCAGGAGGTGCTGCACCGCTGGGACGTTCGGGCGCTGCTGGTTGCGCCGCTGGAAGTGGACGGCGAGCGGATCGGCTGCGTGGGATTCGACATGACGCGCGGCCCGCGTCGCTGGAGCCAGGAGGTCCGGCTGCTTCTCACGCTCACCGGCCAGATGATGCTGGGCGTGCTCCAGCGCCAGCGCATGGACGAATCGCTGCTGGCCAGCCAGCAGCGGTACCGGGATCTCGTGGAGAACTCCGTCGAGGCCATCATCGTCCTGGATGCGGACAGCAATCGCATCGTCGACATCAACGACAACACCGCGCGGCTGTTCCGTACCGACCGGACCACGCTCCTGACCACCTCGCCCGAATGGGTGCTGCCGCCGCGGCAACCCGACGGCAGTGACTCCCTGGAGCGGGCACGGGAGATCTTCCGCAAGTGCCTCGGCGGCGAGCGCCTGGTATTCGACTGGACCTACCGGGATGCGGAAGGCAATCGCATTCCGTGCGAGGTCCGGGCGGTACCGTTACCGGAGACGGAAGGCCGGCGCATCCGCCTGTCCATCCTCGACGTCAGTGAACGCAAGAAGGCCGAGGAGGAACAGCTCGACTATCTGCGCCGCACCCGCGAGCAGCACCTGCGCCTGGGGCAGATCGCGACCAGCCGGGCCCTGGCGGACGGCGACCTGCCGACCCTGTACCGCGAGGTCTGCGAGGCGGTGCAGGCGGTCCTCGGCGTCGCGCGGGCGAGCATCTGGACGTTCGGGGAGGACGGCTCGGCACTGCAGTGCGACGGCCTGGCGGATGCGGAGCAGGGGGCCGCACCGGTGGTGGAGGAACTGCCCGTCGTCGACAACGCCGAGTACATCGAGAGCCTCCGCGGCGGGCGGGCCATTGCCGTGGAGGACACCGCCACGGACTCCCGGGTCGCGGGGATGCGCGCCGAGTACCTGTGGCCGCGGGGGATCCGCTCGATGCTGGATGCCCCGATCCGCGTCTCGGGGCGCGTGGTCGGGGCGGTCTGCGCCGAGCAGGCGCAGACCAGGCGCGTGTGGGAGGTGGACGAGATCGGCTTCGTCAGCGCCATGGCGGATCAGGTCGCCCAGGCGCTGATCAACCACGAGCGCGCCAGCGCGGCGGAAGCGCTGCGCCAGAGCGAGCAGCGTTACCGCGCGCTGTACGACGACAACCCGTCGATGTTCTTCACCGTGGACGAGACCGGGTTCATCCAGTCCGCCAACCGGTTCGCCGCGGAATCGCTGGGCTACGGAGTGGAAGAGCTGGTCGGGCTGCCCTTCGATGTGCTCCACGACGGCGAGGCCGCCGCTGCCGTCGACGGACACCTGCAGCTGTGCTATCGCACGCCCGGCGAGGTTCATCGCTGGGACTCGTCCCTGCGGTGCCGGGGCGGTGGCGTGGTCAGCGTGCGCATCAGCGCCCGCGTACAGCAGGACGCCGCGGGCGGAACGCCGGTGCTGATCGTCTGCGAGGACATCTCCGAGGCGCGCAAGCTGGCCGAGGAGCTCAGCTACCAGGCCCGGCACGACGCCCTGACCGGGCTGTTCAACCGACGCGAGTTCGAGGGCCGCCTGAACACGGCCCTGGAGGAGGCGCACAATCGCGGCAGCGAGCATGTGCTCTGCTACCTGGATCTGGACCAGTTCAAGGTCATCAACGACACATGCGGCCACATGGCCGGCGACGAGCTCCTGCGCCAGCTCAGCGCCATGCTCCGCGGGCAGGTGGGCGAGGGCGACCTGCTGGCGCGTCTGGGCGGCGACGAGTTCGGGGTGCTCCTGGAGCACCGCTCACCGGAGGCGGCGCTGCACGTGGCGGAGAAGATCCGGGAGAGCATCAGCGAGTTCCACTTCAGCTGGAACGGGCGCTCGTTCGGGCTCGGCGTCAGCATCGGCCTGGTGCCCATCGACCGCACCGTCGGCGCCCTGCACGACGTCATGAGCGTGGCGGACACGGCCTGCTACGCCGCCAAGGACCAGGGCCGCAACCGCATCCACGTCTACCGCGAGGATGACGAGGAGCTGGCCCGGCGTCACGGCGAGATGCAGTGGGTCAGCGGCATCCGTCAGGCACTGTCCGACAACCGCTTCCGGCTCTATTACCAGCCCATCGTGCCGCTGAGCGGAACGGCGCAGAAGCAGCACTACGAGCTGCTGCTGCGCATGGAAGGGCGCAACGGCGAGATGATCCTGCCCAGCGCATTCCTTCCCGCCGCCGAGCGCTTCAACCTGATCCCGCTGGTGGACCGGTGGGTGATCGACCAGACCCTGTCCTGGCTGGAGGCGCGCCCGGCGCACCTGGAGCAGCTCGGCTCCTGCGGCATCAACCTCTCGGGGCTGTCCGTCGGTGACGAGGAGTTCCTCACCTGGCTGCTGCGGCGACTCGACGACGCGCGGGTGCCGCCGGAGAAGATCTGCCTGGAGATCACGGAGACCGCGGCCATCCGCAATCTCTCCCTGGCGACCGAGTTCATGCACCGGCTGCGGGCCCTCGGCTGCCGCTTCGCCCTGGACGACTTCGGCAGCGGGCTGTCGTCGTTCGCCTACCTCAAGAATCTGCCCGTGGACTCGGTGAAGATCGACGGCGTGTTCGTGCGCGACATGCATACGGACGCCATCAACCACGCGGTGGTGAAGTCGATCAACGAGATCGGGCACGTGATGGGCAAGCAGACCGTGGCGGAGTTCGTCGAGTCCGAGGCGGTGCGGCAGGCGCTGCAGCGCATCGGGGTGGACTACGGCCAGGGCACCGGACTGGCCGCCCCGCAGTCCATCGACCGGATGGACGCCTCCGGCTAGCGTCCTCTGTACGCCGAGGGCGGCGCATCGCCCGCCCTCGGCAGCGCCTTTCTCCGCAAGGCTAGTCGTCCGTGTTCAGCCCCCAGCGCTGGGCCATGCGCGGCTCCTGCTGCAACAGGTGCAGGTCCGTGACCACCTGGGCGGTGATGTCCAGGAGCGTGTCGGGGCGGTCCTCGCGGTCGAGCTCGTCGACACTGTCCAGGGGGTCGAGACCGCGGATGCGGCGATGCTCATTGGCAAGGGCCAGGCGTTCCTCGTTGCGTTGCTGTCGCTGGGCCTCGCGCGTGTCGCGGTTGAGGGATACCTCGGAGTCGTCCCGCATCGCGCGCAGGTACTCGAACTCTTCCATGAGGGCGTTGTACGCCGCGTGATCGGCAATGCGCTCCTCGTGGCGCTCGCGCAGCAGGGGAACGATATCGCCCAGCCGGTCCATGCGCGTGAAGTGGACGGGCTCGATCTCGTCCCAGGGCAGGGGATTGTCCGCCGCGCTCTCGCCGACGGTATCCTCATTCACCACCGACGGTAGCGAGATATCGGGCTCCACACCGCGCTTCTGCGTGCTGCTGCCCGTCACCCGGTAGAACTTGGCCACCGTCAGCTTGAGGCGGCCGGTGTCGGAATCGGGGTCATTGCGGAAGCGGTCCAGGTCCACCATGGTCTGGACGGTGCCCTTGCCGAACGTGCGCTCGCCCAGGATGACGCCGCGCCCGTAGTCCTGCATGGCAGCGGCAAAGATCTCGGAGGCGGAGGCGCTGCGGCGATCGACCATGACGGCGAGCGGTCCGTCGTAGGTAGTGCCCGCGTCCGGATCGCGCATGGTCTCGGTCTTGCCGTCGCTGCGCCGGATCTGCACCACCGGGCCGCCCGGGAGAAAGAGGCCGGACATGTCCACCGCTTCCTGAAGGGATCCGCCGGAGTTGCCGCGCAGGTCGATGATCAGGCCGTCGACGCCCTCGTCCTTCATGGCCTCGATGTGCCGCCGTACGTCCCGGGTCGTGCTGCGGTAGTCCTCTTCGCCCGCCTGGGCGGCGGCGAAATCGGTATAGAAGGTCGGGATGCGGATGACGCCGATGCGGTGGACGCCGTCGTCGCGCTCGATCTCCCTGACCTCGCGCTGGGCGGCCTGCTCCTCGAGCTCGATCTCGTCCCGCGTGAGTGTCACCGTGCGGGGCGCGGCATCGGAATCGCTTCCAGGGAGGATGCGCAGGCGCACCTTGGAGTGCTTCGGGCCGCGAATGCGATCGACCACGTCGCGAAGACGCCAGCCGACGACGTCGACCATCTCCTCGCCTTCCTCGGCGACGCCGATGATCCGGTCCCCCGGGGATAGCTCGCCGCTCTGGTCGGCCGGGCCGCCCGGCACCAGCTCGACGATCTCGGTGAAATCGCGTTCCGTGCGCAGCATGGCCCCGATGCCTTCCAGGGACAGCTGCATCTGGATATCGAATTCCTCGGAGTTGCGGGGCGACAGATAGTTGGTGTGCGGGTCGAAGGCCTGCGCCCAGGCGCCCATGTAGGTCTCGAAGACCTCCTCGGGGGTGGAGCGCTGCATGTTCTCGGCCACGTTGTCGTAGCGGCTGCGCAGCAGCTCCATGGTCCGCTCTTCGTCCTCCTCGCCCAGCAGCATGGTCAGCGCGTCGTTCTTGATGCGCTTGCGCCAGAGCCGGTCCAGCGCCTCCTCGTCCGCCGCCCACTCCTGCTCGCTGCGATCGAGATCCAGCATCTGGTCGGTGTTGAAGTCCAGCCCCTGGTCGAGGACGTTCTGGGCGAATTCGGCACGCTCGACGGCCCGGCGCGTCAGGCGGTCGAAGATCTTGTAGGGAAGCCCCAGCTCGCCGTCGAGGAGCATGTCGTCGAGCTCGTGCTCGTGGCGGTGGAATTCGTCGATGTCCTGTTGCGTGAAGTAGTAACGGTCCGGATCGAGGGCATCGAGATACGCGTCCAGGACCTGGGCGGAGAGGGCGTCATTGATGGGCTGCTCACGGAAGTGCTGGTGGGCCAGCAAACGCGCGATCAGGCGTGCCGTCTCCGGATGGCCCTCCGCCGGGCGTATCGTTTCACCGGAACCCGAGTCCGCCAGGGACGTGGACATGCCCGCCACCAGGGCCGCCCCCAGGATGATGACGGCGATGCGTCGGCACCATTGTTCCAGCATTGCGCTTTCCACCCGTTGCGAAATCCAGTGGTTATTCCCGGTCCGCGAAGCCCTGACCCCGTGTAACGTCTATTGGACAGCTTAAGCGCGTTTCCGATCCGTTCCAATTGCCGCCGCCCGGGCAGGGTGCCAGGCCGGCCCAGCGTGCCATGAGCCGCGGGGCGTCCCCGTCCGGGCGTGGCCCGGACCGTCAAGCTGAACGGCCTCTCCGGCAGCCGCCGTGCAGCCGATCTCCCCTGGCGGCCCGATGGATTGACAGGTCTATCGGCGGAACACACCCAGGAGAAAGCGTACGCGGTTCGGGTTGCCTGTGTCGATGATGAACCCGCGGTGCGGCGCGGCTTGCCGCCGGGGTATCGTCGCGTCGCGATGCGGGCGGCTCGCTATTGCCCGTCGGTCATCGGGAAGCGGAGGTTTGTGATCGACGTCCGTGAATGCACGCAAGCTTTCGGGTAGGCTCCTGTGAAGTGTAGCCTCGCCGGGCCGGAGGCGGCTGTGTGCGCCCGCGGTCGCGGGGAGTGTGATCAGGCCCTGGAAGGAGGGAAATGATGTTCGGGTTTTTCGGCTTAGGCTCGTTCGCTGCGGTGGACCAACCGGAGCTCGAGGTCGTGCACCGCAGGCCGGCCGCGGGCGGCGAACGGCGTGTCCCTCCGCTGCTGTTCATTCACGGGGCCTACGCGGGCGCCTGGTGCTGGGACGAGCACTTCCTGCCCTGGTTCGCGGAGCAGGGCTTCGACGCCTACGCCGTGAGCCTGCGCGGGCACGGCCGGAGCCAGGGCAAGGAAAGCCTCCACCAGTCCGGCATCCGCGACTACGTGGCCGACGTTCGCCAGGTCGTGGAAGGGCTGGAGAGCCCGCCGATCCTGGTGGGCCACTCCATGGGCGGCATGGTGGTCCAGAAGTACCTGGAGCAGTACCCGGCGGCGGCCGCGGTGCTCATGGCCTCGGTGCCGCCGGGCGGGCTGAGCAGCTCCGTCATGCGCCTGATGACGGCGGACCCGCTGCTGTTCGCCCAGATCTCCATGGTGCAGGGCGGCGCCCGGGACCTGGTGGATACCGAGAACGCCGGACGCGCCATCTTCTCCGACGACCTGCCGGCGGACATACGGGACGCCTACGGCGCCCGCATGCAGAGCGAGTCCCAGCGCGCGCTCATGGACATGACCTTCATGGACCTGCCGCGCCGCTGGCGCATGCACCTGCCGCCCATGCTGGTCCTCGGGGCCGGGCGGGATGCGCTGTTCTCCATCAGCGAGACCAAGCGCACGGCGCGCTCCTATCGCGCCGACTACCAGATCTACCCCGAGATGGCGCATGCCATGATGCTTGAGACGGGCTGGGTACTCCCGGCCCGGGAGATCCGCGACTGGGTCATCGCCCATTCCGACCGCTTCGGCGATCAGGGCCTGTAGCGCCGCTGCCGGCGGAGGCAGGACGCGGAGGCCTCCGCCGCGCTCAGGACGCCGCGGCGGTCCGCGCCGGCGCGGCACGCTCACGGCGCAGCTCCCGCGGGCTCCGGCCGACGGGATTGAGCTGGTAATGGCCGGAGAATTCCTCGAACGCCCGCAGCGCGTCTTCCAGGGAGCGGTCCGCGCGCACCTCGAAGGCGTCGATGCCGACGCGGGCCATGTAGGCGAGCTGGTCCCGCAGCACGTCGCCGACGGCGCGCAGCTCCCCTGAATAGCCGAAGCGCTCCCGCAGCAGGCGTGCCTGGGAAAGGCAGCGCCCGTCCTTGAATGCGGGGAACTCCAGTGCGATGACCGCGAGGGAGTCGAGATCCGGAGCCAGTGCGCTCAGGTCCGTGTCGCCGTGGATCCGAACGCCGATGCACCCGTCGCGGGCCAGCAGCGTCTCCCGCTCGGCGTGCCAGCGCGCCTCGGTGACGATCACGTCCCCCTCGGGCAGGGCATCGTCATCGGCCACGTGCAGCCAGTGATCCTCGATGATGCCGCCGTGACGAATCATCCTACGCATAGGCCGCCTCCTTGAATGGTTTCACGCCGATGCGCCGGTAGGTGTCGATGAGCGGCTCGTCGCCCTCCCGGTGCGCAACGAAGGTGTGGAGAATCGACTCCAGCGTGTCGGCGACCCGGTCCTTCGCCACCGCCGGGCCGATGCGCTCGCCCATGCCGGCGTCGTTGGACGAGGAGCCGCCCACGGTGATCTGGTAGAACTCCTCGCCCTTCTTGTCCACGCCCAGGATGCCGATGTGGCCGACGTGATGATGGCCGCAGGCGTTCATGCAGCCGGACATGTTCAGGCGGATGTCGCCGAGATCATAGAGATCGTCGAGGTTGTCGAAGCGCTCGTTGATGTCCCGGGCGACGTCGATGGAGCCGGCATTGGCCAGGCTGCAGAAATCCAGCCCCGGGCAGCAGATCATGTCGGTCATGGTGCCGACATTCGGGGTCGCCAGGTTCAGCTCCCGGAGCTCCTGCCAGAGCGCATGCAGCGCGTCCTGGCGCACATCCGGCAGGATCAGGTTCTGCGTATGGGTCACCCGGATCTCGCCGAAGCCGTAGCGCTCGGCAAGAGCGGCCACTGCGTCCATCTGCGCGTCCGTGAGATCGCCCGGCGCCACGGCGGGTGCCTTCAGCGAAAGGAACACCGCCCGATAGCCCGGCTGCCGGTGGTCCACCGTGTTGTGCCGGTACCAGCGGGTGAACGCCGGGTCGCCGTCGAGGTGCTCCTTCAGCGCGCGGCCGTCGGCGGTGCTGTCGTACGGCGGCGCCTGGAAGAAGCCCTGCATGTAGGCCACGTCCTCGGGGGCCAGCGTCAGCCGGGGGTCGCCCCGGAGATGCTGCCATTCCGCCTCGACCCGCTGCCCGAACGCCTCGGCGCCCATGGCGCGGACCAGGATCTTGATCCGGGCCTTGTGGATGTTGTCCCGCCGGCCGTTGAGATTGTAGACGCGCAGGATGGCTTCCAGGTACGACAGCAGGTCCTCCTCCGGCAGGAACTCGCGGATGCACTCGCCGACGACGGGCGTACGCCCCAGGCCGCCGCCCACGAACACGCGGAAGCCGAAGCGCCCGTCATCGTCATGGACCACCTGCAGTCCGATGTCGTGGACGCGGATGGCCGCGCGGTCGGATTCCGAGGCGCTGACGGCGATCTTGAACTTGCGCGGCAGATACGAGAACTCCGGATGCAGCGTCGCCCACTGCCGGATCAGCTCGCAGTAGGGGCGGGGATCCGTGAGCTCGTCCGCGGCCACGCCCGCGAGGTGGTCCGAGGTGATGTTGCGGATGCAGTTGCCGCTGGTCTGGATGGCGTGCATCTCGACGCGTGCCAGGTCCGCCAGGATGTCGGGGACGCTCTCCAGCGCCGGCCAGTTGTACTGGATATTCTGCCGCGTGGTGAAATGCCCGTAGCCCCGGTCGTAGGTGCGCGCGATGTGCGCGAGCATGCGCATCTGCTCGCTGCTCAGCAGGCCGTAGGGGATGGACACCCGGAGCATGGGCGCGTGCCGCTGGATGTAGAGCCCGTTCATGAGCCGCAGCGGGCGGAATTCGTCGTCCGTGAGCTCGCCGGCCAGGTAGCGCCGTGTCTGGTCGCGGAACTGGGCAACGCGCTCGTCCACGAGCGTCTGGTCGAAACTGTCGTACCTGTACATCTATGCCTCGTGCGGGTCGCGGACCATAGCGAATGGCGCTGACACTATCAGTGGATTGCTTATGCAGAGAAGGAATAATTCGGTATAAATTAAGGCAGGTCGGTTATTTCCCAAGGGAAACGCTGAACCATTCGCCCGTGCTGCTCGGCCCCGAAGGGCGCTCCCCAGCGGCGTTGTGGTCTGCGTTGGCCTTCTTGTAAAGGGCGACGGCCATTCACGGCGAATGCCGCCTTGCCACAACGCCGCTGGGGAGCGCAGAGGCACGCGGGAATGGTTCAGCGTTTCCCTTGAGTTAGCCCTCACCAGCGGTACTTGCCCCAGAGCTCGGGATTCGCCCAGTAGCGGGGGTTGAGCCAGTCGGGCGTGGTCTTGTAGGTGCCCACGTCGAAGCCGTAGAGCAGGCCGTCGTCGCCGCCGAGATCGGCCAGCCGGGTGAAGCCGAACGCGGTCATGTCGTTGTTCTGCCAGGTATCCCCCGGGATGATGCGGGCAACGACCCGGCGCGCGTAGAGGTCCCGCAGGCGCGACAGGAGGACCTCGCCGTCGGCCCGGGGCAGCTCCTCCAGGCCGGCGAGCAGCACCAGATCCTGCCGTCCCAGGGAGGGCAGGGCGCCGGCGGCCTCCGTGACGGCGAGCCGGCGCGGTGCCACCGGGCCTTCGCCGTCGATGGTCGGCGTTGCTTCCAGCGGGCTGGGGTCTCCGATCACCAGGTAGCTGTGCGGCTGCTCGTCACGCAGGATGCGCTCCAGCATGGCCTGCGCTGTTTGCGCTTGCTCGGTCATGGCGCCTCGCGTGGTCCGCCGGGGCCGACGATGATAGTGCATGACCGCGAGTGATGCACGGAGCACCCGGCCGTGCGCGCCCCGCGCCGCTAGTCGCCGTCGCTGTCCGGCCCGGCCAGCTGGCCCGACTCCATGCGTTCGCGGATCTCGCGTGCCGACAGCTGTTCGTTGCGGTCCTGGTTGATCCCGAACATGGCGGTGTACTCGGCGAATACCAGGTTGAGGGTCTGGCGGTAGGTCTGGATCTCCTCGTACATGTCCCGCCCCTCCGCGGTGGGCGGAACCGCATCCCTCGGCGTCGCACCGGCATCGCCGTCGCCTTCGCCCTCGGCGTCCTGCGCGGGCGTGGCAACCTCGATCTCCGTGTAGGGGCGGATGACGTCCTGGAGGTACTCCTGGACGCACTCGGCCGCCTCCGGGTCGCGGTTGAGATAGAGATCCAGGAAACGCGCATAGAATTGCCGCTCGGCCTGAACCAGCTCGTGCACCTTCTGCTCGAGCTCGTCGCCCTCGTAGCCGAAGCGCTCGTGCAGCAGCTCCCGCAACTCCGTGTCGCGGGAGGACTCCTCGGATCGCACGCGCTCGGCGACGTTGTGGGCGGCGCGCTTCTCCCGGCGTTTGCGGCGTCCGGCCAGTACCAGCACGGTGAGGAGCACCAGGCCGATGATGACCACCAGCTCGACGAGAACAATGACCACGAGGAGTTCGGTGTTGCTCATGGGGTCTCCGTGTCGCCAGTGTGCTGTTCTTCTTCTTCGTTCGAGAGGGACGGGGGTGTCGTGCGGCGCTGCTGGAACAGGTAGAAGGCCAGGCCGACGACGCTGAACAGGATCAGGTTGAACACCACCAGCATACTCCCCAGGAGCAGCCAGCTGGGGCTCGCGCCGGACGCCGTCTCCCGGGCGAGCCCGGGGAGCTCGAATCGGGCGATGGTGGCCCGGAAGTCCCGCCCGTCCGGCATGGTCCCCACGGCCGTCGCGCGCACCGTGAAATCCTTGTGCGGGTCGAGAGTGTCCAGAAGGACGTCCCAGGTGCCGTCGGCGCCGGCCTCGGGAAAGCGCAGGAGCTGTTCGCTCGCCTGTGTCTGCACCGTCAGCTCGACGGCGAGCTCGCCGGGGTCCACTGCGCTGGACGCGGGCCGGAATCGCAGGCGGCGGTCGAGCTCCGGCTGCTCGGGCAGGGCGGAGCGCTCCAGCTCCAGCGGCGTATCCAGTACCTCCATGCGGTGCCGGGTGATGCGCTCGAAGGTGTCGGCCGTTACCTGCAGCGTCAGCTGGCGGTCGCCCGCGGCGGGCGTGAAGGACGTCGCGAAGTTCGCCTCGCCGCGTTCGCGCCGAAGCGAATGCTCGGCGCCGTCGTCGGTGGTCAGCGTGAACCGCGTCAGCTCCAGGAACTCGTCCCGGCGAATGGGATCGCCGCTCTCTGTCAGGCGTGCCCGGACCGCGATCGGCTCGCCGGCGATGGCGTAGGCGGGAAGGGCGTCCATCTCCAGCTGCAGGTCGGTCACCACCATGACCCGGTTGTCGGGGTCCTCCGCTCCCAGCAGCTCCCACTCGCCGGAGGCGGGGGCGTCCACGGTGATCAGGTCGTGGTTCGCTTCACTGCGCCAGCGGACACCGCCCTCCGCCCGTTCCCGGGACAGGATGGTCCCGCCGGGGGTGCGCAGGCGAACGGGCTCGCCGTCGGCTTCCCGGAACGCGACCACCGTCAGCTCGGACACGGAATCATCCACCCGGAAGAGATTGCCCTCCAGCGGGACGGAATCCCGCGGCGCGACCTGGGTGATCAGCCGCAGGAAGACGCGCTCCAGCTCGTCGGCGTCGCGGGTGGCCGTCATGTGGCCGCCGGTGTTCCGGGCCAGGGCCTGCATCAGCTCGTGATCGATATCCTCGGACAGGCCGACGGTGTGGACATGAACCCCGTGGTCGCGCAGCTGCGGCGCCAGCTCCTCGAGGATCCGGCGGCGCTCGCGGCGGTCTTCCTCGGCGTCGCCCTCGCCGGTGATGTCGACCCGGCCGTCGGTGAACAGGATGACGTGCCGCGGGCGCTCGCTGCCGTGATCGTCCGCCAGCCAGTCGGCGGTGGCCGCTTCCAGGGCCGCGCCGATGTCGGTGTACTGATCCGAGGCATGGATGTCGCCGGAGCTCGCCCGCGCTGCCGCGCGCCAGTCATCGTCCACGGGCGCTGGGGCGGTGAGGGTGCGGACTTCGCCGCCGAATGCCCAGATGCCCGCACGACCGGCCTCCGGGAGCAGGTCGGCGGCCAGGCGGATGGCCGGCCGGCGCAGATTGTCCGGGTCCGTGCGCTGCATGCTCCCCGATACATCGACAAGGATGTGCACTTCCGGGCCGCCGGATTGCGCGGCGGCCGTTCCGGAACCGATCAGGAGAATCAGGAGCGCTGGCAGAAGACGCACGGACCACCTCGGGAGACGCGAGCGGCGAACGTTCACAGCGTAGGGCCGTCCGCTCCCCACGGGAACGGGCAAACGACGCATCTGTGTTCCTGTTCACACTATCGGCGGAAGTTCACGGGTCTTGAGGGCGGACGTCCCGTGATTCCGGCGATCAGCCGTCCAGCGCCGAGAAAAGCTCCCGGTACTGACCGGTCACCTTGTGGCGCGGGGCGAGGTGGATGAGCGGGGTGGCGCGGTCATGGGCCTCCTTCACCTTGACGGAGGCCGTGATGTAGGGGCGGAGAATCGAGTGGCCCTCGGACTCCAGCTCGTCGACGGCCTTGCGCAGCACGTTGGCGCGGGCGTTGTACTGGTTGACGATGATCCCCTCGATGGTGAGCTCCGGGTTGTGGTCCTCGCGGATCTCCATGAGAGCGTCGAGGAGGTCGTAGAGGGCATGGCGCGAGAAATCGTCGCAGTCGAAGGGGATCAGGCAGCGTTCCGCGGCGATGAGGGCCGAGCGGGTGTAGAAGTTCAGCGCCGGCGGTGTATCCATGTAGACGGCATCGTAGTCGTCCGCCAGCTCATCCAGGGCCTCGCGAAGCTTGTAGATCTTGTAGCGGGATTCCAGCTTGCCGCGCAGCTCCTCCAGCGCCCGCGAGGCGGGCATGACGTGCAGGCGCGGGAAGGGGGAGGCGTGGATGAAATCCGACAGCGGCCGCTGGTGCAGCCGGAAGCTCAGTACCTGATCGAAGAAGTCGGCGAGGGTGGAGTCCGGCTCCTCGGCCCGTCCGAGCAGGTCGTAGGTCGTGTTGGCCTGGGAATCCAGGTCGATCACCAGCGTCCGCAGGCCTTCGTGGGCGCTGATCGCGGCGAGATTGCACGTAATCGTGGATTTGCCCACGCCACCTTTCTGATTGAAAATCACTCGCCGCATATCGACCGGCCTCCCCGGCGTGCATCCGTTGGTTGCACTGCAGCATGCAGTGTAAAGAACGCCGGTCGAGCGGTCGAGATGTTCCTGAGCGGAGAGTGCGCATGACCTATCGATTGCTTCGCCGGCTCCTGTTCAAGCTGGATGCCGAGCGCGCCCACGCTGTTGCCCTGCATGCCCTGCGCGCGGGCCGTCTGATCGGCGCCAATGCGCTGGTAGCCGGTGATACGCCGGGGACGGAGCGCCGGGTCATGGGCGTGCGCTTCCCCAACCCGGTGGGCCTGGCCGCGGGGCTGGACAAGAACGGCGACGCCGTCGAGGCGCTGGCCTCCCTGGGCTTCGGGTTCGTCGAGGTGGGCACGGTCACGCCGCGCCCGCAATCGGGAAACCCGCGGCCGCGCCTGTTCCGCCTGCCCGAGGACGAGGCCCTGATCAACCGGCTCGGGTTCAACAACAAGGGCGTCGACTACCTGGCCCGGCAGCTGGAGAGGACGCGCTTTCGCGGCGTTGTCGGGGTCAACATCGGCAAGAATCGCGATACCCCGGTGGAGCGGGCGCTGGATGACTACGTCGCCTGCATGGGCCGGGTCTACCCCCATGCCAGCTACATAACGGTCAACGTCTCCTCGCCCAACACCCCGGGCCTGCGCGAGCTCCAGCACGGCAGCCTGCTGGACGATCTGCTGTCGGGCCTGAAGGCGGAGCAACAGCGGTTGAGCGCGGCCCACGAGCGCTACGTGCCCCTGGTGGTCAAGATCGCCCCGGACATGTCGGACGAGCAGCTCCTGGCCACGGCGGATGCACTGATCCGGCACGGCGTCGACGGGGTCGCGGCGACCAACACGACGCTGGAACGGCCCGGGACGACGGCGGCCCGCGTGCATGGGCAGGAAACCGGCGGCCTCAGCGGCCGGCCGCTCATGGAGCGGTCCACGGAGATCGTGCGCACCCTTGGCGAGCACCTCCAGGGACGGCTGGCGATCATCGGCATCGGCGGCATCGCCTCGGGGCAGGACGCGGTGCGCAAGGTTGATGCCGGCGCCAGCCTGGTCCAGCTGTACACCGGCCTGATCTACCGGGGCCCCGGCCTGGTGGGCGAGATCGTGCGCCACATGCACGGTCCGCAGAGCGACGGTCCGGTGGCGGGCCCCGTGCCGTGAGAGGTTTGCCCCGGCGGCGGCGAACAAGGACAATACCGCCGGGAAGCGGCGCTTCCCCCGCGGAGAGGTGGCTGAGCGGTCGAAAGCGGCGGTCTTGAAAACCGTTGGCCCGCAAGGGCCCGGGGGTTCGAATCCCTCCCTCTCCGCCATCTTCCCTGAGCGGGGCCGCAGGCCCCGCTCAGGGAAGATCATGAACCCGGGGGATTCGAACCCTCGGATCAACCCGTTGGTTCGACCCCTCCATTTGCCGGTACCGGTGCCCGTCGACGCGGCACGACACAGGGCTTGGTGCCGGCCACGCGCTGCATTCGTCAATGGCCATTCCGTGACCTTGGTCACTGACCATCCGGCCGGACGGATGGTGTAATCATTCCGCGGCCCGGCAGGGATACCTTCCGGGGCGTTGCGTGTCCGCGGCGCGCCGGTTCGGCTTCCTCCTGTCGTTTCCGGGCACGCGGGGCGTTCCCGTGGAAGGTGCTGGCGCCGAAGCGGCGGAACGGATCGAGCAGCAAGCCGCGTCGGCGGGAGCCTTCTGATGGATGAATCCGCGCTCTTTATTCTGATCCTGATCCTGGTTACCGAGATCGCCATCGTGGCGGTGGTTCTGGGCGCCGTGGTCTGGCGCCTGTACCGCCGGGTCTCGCGGGAGGCCGAGGGATATCGCTCGGAGAAGCATCACCTGGAACGCAGGCGGGATGCCTACCTGCGATTCCTGGGCCAGCGGCTGGCGGACATCGATGCACGGGCCAGACGCGGGCCCGGTACGGAGTCGGGGCCCCAGATGCTGGCGCGGCGGTTCCTCCAGGAGGAGAAGTCCCATACGGAAGCGGCCCGGGACCGGGACGCGGAGATCTGGGACCTGCGCATGGCGTCGACCAAGGCGCTCATCGAGCTGTTCCGCACCCTCCATCCGAGCCTGAGCGCCGACAGCGCACAGGGTTCCGGCAATGGCCAGGAAATGGGCGTTGATGCGCTGCGGCGCAAGCTTCTCGAGCGCGATCAGGCGGTGGAGCGCCAGCGCCGCGAAATCCAGCAGCTGGCGCCGTTCCGTGACGCGTGGATGCGCCTGCATCGGCACGCGGCGCGGGAGAGCGCCGCAAGCGCGACGCTGCGCGAGACATTGCGGGGCATCCGGGCCGATGCCGACACCACCGAGGCGATCGAGGCGGCCCTGCAGGCCCACGCGGGGGATCGGGAGGTGCTCGACGACTATCTGCAGGCCACCGCCAGCAGCTACGAGGAGGCCAACCCGCAGCAGGTGCGCCATGCACGGCGCCGTCAGCAGCGTATGAACCGCATGCACCAGGTGGTCGATTCCGCCTCTTCGCGGATGGAGGCGGCCAGCCAGCGGTTTCCTGCCCTCATGGACGACCAGCGCAAGGCCATATCGGACCTGGAGACGAAGCTGGAGCGCGCGGAGCAGGCGCGCGAGGTCATCAAGCAGAGCTACAGCCGCGAGATCCAGGCGCTGAAGAAGAACAACCGGGACACCGAGAACAACGCCCGCAGCCTGGAGAAGGAGAACCGCCGTCTGCGCCAGCGCGTGCGCAACCTGATTCGGCTGACCCGCGACGACACCATGCCGTTCATGCCGGCCGCGCAGGAGCAGACAGCCGGGTCAGCGGAGGAAGCGGTGGCCCGCAAGGATGCGGAGCTGGATCAGCTGCACCAGTCGCTGCGCCAGGAGCAGGCGAAAAACGAGCGCCTGGAGACGCAGCTGAAAAAGTTCGAGGACCTCCAGACCGCGATTCAGAGCACGTTCGAAGCCGACCACGGCGCCCCGCAGGCCTAACGCTGAACAATTCCCGCGTGCGGCGGGCCGTCATTTGGTGCCGAACATCCGGTCGCCGGCATCGCCGAGTCCCGGCACGATGTACGCCTTGTCATTGAGACCGCGATCAACAGCGGCCGTAAAGACGGCGACGTCGGGATGCTCCCGGTGAAACGCCTCGATCCCCTCGGGGGCGGCCAGCAGGCAGAGAAAGCGGATGCGCGACGCACCCTCGCGCTTGAGGCGGTGCACCGCGGCCGCCGCCGAGTGACCGGTGGCCAGCATGGGGTCGACGACGATCACCTCCCGCTCGTGCAGGCGGGAGGGCACCTTGAAGTAGTACTCGACGGCCTCCAGGGTCTCCGGATCCCGGTACAGGCCGATGTGGCCGACGCGTGCGGAGGGCACCAGCTCCAGGACGCCGTCGAGCAGGCCGCTGCCGGCCCGGAGAATGGACACGAAGCACAGCTTCTTGCCGTCGAGGGCCGGTGCTTCCATGGGCTCCAGCGGCGTCTCGATGGGGATGTTGGTCAGCGGCAGGTCCCGCGTGACCTCATAGCAGAGCAGGAGCGCGGTCTCCCGCAGGATGCTCCGGAACTTGGCCGTGGAGGTGGTCTTCTGGCGCAGCTGGGTCAGCTTGTGCTGGACCAGGGGGTGCTCGACGACGTGGATGTCTCGGGTCATGGTCTGCTCCGGTGAGGTGCCGAGAATGCCCCTGTAGTATGCAGGCGCGACGTGCTCCCGTTCGACAGGGAACGGGGCGGCAATGCACCCGGTCCCGAACAGGGGCCCGGAGGTGCCGGTGCCTCAGCGTCCCATGGGCTCGGGCACCGGCAGATGCTGTACGCCGATGGCGCCGAGCACGAACAGGCCCGGAAGGATCGCCGTGGCCAAGGCGACGGTAACCGCGAACCGGGGCCAGGTCAGCAGGCGCGTGCCGCCGTACACCAGGGCGATGCCGCCACCGCCGCCCACGGCGGTGTTGCCGGGCAGGTTGAGGAGCAGGGCGAGCGTGGCGGCCGGCACGAGGCCGGTCGGCAGGCAACGGGCGAGGCGATCCATCCGGGCCTTGAGGGAGGCGGGAATCCGTATCTGCCTTGCATACGGCTGCCAGTCCAGGTGACGGCCGATGCCGAAGGCGAGATTGAGCCCCAGGGATGTCGCCGCGTAGGCGCCCAGGGCGCCGGCTTCGCCGAAGACAACCATGATCAGCACGCCGAGCTCCACGGACGGGACGAACGGCACCGTGAGCAGCAGCATGTAGACGAGGCAGGCAAGCAGGAGCACGGTGGTACTGTCGGCCCCGGCTTCCAGCCAGTGCGGTGCCACGGAGCTGAACGGGGCCACCGTGGCGGCAACGACCGCGATCAGCGCGACAACGCGGGCGGCGTGCACCCGCCGCCGGGCCGCGGCGGCGGTGCGCAGGCAGAGCCCGGCGCGGGCGGAGCAGCGATGATCAGCGGTGTCCGGGCGCATGGCTTCACCTCGGGGCCGGCGGGGTGCAGTGATCTGGCCGGGCAGCCCGGCGCTTGCCCGGGGTGCTCGCAGGGACGCGGGGGAACAGCGGATGGTTCCCGGTGGCCGCGCAGGGCTGTGTCCGGGAACGTTTCGGGCACACAATGCGTCCTTGGGAGACCACGGCATCGAAGGCCGGTGGGTCCGGCGATGTCGCGTGATGGCCCCGCGACCAGGGGGCGGGGAATGATGGAGCCACCAGAGCCGAATGAGCGCACGTCCCCGGACCGGGAGAAACGCCGCCGCCTCTTCGAGCAGGAGGTGATACGCCTGATGGACCGCCTCTACGGCACCGCGCTGCGACTGACCCGGAATCCGGATGATGCCGAGGATGTGGTTGCCGAGGCGGTGGAGCGGGCATGGACCCGGCTGGATGATCTCCGTGGCTGGGAGCACTTCGAAGGGTGGTTGTTCCGCGTCCTGAACAACACCTTCATCAGCATGTGGCGGCGCCGCCGCAGCCGCCAGGACCGGGAGACGGAATTCGACGACCCGGATTCCGCCGCGTCTCCGGACGAGCGGGATTTCTCCCTGTACCGCAAGCTGCACCAGCCGTTCCTGCTGTGGTGGGGAACGCCCCAGGACCAGTTCCTCGACCGCCTGGTCCTCGATGACCTGCAGCGCGCCCTGGACTCGCTGCCCGACCCTTTCCGGGTCGTCGTTGTGCTGGTGGAGGTCCAGGGCTATACGTATGACGAGGTAGCAGGCCTGCTGGAGATTCCGGTCGGGACCGTGCGGTCACGGCTCAGCCGCGCCCGGGCGCTGCTGCAGAAGCGGCTCTGGGAGTACGGCAACCGGCCCGCAGCCGCACGGGATCCCCGCAACGGCGGATCCTCCACCGATGGAGAGCGCCCATGAGCAGCGATTCCCTCACCTGCGAGGAGGTCATCAGGCAGCTCTTCGCGTACCTGGACCGGGAGCTGGACACCCAGGTCAGCGCCGAGATCGACCGTCATCTGGAAACATGCCGCGAGTGCTTCAGCCGGGCGGAGTTCGAGCGGCGGTTGCGGCAGAAGGTCCGCGAGACGGCCCGGGAGGAGCCGCCGGAGCGACTGCAGCGCCGTATCCGGGCAATGCTCGACCGGTACTGAAACGGGGGATGCCCCCCAGGGGGAAGGGGAGGCTCGGATGGTCGCTATCCTCGGTTATTCACGGGAGCAGATCTTCGCCGCGGTCAAGGAGATGTACACCACCGTGGCCGAGGCGCCGTCGTCGCCGTTCCATTTCCCGGTGGGACGTCCGGCGTGCGAGACACTGGGGTACACGCGCGAGCGCATCGAATCCGTGCCGTGGCAGTTGGTGGCGTCGTTCGCCGGCGTGGGCTGTCCGTTCAACGGCGAGGCCGTCGGCGTCGGCGACACGGCCCTTGATATCGGCGCCGGGGCCGGGAACGACTCCTTCATCGCCAGCGACATGGTCGGCCCCGGCGGGCGGGTGATCGCCATGGACATCACGCCGGCGATGGCGCGCAAGCTTGCTGAAACCGTCCGCGAAGCCGGTGTCGGCAACATCGACGTCCTGCTGGGCTCGGCGGAGCAGCTTCCCCTGCGCGACGGCGCCGTGGACAGCATCACCAGCAACGGGGTGCTCAACCTGGTTCCCGACAAGCGCCGCGCAGTCGCCGAGATGTTCCGCGTGCTGCGCCCGGACGGGCGCCTGCAGATCGCCGACGTCGTCATCGACCGCCCGGTGAGCGTGGACTGCCACACGGACCCCCGGCTGTGGGTGGAGTGCGTGGTCGGAGCGACGGTGGAAGAAGACTTCCTGGCCCTGTTCCGGGATGCCGGATTCGAGGACGTGCATATCGTGCGCAGCATCGACTACTTCGCTCACAGTCCCAGCGCGCAGACCCGGGAGATCGCCGCGAGCTTCGGCGCGCGCTCCATCGAGGTAACCATGCGGCGGGGCCCGGTGGCGCCGAGTCGGGCACGGCAGTTCCTGCAGCGCATGAACCCCCGGCGCGTGGTCGCCTCGCTGTGGCGGCGCGGGTTCATGGGCGTTGCCGGGCTCGGCCTGGCCCTGCTGACGTGCTACGGCACCGTTGTCGCGTTGACGCTGCTGGCAACCCTGGGCATGGGGCTGACCCTGGACCGGACCCTCTGGTCGGGGGCGATCGCGGGCTTTGCATGGCTGACGGTGGCGGCCGTGGCACCGGGATCGCGTTTTCACGGGCGACCGTGGCCGGCCGTGGCGGCCGCGACCGGAGCGGCCGTCGTGTCCTTCGCGCTTTTCGTCCACTACTGGTTCGTGATCGAGCTCGGCGGCTTTCTGCTGCTGGGCGCCGCGGTATGGTGGGACATCCGGGCGAGGCGTCGGCAGGAGAGCCGGATCCTCGGGCTGGATGCCCATGCCGGGTCGTGATCATGCCGGGCAGGGATGGGTTGGTGCCGGCGGCCGGGCCGTTGTAATCTAGTTTCATGAATGGAATTCCGGGGCGGAACAGGTGGATGCCCGCCGCGTCCCCCGGATTCAATGGCAGGAGCTGACGCTGAACGCCGGGGCCGACGATACTACCTCTTTCTGTGACCGGATTGCCCGCTGCCTCCATGATGCCGAGGCAGTGCAGCGGCCGGGATTCCCCTTCGATCCCGCGCGGTTGCGCAACGCCGCCGTACTCGTGCCGCTGATCGACCGGCCCGACGGCGTGCACGTCCTTCTGACGCGGCGCAGCGAGTTCCTGAACAAGCACGCCGGCCAGATCAGCTTCCCGGGCGGACGTATCGAGCCGTCGGACGCCACGCCGCTGGCCGCGGCGCTCCGCGAAACCGAGGAAGAGATCGGGCTGGCGGCCCCCCAGATCCAGGTGCTCGGCGGGCTTCCCCGGTACCCGACGATTACCGGGTTCATGATCCACCCCTACGTCGGCTTCGTGCGCGAGTCGGGGCTGCTGGTACCGCAGCCGGAAGAGGTCGCGGAGATCTTCGAGGTGCCGCTGGGATTCCTGCTCGACCCCGCCAACCATCGGCCTCACCAGGTGGAGCACCAGGGCAGGACGTACCACGTGGATTCCATGCCGTACGGCGAGTACTTCATCTGGGGCGCCACGGCAGCGATCTTCCGGGCATTCTACGACCGGCTGCGCGCGGGCGCCCCCGAGCTGTTGCCCGCATCGGTGCCGTGCGACGAGCGCTAGCCCCGCAGAGCCGGGGATGACACGATCCGGTTGCGCAGACTGCCGATACCGTCCACCCCGCATTCCACCACATCCCCGGGCTGCAGGAACCGCGGGGGATCCTGGGCGAAGCCCACGCCGGCGGGCGTGCCCGTGGCGATGATGTCGCCCGGCTCCAGGGTCATGACGGCGGACAGCCGAGCAATGGTCTCCGGGATGCGGAAGATCTGGTCGGACGTGTGGCCGCTCTGCTGGCGCTCTCCGTTGACATCGCACCACAGCGCCAGATCGTGGGGGTCGGGGATGCTGTCCGCGGAGACGATCACCGGGCCCATGGGACAGCCGCCGTCCAGGCTCTTGCCGAGGAAGAACTGCTTGTGCCGGAACTGCAGGTCCCGGGCGGAGATGTCGTTGATCACGGTGTAGCCGAAGACATGCTCCATCGCCCGCGCTGCCGGGATGTGGCGACCGCCGCGGCCGATGACCGCCGCCAGCTCCACCTCCCAGTCAAGCTGGTCGGTAACGGTCGCATCCAGGGGGATATCCGCGAACGGGCCGTTGACGCTGGATGTCGCCTTGGTAAATACCACCGGGTGCTGCGGCAGCTCCACGGCCTGCCCCTTGGTCTGCTGCGATTCACGGGCATGCTCGGCGTAATTGAGGCCCAGGCACATGATGTTGCGGGGCGGGCGCGGCAGGGGCGCCGCCAGGGTGACCTCGCCCAGGCGGCGGCGCTCGCCGGCGCCCTCCACCAGGCGCTGGCCGTACGCGGCCGCCGCGTCGCCGCCCGCAGTGATCAGTGCCAGCAGGCTTGCCGGCCAGTCCGGGTCGGCGGGTGCCAGGTAGACGAATTCGTCACGAAGGACCCCCCAGCGGCTCGCCTGCCCGTCGGCGATGGTCGTGTACTGCATTGCTTGCGACTCCGATGGTGTCTGCGGCGGAGGCACGAGTATACTACGTGACGGCCAGTGTTCACGGGAGAAGGGAGGCCGAATGCTCCGGTATTGGCATGCATGGTGTCTGCTGCTTGCGCTGGGCCTGGGAGCCGCAGCGCCGGGGCTCGCGGAGGAATCGCTCGACGGGCAGGCCCTGGACGGAGAGGGACAGGCGGATTCCGACGAGAGCCGGGACTACGGCACCGAGCAGAACGTTTTCACTCTCTCCGGGCCCGATGTCGACGTAGTCGGCGAGGTGACGACGGTTACCGCCCGGGAGGAGGACACGCTGCTGGATATCGCCCGCCGGCACGGCCTCGGCTACAGGGAGATCCGCCGGGCGAACCCGGAGGTCGACGTGTGGATGCCGGGTGAAGGCACGGAGGTGACGGTCCCGACCCGCTTCATCCTGCCTCCCGGGCCGCGCGAGGGAATCGTCATCAACCTGCCGGAAATGCGGCTGTACCATTTCCCGCGGCCGGGCCCGGACGGCCGGCAGGTCGTGGAGACGTATCCCATCAGCATCGGGCGCATGGACTGGTCCACGCCCATCGGGGAGACGGAAGTGACGGTGCGCCTCGAGAATCCCGCCTGGTTCCCGCCGGAGTCCGTCCGCGAGCGCGCCGAAGCCAATGGGCGCACGTTGCCGAGGCGGGTCGAGCCCGGGCCGGACAATCCTCTCGGCAAGTATGCCATCGGCCTGGATCTGCCCGGGTATTTCATCCACGGGACCAACAAGCCGGCGGGCGTGGGCATGCGGGCTTCCAGCGGCTGTATTCGCATGTACCCGGAGGATATCGAGGGGCTGATTCACCGGGTGGACCGGGGCATGTCGGTGCGCATCGTCAACGAGCCGTTCAAGGCGGGCTGGTCGGAGGATGGCGAGCTGTACCTGCAGGCCTACCCGGGGCTCGAGGAGGACGCCTCCGAGGACGGACGGAGGACCGCGGCGGTGAAGGCCGTGGCGGACGTCCTCACGGATCGGCCGGCACGGGTGGATTACGAACGCCTCAAGCGGGTCGTTGCCGAGGCAAAAGGACGGCCGGAAGCCATTACCCGCGACGTGATCCGCTCGGGTGTGGCGCAGGCAGAGGCATCCCGGTGACGGCGCCTGTCACGGGGTGAGAGTGCTCGCCGCGGCACCAGCGCCGCGGCGGGAGCATAAAAAACCCCGCCGCAGCGGGGTTTTTTGCGCGGAGAACGAGTTACTTCTGCATGGACTCTTCGAACATGCGGTCGATCTTCTCGTTCAGCTCCTGGATCCGCTCTTCGTTGCGGTTGGCCTTGTACTCCGCGGCCTTGGCCGTGCCTTGGGCTTCCTGGGCCGTCTCGCGCGCCTCGTTGGCCACGTCCAGGGCCTCGGAGGACTGAGCCTGGGCGTCCTCGATCATCTGCTGCATTTCTTCCTGCTGTCCCTGGGCGGCACAGCCGACCAGAACGCCCATGGAAAGGCCCAGCGCGGAGAGCTTCAGCAGCGATTTCAGGCTGTACGACATGTTTTGGGTCTCCTTACGGTTTGTTGTCTTGCCGAACAGCGATGAACGGCAATCGTTGAACATTCTAGAACCATTGCAGCGTGAAGCAAACTCAGTCGATTCCACGGTCGCAATGGTTCCGTCGGTGGCTTGGTTGAACCAGCGTGACGGCACAGCCGCAACGCTCACTGTAGAGAGTAACAGCCATTGTCGGTTCATGCGTCGTGTAGCGGAAAGACGACAGGCAGAATGGCAAAGGGGCGTTTCAGCGCGATGACGCCTGCGCCGTCCGTTCACCCTCGCCGGCGACCACGACGCGCGTGCCCACCTCGACGTACTCCGCGAGCTGGTCCATCTGCTCATCGGTTATGGCGATGCAGCCCTCGGTCCAGTTGGCGCGCCGGTGGAGGTCCGGGTCGCCCTCGCCGAGACCGTGGATGCCGATGTGGCCGCCCACGGAGGTGTCCTGCGGAGGCAGCCGCCGCGCCTTGAGCGCGTCCGTGACCGACAGGAACTCGTCCAGGCTCATGGTGCCGTTGTTGTAGGCGTGACGGACATGGCGGAAATTGGGGAAATCCAGCCCGAAGAACTTGTGGAACCGGCTGTCGGGGTTGACCCAGGCGATGCGGAATTCGCCGATGGGCGTGGTCTGGTCGCCCTGCCGGCGGTGCCGGGATGCGCCCCCGCGGCCGATGGCGATGCGCGGGAAGTGCAGCACCTGCTCGCCGTCGGCGTAGACGCGCATCTCCTGGCGATGCGTGTCCACCAGGACCCAGGATTCGGCGGCAGGCAGCGCGGCCGGAAGCACGAGCAGGAGCAGCAGGGTGAGCAGTCGGGCCATCAATGGTTTCCGGAACGGGTTGCAAGGAATGCCAGCACGTCGCCGACGGCGAAGGGCCAGTGGAGCTCGTGTCCGTCCTCGTGACGTCTCAGCACCGGTATACAATGGCCGTATTGGGCCATGAGCGCGTCATCATGGGCAATATCGACTTCACGAACCGTGACGCCGTCCACAGGAAGGATCTGGTGCAGGACCCGGGCTGCCTCCTCGCAGAGATGGCACCCCAGCGTGGTGTAGAAGTCGTAGGGCGGGTGGCCCGGATGCAGGGCTTCGTCTACCATGTGCGGCCTGTTACGGTCCAAACTGTTACGGGCATGACATCATTCCCGTTGCCGGGTTCACCATGAACGATACCTCGTCTACCGCCATCGCCGGCGCCGAACGGCGCGAGCCGGCTCCCGGGGCCGATCATCGCCTGTCCGTGGCGCCGATGATGGATTGCACGGACCGCTACGCCCGCCGCCTCCTGCGCCTCGTTACGCGGCGCACGCTGCTGTATACGGAGATGGTGCCGGCGGCGGCCATTGTACATGGGCGGGTCGGGCTGTTCCTGGAGTTCGATCCGGCCGAGCATCCCGTGGCGGTCCAGTTCGGCGGCTCCGAGCCGGAGGAGCTGGCGACCTGCGCGCGCTGGGCCGAGCGCTACGGCTACGACGAGATCAACCTCAACGTCGGCTGCCCCAGCGACCGGGTCCAGTCCGGCCGCTTCGGCGCCTGCCTGATGGCGGAGCCGGACCGGGTGGCGGCGTGCGTGGCGGCCATGGCCGATGCGACGACGCTGCCGGTGACGGTCAAGACCCGGATCGGCATCGACGAGCACGACTCCTGGCAGTTCCTGACGGATTTCGTCGGCACGGTGGCGCAGGCGGGCTGCCGGACGTTCATCGTGCACGCGCGCAAGGCATGGCTGCACGGATTGAGCCCGAAGCAGAACCGGGAGGTGCCGCCCCTGGATCATCAGCGCGTGCGGGACCTCAAGCAGGCGTTCCCCCACCTGCGGTTCGTCCTCAACGGCGGCGTCACCCGCCTCGACACCGTGTGCCGCGAGCTGTCTGCGGTGGACGGCGTCATGATGGGCCGTGAGGCCTATCACAATCCGTACGTCCTGGCGCAGGCCGATGCCCGGGTTTTCGGGGCGCAGAGCGCGGCGCCGAGCCGGCACCAGGTGCTGGCGGCGTATCTCCCCTTCGTCGAGGAGCAGCTCCGGCGCGGGGCGCCGCTGAGCGCCATGAGCCGGCACCTGCTGGGGCTGTTCCAGGGATGCCCGGGGGCGCGGGCATGGCGGCGGCATATCAGCGAGAACGCGCACAGGCGCGGCGCGGGGCCGGAAGTCCTGGAGCAGGCGGCCGCACATGTGCACGAGCAACCCCGGTCCCCGGCGTCCGCTGCGGTGCCGGACCGGGCCGCGGATTCCGGGCGCATCGGCGCCTGACTTCCTCAGCCCTGCGTGAGCTGGAAGAAGCGCTCGGCGACTGCGGTGGTGCTCGCGGCGACCTGCTCCGGCGTCTCTCCGCGATGGCGGGCAACGGCCTCGGCGATGTGCGGCAGGAAGGCCGGCTCGTTGCGCCCGCCGCGAGGCTTCGGGCGCAGGTCCCGCGGGAGCAGCCAGGGCGCATCGGTCTCGATCATGAGCCGCTCGGCGGGGATGTCCCGCACCAGCTCCTGGAGCTCCGCGCCCCGGCGCTCGTCGCAGATCCACCCGGTGACGCCGATATGCAGCCCCATGTCCAGGTAGTCGTGGAGCGCGCGGCGCGTGTCGGTAAAGCAGTGCACCACGGCGTCCACCAACTGGTCGCGGTGTTCCGCCAGGATGCCGATCAGCCGCTCGTGGGCGTCGCGCTGGTGAATGAACACGGGCAGCTGCAGCTCGGCCGCCAGCTCCAGGTGACGGGCGAACGCCGCCTCCTGGTCGGCGCGCGGGGAGAAGTCGCGGTTGAAATCCAGGCCCGTTTCCCCGATGGCGACCACCGATGGGTTCGCGCGCGCGAGCTCGCGGATGGCGGCCACCGTTTCGGCGCTGCAGCTCCGCGCCCCGTGGGGGTGGACCCCGGTGGTCGCCCGGAGCTGATCCGGGTGCGCCCGTGCGAGGGTGCAGGCCTGCTCACTCTCGCTGACACTCGTCCCGGTAACGACGAGGGTCGTCACCCCGTGTTCGCGGGCGCGCTGGAGCACCGCCTCGCGGTCGTCGCGGAACCTGTCACTGGTAAGATTGACCCCGATATCGACAAGCTGCATGTCACCTCCCGTCAGGAGCCGCGTATTATGGGGCCGGGCAGGGGCATGTGTCAGCGTATCGGGCCCCGGGGGTCCGGAACAGCGAGCCAATGTAGCCAATGAATGCGAGAGGAGGCGGCATGCCGCAGGAACCGAACTACGACATCCTGCCCATGGGGTGGATCGGCGACTGGGCCGGCCGGCGGGCGGCGCTCACGCCCCACCGCCCGGCCGTGTACGAGGTGGATGCGGATCAGCGGCTGACGTTCGCCGAGCTCGACCGGCGCGCCCGGCGGGTCGGGGCCTGGCTGGAGGACGAGGCCGGGCTCGACAAGGGCGACCCCATCTGCGTGATCAGCCGCAACCGCCTGGAGGCGCTGGATCTCTATCTCGCGTGCGGCAAGCTGGGAACCATTCTGGCGCCGCTCAGCTACCGCCTGCGGCCCCGGGAGCTCAACGAGCTCCTGGAGCGCATCCAGCCGCGGGCGTTCGTCCACGAGGATGTCTTCGACGATCTGGTCGCCGAGCTGACCCTCCCGGCCTCCGTGGCCCGGCAGGTCCGCATCAGCGACGGCGGCGACAGCGGCTTCGCCGCGCTCCTGGACCATCCGGACCGGGAGGTCAACCGGCCGCTGGCCCAGGCCGACACGTTCCTGTACATCCACACCGGCGGAACCACGGGCACGCCCAAGGTCTGTACCGTTCCGCACCGGCAGATGCTCTGGAACGCCCTGGACATGATCGTCACCAGCGGCAACCTCATGGACCAGCGGCAGCTGATCACCTTTCCCATGTTCCACATCGGCGGCTGGAACTCACTGACCCCCGTTTTCCACGCCGGCGGCTACTCCGTTCTGACCCGCCAGTTCGACCCCGGCCAGGTGCTGGACGTCATCGAGCGCGAGCGGATCCGGACGTTCGGCGGCGTCGAGGCCATGCTGCGCTTCATCGCGGAGCATCCCCGGTTTGCCGAGGCCGACCTGTCCAGCGTCGAGGGCATCACCAGCGCCGGGGCACCCTGCTCGGCGGAGGTCATGGAGCCTTTCTACCGCCGCGGCATCCCCGTGGCCCAGGCGTACGGCCTCACCGAGGCGGGACCGTCGAACTTCATGTACAACGGCATCGACCAGGACCTGGAAACCATCCGCGCCAACAATCGCAGTATCGGCACCAGCATGATCCACTGCGATTTCCTGATCGTCGACCAGGACAGCCGTGAGCCGGTGCCGCGGGGCCAGGTCGGCGTGCTGTACATGCGCAGCCTGCACAACTTCGGCGGCTACCTCGGCCAGCCGGAACGCACGCGGCGGGTGCTCCTCGACGATGGCTGGGTGGACAGCGGCGACCTGGCCGTCGAGGACGAGCAAGGCAACGTGCGCATCGTCGGGCGGGCGGACAACATGTTCATCAGCGGCGGCGAGAATGTCTCTCCGGAAGAGATCGAGAACGTCCTGATGGACTCCGGCCGCGTGTCGCAGGTCTGCGTGGTGGGCGTGGCCGACCCGCGCTGGGGCCAGGTGCCCGTGGCCGCGGTCGTCCCCGTGGCCGGTGCGGAAAGCGGGCTGGCCGATGACCTGCGCAGGCATTGCAAGGATCAGCTGGCCTCGTTCAAGGTGCCGGTCCGGTTCGAGATCGTGGAGACCATTCCCGTGACCGGGGCCGGCAAGCTGGATCGCAACGCACTGCGCAACCGCATCGAGGAGCAGACATGACAACGCGTATCCACGGGCGCGTCCTGGTCGTCGCCGGTTCCGACTCCGGCGGCGGGGCCGGCATCCAGGCCGACATCAAGGCGATCACCGCGCTGGGCGGGTACGCGATGACGGCACTCACCGCGCTCACCGCCCAGAATACCCGGGGCGTTCACGGGGTCCACCCGGTGCCGCCGGCGTTCCTGCGCCAGCAGATCGGTGTGGTCATGGACGACCTCGGGGCGGATGCGCTGAAGACGGGCATGCTCCACGACGCGGCCACCATCGAGTGCGTCGTCGAGCTCGCGGATGGGGCCGGCCGTGGGCTGCCGCTGGTGGTGGATCCGGTGATGGTGGCCCAGAGCGGCGATCGCCTGCTGGACGAGAGCGCCGTGGCCCGGATGGTCGACGACCTGCTGCCGCGGGCGGCCCTGATCACGCCCAATCTTCCGGAAGCGGAAGTGCTCCTGGGGCGCACCATCCAGGACGACGGCGCGATGTCGGAAGCGGCCGCCGCGCTGCACGCCATGACCGGCAGTGCCGTGCTGCTCAAGGGCGGGCACCTGGACGGCGGAACGATCCGCGATGTCCTCGTGGACGCCGACGGACAGCTCGCCTCATTCCGGCACCAGCGCATCGCGACGAAGCACACGCACGGCACGGGCTGCACCCTGGCCTCGGCCATCGCGGCGGGCCTGGCCCGCGGGCTGGCGATGCACGCCGCCGTGGAGGTCGCCCGCCGCTACCTGCTGGAGGCCATCCGCACGGCGCCGGGGTTCGGCCACGGCGGCGGCCCCGTCAACCACTGCCACACGGTGCAGGAACCGGCACAGGGCTGATCCGGTACACCATCGCCGGGGACAGCGATTACGACTCCGCCGACCGGACCTGTGTGTCGCCCGTGCCGTATCGGCGGGCGACATAGCGCTCGATGACGGCCTTGAAGTCCTCGCCGAGGTTCTCGCCCTTGAGGGTCACGGTCTTCTCGCCGTCCTCGTAGACGGGCGCCACCGGCCGCTCGCCGGTGCCCGGCAGGCTGATGCCGATGTTGGCGTGCTTGCTCTCGCCCGGACCGTTGACCACGCATCCCATCACCGCCAGCGTCATGTCTTCCACGCCGGGGTAGTGACGGCGCCACTCGGGCATGCGCTCGCGTACATAGGCCTGGACGTCTCCGGCAAGCTCCTGGAAGAAGCTGCTGGTGGTGCGCCCGCACCCGGGGCAGGCGGCCACCAGGGGCGTGAACGAGCGCATGCCCATGGTCTGGAGGAGCTCCTGGGCGACCTGGACCTCCTGCGTGCGCGCGCCGCCCGGCTCCGGAGTGAGCGAGATGCGGATGGTGTCGCCGATGCCCTGTTGCAGCAGCACCGCCAGGGCCGCGGACGAGGCCACGATGCCCTTCGAGCCCATGCCGGCCTCGGTCAGCCCCAGGTGCAGGGGGTAGTCGCAGCGGCGACTGAGCTCACCGTATACTTCGATAAGATCCTGCACGCCACTGAGCTTGCAGGAAATAATAATCCGGTCATGGCCCAGGCCCAGTGCCTCGGCCCGGCTCGCGCTGTCCAGGGCGGAGACGATCAGGGCCTCCTTCATGACATCGCGCGCGTCCCGCGGCTCGCTCAACGCCGCGTTCTCGTCCATCATCCGCGCCAGCAGATCCTGGTCGAGGCTGCCCCAGTTGACGCCGATGCGCACGGGCTTGTCGAACCGGCAGGCCGTCTCGATCATGCGGGCGAACTGCGTATCCCGCCGCGCGCCGCGGCCCACGTTGCCGGGGTTGATACGGTATTTCGCCAGGGCCTCGGCGCAGGCGGGGTACTGCTCCAGGAGCTTGTGGCCGTTGAAGTGGAAGTCACCCACCAGCGGAACGTCCACGCCCATGGAAGCCAGGCGGTCGCGGATATAGGGTACGGTTGCGGCGGCTTCCTCGTTGTTCACGGGAATCCGCACGATCTCGGAACCGGCGCGGGCGAGATCCGCCACCTGCACCGCGGTGGCCACCTCGTCGGCCGTATCCGTATTGGTCATGGACTGGACGATCACCGGCGCGTCGCCGCCGACGGTGACATCGCCGACCGGGACGGGGACGGTCCGGTGGCGCGGGGCTTGCTGTTGTGCACGCATGGGTCGCAAATGTCCTGCTGTGGGTGTCTCCGGTTCACGCACGGGCCGCCGGGCGTCCGCGGTCCCGACTGTGGTAGGGTGCCGCCTGCGGGAGACAGGGCATTCTGCCGCAGTGGCAGCGGTCGCGATCCCGCGACCCGGAGCCGCACGGGCTGCAGGCGGCAATGATACAGCAGAAGGAGGGGTTTGCCATGGACAGGACAATGACATGCACGCGCATCGCGCTGGCTGCGGTCGTCTTTGCCGCGCTTGCGACGGGCTGCGCGGCACCCGGCGGCGAGCCGGAGATGGAGCTGCTGGAGCTCAACCAGCAGGCCCTGGAAGCCCGCGAACGAGGCGATGACGCCGCGGCGCGGGCCGCCTATCGGCAGCTTCTGGATCGCGACCCCGAGCGCCCGCAGGCATGGTTCGAGCTCGGCAAGCTGGCGGCCGCCGCGGGCGACCTGCAGCAGGCGCGCGAGGCGTTCGCGCGGGCGCTGGAGTACGATCCGCAGTTCCACAAGGCCCGCTACAATCTCGGGCTCGTGCACATGCGACTAGGCTCCGACCTGTTGCGCGAGGCGCGGGACAGCATGCCGGAGGACGCCTCGACCCGGACCACGGACGTCTACCTGAGCTGCCTGCTGGCCCGCACGGTGCGCCATCCGGAGCTGGAAATCCCGTGCCCGGAGCTTCCGTGAGCGCACACTCTAGTCGGAGGCCGGTTGCAGGGTTGCGGCGGCGGCCTCCCCGGGGGCGAGCCCGCCGCGGATGAAGGCGACAGCCGCGTCCATGACGTCGTCCGGCGGCATGGTGCCCTCCCAGACGGGGTAGCGCAGGCCCAGGAACGAGGCCATGCCCATGAGGGCCCAGGCCTGGCCGTACGCCGAGCCGGTACGGATCTGACCCTCCTTCTGCGCCTTCTCCAGGCGGACAGTGTAGACCCGCGCCATCTGCTCGTAGTACTCGCGATAGATGGACTCGTCGATGAACTGCGACTCCAGCACGACGCGATAGAGATTCTTGTCCTCCATGGCGAAGCGCAGGAACGCCTCCAGGCCCACGCGCTCGATCTCGACGCGGTCAGTGATGCCGTGCGTGGCCCGGGTCAGGGTGTGGCGGAGCTTGCGGTTCATGAAGCGCACCAGCTCCCGGAGGATCTCCTCCTTGGATTCGTAGTAGATGTAGAACGTCCCCTGGGCAACGCCGGCCCGCCGCGTGATGCTGCTGACCGAGGCGGTGTGGAACCCTTTCTCCCCGAACTCGAATTCCGCGGCAGCGAGAAGCTTCTGGCGGGTCTGTTCGCCCCGGGCGGTAACGGGTTTGCGTGATGTCCTTGCCACTGGGTCGTCCCCTGCTGTGAATCGTGCGTCAAAGGGTAAAGAGGTGTGATACATGACTCAATGGTCAGATGCACGCCGTGCATGGTGACGAGCGGCTGCGGCCGTCGCCTGTGGTAGGGTACGGCGGTATCATCGCCGCCGTACCCGAGGAGGCCGCCCTTGAATGCGATGCAGGACCTGCTGACCCTCATGGCGACGCTGCGTGATCCGGAGCGCGGCTGCCCGTGGGATCTGCGCCAGGATTTCGCCTCCATCGCCCCGTATACGGTGGAGGAGGCCTATGAGGTGGCGGACGCCATCCAGCGGGAGAGCGCGGAGGACCTCCGCGATGAGCTCGGCGATCTCCTGTTCCAGGTGGTCTTCCATGCGCAGATGGCGCGGGAGGCGGGCTGGTTCGACTTTGACGACGTCGCCCGCACGATCCACGACAAGATGGTGCGCCGCCATCCCCACGTGTTCTCGGACGCGGGCGAGCGCACCCACGGTCCGGCCGCCTGGGAGGCGATCAAGGCGGAAGAGCGCCGGGCGCGACAGGATGGACAGGCGGATGCCGACCGGTCCGTGCTCGCCGGCGTGTCGGTAACCCTGCCGGGGCTGACCCGGGCGACGAAGCTCACCCGCCGGGCGGCGCGGCTCGGCTTCGACTGGCCGGCGGCGGACGGGGTGCTCGCCAAGATCCGCGAAGAGCTGGCGGAGCTGGAGGAGGCCCGGGCGACCGGCGGCGAGCGGGAGCAGGAGGAAGAGTACGGTGACCTGCTGTTCGCCTGCGCCAACCTGGGCCGCCACCTGGGCCTGGATCCGGAACGCGCGTTACGCACCGCCAACAGAAAGTTCGAGGCGCGCTTCCGGTCCATGGAGAACGAGCTGGCCGCGCAGGGCGTCGATCTCCACGATGCCGACATGACTGTGCTGGAGGCGGCGTGGGGCCGCGCCAAGCGCAGAAACAAGGAGGAATGACCGAGCCATGAGCCCGATACGCTCCCTGACCGCCGTGCTGATCCTCCTCGCTGTCGCGCTGCCGCCGGAGGCGGCCGCGGCGCAGACGGGCACCTGGTATGTCGCCCCGGGGGCGCGCGTGGTCAAGCTCGAAGGCTGGCAGGAAGGCTACGGCCGCTCCTTGACCGTGGGCTGGAAGCTGCCGTATCGCCACGATGACCGGCCGAGGTCGTCCGTCGCCCTGGAGGCGGAACTCGCGGATACCACCAATGCACTCGCGCGCCGTCGCGACGGCGCGCGGCAGCGGGCGGACATGCGGCACGCCGGCGGCTATCTGGCGCTGAACACCTACGTGAGCGACCGGGTCTTCCACCACGTGCGCTTCGGCGCCGTGCTGCGGGAGCAGCGCGGGCCGGGCGGCGACGACGTCAGCGGTCGCCTGGTGTTCGGCCTCGGGCTCGGTGCCCGGGTGACCGAGCGCCTGGAAGTCCTCGCCCGGGCCCAGACCCAGTTCTGGGACTTCCCCGAAGATCTCCTGCACGAGGGCACGGCCAGTCTCCGCTGGCACTTCTGAGGCGGATCCGCAAAGCGCTCCGCGAGCCGCTGCTACTCGCCCGCAGGCGCGGCACGGATCAGCAGCCCCATCTCCGGGTGATCCAGGTAGTGCAGCTCGCCGCTGCGCATGCGCCGCTCCTGCCGCATGACCGGTACCGGCTGGACGCCGCCCAGCGAGGCCTCGCGGGCGCCCTGGTCCCCGGAGGCCGAATCACCTTCGGGGTCCAGCCAGCGCAGATCCGTTTCCACGTGCAGGTAGCGCCCGCGCCAGACCCGCAGCCAGCCGGACAGGCCTTCGGGAGGGCGCGGCGTGAGCGTCAGGCGGTCGGGCAGGGCGCCGGCGTCGCCGTTGTCGTCGCCGGCGGCGGTGTCACGTTCCGGTGGCTCGCTCCCCGGAGGCATGGGAACGGCGGCGGCTTCGCCGCGGTCGTTGGCGGGCTGGACCCAGCCGACGTGTTCCAGGACCCGGTAGCCGGCGGCATTGTCCAGCCGCCGCGCAATCCCCCCGAGGACGAGCTCCTCGCCGCGCAGGAGCCGGAAGTGCTCGCTGTCCGGTTCCTCGACGGCGCCGTCGAGCACGGCATAGCGCTCGAACACGGCGGGATCCGGATAGCGCGGCCACTGCTCCGGCGTATTGTCCGTGGCGATGCCGGACTGGGTGAATATGACCACCTCCACCCGGTAGAGCTCCTGCTGGGCCTGGGCGGGCGCCGGCAGCAGGCTCCCCAGCAGGAGCGTGGCCAGGCCCAGTCCGGCGAGCCGGGGTGTGCGCTGGTTGTTCATGGGCAGGTCTCCAGAAGATTTGCCGCAGTGTGCCCCGGACGCGGCCTGCTTGCCAGCTGTCTTCAGGCGGCGTCACGAACCCGCAAGCGGTCGAGGAGGTCCTCCATGACCGTGAACCGGTCCTCGTGCTCCGGCATCTCGCGGTGGACGCGCAGCCGGTGCTGCCCCTCCAGGCGGTAGTGCTGCGGGTTGCTCTGAATCAGCTCGACCAGCGTGGCCGGATCCACCAGGGCCTCGTCGCCGAAGACAAGCGTGCCGCCGTCCGCCCCCGCTTCCACCCGGACGATGCCGAAGGCCTCGGCCCGGAGCTTCAGCGCCGTCACCCGGAAGAGATTCCGGGTCGGCTCCGGCAGCAGCCCGAAGCGGTCGATCATCTCCACCTGCAGATCCTTCAGCTCGTCCTCGGACCGGGCGCTGGCAATCCGTTTGTAGAGCACCAGGCGCGTATGGACATCCGGCAGGTAGTCCTCGGGGATGATGGCCGGCAGGCGCAGGTCCACTTCCGCGCCGTGGTGCATGGGCTGCTCCAGGGCCGGCTCGCGCCCGCTCTTGAGCGCGTTCACGGCGCGCTCCAGCAGCTCGTTGTACATGCTGAAGCCGACTTCCGCCATCTGGCCGCTCTGGCCGCTGCCGAGCAGCTCGCCGGCGCCGCGGATCTCCAGGTCGTGGCTGGCCAGGGTGAAGCCGACGCCGAGATCCTCGTGGGCGGCGATGGCGTCGAGCCGCTTGACCGCGTCGGCGGTCATGGCCTTCTGCGGCGGCGCGATCAGGTACGCGTAGGCGCGGTGGTGCGACCGGCCCACACGCCCCCGCAGCTGGTGCAGCTGGGCCAGCCCGAAGCGGTCCGCGCGGTTCATGATGATGGTGTTGGCGTTGGGAATGTCGATGCCGGACTCGATGATGGTCGTGCACACGAGCACATTGTAGCGCTGATGGTAGAAATCCAGCATGACGTGCTCGAGCTCGCGCTCGGGCATCTGGCCGTGGGCGACCCCGACGCGCGCCTGCGGCACCAGGTCCTCCAGGTACTCGGCGGTGCGCGCAATGGTGTCGACGTCGTTGTGCAGGAAATAGACCTGCCCGCCGCGCTTGATCTCGCGCAGGCAGGCCTCCTGGATGAGCGTGTCGTTCCACTCGTTGACGAAGGTCTTCACGGCGAGCCGCCGTGCCGGCGGCGTGGCGATGATGGACAGGTCCCGCAGCCCGGCCAGGGACATGTTCAGGGTCCGCGGGATGGGCGTGGCCGTCAGGGTGAGCAGATCCACCTCGGCGCGCAGCTGCTTGAGCTTTTCCTTCTGCTGCACGCCGAAGCGGTGCTCCTCGTCGACGATCACCAGGCCGAGCTGCTTGGCATCCATCTTGCCCTGCAGCATGCGGTGCGTGCCGATGATGATATCCAGCGTGCCGTCCGCTAGCGCCGCCTGGGTCTCCCGGGTCTCGCGGGCGCTGTTGAACCGCGACAGCACGCCGATGCGCACGGGCCAGTCGGCGAAGCGGTCGCGGAAGGTCTGGTAGTGCTGCTGGGCCAGCAGGGTGGTGGGCACCAGCATCGCCACCTGCTGGCCGCTCTGCACGGCGACGAAGGCGGCCCGCATGGCCACCTCGGTCTTGCCGAAGCCGACGTCGCCGCAGACGACGCGGTCCATGGGCTGATCGGAGGCGAGGTCGGCGAGGACGGCGTCGATGGCATCCTGCTGGTCGGGCGTCTCCTCGAAGGGGAACGCCTCCGCGAAGCGCTCGTACTCGTCCGCGTCGCACTGCAGGGCCTGCCCCGTGCGGGATGCCCGGCGGGCATAGACATCCAGGAGCTCCGCGGCCACGTCCCGCGCCTTCTCGGCGGCCTTGCGCCGCGCCTTCTCCCACTGGTCGCTGCCCAGGCGGTGGAGCGGTGCCTGGCCTTCCTCGGCGCCGGTGTAACGGCTGATCAGGTGCAGCGATGACACCGGTACGTAGAGCTTGTCGCCGCCGGCGTACTCCAGGGTCAGGAACTCGGTGGGATACTCGCCCACGGCGAGGCGCTGCAGGCCCTGGTAGCGGCCCACGCCGTGGTCCTCGTGGACCACGGGGGCGCCGATGTGGAGGTCGTTGAGATCCTTGATGATCAACGCCGGGTCGCGGTCCTGCTGACGCCGACGGCGGCGCTGCTGGGCGCGGTCGCCGAGCAGGGCCGCTTCGGGCACCACCGCGATGGCCGGGTCGTCCAGGACCAGCCCGTGCTCCAGTGCCGCCACGGTCATGGCCAGCGGCGCGTCGCCGGCCAGGAAATCCTGCCAGTGATCGACCTGCTGCGGGCGGATGCCGTGGCGCTGCAGCGTCTCGATGAGCGCCTCCCGGTGCCCGGCGGTCTCGGCGACGAACAGGCAGCGCCCGGAGAACGCTTCCAGGAACTGCTCCAGGGGCTGACGATCGGGCTCGTCGTTGCGCGCGTGCAGGGTCAGGCCCGGCAGGGGCCGCGCGGCGTGGCGGATGCGGCCGGGCGCCGGGCCGCGGGCGAGCTCCTCGTCCGTCTCGCTCTCGACCCGCACCCCGGTCAGCTCGTGGAGCCGGGTGCGCAGCCCTCCGGGCTCAAGGAACAGCTGCTCCGGCGGCAGCAGGGGGCGGTCCCGGTCGTGCCCGCGCTGCTCGAAACGCGTCGTGATCTCCTGCCAGTAGTCGTCCATGCCGCGGTCGGCGTCGGCCTCGATGTAGAGCAGGCTCGAGGCGGGCAGATAGTCGAACAGCGTTGCCGTTTCCTGGAAGAACAGCGGCAGGTAGTACTCGATGCCGTTGGGCATGACCCCGTCGCTGACGTCGCAGTAGATCCGGCTGCGGGTCGGGTCGCCGGCGAAGGCCGCGCGGAAGGCCTTGCGGAAGCGCGTGACGGCCTCGTCGTCCACCGGGAACTCGCGGCCCGGGAGCAGGCGTACCTCGCTGACCCGGTCGACCGTGAGCTGGGTCTCCGGGTCGAACGTGCGCACCGTATCCACCTCGTTGTCGAACAGGTCGATGCGGTAGGGCTGCGAGCTGCCCATGGGGAAGAGGTCGAGCAATGCCCCGCGGACGGCGAACTCGCCGTGCTCCATGACCTCCGGGACGTTGTGGTAGCCCGCCTGTTCCAGGCGATGCCGCATGGCGTCGAGGTCCATCCGGTCCCCCTGGCGGACCAGGAGGCCCTCGGCGTCCAGGAAGCTGCGGGGCGGCAGACGCTGCATCAGCGTGGGCACCGGCACGATGAGCACGCCGTGGTCGGTCTGCGGCAGGTTGTAGAGCGTCGCCAGGCGCTGGGAGACGATATCCTGGTGGGGCGAGAAGACGTCGTAGGGCAGCGTCTCCCAGTCCGGAAACGGCAGAATCGGCGTGTCGCGGCTGGTGTAGAAGCGCAGCTCGGTTTCCAGGCGATAGGCGTCCTGGGACGTGGCCGTCACCGCCAGGATGACACCGGGGCGGCGCTCGAGCAGCCGGCTGAGCGCCAGCGCGCCGGCACTCCCGGGAAGGCCGGTCCAGCTCACCTGGCGACCGGCCCGGGGCAGGCCGGGCTGCAGGGGATTGTGACGCTGATCGTTCATGGCGTACGTCGACAGCCTGTTGCTTGCTTGCCGCACTGCGGGGGCCGTGACGATCGGACGTTCCCGCCGGCGCCCGGCATCGGCAGCATCACGGCCGCGAAACTTTCACGTGAACAGTAATAAAACTCATGTAACCCACTGATCATTCGTCACGGAACCGCCGCAGAAGATCGCCGTAAGCGTCAATGCGGCGATCGCGCAGGAAGGGCCACATCCGGCGCACAGTGTCGGTGCGCCCGGTATCCACCGTGACCGTCGCAATCTCGCCTGCATCGGTACCCGCCCGGGCCAGTATCTCCCCCTGGGGGCCGGCGACGAAGCTGCTCCCCCAGAATGTCGTTCCGGTGCCGCGGCCCGCGGGATCCGGCTCGTGCCCGCAGCGGTTGCAGACCAGCACCGGCAGGCCGTTGGTCACCGCGTGTGCTCGCTGTACCGTTACCCAGGCGTCGTGCTGGCGCGCCCGCTCGTCGGCGTCGTCCTCGGCGGCCCAGCCGATGGCGGTGGGGTAGAGCAGCATGTCGGCCCCGGCCAGGGCCATGAGGCGCGCGGCTTCCGGGAACCACTGATCCCAGCACACCAGCACGCCCAGCCGCCCCGCGGCGGTGTCCACCGGCTCGAAGCCGGTATCGCCGGGCGTGAAGTAGAACTTCTCGTAGTAGCCGGGATCGTCCGGGATGTGCATCTTGCGGTAGCGGCCCGCCAGGCTGCCGTCGGCATCCAGCACCACGGCCGTGTTGTGATAGAGGCCGGCCGCGCGGCGCTCGAACACGGAGCCGACGATCACCGTCTCCAGCTCCCGGGCCAGGGCGGCCAGGCGGTCCGTGGTCGGGCCGGGCACGGGCTCCGCCCAGTCGAACACGGCCGGGTCCTCCTGCTGGCACGGATAGGGCGTGCGATGCAGCTCCTGCAGCAGAACCAGGTCGGCACCCCGGCTGCCGGCTTCGCGGATGCCGGACTCGGTGCGTGCCAGGTTGTCGTCCGGGTTGTCGCCGCAGGCGTGCTGAACCAGCGCGACCGTCCGTTGGGTGCCGGTGACCATGCGCTCTCCGGATGCGGGAAGGGCCCGTATTGTACGCGCTATGCCGGCGGCAGGACCAGATCGCTACCGCTAGTGTCCCGTCCCAGAAGTTCGTGCAATCCCGGCCCCTTGGGGCGCATCAATCGCACGAACTTCTGGGACGGGACATTAGGCGGCCGGCAGCTGCATGGCCGCGCAATGGAGCGCGCCGCCCTGTGTGATCAGCGTCGTCGCATCCAGGGAGAACACGTCGCGGTCCGGGAACGCGCGCGCGATGACGTCCCGGGCGGTGTCGTCCTCGGGAACGCCATAGGCGGGCACCAGGACGGCACCGTTGAGGACCAGGAAATTGGCGTACGTCGCCGGCAGGCGGCGTCCCTGCGCGTCGTGCACGGGAGACGGCCAGGGCAGGGGCATCAGCCGATAGGGAGCGCCTGCACGGTCGCGCAGCCCCGCGAGCTCGCGGGCCAGGGCGGCGAGCTCCGGATAGTGGCTGTCGGCGGGATCGTCACAGGCGGTGTAGGCGATGGTACCCGGGCCGACGAAACGGGCCAGCATGTCCACGTGTCCGTCCGTGTCGTCACCTTCCAGGGCCCCGTGCTCCAGCCACAATGTACGTGACGCGCCCAGCTCGCGGCGGAACAGGTCCTCGTACCAGGCCGTGTCCGCACCGGGGTTGCGCCCGGGATGGAGGAGGCAGCGCCGGGTGGTCAGGATGGTGCCGTCGCCGTCGGTATCCACGGCGCCGCCCTCCAGGACGGCGTCGACGGCCCGCAGGCGGGCGTCGCCGAAGGCGCCGGCGCGATGGAGCCGGGCAGTGAGCGCGTCATCCCGGCGGCAGGCGTGCTTGCCGCCCCAGCCGTTGAAGCGGAAGTCCAGGCAGCACGCCCCCCCGGCATCGACGACGGTCAGGGGGCCATGATCCCGTGCCCAGATGTCGTCCGCCGGCGCCGGATGGATGAATGCCCGCTCGGGTTGCCCGCCGTGATGCGCGACGGCGGCGGGGATGGGGCTGGATCCGGTGTCATCAGGTGCAGCGATGACGACCGGCTGGTAGCGGGTGATCACGGCGGCCAGCTTGGCCACCGCGGTCTCGGCGGCAGGCAGCGCGTCCCCCCAATCGCCGTCCGCCCGCGGCCACGTGAGCATGGTGGCGGACTGGGGCTCCCACTCCGCGGGCCAGCGCAGCTCCCTGGAGACCGGGCGGTTCACCGCTGCCGGACGGCACGCAGTACGCGGTCGTGCTCGAAGTACACCGTGTAGTTTTCGTAATCCCAGCGCGTGATGGGCGGCTCGCCCACCGGCTCGCGGCGTTCCTCGGGGTCGCCGTAGCGGCTCCGCACCCGTTCCATGGTTGCACCCGGCCGGGGCACGTCGGCGTTTCGTGCGTCGTCCTGGCGCATGGTGTCGATGAGGAGCGTATCCGCGCCCGCCACACCGGTACCGGCGCCTGCCAGGACGAGTGCAAGCACCACACTGCCGCAAAAGCGGGACATCCTTCTCTCCCTTGGCTCAGTCGGAATCCTGAACCGGAGAATAGCATCCCCGTGAGGGCGAACAAACCGATGCGCGGTGGCACGCCCGCTTCTGGCAATGACGACGGCAGGGTGAGTACACTGCCGCCTTCGTGTCGGAGCAACGGTGCAGGCCCGGGGGTCATGGAACTACCGCAACCGCTGGTGGCGGGTGTACTGGAGCGGCGCTACAAGCGCTTCCTGGCGGACGTCGTGCTCGGCGACGGCGAGCGCGTCACCTGCCACTGCCCGAATACCGGCTCGATGATGGGCTGCCAGGAGCCCGGGTCGCGTGTCTGGTTGAGCCGGTCCGGAAACCCGGGCCGCAAGTATCCGCTCACCTGGGAGCTGGTCGAACTCGCGGGCCCCGTTCTGGTCGGTATTCACACCGGCCGCGCCAATGCACTGGTCCGGGAGGCCCTGGAAGCGGGGCGCATTCCGCAGCTGGCCGGGTATCCGGAGATCCGGCCCGAGGTGCATCTGCCGGGCGAGGGGACGCGGATTGATTTCCTGCTGTCCGGACACGCGGCGGCCCCGGACTGCTACGTGGAAGTCAAGAATGTCACGGCGGCCGTGGACCAGGGGATCGCGCTGTTCCCCGATGCGGTGAGCGCACGCGGTACGCGGCATCTGGAGCACCTCCGGCGGCTCGTCGGCGAGGGGCAGCGGGCTGCCCTGGTGTTCTGCGTGCAGCGCGACGACGCCCGCGAGGTGCGCCCGGCGGACGACATCGACCCGGTGTACGGGCAGGCCCTGCGTGCGGCCATGGCGTCCGGCGTGGAAGTGCACGCGCTCGGCGCCCGGGTGGGCGAGCGGGAGATTGCCCTGGAGCGCACCCTGGATGTGGTCTGCCCCTGAGATACAACGGTGCCGCCATGAAGGCGGTCTTTGACGCAAGGATAACGCTCGCATGTTTCGTCCTCTGGAATTGTTCATCGGGCTCCGGTACACCCGGGCCAAGCGGCGCAACCAGTTCGTCTCCTTCATATCGCTGAGCTCCATCCTCGGCATCGCCCTGGGGGTGACCGCGCTGATCACCGTCCTGTCGGTCATGAACGGCTTCGAGCGGGATCTGCGCGAGAAAATCCTGGGCATGGTCGCCCATGCCACCGTCGAGGCCCGCAGCGGCGGCATGGACGACTGGCGGAGCGTGGTGGAGGAGGCCCGGCGGCACCCCCAGGTGCAGGGGGCAGCGCCGTACGTCAGCGGGCAGGTCATGATCACCCGCGGCGGCCAGGTGAGCGGCACCATGCTGCGGGGCGTGCTCCCCGGTGAGGAAGGCGACGTCTCGCGGGTGATGGACCACATCGAGGGCGACGCCGCAGCCGCTCTGCAGGAGGGCGAGTACAACATCATCCTCGGCTGGGCCCTGGCCCGGGAGCTCGGTGTCCGGCGCGGCGACCGGGTGACGGTGGTCACCCCCGAGGCCCGGGCGACGGTGGCGGGGATCGTGCCGCGCCTCAAGCGCTTCCGGGTGGTCGGCACGTTCGACGTGGGCATGTACGAGTACGACCGCGGCGTCGCCCTGGTCCACATGCGGGATGCCGCCACGATCATGCGCCTGGGCGACAGCGTATCGGGGGTGCGCCTGCAGTTCGAGGAGCTGATGGATGCCCCCTGGCTGGCCCGGGAAGTGGGGCAGAGCCTGGGTGCAGGGGGCTACCGGGTCAGCGACTGGACCCAGGAGCACGCCAGCTTTTTCCGCGCCGTGCAGACCGAGAAGACGGTGATGTTCGTCATCCTGACGCTGATCATCGCCGTGGCCGCATTCAATATCGTCTCGACGCTGGTCATGGTGGTCAACGACAAGCGCAGCGACATCGCCATCCTGCGCACGCTGGGCGCGAGCCCGGCGACCATCATGGGCATATTCATGGTGCAGGGCGCGGTGATCGGGGTGGTCGGGACCGTGCTCGGCGTCGCCGGCGGCGTGGCCCTTGCCCTGAACGTCGAGACCATTGTCCCGGCCATCGAGAGCCTGCTCGGGATCGCCTTCCTGGCACCGGATATCTACTGGCTCAGCGACCTGCCGTCGCAGCTGCGGGCGACGGACGTCGTCCACATCGCCCTGGTGGCCCTGATCCTGTCCCTGCTGGCGACGATCTACCCCGCGTGGCGGGGCGCGCGCACGGAACCTGCGGAGGCACTGCGGCATGAATGATCCGGTTCACCACGACGATGTCATCACCTGCGCCGGCGTCGGCAAGGTGTTCCACGAAGGCCCGCGGGATCTGCGTGTGCTCGACGACGTGAGCCTTGCCCTGGGGCGCGGCGAGCAGCTCGCCATCGTCGGCCGTTCGGGCTCGGGCAAGAGCACGCTGCTGCAGATCCTCGGGGGGCTCGACCAACCGACGGAAGGCCAGGTGCACATCCAGGGGCAGCCGGTCTACGAGCTGGGAGCGCGTGAGCGCGGCCGGCTACGCAATCACGCGGTGGGGTTCATCTATCAGTTCCATCACCTGCTGCCGGAGTTCACGGCGCTGGAGAACGTCGCCATGCCCCTGCTGATCCGCAAGGCGAGCCGGGCGGATGCCCGGGCGGCAGCGGCGCGGGTGCTCGAGCGGGTCGGCCTCGGCGCGCGCACGGAGCACAAGCCGGGCGAGCTCTCCGGCGGCGAGCGCCAGCGCACCGCCATCGCCCGCGCCCTGGTCACGGAGCCGGCATGCGTCCTGGCGGACGAGCCCACGGGCAACCTGGACCGGCAGACCGCCGACGAGGTGTTCGCCCTGCTGCGCGAGCTCAACCGGGACCTGAAGACCAGCCTGATCATGGTCACCCACGACATGGATCTCGCGGGACGGATGGACCGCATCCTCACCATCGACGACGGGCGGCTGAACGGCGGTTCGGACTCGGGTCTACCGACGGCCTATGGCTGAGGGGAGCGGCGTTGCCGGCGGGCCCGCAGCCGCTGCCGGACGTTGATGCGCCAGAGCAGGTGAATCAGCCCGTATCCCGCGGCGGCGGACACCAGGCCGCATACCACGCCGCCGAGAAGCACGGGCAGCCAGATGTGGCCGACCTCGCGCCAGAACCATGCCAGTGTCGGCTCGAAGACCCAGGTCCGGATGCGCTCGCCGAGGAACAGGCTGCCGAGCTGGTACTGGAAGTACAGCATGGGCGCCATGGTCAGCGGATTGGAGATCCATACCGCGACGACGGCGATCGGCAGGTTCACGCGCAGGAAGATCGCCGCGGCAGCCGCCAGGAGCATCTGCAAGGGGATGGGGATGAACGCCAGGAACAGGCCGACGGCGACACCGCCGGCCAGGGAGCGGCGATTGAGGTGCCACAGGTTGGGATCCTGCAGGCGCCGGCCGAACACGCGCATGCGGTGATGGTGGCGGATTGCGTGCGCATCGGGGAGGTACCCCCGGAAGAAGCGTTTCATTGCCAACCTTTCAGGAAGTAGTGCCGCGCCCCGGAATGAAACGGTGCAGCGTCCCGGCGATGCGGGAGAATGATACGCATGCACCGCCCGGGCACGGAAACCCCCGGGGTCGGACGGTAGAAGGGAGTGCGCTCAGGGATGAGCCATGCAGCTCGCGTTGCCGCCGGGTTCGCTGTCGGCAGCCTGATTTTCCATCTGGGGGGTGCACCGCCCCCGGCGCCTTTCTGGAGCCTGGCCCTCGCCGGGTCGCTGCTGATCCTCAGCCGCCGTTGGGCCGTCGCGGGCGCGCTGTGCCTCGGCCTCGCCTGGTCCGCCGGGCACGCGACCGACGCCCTGCAGCACCGGCTGGACGAGGCGACGGATGCGCGCATCACCGCCTCCGTGGTGGGATTGCCGCAGGATGCCGGCAACCATGCCCGGTTCACCGTGCGCATCCGCGGGGGCAACGGCGCCGCCGGCGTACGCCGTGCCGAGCTGCGCTGGTACGGCGCCTCGGCACGGCCGCGCACGGGCGAGCGCTGGCGGCTCACAGTCACCCTGCGGCCACCCCGGGGGCGGCTCAACCCCGGGGGGTTCGACGAGGAGCGCTGGCTGGTAACGCGGCGGGTGGATGCCACCGGGACAGTACACCGGGGGCAGCGGCTCGCCGCATCCGGCTACGGGATGGATCCGTTGCGTTCCGCGATCTCCACCCGCCTCCGGGCTGCGGTCAATGCCCGCGAGCCCGGAGCCATGCTGGCCGCTCTTGCGGTGGGCGACCGACGCTTCCTGGATGCCGGGACCTGGGATGCGCTCCTGGCGACCGGCACCAACCACCTGGTGGCCATTTCCGGCCTGCATGTCGGCCTCGCCGGCGGCCTCGGCCTGCTGTTGGCGACCGCGGCCTGGCGCCGGATCGGCGCGTGCGCCGAGCGGGTGCCGGCCCCGGTGGCAGGCGCGGTCGCCGGGCTGGCGACGGCGGCGTCCTATGCAGCGCTCGCCGGATTCACGATTCCCACCCAGCGGGCCCTGCTCATGCTCGCCGTGCCCCTGGTGGCGATGATGGCGCGCCGGCCGGTACGCCCCGTCGCCGTACTGGTGTTCGCCGCGGCGGGGGTGCTGGTTCTGGACCCGTTCGCCCCGCTGGATCCCGGATTCTGGCTTTCCTTCGCCGCGGTAGCCGTACTCGGGGCGCTGGTCACCGGTCGCGGGGGTGCTTCGCCCTGGTGGCGCTGGCCGCTGGTGCAGGTACAGCTGGCGGCAGTGATCGCGCCGATGACGCTGCTGCTGTTCAACCACATGGCCCCGCTGGCGCCCCTGGCCAACCTGTTCGCCATCCCACTGGTGGGCTTCTTCGCGGTGCCGCTGGCCCTGGCGGCGACGGCTGCCTGCGCCGTCGCGCCCGGGGTCGTCGGGTTCCTTGCGGGGTGGTGCGCGTGGATCCTGTGGCTGTTCCTGGAGGCTGTCCGCGGACTCGCCTCACTGGGGAGTGCCGTCGAGCTGCCCGCGGCTCCGTCAGGGCCGGCGGCGTGGGGGCTGGTCCTGGTCGCGGTCGCGCTGGTGCTCGCACCCGGAGCGCTGCCGGGACGACTGCTGGCGCTGCCCTTGCTGGCAGCGGCGCTCGCGGCGCCGTCCGCTCCCGTGGCACGCGGGCAGGCGCGGATCACGGTGCTGGACGTCGGCTACGGTCACGCCAGTGTCGTGGAAACCGCCTCGGGGCGGGTCCTGGTGGATACCGGGCCGACCGGCCGGGCCGTCGAGGGCCTCCTCGCTCCCGACGGGCCCGGCGCGGAAGATCACCTGGTCCTGACCCGGGACCGCGCGGGGCATCGTGGCGGTGCCACGGCCCTGCCGCGGCCGCCTCCGACGCAGGTGCACGACGCCCTGGATCCGCAGGGGACCTGCGCCCGCGGGGCGGCCTGGGCCGCCGGCGGGGTACGTTTCCGGTTTCTCGACCCGGACCTCGGTGTCGCGGGCTGTGTCCTTCTGGTGACCACGGAGCGGCACCGCTGGCTCTTCGCCACCGGCGTGGAACCCGACGACCGGCCGGCATGGCACCACGCCCCCGCGGTGGACGGGGTCGTGCTGCCCGCCGGCGGACACGGCGAGGCGGTGACCCGCGCCATGCTGTCGGCCTTGCAGCCGCGCATCGCCGTAGTGTCCGTGGACGCCGACAACCGCTACGGGTTGCCGCATCCGGAGACCCTGGCGCGGCTGCGGGGCTACGGCGCCGCGGTGGCTGTCACGGGAACGGCGGGGGCCGTCACCGCCGTGCTCGGCAGCAAGCTGGAAGTCGTCCGGGCCCGCGATCGCGCCGGCTGGTGGAACCGCCGCCCGCCGGGCCGGCCCTTCGGTCCCGGGGGCGAATCGTTTATCATGCAGCCTTCGCGCGGCGGCCCGGACGCCCGTGCGGTGGAGCACAGAGACGAGGGAGAGGATCAGCGTGCTGGAAATGATCGCAGCGGGCGGCTGGGTGATGGTTCCCATCATTCTCTGCTCGGTACTGGCCCTGGCCATCATCGGTGAACGCGTCTGGGCCCTGCAGCCCCGGCGTGTGCTGCCCCCGCACCTGGTGGCCCACGTCTGGCATCAGGTCAAGAACGGAACGCTGGACGCGCAGCAGCTGCGGCAGTTGCGCGAGGGCTCGTCCCTGGGCCGCGTGCTGGCCGCGGGCCTGACCAACATGCGCAACAGCCGCGACATCATGATGGAAGCCATCGAGGACGCCGGCCGCCACGAGGCCCACCGCCTGGAGCGCTTCCTCAACACCCTGGGGACCATCGCCTCGATTACGCCCTTGCTGGGACTGCTGGGCACGGTCATCGGCATGATCCGGGTCTTCACCACGATCACCGAGGAGGGCGTCGGCAATGCCGCGGCGCTGGCCGGCGGGATCTCCGAGGCGCTGCTGACCACGGCGGCCGGCCTGATCGTGGCCATTCCGGCGCTGATGGCCTACCGGTATTTCCGTGGCCTGGTCGACAACCACATGGTCAGCATGGAACAGGAAGCCATGAAGCTGGTGGAGGTCATCCAGGGGCAGCGCGAGCGCGGCAGTATCGAAGGTGCCGGGGGAGGGTCGTCGTGAACCTGCGCCCGCGGCGCCGGGAAGAGCCGGAGATCACGCTGACGCCGCTGATCGACGTGGTATTCCTGATGCTGATCTTCTTCATGGTCAGCGCCACGTTCCTCAACGAGGCGGACATGGAGCTGAGCCTGCCGGAGGCTTCCCGCGAGCCGGCCCAGCGTCCGGGAACGCCGGTGGAGCTGGTCATCAACGCCGAGGGCGATTACTACGTCGACGGTACCGCGCTGGCCAATCAGCAGACCAATACGGTGGAGCGTGCGCTGGAGCAGGCCATGGCGAACGCGCCCGGGACGCCCCTGGTGATCCGGGCGGACGGCCGCACGCCTCACCAGTCCGTGGTGACGGCCCTGGATGCCGCCGGCCGGGCCGGCATCGAGAGTGTCTCCATCGCCACCGTCCCCGAGGAAGACTAGCGAGCGCCCGCCCCG
>NZ_JAUFPK010000004.1:325791-513866 GCF_030409225.1 Aquisalimonas lutea
GGCGGAAGCCGCGCCGGGGCGGGCGTCAGCGCAACGACAACCACGCCAGCCGGCAGCTGCCGGGGAGAATCGAGTGTCCTGTAATCCAAGTCCGTTGCATTTTGAGCGTCTGTGCGGCGCCAGGGCGAAGCAGCACGACGCCGTTGCGGCCGGAGGCCCGCGATGACCGGATTTCCCGAGTTCTGGCTCAAGAACACCTCCCGCTCGCTGCTTCTTCTGCCGGCCTCGTGGTTCTACCGGATGGTCACCTCGGGACGGCGACTGGCCTATCGCTTCGGGCTTCTGCGCCGGGAGCGGGTCGCCGCGCCGGTGCTGGTGATCGGCAACATCTTCGTCGGCGGCACGGGCAAGACGCCGCTGGTGCTGTGGATGGCCCGCTATCTGCGCTCCATCGGCCGGCGCCCCGGGATCATCACGCGCGGCTACGGCGGGCAGTCCAAGGAGTGGCCGCAGCGGGTCGGCCCGGACAGCGACCCCTACGACGTCGGCGACGAGCCGGTGCTGCTCGCCCAGCGGGGCGGTTGCCCGGTGGTCGCCGGGCCCGACCGGGTGGAGGCCGCGCGCACGCTGATCGATACCTACGGCTGCGATGTCGTGATCTCCGACGACGGGCTGCAGCACTACCGCCTGGCACGGGACCTGGAGATCGTGGTCATCGACGCCGCCCGGGGGCTGGGCAACGGCCACTGCCTGCCGGCCGGTCCCCTGCGCGAGCCCCGCAGCCGCCTGCGCGGCGTGGACCTCCTGGTTGCCAACGGCGGCCCGTCCTGGCTGACGCCGTACTATTTCACGCTCCGGATCACGCAGGCCGTGGGGATCGCGGACGATACGCAGCGGCGTCCGCTGACGGCCTTCGCCAACGAGCAGGCCCACGCCATCGCAGGCATCGGCAATCCGGACCGCTTCTTCGCCGCCCTCGCGCGGTACGGGATCGAGGCGATCCGGCATCCCTTCGCCGACCACTACCCGTTCGCGGCCAAGGACGTGAACTTCGACGATGAGCTGCCGGTACTGATGACCGAAAAGGACGCGGTGAAATGCCGTGCCTGCGCCGGCGACCGGCACTGGGCCGTCCCCGCCGAGACGGTATTGACCGCGGAAACGGAACGGGCGCTCAAGGCCCGGGTGCGGGGCGCCCTGGAACGCTTCGCCAGCGGCTCGGGGAGGCGCGGGCAATGAGCTTCCAGGTGGTGATCCCTGCGCGCTACGGCTCCACGCGGTTTCCCGGCAAGCCGCTGGCGGAGCTGCGCGGCTGGCCCATGATCCGGCATGTCGTCGAGCGCGCGCGGGAGAGCGGGGCGGAGCGGGTGCTGGTGGCCACCGACGACCGACGCATCCTGGAGCGGTGCACAGCCCTGGGGGTGGAGGCGGTCGCCACCCGCTCCGATCATCCTTCCGGCACCGATCGCCTCGCCGAGGTGGTCGCCACCCTCGGGCTTGCCGACGAGGCCATCGTGGTCAACGTCCAGGGGGACGAGCCGTTGATGCCCCCGGCGTTCATCCGGCAGGTGGCCGAGGAGCTGGAAGCCAGGCCGGACGTGCCGGTGGCGACGCTGGTGACGCCGCTGACGTCCACCGACGAGCTTCACGATCCCAATGTGGTCAAGGCGGTACGCTCGGCGCAGGGGCAGGCGCTGTACTTCAGCCGCGCCCCGATTCCGTGGGATCGCAACCACAACGGGATCCCGGAGCCCGCGGCCCTCGGGTCATGGTGGCGCCACCTCGGCATCTACGCCTACCGTGCCGGCTTCCTGCGGGCGTACCCGGAGCTCCCGGTGGCGCCCATCGAGCAGGTCGAGTCCCTGGAGCAGCTGCGGGTGCTCTGGCATGGCCTGGCGATCCACGCCGGGGAGGTGTCGGGCGATACCGGGCCGGGGGTCGACACCCCGGCCGATCTCGACAAGGTCGCGGCTCATCTCGAGCAGCGGTCGAAGAGGGGAGAAGCGGATTGAGCGATCACGACATGGTCCGGGTTCTGTTTGTCTGCATGGGCAACATCTGTCGTTCACCCACGGCTGAAGGTGTCTTCCGTAACCTGCTGGAAGAAAAGAATCTTCATGCGGCGGTAGAGACGGATTCGGCGGGCACCCACGGCTTTCACGTGGGCAGGCCGCCGGATCAGCGTGCGCAGGAGGCAGCCCGGAAACGGGGCATCGATATCAGCGATCTGCGCGCCCGCCAGGTGAGCCTGAGTGATTTCGGCTACTTCGACTACCTGCTGGCCATGGACCGCGGCAATCTGGATATCCTTCTTGCCGAGGCACCGGCCGGACAGCGCGACAAGGTGCGCATGTTCCTGGAGTTCGCGCAGCGATCCGGGGAGGACGAGGTGCCGGACCCGTATTACGGCGGGGATCAGGGATTCGAGCGGGTCCTGGATCTGATCGAGGATGCCTCGCGCGGGTTCCTGCAGCACTTGCAGGCAACCCGCCTGGCCTGAGTCGTACCAACGCCCGCAGCCGGGGGTGCCGAACCCGCAGGAGGCCGCCCCGGCTCCGGGCCGTCATTCATTCCCGCCGGTGGTCGTGCGTCTCGGCGTTTGCGGAGCCGGAGACGGTATCATTCTCCGGCTCGGCGGAGTCATTGCCCTGGGCATCGGCTTCCGCAGCCGGCTCAGTAGTCGATTCCGCGGCCGTCGGCTCCTGTGGACGGGCCGGCTCATCGGCCGCCGCGGGCTCGCCGGCGGATCCTTCCTGCGCTGCGGGTGCATTCTGCTCCGCTGCCGGCTGACGGTGGACGCCGAACCCGGCGAAATCCGCCATGGTCACCCCGTAGGCATGGGTGTCACCGGTGACCGGCACCATTACCGAGGAGAAGATCGACAGGCCGGAGGATGCCGATGTGCGAGCGGGCTTGTCCGTCTCCTCGGCCGCTGGTTGCTGGCTTGTCTCCTCCGTGGCCGGCGCGGACGGCGTCGCCGGTTCCCGGTCCTTGGAGGGGATGCGCGGACGGCCGCTGCGCTGGCGCGGGTCCTCCTTGGCAGGGGATTCCTGGCCGGCGGTCGCGGGCGCCTCGGTCTGGTCGGCGACCTGCTCGTTCTCCCCGGCGGAGTCCGCCTCGCCCGTCGCCGCGGCGCCGGAGTCGTCCCGGACGGTGGCCGTGCCGGCCTCCTGTTCGCTGTCGTTGCCCTGCGCGCTCTTGCGGCGGCCGCGGCCGCCCCGTCGACGGGAACGGCTCTTCTGGGCTTCGGCGTTGTCGTCCGCAGAATCCGTGCCGGCATCTGCTGCGGATTCACGGGATGAAGGCTCCGGCGCTGCCTCCGCCGCCTGCTCCCCGGTCGTCGCCGCGGGCTGCGTCGGCTGCGTGGGCTCCGAGGCTGGGGCGGCCTCTTGTTGGGCCGCTTGCGGCTGGCCGCTGTCCGTTTCCGAGCCGGCCTGGGAACCGCTGTCCGTCGACTGATTCTCCGCCTCCGGGCCGGAAGCGTTGCGGCGGCGGCGACGACCACCACGGCGGCCGCGCCGGCTCCGGCCGGAGCGCGCCTGCTCGTCGGCGGAGCTGCTGCCGCCGGAATCCGACTCCGTCTTGCTCGCAGCCTTCGCCGGCGCCGTCTCGGCTGGGGCCTCGGAGGCCGGGGCCTGTTTTCCGGAGGCCTTGCGGTCCCCGGCTTCCGGAGAGGAAGCGCCGGCCTTGCCGGTTTGCTGTCCGGAACCCTCAGCGCTGCTCTTGCCGCGCGAACCACCGCTGCCCCCGCGCCGGTTGCGGCTGCTGCCGCGCTCGCTGCGACGGGACTGGTCACTGGATTGCTGGCCACGCTGCTGGCCGCGGGAGCGGTTGTCTGCCGTCTGCGATGCGCTGTCACCGCTGCTGGCGGCGCTGTCGCGCTCGGCCGTGGTGCCCGCGGTCGTGGCGCTGTCACCGCTGAACACCGCGCTCAGCCACCGGAAGACACCGGCCAGGCCGGCCGCGCGCTCGCTGGCGGACTGCTGGCTGCCGGCGGTCTCCGGCTCGGCTGCCGCGGGCTCTTCCGCGACCGGGGCCGGCGGTGCCTTGGGTGACATGGCCTGGACCGCGGGCTCCTCGGAGCGGCGCTTGTCCTGGGCGCCGGCGGGAACGGCCGTTTCCTTCTCCGGCATGGCCAGCCGGTAGCTCGACCCTTCGGCGGAGTTGTCGTCGCCGCGAATCCGCTCCACGGAATAGTGGGGCGTCTCCAGGCTGCGGTTGGGCACCAGGATGGTATGCACTCCGTGGCGCGCCTCGATGAGCCCGATGGCGTCGCGCTTCTCGTTGAGGAGATAGGTGGCGACATCCACGGGCAGCTGGGCGAGGACCTTGGCGGTCTTGTCCTTCATCGCCTCTTCCTCGATGAGGCGAAGGATGGACAGCGACAGCGACTCGACGCTGCGCACGGTGCCCTGGCCGTTGCACCGGGCGCAGACTTCCTGGCTCGTCTCGCCCAGGGAGGTGCGCAGGCGCTGGCGCGACATCTCCAGCAGGCCGAAGCGGGAGATGCGGCCCACCTGAACGCGGGCGCGGTCCATCTTCACTGCTTCCCGCAGCCGCTGCTCCACGTCCCGCTGGTTGCGGTTGGGGCCCATGTCGATGAAATCGATGACGATGAGCCCGCCCAGGTCGCGGATACGCAGCTGGCGGGCGATCTCGTCGGCCGCCTCGAGGTTGGTGTTGAGCGCCGTCTCCTCGATATCGCTGCCCTTGGTGGCGCGGGCGGAGTTGATATCGATGGAGATCAGCGCTTCGGTGTGATCGATGACGATGGCGCCGCCGGAGGGCAGCTGCACCTGCCGCTCGAACGCCGATTCGATCTGGCTCTCGATCTGGTAGCGCGTGAACAGCGGCACGCTGTCCTCGTAGCGCTTGAGGCGGGCGCTGAACTGCGGCATGACCTGCTGGACGAAATCCCGGGCCGTGGCGTAGACCTCGGGGTCATCGATGAGGATCTCGCCGGTGTCCTGCCGCAGGTAGTCCCGCAGCGCCCGGATGATGACGTTGCTTTCCTGGTAGATGAGAAACGGCGCGGGCCGCTCGTCGGCGGCGCCCTTGATCATGTCCCAGAGCTGGAGCAGGTAGTTCAGGTCCCACTGCAGCTCTTCGATGTTGCGCCCGACGCCGGCGGTGCGCACGATCAGCCCCATGCCTTCCGGCGTTTCCAGCTGGCGCAGGGCATCGCGGATCTCGTCGCGGTCGTCGCCCTCGATGCGGCGCGAAACGCCGCCGGCCCGGGGGTTGTTGGGCATGAGAACGAGGTATCGACCGGCCAGGCTGACGTAGGTGGTCAGCGCCGCGCCCTTGGTGCCGCGCTCCTCCTTGTCCACCTGGACGACGACTTCCTGGCCTTCCTTGATGACGTCCTTGATGCTGACGCGGCCGCCGTTGCCGTTACCGCCGTCGTTGCGGTAGTAGCTGCGGGCGATCTCCTTGAAAGGCAGGAACCCGTGGCGCTCGGAGCCGTACTGCACGAACGCCGCCTCGAGGCTCGGCTCGACACGGGTGATCTTTCCCTTGTAGATATTGGACTTCTTCTGCTCCCGGGCCGGGGTCTCAATATCCAGGTCGTAAAGCTTCTGTCCATCCACCATCGCCACCCGGAGCTCTTCGGGCTGGGTGGCATTGATCAGCATTCTCTTCATACGGCGCGAATCTCCGGCGCTCGACCATGGCCCTGGGCTGGTGCACGCTTTTGGTCACGATGCGACGGTGCGCGGCACCTGCGGTGTGCGCGCACGAACGGGTCGGCTCCGGAAAGAGCAGCGCGACAAGGCGCAAGATGACCATGTTCTGCGTCAACAGTCGGAGTGAAGCCATGGGAGCGGTTCTCTGTGGGCGGACCCGACACGGGCCTCGCCATGAAACCAGCAAATAACGGGCATCCGCTGCCGCGGGTGCCCGGAAACCTTTCGGTCATCCCTTTCAGGGGTGTTTCGCGTTGATTACAGTCCCTGAAAGTCGCCCAAATATAGCAGTGTCGGGGAGCTGCATCAAACGGGGGTTCGGGCGATACTATGGGGCCCGAGTCCAACAGGGTGCAGCTCGATGGGGGAAGATTCCGGCAACGGTGGCCGCTCCGGCGTGCGCCACGTGGATGTCGATCGCGATTCGGCCGGCCAGCGCATCGACAATTTCCTGGCGCGCGAGCTGCGCGGCGTGCCCCGGGCCCGGGTCCACCGGCTCCTGCGGCGCGGCGAGGTCCGTGTCAACGGCGGCCGGGTGCGTTCGGGCACGCGGCTGTCCGCCGGCGACCGGGTGCGCATTCCCCCGGTCAGCACGGACCAGCCGAGCGGGCAGGCGGAAACGGCGGCGCCGGAGAAGCTGCTGCAGCAGCTCGATGCCGCGATCCTGCACGAGGACAAGCGCCTGCTGGTCCTCAACAAGCCCTCCGGGATCGCGGTCCACGGCGGCAGCGGCATCCGCTGGGGTGTCATCGAATTGCTGCGCGCCCGCCGGCCGGAGGCGCCGTTCCTGGAGCTCGTGCATCGGCTTGATCGCGAGACCAGCGGCTGCCTGCTGGTGGCCAAGCGGCGCAGCGAACTCCGGCGCCTGCACGCGGTCATTCGCGACGGGGGGCTGGACAAGCGCTATCTCGCCCTGGTGCAGGGCCGGCTGCCCCGGCATCCGTTACCGGTGGAGGCAGCCCTGGACCGCAATGCCCGCCGGCAGGGAGAGCGGACGGTGCAGGTCAACAGCAAGGGGCAGTACGCCCGGACCGTGTTCCGGCGATCGGAGGTCTACCAGGGCGCTACTCTGGCGGATGTCTCCGTGGCCACGGGGCGCACCCACCAGATCCGGGTGCACGCGGCCCATGCCGGCCACCCCCTCGCCGGCGATGATCGCTACGGCGACGACGAGTGGAATCGCGCGCTGCGGTCCCAGGGGCTCCGGCGGCTGTTCCTGCATGCCAGCAGCCTGCAATGGCGGGACCCGGATTCCGGCCAGGAGCTCGTGTACCATGCGGCGCTGCCGGAGGATCTCGGGCGGGTGCTCGCCCGGCTGGCGCAGGTCAAGCAAAAGGGAGTGGAAGGGTGATGCAGGACGATCGATGGGAACGTGACGCACTTCGGGAAGTCGCGCTGGAGGGCATCCGCGAGCGCCGGCGCACGCGCCGGTGGGGCATCGTCTTCAAGTCGTTGTTCCTGGCCTATCTCGTGTTTGTCCTGGTTCTCGCCATGGACTGGTTTCCCGGCACCTCGGAAACGGTGGAAGGCCCCCACGCGGCGCTGGTCGAGGTCGACGGGGCGATCATGCCGGGCGGGCAGAACGACGCGGAAACCGTCAATCGGGCGCTGCGCCGGGCATTCGAGAACAGCGGCGTGCGCGGCGTGATCGTGGAGGTCAACAGCCCGGGGGGCAGCCCGGTGCAGGCCAGCCGGATCAACGAGGAGATCCGCAGGCTCAAGCAGCAGTACCCGGAGACGCCGCTGTACGTCGTCGCCGGGGACATGTTCACGTCCGGGGCCTATTACCTGGCCGTGTCCGCCGACCGGATCTACGTCGACCGCGCCACCCTGGTCGGGTCCATCGGCGTGCTGATGAACGGCTTCGGATTCCACGAGGCCATGGAGCGCCTGGGCATCGAGCGCCGGCTGTATACGGCGGGAGAGAACAAGGCGTTCATGGATCCGTTCTCGGAAGAGGACCCCGAGGACGTGGAGCGCATCAAGGCCCTGCTCGACGATATCCACGGGCAGTTCATCAACGCCGTCCAGCAGGGGCGGGGCGATAAGCTGGCCGACAACGACGAGCTGTTCTCCGGCCGGGTATGGACCGGGGCCCGCAGCATCGAGCTGGGCCTGGCCGACGAGATCGGCACGACCCAGCACGTCGTGCGCGATGTCATCGGCGTCCAGGAGACGCGTGACTATACGATCCGGCCGAGCCTGCTGGAGCGCTTCGGTCGCGGTATCGGAACGGCGGTGGGCGAGACCTTCGCCCGCGAGCTCTTCGGGCCCGGGCAGCTGCGGTAGGGCCCGTGCGAGGAGCCCCTGCCACGGAGCGGATCACGGCACCTCGACGCCTTCCGCCGCCAGCATGCTGACCAGGCGAATCAGCGGCAGCCCCACCAGCGCGGTGGGGTCGCCGCCCTCGATGCGCTCGAACAGGCTGATGCCCAGCCCCTCGGCATGGAAGCTGCCGGCGGAGTCGTAGGCGGGCTCGCGGGCCAGATACCGCTCCACCAGGCCTTCGTTCAGGCGCCGGAAGCGTACGCGCACGGGGACGACGTCGACCTGGGCGGCGCCGGTGGCGGTATTGGCGACACACAGCCCGGTGACGAACGTAACGGTACTCCCGGATGCCTCCAGCAGCTGGGAGACGGCTTCCCGGTGGGAGGCGGGCTTGCCCAGGATCCTGTCGCCCAGAACGCAGGCCTGGTCGGAGCCGATGACGAGGCTGTCCGGGTGACGCGCCGACACGGCCCGCGCCTTGACGTCAGCGAGCCGCGTGACATAGCGGTCGGCCGTCTCTTCCGGCGCGCGGCTCTCGTCGACGTCCGGCGGGTCGACACGGAATTCCGCGAACAGCCGGCGCAGGAGGGTGGCCCGGTGCGGGGAGCCGGAAGCCAGCACGAGCTGCGGATGGGTCATGGTCCTGTCTTCCATTCACGAATCGTCCCTGGGCAGGCGTGGGTTACCGGTCGCGCGGCGCGGTCCGGCGCGGGCGCCCTCCGCGAGTGCGTGCCGTGCAGCCGCGACAGACGTCGGCTGCGGCCGCCTCGGTGTCATTGTGGCGATTGGAGCGTTGCCCGGCATCCGGCGTCAAGTCCGGAGAAGCGCCCTTGCAGCGCTTTGACAGCCTGTCGGGACGGGGATACCATGCGCGGCTTATGGTTGGCGGGCCCTTGATCGAGCCCGTGGATCCGGCGGTGCTCGCCCGGCAGGGCAAGCGGATATCCACGGTGGTAGCACTGGCATCGCTGGAGCGTCTCCTGGGCCTGCTCGCGGATGATCGCGGGGAGGTCGAGGTGGAGCTGACGTTCCGCGAGGATCGGGGGCGGCGTGCCGTCATAACCGGGACGGTACGCGCCGCGGTCACCGTGGTCTGCCAGCGTTGCCTCGAGCCGATGGTTCTCGAGCTCGAACCGCAGGTCAATGCCGCGATTCTCGAACGGGAAGACGAGGCGGACGACCTGCCGGACGAGCTGGATCCGGTGGTCTGCAGCAGCGGCGAGCTGGTGCTGGCCGAGCTGGTCCAGGATGAACTGATTCTGGCGCTGCCGGTGATCGCGCGCCACGAGAACGACCCCGTCTGTCGTCCGCTGACGGCCGAGGAGCCGGGGGGTGACGGAGCACGGCGGGACAACCCGTTTGCGGCTCTGACTGCGCTCAAGGGGCGGGTCGGGCAGGATGATTCCAGTTAAGGAGTAATAGTCATGGCGGTTCAGCAGAATCGGAAAAGCCGTTCCAAGCGGGGCATGCGTCGCGCCCACGACGGGCTCAAGGGCCCGACGCTGTCGGTGGAGCCGACCACCGGGGAGACGCACCGGCGGCACCACGTCAGCCCCGAGGGCTACTACCGTGGCCGCAAGGTCATGGATACCGATACCGATAACGAATAAGACCCGGTCGCGGGCCCTCCGCCCGATCTGGCGGCGGGCGGGGCACGCCCGCCCGCGACCTACGCCCCCGGCCACAGGAAGCACACGGGCACATGGCTCAAGCCGTCACGATTGCACTGGATGCCATGGGCGGCGACCACGGTCCCGACGTGGTCGTGCCCGCAGCATTGCACGTGCTGCGCAAGCACGAGCATGTCCGGCTGGCACTCGTCGGTAACGAGGAGGCCATCGGCCGGCAGCTGAAAAGGGTCTCCGGAGAGCTCGCCGAGCGCATCTCGGTGGTGCCCGCAAGCCAGACCGTCGGCATGGACGAAGCGCCGTCCCAGGCGCTGCGCCTGAAGAAGGACTCGTCCATGCGCGTGGCCATCAACCAGGTCAAGGAGGGCGCGGCGGATGCGGCCGTTTCCGCCGGCAACACCGGCGCGCTCATGGCCACGGCACGCTACGTTCTCAAGACGCTGCCCGGCATCGATCGTCCCGCCATCTGCACGACGCTGCCCAGCATCGGCGGATTCTGCCGCATGCTCGATCTGGGAGCGAACGTCGACTGCACCGCCGAGCACCTGTTCCAGTTCGGTGTCATGGGATCGGTGCTGGCCGAGGCCCTCGATCACATCGACCGTCCCCGGGTCGGGCTGCTCAACATCGGCGAGGAGGAGATCAAGGGCAACGACCAGGTCAAGCAGGCCGCCCAGATCCTGGCCGACAGCGGGCTGAACTACATCGGCTACGTGGAGGGCGACGACATCTTCCGCGGCACCGCCGATATCATTGTCTGCGACGGCTTCGTGGGCAACGTTGCCCTGAAGACCAGTGAAGGGGTCGCGTCCATCGTCACGCATTACATGGGCGAGGAGTTCCGGCGCAATCCTCTGAGCCGGCTGGCGGGGCTGTGTGCGCTTCCGGTGCTGCGGCGCTTCCGCGCCCGCATCGATCCGCGGCAATTCAATGGTGCAAGCCTGCTGGGCCTCCGTGGTATCGTCTTGAAGAGCCATGGTGGTGCGGATGTAACGGCGTTCGGGCATGCCATCGAAACCGCCATGATGGAAGTCGATGCCGGAGTCGCCGCGCTGATCGATGAGCGCCTGGATCAACTGCTCTCGGAAAGGCAGGACACGTGACGTACGCCAGAGTCAAGGGCACCGGAAGTTATCTCCCGGAACGCGTAATGACCAACGCGGAGCTCGAGCAGCTGGTCGACACCAGCGACCGCTGGATCCGCGAGCGCACCGGTATCTGCGAGCGCCGCATCGTCGCCGATGACCAGTCCTGCCGGGATCTGGCCATGATCGCCGCCTCCCGGGCGCTGGACGCGGCCGGGCTGCAGCCCGGCGACATCGATCTCATCATTCTCGGCACCTGTACCCCGGACCGCGTCTTCCCCAGTACCGCATGCCTGGTCCAGGCCGGGCTGGGCGTCAATCCCGGTGCCGTGGCGTTCGATGTCTCCGCGGCCTGCTCGGGATTCATCTACGCCCTGGACGTTGCCAACCGTTTCATTACCACGGGCGGGGCGCGCCGGGCCCTGGTAATCGGCTCGGAGACCATGAGCCGCATCATCGACTGGACCGACCGGGGAACCTGCGTCCTGTTCGGCGACGGCGCCGGCGCCCTGGTTCTGGAAGCCGACGACGAGACGGGCATTCTCTCCACCCACCTGCACGCCGACGGCGGCTGCGAGGATCTCCTCAACGTCCCCTGGGGCGTCTCCCAGGGATACGACGCCCTGAGCGGCAGCGCCGGCAAGCTCAAGATGCGGGGCAACGAGGTGTTCAAGGTCGCGGTCCGGACGCTGGGGCGTATCGTCGACGAGACCCTGGAAGCCAATGGCCTGGCGAAGTCCGACGTGGACTGGCTGATCCCCCACCAGGCGAATATCCGGATTATCCAGGCGACGGCCAAGAAGCTGGGACTGCCCATGGAACAGGTGGTGCAGACGGTCGCGGAGCACGGCAACACATCCGCCGCCTCCATCCCGCTGGCGTTCGATGTCGCCGTCCGTGACGGGCGCATCCGCCGCGGCGAGCTGCTCCTGCTGGAGGCGTTCGGTGGCGGCTTCACCTGGGGCTCGGCGCTGATCCGCTACTGAACAACAGCAGCCAGGAGAAACAGTCACGATGGCATACAAGGCATTCGTGTTCCCGGGCCAGGGCTCCCAGTCCGTGGGCATGCTCGACGATCTCGCGGCAGCCACGCCGGTCGTGGAGCAGACGTTTGCCGAGGCGTCGGATGCGCTCGGCGAGGATCTCTGGGCACTGGTGCGCGAGGGGCCCGAGCAGGAGCTCAACCGTACGGACCGCACCCAGCCCGCGATGCTGGCCGCCGGCGTCGCGGTCTGGCGCGCGCTCCGGGAGAAGGGCGCACCGACACCGTCGTACCTCGCCGGGCACAGCCTCGGCGAGTACAGCGCCCTGGTGTGTGCCGGCTCCCTGGAGTTCGCCGACGCCGTACGCCTGGTCGCCGACCGGGGCCGCTTCATGCAGGAGGCCGTGCCGCAGGGTGAGGGGGCCATGGCGGCGGTGCTGGGCCTGGACGACCAGCAGGTCGCCGACGTCTGTGCCGCAGCGGCCCAGGGCGATGTGGTGGAGCCGGTGAACTTCAACGCCCCCGGGCAGGTGGTCATCGCCGGTGCGACCGCGGCGGTGGAGCGGGCCATCGCCGGGGCCAAGCAGGCCGGCGCCAAGCGCGCCATGCCGCTGCCGGTGAGCGTGCCCGCGCACTGCGCGCTCATGGAGCCGGCGGCCGAGCGCCTGGCCGAGCGCCTGGCCGGCGTGGCGATCCGGGCACCGGGCGTTGCCGTCGTCCACAATGTCGATGTTGCGCTGTGTGACGACCCGGATGGTATCCGCGAGCGGCTGGTCCGCCAGGTGCACCGTCCGGTGCGCTGGGTGGAGACGGTCCGCTTCCTGGGCGAGCAGGGGGTGACGACGCTGGTGGAGTGCGGCCCGGGCAAGGTTCTCGCCGGGCTGACGCGCCGTATCGACAAGACGCTCGAGGGTCGGGCGGTCTATGATCCGGACACCCTGGCAGCGGTACTCGACTGAAGGACGAGCGAAATGAGCGAACAAGCACGAGTCGCCCTGGTAACCGGAGCCAGTCGCGGCATTGGCCGCGCCATCGCAGAGAGGCTGGCCGATGCCGGACATACCGTGATCGGCACGGCGACCTCGGAGCAGGGCGCCCGGGGGATCACAGAGTATCTCGGTGAGGCGGGCGCCGCGGGCCAGGGCATGGCCCTGGACGTGACCGACGGCGACAGCATCCGCACCGTGCTGGAGACCGTCGGCAACGAGTTCGGTGCGCCCGCGATCCTGGTCAACAATGCCGGCATTACCCGGGATAACCTGATGATGCGCATGAAGGACGACGAGTGGGACAGCATCATCGAGACCAACCTCAGCTCGATCTACCGCGTCACCAAGGGATGCCTGCGCGGCATGATGAAGGCGCGCTGGGGGCGCGTGATCAACATCTCGTCCGTGGTCGCCGCCACCGGCAATGCCGGCCAGGCGAACTATGCTGCCGCCAAGGCGGGCATCCAGGGCTACACGCGGTCGCTGGCGAGGGAAGTGGGCAGCCGCGGGGTGACGGTCAACGCGGTTGCGCCGGGGTTCATCGACACGGACATGACCCGCGCGCTGGGTGAAGAGCAGCGCCGGGAATTGACGCAGCAGATCCCCTTGGGCACATTAGGCCGCCCGGATCACATTGCCGCAATGGTGGCTTTCCTGGCCTCGGATGCCGGCGAGTACATCACCGGCCAGACGATCCACGTCAACGGCGGTATGTACATGAGTTGACCGGGGCGGACACCGCGCCAAGGCACAAGAACGATTTCAGTCACGCCGCCGGGGGCGGCAACTGTGGTAACAGCAATTTTCTTTGCATAGAATACGCCGGCATGCTGTCTGCACCGGCCTCAATCGGGAGTAAGGGTTTATGAGCAGTATCGAAGAGCGCGTCAAGAAGATCGTTGTCGAGCAGCTCGGAGTCAAGGATGAGGAAGTCACCTCCGAAGCGTCCTTCGTTGACGATCTTGGTGCCGACTCCCTCGACACCGTCGAGCTCGTGATGGCCCTGGAAGAGGAATTCGAGTGCGAGATTCCCGATGAAGAGGCCGAGAAGATCACGACGGTCCAGCAGGCGATCGACTACGTCGAGAACCACCTGGGCAAGTAAACGCTTCGACAACTCATGTGCGGAGCGATGCATGAAGGGTGTCGGGGGGCCGGCACCCTTCATGTGTTTGTTGGATGCTCCGCGAACCGGATGAAGCGAGGACAAGACCTTGAGCAAGCGGCGCGTCGTTGTCACGGGCTTGGGGATCGTCTCCCCCGTGGGCAACACCATCAAGGAAGCCTGGGACAATATCTGTGCCGGGCGCAGCGGTATTCGGCCGATTGATCGGTTTGATACCTCGCGATTCGCCACCCGCTTCGGCGGGACCATCGAAGGGTTCGACGCCAAGGATTACATCAATCCCAAGGAAGCCCGCAAGATGGACCCGTTCATCCACTACGGCATCGCGGCGGCGAACCAGGCGCTGAGTGAGTCCGGGCTGGAGATCACCGAAGACAATGCCGAGCGCATCGGCGTTGCCATCGGCTCCGGGATCGGCGGCATCAACTGGATCGAGAACGGGCACAAGGCCTATCTCGACGGTGGGCCGCGCAAGCTCTCGCCCTTTTTCATCCCCGGGGCGATCATCAACATGATCTCCGGGCACCTGTCGATCATCCACGGCATGAAGGGGCCGAACCTGTCCATCGTCACGGCCTGCACCACCGGTACCCACAACATCGGCGAATCCGCGCGCATCATCGCCTACGGCGACGCGGACGTCATGGTCGCCGGGGGCGCGGAGTTCTCCACCACTCCCACCGGGCTGGGCGGTTTCTCCGCGGCCAAGGCGCTGTCGAGCCGCAACGACGACCCCGAGGCGGCCAGCCGCCCCTGGGATCGCGGGCGTGACGGTTTCGTGCTCAGCGACGGCGCCGGCGTGCTGGTGCTGGAGGAGTACGAGCACGCCCGCCGGCGCGGGGCACCGATCTACGCCGAGGTCGCCGGCTACGGCATGAGCGGGGACGCCTACCACATGACGCAGCCGTCGGAAGGCGGCGAGGGCGCGGCCCGGTGCATGACCGCAGCACTGCGGGATGCCGGCGTGAACGCCGACGAGGTGGACTACATCAACGCCCACGGCACATCCACGCAGGTCGGGGATGTCGCGGAAACCAAGGCCATCAAGCGGCTCTTCGGCGACCATGCCCACAAGCTGGCGGTCAGCTCCACCAAGTCGATGACGGGCCACCTGCTGGGAGCGGCCGGAGGCGTCGAGGCGGTGTTCACGCTGCTGGCGATGCGGGATCGGGTCGCGCCGCCCACGATCAACCTCGATGATCCGGACGACGAGTGCGATCTCGACTACGTTCCGCACACGGCGCAGGAGCGCACGATTCGCGTCGCCCTGTCGAATTCCTTCGGGTTCGGGGGAACCAACGGTACGGTGCTGTTCCGCGCACCGGAGTGAGTACACGGCCATGTACCTGGTGGATGGTGCCGATCGGGACGAGCTGCCCGCCGATGATCGGGGGCTGCAGTTCGGCGACGGGCTGTTCGAGACCATCGCCGTCGTCGATGGCCGGCCCGTCCTGCTGGACAAGCACCTGGAGCGGCTCGGCCGGGGCACCACCGCTCTGGGGCTGCCGGCACCGGATACCGACCGCCTCGCCGCGGAAGCGCAGCAACTGGCGGAGACGGCGGGGCGCGGCATCCTGAAAGTCCTCTACACCGCCGGCTCCGGCGGGCGCGGCTACGCCCGGCCCGAGCCGGTCCAGCCGCGCCGCATCCTGTCCCTGCATGCCGACCCCCGGCATGCGAACGACCGCTGGAACAGCGGCATCCGCGTGGCCGTCTCCCGCGTGCGCCTGGCGCGTCAGCCCGCGCTCGCGGGCATCAAGCACCTCAACCGGCTCGAGCAGGTCCTTGCGCGCCGGCAGGTGGAACAGGCGGCTGTGGCCGAGGGACTGATGCGGGATCAGAACGGGCACTTCATCGAAGGAACCATGAGCAACCTGTTCCTGGTCATCGACGGCGAGGTCCGAACACCGTTCCTGGAGGCGTGCGGAGTGGCCGGCATCATGCGCGATGCGATCATGACGCATCTGACCGACCAGGGCTTCCAGGTCGGCGAGGAGCTGGTGGACGATGCGGACCTCGGCCGCGCCAGCGAGGTGTTCCTCTGCAACAGCATCAACGGGGTCTGGCCGGTGACCCACGTGGATGACGTGGCGGTCGGCTCCATCGGCCCGGTGAGCCGACGGCTGCAGCAGTGGATCGACCGGGAGCGGCTGGCATGCACGCCGGCCACCCGTGACGGGGAGGCCGCTCGGTGACGGGGCGGCGCCTGCTCGTGCGCGGATTGCTGGTGGCGGCGGTGGTGGTCCTGCTGGCAGCCGCGGCCCTGGCCGTGGATTATCAGCGCTGGTCCACGAGCGCCCTGCACACCCGGGATGCGCCGTATACGCTTACGCTGGAGAGTGGCCAGACCGTCCGCGCCGTCACCGACCAGCTCGACGACCACGGCATCCTGGATCGCCCGTTGTACCTGCGGCTGCATGCCCGCCTGTCCGGCAAGGCGCCGCGGCTGCAAAGCGGCGAGTACCGGATTCCCGCGGGCATGACCGCTCCCGGCCTGCTGAGCCGCATCGTCAAGGGCGACGTCATCCAGTACCGCTTCACCATCATCGAGGGCTGGACATTCCGGCAGCTCCGCGCTGCGCTGGAGGCGGATCCCCGGATCGTCAACGCCCTGGACGGCATGTCCGGCGACCAGGTCATGGCGGAGCTCGGCCGGCCCGACGAGCACCCGGAAGGCTGGTTCTACCCGGAGACCTACCACTACACGCGGGGTACGACGGACCGCGAAATCCTCGCGCGGGCGCACGAGAAGATGCGCCAGCACCTGGAGTCGGTCTGGGCCGACCGAAAGGAGGACCTGCCGCTGGCATCCGCGTACGAGGCATTGATCCTGGCCTCCATCATCGAGCGCGAGACCGGCGCGCCGGAGGAACGCCGCGAGATCGCCGGCGTTTTCATCCGGCGGCTGGAGCAGGGCATGAGGCTGCAGACCGATCCGACGGTGATCTACGGCATGGGCGATGAATACGAGGGCCGCATCCGCACGAGCGATCTGCGCGAGGATACGCCCTACAACACGTATACCCGCTCCGGCCTGCCACCGACCCCCATCGCCATGCCGGGCGGCGCCTCGCTGGAGGCAGCGGTGAATCCGGCTCCGGGTGACGCCATGTATTTCGTCTCGCGGGGTGACGGTACCCACGTTTTCTCGGAGACGCTGGAGGAGCACAATCAGGCGGTGCAGCGGTACATTCTCGATGGCGAGGACTAATGGCAGATAGGCCGGGGCTTTTCGTCACCCTGGAGGGGGTCGAGGGGGCGGGCAAGAGCACCGCCCTGACGGTGCTCGCCCGCCATCTGGAGCATCGCAACCAGCCGCCGGTGGTCACCCGGGAGCCCGGGGGCACGGAGCTGGGCGAGTCCATCCGCGCGCTGCTGCTGGCGCATTCGGAACCCGGCATGGGCGCCGATACGGAGGCCCTGCTGGCATTCGCGGCCCGGGCCGAGCACCTGCGCAGCGTCATCCGCCCCGCACTGGCCCGCGGCCAGTGCGTGCTGTGTGACCGGTTTACCGATGCCACCTACGCCTACCAGGGCAGCGGCCGGGGCCTGGGACATGACCGCATCGCCGTGCTCGAGGAATGGCTCCAGGGCGAATTCCGCCCGGATCTCACGCTGGTGCTGGATCTGCCGGTCAGCCAGGGGCGCCAGCGCGCCGGGCGGAGGAGCCAGCCGGACCGCTTCGAGCGCGAGCGCGACGAGTTCTTCCAGCGCGTGCGCGAGGGCTACCTGGAGCGGGCGCGCCACGAGCCGGAGCGAATGCAGGTCATCGACGCATCCCGGGACGAGGAAACGGTGGCGCGCGAGCTGGTCGCCGTCTTGGACCGCTGGCTGGATGGGCGGAGCGAATGACGGTGCCCGAGGAAGACCGCCTCTATCCCTGGTTCCGTGACACCTGGGATGCCCTGGTGCAACGGGTCCGGGACGACCGGGTTCCCCATGCGGTGCTGCTGACCGGGGCGCCGGGGCTGGGAAAGCGGGCCCTGGCCCGGCGGCTGGCGCATCTGCTTCTCTGCGAGGCGTCGGCCGAGCACGCTCCGTGCGGTACATGCCCGCGCTGCGGGCTCCTGCGCGCCGGCAGCCATCCGGATCTGCACACGCTGATGCCGGAAGACGGCAGTCGCGCCATCCGCGTCGATGCCGTGCGCGCGCTGGGGGCGAGCCTGGGGCTGAAAAGCCAGTACGGCGGATTCCGGGTCGCGATTGTGTCTCCGGCAGAGCGGATGAATACAAGTGCAGCCAATAGCTTATTGAAAACTCTTGAGGAACCGCCTCAAGGGACTGTGCTGCTTCTCGTCTCCGATCAACCGTCGCGGCTGCCGGCCACGATCCGGAGCCGCTGTCAGCTCGTGCCGCTGCAGGCACCATCCAGGGAGGCGGCCGCGGAGTGGCTGGAGGCCGAAGGCGCTGACCGGGAGGCGGTGGAGCTTCTGGCGGTCACCGGCAACGCGCCGCTGGCCGCCGTGAGGCTGCAGCAGGAAGGGGCGGGCAGCGCCCTGGGCACGCTGGTGGATCAGCTCGCGGGCGTGGCCCGGGGACAGATCACGCCGGTCCACGCCGCATCGCAGTGGCGCAAGGAGCAGGCGACGCTGGTCGTCGATCTGCTCATGGCGGTTGCCATGGATCTGGCGCGCACGCAGGGTGCCGGGGTCAAACCGAGAATCAGTCGACTGAATCAGCTGCCGCAGGGGCTAGACTGGGAAAAGCTGCACGGCTTCCTGGACGAGTTGCTGGAGCAGCGACGACTGGCGGATCATCCCCTGAACACGCAACTGGTCCTGGAGTCGTTGTTTATTCGCTGGAGCGATCTCTGCCCACGGGAGGGTATCCATGGCTGAACAAGCGGGCGGCCGCGGCGGGCGGCAGGGGATCCTGTCGCTGACCATCAAGGACAAGCACGCGCTGTATGCGGCGTACATGCCCCACGTGCGCAACGGTGGCCTGTTCGTGCCCACCACCAACAGCTACCGCCTCGGCGACGAGGTCTTCATGCTGCTCAGCCTCATGGAAGAGCCGGAGAAGCTCCCCATCGTGGGCCGGGTCGTGTGGATCACCCCGCAGGGGGCCCAGGGCAACCGCACCGCCGGCGTCGGGCTTCAGTTCAACGAGAAGGACGGCGGCCCGGCGCGCAACAAGATCGAGACCTACCTCGCCGGTGCCCTCGAGTCCGAGCGTCCGACCCATACCCTCTGACACCATCCCTTCGTACACGCGGGAGAGCGAACGCGCCATGGCAGCCGTGCCGCTGGTCGATTCCCATTGTCACCTGCACATGCTCGATGCGGGTCCCGATCACCCGGAGACCTACCTTGACCGCGCCCGTGAGCGGGGAATCGGGCACTTCCTGACGGTCAGCGTCGACATCGACAGTGCCCCGGATCTCCTGGCACTGACGGATGCCTACCCGCAGATCACCACCTCCGTCGGCGTCCACCCCTGCGGGCGGGAGCTGCGCGAGGTCGCGCCGGAGGAGCTGGCCGCCATGGCCGACCACCCGCGGGTGCTCGCCATCGGCGAGACCGGCCTGGACGCCCAGTGCGCGGACGCCGACGACCGGGACTGGCAGATCCAGCGCTTCCGCCGCCAGGTCCGCGCCGCGCATCTCGCGGGCAAGCCCCTGATCATCCACTCCCGCGGAGCCCCGGCGGACACCGCGCGCATCCTGGAAGAGGAAAGGGCGGATCTGGTGGGCGGCATTATCCACTGCTTCACCGACGACATGGCCGCCGCGGAACGCTACCTCGACCTGGGGTTTCACATCTCGCTGTCCGGCATTCTCACGTTCCGGCAGGCGGCGGCGTTGCGCGAGGTGGCGGCCGGGCTGCCGCGGTCCTGCCTGCTGGTGGAAACCGACTGCCCCTACCTCGCTCCCGTGCCGCACCGGGGCAAGCAGAACCAGCCGGCGTGGGTCCGCGAGGTGGCCGAGTGCCTGGCGCAGGTGCGCGGCGAGAGCCTGGAGCAGGTGGCCGCGTACACCACGGAGAACTTCTACCGGCTGTTCCCGCAGGCCCCCGCACCCGACCCGGACGCCGTGCTGTAGCGGCAGGCGCCGGCGAATGGCGGTTCAGGCGGATGCGCGCAGGTTCGCGGCCAACGCTTCCGCGCGCTCGACGGCATAATCCAGCTGCGCGGGTTCCAGGTAGAAGTGCGGCGAGAACCGGACGCCGCCACCCCGGGCGGCGCAGATGATCCCCTCGGCCATGAGCCCACGGTACAGCGCCTTGCTGTCCACCCCGGGCGCGGCGAACACCACGATGCCCGACAGCCGGTCCGCCGACGGATCGCTGACCACGTGCAGCAGGGAGCTGCTCTCAAGACGCGACAGCAGGTGCCGGGCATTCGCCAGCACGCCGGCCTCGACGGCGGCCATGCCGACGTCGTCCTGGAGCACGGCCAGACTCGCTTCCAGGCCGTGGACGCCCAGCAGATTGGGGCTGCCGCACTCGAAGCGCCGCGCCGTCGCGGCGGGCTCCCAGGCGACGGTGTCGTAGTTGCCGGCGTCGGCCACCATGTGCCAGCCGTACTGGGTGAGCCGCAGCTGCCCGCGCAGATCGGCACGGCAGTAGAACAGGCCCAGGCCCTCGGGCCCGAGCAGCCACTTGTGACCGTCCGCCACCACGAAGTCCGCGTCCAGCGCCTGCAGATCGAAGCGCAGCGCCCCCAGCTGCTGGATGGCGTCGACGCAGAACAGCACACCGTGCTCGCGGCACGCCCCGGACAGCCTGTCGAGGTCCATGCGCAGGCCGTCACCGTACTGGACCGCGCTCACGGCCAGCAGCCGGGTTCGCGGGCCGAGCGCCGTGATCAGCGCATCCTCGGGGGTCTCGCCGTCACCGAGGTCGACATCGCGGACGACGACCCCCTGGTCCTGCAGCGACTCCCAGACGATGCGGTTCGAGGGGAACTCCCGCCGGTTGATCACGACCTCGTCCCCGGGGGCCCAGTCGAGGCCGTAGGCGATCAGGGACAGGGCTTCGGAGGTGTTCTTGACCAGGGCGATGTCGTCCACCGACGGCGCGTTGACGAGGTCCGCCAGGCGCTGGCGCAGCAGCTTCTCCGTTTCCAGCCACTGCGGGTAGCGTGCCGCGCCGCGCTGGGCGTTCTCCCGGGCGAACGCGGCGACTGCGTCCGCGGTGCGCCGGGGCCAGGCACCGACACCCGCATGATTGAGGTAGACCACGTCGGCGTCCTGGGGAAACTGCGAATGTGCCATGACGGCTCCGTATCGGGTTCGTGTATCCCCGAATGGTACCGAACAACCGGTGGTGCGGATAACACGGACGCGACAGGGCGGGCACGGCCTCTGCCGGAATCATGGTGCCGGAAATGTGCTCGCAGACACGGATTCCGCATCGGAGCCGATGCTACGGTGCAGCAATGGTGCCGGCTGTCGGGCCCGCGGCTCAACGCATTCCGGTTCCGCCGTTGACGAATCCAGGTGAAAAGCATGCTCGATGTCCGGTATCTGACGCGCGTCCCGGTGGCGATGCTGCGTCACGATCTCTATGTTGCCGAGGCCGATCGGCCGTGGGATGAAATCCCCGTCATGTTCCAGGGGTTCCTGATCCGCACGGACGAGGAGCTGCAGGTCCTGCGGGCGTACTGCAGCTTCGTGTACGTGGAAGAAGCACGCTCGCGGGACGGGGTGTTTGCGACGCTGCAGCAGGACCTGCGCGCCGACGGCGCGGGTGACAACCAGTCCCCGGGGCAGCAGGACATCGCGGCGGCCATCGGCCGCCAGCGGCACCCGGACAAGAACCGCCTGCGCGAGCGGCTCGCCTCGGCAGCCGACAGCCGTACCGCGGCCGGGGCCTTCCTGAGCAGCGCGTGGGACGACGCGCGTCTCGGGCGCACCGTGAACTCCCGCCAGGCCCGCGCCGTGGTCGAGGACCTGGTGTCCCAGGTCTCCGGCAATACCAGCGCCTCGCTGTGGCTGACCAATCTGGCCAGGAAGGACGACTACTCCACGGCGCATTCCATCAACGTCTGCGTCCTCGCGCTCGCCTTCGGCATGGAGCAGGGCCTGCGCGGCCGGCGCCTCGAGAATCTCGGCCTGGGGGCGCTGCTGCACGATATCGGCAAGGTGGATCAGCCCGGCGAGCGGCTCACCCGGACGGGGTCTCTCAACCGGGCGGAGTGGCAGGCCATGCAGCGCCACCCCGACGACGGCGCCGAGAAGGTCGCCGCCACGGGCAACATCCCGGGCGAAGTCCTGGATATCATCCGGATGCACCACGAGCGCATCGATGGCACGGGCTATCCGCGGGGCCTGCGGGGCGGGGAGATCCCCGAGACCGTCCGCCTCGTCGGCCTGGTCAACCGCTACGACTCCCTCACCAGCGACCGGCCGTATCGCCAGGGGCGTCCCGCGGACGACGTGCTGCAGGACCTCTACAACGACAGCGCAGCCACTTACGGCGCGGAGCTGGTCCAGGCCTTCATCCACTGTATCGGCATCTTTCCCATCGGCAGCCTGGTGGAGCTCGACAACGGAGCCCTGGGCGTCGTCGTGGGCAGCAGCCCGGAAAACCGCCTGAAACCGACGGTGCTGCTGGTGCGCACGCCCGACGGCGACTACTACCAGAAGCGCCTGCTGGTGAACCTGGCGGCGGATCCCGAGCCCACGGGCCCGAGCAGCCAGCACATCAGGCGTGTCGTGAATCCGGCCCGCTATGACATCGACGTGGCCGGGATCGTGGCCTTCGAGTTCGGCGTGGATTTCTGACGCCCCGGGCATGCCGGCGTGCTCACGCCGCGGCCTCGGCGTACTCGAAGGCGCCGTAGCCCACCACGCGCTCGGGCGGGGCGCCCGCATCGGCGGAGTTGGCGAGCTGCAGGGTACGGATCCGGCCGCCGTGCCGGCCGGCATGCCAGAGCAGTCCCGCGATCGGCAGGAAGCCGCAGGCGTTCTCCGGGCCCAGCTCCTCCCCCTTCAGCGCCTCGATGATGGCGACCGTGCGGGCGTCCAGGGCCCGCGCCTCGGTGTCCGGGTGAAAGTGGGACAGGTCGGAGCTGACCGCCACGGCCGTCTCCGCGCCGCCCCACAGGGCTGCCAGGGTCCGGCCGACCTCTTCGGCCGTGGCGCTGCCCACCACCAGCGGCACGATGGCGACATCGCCCAGAACGCGTTGGATGAACGGGAGCTGCGTCTCCAGGCTGTGCTCGTCGCGGTGGGCCGCGTCGTCGGTGATCACGCCGGGCTGCGCGAGGGCCGTCTCCAGCCCGTCGCGGTCTACCGGCACGTCGCCCAGAGGGGTTGCGAACGCGGTGGCACCGGGCGCGGCGACCCCGCGCACCGGATGGAAATGCGACGGGCCGATCACCACGACCCGCGCGATCCGGCCGGCGGCGGGCTCGAGGCGGCGATACGCGGCGGCAGCCACCGGCCCCGAGAACATGAACCCGGCATGCGGTGCGATGACGGCCTTCGGCACCGGCGGCGATCCGGGCTCGGCGCTCGCCAGGAGATCATCGACCTCCCGGCGCAGGGCGCGCGGGTCCGCGGCATAGAAGCGGCCGGCGACGGCGGGTCGGCGAACGGCGGTTTCGCTGGCCATGGCGGCTCCCTCCCGCGACCGATACCTTTTGATAAGCCCGGAACGCCTTGAAAATGCGGGTGATTACCCCATTCTGTCCAGAAAGGCAGGCAGGATAAAGGTCCTGTCCGGACCCGGAGCGAACGTGACCCACGAGCGGCTGAACGGTGTCGCGACCCGCTACTGGCACCGGCTCGACGATGGGCGCATCCAGTGCGACATGTGCCCGCGGTTCTGCCGGCTCCAGGAAGGGCAGCGCGGCCTGTGCTTCGTGCGCGGCCGTCAGGACGACCGGATCGTCCTGACCACGTACGGCCGATCGTCCGGATTCTGCGTCGATCCCATCGAGAAGAAGCCGCTCAATCACTTCCGGCCCGGCTCGTCGGTCCTGTCACTGGGCACGGCGGGCTGCAACCTGGCCTGCAAGTTCTGCCAGAACTGGGATATCTCGAAGTCCCGGCAAATGGACACCCTGGCCGATCGCGCCGAGCCCGAGGCGGTGGCTGACGCCGCGCAGCGCCTGGGTGCCGAGAGCGTGGCGTTCACGTACAACGATCCGGTCATCTTCCACGAGTACGCCATCGACATCGCCGATGCCTGCCGGGAGCGCGGCATCCACGCGGTGGCCGTGTCCGCGGGCTACGTCACGCCCGAGCCGCGGGCCGAGTTCTACCGGCGGATGGACGCGGCCAACATCGACCTCAAGGCCTTCACCGAGCGCTTCTACCGCAAACTCACCGGATCGTCCCTGGGCCCGGTGCTCGATACCATCCGCTACCTGCGCTTCGAGACCGACGTCTGGTTCGAGCTGACCACGCTGCTGATCCCGGGCGAGAACGACAGCGACGAGGAGATCACCCGGCTGGCGGCCTGGGTGCGCGACGAGATCGGCGTGGACGTGCCGCTGCACTTCACGGCGTTCCATCCCGATTTCAAGATGCAGGACTACCCGCACACCCCGCCGGCCACGCTCGGCCGTGCACGGCACATCGCGCTGGAGCAGGGCATCCGCTACGCCTACACGGGCAACACGTTCGACAAGCAAGGGCAGAGCACGTACTGCCATCACTGCGGCGGGCGGCTGATCGGCCGTGACTGGTACCAGCTCTCCGACTGGTACCTCGACCCCGGAGGCTATTGCCGGAACTGCGGTACCCGCTGCGCCGGGGTCTTCGCCGAGCGGCCGAGCGCCGCCTGGGGGCGACGGCGGATGCCCGTGTGGCTGAGCCCGCGCTGAGGCGCCGTGCATACTCCCCACCAGGCTCATCAGGCCTCACCACCGGGGGAACCAGGCGGGTAGCTCACCGGCGGCCCGGGGCGCGAGACGATGTAGATCGCGGCCCCGATCAGCAGCGACGCCACCAGGAGGGCAAGCGGTGCGCCCGGCCGTGCCGCCACCACGAACAGCGCGAAGCCGCACGCCATACCCGAGCACGCGAGCATCTTGGCCCGGCGCGGGATCGCGCCGTACGCACGCCAGGCCTTCACGAGCGGGCCGATCCGGGGTTGTGCGAGAATCCACGCCTCCAGCCGTGGCGACGATCGCCCGAAGCAGTGTGCCGCGATAATCATGAAGATCGTCGTGGGCATGAGCGGCAGGAACGCGCCGATGAGGCCGAGGACCACCATGACGCACCCGGTCACGACGCAGACCAGCCTCGCGGGCGCCCGTGCGAGGGGGCCGATGCCCGGGAGCGTCCTGGATCGGAAGAGGGACCGTGGCATCACCGCCGGATGATCTCGCTGCTCGTGAATGACCGCTGTCGCGGGAATCGTGCGATGCTTCCCTGCCTATAAACGGGCACATCCCGGTTGTACCTCAGCGCGGGGTAGGGCCGCGTCGTCCCCGGCGGCGCCCGGCACCGCGCCCCGGGGCAGCCGTTGCAGGCCGCCGGGCTGATTTGCGAATACGACGCATTCCCATTATTCTTTCTGCCGTCATCGGATAACCGGCTGCGAAACGCTTTGGAGGATGCGCGAGAGACCTTGACGCGGCTGTTCGAGAACGAGCGCCGGAGCTTGATCAGCCGCGTTCGCCGCATCGTCAGTAATGACGCCGTTGCGGAGGAACTGGTCCAGGAAAGCTTCCTCCGGCTGCTCGATCGGCCGTTCATGGAGCATTCTGCAGCGCTTCTGCACCGTACGGCGCGGAACCTGGCGTTGGACTATCTGCGCTCGAAGAAGGTGCGGGACCGGCGTCCACAGGGGCTGCGCGAGATGGACGAGGGGATTCTGCCGCCCACGGATCACGTGGTGGAAATGGCCGACGAGTGGCAACAGCTGATCGAGGTCCTGGAGCAACTGCCCGAGCGCACCCGGCAGATCTTTCTTCTCAACCGCGTCGACGGCGAGACCTATGCGGCGATCGCCGGCATGCTCGGCATCTCGACCAGCGCCGTGGAAAAGCACATGATGCGCGCCATGAAGGCCTGCCGGGACTGGCAGCGCGGGCGAGGCACGGACTGAGGTCGCAGCGACCATGAGACGTTATCTTGTTGTAGGTTCACGTTCCCCGTCGCAGCGGCGATAAGGCAGGTAGACCGGTTTGGTGTTATCGGCGAACGAGGTGTCGACGACAGAGCAGATCGACGACGAGGCGATCGCCTGGTATCTGCGCCTCAAGGATCCGAGCGCCACAGCGGAGGACCGCGAGCGCTTCGAGCGGTGGCTGGCGCAGGACAGCCGCCACGCGGAGGCGTACGAGCAGGCGCAGGCGCTTTGGCAGCGCGTGGACGGCCCCGCACGCCATCTGGCGGCGGTCGCCGATTACCGGCCCCGCAGCCCGTCCGTACGCGGCCGTGCCGGGTGGCAGCCCTGGCTCGCGGCCGCCGCCTGCCTGTTGATCCTCGTCGTCGTCGGCCTTCTGTGGCGGGATCCCGGCCTGTTCGATCGTGCAACCGCGGACGTCGCAACCGCACCGGGCGTCTCCCACAGGGCCACGTTGGCCGACGGTACGCAGCTGCACCTCGACTACGACAGCGCCGTCGACGTCGACCTCGCCGGTGACACGCGCCGCGTCACGCTCCGCCGGGGCCGGATATGGCTGGATGTCGCCGCCGGTGGTCGACCCTTCGTCGTTGTCGGCGGCGGCGCGCGCGTGCGCGTGACCGGCACGCGGTTCGGCATCGCTCGCGGGCCCGGCGCCGTCGAAGTAACGGTGGAGGAGGGCCGGGTCGAGGTCGGCGGCGAGCCCGCCAACGACGACAGCTCGGTGCGCGTGCTTCGGCGGGGCGAGCAGATAGCCGTCACCCACGGGCATCCCGGCGAGGTCCACGCCGTGGATGCGCACGTCGAGCTCGCCTGGGCACGGGGATTGGTCCTGCTCGATCGTGCCCGCTTTGCCGAGATCGCCGCCCAACTGGAGCGCGCCTTGCCGGGCCGCCTGCTCTACGATGCCGGGGCCTTCGAGGGAGTGAGGCTTTCCGGCAGCTTCCCCGCCGATCGCCCGCAGGCGCTGCTCGACGCCCTTCGCCGGGCCCATGGCATCCGCAGCGAGCACATCCCCGGCGTTGGCGTCTGGCTGCGCCGCTGAGGCCCGGCCCCGGACATCGATCCGCGGCCGCACGGCACGGCGGCGCTCCCGCCCATCCCCTGAACGCGTACGCGGCATCCACCTTGACGAGGGCGACACCCCGCGCGCTGGATACCGCTCGTCTGGCCGGTGAGACATCGTTGCCTTTGAACAAAGGGCCCCTTTGCACGCCTCCGCGTTAACCGCGGCTACCTCCGCGGGTGAGGAGGGATGGCATCTCGCTCGTTATTGGAAATGAGAACGAGAATCATTCCGTAACGAGGGCCCGACAACCCATGCATCATTCATGGCGAGACAACAAGCACATCAGCGAATGCGCGCGAGCGGCGCGCCTGGTAATCGGCGGGGTCCTGCTGTGCCTGGCGGCGGGGCAGGCACCGGCCCAGACCACGTCTGAAACACCGGATCCGCGGCCGGACGATGCCGACAGCGCCCAGGCGCAGCAATACACGTTCGATATCGCCAGCCAGCCGCTGCTGTCCGCCCTGGGCGAGTTCACCGAGGTCACGCGGATCAGCGTGGTGCGCCCGGACAACCACGCGATCAGCGGCCAGGCGCCCGGTGTGCGCGGCGAGATGAGTGCCGATCGCGCCCTCACGCGGCTGCTATCGGGCACGGAGCTGCGCTTTGAGTACCGCGATCCGCGCACGGTCGTCCTCACCGCGCCCACGGTCAGTGACGAGGAGGCGGTCGGCCTGCGGGCCATCGACGTCGTCGCGCTGCCGGACAACGAGGGGTACGGGCGTGCCCGCTCGGTCAGCACGCTCACCCGCGACGAGATCGACCGGCGCCCGCCGCGCCACGCGGCGCAAATGCTGGAGGAGATCGCCGGCGCCTACAGCATGTTCAGCGAGCAGGATCCGGCGCTGTCGGTGAACATCCGCGGCATGCAGGACTTCGGCCGGGTCAACATGATGATCGACGGCGCCCGCCAGAACTTCCAGATCAGCGGCCACCAGCAGCGCAACGGCCAGATGTACATCGACCCGGAGCTGCTCGCCGAGGTGCAGGTGGACAAGGGCCCGAGCTCCGGGGTTCACGGCGCCGGCGCCATCGCCGGCTCGGCCAATTTCCGCACCATCGGCCCGTACGACGTCATTCTTCCGGGCAACAGCGCCGGGCTGCGCCTGCGCGGCACCACCGGCCTCGGTGAGTATGCCAACGGCACCGAGTTCATCGGCAGCGCCGCCGCGGCGTACGCGACCGACAGCTTCGACGTGCTGCTCGCGCGCAGCGGACAGGAGTTCGGCGAGTACGAGCCCGGCGACAACGGTGAACTGGGCACGGATCGGCGGGTCGGCGATTCGGATCGACAAAAACAGACGGCGGTACGGGAGTCTGGTCGCTCCAGCCGCTCCACCCTCGCCAAGATCGGCGTCATGCCGACGGACTTCCAGCGCTTCGAGCTGAGCTATCTCGACACCGGAATGGAGCACAGCTCCAGCCGAGCGACCTTTACGGAATTCAATCAAGGCGGCGATACGCTGTACGAGCGAACCGGCTCGAATGATGTCACTTCTCGGACATCCACACTGGGCTACGAGTATGCCCCACCGACGGGGCTGGTCGATCTCAGCGCGCAGCTCTATTACGTCACAACGTACATGGACCAGGAACGCTCTGCCCGGGGCAGCAGCTACATCCCTCTCAGCGACTGCAAACAGTACTATGACTTGTATGACCCTATTCCCTCTTGGGTCAGTGGTTACTGCACGCCCGCGTACGAAACCCGCTACCGTACCAACACCTGGGGGCTTGAGCTCGAGAATACCTCACAGTTCCTCGACAGCGCTCGACACGACTTGAGCGCAAACTACGGCATCGAGGGCTACACCGACGAGACGGAGTCCGAGGCGGAGGTCACCGATTCCAGCCTCAACTTCGAGGCCAGTCCGATCGGCGGATTGACAACCACCACACCCGAGGGCGAACGGGATTCGGTGAGCGCCTTCACCGACCTCAGCTACACCTACGCCGACACCATCGAGCTCGGCGCCGGCCTGCGTTACGACTACTACAACCTGCGAGGTCACACCGGATTCGACGTTCCGGGTCATGCGACCGGCGACGGCTGGCCCAGGGAATATTCGTACGATATTGATCGCACATTCGAGCACACCTCGCCGACCCTCTCCGCCGCCGTGCAGGTCACCGACTGGCTCCAGCCCTACGCCCGCTGGGGAGAGTCGTGGCGTATGCCCGCCATTACGGAGACCCTGATCACGGGCGGCCATGTTGGCGACACGGTGGCATCGACACAGCCGAATCCCTACCTCGATCCGGAGAAGTCCGAGACCTGGGAGGCCGGCGTGAACATCCAGGCCGACCGGCTGTTCACGGAGCGCGATGCCTTGCGCCTCAAGGTCAACTACTTCGATACCCGGGTCGACGATTTCATCTACATGTCGTTCTCGAAGCAGGCGCCGCACCAGACGATGGCGGGCGATTTTCAGATGGCCTACGACAACTCGGCCAAGGAGGTCCGGTTTCGCGGCACTGAATTCAAGCTCGAGTACGATGCCGGCTTTTGGTACGCCGGGCTCAACTACACGAACATGATCGGCGATAACAAGGACAACCTTTGTTCGAGTTATTACTACCTCGGCACGGTTTACGACAGGCCCAATCCACCAGCCGCCAATTGTGCGGTCTTCGGTTCCGCTGAGTACCCGCCGCCGGACAAGCTCAGCGCCCATACGGGCGTAAGGCTGCTTGACCAGCAAGTGGACATCGGCATCAAGGTACGCCACGCCGAAGGCTTCAACGAGAGCCGTGAGGAATCGCTCGCAAGGGGCGAGGAGTACGCCTTTCCTCCGGTCTGGGACGACTACACGGTCTGGGACTTCTACTCCAGCTATCAGCCAAACGAGCACATGACGCTGCGCCTGACCGTCGACAACGTGCTCGACCGGGCCTATCTCGCAGGCTACGGCGACCCGTTGGACGTCACGCTCGGCCGCGGCCGGACCGTGCAGGGGAGCATGGAGCTTCGATTCTAGGGTTTTCCTGCCGGAAGGCGGGAAAGGCGGTCCCGGCGCTTTGCCGGGATCTTGGAGAAGCGCGAAAGGTAATGCACCAAGGAGGCTGCAATGGCTATCACCATCACCCATGACCAGGCGACGAGTACCGGTGGGGACGACTACCTCAGCTGGTGGGAAGGCGAGTTCGTCACCGGTGATCATCCGGACAACACCGGCGGCTTCTATCCCGGCATGTTTTCCGGCTCGCAGTACGCTATGTCCAGTGGCGTGGCCGGTCACACAGCGGGCTTCATCGCATCCGCACCTGCGGGAGAGACGCTCGACTATACGTTCATGGATTCCCCGGCGCACACGCTCTACGGTGACCTCGAGAAGTTGGAGTTCGGTGATCAGATCGGCGGTGGCACCTCGACGCCGTACTCCTTCAACTCCGGTCCGGAGCTGACCGTCGACGGGCTCGACCTGAGCTCTGGAGCAGTGGCCAACAACCAGATCCACGAGATCGTCTACGGTCTGATGCAGGGCGATGCCACGGAGCTGGAGAACTTCCTCAACACCGAGGACCTCACCGTCAACGGCAGCTCCGGGGACGACGTCATCAACGGCTACGCCGGCGATGACACGCTGACCGGCAACGGTGGCGACGACACGTTCCTGTTCGATCTGTACGGCAACGCCGGCACCATCGGTGACGACACCATCGAGGACTACGAGATCGGCGACGACGTCGTCGACATCTCGGCGTTCGACAGCTACTCCGACACGGTCGTCGGCAGCGACCTGGAGATCGAGGTCTTCGACGCGTCCTCGAACTCCCAGGGCACGGTGACTCTCGTGGGCATCGACGACGTCAACGACGTCACGATTGCTGCCTGAGTCGGCGCAAGGGCAGGGAAGCAGCACCCGCCAGGGAGGCGGAGGTCCCGCTGCGGTCGTCCGGTGCAGGGCGGCCGTAGCGGCCTTTATCCCCGTGAATCGAGCGAACGCCATGTCGATACGCCGAATGCGCCGCGTTTTCCCGTACGTCGATGCGTAATTGGGACGGGCAACGCAACGAGATGGCAGCCGTGCTCGCGCAGTTCCGCGGCGGGTTGATCCATGTCGGCATCTTCTCCGCGGTGATCAACCTGCTGATGCTCGCGCCGGCGTTGTACATGCTCCAGGTCTACGACCGCGTGCTGGCGTCCAGCAATGAGATGACGCTGCTCATGCTCACGGTCATGGTCCTGGGCGCCTATGCCATGACGGGACTGCTGGAATGGCTGCGCAGCGCGGTGGTGATTCGCCTGGGCGCGCAGGTCGATCTGCGCCTGAGCCCGCGCATCTTCGACGCCGCCTTCGACAGCAATCTCAGGAGCGGCCGGCTGGCCGCCGGTCAGGCACTGAACGACCTCACCACGTTGCGCCAGTTCGCCACCGGTAACGCGCTGTTCGCCTTTTTCGATGTCCCGTGGTTCCCGGTGTACCTGCTGGTTATCTCCATGCTGCACCCCTGGCTCGGCATGCTCGCGCTGGCCGGGGCGCTGGTGTTGCTGGCGCTGGCCTGGCTCAACCAGCGGCGTTCGATGCCGCTGCTGGAGGAGGCCGGCGACTGGTCGATCCAGGCGAGCCAGCGCGCTACTGCCAATCTGCGCAACACGGGCGCCATCGAGGCCATGGGAATGTTGCCCAATCTGCGCGCGCGCTGGCTGGACCAGCACCGCGGCTTTCTCGCCCGGCAGAACCGCGCCAGCGAGCGGACCGCGGTGATCACCGCATGGTCGCGGGCCGGGCGGCTTGCGCTGCAGTCCGGCGTGCTCGGGCTGGGGGCGCTGCTCGCCGTGGAGGGCGAGATCACGCCCGGCATGATGATCGCCGGCTCGATCCTCATGGGGCGCGTGCTCGGACCCATCGATCAGCTCATCGGCGTGTGGAAGCAGTGGACCGGTGCCCACCAGGCCTACCAGCGTCTCCAGGGCCTGCTCAGCGAGCATCCGCCGCGGGAGGCCGGCATGCCGCTTCCCGATCCGACCGGCGCGCTTGCCGTGGAGCAGGTGGCCGGCGGGCCTCCGGGCCAGCGCACGCGCATCCTGCGCGGGGTGAGCTTCGAGCTGGCCGCCGGCGAGGTGCTGGGCCTGATGGGGCCCTCGGGTTCCGGCAAGTCGACGCTGGGGCGGCTGCTGGTGGGCGTGTGGCCCCCTGCGGCCGGCACCGTCCGCCTGGACGGCGCCGATATCGGCACCTGGGACAAGACCGCGCTGGGGCCGTTCATCGGCTACCTGCCGCAGGACGTGGAGCTGTTCGCCGGCACCATCGCCGAGAACATCGCGCGCTTCGGCGAGCCGGACCCGGACCGGGTCGTGGAGGCGGGCCGCCTGGCCGGTGTGCACGAGATGGTGCTCCAGCAGCCGAACGGCTACGACACGGTGCTGGGCGAGGGCGGCAGCGGGCTCTCCGGCGGGCAGAAGCAGCGTGTCGCCCTGGCCCGCGCGGTCTACGGCCTGCCGGTACTCCTGGTCCTGGATGAGCCCAACGCCAGCCTGGACGACGCCGGCGAGAAGGCGCTGCTCGCGGCACTGGCCGCGCTCAAGGAGCGTGGCTGCACCATGGTGGTCATCAGCCACAAGCCGGACATCGTGCGGCTGACCGATCGTCTGCTGGTGCTCCAGCAGGGGCGCGTCCGGGGCTTCGGCCCTACCGCCCGGATCCTGGCTGCGCAGACCGAGCACACGCGTACGGCCGTCAACTCGACGCACCTTGCGGCGACGGACAAAGGACAGAGCAGTGGCCAGGCGGGGTGATCAGGAGGCGGAGAGCGCACACGTGGAGGCGCATCCCGACGCCGCCTTGCACCTGGATGCCCGCCGCTACCTGCGTGGAGGGCTGGTGGTCGTCCTGCTCGGGTTCATCGGGCTGCTCCTGTGGGCGGGGCTCGCGCCGCTCGACAAGGGCGTCGCCGTGCCGGCGACGGTGACGGTCTCCGGTAACCGCAAGGCGGTGCAGCCGACCGAAGGAGGACGGGTGGAGCGTCTGCTCGTCAGCGAGGGCGCCGCGGTGGATGCCGGGGACGTTCTGCTGCGTCTCAACGACAATCGCCTGCGCTCCGAGGCCGAAGCCCTGCGCGTGCAGTGGCTCGCGGCGACCGCCCGCGCGGCGCGCCTGCGCGCTGAGAGCAGCGGCGCCGAGCGCATTGCGTTTCCGGAGGTCCTGCGCGCCAGCGAGGACCCGCGCGTACCCGTGATGCTGGCGCTCCAGCGCCAACTGCTGGACAAGCGCCGGGCCGCATTGCGGGCCGAGCTCCAGGGCATCGAGGAGAAGATCGCCGGCAGTCGGGCCAGCCTCTCCGGGCTGAGCCACACGCGACGGGCGCGTCAGCGCCAGCGTGAGCTTCTGGTCGAGCAGATCGAAGGGCTGGCGGGCCTGGTGGAGTCCGGGTACGTGGCCCGCAACCGGTTCCTTGAGCTCCGGCGCGAGAGCGAGCGCCTGGAGGCCGAGCTCGCGGAGGACCGCGGCCGCATGAACGAGCTGCGCAACCGCATCGCGGAGCTGGAGGCGCGGGCGCGGCAGCGGCGGGAGGAGCATCAGCGCGAGGTGGATACCCGGCTCACCGAGGTCAGCGTTCGCGCGGACGAGCTGCGCGCGCGGCTCGACGGTGTCGAATCGCGGCTCGCCGACACCGTCATCCGGGCCCCGGCCAGCGGACGGGTGGTCGGGCTGAAGGTGTTCACCGAGGGCGGGGTGGTCGCCGAGGGCGCGACGCTCATGGAGATCGTACCCGGGGATGCGCCGCTGTTGGTCGAGGGGCGCGCACCGGTGTCGGTGGTCGACCGGCTCCATGCGGGGCTGGCCGTGGACCTGATGTTCACGGCGTTCAATCAAAGCGATACGCCCCGGGTTCCGGGTGAAGTCACGCAGGTATCGGCGGATCGCCTCGTGGACGACACGACGAATGAGCCGTACTACCGCGTCGAGATTCGCGTCGAGCGTGACGCGTTGCCATGGGGCCCCGAGCGGCGGATCCGGCCGGGCATGTCCGTGGAGGCGTTCGTGCGCACCGGCGAGCGCACGCTGCTGAGCTACCTGTTCAAGCCGTTGATGGACCGCCTGAACACCGCGTTTGCCGGAGGCTGAACGAATGACGATCCTCGTCCGTACGCGCGGCCGCTCACGCCTGACCGTCGGGCTCGCCCTCATGGCCGTCCTATGGGCCGGCAACGCACACGCCATGGGCGTGCTGGAGGCCTACGAACACGCGCTGCGCAACGATCCCACCTTCCAGGTGGCGGTCAAGGCCCGGGAGGCCGGTGCGTCCCATCGCGCCATCGGCCGCGCCGAGCTGCTGCCGCGTGTGTCGTTCACCTACAGCGCCGCCGAGAACCGCTCGGAAGTCACGCAGCTATCCGCCCTGGGCGATGCCACCGCCACGCGCGACTATGACAGCAGTGCGGCGGTGCTCAGCCTGGAGCAACCGCTGCTCGACTACGGTGCCTGGGCCGCGTACCAGGAGGGGGTGGCCAAGAGCCGTCGTGCGCACGCGCAGTTCCGCGAGGCGCAGCAGACCCTGATCGTACGGGTGTTCGAGGCCTACACGGCGGTCCTGCTCGCGGCGGAGCGCGAGCGCCTGGCGCGGGCGCGCAAGAGCAACCTCGACGCGCGCCTGCAGGCCAATGAGCGGCTCTACCGCGGAGGGGAGGGCACCACGACCGACGTGATCGAAACCCGCGCGCGCCTGGAGCTCGCCCGCGCCAAGGTGATCGAGGCGGACGACACTGTGGCGGCAGCCCGGCGTCGTCTGCAGGCGATCACGGGGACCGCGATCGGGCCCCGCCAGTTGGCGAAATTGCGCTCTGACGGAAGAATGCCGCCGCTACGACCGGGCACGTTTCGGGCCTGGCGCGAACGTGCCGTGGCGGGCAGCCCGGCGCTGGAGCGGCTGCGCCACGGCGTCGAGGTGGCCGACGAGCAGCTCGCCGGTGCGCGCGCGGAGCACCTTCCGACGGTGTCGCTGGAGATGAGCACGAGGCGAACGGAGTCCAGCACCGAAAGTGCGTACAACCGCCGCTACGATACCGACCGCATCGGCATACGTTTCGAAATGCCGTTGTTCGCGGGGGGCGGTGTCACCGCCCGCCGGCACCAGGCCGCCGCGGAACGAGGGCGCATGCGCCGCCAGCTGCGGGCCGAGCGGGCGACGCTGATCAACGATCTGCGCGAGCAGTTCAACCGGGCGCGCAGTGCGGAGGCCCGGATCACGGCCTATCGGGAGGCGGTGAGCTCGGCGCGCACGCTGGTCGAGGCGACCCGCAAGAGCGTCATCGGGGGGGAGCGCACGAATCCGGACGTGCTGGACGCCGAGGAGCAGCTCTACACGGCCAGCCGCGACCTGGCCGAGGCACGCTACGGCTACTTGCGCGCGTGGGTGCGGCTGCACCGATTGGCCGGCAGGCTCGACCGTGCGGCCCTGGCGAGACTGGCCCGGAGTTTCACCGCGGACACGACGGCCGGCGCCCATGATGGCGTACCGCGGCGCAGTGTCCGCACGGTCCGGGAAGGTGAGGGGTGGTAACCGCGTAAACGTTATAGGGGCAGATATGTCTGCGAAACCATCCTAACCAGAACAATAGCAAGAGGCCTGCTCATGTCCGAGGTTGCGAATGCCGCGCCACCCCTGTCCCGGCGGCTCAAGAACGAGACCGCGTCGGTCCACGAGACGCTGGACAAGCGGATCATGACCGCCGCACCGTTTTCGGACCGGCAGCGCTACGCACGCTTTCTGCGTGTGCAGCTGCGGCTGCACCATGCCACCGCCCCGTTATATCGTGACGCCCGGCTGCAGGCAGGGCTTCCCGGCCTCCTCGACCCGAACCGCCTGGAGGCGGTGCAGTCCGACTGCGCGGATCTCGGCCTGTCGCCGGATGTGCTCGACGACGACCGCCGTGCGGCGGCGAAGGCGGTGATACCGGACGGGTGCGAGGCGTTCGGCTGGATCTACACCCAGGAGGGCTCGCGCATGGGGGCGGCCATCCTGCTCAAGGAAGTCGAGCGCGAGCTGGGGCTGTCCTCGGCGTTCGGCGCCCGGCACATGGCGGCGCACCCGGACGGACGCGCCCCGCACTGGCGCCGCTTCAAGGCGGCGCTCGACGCCCTTGGACTGACCGCCGGTGAGTGCCAGCGCGCGGTTGCGGGAGCGCGTGCGGCATTCCGCTTCGTGCAGCATTCCGTCGACGATCTGATGTAGCACCGCGAACCGGCAGCGGGCCCGCAAGGCGTATCAACGGGCTCACGCCACCCCGGCATGGCTCACTCCTCCGCGCCCCGTGCGACTCGCAGCAGCCAGTCGCGCAGCAGCGCGGCTTCCGGGCGCAGTTGCCCGCCAGCCGGCCAGGCCACGTAGAACGTCTCCTCGACGGGCATCGCCAGGTCGAACGGGGCGACGAGCCGGCCGCTGTCGATGTGCCGCTCGATCATCGACCAGCGCCCCATGGCCACGCCCAGCCCTTGCTCCGCCAGCTTGATCGGCAGGCCGGCCGTGTCGAAGTGGGAGCCGCGCCCGCCGTCCACGTCCCGGGCCGCCCCGGCCCGTTGCAGCCATTCGGGCCAGCCGTTGCGGAATCCGTCCGTATGCAGCAGGCGCTCGTCGGCGAGCCGTGCCGGGACCCCTTCGAGCCGGGCCGAGACCGTCGCCGCGCACACGGGCAGGAGGTATTCCTGCATGAGCGGCTGCATTTCCAGCTCGGTCCACTCGCCGATCCCGTAGCGGATCTCCAGGTCCACGCCGGATTCGATGAACTGCGGATTCCAGATGGTCGAGATCACACGGATGTCGAGGTCCGGATGCTCCCGATAGAACGAGCCCAGGCGCGGCACCAGCCAGAGCTCGCCGAAACCGGGCGTGGCGCGGATCGTGACCAGCTCGCCGCGCGCATAGCCGAACAGCTCCTCGGTGCCGAGGGTCAGCCGCTCGAAGGCGTCGTGGACCACCGCCAGGTAGGCCCGGCCGCTGTCGGTGAGCTGCAGGCTCTGCGGCAGGCGGTGAAACAGCACCTGGCCGAGCCGATCCTCCAGCAGGCGGATCTGCTGGCTGACCGCGGACTGGGTCACGTGCAGCTCCTCGGCGGCGCGCGTGAAGCTCGTGTGGCGCGCGGCCGCCTCGAACGTGCGCAGCCAGCTCGGCGGTGGCAACGATCTGGGCACCAGCGCCTCCGGGCGGCATAAGCTCAGCTAAGCCTAACACGGTGAATTCATTGTTTGTTCCGCCGGGGGAGCCCCGCGGACACTCGGTCGCGTCGCAGTCAATGTCTTAGCCGTCCGAATGGAGGAGCGCGTCATGGCAGCCGATCGCCCCAATATCCTGTTCATCATGGCCGACCAGCTCGGTGCCCCGGTACTCCCGGCCTACGGTCACCCGGTCGTGAAGACGCCGAACATCGATCGCCTCGTCGAGCGCGGCACGGTATTCGCGAACGCCTACTGCAATTCACCGCTGTGCTCGACCTCGCGCGTATCCATGCTTTCCGGGCGCTTACCGTCCGAACTTGATGCGTTCGATAACGCCTCCGAGTTCCCGTCCCAGGTGCCGACCTTCGCGCACTACCTGCGCGCGCTCGACTATCGCACCTGCCTGTCGGGCAAGATGCACCTTGTCGGTCCCGACCAGCTCCACGGCTTCGAGGAGCGCCTGACCACCGATTTCTACCCCGTGGACTTCGGCTGGACGCCGGACTGGGAGAAGCCGGAGGAGCAGCTGGAGTTCTTCCACACCATGGAGAGCGTCACGCACTCGGGCGTGGTCGCGCGCAGCATGCCCATCGACTACGACGACGAGGCGACCTGGAAGGCCGCCCGGCACATCTACGACGTCACGCGCGACCAGAACAACAGGGACGATCGACCCTTCTTCATCTGCACGTCCCTGACGCACCCGCACGATCCGTACCTCACCACGCGCGAATACTATGAGCGCTATGCCGCCGACGAGATCGACATGCCGCATGTCGAGTACCGTCCCGTGGACCAGCGCGACGCGCACAGCGCGCGGCTGTACTACCACTACGGCATGCACCAGGTGGATCACACCGACGAGGACATCCGCCGTTCGCGGCATGCCTACTACGGCATGATCAGCTACGTCGACGACAAGGTGGGCGAGCTCCTCGACGCACTCGAGAAGACCGGTCAGCTGGACAACACCATCGTGATCTTCTCCGCCGACCACGGCGACATGATGGGTGAGCGGGGTATGTGGTACAAGATGAGCATGTACGAGTGGTCCGCCGCCGTGCCGTTCGTCATCAGCCATCCCGACATCCCCGGCGGCCGGCGCGCGACGGGCAACATGTCGCTGGTTGACCTGTTCCCGACGCTGGTCGAGCTCGCCTCCGGCGAGACGCCCGACCCCGTCGTCGCACCGAACCTCGACGGCCGCAGCATCGTGCCGCTGCTGCACGGCAACGACCAGGACTGGCCCGATACGGCCTACTCCGAGTACATGGGCGAGGGCGCCGCGGGACCCGTGCTGATGGTCCGTCGCGGCCCGTACAAGTACGTCTACAGTGACGGCGAGCCGGACCAGTCGGCCGATCCGCCGCAGCTGTTCGATCTCGACAACGACCCGGACGAGCTCGACAACCTCGCCGGCCGTTCCGGCTACAAGGAGATCGAGAACGAGCTGGCCGAGCGCGTAAGCAAGCGGTGGAACCCGGATGACCTGCGCCGGCGCGTGCTGGATACCCAGAAGCGTCGCCGCTTCATCTACAACGCGCTGAGCAAGGGCCGGACCCAGCCCTGGGACTGGGAGCCGCGCTCCAATGCCGCCGAGCAGTACATCCGCAACGGCGAGGTGCTGGCCGAGCGCGAGGCGCGGGCCCGGCTGGACGAGCAGAACCGGCCGGCCGAGACGTACCGCAAACGCGCCGCCAGGTGACCGGGTGCCTCCCGGCGGCGCCCGGCGCCGTCGGGATCGGCGTTTCGTCGGGCCGCGGCATCACGAGCTGCCACGGTCGCCCGGCGCTCCCTTTCCGGCCAGCTCGCGAACCGGCAGGAAGGCCACGTCATAAGGGAGCTCCGGCTGCAGCGTCACGTGGTCGATGCCGAATTCCTCGTGAAGCACGCGACGCAGGGCGTCCAGGTGCTCCGGCCAGCGCTCCATGGACTGCACCCGTACATGCGCGGCCAGCGCGTAGCTGCCCGAGGCAATGGTCCATACATGCAGATCGTGGACGCTCTCGATGCCGTCCCGGGCGGACAGGCGCGCCCGCAGGGCAGCGAGGTCGACGTGCGGCGGCACTCCCTCCATGACCACATGCACGGCCTCCCGCAGCAGCCGCGTGGTCGAGATCAGGATCAGGGCCGAGATGAACAGGGACAGCAACGGATCGATGGGCGTCCAGCCGCTTACCGCGATGACCAGGCCGCTGGCCAGGGCCGCCACGGAGCCCAGGAGATCGCCCATGACGTGGAGGATGGCGGCACGGGTGTTCAGGTTTTGCTCGCCGCCGTGGAGCACCTTCAGCACCAGCAGATTGACCGCGAGTCCCACGGCGGCGACGACGAGCACCGCCATCCCGCTCACGGGGGTGGGCTCCAGCAGGCGATGCACCGCCTCGTAGGCGATCCAGGCCACCACCACCAGCATGAAGCCGGCGTTCACCAGCGAGCCCACGATCTCCGCTCGCTGCAGCCCGAATGTGTGCCGCGGCCCGGCGGGGCGCATGCTCAGGCGGGCGGCGAGGGCGCCCAGACCCAGCGCCATGGAGTCGGTGATCATGTGCCCCGCATCGCCGATCAACGCCAGGGAGCCGCTCAGCCAGCCGGCGACGAGCTCCACCGCGGCGAACCCCGACGTGAGCAGCAACCCGAGCAGCAGTGCCCGGCCGCCGGAGCGCCGCAGATGCTGGTGCTCGTGCGCGTGGTTGCCATCATCCGGATGGTCCCTGTGGTGAGCATGGTCGGTGGGATTCGCCATGGCCGCTACTGTGCCGGGTGACCGGCCGTTGCAGCAAGCGGCTGTCGGGGGCCGGCATCGGCGTTGGTAGTCGACTCGGACCCGTGCGCCGGCAACCCCTTATCGACCGGCTTCGTGATGCGCCGGTCGTCTCTGCATGGCGACGGAGCCCGCGGCCAACCCGGCGGTTGCGATGCCCACGATCAGCGCCGTCCAGGGGAGCCAGGTTGACGCGACGATCATAGCGAGAGCCAGTGGGAACAGCAGCGTGTCGCCGCGGTGCTCCCGGCCCGGGCGGCGATGCAACAGCCACAGCGCAAGCAGGTAGACAGCTACCGGAACGCTGAGTGCTGCGGCCGCCGGCGCGCCGGTTGCCGGCGATCCGGCCGTGACCAGGTCCAGGTTCGCCGCAATGCCGGCACCGACCGCCGCCGCGGAGCACAGGACGAAGTAGTGACCGTATCCCCACATGAATGCCTTGCCGCTGGTCGTGAGAAACCTTGGCGGCGAGGCAGCAAAGTACAACCACCACATGGAGAACACGAGCAGCAACCCGCCAGCAATGATCGAGTACACGGCAACGCCGGCATCTCCATGGTCAAGCGCGATGCGGACGCTGCCTGTAACAGCGATGACGGATTGCCCGAGAACGATGATGACGAATCGCCCGTTGCGGCGTGCAACGTGGTGCGGGTTCCAAGGTGTCGACCCTCTCGATTCGGCCCACGGGGGAATCGCGAGTTCCACCAGGGCCATCAGGCACCAGCCCCACAACGGCCATGCACCCGCTGCGAGCATGGTCGACCATCCCGCCATAGCGACTGACAGGCCGATGGCGTACTGTACCGCCGCGCCCCGGTGTTCCGGATTCCACCGGGCCGCCCTCAGCCATGACGCGACCAGGCCGAGGCGCATCACGGCGTATCCCAGGAAGACGATGGCAAAATCGCCCCGTGTGAATGCCTCCGCCGTCCCGGACGCGAGGATCAGTGCGCCTACCATCTGCACGAATGCCGCGAGCCTGCAACAAATGTCATCGTTGTCAAACGCGGACGCGAACCAGGTGAAATTCATCCAGGCCCACCAGATGGCGAAGAACACAGTCAGATAGCTGGCGATCGCCGTGGCGGTACCCCCCGCCGTGACCGCCTGGGTGAGCTGCGTCGTAATCTGCGCGATCGCGGCCACGAAGCACAGGTCGAAGAACAGCTCGAGAGGCGATACACCGCGGTTCGGGTCGCGGCGATCCCGGGCATGCATGGCGCGGCAGGCTGTAATGATACGGGCGTCGTGTTCGGGCATGATACCGTCGGCAGTGAAGCGCTCAGGCCGTCATTGCCGCGCCTGGCCGACCCGGTGGGCCCGGCACATCGGTGCCGCGCACGCGAACAGGATGACGGGATGGCCACCGCGCCGACAACAATTCGTGGTCATGATGCTGTGGCCGGTTGCATATTGTCCACGACGGCTCTGTGGGCGTTGTGGACGATTGATCTCGGGGAGTGACAGGAAGTGTCGCTGAAGGATTTCCCAATCTGGCGCCGCCCCCGTCATTACATGGATGTCGAGGGCGCGAGCGATCATGTCCACTGGGTCGAGCTGTTTTTCGACCTGATCCACGTGGTCACGATTTTCATCCTCGGGAACTATCTGTCTCACCACCTGGGCTGGCACGGGATTCTGGTCTTCACCGGGCTCTTCCTTGCGATCTTCTACGCGTGGGCGGACAGCTCGATCTACAACTCTCTCTACATATCCACCGACACGCCGCACCGCGCGGCCATGGCCGTTCAGGTCGTGACGATGATGGTCATCGCCGCGTCCATTCCGGACGTGGCGGGGGAGGGGTGGCCGTATTTCGCATCCGGATACGCGCTGAATCGAGCGCTCACCGCCTACCTCTACTGGCGGGCGCGGCATGTCGGTGCGGACAGGAGCGCGCTCGCCCGGGAACAGGGCCGGAACTTCTTCATCCTTGCCGGCCTGTTCGCCGTGTCGGCGTTTCTGCCGCGTCCCATTGCTTACTGGGTCTTCGCCGGCGGCGTCGTGCTGATCCAGCTGCAATACGTGCTGCCCCGCATCGGCACGCTCCGTTTCGGGCGATTCGTCCCCCGGCTCGGTCATATCTCCGAGCGCTTCGGCCTCTTGATGCTCATCCTCCTGGGCGAGGGTTTTTTCAAGCTCGTCGTAACACTAGCCGACAAGGGCATCGCCGAGGTGGGCGCAGCGACGCTGTTCAATCTTCTCATGGGGGGATTGTCACTGTTCGCGTTGGCGTGGATCTACTTTGATGCTGCCGGGAACGCCAAGCCGAAAAGCCGGGCCAGGCCCGTTCTCATTGCGTACTGGTTCGCGCACATTGCGATCCTGTGGAGCGCCGTCCTGGTCGGTGTTGCTCTGGCAGGGGAAGTCTATGTCGGATTATGGGAGCCGTATCCCACTGACTATGGCGTGATCGGGTGTGTCGGGCTTGCCGTCTTCCTGGCCTCGCTCTGGACGCTGCAACTGCTTGTCGAGGGGCGTGAGATCACCCGCCACTACCACACTGGCACGGTGCGGGCCTTCGGGATCGTGGTGGCTCTGATTGTGCTCGTTATTCACCCGGTGGTGCCGGCGATCGTGGGCAACATCGTATGGGGCATCGCGCTCTTCTCGCAGATCGGCGCACCGCTCTACTGGGCGATCGGCGACGTGAGGCAGGGCGAAAGCCCCTGGCAGGAATAAGCCGGTATCAGAATGGGCGTGCAGTCCCGGAGGCCTCAGTCGAGGGAATGACCTCCCTTGACCGCCTGGTCGGCCAGTACCAGAGGCTGGCCCAGGGAACAGGACTCGATCCGGGCCTCGACACCATAGACCGTGCGCAGCATCTGTGACGACAGCACCTCTGCGGGCGGGCCCATGGCTTCGAGCCCGCCGCGGGAGAGAACCAGCAGCTGATCGCAGAAGCGCGAGGCGAGATTGATGTCATGGCTCGCCACCAGCGCGATGCTGCCGTCCGCGCGGGTGCGTTCCCGGACGGTATTGAGCACGTTGAGCTGCCAGTGCATGTCCAGGGCGCTGGTCGGCTCATCGAGCAGCAACAGCTCGGGGTCGCGTACCAGCACCTGCGCAAGGCCGATCATCTGACGCTGGCCACCGGACATCTCGGACAAGCGGCGCAGGGCCAGGTTACGGATGCCGAGCGTTGCGAAGATCGATTCGATGGCCGCGCGCAGGTGCTCTGCGGAAAGATCCCCGCGGATGGCGCGGCATGCGCTGTAGATGGCCTCGTAGGCAACCAGGGTACTGGCCTGGGGCAGGGCCTGGGGCAGGTAGCCGACCCGCTGGGCGCGGATCCGATGCGCCAGCTCGGCCAGCGAGGCGCCATTCAGCCGCAGCCTTCCTTCATGACGCAACGTCCCCGCCAACGCCTTGAGCAGGGTCGACTTGCCCACGGCATTGGGCCCGATCACCGCCACCACCGAGCCCTCGGCGATCGCCGACAGGCTGATGTCGCGCAGCACCGGCCGCTTGCGGTAGCCGACGGACAGGTTGTCGATCTCGAGAGACAAGCTATTCGCTCCGGCCGCGCATGAGGATCAGGCTGATGAACAGCGGGATGCCGACCAGCGCCGTGACAATGCCCACGGGCAGCACGACGCCCGGGACAAGCGACTTGCTGGCAATTGACGCGCAGGACATGAGCAAAGCGCCGGCCAGGGCACTGCCCGGCAGGAACAGCCGATGATCCTCGCCCAGGACCAGGCGCGCGATGTGCGGCCCGACCAGGCCGATGAAGCCGATCTCGCCGACGAACGCCAGCGCCGCCGCCGTCAGCAGGCTGACCCGCAGCAACACGATCAGCCGCAGGCGCTCGACACGAATGCCGACGCTGCGGGCCTGCTCCTCACCGCCGCGCAGGGCGGTCATGGCCCAGGCATGGCGCATGGAAAACGGCAGACAGAGCGCGAGCACCGCCGCCACCAGCAGCAACTTGTCCATGGATGCGCGGGCCAGGCTGCCCATGGTCCAGAACACCAGCTGCTGCAGTGCATCGGCATCGGCGACGAACTGCAGCAACCCGACGACGGCGTTGAGACCGAACAGCAGGGCGATGCCGAACAGAACGACGGTGTGGACCGAGGCGCCGAGCGCGCGCGACAGCGACAGCACGACCAGCGCCGCCGCGGCGGCAAACACGAATGCCGACAGCGGCAGCATGACCGAGGGCGGCAGACCGAACGGCGCAATGTTGAACACGATGACGATCGAGGCGCCCAGCGTCGCGGCCGCGCCGATGCCCAGCGTAAACGGGCTGGCCAGCGGGTTGTTCAGCGCCGTCTGCATCTCGGCGCCGGCAAGCCCCAGGCTGGCGCCGACGACCAGGGCCATCAACGCGTAGGGAAGGCGGACCTCCCAGATGATCACCCGGGTCGTCGCGTCGAGGGATGCCGGGTGGATCAGGCCGCCGGCGACATCCAGCACGCTGAGCGCGGCGGGGCCGATCGCCAGGTCGACGACCACCGACACGACGACGGCGGCGGCCAGCGACACCAGCAACAGCACGCGCCGCATCACGAAGCGCCGATACGCAGCGGCCAGCGATTCGGATCCCGTCGATGCCGGCGCAGTGGCTGGCTCGGAGCGGCGCATGCTACGCGCCTTTCCGATGGTGTTCATGCAGTCGCTTGCCGGGCATTGGGTTCATCCCGCTAGAGTCCGGTCCAGTAAACGCCGTCGAGCGGCACCGGCTGGAACCGCTGGAACAGGGTCGCGAGCGTCGCGCGCGGATCCAGCTCCGGGAATCGTTCGGGGTACAGCCATTTGGCGATGACCTGCACGGCGACCACGTTCATGGGCGTGTTGTAGAAGTTGTGCCAGATCGCGTAGGCACGCTCGTCCTGAATGGCCTCGAGCTGACCCAGCCCGCGCCCCTGTGTCGCCCGCCGAAGCGACTGCCGGGCACGCTCGGGAGAAACACCCGGCCCCAGCGTGACAAAGGGCTGCTCGCCCTCGCGCGCGGCCGAGCCGATCGCCGTGGCGATATAGATCGCCGGTTGATGAACCAGCAGATATTCCAGGTTCATGGTCCCGGCAACGCCGGGAATCCGATCGCGGGCGATGTTGCGGCCGCCGGCGTAGTCGACGAAGTGTCCCATCATGCCGTCGGCCATGGTCTCGCAGCAGGTGTCGTGGAGGCCGGCGCGGCTGTGCAGGAACACGCCCGGGCGATCCTCGCGCGCGATGTCCGGCAGGCGATCGCGGACCCGCGCGAGCTCGGCCTCGTAGAACGCGAGAAACTCGTGCGCCTCGCGCTCGCGATCCAGGAGCTTGCCGAGCAGGCGCAGGCTGCGCGGCGTGTTGCGCAGCGGCTGCTGACGGAAGTCCAGGAATACGACGGTTACCCCTGCCTCCTCGAGACTGTCGATCAGCCGGCTGCTGCCCGACGAGGGCCCGTGACCCGCCAGGCTGAAGATGGCCACGTCGGCATCGAGCGTGAGTGCATGCTCGGTGCTGAAGCTGTCCGCCGAGGTATGGCCGAGCTCGGGAATCGATTCCAGGGCCGGAAAGCGCTCGCGATACAGGCGGTAGGTGCCCGGGTCCGCCAGGCGAAAGTCCGGCAGGATGCCGACGACACGCTCCAGCGGCTGCTCGCGTTCGAGCATGGCCAGGGTAGGGAGGTAGCGCCCCTCGCCGAGGATGATGCGCTCGACACGCGCCGGCAGCTCCACCTGGCGGCCGGCCAAATCGGTAACGGTCTCCGCGTGCACCGCCGAGGCCGCGATCAGGCTCCAGAGAAGAACCCCCGCACGGGCGAGCCGTGCCCGTGCGGGATCGCTATGGCGACGTCGCACGTCAGAACTCCAGATTCAGTCCGACACGGATGTCGCGGCCGGGCTCGGGCTGTCCGACCACCGCGTCGTAGCCGGGATAGCTGCTGTAATCGGCGTTGCTGGCCTGATTGACGTACTGCTCGTCGAACAGGTTCTTCACCGTGAAGGTCAGCTCCAGGTTGGAGCTGCCCATCGGCTGCCATCTCGCGTACACATCGTGGACATCATAGCCGGACTTGCTGACCGTACCCGGCACGCTCTGGATGCCGTCGATGTCATCGACGAACCGGCCCAGCCAGCCGACCCGCAGGCTGGAAGTCGCCTGGTACTCGATCTCGGTTGTCCAGGTGCTGCCGATGGAGTTGCCCAGTCCGTTGTGCTCGTACAGCGTCACGGGCTCGCCGTCGAGCTCGGTGTCGTTGTGATGGTATCCCACCCGCATCGTTACGCGGTCCCAGCTGTAGCCGCCGCGCAGCACGTAACCTTTCGACTCCAGGTCGCCGACATTGGTGTAGAACCGGCTCCACGGGGGCGATACGGAGACCGAGTCCTCGATGTCGGTGCGATAGACGGTCCCCGACAGGGCGAGCCGGTCCGCCCGGTATTCGAAACCGATCTCGCGATTCTCGGCCTTCTCGGGCTCCAGGTCGGGATCGTTCTCGGTACCGAAGATCTTGAATGCGTCGCGGGTCATCGGACCACGGAAGGCTTCTGCATAGCCGGCATTGACGCTGAGCCCCTGCGTCACGAAATACGTGCCGCTGATGTTCGCGCTCACGCCGGATTCCTCGAATTCCTCGTCATTGGTATCGCGCAGCTCGTAGTTGTCGTAGCGCGCGCCGAAGCTGAGCAGGAACGCATCGGTCACATCGAAGTCGTCCTGGACATAGACGCCGGTGACCTCGCCTTCCTCGGATTCCGCGTTGCGGTCGCCCTCGGGGCCGGCGGTCACGCGGTCGTCGCGGTAGTCGACGCCGTAGGTCACTTCGTGGCTGCCGAGCCGGCTGGTGTTGCGCACGTCGATGCCGTCGGTCTCGACCTTGCCGTGGTAGATCGGCCAGCCCAGCGGACGCTGGTCCTGCTCGATGTTCTGCTCCGTGCGGTAGAGCGTGACATCGAGGCCGAGCCAGTCGTTGGCCGCCGGCATCAGCTCATAGTTGAGCGTGCCCGTCTGCCGCGTGCCCTCCAGGGGTAGCACCTGGTTGCCGGGGCTGACCGCCCACTGCGGCCGCTGAGCGCGTTCGCCCTCATCCTCGCGCCGGTCGTAGCTCAGGCGCAGGGTCTGGCCGCCGCCCAGGTCGCCGACGAGCTTGGCGAAGCCGAGCTGCTGATCGGCGTCGGTGCCGAGGCGCTCGTTGCCGTCGCCGTCCTCGTAGTTGTCGTGATCGCTCGTGCCCAGCGAGAACAGCCCGCTCCAGGTATCGCCGAAGCGGCTGGCCACCGAGGCACTGGCGTCATGTCCGTCGGTATTGCTGGAGTGACTCAGCCTGGTGAGCACGGTGAACTGCTCGCCGGCACGCAGTAGATCGTCGGGGTCCTTGGTCACGAAACGAAGGCTGCCGCCCAGTGCGCCCGGCCCCGAGGTCGCGCGGCCCGCGCCCGCCTCGACTTCGACACGCTTGAGCAATTCGGGCGCGATGGACAGCCGTCCCGTGTGATGGAACAGGCTGCCGGACTGGCTGGCGCCATCCACCGAGAGATTCAGCAGCGATTCCTCGATCCCCCGCAGGTAGACGCGCTGCGCCGCACCGGGACCGCCACCGGCCGTCACCTCGGGATCGCCGGCGAAGATGTCTTCCAGGTCGTTCGCCTGATAATCCTGCAGCGATTCCTGCTCGATCGTGATGTCGGTGCCTTCGGTCACGTAGCCGTCGGCGGACACGTTGACAGGGTCCAGCGAGAGCGCCTCCGATTCCTGCGCCGAGGCACCCTGGCTGGCGAGAAGCATGGTGGCCGCGACACAGCCCAGTGTGCCGCATTGTTGTCGATTCATGATGCGCCCCTCAAATGATAATCGTTCGCACTTGAGAGGCATTCTCATTGCGGGCGGAGTGGATGGGAAGGCGCTTTTACATTTTTTACGCCGTTGTTACATCTGTTACACCGTCATCGTGCTGCTCATGCCGGCTCACCATCCACCGACGGGCCTCCGGGGGCGTTCTTCGGCAGCTGGATCGTGATCACAAGGCCGTGCGGCGATCGATTGGTCGCGTGAATGCTGCCGCCCACCGCCCGGATCTCGCGTCGCGCCAGCGCGAGCCCCAGGCCATGACCGCCCTGTGCATCATCACGCGCAACCCGCTCGAGGCGGGCGAAGGGCTCGAAGATCGCTTCGCGTTGATCCTCGGGGACGCCAGGCCCTTCGTCGGCGACTTCCACCCGGAAGGACTCGCCGTCATCGGACACGTCGACACCAACGGAGCCGCCCGCCGGCGTGTGCTGCAGTGCATTGCGGATGACGTTCTCCAGGGCCTGGCCCAGCGCGCGCTGACAGCTGCCGTGTACGACGGCCTCGTCCGGCAGGGCGGCGCGCAGCTCGTGATCCGGATACTCGAAGCGCGCATCCTCGAGGATGCTGTCGATCAGGTCCGTCAGGTTCAGCGTGTCCTGATCGAGCCGGGGCTGCTCCGTATCGAGCCATGCCAGCGTCAGCGTATCCTCGACCAGCCGTCGCATGACCGCACATTCCCGCCGTACGCGGGGCAGCGTCGTCACGTGCGGATCATTGCTGTTCTCGGCGCATTCCAGGGCCATGTCGATCCGTGTCAGCGGCGTGCGCAACTCATGGGAGAGGGCGGCGATCAGGTGACGCTGCATGCGGATGAGCTCACCAGTGCGCTTGGCCATGTGATCGAACGTCTCGGCCAGCGAGCTCAGCTCGTCGTTGCGGTTGCCGAGCAACGGCCGGACGCGGACATCCAGCTGGCCGCGGCTGAATTCGCGTGTAGCGGACTCGAGGTTGCGCAACGGCCGCATCAGGTGGCGATACAGGGCCACGCTGAGCCCCGACAATGCCAGCAGGGGCAGGGCGATCTGGATCAGCAGCCCCGTCTGCGCAAGATAGGTGCCCGGGCGCATGCGTTGCGGCAGCTTGATCAGGAAATGGGTGTGCTGATCGATGGGCACTTCCATGATGGGGTTGTCATCGAAGTACAAGTGGACTTTCCAGTCCACGCCGCGTCCCAGACGGAACCCGTCCTGCAGTGACGGCGCCAGCTCACTGCCGGCAACGGGCTCGATGCCCGTCCTCGCCACCGCCGCCCAGGTGTTCTCCCTGTCCTGCAGCTCTCGCAACCAGCGCGACAGGGCGGCCTGGTCGCCGGATTCGTAGAGCGTCTTCGCCGTGTTGCCGTACTCGAGCAGCGTCGCCTGATGTTCCTCGGCGAGGTAGCTCATCTGGTCTTCGGCATGCGAGCTCAACAGCGAGATCGCCCAGAAAAAAGCCACCGTGCCGGCGGCGACGGTGGCACACAGCTTCCAGAGCAGGCGCCGCTTCATGTGAAGCAGTACCCCTTGCCGTGCACGGTCTGCAGGCAATCCGGGAGCGCGCCGGCCTCCTCGAGCTTGCGGCGAATGCGGCTGACGTGCATGTCCAGGCTCCGGTCGTAGCGGCTGAACTCGCGCTCGAGGACGACCTGATAGAGATAGGCCTTACTCAGTGACTCGTGCTGGTGCTGCATCAGGGTCCAGAGCAGGCGGAACTGGACGGGCGTGAGCGTGATCGGGCGTTCGCGGTACGTCACGCTCTGGTTCCGTCGGTCCAGGCACAGGCCGTCGATCGCCAGCGTAGGGGGATCACTGTACGACTGGAACGACGCCATGCTGCGCCTCAGCAAGGCCTCGATGCGCAGCAGCAGCTCGGTGAAATTGAACGGCTTGGCCAGGTAGTCGTCGGCACCGTTGCTCAGGCCCGTGATCCGTTCCTCCTCGGCACCGCAGGCGGTCAGCATGATCACCGGCGTCCGCCGGCTCTTGCGCAGCTTGCTGAGCACGGTAAAGCCGTCACTGCCGGGTAGCAGCACATCGAGCAGGATGAGATCGAAACGGCCGCTCACCGCGGACAGAAGGGCGCCGTCACCCTCGAACGACTGCTCGGTGCGATACCCCTTGTCCTGCAGCAGGTCCGATATCTGCGCGTTGAGCGTACGGTCGTCCTCGACCACGAGGATGCGGGCGTCGTGTCCCATGGCCACCATTCTTTCCATCGGGGCAATCGGGCCTCGTTGACAAGCAGTGGTGCGCGTTCTTATACACCACCCGGCATCGGATAACAATGATTCTCATTCCATGCCCAAAAGGAGGCCAGTGATGGGATTGTGTAGCGCCCGTAAGGCCGGTAACGTGATCGGTGATCGAGCACGGCTGCCACGGAAATCGGGACGGCGGCGGTACCAGGGATGCTCCAAAGGGATTGGTTGCCGCGATCACCAGTAACTACCCACCCGCTCTGCTTTCCCAGAACGTCCGAGCGCCGTGCCGCCAGGGACAACACGCCGCCAGGGAGGGGAGAGCCATGTCCATACACCTGCATATAGACGGCCTCAGAGGCGACTCCGCTGACGCTCGTCATCAAGGGGACATTGACGTCATTCAGCTCGCCTGGGGATGCCGAAGGCGCATCACCGCCCGAGCCTCAACGCGGTACGACCGGGAATCGGCCAGCGCCGAGCTGCAGAAGCTGACCTTCACCAAGCACATGGACCGGGCCACTCCGTTGCTGTTCATCGAGAGCTGCTGCGGCAGGGGCCGGACCATGACGCTGGAGCTGTGCCGCACGGGCACGGGCAGCGGCTCGGAGCCGTACGCCCGCTACACCCTCCATCATGCCCTGCTTAGCGACTACCACATGGCCGGCTGGTCCGAGGACGAGGAACGGCCGTTGGAGAAGATCAAGATCAGCTTCTCCAAGCTGGAAGTGGCCTACATGCCCCACGACGACGACAACAACCCGTTGCCGCCGATTGTGGTGGGGTTTGATGCCCGCACGAACGAGCGGATGTGAGGAAGGCGAAATGGGCGTTAGCGAAGAGATGCAGCTGCTCCACTTCCCGGAGCAACAGCTTCTTCTGTCGGATGAGGAGGCGAAGGCAATATTGATGTTCTTCTTCGAAGGCCGTGACTTCCAGTACCGACTGGAAACGGTGTCGCTGGAGCTTGTACACCGGGAGCTCGCGCAAGCGCTCTTGGTAGAGGCTATCGATGGCACCTATGAAAAGGGCTTTGTCGACGACCTCTTCATGTCCGTCGCCACGGGCTTTCATGGTGGGGTGAAACGGATCGTTCAGAAATTTGCCAAGAAGGCGTTGAACCGTTGGTTCGATCACGCAAACTTGGACTCCCTATGGGGCGACGTGGAAATCTACGAATCGGTAAGGGTAACCATCGCCCGTAGCCATCGTTCCACAGCGGAGGTGCTAGTTAATGGCGATGTTGCGGATTACTAGCCTTTGGGTCGTCCTTGCGGCCCTGTTGCTGGTTGCCTGTTCCAATCCGTCGATTCAGCCGGGCACCAACAAGTACGGCGCCGGAGCGCTGGAAAGGGCCATGGCCGACTATGTCACGGAGTACCCGGGTCGAACACGGGAAGAGCTGCGACAGAACGACAAGGTGGTTGGGGAAGTAAAGCGCCTGATTAGGCAGGGTGCAGACGTCAACTACCAACGTCCCGACCGGGGGGATACGCCACTGCACATAGCGGTCCTGTATAAAGCCCCGGACCTGGTCCGCGTACTCGTGAACGCAGGAGCCCGATTGGACATTGAAGAGACGGCACGTGGCGGGTTGACGCCATTGGAGTACGCACAGTGGCTGCAGCAACGTAACCCGGAGAGGGACTATTCCGCGGTTATTCGTATCTTGGAGCAGGCAAAGCGTGAACGGCAGTAGGTTGGCACACAATCACATCACTGCGCCGTCCTACTTCTTGTTGCTCTTGCTGACACTGACCGTTGCCGGCTGCTCCTCCGAGAAGGTTGGACCGGGCGTCAGCGAGTACGGCGTTGGCTCGCTTTCGCGAGCCATGGCCGACTACGAAACTGACTACCCTGGTCGGTCCGCGGAGGACCTAGAGGCCAATGAGGCCGTCGTCGAAGAGATCAAGCGATTAATCGCCGAAGGCGCCGATGTGAACCACCAGCGCGCCGACACGGGTAGGACGCCTCTCCATAATGCCGTGCTGCTAAACGCATCCGAAATTGTGCGCGTACTTCTGGATGCTGGTGCTCGTTTAGATATCGAGGGGAACGAGGGGTTCACGCCACTCGAATACGCAAGGCAACTCGAAGAGCACGGCCCGGACTGGGATTTCTCGCGGGTAATCCGCCTGCTTGAGGAGGCGGAACGCAAGCGTGCGGCGCAAGGGGCGCTACTTGGAGATCAACCGGAAGAGTTCACCGCATAGCATGTACTTTGCCCGACCGTTGGTCTGCCCGAGATGGCCCCGGCAATTCGTGCGAGCAGCTTTGTGGCGCTGCTCACGTTTGCTTCACATGTTGGCGGTATTTAAGCAAATTGTCTCGCTTCTGCTCTTGGTCCTGACGGTCAGCTGCTGCTCGGCTGAAAGCGTCGCACCCGACAGGTACGGAGTCGGGCCCCTGTCGAAGGCAATAGCGGACTATGTCATCCCGCATCCCGGGATGACGGAAGCGGATAGAGAGAACAATGAGGCCGTAGTACAAGAGGTCGAACGGCTCATTAGGGCAGGGGCCAAAGTAAACCATCAGCGACCGGATACCGGCGCCACGCCGTTGCACGAAGCCGTGCTCTATAACTCGCCCGAGCTTGTTCGGGTGCTCCTGGACGCCGGCGCGCGGCTGGACATTGAGGATACGAGTGCGGAGGCGCGTGAAGCCGGTGTCGGCAATCTTGCACCGCTCGAGTACGCGCGCTTCGTTCAGCGGAAGATTCCGAATCGGGACTACTCTGAGGTCATAGGCATACTCGCCAGAGCAAAGCGTAATCGGCAATGACGATAGCAGTGGGCTAAAGCCTGCCTGGCGCGGACTAGATCGAACCGTTTCGTTGCGAGGGAGCGCATGATCAACGTCGAAAGGAACTCCTTGCAGTGCGCAGTCATTGCGGCCGTTCTGGCCATGGGATTGTTCGTCGACTGCAAGGCGCAGGATCCGGCGACGGAGGCCGAGATGGGGCAGCGGGCGGCAGCGATGTGGCCCGAGCGCTGCCAGGCGCTGGTGAGCCGGTTGGACCAGAACCAACGCACAGAGCTGGTTTTCGAAGCCCACCCCGGCTTTCCCGATCAACGCGTATTCCAACTGCGCTGGAACGGGGTTTCGGCGCCCATTCCACCGCTCGACTATAAGGAGCTGCGGGTGGTTCGGGGGCAGCCCTTCGATGAACCGAGCCCCCAGAACGTGGTCCAGCTATATGCGCAAGGAGGCGGCTTCGTGTTCCTGGGCCATTCCGATGGCTTCGGCCCGATGAACAACGTGTTCCAATCGGCCATGGGGGGTTCCGGGCGGGACGAAATGGAGCGGTACTGGACTAATACGCTGTTCGACGGTCCAGTCACGATGGCGTCGCTCAATCGGCTCGGTTACCGGCACCGGTTGTCCGACCTGAGCTGTCGCGGCAAGCGTTGGCGGGAAGAGGCACCGATAGCCATCGGATTGATACTGACCGGCATGGCCGGGCCGTACACGCTGTCACACGTCTACGAGATCCCCGGGCAGGAAGGCAGCTGGCTGGTTCAGGGCCGGGATCCAGGCAGAAACCTGAAGGTTTGGCGGGCCGTTCTGCCGAAGGTCGGCGAGACGACCGCGGGCCATATCGAGATCGGGATTCGTCCGGACGACACACCGGAAGCGGTAGGCCTGGGCATTGGCGCCCCCATGCGCGAAACCGCACCGGCCAGGCATCCTCAGTGGCTCCTGGCGCTGGGCGAGGCGCTTACAAAGGACGACCAGGCTGCCTGGATGGCGCTGCGCTCGGCCCTCATCCAGGCAGGCTTCACGGACGAGTCCGTGCAAAGCGTAACCGCCGTGATCGATGACCTGCGTTAGACGGCGGCGCAGAGGGCACGCCGTACCTGGCAATGGGTAACTAAATCTCGTCGCCGGGTTTGGTGATACCCGAGGTCAGGTCCTGGGGCTTTCTTGAACGTTTGAAGCGCGACACCAAAGGCACCACGTACAGGACAACCCAGGCAAGAAGGGTGCACAGAATGGCCGTCTGCTCGCGACCCAGGCCGACCGCAATTCCCATCGCGGCAGTAAACCAGATGCCGGCGGCCGTGGTAAGACCAGCCACACGTTGCTCGTCATTGCCGTTGATGATGGTTCCCGCGCACAGAAATCCGATGCCGGTGATGACGCCCTGAATAACGCGACTCATTTCCGAGTCGGAGATTCCTGCTTGTTGCGGAATCAGGATGAACAAAGCCGCTCCCATACAAACCAGCATATGAGTGCGCACGCCGGCGGCCTTGCCTCGTTGTTCCCGTTCGAGCCCGAGCAACCCCCCTAGAAGCGCAGCGAGAACGAGCCTGACCAGGACAACAACCATTTCGCCCAAATCGTTAAGGCTCGCGAACTCGGACACAATGGTCCTGCTGATCAGCGCCGCTTCTTCGTTCATGGACGTCTCTTCATCAACGCAGGCCCAAGAACGAGAGACTGTCCATGCGACGTCTCCAGTCTGTACACATTCACTCTGCAGAATCGTTGCGGTAACGATATCCAGCCGTTCTGCAGGCCATGTGGCTACCGCCGGGCGGGACGGATAACCCGATTCCATCCGGCACCCTACGTCCGACAGTTAGCTACTATTATAATCCTTGCTACGAGCAGTCTGCTCGAACTGCTCGGGCAGGGATACATTCATCGTGGCCTATGGGGGTTACCCCCGCCGGTTACCATCACGCCGTGTCGAGTAGCTAACCGGGCGCACCGCCCGCATGCGTTTGCCTCCGCTTTACGATAAAGCGCGCCCGAGCAATCGGGCGCGCTTTTACGGATCAACTGGATGACGTCTCCTCTTCGCTCATATCGACGAAGGACCAGTCACCCTGGGTGAGCTTGCCGTTTCCATCCAGATCATTGCCCTTGGCTTCCGCTGTTGGAATGCCACTCTGCTCGGCTTCCTTGATGCTGACGGCCCCGTCACCGTTCTTGTCCGCTTCCTCGAAGCTCGGCTTCTCCTCAGCCGCGACAGCCGCGAGCGGGATCAACGCCAGCGCGAGAACGGCAATGCTCAGGTTGATGCGTCTCATTTTTCCCTCCTTGACCTTGCACGTTGTCAACATTCGATGATGGTCGGCCGAGATCCGTCCTGCGGACACATCGGCCTTACCATCATTCGCCCGGACAAGGGCATCGGCGACGGTGTTCCCGGGGATGTCTGTCCAGGAGGCCAATCACCCTACCGGCAGGACGTCATCGGACGACGGTCGCCGGCACGGAACTCGGCGGCCACAACACATGTCGGTTCAAACGATGTTCGAGCAACCCTCACCCTCTATCAGGAAGAGGAGGACGGTAGATGATCGAGGCAGAGGCACTGTCACGCCATTACGGCGACCTGACGGCCGTAGACCGGATCTCCTTTGAAGTGGATGTCGGAGAGGTCGTCGGCCTGCTCGGTCCAAACGGGGCCGGCAAGACCACGATACTGAAGATGCTGACCGGCTTTCTCGAGCCAACGTCCGGCTGGATACGGGTGGACGGGCTCGAGATGGCACGCCAGCGGCGGGCAATACAGCAGCGAATCGGTTACCTTCCCGAGAACTGCCCCATCTACCCGGACATGACCGTGATCGATTACCTGGACTTCCAGGCAACGTTGCACGGCATAGCAGCCCAGCACCGGCCGCAGGCGGTGCGCAGCGCGATCGAGCGGGCATCCCTGAAGGAAAAGGCACTGGCGCCGGTCGCAACTCTCTCCCGCGGATACCGGCAGCGAACTGGTGTCGCTCAAGCCATCCTGCATCACCCGAGGCTGGTTGTCCTAGACGAACCCACCAATGGCCTCGACCCTTCCCAGATCCGGGAAATGCGAGCGCTGATCCGCTCCCTGGCGGAGCATGCCGCCGTGGTGGTCTCCACGCACATCCTGCAGGAGGTGCAGGCGGTCTGTGACCGCGTTCTGATGATTCGCCAGGGACAGCTTGCGCTGGATACCAAGCTGGATGAGCTCGGTGGTACACCGCGGCTCCTCGTGACCCTGGATGCGAACCCGCGCGACGCGTTGCCCGTGTTGCGCAACCTGGATGGTGTCGCCAATGTCGAGGCCATCCAGCCGGATGCGCTCGGACACCGCTATGTCGTCGAGGCATCGGACGACGCGGGCGGCCTGGCGCCTGCTCTTGCACGCTGCGTGCACGAGGCCGGGTTCGCGCTGTATGCCCTTGAGCCCGAAACCCGAGACCTGGAAACCCTGTTCGCGGACATCAATACCAAGCACTGACTCCGGGAGAGAGCCATGCAGAACCTCTTGCGCATTTTCCGGCGGGAGGCAGGTGCATATTTCGCTTCCCCCGTCGCTTATCTTTTTATCGGCACATTCCTCGCAGTCACGCTTTTCATCTTTTTCTGGGCCGAAGCGTTTTTCTCCCGCAATATCGCGGACGTGCGGCCACTGTTCGAGTGGATGCCGATCCTCCTGATCGCACTGGTTGCAACGCTGACCATGCGCAGCTGGAGCGAGGAGCTACGCTCGGGGACGGTGGAAGTGCTGCTGACCGCTCCTGTCTCGTCCCTTGTCCTTGTCGCGGGGAAGTTTCTCGCGGTGCTTTCCCTCATCGCCGTCGCGCTTGCGCTGACGCTCCCGCTGCCGGTAACAGTCCAAATGCTCGGCCCGCTGGACTGGGGCCCGGTGATCGGAGGGTACGTCGCGAGCCTTTTCCTTGCCGCGGCCTATACGGCCATGGGCCTGTTCGTGTCTTCGCGCACGGATAATCCGATCATCAGCCTGATCGTCACCGCACTTGTCGGTGGGGCCTTCTACGTTATCGGGACGGACTGGCTGACGGCGCTGGCTCCGGACGCACTGGGCCAGATCATGCATCTCGTCGGCACCGGTGCACGCTTCGAGGAGATCACGCGCGGCGTCCTTGATCTACGCGATGTGTACTACTACGTCAGCCTGGTCGGGCTGTTCCTTGCACTCAACGTCTACAGTCTGGAAAGACTGCGCTGGGGAGATCATCGCCACGGAAGCGCACGGCGGCACATGGCCTGGCGCGTCGCCGCGGCGCTGGTCGCGGTGAATTTCCTCGCCGCCAATCTATGGATGACCCCGATCAGCTACGCGCGCGCGGATATCACGGAAGGCAATCAATACACCCTCGGTGCTGCCACCAACAGGTACGTGGCCAACCTCCAGCAACCCCTTGTGATCAAGGGGTTTCTGAGCAGCCAGACGCATCCCCTGATTCGTCCGTTGGTGCCGCAGATGCAGAATCTGCTGAGGGAATATGCCATTGCGGGAGGCGATCAGGTCCGGGTCGAGCTCGTTGATCCCCAGACAGACACGAGCGCCGCCGAGCAGGCCCGGCAAGCGTACGGCATCGAGCCGGTACCGCTTCAGACCGCCAGCCGCTACCAGTCCTCCGTCGTTAGTGCATATTTTCACGTGCTGGTGAAGTACGGCGACCAGCACACGGTGCTCAATCTCCAGGACCTCGTGCAGGCAAAGGGGACGACCACCTGGGGGCCGGAGATCACCCTGCGCAATCCTGAGTATCAGATCACCAGCGCCATACGCGAGGTCGCCAACAAGTGGCGCAGCGGCGGAGACGTTCTCGCCTCGCTCGAGCAACCCGTGACCTTTCACGGCTACATCTCACCCGCGGGTCAACTTCCCGAGCCGCTGAAGCAACTCCGCGAAGAGCTCGGGACGATTCTGGACGAGTTGCGTGCGGGCGCAGAGGACAAACTGGACGTCGAATTCCGTGACCCCGGCTCGGGCGACGGTGCGCTCGCCGAGCGACTGCAATCGGAATACGGCTTTCAGGCAATGACAACGAATCTGCTCAGTGACGAGCGGTTCTACTTCCACATGGTTCTCGAGCAAGGGGATCAGACCGTCCCGGTGACGTTACCGGACAGCCTGGAGGCGGCCGATTTACGCAGTGCCATCGAGTCCGCCCTGCAGCGCTTCGGACAGGGGTTCCGGAAGACCGTCGCGGTCCATCAGCCGCCGCAGCCGCGCAACCCCATGCTGCGACGCCAGGCCGGGCCGTCCTATCGCTTGCTGATGCGCAAGCTGCGCGAGAGCGCGACCGTCACCCAGGCGGATCTCAGCGATGGCCAGGTGACCTCGAACGCGGACTTCCTGCTGATCCTTTCCCCTGAGGAGCTCAGCGAGAAGCAGCGCTATGCCATCGACCAGTTCCTCATGCGCGGGGGCACGGTCGCTATTGCCGGCTCACCGATGCAGGTCCAGGCAAGCCGTCGCACGGGTGTTCAGGTCAATGAGGTTGTCACCGGCCTCGAGGACTGGCTCGCCAGCTTTGGCGTCACGATCGAGAACAGCCTCGTTCTCGACCCGCAGAGCGGACCGCTGACGCTGCCGACGCAATCGGGCGGGCGGACCCGCATGCAGACGTTCGACTACCCGTACTTCCTGGATATACGCGACTCGGGCCTGGCCGATGTGCCGATGCTGGGATCTCTGAACCAGCTCACCATGGCCTGGGCGTCACCCGTTCGAGTAGATCCGGAAAAGGCGGGGAACATCCAGGTAACCGAGCTGCTCAACAGCTCCGAGCGTGCATGGACATCGGATTCCACCGATGTCCTCCCCGATTACCAGAACCACCCGGAGCTCGGTTTCCCGGAGCCGCAAGCACGCGCTCGTCAACCGTTGGGCGTCATGCTGGAGGGCCGGTTCACGTCGGCATTCCAGGGACAGTCGTCACCCCTGGCGGAGGCGTCCGGAAACGAGGCCGGCGGACAGGCCTCCGGCAGCGGCAACGGGGACGCAGCGTCTGCCAGCGCCGACGGCGGGGGCTCGGACTCAGGGCCTACGGTGACCTCCGTGATCCAGCGGTCACCTGCATCGGCACGGCTGATCGTGTTCGGCTCCGGCAACTTCCTCTCCGATCGGGCCTTGCAGATCGTCAGCCGGAGCACGCAGTCGCAATACATCACGCCTGTCCAGCTGGCGCAGAACATCGTCGACTGGTCCCTCGGCGACCCGGCGCTGCTCGCGCTTCGCGGAGAAGGCCGTTACTCGGGGCTCCTGCGCCCCGTCCCGGAGGAGACGCGCCGCGTCTGGGAGGCCGCCAACTACGGGACCGCCCTCGGCGGCCTGCTGCTCGTTTTCGCCGTGCGCCGCATCGTCGCAACGCGTCAGCGTCGCTGGTACGAAGGCGTTCTGAACAGGGAGACGAAATAAGATGAAGAAAGTGATCATGACGCTGTCCGTGGTTCTCGCCGGCCAGATCGCGCTGGCCGGCGGACTCTGGTTGAACGAAGGCGGGAATCGTGGCGAAGGGCCTGGACAGCTCGTTCCGTTCCAGGCGGAGTCGGTGCGTGCCGTATCGATCACTGGTCCGGACGGCACGACACTGCACCTGGAAAGAGACAACGGTGAATGGGTGCTTCCTCGATCCGACGGCTATCCGGCGAAACAGTCGAAGGTCGGGAACCTGGTCGGGCAGCTGACGAGCATAGAACCGGGACTGCCCGTCGCCCATGCGGAGTCGGCGGCTGCGCGCTTCAACGTCGGAGACGACAGCTTCGAGCGCCGTGTCGCTCTGACCACCGCGAGTAATGGCGAGGTAACCGTCCTGATCGGCAAGTCCGCGGGCGCGGGGCGCGTGTATGCCCGGCGCGGGGACGGTGACGCTGTCTACGAGATCAGCTTCCCCGCCTGGGAGGCCGGTGCCGAGCGATCCGCCTGGTTCGCAACCGGTAACGTGGCCGTCGAGCCGAGTCGGGTCAAGCGGGTGAATCTGCCGGAGTTCAGCATGGAGCGCACCGACGATGGATGGCAGCTCGTAGGCGAATCGTCGACAGCGATCAGCGACAGCAAGGCGGAGCAACTGGTCTCGCGTCTGGCCCGTCCTTCCTTCACGGCGGTTTCTGCCGGCGAGGCACCGGAGGAGTCCCCGGCAATCGCTTATGAGATCGTGACGGAGGGCGATCAGACGATACGGTTCGCCTACTATTCTTCTACCGGAGACGGTTCCCCCCGGCTGGTGCGGCAGGGGCAGCCGTGGCGGTACACCGTTAGCGCCGAGCAACTCAACCGGATCAGGGAGGCCAGCCCGGGGTCGTTGCACCCGGACGAACAGACAGCCGGTGCCGGCGGAGGTGACGGCCAGCCCTCAGGGCAGGGTACCGGCTCACCCAGCAATGCCGACCCGGAGGGCAGATCCTGAGCGGAGCGCGTTTCCAGGGAGTCACGCGCAGTCCATGGACTGTGCGTGACTTTCTGTATCGAAGTGAAGCTTCACCGAACGCATTCCCGACAGCAGATAACGTCGGGGAGGTGGCCCCGGGAACACCCACCGACGTGAGATGTCCCCAGGGGCAGCGAAATGCATGATCTGTTTTGTCAGGTGGTTGTCCTCCCCGCTTGCCCCGTGTCCGCACGGGGTTTTTTGTTTTTGCTAGTGGAACTTTGCGTTGTTCCTGCACCGCTGGATCCGGCGAGCAGCCCAGGGGGGCGGGTACGTCGTCTCCGGGACCGGCGCCTACGGGCAAGTGTCGCCGACCGTTGCCGGCATTGCGGCAAGTTCAGCGCTTTCCAGGCGGATGAGAATGAACCACTGGTGCGAATTGCCACTCCACCCGCGTGCCGTGAAGTGGTGCGTCGCTCCGTTCTTTCGAGTCCGCGTTTGTCGCTGGGCCTCCCGTTTCATGAACCGGGCCGGCGACGTCGTTGCCGGATCCCGCTTGCGTTTGCATCGTCCAGCAAGACGATGCCGCGCCGTTTCCGCTATAGAAGGAGAGGCTGCCACCGAAGCGGGTTGCGAGCCGGTCAACAAGCGATAGGCCCAGGCCCAGGCTGTTTTCCCCTGTCGCCCCCGAGCGCTCCGCTTGCGTGACATCCACGGGCTTCATTCCCACGCCGTCATCGGCAACGATGAGCCTGTCACTGCACAATCGCACCGATACCCATGTGCCCTGGGAATGCTGGAGTGCGTTACGCACCACGTTGACCACGATGACCTCGACCACCGCGGCGGGCATGTCGACGAAGGGGTTGGCGTCGCGCCGCCAGGCTATCGGAATCGATTGTGCGGCTGCCGCGATTTCCGGATACCGAAGAACATTGTCAACGCAGTCCGCAACCGACACGGAATCCTCCGGGTCATCGGGCGTACGCTCCCGGACCAGCAGGAGCATGGCGCCGACCGTTTCCTGCATGCGCGTTGCAGCATGGCGGATTCGGGCCAATGCCTTTTGCTCACCGAGCGACCTGTCGGGACTCTCCTCGAGGATCTCGGCTGCATTCTGGATGATCGCGATCGGTGTGCGCAGCTCGTGGCTGACGTCGGCGGAGAACGCTCTCTCCCGCGCCAGGGCGGCGGACATGCGATCCCGGTAGTGCGTCAGGGCCGTGGCCAGCTCGGCAATCTCGCCATAGTTGCTATCCTGTCTTGAAGCATCGAGCTCGCCGTCTCGGCCTTCGGAGACCTGGTGCGCCAGATTCTCCAGCGGTAGAAGATATCGACGCGATATCCGAAAGCCCAGGACAAGAGCCGCAATGACGGCGATCACTGATCCCGCTGGCGCTGCAACGAAGGCGAATTGCTCCCCCCGCTCAATCACCGATATATCCTGCGCGACGGCGTAACGTCCTCGGGGCGTGGTGGTGAGCGCGACCAGCAGTGCGCGGTTGTCCGTTTCGTACTCGTGCACTCCGTCCGGCATTCGGAGGAGTGCTTCGCCCTCCTGCTCAAGGCGTACGTCACCCGCCAGGCGCACCACCGGGTCACTGGAGATGATCCGGGTGCTGTACTGCTCCGGCTGCGCAACGACGGCGCTAAGCCTCGTACGCAGCGCCTGTTCGGCTTGCCATTCGCGTATGTCATGAAACACCAGCAGCAGGGCCACGGCGACGAGAGGCCCCAGAATCATGCCCGCGAGCACGAAGGCGAGCAGAATCCGCGAGCGTAGACTACGGGGTCGGTGTTTCATCGCTGGCCAGGCGGTAGCCGATACCGTGCACCGTATGTAGCAACGATGACCGGAACGGGCGATCGATCGCACCGCGAAGACGGTGGATGTGGGCGCGAAGGCTGTCGGATGCCGGCGGATTGTCGCCCCAGGCCTCGGACTCGATACGGGCCCGGGTGACGACGGCGGGCGATTCCCGCATCAGGATGCGGAGTATCTCATAGTCCATTCGCGTCAGCGTAATCTCGCAGCCGGCACGGTGTACGGTCATGGTGCGCTCGTCGAGGCATAAATCACCAACTTGCCATCTGCGCAGCGGCAGGCCGCCACGGGCGCGGCGCACCTGGGCCTGAATCCGTGCCAGCAACTCCCTGAGCGCGACGGGTTTAACCAGATAGTCATCGGCTCCCACGCTCAAGCCGGACACCTTTTCCTCAAGTTCCCCACGTGCGGTCAGCATGAGAATGGGTACGTCATAGCCTTGGCTACGCAGGTGCTCACACAGGCGCATGCCATCCATTCCGGGCAGGATCAGGTCGAGAATCACGGCATCGAATTGCTCGGTGATCGCCAGATGGAGTCCTCCCAGACCGTCGGCGGCAACATCAACGACATGCCCATGACCTTCGAAATAGTCGACGATATTGCCGGCCAGATCCGCGTTGTCCTCGATGACCAGTACTTTCACGACGATCCCGCCATAAGGCCGATGCGCTTTGTGCGCCTACCGGGTATCCGCTCCTGCTCGTGCCGCCGGATGATTGCGGTTTTCACACTTCGTTGACATTTCGGTGACGCGCATTTGACGCGCTCCTGCTTATGCTGCCGACGACTGCTCAGGGAGTCCATCCATGTCAGCGTCGGCTGTTTCGGAATTCGAGGATCCATCCAGACATTCCAGTCTCGGTCGGAAGAGGCGATACGCGGAGCGGCGGTATGCCAATCCGGACCAAAGGCTGGTCCATGCCCTTGAGACACGCGTCATTCGCCGATATCTGCTTGAGCTTACGCATCCCGGGGATCGGGTTCTCGACGTGCCCTGCGGTTATGGGCGGTGCACAGAATCCGCATGGCAAGGCGGCCGGGAGATCGTCGGCGCGGACATCAACCCGGATATGCTGAGCCTTTTCAGAGAGCACACCGGAGGGCGAATCCCGCATCTTTGTACTACCAGCGTTGCCTTGCCGTTCCAGGACAATGCGTTTGATGCTGCCCTTTGCGTACGGTTACTCCAGCATCTTCATGACGCCGAGGCCCGGCGGAAGACACTTGCCGAACTCGCGCGCGTCACGCGTCACGGAGTCATCATCACGGCTTACGTACACTGCCCGGTTCACGGAGCGGCCCACGGTGTACGTCGACTCAAACGCCTTGCGCGGTACCGGCTCAAAGAGCTCGATGACGACGTGCGCAGCGCCGGCCTGCGCATTGCCCGGGCTCAGCGTCCCGTGTCATTCCTCCACGCACAGCTCGTACTTAAACTCTTGCCGGCGCGGCGAGCGGAAGCGCGCGGAGGCCAACAAGCCTGGATTTCTGCCGAACGGCGGCCCAAGGAGAAAACGTCCCTGATGCGACTTCGAGACGGCATTGCATCCTTCAATGACTCCTTCGGTGCATCTGCACACGCTTTGCGACATCGCGGCTCTGCCGCGAGTTCATCCGTGAAGGATTCTCCCGTGGCACGCAGAAGCTTGATGCTTCGACGCTTCGGAACCGGCCGATGACTTGAGATGCGCAACAGGAACATCATGGAATCCGATACAGCGGAAACGAGAGAGGCGCCGGGAGCGGTGCTTGCGGAGCACCAGCGCGTCGGGCCAGTCCTGTTCTTCCGTGGTCACGACGGTGTCCGGCTTCACCTCATGGCACTGATGGCCGTCTCTGCGGACGACGCCTCGCTTGAGGTGGCGGCGGGGAGTGATGCCGTGGAACCCGTGTTGCTTTATCAGAGCTCAGGAATATGCGTCCACGGTTATTCATTTTCTCTGCCCGCAGACGAGGGCGGCACCTATACCGTGAATGGTGACGAATACTTCGTGGCCGGGATACCGGACGGCGATGTGCGACTGGCGTACGTGGCCTGCAACGGCCTCGAGCAGGGCGATCGGGAAAGGGACCTCGACGAGCGCAACGTGCTGTGGAAGCGCCTGGCCGAGCAGCACCGGAGTGTGCCGTTTCATCTGCTGCTCCACGGGGGAGATCAGCTCTACGCGGACGAGATGCTGGACGTCCATGCCTCGGTGCGTTCCTGGGCCAACGGAGGCCCCGATGACGGGGAAGAGGTTGCCTTCGTAAGCGCGCTGCTGCGGGAGCTCCTGCTTCGACGGTACCTGGAGCTCTACAGCCAGCGGGACCCGGCCTGGCTGCTGGCCCGCGTGCCGTCGCTTTGCATGTGGGATGACCACGATATCTGCGACGGCTGGGGGTCATTGCCAGCGCGGCAACTCGATGCGGCCATCGGGCAGGCTGTATTTCGCGTTGCCCGGGAGATGTTCATGGTCTTCCAGCTCGGCTCGCCACCGGATGAGCCGCCGCCCGCGTGTCCCGACCGCACCGGCAGGAACCTGACCTGGGCGGTTACCCTGCCCGGGGTGTCGCTGGTGGCCCCGGATCTGCGCTCCGAGCGGCGCCCGGAGCGCGTCATGGGGGAGACTGGATGGCGGGCGTTCCAGGAGGGCCTCGATAGGGCGAACGGCGATCGCGTGTTCGTGCTCTCCAGCGTCCCCGCACTCGGCCCCCGGTTGTCGTGGGTCGAGCTGGCCATGCACATCACGCCGGGAGCCCAGAAGTACGAGGATGATCTGCGCGACCAGTGGCAGAGCCGGTGGCATCGCCACGAGTGGCGGCGATTCCTGAGCGCAATGCTTGCCGTCCATGAGCGGGACGAATCACCCGTAACGGTTCTATCCGGTGAGATCCACCTGGCGACACGCGCCACGATGGCGGCGAAAGCGGGGCCGTTGCATCAGCTGGTGTCGTCCGGAATCACCCATCCACCGCCGCCGCGCGCATACGCGCGGGCACTCGGGTGGCTGGCCCGCCTGGGAGAGGCGCCGCTGACGGATCACCCGATACGGCTGCATCCGCTGCCCGGGCAGCGAACCGTGTATACGCCGCAGCGCAACTATCTCGTGCTCCAGCGCTCGTCCGGCCGTTGGCTCGCGTGGTGGGAACTGGAGGAAGACGGGGCGACGCCGCCTCTGGCCCTGGATGTATAGAATAGAAGCGACCTGAGGTATCCATGTATCAACGTCCCGCGCACCAGCGGTACGAAGGACTCTGAGTCATGACCGGGATTCTGCTATGGACGTTTGTGGCACTGGTCTCGACGGCCATTATCTGGAAGGGCAGTGGCTTGCTGGAGGGCTCCAGCGCGCGTTTGTCTGCGTACTACCAGCTTCCGGATATCGTCCAGGGGGCCATTGTCGTCGCTGTGGGCTCGAGCTTCCCGGAGCTTTCCACTACGGTCATCTCGACGCTTGTCCACGGAGAATTCGAGCTCGGGGTGGCCGCAATCGTAGGATCGGCGCTGTTCAACATTCTGGTCATTCCGGCCCTGTCGGGGCTGAGTAGCCGGGAGCAGCTTCGCTCGAACCGCGATCTGGTCTACAAGGAAGCGCAGTTCTACATGATCGCCGTCGCGGTCCTCACTCTGACTTTCTCCTTCGCGGCCATTTATCATCCGATCCCGGGGCCCGAGGGCACGATCCGGGGCGAGATGACGCGGTGGCTCGCCCTCATGCCGATCGCGCTGTACGGGCTGTACCTGTTCGTGCAGTACCAGGACACCCTTGACCATACCTCGCAGGTGGACGCCTCTCACGTGCGCCCGGGGCGCGAGTGGGGCAAGCTCGCGCTGTCCCTGCTGGTGATCGTCGTCGGTGTCGAAGGCCTCGTGCGTGCAGCCGTGAGTTTCGGCGACATCTTCGGGACCCCCAGCTTCCTTTGGGGGATTACGGTTGTCGCCGCCGGCACCTCGATTCCCGATGCGTTTGTCTCCGTTCGGGCGGCGCGTGACGGGCGCGGCGTTACAAGCATTGCCAATGTCCTCGGCAGCAATACCTTTGACCTGCTGGTGTGTATTCCGGCAGGTGTTCTCATCGCCGGGAGCGCAGCGATCGATTTTTCCGTCGCCGCTCCAATGATGGCCGCGCTCACAGGAGCGACCGTACTGCTCTTCCTTCTGATGCGCACACGCATGGTGCTCTCCCGCGCCGAGTCCGTTGTGCTACTGGGCGTATATCTCGCGTTCATCGTCTGGATCGCGGTGGAGACGTTCGGTGTCGTGGATCTCGTGCCTCGGCTTCCGCCAGCGGCTCCCTCCGGTGGACATTGAGCAGCGCCGCCATCGGGAGCCTATTGATGCCTTTGCAGGTGGGCTTGCCATTCGATCAGGTTCAACCGGAGTAGGGCGGTCGGCCGATACACCCCAAAGCATGAGGAGGTCTCATGGCGGCAGAGCTGGCTGACATGCAGCGATTCGCGCGATACGGCGAGCAGGACTCCAGCTACCTCCTGGCCGTGATCACCGACGAGGATCAGGCATCCCGTGTCGAGCTGGACGATGGCCAGGTCGCCTGGCAGTCCACGATTCGGTACGACCGGCTCGAGCGGAAGGTCGACGCCTCGACGGGGGAGGTGCGCTATGAGGTCAGGTGCATCGATCCGGAACAGGGCGGTCGGTTCCGCCTTACCAGCCTCATCGCTGAGGGCGAACGCGGCGCTGAATTCTCTGAGCTCGTTCGTTTTGGCGAACGGCTCCTGACGTTCGATGACCGCACCGGCCTGGTATGCGAAGTGCGCGGTCGGCACCAGCTTGTTCCCCGGCAGATCCTGATGACCGGGCGTGGCGATGAGCGTTTCAAGGGCTTCAAGAGTGAATGGGCGACCCTCAAGGACGATTCCCTCTACGTGGGCAGCCATGGCAAGACGGCGGAGGAATGCTGGGTCAAGCGCCTGGATCGCGGCTACGGGCTCGAGAGCCTGAACTGGCGCACCCGCTATCGGCGCATGCGTGAAGTTCTCGGTGTCGAGGGGACACCGGGCTACGTCATACACGAAGCCGCGGAATGGCACCCCGTGTACCGACATTGGTATTTCTTCCCTCGCAAGATCTCCACGGAGCCGTTCGACGAAGAGCTCGACGAACGCGAGCGCAGTGGCAGCCAACTGATCATCGCCGACGAGGCGTTCGACGATGTACGCGCGATCACCATTGGGCAGCGGGTCCCGGAGCGAGGTGTATCGTCCTTCAAGATCATCCCCGGGCGGCCGAACGAGTGTGTCGGCCTGAAGAGCGTGGAATGGGGCGCCATTACGGAGACCTACATGTTCTGCTTCGATCTCGACGGTAACGTTCTCATGAATGACACCTTCATTGGTGCATACAAATGTGAAGGCGTGGAGGTTCTGTAGGGGAGGAGGGGCTGAACCCCCTTCCGTACAATCTCATCTTCCCTTTGCTGGTTGTGAACCGGAGAGGATGGAATGCTGCAACGCATTGTCATATTCTCTAATGCATCCGCTGGCCGTGATCCCCGGATTCTGAATGCTGCCGTGGCCGTGTTCGATCAATACGGGATTGATTACGAATGGTTTTCACCCCGCGACGTGGACGACCTTCGGCGAAGCATCTCCGCCTTGGGTGACAACATCGATGCCGTGGTCATCGCCGGTGGCGACGGTACTATCAATGCCGCGCTGCCGGCCGTCGTCAAAGCGTCGATCCCCATGGGAGTGTTACCGACGGGAACTGCCAACGACTTCGCTCGAACGCTGAACTTACCCGCCGACCTCGGTGAGGCGGCGAGGGTGATCACCGAGGGGCGCATGCAGCCGCTGGACCTGGGCCGGGTCAACGGCCGCTTGTTCTGCAATGTAGCGCATATCGGCTTCGGCGTGCGTGCACAGACGGAGGCGTTGAATGCGGAGCACAAGAAATGGCTACGAGGCCTCAGCTACGCCGTGAGCATCTGGCGAGCCCGGCGACTACTGACCTCGTTCACGGCGGAAGTCTCCGTGGACGGGCGCACCGAGCGTGTGCGGACGATACATCTCAGTGTCGGAAACGGACGCTTCTATGGCGGCGGCGTTCCGATCGAGGCCGATGCAGCAATCGATGACAATCTGCTCGATGCATACTCGATCCCTCCTCAACGGGGGCTCGGATTATTGCATGCAATCCGTGATGTACGACGAGGGGGTCTGCCGAGTAGTCCTGTGTGGCGCGCAAAAGGACAGCATATCGTGATTCGCACGCGTCGTCCGCGACGCGTCCTCGCGGACGGCGAAGAGGTTGGCCATACACCGGCGGAGTTCGACCTTCTCCCGCGTGTTCTGTCGGTTATCGTGCCTCTCGGCGGATACGCGCCAGGCCTTGCCTCCGAGACGGTTTCAAGTCGGTGAACAGCTGCAGCGACCGGCGGGACCGGATTCATGATACCGGGCGGTAGCGGGTGTCGCCGCTGTAGCCGCTGTAGCCGCTGTAGCCGCTTTGCATCTACCGACCTGTGCTACTCGGGGCTACAGTAGCCGGCCAGGGCTTGCAGGCTCGAGAGTGTGGGCAGATTGCCCGCGAATCATGCCGAAGCAATTGCGTTACAACCCGCATTGCGTCCTACCCGATAACCGTACTGCGTATAAGGTAGATTATGTTAAACAACAGTTGAGCCCAATCGGAGGTGAACGTAAACCGATAGAGCAGCATCCAGGTTGACGCTACTGCTCGAATGGGTATCCTCACGTCTCTCAACAGAATTTGCTGCCAGGCATTCGAGGCGAACGGGAGATAGCCCGATGGGTGACGCACCCGCAATCGAGCTCAACCAGGTCACGGTAAGGCACGGCAAGCGCACGGTGCTGGATATCGATGACCTGAGGCTAACGGATGAGCGTATCGGCCTGATCGGAGCGAACGGCTCGGGCAAGAGCACGCTGCTTCGCTGCTTGAACGGGCTGGTGACGCCGTCCTCCGGACAGGTACGGGTGGACGGGCTCGACACCGCACAGTCGATACGGCAGGTGCGGCGCAAGGTCGGCTTCGTATTCCAGGACCCGGAAGCGCAGATCGTCATGCCCACCATTGCCGAAGAGATGGATCTGGGGCTGAAGGCGCAGCGACTGCCCTCTTCCGTGCGTCGGGAACGCATGGCCGACGCCCTGCAGCGGTTCGGTCTGCAAGGCCGGGAGGAGGACTCCGCGCACTTGCTGAGCGGCGGCGAGAAGCGGCGGCTGACCCTGGCGTCGATCTTTGCCATGCACCCGGACATTCTGGTCATGGACGAGCCGACGATCATGCTTGATCTCCCGGGGCGGCGGCAGTTCCGGCGGATGATCGATCCGCTTCCCCAGCGGGTGCTGATCGCGACCCACGATCTGGAGCTCCTGGAAGGTTTCCAGCGCGTGCTGGTGCTCGACGACGGCCGCATTCACGCGGACGGCAGCCCGCGTGCCGCCATTGAGGCCTACCTGGACCTGGTGGACGCCCGCGAGGCGGCGGCATGATCGGGACGCTCCACGTACCGGGCCCGTCGCCCGTCCATGCCGTACCGGCCGGATACAAGCTGCTGGTGCTCTGCGGGCTCGGCACGGCAAGCTTTGTTATCGCGGACCCGGCAGTGATCGCCGCCGGGGCAGCGGTCGTGATCATGCTCTACCCGCTGGGCCGGGTGCCGCTGCACCAGGTCTGGGTCCAGGCCCGGGACCTCGCCCCCCTGCTCGTCCTCATGGCGGTCACCCAGGCATGGTTCGACAGCCCGCTCGCGGCTGCGCTGACCGTTACTCGTGTTCTCACGCTGGTCTGGGCCGCCGGTCTGGTTACGGCGACGACCGGGTTTTCGGCGATGATGGCGGTACTGCAGCGCATCCTGGCCCCGCTGCGCCGCTTTGGCGTACGCCCGGCGCGGATCGCGTTCGCGCTGACCATGACGGTCCGTTTTGTCCCGCTTCTTCAGGAGATGATCCAGGAAACCCGCGCCGCCCAGGCCGCCCGCGGCATGGGGAGAAACCCTCTGGCCCTGGCGATTCCCGTGACGATCCGCGCGCTGCGCCTGGCGGAAGGCGTTGCGGAGGCGGTGGAGGCACGGGGAGCGCTCACCGACGATGATGACTTCGGAATCCCCGAGCGACGACATAAGGAGAAAGCAAGTGACACAGACGCGTGATCTGGTCCTCATGGGCCTGTTTGCTGCCGTGGTGGCGGGTCTTGGCCTCCTGCCCAAGGTGACGCTGGGCTTCGGCGTGCCCATCACGGCCCAGACGATGGGGGTGATGCTCGCCGGCGCCATCCTGGGTGCGCGGCGGGGCGCCGGGGCAATGGCGATCTTCCTGGTTCTGGTAGCGCTCGGCCTGCCTCTCCTGGCCGGCGGCCGCGGTGGTCTCGGGGTGTTCGCGGGCCCCACGGGGGGCTTCGCCGTGGGGTTCATCGTGGGCGCCTATCTTACCGGCTTGCTGGCGGAACGCCTGCCGTTGCGAATGGTGTTCCCGCGCCTGCTGATCGCCAGCATCGTCGGCGGCATCGGCGGCGTGTATCTGCTCGGGATCCCGCACTGGGCGCTCGTTGCGGATACCCCGGTCAGTCAGGTGCTGCTGATGGCGCTCAGCTTTGTCCCGGGCGACCTCATCAAGGCCTGCCTGGCCGCGCTCGTGGCCGCCGCCATCCATCGCGGCTACCCGGTGCTGCAACGGGCATGAGCGCCTCGTACCCGGCGCTCCTGGAGCGCTTGCACGATGCCAGTGTTCGTGCACCGCAGCATCCCGCCGTATTCGGGATCAGCGGCACGCTGGACCGGGACACCCTACTCCGTCGCGCCCTGGGCGCGGCGGAGGCCGGCAATGCCGGCACGCAGCGGGTCGTCGCTCCCGACGACGTGGGAGCGTGGCTACCCTGGCTTGCCGGCTGCTCCCTCGGCGGCGGCATCTGGCGGCTGGCTGCCGGCGGCATCGACGAGCCGCCGCCGGCCGGGGCGTCGATACCAGCGCCCTCGGCCGACGACACCCCCTGCATTGCCACGCAGACCACCGGCACCACGGGCGCCCCGCGCACGTTGATCCGTGACCGGGCGTCCTGGCTGCGCTGCTTCATCGCTGAGGAATGGCTCCTGGGTCTCAGGTCCACGGACCGTATACTCGTGCTGGGCCACCCCGCCTTTTCCCTGGTGCCCTATGCGGCGCTCCGGGCCCTCCACCTGGGCGCCGCCGTGGGCGTTCTCGGCCGCCCTGCCCGCCGGCCCGCCCGCTGGATGCGTGGCGCCCTGGCGCCGACGGTCATCTACGGTGCGCCGCCGCTGGTAATGGCCCTGGCGCGGATGCAGACGGCGCAGCCCGATGCAACCGTGCGACGCATCATTACCGGGGGTGCCCGGGTGAGCGTCGCGCAGCTACGCAGCATGCAGTCGGCGTGGCCCGCGGCACGGATCACGTCCTTCTACGGTACGGCCGAAACCAGCTTCCTGTCGGTCCGGGAAAATCCGGACGGCGCGGACTCCGCCGATGCGGGCATGCTGTTCCCCGGCGTGGAATGCGCACGCGATCCTCTGGGCCGGCTCCGGGTGCGCACGCCGTACGCGGCCACCACGGTCGAGCAGGCGGATGGAACGACCCAGCCCGTCACCGATGCCAACGGCTGGCTGACCCTGGCCGATCGCGTCTCCCTCGCGGCCAACGGCAAGGTGCGCCTCCTCGAGCGAACGGACGACCGGGTGAACATCGCTGGTGCCCTGATCGCTGCCGCCCCGCTCGAGCAGGCCCTGGAACGGCTGCCGTGGGTGACCGAAGCGGCCGTTGTTGGGCTGCCGGACGCCCGGCGCTCCGACACGGCCCTGGCGCTCGTGATGACGGCCGGTACCCCGGCCGACGATGCCGGGCACCAGCTCAGGGAAGCGCTTGACCGCGCCACGCCGGCCCGGCTGCGCGTTGAACGAATGCTCGATGACCCGCCGCGCACGGCAGGCGGCAAGCTGGATCGCCGCGCCCTGGCACGGGCGCGTGCCGCCGGGACTCTGGCCACGGAGGTGTTGCCGTGACGGCCGAAGCGCACGGAGACGCGATCCTGGTTGCGATCCGGCGAACGGCGTTCGGCCGCACCGGAGGCGTATTCCGTTCATGCACGGTCGATGCCCTCGCCGCACCGGTTATCCGCAGCATTCTCGCGGATACGGGGCTGGCCTCCGACGCCGTGGACGAGGTCTGGCTCGGCAACGCCCTGGAGGGCGGCAACGTCGCCCGCCGCGCCGCCCTCGCCGCCGGGTTGCCCGTGGACACGCCTGCTTTCACGGTGGACCGCCAGTGCAGCAGCGGGCTGGACACCATCATCGATGCCTTCCAGCTGGTGGCCAGCGGCCGGGCGCAGGCGATCCTGGCCGGTGGTGTCGAGAGCTGCAGTACCGCACCATGGCGCGTCTCACGGCCGCCGAGCGCTTCTGCGGCCCCCGCGTTCATGCGGCGAGCGCCGTTCAGCGCTCCGCCGTACGCCGATCCGGATCCGATCGCCGGCGCGGACGCCCTCGCCGGCCGGAGCGGAATCACGCGCGCCGAGCAGGATGCCTGGACGGCACGCAGCCACGCCAACGCCCGCACGGCGATGACTGCCGGGTGCTTCCGGGCGGAACGGGTCCCCGTCCTGGCCGGCAACGAGGCGGAGACCGATGAAATTCCACGGGACGGCATGACCACGGCCCGCCTGGGGCGGCTACCCGCGCTGCTGAGCGGCGGTACGGCGACGGTCGCCAGCGTTGCCCCGGAAGCTGACGCGGCCGTGATCGCACTTGTGGTGTCCCCGGCAATGGCTGCAGAGCTCGGTGCCGGCCGCCGACTGCGGCTTCTGGGTGCGGCCCGGGCGGGATGCGATCCGGCGGACGCCGGCTATGCCGCGGTACCCGCCCTCACCCGTCTCAGGCAACGATACCAGCCCGTGCCCCCGGAGCGTGTCGAGTTCAACGAGGCCTTTGCCGGTCAGGCACTGACCTGCCTGCGTGCGTGCGATCTGCCGGAAGACCGCACCAACCGCAGCGGCGGCGCCCTCGCCCTCGGGCACCCCTTCGGCGCATCCGGTGCCTACCTTGTCTGTCGGCTCTTCCACGATCTGTTGCCGTGCACCCCCGGCCTGGCAGCCGTCTCGGCCATGGGCGGTCAGGGAACAGCGGCACTGTTTGCAGCCGAAACAGGAGTCGACTGATCCGTGGTGATTCCGTCGCGCGAGCCCGTCGGTTGCCGTGTCGCCGAGGCGAGCCGCGCAGGCCGCGCAACCACTCCGAGCCGGTCGTACGGGCCCGCGCGGGATCAATAACGTGGTGACAACCCGCTACCGGCTGTCGCGATTACTCGGGGGCGGCCTCGTCCGCGTCGGGCCGCCCTGCGCCATCGCCCTTCCCCGGCACGGGCTGCGACGAGGACGCGGTCGCCATGGTGCCGTTGGCGACAAAGATTCTGCTGGAGCAGCTACGCACCTGGTCCACGAAATCCAGCCAGCGCTTGTTGCTGGCCTGCGCGGCATCCAGAAAGCAGCTGACAAGCTCCGGCTGCACCGTCAGCAACGTTGCCGGCTCCCGGGTCTCGGCGGCCCTGGCGACCGTTTTCGCGATCCTGTCGCCCGTCTTCATCCAGTCGTCCACTTGTCCCTGCGACGTCTGGCGAACGGCGTCCTGCAGCTCGGCCGTGACTTCCTGCATGCGCTGGACGCTCTCCTCGGCGCCCTTCATCGCCATTGTCCAGGGTTGCGCCCAGCTCGACGGATCGATTGGCGTCGCGGTGCCTTGCGATTGCTTCGTATGTGCCATGTCCTGTCATCCCCTTGCGATGGTGTGGTTGGTCTGTTGTGACGGCAATCCTGCCTCCGTATTCCTCCGTGAAGGTCCTACCGGCGAAACGGCACGACGGGTGACCATCCACAGTAAGCATCCGCCAGGGCCGCAGGGATCGGGATGTACCCCAACCAGGTTCATGTTCTCCCTAGAACGCTGCCGGCGAGAGGGCCGGAGCACGGGCGGGCTCGCCGACATTGCGGGGACATCGCGAGTACGGATGCGCCGGCTATCCGGCGTTGCACACGGCCATGTCCCGGTTTCGCGGCCGCGCACCATTGTCGCCCAGACGAACCAGGTCCGCCTTGATGGCCATGCGGATCAGATCGCAAAGGCTCCCTGCACCGGTCTTGTGCATCACCCTGGATCGGTAGACTTCCACGGTCTTCGGGCTGATCCCCAGAGTCTTGGCGATCTCACGATTCGAAAAGCCCTGGATCGTTACGACGGCCACTTCATACTCACGACTCGTCAGCCCCTTGAAGCGGGCGGAGAGATCGCGACGACGCTCCCTGCTCCGGGACACCGAGCGCGCGAACTGCTGTGCATCGTGCACCGCGTCGAGCAGGACCTGCCCGTTGAACGGCTTCTCCAGGACGTCCGTCGCCCCGTTCTTGAGCGCATCCACCGCAGTGCTTACGTCGTTGGGTTCGAGCAGCAGGATGACGGGCGGGACGATGCCCTGCTGCCGCAGCGAGTGGATGAACCGGACGCCGTCCACCCCCGGAGCATCGGCGTCGGCCAGCACGCATTGCCAGCATGGCCTGGAACGGCTCGCTGCCAGCAAAGCCTCACCGGCGGTCTCGAACCAGCGTGCGTCAATGCGGACTGAGTAGAACAATTCCTCCAGTGTCGTCAGAATGGCCTCGTCATTCTCCACCACAGCGATGTTCGGCGAGGTGACCGCGTTCATGGTGATCTACCTCCTCACCATCCGTGGCGACCGTATCTCGACGAAACGCATCGACCTCCTTACGGGAGTATGGAATCCAGGGATCGGGGGCACAACGTGCCGCGGCGCGCGACCCTGGAAACAGGGTTCATGGAGGGGATATGCGCATTTCCGCAATCCGACTGCGGTTGTCCCTAATCCCCGGCGCGGAGGACTTCATCTACTGTTGCAGAAAAGGCTGCCATATTCCGGAATCCCTGCGTCTCCCGGCGCCGTTCGGGCCGCACGGTGGAGAGGCAGACAAGTCAAGCATCACGGGATTTCCGGACGACGCCAGGGTGCCCTTTATGCGGGAGAATCGGATGATGCACGTGATCCACGGCGGCAGGCCTGTACCTGCCCGGCAGATGGGGAGGCACGGCTTCTTCGCCGTGTGGCTGGAGTTCGCGCGCTGCCTCGACTGGTCGAGCCGAGCCCGCGAGGATTCGTCACTCCTCGCCTTCGCGGCCCTGCAACGGATTGCTTGCGTCGCAAGAGACGCGCCGCCGGGATGCGGCCCGCGGGAACGCCGATGAGCCGCGAGCCCGTTGTCTACGTGGTTGATGACGATCCAGTCATCCGCGAATCCATCGAAGCACTTCTGCACTCGAAAGCGATCCGGACACAGACCTTCCCGGACGCGTCGGCGTTCCTGAACGCCTTTGATCCGGACATTCCGGGTTGCTTGATCGCCGACGTCCGCATGCCGGGCGTCAGCGGGCTCGACCTGCAGAAGGAGCTCCACCGCCGGGGGCATCGTATCCCCGTGATCATCATTACCGGCCACGGTGATGTACCGATGGCCGCGCGGGCCATCAAGGGCGGCGCGCTGGACTTCATCCAGAAGCCGTTCGATGCCGACAAGCTCATCGCGCGGATCGACGAAGCCCTGCACCAGGACGCGGAACAACGGCGGGAGCATCGCCGTACACAGACCCTGGTCGCCCGCATGGCCCTGCTCTCGGAGCGCGAGCGTGAAGTGCTCTTCCGGGTGGTGCACGGCGCATACAACAAGACCATTGCCGATGAGCTGGGAGTCAGTATCTCCACCGTGGAGGCCCACCGCCGGAACATCATGCGCAAGCTGCGTGCCCGCACGCTCTACGAGCTGATCTATATCGCCGATACCTACTGGGACCGGCGCGGTCGTTGATATTCCTCCCCGCCCCGGCCCCGGATCGCCGGCAGGCGGCACCTGAAGACGGGACACGGTCCCGGCTCGGGGAGCTCCAGCACGCCCCCGTGGGCGTCGATGATGGAGCTGCTGATGGGCAGCCCGAAGCCCAGCCCCCCGGGCCGGGTGGTGAAAAAGGGCTCGAGCAGCCGCTGATGCTCCTCCCGGGTCACGCCCGGGCCGTTGTCCCTCACCCAGAACTCGACCCAGTGGCCCTCGTTGTCGACCCCGCGCGTGCCGAGCTCGATCTCCCGGGCGCTGTGCCGGTGCTTCACGGCCCTGATGGCGTTCTGGAGGAGGTTGAGCACCACCTGCTGCATTTCCACGCAGTCGGCCATCACGGGCTCGACGTCGCTCTCTCTGGTGAGGTGCAGCGTGATCCTGCGCTCGCGCAGCTCCCAGTCCACCAGCTGCGTGGCATCCCGGATCAGCGCGTTGATATCCACCGGCGAACGCTGGCCGGAGGAATGCCGTGCCAGGCGCCGTAGACGGCGGATGATCTCGCCTCCGCGCTGGCCCTGCCGGACGACGTTGCGTAGCAGCTCGCCGACGCGGGTCTGCTCGCCCGCAAGCCGCTCCCCCAGCAGGTTGCGGCACGCCTCGGCGTAGTTGACGACCGCTGTCAGGGGCTGATTGATCTCGTGCGCCAGACCGGCCGCGATGCCGTCCAGCATGGTCAACCGCGATACGTGGGCGAGGTCCCTCTGCAGACGCCCGACCTGGTCCTCGGCGCGCTTGCGGTCCGTTATATCGATCAGTGTTCCCACCGCCGCCGTCTGGCCCTGCAGCTCGATCCGTGCCCCCCAGGCAATGAGATCCCGCCTGGAGCCGTCCCGCGCCAGGCCGCGGAGCTCGTAGGGCCGCCCCTGCTCGTTCTTGTTGCGCATTGCCATGCGCTGGGAGACGAGCTCGCGCTGCTCGGGAACCACCACGTCCAGGGGCCCGATACGGCCGATCATTTCGTCGGGCTGGTAGCCGAACATGCCGGCCATCGCGGGATTGACGTACAGGAACAGGTCGTCGCGGTAGACGCAGATACCCGCCAAGGACGCTTCCATGATGGTCCGGCACTTGGACTCGCTCTCCCGCAATGCCTTGCCCACGGACATGAAATCCGTGACGTCCCGGGTAATGCACAGTACGGAAGGGACGTTCCCGTCCGCATCACGCTCGGGGACGAGGCGGCTTTCAAAACCGTGCTCACGACCCCCGATCGTGGTGCAGAAGCGGATGCTCTCCTCTTCACACGTGTCGAACACCCGGGCCAGCGCGTGCTCCCAGTACGACAGCCGGGTGTCGTGCAAGCCGAGCTCCCGGTTCGTGCGCCCGATAATCTGTTCCCGCGGGCGTTCGAGGACCCGCTCAACGGCCCGATTCACGTACAGGTAGCGCAGGCGTCGATCAAGCCGGGTGACCAGATCCGTGCTTGCCTCGACGACATAGCGGAACATCTCGTCCGGCGGCGGCTTCGCGGCTGCGGGAGACGGTGCATCCGCTGCCGGCGAAGGCCCCGTCCTGCCGGCTGTCGATCCGCGGTCGATCATCGCTGCCGCTCCGGGGCGCCGGACACCGTCCGCCGCAGGGCCCTGTTGCCCTTGTCGTGTTCCCCGTTCCCGCTCGGGATGCTGAACGCGATCTCCGTCACCGTCACCATGAGGCCGATGCGTCGCTTGCCCCGGAGCATTCGCAGCTGCAGCGTCGCGGACACGTGGTAGCCGCTGGGCAGCATGAACTCCAGCCGGTCAAGCCAGACGGTGGTGCAATCGTGAAATGCGGAGCGCACCCGGAACAGGAGTCCCGCATCGAGGTTGATCCAGTCCTGTACCGGGATGCCGCGGGCGGGACCGGCGCCAAGGTCGCAAAGCGTCCGCAACGCATGATTGACGGCGCTCACCCGCAGGCGCTCGTCAAGGAGCAGCCGTGCGGGAGGACGCCGTACGGGTTCCTTGTCCTGATCGGCGGATACGCTGCTCATGCCTGTCCCGTCCGCTGTTTCGACACCGCATCGTTCACCGGACCGCTGAACAACCCGGCACCATCGCCTACAACGCTAATGCCCGCGCGGAACCCGGGAAATCAGGGAAAGCCTTACATCCGCTGCGGTCATCCCGGGAGCCGCCGGGCGGACCTCACCATGACGCCCCGCGTCCGGCCGCTCGGTTCTTGGCCCGGTACATCGCCGTATCCGCGTGTTCCAGGAGCGCCTCCATGCTGTCCCCGTGATCCGGGGAAACGGCGACCCCGATACTGACCCCCAGGCGAACCGACTTGCCGTCCACCTCGAACGGCGCCCGCAAGGCCGCCCTGCACTTGTCAGCGACGCGCCGCCCCGCCTCCTCCCGCCCATGCTCCGGCAACAGGACGGCGAACTCGTCCCCGCCCAGGCGGGCAAGCGTGTCCTCCTCCCGCAGGCAGCGGCCCAGGCGCTCCGCGACGCACGCGAGAATGCGATCGCCGACCGGATGACCGAGGCCGTCGTTGACCGCCTTGAAGCCGTCCAGGTCCAGGAACAGCACGGTGATCCCGGCTCCCCCCCGACGCGCCCGGGCGAGGGCCTGTTGAAGGCGGTCCTGGAACAGCAGCCGGTTAGGGAGGCCGGTGAGTGCGTCGTGGTGGGCTTGATGCCGGAACAGCGCCTCGACCTTCTTGTATTGCGTCATGTCCCGGGCAACGCCGTAGGTGCCCAGGTACTGCCCCGCCGCCCCGTTTTCGCCGTCGCCGTAGATGCCCACCGCAGTAACGTCCACGTGGACCGGCTCACCGTCGGCAACGCGCCTCAGGCGCAGCTCCATGCCGGTCGTGGCCCGGTCACCGGTTCGCCGCTCGTGGAAACAGCGGCAAGCACAGGGTTCGTCCACCTCCACGAGGACGCTACTGTAGTGCTGGCCCAGGAGCGTCTCGGGCTCGCACCCCAGCAGGTGCCGGGCGGCTCCATTGACGAACGTGAACCGGCCCTGGGCGTCAAGGACGTACATCAGGTCCGGTGCGGCATCCACCATGAACCGGTACAGGGCGTCCCGTCCCGGCCCGGATACTGCCGGAACGGGCTTGTCCCGCCGAGGTTGTTCCGGATGCGCCGTCGCCATCGGATCCCCTCTATGCCTCGCAGAAATGAACGCGCCGCGCACGCATGCGGAAGCAGTGCGCTGCAGCAGCTTCGGCAACAAGCAGCGATTCGGGATTCTGCTACAGGCAGTCTAGTGCGCGGCGCGGCCACGCCGCCATTAGGGCGAACCTTTCCCCGGTTACGGTGATTCCCGTTCCCGCCGGCAGCCGAGAAAGTGCTCGACGTGGTCGGTGATGAGGTAGTCCACTGTCTCGCGGGCAAGGAGCCAGCCTTCGTCGCCCGGTACGGCGTTGTAGACGCCCGTGGCATAACCGGCCTCCCGGCACGCGGCAAGGAGCGGTTCATCGCAGAACTGGGCGTCGAAGACGACGGTGTCGATGCCGCTGGCCGCATTCAGCGCCGCGACGAACTGCACCACCGAGGCCGGCCGGTGCGCGTGCAGCCACCCGGCGCGCCGGTCGCCCCGGGCCCCGCGCCGTCCGCCGACCGCGGCATGGTGAAAGGAGGTGAGCAGCACGCTGATACCGTCGTGGCGACGCAGCAGCTCATCCAGCGGGCCGGCAGCCGCGGGGTCCTTGATCTCGAGGTTCCAGACGGCACCGGGGAACGCGGCAAGCGCCTCGTCGACGCGTACGGCCGGCGGCCTGCCCTGCCCCGCCCGACACCGGTCGACCTCCTCGGCAGTCAGCCGGTTGATCCGGCGGAAATCGTCGAGCCAGGCATCGTGCAGGAGCACCAGTGCACCGTCACCGGTCATGCGTACGTCGGTCTCGACACCGGCGGCCCCGGCCCGCATGGCGGCGTCAAACGCCTCGAGGGTGTTCTCCGATTCCCGGTGCAGGGCACTGCCGCGGTGGCCGAGGACGATCATTGCGTCACCAATGCTTCTGTTGGCGGCGGGCCCGCCGGCGTCAGTTCCCGGCACGGCCGGGCAAGCCGGCAGGCATTTCCACGACGGCGCCGGCGGCCAGACCGTAGGCGGCGCCGCGCCCCGCCGCGACCTCGAGCGCCGCCGCCACCGGTTCTCCGGGCGAGGTCAGGGTCTCCTGGTCCGGCGTCATCCGGTGTACCTCGACGATGCGCCCGTCGGGCGCGATAAAGGCGATGTCCAGCGGCGCGTGGACATTGTTCATGTGGAAGTGCGGACGCCGGGGCCGCTCGAACACGAACAGGATGGCGGTCGCGTCGACGGCTTCCGCGCACAGGTGCTGCATGCCTGCGGCCCGGTCGGCCCCCGTGGCCGCCACCCGCACGCGAAGATGCTTGCCGCCCGGAAGGCCGAGCTCGGCCGTGGGCATTCCCGCAACGGCCTCGGTCTCCTCGGCGCAGGCCGCTGCCCCGTGCTGTCCCTGGTCGTCCACGGCAGGCAGCGTCCCGGTACCGAGGACGAGGCCCGCCAACATGAGGGCCGTCCAGGCCCGCGCTCGTGTTGCCGTCATAGGTCTACCGCCGTGTTGCGAACCGCCGTGATGGGCTCGCCCCCGAAACCGGTGGGCGTACCGCTGCAGTCTGCCACGCCACGAGCCCGGGAAGAATCCCGCCATCACGCCGACGGGCGTTTGCAGCTGGTCCGGCTCGGCAGTATTCTCGGGATGTTACGGACGTTGTCGGGGCCTTCCCGGAAGTGCCGATCCGCTGTCTTCGGCAGCCGGCACGGCATTCGCGGGGGCCGTGCGAAGCGTTTGTAAGTCCAAGCAAAAGGAGAAGAGAAATGAACCATCTGGCTCGGACAATTGGCGTAGGGCTGGCGGTCTCGCTGGGGGCAACCGCCGGCGCGAGCGCGCAGCCGCTGCACATCGGTGCGTTGGTCCCTCTGACCGGCGATCTCCAGGCGTACGGTGAAACCTCGGAGAACGGCATCGAGCTCGCCGTCAAGGAAATCAACGAGGCCGGCGGGGTTCTCGGTGAGCCCATCCAGCTCACCTCGGGTGATACCCAGACCAGCCCGCAGGCGGGCGTGGATGCGGCCCAGCGCCTGGCCTCCGTGGACGGCGTTCACGCCTTCGTGGGCGCGCTGTCCAGCGGCGTCACCATCCCCGTGGCCGAGAGTGTCAGCAGCGAGCAGGGCATCCCGCAGATCAGCGGCGCCTCGACGTCGCCGGTGATCACGGATCTCGCGGACAACGACTTCCTCTTCCGCACCGTTCCTTCGGATGCCTTCCAGGGCAAGGCCCTGGCCGAGATCGCCCAGGACGAGGGCTACCAGAGCCTCTCCGTGCTGCACATCAACAACGACTACGGGCTCGGGCTCGCCGAGGCGTTCCAGGAGGCGTTCACCGAGGCAGGCGGGGAAGTCCCGCAGGTGGCCGCCTACGAGCCGGGGCAGGCCTCGTACCGGGGTGATCTGCGGCGTGTCGGCCGTGGCGGACCCGAGGGCCTGGTGCTCATCGGCTATCCGGAGAACGGCCGCACCATCCTCCGACAGGCTGTTCAGGGCGGCATGTTCGAGAACTTCGTGTTCACCGACGGCCTGCAGGATCCGGCCCTGATCGAGGCCATCGGCGCTGAGTTCATGAACGGTACCGTGGGCTCGGTTCCGCAGGCTCCGGAGGGTACGCCCGGTGCGCAGCATTTCGAGGAGTCCTACAGCGCGGAATACGGCGAGGTGCCTCCGCAGCCGTTCATGGACACGGCGTATGACGCGGTCCACCTGATCGCCCTCGCCGCCCAGCAGGCGGGCACCACCGACAGCGAGGCCATCCGGGATAACCTCCGCTCGGTGTCGCGCGCCCCGGGCGAGAAGGTCTACCCCGGCGAATGGGAGAAGGCCCTGGAGCTGCTCGCCAACGGTGAGGAGATCAACTACGAGGGTGCCTCCGGCTCTGTCGACTTCGACGACAACGGCGACGTACCGGGCTCCTTCGCTCACTGGGAGATCCAGGGCGGCGAGATCCGCAACGTGCGGGTTTTCGCACCGGGCGAGTAAGAAGCTTGCCGTTACCGGGCGGCGCAGGCCGGGCCTGCGCCGCCCTCCCTCCTCGAGACCCCGCCGCGCCGACGGCCATGCCCGCCAGGGCAGGCGCAGCAATCGGCCCTAGGACTCCCGCCGACCAGCCCCCTTGCCGATGTCGCGGGGCGCTTTCTCCGGCAGCAGGCCTTCCGGGCGCGTGATCAGGATCACCTGCAGCAGCACGCCGATCAGGATCACCCGCAGCGGCCCGGCATGGCCTCCGTAGCCCTCCGGGAGCACGCCGCGCATGACGAATTCGCTACCGGACCAGATGATCCATATGACGACCGCGCCGAGCAGCGCCCCCTTGTTGTTGCCGCTGCCCCCGGCGATGAGCATGACCCAGACGAGGAAAGTGCCGTACAGCGGCAGGAAGGCCTCCGGGCTGAGGAAGCCGAAGTGGTGCGCGTAGAGCCCGCCCCCCAGGCCCATGATTCCGGCGCCGACCACGAAGGCCTCGAGGCGGAAGCGGCCGACGTTCTTGCCGGCCGCCTCCGTGGCCGGCTCGTTCTCACGGACGGCGCGCAGGACCCGCCCCCAGGGTGAGCAGCGGGCCCGCTCCGCGAAGAAATACGCAATGCCGACGAATACCAGGACCACGAGCAGCGACCCCAGGCCCGACCCCAGGCCCAGGGCCTGGAATGTCCCGTCCAGCGGGCGCTGGATGCCCGACACCCCGCGAACGCCGTTGGTCAGCCAGCCCTCGTTGGCGATCACCAGGCGCAGTGTCTCGGCGATGCCAATGGTGGCAATGGCCAGGTAGTCCGTGCGCAACCGCGCCGTGATCCAGCCGACCGCGAGTCCGAGCAGCGCCGAAGCGGCCACGGCCCCGGCAAGGCCGACCAGGAACGGCTGATCGAAACCGCCCAGATGGCGGGTCGTCTCCGACGTGGTGAGGATCGCCGACGTGTAGGCGCCGATGGCGAAGAACCCGGCAATGCCGATGTTGAACTGCCCGGTGAGGCCCCACTGCATGTTCAGGCCCAGGGCAAGGACACTGTAGATGCCGACGAAGGTGAAGAACGAAACCAGGTACGCCGCAATGCCCGTGAGCTCCATTACCACGCTCCCTTGAGAATGCCGTGCGGCCGGACGATCAGGACGGCGACCATGATCACGAAGGCCACGGCGAGCTTGTACGAGGGATCAATGAACAGCGTCGAGATCTCCATGGCCAGGCCGATGAGCATGCCGCCGGCGATGGCGCCGTAGGGCCGGCCGATGCCGCCGACGATGGCGGCGGCGAAGATCGGCAGCAGCGTGCTCCAGCCCATCATCGGCGTCAGCCGCGAGTCCATGCCCAGCAGCACCCCGGCACCCGCCGCCAGGGCGCCGCCGATGATCCAGGTGATCATGATGACGCGCTCCGCCGGGATCCCGGTGACCAGTGCCAGGTCCATGTTGTCCGACATCGCCCGCATGGCCTTGCCGAGACGGGTCCGGGTCAGGAACAGGTGCAGCAGCGCCACCAGCACCACGGCGGCGAGCAGGATCCACACGTGGTTGGGAATGATCGACAGCTCCCAGATCTGCCACGGTCGCTGGATACCGCCGGGATAGCTGTAGACGTCGGGGCCCCAGATCACCTGCACTACGCTGCGAATGATGAGGCCCATGCCGAACGAGGAGATCAGCAGGATCACGGGCTGGGTGCGGCGGATCTGCCGGTAGACGGCCTGGTCGACCAGTACGGCGACGACGGCCGCGCCTGCCATGCCGGCCGGCAGCGCGAACCAGACCGGCGCACCGGTGAGGCTGAGGAACCCGAGCCCGCAGTACGCGCCCACGGTAAGCAGGTCGCCATGGGCAAAATGGGCGAAACGCAGGATCCCGAAGATCATGGACACGCCGATGGCGCCCAGGGTCAGTATGCTGCCGAGCACGATCCCGTAGATGCTCAGTTGCATCAGCTCGATGAGCGTATACACCGTTATCAGCCCCCCAGAAACATCTCGGCCACCTCGCGGTTGGCCAGCAGGTTCGGCCCCGTGTCCTCGAACCGGTTGGCGCCGGTGGCCAGGACGTAGCCCCGGTCGGCGATCGCCAGTGCCTGTTTCGCGTTCTGCTCAACCATCAGCACGCCGATGCCGAGATCGCGGATGCTGGCGATGCGCTGGAACGTCTCGTCGATCAGCCGGGGCGACAGGCCGGCCGTCGGCTCGTCCAGCATCAGGAGGCTGGGCTCGATCATCAGGGCGCGGCCCATGGCCACCATCTGCCGCTCGCCGCCGGACATCAGGCCCGCCTCCTGGCGACGCCGCTCTGCCAGGCGCGGGAACAGGCCGTACACCGTCTCCAGCCGCGGCCGGAGATCGCCCTTGAGGGCGTATCCCCCCATCTCCAGGTTCTCCTGCACGGTCAGGGACGGGAAGACGTTGTGCTCCTGGGGCACGTACGCGATCCCGCGCGTGACCATTGTCTCCGGGCGCCCGTTGGTAATCGGTGCGTCCCGGTAGACCACCTCCCCCGAGCGCACGTGGAGCAGCCCGAACACGGCCTTCATGAGGGTGGACTTCCCCGCCCCGTTGGCGCCGATGATGACGACGATCTCGTCCTTGTCCACGGCGATGCTCGCGCCGTTGAGGATATCGGCACCGCCGTACCCGCCGTAGATGTCGTTCGCGCGCAGCAGGCTCATTGCGCCTCGCCCTCCCGTGCCGCCGCGCCGCCGAGATAGGCCTCGCGCACCTCCTCGTTCTGGCGGATCTCGCTCATCTGTCCGGACGCGATGACCGCCCCGTTGGCCATGACGTGCACCGGATCACACAGCCGTGCGATCAGGTCCATGTCGTGCTCGATCAGGCAGAAGGTGTAGCCGCGCTCGCGGTTGAGGCGCTGGATGGCGTCCGTGATCCGGCCCAGCAGCGTGCGGTTGACCCCGGCGCCCGGCTCGTCGAGGAGTACGGCCCGCGCCTCCGTCATCATGGTGCGGCCCAGGTCGAGCAGCTTCTTCTGGCCGCCGGAGAGGTTGGCCGCCCGCTCGTCCGCCAGATGGCGGATGGACAGGAAATCGAGCACTTCCTCGGCCTGCTCCCGGACCGATGCCTCCTGGCGGCGTACCCGCCCCCACCTGAACCAGCTCGCCAGCAGGTTCTCGCCCGTCTGGCCCGGGGGTACCACCATCAGGTTCTCGCGGACGGTCATGCGCGCGAGCTCGTGGGGGATCTGGAAGGTGCGCACGAGGCCCTGGTGGAACAGCTGGTAGGGCGGATGGCCGGTAATGTCGCGATTGTCGAGGTAGACGCGCCCGTGATCCGGCCGGATGAGGCCGGCGACGATATTGAACAGCGTGCTCTTGCCCGCGCCGTTGGGGCCGATCAGCCCGGTAATGCTCCCGGGCTCGACCTCAAGCGACACGTCATGTACCGCCTGCAAGCCACCGAAGGATTTCGATATATTCTCGATTCTGATCACACGCGCACCCGTTTGCGTGTCCGATGACGCCAAGCTCAGGGATTGTACTGGTAACATTTCCCAGTTCAATCACTGAAAGGCGCGTGCGCGTGCGTCCCGTGCTCAGGCGCGCAGGATCTTCATGGCATTCGTGCCTCCGGACATCCCCTGGAAATCGCCCTTGGTGACGATGACCAGCTCGCCTTCGGTAACCAGGCCGGCGGATTTGAGCGTCTCCACCGCGTCCAGTACCACCATGGCCGCGTCGTGATGCATGATGTCGAAGGCCATGGGGAAGACGCCGCGGTAGAGCGCCGTGCGTCGGCGTGTCGTCTCGTGCTGGGTGAGTGCGTAGATGGGGATGCCGGAGCTGATCCGGGACATCCACAGCGGCGTGGAGCCGGACTCCGTCAGGGCGATGATGGCGCGTACGTCGAGGTGGTTGGCCGTGTACATGGAGGCCATGGCAATGGCCTCGTCAATGCGGTCGAAGTGGGAGTCCAGCCGGTGGTGGGACCGCTGTGTGGACCGCTGCCGCTCCGCCCCCAGGCAGATCCGGGCCATGGCCTCTACGGTCCGCACCGGGTAGGCCCCGGTCGCCGTCTCCGCGGACAGCATCACGGCATCGGTGCCGTCCATGACGGCGTTGGCGACGTCCATCACTTCCGCCCGGGTGGGCGTGGGGTGCGTGATCATGGACTCCATCATCTGCGTGGCCGTGATCACGGCGCGGTTCATGGTGCGGGCGGTAGTGATGATGCGCTTCTGGACCCCGGGCAGCTCCTCGTCGCCGATCTCCACGCCCAGGTCGCCGCGGGCCACCATGACCGCATCCGCCGCGCCGGTGATGGACTCGATGGCGGTGACCGCCTCCGCGCGTTCGATCTTGGCAACGATACCCGCCGCGCTCCCGCGGGCGTGGAGCAGCTCCCGGGCCTCGTCCAGGTCCGCCGCGGAGCGGGGGAAGGAGACGGCGACATAGTCTGCCGCCAGGGCCGCGACCGTCTCGATGTCCGCCCGGTCCTTGTCGGTCAGGGCCGGAGCCGACAACCCCCCGCCCTGGCGATTGATTCCCTTGTTGTTGGACAGCTCGCCGCCGAGATCCACGCGGCAGTGAATGCGCGGGCCGTCGACGCTGTCCACACGCAGCACGATCTGCCCGTCATCCAGCAGCAGCGTGTCGCCGGCGGCGACGTCCTGCGGCAGGGACTTGTAGGTCAGACCCACGGCCTCCCGCGTGCCCTCGTCCGCCGGCAGCTCGGCGTCCAGGCAGAATGCGCCGCCCTCCTCCAGGTGCACGGCCCCGTCGCGGAAGCGGTCGGTGCGGATCTTCGGCCCCTGGAGGTCTGCCAGGACGGCCACGTCCTGGCCCACTCGGTCCGCCGCTGCCCGGACGGCGGCGGCACGGTCGATATGCTCCTGTGCCTCGCCGTGGGAGAAATTCAGCCGTACCACCGAAACGCCCGCCCGGATGATCTCCTCCAGAACGGCCGGATCCTCGGTCGCCGGCCCCAGTGTGGCGACAATCTTTGTTCTACGCGGCAATGCCGGCTCTCCTCTCTTCGACGGCCTTTCAGGCCGTGTCTCGTGTGTTAGGTCGTTGTGCCACAAGCATGGCACGGTCGCGGAAACCCCGAAACGGATCGCCGATCCGCCCTTCCTCCCGGTAGACGACGGGGATCAGCGCGGCGAACAGCCGCAGCAGCTCGCCGTCGGCGAGAAGATAATCGGGGTTGGACGGGCCGCCGGGGGTGACCCGCGTACGGCAGAACGTCTGGTAGAAAAGCAGCCCCCCGGGACGCAGGGCGTCGGCGATGGCGGGACACAGCTCCCGGTGCAGGAAGGCGTTGACCACGATGACATCGAAGCCGCCGGGCGTCGGCGGGCTCGCAATCACGTCCCGCCGCCGGGCGGTCACGGGCAGGCCGTTGTCGCCGGCGTACGCATTGACGATGCGTGTGGCGACACCGGAGACATCCCAGGCTTCCGAGGCGATCCCCTGCCGTGCCAGGACCAGGGCGTTCGCGCCCAGGCCCGCGGCCAGGTCGAGCCCGAGGCCGCCGGCGGGTAGAAGGTGGAGGTTGTCGGTGAGGACCTGCGCCGGACGACCGTCCAGGGGCGACGCTGTGCTGTAGTGGCGATCCCAGCGGTTCGCCAGCGTCCCGTTCATTGCGCGCCGTCCCCGGGGAATGGTGCGGGTGGCCGGACTCGAACCGGCACGGGCCTGAGCCCAGCAGATTTTAAGTCTGCTATGTCTACCTGTTCCATCACACCCGCGACATCGGCCCGGACCCCGATCCGGTCGCTCGCGACCGCTTGCGTGCAGGCGTCCGGGATCGCGCCGGGATGCATGTTCGTAAAGATGGAGGCTCGGGCCGGAATCGAACCGACGTACGCGGATTTGCAGTCCGCTGCATCACCACTCTGCCACCGAGCCGTGTTATGGGGGAGTTTAACATCTCGCGCGATTGTGGCCACGGGGCAGCCACAAACGACAAACCCCGGCACGGGCCGGGGTTGCGATACCTGGAGCGGGAAACGAGACTCGAACTCGCGACCCCAACCTTGGCAAGGTTGTGCTCTACCAACTGAGCTATTCCCGCATCAAGACCGTGTATTCTATTCCTGCCGCCCCCGGTGTCAAGTCTCCGAGGCGGACGATCCCCTTTCCCGCGGCTCCGCCTCCAGTACCAGCCAGGCGGCGCGCAGGTACACGATCATGGACCACAGCGTGAGCGCCGCGGCAATGTAGAGCAGCAGCAGCCCCAGGATCGCGGTCGGCAGCCCCGCCACCGGTTGTCCGTAGAGCAGCATGATGATGGCCACCATCTGCGCCCCGGTCTTGAACTTGCCGATCACGCTCACGGCCACCGTCGCCCGCTTGCCCAGCTCCGCCATCCACTCCCGCAGCGCGGACACCGCGATCTCGCGGCCGATGATCACCGCCGCGGGCAATGCGAACAGCGGCGACGGATTGACCGCCACCAGGGCGACCAGGGCGACGGCGACCATGAGCTTGTCCGCCACCGGGTCCAGGAAGGCGCCGAACGCCGAGGTCTGCTGGAGCCGGCGGGCCAGCCAGCCGTCCAGCCAGTCCGTGACCGCGGCCAGGGCGAACACCGAGGCGGCGGCGAAACCGGACCAGCCGACCGGCAGGAAAAACACCAGACCGAAGATCGGAATCATCGCGATCCGGGCCAGTGTCAGGCTGTTGGGCAGATTCATCTGCATGGGCGAATCAGTCCTTAACATCACCGTGAAACGTGTCGTGAATGCGCCTTGCCATCTCCCGGCTCACTCCCGGGACCCGCTCCAGATCTTCAACACCCGCACGAGAAACCGCTTTCAAACCGCCGAATTGCTTGAGGATGTTCTGCCGCCGCTTGGGGCCGAGACCGGGGATGTCCTCCAGTCGTGAGCTCTTGCGCGTCTTGCTGCGGCGCGTCCGGTGTCCGGTGATGGCGAACCGGTGCGCCTCGTCGCGGATCTGCTGCAGAAGATGAAGTGCCGAGGAATCCGCCGGCAGTATAACCGTTTCATCCCTGTGCGGAAGATACAGCTTCTCCTCGCCGGGACGCCGGTCGGGCCCCTTGGCGATCCCTGCGATGATCACGCCGTCGACCTGCAGCTCCTCGAGCACGTCCACGGCCTGGCGCACCTGCCCCGGCCCGCCATCGATGATCAGCAGGTCCGGCAGCACCCCCTCGCCGCGCTTGAGCCGCAGGTACCGCCGCTCCAGGGCCTGGCGCATGGCGGCGTAGTCGTCCCCGGGCTCGATGTCCTCGATGTTGAACCGCCGGTAGTCGGACTTCACCGGCCCGTCGCGGTCGAAGACCACGCACGAAGCCACCGTGGCCTCGCCGCGGGTGTGGCTGATATCGAAGCACTCCAGCCGCTCCGGTACGGCCTCGAGGTCCAGCGCGCCCTGCAGCGCTTCCATCCGCCGGCCCTGCCCCGCCTGCTGCGCCGCGCGCGTCTGCAGCGCCGTGCGGGCGTTGTTCACGGCCATCTCGACCCAGCGCCTGCGATCGGAGCGCACCCGCTGGCGGATGTGCACGGCGTGGCCGGCATCCTGGGCCAGCGCGGTCTCCAGCACGGCGCGCTCGGGCACGTCGACGTTCACCAGGATCTCCGCCGGCGTATCCCGGCCCAGGTAGTAGCGCGCCAGGAAGGCGGACAGGATCTCCCCGGCGGAGGTGTCCTCCGGTGCCCGGGGGAAGAAGGTCTTGTTGCCCAGGTTCTGGCCGTTGCGGATCACGAACACCTGCACGCATACGCCGGAAGCCTCGGCAACGCAGGCCACCACGTCCAGGTCGCCCTTCTCGCCGGTGATCGCCTGCTTCTCCTGGATGCTCCGCAGCGTCGCGATGCGATCGCGCAGCTGCGCGGCCTTCTCGAAGTCCAGGGCCTCGGAGGCCTGCTCCATCTGCGTCACCAGGCGATCGATGACATCGCCGCTGCGCCCTTCCAGGAACATGATCGCGTGCTCGACGTCGCGGGCGTACTCCTCCGGCGAGATGTAGCCCACGCACGGCGCCGTGCAGCGCTTGATCTGGTACTGCAGGCACGGCCGCGAGCGGTTCGCGAAGAATGTGTCCTCGCACTGGCGCACCGGGAAGACCTTCTGCAGGTGGCTCAGGGTATCGCGCACGGCGCCGGCGCTCGGGAACGGGCCGAAATACCGCCCCGCGCCCCGGCGGGCGCCGCGGTGGAACGCCAGCCGCGGGAAGGTCTGCTGCGCCGACAGGTAGATGTAGGGGTAGCTCTTGTCGTCCCGGAGCAGCACGTTGTAGCGCGGGCTGTGCTCCTTGATGAGATTGTTCTCGAGGATCAGCGCCTCGGCCTCGGTGTGCGTGACCGTGAAGCCGATGTCGGCCACCTGCGCCACCATGGCCCGGGTGCGCGGGTTCCTGACCGAGGCGGTGAAGTAGCTGGCCACGCGCCGGCGAAGCTTGCGCGCCTTGCCCACGTAGAGCACCTCGCCGGCGGCATCCAGCATCCGGTAGACACCGGGCTGGTCCGGCAGGGAGCGCACCACGGCCTGGGGATCGAACTCGGCTTCCGTCATTCCTGCTCGCTGCTCCGGTGCGGCGCGTCACTCACGCCTACCCACGGAGGTACGGGTGGCAGCCACCCGGTTCAAGGGGCGGGCATCGCCCGGGGCGGCCGCGCGCTCAGGACATCTGATCGATCATGCCGTGGCGGATCGCCAGATGGGTCAGCTCGACGTCGGTTTCCACCCCGAGCTTCTCGTACAGGCGGTAGCGGTAGGTACTGATGGTCTTGGGGCTCAGGCACAGGGTGTCGGAGATCTCCTGCATCTTGTAGCCCTGGGTGACCATCATCATGACCTGGATCTCCCGCTGGGAGAGCTTGTCCAGGCCGCCGCGGGTGCCGTCGAACCCGGCCAGGGCCATCTGCCGGGCGATATCCGCGCCGATGTAGCGCTCTCCCCGCTGCACGGCCCGAATGGCGCCGATGATCTCCTGCTCGTCACAGCCCTTGGTGATGTATCCCATGGCCCCGGCTTCCATGAGCCTGCTGGGGTACGGCTCGTCCACATGGATGGTCAGGGCGATGATCCGCAGCTCCGGATCGATGCGGAGCAGCTTGCGCGTCGCCTCGAGCCCGCCGATCCCCGGCATGCTCACGTCCATGAGCACCACGTCGGGACCGGTGTCGCGAACCAGCTGCACGGCATCCTCGCCGCTGCCGGCCTCGCCGACGACCTCGATGTCCCAGGCGTCATCCAGCAGGCGGCGGATGCCGCTGCGAACGAGCTGGTGGTCGTCGACCAGTAGCACGCGCATGCTGACTCCTGTGCCCGTCAACGGCGGGCCGGGTTCCCTCGCTTCCATGATCCCTCCCCTGGCATCCGTTTCTCCCTGTCCCGCGATCATGATACGTCATCGACATCCGCCGCGTCGCCCTGCGCTCATGCCGCGCACCGCGACAAGCTGCTAGGGTATCCCGTCACGCAGCGTCACGCGAAAGGTTGCTCGATGACGGACACCAGCTACACGGCCCCGGTCGTACCCTTGTACCCGCGCAGCGGCGCCCCGGTCCCGCTGCGCGGGCTGTACCTGGAGGCGGAGCTGCCGGACAGCGGTCGCTGCGGCCCGTGGGTTTACAGCAACTTCGTCGCCACCCTGGACGGGCGCATCGCCCTGGCCGACCCGGAAACGGACCGCCTGGGCGTGCCGGCGAGCATCGCCGACCCGCGGGACTGGCGCCTGTTCCAGGAGCTCGCCGCGCGGGCGGATATCATCATCAGCAGCGGGCGCTACTTCCGGGACCTGCGGCTGGGCGCCGCCCAGGACGTACTGCCCCTGAGCTCCGCCCCGGATTTCCGCGACCTCCACGGCTGGCGCCGGGACAAGGGCCTGCCGCCGCAGCCGGACGTCGCCATCCTGTCCGCCAGCCTTGACTTCCGGCTTCCCGATGCGCTGTTCCGCCAGGGGCGGCAGGTCATCATCCTGACCACCCGCGATGCACCCGCCGAGGCGCGGGCGCGCCACGAGGCCGCCGGTGCGTCGGTGGTCGCCGTCAATGCCGGCGACGGCGTGGCGGGCGACGCCGCCATGCGTCACCTGGGCGCGTGCGGGTACCGGCGCGCGTACTCCGTAACGGGGCCCTATGTCCTGCATACCCTGCTGGCCGCGGACGCCCTGGACGCCCTGTTCCTGACCCAGCGCTATCGCCTGGTGGGCGGCGCGTCGTACCGCACCATCACCGAGGGGCCGGCGCTCCGGCCCCCGGTGGACGGCCGCCTGGAATCCCTCTACCTGGACGCCGACGGCCCGGATGCGGCGCAGCAGTTCGCCCGCTTCACTCTGGAATCCCACCCCGGGTCAGCGCCCGCGGATCCATGATGCGCTCCAGCTCGGACCGATCCAGATCGGTCATCTCCTCGGCGACGTCCAGCACCGACCGACCCTCGGCGTAGGCCTGCTTGGCCACCTTGGCGCCGAGCTCGTAGCCGATGACGCTGTTGAGCGCCGTGACCAGGATGGGGTTGCGGGCCAGGGCGTCATCCAGGTTGGCCTGGTTGACAGTGAAGCCGGCAATGGCGCGATCCGCCAGGAGCGCGCCGGTGTTCGCAAGGAGATCAATGCTCTGGAGCACGTTGTGGGCAACCAGGGGCAGCATCACGTTGAGCTGGAAGTTCCCCGACTGGCCCGCCACCGCCACGCTGGCATCGTTGCCCATCACCTGCGCCGCCACCATGGCCGCCGACTCCGGAATCACCGGGTTGACCTTGCCGGGCATGATGCTGGACCCGGGCTGCAGCGCCGGCAGGCTGATCTCGCCGAGCCCCGCCAGCGGGCCGCTGTTCATCCAGCGCAGATCGTTGGCGATCTTCATGTAGGCCACCGCCAGGGCCCGCAACTGCCCGGACAGCTCCACCGCGGCATCCTGGCTGCTCAGGGCCGCGAAGCGGTTGTCCGCGGCCTGGAAGGCCACGCCCGTGCGCTCCGCCAGCCGGGCGGCAAAGCGCCGGGCGAACTCCGGATGGGCATTGATGCCGGTGCCCACCGCCGTGCCGCCCTGGGCCAGGGCCCGCACCCGCGGCAGGCTGTCAGTGAGGCGCTCGCGGCCCTGCCGGATCTGCGCCGCCCAGCCGGACAGCTCCTGGCCCAGCGTCACCGGCATGGCATCCATGAGGTGGGTGCGCCCGGTCTTCGCAACGCCCTCCAGCTCGGCGGCGCGCTTCTCGATGGCCTGCTCCAGGTGGGTCAGCGCGGGCAGCAGCCGCTGCTCGCACTCCAGCACGGCGCTGACGTGGATCGCCGTGGGGATGACGTCGTTGCTGCTCTGCCCCATGTTGACGTGATCATTGGCGTGCACCGTGATCCCGGCCTGCCGGCTCGCCAGGTGGGCGATCACCTCGTTGGCGTTCATGTTGCTGCTGGTCCCGGAGCCGGTCTGGAAGACATCCACCGGGAAGTGCTCGTCGTGGTCGCCGTCGGCGACCGCGCTGGCCGCGGTAACGATGGCATCGGCCACCGTGGCGTCCAGCAGGCCGAGATCGCGGTTCACCTCCGCCGCGGTGGCCTTGATCAGGCCCAGGGCCCGGATGAAGGGCCGGCTCATGGGGATCCCGCTGACCGGGAAGTTGTCCACCGCGCGCTGCGTCTGGGCGCCGTAAAGGGCCTGCGCCGGCACGCGCAGCTCGCCCATGCTGTCTTTCTCGGTGCGATACTCGGCCATAGATCGTTCTCCTTACAAAGTGTCCGGATACACGGCGGTCGTCGCCGCTGCATCCTGCTAGAATACCCGCCGCGACGGAACCGCCGGTCTGCCCTCCGCGCGGTTCCCTGAGAAACCACCAGCCAGCGGAGCCACCATGGAACTGACGCGACTCACCGCGCTTTCCCCCGTCGACGGCCGCTACGGCGGCAAGACCGAAGCCCTGCAGCCCGTGTTCAGCGAGTACGGTCTCATCCGGCACCGCCTCATCGTCGAGGTCCGCTGGCTGCAGGCCCTGGCGGCGGAGCCGGCGATCGGCGAAGTACCGCCGCTGTCGGCCGGGGCCGACGAGGTGCTCGACGGGCTCATCCGCGACTTCGACGTCTCCGACGCCGAGCGGGTCAAGGCCCTGGAGGCCGAGACCAACCACGACGTCAAGGCCGTGGAGTACTTCATCAAGGAGCGGATCGCCCGTCACCGCGAGCTCGCCGCCATCAGCGAGTTCGTGCATTTTGCCTGTACTTCCGAAGACATCAACAACCTCGCCTACGCGCTCATGCTCAGCGCCGCCCGGGAGCACACCCTCCTGCCGGCGCTGGACCGGGTCCTGGGCGCAATCCGGGAACTGGCTCACGCGCACGCCGACGTACCCATGCTGGCCCGTACCCACGGCCAGCCCGCCTCCCCCACGACCCTGGGCAAGGAGATGGCCAACGTCGCCGCCCGCATCCAGCGGCAGCGCGAGCAGATCGCCGCCGTCGCGATCCTGGGCAAGATCAATGGCGCGGTGGGCAACTACAATGCCCACATGGTCGCCTACCCGGACGTCGACTGGCCCGCATTCTCAAGGCGTTACGTGGAATCCCTGGGTCTGGACTGGAACCCCTACACCACGCAGATCGAGCCCCACGACTACGTCGCCGAGCTGTTCGACGCGTGCAGCCGGGTCAATACCGTGCTCATCGATTTCAGCCGGGATGTCTGGGGCTACATCGCCTGGGGCTATTTCAAGCAGAACCTGGTGGCCGGCGAAGTGGGCTCGTCCACCATGCCGCACAAGGTCAACCCCATCGACTTCGAGAACGCCGAGGGCAATCTCGGCATGGCCAATGCGGTGTTCGATCATCTCGGCGGCAAGCTGCCCATCTCCCGCTGGCAGCGGGATCTCACCGATTCCACGGTGCTGCGCAACCTGGGCACGGGGATCGCGCACTCGCTGATCGCCTACGAGGCCCTGCTCAAGGGCACGGGCAAGCTCGCGGTGAACCACGAGCGCATCGCCGAGGACCTGGAAGGCAACTGGGAGGTGCTCGCGGAGGCGATCCAGACCGTGATGCGCCGCCACGGCATCGAGGCCCCGTACGAGAAGCTCAAGGAGCTCACCCGCGGCCATCGGGTCGACGCCGCCGGCATGCAGGCATTCATCGACCGCCTCGCGCTTCCGGAGGAGACGCGGCGCCGCCTGCGCGCCCTGACGCCGGCGCGCTACACCGGCAACGCCGCCGAGCAGGCCCGTAACGTGTAATCGACCCCGGGGAGCCGAGCATGACGGAACAAGACAAGCGCTACCGGATCACCACCGCCGCCGAGGCCGTCGCAGCGGTGGACGAGAGCCTGGCCGAGGCCCGGCGCAGCATCGATCTGCTCAGTCCCGGGCTGGACCCGGCGCTGTACGACCGCCTGGAAGTGGTGGATGCCGTCCGGCAGCTGATCGCCGGCGCGGGCCGCCGCGCCAGCGTGCGCGTACTCATCCGCGACGGCAGCGAGATCGCCCGCCGCGGCCACCGCCTGGCAGCGCTGGCGCAACAGCTGACGTCCGCCCTGGAGGTCCGCCGGCTGGCCGAGGACGACGCCAACGACGATACCGCCTGCCTCATCGTCGACCGCCGGCGGGTCATCCGCTGGCAGCCCGGCAGCGGCTACGCCGGGCAGGTGGATCCGCATGCCCCGGGCGTGGCCCGGCGGACGGAAACGGAGTTTACTGAACGCTGGGAGCGGGCCGAGCCCGAGCCGGAGTTCCGACGGTTGGTGCTGTAACGCAGCACAGGGAGGCAGTCATGACGTACACGCACCGAAGTCGCCCGGCCATCCGTCTCGGCCGCGCCCTGATCGCGGCGGCACTCGCCGCCGCCCTGTCGGCAGCCGCCGCCGATCTCCACACCGTCGATCTGCGGCACCGCACGGCCGAGAGCATCGTTGCCGACGTGCGGGCCCTCGCGGACGAGGGGGTAACCATCATCCCCGACGGCACGCGGCTGCTGGTCCGCGGCACGGAGGCGCAGGTGGCGTCCGTGCGTAACGCCGCCCGGCGCCTGGATCAACCGGTGCAGCGGGTCCGCGTCAGCGTGCGCAGCGGCGAGCCGACCCAGCTGCGGCGCGAGGGCATCGGCGTCGGCGATGACGGCCTTCGGGTCCGCGGCACGCGGCAACGGGACCGACGGGATACGGAGCAGACGGTGACCGGCATTGCCGGCGAGCCCCTGCGCATCAGCAGCGGCGAGGAGCGCGGCCGCACCCGCAGCCGCCTGATCCTGGGCGGCAGCCGGCCCGGCGTCGGTGAAAGCCGCGAGTACGTTACGGCGGAACGCGGCTTCTACGCGCGCCCGCAGATCCACGGAGACACCGTGACGGTCACCCTAGCGGCCACCCGCCAGGCGTTCGGCAACCGCGGCGAGCGCGCGGGAAGCGACGTCACCACCACCGTCACCGGTCCCCTCGGAGAATGGTTGCGTGTCGCCTCGTCGGGTACGATCCGGGAAGGCGATCGGGGCAGCATCGGCAGTGACGCCGACCGCGGCGCCCGGTACAGCACCCGGCGCTCCGACGAGGGAACCGTGTGGTGGCTGCGCGTCGAGCGCATCGGCCGCTGATCCTGCGGGCCGTCCCGGGCATTGTCAGATTCCTGCATCGTCGTGCGTCTTGCCGGCAGGGTGCGCGTCAGCCATTACCCCACAGATCGAGCAGCCGTTCCCGGTTCAGGGCCAGCCACTGCAGGGCGATGATGGGCATGGCGCTGTTGATCATGCCGTTGTCCAGCATGTCCATGGCCTCGTCGAACGGCAGCACGTGCACGCGGATGTCCTCGCCTTCGTCGTCCAGCCCGTGGATGCCGCCGCCCTCGCCGGCGTCCACCCGGGCGCAGAACAGGCTCACCAGCTCCGAGGACGCCCCGGGCGTCGGGTAGTAGTCGCAGATCCGCCACAGATCCTGCAGCGCCAGGTCCGCCTCCTCTTCCGCCTCCCGGTGCGCCACGGCCTCGATGGCCTCGTTGGGCTCGGCGTAGCCCGCCACGGTCTCCAGCAACCATGCCCCGGTCGCGGCCTCCAGCGCCCCGATGCGGAACTGCTCCACCAGCACCACCGCATCCCGCGCCGGGTCGTAGGGCAGTACGGCGGCGACGCGGCCGCGCCGGAACAGCTCGCGTACGATCTCGCCGCTGAGCCCGCCGGAGAACAGGCCGTGCCGCAGACGGTAGCGTTCCAGGGTGAAGAATCCCTGGTAGGCGACGGATTGTTCGAGGATATCCACGGGTCTCGTCATGTGCGCGCCGTCCTTCGACTGCCTCGGTCAGGGAGCCCGGAACACGGCCATGCTCTCCACGTGCGCCGTGTGCGGGAACATGTCCATGACGCCGGCGCTGACCAGCCGATAGCCGTGGCCGTGCACCAGCGTGCCGGCATCCCGGGCCAGCGTCGCCGGGTTGCAGGAGATATAGACAATGGTCCCGGCACCGAGCCCGGCGATCCGGGGCAGGACCTCCGCGGCCCCCGAGCGCGGCGGATCCAGCAGGACCCGGTCGAAGCCGCCCTCCAGCCAGTCCGGGGCGGTACCGTCCTGCGCCAGGTCGGCGGCATGGAAATGCGCATTCGTCAGGCCGTTGCGCTCGGCATTCTCCCGGGCCCGGGCGACCAGGTGCGGATCGCCCTCCACGCCGACGACCGAGCCGGCCCGGCGGGCCAGCGGCAGGGAGAAATTGCCCAGGCCGCAGAACAGGTCCAGGATCCGCTCGCCGGGCTGCGGATCGAGCCATGCCAGCGCCCGGCCGACCATGGCCTCGTTGATGGCCGCGTTGACCTGGGTGAAATCGGTGGGCTGGAAGGCGATCTCCGGCTCGTCCGGGGCGGGACGGTAGGCAAGCTCCGGGGCCGCGGGCCAGATCGGGGCCACCGTGTCCTCGTTGCCGGGCTGCTCGTAGACGGCCAGGTCGTGTTCCCGCGCGAAACCCGCCAGCCGGCTGTAGTCGGCGTCCGTGAACGGCCGCAGGTTGCGGAACACCAGGGCCGTGCCGGTGTCGCCGATGGCCACCTCGATCTGGGGAATGCGATCCCGGCAGGACAGGCCGGCGACGAGATCGCTGAGCTCGGTAAGCCGCCCTCCCACGCGCGGATCCAGTACGTGGCATTCCGTCATGTCGGCGACATAGGGGCTGTGCTTCTCGCGGAAGCCCACCAGTACCCGCCCCTTGGCGGCAACATCCTTGACCGCGAGCCGCGCCTTGCGGCGGTAGCCCCACACCGGGCCCGTCAGCGGCTCCAGGACCGCGTCCGGCGTAACCTCGCCGATGTGCCGGAGCTGCTCGAGCAGGACGCCCTCCTTGAAGCGGATCTGCGCCTCCGGCGGCATGTGCTGCAGGCTGCAGCCGCCGCAGACACCGAAGAACGGGCAGCGCGGCTCGATGCGCTCGGGGGATGCCTCCAGCACCGCCTCCAGCCGCGCCTCGTCGAACCGGCGGTGGCGGCGCACATAGCGCATGCGCACCTGCTCACCGGGCAGCGCGCCGTGGACGAACACGGTCTTGCCATCCACGTGGGTGACGCCGCGGCCCTCGTGGCTGAGGCCCTCGATGGCGACATCCACCGGCTCCGGCGGAAGCCGCGGGCGGCGACGCCGCTTAGCCATCGGTGGTTTCCTCCAGCGCGCCCCGCGGCCAGGCGTCCAGGAACGCCCGGAAGTGATCACGGCCGTCCGCCTCCAGAGTCTCGCGCACGACCCCGCATTCGCGGGCGTAGCCGGCGCGGTCCAGGTGCCCCCGCAGGAGCTGGAAGCGCAGCCAGACCAGGTAGGTATTGAGCACGTCCGTCTCGCAGTAGTCGCGCACGCCGGCGAAGTTGCCCGCGGTGATGGCCTCGTGGACCTGGCCGCCGCTCATGCCCATCTTGCCCGGGAATCCGCACAGGCTGGCGATCTCGTCCAGTGGCGCATTGGCCCGCGGCTGGAAGCCCGCGAGCATGTCCATGAGATCCGTATGGCGCTCGTGGAAACGGTTGAGGTAGTTGTTCCACCGGAACGACTGCTCGCTGGCACCGGTTTCCCAGTAGCGCGGCGCACTGAGCCCGTGATGCAGGGCGCGATAGTGCAGGACCGGCAGATCGAAGCCGCTGCCGTTCCACGACACCAGCGTCGGCGCGAAGCGGTCGATGCCGTCATAGAAGCGCTGGATGACGTCCGCCTCGTCGTCGCCGCCCTCGCCCAGGGACCACACCCGGAAGCGGTCACCGCTGCGCATGGCGATGGAGATCACCACCACGCGGTGCAGGTGCAGGCGCAGGAAATCCGAGCCGCCGGTCTCCTGCCGGCGCAGGGCGCGCCCGGCCTCCACCACCCCGGCGTCGTCCAGGTCGTGCAGCCCGTGCAGCGCGCGCAGCCCGGCGACGTCCGGTACGGTCTCGATGTCGAACACGAATACGCTCATGGCGTCACGCCGGGAACACGCCGGACGAAAGATAACGGTCGCCGCGGTCGCAGACGATGGTGACGATGGTGGCGTTTTCGACCTCCGCCGACAGGCGCAGCGCCGCCGCCAGGGTTCCCCCCGAGGAGACGCCGGCCATGATGCCCTCCACCGCGGCCAGCTGCCGGGTCATCTCCTCGGCGTCATCCTGGCTGACGTCGATGATACGGTCCACGCGCTCGGGCTCGTAGATCTTCGGCAGGTAGGCCTGGGGCCAGCGGCGGATCCCCGGGATCTGCGAGCCGTCCTCCGGCTGGACGCCGACGATCTGTACGCCGGGCGCGGTCTCCCGCAGGAAGCGCGAGGTTCCCATGATGGTGCCGGTGGTGCCCATGGAGGAGACGAAATGCGTCATCGTCCCGCGGGTGTCACGCCAGATCTCCGGACCGGTGCCCTCGTAGTGGGCCCGCCAGTTGTCCGGGTTGGCGAACTGATCGAGCACGCGGCCCAGCCCCTGGTCCTGCATCTGCTGAGCGCGATCCCGGGCCTCTTCCATGCCGCCCTCCTGGGACACCAGCACCAGCTCCGCGCCGTAGGCGCGCATGGACGCCCGGCGCTCGGCGGTCATGTGCTCCGGCATGACCAGCACCATGCGGTAGCCGCGGATGGCTGCCGCCATGGCCAGGGCGATGCCCGTGTTGCCGCTGGTCGCCTCGATCAGCGTATCCCCCGGGCGGATCTCGCCGCGCTCCTCCGCCCGGCGGATCATGCTCATGGCCGGGCGGTCCTTGACCGAGCCCGCGGGATTGTTGCCTTCCAGCTTGAGCAGGATGGTGTTGGAGGACTCGCCCCCCAGTCGCTGCAGGCGAACCAGCGGCGTGTTACCGACGAAGTCTTCTACCGTGGGATAACTCATGTATGTGCAAACTCGGCCAGGGGCGCTTCCGTCGTGCGGAGCGCAGGAACAATCCGGGGCGCGGCCGCCCCGGAGGCGTATTCTCGCCCACAAGCAGGGACGCGGGAAAGCTCGGCTTGCTGTGCGGCCCGCATCATCACCTGTAGCATAACGGAAGCCGATCCCACGGACAGGACCGATCACCATGCGCTGGGGACTGGGTGCGCGCATATTCTTTCTGGCGGTGCTGGCGCCGATGCTGGCCACGACGGTGCTCGTGGGCTACCTGCTCTACAGCCGGGGGCAGGATGTGCGCACGCAGCTCCTCGAGCGCGGCGAGACCGTGGCGCGCCAGCTGGCACCGGCCCTCACGGGGCCGCTCACCCGCGAGCAGGAAGACGTCATGCGCGAGGTGGTGGTCGCCGCCCGCCTGGACCCGGCCATCGCCCGCGTGACCATCCAGCGCAGCGACGGCCGGGTCCTGCTGGAAAGCGCCGCGGAGACGGCGGATTCCCGCACCGACGGCTTCATGGTCACCCTCGGCTCCTGGCTTCTCGGGCTGGACCGCGCGCCCAGCTTCCGGGTTCCGGTGGTCCCGCCCCCGGCCCCGCTGGTCGACCGCCTCCCCATCGACAGCGGCACTCCGCCGCTGGGCTGGGTACTCGTGGACGTGGACGCCGCCCCCTACCTCCAGCGGGAGGCGACCATGGTGGCGCGGGCGGCCGCCGTTCTGGGACTGGTCCTGCTGATCAGCCTGGCGCTCGGCTACTGGGCGGCGCGCGGCGTGCGCCGGCCGCTGGAGCGGCTCACCGAGACGGTGAGGCGGCTGGGTGCCGGGGATCTGCGCGCGCGGGTGCACCTGCTCGCCGGCGGTGAAGTCGGCCGGCTGGCGCGCTCGATCAACCGCATGGCGATCCGCCAGGAGCGCAACGAGCGCGACCTGAACGATCAGATCGACCAGGCGACCCGGGAGCTGCGGGAGACCCTGGAGGCGGTGGAGATCCAGAACGCCGAGCTGGACATCGCCCGCAAGCGGGCCCTGGAGGGCAGCAAGGTCAAGTCCGAGTTCCTGGCCAACATGAGCCACGAGATCCGCACGCCCATCAACGGCATTCTCGGCTTCGCCGACCTCCTGTCCCACTCCCGGCTCGACGAGGAGCAGCAGGACTACGTGGGTACCATCCGCGAGTCCTGCACCAATCTCATCGCCCTGGTCAACGACATCCTCGATTTCTCCAAGATCGAGGCCGGCAAGCTGGTCATCGACAACGTCGCCTTCGACATGCGCGACTGCATCGAGGAAGTCCTGGCGCTGATGGCACCGACGGCCTACGGCAAGAGCCTGGAGCTGGTGCACCTGATCTACCAGGACGTTCCGCTGCAGCTGTTCGGCGACCCCATCCGCATCCGGCAGGTGCTGACCAACCTGGTCCACAACGCGGTGAAGTTCACGCCGGAAGGCCGCGTCGTGGTCCGGGTGATGCTGGAGGAAGAAGCGGCCGAGCACGCGCTCCTGCGCATCTCGGTTACCGACACCGGCATCGGCATGAAGCCCGAGGAGCAGGAGAAGCTGTTCAAGGCGTTCAGCCAGGCGGATACATCCATTACCCGACGCTTCGGCGGGGCCGGCCTGGGGCTGATCATCTCCAAGAAGCTCGTGGAGCAGATGGGCGGCGAGATCGGGCTGGAGAGCGAGCCGCAGTCGGGATCGACGTTCTCGTTCACGCTGAGCTGCGTCAAGCAGCGCCGTATCGAGACCGACGATCGGCCGGTGGTCGGTCACAACCCCATCGAAGGGCGGCAGCTGCTGCTCTACGACACCTCGACCCTGAGCCGCCTCGCCGTTCGCCACGTGCTCGAGGGCTGGGACGTGCGCGTACGCGACGCCGAGGACGCCGCCACCTTTCAGTCGCTGGCCACCGCCGCCCGCAACTGGGACGGCATCGTCGTCGGGCTGTCCCGGGACGAGCTCAACCGGCGGGATTTCCGCGACCTCATGACCCGGGTGGAGCGGCTCGGCTGCCCCGTGCTCGTGCTGGCCAGTACCGTGGACCGCAACGAGCTGCGCGGTCTCTACCAGCAGGGCGCCGCGTCGTGCCTGCCCAAGGCGGTCCGCCGGCAGACCCTCTACCGGGAGCTCTGCCGCCTGCTGGACGACAGGGGCGAGCCCCACGCGCCCGCCCCCGTACCGCCCCGTCTGCGGCCGGCTGCCGAGCCGGCGCCCGCTGCCGCCATCCCGCGCGCCCGGACGCGGGCCCTGGTAGTGGACGACAACGCCATCAACCGCAAGCTGGTCTCCACTATCCTGCGTCACCAGGGAGTGGACGTGGAGGAAGCCGACGACGGGCACCAGGCAGTGGCATGCTGCCGCGAGTCCGATTTCTCCATCGTGTTCATGGACATCCACATGCCGGCGATGAGCGGCGAGGCCGCCTCCCAGGCCATCCGCGAGAACGTCACGGCCCGGGGCGGCCCCGTCCCCCGCCTGGTGGCGCTGACCGCCAATGCCCTCTCGGGGGAGCGTGAGCGCCTGCTGTCCCTGGGCCTGGACGAGTGCCTGATCAAGCCCGTGTCGGAGCAGCAGGTGTCACGACAGCTGCGCCTGGCGACCGGGCTGGAGCCGGACGATGCCGCGGCGGGCGGCGAGCAGGCGGATGCGGATCCCGCCGGCAGCAGCACCGTCTACCGCCAGCTCCAGGGCGAGATGCAGTCCATGCTCACCGGCGAGCTCCCCGACCATCGCCAGGCGATCCGCCGGGCCTATCGGCGGGGCGAGCTGGAGGCTCTGCGCGATCACGTGCACAAGCTCAACGGCGCCGCCAGCGTCTGCCGGGCCGAGGAGCTGCGGGTCGCATGCGAGGATCTGGAACGCGCGGTGGCCGAGGACCGGCGGGTGGACATCCCGTCCGGCGTCGAGCGCGTGGTCACGGCCATCAATCAGCTGCTGACCACCTATGCCGGGGATCAGTGACCGTCGGGCGGCCTCTCGGCCGCGCCGCCCTCGGCCATGACGAAGGCAAGCGCATAGGCGCCGTCATCGCTGATGCTGACGTGCCAGCGGGCAACTCCAAGGATCCGCGCGGTCTCCGCCCCGCGGCCGCCGACCTGCAGCACCGGAGCCCCGGCGGCGGTGCGCTCCACGGTCAGGTCGTGAAAGGCCAGCGCTGCGCCGATGCCCGTGCCCAGCGCCTTGGCCGCGGCCTCCTTGACCGCCCAGCGGCGGGCGAGATGCCCGCCCGGATCACCATGGGCACGCCACCGCGCCATCTCGCCGGGCGTCAGCACCCGCTCGGCGAAACGCTCGCCGTGGCGCTCCAGGGCCCGGCGCACGCGCTCGATCTGCACCAGGTCGGTGCCGATGCCGATCACGCTCACGGTGCGGCTCCCCGGATGAGCGCCTTCATGTCCCGCACCGCCTGCTCGAGTCCCGCGAGCACGGCGCGGGCGATGATGCCGTGGCCGATATTGAGCTCGTGGATGCCCGCAATCGCCGCGATCGCCTCGGTATTGTGGTAATGCAGCCCGTGGCCGGCGTTGACAATGAGCCCTTCCTCCAGCCCCAGCTCGACGCCGGCGCGAACGCGATCGAGCTCGTCGCGCCGCGTCTCCTCGTCGCCGGCGTCGGCATAGCGCCCGGTATGCAGCTCCACCGTGGGCGCCCCCGCCTGCCGTGCCGCGACGATCTGGCGCGGGTCCGGGTCGATGAACAGCGACACCTGGATGCCGGCGCGGGCCAGCCGCTCGCACGCGCCGCGGATGCGTTCCGGCTCCGCCGCCACGTCCAGCCCGCCTTCGGTGGTCAGCTCCGCGCGCTTCTCGGGAACCAGGCAGCAATGGGCGGGCTGCACGCGCTCGGCGATGGCCAGCATCTCCTCGGTGACCGCCATCTCCAGGTTCATGCGGGTCTGCAGCACCGGTGCCAGCCGCTCCAGATCGTGATCCTGGATATGACGCCGGTCCTCGCGCAGATGCAGGGTAATGCCGTCGGCACCGCCCTGCTCGGCGATCAGGGCTGCCTGGACCGGGTCCGGGTACCGTGTTCCCCGCGCCTGGCGCAGCGTGGCCACGTGGTCGATATTCACGCCGAGCAGAACACCGGTCCGGGGGCTGCAGGTCATTGTCATGGCTCCTGTTCCTGGGAGAGGTCCGTGCGTCGCAGGCTGGCGTACAACGCCCGGCTCTGCAGCGGGCGCGCGCCGATGTACAGGCCGACGGCGGCGCGCATGAGGCGCTGCACTTCGCCGCGAAGCGCCTCGTCGGCGAGCTCCTCGCGCGCCAGGGCCAGCAGCGCCGCTCCCGAGATCACCAGCCCGGCGGCCTCCGGGTCGGCCTCCACCGGGCCGTACTCGAGCTCGTAGCGGTACCGGGCGCCCGGATCCACCGGGCGCCCGGTATCCGCCGTACTGTCCAGAAGCAGGCCGTATCCGAGCCCTTCCAGGAGCCGCTTCTCGAACAGCCGCAACGGCACGTCCTCGGGCTGGTCCGCGGCGGCCAGGGACGTCAGCGCGTCGCCGTAGGCGACGAACACGTCCGGGACCGGGTCATCCCGGCGCAGCAGCCGCAGCAGCAGCTCGCTGAGGTAGAACGCCCCCGCGAGCCGGGTACCGGGAAAGCGCAGCGGCCGCCCGCCCGCTTCCGCGAACGTCAGCGTCGCCAGCTCGCCGCGGCCCGCCCAGTTCACCAGTACCGGCTGAAAGGGTTCCAGCACGCCGCGCCAACGGGATCGCTGTCCGCGCGCACCACGGGCCACGGCGCCGATACGCCCGTGGTCCCGGGTGAGCAGCTCCAGCAGCAGGCTGGTGTCGCGATAGGAACGCCGGTGGACCACCCAGGCGGGCACCGGGTGCGCCTGCCCTGTCACGCTCAGCCGCCCTCGTCGTAACCCAGGCTCTTCACGGCGCGCTCGTCGTCCGCCCAGCCGGCCCGCACCTTGACCCACAGCTCCAGGTGCACCCGCTGGCCCAGCAGGGGCTCGATCTGCCGCCGCGCCTGCTGGCCGATCCGCTTGAGCTGCTCGCCGCCCTTGCCGATGACGATGGCCTTCTGCCCCTCGCGCTCCACCCAGATGACCGCGGCGATGCGCGTGAGGCTGCTGCCGGCCTCGAACGCTTCCACCGCCACCGAGGTGGAGTACGGTACCTCCTGGCCCAGGGTGCGCATGAGCTGCTCACGGATGCGCTCGGCGACCAGGAAGCGCTCGCTGCGATCGGTCACCTGGTCCTCGGGGAAGAAGAACGCCGAGACAGGAAGGAATCCGCGGATGGCCTCCTCCAGCGGTTCCAGGTTCTGGCCCTTGGTCGCCGACAACGGCACGATGTCGGCGAACTCGTAACGCCCGGAGAGCTCCTCGATGAATGGCAGCAGCTGCTCCTTGTGCGGGATCAGGTCCACCTTGTTGATCACCGCGATCACCGGGCGTCCGGCTTCGCGGACGTGCTTCAGGACGCGGTCGTCGTCGTCGGTCCAGCGCCCCGGCTCGACCAGCAGGACGATGACGTCCACGTCGCCCAGCACCGCCACCGCCGTGCGGTTGAGCGTGCGGTTGAGCGCCTTTTTCTGCTCGCCGTGCAGGCCGGGGGTGTCCACGTACACGAACTGCGTGTCGCCGCGGGTCTGCACGCCCAGCAGCCGGTGCCGCGTCGTCTGCGGCCGGTTCGAGACGATGCTGAGCTTCATGCCCAGCAGGCGATTGAGCAGCGTGGACTTGCCCACGTTGGGTCGACCGATCAGGCCGATATAGCCGCAACGCTGCTCCGCGCCGGCGTCGTCCGGCACCCGGTCGGTCATTGCGAATCCTCCTGCTTGCCGGCCTCGAGGGTACGCAGCATGGCCTCGGCGCCCCGCTGCTCGGCCCGGCGCCGGCTGCCTGCCTCGCCGACGGTCACCGTGTCCACCTCGGGCACGCGGCACTCCACCCGGAAGGTCTGGTCGTGCGCCTTGCCGGCGATCTCCAGGACCTCGTAGGTGGGCAGGGACAGGCGCGCGGACTGCAGGTATTCCTGGAGCCGGGTTTTCGGGTCCTTGAGCTCGGAGGCATCCGGCAGGTGCTCCAGGCGCTCGGCGAACAGCCGCACGATGAGGGCGTGGCAGCGGGCGAAACCGCCGTCCAGGTAGACCGCCCCCAGCACGCCCTCCAGGGCGTCGGACAGGATGGAGTCCCGGCGGCGCCCGCCGCTCTTGCGCTCGCCGCTGCCCAGCCGCAGGTGCCGTCCGAGGTCGAGCTGGCGGGCAATGGAGGCGAGGGTCTCGCGATTGACCAGGCTCGCCCGCAGGCGGCTCAGACCGCCTTCGGAATCCCGGGGCTGGCGCCGGAACAGCTCGTCGGCGATGACGAAGTTCAGGACGCTGTCTCCCAGGAACTCCAGCCGCTCGTTGTTGCGGTCGCTGACACTGCGGTGTGTCACGGCCTCTTCCAGCAATGCCGGATCATTGAATCGGTAGTCAAGCATCCGGCACAGCGGCTCCAGGCTGTCGCTCACGGCTCCACCATTGCCTCGTTGCGGAAGCTGGCGACTCCATCGAGATTCCAGACCAGCGGGAACCGGCGCTCGTATTCAACGACCACCCGGATGCTCTCGCCGGCCCTTTCCACGCTCAGGCCGTCCCGGACCACGGAATCGACACTGTTGACCTGCATGCGCCGGCTCACGGCCCTGCGGACGTCGTTCACCCCGGCGCCCCGCAGCGCCGCGTCCGAGGCCACGTTGTCCACGATGGACCCAACCGTCATCGACTCCATGTACACCGGCACGATCCGCAGGGCCATCACGGCCACGAACGCGGCGACCACCAGCACCAGAAACCACCCGATCAGGCCGGCTCCGGCCTGTCGCCGCGGCCCGGGAACCGTGCCGCTAGTTGAGAACATCGCCGATCCGACTCCAGTTGACTCGATTTTCATGGGTGTCCCAGCTCATCCAGATGAGAAATGCCCGCCCGACCAGCAGATCCTCGCTGACGGGCCCCCAGCAACGGCTGTCACTACTCCGGTCCCGGTTGTCCCCCATGGCGAAGTAATGGTTCTCCGGGACCGTGTAACCATCCGGCGGCGCTGCATAGTCGGTACACCACGTGCCCCGGGGATGGCGCAGCGTGCGGTACTCCCGCCCGCCGAGATGCTCCTCGATCACGTACGCGCGCGGCGCCTGCGGCTGGTCGTACGGCCCCAGCTCGGTCTGCTCGACACGCTCGCCGTTGATGTACAGCGTACCGTTGTCGTAGACAACGTTGTCCCCGGGCAGACCGACGATGCGCTTGATGAAGTCCTGTCCGGGGTCCTCCGGGTACTTGAACACCGCCAGGTCGCCACGCTCCGGTTCGCCCGTCGGAATCAGCGTACTATTGAGCACCGGCAGGCGTACATCGTACGAGAACTTGTTGACCAGAATGAAATCCCCGGCCAGGAGCGTCGGGATCATGGAGCCCGAGGGAATGCGGAACGGCTCCACGATGAACGAGCGGATCACCAGCACGACCAGGATCACCGGGAACAGCGAGCGGCACAGGTCCACCCACCAGTTCTCCCGGGTGGCGGGCTCGCCCGCCTTCTGCCTCCGCCGACGCTGCACCTGGGCCCAGACCACCGTGACCGCGGTCACCAGGGTCAGGGCAACCAACAGGACTTCAAAATCGGGGAACATGGAGACTCCTGGGGGCTATTCGTTGTTGTTGACCTGGAGGACGGACAGGAAGGCTTCCTGCGGGATTTCCACCTTGCCCACCTGCTTCATGCGCTTCTTGCCGGCCTTCTGCTTTTCCAGAAGCTTGCGCTTGCGCGTGACGTCGCCGCCGTAGCACTTGGCCGTGACGTTCTTGCGCATGGCCTTGACGGTGGACCGCGCGACGATGTGGTTGCCCACGGCCGCCTGGATCGCCACCTCGAACATCTGCCGCGGGATCAGCTCCCGCAATCGGTCGGTGAGCTCGCGTCCCCGCCGGTGGGCGTGCTCGCGGTGGACGATCAGCGCCAGCGCGTCGACCCGGTCGCCGTTGATCAGGATATCCAGGCGCGCCAGGTCCTCCGCCTGGAAACGCGCGAGATCGTAGTCGAACGAGGCGAAGCCGCGGCTCGCCGACTTGAGACGATCGAAGAAATCCAGCACCACCTCGCTCAGCGGCAGCTCGTAGGTCAGCGAGATCTGGTTGCCCACGAACTGCATGTCGCGCTGCTTGCCGCGCTTTTCCTCGCACAGGGCGATCACGGCGCCGACATAGGACTGCGGCACGAGGATGTTGCCGAGAATGATCGGCTCGCGGATCTCGGCGATCTCGTGCATCGGCGGCAGCGACGCAGGGTTGCTGATGTTGAGGATCTCGCCGTCCGTGGTCTCCACCTCGTAGACCACGGTGGGAGCGGTGGTAATGAGATCGAGGCCGTACTCGCGCTCCAGGCGCTCCTGCACGATTTCCATGTGCAGCATGCCCAGGAATCCGCAGCGGAAGCCGAAGCCCAGCGCCGCGGAATTCTCCGGCTCGTACTGCAGCGAGGCATCGTTGAGGCGCAGCTTCGACAGCGCATCGCGGAAGGACTCGTAGTCCTCGGAGCTGATCGGGAACATGCCCGCGAACACGCGCGGCTGGACCCGCTTGAAGCCCGGCACGCGCTCGGCGCAGGGGGCGTACTTGTGGGTCAGCGTGTCGCCCACCGGGGCGCCGTCGATATCCTTGATGCCGGCGACCACGAAGCCGACCTCGCCGGTCTCCAGGGACTTCATCGCCGTCTTCTTGGGCGTGAACATGCCCAGCTGGTCCACCTGGAACTCCCGGCCGGTGGACATCACCTGGATCTTCTCGCCGACGTTGATCTGGCCGTTGAACACCCGGACCAGGCAGACCACGCCCAGGTAGTTGTCGAACCAGGAGTCCATGATCAGCGCCTTCAGCGGGTCCTCGGGCTTGCCGCGGGGCGCCGGTACATGCTTGACGATGGCCTCCAGCAGCTCGTCGATCCCCTGGCCGGTCTTGGCGCTGATCATGAGGGCGTTGTCGGTCTCCAGGCCGATGATCTCCTCGATCTGCTGGAGGACCTCCTCGGGATTCGCCGACGGCAGGTCGATCTTGTTGAGCACGGGCAGGATCTCCAGCCCCTCGTCCACCGCCGTGTAGCAGTTGGCCACACTCTGGGCCTCGACGCCCTGGGATGCGTCCACGACCAGCAGCGCGCCGTCGCAGGCGGCCAGCGAGCGCGAGACCTCGTAGGAGAAGTCCACGTGCCCGGGGGTGTCGATGATGCTGAGCTGGTAGGTATTGCCGTCGCGGGAGTGGTACTGCAGCGCCACGCTCTGTGCCTTGATGGTGATGCCGCGCTCGCGCTCCAGGTCCATCGAATCGAGCACCTGCTCGGACATCTCGCGGCCCGTCAGCGCACCGCAGCGCTCGATCAGCCGGTCCGCCAGCGTCGACTTGCCGTGGTCGATGTGCGCGATGATGGAGAAATTGCGTATGTGTTTCATGTCACCTTCTTGATCCGCCGGCGGCCCGCCGCGGGCCGCCCGGCCCCGAATTTGCGGCACTCGAACGCAAACGTGCCCCGCAGGCGGGGCACGTGCGACGTACTCCGGCACCCTTCCGGAGCCGGTATTGTACCGGTTTAGTCGTCTTCCGGCAGGCGTAGCGGCAGAAACCGGGGTGAACCGTTGCGCAGAAGCAGCAGCGGCACCACGCGGCCGCCTTCCAGGTCTTCGGCGATCTCCCGGAAGGCCTCCAGGGAATCGACGCGTTTCTGATCCAGCATGGTAATCACGTCCCCGCTGCGCACGCCCGCCTCGGCGGCCGGTCCGGCGTCGACGCCCTCCACGAGAACGCCGCCCTGGTCCAGCCCCATCTCCTCACGCTCCTGGCTGCTCAGGTCGCGCAGCCGCATGCCGAAGAACGTCTCCGGCTCGGCCGGCGCCTGCCGCTTGTCGGGGGAGCCGGGCTGCTGGCGCTGCGCCAGGTCGTCGGGCAGCTCACCCAGGGTGACCTCGAACTCGCGACGCTCGCCGTCGCGGATCACTTCCACCGTCGCCTCCGAGGAGGCGCGCTTGCGGCCGACCATCGGCGGCAGGTCCGACGACGTCCCCACCTCGCGGCCGTCGAAGCGAACGATGATATCGCCCGGCTTGAGCCCCGCCTCGTCCGCCGGGCTGTCCGGGGTGACCTGGGCGACCAGCGCGCCCCGCGGCCGGTCCATGCCGAACGACTCGGCCAGATCGCGGTCCACGTCCTGGATCAGCACACCCAGCCAGCCGCGGGCGACCCGGCCCTCGGTGCGCAGCTGCTGCACCACGTCCATGGCCAGCTCGATGGGAATGGCGAACGACAGCCCCATGAAGCCGCCGCTGCGGCTGTAGATGTGGGAGTTGATGCCCACCACCTCGCCGTCCAGGTTGAACAGCGGGCCGCCGGAGTTACCCGGGTTGATGGCCACGTCGGTCTGGATGAACGGCACGTAGTTGTCCTGGGGCAGGCTGCGCTGCTTGGCGCTGACGATGCCCGCGGTCACCGAATGCTCGAAGCCGAACGGCGAGCCGATGGCCAGGACCCATTCGCCCACGGAGAGATCACTGGACGAGCCGATGGATACCGTCGGCAGGTTCTCGGCATCGATGGTCAGCAGGGCCAGGTCGCTGCGCTCGTCGTAGCCCACCACTTCCGCGGTGAACTGCCGGCGATCGCTGAGCTTCACGACGACTTCATCGGCGTTGCGGACCACGTGGTAGTTGGTGATGATGTCGCCGTCGGACGAGATAATGAACCCGGAGCCGAGCGACTCGGCATCGAACGGCCGCGGCGGCGCGCCGTCGCCCCCGTTTTCCCCGCCGAAGCGGTCGAAGAAGTCTCGGAAGGGGTGATCCTCGGGAAGATCCGGCATGTCGCGCGTACTGCTGCCCTGGCCGCCGGATTGCGTGGAGCTGATGTTCACCACGGCGGGGCTGTTCGCTTCCACGAGATCCGTGAAGGCCGGCAGGCTCTCCTGCGCCTCGGCCCGGGCCAGCGTCATGGCCGCGAGCAGCGCCAGGGTGCACACCGCGATCAGGTTCTTCTGTCTCACCAGTTGTTGCATGCTCGGATCCCCGTACTCCCGAAACTGAAATCCGCACGCCCCGGCGAAGCCGGATGCGTACCATCGCTTGGTTCTTCCACGGTGTCGCCGCCGCTCAGCCGCCCTCTCCCTGGCGGCCCTGGTACCCTGCGCTGCAGACCGTATCAGGAACCTGCTCCACTAACACTGGTTGAAAACGGTTCCCCCGTCCAGCGCATCGGCCGAGCCATCGCGCCGCCAGGCACCCGGCGGCGAAGCCGCCGAGCCCTCCGGCGATACTGCCGCCTTCGCCCCAGGCGGCCAGCGCCAGGGTACCCGCCAGCATTGCGATCAATGGCACGAGATAGGCGATGGCTGCTGCGCGAAGCAGGCCGCCCTCCGGCAGGGCCACCGTCACCCGGTCCCCGGTCCGCCACCGCCGCGATGCGGGGAGCTCGATATCGACATGACCGCCCGGGAAGGCCCGCGCGAAAACGCCGGCACCGCAGCCGTGGCGCAGGTGGCATCGGTCGCACGCGCTCCGGCGCTGCACGCGGACCCGGACGAACCGGCCCGTTACCTCCGCCACCTCGCCGTGCTGCCGGATCATCCGCACCTCATTGCGCGAACGGCATGGTCGGTCGACATATTCCTGCCGCCCACGGTGTGCGACGGCGGTTCGATTCCGGGGGGCAGGAGTGACGGGCTGCGTGGCCTGCAGAAGAAGGCGATGCCGAAGCCTCAAGTGGCTGCGCTGCGGCGCTTCGGGCGCCGCGTTGTCCACCGGAATACGGCACTAGTTGTCAGCGCCCTGCGTACTCACCGGCCGCGTCAGCAGCTCCAGCTGCATCTCCCGGCCTTCAGCGCCGGTGACCGCGTATTCCTGGAGGCGTGTCTCGACATCCGAATCCAGCCGCTCCCACTGAATGCTGTCCGTGCTCACGGGCTGCCCGGTGACACCGGACGGCAGACCCTGCGTGGCGACGGTCTGCAGCGGCTCGCCTTCCGGTCCGGCGGACTGCTCCGGCCACACCGTGATGGCGACCAGCGCCACGGACGCGGCTACCGCGACCCCGGCCGCCGGCCGCATCCAGCGGCGCGGCACCTCCGGCGCCCGCGCGTCATGGGCAGGCTCCTGCTCCAGCGCCGCCGAGACCCGGCGTCCCAGCGATGGATCCACCTGCTCCGGCAGATTCCGGTGCAGGGCGTCGCGGATCACCGCGTACCGGCCCACCCGCTCGGCGAGCTCGTCGTCACGCTGCGCCTGACGGAGGAGCAGCTGCAGCTCGGAGGAGTCCAGCTCGTCATCCACCAGGGCCGACAGCTGTTCATGGTAAGGCTTCGTCATGGCACACCACCTGTCCGCTATTTATTATCCAGCAACGGTTGCAGTCGGTTGTCGATCGCTTCTCGCGCACGGAAGATTCTCGATCGGACCGTCCCCACGGGGCAATCCATGGCCTTGGCGATCTCCTCGTAGCTGAGACCGTCCAGCTCCCGCAACGTGATCGCGGTGCGCAGGTCTTCCGGCAGCGCCTCGATTGCGTCGAACACGGTGCGTTCGATCTCTTCCCGGTAGGCCAGGCCTTCCGGTGTATCCGTCTCGCGCAGCATCGAGTCGGCGGCATACTGCTCGGCGTCCTGGGCGTCGACATCGCTGCCCGGCGGCCTCCGCCCCTGGGCGACCAGGTAGTTCTTGGCCGTGTTGGCGCCGATCCGATAGATCCAGGTGTAGAAGCTGCTCTCGCCCCGGAACTTCGGCAGGGCCCGGTAGGCCTTGATGAAGGTCTCCTGCGCGACATCCTGCGCCTCGCTGGGATCGGACACGTACCGTGAAATCATCTTCACGAGCTTGTGCTGGTACTTCTGCACCAGCAGGTCAAACGCCTTCTTGTCGCCGGCCTGCACACGCTCGACGAGCTGTTGATCGACCTGAGCATTGGTCATTCAGCCCGTCCTTTCGTGATCATTCCTCTGACCACGTCTGTGCCATAGACATTGATGGGCATGGATAGTTCGCGCACTTCCGCGGATTGTGTTTAGATAAGTGCCGGCTACGCCGCCCAGTGCGGTCGTTGCTTGACTCGGCTCCGGCATGCCATTCGGCCGGATCAGGCAGGCCGGAACGGTCACTGAGGGTAGCCGATCGGCCAATGGCCCTGCAAGCGACGGGCCGGAAGCGGGCCAGCCTGCCCGGCGGTCTCCTGTCCGGGAAACGCGCACTCCGGAAACAGGCCCCAGCAATCTTTCAGCAAAGCAACGTGCCCATGTCCGAGCAGTTCGATGTCGTCATCGTCGGCAGCGGCGCCGCCGGCCTCACCCTTGCGCTGCGCCTGCCGCAGCACCTGCGGGTGGCGGTCCTGTCCAAGGGTCCGCTCACCGAGGGTTCCAGCCTGTACGCCCAGGGCGGCATCAGCGCCGTCCTGGACGAGCGGGATTCCGTGGAGGCCCACGTGGCCGACACCCTGGACGCCGGTGCCGGCCTGTCCGACCCGGAGGTGGCCCGGTTCGTGGCATCCCGGGCGGCGGACTGCATCCACTGGCTGATCGGCAACAAGGTTCCCTTCTCGCGGGAGGAGGACGGCCGCGGCGAGGGCCCGTTGCACCTGCACCGGGAAGGCGGTCACTCGCACCGCCGCATCGTCCACGCCGCCGACGCCACCGGCCGTGCCGTGGAGACCACGCTGGAGGGCATGGTGCGCCGGCGCGACAACATCACCGTGCTGGAGCACCAGGTCGCCGTGGATCTCATCACGGCCCGGCGCCTGGGGCATGCCACCCAGCGCTGCCTGGGGGTCTACGCGCTGGATGCCGCCGCGGACCGGGTGCGTCCCCTGGCCGCTCCGGCAGTGGTCCTTGCCACGGGGGGTGCCAGCAAGGTGTACCTCTATACCAGCAATCCCGACGGCGCCACGGGGGACGGCATCGCCATGGCCTGGCGCGCCGGCTGCCGGGTGGCGAACATGGAATTCAACCAGTTCCATCCCACCTGCCTGTTCCATCCCCGGGCCAAGTCGTTCCTGCTCAGCGAGGCCCTGCGCGGTGAGGGCGCCCGGTTGCTGCTGCCCGACGGTACCCGCTTCATGCACCGCTTCGACGAGCGCGGCGAGCTCGCCCCCCGGGATATCGTCGCGCGCGCCATCGACCACGAGATGAAGCGCCTGGGCGCCGACTGCGTGTACCTGGACATCTCCCACCGGGACCCGGAGTTCGTCCGCGAGCATTTCCCGACCATCCGCGAGCAGTGCCTGGCCTACGGCTTCGATCTCACGCAGGAGCCCGTTCCCGTGGTGCCGGCGGCCCACTACACGTGCGGCGGGGTCATGGTGGATCGCGCCGGGCGCACGGATCTTCCCGGCCTGTACGCCATCGGCGAGGTTTCCTACACGGGTCTCCACGGTGCCAACCGCCTGGCGAGCAACTCCCTGCTGGAGTGCCTGGTCTTCGGCACGGTGGCCGCCGACGACATCGCCGGCCACCTGCACGAGCTGCCGGAACCCGGTCCGCTGCCGCCGTGGGACGAAAGCCGTGTAAGCGACTCCGACGAGCAGGTGGTGGTCAGCCACAACTGGGACGAGCTGCGGCGGTTCATGTGGGATTACGTGGGCATCGTGCGCACCGCCAAGCGCCTGGAACGGGCGCGCCGACGCGTGGACCTGCTCCAGGGCGAGATCCTGGAGTACTACGGCAACTTCCGGGTCAACGCCGATCTGCTGGAGCTGCGCAACCTGGCCACGGTGGCCGAGCTCATCATCCGCTGCGCGCAGTCCCGGCGCGAGAGCCGGGGGCTGCACTACACGCTGGACCATCCGGAGCCCGCTCCCGACCCGGCACCCACCGTGCTCACCCCCAGCAGGTAGTACAGCCGGCGCCGGCTTCCGGCATCCAGGCTGTCCCGGGGCAGAACAACGCAGGCGCGCTCCCCGCCCCGCCCCTCCAGGTGGAGGATCATCAGCCAGGGATGGCGCAGCCAGCGGCGAAGCACCCAGGTACCTGCCGTGCCCCGCCCCTCATCGACGCGGACCTGTCCCGCCGTCGGCTCGACATGGAGGCGGCGGGCGTCCAGAAGGCGCGGCAGGCCGGGCAGCCGTCCCCGCAGCAGCCACGCGGCCAGAACGGGGAGCGACGCCGCCAGCGCCGCCACCGGCGCCGCGAGGACCGCTGCCAGCCATGCGCCGGCCAGCCCGTATCGCCACGCGCGCAGGAAACGTGACGGCCTAACCCGGAACCCCGAAGTCGCCGCGGATGCACTCCACCAGCCGCGCCATTCCGGCATCCTGCGGCACCTCTCCCTGGTAGAACCAGCCGAACAGGGTGTCGTCCTGCTCGTTCAGCAATGCGTCGAAGCGCGCCCGCTCGGCCTCGTCGAGGCGCTGATAGCCGTTGTCCAGGAAGCGCTCCAGCAGCAGGTCCAGCTCGCGCATGCCGCGCCGGCAACGCCACCGCAGCCGGGACAGTTCGCTCACACGGTCTCCTAGGTCCTAGTCTCAGCGACGGGCGACCATCAGCTTCTTGATCTCGGCGATCGCCTTGGCCGGGTTCAGCCCCTTGGGGCAGGTCTGGGCGCAGTTCATGATGGTATGGCAGCGGAACAGCTTGAACGGGTCTTCCAGCTCGTCCAGCCGCTCGCCGGTGGCCTCGTCGCGGCTGTCGGCGATCCAGCGATAGGCCTGCAGCAGCACCGCCGGCCCCAGGTAGCGGTCGCCGTTCCACCAGTAGCTGGGGCACGAGGTCGTGCAGCACGCGCACAGGATGCACTCGTAGAGCCCGTCCAGCTCCGCCCGGTCCTCCTTGCTCTGCAGCCGCTCGCGGTCCGGCGGCGTGGGCGTCTGCGTCTGGATCCACGGCTTGATCGAGGCGTACTGGGCATAGAAATGGGTCAGGTCCGGAACCAGGTCCTTGACCACCGGCATGTGCGGCAGGGGGTAGACGCGCACGTCGCCATCGACCTCGTCGCAGGCCTTGGTGCAGGCCAGGGTGTTCTGCCCGTCGATGTTCATGGCGCAGGAGCCGCAGATCCCCTCCCGGCAGGAGCGCCGGAACGTGAGCGTGGGATCCACCTCGTTCTTGATCTTGATCAGCGCGTCGAGAACCATCGGCCCGCAGTCGTCCATGTCGAGCTCGAAGGTGTCCATGCGCGGATTCTGCCCGTCGTCCGGCTTCCAGCGGTACACGCGGAAGCGGCGGACATTGCTGGCATCGTCCGGTGCGGGCCAGGTCTCGCCCTGGCCGACGCGGGAGTTTTCCGGAAGCTTGAACTCTGCCATTGCCTGTCAACCTCGTTGATTGCGGGCTGCGACCTCGGTCGCTGATTCAGTAGACCCGGGCCTTCGGCGGGAACGGCTCGACCTCGTCCGTGAGCGTGTTCATGTGCACGGGACGGTAGTCGATGGTGGTATTCCCGCGGGTGTCCATCCAGGACAGCGTGTGCTTCATCCAGTTGTCGTCGTCCCGCTCGCCGTAGTCCTCGCGGGCGTGCGCGCCGCGGCTCTCGGTGCGGTTGCGGGCGGACTGGATGGTGGTCACCGAGCAGCCCAGGAGGTTGTCCAGCTCCAGGGTCTCCACCAGATCGGAATTCCAGATCAGCGACCGGTCGGTCACGGAGACGTCCTCGAACGAGGCGAACACCTCTTCCATCTTCCGGCACCCCTCCTCGAGGACCTCGCCGGTGCGGAACACGGCCGCGAAGTTCTGCATGACGTTCTGCATGTTCGCCCGCACCTGCGCCGTGGGCTGGCTGCCGTTGGCGTTGCGCAGCCGGTCCAGGCGCTCCAGCGAGAAGTCCGCCGAGTCCTTCGGCAGGGGGCGGTGATTGTCGCCCTGCTCCGCCACCAGCTCCTTCGCCCGCAGGCCGGCGGCGCGGCCGAAGACCACCAGGTCCAGCAGCGAATTCGAGCCCAGGCGGTTGGCGCCGTGGACGGACACGCACGCCGCCTCGCCGATGGCCATGAGCCCGGGAACCACCGCGTCCGGATCGCCGTCGCGCAGGGTAACCACCTCGCCCTTGTAGTTGGTGGGGATGCCGCCCATGTTGTAGTGCACCGTGGGCAGCACCGGGATCGGCGAGCGGGTGACGTCCACGCCGGCGAAGATCCGCGCCGTCTCGGCGATGCCCGGCAGCCGCTCGTTGATCACCTCCGGCCCCAGGTGCTCCAGGTGCAGGTTGATGTGATCGCCGTTGGGCCCGACCCCGCGGCCTTCGCGGATCTCGATGGTCATGGAGCGGCTGACCACGTCGCGGGACGCCAGGTCCTTGGCGTTGGGCGCATAGCGCTCCATGAACCGCTCGCCACTGGAGTTCGTAAGATAGCCGCCCTCGCCGCGGACGCCCTCGGTGATCAGGCAGCCCGCACCGTAGACGCCGGTGGGATGGAACTGCACGAACTCCATGTCCTGCAGCGGCAGCCCCGCCCGCAGCACCATGCCCATGCCGTCGCCGGTACAGGTGTGCGCGGAGGTGCAGGAGAAATAGGACCGGCCGTAGCCGCCCGTGGCCAGGACCGTCTCGTGGGCGCGGAAGCGGTGGATGGTGCCGTCGTGGAGGTTCAGCGCGATGACGCCGCGGCAGGCCCCCTCGTCGTCCATGATCAGGTCCAGGGCGAAGTACTCGATGAAGAACTCGGCCTCGTACTTCAGCGCCTGCTGGTAGAGCGTGTGCAGGATGGCGTGACCGGTACGGTCCGCCGCCGCGCAGGTACGCTGGGCGCGGCCCTCGCCGAAATGGGTGGTCATGCCGCCGAACGGGCGCTGGTAGATGCGCCCCTCGTCGGTGCGCGAGAACGGCACCCCGTAGTGCTCCAGCTCGATGATGGCGGGGATCGCCTCGCGGCACATGTACTCGATGGCGTCCTGGTCGCCGAGCCAGTCGGAGCCCTTGACGGTGTCGTACATGTGCCAGCGCCAGTCATCCTCGCCCATGTTGCCCAGCGCCGCGGAGACACCCCCCTGCGCCGCCACGGTGTGGCTGCGCGTCGGGAACACCTTAGTGATGCAGGCCGTCTTCAGGCCCTGGTTGGCCATGCCGAACGTGGCGCGCAGCCCGGCGCCCCCGGCGCCGACGACAACAACGTCGTAGGTGTGATCGATGATCTCGTAGCTGGACATGCGGTTCAGCCTCCAAAGGCGATGCTGAGCACGGCGAGAATGCCCGTCAGGGCGAGTACCGCGGCGAGAAATTTCACGGCAACAATGCCGGCGACCTGCAGCGCCTTGTTGCCCACGTAGTCCTCCAGCACCACCTGGAGGCCCAGCTGCGCGTGGTAGAACGCCGTGGCCACGAGCAGGATGACGGCGCCGGCGGTGAACGGCGAGCCGACCCAGGCCCGCATGCCCTCGTAGCCGCTGCCCGCGTGCACGGCCAGGGAGAATGCAAACCACAGCACCAGCGGGATCAGCGCCACCGCCGTGACCCGCTGGAGCCACCAGTGGTGCACCCCGTCCTTCGCCGAGCCCAGCCCGCGCGCATCCTTGACCGGCGTCCGCATGTTCATCAGGCACCCCCCGTGGCAAGCGCCACGATCCAGACCAGCAACGTCAGCACCACCGCACCGGCGACCACCACCTGACCGGAGCGATGGGCCGTGTGCAGCTCGAAACCCCGACCCGTATCCCAGAACAGGTGCCGGATGCCGTTACCGAAGTGATAGAACAGCCCCAGGCTGAAGCCGAACAGGATGATCAGTCCCGGGATGGAGCCGAGCACCGCCTGCGCCGTAGCGAATGCCTCCGGCCCGCTGGCGAGCGCGACCAGCCAGTACACCACCAGCAGCGACCCGACTGCGTTGGCGACGCCGGCGATTCGGTGGGTAATGGAGAGGACGACGATGAAAGGCAGTCGGTAGATCTGCAGATGAGGGGAAAGCGGTCGATTATCGGTTGGCATCGTGACTCGCTCCGCGTGGAACAGTGGACCCGCAGGAGGCGTCGGCGTCCTGCGGACTGATTCCCGGCCGCAACCGTCCTCGTCGGCGTGTCAGGACGCGGGTGCCGGAGGTGATGGCGATACACCGGCCGGGGCAAGACCGTACCGGAGCCGGGGCTGCGGTCGTCCGGCTCGGCGGCGGCCCGGGCGTGCCCGCTGCGGCGGCTCGCGTGCCGCGCGGCTACAGCCCTTGCAGCGCACCATTTAACGGGCCCATAAGCTATACCGTCCGGGGGCATGATGCAAGGCAGCACCGTCGCCCCGGGGTGACGCGTTCAGAAGTCGGTGCAGCGACCGCCCTTTTCCCAGTCGCCGTAGCGCGTGGGCTCCGGGCCGGCCTGACCGCCGTGCTCGGGCGGCAAGCTGCTCGGGTCCTCGGGGGTCGTCGTGGTATTCTCGGGCTCCCGGTCGCGGGAGTCCTGCGATTCCGTCCGGTTCGGCTCCGGTTCCCGTTCCGCCATGGTTTCGCCCTCGTGTGCCGGTTGCAGGTTGCAATTATGCCATAGCCACAACGCAGGACATGATGATGAACGAGACATCCCGGACGCCGCCGAGCATCCAGTGGTCCGCCCTGCTCGCGCCGCAGAAGCCGCGCTTCGGCGATGACGGCGCGCTGCTGGACTTCGGCGACGCCGACGGCGAGCTGCACACGGTCCTCGGCGACGGCGGTGTCATGCCCCTGCCGGGCAGCGGCCTCATCCGGGTGGTCGGCGACGACGCCGCCGCCTTCCTGCAGGCGCAGCTCAGCGAGAGCGTGGCCGATCAGGGTACGGATGAATGGCGCCTGGCGGGGCTGTGCAACCCCAAGGGGCGCCTTCTCGGGCTGTTCCGCGTGCTGCGCCTCGATGACGACGACTTCCTGCTGCTCACCGACGGCAGCCTCGTCGAGGGGCTGGTGCAGCGGCTGCGCATGTACGTGCTCCGCTCCCGGGTCGCCCTCCAGGACTTCACGCCCCACGGCGGGGTCTGGGGCGCCGCCGGCTCGGGTGCCGCCGCCCTCACCCAGGTGGCGGGCACGCTGCCCCAGGGCACCGGCACCGCCGTGCATGCCGGTGACACCACGGTGCTGAACCTCGGCGGCGAGCCGGAGCGCTTCCTCGCCGTCGCCCACGCCCGCGATGCCGAGGGGCTGTGGAGCACGCTGACCGATGCCTCCCGCCCGGTCACCCCGACCGGCTGGACCCTGCTGGGCATCCGCGCCGGCGAGCCGGAGGTCACCGCCGCCACGCGGGAGCGGTTCGTCCCGCAGCAGGTCAACCTCGAGCTCATCGGCGGCATCAGCTTCCAGAAGGGCTGCTACCCGGGCCAGGAGGTCATTGCCCGCATGCACTACCGGGGCAAGCCGAGCCGGCGCATGTTCGGGCTGACCGCGCCGGCGGGCAGCGTCCCCTCACCCGGCGACAGCGTGCTCACCGCCGACGGCGCCTCCGCCGGCGAGGTGGTCCGGGCCGTGGCCGGCCCCGCGGGCACCGAGGCGCTGGCCGTTCTGCGCGTGCAGTACCACGGCCGCCAGGACCTGCGCCTGGGCGACCAGCCCGCCGGCTTCGCCCAGCTCCCCTACGACGTCCCGCTGCCGACGGAAGAGGAAGCGACGGACGACTCGTAGACCGGCACATGCCCGGGGTGCGAACGCGGCTTGCGGATGGGTCGGTGGTTGGCGGGGGTGTGTTGGGGTGGGCTCCGGAGCTCCGCTTACGGTACCCGGCTTCGGTTGAAGCCGGGTACCTATCCTGCGCTCCGGCCTGGCCGAGCGACAGCACGTCCCTGTGCTGACGCTCGGTTGCTTCATCCCTGAAGCAACCCCTCCGGGGCCGAGCGGCCTACGCTCCGGCGCTGCGCAAGTCGCCCACCCCAACACACCCCCGCCGACCACCGACGTCCAACCGGAAAGTATCGGGCATTCCTACACGCCGAACTCCGACACCACACGCAGGTGCAACGTTTCGAAGGCACCATTACGCTTCGATACCGGTCCGCGTCCGGTGGCGGGATTGGGGTTGGGTGACTTTGCGTAGCGCCGGAGCGCAGGGCGACCGGCCCCGAAGGGGTGGCGGCAGGGATGCCGCCACCGGCTGTCAGCACAGGGATGTGCTGTCAGCCGGCCAGCCCGGAGCGGAGGGTAGGAAGCTCTGCTTCCGTAAGCGGAGCTCCGGAACCCAACCCCAATCCCGCCACCGGACACGGACCCATCCGCAAGCCGTACGCTTCCCCTCCTCAGGTTACCCTTCCGGCCTCATGGCAGGGAACAACAGGACATCGCGGATGGAGGCCTGGTCGGCGAAGAGCATGATCAGGCGGTCGATGCCGATGCCCTCACCCGCCGTGGGCGGCAGGCCGTACTCCAGGGCGCGGATGTAATCGGCATCGTAGTGCATGGCCTCCTGGTCGCCGGCGTCCTTGTCCGCCGCCTGGGCGCGGAAGCGCTCGGCCTGGTCCTCGGCGTCGTTGAGCTCGGAGAAGCCATTGGCCATCTCGCGGCCGCAGATGAACAGCTCGAAGCGCTCCGTGACGAACGGCTCGTCGTCCTTGGGCCGCGCCAGCGGCGAGACTTCCTTGGGATAGTCGATGATGAAGGTGGGCTCGCGCAGCTGGTGCTCCACCGTCTCCTCGAACAGGGTCACCTGCAGCTTGCCGAGGCCGCCGTTGTCATCCACGGCGACGCCGAGGCGATCCGCCACCGCCCGGGCACGGGCGGGGTCGTCCAGCTCCTCGGCGCTGACGCCCGGGTTGTAGCGGACGACGGCGTCGCGCAGCGACAGCCGCGGGAAGGGCTTGCCGAAATCCACCGCCTCGCCCTGCCACTCCATCTCCGGCGTCCCCTTGAGCTCCACGGCCAGCTCGCGCAGCAGCTCCTCGGTCAGGTCCATGAGATCGTGGTAGTCCGCGTAGGCCTGGTAGAACTCCAGCATGGTGAACTCGGGGTTGTGCCGCGTGGACACGCCCTCGTTGCGGAAATTGCGGTTGATCTCGTAGACCTGCTCGAAGCCGCCCACCACCAGGCGCTTGAGGAACAGCTCCGGGGCGATGCGCAGGTACAGCGGGATATCCAGCGCGTTGTGGTGGGTGACGAACGGCCGCGCCGCCGCGCCGCCCGGGATCTGCTGCATCATCGGCGTTTCCACTTCAAGAAAACGCCGTAGGTTCAGGAAATCCCTGATGAACTGAATGACCCGGCTGCGCACTCGGAAGACGTCGCGCACTTCCGGGTTCACGATCAGGTCCAGGTAGCGCTGCCGGTACCGCGCTTCCTGGTCGGCCAGGCCGTGGTACTTCTCGGGCAGCGGGCGCAGGGACTTGGTCAGCAGGACCAGGCGCTCGACCCTCACCGAGAGCTCACCCTTGCGGGTACGGAACAGCGTGCCCTCGGCGCCGACGATGTCGCCCAGGTCCCATTTCTTGAACTCCTGGTACTGGCCCTCGGGCAGGGCATCGCGCTGGAGATGGAGCTGGATGGAGCCGGTCATGTCCTGCAGGCTCGCGAAGCTGGCCTTGCCCATGACCCGCTTGGCCATCATGCGCCCCGCCACCCGCACGCGGATGCCTTCCGCCTCCAGGGTGTCGTTGTCCTGGTCGTCGTGGGCGGCGTGCAGGTCCGCGGCGAAGGCATCCCGGCGGAAGTCGTTGGGGAAGGCCCCGCCGCTGTCCCGCCAGGCGCGGAGCTTCTCGCGCCGCTGGGCGATGAGCTTGTTGTCGTCGGTCTCCGCAGTTTCCTTGCTCACTGGTTCGTCGCTCGCTGGTTTACACGTCGGCCTTGAGGCTTGCCTCGATGAAACGGTCCAGGTCCCCGTCCAGCACCGCCTGGGTATTGCCCACCTCCACGCCGGTGCGCAGATCCTTGATCCGGGACTGGTCCAGGACGTAGGAACGGATCTGGCTGCCCCAGCCGATGTCGGACTTGTCGTCCTCGACGGATTCCTGGACCTGCCGGCGCCGCTGCATCTCGCGCTCGTAGAGCTTGGCGCGCAGCTGGTTCATGGCCGTCTCGCGGTTGCGGTGCTGGGAGCGGTCGTTCTGGCACTGGACCACGATGCCGGTGGGCTCGTGGGTGATGCGCACCGCCGACTCGGTGGTGTTGACGTGCTGGCCGCCGGCGCCGCTGGCGCGGTAGACGTCGATACGCAGCTCCGAGGGGTCGATCTCGATCTCGACGTTGTCGTCGATCTCCGGCGAGGCGAACACGGCGGCGAAGGAGGTATGGCGCCGGTTGCCGGAGTCGAAGGGCGACTTGCGCACCAGCCTGTGCACGCCGGTCTCGGTGCGCAGCCAGCCGAAGGCGTGATCGCCCTCGAAGCGCACCGTGGCGCTCTTGATGCCGGCGGTGTCGCCTTCCGAGAGCTCGATGATCTCCGTGCGGAAGCCGCGCCGCTCGCCCCAGCGCAGGTACATGCGCAGCAGCATGTTGGCCCAGTCCTGGGCCTCGGTGCCGCCGGAGCCGGCCTGGATGTCCAGGAAGGCATTGGCGCTGTCCATCTCGCCGGTGAACATGCGCTGGAACTCCAGCGCCTCCACCTCACGGGCGTAGGCGCGCAGATCCGTCTGCACCGAGGTGATGGTCTCGGCGTCGTCCTCGGCCTCGGCCATCTCCAGGAGCTCTTCGACATCGGCGAGGCCGCTGTGCAGGGACTCCAGCTGGTCGACGGTATCCTGGAGGTAGGCCCGCTCCCGGTTCAGGGATTGCGCTTCACCGGGGTTGTTCCAGATGTTCGGGTCTTCCAGGAGCCGCAGGACTTCCTCGAGGCGCTCCTTCTTGCCCGGATAGTCAAAGATACCCCCTGAGCGCATCCACGCGCTCGCGGAGGTCCGCCGCCTGGGAATAAAGGGCGTTGAGTTCCATACCGCTCATTACTCGATGCTGCCGGGAAAGGCGCGCATGGTACTACAGGGGGCTGCCGGTGTCAGCGCACGGCCTGCCACTGCCGCCGCAGGCGCTTCTCCGAGGCCGGCATGGCCGTGCCCAGATGCTGGGCGAACAGCGAGATGCGGTATTCCTCCAGCAGGTGGCGCATGCGCTGGAGCTCCGGGTCGTGGATGCCGGCCTCCCGGTGGCGGGCCGCCCGATCCTGCCACGCCTCCCACCAGGGGCGCACCAGGTGGGTGCGCTGGGCATCGCGGCGCGGGTCCTCGGCCTGCTTCGTCAGCCGGTGCTCCAGGCCGTCCAGGTACCGGGGCAGGTGCTCCAGCAGCTCCGCCGGCAGCTCCAGCAGGAAGTGCGGAAACACCAGGGCGTCCAGGTGCTCGCTCATGTCCCGGAAGCTGTCCATGCCTTCCAGTCCCCGCGGCTCCTTGAGGGCCTTGCGCAGCACGTGATAGCGCTCCAGGATGCGTGCGACCCGGCGGGCGAAGCGCTCTCCCTCGGCCACCAGCTCCTCCCGGCCGGCATCCAGCATGACGCGGAATGCCGCCTCGTCCCGGGGCAATGCCCGCCCCGAGAGGAACACCCGGTCGACCACCGCGGCCAGGAGCTCATCGCGGAGCTCGTCGCTGCCGCCCAGCCCCTGGTACTGCAGCGCCATGCGCTGGAAGTCCGGGAGATGATCCCGCAGGTACGCCACGGTGTCGCGCAGCTGCAGGCGGACCAGGCGCCGGATGCCCGCGCGCGTTCGCTGCTCCGCGGCCTCCGGGGCATCCGTGACCTCCAGGGCGACGCTGGCCCCCTCGTCGACGATGGCCGGATAGCCCCGGACGGTGATCCCGTGCTGGCGGAACTCCACGGTCTCCGGCAGCTCGCCGAAGTCCCAGCGGGTGATGCCCCGGCGCTCCCAGGTACTCTCCCGGCGGCCGGCGCGGAAATCGGTGCTGGCGCGGTCGCCGAGGCGATCCTGCAGGGCGCGGAGATCGCGCCCGCGCTCCAGCAGCCCGCCTTCGGCGTCGTACACCTGGATGTTCATGCGCAGGTGATCCGGCAGGGTCACGGCGTCCCAGGTCTCCGGGGGCACATCCACCCCGGTCATGCGGTGGAGCTGCCGGCGCAGGGCGTCGATCAGCGAGCCCCGGCCCGGCGTCATGGCGGCCAGCGCTTCCCGGGCGAAATCCGGCGCCGGCACGAAATGACGGCGCAACGCCTTGGGCAGCCCCCGGATCAGGGCCGTGACCTTCTCCTCCAGCAAGCCGGGCACAAGCCACTCCAGCGGCTCCGGCGCGAGCTGGTTGAGTGCTGCCAGCGGCACCTGCAGGGATACCCCGTCGTCGGCATGCCCCGGCTCGAAGTGGTAGCTCAGCGGCAGCTGCAGCTCGCCGACCTGCAGCGCCTCCGGGTACCGGGTGCCGGTGACCTCCTCGGCGCCGTGCTGCATCAGCGCCTCGCGGGTCATGTACAGCCGGCGCGGCTGCTTGTCCTCGACCTTGCGGCGCCAGCGCTCGAAGCCGCGCAGGTCGTAGACATCCTCCGGCACGCGCTCGGCGTAGAAGGCATAGAGGCGGTCCGCGTCCACCAGGACGTCCCGGCGGCGGGACTTCTCCTCCAGCTCGCGGATGTCCGCGATGAGCGCCCGGTTGTGCTCGCGGAACCGCCCCTTGCTGTCCACCCGGTCCTCGACGAGCCCCTGGCGCAGGAAGATCTCCCGCGCCTCCGCCGGATCGATGCGACCGTAGTCCACCTTGCGCCCGGTCACCAGCGGCAGGCCGTAGAGCGTCACAGTCTCGTAGGCGCTTACCCGGCCCTTGCGCCGGTCCCAGTGCGGCTCGCTGTAGCTGCGCTGCACCAGGTGGCCGGCGACCCCCTCGACTTCCCGGGGATCCACCGCCGCCACGGTGCGGGCGAACACGCGCGAGGTCTCCACGAGCTCCGCGGCCACGATCCACTTGGGACGGCGCTTCGCCAGGGCCGACCCCGGGAAGATGGTCAGCTTCAGGTCGCGCGCGCCCAGATACCCCGAATCGTCGCTGCGCATGGCCACGTTGCCCAGCAGCCCGGTGAGCAGGGCCCGGTGGAGCGGTGCGTAGTCGGCCGGCTCGGTATTGGCCCGGTAGCCCTGCCCCGTCACCAGCTCCTTGAGCTGCCGGTGGATATCGGCCCACTCGCGCATGCGCAGCGGGCTGAGGTAGTGGTCGCGGCACCAGCGGCGGAGCTTGTTGCTGGACAGGTGGCGGCGCTGGTGCTGGTAGTCCTGCCACAGGTTCACGAAGCCGAGGAAATCGGAGCGCTCATCCTGCCATTGCCGGTGGGCCTGGTCCGCCGCCTGCTGGGCCTCCAGCGGGCGCTCGCGCGGGTCCTGGATGCTCAGGGCCGCGGCGATGACCAGCAGCTCGCTGACCGCGCCCTGCTCGCCGGCGGCGAGCAGCATGCGGCCGATGGTGGGATCCACGGGCAGGCGGGCCAGCTGGCGCCCGAGAGCCGTCAGCCGGCGCCCGTCGTCCACGGCCCGGAGCTCGAACAGGCTGCGGTAGCCGTCATTGATGTAGCGCCGGTCCGGCGGCTCGACGAAGGGGAACGCCTCCACCCCCCCCAGGCCCAAGGCCTGCATCTGCAGGATCACCGCGGCCAGGTTGGTGCGGCGGATCTCCGGATCGGTGAACGCGGGCCGGTTTTGGTAGTCCTCTTCGCTGTAGAGACGAATGCAGACCCCGGGAGCGACGCGCCCGCAGCGCCCCGCCCGCTGGTCCGCCGAGGCCTGCGAGATGGGCTCGATGGGCAGGCGCTGGACCTTGCTGCGGAAGCTGTAGCGGCTCAGCCGCACGACCCCGGTATCCACCACGTAGCGGATGCCCGGCACGGTCACCGACGTCTCCGCGACGTTGGTCGCCAGCACGATGCGGCGGCCGCCGTGGGGCTGGAACACGCGCTGCTGCTCCGCCGCGCTCAGCCGCGCGAACAGGGGCAGGATCTCCGTGCCCGGGGGGTGCTGCTTGCGCAACGCCTCGGCCGTCTCGCGGATCTCCCGTTCCGTTGCCAGGAACACCAGGACATCGCCCGGCCCTTCGCGGGCGAGCTCGTCCACGGCGTCGACGATGGCGGTCTGCTGGTCCCGGTCCCGATCCCCCTCGTCGGCGGCGGCCAGGGGCCGGTAGCGGACCTCCACGGGATAGGTGCGCCCGGACACGTGCAGCACGGGCGCATCGTCGAAGTGCCGGGAGAAGCGCTCCGGGTCGATGGTGGCGGAGGTGATGATGACCTTGAGATCCGGCCGCCGGGGCAGGATGCGCTTGATGTAGCCCAGGAGGAAATCGATGTTGAGGCTGCGCTCGTGGGCCTCGTCGATAATGATGGTGTCGTAGGCCTCCAGGACGCCGTCGCCCTGGATCTCGGCGAGCAGCATGCCGTCGGTGACCAGCTTGATCCACGTGCGCTCGCTGACCCGGTCGGTGAAGCGGATCTTGTAGCCGACCCCCTCGCCCACCGGCGTCTCCAGCTCCTCGGCGATCCGTCCGGCCAGCGTGCGCGCGGCCAGCCGACGGGGCTGGGTATGGGCGATCATGCCGTCGATGCCGCGCCCGAGCTCCAGGCAAATCTTGGGCAGCTGAGTGCTCTTGCCGGAGCCCGTCTCGCCGCACAGCACCACCACCTGGTGGTCGCGGATGGCGTCGCGGATCGCCTCCCGGTGTTCCACCACCGGCAGGTCGTCCGGGTACGCCGGCTCGGGGCGCTGCTGGATGCGGGCCTCGCGCCGGGCCACCGAGGCGTCCATGTCGGCGGCCAGCCGCTGCAGGCCGCGATCGTAGGGCTTGCCGGCACGGGCCCGTCGGCGCAGCCCCTGGAGCCGCTTGCGGAAGGCCGTGCGATCCGCTCCCAGACAGCTCGCCAGCCGCTGCTGCAGCTTTTCCAGATCGGTCTCGGAACGCTGGCCGGGCTGCGCGCTCATGGCCTCCCGTTACAGAAAGGTTCGTACGTCAGTTCGCCGTGCTGGCCCGCCTGCGCTGGCCGTCGCGGTTCGGGTACTTGCGCATGGGCAGCTGGACGGCCTCGAGCTGCCACTCGCTGTCCGTGCAGCGCAGCAGCAGGCAGGAAGGCCCGCCGTGGACGCGGGTCCGCCCGGCGGCGCCGGGGTTGAGCACCCACGGGACCTCGTCGCAGTCCATGGCAAGGCGGTGGCTGTGACCGTACACCACCGCGCGCGCCTGGGGATAGGCCTGTCGCAGGTGCCGGTGGCGCTCCCGCAGCCCGCGATGGTCGTCGCCGTGCACCACGACCAGCGAGCCACCGGGCAGCGCCACCTCGGCGGTGGCGGGCAGGTTCTCCAGGAAATGCAGCTCCGAGTCCGCCCACTTGTCCGCCGTGTCGTTGTTGCCGCGAATGGCAATCACCGACTCCCGGGGATTGAGCGAGCAGAGAACGTCGGCGCCGCCGACGTCCCCGGCATGCACGGCGTAGTCGCATTCGGCGACGCGCTCGGAGATGCGCGGGTCCAGAAAGCCGTGGGTGTCCGCGAGAACCGCGACAAGTGTTGCCTGGTTATCGGTCATGAGGCGCTGCTGTCATTGCTGGGACGCCGCGGCCAGGGCGTCCCGAAGGCCGTTGTAGTCCCGGGTCACCCGGAACTGCGGAAATTCGTCGACGACGTTCTGGGGCGGTGCGAACAGGATCCCGGTATGGGCCTGCCCCAGCATGCCGGTGTCATTGTACGAATCCCCCGCCGCTGCCACCCGGAAATTCAGCTGCTGGAACGCGGCGACGGCGGCCCGCTTGTGATCCGGCAGCCGCAGATGGTAATTCGAGATGCGCCCGCTCGCATCCGTCTCCAGCCGGTGACAGAACAGCGTCGGCCAGCCGAGCTGGCGCATCAGCGGCCGCGCGAACTCGTAGAAGGTATCCGAGAGGATCACCAGCTGGTACCGCGCGCGAATCCAGTCCACGAACTCCCGCGCCCCGGCGAAGGGTGCCACCTCGTCGATGACCGCCTGCAGGTGCGCCATGCCCAGGCCGTTGTCGTCGAGGATGCGCAGTCGCTGGCGCATGAGCTCGTCGTAGTCGGGTACATCCCGGGTGGTGGCGCGCAGCGCGTCGATTCCCGTGCGCTCCGCCAGGCCGACCCATATCTCCGGCACCAGCACGCCTTCCAGATCAAGGCAGACAATCATCACGCTGACGGGTTCTCCACGACGCTCCGTGTACAGGCCATCACCGGCCCGGCCCGGAAAACGCGCACACAGTATTCGTTTTTCCCCCCACCTGCAACACGGTGTCACCGCTCCAGCGCTACCTGCTGAGAGGCTGCTCCTGCTCGTCCCGCTCGGAGCCCGGCTCCGGCTCATTCCCGCGGTTGGTCACCCCGTGCGGCACGTGTCCCGTGGCCACCTGCTCGCTGGCGATCTCGCAGTGCCCCTCCTGGTCGTCGAAGAAGATGTCCGCGCCGAAGGCGGCCAGAAACTCCGCCTTGGCCAGGCCGCCCAGGAACAGCGCCTCGTCGATGCGGATATCCCAGTGCCGCAGCGTGCGGATCACCCGTTCATGGGCGGGCGCGCTGCGGGCGGTGACCAGCGCCGTGCGGATCGGCGCCTGGCCGGCGGTCTCGCCGCCGCGGCGCTGCAGCTGGTGCAGCGCGGCCAGGAAGGACTTGAACGGCCCGCCGGGCAGCGGCGAGTGCGCCTGGGCGCGTTCGCTGGCCGAGAACGCTTCCAGCCCCGACTCCTGGAAGACCCGCTCGGCGCTGTCACCGAACAGCACGGCATCGCCGTCGAAAGCGATCCGGACCTCGCCGTCGTCGTCGCCGCCCGCCTCCCGCCCGGCGGACGGCAGGATGGTCGCCGCGGCGTAGCCCTGGTTCAGGGCCTGGGCGACGTCGTCGGCGTCCGCCGACAGGAACAGGTGCGCACCGAAGGCGGGAATGTATCGCCAGGGCCGCTCGCCATTGGTGAAGGCGGCGCGGGTGATGTTCAGGCCGTAGTGCTCCACCGAATTGAACACGCGCAGCCCGGTATCGGCGCTGTTGCGCGACAGCAGGATGATCTCCACTCCGGCGTCGATGCCCTCCAGGCGCAGCAGCTTGCGTACTAGCGTGAAGGCCACGCCCGGCGCCAGGATCTCGTCCTCGTGCGCGCGCTGGTAGGCGCAGTAGGCATCCACGCCCTGCTCCATGAACACGCGATGGCTGTCGGTCATGTCGAACAGCGCGCGGGACGAGATGGCGATGACCAGCTTGCCTTCGAAGGACACGGGCATGGACCACTCCGGAATTTTCTCCAGCGCTCACAATAGGCATGCTGTCGCGCAGAACCAACAAGCACCGCGGAAACGTGCACACCAGGCGGCATATTGTCCCGTATTCGGGATGACGGCGACACCACGGCAGAACGGCGGTTGGGCAGACCTCGGCGGACCCGCCCTCTCAACCCTTCGTTGTGCGTACCGATAACGCTCCTGTGGCAGGCTGTTATTGGACCGAGGCTTACGGAACGGAGAGCAAGCGCACAGATGACCAAGGCACGCACCGAGGACTCCCCGCACGCATTCCCCGAAAGCGACCCCTTGGTCGACCGCTTTCTCGCCATCGGCGGCATCATCGCCATCTCCGCGGCCCTGCTGCACGGGGTCGCCACCGCCTTCGGCCCGCCCGGTGCGTCCGACACCGTGTTCCTGTTCCTGGACGTGGTCGCGGCCGTGGTGCTGGGCGCGTGCTTCGGGTTACGCGACCGCCTGTCCACCACCGCCAAGGTGCTGGCCATCGCCTTCGTCGTCGGCGGCCTGGCCGTTCTCTCGCTGACGCGCAGCGGCTTTCTGGGCTCGGGGATCCTGCTGCTGTGCACGCTGATCGTCATCTGCGTCGCCACGCTGCGGCCGAAACGGAGCATGCTGGTGGCCGGGCTCTGGGTGATCGTGCCGCCGCTGCTGTCGATCCCCGTCTGGCAAGGCTGGCTGCAATTCGATCATGCGCTCATCGAGCGGCAGAACACCCCGGTCGGCTGGCTGTTCGCCGGTCTCCTGCTGCTGTTCTTCACGCTGGTTTCCTGGACGGTGATCAACCGCTTGCGCTCCCGCCTGGTCCGGGAGATCCATTCACTGGAAGCCTCGCATTCCGAGCTCAACGAAGCCAACCGCGAGCTGGAGGCGAGCCGCGATCACGTCGCCGCCCTGGCCTACTTCGATTCGCTCACGGGACTGCCCAACCGCAGCCACCTGGAGGAACACGTCGCCTACCGGCTGCAAGCCGGCGTCAGGACGGCGCACCTGGTGCTGCTGGATATCCGGGGCTTTCGCATCGTCAATGCGCTGTTCGGCAGCGATCACGGCGACGAGATCCTCCGCGACGTCGCCGAGGCCCTGCGGAACAACCTCACGCAGTGGCGTTTCGCGGCACGCACCGGGGGCGACGAGTTCGCCGTCTGGATCGAGGACCTGGAGGCCCGGGAATTGCCGGATCGCTTCGACCAGGCCTTCCGGCAGGCCATGGCCGAGCTCCCGGTGGACCGCGTCGGCCACCGGGTCGAGTACTCCACGGCCGCCACCACGTATCCCGGCGACGCCGGGAGCTTCGAGGAGTGCCTCAAGAAGGCGGGTATCGCCCTGCGGCGGGCGAAGAACGAGCAGGCCGATTCGCTGTACTACTTCGATCCGGCCATGATGCAGCAGGTGGAAGCCTCCCTGCGCATGCGCAAGCTGCTGGAGGAGGCCATCGACCAGCGCGATTTCCGCATGGCCTACCAGCCCAAGGTCAACCTGCGCACCGGCGAGGTCGTGGGCGTCGAGGCGCTTGCGCGCTGGTCGCCGTCCACTCTGGGCCCCGTCTCCCCTGCCGAGTTCATTCCCGAGATCACCGAATCGAAGCTCATGATCCCGTTCGGCAAGCTCATCCTGGAGACGGTGCTCGCCGAGATCCCCGACGTGCAGCGACAGTTCGGCGAGCACGTATCCGTCGCCGTGAACATCTCGCCGCTGTACTTCTTCTCCCGGGGTTTCTCCCAGACCGTGATCGGCCTGGCCCGGGACGCGGGCGTGGATCCGTCCGTGCTCACGCTGGAGATCACCGAGGACGTGCTCCTGGACAACATCAGCCTGACCCGGGAGCTGATCCAGGAGCTGAATGACCACGGCATCCGCATCTCCCTGGATGATTTCGGCAAGGGCTATTCATCGCTGCACTATCTGAGCTATCTCCGGCTTGACGAACTCAAACTCGATAGCATCTTCGTGGATACCATCTGCGATGATGAGCGCAACTTCGCCCTGGTGCAGTGCGCGTGCTCCATGGCGGAAGTCTTCGGCTTCGACGTGGTGGCCGAGGGCGTGGAAACCCGCGCACAGGCGGAGCGCTTGCAGCAGACGGCCTGCGGCTATGCCCAGGGCTATCTCTACGGCCGGCCCACGAGCGTGAGAAGCCTCCACTGAGCGGGAGCCCGGGCCGCATTGCGAGACACCCACAGGGGATTATCCCCGGGAGGCGATCATGGCGACCGAGCCAACCCATACGGTGCCCGAATCCACCGGCTGGACGACCCATACGGTGGTAAACCAGCCGACCCCGTTCGAGGGTCGCAACCTGTATCTCACCGACCAGGTCCTGCGCGAGGCGGTTCAGCGCGAGGGCGGCAGCTGGGGAGAAGATCGCCTTGCGGCCTACGGTGATCGCGCCGGCGGCGAGCTCTGGGAAGCGGGCTTCGATGCCAACCGCAACCCGCCGGAGCTGCGCAGCCACGATCGCTACGGCCATCGCATCGACCAGGTCCGGTTCCACCCCGCGTATCACCAGCTCATGGAGGCCGCCCTCGGCGCCGAGATCCACGCCCTGTCGTGGCGTCAGCCCGGCCCCGGCAGCCAGGTGGTGCGCAGTGCGCTGATGTACCTGCACAACCAGGCGGAATCCGGGACCATGTGCCCGGTCACCATGACCCACGCGGGCATCCCCGCCCTGCGCCATCAGCCGGAGCTCGCCCGGATCTGGGAACCGCGCATCCTGAGCAACCGGTACGACGGGCGCTTCCTGCCGCCGGAGCAGAAGACCGGCGTCACCCTGGGCATGGGCATGACCGAGAAGCAGGGAGGCTCCGACGTTCGCGCCAACACCACCAGCGCGCTGGCGCTCGGGGCCGAGGGCCCGGGCCGCGACTACGAGCTCGTCGGCCACAAGTGGTTCTTCTCCGCGCCCATGTCCGACGCCTTTCTCGTGCTCGCCCAGTCCCGGGGCGGGCTGAGCTGCTTCCTGCTGCCCCGGTGGCGGCCCGACGGCACGGTCAATGCCATCCGCATCCAGCGCCTCAAGGATAAGCTGGGCAACCGCTCCAACGCCTCCAGCGAGGTGGAGTTCGAGAACGCCTACGCGGTCATGGTCGGCGAGGAAGGCCGCGGCGTGCCCACCATCATCGACATGGTCGCCCAGACCCGGCTGGACTGCATGATCGGCTCCACCAGCCTCATGCGCCACGGCCTTGCCCATGCCGTGCACCATTGCGCCGGGCGCTCCGCCTTCGGCGGGCTGCTCCTGGAGCAGCCGCTGATGCGCAACGTGCTGGCCGACCTGGCGCTGGAGGTCGAGGGCGCCGTCGCCCTGACGTTCCGGGTGGCCTCGGCCCTGGACCGGGCACCGGACGACCCCCGGGAGCGGGCCTTCGCCCGGATTGCCACGGCGCTCGGCAAGTACTGGATCTGCAAGCGGGCCGCCGGCCACATCACCGAGTCCCAGGAGTGCCTCGGCGGCGCGGGCTACGTGGAGGAGCACGTGCTGCCGCGGCTTTACCGGGAGGCTCCGGTCAACGCCATCTGGGAGGGCTCCGGCAACGTCCAGTGCCTGGATGTCCTGCGCGCCATGCAGAAGAGCCCCGAGACGGTGGATGCCGTGTTCGCGGAGCTGGAGCGCAGCCGCGGCGCCAACCGCCACCTGGATGCGGCGGTGGAGCGGATCCGCCGGCGCCTGGACGGCGACGCCGAGCTGCCCCTGGAGGCCCGCCTGCTGGTGGAGGACCTGACCCTGGCGCTGCAGGGCGGCCTGCTGGTGCGCGGCGGCAGCGACGCCGTGGCCGACGCCTTCTGCACCGCACGGCTCGGCCCGGAACGGACTCTCCTGTACGGCGGGCTCTCGGCCGCCGCCGACGTGGACACCCTGGTGAACCGGGCCATGCCGGAGGCGTGATCCGGCTGCCAGCGGCCCCGGCTACAGGGCCGCGACCTGCCCGTCGCTGCGCGGGTCGGCGGCGCCCTCGAAGACACCGTCGGCCCGCCGGCTGATGGCGCCGGCGTGCCCCATGGCATCCTCGAACGGGCCCAGGACCTCCACATCGTGCCCCGCCGCGGCCATGGCCTCGATGAGTGCCGGCTCGAACCGGGACTCGAACTTGAGGCTGGTGCTGGTGCTGCCCCAGGTGCGTCCCAGCAGCCAGCGCGGGGCGGTCACCGCGTCCTGCAGCGCCTGGCCGAACAGGACGTGGCGCGAGAATACCGCCGCCTGGGTCTGCGGCTGGCCCTCGCCGCCCATGGTGCCGTAGACCAGCGTTCGCCCGTCGTTCAGCCGGGCCATGGCGGGGTTCAGCGTGTGGAACGGCCGACGGCCCGGCTGCAGCGCCTGGCGCCCCGCCGGGTCCAGGGAGAAGCTCATGCCGCGGTTCTGCATGAGCACGCCGGTCGCCGGCGACACCACTCCCGCCCCGAACTCCCAGTAGATGCTCTGGATGAAGCTCACGCTGCGGCCGTCCCGGTCCATGGCGCCCAGCCAGACGGTATCTCCCGGAGCGCCGGCCTGCGGCCAGGGCAGCGCCCGCTCCGCGGAGATGCGGGCCGCCGCCCCGTCCAGAAACGCGGCGTCGAGGAACCCGCACGGATCCCGGTCCATGAAGGCGGGATCGGTCACATAGCGGTCACGGACCTGGAACGCCTGCTTGGTCGCCTCGACCAGGCCGTGGACGTGAGCGAAGCCCTCCGCCCGCTCGACGCCCAGGCGCTCGAAGATGCCCAGGATCAGCAGCGAGGCCAGCCCCTGGGTCGGCGGCGGCATGTTGTAGACCCGGCCGCCACCGAGGTCCAGGCCCAGGGGATCCACGGTCATGGCGTCGAAACCGGCCAGATCGCCGCGGTCCACCGGACTGTCCATCGCCGCCAGATCGTCGGCGAGCGCCGCCGCGATCTCGCCGCGGTAGAAATCGTCGAGACCCGCCCGGGCGAGCTGCTCCAGGGTGTCCGCCAGGCGCGGCTGGCGGAACACGGCGCCTGTCTCCGGCGGCGCGCCGCCGGCGAGAAAGGTGTCGGCGAAGCCGGGTACGTCCTCCAGCTCGCCGCGCTTGTCCGCGGCGAGCCGGGCCAGTCCCGTGCTGGCGGGCACGCCGTCGCGGGCGTGCCGAATGGCCGGCTCGAGCAGCCGTGCCAGCGGCAGCCGGCCGGCTCCGGACCCCGGTGATGCCAGGGCCCGCTGCCAGCCGGCCACGGTGCCGGGAACCGTGAGGGCGGCATGGGGACCCCGTGCGGGTATTGCCGACGCGTGCCCCCGCGCATCGTAGAACGCCCGGTCGGCAGCAGCCGCAGTCGGCCCGCAGGCATCGATGCCCAGCGGCGCGGCGCCGTCGTTGCCGATCAGCCAGAAGCCGTCGCCGCCGATGGCGTTCATGTGCGGGTAGACCACCGCGATGGCGGCAGCGGCCGCGACCATCGCCTCGACGGCGCTGCCGCCGTCGCGCAGCACGTCACGGCCCGCCTCGGCGGCGAGAAAGTGCGGGGCCACGACCATGCCGTTACGGGCCCGGGGTGTTTGCAGCATGGATCCGGTTCTCCTTGATGGCCGCGATCAGTACAGGACATCCAGCAGCATGCGCACCGAGGTCACGGCGAGGAACAGTGCGAATGCCTGGCGCAGGCGCGCGGGGTTGACGCTGTGCGCGATGCGGGCGCCGATGGGTGCCGCCAGCAGGGTCAGGGGCACGATCAGCGCAAAGCCGATGAGATTGACATAGCCGATGCTTCCAGGCAGACGCCCCGCCACCCCGAGGCCGGACCACACGAATCCGGCGGTCCCCGGCACGCTGATGATCAGCCCCAGCGCCGATGCCGTGCCCACGGCCCGGTGGATCGGATAGTTGAACAGCGACAGCACCGGCACGCTGAGCGTCCCGCCGCCGATGCCCATGAGGGTCGACAGCCCGCCGATCACCGCGCCGATCAGCCCCCGTGCCGGCCCGGCGGGCAGGGACGCGGCCAGCGCGCTGCGCTGGCTGGGCAGCGCCATGTTGACCGCGACCAGCAGCGCCACGATGCCGAAGATGGCGCCCAGCACGGCGCCGTCCACCAGGCTGCCGCCGAGGCCGCCGAGGACGGCCCCGGCGAACACCGAGGGGGCCAGCGAGCGCAACAGGTCCGGGTCCAGCCCGCCCCGGGCGTAGTGCGCCCGCGCCGAGCGCAGCGATGTGGGAATGATCGTCGCCAGCGACGTCCCCACCGCCAGGTGCATGCGCACGGCTTCGTCCAGCCCCAGCAGCGTGAACATGTGGTAGAGCACCGGCACGATGACGATGCCGCCGCCGACGCCGAGCAGCCCGGCCATGATTCCGGCCACCAGGCCCGTCAGGCCCAGCGCCGCCGCGAGACCGGCCAGCCAGGCCGGATCGTGTGTCGAGAAGAGCTCCATTGCGTGCTACCAGCCGATGGTCTCGGGCAGCCAGGTGGCCATGCCCGGAAACAGGAACAGCAGACCCAGCGCAACCGCCTGCAGGGCGATGAATGGTATCACCCCGACGTAGATATCCCGTGTCGTAATGCCCGGCGGGGCGACCCCCTTGAGGAAGAACAGCGCCCAGCCGAAGGGCGGCGTCAGGAACGACGCCTGCAGGTTCATGGCCACGAGAATGCCCAGCCAGACCATGTCGACGCCGGCCTGCTGGAACAGGGGCAGGAACATGGGCAGGGCGATGTAGGAGATCTCGATCCACTCCAGGAAGAAGCCGAGCACGAACAGCAGCAGCATCAGGAACAGCAGCTCCGCCGTGAGCCCGCCGGGGATCATCGCGAACAGCCCCTCCACCAGGCCCTCGCCGCCGAGCCCGCGAAACGCCAGGGCGAACGGCTGGGCGCAGATGAGGATGAAGAACACCATGGCCGTAATGCGCACGGTGCCGCCCAGGGTGTCGTTGAGAACCCCGAGGCTGAAGCGCCGGCTGATCACCGCAATGACCAGGCTGCCGGCCGCCCCCATAGAGGCGGCCTCCGTCGGTGCGGCGATGCCGCCGATGATGGAGCCGAGCACGGCGAACACCAGGCCCAGGGTCGGCACCACGGAGCGCACCACCCGCCGCCACAGATCCCTCCCGGCCAGGGCGTCCCGCTCTTGCCGGGGAATCGCGGGGGCGACCTCGGGTTGCCACCATCCCAGGCCGATGAGATAGAGGGCGTAGACGCCGGCGAGCGCCAGGCCCGGCAGCATGGCGGCGGCGAACAGGCTGCCCACGGACTCGCCGAGAATGTCCGCCAGCAGGAGCAGGACCAGGCTCGGTGGCAGGATCTGGCCCAGCGTGCCCGAGGCGCAGATGGTCCCGCACGCCAGGGACTTGCTGTAGCCGCGGCGCATCAGCACGGGCAGTGTCAGCAGGCCCACGGTGACGACGGTGGCGCCGACGATCCCGGTAGCCGCGCCCATCAGCACCCCGACCAGCACGATGGCGATGCCCATGCCGCCGCGCAGCCCGCCCATGGCGTGGCCGAGGGTCTCCAGCATCTCGTCGGCGATGCGGGACTTCTCCAGCATCACCCCCATGAACACGAACAGCGGAATGGCCATGAGGGTGTAGTTGGTCACCACCCCGTAGACCCGCGAGGGCAGCAGGCCGAACAACACGTCCCCCAGGCCCAGGTAGCCGAACACCAGACCGGAGGTGGCCAGGGCGATGCCGACCGGGATGCCGATGAAGATCATGCCCATGAACCCGGCCAGCATCAGGACCGCAAGGACTTCATTCGCCATGGGAAGGCGCTCCGTCACGGTGCGGGCCGCGGACGCAGCTGCGCGGATCGCGCAGCTCCCGCACGGCCCGGACGGCGCCGGCGGCGCCCTGGACGGCCAGGAGCGCGAAGCCGACCGGCAGGAATGCCTTGAGCACGTAGCGGTACGGCAGCCCGCTGGGGTTGGCCGAGCCCTCGCCGAGGCTGAACGAGCGCTCGACGAAGGGCACCGCCAGGCTGGCCAGGTACAGCGCAATGGCGACGGTCAGGACGCAGGTGACGAGCTCGATGATTCCCTGCAGCCGCCGCGGCATGCGCTCGTAGAACACGTCCACGCGCACGTGCTCGCCGTTGTGGAGGCCATAGGCCATGCCCAGCATGGCGATGGGCGGGACCAGGTGCCACTGGAGCTCCTGCATGGCGACCGTGCCCATGCTGAGTCCGTAGCGCAGGGCCACGTTGGTGGTCACCACGACAACGATGGCCATGGCACTGATCTTGGCACCCCAGCCGGCCAGCTCCAGCAGCCGGTCCGCCCCGCGTTCCACCGCCGTCAGCATGGGCTCTCCCCTTGTTCGCACCGTTCAGATGGAGGCGCTCAGCGACCCGTTGACGAGCCGCTGGACCGGACCCTCGCTCAGCGCCGCCCACGAGGCATGCTTCTTCCGGAACGCGAAGAAGGCCTCGTGGATCCGCCGCGCCTGCTCGTCCTGGCTGGCGAAGTCCGACAGGACGTCGAACGTGGCCTCCTGCAGCCGCTCGACCACCGGCCCGGGCAGCGTGTCGGCGATGACGCCGTGATTGTCCACCAGGTCCGTGAGGGCGTCGGAGTTGTTGGCCTCGCACCAGGTATGGCTCTCGAGATTGCAGGCCATGGCGGCGGTACGGACGATGGCCTGCAGGTCCTCGGGCAGCGACTCCCAGGCGTCCTTGTTGATGAGAAGCTCGGTGACGTTGTTCGGCTCGGCCCAGCCGGTGGTGTAGTAGTACTTGGCCGCCTGGTGGAGGCCCAGCCGCCGGTCCTGGTAAGGGCCCACGAACTCCGCGGCGTCGATGACGCCGCGTTCCAGCGCCGGGAAGATCTCGCCGCCGGGCAGGACCTGGGTGTTGACGCCCAGCCGGGAATAGACGTCGGCCGCCAGTCCCGGGATCCGCATGTTCAGGCCGTCCAGGTCGGCGACGGACTCGATGGGCTCGCGGAACCAGCCGGTCATCTGGACGCCAGTATTGCCCATGGGGAACGGCACCGCGTTGAAGCCGGCGTAGAGCTCGTGCCAGAGCTCCAGCCCGCCGCCGTGGTAGATCCAGGCGTTCTGCCCCTGGAAGTTCATGCCGAAGGGCACCGTGGTGAAGTACTGGGCGGCCGGTGCCTGCCCGGTCCAGAAGTAGGCGTTGGCGGCGTTCATCTCCACCGTCCCGGAAGTCACGGCATCAAAGCCCTCCATCGCCGGCACCAGCTCGCCGGCGGCGAAGTGCTCGATCTGCAGCCGGCCGCCGGACATCGCCGCGACCTTGCGGCAGAAGTCCTCGGGGCTCCCCGGCCCGGTAACATAGAACGGCGACTCGGGCGGATACGCGTTGGTCATCCGCCACGTGAAGGTTCGGTCCGACTGCGCCTTGAGAAGGGCCGGGGCACCGACAATGGCCCCGCCGGCGGCTCCGGCGCCCGTTTTCAGGAAATCGCGACGCTTCATGGACATGGGGTCTACCTCGCTGTTGGTTGCCTCGCCGCGGTGTGCGGCGTTTGCACCCGTCCCTGCGCAATCGCCGTGCCAGATCGCGCTGCAGCCGAAAAAATACCGCCGGAACAGGATGGTACGTTCCCCGCCAGGCGTATCCGCGGACGGCCGATGACGGTGCGGCGCGCACCGTCCCGGTGCGCTGCCGCGACCCCGCCGGCTTACATCCGGTCCCCCGCAAGGCCGTACGATGCCGTTTGTCAGGCGATGACACCTGTCCTGGCAGCGTTCTTGCTCGCAATTGCCCGGGTCTGCCACCGGAAGACGGGCAGGCACCGTTTCGGACGGACCGCCCCATGGCGATACACCGGGAGGCAGGCGATGGAGAACGTGGACGAGGCGATCCTGAAGCTACTGGTGGACGACAGCCGCCTGTCGTTCGCCGAGATCGGCCGGCGGGTGGGCATTTCGCGGGCCTATGCCCGCGAGCGGGTGCGGCACCTGGTGGATGAAGGGATCATCGAGAAGTTCACCGCGGTGGTCGATCCCGCCAAGCTGGGGCGCAGCGTCTCGGCGTTCCTGGACGTCCGCGTCAGCCCCTCGCACATCGACGCCTGCTGCGAGGAGCTCGCCGGGACCCCCGAGGTGGTCAGCCTCTATCTCATGAGCGACCTGCAGAGCCTGCACATTCATACCCTGACCGACACCGAGGCCCATCTGGATGCTTTCGTGCGCGAGCACTTCTTCTCCCGGGACGGCATCCTCGGCATCGACTGCAAGATGCTGCTGCGGCGTATCAAGAACCGGCGCGGCGGGCCGCGGCTGTGACACGCCGGCGCCGCCCCGGAACTTCCGCGTGCGCGCGCACTCTCAAGTGGCGAAAGGGTTCGCCCTGCACGCCTGTAGACGCTAGACTGAGGGCACTTCGCCGGACGCGGTCGCCCGGCGCATTCATCATCGAAGGAGGCGCAAGGTAAATGACGAGCCAGGAGCGTGTCATCAGTTCCGCGGGTGCGCGGAGTATCGAGACCAACAAGGTCATCCGCAACACCTACACCCTGCTTTCCCTGACGCTGGCGTTCAGCGCGGTGATGGCGGGCGTGGCCATGATCACCAATGCGCCGCCCATGCACTGGCTGCTCGTGCTCGGCGGCTACTTCGGCCTGCTGTTCCTGACCAACTACCTGCGCAACAGCGTCTGGGGCCTGGCGTCGGTGTTCGCGCTGACCGGCTTCATGGGCTTCACCCTGGGACCGATCATCGGCTACTACCTGACGGCGGTGAGCAACGGGCCGCAGATCGTGCTCACGGCCTTCGGCGGCACCGCCGCCATCTTCCTGGGCCTGTCGGCCTACGCCCTGACCACGCGCAAGGATTTCTCCTTCATGGGGGGCTTCCTGTTCGCGGGCATCCTGGTGGGCTTTCTCGCCGGCCTGGGGGCGATGGTCTTCCAGCTGCCGGGCATGATGCTGGGCGTGAGCGCCCTGTTCGTGCTGCTCATGTCCGCGTTCATCCTCTACCAGACCAGCGCGCTGGTCCACGGCGGCGAGACCAACTACATCATGGCCACGGTGGGCCTGTACATCGCCATCTACAACCTGTTCACCAGCCTGCTGCACCTGCTCATGGCCTTCAGCGGCAACGAGTAGGCGGCACACCGGGGTTCCGGCGGCCTCACGACGGGGCCGCCGGCTCATTCCGGCGGTGACGTCCCCTCGCCCGCCTCCCGCGGCGCCCAGGCCATTGCCTCGCCCGTGCCGCGGAACCAGCCCAGCCGCTGGCGAAGACGCACCACCTCGCCGACGATCAGCAGTGTCGGCGCCTGGATGCGCGCCTGATCCACCTTCTCCGGCAACGTCTCCAGCGCGTCCACCAGCACCGCCTGCGCCCGGGTCGTGCCCTGCTGGATCAGCGCCGCCGGCATGTCCGGGCGCATGCCCTCCGCGATCAGGCCCCGGCGGATATCCGGAAGGCTGTGCAGCCCCATGTAGAACACCAGCGTCTGCCCGTCCCGCACCAGGCCGCGGAAGTCCACGTCCAGCACGCCGTCCTTGCGGTGGCCGGTCACGAAGGCGCAGGACTGGGCATGGTCGCGGTGGGTCAGCGGGATGCCGGCATAGGCGGCGCAGCCGCTGGCCGCGGTAATTCCCGGGATGACGCGGAACGGAATGCCCGCGTCCATGAGGTGCTCGATCTCCTCGCCTCCTCGGCCGAAGATGAACGGGTCGCCGCCCTTGAGCCGGACGACGCGCCGTCCGGCGCCGGCGTGGCGCAGCAGGAGCTCGTTGATCTGGCCCTGGGGAACCGGATGGTCGCGGCGCTGCTTGCCGACGAAGATGCGCTCGCAGTGGACCGGGACATGGTCCAGCAACGATGCGGCGACCAGGCGGTCGTAGATGAGCACGTCGGCGCTTTCCAGGGCCCGCAGGCCCCGCAGGGTGATGAGATCCGCCGCCCCCGGCCCGGCGCCCACCAGGCTCACGCTGCCCACGCCCCGCGCCCGGGCCACGGGCAGGTCGACCTGCCCTTCCGGTTCCTGGAGCTCCGGGTCATCCACACCCGCGGCCGACCTGCGGCCGACGCCCCGGCCCGGGTCCGCTGCGGGCACGGCGTCACCGCGTTCCGGCTGCTCCGGCACCCAGGCCGGTACCCGGTGCCGCCGGGCGTGGCGCAGGGCTGCCTCCGCGTCCGCTGCGTCCGGGTCCAGGACGACCAGGAGAGCACTGTCACGCACGGCCGTCTCCAGGTCCGGGTCCGCGGCGACAGCTTCGACGCCGGCCGGCAGGGGCTGCCCCCAGCCGGCCAGTGCCTCCTGCGGGACGTCCAGCGCCTCCAGCAGCCGCGCCGCCTCGGGGTGATCGCCCAGGACCAGCACCCGGCGTCCGACCCGATCCAGGCGCAGGACCATGGTGTCTGCCATTCCGTTGAACCTCCGTCACGGCTTCTGCCGAGTGAGCGTAGGGGTTGATGAATATTTACAAAAAGACGCGTTTCCTTTACTTATATGCTACGTCGTTATAAGCAACGGTGCGCTCCATGAAGCTGAACCAGCTACGCTACATCTGCGAGGTCGCCCGCCGCGATCTCAATGTCTCGGCGGCGGCCGAGGCGCTCTATACCTCCCAGCCGGGGGTCAGCAAGCAGATCCGGATGCTGGAGGACGAGCTCGGCGTCCAGATCTTCGAGCGCAGCGGCAAGCACCTGACCCAGGTCACGCCGGCAGGCAAGGAGATCCTCCAGGCCGCCCTGCGCGTGCTCGGCGACGTGGACAACATCCGCGCCATCGCCGACGAGCACCTGGACGAGGCCCGCGGCAGCCTGTCCATCGCCACCACGCACACCCAGGCGCGCCATGCCCTGCCCCCGGTGGTCACGGCGTTCCGGGAGCGCTACCCGAACGTCAGCCTGCACATGCACCAGGGCACGCCCATGCAGATCGCCGAGCTGGCGGCCCACGGCGGCGTGGACTTCGCCATCGCCACCGAGGCCATCGATCTGTTCGAGGACCTGGTCATGATGCCCTGCTACCGGTGGAACCGCAGCGTCATCGTCCCGGATGACCATCCCCTGCTGGACGAGGATCCGCTGACCCTGGAGACCCTCTCCGAGTATCCGCTGGTCACGTACGTGTTCGGCTTCACCGGGCGCTCCAAGCTCGACAAGGCCTACCGCCAGCACGGCCTGGAACCCACCGTGGTGTTCACGGCCACCGACTCCGAGGTCATCAAGACCTACGTCCGCCTGGGGCTGGGCGTCGGCATCGTGGCGAGCATGGCCTACGAGCCCGACCGCGACACCGGCCTGAAGGCCATCCCCGCCGGCCACCTGTTCGAGTCCAGCGTCACGAACATCGGCTTCCGTCGCGGCACGTACTTGCGCAGCTACATGTACGAGTTCATCCGCCTGTTCGCCCCGCACCTCACCAGGGAGGTCGTCGACCGGGCCATGGCCGTGCGCACCCAGGAGGAGCGCGATGCCCTGTTCCGGGAGCTGGCGCCGGTTCTCGCCGAGCATTGACGGCCCGCGCCGTCAGCCGATGATCCAGTCCCTGCCGCCCAGGTAGGGGCGCAGCGCCTCCGGGGTGCGCACGCGCCCGTCCGCCTCCTGGTAGTTCTCCAGGATGGCGACCAGGCAGCGCCCCACCGCCAGGCCCGAGCCGTTGAGGCTGTGCACCGGCTCCGGCTTGCCCGTTTCCGGATTGCGCCAGCGCGCCTGCATGCGCCGGGCCTGGAAGGCCTCGAAGTTGCTGCAGGAGGAGATCTCCCGGTAGCGCTCCTGTCCCGGCAGCCAGACCTCGAGATCGTAGGTGCGCGCCGCGGAGAACCCCATGTCGCCGCCGCACAGGAGCACGACGCGATACGGCAGCTCCAGGGCCCGGAGGATGGCCTCGGCGTCCGCGGTGAGCTGCTCCAGCGCAGCGTTGGAGTCAGCGGGCGGCACGATCTGCACCAGCTCCACCTTCTCGAACTGGTGCTGGCGGATCATGCCGCGGGTGTCCTTGCCGTAGTTGCCCGCCTCGGCCCGGAAGCAGGGGCTGTGGCAGACGAACCGCAGTGGCAGCTGCTCCGCCTCGATGATCCGTTCCCGCACCAGGTTGGTTACCGGCACCTCGGCGGTGGGGATGAGGTAGTAATCCTGCTCGCCGGCCAGGGCGAACAGGTCGTCGCCGAACTTGGGCAGCTGCCCGGTGCCGCGCAGGGCATCCGCATTCACGATGTAGGGGACGTTGACCTCCTCGTAGCCCCGTTCCCCCTGGCGGTCCAGCATGAACTGGATCAGCGCCCGGTGCAGCCGCGCCACCATCCCGCGCATGACCGCGAAGCGGGAGCCGGTGATGGCCGCCGCGGTCTCGAAGTCCAGCAGGCCGTCCGGGACGCCGAGGTCGACGTGATCGCGGGCGCGGAAATCGAACCGCGGCGGCTCCCCCCAGCGGCGGATCTCCCGGTTGGCGTCCTCGTCCTCGCCCTCCGGCACGTCCTCCTGGGGGATGTTGGGCATGTCCATGTGCAGCGCGTCGAGCTCCGCCTGGACGGCGCTCAGCTCGTCCTGCGCCGCATCCAGGCGCGTGCCGAGATCGGAGACCTGGTCGAGCAGCGGCTGGATGTCCTCGCCCCGGGCCTTGGCCTGGCCGATGGACCTGGAGCTGCGGTTGCGCTCGTTCTGCAGCTCCTGCACGCGCATCTGCAGCTCGCGCCGCTGCTCCTCCAGCCGGCGGTAGCGCTCGACATCCAGGGTGTAGCCCCGGCGCGCCAGCGCGACGGCCACGCCCTCGGGGTCATTGCGGAGTTCGCGGGGATCCAGCATGTCCGGTCCGATCCTCGTGCTGTGCCTTCAGGGGTGCGCATTGTACCGGGACGGGCCGGGAATGCGTAGGCGGGGAGAACCCACCGTAGGAGCGGCGTGAGCCACGACCGTTGCAGAGCGTTATTTCCGGCCACCGTCGGGGCTGAAGCCCCTCCCACAAAAGGCCCCGGGTCCGGCGAGAGGTTGTAGGAGCGGCTTCAGCCCCGACCTGGCTGTGAATCGGGTCTCTGGAAAGTCGCGACTGAAGTCGCTCCTACCGCGCAATCATTTCTTCCTCCTGCGCCACCGGGACTCCGCATCCTTCTGCCGCAGCCGCTCCATGCGGTCCCGGATCCTGTCCTCCAGGCCACGGGACAGGGGCTGGTAGAAGCGCTGCGGCGCCATGGCCTCCGGGAAGTAGTCCTCGCCCGCTGCGTAGCCGTCGGGCTCGTCGTGGGCGTAGCGGTACTCCTCGCCGTAGCCGAGCTCCTTCATCAGGCGGCTGGCGGCATTGCGCAAGTGCAGGGGAACCTCCAGGGAGCCGTGCTCCCGCGCCGCCTCCATGGCCTGGTTGAAGGCGCTGTAGACGGCGTTGCTCTTGGGCACGCTGGCCAGGTACACGATGGCGTGGGCGATGGCCAGCTCGCCTTCGGGGCTACCCAGCCGCTCCTGGGCATCCCAGGCGTTCAGGGCCATCTGCAGGCTCCGCGGCTCGGCGTTGCCGATGTCCTCCGAGGCCATGCGCACCACCCGCCGCGCCACGTACAGGGGATCGCAGCCGCCGTCGAGCATGCGGCAGTACCAGTACAACGCGGCATTGGGGTCGGAGCCGCGCACCGCCTTGTGCAGCGCGGAGATCTGGTCGTAGAACGCATCGCCGCCCTTGTCGAAGCGGCGCAGGCCGGCCGCGGAGGCCTCCTGCAGCACGGCGCGGTCGATGACGCCGGAATCCGCCAGGTCGGCGGCGATCTCCAGCAGGGTCAGCCCGCGCCGGGCATCACCGTCGGCGAGATCCACGAGCTGCTCCAGGGCATCCGGCTCCAGCCGCAGCTGCCGGTCGCCCAGGCCGCGCTCCGGATCGGTGAGCGCCGATTGCAGCAGCGCGCGCAGGGCGTCGGCCGTCAGCGCGCGCAGGACATAGGTGCGCACCCGCGAGAGCAGCGCGTTGTTGAGCTCGAAGGACGGGTTCTCGGTGGTCGCGCCGATGAACACCAGGGTGCCGTCCTCGACGAACGGCAGGAAGGCGTCCTGCTGGCCCTTGTTGAACCGGTGCGCCTCGTCCACGAACAGCACCGTGGGCCGGCCCTGCTCGCGCAGCGTGCGGGCCTCGTCCACCGCCGCGCGGATGTCCTTGACGCCGCTCATCACCGCCGACAGCGTGATGAAGCGCGCGCCGCTGGCATCGGCAATCAGCCGGGCCAGCGTGGTCTTGCCCGTACCGGGCGGGCCCCAGAGCACCATGGAGTGCGGGTGCCCGGCCTCGACGCTGCGCCGCAGCGCCTTGCCCGGGGCCAGCAGGTGCTCCTGGCCCGCGAACTCGTCCAGTGACCGGGGCCGCATGCGGTCGGCCAGGGGGCGTACCGGGGCGTCAGCGGTCAAGGTCCGCTCCGTTCTGCTCGATTACATCCGTATCCGCGTCCGGCTCGAAACGGAACCGGTCCGCCGCGAACTCGACCCCCGTACGCAGGTCACGCAGCGTCAGGCGGGTCTCCTGGCCGAGCCCGTCGCGCACGACGATCTCCTCGGGCAGGCCGTCGCCCATGCGCAGCCGCGCCTCGGTGAGATTCCAGCCTTCGTCCCGCGGTGTCAGAACCAGCCAGTCGCCGTCCGTGTCCATGCGGAACTGCTCCTCCAGGGTATCCAGGCGACCGCTGAGCAGCAGGGCCGCCCCGGTTCCCAGGGTTTCCTCCAGCGGCTGCACCGTCACCTGCTGCAGGCCCGGATCATGAATCCACAGGTACTCGCCGTCGGCCACGATGCGCTGCTCGAAGGGCTCCCGGTAGAACCAGTCGAAGCGGTCCGGGCGCTGAATGGCCAGGGTTCCCCGGCTCTCCTCCAGGACCTGGCCGTCCTCGTCGCGCACCACCTGGGTAAAGCGGCCCTCGACGGTCTCGACTTCGGCGAAGTACCGCTCGAGGGCGGCGCGGGGGGTTGCCTCGCCCGGGACGGCCGCGGCGGGCACGAGAAGGAATACGCAGGCGAGCAGAACAGTCCGGATCATGGTCTCTCCCAGGGATTCGGTAACGGGGCGGGCGGCAACGACCGCTCCTTCGCAGTCGACCTCCCCGGCGCGCGGGGGTTCCGGGACGGCTCAGTCACGGGGCGGCGGCGGAGCCAGCACTTCCCGGGCGCCGTTGGACTGCAGCGGCCCGACGACGCCGCTGTTCTCCATTTCTTCCACCAGGCGCGCCGCCCGGTTGTAGCCGATTTTGAGGCGCCGCTGAACCCCCGAGATGGAAGCCCGGCGGGTCTCCGTGACCACCTGGACGGCCTGATCGTAGAGCGGATCCTGCTCGCCGTCGCCGCCGCCGTCCTCGCCGGGCACGCCCGGGATCGGCGTGGTGCCGGAGGTCTCCTCCAGGATCCCGTCCACATACTCGGGCTCGCCCAGCGAGCGCAGGTGATTGACCACGCGATGGACATCGTTGTCGGAGACGAACGCGCCGTGGACGCGGGTGGGCATGCTGCTGCCGGAAGCCAGGTAGAGCATGTCGCCATGGCCCAGCAGGGCCTCGGCGCCCATCTGGTCCAGGATGGTGCGGGAGTCCACCCGGGAGGAGACCTGGAACGCCATGCGCGTGGGGATATTGGCCTTGATCAGCCCGGTGATCACGTCCACGGACGGGCGCTGCGTGGCCAGGATCAGGTGCAGCCCGGCCGCGCGCGCCTTCTGGGCAAGGCGCGCGATGAGCTCCTCGACCTTCTTGCCCACCATCATCATCATGTCGGCGAACTCGTCCACCACCACGACGATGAACGGCAGCGGCTCCAGCTCCGGCGCTTCGGCCTGCGGGTCCTCCTCGGGCGCTTTCCACAGCGGGTCGCGCAACGGCTCGCCGTTGTCCGCGGCTTCCCGGACCTTGCGGTTGTAGCCGGTGATGTTGCGTACCCCGAGGGCCGCCATCAGGCGGTAGCGGCGCTCCATCTCGCCTACGCACCAGCGCAGCGCGTTGGCCGCCTCCTTCATGTCCGTGACCACCGGCGCCAGCAGATGCGGGATGCCGTCATAGATGGACAGCTCCAGCATCTTCGGATCCACCATGATCAGCCGCACGTCTTCCGGCCGGTTCTTGTACAGCAGGCTCAGGATCATGCCGTTGACGCCCACCGACTTGCCGGAGCCGGTGGTGCCGGCCACCAGCAGGTGCGGCATCTTGCCCAGATCCACCACCACCGGCTCGCCGCCGATGTCCTTGCCCAGCGCCATGGACAGGGGCGACTGCGCCTTCTCCCAGACCTCCGCGCGCACGATCTCGCTGAACGCGATCACCTGGCGGTGCTCGTTGGGGATCTCCAGGCCCACCACGGACTTGCCGGGGATGACCTCCACCACCCGCACGCTGACCACCGACAGCGCCCGGGCAAGATCCTTGGCCAGGTTACTGATCTGGCTGACTTTCACACCCGCCGCCGGCTGCGCCTCGAAGCGCGTGATCACCGGCCCGGGGTGGACGGCGACCACCTCCACCTCGACGCCGAAGTCGGCCAGCTTCTTCTCCAGCTGGCGGGACATGGCCTCCAGGGACTCCTTGGAGTAGCCGCCCTTGTGCTCCGGCGGCTGATCCAGCAGCGACACCGGCGGCAGCCCGTCGCCGGTGGGCTCGGCATGGAACAGCGGCATCTGCTTTTCCCGGTCCGCCTTCTTGCCGGGCTTGGGCGCGGGCTTGCTGGGCTCGATCTGCGGCGTCTTGCGCGTCCTGTTCTTCTCCTTCTCCCGGGTGACCACCGCCCGGCGCGCCTTGCGCGCCCGGCGTCCCGCCCAGCCATCCCGGACCCAGGTTACCGCGCGCCCGGCGGCGCGCCCGGCCGCCAGGCACAGCTGCCCGATCAGGTCCATGAGGCTGAGCCACGACAGGCCCGTGAACAGCGTGACGCTGGCCAGGAACACCGCCAGCAGCAGCAGCGTCGCCCCCAGGAAGCTGAACGCAGGCTCCAGGGCCGTGCCGATGACGTCGCCCAGGATGCCGCCGGAGTGCAGCGGCACGGTCTGGGGGACCGCCTCCACGTGCAGCGTGGCCAGGCCGGCCCCGGAGGCGAGCGTGAAAACGAAGCCGACAAAGCGCAGGCCGAACACGCCCCAGTGAAAGGCACCGTCGCGCCGCTGCCAGCGCCAGGCCAGCCAGCCGGAGAACGCGATCATCACCGGGAACAGGAAGGCCAGATAGCCGAACAGATACAGGAACAGGTCGGCGAGCCAGGCCCCGACCACGCCGCCGGCGTTGTCCACCGGACCGCCGCTGCCGCTGAAGCTCCAGCCCGGATCGTTGGGGTGATAGGTCACCAGCGCGACCACCATGTAGATGGCCACCGCCAGCAGCAGGAACAGCGACGCCTCCCGCAGGCCCCGGCCTACGTGATGACCCAGCGGTGAAGGAAGCTTGCTCTCTTGTGAGGAACCGGAACCTGCCACGGCGAATCGGCCTGCCTGTTATGTGCATCCATGACGACGACCGGCGAACGGCATGGTCGCCCGGGGTTCAAATGATCACGTACGACATGAAATGTCGACGACAACTTACTATATCAGAAAAGGTTTGCAACGGGTCCGCCGTCCTGTGCCGTCGTTCTTCCCTGCCCTGCGACTCCGCTGCACAGTGTACCGGATCACGGCGGGCCTGACTGCCTGTCGCCATCCGCCGACCGCTGCGCTCGACACCGGCTCCCGGCGCGCCCTACCATCCCCGCATGGACGCAGCCGTGGTCACCGACCTGAACACCCTCTCCCCCGCGGAATGGAACGCCCTGCCCGAGACGGACAATCCGTTCCTGCGTCACGAGTTCCTCGCCGGCCTGGAGGCCGAAGGCTGCGTCAGCCCGGAGCTCGGCTGGCAGCCCTATCACCTGGTATTCCGGGATGACCGGGGCATCGCCGCCGCCATGCCGGGCTACCTCAAGGGCCATTCCTGGGGGGAGTTCGTATTCGACTGGGCCTGGGCGGATGCCTACGAGCGCAACGGCCTCGCCTACTACCCCAAGCTCGTCCACGCGGTGCCCTATACGCCCGCGACCGGGCCCCGCGTCCTCGTGCGCCCCGATGTTGCCCGGACCCGGGCGATCGCCGCCGCGGTGGCCGCCTCCAGGGAGCTGGTCGCGCGCCAGGGGCTGTCCTCGGCCCACTGGCTGTTCCCCGAGCCGGAGGAGGCCGAGGCCCTGGCCGCGGAGGACCTGCTGTGCCGGACGGGGTGCCAGTTCCACTGGCACAACGATCCCGGCTACCGCGACTTCGAGGATTTCCTCGACCGGCTGACGTCGAAGCGGCGCAAGAGCATCCGCCGCGAGCGCCGGCAGGTCCGCGACGCCGGCGTCGAGCTTCATGTCCGCCCGGGCCAGAGCATCCCCGCGGAGGACTGGCGCGTCTTTCACCAGCTCTACACACAAACCTTTGAGGAACATGGTAATCTGCCCGTGCTGACACCCGGGTTCTTCAGCCATTGCGGGCGAACCCTCGGCGATCGCGTCATCATGGTGCAGGCACGCAGGCAAGGGGCGCTCATCGCCGGCGCGCTGCTGTTCCGCAGCGGCGATGCGCTATTCGGCCGCTACTGGGGCAGCTTCGAGGCCATCCCGGGCCTGCATTTCGAGACCTGCTACTACCAGGGCATCGCGTACTGTATCGATCAGGGAATCCAGCGATTCGAACCCGGTGCCCAGGGCGAGCACAAGATCAGCCGGGGTTTCCTGCCCACGGCGACCCACTCCCGCCACTGGATCGCCGACGGCCGCTTCCGCGCCGCGATCGCCGATTTCCTGGGGCGGGAAACGCCCATGGTGGAACGCTATATTCAGGACATGGGGCGCCACAGCCCCTACAAGACGGATCCATGAAGCGCGTCCAGCGCGCTCCGAGGTAACGAGGCATGCAACGCCGGATTCACTGGCTGGACGACCGCGATGAAACCCTCTTTCCACCGCCGGAACAGGCGCTGACGCAGCCCAACGGCCTGGTCGCCATCGGCGGTACGCTGTCGGAGCGGCGGCTGCTTGCCGCCTACCGGCGCGGCATCTTCCCGTGGTACGAGGAGGACCAGCCCGTCCTCTGGTGGTCCCCCGACCCCCGCGGGGTCCTGTTTCCGGCGTCGCTCCGGGTGCCCCGCAGCCTGCGCAAGCGGATCCGCAACAGCGGCTTCCACGTCACCATGGACACGGCGTTCGAGGACGTCATCACCGCGTGCGCCGCCCCTCGCGGGCGCGAGGCCGGCACCTGGATCACCAAGGACATGCACGACGCCTACTGCCACCTGCACGACCGCGGGCTCGCGCACTCGGTGGAGATCCGGCATCACTTCCGGCTCGTGGGCGGCCTGTACGGCGTCTCCCTGGGGCGGGCCTTTTTCGGCGAGTCGATGTTCAGCCGTGAGCCGGACGCCTCCAAGATCGCCCTGGTCTACCTCACCCGCCAGCTCCAGCGGTGGGGGTTCCACTTTCTTGACTGCCAGATCCTGTCGCCGCACCTACAGGGCATGGGTGCCGAGGAGCGCCCGCGCAGCCGCTTTCTCGCCGATCTCGATGCGGCCCTGCAGGCCGCTGATCTCGCCGGCCCCTGGCAGTTCGATGCCGATTTTTCACCACTGGAGCCTTCGGCATGAACCAGGCAAGCGAGGCACGGCGTCTCTGGCTCTTCGCCACCGGCACCCACGAGTGCGCCTACCTGCCGGAGCGCACCGCGCGGACCCTGTTCGTCGATCCCCACACGCCCCTGCACAACGACGACTACAGTCAGCTGATCCGGCGCGGCATGCGGCGCAGCGGCCCGTATGTCTACACGCCGGGGTGCCCGGCCTGCACGGCGTGCCAGTCCCTGCGGATTCCCGTGCACGACTTCGCGCCCCGTCGGCGGCAGCGCCGCTGCTGGCGGCACAACACCGACCTGACCGTACGCATCCTGCCGCCGCGGTATCACGAGGAGCACTTCGCCCTGTACCGGCGCTACCTGCAGGCACGTCACCCGGGCGGAGGCATGGATGACCACGACCCGGACAGCTACATGGAGTTCCTGGCCGCCCCGTGGTCCGATACGCGCTTCGTGGAATGGCGCCTGGGGTCGGAGCTGCTGGCCGTGGCCGTCATCGACCGGGTGGCCGACGGGCTGTCCGCCGTGTACACCTTCTTCGACCCCGAGGCGAAACGTCGCGGCCTTGGTACCTACGCCATTTTGTGGCAGATTGATGCGGCTCGGCGGTGGGGCCTTGACTATCTGTACCTGGGATACTGGATCGCGGAGTGTTCCAGCATGCGCTACAAGGCCGACTTCCGGCCCTGCGAGGTCTACCGCGACGGCGACTGGCAGCCGCTGACGCAGACCCCGGAGTGACGCACGCCTGCCTGCAGGGCCTGGGTGGTATCCTTGCAGATTCGATCGGTCACCCCCATACACGGACACCCGAACCGGGTAAGCTACCCGCTGCCACAGAGCAACCGAATCCTGAAGGAGAGCATAACTGCATGGCGAAAGATGATCACATCAAGATGCAGGGGCGCGTCATCGACACCCTGCCGAACACCATGTTCCGCGTCGAGCTGGAGAACGGGCACGTGGTAACGGCCCACATTTCCGGCAAGATGCGCAAGCACTACATCCGCATTCTCACCGGCGACACGGTGACCGTGGAGCTCACTCCCTACGATCTCAGCAAGGGGCGGATCACCTACCGCGCCCGTTAGTCCCTCGACCTTCCGCCTGTTTCCGCCGCAGCGCAGCGAGCCGCTGGGCGCCCCCGTGGAGGGCGCCCAGCGGCGGCGTCAGTCGGTCACGGTCTCGCGGTCCCCGGCGCCTTCGAAGTCGAAGTCCAGCTCCTCGCCGTCGGCCCGGATAATGACCTCGCCGCCCCCGGACAGCCGGCCGAACAGCAGCTCCTCCGCCAGGGGCTTGCGGATCCGGTCCTGGATCAGGCGGCTCATGGGCCGGGCGCCCATCTGCGGGTCGTAGCCCCGCTCGGCCAGCCAGTCCCGCGCCGTCTCGTCCACGCGCAGGGTGACGTTCTTCTCGGCCAGCTGGGCCGCGAGCTCGTCCACGAACTTGTCCACGACCCGCCGGATGGTGTCGTTGTCCAGGGACTGGAACTGGATGATGGCATCCAGCCGGTTGCGGAACTCCGGTGTGAACGACTTGCGCACCGTCTCCAGGCCGTCCGTGGAGTGGTCCTGCGGCGTGAAGCCGATGGACCGGCGGCTCATCTCCTCGGCACCGGCGTTGGTGGTCATCACCAGGATGACATTGCGGAAGTCCGCGTGCCGGCCGTTGTTGTCGGTCAGCGTGCCGTGGTCCATGACCTGCAGGAGCAGGTTGAACACGTCCGGATGGGCCTTCTCGATCTCGTCGAGCAGGACCACGGAATACGGGTGCTTGATCACCTCCTCGGTGAGCAGTCCGCCCTGGTCATAGCCCACGTACCCCGGAGGCGCACCGATCAGCCGCGAGACCGTGTGCCGCTCCATGTACTCGGACATGTCGAAGCGGATCAGCTCCACGCCCAGCAACCGGGCCAGCTGCCGCGTGACCTCGGTCTTGCCGACCCCGGTGGGCCCGGCGAACAGGAATGAGCCCGTGGGCTTCTCCCCGGAGGCCAGGCCGGCACGGGACATCTTGATGGTCGAGGCCAGCGACGTGATGGCCTCCTCCTGGCCGAAGATGGCCGCCTTGAGGTCCGGCTCCAGGGTCTCCAGGACCTTCATGTCCGAGGTCGACACCCGCTTCGGCGGGATGCGGGCCATGCTGGAGACCACCTGCTCGATATCCAGCACACCGATGCTCTTCTTCTGCTTGGACGGCGGCATCAGCCGCAGCCGCGCACCGGCCTCGTCGATGACGTCGATGGCCTTGTCCGGCAGCCTCCGGTCGGTCATGTGCTTGCTGGACAGCTCCGCGGCCGAGCGCAGCGCCCGGTCGCTGTAGCGCACGCCGTGATGCTCCTCGAAGCGCGTCTTCAGCCCGCGCAGGATGCGGAACGTATCCTCCACCGTGGGCTCGGTCACGTCGATCTTCTGGAAGCGGCGCGCCAGGGCGCGGTCCTTCTCGAAGATGCCCCGGTACTCCTGGTAGGTCGTCGACCCGATGCACTTGAGCTCACCGCTGGCCAGCATGGGCTTGAGCAGGTTGCTCGCGTCCATGACGCCGCCCGAGGCCGAGCCCGCGCCGATGACCGTGTGGATCTCGTCGATGAACAGCACCGCGCCCTGGGTCTTCTCCAGCTGCTTGAGCAGGCCCTTGAGCCGCTTCTCGAAGTCACCACGGTACTTGGTGCCGGCCACCAGCGCGCCCATGTCCAGCGAATAGATGGTGCTCTTCTTGAGCACGTCCGGCACCTGCCCGTCGACGATGAGCTTCGCCAGCCCCTCGGCGATGGCGGTCTTGCCGACCCCGGCCTCGCCCACGAACAGGGGGTTGTTCTTGCGCCGGCGGCACAGTACCTGCACCGTGCGGTCGATCTCCTGCCGGCGGCCGATCAGCGGGTCGATCCGCCCGCTGCGCGCCTTCTCGTTGAGGTTGGTGGCAAAACTCTCCAGAGGCGACTTGCTGCCGGATTCCACCGCGCCCTCTTCCTCGGCTTCGGAGCTGCCCGGGTCGTTGCTGCTGTGCTCCTGGTCCCCCGAGACCTTGGAGATACCGTGGGAGACGTAGTTGACCACGTCCAGGCGCGTAATGCTCTGCTTGTGCAGGAAATAGACGGACTGGGACTCCTGCTCGCTGAAGATCGCCACCAGCACGTTGGCGCCGGTGACTTCCTTGATGCCCGCCGACTGCACGTGCAGGATCGCCCGCTGCAGCACCCGCTGGAAGCCCAGCGTCGGCTGTGTCTCGCGGGAGTCGTTCGGCGGCAGCAGCGGCGTGGTCTCGTCCAGGAACGATTCCAGATCCTTCTTCAGCCCCTCGAGATTGGCACCGCAGGCCCGCAATACGTTGACCGCGGTGGGGTTGTCCGTGAGCGCCAGCAGCAGGTGCTCGACGGTGAGGAACTCATGCCGCTTTTCCCGCGCCTCCTTGAACGCGAGATTCAGAGTGAACTCAAGTTCTTTGCTCAGCATGGGTACTCACCTCTCATGATGCCTAAGCGAAAGCGCGCTCGCTGTTGTGGACTGGCGCCGGCCCCGCGGAGTTCCCCGGGCCCCGTCAGGCTTCCTCCATGGTACACAGGAGCGGGTGACTGTGTTCCCGGGCGTAGTCATTGACCTGCTCCACCTTGGTCTCGGCGACGTCCCGGCTGAACACGCCGCAGATCCCGCTGCCCTTGGTATGCACCTGCAGCATGACCTGCGTGGCCCGGGAGCGGTCCATGTTGAAGAATGTCTCCAGGACGTCCACCACGAACTCCATGGGCGTGTAGTCGTCGTTGAGCAGCACGACCCGGTACATGGGCGGCTGCTTGAGGCGCGGTTTCGCCTCCTCGACCGAGACCCCGTCATCACCCTGTTGATCACGACGCTCGTCATTCATGGTCTTGCCGTCTCGCATCGTCGCCGTGTTGATCCGTTCCGTTCCCGGGCCCTGCCGTCCCTGCGATCCACCCCCGCGGACGCGGTACGCTGCCGGGCCTTCCGGGGACAACCTGCCCGGGCACGGCTCGCCCGTACCCTCAGCTCCCATTTTACTAAGGTTCCCGAAAGGAATGCCACGTTCCGGCATCGAAGGCCGCCGCTCCAGCGGGCGGCGCGATCAGGTAACGAAGAGGCAGGCGAACCGCGCTCGTTCCCTTAACAATGAGGGTCAGCCGGCCCGGAATCAACCCGCCCGGCGGGCTCCCGCAGACGAAAAAGGCCCGGCCGTCGATGACGGCCGGGCCCGATCCGCTCAGCGTAACCCGCCTTGTGGGCGGGCAGGACCTAGAACTGCTCTTCTTCCGTGGAACCGGTCATGGCGGTCACCGAGGACTCGCCACCCTGGATCGTGGTGGTCACGGAATCGAAGTAGCCGGCACCGACTTCGCGCTGGTGGCGCGTCGCGGTGTAGCCGTCCTTCTCGCTGGCGAACTCGGCCTGCTGGAGCTCGGAGTAGGCGCTCATCTGGCGCTCCTTGTAGCCCTTGGCCAGGGTGAACATGGAGTAGTTGAGCGCGTGGAATCCGGCCAGCGTGATGAACTGGTACTTGTAGCCCATGGCACCCAACTCGCGCTGGTACTTGGCGATGGTGGCGTCGTCCAGGTTCTTGGCCCAGTTGAACGACGGCGAGCAGTTGTACGCCAGCATCTTGTCCGGGTACTGGTCATGGATCGCGTCGGCGAACCGCTTGGCGAAGCCGAGATCCGGCGTCCCCGTCTCGCACCAGATGAGGTCCGCGTAGGGCGCGTAGGACAGCCCGCGGTTGATGGCCTGCTCCTCGCCGGCCTTGACCCGGTAGAAGCCCTCGGCGGTGCGCTCGCCGGTGATGAACGGCATGTCCCGCTCGTCGGCATCGTTGGTGAGCAGGTCCGCCGCCAGGGAATCCGTGCGGGCGACCAGGATCGTGGGCGTCCCCATGGTATCCGCCGCCAGCCGTGCGGCGATCAGCTTCTGGATGGCCTCCTGGGTGGGCACCAGCACCTTGCCGCCCATGTGGCCGCACTTCTTCACCGCGGCGAGCTGGTCCTCGAAGTGCACGCCCGCGGCGCCGGCGCGGATCATGGCCTTCATGAGCTCGAAGGCGTTGAGCACGCCGCCGAAGCCCGCCTCGGCATCGGCCACGATGGGCGCCATCCAGTCGACGCTGTTGTCGCCTTCGGCGTGGGTGATCTCGTCGGCGCGCAGCAGCGCGTTGTTGATCCGGTCCACCACGGACGGCACGGAGTTCACCGGGTACAGGGACTGGTCCGGGTACATGGTGTGGGCTTCGTTGGCATCCGCCGCGACCTGCCAGCCGGACAGATAGATCGCCTGCAGGCCGGCCTTGACCTGCTGCAGCGCCTGGTTGCCGGTCATGGCGCCGAGGGCGTTGACATAGGGCAGCTCGTGCATCAGCCGCCAGAGCTTCTCCGCGCCCTGCCGCGCAAGGCTGTACTCGACCTTGACGGTCCCGCTGAGCCGCACCACCTCCTCGGCGGTATAGCCCCGCTGCACGCCCTTCCAGCGCGGATTCTCCGCCCAGTCCTTTTTCAGTCGATCGATCGCTGCCTGATCGTTACTCATGGAATTGCCTCCCGAATCCGGGCGATCATTCGCCCTGTACTGAAATCATCCGGGCCGGCGCTCCGCAGGCCGCAATGCCGCGGACGCGGGGCGCCGGCCCCGCATTGGTATTGCTATACGCGCTGCTTGACTGAAAAGGCCCTCTTGAGGCCCGGGTCAGGGTTGCCCGACCGGTCTCGCGACGGCGGCGGGTCGACGCTTTATCGCCCGTCGCCGGGCCGCCAGGGCGTGTTCCACCCGGCCGGCGTGCCGCGGCTGCACCGGCTCCGCCCGGGTGCGGGGGCGCCGGTGCGCTCAATCGTCGTTGAACAGTCAGGATCGCGGGATGCTTTGCCACCCGCGGGGCCGAACGCGTTCCGCTCGTCGGTTCCGGATCCGTCGCGCAGCAGGTTGGCGGCGCCGCCGGAGCCGGATGCTGTCCACTCGCTCCCCTTGAAGCGGTTGCATTGTATTGCGGCGGCGCATCATTTGACAACTTGCAACGGTCAATCTTGAATATAGCTTTGGTCAATACTCGTGGAGAGCGGCATGACGGATCCCTCGGGCCGGCTCTACTACAAGAACAACCGCGTCAAGCAGCTGCGCGCCTTCTGCTACACGGCCCAGGCGGGCAGCATCTCCCGCGCCGCCGAGCGCCTCTATCTCAGCCAGCCCTCGGTGTCGCTGCAGATCCAGGCCCTGGAACGGGAGCTGGACATCACCCTGTTCGAGCGCCGCGGCCCCAGGATCACGCTGACCCCCGACGGCAAGGCGCTGTACGAGCTGGCCCAGCCCCTGGTGGACGGCATCGATGCCCTGCCCTCGCGCTTCGCCGAGCGCCACCAGACGCTGCAGACCGGGCGGCTGGATATCGCCGCCGGCGAGTCGAGCACGCTGTACCTGATTCCGGACCTGCTGAAGGAGTACATGAACCGCTACCCGGACAGCCCGGTGAAGCTCCACAACGTGGTCGGCAGCGACATGCTGGCCGCGCTGCGCAACGACGAGGTCGACTTCGGCATCGGCTCCATGCTGGAGCTGCCCGACGACGTCGCCTACCGGGCCGTGTACTCCTTCGACACCTCGCTGATCCTGCCGCGGGGACACCGCCTGGCCGAGCGCGAGCGCATCGAGCTCGACGACCTCGCCAGCCAGGAGCTGATCCTGCCGCCGCGGCATCTCACCACCTGGCGCCTGGTGAACCTGGTCCTCCAGCAGCACAACATCCCCTACGAGGTGCGCCTGGAGGTGGGCGGCTGGGAGATCATGAAGGCGTACGTGGAACGCGGCTTCGGCATCGGCATCGCCAGCAATATCTGCATCACCGGCCGCGAGGACCTGGTCGTCAAGTCCCTGCCGAGCATCTTCCCGCGGCGCACCTACGGGGTCATGTGGCGACGGGGGCGCTTTCTATCGCCCCAGGCGAAGCGCTTCATCGAGCTCATGCAGCCCGGGTTCTTCGACGACCCGGGCACCGATACCGCCGCCGGCGCGCGCGAGGACAACCGCGTGTTCGTGCCGTCGCAGAACGATACCGGAACCGGTTGACTGCTGCCCGCCGGCGACGGTTGCCCGCGGGACAGAGCCCGTATACGCTTGCCCACCATGGTCTGGAAGCCCCACGTCACCGTTGCCGCCATCGCCCATAACCAGGGACGCTTCCTCATGGTCGAGGAGCTCGCCGGCGGCGCCGTGGTGGTCAATCAGCCCGCGGGGCACCTGGAGCCGGGCGAGAGCCTCGTCGAGGCCGTCATCCGCGAGACCCGGGAGGAGGCAGCCTGGGATTTCCACCCGCAGGCGGTGGTGGGCGTCTACCGCTGGCACAGCCCGAGCCGGGACGAGACCTTCCTGCGCGTGTGCTTCTGCGGCGAGGTCGACGGGCACGATCCCGAGCAGGTACTGGACGACGGCATCCAGCGCGCGCTGTGGGCCAGCCCGGAGGCGCTGCGAGAGCAGCCGCAGCGGCTGCGCAGCCCCCTCGTGCTGCGCTCCATCGATGACTACCTGGCGGGATTCCGCTACCCCACCGACCTCTTCCGGGATATCGTAGAAGCCTGATCCGTCCGGACTTGGGCCGCCCCGGCCGACCGGTGTATCCTCCCGCCCGCAGACGGACCCCACGACCCGATCACCCGAACGAGCGCGCCCCATGCCCAGCCCAGCCAACACCACGGTCGTCGTCGGCCTCTCCGGCGGTGTCGATTCCTCGGTCGCCGCCCTGCGCCTGGTGGAACAGGGCTATCGCGTGCGGGGGCTGTTCATGCGCAACTGGGAGGACGACGACACCGCCACGGTGTGCACGGCCGAGGAGGACCTGGCCGACGTGCGCCAGGTGTGCAGCGAGCTGGATATCCCGCTGCACCAGGTCAACTTCGCGGACCGCTACCGTCAGCAGGTGTTCGATCATTGCCTGCGGGAATTCGAGGCCGGACGGACGCCGAACCCCGATGTCCTGTGCAACCGGGAGATCAAGTTCCGCGCCTTCGTCGACCACGCCCTGCGGCTCGGCGCCGACTACGTCGCCACGGGCCACTACGCCCGGCTCGGCCGCGACGCCGACGACCGCGTCACCCTGCTGCGCGGCCGCGACGGCCGCAAGGACCAGAGCTACTTCCTGTACATGGTGGGCCAGGATGCCCTGGAGCGCAGCCTGTTCCCCGTGGGCGAGCTGGACAAGCCCCGGGTGCGCGCCCTGGCCGAGGAAGCCGGCTTCGACAACTTCGGCAAGAAGGACAGCACCGGGATCTGCTTCATCGGCGAGCGCGACTTCCGCGGCTTCCTCCAGCGCTACATCGCCACCGCGCCCGGGCCCATCGTCGATACCGAGGGCAACACCCTGGGCGAGCACCAGGGGCTGAGCTTCTATACCCTCGGGCAGCGTCAGGGGCTGGGCATCGGCGGGCGCGCCGGAGGCGGCACGGCGCCGTGGTATGTCGTGGACAAGGACACGGCCGCCAACGCGCTGGTCGTGGCCCAGGGCAGCGACCACCCGGCCCTGTACAGCGCCGGGCTGGAGGCGACCGAGCTCCACTGGATCGCCGGCTCGCCGCCGGCCGGCGGCGAGCCGTTGCGGGTCACGGCGCGGATCCGCTACCGCCAGCCGGACCAGCACTGCACCGTGACGGTCGAGGGCGACCGTGCCCGTGTCGATTTCGACCAAGCCCAGCGCGCCGTCACCCCGGGCCAGTCGGTGGTCTTCTATGACGGCGACCGCTGCCTGGGCGGCGGGATCATCCGCGAACGCATCCACCACGGGGCCGCCTGAATGGATCCGCAGCTGCGCGAACAGACCCTCGCCCTGGCCGCCCTGTTCCAGGCCCTCAGCGAGATCCGGCGCACCGCCCGCCACGGGCAGGCCAACAGCGAGGACGTAGGCACCTGCATCAACGGCCTGCTGCGCCCCTTCGAAGGCAGCGTGGGTGATGCCTTCGGCGGCGAGATCCGCCTGCTGCCCGGGCTCCAGCGGCTCCGCGACCAGCTCTCGGACCCCCGCGACGCGGAGCTCACCCGCTACGCGGTGGTTCTCATGCACCTGGAGCGCAAGCTCATGCGCCGGCGGCGCCTGCTGGCCCAGCTCGCCGATGGCCTGGAGCAGGCGGCCCGCCAGGCCGAGCATTTCCACCCGACCCACGAGAACGTCCTCGGGCGGCTCGCCGACCTCTACGGCAACACCGTGAGCACGCTGCGGCCCCAGGTCATGGTCCAGGGCGAGCGCCAGTGGCTCGAGGACCAGCGCAACGCCGAGCGGGTCCGCGCGCTGCTGCTGGCCGCCCTGCGCGCAATCACCCTGTGGCGCAACGCCGGGGGCAACCGCATGCGCCTGGTGCTCGGCCGCAACCGGCTGCAGCAGGCGAGCGAGCAGCTCGCCCGGGAGATGCTGTCGTGACGGATGCCCGGCCGCACTCGCCGGAAGCGGCACGCGGCGGCGCATTCGTGTATCATATGGCCGCCTGAACAACGGCCATTCGCCCGGGGTCGGCGGCACCCTGCGGGCGCGCTCGCGCGCACCACCGCGGCGGCTCGACCACCTCCGGGGGCGGCCCGGCTCCACAGCCCGTCAGCGTCGCACGGCGACCGGGGTACAGACAGGCGCGGCCGGGACCACCAACTGGTACACACTGGGAGGCAGAATGAAAGACAGTTTTAACGCGCGTTCGACGCTGGAGGCCGGAGGCCATTCCTACGAGATCTTCCGCCTGAAGGCCCTGGAGGATCGGTTCGATCTGGGCCGGCTGCCCTTCTCCCTGAAGATCCTGCTGGAGAACCTTCTGCGCAAGGAGGACGGTGTCAACGTTACGAGCGAGAACATCGAGGCCCTCGCCCAGTGGGACCCGAAGGCCAAGCCCAGTACCGAGATCGCCTTCACGCCGGCCCGCGTCCTGATGCAGGACTTTACCGGCGTGCCGGCCGTGGTCGACCTGGCCGCCATGCGCGACGCCATGCAGCGGCTGGGCGGCGATCCGAGCCGCATCAACCCGCTGGAGCAGGCAGACCTGGTCATCGATCACTCGGTCATGGTGGATCACTTCGGCTCCAGTGATGCGCTCAAGCGCAACATCGAGATGGAGTACCACCGCAACCGCGAGCGTTACCAGTTCCTGCGCTGGGGCCAGAACTCCTTCTCCAACTTCCGCGTGGTCCCGCCCGGCACCGGCATCGTCCACCAGGTCAACCTGGAGTACCTGGCGGAAGTGGTGTTCACCAAGGAATCCGACGGCGTCCGCCGGGCATACATGGACACCCTGGTCGGCACCGACTCCCACACCACCATGGTCAACGGCCTGGGCGTGCTGGGCTGGGGCGTGGGCGGCATCGAGGCCGAGGCCGCCATGCTCGGCCAGCCCATCAGCATGCTCATCCCGCAGGTCGTGGGCTTCCGCATGGAGGGCAAACTGCCGGAGGGGGCCACCGCCACGGACCTGGTGCTCACGGTCACCCAGATGCTCCGCCAGAAGGGCGTGGTGGGCAAGTTCGTGGAATTCTTCGGCGACGGCCTGTCCAACATGCCGGTGGCCGACCGCGCCACCATCGCCAACATGGCGCCGGAGTACGGGGCCACCTGCGGCATCTTCCCGGTGGACAGCGAGACCCTGCGCTACCTCGAGCTCACCGGCCGCAGCCAGGAGCAGATCCAGCTGGTCGAGGCCTACGCCCGGGAGCAGGGCATGTGGCGCACCGACGGCGACCGTCACGCGGAATACACGGATGTGCTGGAGCTCGACCTCTCCACCGTGGAGCCCAGCCTGGCCGGCCCCAAGCGGCCCCAGGACCGCGTCGGCCTGCAGAACGCCAAGACCGTGTTCACCGACACCCTGGAGAGCTTCCTGGAGCAGCACCACAACCCCGAGGAGGACCGCTTCATCGGTGAAGGCGGCGATGCCGCCGTGGGCAATCACGTGGACTACGACCAGGGCGCCGTCCAGGTCGAGATCAACGGCCGCAAGACCTTCCTCAAGCACGGTGCCGTGGTCATCGCCGCCATCACGAGCTGCACCAACACGTCCAACCCGGACGTCCTGGTGGCCGCGGCGCTGGTGGCGAAGAAGGCGCGCGAGCGCGGTCTCGGCACCCAGCCCTGGGTCAAGACCTCGTTCGCGCCGGGTTCCCAGGTGGTGCCCGCCTACCTGCAGAAGGCCGGCCTCCAGCACTACCTCGACGAGCTGGGCTTCCAGGTGGCCGGCTTCGGCTGCACCACCTGCATCGGCAACTCCGGGCCGCTGCCGGAGGCCGTCTCCGAGGGCATCCGCGAAGGCAACCTCATGGTGGCCTCGGTGCTGTCCGGCAACCGCAACTTCGAGGGACGCGTGCACCCCGAGGTACAGACCAACTGGCTGGCATCGCCGCCGCTGGTGGTCGCCTACGCCCTGGCCGGCACCATGACCGTGGACCTCACCCGGGAGCCCCTGGGCAAGGATCTCCAGGGCAAGGACGTCTATCTCAAGGACATCTGGCCCTCCCAGCAGGAGGTGGCCGAGACCGTCGGCACCAGCCTCAACCGGGGCATGTTCCAGGAGCGCTACGCCGACGTGTTCGCCGGCGACGAGAACTGGCAGAGCATCGACGTGCCCGAGGGCGAGCGCTACGACTGGCCGCCGTCCACCTATATCGCCAATCCGCCCTACTTCGAGGGCATGACCATGGACGAGCCCGGGGTTCCGACCATCGAGGACGCCCGGTGCCTGGTCTATGTCGGCGACTCCATCACCACGGACCACATCTCCCCGGCCGGGGCGATCAAGCCCGACAGCCCGGCGGGCCGCTACTTGCAGGAGCAAGGGGTCGAGCCCAAGGAGTTCAACTCCTACGGCTCCCGCCGCGGCAACCACGAGGTCATGATGCGCGGCACGTTCGCCAACGTGCGCCTGCGCAACAAGATGGCCCCGGGCACCGAGGGCGGCTGGACCACCCATGTACCCACCGGCGAGGTCATGAGCATCTTCGATGCCGCCATGAAGTACCGCGAGCAGGGCACGCCCCTGGTGGTGCTCGCCGGCAAGGAGTACGGCACCGGCTCCAGCCGCGACTGGGCGGCCAAGGGCACCAACCTGCTGGGCGTGCGCGCGGTGATCGCCGAGAGCTACGAGCGCATCCATCGCTCCAACCTGGTGGGCTTCGGCGTGGTGCCGCTGCAGTTCCAGGAAGGCGACTCCGCCGAGTCCCTGGGCCTGACGGGCAACGAGTCGTTCACCATCGGGTCGCTGGAAGGCGAGCCGAAGACGGTCACCGTGACGGCCCGGGCCCCGGACGGCAAGGAGACGACGTTCGACGCCCATGTCCGCGTGGACACGCCGAAGGAGTGGGACTACTACCGCAACGGCGGCATCCTCCACTACGTCCTGCGGAACCTGGCACGGGAAAGCTGATCCCGTAGCACCGGAACCCGCCCGAAGCCGGCCCGGTCCCCGACCGTGCCGGCTTTTTTCGTTCCGCCCGGCTCAAGTGTGCACCGCTGCAGTCGATACCCTTGCTGAACGCCCGGAAACGATTCCGGCCACCGCGTCCAGTGAAGCCGTACCGCGCCTATGCTGCCCCGATCCTTGATCGTCCGTCTGCTCTGCCCGGCCATCGCCTGCCTGACGCTCGCCGCGGCGGGTACCGCCGGCGCCCGGGGCCTGGACCACGACCGCCGCTACGGCGCCGGGCTGAACGAGGCGGAATGGACCCTGCAGCGCGACGGCGCCGCGTGCCACCTGCTCCACCCGGTTCCGCGCTTCGGCCTGGCCGTGTTCTCGCGCACCGCCGACGGAACGCAGACGCTGCGCATCTATACCCACCGGCCGCCCCGGGACACGCGCACCGTGGAGCTATGGTCGGAGGCCACGGAGTGGCACGGCTCCGGCGTACGCCGCGTCGGCTACACCCGCGCCATGGACGACCTGGAGACCTTCCGGCTGAATCACGCCCTGGCCAATCGCGTCCTCCAGGAGCTCGAACGCGGACGCCGCGCCGTGCTGACCTTCGAGGATTGGCACAACCCGCGGGAAACCGTGGCCCTCGCCGTCGCCAACGCCGGATTCCGCCCGGTCTACCAGCGCTATCTCGGCTGTGCATCGGACCTGGAACCCGGCATCGCCAGCCTGGGCAGGCAGGACTCCGCCGGCGCGGCCGACGGCATCGCGGCGGTAGCGGCCGCCGGCGAAGGCGCCGTCACCATCGGCGCCCTGGACGCCGACGCGCTGAGCGCCGTGCCGCCGCCGCCCGGCAACGACATCCTTGCCCGCTACGGGCAGGCGGGCCCCGCCGAGCCGCCGCCCGCAGACGACGCAGCGGACCCGGCGCGCGTGTACTTCGTCCATGACGACACCGGGTTGACGCGCACCGAGCGCGACCACCTGGATGCTTTCGTCCGGGAACTCGATGACGACCACGGCACCATCTCCGTGACCGGCCACGCGGACAGCACCGGGGAGGCCGACTACAACCGCGCCCTGGGCCGGGCCCGTGCCGAGGCAGTGCGGGATTATCTCGTGGACGCCGGGGTGGATGCCGATCGCATTACCACGGCCACGGCCGGGGAAGACAGCCCGGCGGCGGACAACGACAGCGACTACGGCCGCGCCGTCAACCGCCGCGTGCGCCTGCGCGTGGAGTAGTCCCCGGTCCCCCGCGGCCTGTAGACTGGTGCCATGGTCGACGCAAGCGAACAATCCGGCGGCATCCCGGTCACCCTGTTCCTGGATTACAGCTGCCCTTTCTGCTATGTCGCCAGCCATCGCCTGGAGCGGCTGGCCCGGCGCTACCCCCTGGACATCCTCTGGCGGTTCCTGGAGGCACGGCCGGAGACCCCGGCGGACGGCGCCGCCGTCAGCGGCGACGATGCGCGCGGCGAGCGCGGCGAGGCGGTGCGGGCCATGGTCCGCGAGGACGGCCTTCCCTGGTCACCACCGCCGAAACGCAGCAACAGCCGGCGTGCCCTCCTGCTGGCCCAGGCGGTGCAGCTGCACCGGCGCCCCCGTTTCCTGCCGCTGCATCGTGCCCTGTTCCACGCGCACTTCGGCGACGGGCGGGATATCGGCGACGCCTCCGTGCTGCGCGCCGTCGCCGGGGAGCAGGGCGTGGCCGACCTGGTGGATACGGCGTGGAACACGGCGCAGCCCGTGGAGGTGTTTCTCTCCCACGTGGAGGCAGCCAGCGAGCTCGGCATCGCCAGCATTCCGTCACTGGTGGTCTCCGGCCGCGTGTTCTCGGGCGCGTCATCCATGGAGCTGCTGGAGCAGTCCCTCGCCCACCATGCGGAGCATTCCCAGGGCCTGTAACCCACCTTCCCGGTCGCCGCGCTGCAGCCGGCTCACTCGCCGCCCTGGAGCATCCCCGCCTTGACGTCGTCGTCCGCCGGCTCGTCCCCGAGCCAGATGGCCAGCACGAAGCGGGCGAAAGCGTCGCTGTCCACCCGGCCCAGCTCACGGCCGTTCATGCGCACCACCACGCCCTCTCCCGGAATCGCGTCGATATCGCCGCGGTCGCCCTCGTTGAAATCGCCCGGGAACAGTTCCCTGAAGGCCCGGATGTGTCCGGCGTGGCGCTCCTGCTCGGCGGGGCTCATGGTCCGTTCCAGGCCCTCCTGCAACGCGTCCACCATGGTTTCGCGGTCGACGTCCCGGAGCATGGCCAGGTGGACGCGGCGGGGGGCGTCCATGGTGATGGCCGACGCACCGGAGGTCACCGGCTCCGCGGTGTACAACGCGCCCACGTAGACGCGGAAGAAGAAGCGCGTGCGTACCCCCGCACCGTTGAGCGCCAGCTCCGTGCCGGCGACGGTCACGTGCCGGGGCAGGTCGACGCCGCTGACTTCCCGGCTGTCCGCGGCACCCGCGAAACCCGGCAGCAACACCAGAGCCAGCGCGAGTATCCATCCGTACTGCATGATCCCCTACCCCGACTGAAGCTCGTCCGCCATCCCCACCTGCTCCGGGACGGACCCGGGGATGAGCATCGAGCTCACGTAATCCATGTACGCCTCGAATTCCGGGCCGGCCGGGATGGTCTCCGGCGCATCCCGGCGCAGCTGCAGTGTTCCCAGGTACGCGGAATAGGCAAGTACCGCGCGTTGCCGCGCCTCCCGGGCCGCCAGGCCCATGGCCAGGTAGCAATCCACCATGAACTGGATGCGGCGGTTGTTCACCCGCTGGATCACCGGCCCCACCAGGGGATCGTTGGCCGCCGCCGCGAAGGCCAGGTACAGCTGCCCCGCCCTCTTGCTGCCGTCGGCGCCGCGGAACAGCCGGTGAATGCGCCGCCGGGCGTCCTGCTCCATCTCGGCGCGGGCGATGACATCCTCGGTCTGCTGGCGCTCCCAGCGCTCCAGTGCCGCTTCCAGCAACGCGCCGCGGCTGTTGAAATGCCAGTAGAAGCTGCCCTTGGTCACGCCCAGCGCACGGGCGATCCGCTCCACGGCGACGGCATCGATGCCGCCGTCGGCCACGGCGTCCAGTGCGGCGTCGGCCCAGTCCTCGGTACTCAGGGATTGCCGGTTTGCATGCCTGCTCATAGCGGCGTTTTACACCATACGGTACCGTACGGCAAGTGGTGTACCGACTCCCCGGGGAGGATCAGCCCCCGGCCCGGGGTGCCGGCAGGCGCCGGCGCAGCGGGATCAACCCCCGCGAGACCGGCCAGCCGTGGGTGCGAATCGTGTCCTCGATCCACAGCGGCAGGAAGATGATCAGGTCGTACACCTGCGTCAGCACCGAGCCCGCGAATGCGGTCAGGCTCGCCAGGAGCCGGAACGCCAGCATCAGGATCTGGAGCACCAGCGCCAGCAGCAGCGCCCCCGTGGCGCCGCCGTGGGCCATGGCGCCGGCCACGGGCACGCCCGTGAACACCAGGGCAAAGGGGAGAATCAGCACCAGGGTCGCCTCCATGCCCATGGCGGTCATCGTGCCCCAGTCCATGGCCGGAATCGCCTCCGGCGTGCCCCCGAAGCGCACCTGCAGGGCGGTGCAGGCAATGGCCAGGAGCACCATGCAGGCGTAGGCGAGCCAGAACAGCCAGCGCCGGACGCTTTCGCCCATGGCATCGATCCCCGGGAACAGGTGCGTCACCCGGGTCGTCTCCAGGAGCAGCAGGCCCAGGAGAGCGACCGCGGCCAGCAGCAGCACCGTAGCGGCCTGGCCCCGCCCGGGAAGCCCGTCCGCCAGGGGTGCGTTGCCCAGAAGCGCCACCACGGGCTCGACCACCAGATGCCAGAGCATGCCAAAGCCCAGGGCGGCGAGGCCCAGGCCCATCACGGAAAACCCGAACCGCCAGAGCGCGCCGCCGGCGAGGACGCCGATGCGCACGCGGTTCTCGCTGCGCAGGGTCTCGTAGGCCCGGATGCTGCCCAGGACCCGCTCGACCCGGTCCTGCAGCTGATCCAGGCGCTCGGTCATGCGCTCCAGGGCCCGCCGGACACGACGCCAGTGGGGCATGGTCCGGTGCAGGAGCAGATAGCGCCGACGCGCCGCCCGTCGGTAGGCGTCCAGCAGGTCCGCCCGCTGGGTCTCCAGTCCGTCCCGCAGGTCCTCCAGCGCCTGCTTGACGCTGGGATCCGCCGCGCCGAGCTCGGGGCCCAGGTTCTCGAGCATCTTCGGCCACCCCGGGACCTCCGGGGGCACGGCCCCGCTGCTGCGGTAGTCCGCCTCCACCCGCGACAAATGGTCCCGGAGATGCTGCTGCAGCGGCGGGAGGTCGGCGAGGCCGGTGTGCAGCTCCTCCTCCAGCCGCTCCACGTTCCAGTCCGCACGCCACAGTGCCCGCCGCTGGGCGTTGGCCACCAGGGTGGCCCGCGCCCAGGCGCGCACGTGGGCCTCGGCGTGGGCGCAGTAGCGCGCCAGGAGCCGGAACAGCCGGCGCACGCCGACGGCCACGATGCGGATCAGCGCGTGTGCCGGCTGCCGCGCGAAATAGCCGACGGCCATCACCACCACGGCCCAGATCAGCACGTTCAACCCGGGGCTTGCCGTCAAAGCCAGGATGTCGCCTGCCGCCATTGCCCTTTCCTTTCCGTTTACGACGCCGACACGCATTGCCCTTTCGCGGCGGCGCCGGCCGCCCGTTGGAGGTGCGCGCGTGCAGGATGCGGCACGAGTGTCCTATCGCCTAGTATGCGTGGCAGGGTGATCAAAGCGCAAAAAACGGTTCCTGTAACGGAACTGTCATCCCGGCGAGGTAGCGTCTGCCATCCCGCGGTCCCGGACAATGCCCGGAAGGAGCTTCATGGATACCCCGGATCTGAAACACCCGGACCTGTACATCAACCGCCATCTGAGCATGCTCGAGTTCACCGACCGTGTCCTCGACCAGGCGCGGGATCCGGACGTCCCCCTGCTGGAGCGGCTGCGCTTTCTGTGCATTGTCAGCACCATCCTCGATGAATTCTTCGAGATCCGGGTCGCGGGGCTCAAGCAGGCGCACGAGCTCGGTTCCACCCAGGCGGGCGCGGACAATCGCACGCCCCAGGAGATCCTGCGCGGCATCAGCGAGCGCACGCGCACCCTGGTGGGCGAGCAGTACCGCGTGCTCAACGACGAGCTCATCCCCGCCCTGGATGCCGAGGGCATCCGCTTCGTGCGCCGCGACGAGTGGACCACCACGCAGCAGGAATGGGTCCAGGAGTACTTCGAGGACGCGCTGCTGCCGGTTCTCAGCCCCCTGGGCCTGGACCCGGCGCACCCGTTCCCGCGGATTCTCAACAAGAGCCTGAACTTCATCGTCGAGCTGGAAGGCAAGGACGCCTTCGGCCGCAACAGCGGCATGGCCGTGGTCCAGGCGCCGCGCTCGCTGCCCCGGCTCATCCCGGTGCCCGAGCACGCGGCCACGGCGTCCTGCGAGTTCGTCTTCCTGTCCTCCATGATCCACGCCCAGGTGCACCAGCTCTTCCCGGGCATGACGGTCAAGGGCTGCTTCCAGTTCCGGGTCACCCGCAACAGCGACCTGTACGTGGACGAAGAGGAGGTCGACGACCTGCTGGTCGCCATGGAAGGCGAGCTGCAGTCCCGGCGCTACGGCGACGCCGTGCGCCTGGAGGTGGCCGCCAACTGCCCCGAGCACATGGTCCGCTTTCTCTTGGAGGAGTTCGAGCTCACCAGCGAGGATCTCTACCAGGTGGACGGCCCGGTGAATGTCAACCGGCTCATGGCCATCTGCGACAGCGTCAACCGGCCGGACCTGACATTCCCGGCCTTCACCCCCAGCGTGCCGCCGGAGGTCAGCCACAGCAGCAACATCTTCAAGCTGCTGCGCCACCAGGACGTGCTCCTGCACCATCCGTTCGAGTCCTTCGCGCCGGTGCTGGACTTCGTCCGCCAGGCCGCCCAGGACCCGCGCGTACTCGCCATCAAGCAGACCCTCTACCGCACCGGCCCGGAGTCCGCCGTCGTGGACTCGCTGGTCAGCGCCGCGCGGGCGGGCAAGGAGGTGACCGTCGTCATCGAGCTGCGCGCGCGCTTCGACGAAGAGGCGAACATCCAGCTCGCCAACCGCCTCCAGGACGCCGGGGCCCACGTCGTCTACGGCGTGGTCGGGCACAAGACCCACGCCAAGATGCTCCTGGTGGTCCGCCGGGAGAACGGCAAGCTGCGCAACTACGTCCATCTGGGCACGGGCAACTACCACTCCCGCACGGCGCGGCTGTACACCGACTACGGCCTGCTCACCGCCGACCGCACCACGGGCGAGGACGTGCACAAGATCTTCCTGCAGCTCACCAGCCTGGGCAAGGTCGCCCGCCTGGAGAAGCTGCTGGAGTCGCCGTTCACGCTGTTCGAGACGCTCATCGCCGGCATCGAGCGGGAGGCCGGGCACGCGCGGGCGGGGCGTGAGGCCCGGATCCTCATCAAGGTCAACGCCCTGGTGGAGCCGCGCACCATCCAGGCCCTCTACGCCGCCTCCTGCGCCGGAGTGGAGATCGACCTCATCGTCCGCGGCATGTGCTGCCTGCGGCCGGGCGTACCCGGCGTCTCCGATCGCATCCGGGTGCGCTCGGTGGTCGGCCGGTTTCTTGAGCACACGCGGGTGTTCTACTTCGCCAACGGCGGCGATCCGGTGCTCATGGCCTCCAGCGCCGACTGCATGGAACGCAACTTCTTCCGCCGCGTGGAGACCGCGTTCCCCATCGAGCGCCCGGAGCTGAGGGAGCAGGTGCTCCGGGATCTGGACTACTACCTGCGGGACAACACCCAGGCATGGCTGCTGCAGCCCGACGGCACGTACGTGCGCGCCCGCCCGGAGGGCGACGAGCCCCCGTTCAGCTCCCAGCAGGAGCTGCTGCGCACGCTGGCGGAGCAGTCGTAGGGTGCCTGGGCGCTGGGCGCCCGGGGCTGCAGGGCCCTTGTCTGTCGGGGCTGAAGCCCCTCCCACACCAGCCCGGGAAGGCGGTGGGTGTCTTTTGTGGGAGGGGCTTCAGCCCCGACAGTCCCCGCAGTACCACAGCCCCGTGCCCTGAAACTGCCGCCGTGGCAGGGATTTCACCCCGACAGGCACGACGGTACGGCAGGCCACCCCGACCTGCGGCGTCAGGCCCCGTCAGAGCCGCCCGCATCGTCGCCGGGCATCGGCCCCTGCGGAATCTCCAGCGTGAACCCCACCCGGGCCAGGGCCTGTGCCTCGGCCTCGAGATCCGCGGCGGTCAGGGGATGGGTTGCCAGCCAGCCTTCGGGGAACGCCAGGGTCAGGCGGGCACCGTCGGCGGTCAGCGTCAGCGCCGGGGCCTGCTCCTCCAGGCGGCTGCGGTGCAGGATGACCGCCAGGCGCAGCAGCGGAACCAGGCGCCAGACGCGGTGCTGGCGGCTCTCGGGCACGGCGTCCAGCGCCTTGCGCGCGACCTTGCGCCGGTGACACCGGATCAGGGCCCCGAGCACCGCCTGATCCTGCCCGGAGAACCCGCCCAGGTCGCCGTTGCGCGCGACGTACTCGCCGTGGCGGTGATAGCCGCCGTGGGCGATGTCCAGGCCGATCTCGTGGAGCCGCGCGGCCCAGTCGAGCCAGCGCCGGGCTTCGCCGTCCAGCGCCCAGGGACCCGCCGCCTGCTCGAACAGCGCGTCCGCCGTCCGGGCGACCCGGGCCGCGTGCTCGGTGTCGACGTGATACCGGCTGGCCAGGGCCGCCACGGTCTGGTCGCGCACGTCGTGGTACTCGATACGCCCCACCAGGTCGTGGATCACGCCCTCGCGCAGCGCGCCGTCGGAAACGGCCATGCGTTCGATGCCCAGGGCCCGGAAGATCCCCTGGAGCACGACCACCCCTGCAGCGAACACCGGCCTGCGGTCCGCCTCCAGCCCGGATAGATCCAGCCGGTCGCTGCGGCCGGCCCGGAGCACGCGGGCGCGCAGGTCCGCGAGGTCGTCCCGCTGGATGCACTGGCTGTCGCCCCCCAGCTCGGCGATCACCGCCTGCACGGCCTTGATGGTACCGGAGGCCCCGACGGCGGCATCCCAAGCGCCGTCGCGGTAGTGCCCGATCACCGGCTCGACGGCGACGCCCACCTCCAGCTCCGCCCGGTTCAGCGTGCGCTTGCTCCAGCGGCCCTCGGGGAAGAACCGGCGGGTGATGCTCACGCAGCCCACTTCGAGGCTGTCCATGCGGCGGGGCTGGAGCCCCTGCCCCAGGACCAGCTCGGTGCTGCCGCCGCCGATATCCACCACCAGGCGCCGCCGGCCGTCGTCGGCCAGGCTGCGGGCGACACCGAGATAGATCAGGCGCGCCTCCTCGACCCCGGAGACCACTTCCACCGGGTGTCCCAGCGCCTCCTCGGCGGCGGCCATGAACGCCCGGGCGTCGCGCATCTCCCGCAGGGTATTGGTCCCTACCACGCGCACGCAGCCCCGCGGCAGCCCCTGCAGCCGCTGGCCGAACTTCTGCAGGGCATCCAGCGCCCGATTGCGGACATCGGGGTGCAGACGGCCGCGCCGGTCCAGCCCCTCGCCCAGGCGGACCATGAGCTTGAGGCGGTCAAGGACCTGGAGATCGCCGTGGTGGCGGCGCGCCACCACCATGTGGAAGCTGTTGGACCCCAGGTCCACCGCCGCCACGGTATCGGAGATCAATGCATCCGGCGCACTCATCGGCCACGCCGGCGGAAGCCGAGGGCGGGAGGCAGGAACGCGGCCAGCCGCCCCGCCCCGGGCCGCAATGGGCCGGGGAACTCCACCAGCGCCACGCCCGCCTTGCGGAAACGGGCGGGGCCGATGGCCTCGCCGGTCAGCGCCATCCCCAGGAGCAGGTTCATCTGCGGCTCGTGTCCCACCAGGGCGATGGTATCCACGTCGGTATCGCCGGCCAGCCGCGTGTAGACGGCGCCGGGGTCGGCCCCCGGCGCCAGGCCGGGGAACACCTCCCGCTCGCCCACCGCGACCGCCTCGGCGATGAGATCGGCCGTCTCGCGGGCACGCAGCAGGTCGCTGCTCACCAGGCGGTCCAGCCGTTCCACCAGGCCGGCCAGGTCGGCCGCCACGGCGGCGGTTCGCTCCCGGCCCCGGGCGGTCAGGGCGCGGTCGGCATCCGGCTGGCCCGGGGCGGCGTCCTCGGCGATGCCGTGCCGGATGAGAAGGAGTTGCTGCATGGATTCACCTCGCCGAAACCACTGCGGCCCGCCAGTCTGCCACAGACAAGGAGCGTAACGTATTGCCGATCCGGGAATTGCGTTTGGAGATTGGTTCAGCGTTTCCCTTGAGTCCTGCCCCTTTGACGCGGATAATGCCGCCACCCGCGAGGGGGTTCCCCGACCGGGACGACTCGGGCCGCCGGGCCCGCCCTGCTTTCCGAGCCCCTCGCATTCGCGATTTCCCGAACCGACGGACGACGCAACGTGATCGAAAACCTTCGCAACATCGCCATTATCGCCCACGTGGACCACGGCAAGACCACGCTGGTCGACCGCCTGCTCCAGCAGTCCGGCACCCTGGACAGCCGCAGCCCCCAGACCGAGCGCATGATGGACTCCAACGATCTGGAGAAAGAGCGCGGCATCACCATCCTGTCCAAGAACACCGCCATCCGCTGGCAGGACTACCGCATCAACATCGTGGATACCCCGGGGCACGCCGACTTCGGCGGCGAGGTCGAGCGGGTCATGTCCATGGTCGACTCGGTGCTTCTGCTGGTGGACGCCGTGGACGGTCCCATGCCGCAGACGCGCTTCGTCACCCAGAAGGCGCTGGAGCAGGGCCTCAACCCCATGGTGGTGATCAACAAGATCGACCGCCCCGGCGCCCGGCCGGACTGGGTGCTGGACCAGACCTTCGATCTCTTCGACCGCCTGGGCGCCAGCGACGAGCAGCTGGACTTCCCGGTCATCTACGCCTCGGCGCTCAACGGCTACGCCAGCGAGGACCCGGAGCGCCGGGACGGCGACATGCAGCCGCTGTTCCAGGCCATTGCCGACGGCGTCAAGCCGCCGGACGTGGACCCGGACGGGCCGCTGCAGCTGCAGGTCTCGTCGCTGGACTACAGCAGCTACGTCGGCGTCATCGGCGTCGGCCGCATCAAGCGCGGCCGGCTGCGGACCAACACCCAGGTGAGCGTCATCGACCGGCACGGCAAGAAGCGCTCGGGGCGGGTCCTGCAGGTGCTCAGCTACCTGGGCCTGGAGCGCACCGAGGTCAGCGAGGCCAATGCCGGCGACATCATCGCCTTCACCGGCGTGGACAACCTGCACATCTCCGACACGCTGTGCGACCCGGCCCATCCGGAAGCGCTGCCCGCGCTCACCGTGGACGAGCCCACGGTGAGCATGACCTTCGTGGTCAACGACTCGCCCTTCTGCGGCCGCGAGGGCAAGTACATCACCTCGCGGCAGATCCGCGAGCGCCTGGAGCGGGAGCTGCTGCACAACGTGGCGCTGCGGGTGGAGCCCACCGACGACCCGGAGAAGTTCCGCGTCTCCGGCCGCGGCGAGCTGCACCTGGGCGTGCTCATCGAGAACATGCGCCGGGAGGGCTACGAGCTGGCCGTCTCGCGCCCCGAGGTCATCGTCCGCGAGGTGGACGGCGTCAAGCAGGAACCCTACGAGCAGCTCACCGTGGACGTCCCCGAGGACTGCCAGGGCGCCGTCATGGAGAAGCTCGGCGAGCGCGGCGGCGAGATGACCAACATGATGCCGGACGGCCGCGGGCGCGTACGCATGGACTACACCATGCCGGCGCGCGGGCTGATCGGCTTCCGCACGGAGTTCCTCACCGCCACCTCCGGTGACGGTCTCATGTACCACGTCTTCGACCACTACGGCCCGTATCGCGGCCGTTCCCTGGGCCAGCGGCCCCACGGCGTGCAGATCGCCAACGCCGCCGGCAAGGCGGTGGCCTACGCCCTGTTCACCCTGCAGAACCGGGGCAAGCTGTTCGTGGGCCACGGCGACGAGGTCTACGAGGGCATGGTCATCGGCACGCATTCCCGCGAGAACGACCTGGTGGTCAATCCCCTCAAGGCCAAGCAGCTCACCAACGTGCGCGCCGCCGGCACCGACGAGAGCCTGGACCTGACCCCGCCCGTGCGGTTCACCCTGGAACAGGCCCTGGAGTTCATCGACGACGACGAGCTGGTGGAAGTCACCCCCAAGGCCGTCCGCGTGCGCAAGAAGCTCCTCAAGGAGCACGAGCGCAAGCGCGCCAGCCGGGCCGCGGCAACGGCGTAGGCTGGAGCTTCAGATCTGCCGGAATCGGACGTGAGCCCGATTCCGGGGCGCTGGTGCGGGGGCTTCCGGTCACGGACACGCCGTGAATACATCCATGTAGGCTCGACTGCGGCCGTCCTGGCCGCAGACGGTCCGTGACCGGAAGCCCCCGCACCAGCGCGTGCCACGGTTCGGCCTTCGGGGATGCACCAACGTTTGACGGTGCCCGTCGGTGGTTGCCGGGGGTACGTTGCGGTGGGCGACTTGCGAAGCGCCGGAGCGCAGGCCGCCCGGCCCCGAAGGGGTGGCCGCAGGGATGCGGCCACCGGCTGTCAGCACAGGGATGTGCTGTCAGCCGGCCAGGCCGGAGCGGAGGATAGGCTTCCTGCTTCACCCGAAGCAGGAAACCGTAAGCGGAGCTCCGGAGCCCACCGCAACGTACCCCCGGCAACCACCGACCCAGCCGCAAGCCTCGTCATCAACCGCACGGATTCTCCAACCTATTCCAGGGCCCACTTCTGGTGGCCTATCGACATCACCGCAACAAGACCCACACATTAAGTGATCGGCGGCGGGAATCGGGTTGGGCGACTTTGCGCAGCGCCGGAGCGCAGGGCGCCCGGCCCCGAAGGGGTGGTGGCACGGATGCCGCCACCGGCTGTCAGCACAGGGATGTGCTGTCAGCCGGCCAGCCCGGAGCGAAGGGTAGGAAGCTCTGCTTCCGTAAGCGAAGCTCCGGAGCCCAACCCGATTCCCGCCGCCGATCACTTCCCCCGCCCGTAAGCCATTCACGCCGTCGGCGGCGCGAATCGGATCATGCACCAGATCCTATCCCCACTGCCTCTGGTGATCCCGCAACGCCCGCTGCCTCTGCCGCCAGTCCGGGAGCATCCGGTCCATGTGGGCGTAGAAGCGGGGGCCGTGGTTGAACTCCAGCAGGTGGCAGAGCTCGTGCACCACCACGTAGTCGATGCACGCCAGCGGCGCCCGGATGAGCCACAGGTTCAGGTTCACGCCGCCGCGGCTGGAGCAGCTGCCCCAGCGGCTGCGCATGGCGCGGATCTTCAGGCCGGGTGCCTGCCCCGGCGGCAGCCCGGTGGCGGGAAACCACCGGGCCAGGCGGTCGGCGAACAGGGCGCGGGCCTGGCGGCGGTACCACTCCCGCAACAGCCGCTCCACGGCGGCGCCATCCCCGGGCTCGCGGACATCCAGGCGCAGGGTCGCCCCCGTCCGGCGGCTGCGCGCCCGCCCGGCCCGCCGGACCGCCAGCGTCAGCGGCTCGCCCAGGAACGGGTGGACGGCGCCATCCGCGTAGACCGGCACCGGCGGCGGTTCCGGCAGCTCCTCCAGCGTGCCGCGCAGCCACCGCTCCCGGCTGCGGGCGAACGCCAGGGCCTCGGCCCGCCCCGTGCCGCGGGGCACGCGCACCTCCACGCGGCCGTCCGGGAACACGTACAGGCCCAGCGTACGGCGCCGGGTGGCGCGGACGCGCACCGGCCAGTACCGGTCCCCGAGCTCCAGCCAGGCGTCCGCCCCGGCCCCACCGGCGCGGCTATCCGAAATCGAAGCGATACAGCAGGTCAACGGCGCTCTCCAGTCCGGTTACCGCCTCCAGGTACAGGTTCGATGCCAGCCGGTAGCGCAGGGTCAGGGTGCTCACCGGCGTGAACACGCCGACCCCGTAGCCCAGGTACAGGTTGGGGTTGATGTAGCCGCCGACCTCCACCCGGGTATCCTCCCCGTCGCCCGCGGTATCCAGGGTGAAATCCTCGACCCCCAGCTCGTCGGCAATGACCGTGGCGTAGCCGCCGCCCCCGGCCACCCCGAGGGCCACGGCGGCCCGGGCCATCATGGTACCGCCGCCGGGGCCGCTCTCCCCCGGGGGCCGACCCAGGATGATATACGACAGGATGGTTTCCTCGGCCATGGCCGGTTCCGAGAACAGGCTCACCCGGGGCTCCTCCGGATTGCCCTCCAGCCGCAGCCCCGCGGTGACATCGTCGCGCTCGATGCGGCGCACCGCCTCCACATACAGCTGCGGCCGGTCCAGGGGCCCGGCGAAGATCATCTGCCCTTCACGGATCTGCAGGCGCTGGCCGTACGCCCGGTATTCGCCGTCCTCGATGCGGATCTCGCCGTTGCCCTGGGGCACCTCGGAGCCCAGCTGCTCCAGCCGGAGGTCACCCACCAGGCGTCCCGTGATGCCGTAGCCGGAGATGTTCACGTCGTCCCCGAGCACCAGGCGGATGTCCGTCTCCATGCGGATGCCCTCGGGAACGGGCGGCGCTTCCTCGTCGGGCGCCGTGCCGCCCTGCTCGCGGTCGACGATGACCACGTCATCGGACACGCGCACCGCCGACTCGGGCAGCTCCGCCAGGGTAATCTCGCCGCGGGGAATGCCCAGCCGCCCGCTCACCCGCAGCCTGCCCTCGCGGAAGTCGACATCGATGTCCGGATCCACCCGCACGTCGGCGATGGGCTCGTAGACCACCCGGAGATCGGAACCGGACAGGCGCAGGCTCGCCGTGGGCGCGCCGGACCAGTCGGCCTCCCCGGTGACCGACGCCGCTCCCTCGCCGCTGCGGAACTCGCCCTCCAGGGCAGCCGACGAGCCGTCCACGTCCAGCTGCAGCTGGATCGCCTGCAGGTCGATGCCCAGGGCGGCCGGCTCCAGGCGGCCGTCGGCCAGCTGCACGGTGCCGTGATACCGCGGCGCGGTAAGCTCGCCGGCCAGTCGCCCGGAAGCGCTGAGCGTGCCCTCCAGCGTGCGCAGCTCCGGGAAGAAGGGCGCCACCAGGCCCAGGTGCACGTCCGTGATCTCCACGCTGCCGTCCATGGGCCCGAACAGGTCGTCCCCTTCCGTCAGGGGCGCGCTGACGGTGACATCCATGCTGCCGAGCGACTCCGAGCGCAGCCGCAGCGCGGTCTCCAGCGCCTCCCCGTCCAGCCGGCCGCGGAGGCTCAGCTCCTGGTACGGCAGCGTCAGGTCCGTCTCTTCCCCGGACTCCGCATCGGGATCGGTCAGGCGCACCCGGCCGCCGTCCACGCGGGCATCCACGGTCACCTCCGGCAGCGCCGATTCTCCCCAGCGGGCCGAGACATCCGCCGCCAGGCTGCCGTCCAGGGCCACCACGTCCGGAAGCAGCGGTGCCAGCTGGGCCAGGTCGAAGCGCTCCAGCCGCACCCGGGCATCGCCCTGTGCGCCCAGCGTCACCGGTGCGGGGGCGCACAGGCGGCTGGTGTCGTGCTGCCAGCAATGGGGCTGGATCCGCGCCCGGGGCGCCTCGGCATCCACGTTGACCGCGGTTGCGTTGTTCAGGGTCCACTGCTGCCCGGCCAGCGTCACCGCCGCCCGCTCCATGCGGCCCTGCCAGTCCAGGCTCCCGGCAAGGCTGCCCGCCATGCGCAGGGACACCGCGCCGCGCTCGGCGTCGGCATCCAGGGTCAGCGCATGGTCGCCGCGCCGGCCCTCCAGGGTGGCGTCCAGGCTCCGCAGGCTCTGGCCGCCGGCCTCGGCATCGCGGAGCTCCAGGCGGACCTGCCCCGCCCCGTCACCCAGGGCGGCGACCCGCCCCTGCAGCCGTGCCGTACCGATGCGCCCGAGCTCGCCCCAGGCCAGGCCGGTCGCCTCCAGGTCGGCGCTGATGTCCGGCTTGGCCAACGGCCCGGCGGCCTCTACCCGGCCCCGGAGGGTCCCCGAGGCGTCGGGCGTGATCGCGCCCAGGTCGGCGATATCGACGCGGCCGTCCAGGTCCACGGTGTCCGCACCGACCCGGCCGGCGACCGTGACGGCACTGTCGCCGGTGGTCAGCCGCACGTCTTCCAGGGTCCAGTCGCCGCCGGCGGGCCGGTCCACGCCGCCGCGCAGCGCCAGCTCATGCCCCTCCACGCTGGCGGTCACGCCGGGGACGTCCACGGACAGGGCCAGTCCCTGTTCGCGCAGGCCGCCGCTGGTACGCAGGTCGCCGGTAATCCCGCCGGGGGCCGCCGGCCAGTAGGCATCCGCGTCGATGCCGTCCAGGCGCACGTCGGCCTGCCACTCCACTTCCGGCGCCCAGGCGGCCTGCCCGCTGGCCGCGACCGTGCCGTCCAGCACCTCGCCGCGCAGCGACTCGACGCGGGCCCCCTGGAGGTCGCCCCGGGCCTCCAGCTGCCACCGCCCCTCGGGGATGCCCTCGCCTTCGACGGTGACGCCGAGGTCCAGTTGATAGTCGCCGAGATCGCCGGCGAGCACGAAGGTACCGTTGCGGGTCCGTACCTGCGCGCGCGTATCCAGGGGCCAGCCGATGGCGTTCCACTCGCCCCGGATGTCCAGCGGTAGCTGATCCTTACCCGGCGCCACCGAGCCCTCCAGGGACAGCGCCCCGGGACCCTGCGCGCTCACCCGGAATTCCAGGTCGCCGATGCTGTTCCATACCTGCGCCTGCAGCGCGCCGCTGCCGATCACCGGCAGCTCGCTGCCCTCGGCGTCGATTTCCAGGTCCACCGGCCAGTCGTCGCGCATGGACAGCCGGCCGTCGGCCTTCAGCCGGCCCCGGGGGTGGACCACCTCCAGCTGGTCCAGCCGGACCTCGTGGCCGCGCAGTGCGCCCACCGCGCTGAAGCGGCTGATGCGCAGCAGCTCGTCGCCCTGCATGACGCGCAGGTCGTGGAGGCGCAGGTCATGGAGAATGATGTCCAGGGGCAGCTGGACGGCCGGCAGCTCCAGGGCCTGCCATCCCGTTTCCAGGAAACCCGGCCCGGATGCGGCCGCCTCCCCGGGTCGCGCGGGCGCCGCCTCCGCCAGCTCCAGCAGGATGGTCTCCCAGTTGAACTTGTCCAGGGTCAGGCGGCCGTCGCTGAAATCGCCGCCCAGTCGCAGATCCGCCCACTGCACGCGATGCCCGTCCACGCGGACATCCGCCTGCTGGATGCGCACATCGGGAAAGGACAGCGCCACGGGCAGGCTCACCCGCTCATCCCCGGTCCCGCCCGCGTCCTCCGCCCCGCTCGTCTCCTCCCCCGCCAGGCGCTGCGTATCCACGCTCACCGCCAGCTGCTCCACGTGCGCGAGGCCCACGCAGACCTGCCGCTGCAGCAGGCAGAGGTGATTCCACTGCAGCTCGGCGCGCCCGGCGGCCACGTCGATGCCGTCGCCGCGCCAGCGCAGGCGGCGCACCTCCAGGCCGTTCCAGAGGCTGCCGCCGACGACCTTGACGGTCAGCCGCTGCTCCTCGTCCATGGCCCGCTCGGCCAGCCACTGGGCGCCGCTGGTGGTGAGCAGCAGCCACAGGACCACGGCCGCAACGGTCACCAGGAGGATGTAGACCAGCCGCGAGAGACCCCGCAGCAGCTGCGCCATCCAGCGCACCGGCCGTCGCAGCCACCGCCGCAGAGCGTTCATAACTCCGGTCCCATGGAGAAGTGGATGCGAAACGGCGTGTCCGGCTCGCTGATCCCCCAGGCGAAATCCAGCCGGATCGGGCCCACCGGGGATGCCCAGCGCACGCCGAAACCGGCGCCTTCCCGGTACTCCGAATCCGGATCGGTGAAGGCGTCCCCTACATCATAGAAGGCGGCCGCGGTCCAGTTGTCCAGGAAGCGGTAACCGTATTCCACGCTGCCCACCAGCAGATAGCGGCCGCCGAGGAGCTCGCCGTCCTCGTTCTCCGGCGCAATGGACTGGTAGCGATACCCGCGGATGCTCTGGTCGCCGCCGGTGAAGAAGCGCATGGACGGCGGCGTGCGGCTGAAGCTCTCGGAGATCACGGCGCCGCCGTCGATGCGGGCCAGCACCCGGTGCCGGCCGTAGGTGCGCAGCCACTTGGTTCCCAGGCGCACGCGGGCGAGCTGGATGTCCGAGCCCAGCTCCGGGTGCGTCGCCTCCACGGACAGGAACTGGCGGTCGCCCCAGTGGGGATCCATGCCGCCCCGGCTGCGCGTGCGCGTGAGGCTCATGCCCGGCAGGGTCAAGGTGCTGTCGCCGGCCTGCCCCGCCTGGACGTAGCGCTCCCGCTCCCAGCGCAGGAACAGCGTCTGCGTCCAGCCCTTGGTGAACCGCCGCTGGCGCTGGATGGCGGCGGTGAGCTTCTCCGTTTCCGTATCCTCGATATCCTCGCTCTGCCAGCCGCCCTGGAACTGGAGCTCGTGCTCCAGGGGCGGCGTCAGCGGGATGGCGTAGGTGCCGCTCACCGACTGGCGCACGCCCGACGCCTCCACCTCGGAATCGAAGTGGTGGCCGTCCTCGTTCACCCAGGGCTTGCTCCAGTTGAGGCGCACGCGCGGGCCCACGTCGGTGGCGTAGCCCACGCCGATACCGGCCCGGTTGCGCGGGCTCATGCTGACGTCGGCCTGCACCGGCACCCGCTCGCCCTCGGCGTCCTCCCGGCGCGCGCGCACGCGCACGTCACGGAAATAGTCGCTGTCGAGCAGATTCCGGTTGAGTTCCGCGATCCTGTCGGCGTGGTACGGGTCTCCCGGCTCGAACGGCACCAGCCGCCGGAGCAGGTCGCCGGAGAGGCTGCGGTCGGTATAGTCCACCTCGCCGAGCCGGTAGCGCGGCCCGGAGTCGTAGTGCAGCACGATCTCGGCTTCCCGTGCGCCGAGGTTGACGTTGATCCGCGCCGTCTCGAAAGCGCCGTCGAAATAGCCCCGCGTCAGGGCCTGGTTCTGGATCGCCCGCTTGGTGGACTCGTAGCGCCCGTGATGCAGCCGGTCGCCCTCGGCCAGCGGCATGCGCTGGCGCAACTCCGTGAACGCCCCGTCGTCGGCGGCATCCCCGCTGAAGCGCACGTCGACCCGGGTGACAATGACCGGCGGCCCCGGCTCCACGTCGATGATGATGGTGCGGTCCTCGCCGTCGCGGCGCGTCTCGACGTCCACCTCGGCGTGATAGTGGCCCAGGGCCTGCAGGGCTTCCTGCACGCGCCGGTTGACCCCGCCGGCGAAACGCCGCACCGCCAGGGAATCACTGCTGCCCGGCTTCCCCACGTGGTTGCGTATGTTGTCGCGCAGATCCCCTTCCACGCCCCGGATCTCCACGGTCACCGCCGCCATGGCCGGCCCCGCGACCAGCAGCAGGACCATGGTGCAGACCAGGCGCCGGTAGACGGCCCCGAAGGGAATCCCACGGTCCATGCGCTGCCGTGCCATACCGGCCCTTCGTCGGTTCACAGCTGCAGGGGCGGTTCATCGAGCAGAGCAGCCTGCTCGCGCAGTGTCAGGATCTGCTCTTCCCAGTAGCGCTCGGTACCGAACCAGGGGAAGGCCCTGGGGAATGCCGGATCATTCCACCGCAGGGCGAGCCAGTAGGAAAAGCGCAGCATGCGCAGGGTGCGCAGGGCCTCCACGAGATGCAGCTCGCGCGGGTCGAAGGAGGCGAAGTCCTCGTAGCCTTCCAGGATCTGGTCCAGCTGGAAGGTCATTTCCGCGCGGTCGCCGGACAGCAGCATCCAGATATCCTGGATCGCGGGCCCGTTCAGGGCGTCGTCCAGATCGACGAAGTGCGGCCCGTCGTCGGTCCAGAGGATGTTGCCGGGATGGCAGTCGCCGTGGACGCGTACCGGCGCATACGCCCCGGCGCGCTCGAACGCCGCCTCGACCCGCTCCAGGACATCGGCGGCGATGCTGGCGTACGACGCCTCGAGGCCCCCGGGGATCAATCCCTGCTCGCGGATATAGCGCACGGGCCGGTGCCCGAAGTCCTCCACGGTCAGCGTCGGCCGGGCGGAGAACGGGCGCATGCCGCCGACCAGGTGCAGCCGGCCGAGAAACCGGCCGAGCCACAGCCGCGCCTGCTCGCTCTCCAGCTCCGGCAGCCGCCCGCCCTGGCGCGGGAACAGCGCGAAGCGGTAGCCGGCGTAGCGATGGAGAGTCGTGCCGTGGAACGTCTCCGGGGCCACCACCGGAAGATCGCGCTCGCGGAGCTCCAGCGTGAACGCGTGCTCCTCCAGGATGGCCTCGTCGCTCCACCGGCCCGGGCGGTAGAACTTGCCCACCATGGGCGTGCGCCCCTCCAGGCCGACCTGGTAGACGCGATTCTCGTAGCTGTTCAGCGGCAGCAGGTAGCCGTCACACTCCAGGCCGAGCGACTCCACGGCATCCAGCACCGTGCCGGGACCGAGGTCATCGTAGGGTGTCTCAAGTGCAGGCTGCTCCATGGTTGTCATCCCGACCCTTCACCGGGGGTACCGGCGGGGCGTTGTCGTGCGTGATCGTAGCGCCGTCAGCCGCCGGCATTCGCCGGGGCCGCTCTTCCATGAGACAGGTACGCGGCCCCGGAGTGCCGAAGGACGCCGGATCACCCGGCGGCATCATCCTGCAGCCGGTCCGCCAGCTCGCGCGCGCGCCGCCACGCGTCGGTGCCCTGCAGGGCCTGGAGGTCGGCGGCCGGGATCCTGGCCGGGCGCAGACGATCGACCCGGCGATGGCTGGCATCCGGCACCTCGGCGCCGAGCGCATCGAGGACCGGGGCCACCGCGTCCAGCTCGTTGCACAGCAGGATCAGGTCGCAGCCCGCGTGGGCCGCGGATTCCGCCCGCGCGGGATAGCCGCCGATGCTGGCCGCGCCCTCCATGCCCAGGTCGTCGCCCACCACGACGCCCCGGAAATCCAGCTCCTCGCGCAGGATCCGGTGAATCCACGTGCCGGAGAAGCTCGCCGGCTGATTGTCCACGTGGGAGTAGACCACGTGGGCGGTCATGACCGCGGGCAGGACACCCTCGCCGATGAGGCGCTCGAACGGCACCATGTCCTCGCCGCGGAGCGCCAGAATGGGACGGTCATCCACCGGCAGCTCCAGGTGCGAGTCCGCACCGACGCCGCCGTGCCCCGGGAAGTGCTTGCCGCAGGGGGCCATGCCGGCGGCGAGCATGCCGCGCGCCCAGCCCCCGGCCAGGGCCGCGACCGTATCCGGGTCGTGGTGGAACGCCCGGTCCCCGATCACCGAGCTGACCCCGCGATCCAGGTCCAGCACCGGCGCGAAGCTCCAGTCGACTCCGGCGGTGAGCAACTCCGCCGCCATCAGCCAGCCCAGCCGCTCCGCGCCGGCCACGGCGTCATCACCGCTGCGGTCGTACCAGCTCCCCAGGGCCCGCATCGGCGGCAGCGCGGTCCCCGGCGCGGTGATGCGCTGTACCCGGCCGCCCTCCTGGTCCACGGCCACCAGCGGCGGCTCCGCGCCCTGGCGATGGATGTCGGCCGTCAGGGCGCACAGCTGCTCGCGGTCGCCGATGTTACGGTCGAACAGGATCGTGCCCGCAACCCGCGGATGCTGGAGCCACTCCCGCTCCTCCGGTGTCAGCTCCGTGCCCTGCAGCCCCACCAGCAGTTTCCCCGGGGTCATCGCTGCCTCCGACACGAGAGATCGCCGCCGCGCGGCGCCGCCGGCGCTTCGGCGGCATCGCCCAGCCACACCGGCGTTCCCGCCGGGGCCCGGTGGAACAGGTCCAGTACATCGGCATTACGCATACGTATGCATCCTCGCGAACCGGGCTGCCCCAGCGCCACTGTCTCGGGGCAGCCGTGGAAATAGATATAGCGCCGCATGGTGTCCACGGCGCCGAAGCGATTGCGCCCGGGCTCACGGCCGCACAGCCAGAGGATGCGCGTGAGAATCCAGTCGCGGCCGGGCTGCTGCTCCATCAGCGCCGGCGACCAGACCTCGCCGGTCCAGCGCCGGCCGCGGAACACCGCACCCTCGGGGGCGCCGGCGCCGATGCGGGCGCGGATGACGTGCCAGCCGCGGGGGGTACAGAACGAGCCGTCCCGTTCCCCGGGGCCATTCGCCGCCGTGGAGACCGGATAGCGGACGGTGTGATCGCCGGCCACGAGCTCGGCCTCCTGGCGGTCCAGGAACACCCGGATCCAGCTCGGCCGCTCGCCGCTCACGACCACTCCCGGTAGGGATGCTGGGCGAGCCGGACGTTGTAGTAGCGCGGGTCATCGGACACCTCCGCGCCCAGCCAGCCCGGGGACTGGAACGGCTCGTCGGCGTCACTGAGCTCCAGCTCCGCCACCACGAGGCCGGCATTGTCCCCGAAGAACTCGTCGATCTCCCAGAGGTGCCCGGCGTAGCGCACGTAATGGCGGGTCTTCTCGATGAGCGGTCCCTGGCACAGGCCGGCCAGCATCTCCTCGGCGTCGTCGAGGGGAATCTCGTACTCGTACTCCTGGCGCGAGATCCCCAGGGTCGCGCTCTTGATATTGAGCCAGGCCCGGTCGTCGCTGACCCGGACCCGGATCGAGGCGCGTTCCGTGCCGCCGAAATACCCCTGGCGCACCACCATGGACCGGTCCACGTCCGCCCGCCAGGCGTCGCCGTTGACCAGGAACTTGCGCTCGATCTCCGCCGCCACGAATCCCCCTTGTCGCCATGGTGGCACCACCCGGCGGCGCCACGGAAACACCCATGGTAACGTATCCCCCGTCACGCGGAAGCCGACGGACACGTTCACCATGCCCCAGTCCCAGCAATTGCAGACGCTGCTCCACGAGCAGATCCCCCTGAGCGCCGCCATGGACGTCCGGGTCATCGCCGCCGACACCCGCTCGGTGAGCGTCACCGCGCCCCTGGCGGCGAACCACAATCACGCCGGCACGGTCTTCGCCGGCAGCCAGCACGCCCTGGCCTGCCTCGCCGGCTGGAGCCTGCTGCGCCTGTGGGCCGACGCGGCCGAGTGGTCCGCCGACCTGGTCCTCGGCCGCGCCGAGATCCGCTACCTCCAGCCCGCCCACGGCGACCTCGCGGCCACGGCCACCCTCAACGACGAGCACCGCCACGAGCTGGAGAAGGCCCGCGCCACCAACAGCGCCGCCCGGGTGGACCTCATCATCGAGCTCGTCAGCGGCGACGACATCTGCGCCCGCTTCCACGGCCGCTTCGTCGCCAGGGGCAAGGCGGCTTAACGGGGAATGACGCTGGGCCAGCTGCGCCGCCTGTTCCGCTGGCAGGGGGTGCTGTCACGGACCGTCTGCGGCCAGGACGGCCGCAGTCGAGCCTACATGGATGTATTTACGGCGTGTCCGTGACAGCACCCCCTGCCAGCGGAACAGGCGGCCCCGGATCAACAGACCGTAGTCAGGCAGCGGCACCAGGGCTTCCAATAACGGAATCCCTGTTAAAATCCCCGGTCATTTCGGCAACACAGGAAACCGATCCATGAAACGTCTGGTCATGCTCCGGCACGGACAAAGCGTGTGGAACCTGGAGAACCGGTTCACCGGCTGGTACGACGTCGACCTCACCGAGCAGGGCCGCGAGGAGGCCCGCGCCGCCGGCGAGCTGCTGCGCGCCCACGGCTACCGGTTCGACATCGCCTACACCTCCGTGCTCAAGCGGGCCATCCGCACCCTCTGGATCGCCCTGGACGAACTCGATGCCATGTGGATCCCCGTCACCAAGGACTGGCGCCTCAACGAGCGCCACTACGGCGCCCTGACCGGCCTCAACAAGGCTGAGACGGCCGCCGAGTACGGTGACGAGCAGGTTCACGTCTGGCGCCGCAGCTACGCCACGCCGCCGCCGCCGCTGGACGACAGCGACGAGCGCCACCCGCGCTTCGACCCCCGCTACCAGGGGCTGCCGGCCGGCGAGCTGCCGGCGACAGAATCGCTGGAAAACACCCTGGAACGCGTGCTGCCCTATTGGCAAAGCACCATCGCACCGGCACTGCGCGCCCACGACACGGTACTCATCGCCGCCCACGGCAACAGCCTGCGGGCGCTGGTCAAGCATCTCCAGGGGATCAGCGACGAAGCCATTACCAGCGTCGAGATCCCCACCGGGCAGCCCCTGGTCTTTGAACTGGACGAGGGCCTCGGCGTGCAGTCCGAGTACTACCTGCGGGATCAGGCGCTGCCCGGCGCCTGAGCCGCACCCAGCCAGCGAGCGGATACGGTCATGAGCGACACCCGGCCCATCGCAGCAATCAGCGGCGCCAACCGCGGTCTCGGCTTCGAGACCGCACGCCAGCTCGGCAACCTCGGTTTCCGCGTCGTGCTCACCAGCCGTGACGGCATCAAGGGCAAGGCGGCCACCGACAAGCTGCAGAGCGAAGGCCTGGACGTGCTCTACCATCCGCTGGACGTCGAGCGCGAGGAAAGCCGCCTGCGGCTGTTCGAGTACCTGGAGGAGCGCCTCGGGCGCCTGGACGTGCTCATCAACAACGCCGGCGTCATGCCCGAGGGATCCCCCGATCAGCCCCAGCATGCCAGCGTGTTCGACACCGATCTCGACCAGCTGCGCCAGAGCATGGAGATCAACCTGTACGGCCCCCTGCGGCTGTGCCAGCAGGCCGTGCCCATCATGCGGCGCAACGGCTACGGGCGCATCGTCAACGTCTCCAGCGGCCTGGCCCAGCTGTCCGAAATGCGCGGGGCCTTTGCCGCCTACCGCATGTCCAAGGTGGCCCTGAACGCGCTCACGCGGATCGTGGCGGCGGAAGTGCGCGGCGACAACATCCTGGTCAACTCCGTCAGCCCCGGCTGGGTGCGCACGCGCATGGGCGGCACCAGCGCGCCCCGGGCGCCGGTGGAAGCCGTGCGCGGCATCACCTGGCTGGCCACCCTGGACGACGACGGGCCCAGCGGCGGCTTCTATCAGGACCGCATGGCCATCCCCTGGTAACCAACCTGAGGAGTACGGCATGGATGCGCTGAATGCTCTGCTGAAGATCGTCCTGGCCCTGGTCCTGCTGGTGGTTCTGCTGGTCACCGGGGCACTGGTCCGCAACGCGCCGCCCATGATGGACACGCCGGGCCCCCTGGTGCGGCTGGCGACCTATGTCACCACCAACTCCGTGGAAGTGCGCGCGGACGCCGCCCGCCCGGAACTGCGCAACCGGCTGTACGCCGTCGCGCCGGAGCAGCTCTGGCGCGCGGCCCGCGCCGCCGTCGAGCGCCTGGAATGGCGCGTCCTGCACGCCGATGCCGACAACCTGGCGCTGCAGGCGGTTGCCACCACCCCCCTGCTGCGCTTCCAGGACGACGTCTTCATCCGCGTCCGGCGCGCCGAGCACGGCCTCAGCACCCTGTATTTCCGCGCCAGCTCCCGCATCGGCCGCGCCGACCTGGCCATGAACACACGGCATCTCAGGAAGTTCCGCCGTATTCTTGAGCAGGAGCTGCAACACATGGCGGCCGCCGAGTGATTCCGTGACCGGGGAAAGAGGCAAGCAATCCGGGCGGAATCCCGCTAGACCTGACGCTGCGGTCTGCCCCCAGGGCCCGAGAGCAAGCGTAAGCCGGCGGGTTCCTGGATTGCATTGGTCGCGACTTACGTCGCTCCTACGGCGGGCTTCTGGAAAGTCTTTCCCAGCCCGCCGTAGGAGCGACGTAAGTCGCGACCAATGCACCGAACGAGTGTAACCCGGCAACGCATAAGCCCCTCCCTCACAACCCCCGAAACGCA
>NZ_JAUFPK010000004.1:513878-563026 GCF_030409225.1 Aquisalimonas lutea
ACCGGCGAACGCCGGTCGGGCCTTTTTCCGGACGATCCGGGAGCGGTCTTAGAACTCGCCGTTCACCCAGTAGTCCACCCGGTCGGACTGCTCCTCGATGAACTTGTCCACGGCCTCCTCATAGGAGTTCTCCTGGGCGAAGGCCATGTAGTTCTCGAGCATGCTGATCGGGATGAACATGCGGGTGATGATATCCGTCGCTTCCGGATGATCCTGATGGAAGCCCGTACGCGTCAGGGCGTGGATGCGCTCGGCACCGCCCAGCGAGCCTTCCGGGTCCTCCAGATAGCGCAGGTCGTAGGCACCGAACTTCCAGTGCGGGCTCCAGCCGGTGACCACGATCCATTCCTCGCGGTTGATGGCCCGGTCCAGGGCCGCGGTCATGCCGGCACCGCTGGAGAACTGGATGTTGTAGCCGTCCAGGCCGTAGTCCTCCAGGGCGTCCTCGGAGAGCTGCGACAGGCCCGCACCCGGATCGATACCAACGATCTCGCCGTCAAGCCGCTCGCGCACGGCATTGCTCTTGAGATCCGCGATGGAGCTGATGTCCTCTTCGGGGATGTAGTCCGGCACCACCCAACCCAGGCGGGCATGGGTGTAGATCGGACCAAGGTCCGTGTACTCGCCGGCGATACCGTCCAGGTAATCACCGTGCGTACCCGGCTGCCAGGACATGAGCATCATGTCGATGTCGCCCTGGGCAATCCCCTGGTACTGCGGCGCGATGTCCGTCTGCGTGAGCTCGACATCGTAGTCCGCACGATTCTCAAGGATCTGCTCGGCGAGCTTGGTAACGAACTCGGCGTCGGACCACGCGGTCCAGCCGATGGTGATGTCCTGCGCCGAAGCCGACGTGCCGGCCACGGCCGTTCCCAGAATCGCAGTGGTCAGAGCACGACTCGTGAGTTTTAACATTGCTTATTACTCCTCGTTTGCCCTTGATCAAAGCCGGGCGCCGGACGCCCGACCTTTCCACGCTAACCGTCCGGCCCGGGGCCGGACGGCAGGCAGCGACGAGAAGGCGGACGCCCTCCCGTCAGAGCCTGCCAGGAGCCTGTCGGGCTCGGGCATCAACCTCTCGCCCGAGGCCGACAGACTCCTTGCGCAAGGGGGCGAAACAGCCACTGACTGCCCACCCTGTATCGCCAAGTATAACGAACTCAGGCGTTTTCTTGTTCCCTGCCCATCCACCGGCGCAGGATCGCCAGCAGAGAGGGCCGCCCCGCGGAGCCGTAGGTCGGCGCGAAGCTCTGCGTGATCCGGTCCAGCAGGATCGCCAGAATCACCACGCCCAGGCCGCCCTCGAAACCGAGGCCCACGTTCAGCCGCTGGATGCCGGTGAGCACCACGTTGCCGAGCCCGCCCGCACCGATCATGGACGCGATCACCACCATGGACAGCGACAGCATGATGGTCTGGTTGATGCCCGCCATGATGTTGGGCAGGGCCAGCGGCAGCTGCACCTTGAACAGCAGCTGCCGGTCCGTGCAGCCGAACGCCCGGCCGGCCTCGACGTTCTCCTCGCCCACCTGGCGGATCCCCAGGTTCGTGAGACGCACCGCCGGCGGCATGGCGAAGACCACCGTGGCAATGGTGCCCGGAACCTTGCCCAGGCCGAAGAAGATCACCGCCGGGATGAGATACACGAAGGGGGGCATGGTCTGCATGAAGTCCAGCACCGGGCGCACCGCCTGCTCGACGATGTCGTTGCGCGACATGGCCACCCCGATGGGGACGCCGATGATCAGCGCCACCACGCTGGCCGCCAGCACCAGGGCCAGGGTGGACATGGTGGGATCCCACAGGTCCATGATGCCGACAAGCAGCAGCGCCAGTACCGCGAAGGTGCCGAATCGCCAGCCCACCCGCGTGAACGCCAGCAGCGCAATGGCGATGATGAATACCTCCGCCGGGACCCATAGCAGGAAGTCCTCGAAGTTGTTCGTGAAAAACCCCACGATGCCGGCGAATGCGTCCAGCACCTCGGTGAGGTTGTTGCGGACCCAGTCGACCGCGCCCTCGACGTAGTTGCCGACCGGAATCGTTATATCGTCCAGAAAGAATGCCATGGTTCAGCCCGCCTTTTTCAGAGTCTGCAGCAGCGCCGTCTTGGAGATGGAGCCGAGGTAGCGTCCCTCGCCGTCCACCACCGGCACCGGCCAGCGCGAGTCCGCGACAATGCCCAGCACCTCCGTCAGCGGCCTGTCGTTGGTTACCGGCTCGACGTCCTTCTCGAAGGCCATGGACCAGCGATCCTCGCTGCCCGAGTCGTAGGCCTCCGCGAGCCCGCTGGCGGAAACCACGCCCTGGTACTGCCGGTCGCGGTCCACGACCACGCCGTACTCGCGGTCGTGCTCCCGCAGCCGCGACAGGGCGGCCCCCACGTCCACGCCCGGGCGCTGGATGACGGTGACCTGCTTGTTGGTGGCGATATCGCCGGCGGAGAACACCTGGCTGACGTCGACGCCGTAGAAGAACGAGCGCACGTAGTCGTTGGCAGGGTTGGTGACGATCTCCTCCGGAGTGCCGACCTGCACCACGCGGCCGCCTTCCATCATGGCGATGCGGTCGCCGATGCGCATGGCCTCGTCCAGGTCGTGGGAGATGAACACCACCGTGCGCTGATCCTTGTGCTGGAGCTCCAGCAGCTCATCCTGCATCTCGGTGCGGATGAGCGGGTCCAGGGCGGAGAAGGCCTCGTCCATGAGCATGATGCTCGGGTCGGTGGCCAGGGCCCGGGCCAGGCCCACGCGCTGCTTCATGCCGCCGGAGAGCTCGTGGGGGAAGCTGTGGATCCAGGCCCCGAGGCCCACCGACTCCAGCGCCCGGGCCGCGCGCTCGCGGCGCTTGTCCTTCGGCACCCTCGAGGCCTCGAGGCCGAAGGCCGCGTTGTCCAGCACCGACTTGTGCGGCATCAGCGCGAAGGACTGGAACACCATGCTCATGTTGTGGCGGCGCAGGTCGATGAGCTCCTTCTTGCTCATCTGCGTGACATCCTGGCCGTCCACCTTGACCGCGCCCGAGGTGGGCTCGATGAGCCGGTTGAGCATGCGCACCAGGGTGGACTTGCCGGAGCCCGACAGCCCCATGACCACGAAGATCTCGCCGGCGCGGATGGAGAAGCTGGCGTCCTGGACGCCGATGGTGTTGCCGGTCTGCTCGAGAATGTCGTCCTTGTGGTAGCCCTGCTCGACGAGCTTCATCGCCTCGTCGGGGCTGGGACCGAAAATCTTGTAGAGATTCTCGATAACAAGCTTGTTGTCTTCAGACATGGATTCGCCTTTGTATGGCGCCTCCGCACGCGGAGTCGGGCCGCTCCGTACCGGTCCGGCTTCCGCCGGCGGCCTGCCGCAGGACGCCATCCAACGACCCTGCCAGGCGGACCTCTGCGCGCGTTGGCCTGTTCTCTGGTTTGCCCGGCCTGCAGCGTTGCCGAACACCGACGCCCGGGCCTGCCCTCAGCAGCACTTTAAGAGAGGCACGCGGCATCCGCAAACACCGGCTGCCGCCGCACACCCGTTCGAGCGCCGCATGCTCGTCCCGGCACGCTCGCCGTAACCGGGTCCGGAGCACGATTTTTATTTAATCATTCAATCAAAAGCCGGCAGTGTACCGCCCGGCCGGCAGAGAGCCAAATCCATTCATCGTAAATGCGAATACGTCGCATTGCGCTCTGCATGATAATCCCGTAAACTTCCCAGTACACGGATACGGAGTGACTCGATCCCACGGAGCGGGACGGGCGCCAGGGAAGGCATCACGGCGGGTTTCCGTTCCGGCCTGCAAGCGCACGACGCGCTTTGCCACCGAGTACCTCGTGGGGCACGCTGCCCTGTTCAGCCGCAGCCATTGGGTGCGGCTGTTTTCTTTCGGCAGCAGCCTCCATCGGAGCCATGCCGGAGCGAGGTCACTCGCGACGTTCCAGAGAACCGGGTGCCCTGGAACGTCGCGGCTGAAGCCGCTCCTGCACGACTTCGGTAAAGCCTGCTGCAGGATCCTGTGGGAGGGGCTTCAGCCCCGACCGGAAACACGGGAAAGGCCGCGAGTGACCGCGCTCCTACGGGGGCTTCCGGAAAGACCTCCCCGTGACCCGCCGTAGGAGCGACGTCAGTCGCGACATTCCAGGGCATCCGGTTCTCTGGAACGTCGCGACGCACCTTGTTCCTACCGCGGGTTACAGAAAGCTCTTCACCCAAAACCTTAATTCTTCCCGGAGCTCTTCTCCGTCGCCGCGGCGGCCTCGCCGCCCTCCTCCGGGCTCGTCTCCGCAGCGGTCTCCGCCGCCGTCTCGCCGGCTCCGCCGTCCGGGTCCGGTGCGTAATCCGTCGCCTGCCGTGGCGCCTCGTCTTCCTCGGGGTGCTCTGTCGGTTCGCCTTCCGCCGGCGCCGCGCTGGAGGCGTCGGACTCCGCCGCCGACGTCGTCGCGGCGGTGGCGGTGGCGGGCGCGGCGGCGCCTGCCGCCGCGGCTCCCGGGGCCGATTCCTGCGCCTGTCGTTCCTGCCCCGCGGCGTCTGCGGCGCTCCGCTCGCCGGTGCGGTCCGCCGCGTCGTCCGGCGTCTGCAGGGTGCGGTCCTCGGGCCGGTTCTCCAGCATGCGGGCGTTCTCGCCCGTGCCCAGGCGCTCGGAGCCCTCGGCCAGGTGCTCGTAGAGCTGGCGGTAGCCGGTGGTCACCTGGTTGAACAGGTGCGCCGTCTTCTCGAAGTGGTTGCGCACATCCTCGCGGTAGCGCTGCAGCTCCGCCTGGGCCTCGTCGCGTTCCTTCTCCAGCGCCCGGGACCGCTCGACCCCCGGCGCCGTATACCGCCCCAGCCAGATGCCTCCGGCGAGGCAGACCAGAACAACAATGATCCAGACAATGGTCGTCATAGGAATCGGTCCCCGTGGTGGTGGCAAGTGGACGGCGCGCCGGCGGCGCCCCCGGCGCCCCCGAGCGGCGCTCTTTCTCCCCGACTATACGCGAGCCCCGCCGCCGCGACGAAATCACGCCTTCCCCGAGCCGCCCCGCTTCGGGGATGATGGAACCGGAGAGCAGCAGCCGCGGAGAAGCCGCAGGAGCGACGTCAGTCGTGACCGTCGCAGAGGATCCTGAACTCTGGAAAGTCGGGGCTGAAGCCCCTCCCACAGGATCCGGTACCAGGCACTACCAAAGCCATGTAGGAGCGGCTTCAGCCGCGACCTTGCAGGGCGTCGGGTTCTCTGGAAGGTCGCGACTCACGTCGCTCCTACAGCGGGCCTGTCAGACCTCGCCGGCAGGCAGGTCGCACCGGGCGCCCTCGGCCTACACGAACGGAGAACGAGCCACCATGGACCCGTCCGTCCACAACGCCATGGCCCGCTGGCCCGATGTCCCCGCCGTCTACGGCTACATCGGCGTGAACCGGCGCGGCGATTTCCTGCTGCAGGGCCACCGGGTGACCCACGAGCGCACCCTCGCCTTCATCCAGCGCAACTACGACGTCGACGACCACGGCCGCGCCTTCTTCCAGAACGGCCCCCAGCGCGCCTACGCCGACCTGGAGGCCACACCCTGGATCTACCACCTGGGCAACGACCGGGCCCTGGCCACGCACACCGGCCGGCCGGCGCGCGAGCTGCGGCAGGCCTGGCTCACGCCCGACGGCGACGTGGTACTGGTCACCGAGCTGGGGCCGGGCCTGGTCCATGCCCAGGACCTGGACCGCCTGGGCGATGCCCTGGAGGATTCCGGCGGCGGCACCGGCGGCGTTGCCGGCCGCCTCCACCTCGCCGCCGGCGACGCCCCGCTCGAGTCGCTTGCAAGCAACAACCTCACCGCCTGTTTCGGCTTCGATGCACACCCGCAACCTGCCCCGGACGACCTACGCGCCGCCGTCTCCGAGTGGCGCCCGGCCTGGCGGCTCCGGGCGGATGACGGCTGACCGCCTCACGAAAACGTGAACCACGTCACAGACCACCCGCAAACCGCGCAACGGCGGGGCTTGTCACGGGGGTGTCATATGCGTATTGTTCCCCTTGTTGCAGTAGAACAACGAGATGTTGCAAATTGATCCTTGCATCCTGTGAAAACCGGCTACACTGTTGGTGATGCAATAAAAACGGGCACCCGGCCGGCAGGCCGGCCCCACGACTCAGCGTTTGTTCCACAACTACTCAAAGGAGTAACAACAATGGCAAAGCGCACGCTGAAGGCAACTGCTGTCGGCTCCGTCTCGGCGCTGGCACTGGCGGCCGCGGGCTCGGCCCACGCGCTCAGCACCGACGTCGGCAACACCGAGCTGACTATCCAGGGCTACGCCAAGCTCGACATGATCTATGACGTTGATGCCGACCTCGGCAACTCCGTGAGCCATGGCAACTTGGGGAGCACCGTCAACCCTGACACGTACAAGGACATCGACGGTCATACGCGCATGCATGCCTACCAGAGCCGCATCGGCTTCGGCACCGCGACGCCGATGGACATGGGCGGCGACCTGAACACCTACATCGAGGGTGACTTCTACGGCGCCGGCGGCGGCGAGCTCCGCCTGCGTCACGCCTACGGCACCTGGAACGGCGTCCTGGCCGGGCAGACCTGGTCCAACTTCAACACCTTCGTGGGCACGCCCCCGAGCCTGGACTTCACCGGCGCCGTCGGCCAGTCCGCCCAGTCCCGCCAGGCGCAGGTGCGCTACACGGTCGGCGACTTCTCCGTGGCCGTCGAGGATCCGGACGGCATCGGCGGCGAGGCACTGAACCAGGTTGGCGAGAAGGACAGCTTCTACGACCTGACGGCCCGCTACGAGTCCTCCGCCGGTCCGGTGAACTTCAGCGTCGGCGCCGTGGCGAACCAGTTCGGCTTTGACAACGGCACCACCGACGACAACGCCACCGGCTTCGGTGCCTTCGGCGCGGTGAGCAGCGAGGTCACCCCGGGCACCACCATCCGTGGTGCGCTGACCGCCGGTGACGGCATCGGCAGCTACCTCTACGTCAACCCGGCCGCCCCGGGCTACGTGGATGGCAACGACATCGAGACCATCTCCGCCTTCGGCGGCACCGTCAGCGTAACCCAGGCCATCGGCCCGGGCGCCCTGACCGTCGCCTATGCTCACGCTACGGCGGACATTGACGATGCGGTCGACGACGGTGCGCTGGCGGGCTCGGCTCCCGAGACCAACGAGAGCCTGTTCGCCAACTACATCTGGTCGCCGGTGGACCAGGTGAGCTACGGCATCGAGGCCGGCTGGCACCGTCAGTCCTACCAGGACCAGCTGTCCAACGGCGACGACGACAGCGACGGCGTTCGCATCCAGGCCTCCGCGCAGTACAGCTTCTAAGCTGGCCTGACGGCACAAGCCGTTATCATGAACGGGCGCCCTCGGGCGCCCGTTTTTATTTGGGACTCCGTTCGCAGTTATGGCCGCGCCGCTGTGTTTGGCTGGTGGCGGACGATGGGTCCGAGCCCTCGCGTCGATCGAGGGACAAGCGTCGTGGACGCGCGAACAGACAATAACCCCGAGGTGTGATGACCGGTGCAATGCCGGTGCGTGGAGGTAGAGCAGCCATGAAGGGATTCCTGCGGTACTGCGTACTGCTTCTGATACTGGCGCCGCTGGCGGCGCCGCTGGCACAGGCGCCCGAGCCGGACTCGATCCTCGAGCAGGCGCGGGAGCTTCGCAACAACCACCAGCTGGACCGGGCCACCGAGCTCCTGGACGAGGCGCTACAGCGAGTGGACCCGACCCACCCCCGCCACCAGGCGCTACGCCTGGAGCGCTACTACCACCTGCGCATGGCCCGCATCCGCGAGCACCTGTCCAACGACAATGTCGAGGCGGCGCGGGCCGTCCACGACGAGGTCGAGCAGTTCCTCCGCGGCCACCCCCAGCGCAGCCGCTTCATGAGCAATATCGACCGCTACGACCTGGTGATCCGCGGCCGGGAGTAGGGACGACCCACGGGGACAGGCACGCTTGCGGGCCAACCCCGTCGGGGCTGAAGCCCCTCCCACAGGGTCTCCTGCACCAGGCTTCCCCGAAGCCGTGTAGGAGCGGCTTCAGCCGCGACGTTCCAGAACATCAGGCTCTCTGGAAATGTCGCGAGTCACCTCGCTCCTACAGCGGGATTCCGGAAAGACCTTCCTGTGACCCGCCGTAGGAGCGGCTTCAGCCGCGACGTTCCAGGGCATCAGGCTCTCTGGAAATGTCGCGAGTGACCTCGCTCCTACAGCGGCATTCCGGAAAGACCTCCCCGTGGCCCGCCGTAGGAGCGGCTTCAGCCGCGACGTTCCAGGGCATCAGGCTCTCTGGAAATGTCGCGAGTCACCTCGCTCCTACGGCGGCATTCCGGAAAGACCTCTCCGTGGCCCGCCGTAGGAGCGGCTTCAGCCGCGACATTCCAGGGCATCAGGCTCTCTGGGAACGTCGCGACTGACGTCGCTCCTACAAGGGGCCCCGGAGAGCACAGGGGGGCATGGGATCGACATGCCCACTGCGGCCCCCGCTACCGCGTATCGGTGTAGATTCGCTCCAGGAGATCCGGGTCATCGAAGTGACGGCGGCCGACGAAGGCGGTGGCATGGTTGTAGTACTGGCGCATGGCGCCGGGCTGCGGCACGCCGGAGACCCAGAGGAACCAGCGCTCGCTGCGCTCGGTGCCGGCCACCAGCCCGTCGGGCTGGAACAGGCTGCGGCGGCCGCCGTCCGGGGCCGGCAGGCTGCGCAGCGTGTCGTAGTCGTCCATGACATAGCGCCTACCCTGCCCCGGCACCGGAGCGAAGGCCAGATGCTGCACGTAGTGAGTGCCGCCCTCCAGGCGCACGCGCAGGCGCTCGCCCGGGCCCGGCCGCCCGGGCCCGGGCAGGATCAGGGGCTTCTCCGCGTAGCGCGGCTCGTCCCGCGGCTCCAGGCCCTGCACCGGGTAGTGCTGGTGGTAGCAACCGCAGTTGTGCATGGTCTCCACCAGCAGCAGCCGGCCGGCGCCGTCCAGGGTGAGGCGCACGGTCAGGCCGTCCAGCCGGCCCCCGAGCAGGTCGAGCCAGTGATCCACGGGCCGCTCGCTGAACCACCAGTTGTAGTTGAGCTGGGTCAGCGTCTCGTCGCCGTAGGGCATGTAGCTGCGGTGAGTGAACACGACGGGCTGCTGGGTATCCACGGCCGGGAGACCGTCCGGCCGCAGCAACGGCCAGCCCAGGCGATTGTGGCGGACATCCCGCTCCAGCTCCACCACCGGCGCGAAATGCTCGAACACCTGCCGCCACTCGGTCTTCGTCAGCTCCGGCCGCCCCAGGGGATCGCGGGGCGCGCGCGCCAGGATCTCGCCGGCGACCGCCGGCTCCGCGGGCTCCGTGGCCGGCCGGTAGCGCAGGGCGGGCTCGTCCGCCGGGACCGTGTTCTCGAAGGTCTCGCGCACCCCCTGCTGCCAGCTCGCCACCCCGGCGCTGATGAACCAGCGCGAGACCGGGTAGAAGCCCAGGGCGCGATGCCAGCTGACGTACTCATCGGGCACCCGCAACGCCTCCGCCGCTTGCGGCCAGGGGCCGTCCGCACGGTCCAGCCCGTCGGCCCGCCGCAGACGCTTGCCGCAGCCGACCACCGCCGCGGTGGCATTGTCCATGGACGCCGGCACGGCAACGGCGTCCCGGGCGTCGGGCCCGAGGTGGCGCAGCTCCAGCAAGCGTGCCTCCCGGTCCAGGGCCTGGGCGGCATCCAGCCAGGCGCCGCGCACGGCGGGATCGTCCAGCTCATCCCGGAAGCTGCCGAGAAAACGCGTCGCCCGCAGATACGGATAGGCCGCCGGCGGGGCGCCGATGCCGTCGCGGACACCGGCCGCGGCCACCTGCTCGTCCAGGCTGCGGAAGAACGCCCGGCACGCGGCTTCCGGATCGCCCTGGCGGGCCACCTCCGCGGGCGGCGTGGCGCAGCCGGCGAGAACGGTCATGACGACGGCGGCGGCCGCCGCAACCAGCCGCCCTGCCCCGGTACCCGGGGTATGCGCCCCCTGCCCCGCGCCGGCTTTGCGGTTATCATGGCGGCACGGCCATGCGCGGCGCCCGGCGGGTACCGGGCCCTGGGGCAACGGAGGAACCATGAGCAATCTCCCGCATCTGAATGAAACCGGCGAGGTCCATATCGTCGATGTCGGCGACAAGGACAGCACGCGCCGCGTGGCACTGGCCGAGGGCCGCATCCTGATGCATCCGGAGACGCTCGCGGCCATCCGCGAGCAGCGCATCAAGAAGGGCGACGTGCTCGCCGTCGCCCGGGTGGCCGGCCTCATGGCCGCCAAGAAGACCTGGGAGACCGTGCCCCTGTGCCACCCCATCCAGCTTACCCACGCCGAGGTCACCCTGGAACCGCTGAATGACGGCAGCGGCGTGCACTGCACCGGGCGCACCGAGACCGTCGAGCGCACCGGCGTGGAGATGGAGGCCATCAATGCCGTGCAGGCGGCGCTGCTCACCGTCTATGACATGTGCAAGGGCATGGACCGGGGCATGGAGATCACCGGCGTACGGCTCGTGCACAAGAGCGGCGGCAAGTCGGGGACCTGGGAGCGGGATCAGGGGGAGTGATCCCTGGGACTCTCCGGGGGCCAGACGCTCTGGAAGGTCGCGGCTGAAGCCGCTCCTACGGCGGGTTTCGGGACGGCGGGTTTCGGGAAAGGGATGACCGGAGCCTTTGTGGGAGGGGCTTCAGCCCCGACAATTCCAGAGCAAGTCCGCCGGCCAGTCGGGGCTGAAGCCCCTCCCACGGTCATATCAGGGAGAGCCCGCCGTAGGAGCGACGTCCGTCGCGACCTTCCAGAGCGTTACTGGTACGTGTCCGCATACCGGTCGCGCAGCTCGTTCTTCTGGACCTTGCCCATGGCGTTGCGGGGCAGGTCGTCGACGAAGAACACGCGCCTGGGCTGCTTGTAGCGCGCCAGGCGGTCGCCCAGGGCGTCGAGCACGTCCCGCTCGCCGAGGGCCGCACCGGGACGCGGCACCACCACCGCCGTGACGCCCTCGCCCAGGTCCGGGTGCGGGACGCCGATCACCGCCGACTCCGCGACCTCGTCCATCTCGTCGATGACCTGCTCGATCTCCTTGGGATAGACGTTGTAGCCGCCGGAGATGACGAGATCCTTGTCACGGCCCACGATGTGGACATAGCCGCGCTGGTCGATGAAGCCGAGATCCCCGGTGGTGAAGAAGCCGTCGTCGTGGAGCTCCTCGCGGGTCTTCTCCGGCATGCGCCAGTAGCCGACGAACACGTTCGGGCCGCGCACCTCGATCATGCCGATCTCGCCCCGGGGCAGCTCGGTGCGCTCCTCCCGGTCGACGATGCGCACCTCCACATCGGGAAGCGGGAACCCCACCGTGCCGGCAATGCGCTCGCCGTCGTAGGGGTTGGAGGTGTTCATGTTGGTCTCGGTCATGCCGTAGCGCTCCAGGATCGCGTGGCCCGTGCGCTCGCGGAATTCCCGGTGCATCTCCGGGGTGAGCGGTGCCGACCCGGAGGTGAACAGCCGCATGGCGGCGGTGCGCTCCGGGGTCAGCCGCTCGTCCTGGAGCAGCCGCCGGTAGATGGTGGGCACGCCCATGAGAGTGGAGCCCCGGGGCAGCTCCGCCATGACCGCGTCGACGTCGAACTGCGGCATGAACAGCATGCTCGCCCCGGCCATGAGCACCACGTTGCAGGCCACGAACAGCCCGTGGGTATGGAAGATGGGCAGCACGTGGATGAGCCGGTCGTCCTCGGTGAAGCGCCAGTACTCGGCCAGGGAGCGGGCGTTGGATGCCAGGTTCCGGTGGGTGATCATGGCCCCCTTGGGGCGGCCGGTGGTGCCGGAGGTGTAAAGGATCGCGGCCAGGTCGTCGGCGCCGCGGGGCTTCGGGTCGCCGGCGGGCGCGGCGGCCCCGGCGCGCTCCATGAGGCTGCCGTCCGCCGCCGTGCCGAGGGTCTCCACTCGTGCGGAGCCGGACGCCGCCGCCAGGCGGGCGGCCGCGTCCGCGGCGGCCGGGCGGCAGACGAGCAGAGCCGGCTCGGCGTCGTCCAGGAAGTAGCGTACCTCGGCATCGGTGTAGGCGGTGTTCAGAGGCAGGTACACGGCGCCGGCGCGCAGGGTGGCCAGGTACAGCAGGATGGCCTCCGGGCTCTTGTCCACCTGCGCGGCAACCCGGTCCCCGGGCTGCACCCCCAGCTCGCTCAGCACGGCAGCCAGCCGCGCCACTGTGGCCAGCGCCTCGTCGTAGCCGTACCGGCGGCCGTCCGGCGTGGTCACGAACGTGGCGGCGCCGCGAGCGTGCATGCGGTCGGCGAAGGTCTCGAAGAGATTGTCGCTCATCGGACTTGCTCCCCCTTGATCAGCTTCTTCGCGCGCTTGTTGAGATCGCGCACCTCGCTCGAGCAGGCGATGGTGCCGCGGGCGGTGAACTGCTCATGGTTGCGCTCGATCTCGTCGAGCACGTAGAGGTAGTTCACCATCAACCCGGCGGCCTGCTCGAGCCCCTTGTCCGAGGTGTCCCCGAGCCAGTTGATGCGGTGCAGGCGTGCGCCGTTGCCCAGATGGAAGCGGGCCACGCGGTTGAGCGGGTGGCCGCTGTCGTCCTTGAGCCCCAGCAGGTAGTGGGCGGCCAGCGGCCGGACGGTATCCCGCAGCCGCTCGGCGCCGGCCTCATCCCGGTGCCAGCCGGGGGTCTCCAGCTCCCCGAGCACCTCGCGCGCCTGGGGGTCCAGGCCGCTGTCGGGGTCGTCGCGCAGGGCCTCCAGCCAGCGGCGGAAGCCCGGGACCGGGGACAGGGTCACGAAGTACTTCAGGTTGGGCAGCTCCTGCTTGAGCTCCTGGACCACCTGCTTGATCAGGAAGTTGCCGAAGGAGATCCCGCGCAGGCCCGTCTGGCAGTTGCTGATGCCGTAGAACGCCGCCGTGTCGGCGGCCTCGGGCTCGTCCACGTCGCGCCGGCCGCGCTCGAGGATGGGCTGGACCCGGTCCGGCAGGCCCTTGTGCAGGGCGACTTCCACGAAGATCAGCGGCTCGTCGCCGATGGCCGGATGGAAGAACGCGAAGCAGCGCCGGTCGGTGGGGTCGAGCCGCCGGCGCAGGTCCTGCCAGTCGCTGATGGCGTGCACCGCCTCGTAGTCGATGATCTTCTCCAGGATGGCCGCCGGCGTGTGCCAGTCGATCCGGCGCAGCACCAGGAAGCCGCGACTGAACCAGGAGCTGAACAGGTGCTCGAAGTCGGCGTCGACGGCCGGGAACTCGGGGTGGTCGCGGAGCATGCCCAGCAGATCCTGGCGCATGCGCACCAGGTCGTAGGTACCGCCGGAGGCCAGGTTCAGGCGCCGGAACAGCTCCTGGCGCCCGGGCTCGCAGGCCTGGAAGAGCGCATGCAGCGTGGTGTTGTCACCGGCCTCGCGGTAGGCCCGGTACGCCTGCTCGATGGCCTCCGGGTCGGCGGCGAAGTCCGCCGCCAGCGCCTCGAAGAAGCGCCGCTTCTCGTCGGCATCCAGACGCGCGTACAGGTCCAGCGCCCGGCGGGCCAGCGCGATGCTCGACGCCTCGCCGTCGCTGGCCAGCAGCTCCCGGCAGGCGGCGAGCAGGCTCTGGTGATCCGGCGACACGCGGTCGAGCATGCGCCGGCGCGAGGCCGCGTTGCGCTGGGTAATGCTGCTGATCATCTCCTGCAGGAAGTTCATGTCCATAACGCACGGTCTCCGGTGGCCGCCGGGGTCAGCCCATGAGCACCTCGGGCAGCCAGGTGGCGATGCCCGGAAACACGCACAGGATGACGATCCCCAGCAGCAGGATCAGGGCGAACGGCAGGCTGCCCCAGAGAATGGTCCCGAGCCTGACGTCCGGCGCGATGGCGTTGAGCACGTACAGATTCAGACCCACCGGCGGCGTAATCAGCCCCACCTCCATGTTCAGCGTCAGCACCACGGCGAACCAGATGGGGTCGAAGCCGATGTCGGTGATGATCGGGATCAGCGTCGGCGCCACCATGACAATGACCGCTACCGGCGGCAGAAACAAGCCGGCGATGAGCAGGAACACGTTGATCAGCGCCAGCAGCAGCCAGCGATTGATCTCCAGCGCGACGATCATCTCGGCCAGGGTCTGGGTGACGTACAGGCTCGACAGCATGAAGCTGAACAGCCCCGCCGCCCCGAGGATCATCATGATCATCACCGACTCGCGCATGGACGTGTTGAGCACCGTCCACAGCGAGCGCGGGTTGCGCACGCGGTAGATGATCACCACCAGCAGGATGCAGAAAAGCGCCCCGACGCCGGCGGCCTCGGACGGCGTGGCGACACCGCCGTAGAGCGTCCACAGCACCCCCACCACCACGGCCAGGAACGGCAGCACCTTGGGCAGGATCACGAAGCGCTCGCGCCAGCTGTAGCCGGCGCCGGTGAGCCGGTACGCCTGGCCGTAGCGGTGCGAGTAGAAGATGCCCCAGGCGCAGAACAGGACCACGATCATCAGCCCCGGGAGAATGCCGGCGGCGAACAGGCGCCCGATGGACGTCTCCGTGGCGATGCCGTAGACGATCATGGTCACGCTGGGCGGGATCAGGATGCCCAGGGTGCCGCCGGCGCCGATGGCCCCGGCCGCCAGCCCCTCGGGATAGCCGCGCTTGCGCATCTCCGGGATGCCCATCTTGCCGATGGCCGCGCAGGTGGCCGGCGAGGAGCCCGACAGCGCCGCGAAGATGCCGCAGGCGCCGATGTTGGACACCAGCAGCCCGCCCGGCACGCGGTAGAGCCAGCGCTCCAGGGCCTCGTAGAGATCGGGGCCGGCGCGCGAGTGCGCCACCGCCGCGCCCATGAGGATGAACATGGGAATCGCCAGCAGCTCGAAGGAGTTGAGCGAGGCGTACAGCGTCTCCGCCGCCGTGCCCATGCTCCGCGGCCCCTCGAAGAAGTACAGGAAGATCAGGGCCGTGCCGCCGAGGGCGAAGGCCACCGGCGTGCCCAGGGCCAGCAGCACCAGCAGGGTGACAATGACCAGTCCGCCGATGTCGAGTGGCGTCATTGCTCGTGCTCCTCGTCCATGGGCAACGGCTCCCCGGCGTCGGCGAACGGGGTCTCGTGACCGGTGATCAGCGCCAGGAAGCTGGCCACGTACTGCAGCGCCAGCAGCCCCATGCCCAGGGGCAGGGCCAGCAGCGGGATCCACAGGGGCGGCCCCCACATGGTTCCCGTGTCCCAGTTGCGCGACCAGGCCAGGTGCCAGTACTCGAAGCCGAACACGGCGATGACCGCGGCGAAGACGAACCCGGTCAGGTAGGCGATGACCGCGCAGGCGAAGCGCCCCCGGTCGCCGAGCACCCGCGGCAGCGCGTCCACCTTGACGTGCGCGCCGCGAAGCAGGACGTACGGGCTGCCCATGAGCGTCATGGCAATGAGCACGTAGGTCACGAACTCGGTCTGCCAGTAGACGGAGTGGTTGAGCACGTAGCGCGTGAACACCATCTGGCAGATCACGATCACGCCGAGGAGCAGCATGACCGCGGCGGCAACGCCGAACGCCGCCGACACGCGGTTGACCGCGTTGATGAATGCCTTCATGGGGAGACCTCCCGGGACGCGGTGACGGCACCGCCGCCCCGCAGGGCGGCGGTAGCGGTTGCGCCTTCTAGTCCACGGACAGGGCCATGTCCAGCAGCTCCTGGCCGTTGGGCGTCTCCTCCACGAAGCTGGCGTAGGAGCTGTCCTGGGCGATATCCCGCCACATGCGGAACTGCTCCTGGTTCATGCTGACCACCTCGACGCCGGCTTCCTCATAGGCCTCGACCAGCTTCTGGTCCGCCTCCTTGGCGGCCTCGTAGGCGAACTCCTCGGCCTTCTCGCCCGCCTCCAGCAGGGCCTGCTGCTGCTCCTCGTTGAGCCGGTCGAAGGCCGCCTTGGACATGAGAATGGGCTCGTACATGAACCACAGTGCGTTGTCGCCGGGTGCGGTCAGGCACTCCACCTGCTCGTAGATCCGGTACGACACCAGGCTCGAGGAGCTGGTGTTGGCACCGTCGAGAACCCCGGTCTGCAAGGCGCTGTAGATCTCGGAGCTGGGCATCGAGGAGATGGACGCGCCGGCCTCGGCCAGCAGCTGGTTGAAGGCCTTGCCCGCGGCACGCATCTGCATGCCGTCCACGTCGTCGGGCTCGAGAATGCAGCCCTCCTTGCTGACGAAGCCCCCCGCGAGCCAGGTGTGGCTGAGGACCATGACGTTGTCGTCTTCCATGATCTCCACGATGCGTTCCATGAATTCCGAGTCGTTGAGCCGCTGGGCGTGGTCATGGTTCTTTACCAGCCCCGGCATCAGGGTGAGGTTGAACTCCGGGTGCTGGCCGCCGGCATAGGCGAGCGGGAAGGCGGAAATGGCCAGGCGGTCCCGGGCCATGGCGTTCCACTGCTCCCGGGGCTCGAACAGCGACGCCCCCGGGTAGACCCGGATGCTGAGCCCCACGTCGGCGGCTTCCGCCTCCTCGGCGATGATCTGCACCATCTCGTCGCGGATATCGCCCTGGCCGCCCGGCCACTGGTGCGAGGCCCGCAGCTGGACTTCCTCGGCGCTCGCCGTGCCGAGCATGCCGGCGCCGGCCAGCGCCAACCCGAGCGTGAGCATGGTTCGGGGGATGCGTGCTTTCAGTTGGTTCATCGTCTCTCTCCTCCGCTTTCTGCTTCTATTGCGCTGGCGCGCCGGACGCCGCCGGCGGCGGCCCCCGGGGGTGCGTCAGCGCGTCGTCGCCGGTCTCTGCCGGTCTTTCTCGGATTCGTCGTCGCCGTCCCCACCGTCGGGCGACGCGGGCATGGACAGATGCGCCGCGTCGCCCAGCGATGCAACCAGATCGCTGAAGCGCTCGCCCTGCACCAGGATGTGCGCCTTCAGGCAGCGCTCCGCCTCGGTCTCGTCACCGTTCACGATGGCGGCCACGATGGTCTCGTGCTCCGCCAGGGACCGGTACATGCGGTTGCGCACCCGCAGCTGCAGGCGCCGGTAGGGCTTCAGGCGCCCGTGCACGCGCTTCGCCTCGTCGGCGAGGAAGCCGTTGTGGGATGCGGCGTAGATGAGGTAATGGAAGCGCTCGTTCTCGTAGTAGTACTCGTCGCTCTCGCCGCGGTCGGCGGCGTCACGGCAGCGCTGCAGCGCCGCGGACAGCGCCTGGGCCTCGCCGGCCTCGATGCGCCGCGCCGCCAGGCGGCCGGACATGGCCTCGAGCTCGGCCATCACCTCGAACATCTCGATGAGCCGGGGAATGCCGATCTCGGTGACGAACGTTCCCCGCTTGGGAAGCACCGTGACCAGGCCGCTGCTTTCCAGGTGCTGGATGGCTTCGCGCACGGGCGTGCGCGAGACCCCGAAACGGCGGCCGAGCGCCTCGGGATCGAGCTTCTCGCCCGGACGCAGGCGCCCGTTGACGATATCGTCCTCGAGGCTGTCGCGCAGGCGGGCGGCGCCGGATTGCTGCGTGCGGGCCATTCCCTGCTCCTTCAGAGACAGACCGTGCCGGTGGGGCGGGATCTTCCCGTCACCCTGGCTGAAGTATAGTAGTCATCGTTCTGTTGTATACCTGTAATGGGAACGGAATGATCCTGCGTTCCCGGGGGCCGCGAGTGACCTTGCTCGGCGGGCGACGGGCGGGGGATGCCGGAATCTTCGGGCACGAGCCGGGCGGGAAGCCCCGGCTGTCTGGAAAGTCGGGGCTGAAGCCCCTCCCACGGCATTCTCCGGCAAGCCGTGCCGGAGCCGTGTAGGAGCGGCTTCAGCCGCGACGTTCCAGGGCGCCAGGTTCTCTGGGAAGTCGCGACTGACGTCGCTCCTACGGCGGGCTCTTTCCGATGTGGCTGTGGGAGGGGCTTCAGCCCTGATTTTCCGGGGTCCGCCGGTGGCCGATCGGGGCTGAAGCCCCTCCCACGGCATTCTCCGGCAAGCCGTGCCGGAGCCGTGTAGGAGCGGCTTCAGCCGCGACGTTCCAGGGCGTCAGGTTCTCTGGGAAGTCGCGACTGACCTCGCTCCTACGGCGGGCTCTTTCCGATGTGGCTGTGGGAGGGGCTTCAGCCCTGATTTTCCGGGGTCCGCCGGTGGCCGGTCGGGGCTGAAGCCCCTCCCACGGCATTCTCCGGCAGGCCGTGCCGGAGCCATGTAGGAGCGGCTTCAGCCGCGACGTTCCAGGGCGTCCGGTTCTCTAGGATGTCGCGGCTGAAGCCGCTCCTACAAGGCGGACGGCCCGGGCGGCCGTTACTCTCCGGCCAGCTCGTTCGTCTTCGCCGCGAAGATGAAATCGTTCTCGTGCAACCCCTTGATCTTGTGGGTCGAGATCTCGATGATCGCGTAGCCGTAGCCGAAGGTAATATCGGGGTGGTGATCCTCGGACTCGGCCAGCTCGCCGACCTTGTCCACGAACGCGTTGGCCTGGGCGAAGTTCTTGAACTTGAACTTGCGCTGCAGCCGCGTGGCGTCATGGGTCAGCTCCCAGCCCGGGACCTGGTCCATGTAGCCTTCGGCACGTTCCCGGGGCATGGGCTCCGTTCCGCCCTGGCAGGGCGTGCACTTCTTCTCGGTCAGACTCATGGCGGTGGCTCCCTCGTTGCCGTGCAACGTTGCATGGAACAGGATGTGAGGTATGGTACTGCACAGCCTGCGGGCGGGATGTACGCCTTTCAAGGGGCGCACCCGCCGCCGGCCCGCGACGAATGACACGAATCCCGGGGAGCACCCCATGCCCGATGCCGCCAGCGCGACCACCCGTCCCACCGTGGCGCTTTTCGCCACCTGTCTCGTCGATCTCTTCCGCCCGTCCGTGGGTTTCGCCTCCGCACAGCTCCTGGAGCAGGCCGGCTACCGCGTGGAGGTTCCGGAGGCCCAGACCTGCTGCGGCCAGCCGGCGTACAACAGTGGCGACAATGCCCATGCGGCCGCCATCGCCCGGCAGGTCATCGAGGCCTTCCGCGGGTACGACTACGTGGTCGTGCCGTCGGGCTCCTGCGGCGGCACCATCGCCGCCCACTACCCCGACCTGCTGCGCCACGAGCCGCAGTGGCGGCAGGCCGCCGAGGAGCTGGCCGAGCGCACCTGGGAGCTCACCCGCTTCCTGGTGGAGGTGGCCGAGCTGGAGCTCCCCGGGGTCGATCACCCCGGCGTGACCACCTACCACGATTCCTGCTCCGGCCTGCGGGAGCTGGGCATCCGCAGCCAGCCGCGCAGGCTCCTCGGCCAGGTGCGCGGGCTAGAGCTGCGGGAGATGGACGACACCGACGTGTGCTGCGGCTTCGGCGGCACCTTCTGCGTGAAGTACCCGGAGATCTCCGAGCGCCTGGTCTCGGACAAGGTGGCCAACATCGAGGCCTCCGGCGCCGACATGGTGCTCGCCGGCGATCTCGGCTGCCTGTTCAACATTGCCGGCCGGCTCAAGCGCCTGGACAAGCCCGTACGCGCCTATCACGTCGCCGAGGTCCTGGCGGGCACCGCCCAGCGCGATGCCGCCATCGGCGAGGGGGAGGCCTGATGGAATCCCGCGCCCAGTACTTCAAGCCCGCCGCCCGGGAAGCGCTCCACAACCCGGATCTCCAGCAGGCGCTGGCCAACGTCCAGGCCGGCTTCGTGGGCAAGCGCAAGTTCGTCGTCGACCGCTTCCCGGACTTCGAGGGCCTGCGCGAGCGCGGCCGGCGCATCAAGGACCACACCCTGGCCAACCTGGACGTCTACCTGGAGCAGTTCGAGGCGCAGGTGCACGCCGCCGGCGGCCATGTGCACTGGGCCGGCACCCAGGACGAGGCCCAGAAGATCGTCACCGATATCTGCCGCCAGGCCGACGCCCGCATCGTCACCAAGGGCAAGACCATGGCCGGCGAGGAGGTGGAGCTCAACGAGGCCCTGGAGGCCGCCGGCGTCGAGACCGTGGAGACGGACCTGGGCGAGTACATCATCCAGCTCGCCCATGAGCCGCCCAGCCACATCATCGCGCCGGCCATCCACAAGACGCGCCAGCAGATCAGCGACCTGTTCAACGAGCACCACCACCGCGGCACGCTCAAGGACAAGCTCCGGGAGGTGCCGGAGCTGGTCGACGAAGCCCGGGGCATCCTGCGGCAGAAGTTCCTCAGCGCCGACGTCGGCATCACCGGCGCCAACTGCCTGGTGGCGGAGACCGGCTCGCTGTTCCTGGTTACCAACGAGGGCAACGGCGACCTGACCCATTCCCTGCCCCGCGTGCACGTGGCCATCGCCGGCATCGAGAAGCTGGTGCCGACGCTGGAGGACGCCGCCACGCAGCTGCGGCTGCTGGCGCGCAGCGCCACCGGCCAGGACATGACCGCCTACACCACCATGGTGACCGGCCCCCGACGCGCGCCCGATACCGACGGTCCGGAGGAATTCCACATCGTGCTGCTGGACAACGGCCGCACGCGCATGCTGGAGGGCCGCTTCCGCGAGATGCTCCGCTGCATCCGCTGCGGCGCCTGCATGAACCACTGCCCCGTCTACTCCGCCATCGGCGGCCACGCCTACGGCTGGGTCTACCCCGGCCCCATGGGCTCGGTGCTCACGCCGCTCATCGTCGGCCTGGACCGCACCCGCGACCTGCCCAACGCCTGCACGCTCAACGGTCGCTGCCAGAGCGTCTGCCCGGTCAAGATCCCCCTGCCCGACCTGCTGCGGGACCTGCGCGAGGAGCAGTACCAGCACAACCTCACCCCGCGCACCACCCGCTGGGGCCTGGCCGTGTGGGCGTGGTTCGCCCGGCGACCGCGCCTCTACAATGCCCTGGCCCGGGCGGGCATCGGCGCAATGGGCAGGATCGGACGGCGCAAGGGCCGCTTCCGCCACCTGCCCCTGGCGGGCGGCTGGACGGCCGGCCGCGATTTCCCGGCGCCGCAGAGGACCACGTTCCAGGCGGCGTGGCGTCAGCAGCGAGGGGCAAACCGATGAGCGACGCACGCGAGCGCATCCTGGGCCGCATCCGCACCGCCCTCGGCCGGGAAGGGCCGCCGGATGCCGAGGCCACCCGCTCCGCGCGGCAGGCCGCCGTGGGCGACGGCCCTTCCCAGCGGCCGGAATGGCAGGGTGACGACCTGGCCCGCTTCCAGCAGTGCCTCGAGGCGGCCGCGGGGACCTGGGTGGCGGTACCGAGCATGGCGGAAGTCGGCCGCGCCGTGGCCGACTACCTGGCGGAACGACCCGCGGGCACCGCAGTGCACCGGGCCCCGGACCCGGCGCTGGATGCCGTCGACTGGCCCGACCACCTGACGGTGGAGACCGCCCGCGACGGCCGCGCCGCCCTGGTGGGCGTGAGCCGCGCCCTGGCGGGCATGGCCGAGACCGGGTCGCTGGCGCTGGCCTCCGGCCCGGACAACCCCGCCACCCTGGCCTTTCTACCCGACTACCACATCATCGTGCTGCGCACCGCCGACGTGGTGCCCTGGTTCGAGGACATCTGGGCCCGCATGCGCCAAACCGACGGCTTCCCGCCCCGGAGCTTCAACTTCATCACCGGCCCGTCGCGCACCGCCGACGTGGAGCAGACCCTCCAGCTCGGCGCCCACGGGCCGCGCAGCCTGCACGTGGTGCTGGTGGAGACGTAGGCGTTCGCCCGCCGGCGGACGCGCCGGCCGGTCGCGGCTAAAGCCGCTCCCACAGGGGGCCTGCAACAGGCTTTACCGGAGCCGTGTGGGAGCGGCTTCAGCCGCGACGTCCCAGTGCATCAAACGCTCTGGTAGGTCGCGACTGACGTCGCTCCTACGGCGGGTGCATCCCCGGGCTTTCCCGTTGCCTGCTGTGGGAGGGGGCTTCAGCCCCGACCGCCCGAGCGCGGTGACGCTCTGGAAAGTCGCGGCTAAAGCCGCTCCCACACGTCGCGAGCCCTATGCCGGTTTGCCTCCGCCCTCGTTTCCCGTACCCTCGTTGTCGTGGCCGCTGCGGCCACGACAACGATCCGAAGCGGGGGTGCCTCCGGCCGCGGGCCGGAGAGCTGAGACAGACCCTTTGAACCTGACCCGGTTCGCACCGGCGTAGGGAAGCTTCGATGACCTGCCTCATCGAATGCGCTCTCGCTTCGTGTTTTTCACGGTCCTTCGCAAGGTGAAAACACGATGAGTACACAGCCCTTTGACTTCCGGGAGCCGGCCCACGGGCTGGATCCCGAGATCACCCGTCCGTTTCCCGGCTCCCGTCGCGTCTGGGTCACCGGATCCCGTCCCGATCTGCGCGTGCCGATGCGCGAGATCGAGCAGGCCGACACCCTCAGCGACCGGGGGCGCGAGACGAATCCGCCGCTGACCGTCTACGACACCTCCGGGCCCTACACCGACCCCGACGCCGTCATCGACCTGCGCCGGGGGCTGGACTGCCCGCGGCAGCCCTGGATCGAGGAACGGGGCGACACCGAGCAGCTGGACGGGCCCAGCTCGGCGTTCGGCCGCCAGCGGGCGGAGGACCCGGCCACCGCGGCGCTGCGCTTCGAGCACATCCGCCCGCCCCGGCGCGCCCTGCCCGGCCGCAACGTCTCGCAGATGCACTACGCCCGGCAGGGCGTCATCACCCCGGAGATGGAGTACGTCGCCATCCGCGAGAACCAGCGGCGCCAGGAGATCCGCGACCAGTGCCTGCTCAAGCGCCACGCCGGGCAGGGTTTCGGCGCAAGCATTCCCGACGAGATCACGCCGGAGTTCGTGCGCGAGGAGGTCGCCCGGGGACGCGCCATCATCCCCTGCAACATCAACCACCCGGAGCTGGAGCCCATGGCCATCGGCCGCAACTTCCTGGTGAAGATCAACTGCAACCTGGGCAACTCCGCGGTGACCTCCTCCATCGACGAGGAGGTGGAGAAGATGGTGCGGGGCATCCGCTGGGGCGGCGACACGGTCATGGACCTGTCCACCGGCAAGCACATCCACGAGACCCGCGAGTGGATCCTGCGCAACAGCCCGGTGCCCATCGGCACGGTGCCCATCTACCAGGCCCTGGAGAAGGTCAACGGCAAGGCCGAGGAGCTCACCTGGGAGCTGTTCCGGGACACGCTCATCGAGCAGGCGGAACAGGGCGTGGACTACTTCACCATCCACGCCGGCGTGCGCCTCCACCACGTGCCGCTAACCGCCGACCGGATCACCGGCATCGTCTCCCGGGGCGGCTCCATCATGGCCAAGTGGTGCCTCGCCCACCACCAGGAGAGCTTCCTCTACACCCATTTCGAGGACATCTGCGAGATCATGCAGGCCTACGACGTGGCCTTCTCCCTGGGGGACGGCCTGCGCCCGGGCTGCATCGCCGATGCCAACGACGAGGCGCAGTTCGCCGAGCTGGAGACCCTCGGGGAGCTAACGCAGGTCGCCTGGCGGCACGACGTCCAGGTGATGATCGAAGGGCCCGGCCACGTGCCCATGCAGATGATCAAGGAGAACATGGACAAGGAGCTGTCGGTCTGCGACGAGGCCCCGTTCTACACCCTGGGACCGCTGACCACGGACATCGCCCCCGGCTACGACCACATCACCTCGGCCATCGGCGCCGCCCAGATCGGCTGGTACGGCACGGCCATGCTCTGCTACGTCACGCCCAAGGAGCACCTGGGCCTGCCCAACAAGGACGACGTGCGCGAGGGCATCGTCGCCTACCGCATCGCCGCCCACGCCGCCGACCTGGCCAAGGGGCACCCGGCGGCCCAGGTGCGCGACAACGCCCTGTCCAAGGCGCGCTTCGAGTTCCGCTGGGAGGATCAGTTCAACCTCGGGCTGGACCCGGAGCGGGCACGGGCCTACCACGACGAGACCCTGCCGAAGGAAGGCCACAAGGTCGCCCACTTCTGCTCCATGTGCGGGCCGCACTTCTGCTCCATGCAAATCACCCAGGAGGTGCGGGAGTATGCCCGCGCCCACGGGCTGGACTCCCGTGAGGCGCTGGAGCAGGGCATGGCGGAGAAGGCCGCGGAGTTCCGCGAGTCGGAGCACGGCATCTACCAGCCCGAATAGGGCCGGCTGACACGCCCCGCGGGCGCCCCGACTGCGCGTCGCCCGCGGGGCACCGGTTCACGGGATTTCCGTCCCGGCGCGGCGCCGGGACGGGACACGCTGGCCCGGATTCGCTACCCTGGCGGGCCATCGCAGACCACGGAGAACACGTCCATGAGCGACACCGAGAGCAGCGGCAACCTGCTGCACGAGCCGGAACGCAGCCTCGCCGAGTGGCTGTCGAGCCATGCCCTGGCCCTGGCGGCCATGGTCGCTGTCACCGCACTGCTGGGCTATGCCGGTTTCCAGGTCTCCACCGGCGGCTACGAGCTCACCGGCGGCGTGGTGCTGGTCGCCGCGATCACCGTGGGGTGCCATGCCGGTGAGTGGCTCCGGCGCGGCTTCCTGCGGCAGCGCGGCCGCGCCTGAAGCGAGCGGCCGGCGATGCTCACCACGGCCCTGCTGCTGGGCGGCACGCTGGCATTCGTCGGCATCGCCTGGGGCATGTACCGCACGCGCCGGGGCACCCGGGCCGCGCTGGCAGTGGCGGCCCTGGTACTGCTGGTCGCGCTGGTGTGGACGGGCATGGCGCTGATCGAGCCGGGCCGCGTCTGACCCGCCCGGTCCGTTGACCCTCCGGGACACTAGCTGGTGGTCGCCGACTCCGGCGCCGACAGGAGGAAATGCCCGCGGGCGGTGGCGATGGTGGTCTCGCGCCCGGACTGCCAGGTTTCCACGGCCACGTTGGCCACCCGCTGACCTTGCCGCCACACACGGCACCGGGCGAAGGCGTCCTCGGGCTGGCCCGGGCGCAGGTAGTCGATGGAGAAGTCCACCACGCGCGGCAGCATGGAGGCTTCCAGGCGCCAGAGCAGCTCGAAGATGGCGGCGTGCTCCATGAACGCCCCCACGGCACCGCCGTGCAGCGCCGGAAGCGACGGGTTGCCGATGTTCTCCGGCTGGTACGCCAGCCGGAAGACGAGCTCGCCGGCGGCGTTCTCGTGGAAATCGATCCCCAGCATGCGCGCATACGGGATCAGCTCCACCAGCCGGCGGCAATCCCCGCTCGCGCGCGCGGCCAGGACCTCGTCGCGGAACTCGTTCATGGCCCCTCCCCGTCCGCGGTACGCAGCACGCTGCCCGCGGCGGTCACCACGGTGACCCCGGAGTCCGCCTCGACGACATCGGCCGCCACGAACCCGATCGCGGCGGTCAGGCGCCGGCATACGGCGCGGGACTGCAGCCCCGCCCGCGCCGCGGTGGCACGCAGGTGGTCCACCCGCAGATCCAGCAGCTCCACGCCCTCGTCCGCCGGCAGCCGGCAGAGCACGGCCAGGCGCACGGCCTTGTCCAGGAGCGCCGTCAGGACGCCGCCGTGAACGTGGCCCGTCCGGGGGTCGCCCACCAGTGCCGGGTCGAACGGCAGGTGCAGCACGACCCTCCCGGTGTCGGCCTGCAGCGCCTCGATGCCCGGCAGCAGGTGGTCGGCCAGCATCGCCCGTGACGCCGCCGCCTCGCCACCGGCCGGGGGAACCGCTTGTGATTCAGGAGGCATCCGGGTCGTCACCGGTGTCGTCCTCGGCCTCGCTCCAGGCAACGATGGTCGCCTCCAGATCGGCCTGCAGCTCCAGCGGCGGCACCTCCACGCCCTCGAGCTCGTCCGTCCAGTCGACACCCACCCGCAGGCCGTCCCCCTCCATGCCCGGCAGCCACTCCTCCAGGAACAGGTCCAGGGGCACCGCCTCCGGGGTGAAGCCCTGCCAGTCGCCCGTGGCGCAGGAGCCGGCGCCGGCCTCGCCGCTCCAGAACGGCATGACCATGACCGTGTCGTCGTCGGCCGCCGGCGCCAGGGCCCAGCCTTCCGGATCGCTGAGGCCCCAGACCTCGCCGCCGGCGACGGCCTGCTCGAGAAAGGCCCGGTAGGCCGGGTCCGGGATATCGGAGGGTGAATCGGTCATGGCGTGCTCCCGCGCGCAGCATCCCGGGACGGGATGCCCCGGGACGCCCGGAAGTGTACTAACACCATGGCTCGGGTGACCAGGGACCGCTGCGGGTCAGTCGATGCGGAACGCCCGCACCTGCTCCTGGAGCTCCGCGGACAGCCGGGCGAGCTCCTCGCTGGCCTTGCGGCTGCTCTCCACGGATTCACTGCTCTCCTCGGCCACCTGGTTGATGGTGTCGACGTTGCGGTTGATCTCTTCCGCGGTGGAGCTCTGCTCCTCGGCGGCGCTGGCGATCTGGGTGTTCATCTCGGTGATCCGGCTCACCGCCTGGGCGATACCCTGCAGCGCCTCCCCGGCGGAACGGGACTGCTCCACCACGTTCCGCGTCTGATCGCGGCCCTCCTGGATGACGGACACCGTCTCGCCGGTTCCCGTCTGCACCCGCTCGATCATCTCCTGGATCTCCTGGGTGGACTGCTGGGTACGCTGGGCGAGACTGCGCACCTCGTCCGCCACCACGGCGAAGCCGCGCCCCTGCTCGCCGGCCCGGGCGGCCTCGATGGCCGCGTTCAGGGCCAGGAGATTGGTCTGCTCCGCGATGCCGCGGATGACATCCAGCACCGAGCCGATGGACTCGCTCTCGTCCTTGAGCTTGCCCACCGAGTCCGCGGCCCGCTCCATCTCGTCGGCAAGGCGATTCACGGCGGCTACTGTCTCGTCGACGACGTTGCGGCCCTCGCTGGCGCGCCCGTCGGCATCCCGCGCCGCCTCGGCCGCCTCCGTGGCATTGCGGGCGACTTCCTGGACCGTCGCGGTCATCTCGTTCATCGCCGTGGCAACGCCGCTGGTCTCGGAACGCTGGCGGTCCATGCCGCGGGCGGTCTGCTCGGAGATGGTGGACATCTCCTCCGCCGACGACGACAGCTGGGCCACCGCGTCACGGACCTGCCCGATCATCCGGCCCAGCTGCTCCTGAATCTGCCGGCCGCTGGTGGCGATGCCGCCGAGCTCGTCCTCCGTGGTCCTGCGAATGGGCTGCGTGAAATCGCCGTCGGCCAGGCGGTCCAGGTCCTCGCGCAGGTGCACCGCCGGCCGGATGATGCCGCGCTGGAGCAGGACCAGGAACACGACAAAGGCCACGCCCACCGCGGCGCCGAGCAGGGCGAGGCTGAGCGTCAGCGCCGTGCTGGCGCTGGCGAGGCTCTGCTCGCGCTGCTGCGCGGCAACGTCGACGATGGCGTCACGGGCGTCGCGCAACGCGCCCAGCGCGGCCGCGTCGGCATCGGCCGCCCAGTCGTAGCCGGCCATTGGGTCGCCGTAGGTATCCTCGAAGACCTGCAGGGCCCCCTCGTAGTCGTCCAGCATGGCCGCGTGCTCGTCCCGGAAGCGCCGCAGGGGCTCGGCCACCTCGGCGTGCTCCACGTCCGCGAGGAGCTCGCCGGTCATGGCCTGGATGTCGTCGTGGTGGCTGCGGAACTGCTGCCAGTGCTCCTCGCGCCGGTCGCTGTTGTTGGCGCCGCGCAGCAGCAGGGTCAGCCACTCCTCCATCTGGGTGGCGAACCGCGCCCGGATCACCTGCAGCTGCCGCTCCTGGGCGCCCTCTTCCTCCGCCAGGTGCTGGTAGCCCTGGATCACCCCGTGCAGCTGGGAGAAGCCGAACAGTGTCGCCGCCAGCACCAGCGCCGTGCCGCCGCCGGTGATCACCAGCAGCTTGTTGCGAACGCTGCTGCGGAAGAATCGTAGAACGCCGCCCATGAAGCCGAGCCTCCTGAATGAAACGCCATCGGACCATTGCGGAAGGAATCCGCGCTTGCTCCCCGCCTGCACGGGAGCCGCCATTCAGCGTATCGGCACGGATGACGCAGCCTTGAGACAACATGGGGCCCTGTTTCGCGATGCTGTTTGGCCGGGGGGAACACGACAACAGGCCGTCATCCCCGGTACGATTCCCCTGTCGGCTGCATCGCGGCATCGAGGAGAGTTGCGCAAGTGCACGTGTTCGCCCGGATCCTGCTGCTGCTCGGCGCCATGGCCGTGGTCGGCGCGTCCCTCGCCGTGGGCGCGCTGCTGCTGGTGTTTCTGCTGGGCGCCGGGGCGATCCTGGCCCTGGTCCTCTGGGTCCGCTTCCGGCTTCTGCGGGGTTTCCGATGGCCCGGTGCCGGCGGGCGCCGTTCCGGTCCCGCCCGTGACGACCCGCACACCTCGGGGCGGCAGACGACTATCGAGGGCGAATACCGGGTGCGCCGCTCGCGGCCCGGCCGGGGCCGCCATCACGATGATCCCTGACCAGCTGGCTCACGGGCGCCACGGCGTCGGGCAGCGGCAGAAGGCGGCCCGGCTCCAGCCCCGTGCCGGGGGCGTGGAAGTCCGAGCCCGCCGACGCCAGGAGCCCGTGACGCAGGGCCAGGCCGATGCCGTCGCGTACCTGCACGGGGGTGGTGCGGCCGGTCACCACCTCCACGGCCTCGCCCCCGGCCTCGACGAACGCGGTACACAGCCGCCGGCGCCAGGCGCCGGTCATGCGGTAGGCGAAGGGATGCGCGAGAACCGCGATGCCCCCGGCGAGGCGGATCCAGCGGACACCGGTGTCGAGGCTGACCCAGGCCGGCCGCACCCAGGCGGAACCCTGCCGGCCCAGGTAGCGCTTGAACGCCTGCGGCCGGTCCCGGACGGCGCCCTGCGCCACCAGCCAGTCCGCGAAGTGACTGCGTCCGGGAGCCCGCTCGCCGTCACCGGCGACGCCCTGCAGCGCGCCGGGCAAGCCCCGCTTGTGCAGGCGGTCGGCAATGGCCTCGGCGCGTTGCCAGCGCTGCTGTTGCTGATACGCCAGCCCCTGGTCGAACACGGGATGATGCGCCATGCCCAGGCCGACCACATGGATCTCGCGCCCGCACCACAGGGTGGACAGCTCCACGCCGGCGACCACCTCCACCCCCGCGGCCTCTCCGGCCCGGACCGCTTCCGCCACACCGGCGGTCGTGTCATGATCCGTCAGCGCGAGTCGCGACACGCCCAGCGCCGCGGCGCGGTGCACCAGCTCCGCCGGCGGCAGGGCGCCGTCCGACGCCGTGGAATGCATGTGCAGGTCGGTACCGGCGGTACCGGGCTCCGGGTTCCCTGGTGACATGGCCGGGATGATCCCGCGATCCACGGGCCGACGCAATGCGCCGGCACCGCCGCCCCAACCGCGGAAAGACGCATGACAGCGGACGAGTCAGCGACACAGCCCGAGCCGCCCCGACTGCAATGGGATGCCGAGCAGAGCCGGCTGCTCTGCCGGGGCGACTGGACCTGGGGCGGCCTGTCCCTGGCCGAGCCCGGCCTGCCCGGCGGCATCAACGGCCGGCTGCACCTCGATACCACCGGCATCCGCGGCCTGGACACCGCTGGTGCCGTGGTGCTGCAGCATCGTATCGAGGCCCTGGAGAGCAACGGCTGCGCCGTTGACCGCGATGGCCTCCCGGACGGCCATGAAGGGCTGCTGGCGCTCGTGCGCCGCCACCGCCTGCCCCCCGCGGACCCGCGCCCCCGTGCCGGGGTACTCTACCGCATCGGCTTCGGCACGGCCCGGGGCCTGGGCCGCCTGAGCGCGTTCTTCGCCTTCGTCGGCGAAGTGGCCGCCGACGCCCTGCCCCTGGTGATGCGCCCGCACCGCATCCGCTGGCGGCAGGTCGTCGGCGAGATCGACCACGCCGGCCTGCGGGCGCTGCCCATCCTGGGCCTGCTGGTGTTTCTCACCGGCGTGGTGATCGCCTACCAGGGCGGGGCCCCGCTGCAGCGCTACGGCGCCAACATCTTTCTCGTGGACCTGCTGACGCTGACCATGCTGCGGGAGATGGCGCCGTTGATGACGGCCATTATCGTGGCCGGGCGCACCGGCTCCGCGTACACGGCGCAGATCGGCACCATGCGCATCACCGAGGAGGTGGACGCGCTGCGCGTCATCGGCATCACGCCCTACGAGATGCTGGTGCTGCCGAAGCTGCTGGCGCTGCTGGTGGCCATGCCGTTGCTGACCATTTTCGCCGACATCCTCGGCATGCTCGGCGGCATCACCGTGGCCGGGGCGTGGTTCGGCGTCGGCGCGACGGAGTTCATCGCGCGCATGCCCGAGGCGATCGCGCCCAGCTCGTTCTGGGTGGGCATCATCAAGGCGCCGGTGTTCGCCATCCTGATTACGCTGGTTTCGTGTTATCACGGGTTCTGCGTACAGGGCAGCACCGAGAGCGTCGGCCGGGCGACCACCCAGAGCGTGGTCCAGGGGATCTTCCTGGTGATCGTCGCCGACGCGGTCTTTTCCGTGGTCTTCAACCTGCTCAAGCTATGACACAGCCGGCACATGCATTCACAACCCGCGCGGAAGACCAACACCCGGTGATCCGCGTGCGCGGGCTGCGCACGCAGTTCGGCGAGACGGTTATCCACGACGGCCTCGACCTGGACGTGCGGCGCGGCGAGATCCTCGGGCTGGTGGGCGGCAGCGGCACCGGCAAGACCGTGCTCATGCGCGAGATCATGCTGCTGCATGCGCCCACCGCGGGGACCATCGAGATCCTGGGCACCGACGCCACGCGCATCGACCGCCGCGGCCTGCGTGCGCTGCGCCGCCGCATGGGTGTGCTGTTCCAGCAGGGGGCGCTGTTCACGGGCCTGACGGTGCGCGAGAACGTCCGCCTGGTGATTCAGGAGCACGCACGACTGAGCGCCGGGCTGGCGCAGGAGCTGGCGGACATCCGCATCAGTCTCGCGGGGCTGCCCGCCGGCGCCGCGGACCAGTACCCGGATGCGCTCAGCGGCGGCATGGTCAAGCGCGCGGCGCTGGCGCGCGCCCTGGCGCTGGACCCGGAGCTGCTCTTCCTGGACGAGCCCACGTCCGGGCTCGACCCGGTCAGCGCCGCCGCCTTCGACGAGCGCATCGTGGAGCTGCGCGACCTGCTGGGCCTGACCGTGGTCATGATCACCCACGACCCGGAATCGCTGCGCCAGGCCGCCGACCGCGTCGCCTTCCTGGCGGAACGCCGGGTCCGGGCGCTGGCCCCCATGGGCGACCTCCTGGCGAGCACCGACCCGGCGATCGCACAATACTTCCAGGGAACGCGGGCGCGCCCGCAGGGCACGCCCGCGCCCTCCCCCGAGCCCGGTGGAGCCTGACCGCACCCATGTTCAACCGCGTCAACTACACCCTGGTCGGCCTGTTCGTCGTGGTGCTCGGCATCGCGCTGGTGGCCGCGGGCCTGTGGTTCAGTGCCGACATCGATCAGGAAGAGCAGAAGCACTTCCTGGTCTACCCGGAGGAGTCGCTGACCGGGCTGAGCCGCAACTCCCCGGTGAAGTACCAGGGCATCGACGTGGGCCGGGTCCGCGAGCTGGGCCTGGACGAGCAGGGGCGGGTGCGGGTGCTCATCAGCGTCGGCGAGAACGTGCCCGTGCGCGCCGACACTAAGGTGCGCCTGGCGAGCCAGGGGCTGACCGGCCTCGGCCACCTGGAGCTCGTCCCCGGCGACTCCGATGCGCCGAAGCCCCGGGCCGACGAGCACGCCTACCCGGTGCTGCCCAACGCGCCGTCGCTGCGCAGCCGTCTCGAGCAGGCCGTGGAGGACGGCCTGGCCAGCATCGACCGCATGGGCGAGCGCATGGAGACCCTTCTCAGCGAGGAGAACATCCGCGGCCTCAGCCGGACCATGGCGAACGTCGAGCGCATCAGCGAGTCGCTGGCCGACAACTCGGAGCACCTGAATCAAACCCTGACGGAGGCCGAAGCGCTCATCCGGGACACGCGCGCGCTGGTCAATGCCGCCCCCGAGACCCTGACGCGCATGCAGCGGTCCCTGGATCGCTTCGACGCCGCCGTTGGCAGCGTCAAGACCGTCGCTGACGATCTCCAGGCCACCCAGGCCCAGGGCAGCCTCACCCTGGAGCGCGTCAACCGCGAGACCCTGCCCGAGCTCAACCGGACCCTGCGGGACGTGCGCGACGTCACCCGCACCCTGGACCGGTTCGGCCAGGGCCTCATCGATCACCCCAGCCAGCTGATCTTCGGCGGCCCGCGCCGCCCGCCCGGACCGGGAGAGGACGCCAATGAAGCCCGCGAATAAGCCCCGTCACGCCGCCGGCCGCGCCCGCCCGGCCGCGGCGCTGTCGCTGTGCACGTTGATCGCCGTCGCCCTGGCGCTGACGGCCTGCAGCCCCCTGCAGATGCCGACCGAGGAAGCGGCCACCAACTGGGAGCTGGACCCGGCGTCGCCGGAGCCGGTCGCCACGCAGAAAGACATTACCCTGCACGTGGATCGGCCCACGGCCATCGCCGCCCTGGCGACCCGGGCCATGGCCTATCGCGAGCGCTCCCTGCAGCGAAGCTACTATGCGCACAACCGCTGGGTGGACGAGCCCGCCCGCATGCTTCACCCGCACCTGGTGCGCGCCATCGAGGACGCCGGCGTGGTCACCGGGGTGGTCTCGACCAGCGCGACCGCGTCCGCTGCCTACCGCCTGGAGACCGAGCTGCTGGAGCTGGAGCACGACTACCGCGAGCTCGAGCACGGCCGGGCCCGCATCCGCCTCCGCGCCCGGCTGGTGGACACGGGCCGGGGCACCGTGGTGGCCACGCGGCGGTTCGAGGCCACCGAGCCCAGCCGCGAGACCGGCCCGGCAGGCGGCGTCACGGCCGCCAACCGGGCCCTGGAGCGGCTGCTGGAAGAGCTCGTGGCCTGGCTGCCCGGGGCGGTTCCCGGGCAGCCCTGAGCGCGCTACAGGAACAGATCCTGCTGGAGCTCGTCGTCCGAGCGGTCCGGATCCACCCGGTAGGGGCTGAAATCCGTGACGCCGGCCTCCGCCAGCAGGGCGTCGTCGATGAAGAAGTTGCCCGTGCACTCGCGGCTGTTGCGCGTGAGCACGTGGTAGGCGGCATCCGCCATGATCTCCGGCTTGCGCCCCTGGCGCGCCGCCGCCTCGCCGCCCAGCAGGTTGCGCACCGCCGCCGTATCCAGGAGCGTGCGCGGCCACAGCGCGTTGAAGGCGATCCCCTCGTTGCGGTATTCCTCGGCCATGCCCATGGCGCACATGCTCATGCCGTACTTGGCCATGGTGTAGGCCACGTGCGGGGCGAACCACTTCGGATCCATGTTCAGCGGCGGCGAGAGATTCAGCACGTGGGGATTGTCCGCCTTGCGCAGGTGCGGAATGCACGTGCGCGAGCACAGGAAGGTGCCTCGGAGATTGATCTGGTGCATGAGGTCGTAGCGCTTCATGTCCAGATCCTCGGTGCCGGCCAGATTGATGGCGCTGGCGTTGTTCACCAGGATGTCGATGCCGCCGAAGGTCTCCACGGCCCGGTTCACCGCGGCGATCACGTCCTCCTCGCTGCGCACGTCCGTGACCACCGGCAGGGCCCGGCCGCCGGCCTGCTCGATCTCCTCGGCAGCGGTGTAGATGGTGCCCGGCAGCTTCGGGTGCGGCTGGTCCGTCTTGGCCGCGATCACCACGTTGGCGCCGTCCTGCGCGGCGCGCTTGCCGATGGCCAGGCCCACGCCGCGGCTGGCACCGGTAATGAACAGGGTCTTGTTTTTCAGGGTCGTCACGGTATCTCCTCCTGTGTGGCGGCAGCTCCGGGCCCGAGGTCAGTGCCGGTCGCCCCGAGCGGTCGGGTCCGACGTTGCAGCAAACCGGTCCCGGGCGGCGGTGTCAATCACCGCGTCACGTCGGGGCACGACACCGGTGCGGGATACCGGCCGGATCTGGACCGAAACCCCGCCCCCCTCCACAATGGCGGTTCGTCCGCAACCGAAGGTCTCCACCCGTGTCCGATGCCAGCAGCACTGCCCTGCGTCCCGTGTATCTCAGCGAATACCGGCCCGCGGCGTTCACCGTCGAGGCGGTGGATCTGCGCTTCGACCTGGACGCGGACACCACGCGCGTGACCAGTACCATGCAGGTCCGGCGCCGTGCGGAGGCCAACGCCGAGGAACCTCTCATCCTCGACGGCGAGGACATCGAGCTGCGCTCGCTGCGCATCGACGGCGACGAGCTGGACGCCGACGCCTACCGTTTCGAGGGCCGGAGCCTGGTCATCCCGGGCGTGCCGGCCGCGTTCGAGCTGACGGTGGTCAACGACTGCCACCCCGCGGCCAACACCACGCGCATGGGGCTGTACATCGCCGACGGGACCTTCTGTAGCCAGTGCGAGCCGGAGGGCTTCCGGCGCATCACGTACTTCATCGACCGGCCGGACAACATGGCGGTGTACAGCGTCACGCTGGTGGCGGATGCCGCGCGCTACCCGGTGCTGCTGTCCAACGGCAACCCGCTGGACAGCGGCAGCCTGCCGGACGGCCGGCACTGGGCCCGCTGGCACGATCCGTTCCCGAAACCGAGCTACCTGTTCGCCCTGGTCGCCGGCGCCCTGGAGGCCCACGAGGACCGCTTCACCACCGCCTCGGGGCGCGAGGTCACCCTGCGCATCTACACCGAGGCCCACAACCGCGGCCGCACGGACCACGCCATGGCGTCGCTGAAGAAGGCCATGCGCTGGGACGAGGAGACCTTCGGCCTGGAGTACGACCTGGACCTGTTCCAGATCGTCTCCGTGGACGACTTCAACATGGGCGCCATGGAGAACAAGGGGCTGAACATCTTCAACTCCAAGCTGGTGCTGGCGGACGCGGATACGGCCACGGACAACGATTTCCAGGCCATCGAGTCGGTCATCGCCCACGAGTACTTCCACAACTGGACGGGCAACCGCGTCACCTGCCGTGACTGGTTCCAGCTCTCGCTCAAGGAGGGCCTGACCGTCTTCCGCGACCAGCAGTTCACCGCCGACATGCACTCGGCGCCGCTCAAGCGCATCGAGGACGTGCGCGTGCTGCGCAGCCAGCAGTTCCCGGAGGACAACGGGCCCATGGCCCACCCGGTGCGCCCGGATCACTACATCAAGATCGACAACTTCTACACGCTGACGGTCTACGAGAAGGGCGCCGAGGTCATCCGGATGCTCTACAACCTGGTGGGCGCGGACGGCTTCCGGCGGGGAATGGACCTCTATTTCCGGCGCCACGACGGCCAGGCGGTCACCTGCGACGATTTCGTCGCCGCCATGGCCGACGCCACCGGCACCGACCTCGACCGCTTCAAGCGCTGGTACCACCAGGCCGGTACGCCGCGGATCCGCGTCGAGGAGCACTGGGACCACGAGCAGCACACCCACCACCTCACCGTGCACCAGTCGACGCCGCCCACCGCCGACCAGCCCGACAAGCAGCCGCTGGTGATCCCGCTGCGCATGGGCCTGCTGGACGGCCGGGGCCGGCCGCTGCCGCTGAAGCACGGGGACCGGGACGGTGAAGACACCGAGACGGTGCTCCCGGTCACCGAGAGCGAGCAGACCTTCGTGTTCCGGGAGGTCCGGGAACGCCCGACCGTTTCCCTGCTGCGCAATTTCTCCGCCCCGGTCATCGTCGAGCGGGAGTTCGACGACGACACCCTGCGCTTTCTCGTCGCCCACGACACCGACGCCTTCAACCGCTGGGACAGCGCCCAGACCCTGGTCACCGGCCGCGTGCTGGACTTCATGGACCAGCAGGCCCGCTCCGTGACGCCCCGCCTGCCCGAGGCGGACATCGAGGCCTTCCGCCGGGTGCTCAACAGCGAGGTCATGGATGACGCCATGATCGCCGCCACGCTGACCCTGCCCGGGGCCCGCGAGATCGGCGAGGAGCTCGACGTCATCGACCCGGACGGCCTCTACGCCGCCCGCGACACCCTGGTAAACCAGCTTGCCGAGGCCCTGGAGGATGATTTCGGCCGCATCTACCGGCTGCGCGCCGATGATCGCGGAACCGGCATCGACGCCGAATCCATGGGCCGGCGCCGGCTGAAGAACCTGTGCCTGGGCTATCTCGGCGACCTGGACCGCGACGCGTATGTCCAGCACGCCGTTGACCAGGTCCGGGCCGCGCGCAACATGACCGATGTCATGGGCGGCCTCCGCGTCCTGGCGGATCTCGACCGGCCGGAGCGCGACGAGGCGCTCGGCGCGTTCTACGACAAGTGGCATGACGAGCCGCTGGTCACGGACAAGTGGCTCACCGTGCAGGCCACCAGCCAGCGCCCCGGGGCGATCGACGATGTCGAGCGCCTCATGGCCCACCCGGCGTTCGACCGCCACAACCCGAACCGCATCCGCGCCCTGGTCGGCGCGTTCGCCATGGGCAACTTCCGGGCGTTCCATGCCGCCGACGGCCGTGGATACAGGCTGCTGGCGGACTTCGTCATGGAGCTCGACCCCGTCAACCCGCAGATCGCCAGCGGCCTGGTCCAGGCGATGATCCGCTGGCGACGCTTCGACGCCCGGCGGCAGGGGCTCATGAAGGCACAGCTGGAGCGCGTCCAGCAGCTGCCCGGATGCTCCGACAACACCCGCGAGGTGGTCGACCGGGCCCTGGCGCCCGGGCAGGCAGGCTGATTCAGCCGGTCAGCGGATAGATGTAGTTGCCGCCGGCGTACTCGAAGCCGGCGCGGCGCATCATGCGGTCGAAGCGCTCGCGTTCCACGGCCACCGTCTGATAGACGTGCAGCTCGCTCGCGCCGCGCTTCTGCGCCCAGCGGCGGAACGCCGTGAGCAGCTTCAGCGCCGCGCTGGAGCCCCGGAAATCGGGCTTCACGTAGAACGCGTAGTCGTGGGCCAGCACGCCGCTGGTGAAATACGGCCGCTCCACCGTGCCGAACAGGCCGCCGGCCACCGCCCCGCCCGAGCTGCGGGCCAGCACCGTGAAATACACGCCCCGGTCGTCATCGATGGCGCCGGCCAGGGAGGTCCGCAGGCGCTCGCCGTCGAAGGGCAGCGCACTGAACCGGCTCTCGGCATGCATCTGCCGGCCCAGCGCCACGGCGTCTTCCAGGGACGGATGCGTCAGCCATTCGATCTTCACCATTGCCTCCCTTACCGCTCCCGCAGCGCCTCGTCGCTATAGCGCAGGATCGGCCCGAGGAAGTACTCGATGATCCGGCGTTGCCCCATCTCGACATCCACCGTCGCCGTCATGCCGGGCCGCAGCCGCACCTCGTCGCCGTTGACGGTGATGGTGTTGCGCTCCAGCTCGATGAGCGCCCGGTAGACCCGCCCCAGGTCCTCGTCCTCCGTGGACGTCCGCGAAACCTCGCGGATGGTCCCGGGCACGACGCCGTAGCGGGTGAAGTCGAAGGTGTCGAACTTCACGTCCACCTCCTGGCCCTCACGGGCGAAACCGATATCCCGGTTGAGGATCTTGGCCTCGACTTCCACCGGCCGGTCCTCGGGCACGACCCGCATGAGCACCTTCGACGGCTCGACTACGGTGCCGCCGGCGTGGACCTTGACGTCCTGCACCAGGCCGTCGATCGGTGCCCGCAGCGTGTGGCGCCGGAGCCGGGCCCGCGCCTCGACCAGCTGCCGGCGCAGCTCGGTGATGGCGCTCTCGGTGCGGGCGAGCTCGTCCAGCAGATCCGAGCGGAACTCGCTGCGGGTGCGCTCGATCTGCCGCCGGGTCAGGGCCACCCGGCCCTTCGCCTCTTCCAGCGCCCGCTGCTGCACGCGCCGCTCGTTCTCCTTGGCCACGAGCTCCTGGCGGGCCTCGTCGAGATCGACCACCGGCACGACGTCGCCCTCGACCAGCTGCTCCATGCGCGCCACGCGCCGCCGGGGATACGGCAGGATTTCGTTGATCGAGGCGATGCGTGCGCGCGTGGTCGCCACCTCGGCCTGCCGGTTGCGCAGCTCCTGGCGGAGCTCTTCCAGCTCCCGGCGATAGGCGTTCCACTGGCTCGCCAGGCGGGCGCGCTCGCGCTCGGCGATGCGCGGGCGAATGTCCTCCGCCATGTCCAACCGGGGGTCGCCGTCCGGCTCGGCGGCGAGCAGTGCGCGGATCCGCGCCCGCTCCGCCCGCCTGTGCTCCAGGCGGAAGGCGAGATCATCCACCCGCGCCTTGGCGCTGTCGCGTTCCAGGTAGACGAGGGGATCACCGGCCTCCACGCGTTCGCCCTCCTCCACCAGCACCTCGGTGGCCCGTGCCCGCTCCACGGACTGCACCGGCTGAACGCGGGAGCTGACCACGGTGCGCCCTTGGGCGAAGGCGACCACGTCCATCCGCCCCAGGGATGCCCACAGAAGAAGCCCGGCAAGCACCAGCAACAGGCTGCCCAGCAGCCACAAGCCGGCGCGGGGTGGCGGCGCATCGGTAATGGCCCGGACGCCGCCGCGGTGACGGGCGATGGCATCATCCGCCTGCGCTCGTCGCCTTGCATCGGCTGCGCGCTCAGTTCGCCAGGGCGCCATCGGTGGCCTCTCCGCTGTCGCGACGGAAATCGAGCTGGGCGCGCTTCAGGTGGGCAAACGGGCCGTCGGCGGCCAGAAGCCGTTCGGGCGCCCCGTCTTCCACCAGCCGGCCGTCCTCGAGCACCAGTACCCGGTTGCACACCCGCAGCGTCGACAGCCGATGGGCGACGATGAACACGGTGCGCCCGCGCGCCATCTCCAGAAGGTTGTCCTGGATCCGGCGTTCGGCGGCGGCATCCAGGGAGCTGGTGGGCTCGTCCAGGAGCAGCATGCGCGGATCCGCCGCCAGCGCGCGCGCCAGGGCGATGCGCTGGCGCTGCCCCACCGAGAGCTGCGCGCCGTGCTCGCCGACGGGCGTGTCGTAGGCGCTGGGCAGCGAGCGGATGAACTCGTCCGCCGCTGCCAGGCGGGCCGCCTGCTCCACGGCCTCGATGCCCAGATCCGGCCGTGCGGCGGCGATGTTCTCGCGCACGGTGCCGTCGAACAGCACGGTGTCCTGGGTGATGGCACCGATGTGCCGGCGCAGCCAGACCGGGTCGACGTCGGCGATGTTGGCGCCGTCGACCAGCACGCGCCCCGCGGTCGGTACGTACAAGCGCTGCAGCAGGCGCAGCAGCGAGGTCTTGCCGGAACCGGACGCGCCCGCCACGCCGATGACCTCGCCGGGCTCGACGGCGAAGCTGACCTCGCGCAGGGCATCGGGTGTCTCGGCCCGGTACCGGAACGACACCTGCTCGAAGCGCACCGAGCCCTGCATGGGCGGCAGCCGGTCGGACGCGGCGTGGACCACGGGCTCGGGCCGGGCATCGAGAATGTCGGCGAGTCGCCGGACCGACACCTTCGTCTGCGACAGCTGCTGGAACAGCTGGGCGAGCCGCTGCGCCGGCGCCATGACGCGGCCGACCATCATGTTGAAGGCGATCAGCTGGCCGGCGGTGAAACTGCCCTCGATGGCCATCTGGGCACCGAGCCAGAGCGTCAGCGCCACGGTGCCCTTGTTGAGGAACTGCGCGACCTGCGACAGGGTGCCGGTGAGCCGTTCCGACTCCCGGGCGTGGCGGGTCTGCTCCACGGCCCGGTCCTCCCACTCGCGCTGCTTCTGCGGCTCCAGCGACAGCGATTTCACCGTCTCCATGCCCGCCACCGCCTCCACGAGAAAGGACTGGTTGTCGGAGTTGCTGGCGAACTTCTCCTCCAGCCGCCGCTGCATCAACGGCGCCGCCACGGCGTAGAGGCCCAGCATCAGGCCGATGGCCGCGGCCACGATCAACGTCAGCGTGACGCTGAACAGGGCCATGACCCCCAGGAACAGCAGCGCGAAGAGGAAATCGACGATGGCCGTGAGGCTGGGCCCGGTAAGGAACTGGCGTACCGACTCCAGCTCGCGCACGCGGGCGACGGTATCGCCGGTCTGGCGGGCGCCGAAGTAGCTCATGGGCAGGCGCGTCAGGTGGCGGAACAGCCGGGCGACCAGGTCGACGTCGATGCGGTTGGTGACGTTGGCGAGGAGAGCGCCGCGAAGCAGACCGATGACCAGGTCGAACAGCGCGATGGCCGCCAGGCCGATGATGAGCACGTTGAGCGTCGACATGGCGCCGGTGGTGAGCACCCGGTCGATGACCAGCATGGTGAACAGCGGCGTCGCCATGGCGAACAGCTGGATGAACAGCGACGCCCCCAGGAGCTGGAGCATGGTGCCCCGGTAGCGCAGCAGGCCGGGCAGGAGCGCCCCCAGGCCGAACCGTTGCTTGGCATCCGGGCGTGCCGGCCGCGCTCCCAGCAGGACGACCGTGCCGGTCAGGCGCCGCTGTGCCTCGCCGGAACCCGGATCCAGCTGCTCGCCCGAGACCGGCTCCAACAGCGTTGTGCCGCCGTCGTCACCGGTGGCGGCAAGCACCAGCAACCGACCGTCGTCGGCCTCCACCAGCGCCGGGGCCGACAGTCGCTGCAGCTCGCCCGGGCGGATGGTGATGCGCTCCGCCGACAGGCCGCAGCAGTCGACCGCGTCCAGCACCTGGTCGACACCGAACGCCCCGTGGAACCCGGTGCGCCGACGCAGCTCGTCCTCGCTTACCGGCTGCTCGAGCAGCCGGAGCGCGACCAGGAGAGCGGTCAATCCCGGATCGGGCCGATCCGGCGGGTCCGATTCTGTCGCCTCGGGCGTCCTGCCCATGGTTCGTTCCCTCGTGCCTTTCCCTGCGCCCGGCTTGCCGGGCTGTCGTCGGTGGGTGCTAGGACTGCGCGCCTCCTTCCAGCCGCTGGCCGTCGAGGGTCACCGTCTCCCGACGCCCCCGCGTGTCGGTGCGCACGAAGCGGAAGCGCCGGTCGGCGAGCGCCGTGCCGCGCAGGTCCTCGAGCATGGCGTCCTGCTGCCCGTAGGGAGCGATCAGCTCCACCAGCCAGACCCGGTCACCACCCCGCCATTCGCCGGCCGCGATACGCCCGCCGGCGGCCAGGCGCTGCTCGACGGTCTCGGAGACGAACGCCCACAGCGCCGCGCCGATGGGCTGCCCCTCGGCATAGAACAGCCGGTATTGCGACTGCATCAGCGGCGGCATCACCAGCCACTCCAGGTCGGCCAGGAACAGGCTGTGGCGATGCACGGACGACTGCGACAGCAGCCACGCGATCTCCCCCAGCGCCGCGCCGACGGTCTTCTGCGGCGCCTGCGCCCCGGATCCGCCGCCCCCCTCCGGGGCGCCGTCTCCGGCGTCACCGCCGGACGTCTCCGCGGCGTTGGTCTTCGTCGTTCCGGTTTCCTCTGCTGTCACGAGAATCCTCCCTTTGTTCATTGCAGGCCGGCTGCCGTCCCCGCCGCCGAACGGCGGACGCCGGCGGTCTCCCGGACGGCTCGCAGCGCGAATCAGCCGCCCACGGTGGCCGTGTCGGCGGCGTCCGCCTCGTCCGGGACGGCGAACTCCAGCGGCACGGGGATGTCGTCACCGGCGCCGGGCTCGTTGGCCGCCCGGGCCGCCTGTTCCTGGGCGAGCCGCAGGGCCCAGGTGCTCGCGAGCTCATCCGCGGACGGCGGCGCTGCCTCGCTGCCGTCCGCGGAGCCTTCTCCAGCCTTCGTGCTCCCGGACGGACCGGCGGCATCCTCGTTGGCCGCAGCGTAGCGGAACGCGGTATCGCCGGCGATGCCCGTGGACCCGTCCGTACGCGTGAACGCGGAACGCCCGAAGATCTGGACATCCCCGTCCGCCGCCACCTCCGGCTGCCGGTCCGATTCCAGGCCGATGGACCGGATGCCGGCCTCGTCCATGCCGACGAACTCGCCGCGATCCGTCTCGCCGTCGCCATCCGCGTCCCGCCAGACGCCGAACTCCGACCAGCGCTCGTCGCCGGCATCCAGGCGCCCGTTGTCATTGGTGTCGTGGGCGAGCGCCAGGCCTTCCATGTCCGTGCGGGCGTCGGGGTGATCGTCGCTGAAGCGGATCTCGTCGAAACCGTCCAGATCGACCGTGCCGTCGCCGTCGCGGTCCAGCGCCAGGAGGCCGTCATCGGTCCCGATCCACGCGGTGCGGTCGGCACGGCCGTCGCCGTTGACGTCGGCGAGCACGTCGGAGTCGTCGATGTCCCGGAACTCCAGCCCGTCGCCGTCCAGGTCCAGGGCCACGGGGCAGCCGCCCCCACCGCCGCTCGGCTCCGCGTTGGTCAGATGGACCGTCTCCGTCGTGGTGGCACCGTCCGCGTCCTCGATCTCCACCTGGAAACGCGGGTGCTCCGCCTGGTCCTCGGACACCTCGTCAAAGCCCTCCGGGGTAACGATCCGGTGTCTCTCTAGGATACTTTGGTCCTGATCAGGAAGATCGCTAAGGTCCCCCGTGTAGAGGTCCGCATAGGGGCGATCATCCCCCTTGTTGAGACGGTAGTCGAAGGAGCCGTCCTGCCGCAGGTCGACCTCGCCCCACGCCGGCTCCTCCGCCAGCCGGTATGTCAGCGTCCCGGCGCCGTCGGCCTTGCCGTCCGTGTCCTCGACGTCGACCCCGAGGACACGCCCGGCCCCTTCGGCCTCCCAGAAGGCCTTTTCGGCGTGGTTGCCGCTAGCCGCCATATCCGGGACTAGCATCCCGAACGACATCGTCCGAAAGTTGTAAGTGCCGTCATAGCTCGCTTCCGCCATGGCCAGGCGCGGCGCGTCATTCACCGGCTGCACGTCCATCCGTGCCTGTGCCGGTGCACGAGGGCTACCGTCAATGCTGATCTCGTAGTCCAACAACTCCGGCCCACCGTGGTTACTGTTGTAATTGGCGTCCGGCGTGTAGCGGATGGCCTCGTCCACCTCGACCGTGCCGTGGCGCGTTTCCGCACGGCCGATGAACACGCTGTCCTGGTTTTCGGTGAAGCGCAGCTCGTGCACGCCCTGAAGGCGCTCCACGCTGCCCTGGTCGGGGTCGGCAACGCGGATGTGGTCACCGTGGGCGCTGATGTCGTAGTCCGTGCGCTGCCCGGCGAAGCGGGCGGTATCCCCGGCCCCGGGATCGGCGTCCCAGTACCCGTCGTGAATCCCCCGGCTCAGGCCGACATCGACACCGGCAACCGAAGCGATGGTGACCGGACCGCTGTCGCCGGGATCGACATCGCGCACCTCGGGCTGCAGGTCCTCGGGGGTCAGCCGCAGCGAGGTGTCCTCGTCGGTGGACAGCGTGTCCGGGCCCGACGCCACGAACGGGGCGTTATCGACACCGCCGAGCCGGACCGTGCCTTCGGCGAGCTCCACGGCGGCGTTGCTGACGCTCACCGACTCGCCCTGATGCGTGATGGTCAGCCGGGAGCGGTCGTCGCTCCAGTCGAAGGACTCGACGTCGAACACGCTGACATCGGTCAGGCGCACCCGGTCATTGCCGGCGCCGCCGTCGATGCGATCCAGGCCGAAGCCGGCGTCGACCACGTCATCGGCCGCTGATCCCTTGAACACCTCGACCCCGGCGAGACGCCCGAGATTGGCGCCCGCACCGAGGCTCTCATCCGCTATGACGGTATCGCGGCCGGCACCGCCGTCGACGAAGGCGAGATCGTCGGCACCGTCGACATGGATCTCGTCGTCACCCGCGCCCCCGACCAGCTCGTCGACACCCGCGCCGCCGCGAAGGACATCATCGCCCCCGCCGCCGATGAGAATGTCCGCACCGGAGCCGCCGCGCAGGACGTCGGCGCCGGCCCCGGCGTCGAGGAGGTCGTCACCCGCACCGCCTTCCAGCGTATCCGGGCCGTCCCCGGCGAACAGGCGGTCATCGCCCTCGCCGCCGGCCAGTCGGTCCGCGCCGGCACCGCCTTCGAGGGAATCGGCACCTTCACCGCCGCGCAGGCGGTCGGCACCACCGCGCCCGGTCAGTTGATCGTCCCCTGCGCCGCCGATCAGCGTGCTGCCGGTATTCGCCGCGCGGAGCAGGTCACCGTACGCCGTGCCGGTGACCGCCTCCACCGAGACGTACGAATCACCCGCCGCTGTACCCGCAAGCCCGGTCCCCCGGCCGAGATCCACCGCCACCGGCGATTCCGCCGCGGCGTAGGTCACGCGGTCGAAGCCCGGGTCACCGTGGAACCGATCCTCGCCGGCGGAGGCGACGAATTCGTCGTCCCCGGCTCCGCCGTAGAGGATATCGTTGCCCTCGCCACTGATCAGGACATCGTCGCCCCCATAGCCGAACACCGCGGAGCGCTCGTCCAGGGCCTCGAGCTGGTCGGCGCCCCCGGTACCCTCCACCGCCGGGATGCCCATGCCGTCGCCGGGCACCGGGCCGCCGGAGTCGCCGTCGCCCGCGTTCGGGGGTGCATCGTCGGTCTCCGGCGCCGACGCGGCGTCCCCGGCCTCCACCGGCACCAGGCCGTTCGTCACCGGCAGAAGCTCGGCCACCTCCGGTGGCATGGCCGCTTCCGGCCACCGCGCAGAAGCCACCGTTGATTCGACGCCGGCCGGCACCGGAGCAAGCAACAAGGGCTCCGTCGACCCATCGCCCGGACCGGCGGTCTCCACGGGACTGGGGATGGCATCGGCAACCGGAACAAGGCCGGGCGCAGCAGTCACGGGAGCAGGCTCCGCCACCGCCGGCTGCGCGGGTACCGCGGCACCTTCCTCCACGGTACCCGATGCGCCCTCGCCCGCCGCCGGCGTATCACCCAGGCGCTCGGCGGCCGGCGCGCCCTCGGTGGCGAGCACCGCCGCCACGCCGATGGCGGCCGCATCCCCGAGCACGGTTCCGCCCACCGACGGCCGGCCGGTGGTGAGGTACTGGCGGCGCTCCTCGTCGAGCTCCGCCAGGTCCGCCAGGGCCGCCAGGGCCTGACTGCGGCTCTCGGCATCAGCGATCAGCTCGTCCGCCGTCGCGACCCCGTCGGCGAAGCGCACCTGCTCGATGCCGTCGAGACGGTCCGCCGCCCCGCCGCCATCGGCAGCGGCAATGTACAGGTTGCCGGCATCGTCCACCTGGGTACGGTAGGTATCGCGGGCGCCTTCGTAGATGGCCGTGTCGCTGCCCTCGCCTCCGCTGAGTCGGTCACCGTCGCCGGCCGCCACGAGCACGTCGTCACCGGCGTCGCCGTGGACCACGTCGCGGCCCGCGCCGCCCGCGAGAAGGTCGTCGCCTTCGCCGCCGACGATGACATCGTCACCGCCACCGCCGCTGACCCGATCCGTGCCCGCACCGGCGAGGACATGATCATCACCTGCGCCGCCGGCGACGACATCCGCCCCTTCGCCGGCGCTGATGCGGTCGTCGCCTGCGCCGCCGTAGAGGGCGTCATCGCCCGCGCCGCCGATCAGGGTGTCGGCACCCTCGCGCCCCACGAGCGTATCCGCACCGACGCCGCCGTCCAGGGTGTTCGCTTCCGTGTCGCCGGACAGGACATCATCATGAGCGGAGCCCGTGACATGCTCGACCGCCTCGAGGGTGTCGCCCTGCGCGTAGCCGCCGTAGCCTTCCCCGGCCTCGAGATCCATCCGGACACCGCCATCCGAGGCCGTATAGGCCGCCGTGTCCTCACCCGCACCGCCGCGAAGGACATCCGCGCCGCGACCGCCGATCAGCGTATCGGCGCCGGCACCGCCGTTGAGCACATCACTGCCGCCGAGCCCGATGAGGACCTCGTCCGCCCCGGTGCCCTCGATCACGTCGCCGTCGGCGGTACCCGCCCGGACGGCATCGCCCGCGGCCCCGTGGGCCGCCCGCAGGGCCTCACCCACGTCCACCGGCCCGGCACCGGGCTCGACCCCGACGGCATCCATGAGCGCCTGGAGACTCCACGATCCTCCGTCGGGAAGATACAGCGCGGCCGCATCGAAATCGGCCGCGTAGGCGTCGACGCGCACGTGATCGAGATCGCCGAGGGCGGCATCCTCCTGTCCCGGACGGCGAACCCCGATGATGAGCTCGCCGTGCTCGTCGGCCAGGACGAGGTCGCCCGCCGTCACGTCGTCCAGGGAGATACCGGCCTCGGCGAACGCCTGGTTCGCCCGGCTGGCGTTGTCATGGGGATGCGGCTGATCGAGGCCGAGCGCCTTGGCCTCCGCCTTGATCGCGCGGTAGTCGTGCACGAGCGCCGCGCTTTCGGACAGTTCCGCCTCGTCGAGGTCGCCGGCGGCAAGGGCGGACAGCTCTTCCTGCACATCCTCCTGCCCCGCGATCTCCTCGATCCGGTGGGCTTGCTCCTGGTAGGCGCTGTAGCGCTGCGCCGTCGCCAGCTCATCCTTGAGGGCGGCAATATCGACTTCGCCGGCTTCCAGGTGATTGTACAGGGCCCGCTTGACGTGCACGTCGCCGCCGGCGATGGGCGTCGCCTGCAGGGCTTCGGCGACGAGGCGGTTGACGCCGGCGTCCACGGAGTCCACCTCGGTGCCGTTGACGTAGACGCCGTCGCGCGCCTCGTACCGCAGGGTCAGGTCGCCCACGGCATCCGGCTCCAGGAAACGGCCGCCCACGGCGTCGACGATGCCGTCGATGGTGTCCGCGGCGCCCTGGACCGCGAGCATGAGACCGCCGCCGTTGCCGCCGTTGGCATCGCCGACGTCGGTCACGTCCAGGCTGCCGTCCTCCGCCATGGACAGGGTCGCATGCGCCTTCGGCGGCGGCGGGAAGTCCGGCTCGCTGCCGAACAGGTCACCCACCACGCTGCCGATGACACTGCCGATGAACTGGCCCACCACGGACCCGATAACGGTCCCCACCACGGGAATGACGCTGCCGATCGCACCACCGATGGTGGATCCCACCGTCGAGCCCACGGCGGACATGACCGCCCCCGCTTCCGTCTCGGCACCCAGCCCCAGCTCGCTGGTCAGCTGGCTGGTGGCGATGCTGGCCCCCAGGGACACGCCCGCGTTCATGAGCGACGCCCCGCTGGACATCGCCGTCGCCGCGTCCGAGGCGGTACCCAGGCTGGAACCCGTTGCATCCAGGGCCGCGTCGAAGCCGGCCGCCACCGCCTGCTCGGTCATGGCGCTGCCGAGCCGGTCACCAAAGGACGAACCGTCGAAGCCAAGCGACTCGCTGAGCTCGCCCGCCACCAGGCCCGCGCCCGCACCCACGGCCCCGGCGCCCAGGTTGGCCCCGAGACCACCGGAGGTAACGCCTCCGGACGGCGCGTTCACCACGTCGACCGCGGTGCTCTGGAAGGTGCTGTTGAGGGTATCAACAGCGAACTGCTCGCCGGCGCTGTCCGGATCGAGCTGCCGGTTCAGAAGCGAACCGAACGCCGCGGCACCCCCCGAGGCCACGGCGCTCCCCGCCTCGACCTGGTTCACGTGCGCATCGCCGGCAGGATGCTCCCCCTGCCCCGGCTCCAGCTCCGGCACCTCCCCATCCGACTCCGCCGGCGCACCGGTGCGGTTGCCCTGGGGGCGATCCAGGCCGTCGTTGTCGGGCAGGCCGTTATCGGCGTTGTGCGCAGCGCCGGCCGGATGAGCGCCCGCATCGTCGGGGAGTTCGCTGAACTCTCCGGACGATACGGAGTTCTCGGTATCGGCATCCAGGTACCAGCGCGAGTCCAAGCCCACACTACTCCCGGCTTCGGGCGGCTCATCTAAGGATGGAGTATCACGCCGGAGAGTACCGGCGACGTCATTGGGAATAGCTTCGCCGTTCAGGTCCAACGGAATTTGACCGGAGTATGTACCATTCAGCCCATTTCCGTAAACGGCTTCGCCGGGTGCGTTACTCCCGTGATTTGAAGGTAGCCACATCCCTGTGCCATCCATTTCATCAAGGTAAGGATCTCCTATCTCATTTGTATTACCATTTTCAGAAACGCTAGTCTCAGTAGTCGCCACCGGACGCATCAAAAAGTCATTTCCATTCCCATAATCACCAAAACTATATGATGACGGCTTATCAATGTGCTTTAACGTGCCATCCTCATATGCAATTGTTCGAATAGTAATTCCGTTATTAATTCCTTGTTCTGGATTATTACGGTAACTATCTATAGCAACGAACCTAGTACCGTCGGAAAGCTCGCCGGACCACATATCGCCGCGCGCGTAGCCTTCCTCATTACCAAGCATGGCTGCCGTCTGGTCTAAGGCTTCCCCGACCCGCAGAACGTCACCGGCAAGCCGGTCATCAATAGCCTGCCCAAATGCCGCGTCACTGTTGGCGAAACCTTCAGGAAAACTCTTTCCGGATAATCTGACTACTTGCCCGATCTCGTTTTCTCCGACAAGATCGACTTGGGTAACCATGGACAAATCTACGTTGCCTTCCGGACCGGCAACCTGAAGTGATCTTTCATTAATCTCAACCTCGTATCGGTGCTCGTCAGTATTAATCTCCTTGTACATACGATCATTGCCCCAGGAAACATCTCCTACTGGGGTCCCCACTTCGAATGATCCCGTTTCATTCCATCCAATATAACCACCAGCTGAAAAACCAAGCCCGGAAATTTCTGGCCCAATCTGCCCTTTATCATTGATGCCGAGCTTCACTGAGGGCACCCCATTAGCGAACTCTCGCATACCGATATCGGGAATCGGCAGTGCTGGTGCTGCGTCCGACGCTGAACTCGCTGCGCTATCGCCCGGACCTGATCCGGAGATGTTTCGACCGCGTTCCGTCGCGTTCCTGTCCGTCATTCCCCACAATCCTCTTGCCTATTCTCCGTACTCCCGTTGCCATTGCTCGGCTCGACGGGCCGCCTCACGGCGGCCTTCCTCATCCAGGAACCACTGCCATGTCTCCGACCACTCGGCTGACGCCCAGTCGTGGCCGTTGTCCGCCGCGATCTTCGCCCATTTGAACGCCTCAACCGGATCCTGCGGCACGCCGAGCCCTTGGATATGGGCGTTGTAGAGCATGTACTGGGCCTGGCTCTCCCCCTGTCGGGCAGCTTCGAGGAACCATTGCACACCCTGGCCGTAATCCTGCTCGACGCCACTACCCCACATGTACGCCGTCCCCAACAGCCTCTGCGCTACGGCCTGCCCCTGCTCCGCAGCCCGACGGAACCACCTGGCAGCCAACTCCGCATCGCGCTCGACACCCTCGCCTTCTTCATACATTAAGCCAAGATTTGTTTGAGCTGCCGAACTCCCTTGTTCGGCAGCTTCCCGATACAGTTCAAATGCACGCTCGTCGTCGACATCAACACCGACGCCGTTTGAATAAACGTAACCAAGACCTACCACCGCATCTGTATAACCCTGTTGCGCCGAACGCTGCAGCCACTGGTTCGCTACATCCAAATTCTCAGAAACTCCGTAACCGCTGCCATAGAGCTTTGCGACGTAGAACTGCGCCTCGGCATCCCCCGCCTCGGCCTCCGGCATGAGTTCTTCGTAGGCCTCTTCGTAGTTTCCGGACTCGAACGCCTCCACACCCGCCGCCGTATCGGCGACGGCCACGTCAGCGGCCATGCAAAGCAATAAACTGATAACCAGCGCACTACCGCGCCCGGTCAGAGGATCAGAGATGATTCGAAGGTAGGGCATCGGATCCGTCCGCATGGCCTTCGTCCTTGTATGGAAAAATTACACCACGTGCTCCGCGCACCGCAAACCCACTAATGGCA
>NZ_JAUFPK010000004.1:563050-642055 GCF_030409225.1 Aquisalimonas lutea
ATGTCTCCGACCACTCGGCTGTCGCCCAGTCGTGGCCGTTGTCCGCCGCGATCTTCGCCCATTTGAACGCCTCAACCGGATCCTGCGGCACACCGAGCCCCTGGATGTGGGCGCTATAGAGCATGTACTGGGCCTGGCTATCCCCCTGTCGGGCGGCTTCGAGAAACCACTGCACACCCTGGCCGTAGTCCTGTTTGACGCCGCTACCCCACATGTACTCCGTCCCCAATAACCTTTGCCCTACGGCGTCCCCTTGCTCGGCAGCCCGACGAAACCACCTGACAGCTAGCTCCGTATCCCGCTCGACACCCTCGCCTTCTCTGTACATCAGGCCAAGATTGCGCTGCGCTTGGGCATTCCCTTGTTGCGCAGATTTACGGTATAGACTGGCTGCCTTGCTCAGATCCTGTTCTACGCCGATACCGTGTGCATAGCTGTACCCGAGACTTAACTGAGCCAGGGCATTTCCCGCCGCGCTACTGCTCTGGAGCCATTGCGTCGCTTTCGCAACACTTTCTTCCACGCCAAGCCCCTTAAGGTAGAGTTCCGCCAAGCGAAGCTGCGCAACCGGATCACCTTCCTCTGCAGCCGGCTTCAATTCCTCAAAAGCTTCGCGATACTCACCCGCGTCAAACGCCTCCAAACCCGCCGCCGTATCGGCAAAAGCCACATCCATGGCTATGCAAAGGGATAAGCTGATAACCAGCGCACTACCGCGTCCGGTCAGAAGATCAGAAATGCTTCTAAGGTAGGGCATCGGATCCGTCCGCATGGCCTTCGTCCTTGTATGGAAAAATTACACCACGTGCTCCGCGCACCGCAAACCACCCCCAAGACGGGCGAACGCCGAGGGTCATGAACGCTCACGGAATAGGCATCTTTGGCATCTATATGTCGATCCATCCCTGGCCGCCCTATACGACTTCGCCATTCATGGTGAAATCATCGCACAGCAGGCATCTCCCCGCGTTCCACCCGTGCCCGGATGAGTTCCTTCTCCCGTTCATTAATGAACCAGTGCGCATTCTCCCACGAGCGCTGCGCCACACGATGACCCTGCCTCGCCGCAAACAACCTCCATGTATAGGCGACAACATTGTTGTTCGGCACACCCAGTCCTTGGAGATACAATCCACCAATGGCGTACTGCGCATCGGCATTGCCCGCCAGCGCAGCCCGCCCGAACCAGCGATGGGCCATGCGGTAATCAAGCTCCAATGATCCACGGCCGTAGTAGAACAGTTCCCCAAGTTTGTAAGCAGCCACATCGTCATCCTGAACCGCCGCTCGGTGAAACCAGGTCACCGCCAGCTCGTAGTCCCGCTCCACTCCCTCACCTTCCTCGTACATCAAACCGAGATTGCGCTGAGCCATGGAATTGCCCGCCTCCGCGGCCGCCCGGTATAGGGACGCGGCCTTCTCATTGTCGGTAGCGACGCCGATTCCGTTGGAATACAGGTATCCAAGTTCCAACTTGGCGGCTGCGTGGGATTGCTCGGAGGCCGAGCGAAGCCAATGCCTCGCGCGCTCCAGATCCTGTTCTACATGACTCCCCTGTAAGTACATACCACCGAGATAGTACTGCGCCTCGGGGTCGCCCGCTTCGGCCTCCGGTCTAAGCTCCTCGTAGGCCTTATCGAAATTTCCGGATTCGAACGCTTCCACACCCGCCGCCGTATCGGCAACGGCCACATCCATGGCTATGCAAAGGGATAAACTGATACCCAGCGCACTAGCGCGCCCGGTCAGATATTCAGAAATGCTTCGAAGGTAGGGCATCGGATCCGTCCGCATGGCCTTCGTCCCTGTCTTTATAGAAAACTACACCACGATCTTCGCGACACGCAAACCCGCCCGGCAACGGGCAGTCCCGCGCAATTAGTACGCCCCCTGCCGGCCACTGCTCAGCTCGCCTCACTCCTCCTTTAGTTCCGCAGCCTCCCGCGCCGAGAACGACGGCAGCTCCGGCCACTGCTCCGCCTCCACTTGCCTCACGACCTGCCGCTCTCGCTCGTCGCCCAAGAAGTACTCGCGATGCTCCCAGGCCTGTTCTCCGCCCGGGTAACCCTGCTCCGCGGCATACCGTGCCCATGTGTACGCAGCAACCACATCCGACTGCCCACCTAGCCCCTGGAGCAGCATGTTGTACAGCGCATACTGGGCCTCGGCATTGCCCGCCTCCGCGGCCTGACGAAACCAGTACGCGGCCTTGCGCAGATTCTGCTCAAACCGAAACCCGTCGTAGTACAACCCCGCAAGCTCCGTCTGGGCCACCACATCCCCTTGCTCCGCAGCCCGACGAAACCACTGCCCAGCCAACTGGTAATCCCGCTCCACGCCTTCGCCTTCCTTGTACATCAGGCCGAGATTGGATTGAGCTGCTGACTCGCCTTTTTGTGCCGCTTCCCGATACAACTCGACGGCGCGTTCCTTGTCGACATCAACCCCGAGACCGTTTGAATAAACATAACCAAGTCCTACCAGTGCATCTGTATAGCCCTGTTGGGCCGAACGCTGCAGCCACTGGTTCGCTACATCCAAATTCTCAGAAACTCCGTAACCGCTGCCATAGAGCTTTGCGACGTAGAACTGCGCCTCGGCATCCCCCGCCTCGGCCTCCGGCATGAGTTCTTCGTAGGCCTTTTCGTAGTTTCCGGACTCGAACGCCTCCACACCCGCCGCCGTATCGGCGACGGCCACGTCGATGGCTATGCAAAGCAATAAACTGATAACCAGCGCACTACCGCGCCCGGCCAGAGGATCAGAGATGATTCGAAGGTAGGGCATCGGATCCGTCCGCATGGCCTTCGTCCTTGTATGGAAAAATTACACCACGTGCTCCGCGCACCGCAAACCCACTAATGGCAAATCTGTGCCGCGCACTTAGTGCGTGCGCTGCCACTGTTCGGCTCGCCGGGCCGCCTCCCGGCGGCCCTCCTCATCCAGGAACCACTGCCATGTCTCCGACCACTCGGCTGTCGCCCAGTCGTGGCCGTTGTCCGCCGCGATCTTCGCCCATTTGAACGCCTCAACCGGATCCTGCGGCACACCGAGCCCCTGGATGTGGGCGTTGTAAAGCATGTACTGGGCCTGGCTATCCCCCTGTCGGGCGGCTTCGAGAAACCACTGCACACCCTGGCCGTAATCCTGCTCGACGCCACTGCCCCACATATACGCCGTCCCCAGCAGCCTCTGTGCTACGGCATCCCCCTGCTCCGCAGCCCGGCGAAACCATCTGGCAGCCAACTCCGCATCGCGCTCGACGCCCTCACCTTCTTCATACATCAGGCCTAGATTGCGCTGCGCGATAGCATCCCCAGCCTCCGCAGCCTCTCGATACAGAAAGACGGCCTTTTCATTGTCGGTCGCAACACCAATTCCATTGGAATACATATACCCAAGCTCCAGCTTTGCCGGCGCGTGCGATTGCTCCGAGGCCGACCGGAGCCAATGCCTCGCCCGCTCAAGATCTTTCTCTACATAACTGCCTTGTAGGTACATTCCACCAAGGTAGTATTGCGCTACCGGGTCTCCGGCCTCTGCTTCTGGGTTGAGTTCTTCGTAGGCGGTTTCGTAGTTTCCGGCTTCGAACGCCTCCACGCCCGCCGCCGTATCAGCAACGGCCATTTCCGTGGCTACGCATAGCAAGAGACCGACAAACAAAACGGTACTGCGCCCAGTCAGAAAATCAGAAATGCTTCGAAGGTAGGGCATCGGATCCGTCCGCATGGCCTTCAATCCCTTCCATTGAGAATCGACACAGCGTCCTCCGCCCATGGGAATTGCTTGCCAGTCAGTCGATCTCGGCTCCGTATCCTGTCCAGCCCGACTTTGCCTTCGTGCGAAGGTGATAGCTGTTTTTCCTGAACCACCGCCTCGCGCTGGTCGTGAAGAACAGGATCACGGCTCCGACCTGTAACCCCAGGACCATGACGTTGACGGCTGGATAAACCCACCGGGGCTCCATATAGATGCTCCCAAACTCGGTGGTTACGAACAGAAGGAGCATCGTCAGCGTCTCACCCGACATAATGGCCGAGTAATCGGCCACGAAGGCCAGAACGCTGAGTCCCACGAGGAACGTGAACAGCCGGCTGGCCCATCTCCGCCCGTCCATCGCCGCGAGGACGACCCACGCATAGAGAAAAAGCACGACCAGCAGGGGTAAGGACGGAATCAGCCTGCCTGCCAGGAGCAGGTTGGCGGCAGCAAAGCCGCCAGCAACGGCGACAAGGTCAATGCCGAGCGCAGCCCCTGCCAATGCGGCGCCCCATTTCGCTGTGCCCGGGCGCGGGAGATTTCTCACCCGCTTCGGGAATCCCCAGGTACGCGCTTCCAGATCCCGCGGATTCCGGAATCTCCTGTCATCCATGATTGCCTCGCCTTCCCCTTCCGCTTCCGCACAATCCACACGCTGCCGATCTCGCTGCGCCGCCATGCGGGCGCGGCATGACCTGCGTCGGGCGTTACGTATCCCGGGCACCCTCCGAGACATACGACCGCAGCACCGAGCGCAGTCGCCGGTCGCCATCCAGCGGCAATTCCGTCATGACGCTCGTCTCCACCACGTCCGCGTCACCCCGGAGGTGCTTGCGCGCTTGCCTGATAACCCTGGTGATCTCCACCACCTCATAGGAAATCCAGGGGAGCGTGGTTCCGTCCACAGGAAGCGCGCTACGCATCTCCTCGACGCCCCGGATGCGCACTTCCGTGCCGTCCGGAAACCGGATTCGCACTCGTACCCCTTGCCCACGGCTGTCGTCCGTACCGGCCTCGTGCCCAGTAACCCCCTCTCTCAGACGCTCCGCCTCATCTTTGGAGAATTTCGGAAACGGCGGCCACTCGCCTTGCTCGGTTATTCGCTGGATCTCATTGTTCACCGAGGGCGGGAGGATCATGTTGCGATTGCGCCACGCCTGCCTTCCGCCTTCGTGGCCCGCCCTGGCCGCACGGTAGGCCCAGCCCATCGCCGGCCGCACGTGAATATCTCCACCGACTCCCTGGAACAGCATGTTGTAGAGCGCATACTGCGCCTCACCCTCACCCTGCTCCGCCGCCTGGCGGAACCAGTAGGCCGCCGCACGCGGATTCCGCGCCACGTGCTGGCCGTTGTAGTAGAGGCGGGCCAGCTCCATTTGCGCCTCCAGGTGGCCCTGCCGAGCAGCGCGACGCAACCAGTGCTCGGCTGCATCGCTGTCGCGTTCCGCGCCCTCGCCCGAAAGATACATCATGCCGAGACGGTACTGGGCCCGGGCTTCGTCGTCTTCCGCGGCTCGCACCAGCTCCGCCGGGGCGCCGTGACCGACGTCCGCGCTAGCTCGTTCGCTCTCTTCGGCCGCGTCGTTACTGGCACAGCCTGCGATCAACAGAAAAAGAAAGCCGGCGAGGACCCCGGCGCATACGGCGCCGGATCCCGGGGTGTTGCGGGAAAGGGGTGCTGAACTCATATACACAAGGCGACTCCTTCGCATTTCCTTGCGGTATCCGTACCGAAGCTGTCACCACGATGGCGGCAATGGACCATGAGCCAGGAAGCGGGCGGCCTCGGAGACGAGGGCGGGACGGGGCCGGCCGATCCGTGGCAAGTGGCTCCAGGGTTGTCTCGGTCGTAATCTGCCGGTGCCCACCGAGCCGTGCAATCGGAAGACGTCGATCGATTCTGTAGGAATCGTCCTACACGCGCCCGGTCACGAGGTGATCACTTCCCGGATCGCCTCCAGGAATTCGTCGCCGTAGCGCTCCAGCTTGTGCTCGCCGACGCCGTTGACGGCGGCCAGCGCCTCGCGGGTCTCGGGGCGGGCGGCGACCATTTCCATGAGCGTGCTGTCATGGAAGACCATGTAGGGGGGAATGCCCTGCTCCTCCGCCAGGCGCCGCCGGCAGGCGCGCAGGGCCTCGAAGAGCTCGTGGCTGGCGGCGTCCTGCAGCCCCTCGCCGGGCTGGCGCTGGCGCCGGCCGGCCTTGCGCGGCTTGCGGTCCAGGCGCAGGGTCAGCCGGGTCTCGCCGCGGAGCACGGGACGGCACTGCTCGGTGAGCCGCAGGGCGCCGTAGCCGTCGGGGTCCACGGTGAGCAGGCCGTGGGCCACCAGCTGCCGGAACACGCCGCGCCACTGGGCGGTGTCCATGTCCTCGCCGATGCCCCAGGTGCTCAGGCGGTCGTGGCCGAGCTGGCGGATGCGCTCCTGGTCCGCGCCCTGGAGCACGTTGACCAGGTGAGTGACGCCGAAGCGCTGGCCGGTGCGCCAGACGCAGGACAGCGCCTTGCGGGCGGCGTCGGTGGCGTCCCAGGTCTCCGGCGGCTCCTGGCAGGTGTCGCAGTTGCCGCACGGCGGATGGTCGGTCTCGCCGAAATGGGCCAGCAGCGCCTGCCGGCGGCAGTTGGCGAGCTCGCAGAAGCCCAGCATGTCCTCGAGCTTCTGGCGCTCCACCCGGCGACGCTCGGCGTCGGCCCCGGAGGACTCGATCATCTGCCGCAGCAGGATCACGTCCTGGAGGCCATAGACCAGCCAGGCGTCGGCCGGCAGGCCGTCGCGGCCGGCGCGGCCGGTCTCCTGGTAGTACGCCTCCAGGCTGCGCGGCAGGTCCAGGTGGGCGACGAAGCGCACGTCGGGCTTGTCGATGCCCATGCCGAAGGCGATGGTGGCCACCATGATCACGGCATCGCCGCTGAGGAAGCGGTCCTGGTGGCGGCGGCGCTGCTCGGCGGACAGCCCGGCGTGGTAGGGCAGCGCCTCCCAGCCCTGCCCCTGCAGCCACTCCGCCGTGTCGTCCACCTTCTTGCGCGACAGGCAGTAGACGATGCCGGCGTTGCCCCGCTGCTCGTTCTCCAGGAAGGCCTTGAGCTGCTGGCGGGCGTTCTTCTTCTCGGTGACCCGGTAGCGGATGTTGGGTCGATCGAAGCTGGAGATGAAGCGCTCGGCGGCGGGCATCTCCAGGCGCTCCAGGATCTCCTCCCGGGTGCGCGGGTCCGCCGTCGCGGTCAGCGCCAGGCGCGGCACGTGCGGCCACTGGCGCCCCAGCACGGCGAGCTGCAGGTACTCCGGGCGGAAGTCGTGGCCCCATTGGGAGACGCAGTGGGCCTCGTCGATGGCGAACAGCGCCGGCTCGGCGCGCTGCAACAGCTCCTGCATGCGCGGCGTGAGCAGCCGTTCCGGGGCGACGTAGAGCAGGTCCAGCTCGCCGGTGAGCAGCTCCTGCTCGATGGCCCGGGCCTCGCCGGCGGCCAGCCCCGAGTGCAGGCACGCCGCGCGCACGCCGCTTTGCACCAGGGCGGCGACCTGGTCGTCCATGAGCGCGATCAGCGGCGAGACGACGATGCCCGTCCCGCCGCGCGCCATGGCCGGAATCTGGTAGCACAGCGACTTGCCGCCGCCGGTAGGCATGAGCACCAGGGCATCGCCGCCGTCCATGACATGGTCCACCACCTGCTTCTGCAGGGGGCGGAACTGCTCGAAGCCGAAGACGCTGTGGAGAAGGGTCTCCGGGTCCCGTTCCATGCTGCCTGTTGCCCGGTCCACGGTATGAATGATGCGCTCCCCTGTACGGCCCGGCCGCTGTACGATAGAACGTGCCAAGGTCCGGGAACCCGGACAATGGCATCGTCGGCCTGGCCCGGGCATGATACGGCACAGGGAAACGGAGAGCATCATGACGTGGATGAGTACCGGGGCGCTCGTGGCCGCAGGACTCGGCGTACTCCTGCTGATCCTGGGCGTCGTGCGCCTGTGCCGGCTGCGCTTCGGCAACGGCTGCGGCCACTGCATTTTCGGCGTCGTTCTGATCGCCGCCGGCATCACCGCGGGCAGCGTCGGCGCCCACCTGCACACCTACGATCGCCTCACACGGGAACGGGATGTCCTGGACATCCGCTTCATCCAGGAGGACGAGCAGCTGTACACGGCCATCATCGAGTACCCGGACACGCCGGTGGTGGAGCGCTTCCGCGTCCACGGCGACCAGTGGCAGGTGGACGCCCGCATGCTGAAATGGCGCGGGCCGGGCATGCTCGCGGGGCTGGACAGCCGCTATCGCCTGGAGCGCCTCAGCGGCCGCTACGCGGACGTGGAGCAGGAGCGCAACGACCGCCGCAGCGTCCATGAGCTGGGCGCCGACGAGGGCCTGGACCTGTGGTCGCTGGTGCGCAACAACAGCGAGTACGTGCCCTGGGTGGATGCCGTCTACGGCAGCGCCACCTACCTGCCCATGCGCGACGGCGCCCGCTACCGCGTCCGGGTCACGCAGTCGGGCCTGCTGGCCCGGTCGCTGGACGAGGATACCGCGGCCGTCGTCGAGGGCTGGGAGTAGGCACGCATGCCTGTCACAGCGTAGCGGCCAGGCGCGTCCCCTCCTCGAACGCCCGGCCGGCGTCCAGGCCCTCGACGGTGCGGCTGCCGCCGATGACGTGCACCGGCCGTCCGCAGCCGGCCAGCGCAGACACCAGCTCCTGTACGGGTTCCTGTCCCGCGCAGACGACCACATCGTCCACGGCGAGGGTGCGCGGCTGATCCTCCACCTGGACATGCAGGCCGTCGTCGTCCATGCGCTCGTAGCTCACCCCGGCAAGCATGTGCACGCCCCGTTCGCGCAGGCGGGCCCGCTGCACCCAGCCCGTGGTCGTGCCCAGACTTGCGCCGGGCTTGCCGGGGCTGCGCTGGAGCAGATATACCTCACGGGCCGGGCTCGGCGGTGCCGATGCCACGCCCTCCACCCCGCCGGGCACTCCGGCGGCCGGGTCCACGCCCCACTCGCGGAAGAAGGCGTCCGGATCCGTGGCCGCTGCCGAGCCTGCGGCGGTCAGGAATTCGGCGACATCGAAGCCCACGCGCCCGGCGCCGATGATGGCGACCCGTTCGCCGAGCTCGCGGCCGCCCAGCAGCGCCTCCGCATACGAGTGCACGCGCGGGTGATCCAGCCCCGGTATCGCCGGCACGCGGGGGGTCACACCGGTGGCCACGACAATCTCCTCGAAATCCTCGCCGAGCAGGTCGTCCGGGCCGACGTGGCGCCCCAGGCGCAGATCCACCCCGATGGACCCGATGCGCGTGCGGAAGTACCGCAGGGTCTCCGCGAACTCCTCCTTGCCGGGGATCCGCCGGGCCATGTTGAACTGCCCCCCGATGGCCTCGGCGGCATCGAACAGGCTCACCTCGTGGCCTCGCTCGGCCAGGCCGGTGGCGCAGGCGAGCCCCGCCGGGCCGGCGCCCACCACCGCCACGCGGCGCGGAAACCGGGTCGGCACCAGGTTGAGCTCGGTTTCCCGGCAGGCGCGCGGGTTCACCAGGCAGGTGGCATAGCCGCGCCGGAACACCCGGTCCAGGCAGTCCTGGTTGCAGGCGATGCAGGTATTGATCTCGTTAGTGCGACCGTGGGCCGTCTTCGTCACCCAGTCCGGATCGGCCAGCAGCGGGCGCGCCAGGGAGACCAGGTCGGCGTCGCCGCGCTCCAGCACCGCCTCGGCCTCCGCGGGCATGTTGATGCGGTTGGCGGCGACCACCGGCGTGCGCACGGCCGCGCGCACCCGGGCGGTGATCCCGGTAAACGCGGCCCGGGGCACGCCGGTCTGAACCGTGGGCACGCGGGCCTCGTGCCAGCCGATGCCGGTGCTGATGAGCGTGGCGCCGGCCTCGTCCACCGCCCGGGCCAGCGTGACCACCTCCTCGGCGGTGCCGCCGCCGGCGACCAGGTCCAGCATGGACAGGCGGAAGATGACGATGAAGTCGTGCCCCACGGCGGCGCGCACCCGGCGGAGGATCTCCAGCGGAAAGCGCATGCGGTTGCCGAGGGGCCCGCCCCATCGGTCGCGGCGGTGGTTCGTCCGCGGCGCCAGGAACTGGTTGATGAGATAGCCCTCGGCGCCCATGATCTCGACGCCGTCGTAGCCCGCCTCCCGGGCCAGCGACGCGCAGCGGGCGAAGGCCTCGATCTGGCGCTGGACGCCCGTGCCGCCCAGGCGCCGCGGCCGGAACCGGTTGCCGGGGGCACGCCCGGCGGAAGGCGCGACGGCCAGGGGATGGTCGCCGTAGCGCCCGGCATGCAGGATCTGCATACAGATGCGGCCGCCCTCGTCGTGCACCGCCCGGGTCACCAGTCGATGGCGGCCCACCTGGAAGCCGCTGGCCAGGCGCGCCGAGAACGGGGCGAGCCAGCCGGCCCGGTTGGGCGCGATGCCCCCGGTGACCATGAGCCCGACGCCACCGCGGGCGCGCTCGGCGAGGTATACGGCGAGGCTCTCGTAGTCCCGGCGACGCTCCTCCAGGCCGGTGTACATGGCCCCCATGAGCACCCGGTTGGGCAACCGGGTGTATCCCAGATCCAGGGGTTGCGTCAGGTGCGGGTACTGTTGGCTCATGCGGTCGATCCCTGGCCCGCCGGGGCACAGCAGTGGCGGGTGATCCGGTCGGAGCCCGACACTACCGCAACGGCTGCGTTCCTGCACGTCCTGCAAACCTCTCAGGACGTAGCACGATCCAGTGCCCGCACCACGGCCGGACTGGTACACTCCGCGCCATGCTGAACCTGGTCAATCTTACCCTGCGCCGCGGCCGCGAGGCCCTGATCGAGAATGCCAACGCCGTCATCCGCCCGGGCGAGCGCGTGGGCGTGGTGGGCGCCAACGGCACCGGCAAGTCGAGCCTGTTCGCGCTGATCCGCGGCGAGCTCCAGCCGGACGCCGGCGAATGCTCCATGCCCCCGGGGCTGATCATGGCCCACGTGGCCCAGGAAATGGCGGCCACCTCGCGGCCGGCGGTGGAGTTCGTCATGGACGGCGACGCCGAGCTGCGCCAGATCGAGGCCGAGCTGGAGCATGCGGAGGCCGCCGGCGACGGCGAGCGCATGGCCGCCCTGCACGGGCGCATCGACGCCATCGAGGGCTACAGCGCCCGGGCCCGGGCCGGGGCATTGATGCACGGCCTGGGCTTCTCGCCGGAGCAGGAAGACACGCCGGTATCGTCGTTCTCCGGCGGCTGGCGCATGCGCCTCAACCTCGCCCGGGCGCTGATGTGCCGCTCGGACGTGCTGCTGCTGGACGAGCCCACCAACCACCTGGACCTGGACGCAGTGCTCTGGCTCCAGGACTGGCTGCGCGGCTACCCGGGCACGCTGCTGCTCATCGCCCACGACCGGGATTTCCTGGACGCCGTCACCGGCCGCATCCTGCACCTGGAGCACCGCGGCCTACACAGCTACACCGGCAACTACTCCGATTTCGAGCGCCAGCGCGCCGAGCGGCTCGCCCAGCAGCAGGCCGCCTTCGAGAAGCAGCAGGCGGAGATCGCCCGCATCCAGCGCTTCATCGACCGCTTCCGCGCCCAGGCCAACAAGGCGCGCCAGGCCCAGAGCCGGGTCAAGGCGCTGGAGCGCATGGAGGTGGTCGGCCCGGCGCACATCGACTCGCCGTTCCAGTTCAGCTTCCGGGCCCCGGAGCATCTACCCCGGCCCCTGCTGGTCATGGACAAGGCGGCCGCGGGCTACCAGGGCACACCGGTGGTCGAGAACATCGAGCTGTCCCTGGCGCCCGGCGACCGCATGGGCATCCTCGGGCCCAACGGCGCCGGCAAGTCCACCCTGGTGCGCCTGCTGGCCGGTGAGCAGCCGCTGCTTGCCGGTGAGCGCCAGGGCGCGCACCAGCTGCGCATTGGCTACTTCGCGCAGCACCAGCTGGAGCAGCTGGATGCCGAGGCCTCGCCGGTGCTGCACCTGCAGCGGCTGGACCCCAAGGCGCGCGAGCTGGACCTGCGCAAGTTCCTGGGCGGCTTCGGCATCCAGGGGGACATGGCGCTGCAGCCGGTGGCGCCGTTCTCCGGCGGCGAGAAGGCCCGCCTGGTCCTGGCCATGCTGGTCTACCAGCGCCCCAACCTGCTGCTGCTGGACGAGCCCACCAACCACCTGGACCTGGACATGCGCCATGCCCTGACCATGGCCCTGCAGGAGTACCAGGGCGCCCTGGTGGTGATCGCCCACGACCGGCACCTGCTGCGCAGCACCACCGACCGGCTGCTGCTGGTCGCCGACGGCCGGGCCGACGTCTTCGACGGCGACCTGGACGACTACGCCCGCTGGCTGGCCCAGCGGCGCTCCGCGGGCAGCGATACCGGCGCCTCCACGGGCGCGGCGACCGGTTCCGGCAAGCGCCGCCAGGAGCGCCAGCAGAAGGCCAGGGCGCGGCGCGAACTCCAGCCGCTGCGGCGGGAGGTCGAGCGCCTGGAGAAAAGCGTCGACGACCTGTCCGCACGCCTGCGCGCCATGGAGGACCAGCTGGCGGAACCGGCCCTGTACGAGCCCGAGCGCAGCGACGACCTGCAGGCCCTGCTCGCGGAGCAGGCGCGGCTGCAGGCCGCCATGGAGCAGGCCGAATCGGACTGGATGGCGGCCCAGGAACGCCTCGAGGGGGCGGAGGACTCGGCATGAGCGACGATCACGATGCGTGCATTGCGGACCTGGAGATCCGCATCACGCACCAGGAAGACACCATCGATTCCCTCACCGACAGCCTGGTCCGGCAGCAGCGCATCCTGGACCGGATGCACGAGCAGATGGAATCGCTGCGCCGGCGGCTGGAGAGCGTCGAGGAGAACAACAGCTCCGGGGAAGAAGGCGACAGCGACGACCCGGAGCCGCCCCCGCCGCATTACTGAAAGGGCCGGCCCTTACGGGCGACGTCCACCGGCAGGTGGCCCGGCGGCACCATGCCCGACTCCATGAGCATCACGGCCTGCACGTCCACTCCCGTCTCGGCCGGGCTGACCACGCGCCGCACGCGCATGTGATCGGCGCGCGAGACCAGGTCCAGGATGCGGCGCTCCTGCAGCGTCTCCCCCTCCGCCGTGCGCAGCAGCAGGACCCGCGGCGCCAGGCGGTGCTCCGGCTCCACGGAGATCACCAGCCCCAGGGCGCCGCTGTCGAGCTCGACGACGCTGCCCACCGGATAGATGCCGACGCAGCGGATGAAGGCCTCCATGAACGTCTGCCCGAACAGCTCCGGCGACTCGTCGTGGAGAATCCCCAGGGCCTTCTCCGCGGCCATGCCGTCGCGGTAGACGCGGTCGCTGGTCATGGCGTCGTAGGAGTCGGCGATGCCCACCGCCAGCACGGGTTCCGGGATGGAGGGGCCCGCGAGCCCGTCGGGGTAGCCCTTGCCGTTGATGCGCTCGTGGTGGGAACGCACGATCTTGAGGGCCATTTCCGGGATGTTCCCCGCCGAGCGCAGCACGTCGTAGCCATCCACGGGATGGCGCTGCATCACCGCGAACTCCTCGTCGGTGAGCGGCCCGGGCTTGTTGAGGATCTCCTTCGGGGTGAAGGTCTTGCCGACGTCGTGCAGCAGCGCACCGAGGCCGATCTGCTCCAGCTCGTCGCGGGAATAGCCGAGGTGCTGGCAGAAGGCCAGGGTCAGCACGCAGACGTTGAGGCAGTGGAGCGAGGTGTACTCGTCCCGGTTCTTGAGGTTGGTGATCCAGAGGCTGGCGCTGGCGTCCCGGGCGATGTTGCCCAGCATGTCGCTGACAACGGCCTGGGCCTCGTCGGTGTCGACGCTCCGCCCCAGGCGGATGTCGCTGAACAGCCCCTTGACGAAGCGCCGGGCACGCTCACGGCTGCGCGAGGCCGTGTGAACCGCCTCGCGGAACTCCGCCCGGTTCTCGCGGCGCTCGCGAACCACCGGGGCCACGGCTCGCGGCGGCGGAATCTTCACCCGGGAGCGTTCGGCATCCACCACGACTTCCATGCACAGCGAGCGCAGCTGCGCCAGGTCGGCCTCGTTCTCCACGGTGAAGCCCTGGAACAGGAACGGGGTCTCCACCCACGGGCGATCCAGCGCGGATACGTACATCCCGATTCGCAGCTTGTCCGCCGGGATTCGTTGCTCGCTCATACTCGCGTCCGCTGCAGGGAGGTCCCGCTCCCCGATCCATTCTGTTACTGTCTCGCCTCACGCTCTCGGGCCTGCTCTTGCGGGCCTCGCCCCGCTCCCACGGAGGAACAGTGCTACTGCAACTGCAGGATATCACGCTCGCATTCAGCGGTCCGCCCGTGCTCGACCACGTCTACCTGGAGGTCCAGCCCGGGGAGCGCATCTGCCTGCTGGGCCGCAACGGCACGGGCAAGTCCACCCTCATGAAGGTCATCGAGGGCAGCCAGGAGCCGGACAGCGGCCGGGTCATCCGCCCGGACGGCGTCCATGTCGCGCGCATGGAGCAGGACGTGCCGGGTCTCGGGGATCGCTCGGTCCGCGACGTGGTCGCCGAGGGCCTGGGGCAGCCGGGCGCGGACCTGCAGCGCTGGGAGGAGCTCAGCGCGCGCATGGCTGCCGGCGACGACGACGCCGGCGACGAGCTCCAGGCCGTGCAGCAGCGCATCGAGACCGCCGGCGGCTGGCAGCTCGCCGCGCGCATCGACGCCGTGCTCAGCCGCCTGGAGCTGTCCGGCGACCTGCCCTTCGACCAGCTCTCCGGCGGGCGCCGGCGGCGGGTCCTGCTGGCCCGGGCGCTGGTGAACGAGCCGGACCTGCTGCTGCTGGACGAGCCCACCAACCACCTGGACATCGACTCCGTGGACCGGCTCGAGCGGATGCTCCTGGGCTTCCGCGGCACCGTCCTGTTCATCACCCACGACCGCGCCTTTCTCCGGCGGCTGGCGACGCGCATCCTGGAGCTCGACCGCGGGCAGCTGACCAGCTGGCCCGGCGACTACGACACCTACCTCGGCCGCCGCGAAGCCGCGCTGGAAGCGGAACAGCAGCAGCAGGAGCGCTTCGACCGCAAGCTGGCCAAAGAGGAGGCGTGGATCCGCCAGGGCATCAAGGCCCGGCGCAAGCGCAACCAGGGCCGCGTACGCGCTCTCAAGGCCATGCGCGAGGAGCGGCGGGAGCGCCGGGAACGCGCCGGCAACCCGCGCCTGGAGGCCCAGGCCGCGGAACGCTCGGGCAAGCTGGTCATCGAGGCCGACCGTATCAGCGGCGGCTACCCCGGCGAGACGCTGTTCCGGGACTTCTCCACAACCATCCAGCGCGGCGACAAGGTGGGCTTCATCGGCCCCAACGGCTGCGGCAAGACCACGCTGCTGCGCATCCTCCTCGGGCACCTGGAGCCGAGCGCCGGGCGCATCCGCCACGGCACCAACCTGCAGGTCGCCTGGTTCGACCAGCTGCGGGAGACCCTGGACCCCAACGCCACCGTCCGCGACACCGTCGGCGGCGGCCGCGAGACCGTGAACATCAACGGCGAGGAGCGCCACGTGGTGGGCTATCTCCAGGATTTCCTGTTCGAGCCGTCGCGGACGCGGTCGCCGGTGTCGTCGCTGTCCGGCGGCGAGCGCAGCCGGCTGATGCTGGCCCGCCTGTTCACGCGCCCGGCCAACGTGCTCGTGCTCGACGAGCCCACCAACGACCTGGACCTGGAGACCCTGGACCTGCTGGAGCAGCAGCTGGTGAACTTCGACGGCACCCTGCTGCTGGTCAGCCACGACCGGGAGTTCCTGGACAACACGGTCACCGGCACCATCGCCTTCGACCCGGACGGCGAGCTGCGTGACTACGTGGGCGGCTACAACGACTGGCTGCGCCAGCGGCCCGCCCCGCCGCAGCCGGGCTCCGCGCCGGCGAAACCCGCCGCGTCGCCGGCGCCTTCCCGGGAACCCGCCGCGGAGACGGCCCCCGCCCGCAAGCTCAGCTACAAGGAAAAGCGCGAGCTGGAGCAGCTCCCCGGGCGCATCGAGGCGCTGGAAGCGGAGCAGGCGGAGCTGTCCGAGCGCATGGCCGATCCGGCGTTCCACCGCCAGGAGGCCGACGCCGTGGCACGGGCCACGCAGCGGCTGCAGGAGGTGGAACAGGAGCTGGAGCAGGCCTACCAGCGGTGGGCGGAGCTGGAGGGGGAGTGACAGCGTCGGGGCTGAAGCCCCTCCCACAGAAGCCGCCATCAGGCCTTACCGAAGCCCTGTAGGAGCGGCTTCAGCCGCGACTTTCCAGAGCATCGGGTTCTCTGGGAGGTCGCGACTTACGTCGCTCCTACGGGGCGGTGGTTGCCGGGGTGCGGGTCCGGCCCGGGAAAAGCCGACGGCCGGGCCGGCTACAGCCGCGGGATCAGCGCCCCCAGGAGCTGCCGCACGCCGGTCATGCCGTCCTGGAGGTAGCGCTCGATGTCGGCCATGGAGATGGGCGCCGGCTGCAGGCCCGCGGCCCAGTTCGCCACCACCGCGCTGGTCGCATAGCCCATGCCCAGCTCCCGGGCCAGCGCCGCCTCGGGCATGCCGGTCATGCCCACCAGGTCGCAACCGTCGTTGCGCATGCGCCGGATCTCCGCGGCCGTCTCCAGGCGTGGGCCCTGGGTGGCGCCGTAGGTGCACGTCTCCTCGGCATCGATGCCCGCCTCGCGGGCGGCGTCGATGAGCAGCTGCCGCATGCCGTCGTCGTAGGGATAGGTGAAATCGATGTGGGTCACCTCCGCGAGATCGTCCTCGAAGAAGGTGTGGCTGCGACCCCAGGTGTAGTCGATGATCTGGTCCGGGAACGCGATGCGCGCGGGCGCCATGCGCTCGTGGATGCCGCCCACGGCGGCCACCGCGAACAGGCGATCGACGCCCAGGTGCTGCAGGGCCCACAGGTTCGCGCGGTAGTTGACCCGGTGCGGCGGGATGGTGTGCCCGTAGCCGTGGCGCGCCAGGAACAGGACCTCGTGGCCGTGCAGGATGCCGTGGGTGATCGGCCCGGACGGCTCGCCGTACGGCGTGTGCACCACTTCGCGATGGGTGATCTCCAGGTTCTCCAGCGTGGTCAGGCCGGTGCCTCCGATGATCGCGACCCCCATCAGTGCTCCTCCTTCATTGCGTAGATCCCGTCGACGTTGCGCAGCACGCCGTGGTAGTCCATGCCCGCACCGAAGACGTAGCGATCGTCCACCTCCAGGCCGACATAGTCGATGGCGACGTCCGGGACACAGCGGTCGTGCCGCTTGCGCACGAGCACGGCCGTGCGGATCGCGGCGGCGCCCTGCTCGCGGCAGTACTGCTGGAGCTCCCGCAGGGTGTGCCCCTCGTCCAGGATGTCGTCGATGATCACCACGGTGCGGCCGGCCAGGGGCGTGTGCGGGCGCGCCTGCCAGACCAGCTCGCCGCCTGAGGTCTCGCCGCGATAGCGGGTAGCGTGGACGTAGTCGACCTCCAGGGGGAAGTTCATCAGCGGCAGCAGCCGCCCGGTGGGAACCAGCCCGCCGATCATGACGCACAGGATCAGCGGCAGCTCGTCGGCGACATCCACGGTGATCTCGGCGGCCATCCGGGCCAGCGCCTTGTCCACGGCCGCACCGTCGTGAAGGCGTTCCGCCCCGTCCAGCGTGGCCCGCACGTCGTTCTTGTCCATTGGACTCTCCCAGCCTGCACTCCTGCCGACGGCACCGCTGTAGCCCGCCTGGCAGGCGGCAGGCGCATTCAGTAGGTCAGCACGGTGGTGTCGTGCTCCGTTACCCGGCCCATCAGCCACGCCGCGCCGACGATCTCGCGGATCTCCGGGATGAGATCGTCACCGAACCGGGCCACGGCCGGCGAGCAGATCCGGTAGACCACGCCCGCCTCAGCGCCGTCGCGGATGACGTCGTGGAGACTGCGCATGCTGCCGTCACGGGCCGTCTGCGCCGCCGCCACACCGCGCACGGCGATCCGCCCCGCCGCCCCGGTGAACAGCACCTCGGTGTCCATGCCCATGGCGGCCGCCACCGCCGCCTGGGCCAGGGGCGCGTCGGCGTTGTCCGCCGGCGTGTTCAGCAGCACGATCACGACCCGCTGTGCCATGGCGCCCGCTCGTCGAAGCCGTCTCCGGGAAGGCGCAACGATACATCAACGAACTCCGCCGGGCCATGCCCGGCGAGCCCGCCTGCCCGGCCCTTCAGTCGTCGCCACGGGTCCGTCCCGGCGGCGCCGGCTCCACGACCAGGACCCGGCCGTCGGCGCCGCGGACCCGCACCGGGGTGCGCGGCGGTATGGGCGCGGCGGCCGAGCGGGCGCGCCAGAACTCGCCGTTGACGACGATCAGCCCCGAGGCCGCCACCTCCGTGCGCGTGCGCCCCGTCGCACCCAGCAGCTCCGAGCCCCCGGAGTGCTGGGGAAGCGTCGTCAGGGCCGGGCGGTACAGCGGGTACAGCGCCGCGTCCTTGGCCACCCACAGGCCCAGCACCCACAGCCCGGCCGTCGTGTCCAGCCAGCCGTGATCCACGAGGATGTAGAGCACGCACACCAGGACCAGCGCACCAGGGACCTGGAGCAGCACGTACCGCACCAGCGGCGCCGCCGCGAATGTGCGGATTCGTGATTCAGGTCCGGTCATGCTGGCTCGTGATCTGGTTTGATAAACACTCGGTCAATGCTCGTGCGGCCCAGGCGGGGCGCGGTACCCGGGACGACTATATCAGTCCTGCGGAGGTGGCCCGGTGACATACGCGACAAACCGGCCCGAAACGCGCCGGATCCAGCTCATGCGCCAGCTGGGTGCGCTGGACGAGCGCACCATGCGCCTCTTCCGTAGCATCACCGCCCTGGCGGCGCGCCTGGGCGCCTTCCCCCTGGCGAGCATCTCCCTGGCCGACGAGCCCGATACCCGCTATTACGCGTCCGTCGGCTTCCCCGACCGCACGCTGCCCCGTGCCGAGACCTTCTGCTCGCGGGTGCTCGCCCGCGGCGAGTTCGTCCACGTGCCCGACGCACGCAGGGACCCGCAGTTCAGGGACACACGCCCGGTCACCGGTGGCGCCGCCATCCGGTCCTATGCGGGAGCCCCCATCGCGGCGGATGACGGCACCGTGCTGGGCGCGCTGTGCATGTTCGACCGGCAACCGCGGGACGATCTGGGAGCGCTCGGGGAGCAGGGGCTGACGCAACTCGCCGCGGCCGTCTCCGAGCACCTGCGCGCCTGCCTCAGGCTGCACGAGGCGGACGAGCTGCGCCGCATCCAGACCGAGCAGGAGCAGATCCTGGACGCCTTCGCGCGCACCAGCCACAGCGGCTACAGCCTGGCCGACCGCGACGGCGTCATCCTGCGCATCAGCGGATTCACGAGCCACATCATGGGCTACGCACCGGAGGATCTGGTCGGCTCGGACCTTACCACCATGGTGCCGGACTCGCTCAAGGCCACGGTCCGGGCCCAGCACGCCGCCGTGATCGACGACGGCCGGACCCGGTCCGGCGTATGGAAGGTGACGCACCGCGAAGGCGGCTTCCGCTACATGCACATCTGCGGCGAGCGGATCTTCACCGCCGGCGGCGACCCCCTGGTCTTCTCCAGCATCACCGACGTCACCGACGACCACCTGCGCACGCGACTGCGTAACGAGCGCTCACGGCTGCTCGAGCAGCTCGCCCGCGACCGGTCCACCAGCGACGTCCTGGACGACCTGCTCGGCGGCCTGTCCCGCTACGTCAGCCACGCCCGGGCCGTCGTGGTCGCCCCGGAGGACCATGCCGCCGGCATCCTCTCCGCTCCCCATCTGACCGCCCGGCAGCGCGAGCTGATGGAAGAGCTCTTGCGTCTCCCGGGCTCGCTGCCGGAGGCGATGCGCGGGCGGGACTGGCTCGCTGCGACGCCGGACCTGCAGGCGAGCCGGACGTATACCGGCGCGGACATCGCCCGGGAGGCGGGTTGGCACGCCATGATCTGGTACCCGCTGCGGCATCCCGACGGCAGGCACCGCGGCGCAGTGGGGATCGTCCGGGATACCGCGGGGTCCTTCACCGACGCCGAGACGGAGCTGCTGGCGGACCTGGTGGCCCTGGTATCGACGCTGCTGGAGACGGGCACGCTGCTGGAACGCATGGATTACCAGGCCCACCACGACATCCTCACCGGCCTGGCCAACCGGCGGCTGCTGCGCGAGCGCACGGCGCAGGCCGTCCAAGAGGCCGAGCGCACCGGGCACCCCGTGGCCGTGTTCATGCTGGACCTGGACAACTTCAAGATGATCAACGACAGCCTGGGGCACGATGCCGGCGACGAGCTGCTCACCGAGGTCGCCAATCGCCTGCGGCGCAGTGCCCGGGACGACGACACGGTCGCGCGGCTGGGGGGTGACGAGTTCGTGGTGCTGGCGCCCGGCACCGGTCGCGAAGACGCCGCCCGCCTGGCGGAAGGGATGATGGAAGCCCTCCGGCACCCGATTGCGCTGGCGAGCCGTTCCGTGGCGGCACGCCCGAGCATCGGCATCGCCCTGGCCGGCGCCGACGGCCGCAACCCCGACACCCTGCTGAGCGCCGCCGATGCGGCCATGTACGCCGCCAAGGCCTCCGGGCGCAACTGCTACCGCTTCCACGGCAACGACCTGGACCGCCCCATTGCCACGCGCTTTCGGCTGCAGCAGGAGCTCTATCAGGCAACGGTGGAGACGCAGATCGTCACCGAAGCCCAGCCGCGCGTGGATGCGCAGGGCCGGCTGGTGGCGCTGGAGTTCCTGTCCACGTGGCATCACCCCGAGGAGGGACGCATCCGCCAGGACACGCTGTGGCAGCTGGCCGAGGAGACGGGGCGGCTGCGCATGCTGGAAAAGGTCATGGCCGAGGAGATCACGCGCGTGCTGCCCGAGTGGCGCCAGCACCATCCGGGCCTGATCGTCACCGCGCGCCTGGCGGAGATCACCCTCCACGACAGGGGGTTCCCGGACCGCCTGGCGGCGTACCTGGAGCGCACCGGCCTGCCACCGGAGCGGCTGGAGGCGGATATCACCCGCGCCGTGGCCTCCCAGGACGAGGCGCTTCTGACCAGCATACAGACCCTGGTCACCCGCTTCCCGGGAATTCGCCTGGCCGTGTCCAGTATCGGCGAGCGGTCGGTGCCCTTCCTGGACCTGGTCGGGCTGGGCGCCCACACGGGCAAGCTCTCGCCCCTGTGGCTGACGACCCTGGAGGAAGGCTCTCCCCTGGAGAAGGAACGCGCCCGGGGCATGGTCACCCAGCTCACCCGCATGGCGGAGGCCATCGGCATGACCATGGTCATCGAGGGCGTGGAAACCCGGGCGCAGTGGGATCTCGCCCGGGAGCTCGGCGTTCACGAGTTCCAGGGACCGCTGTTCGCCGCTAGCTGCTCGTGACGCGGCGGAACTCCGCCACCACCGCCTTCATGTCGTCGGGCAGCCTCTTCAGCACCGCCTGCTCCATGCCGTCCGGCAGCCCCCAGGCGGCCTCGGCGATGGCGCCGGCGATGGCCGCCTGGGTATCCGCATCCCCGCCCAGCGAGACGGCATTGCGGATCGCGTCCTCCGGGCCGTCCGCCTCCAGGAAGGCGCGGATGGCCTGCGGCACGGACCCCTGGCAGGTCACGTCGAAACCGTAACCCGGCCGGATCGCCGCCAGCGGGGTAGCCAGATCGTAGCCCGACACCGCGGCGACCCGTTCCCGGATCCGTGACTGACTCTCGCCCCGGCGCGCCAGGTAGACCGCCAGGGCCGTGGCCCGCGCACCGCGGATGCCTTCGGGATGGTCGTGGGTGCAGGCCGCGCTGCGCTCCGCCTCGGCGAGCACCGAGGCTTCGTCGTCGTGCCACCAGGCCACCGGGCTGACACGCATGGCGGAGCCGTTGCCGAAGCTTTCGTACGGCTGGGGGTCCGCCGCCATGAACCACTGGGCGAAGCGGATGCCGTACCCCCGCGTGGGGAAGCGCCGGGCCCAGCGCTGCAGCGCGGACGTGTAGGACTCGCCCTCCAGGAGGGCGTCGGCGATGGCCACCGTGAGCACCGTGTCGTCGGTGAACGCGCAGTCATGGTGGAACAGCGGGAAGTCCTTGCGCTTGACCGGCCAGTGCTCGTAGACGGAGCCGATGACGTCACCACAGATGGCCCCCAGCATAACGCCCTCCTGCTCCCGCTCCATGCCGACGCCCACGCGAGCGAGCACACACGATGCCACACTGGGGGACGGCCTTGAATCCCCAGGCCCGTGAGACAAAGGACTCCGCCATGAGCAACCGCTCGGGGAAACGAACGACGACGGGTCCGCACACGGCCAGTGCCTTCGCGACCATGGCGGCCGCCGCGCTGTTGCCGCCGGTAGCGCCTGCCGATGACAGCGTGCGGCTGGAGCCGGTGACCGTGACCTCGCCGCGGCTCACGCGCGACCTCCAGGACACCCCGGCCGCGGTGGACGTCGTCGACGAAGAGGAGCTCCAGCAGGGCCGGCAGCAGCTACAGCTGGACGAGTCGCTGAACCGCGTGCCCGGCACGTTCTTCCAGAACCGCTACAACTTCGCCCAGAACCTGCGGCTGTCCATCCGCGGCTTCGGCGCCCGGGCGCCGTTCGGCATCCGCGGCATCCGCATCCTCGTGGACGGCATTCCGGTGACCCTGCCCGACGGCCAGTCGCAGGTGGACAGCATCGACCTGGCGTCCGCGGAGCGTGTGGAGGTCATCCGCGGCCCGTCGTCCGCCCTGTACGGCAATGCCGCCGGCGGCGTGGTCGCCGTGCACACCATGGACGGGCCGCCCCGGCCCTACGGCGAGCTGCGCGCCACCGTGGGCAGCTACGATTTCGAGCGCTACGGAGTGCGCGGCGGCGGCCAGTCCGGCCCGTGGAACGGCCATATCAGCGCCTGGACCATGGACTACGAGGGCTTCCGCGAGCAGAGCCGGACCGAGAAGCATCTGGTCAACGCCAAGGCCCGCTACACGTTCGACGACGGCCGCAGCCTGACCACGGTGGTCACGGCCCTGGACCAGCCCGTGGGCGAGGATCCGGCCGGCCTGGACCGGCAGGCCGTGCGCGAGGACCGGCGCCAGGCACGGGACATCGCCAGGGAGCTCGACGCCGGCCAGGAGGTCGAGCACCAGCGCATCGGACTGATCTACCGTGACGGCGCCTCGCTGCCCGGCGAGCTGACCGCCCGCACCTTCTATACCCGCCGCGATTTCCGCCAGCAGCTGCCTTTCCCCGGGCCCAGCCGGATCGCCTACCAGCGCGACTACTTCGGCGGCGCCCTGGACTACACGGGCGCCTACAGCGTCCTCGGCCTGCCGGCGGAGTATACGATGGGGGTCGAATCCGCCCGCCAGCGCGACGACCGCCAGCGGTTCACCGTGAATCCTTCCGGCGAGCGCACCGGGCAGACCCAGGACGCCATGGAGACGGCCACGTCCACGGGCGTGTTCGGCCAGACGGATATCACCCTCACGCAGCGGCTGGACCTCACCCTGGGCGGCCGCTACGACCGCGTGCGCTTCCGCATCGAGGACCGGGCCCACGGCGGAGCCGCGTCGGGCACCCGCAGCTACGACGAGCTCAGCGTCATCAGCGGCCTGGGCTACCAGCTCACCCCCGACCACCGGCTGTACGGCAACATCGCCACATCCTACGAGACGCCCACGTTCACGGAGTTCTACGATCCCAACAATCCGCAGGAAGGCTTCGACCCGACGCTGGAACCCCAGCGGGCGCTGAACACGGAGCTCGGCATGAAGGGGTTTGTCGGCGAGCGGGCGCAGTACGATGTCGCCGTGTTCCGCGTGACCACCCGTGACGAGATCGTGGTCACCGGCGCCCGCGACAACGCCAACGAGTTCGGCAACGCGGGACGCACGCGCCGCTACGGTCTCGAGGCCGGCCTCGAGTACTCCCTGACCCCGGAGCTGTCGGTGACCGGCGCGTACACCTACTCGCACTTCCGCTTCCAGGAATTCCGGGACGACGGCCGTGACTTCGACGGCAACCGGCTGCCCGGGCTGCCGGACCACCAGCTCTTCGCCGAGCTCGCCTGGCGCGACCCGGAAGGCCTCTACGCCATTGTCGACGCCCTGCTGGTGGGCCGCGTCTACGCCGACAGCGCCAACCAGGAAGCCGTGTCCGGCTACGGCGTGGTCAACGCCCGCGTCGGCACGACACGCCGCGCCGGCGATGCCGAGGTGGAGACGTTCGTGGCCGTGAACAACGTCACCGACGAGGCATACTTCAGCAACGTCCGCATCAACGACAACAACGGCAACTATTTCGAGCCGGCGCCGGGCCGCAACTTCTTCGCGGGCATCCGGGCGCGTTTCTGAGGAGCGAGCGGCCGGGAACCTGGCGCTGGCTAGCGCACGTGGCGGACTTCCTGGCCCAGCATCTCCGCGGTGACCAGGACGATGCCGTTGGGCGAGACATGATAATAGCGGCGGTCGTGCTCCGGATGGTGCCCGATGACCGTGCCGTCGGGGATGTGGCAGCCCTCGTCGATGACGGCGTTGCGGATGCGGCAATTGCGCCCCACGGTGACCGCGGGCAGGACCACGGACTGCTCCACCACGGAGCCCGGATTGACGACCACCTGGGAGAACAGCAGCGAGCGCCGGACGATGGAGCCGTCGATGATGTCGCCGCCGGAGACCATGGCATCCACCGCCATCCCGGGGAGCTCCTCGCCGCCGGTGTGCGACGTGATGAACTTCGCCGGCGGCAGCTGCGCCTGGTAGGTCCAGATGGGCCAGTTCTCGTCGTAGATGTCGAGCTCGGGATCGGCGCCGATGAGCTCCTGGTTGGCCTCGTAGAACGCATCCACGGTACCGACGTCCCGCCAGTAGGGCTGGCGCTCGGTCTGCGGGTCCCGGAACGGGTGTGCCACGACCCGCGCCTGGTGAATGGCCGCCGGGATGACGTCCTTGCCGAAGTCCCGTGTCGACGCGCCGTTCTCGGCATCCTCCCGCAGCACCCGCACCAGGAAGTCGCGGTTGAACACGTAGATGCCCATGGACACCAGCGCCGTGTCCGGCTCGCCGGGGACGGGCTCGGGATGGTCCGGCTTCTCGGTGAACGCCAGCACCCGCCCGTGCTCGTCCACGCTCATGACGCCGAACGCCCGCGCCCGGTCCACCGGCGTCTCCACGCAGCCCACGGTCATGTCCGCGCCGGACTCCACGTGGCGCGCGATCATGGGACCGTAGTCCATCTTGTAGACGTGGTCGCCGGCGAGCACGAGCACGTACTCCGGGTTGTGAGCCTTGACGATGTCCAGGCTCTGGTACACCGCATCCGCCGTGCCCGCGTACCACAGCGGGCGGTCGAGGCGCTGCTGCGCGGGCACGAGCTCGACGAACTCGCCGAACTCGCCGCGCAGGAAACCCCAGCCGCGCTGGACATGCTGGATCAGGGAGTGGGCCTTGTACTGCGTGAGCACCTGGATCCGCCGGATGCCCGAGTTGATGCAGTTGGACAGCGGGAAGTCGATGAGCCGGAACTTGCCGCCGAACGGCACCGCCGGCTTGGTGCGCCAGTCCGTGAGGTTGGCCAGGCGGCCGCCGCGACCGCCGGCCAGGATCATGGCCAGGGTATCGCGGGTCAGGCGGCTGACGAAGCGGGGGTTGCGTTCGAGAAACATCCGCGTCCTGTGTGTTCCCGGTGACTGGGCGCAAGAAGCGCTCAGGATACTGGCTGAAGCGGACCCCCACAACGACGGCGGCGGCCCTTGCGGCGACCGCGGGACATGCTAGTACGTCGGCCAGACGCCGGGCGTCGCCAGCTCGAGCAAGTGGCCGTCCGGATCGCGGAAATAGATGCTCTCACCGCCGCGCGGCCAGTGCGTGCGGCCCTCGACGGCCACCCCGCGGGCATCCAGCCGTTGCTCCCAGTCGTGCAGCTCGCCTGCGGGCACCGCCAGGGCCAGGTGCAGTCTTCCCTGGCCGTCGTGGGGCGGAATGGTGCCCATGTCGTTGGGCAGCACCACGGTCTCCAGCGTCTCGCCCCGGAGGAACAGCAGCAGCACCGTGCCGCCCCCGGCGTCGTAGGCGGTGAAGCGGTGGTCGGCGGTGAACGGCTCCAGCTCCAGCACGTCCTCGAAGAAGGCGCGCGCCCGGTCCATGTCGTCAACGTAGAGCGCCGTCTCGACAACGCCGTTGAGTGCAGGCATGACAACCTCCCGCTATGTTTTCCGGCGCCGGGGTCACGGCAGGACCGATCGCGTCGTTGCCGCCGGCCCGACGCGGGCCCTCGTCCCCGGTGGAGCATACGCTCGCGGCTTGCGGATCCCCGTGGGCGTCGGCGCGGGGCTCGCGGCAGCACACGGGACGTATTAATCTACCGGGATACTCTGCCCAGCAATTGTGACAGGGAGTCTTCCATGACTGCTACACGCCCCTCGTGCGTTGCGTTCCGCCACGTCGCCTTCGAGGGTCTCGGCCTGCTGGAGCCCCTGCTCGCCGAGCGCGGCTTCCGGGTGCGATACCTGGACGCGGGCGTGGACGACCTGGGCGCCGTCGACCCCCTCGCCCCGGATCTGCTGGTCGTCCTCGGCGGTCCCATCGGGGCCGATGACGATGCCGACTACCCGTTTCTCACCGACGAGATCCGCGTGCTCGCCGCCCGCCTGGCCGCGGACCGCCCCACCCTCGGCCTCTGCCTGGGCGCCCAGCTCATGGCCCGGGCCCTGGGCGCCCGGATCTACCCGGCCGCCGGCAAGGAGATCGGCTGGGCCGGTATTCGCCTGACCGGGGCGGGCCGCGACAGCTGCCTGCGGCACCTCGATGGCGACGAGACCGCGGTCCTCCACTGGCACGGCGACACGTTCGACCTGCCGGATGGTGCCGAGCACCTGGCCGCCACCGACGTCTGCCCCAACCAGGCGTTCCGGTACGGGCGCAACGCCCTTGCCCTGCAGTTCCATGCCGAGGCCGCCGGCGCGTCCCTGGAGCGATGGTTCATCGGGCACACCGGCGAGATCGCGGCCACCCCGGGTGTCACCGTACCCCGGCTGCGCGCCGATACGGCGCGCTGGTCGGGACCGCTCACCGAGCGCGGCCGCCGCTGCTTCTCGGAGTGGTTGAGCACGGTCATCCCCGACACCGACCCCGTGTCGTAAGCGACCGGGCGCGTCGACCGCACGGAGCGATCCCCGCCTGCGCACCGGCCGTCGGCGACGCAGCGGGAACGCCCGCCGAGCGTCACCGGGATCCGTCCGGTTTCGGCTCAGCAAAGATGCGAATACTTCTTATTTGCAACATGACGCATCCCGTTGTACGCTCCCTGTCGATCGATCAAGGGAGGGTCATCGGAATGGAGAGCGAACGAGAAGCCGAACCCCACGACCACAAGGGCGATGTCCGCGAAGACGAGACAATCCCGGGCGATGGCGACACACCCCGCATCGACTCCCGCGAGCTGTTCGGCGACGCCCGGGAGGTCATCATCGTTCACGACCAGCAGAATTACCGGCTGCGGCGAACCCGGACCGAGAAGCTGATCCTGACGAAATAGCCCGTCCGCCGCGCCGACAACCGCCGACAACCGATCCGTCCGAGCCAGCCAGCCCCGCGTCCGCCGCGGATAAGCCAGCCAGGACCCCACTCCGGTAACAGGAGCAGGACCCATGCCGAGCTGGAAACCCCGTGGAACCACCACCGGAGCCCTGGTGCTGCTGACTTCGCTGGCACCCGTGGCCCACGGCGCCGCCGACGCGGATCAACAGGCAACGGACAGCGGCGAGGTACGCCTGTCGCCGGTGTCCGTTACCGCGACGCTGAACCCCATCAGCGCATTCGACTACCCGGGCATGGTCAGCGTGATCGGCACCGAGGAAATCCGCGACCACCAGCCTTCCACGCCCGACGACCTGCTCGGCCGCCTGCCCAACGTCGAGTTCACGGGCGGCCCCCGGCGCACGGGCGAGGTCCCCAGCATCCGGGGATTCTCCGGCGCCGACGTCGTGGTCACCATCGACGGCGCGCGGCAGAACTTCCTCTCCGGCCATGACGGCCGCTTCTTCCTCGACCCGCTCCTGCTACGGGAGGTCGAGGTGCTGCGCGGCCCGGCCTCGTCCCTGTACGGCAGCGGCGCGACCGGGGGCGTCATCGCGCTGCGCACCCTGCGCGCCCGGGATCTGCTGGGGCCCGGCGACTCCGCCGGTGTCCGCGTCCACGGCGGCTACCAGGACGTCAACGACGAGACCCATGCCGGGCTCACCGCCTACGGCCGCCCGGCCGACGATCTCGGCGTGCTCGCCAGCGTCACCACGCGGAACTCCGGCACCATCGAGCTGGGCGACGGCAACGAGCTGACCGACACCGACGACGACATCGTCTCCGGGCTGCTGAAGGGCAACTGGCAGGCCGGCGAGCACAGCGAGCTGGAGGCGTCCTTCCAGCGTTTCGACAACGACGCCCGGGAGCCCAACAACCCCCAGGGGCTCGGCGGCGACAACCAGGTGGACAAGGACATCCGTTCCGATACGGCGCGGCTGCGCTACAGCTTCAGCGATCCCGCCAATCCTTTGCTCGACCTGGACGCACTGGTCTACCGCACCGAGACCAGCGTCGACGAGCGGCGCCTCGACGACAGCGGGCTCGGCCCGCGCGGCGAGCTCCTGGAGCGCAACGTGGACACCACCGGCGTCCGGCTGGACAACCGCTCCCGCGGTTCGCTCGGCGACGTGGGCGTGACCCTCACCTACGGTGCGGAAGCCTACCAGGACAAGCAGACCGGCGCGGCCGACGGCGCCGACCGGGCGGGGGTGCCGGACGCCGAGTACGACTTCTACGCCGCCTTCGCCCAGGCGGAGATCCGCTGGGACCAGCCGGCCGGCGTACCGGGCGAGCTCCTGCTGGTGCCCGGCGTCCGCTTCGACCGCTTCGAGGCCTCCAGCGAGGGCGCCGACGACCTCGAGGACGACGAGATCTCGCCGCGTCTCGGGATCACCTGGAAGCCGACGCACTCGACCATGCTGTTCGTCAACCGCGCCAACGCCTTCCGGGCACCCACGGTGGGCGAGATCTACCCCAGCGGCACCCACTTCCAGATCCCCCTGGGCCCGCCGTTCGGGACCATCTCGAACCGCTTCGTGCCCAACCCGGATCTCAAGCCCCAGCGGACCCGGACCTGGGAGTTCGGCGGCGGATTCGAGGTTTCCGACCTGCTGGCGTCCGGCGACGCCCTGAACGTCAAGCTCACCCACTTCGAGGTGGACGGCGAGGACTTCATCGACACCCGGGTCGACCAGCCCGCGCCGTTCACCGACTGCAACCCCGGCATCCCGGGCGACTGCGACGGCACGTCCCGTTCCGTGAATGTCGCCAGCGCCGAGCTCTCCGGCCAGGAAGTCGAGGCGCACTACCGCGTCGGCCGCCTGCGCACGTCGTTCGGATTCTCGCGCATCGACGGCGAGAACACGCGCACCGGCGAGAAGCTGGGCGTGCTGACGCCGAGGCAGTTCACCCTGGATGCCCGCTATCTGCTTCCCGCGCTGGATACCACCATCGGCGGGCGAATCCTGCGCGCTTCGGACTTCGACAAGGTCAATGACCCGTCCGAGGAGCGCGACGCCTACACCGTGGTGGACCTGTCCCTGACGTGGCAGCCGGGCGGTCCGGCGCTGCGCGGGCTGAGCGTGCGCCTGGGCGTCGACAACGTCTTCGACGAGGCGTATTCGCGCACCTACACCGGCGCCGCCGAGCCGGGACGCAACCTCAAGGCATCCGTGGGGTACAACGTGTCATGGTAAGCCGTATTCCCTGTGCCGCCTGCATATGTGCCCTCGCCGTCACGCTGCTGGCCGCTGCGGCCCCGTCTGCGGCGGCGGCCGAACGCGCCGCGAACGGCCCCGGGCGCGTGGTGGCCATCGGCGGGGCCGTCACCGAGATCATCCACGCGCTCGGGCGGCTGGATACCGTGGTGGCCGTCGACAGCACGAGCACCTATCCCGACGCGGCGGACGAGCTGCCGGACGTCGGCTACATGCGTCAGCTGTCCGCCGAGCCGATCATCGCCCTGGCGCCGGACCTCGTCATTGCCGCCGCCGACGCCGGCCCCCCGGTGGTGCTGGAGCAGCTGCGCGAGGCGGGCATCGCCGTAACCCGGGTGCCCGGCGAGCCGAGCCCGGACGGCGTGGTGGACAAGATCACCGCGGTCGCCGACGCGCTCGGCGTGCCGGAGCGCGGTCACCGGCTCGGCCGACGCGTGGCCGACCGGATCGCGGCCGTACGCGAGCGTGTCGAGGCAACCGAAGCGCGCCCCCGGGTGCTGACGCTCATCGCCGCCGGCCCCGGCAACCTCATGGCCGCCGGCCGGGAGACCTCCGCCGAGGCCATCGTGCGTCTCGCCGGGGGGCGCAACGCCGTCCAGGCCTACAGCGGCTTCCGCCCGTTGTCCGCGGAGGCGGTCATCACCGCCGCACCGGAATGGATCCTGCTCACCGAGGCCGCCCTGGACAGCCTGGGCGGCAGCGACGGGCTGCGCCAGCGCCCGGGCCTCGGCAACACCCCCGCTGCCCGGTCGGGCCGGATCATCGCCATGGACGGACTGCTGATGCTCGGTTTCGGGCCGCGCACGCCGCAGGCGGCAGCGGAACTGGCCCGGGCGCTTCATCCGGATCTGCCGGCGGAGACCCGCGACCGATGACCGTCAGCCCGGAACCACAGGGACGAGCGCTCGGCTCCCCCCGGGGAGGCACCGGCCTGCTCACCGTGGCGACCGTGTTCGCCGTGCTCTGGCTGGCCGCGTTCGCCGGCGCCCTGCTCTGGGGGCCCGTCCCCCTTGCGCCCGGCGACGTCCTCGCCATTCTCGCGGGCATCGCGGGGGACTCGGGTGGTGCCGGTCCGGCACCCGGCGAGACGGTGATACTGGCCATCCGCCTGCCGCGCGCCCTGCTGGGAATGGCGGTGGGAGCCGCACTGGCGGTCGCCGGTGCCGCGCTCCAGGGGCTGTTCCGGAATCCCCTGGCGGACCCGGGCCTGATCGGCGTCTCCACCGGTGCCGCCCTCGCCGCCGCAACGGCGATCGTCTTCGGCGGCACCATCATGGCCGCCGTGCCGTTCCTGTCGCCCGGGCTGGTGATCCCGGTTGCGGCGTTCACCGGCGGCCTGGTCGTGACGCTGGTGGTCTACCGCATCGCCAGCCGCGACGGGCGCACGGAGGTCGCCACCCTTCTGCTGGCCGGCGTCGCCGTCAACGCCATCGCCGGCGCAGGCATCGGGCTGCTGGTGTTTGTCAGCAACGACCAGGAGCTGCGGGATCTCAACTTCTGGATGCTGGGCAGCCTCGGCGGGGTCACCTGGGACCGGCTGCTGCCGGCGCTGCCGATCATCCTGGCGCCGGCCCTGGCGCTGCCGCTTCTCGCCCGGCACCTGGACGCCTTGCTCCTCGGCGAGACGGAAGCACTGCACCTGGGCTTCCCGGTGGAACGCTGCAAGCGCTGGATCGTCGGCCTGTGCGCCCTGGCCGTGGGCGGTGCCGTGGCCCTGACCGGAGTCATCGGCTTCATCGGCCTGGTGGTGCCGCACCTGGTGCGGCTGCTGGTGGGTGCCCGCCACGGGCTCGTCATGCCCCTGTCGGCCCTGCTCGGCTCGGCGCTTCTGCTGATCGCCGACCTGGTCGCCCGCACCGCCGCCCTGCCGGCGGAGCTGCCCATCGGCATTGTCACCAGCTGTATCGGCGGCCCGTTCTTCCTCTGGCTGCTGGTCCGCGGACGGCACGGAGGGACCTGGTGATGCTGGCGGCGGCGGACATCCACGTACGGCGCGCCGGCCGCCGGCTGCTGACCGGGGTCCGCGTGTGCGTGGAGCCCGGCGAGACGGTGGCCCTGATCGGGCCCAACGGTGCAGGCAAATCCACGCTGCTGCACGTCCTCTCGGGCGCCATACGACCGGACTACGGCTCGGTCACCCTCAATCGCACGCCCCTCACGGCGCTGGATGACAAGGAGGTGGCCCGCCACCGCGCCGTGCTGCCGCAAACCCCCGAGCTCGGCTTCCCGCTGACGGTCCGGGATGTCGTCGCCCTCGGGCGCAGCCCCCACGCCGGCCGCAGCAGCCGCTCCGCCGACGCGCGGATCATTGCCGCGGCCATGGACGAGACCGGGATCGGCCATCTCCGGCACCGGCTGTATCCCACACTGTCCGGGGGCGAGCGACAGCGGGTCCACCTCGCCCGCGTGCTTGCGCAGGTCGCTGACGGCGACGACCAGGCGGATGGGCGCGGGCGCTACCTGTTGCTGGACGAGCCGACCAACAACCTCGACATCGCCCACCAGCAGCACGCCATCGAGACGGGGCTGCGCTTCTCGCGCCGGGGCAACGGCGTTGTCGTCGTGCTCCACGACCCGAACCTCGCCGCCGGCTACGCGGACCGCATAGTGGTGCTCGTCGGCGGCGCCGTGCTCACCGAGGGCCCGCCGGAGGCCGTCGTCACCGAGGAGCTGCTCCGGGAAGCGTTCGGCGTGCGCGCAATGGTCCATCGCAATCCCTCCAGCGGGCGTCCCTTCATGGTGCCGAACCACGGGTCCTCTGCCATGACCCCGGATTCCCGCGCCAAGAGCCAGAGGAGTTCACCATGTTCATCGCCATGAACCGTTTCAAGGTCCGGCCGGGCTTCGAGGAGGAATTCGAGCGCGTTTGGCGCGAGCGCGATTCGCATCTCCACCAGGTACCCGGCTTCATCGAGTTCCACCTGCTGCGCGGTCCGGCCGCGGACGACTACACGCTGTACGCGTCGCACACCGTCTGGGCGTCCAGGGAGGCATTCGAGGCGTGGACCCACTCCGAAGCATTCCGGGCCGCCCACCGCAACGCCGGCGCCAACCGCCACATCTATCTCGAGGGTCCTTCCTTCGAGGGGTTCGACGCGGTCCAGCGCATGGGACGGGAATCGGCCCGAACCAAGCCCGTCTAGCGTCCCGCAAGCCAAGTTCGTTGCGTTCTAGCGCCGGTGCCCCGTCCGCGTGCAGCGCGACAAACGGACACGGGCGCCGGCGACGGAATCCGTTACAGGAATGTGACTCAAGTCCCCCATCGATCCGCCGATACCAGGGACAATTGCTGCCCCGCACCAACCGATCGAGGGACGTTCCATGACAGGATTTCTGCGCCAACTGCGTGTCAGCCACCGCATCTGGCTCATTCTCGGGCTGGCCGCGGTGGTGTTCACCGTCAACGCCGCCTGGACGCTGGGCTCCACGCGCGCCTCGCTCCAGCAGGAGCGGCTCAACCAGGCCTCGGCGGTGCTCGACAGCGCCGTGACGGTCATGGAGCATTTCCGCAGCCTCGCCCAGGAGGGCGCCATCGACGAGGATACGGCCCAGGAGCAGGCCCTCGCCGTACTCCGCAAGATGCGCTACTTCGGCGAGGAGTACCTGTGGGTGCACAACACCGACAACGTCATGGTCATGCATCCCATCAGCCCGCAGCTGGAAGGCAACAATCTCGCGGACCTGGAGGACGAGAGCGGCAAGCGGTTCTTCCAGGAGATCACCCGCGGCGTTCGCAATTCCGAGGACGGCACCCACCAGACGAGCTATCTGTGGCCCCGGCCGGGCGGCGAGGAGCCGCAGGAGAAGATTTCCCGGGCGGTACTGTTCGAGCCCTGGGGCTATATCATTGCCAGCGGCGTCTACATGGAGGACGTCAACGCGGCGGTCAACGGCGAGCTCATGGGAGCGTTCGTCACCAACGGCCTGGGGCTCGTCATCATGCTCGGCGTCGGCTGGGCGGTGATCGCGAGCATCACCGGGCCGCTGCGGCGCACCATCAGCAATATCGAGCGGGCCACCGAGGAGCCGGTGGACCTGGGCGCCCGGCTCGACGAGGCGGGCAAGGACGAGCTGACGGACCTGTCGCGCACCTTCAACCGCCTCTTCGGCATCCTTCAGGGTGTCGTGCAGAACGTGCGCGAGAGCAGCGACACGCTGATACGCTCCGCCGAGCAGCTGCGCGAGCTCACCGGCAGCGCCGACAGCGACGCCCGCCAGCAGCAGGAGGATACCGACGAGCTGGCCAGCTCCATGAACGAGATGGCCGCCACGGTCCAGGAGGTCGCGCGCAACGCCAGCTCCGCGGCCGAGGCCGCCGGCCAGGCGCAGTCGCAGACGCAGTCCGGCTCCGAGACGGTGACCCACACCCGCGAGGCGATCAACGCCCTCGCCGCCGAGCTCGAGGACACCCGCGAGGCGGTCAACCAGCTCGCCAGCGAGTCCAATAACGTCGAGACGGTGCTGCAGGTGATCAACGGCGTCGCCGAGCAGACCAACCTGCTGGCGCTCAACGCCGCCATCGAGGCCGCCCGCGCCGGCGAGCACGGTCGCGGCTTCTCCGTGGTCGCCGACGAGGTGCGCACGCTCGCCCAGCGCACCCAGCAGTCCACCCAGGAGATCCGCGAGATTCTGGAGCGGCTGCAGAGCGGCTCGCGCCAGGCGGCGGAGTCCATCGAGGCGCGCACCGAGAGCGCCCGCAAGACGGTGGAACGCTCCAGCGAGACGGAGACGGCACTGGGCACCATCGCCGAGGCCGTGGACGGCATCAGCGGCATGAACACCCAGATCGCCAGTGCCGCCGAGGAGCAATCGGCCACCGCCGACGAGATCAATCGCCGGGTCAGCGGCATCCGCGATGCCGCCACGCGCAGCAGCGAAGCCATGGGCCAGGCCCGCTCCGGCGCCGACGAGCTCAACGCCATGGCCGAGCGACTGCGCGAGGCCGTCAACCGGCTGCGGGCGTAAGCGCCCGCAGCGCCGCATTGATCGGCAATCGGCCCGGACCGGAGATCGGGCAATGGATGGTGAGGGCAATCTCTTCGATGCAATCCCTGTCGGCGCGCCGGAGGAGGTGATCGATACGCTCGCGAGCACGGCATCCGTGCGCGTCGAGCGGATCGTCTCCAACGGCCAGGCGACACCGGCCGGGCAATGGTACGACCAGCAGCAGGACGAATTCGTCCTGCTGGTCTCCGGCGCGGCCGCGGTGGCCTTCCAGGGTGAAGCCGGCGAGCACGCCCTCACGCCGGGCCAGTGGCTGTGGATTCCCGCCCGTCGCCGCCACCGCGTCACCTGGACCAGCGAGGTTCCGCCCGCCGTCTGGCTGGCGGTCTTTGCCGCTGCCGACACCTCGCCGTAGACCCCGGGAGACTCCCTGTTGCGGACCGGGTCGCGCTGTTGCCGCGTGAATGTTGCAATGCAACATCCAGCTTGCTATCTTTGCGGTACATCCACCCCGGCAGGAGCCTGAACCATGGCCGACCTCCCCTCGCACCCGCAGGCGCCTTTCACCGAGCTCGATCGGCTGTTCGCAACCCCGGCGCGCTCGTTCGCAGCCCTCGGGGGCAGCTACGCTGAAGCCGCCGTCCAGTGGCACATCAGCTCCATCAGTACCTACGTCGACCTGGCGGGCAAGGCGCATCGAGCGGCCCTGGCGGCCAGGACACCCACCGACCTCGAGACCACGGTGGAGCACTTCCGCGGCATCGCCGAGGATTTCGCCGGACAGGTCCAGAAGGACCAGCAGGCACTCGCGCACCTGAACAAGGTCTTCTCCGAGAGCCTCGAAAAGTTCGCCCGGGAGACCTGCGCGGACATCACGCACGCCGCCTGACCCGCGCCAGACACCGGCGACGGCTCCGAAGTAAGCACTCAACCAATGGCGCCCCGGGCAGGATTGTTGCGGCGCTTCCGGTGCCTTGCCCTTGCGGGTCCGCGTCGCTTCGCTCCGCGGCACGGGCCGCCTGGCGGCGGCCGGTCGAACCTGCGGATTCGTCAACAGGTCGCAGGTTCGAATGAACACGCCGCAACCCGCCCCGGCTCAACAGGTTACGGTGCAGACTTCGGGAATTGGTGCCCCGGGCAGGATTCGAACCTGCGACCTACCGCTTAGGAGGCGGTTGCTCTATCCTACTGAGCTACCGGGGCGGTGCGGCGCAGTATAGCGAAGCTGGGCGCGTGGCTGAACCGGCGTGTTACCGTTGCCGTCGCCGAATCCCGCTTGCGACGAGTGATCCCATGCGCAGCTGGTCCCGCCTTGTCATCGCCGTGCTGGTCCTGATCGCCGCCCTGGCAGCCACCGCGTTCCTGCTGCTGAACGTGCTCACCGAGTACGCGGTGGAACGCGGCGGCAGCCAAGCGACCGGCGTCCCCGTGGCGCTGGACGGCGCATCCGTGTCACTACTCCAGTCGCAGCTCGACCTCGACCACCTGGTGGTCAGCAATCCGGCCGGGTTCGACACACCCAACCTCCTCGACCTCGGGGCCGGATCCGTTGCCGTGGTGCCGGGCTCGTTCATGGACGACACGTTCCGCGTCCGTCATGTGCGCCTGGACGGGCTGAAGCTCCACCTGGAGCACCGCAACGGCGACAGCAATCTCGATGCGGTGCTCGAGCATATCCGCGCGTCACGCGGTGCCGATCAGGACGGCGGCAGCCGGGGCACGGACAGCGGCGAAGCGACTTCCGCCGGCAGTGGGCGAACCATCGCCATCGACGCCCTCCGCCTTACGGACGTGACCGTTACCCTGCAGGTCTCCGTCGCCGGCGAACCGGCAACGGTCGACATGACCATGGATTCCGTCCGCCTGGAGAATATCCGCTCCGATACTGCCGGCGAGGACCTCGCCGCCGAGCTGTCCGGGGTGATCCTGCAGGCCGTTCTCACGGCCGTCGCCGAACACGGCGGCGAGGCGCTGCCGGCGGGAATCGGGGCATTCCTCTCAGGCCTCGCCCCGTCACGCGATCTCACGTTCAACAGGGTCGGTGACACCACGGTCGAGGTCTCCGGAATCGGCGGTGAAGGTGTCGAGGCCGTCCGGGACGCGCTGGAGGGCGCCGGAGATGAGCTGGAAGGGGCGCTGGAGGACGCGGAACAGGAGCTCGAGGAGCTGTTCTGATCACCCGAAAAACAGAACGGCCCGCTCCAAGGGAGGAGCGGGCCGTTGATCCTGTTTCTGAATAGTGTCTTTCAACACACCGAAAAGAAAGAAAATCTGGTGGAGCTGAGGGGAATCGAACCCCTGACCTCGACAATGCGAATGTCGCGCTCTCCCAACTGAGCTACAGCCCCTTTCAGAGGCGCGTACTATACCATCCGCCCGTAGCGTGGCCAAGTCCGTCTGCCGCCTTCCTGCGTAATTCTACGGCTTCCTCCGCCGCGCGCCATTCCTTACCATTGCCCCATGCGCATCAGTATCGTCGTTCCCGCAGTCAACGAGGCGGCTTCCATCGCCTCCTGCCTGGAGCCGCTGCAACCGGCCCGGGAACAGGGGCACGAGGTGATCGTGGTCGACGGCGGCAGCACGGATGGCACGCCTTCGCTGGCCGCGCCCCTTGCCGATCGCGTACTGGAAGGCCGCCGGGGCCGCGCGCTGCAGATGAACACCGGCGCCCGGGCCGCAAGCGGGGACGTGCTGTGGTTCCTCCACGCCGACACGCGCGCCTCGGCGGCCGCTGTTGCGGCCGTGGTCGATGCCTGTCGCGGCGGCCGCCGTGCCTGGGGACGGTTAGACGTGTGCCTGGATGCCCCGGGGCCGGCATTCCGGATCATCGAGACGGCCATGAACCTGCGATCCCGGTGGACGGGGATCGCCACCGGCGACCAGGGCATCTTCGTCGCCCGTCGCCTGTTCGACAGCGTGGGCGGCTTCACCGAGCTCCCCCTCATGGAGGACATTGCCCTGTCCCGGGCGCTGCGCGACCGGACGCCGCCGATCTGTCTGCGCCAGCGGCTCCACGCCTCCGCCCGGCGCTGGCTGGACAACGGCGTCTGGCGGACGGTGTGGCTGATGTGGCAGCTGCGCCTGGCGTTCTTCCTGGGAGCCGATCCCGCCGACCTCCACCGCCGGTATTACGGGGCACGGCCCTGATGGCGAAGCCCCTCTACCCGGCGGGCCGGATCCTCCTCTTCGCCAAGGCCCCGGTACCCGGGCGGGTCAAGTCGCGCCTGCGCCCGGCCCTGGGCGCGTACGGCGCCTGCTGCGTGTACCGGGCGCTGTTCCGCTGTACTTTCGCCACCGCGCGCGCCAGCGGCGCCGCGCCCCTGGAGCTGTGGTGCAGCCCCGGGCGTGACCATCCGTGGCTGTGGGCCCAGGCACGCGAGGGGGCGGCGACGCTGCGCGTCCAGCCGCCGGGTGATCTCGGCCAGCGCATGCACGGCGCCCTCTCTAGAACCCTGCGGGAGGCGCCGTACGCGCTGATTGTCGGGGCGGACTGCGCCGGCCTTACGCCCGCGCACCTGCGCTGCGCCTTCGCGCACCTGGCGGCGGGCCAGGATGCCGTGTTCTGTCCGGCCGACGATGGCGGCTATCTCCTCGTGGGCATGCGCCGACCGGCGTGGGGCCTGTTCCGCAACGTCCCCTGGGGAACGAGCCGGGTGATGCAGGCGACACGCCAGCGGGCGCGGCGCCTGGGACTGCGCTGGACGGAGCTCGAGCCCGCCGCGGACGTCGATCGCCCCGCGGACCTGAAGGCCTTTCGCCGACGGAGCCAAGCACTCGCGTATCCCGCCCGGGGCCAGGTATCGTTCCGGCTCTGACCGGCGCACCGGGGCGGCCGGCTGCGGCCCGGCAGCCGCTATGCGTAACCCATTGCCGACGGAGGGGAACAGCGAGCATGAACATCAGCACCCCACAGATCGCCGCCTACCCGCACCGTACCGCGGGCCACTGCGGCTCCGGCGCCATGCGCGACCTGCTGGACTGGGCCGGGCTGGGCTTCGACGGGCCGCCGGGCGAAGCGCTGGTGTTCGGGCTCAGCGGGGGCCTGTCCTTCCAGTACATCCGCAGCCCCGGCCTGCAGCCGCCCATCTATTTCGTCGGCCGCAATGCGGACATGGAGCTGGACCTGTGCCGGCGCCTCGGCATCCGGGTGGAGGCGCGGCGCACCGACGATCCCGCCGAGGGCTGGCAGTGGCTGGCCGACTCCCTGGATGCCGGCCGACCCGTGCTGATCCACACGGACATCGCCGAGCTCCCCTACCTGCGGGTGCGCCTGTCCAACACCCGTCACTCGATCGTCGCCGTGGGCTACGATCGCGAGCGGGGGGTTGCCTGGCTGGTGGACAACGACCGCGAGCCCGTCCAGGAAGTGCCCCTGGACGCCCTGGCCCGCGCACGCCATTCCCGGGGCTTTCCCGACCCGAACCGCCACGCCACGTTCCCCATGACCTTTCCCCACCGGCTTCCGGACCTCCTGCCGGCTGCCCGCGACGCGGCAGCCCAGGTCGTACGACAGATGCGCGAGGGCACGGGGCCCCTGTTCGATCCGGACGTCCTTCCGGCGGGCGCGGTCAGCGCCGGCGGCCTGGACGGCGTGCGCGCCTTCGCGGACGATCTTGCACGCTGGCCGGAGCACCTCGACGCCGACACCCGGGCGGAGGCGATCCGCGCCCTTCCCGTGTTCGTGGAGAAGGCGGGAACCGGCGGGGGTCTCTTCCGCCGGCTTCAGTCGGGATTCTGCGAAGAGGTGGCGCAAAAGACCGGTGCCCCTGGGTTCGTCGAGGCGGCGCGGGCCTACGGCGAGTGCGCCGACGCCTGGAGCCGGCTGGCGGCGAGCGCGGCCGGCGAATCCCCCGACTTCGATGCCGTGCGGCGCGCGGCCGGGGCCCTGCCGGGTGCCGAGGAGCACGCGCTTGCCGCCCTGGAGCAGGTGCTCGCCCCCTGAAACCGCGGGCACCCGGCTCGCGCGCAGCGATGGTCAGCCGCTGTTGCCGTCCGGGCGCGACAGCAGGAAGATGGACACGGCGATCAGCGCGATCGCCTGCAGGGTCAGCGCCGCGGGGGGAAGATCCATCCACAGCGCGATCAGCATGGTGCCGATGAGCGAGGCGATCCCGATCCACTTGGCCTTTCGGGGAATGGCGCGCTCGGCCTGCCAGGAACGAATCGCCGGCCCGAAGCGCGGATGATTCAGCAGCCACTGCCGCCACCGTTCGGAGCCGCGTGCGAAGGCCCATGCCGCCAGCAGCAGGAACGGCGTGGTCGGCAGCAGCGGGACCACGGTGCCCAGGGCCCCGATCCCGACAGCAGCGAGGCCGATCAACCGCCACAGCCAGCGTCCGAGCACCCGGACCTCCATTGCGAACCGCTCAGTTTTCCAATGGTACCCGGGGTGGACGTCCCGCCATAGAGGCCGAGCCCGGGCGCCGGCGCGCCCGTGTCCGGCAACCCGGGTTCACCGAATTACAGGACTCTATACGGTGCGCGAGTAACGCACCTCCCGGGCCTGCTCGTGCAGGTAGCGATCGAAGACCATGGCGATATTGCGCAGCAGCAGCCGCCCCTCAGGCCGGATCACGATCCCGTCCGCCTCGATCCGCAACAGCCCGTCCTCCTGCAGGGGCACCAGGGCCTCGAGCTCGGCCTCGAAGTAGTCCCGGAAGCACACGCCGTAGCGCCGCTCGATTTCGCGGAACGCCACCCGGGGCCGGCACATGATGCGCTCGATCACGCCGCGGCGCACCCGGTCGTCGAAGTCCAGGGTGCACCCACGCACCACGGGCAACCGTCCGGCGTCCAGAGCGGCGTAGTAGCCGCGCAGGTCGCTGCTGTTCTGGCTGTAGTGGGGCCCGATCATGCCGATGCCGCTCATGCCCACGGCCAGCAGGTCGCATTCCGCGTGGGTGGAGTAGCCCTGGAAATTGCGCTGCAGGGTTCCCTGCTCCATGGCCTGCGCCAGATCGCTGTCCGGGAGCGCGAAATGGTCCAGCCCGACGGCCACGTAGCCGGCGCCGGTGAGCCGGTTCACCGTGTGCTCGATCATGGCGAGCTTTTCCTCCGGCGACGGCAGCGCGGCGGTGTCGATCATGCGCTGCGCCTTCACCCGCTCCGGCAGATGGGCGTAGTTGTACACCGACAGCCGCTCCGGGCGGATCCCCAGCACCTGGTCGAGGGTGGCGTCAAAGGTCTCGCGGGACTGGTGCGGCAGGCCGTAGATGAGGTCCAGGCTCACCGAGGCCATGCCTGCCGCCCGGCCCTGCTCGACCGCCCGGTGGACCCATTCCGCCGGCTGCACCCGGTTCACGGCCTGCTGCACCCGGGTGTCGAAATCCTGCACGCCGACACTCATGCGATTGAAGCCGAGCTCGCCGAGCAGCGGCAGCGTATTCGGGCCGACGGCCCGCGGATCGATCTCGATGGAGAACTCCCGCTCCGCCGGCGAAGCCGGGGTGAGATACCGGGCGATGGACTGCATCAGCCGCCAGAGCTGGCGGTCATCGAGGAAGGTGGGCGTGCCGCCTCCAAGATGCAGCTGCCGCAGGGACCGGTCGCCGTCGAACAGCGCCGCCTGCAGGGCCAGCTCCCGCTCCAGGTAGTGCAGGTAGATCTCGGCCTTCTCGGGGTGCCGCGTGATGATCTTGTTGCAGGCGCAGTAGTAGCAGAGGCTGTGGCAGAAGGGAATGTGCACGTACAGCGACAGGGGCCGCGGCACCGGGTCGCCGTTGCTCTCCCGCGCCACCGCCGCGTAGGCGGCCGCATCGAAGCCGGCATGGAAATGGGGCGCGGGGGGATACGACGTGTACCGCGGCCCGGGCACGTCGTACTTCTCGTACAGCGGCCGATCGAAGCGGGCGTTGACCATGGCTGCCTGTCCGGATCCCTTGCCTGAACGCGTCCACGGTAGCGCAACCGCCAGGACGGGCGTTGACCCAGGTCAAGCGGCGGCACGGGCCCCTTTGCCGACGCCCTCGAAGGCCCTGACACTGAAGCGGGCATCCGGCTCCTGGCGCTTCATGGCAGTCACCAGGTGCGCGGCGATCTGCTCCACGGTGCTCTCGGCGTCCAGGAGCTCACAGGAGGCCGCCGGCAGCTCCAGGGTGAACACCCCCTCCCGCGCGGTGTAGCCGAAGCGGTAATAGGTGACGCCGCCGCGCTGGTGCGTTTGCTGCAGGTCGGCGCGGCTGCCCAGGTAGACATTGCGCCACCGTTGCGCCCAGTATCCTTCCCAGTCGGGCGCCCGGTGGCCGTTACGATAGACTTCGATCCGGGACCGGTGGCCGTGGGCGATACGCTGGCACGCCCCGTCATGGGTGCGCAGCCCGTGGCTGTAGGCGTACCACGCGCCGTCGATGGACTCGCGATGCAGCCGCAGCCCCAGGTCGGTGACATTGTCCGGCAGCAGCGGCCGCAACTGGCTGTGCAGCAGCTCGCGGACGGCACCGGTATCCACCCGCTCCCCCGGCACGGCCACGACGGTATGGGCAGGCCCGCTCATGCGGATCTCCCCGCCTTCGCTGGCGAAGCGTACGCTCACCCGGCCGTCCTCCTCCTGCACCTCCGTGGTCGCCGCCGGCACCAGCAGGCGATGGTCCACGCTGGCATCGACGGCGTCCTTGAGACGGCGCTTGACGTCGCCGAAGTCGAACACCATGCCCTGCTCGTCCAGGCTGCCGGTGAGCTCCACGTCCACGATCCAGCTCTCCCCGACCAGGCCGTGGACGGGATCCAGGCGGGAGGAGTCGATTACCGTCAGCTGCTCGAGAAAAAGACAGGCCATGGTTGCGCCCAACGCCGTATGCCGGGCCCGGAGTCTACCGCAGTGACCGGGTTGCTGTCGCCGTGCCCGGCTCAATCGCCGTTGTCGGCCCCATCCCCGGCGGGCGTGAACTGCCGGGCGTCCTGGCGCTCGGCGATGGCCGCCTCCGCGTCGGGGTTCAGCACCACGATGCTGATGCGGCGGTTGATCGGATTCTGCGGGTTGTCCTTGTCGAACAGGACGGTATCCGCGAGCCCCGTTACCTGGGCGATCCGGTCGACATTGATGCCCCCGCGCATGAGAGCGCGGCGGGCGCTGTTGGCGCGATCCGCCGAGAGCTCCCAGTTGTCGTAGGTCTCCGGGTCGGTGAAGGCGACGGAGTCCGTATGACCGGTAATGCTGATCTTGTTCGGCACCTCGTTGATGACGTCCGCCAGCTCCATGAGGATGGACTCCGCGTAGTTGCGCAGATCATCGCTGCCCAGATCGAACATGGGCCGGTTGCGCCGGTCCACCAGCTGGATGCGCAGGCCTTCCGGCGTGATATCCAGCAGCAGCTGGTCCTTGAACGGCTCCAGCGCCTGGCTGCGCTCGATGGCCTCCTCCAGGTCCTGCTGCAGGGATTCCATCCGCGCCCGCTGCCGCCGTTCCGCCTCCTCCATGATCTGCTCTTCGGTGGGCTCGGCCGGGGAGTCCCCCATGTCCAGCGGCGTCTGGCTGCCGCCTTCCAGGTCGATGATGTTGTTGCCGGGCGTGTTGTCCTCCTGGCTGAAGTTGGTGGGATCCCGGAAGTACCCGGCGACGCCGGCGCGCTGCTCCTCGTCCATGGCCGTAACGATCCACAGGATCAGGAACATGGCGAACAGCGCGGTCATGAAGTCGGCAAAGGCTACCTTCCACGAGCCGCCGTGGTGACCGCCCGCCACCTTCTTGACGCGCTTGATGACAATCGGCTGGGTCTTGTCATCCATGGCGGCGCTCCAACCCCGGGGTCATTTGCCCTTCACGTGGTCCTCGAGCTCCTGGAAGCTCGGGCGCTCGTTCTCGTACATGACCTTGCGGCCGAACTCCACCGCCAGCACGGGCTTGTAGCCGTTGAGAATGGCCATGATGGTGACCTTGATGATCTCCAGGAACTTGGCGCGCTCGCGGGCGCGATGCTCCATGGCCGTGGCCATGGGCCCGATGAACGCATACCCGGCGAGAATGCCGAGGAATGTCCCCACGAGGGCGGCGGCCACCAGCTCGCCGATGTGCGCCACGGGACCGTCGATCACGCCCATGGCCACCGTGATGCCGAGCAGGGCCGCGATGATGCCGAACCCCGGCATGGCATCGGCGACATTGTTCAGCGCCGTCGCCGGCATCTCCTCCTCCTGGTGCAGGGTCTCCAGCTCCAGGTCCATGAGGTTCTCCAGCTCGTGGGGGTTCATGCTGCCGCCGACCATCAGCCGCAGGTAGTCGGTGAGAAAGGTCATGGCCTCGTGCTGCGCCATGACCTTGGGGTACTTCTGGAACAGCTCGCTGTTGTCGGGGTCGTCCACGTCGGACTCAATGGCCAGCAGACCCTCGCGCTGGGCCTTGTAGAAGAGCTCGTAGAGCATCGCCAGCAATTCCATATAGATGGCCTTGCTGTAGACGGTGCCCTTGAACAGGCTCGGAACGGTCTTGCCTACCTGCTTGATCACCTTGCCCGGATTCGAGATCAGGAAGCCGCCGAAGGCGGCGCCGCCGATGATGATGATCTCGTATGGCTGCCAGAGGATCGCCAGATGCCCGCCGTGCAGCGTGTAGCCCGTCAGCACGGAGAACACGACGATGACCGCACCCAAAATGATCAGCATGCTCCGCTCCCGCGCGTCTGGCGTGCCGGTGTGCACGTGGGCCGACGTGCGCACCGGCAGCGTTCCCGATGTCAGGGGAGGTGATCGGCCGCTGCGGCCGAAACTCAACCCTTGAATTTCTGTTCGGGGCCCATGCTAGCGCCGGTGCGAGCGCGTAACGGCCAACCAGTTCGCAAACTCAAGGGCGTACGTGGTTCACAATTCCGGAAAAGAAGGCGAATGGACCGCACAGGGGATCTCCATGGCACAACGGCTGGAAGACTGGCTGGATCACCTCGCACCGTCGCACCTGCCGATCCTCCACTCCTCGGCGGTCGCCCTGGAGCGGCTGGCCGGCCCGGACGGCGACGACCTCGGCGTGCGTGACCTGCACCCCTTCCTGGAACGCGACCCGGCGCTGGCGCTGAACGTCATGCGGGCGGCGAACAGCCACCATCACCGCCACCTGGAGGCCCGGATCACCACGGCGGACCAGGCGCTCCTCATGCTCGGGATGGCACGCACCCTGGAGCTCGGGCTGGACTACCCGACGGTGGACGAGCACCTGGCGCCGGCGGCGCAGGGCCCCTACCTGCAGACCCTGGCGAGCGCCTGCTTTGTCGCCCGCCAGGCCGCGCACTGGGCCGAGCTGCGCAAGGATGTCCTGCCGGCGGAGATCAGTGCCGCCGCCATGGCGCGCCACTCGGCGTCCCTGGCGCTTCGGGCCAGCCCGCAGGGCCAGGAGCTGATGCAGTCCGTGGACGAGCTCGCGGAACGCACGGGACTTCCGGCCGCGGAGGCGGAGTACATCGTTGCCGGCTTCTTTACCGATGAACTCGCGACAGCCCTCAATGCGGCCTGGCACCTCCCCACGCTGGCGCTGGAGTACCTGCTGCCCGAGAATCTCGCCTCGCGGCGGACGCTCGGCATCCGGCTCGCCATGGAACTACGCTGCATCGGCCGTGGGGGCTGGTTCACGCCCCGCATGAAGGGCCTGATCCAGGCACTGGCGAACTATCTCGGAAGCGACACGGAAACCGCGGCGGAGACGATACCGGCGATCGCCGAGCGCGTTCTCGCGGAGTACGCCCTGGATCCGCCGCCTTCGTGGTTCCCGCTGGGGCGCTCCGAGGCGCCGCCGGTCGCTCCCGCCGTTCCCCGGGGCGCCTGTCTCGCGCCCCGGTTGCCGGTATTCCGGCGACTGATGGACGAGCTCCAGCAGCACGAGCTGGAGCGCATCCGCCGCGAGCTGGAGCTGCGGCACGACCGCCTGGACGCCAGCGCCCCGGTTCTCACCCTGGCCGCGCGGGCACTTCACCACGGTCTGGGCATGGACCGGACCGTCATCCTGCTGATGAACCAGGACGGTGATATGCTCGCGCCCTACCTGGCACTGGGAGCCGATACCGACCCGTCCCTGCTGACCACGCGTCTGCGGGTGGATGCCCCCTGGCTGCGATCGGTGCTGCCACCCGGCTCGCCGGCGCGGCTCCTGCAGGCCGGCGAGCCGGACCCGGTGCGCCAGCACCTGCGGGAGGCCGGCGGCCCGCTGTTCGACGCCCAGGAGTATCTCGTGCGCACGGTCCACGGCCGGCACGACGCCCTCGCCCTGCTGTTCGCGGACCGCCACGCCCCCGAGTGCCGGCTGGATGCCCGGGCGCGGCGCGGCTTCGACGAGGCGGCCGGCGTGCTGGAGCAGGCCTGGGCAGCACTCTGACACGGCAGCCGGGACAATCAACAGGACTGTCTCCCGTTGGAGACGGTTTTCGTGCAATACTCCTCCTGCATGCACAACAACAACGTCGATCAGGGAGGAGAGACATGAAATATCTTACCGCTGCCGTCCTCGGACTCGGTCTCGTCACCGTCCTGCCCGCCCACGCCCAGGTCTCGGACGGCGAGGTGCGCATCGGCCTCGTGTCCGACATGAGCGGCGCCTACCGCGAAGTCGGCGAAGGCGCGGAGATCGCCGCGGACATGGCCATCCGCGATTTCGGCGAGACGGTCCGGGGCAACGAGATCGTCCTGCATGTCCGCGACCACCAGCTGGACGCGGAACGCGCCATGGCGCATGCCCGCGAGCTCCACGAAGAGCACAACGTGGACGTGTTCCTGGACATGGTCGGAACCAACACCGCCGTGCCCATGCAGCACTACGCCCGGGAGAACGGCATCATCGCCCTGCATACCGGCTCCGTGAGCTCCCGTCTCACCGGCGAGCACTGCTCGCCCCTGGGCGTGCACTGGATGTTCGATACCTACGGCCTGTCCGCCGGCACCACCGCGGCCCTGCTCGAGGAAGGCCACGACACCTGGTATTTCGTCACCGCGGATTACGCCTTCGGGGAGAGCCTCCAGGCGGACTCCACCGCAGTCATCGAAAGCCGGGGAGGAACCGTCCTCGGCTCGGCCCGGCACCCGTTCCAGGCGGAGGATTTCAGCGGCGTCCTGCTGGAGGCGGCCGCCTCGGGGGCGGACGTGATCGCGCTGGCCAACGCCGGCGAGGATACCGCCCGCGCCATCCGTACCGCCTACGAGCTGGGCATCCCCGACCAGGACCAGATCCTCGCCGGGCTCATGACCACGGAAGTCCTGCCCCAGGAGCTGGGCCTCTACGTCGCCGGCGGCCTGCGCCTGACAACCGGCTGGTACTGGAACCTGAACGACGAAACACGCGCCTGGGCGGAGCGCTTCCGCGAGCGCTCCGGCTTTTTCGGCAGCCAGTTCAGCGCCGCCGTGTACTCCGCCGTCACGCATTATCTGGAAGCCATCGAGGCGGCGGGAACCGACGAGGCCGAGGCCGTCATGGAGCAGATGCGGTCCATGCCCGTGGATGACGTCTACGGTGACGGCGCCCGGATCCGCGCCGACGGGCGCCTGATGATCGACATGCACCTGGCGCGGGTGAAGGCGCCGCAGGACTCCAGCGCCCCCGGGGACTACTACGAGATCCTGGGGACGATCTCGCCGGAGGAGAGCTTCCGGCCCCTGGAGGACAATCCCTGCGGTTACCTGGACCGCTAGTGTCCTGCTCAGAGAACGCGGGTCGCCGCTTCCGCCCCCTGCTCCTGCAGGACCATGCGGCCGGCCCGCCGCGCGAGCACCGTCACCGAGCAATAGTCCGGCCGGAAGACCAGGACTCGCTCATCGCCGGTCACGGCGGCGACCACCGCGTTGACCAGCACGGCGTGGGTGACCACCACGGTATCTTCACGGCAGCACGCGAGTGCGTCCACCGCACATCGCCGCCAGTCCTGCACGAACGCGGGGGTATCGCTCCAGCGGCCCGCGAAGAGCTCCCGCAGCCAGGCCCCCCGCTCGTCCAGGGCGAGCCCCGGGGACGGCAGCTCGGCGACCTCGGGCACGGTCTGCACGGGTACGCCCCAGCGCTCGGCCAGGGGAGCCGCTGTCTCCCGCGCCCGCAGCAACGGGCTGGTCCATAGCGCCGCCGGCCGGCCGAGGCGCTCATCGATGTGCGCCGCCATCGCCGCCGCCTGGGCACGCCCCGCGGCATCCAGCGGCGGATCCGGTGCCTCGTTCCAGGCCGCGGCGGCCCGTCCATGCCGTACCAGATAGATTCGCGCCATCGAAACCGGGGACCTCGTCACACCCGCTGCGGACGAAATAGCGTACGACTCTGCACGGGCCCTGTCAGCTGATGCTGGCCACCGCACGCGCCCCGTTCGACGACCCGGCCGCCGGAAGCCGCCATGACCAACGCCCCACGAGCCTCGTCCAATCGGTACCGCATTCATCCGCTATTCGCGACATTCGTCGATGCGGACTCCGAGCGGGCATTCCAGGTTCAGGTCGCCCCGGCGACGCGACGCCACCTGTGCGTGGCGCTGGCTGTCTGGGCCGGACTGCTGCTGGTATTCGCCGTTCCCGACTACATTACTCTGGGCAGCTCTGCCGCCTTCTACGGCCTCCTCGCCATGCGCGTGGGAACGGCAGCGCTGGTTGGCGGTTATGCCGTGGCAACAATCCTGCGCCCGACTCTGACACACAACTTTGCCGCGATCTCCGTACTGGAGATCGTGGGCATGACGGGCTTTTTCCTGATCTACTTCCTCCGCCCCGAGGCCACAGCCTACAGCGTCGGTACAACGCTGATCGTCATTGTCGGCATCTACCTACTGGTGCCGAACCTGCTGTCGTGGAGCACTCTCGTAACCGGCTATACCATCGTCGGCACACTGATCAGTGTCGCCGCCGTGGCGCCGGCAGGCGCGGCCCAGCTCGTCGCCCTGTGCATTATTCTTCTGCTGCCCGCGGTGACCGGCTTTGTCATCGCCTACCGCCTCCAGGCCCTGCGCCGCACCCAGTTTGCGCTCATAACCGAGGCGGAACACACGAACGCCACCCTTCGCCAGGAGATTGCCCGCCGCCAGGCACTGGAAAAGCAACTGGAGCACCGGGCCAGCACGGACCCGCTCACCGGCCTGAGCAACCGCCGCGGCTACGAAGAGCTCTTCGACCGGGAGCTTGCGCGAGCCCGGCGCCAGGACACCCCGCTCTCCCTGGCGGTGGTCGACCTGGATCACTTCAAGGCGGTCAATGACACCTACGGACACACCGTCGGCGACCAGATGCTACAGAACCTTGCCCAGGAATGGACGATCCTGCTGCGGGGCCTGGACATCGCCGGACGCCTCGGCGGCGAGGAGTTCATCATCATCCTGCCGGATACCGGACTGGCAGAGGCCATCGGGGTCATGGAACGGCTGCGCGCCGACACCGAAAGCTACATTCCCATCCCCGAGTTGCCCGATGTCCACATCACGGTCACGATCGGCGTAACGGAGCTGCGCCCCGATGACACAGGCATACGGGACCTGATCGAACGGGCGGACGCAGCGCTCTACCGAGGCAAGGCAAGCGGCCGCAACCGCGTGGTCACCGTCGATCCCTACCCGGAAACGACGCAACCCGAAGCTTCCTCGCGTTAGGCTTTGCGCGGATTGGACAGACAGGGAAAGCTTGTCTACCGTCCTGTATCCCGAGACCTGACCTGGAGAACCGCCGTGGACGCAGCCACCCTCGCCCAGCAACCCTTCATGAGCGTCCCCGAGCTCATCCGCATTCACGGCGGCGAGCGCCCGGAGGCGACCGCGTTGTGCCAGGACGACACCGTGGTGACCTACGGCGAGCTGGATCACGCCATGGACCGGGTCGCGGCGGCGCTGCAGCGCGACGGCCTGGCACCCGGAGATGTCATCAGCATCTGCGCCGCGACCTCCACCGCCTATGCCGCGGTCTTCCTGGGCGCGCTGCGGGCGGGCGTCGTCCCGGCGCCCCTGGCCCCGTCCGCTACGCCGGCGAGCCTCGCGGACATGATGACCGATGCCGGCGCACGGCACCTGTTCGTGGACGCCGACAATGCCGCGGCGCTGGCGCCGGTCTCGGAACGCCTGCCCGCGCACCTGGTTACCCTGGACGGCAGTGACGCCGGCCTTCCCCTGGCGGACTGGCTCACGCCGGCGGGCACCCGCCCCGAGCCGGTCACCATCGACCCGGACGGGCCGTTCAACATCATCTACTCCTCCGGGACCACGGGCACGCCCAAGGGCATCGTCCAGCCCCATCGCCTGCGCTGGGGGCACGTCCGGCGCGGGCTGTCCGAGGAGTACGGCATCGGGCCGGACAGCGTCGCCCTTGTGGCCACGCCGCTGTACTCGAACACGACCCTGGTCACGTTCTTCCAGACCATCGCCCTGGGCGGGACCCTGGTGCTGATGGCGAAATTCGATACCCGGCGCTACCTGGAGCTCGCCGCCCATCACCGGGCCACCCATACCATTCTCGTGCCCGTGCAGTACCAGCGGCTCATGGACGACCCGGCGTTCGACCAATACGACCTGTCGTCGTTCCAGTGCAAGCTGTGCACGAGCGCTCCGTTCCGGGCCGAGCTCAAGGCGGAGGTCCTGCGCCGCTGGCCCGGCCGCCTGATCGACAACTACGGCATGACCGAGGGCGGCGGCGTCTGCAGCCTGCTGGCCCATCGCCACCCGGACAAGCTGCACACGGTGGGCCGGCCGGCGGAAGGCCACGACATCCGGCTCATCGACGACGACGGCAACGAGGTCGGCCCCGGCGAAGCCGGCGAAGTGGTGGGCCATTCCGCGGGGATGATGCTGGGCTACCACAACCAGCCGGACAAGACCGCCGAGACGGAGTGGTACGCGCCGGACGGGCGGCGGTTCATCCGCACCGGGGATATCGGTCGCTTCGATGACGACGGCTTTCTCGTGATCATCGACCGCAAGAAGGACATGATCATCTCCGGCGGGTTCAACATCTACCCGGCGGACATCGAGGCAGTGCTGCGCGAGCACGACGCCGTCAGCGACTGCTCCGTGGTCGGCGTCCCCTCGACGCGCTGGGGCGAGACGCCGGTCGCCTTCGTGGTGCCCGTGCCGGGCGCGGACATCGATGCGGAAGCGCTGCGGACATGGACCAACGAGCAGCTGGGCAAGACCCAGCGGCTGGCGGATGTCCGCTTCCACGACGAGCTGCCGCGCTCGGCCATCGGCAAGGTGCTCAAGCGTGATCTCCGCGAGGCGTATACACCATCCGGCACGCCCTGAACGCTTCCCGCGACCGCCGTAAACTACGACCTCCGCCCCGGCGCGCGGGGACGCGGGTTGTCGCCCCCATTTCGTAGAAACACGTATGGCCGCGTTCCGCGAGCCGCCCCTAGAGTTCGGTTCTGGCACAGGCTCGCGCACCACAAGGAAATGACGTGACCAACCTGAACCTACCACTACTGATCGCTGTTCTCGTCGCCCTGGCCGCGGCCAGCTTCGCCCTCTCCCCCCGGGTCCGCACGGCGGACGGCTTCTTCCGCGGCTGGTCCGACACCGGGATCGCACCGGGCGTGCTGACCCTCACCCTGTCGCAGGTCACCACCTGGATCTTTGCCCGATCCCTGCTGAACGCGGGCATCCTGGGCTACTTCTACGGCATCGCCGGCGTGCTCGCGTACACGGCGTACTACGGCTCGTTCCTCACCGGCTGGATGGTGGTCGACCGGCTGCGTTATCACCACGGCGTCGACAGCGTCCAGGCGTTTCTCCGGCAGCACTTCGGCCGGACGGGGACATGGTGCTACAACCTCCTCATCGGGCTCCGCCTGCTCAGCGAAGTCTTCGCGAACCTCCTGGTGGTCGGTATCGTCTTCGCCGGCACGGGGGCGAGCGCCGGGACGGCGGCGATTGTCGCCGTCGCCCTGGCCACGCTGCTGTATTCGGCGTCCGGCGGCCTGCGGGCCTCCCTGCGGACGGACACCCTGCAGCTGGGCCTGCTGGCGGCCGCCCTCGGCGCCCTGCTGGTGCTCGCGGTTGTCCATCCGCAGTTCGAGGTCGCCGCCATCGCGACATCCAGCCCCGTGCTCAACGATCCGGGCTGGATCCTCCTGGTCGTGGCCCTGCTGCAGGTCCTCAGCTATCCGCTGCATGACCCGGTCATGATCGACCGCGGCTTCATCGCCGACCGCATCACGACCCGGCGCAGCTTTCTCCACGCCTTCTGGCTGGCATCGCTGTGCATCTTCGCGTTCGGCCTTCTGGGCGTTTTCGCCGGCTACGCCGCCCCGGAAACCGGGGCCTTTCTGCCCGCCATCGAGCGCCTCCTGGGGGCACCCGCGACGCTGCTGCTGGCCATCACCCTGGTGGTGTCAGCGGCCTCGACCATGGATTCCGTGTATTCCAGCTCGGCCAAGCTCGCCGTCGTCGACATGGGGCTCGGCGAGCGCACCGCGCGCAGCGGGAGAATCGCGATGCTGGTCACCGGCCTGGGCGGGCTCGCCCTGGTATTCGCCGGCACGGACGACCTGTTCGCGGCCGTCGCGGTCAGCGGTACCGCCTCGCTGTTCCTGGCCCCCGTCATCGTCTTCAGTATCCTCGGGGGCCGCCCGGTCGCCACCTGGAGCCTTGCTGCCACATTCGTCCTGGCGGTCGCCGGCGCCGTCATCTACTTCCTGGAGGATTCCGGGCACATCGGGTGGATCGGCGCCGCCAGCGGGCTGGAGCACAGCTACAGCAAGCTCCTGCTGGTGACCGTCGCCATCCTCGCCGGCGGGTTCGCGCTGTTCGCGCTCGGCTCACGCGGCGCGGCCACAACCGGCGACGGGGGAGCGCCGTCATGACGGGCCCCGGCCGCATCTGCCCCCTGGACTACCGGACCTCACCGGCAGCGTTGAACCGGCCGGCGGACGTGGTCGCCGATACGCTCTACGTTATCGGCGGCCTGTACGGCAACACGGCCGCTCTCGCCGCGGTGCAGGCCCTTGCCGCCGGGGAGGTGGCCGCGGGCCTGCCCGCGCCGCGGCTGGTCTTCAACGGCGACTTCAACTGGTTCAACGCCGACAGCGCCTCGTTCCGCGCCATCAACACCGAGGTGCTGCGCCACACTGCGCTGCAGGGGAATGTCGAGGCCGAGCTCGCCGACCCCGGCACCGGCACCGGTTGCGGCTGCGCCTATCCGGAATGGGTCGACGGCGCCACCGTGGCCCGCTCCAACGCCATCATGGAGCGGCTGCAGGCGACCGGCCGCGAGCACCCGGACATCGTCGACGGGCTCGGCCGGCTGCCGCGGCAGCTGACCGCGGCGGTCACGGGCACGCGCATCGCCGTCATCCACGGCGACCCCGAGTCCCTGGCCGGCTGGGGCCTGGCGGCGGAGAACATGCCTCCGCCCGGTCACACCCCGGCGCAAATGCAAGCGTGGTTCCGGGAAGCCGGCGTGGATGTCTTCGCCTGCACGCACACCTGCCTGCCCTATGCACAGACCTTCCACGTGGACGGCGCTCCACGCCTGGTCGTCAACAACGGCGCCACGGGCATGCCCAATTTCCGCGACGACATCCGTGGAGTGCTCACCCGCATCAGCCGTCGACCGGCGCCCGCGGGCGCCCTCTACGGCACCCGTGTGGGCGAGGCGTACTGCCAGGCCGTCGCCATCGAATGCGTACCTCCGAACTGGCGCTCCTGGTTCCGGGAGGTCTGGCCCGCAGGCTCCGCGGCGGAGCTGTCGTACGGGGCGCGGCTGGACGCGGGACCGGCCTACCACCTGGACGATGCCCGGCGTCTCGGTCCTGCCCGGGACGAGGCCGGCGAGCCCCGCCGCTGATACACTCGCGGGCTCATGGTGTCCTGTAACCCAACTTCGTTATCCAACGAACCTGGGTTACAGGACACTAGCCGACAGAGGAATTGCGCGTGGTGACGTCCGCTTCGACCCGGGAGCTGTGGATACAGGCGATGCCGGTGCTGTTCGTGCTGCTGTGGAGCACGGGGTTCATCGGCGCCCGTTTCGGCCTGCCGTACGCGGAACCGTTCACCTTCCTGAGCGTACGGTTCCTGCTCACGCTGGCGGTGCTGTACGCCATCATCCGGGCCATGCGCGAGCGCTGGCCGCAGGGGCTGGCGCTGTGGCTGCACATCGGCTTCGCCGGCATTCTGGTGCACGGCGCCTACCTGGGCGGCGTCTTCTCGGCCATCGGCATGGGCATGCCCGCCGGCGTGACGGCGCTGATCGTCGGGCTCCAGCCGCTGGTCACTGCCGGTATCGCCCGTTCGTGGCTGGGCGAGGTCATCACGCGCAACCAGTGGCTCGGCATCGTCCTCGGCCTGGCCGGGATCACCCTGGTCCTGGGCGAGCAGCTGGATCTGCAGGACCCGGCCCGGGTGTTCACCGGCTTCGGCCTGCCGGCACTGGGCGCCGCCGTGACGGCCCTGCTCGGGCTGTCCCTGGGCACGCTCTACCAGAAGCGGTTCTGCACCGGCATGCCGCTGACCACCGGGACATTCATCCAGTTCGTCGGGGCGACCCTGGTCCTCGGGCTGGCGTCACTGCTGTTCGAGACCCGGGTCATCGAGTGGACGGTTCCCTTCATCCTCACCCTGGCATGGCTCATCTTCGGCCTGTCCGTGGCCGCCATTCTCCTGCTCATGGCGCTGATCCGCCGGGGCGAGGCGTCACGGGTGGCCAGCCTGTTCTACCTGGTGCCGCCGGTGACGGCAGTGGAAGCGTGGATCCTGTTCGGCGAGCGCCTCGGGCTCATGGCACTGGCCGGCATCGGCGTCGCAGTGGTGGGCGTCGCCCTGGCGAGCCGCTCCTGAGTCGGGCCCGTCCGTGACGCACCGCACGACAACGGATGGTTGACGCTTACGTAAACGGCATCTATGTTTCGAGCATGCAGATTTACGTGAGCGTAAACCTGCCCGGGCCCTCCCAGGGCCCCGAACGGAGGAGAGGCCGCGGCGACAGCGGCTCGATCAATAACACAGAACGCAGAGGACCAACCCCGTGGACGCAACGGAGCAGAGCACGGCTGCGGCCACCACCCTCGCCTGCGAGCAGGTCACGCGCCGTTTCGGAGGGCTGGAAGCGCTCAAGTCGGTGGACGTGAGCATCCGCCAGGGCGAGATCTACGGGCTGGTGGGCCCCAACGGCTCGGGCAAGACCACGCTGGTCAACGCCGTTACCGGGTTCTATCCGCCGCAGGAAGGCCGGATCGTATTCGAGAACCGCACCATCAATCATCTGCGCCCCTACCAGGTGGCCGCCAACGGCATCGCGCGGACCTTCCAGAATGTCGCCCTGTTCAAGGGCATGAGCGTGCTGGACAACATCCTCCTCGGCCGGCACACGTTCATGCGCCCCAGCGCCCTGGCCTCGCTGTTCTACTGGTGGTGGGCGCAGAAGGAGGAGGTCCGGCACCGCACCCAAGTGGAAGAGATCATCGACCTGCTCCAGCTCGAGAGCGTACGCGACGAGTCCGTGGACGTGCTGCCCCTGGGCATGCAGAAGCGCGTCGAGCTGGCCCGGGCGCTGGCCGCGGAGCCGCGCTTCCTCATCCTCGACGAGCCCATGGCCGGCATGAACCAGGAAGAGAAGGAGTACATGGTGCGGTTCATCCTGGACGCCCAGGAGGCACTGAACCTCACCATCCTGCTCATCGAGCACCACATGGACGTGGTCACCGCCATCTGCGACCGGGTGGCCGTTCTCAACAACGGCGAGAAGATCGCCGAGGGCACGGCTCGCGAGGCCATCAAGGACCCAGCCGTGGTCGCCGCGTATATCGGGAAGAGCAACGATGCAGCCTGAACAGTCAACCACCGCACAGGACACGCCGGAGGCCCTGCATCCGCACTGGCAGCGGGATGACCACCTGATCAGCCTCCTGGCGACGAACGCGCGGGACTATCCCGACCGTGTCGCCATGCGGGAGCGGGACCAGGGGATCTGGCAGGAATACACCTGGCAGGACTACCTCGACACCATCCTGGCCTTCGCGGCCGGCCTGGAGGAGCTGGGCGCCGGCCCGGAGGACAACATCCTGGTCATCGGCGACAACCGGCCCACGCTGTATTTCGGCATGGTCGGGGCGGTGGCGCTGCGAGCGGTGCCGTCGCCGGCCTACCCGGACACGACCCCCGATGAGGTGGGCGACCAGATGCGGCGGGAAGGCATCCGCTTCGCCCTGGCCGAGGACCAGGAGCAGGTGGACAAGCTGCTGCAGATCCGCGAGACCTACCCGGAGCTGGAGTGGATCATCTACGACGACCCGCGCGGCCTGGCCGGCAAGGAGCCGTCCGGCGTGCGCTCGTTCCGCGAGATCCGCGAGCGCGGCGGCGAGCGCCTGGAGGCGACCCCCGGGCTGCGCCGGGATCTCCTGCAGCGGGCCTCGGTGCACGACGTCGCCGTGCTCCTGCACTCCTCGGGCACCACCGGTGCACCCAAGGGTATTCCCCTCAAGCACGGCCACGTCCTCGCCGGCGTGCGCAACGCGGCGGCCGCGGGCTACTTCCACACCGGCGAAGTGCATATGGCCTACCTGCCCATGGCCTGGGTGGGCGACTTCATCTTCTCCATCGGTGCCGGCATCGCGCTGCAGTTCTCGGTGAACATCCCCGAGCGCCAGGAGACGGCCCTGCACGACCTGCGGGAGATCGCGCCGACGGTGTACTTCAGCTCGCCCCGGGCCTGGTCGAACATGCTCACCCGCATCCAGGTCGGCATCGACGAGTCCACGGGGCTGAAGCGCCGGCTGTACAACCACTTCATGCCGTTCGCGGTGGAGCTGGAGCGCCGGCGCCTCAACGGCCGGCAGCCGGGGGCCGGCGAGCGCTTCTGGCGCGCCCTGGGCGAGATCCTGGTCTACGGCCCCATCAAGGACCAGCTCGGCCTGGGCCGGGTAGAGCGGCCCTACACCGCCGGCGAGGCCATCGGCGAGGAGGTCTTCCTGTTCTTCCGCGCCCTGGGCCTGAACCTGCGCCAGTTCTACGGCCAGACGGAGAACTGCGCCCTGTGTGCGGCCCAGGACCCGGACAGCCTGAAGCTGCACACGGTGGGCAAGCCGTTCCCGGGGATCGAGGTGGACATCAACGCCGAGGGCGAGATCCTCGTGCGCGGCGACAACGTCTTCGACGGCTACTACAAGCGCCCCGACGCGACGGCGGAATCCCTGCGCGACGGCTGGCTGCATACCGGCGACGCCGGCTACCTCGAGGACGACGGCCAGATCGTGGTCCTCGGGCGCGTCTCCGAGGTGGTCTACACCGCCGGCGGGGAGCGTTTCATCCCCACCTACGTGGAAAACCACCTGAAGTTCAGCCAGTACATCAAGGATGTCTGCATCGTCGGCGAGGCCCGGCCGCACCTGGCGGCCATTGTCTGCATCGACCTGGACGCCGTCGGTCACTGGGCGGAGGAGCACGGCGTGCCCTACACCTCGTACGCGGACCTGTCCCAGAAGCCCGAGGTCTACGAGCTCATCCAGGGCGTGGTGCGCCACGTCAACACCAAGCTGCCGGACGCCCTGCAGATCCGCTGCTTCGTCAACCTGCACAAGGAGTTCGACCCGGACGACGGCGAGGTCACCCGTACCCGCAAGCTGCGGCGCAATGTCATCGACAAGCACTACGCGCCCATCATCGAGGCGCTCTACGACGGCAGCACGGACATCGAGTACGAGGCGCAGATCACCTACGAGACGGGCGATACCGGCGTGCTGCGGCGCCATCTGGCGATACGTCACCTGCCCCGCGCCGAGGAGAACTAAGGCATGACGTTCACATACTTCCTGGAGCTGCTGATCAACGGCGCCCTGACGGGGCTGATGTACAGCCTGGTGGCCCTGGGCATCGTGCTCATCTACAAGTCGGCGGGCGTGCCCAACCTCGCCCAGGGGGCCATGGTGATGCTGGCCGCCTACCTGGCCTGGATGTTCACGACCATGATGGGCATCCCGCTGTACGTCTCCATCGCGCTGTCCGTGGTCGCCATGTTCCTGTTCGGGCTGCTCGCCGAGCGCGTTCTGCTGCGCCGCATGGTCGGGCAGCCGATCATCATGATCGTCATGCTGACCCTGGGCCTGGAGATCTTCCTGCGTGGGCTGGCGCCGGGCGTCCTCGGCTCCTCGCCCAAGTCCCTGGAGCTCGGCATCGGGCTCGCGCCGCTGATCGTCGGCGACATCTTCATCAACCGTGCCTACCTGGTGGGCGCCATCGTCGCCCTGGTGCTCATCGGGCTGTCGCTGCTGTTTTTCCGCACGCACCTGGGCACCAAGCTGCGCGCGGTCTCCGACGACCACATCTCCAGCTGGTCCGTGGGCATCTCCGTGGAGCGCGCCATCGGCATCTCCTGGGGCCTGGCCGGCATCTCGGCGGTGGCGGCCGGCGTGCTCTGGGGCTCGGTACAGGGCGTCGACTGGACGCTGTCGTCGCTGCTGTTCCCGGCCATCGCCGTGGTCATCCTCGGCGGCCTGGACAGCATCTGGGGCGTGCTCGTGGGCGGGCTCATCGTCGGCATCCTCGGCAGTGTCATCCCCGGCGTCCTGGACCCCATCGTCGGCGGCGGCACCCGGAACGTGGTCACCTCCCTGGTGATCCTGCTAACCATACTTGTCCGGCCGCACGGCATCTTCGGCCGTGAAGACATCGAGAGGGTCTGACCGCCATGTTCTATCGTCTCTCCGGCGTACACCACACGCGCTACCAGTCGGCACGACAGCTCTGGCCCATCCCCGCCGACCGGCGCATCGTCTGGGGCCTGCTGGCGCTGGCACTACTGGGCCCGTTGATCCTGTCGGACCTGTACCTGAGCAGCTACGCCCTGCCCTGGCTGGTGTGGACCGCCGCCGCCCTCTCGCTGACGCTGCTCATGGGCGTCGCCGGGCAGCTGCATTTCGGCTTCGCCGCCGTCATGGCCATCGGCGCCTACACCAGCATCCACATCGTGCGCGCCGGCTGGCCGTTCGAGATCGCGCTCATCGGCGCCGGGCTCACTACGGCGGTGATCGGCTGCGTATTCGGTGCCGCCGCGCTGCGGGTCAAGGGGCTGTACCTGGTCATGGCCACGCTGGCCATGCAGTACCTGGTGGACTGGGTCATCATCAACGTGCCGGCCATCTCCGGCGGCGCCCAGGCAACGCTGCAGACCCCCGACGTGCGCTTCCTGTTCGTGCCCCTGGAGAGCGACATCTCCCTGTACTACGGGGCGCTGCTGTGGACGGTGATCGTCACGGTGTTCGTGCTCAACATCAAGCGCACCAGCTTCGGCCGCGCCCTGGTGGCCGTGCGCGACAAGGACTACGCGGCCTCGATCATCGGCGTGAACAGCTTCAAGTACAAGCTGCTGGCGTTCTTCACCAGCTCGTTCCTGGGCGGCGTCAGCGGGGCGATCCTGGCGTTCTGCTACTATCAGGCGGTCACGCCGGAGCAGTTCGGCTTCAACGTATCCATCCAGCTGGTGGCCATGGTGCTCGTCGGCGGCCTGGGCAGCGTCGTCGGCGCCTACCTGGGAGCCGGTTTCGTGCTCCTGGCGCCGATCTTCCTGACCAACTTCGTGGCCTTCCTGTCGAACCAGGGCCTGCTGGACGTATCGACCAACCTGCTGTCGCACATCCCGCTGATGGCGTACGGCGCACTGATCATCGGCTTCCTGCTGTTCGAGCCACTGGGGCTCGCGAAGATCTACGACAACATCAGGAACTACTTCCTGGTCTGGCCGTTCCGGCACTCCCGGAGCTGACCCGGCGGGAAGACAACAACGACCTAGGAGGAGACACCATGAAACGGTTCATCAAGGGCCTTACCGGTGCAGTTGCCACGGCGGCACTCGCCACCACCGGCGCAGTGCAGGCGCAGGAGGACGACACCATCACCTTCGGCCTGCTGCAGGACTTTACGGCGGTCTACACGTTCCTCACGAATGAGTACAACCAGGGCCAGCAGGACTACCTGACGCTGATCAACCAGGAAGGCGGCATCGACGGCCACACCTTCGAGGCCATCGTCCGGGACCACGGCAACGAGCCGCAGCGGGGCCTGGAGGCGTACAACCGGGCGCGCGAGGAAGGCGCCGTGCTCATGGACTTCCTGAGCACGCCGGTCTCCCGGGCAGTCGTCCCGCGCGTGCTGGAGGACGAGGTGGTGCTGATCACGCCGCTGCACGGCCGGGGTGACGCCAGCGACGGCGAGACCTTCCCCTACGTCTTCCCGATGATGGCCACCTACTGGTCCCAGGCCGCGGTGCTGGCCAACTACATCGAGGAGCACGAGGGCGGGCTCGAGGGCAAGCGCATCGCCCACGTCTACATCGACTCGCCCTTCGGCCGCGAGCCGGTGCCGATCCTGGAGGAGCTGGCCGAGCGCAAGGGCTTCGAGCTGGAGACCTTCGCCTACCCGAGCCCGGGTAACGAGCAGTCCTCCACCTGGTCGGAAGTACGCCGGTTCCGTCCGGACTTCGTGACCATCTGGGGCGCCGGCGGCGGCCAGCCGGTGTCGGTGCAGACGGCGATCCGCAACGGCATCTCCCCGGATCAGATCCTGTCCGTGGTCTGGATGGCGGAGACCGACGCCCGCCAGATCGGCGAGCAGGCCGCCGAGGGCCTGAAGCGCTTCGAGGCCGTGGCCACCGGCACGGACCACCCGATCATCCAGCGCATTCAGGACAAGGTCATCGACGAGGGCCTGGGTGCCGGCGATGCCGAGAACGTGGGCACCACGTACTACAACATCGGTGTGGCCACCATGGCGGTGTCCGTCGAGGCCGCGCGCCTGGCGCTGGAGGAGTACGGTGCACCGCTGACCGGCGAGAAGCTCCGCGACGGTTTCCACATGATCGAGGACTATGACGCCGAGGGCATGATGCCGCCGCTGACGTTCTCCGAGGAGGACCACCAGGGCGGCGGCTACGGCCGCGTCAGCGAGTGGAACGGCGAGGAATGGGAGCCGGTGACCGACTGGTTCGCCGCCTACCAGGACATCGTCTGGGAGGAAATCGAGGAAAGCGCCGCCGGGTTTCGCGAGGGCAACTAAGGCGACCGCACGCCCACCGGCCGCCAGGGGGCGGCCGGTGGGCCCTTTCGGCAGGTAACGGGAGCGCATCCATGGAAGCGCAGGCAGCACAGGGCGCGAGCGCGCCGGCCACCGAGCCGGTACTGACCCTGAGCAATGTGGAAGTGGTCTACGACAACGTCTTTCTCGCCATCAAGGGGGTCTCCCTGGAGGTCGGCGAGGGCCAGATGGTCGCCCTGCTCGGCGGCAACGGCGCCGGCAAGAGCACGACGCTGAAGACCGTCAGCGGCCTTCTCGCGCCGGAGCGCGGCGAGGTCACCCGGGGCGACGTCCATTTCATGGGCGAGAACCTGCTGCCGCTGGGCGCGTCGGCGCGGGTGGACCGCGGCCTGGTGCACGTGCTGGAGGGCCGCCGGATCTTCGGGCATCTCACGCCGGAGGACAATCTCCTGGCCGCCTTCTCGCTCAAGGGCGATCGCAGGCGGTACCAGCAGCTGCGCGACCAGGTATTCGACTACTTCCCGCGCCTGCGGGAACGGTCGCGGACCAAGGCCGGCTATCTCTCCGGCGGCGAGCAGCAGATGCTGGCCATCGGCCGCGCGCTGATGACCGAGCCGCGGCTGATCATGCTCGACGAGCCCAGTCTCGGCCTCGCCCCCGTGCTCGTCGAGGAGATCTTCGAGATCATCAAGGCGATCAACGCCAACGAGGGCATGAGCGTGCTGCTGGTGGAGCAGAACGCGGCGGCGGCGCTGGAGATCGCCGATCACGCCTACCTGGTGGAGAACGGCCACATCGTCATGAGCGGCGAGGCGGAAGTACTGCGCAGCAATCCGGACGTCCAGGAGTTCTACCTGGGCGGCAGCGGCAAGGTGGACTACCACAACGTCAAGCATTACCGGCGGCGCAAGCGCTGGCTCGCCTGACCGGAGAAGGAATGCTAACGTTTACGTAAAGGGAACTTTGCGATACAGGGCTGGGTTGATCATGGAAGCCGTTCGTCAGGTCGATAGCGCACCGATGTTCAGCATCGGGGAGCTCGCCCGCGAGTTCGACATTACTACGCGGACCATCCGCTACTACGAGGACCAGGGGCTGCTCGCACCCATCCGCGAGGGCCGGCGACGGCTCTACCGCCGCCGCGACCGCGCCCGGCTCAAGCTCATCCTCCGGGGCAAGCGCCTGGGCTTCACCCTCGGCGAGATCCGCGAGACCTTCGTGCTCTACGACCAGGCGCACGGCGAATCACGCCAGCTGCAGTACTACCTGGGCGTACTGGACGAGAAACGCGAACAGCTGCAGCAGCAGCGCCGGGACATCGATGATGCGCTCGCGGAGCTGGAGCAGTCGTACGCCCGCTGCCAGGAGCTGCTGAGCCGCCAGAACACCGACGGCGCGGGCTAGCCGGCCCGCGCACGACAGCAACATTCATCGGGACGAACCGCAGCGCCGGCTCGTCCGCCCCGCACAACAGCGACCGGCTGGGGAGAGATCCATGGTACAGATACCGACCCTCAATTTCGGCCTCGGCGAAGAGCTGGACATGCTGCGCGACTCCGTGGCGGGCTTCGCCGCGCGCGAGATCGCACCGCGCGCCGCCGAGATCGACGAGGCCAATGAGTTTCCCGCCGACCTGTGGCCCAAGCTCGGAGACATGGGCCTGCTCGGCATCACCGTCGAGGATACCTACGGCGGCGCGGGCATGGGCTATCTCGCACACATGATCGCCATGGAGGAGATCTCCCGGGCGTCCGCCTCCGTCGGGCTGTCCTACGGCGCCCACTCGAACCTGTGCGTCAACCAGATCCGCCTCAACGGCACCGAGGAGCAGCGCCGGAAGTACCTGCCGAAACTCGTCTCCGGCGAGAACGTGGGCGCGCTGGCCATGTCCGAGCCCGGCGCCGGCTCCGACGTGGTGTCGATGAAGCTGCGCGCCGAGCGCCAGGGCGATCATTTCGTGCTCAACGGCAACAAGATGTGGATCACCAACGGCCCCGAGGCCGACACCCTGGTGGTCTACGCCAAGACCGACCCGGAGGCCGGCAGCAAGGGCATCACCGCCTTTATCATCGAGAAGGGCATGCCCGGCTTCTCCACGGCGCAGAAGCTGGACAAGCTCGGCATGCGCGGCTCCAACACCTGCGAGCTGGTGTTCGAGGACTGCAAGGTGCCCGCAGAAAACATCATCGGGCGCGAGGGCGGCGGCGCGCGGGTGCTCATGAGCGGTCTGGACTACGAGCGCGCCGTCCTGGCGGCGGGGCCACTGGGCATCATGCAGGCCTGCCTGGACGTGGTGGTGCCCTACGTCCACGAGCGCAAGCAGTTCGGCGAGCCCATCGGTACCTTCCAGCTCATGCAGGGCAAGCTCGCCGACATGTACACCACGCTCAACGCCTGCCGCGCCTACGTCTATGCCGTGGGCGCGGCCTGCGACCGCGGCGAGACCGCCCGCAAGGACGCCGCCGGCGCCATTCTCTACGCCGCCGAGAAGGCGACCCAGGTGGCGCTGGAGGCGATCCAGGCCCTGGGCGGCAACGGCTATATCAACGAGTACCCCACCGGCCGGCTGCTGCGCGATGCCAAGCTCTACGAGATCGGCGCGGGCACCTCCGAGGTGCGGCGCATGCTCATCGGCCGCGAGCTGTTCGAACAGACGCAATAGGACGGTACAGGAAAGCCTGCAATGACGGTGCTGAAGACCCGAATCGACCCGCGCTCCGAGGAGTTCCGGGCCAACCGCGAGGCCATGGGCAGTCTGGTGGCGGACCTGCGCGAGCGCGTCGCCACCGCCAAGGAAGGCGGAGGTCCGGCGGCGCAGAAGCGCCACACCGACCGCGGCAAGCTGCTGCCCCGGGACCGCATCCGCGTGCTGCTGGACGTGGGCTCGCCCTTTCTCGAGCTCTCGCAGCTCGCCGCCACCGGCATGTACGACGACGAGGTGCCGTCGGCGGGCATCATCACGGGCATCGGCCGGGTGAGCGGGCGCGAGTGCATGATCGTGGCCAACGACGCCACGGTGAAGGGCGGCACCTACTACCCGGAGACCGTAAAGAAGCACCTGCGGGCCCAGGAGATCGCCGCGGAGAACCACCTGCCCTGCATCTACCTGGTGGACTCCGGCGGCGCCAACCTGCCCAACCAGGACAAGGTCTTCCCGGACCGGGACCATTTCGGCCGCATCTTCTACAACCAGGCCAACCTGTCGGCCCAGGGCATCCCGCAGGTGGCGGTGGTCATGGGCTCGTGCACGGCCGGGGGTGCGTATGTGCCCGCCATGTCCGACGAGAGCATCATCGTCAAGGAACAGGGCACCATCTTCCTGGGCGGCCCGCCGCTGGTGAAGGCGGCCACCGGCGAGGTGGTCACCGCCGAGGAGCTGGGCGGCGCCGACGTGCATTCGCGGGTGTCCGGGGTCACGGATCACTACGCGCTCAACGACGCCCACGCGCTGGGCATCGTGCGCCAGAGCGTGGATCACCTCAACGGCGGCAAGCAGGTGGACCTGGACGTACGCGAGCCGCGCCCGCCCCTGCACGACCCGGACGAGCTCCACGGCGCCATTCCCACGGACCTGCGCAAGCCCTTCGACGTCCGCGAGGTCATCGCGCGGGTGGTGGACGGCTCGGAGTTCGAGGAGTTCAAGCAGCTCTACGGCACCACCCTGGTCTGCGGCTTCGCGCGCATCTTCGGCTACCCGGTGGGCATCATCGCCAACAACGGCGTGCTGTTCTCGGAGTCCGCCCTCAAGGGCGCACACTTCGTCGAGCTGTGCAGCCAGCGGGGCATCCCGCTGGTGTTCCTGCAGAACATCACCGGCTTCATGGTGGGCAGCAAGTACGAGGCCGGCGGCATCGCCAAGGACGGCGCCAAGCTGGTCACCGCGGTGGCCTCCACCAGCGTGCCCAAGTTCACCGTGATCATCGGCGGCAGCTTCGGCGCGGGCAACTACGGCATGTGCGGGCGCGCCTACTCGCCGCGGTTCCTGTGGATGTGGCCCAACGCGCGCATCTCGGTAATGGGCGGCGACCAGGCCGCCAACGTCATGGCCCAGGTGCGCCGCGACGGCTTCGAGCGCAAGGGCGAGAGCTGGAGCGCCGAGGACGAGGAGGCGTTCAAGCAGCCCATCCGCGAGCAGTACGAGCACCAGGGGCACCCCTACTACGCCACCGCGCGGCTGTGGGACGACGGCGTCATCGACCCGGCGGACACGCGCATGGTGCTCGGCCTGGGCCTATCCACCAGCTTCAACGCGCCGGCGCGGCCCACGCGCTTCGGCGTGTTCCGCATGTAACGGAGGCCGACAGCAATGCAGGACGAGGCAGCCATCGTCGTGGAGCATGACGCCGGCGTGGCCACGGTCACCATGAACCGGCCCGACCGGCACAACGCCTTCGATGACACCCTGATCGCCGAGCTCACCGGCATTCTGCGGGACCTGGCGGCGGACGACGGCGTTCGCGTGGTCGTCCTCGCGGGCCGGGGCAAGAGCTTCTCGGCGGGCGCGGACCTCAACTGGATGCGGCGCATGGCCGGCTACACCCGGGAGCAGAACGAGGCCGACGCCCTGGCCCTGGCCGAGCTCATGGAGACGCTGGACGGCCTGGCCAAGCCCACCATTGCCCGGGTCCACGGCGCCGCTTTCGGCGGCGGCGTGGGCCTGGTGGCGTGCTGCGATATCGCCGTGGCGGCGGATGCGGCGACCTTCTGTCTCTCCGAGGTCAAGCTCGGCCTCATCCCGGCGGCCATCTCGCCGTACGTGGTCAAGGCCATGGGCGAGCAGCAGGCGCGCCGATACTTCGTGACGGCGGAGCGCTTCGACGCCGCCGAGGCCAGGCGCGTGGGGCTGATCCACGAGCACGTCCCGGCGGAGGGCCTGGACGAGCGCATCCACGAGTTCCTGCGGCAGATGCGCGGCAACGGCCCCGAGGCCATGGCCGCCTCCAAGGACCTCGCCCGGGCAGTGGGCCGCGCCCCCGTGGACGACACCATGATCCGCGACACGGCCCGGCGTATCGCCGCAATCCGCGTGGGCGCGGAAGGACAGGAAGGCATCAGCGCGTTCCTGGAGAAACGTAAACCGTCCTGGCTGGAGGGCTGACCACGGATGTTCGGGACCGTACTCATTGCCAACCGCGGCGAGATCGCCTGCCGCATCGCCCGTACGTGCCGCGCCCTGGGCGTGCGCACCGTGGCCGTGTACTCCGAGGCCGACGCCGACGCGGCCCACGTCCACGCCTGTGACGAGGCCTGGCCCGTGGGCCCGGCGCCGGCCCGCGAGAGCTACCTGAACACCGAGCGCATCCTCGAGGTCGCGCGGCGCAGCGGTGCCGAGGCGATCCACCCCGGCTACGGCTTTCTCTCGGAGAACGCCGAGTTCGCCGAGGCCTGTGCCGGCGCCGGGATCCGCTTCATCGGCCCGCCGGCCAGCGCCATCCGCGCCATGGGCTCCAAGAGCGCCGCCAAGACCATCATGGCCGAGGCGGGCGTACCCCTGGTGCCCGGCTACCACGGCGACGACCAGAGCCCCGAGCACCTGGAGAGCGTCGCCGCCGAGATCGGCTACCCGGTGCTCATCAAGGCTTCCGCCGGCGGCGGCGGCAAGGGCATGCGCCGCGTGGACGATCCCGCGGAGTTCCGCGAGGCCCTGGACGGCGCCCGCCGCGAGGCGCGCGGGAGCTTCGGCGACGATACCGTGCTGCTGGAGAAGTACCTGCTGCAGCCGCGCCACGTGGAAGTGCAGGTCTTCGCCGACGGCCACGGCAACGCGGTGCACCTGTTCGAGCGGGACTGCTCCGTCCAGCGGCGCCACCAGAAGGTCATCGAGGAGGCACCGGCACCGGGGCTCAGCGACGCCCACCGCCAGTCCATGGGCGAGAAGGCCGTGGCCGCCGCGCGGGCCATCGGCTACGAGGGCGCCGGCACGGTGGAGTTCATCATGGACGCCGAGGGGGCGTTCTTCTTCATGGAGATGAACACGCGCCTGCAGGTCGAGCACCCGGTCACCGAGATGATCACCGGCGAGGACCTGGTAGCCTGGCAGCTGCGGGTCGCCCACGGCGAGCCCCTGCCCCGGAGCCAGGAGGCGATCAGCCATACGGGCCATGCCTTCGAGGCGCGCATCTACGCCGAGGACCCGGACCGGGACTTCCTGCCGGCCATCGGCACCATCGCCCGCCTGCGCACCCCGGCCGAGGACGCCCACGTGCGCATCGACACGGGCATCCGCGAAGGCGACACCATCTCCGTGCACTACGATCCCATGATCGCCAAGCTGGTGGTCTGGGACAACGACCGGCCCGCCGCGCTGCGGCGCCTGTGCCGGGCGCTGGACGACTGGACGGTGGCGGGCACGGTGACCAATACCGAGTTCCTCGGCCGCGTGGCGGCCCATCCGGCGTTCGCCGCCGGCGGCGTCGACACCGGGTTCATCGAGACCTACCGCGACGATCTCTTCCCCGTGCCCGAGGCCCCTTCCGACCGCCTGCTCGCCGTGGCGGCGCTGTTCGAGCTCCTCGGCGTGGACCAGGCGGCCGCGGAGCGCGCACGCCAGTCCGGAGACCCCTGGTCGCCCTGGCACAGCACGGACGGCTGGCAGCCGAACAGCGACAATCACCACGTGCTGCATTTCCTCGACGGCGAGCGGGATCTCACGGTGGTGGCGCACTACCGCCGGGACTGTTTCCTCCTGGACCTGCCGGGCGGCACCATGCAGGCCAACGGCACGCTGCACGCGGACGGCTCCCTGCGGGTGGTCCTGGACGGCGTGCACCTGGACGCCCGCGCCCTGCAGACCGGGGAGCGCCTGCGCGTGGGCGTCAGCGGCGAGGAGCGCGAGCTGGTGGTCCACGACCCCCTGTCCGCGGGCATGGCCGAGGAGCTGCGCGAGGGCAGCCTGACCGCGCCCATGCCCGGTACCGTGCTGTCGGTGCTGGTCAGCGAGGGCGACCACGTGGAGGAAGGCGCCGCGCTGATGGTCCTGGAGGCGATGAAGATGGAGCACACCATCCGCGCGTTCACCGCCGGCCGCGTGGAGCACGTCAACTTCCGCCAGGGCGATCAGGTCTCCGAGGGCGCGGAGCTGCTGGCGATCGGCGCCGAAGAGTAACGGCCGCGGCCGCGGTACAAGCCGCCGCGGCGCGCAAGCACGGAGTTCGCACCCTATGAACTTTCCGGAGAAGGTACGCATCGTCGAAGTCGGCCCCCGGGACGGGCTCCAGAACGAGCCCGAAACGGTGGCCACGGAGACCAAGCTGGAGCTCATCCACCGCCTCGCCGACGCCGGCCTGCCCGCGGTGGAGGCCACCGCCTTCGTCTCGCCCAAGTGGGTTCCGCAGATGGCGGACCATGAAACGGTCCTGACGGGCATCCGGCGCCGCGCCGGGGTGGCCTACCCCGTGCTCACGCCCAACATGAAGGGTTTCGACGCCGCCGCGGCCGCCGGCGCCGAGGAGGTCGCCGTGTTCGGCGCGGCATCCGAGAGCTTCTCGAAGAAGAACATCAACTGCAGCATCGACGAGAGCCTGGAGCGTTTCCGCCCCGTCGCCGAAGCCGCGCGGGCCCGGGGCATCCGCGTGCGCGGGTATGTCTCCTGCGTGCTGGGCTGCCCCTACGAGGGGACCATTGAACCCGCAGCGGTCGCCCGGGTCGCCCGGGCGCTGCGGGAGATGGGCTGCTACGAGATCTCCCTGGGTGACACCATCGGTACGGGCACGCCGCTCAAGGCGCAGCGCATGATCGCCGCCGTGGCGGAGCAGGTACCCGTCGAGGCGCTGGCCGCCCATTTCCACGACACCTACGGCCAGGCCCTGGCCAACCTGTTCGCCGTCCTGGAGCTGGGCGTAGCCACGGTGGATGCCTCCGTCGCCGGCCTGGGCGGCTGCCCCTATGCCCGGGGCGCCTCCGGCAACGTCGCCACCGAGGACGTGGTGTACATGCTCGACGGCATGGGCATCGCCAGCGGCGTGGACCTGGACGCCGTCGCCGCCACGGGCCGCTGGATCTCCGCCGAGCTGGGCCGGGAGCCCGCCTCCAAGGTCGGCCGCGCCCTCGCCGCGGAATAGGCCACCTCCCCCTGCAGGCCCCCGCAGCGGCGTAGCGGCCGTAAGAGCGACGTCAGTCGCGACCGGCGCAGAGGATCCTGAACTTTGGAAAGTCGGGGCTGAAGCCCCTCCCACAGGATCTGTAGCGGGCTTCGCCGAAGCCGCGTAGGAGCGGCTTCAGCCGCGACCTTGCGGTGGCTCGGGTTCTCTGGAAGGTCGCGACTCATGTCGCTCCTACGGCCGCCTTGACGGCACACCGGCCAGCGCCCTCCGTTGTTGCTCCATGACGCCTCCTGACCGCATGGGCGTCGCAGGTCCGCAAGTGCCGTCCCCGGCGCACGCGCACACTGCCAGCGTCAACCCGGAGGTGCGTGATGTCCCTGAGTGTCTTTGACTTTTTCCGTATCGGCATCGGCCCGTCCAGCTCCCATACGGTCGGCCCCATGCGCGCCGCGCGGCTGTTCGTCGCCGGCCTGGACCGCGAGGGAGTGTTGCCCCGGGTGCACCGGGTCAAGGCGGAGCTGTTCGGTTCCCTGGGCGCCACCGGTCGCGGCCACGGCAGCGGCCCGGCCGTGCTCGCGGGGCTCGAAGGGGCCGATCCGGAGACCGTGCCCCCGGAGCACCTGCCGCGACGGTCCGCCGAGATCGATAGCGACCACCGGCTGGCGCTGGGCGGCTACCGCACGGTCTCCTTCCAGCCCGACCGGGACCTGGTCTTCCACGGCCGCCGCAGCCTGCCGGAACACCCCAACGGCCTGCGTTTCACCGCCTGGGACGAGCGCGGCGAGGCCCTGACAAGCCGGGACTACTATTCCGTGGGCGGCGGATTCCTGCGCGGCGAGGGCTCGGACGACGACGATGCCCCCGCCCCGCCCTGCCCGTTCACCACGGCCCGCGAGCTGCTGGCATGGTGCGAAGAGCGCCAGCAGCCCGTGAGCGACATCATGCGCGCCAACGAGGCGTGCCTGCGACCGGAAACCGAGACCCGGCAGGGCCTGCTGCGGGTGCGCGACGTCATGTGCGAGTGCGTCCGGCGCGGCTTCGAGCACGAGGGCGAGCTACCGGGCCCGCTCCGGGTCAAGCGCCGGGCGCCCGGGCTGTACCAGCGGCTCACCACCCAGGGCAGCATTGATCCGCTGTCGGCCATGGACTGGCTCGGCGCCTATGCCATTGCCGTGAACGAGGAGAATGCCTCCGGCGGCCGGGTGGTCACCGCGCCCACCAACGGTGCCGCCGGCATCGTGCCCGCGGTGCTGCACTACTACCTCTACCACACCGGAACGCCGGACGAGGAAGGCGTCGTCCGCTACCTGCTCACCGCCGGGGCCATCGGCATGATCATCAAGGCCGGAGCCTCCATCTCGGGCGCGGAAGCCGGCTGCCAGGGCGAGGTGGGCTCCGCCTGCGCCATGGCGGCGGCGGGCCTGACCGAGATTCTCGGCGGCACCCCGGCGCAGGTGGAGAACGCCGCCGAGATCGCCCTGGAGCACCACCTGGGCATGACCTGCGATCCCGTCGGCGGCCTGGTGCAGATCCCTTGCATCGAGCGCAACGCCGTGGGCAGCGTCAAGGCGGTGAACGCCTCCCGGCTCGCCCTCAGCGGCGACGGCGCCCATGTCGTGTCCCTGGACAAGGCGGTGCGCACCATGCGCGACACGGGCCGCGACATGAAGACCAAGTACAAGGAAACCTCCCGGGGCGGCCTCGCGGTGAACGTCATCGAGTGTTGAGGTGTGAAGTTGGCAGTTAAAGCGTAGGGCGTGCGGGATACGACGCAAGCCCTTCTGCCCGCCGCCGGCGAGTCGGGGCTGAAGCCCCTCCCACGGGCGTCGCGCCGGCGGCTGCAAGAGCGCGCCGTAGGAGCGACGTCAGTCGCGACTTTCCAGAGAATCTGATGCCCTGGAAAGTCGCGACTGACGTCGCTCCTACACGGCTCCGGGACCGCCTGGCGCAGCACCTGTGGGAGGGGCTTCAGCCCCGACTCGCCAGAATGCAGGATCGCTTTGCGCCGGTTGCGGCTGACGCCGCTCCTACGGTCCCGCGGGTCGCGCCAGCTCCCTAACCCAACGCCAGCACCACGAACATGGCCGGAACGGCGAGGAAATTGCTCAGCACCACAATGCTCGACGCCAGCGCCTCGTCGCCGCGCAGCTGGCGGGCGAGGACGTAGGACACCGAGGCCGTGGGGCACGCCAGCAGGATCAGCGCGATGCGCGTGTGGTCGTCGGACAGCCCCACTGCCCAGGCCAGCGCGAAGCCGATGAGAGGCACGGCGGCCACCTTCATGCCGGCACCCGCCAGCGCCCGGCCCAGGCTGCCCTGGATCCGCGTGGTGTAGAGGGTCCCGCCGATGCAGATCAGCGCCAGCGGCAGCGCCATCTGGCCGATCGCCGAGATGGTGTTGCCCGCCACCTCCGGCAGCGGAATACCCGCCAGCGCCACCAGCAGCCCGCCCAGCGACGCGACCAGGATCGGATTGGTGACCAGGCCGTAGAGGGCCGGACGCACGAGTCCGTGCCCGGAGCCGCCGCCCGATAGGACCAGCACCACCACGGCCAGCACGTTGTAGAGGACCACCAGCGGCCCGAACACCAGCAGCGCGCTGGTCTCGGCGCTGCCGGCGGAGTCCGGGAACGCGTACAGCACCACCGGCAGGCCGATGAAGGCGAGATTGCCCCGGAACACGCCCTGCATGAAGGTACCGTAGGCGCGCCCGGGCAACCCCAGGGCCAGCCCGACCAGGCCGGCAACACCGATGGCGAGCACCGTGGCGAGGCCGCACACCAGCAGCAGCCCGGTGACGCCGCCGACATCGGGCTGCGCCGTACTCACCCGGTAGAACAGCAGGCAGGGCACTCCCACCCAGTAGCACAGCCGGTTCAGCTCGGCCAGGGCCTGCCCGGGCAGAAAGCCGGTACGCGCCAGGGCCCATCCCAGCAGGATGACCAGGAACACCGGCGCCAGAATGTTGACAATCGCTAGCAGGGTCCACTCTCCGGTTGCGGGCCGGTCGCCACTCGACGGGCAGCGGCGGGCGACGGCAAAGCTTCCGGGTCATTGCGCGCTGCGTCAAGCCGGCGCCGGGAACATCCGGTACATGCCTCACGCCGGTGATGGGTGTATCATGCAGGAGACAACCCGAAAGAACCGATACAAATTATATTTTTGTATCACAAACAAACCATAGTCGGGATATTAGTGTCCTGTAACCCAACTTCGTTGCATTTTGAGCGTCTGTGCGGCGCCAGGGCGAGGCGCGGCTCGCAGGCAATGGCCGTCACCCTTGGCAAGAGGCGCAACGAAGCCCTGGCACCGCACAGACGCTCCCGCAGGGCCTGCCTCTGGGCCGCTGAGGCGGCGTTGCCGGCCCTCGCCGTAGGGCGCGCTACGCCTTCGGGCCGACGGCCTTGCCTCAGCGGCCCAGAGGTCAGGCAAAATCCAACGAACTTGGGTTACAGGACACTAGCCCCATGAGCCGAAAAACCCCGCTCGCGATCGCGCTCAGCGATGACGAACCGTCCAGCCGCCCGACGCCGGTCACCGCCTTCTACCAGGCACGCAAGTGGTGGCTGCAGGGCCGCCGCCTCAATCTCTCCGCCCTGGCCGAGGAGCTCGGCATCGGGCGCGCCACCCTCATGCGCTGGGTGGGCAACAAGGAGCTCCTGCTGGGCGAGATCCTCTGGTCGCTGTACTCCCAGGTCCTGAGCAACGCCCGGGAACGGGCCGACGCCGTGCCGGGCCTGGAGGGCGTCGAGTATCTCGCCCGGATCTACGAGGAGGTCAACGGCGAGATCATGAGCGCCGATGCGCTCCATCAGTTCCTCCGCCACGATCCGCAGTTCGCCCTGCGGGTGCTCACTTCCAACGTCAGCGGCCTCCAGGGCCGGCTCGTGGACGCCTGGCGCGCCCTGCTGGACGAACAGGTGGCGCGGGGCACCATCGAGCCGCAGATGGATACCGAGGACCTGGCCTTCTTCGTGGTGCGCATCGGTGAAGGCGCCATCTACAGCGATATCATCTGCGGCCGGGAGCCGGCCCGCGAGCCCGCCACCAAGGCCTTCCGCCTGTTGCTGAGCAGCCCCAGGCCATAGCGGCTCCCGGCGATCGCCGCGCCGGGAGACGTTACAGCGTGCCCTAGGCCGGCTCCGGCGCGGGCCGCTGCGGTACCGCCTGCCGCTGCCGGAACCGCTTCAGCCACTGGTCGCGCCGCTCCCGGGCCTGCCCGGCGCTCGCCTCCTTGACATGGCCGAAGCCGCGGATGTCCCCGTACAACCGGGCCAGGGCGACGGCAGCCTCGTGGTTGTCGCCGCGCAGGCCGTCCACGAGCTCCTCGCACAGCGCCTCGAACTCCCGCAGCAGGGTCCGCTCCAGGCGGCGATCGGCGCTGTAGGCGAACGGATCCATCCACCTGCCCCGCAGGCCCTTCATGCGGGCCAGCAACCGCAGCGCCGGCAGGATCCAGGGACCGAACGCATGCTTGCGCGGCTCGCCCGTGTGCGGATCGCGTCGCGCGAGCAGGGGCGGTGCGAGATGGATCCGCAGACGGTAGCCGGCGGTGAACGTCCGCTCCAGCTCCCGCGCGAACGCGCCGTCGGTGTACAGGCGCGCCACCTCGTACTCGTCCTTGGCGGCCAGCAGACGGAAGTACGAGAACGCCACCGCCCGCACCAGCTCCTCGGACTCCGGCGCCGCCCGTTGCTCGGCGGCGCGGACGCGCTCGAGCAGGCGCATGTACCGGTCGGCGTACGCCTCGTCCTGGTAGGCCACCAGGTCCGCGCGCCGCCGCTCGATCCAGGCGGCCAGATCGGTGGGCGTGCCCTCCTCCGCCGTGTCGTCGCCACGCACCAGGGTCTCGACCCGCTCGGGGTTCCGGGCCGCATGGCGCCCCCAGAAGAACGCCTGGCGGTTGGCCTCCACGGCGGTGCCGTTGAGCGCGATGGCCTGATCGATCGCCTCGGCCGAAACAGGCACCAGGCCCTGCTGGTACGCCGCGCCCAGCAGGAACAGGTTCATGGCCGTGGAGTCGCCGAACAGCCCCTCCGTCAGCGCCGCTGCATCCAGGGCCAGGCATGCCCCGTCCCGGGCGTTGTCGCGGATGCGCTGGAGCATCTCCGCCTGGGGGAAGGCCATGTCCGGGTTGCGGATGAACTCCGCCGGCATCACCCCGTGGGTGTTCACCACGGCGGCGGAGCGCTCCGGGGACAGCCGGGCGATGCTGTCCTGCCCGGAGGCCACGACCAGGTCGCAGCCGAGCAGCAGGTCCGCCTCGCCCGCCGGGATCTTCGGCCCGTGAACCGCCTCCGGCGAGGTACCGACGCGCACGTGGCTGGTCACCGCGCCGTACTTCTGGGCGAGCCCGGTCATGTCGAGCACGGCGACGCCCCTGCCGTCCAGATGGGCCGCCATGCCCAGCAGGGCGGCGACCGTCACCACCCCGGTACCGCCGACACCGGTGATGACCATGCCGTACGGCCGGTCCAGAGCCGGCTTCGCCGGCTCGTCCAGGGGCGGCAGGACGCTGGTATCGGCGGCGCCCTCGGGGCGCCGCAGATCGGCGCCGTGGACCGTGACGAAGCTGGGGCAGAAGCCGTCGACGCAGGAGAAGTCCTTGTTGCACTGGCCCTGGTCGATGGCCCGCTTGCGGCCCAGCTCCGTCTCCAGCGGCACCACCGACAGGCAGTTGGACTTGGCGTTGCAGTCGCCGCAACCCTCGCACACCCGGCTGTTGATGAACGCGCGCTTGGCCGGGTCGGGCATGGTGCCGCGCTTGCGCTGGCGGCGCTTCTCGGCGGCACAGGTCTGATCGTAGATGAGCGCCGACACGCCGCCGATCTCGCGCAGCTCCCGCTGCACGCCGTCCAGCTCCCGGCGGTCGTGGACGCTGGTGCCCGGTGCCAGGTCGGTGGCGCCGGTGTACTTCTCCGGCTCGTCGCTGACCACCACGATGCGCTGCACGCCTTCGGCGGCCAGCTGGCGGGTGACCTGGGGCACGCTCAGGGGGCCGTCCACGTGCTGGCCCCCGGTCATGGCCACGGCGTCGTTGTAGAGGATCTTGTAGGTGATGTTGACGCCGCCGGCGACAGCGGCCCGTACCGCGAGCAGGCCCGAGTGATAGTAGGTGCCGTCACCGATGTTGGCGAAGATGTGCTGGGTCTCGGTGAACGGCGCCTGGCCGATCCAGGGGACTCCTTCGCCGCCCATGTGGGTGAACGTCTCGGTGCTGCGGTCCATCCAGTGGGCCATGTAGTGGCAGCCGATCCCGGCGGTGGCGCGGCTGCCCTCGGGGACTCGCGTGGAGGTGTTGTGCGGGCACCCGGAGCAGAAATGCGGCAGGCGCTCCACCAGCGGACGGCTCGCCGCCAGGGCGGCGTCCTGCTCGTCCAGGAAGCGCAGGCGCCGCTCCATCACCTCGGTGGTATGGTAGGGCCGGATCCGCGCGGCGATGACACGGGCCACCTGGCCGGAATGCAGCTCGCCCTCCGAGGGCAGCAGCCATTCCCCCTGCTCGTCGTACTTGCCGACGATCCGGGGACGCGCCGCCTGCGTATGGTTGTAGAGCTGCTCCCGCAGCTGCGGCTCGATGAGCGGACGCTTCTCCTCCACCACCAGGATCTCGTCCAGGCCCTCGGCGAAGCGCGCCGCTCCCTCGGGCTCCAGGGGCCAGGGCATGCCTACCTTGTACACGCGCAGGCCGATGGCGGCGGCCGCCGCCGCATCGATGCCCAGGTCCTCCAGCGCCTGGCAGAGATCCAGGTAGGCCTTGCCGGTGGTGACGATGCCCAGCCGCGGACGCGGGCTGTCCAGGGTGATGCGGTCGATGCCGTTGACCCGGGCGAAAGCGCGCACCGCGTTGAGCTTGTAGCGATGCAGCCGCGCCTCCTGCTCCAGGGGGCGATCCGGCCAGCGAATGCCGAGCCCGTCCGGCGGCATCCGGAAATCGTCCGGCAGCTGGATGACCGGGCGCCCGGGGTCGACGTGCACCGACGCCGAGGCATCCGCCGTATCGGCCACCACGATCAGTCCCACCCAGCAGCCGCTGTAGCGCGACATGGCCCAGCCGTACAGGCCCATGTCCAGGAGATCCTGGACATCCGCCGGATGCAGCACCGGCATCTGCAGGTCCATGAACGCGAATTCCGACTGGCTGGGCAGCGTGGAGGACTTGCAGCCGTGGTCGTCGCCGGCCACCGCCAGCACGCCGCCCAGGGGCGCCGTACCCGCCGCGTTGGCATGGCGGAAGACGTCCCCGCTGCGGTCCACGCCCGGGGCCTTGCCGTACCACATGCCGAACACGCCGTCGTAGCGCGCGCCGGGCCACAACCCCACCTGCTGGCTGCCCCACACGGAGGTGGCCGCCAGGTCCTCGTTGACTCCCGGCTGGAACCGGATGGCCTGCGGCTCCAGGAACGCCTGCGCGTCCCATAGGGCCTTGTCCAGACCCCCCAGGGGCGAGCCGCGATACCCCGAGATGAAGCCGGCGGTGTGATGGCCCGCCCGGGCGTCGCGCCGGGCCTGCATCAGGGGAAGGCGAACCAGGGCCTGGATGCCGTTGAGATAGATGCGCCCCGTCTCCAGGGCATACTTGTCTTCCAGATGTACGTCAGCAAGCGCCATGAGGGGATCTCCCTTTGCGGACCCGGTCAGCGGGCACCCGCGCCCGCCGCCGGAGATCCGGCTGACTGCCCAACGTGTCCTCCCGGTGGGTACCGGGAGCCGTACCGTCGCAGGCGGCCGGGCCTTTTGGGCCCGGCTCGCCTGTGCCGACAATCCACGGGCAGGATCAGGGAGTCAATGCGCGCTGCAACATGGCGGCGCGGCAGGCCCGTCACCTACCGACGATGCGCCCAGCCGGTGATGTGGCTCTCCATCCACGCGAACACCTGGTACATCACCATGGCCATGACGCTGATGGTGATCAGTCCCGCGAACACCAGCGGCATGCGCATCTGCGAGCCGGCCGACATCATGAGATAGCCGATACCCTGGTTCGAGGCCACCGTCTCGGAGACCACCGTGCCCACGAACGCCAGGGTGATGGCCACCTTCAGCGAGGCGAAGAAGTACGGCATGGAACGCGGCAGGCCCACCTTCAGCAGCACATCCAGGCGCCGCGCACCCAGCACCCGCAGCACGTCCTCCATTTCCGGCTCCAGCGTCGCCAGGCCGGTGGCCACGTTGACCACGATGGGGAAGAAGCAGATCAGGAATGCGGTGATGATGGCGGGCACCGTGCCGATGCCGAACCAGACGACGAGGATCGGCACGAAGGCCACCTTGGGGATGGCGTTGAACGCCACCAGCAGCGGGTAGCACGCCCGGTACATCAGCGGCGAGGAACCGACGACGATGCCCAGTCCCAGGCCCACGGCCACCCCGATGAGGAAGCCGATCACCGTGGTCCAGAAGGTCTGCCAGGCATGCAGTCCCACCGGCTCGTAGTAATTGACCAGCGCATTGGCGGTGTCGATGACGCCCGGGAAGACGTACTGCGGCACGCCCAGCAGGCGCACCACGCCCTCCCAGACCACCAGCAGAATGATCACGGCGGCCCACGGGGCAATGCGCATTTTCGCGTTGGTGGATAGCGGCTTCATTCCGTACGGCCCTCCCGGATGGCGCCGATGCGGCCGCGCAGGTCGTGAATCAGATCCGTGAACGCGGGCGTGTAGGTCAGCTCCAGGTCGCGGGGGCGCGCAAAGTCCACGTGGCGCTGCTCCAGAATGCGGCCGGGGCGCGCGCTCATCACGTAGATGGTGTCGGCCAGGTACGCCGCCTCGCGGAGATCATGGGTGACCAGTACCACGGTAAAGCGGTTGGCTTCCCACAGCTCGCTGAGCACGCCCCAGAGCTCTTCCCGGGTGAACGCGTCCAGCGCCCCGAACGGCTCGTCCAGCATCAGCAGCTCGGGATCGTGGATCAAGGCCCGACAGATGGAGGCCCGCTGCTGCATGCCGCCGGAGAGCTGCCACGGGTAGCTGTCCGCGTAGGCGCCCAGACCCACCGTTTCCAGCAGGCGCATGGCCTTGTCGCGGTAGGCCTGGCGCTCCTTGCGCAGGCGCTTGCGGTGCGGCTGGACGATCTCCAGGGGCAGCATGACGTTGTCCAGGGTCGTGCGCCACGGCAGCAGCGTCGCGTTCTGGAAGGCCATGCCCGTGATCTTCAGCGGCCCGACAACGCGCTGGCCGTCCACGCGCACGGTCCCTTCCGTGGGGCCGTGGAGGCCCGTGCAGAGCTTCATGAACGTGGACTTGCCGCAGCCGCTCGGTCCGACGAACGCCACGAACTCGCCCTGGTGGATGGTCAGGTTGATGTCCTCGATGGCATTGCCGGAGTCGTCATAGGCAAGGCTGACCTGGTCGAATTCAACGAACGGCCGCCCCGACGCCGCCCGCGGGGCGGCGTCGGGGGCGGCCTGGTTGGCCACGGTTGCTGTCGTCATCGTTTCTCCGTGCTCGCCGGTCACTCAGGGAAGACCATGCGCATTTCCTGATCGGGCAGGAACTCCCGGGTGAAGACCTCGTCGGCGGTCGGCACGTTGTCCTCGAGATCGAAGGCGTCCGCGACCTGGTCGATGCTCGCCGACAGCCGGTCCATGTCCACGTCACCGACGCCGTTCTCGCGGGTGAAATCCGTGGCGATGGAGCCGTCGATGGCGAGCTTCAGCCGCTCCAGCTCCACTTCCCGGTCGATGAGCTGGTCGCGCTGGTAGACGTACTCCACGGCGCTCTCGGGATCCGCCAGGGTGTCATCCAGCGCCCGCGTGAAGGCGCGCAGGAAGCCCGATACGGCCTCCGGATGCTCTTCCAGGAACGCGTCCCGGGCGACGATGACATTGCCGTAGAGCTCCACGCCGTACTCGGGGAACGGCATGATCACCAGGTCCTCACGGCTGACGCCGCGGCTCTTGAGGTTCAGCAGGCTGGTGAAGTAGAAGCCGGAGATGGCGTCCACGTCGCCGCTGACCAGCAACTGCTCCCGCAGGGTGGGATCCACCGAGTCCCAGGACACGGCGTCCGGGTCGAGCCCGTTGGCCCGGGCGAACAGCGGCCATGCCCGGCGGCCGGTGTCGAACGACGGCGCACCGAGGGTCTTGCCCGCCAGGTCGGCCGGCGTCTCGATGCCGCTGTCCTCCATGGCGAAGATCGCTGCCGGCGAGCCGTCGTAGACCACGTAGACGGCCGTGACGCCGGGGGCATCCGGGTTGTTCGCCAGGAACTCGATCAGGGCGTTCATGTCACCGAAGCCCATGTCATAGGTGCCGGACGCGACCCGGTTGATGGTCTGGGCGGAGCCGCTGCCCGAGTCGACGGTGACGTCCAGGCCCTCGTCCTCGTAGTAGCCTTTCTGGTTGGCCATGAGGAACGGTGCCGACGGCCCCTCGAAGCGCCAGTCGAGCTGGAAGTCGATGCTGGTCTGTGCCGAAGCCGTGCCCGAAATCAGGCCGGCCAGGGCGGCCGCGGCGGCGATGCGCGCGGTCATGCTGCTGATTCTGCTCATTATTGGTCTCCTTGGTTCATTCTGCTGTGTGCCTTGAGGCTACACGTTGCCGGGGCAGTTCTCATCACTGCCGAATCGGAAGATCCTTCCCGGGACCTGTTTACACTCTCGGCAATCTCTGCCTCCGAGTACTGAGCAGACCGCTAGAAGCGGTACTGCATGCCGGCGCCGACGGTCTCGCCGCGCGGGTCGACGCCGTCGA
>NZ_JAUFPK010000005.1:0-48889 GCF_030409225.1 Aquisalimonas lutea
TTGCCATTCGCGAAGGCGGCCGCACCGTCGGCGCCGGCGTCGTCTCGAAGATTATCGAGTAATCACTATGGCTACGAACCAGAAAATCCGTATTCGCCTGAAAGCGTTCGATCATCGGCTCATCGATGTGTCCGCTGGCGAGATCGTCGAGACCGCGAAACGGACGGGCGCCCAGGTCCGGGGCCCGATCCCGCTGCCGACGAAGAAGGAACGCTACACGCTGCTGATCTCGCCCCACGTCAACAAGGACGCGCGGGATCAGTACGAGATCCGGACGCACAAGCGGCTGATGGACATCATCGACCCGACGGACAAGACCGTGGACGCGCTCATGAAGCTCGACCTGGCCGCCGGGGTGGATGTCCAGATCAAGCTGTACTGAGGCGTTACGCTAAGCAGGGCCCGGCCGTGCGTGTCGGCGCGGTCAGGGCTCTTTGTCTCTGGAAGAGGTAACGATGGCTATCGGAATCGTCGGTCGTAAACGCGGCATGACGCGCATCTTCACCGAGAGCGGGGCGGCTGTCCCGGTCACGGTGATCGAAGCGACGCCGAACCGTATAACACAACTCAAGACCGTGGACGCGGACGGCTATCAGGCCGTGCAGGTGACGACCGGCTCCCGCCGTCCGTCCCGGGTCACGCGCCCGGAAGCGGGTCATTTCGCCAAGGCGGGTGTCGATGCCGGGCGCGGCCTGTGGGAGTTCCGCCTGGCCGAGGGTGAGCAGCCCGAGCCGGCCCTGGAGGTCGGCGGCGAGATCAAGGTGGACCTGTTCGAGGCGGGCCAGCACGTGGACGTCCGCGGGGTGAGCAAGGGCAAGGGCTTCGCCGGCAACGTCAAGCGGCACAACTTCGCCACCCAGGACACGACCCACGGCAACTCGAAGTCCCACCGCGCGCCGGGCTCCATCGGCCAGAACCAGTCGCCGGGGCGCGTGTTCAAGGGCAAGAAGATGGCCGGCCAGATGGGCAACAAGCGCAGCACGCAGCCGAATCTCGAGATCGTGCGCGTGGATGCCGAGCGCAACCTGCTGCTGGTCAAGGGAGCGATCCCCGGGCCGAACGGCGCCGACGTCATCGTGCAGCCGACGGTCAAGGCCGGTGAAGGGAGGGGCAGCTAATGGAACTCCAGAAACACGGCGGCGAGACGGTTACCGTCTCGGACAAGGCGTTCGGCCGCGAATTCAACGAAGGCCTGGTGCACCAGGTGGTCACCGCCTACATGGCCGGCGGCCGTGCCGGGACCAAGGCGCAGAAGAGCCGTTCCGACGTCAGCGGCGGCGGCTCCAAGCCCTGGCGCCAGAAGGGCACCGGCCGCGCCCGGGCGGGGACGATCCGCAGCCCCATCTGGCGCAGCGGCGGCAAGACGTTTGCCGCGCGGCCGCGGGATTACTCGCAGAAGGTCAACCGCAAGGTCTACCGGGCCGCGATCAGCAGCATCTTCTCCGAGCTGGCGCGCCAGCAGCGCCTGGTGGTGGTGGACTCCTTCGACGTGGATGCACCGAAGACCAAGTCCCTGCTGGCGAAGCTCGGCGAGCACGGCGTCGATCAGGCGCTCATCGTCACGCAGTCGACCTCGGAGAACCTGGCGCTGGCGGCGCGCAATCTGCCCCACGTGGACGTGACCGATACGGCCGGGCTGGATCCGGTGCGGCTGGTTGCCTTCGAGAAGGTGGTGATCACCGTGGATGCGCTCAAGCGCGTCGAGGAGTGGCTGGGATGAATCAGGAACGCATGTACAACATCCTGCTTGCGCCGCACGTATCCGAGAAGAGCACCATCGTTGGCGACGAGGCCAACCAGGTGGTCTTCCGGGTCAAGCGCGATGCCAGCAAGGGCGAGATCAAGACCGCGGTGGAGCAGCTGTTCGACGTCAGGGTCGAGAAAGTGCGCACCGCGGTGATGAAGGGCAAAGAAAAGGGCTTCGGCCGGATCAAGGGCAGGCGCCCGAACTGGAAGAAGGCCTACGTGGCCCTGGAGGCCGGCCAGGATATCGATTTCCTGGGCGGCGAATAACGAACGCGACCAGCGACGGACAGGAACCATGGCACTGCTCAAGGCGAAACCGACATCCCCCGGGCGCCGCTTTGTCGTTCAGATTCGCAACGACGAGCTGCACAAGGGTGAACCGTACGCGCCCCTCGTGGACAAGAAGTCGCGGACCGGCGGCCGCAACAATGCCGGCCGGATGACCACGCGCCATCGCGGCGGCGGTCACAAGCAGCGGTATCGCATTATCGACTTCAAGCGGAACAAGGACGGCATCCCGGGCAAGGTGGAGCGCCTGGAATACGATCCCAACCGCAGCGCCAATATCGCATTGATCCTTTATGCGGACGGCGAGAGGCGGTATATTATCGCGCCCCGCGGGCTGCGGGTGGGCGCGCAGGTCCTCGCGGGCGAGGAAGCGCCGATCAAGCCGGGCAATGCCCTGTCCCTGCGGAGCATTCCGCTGGGTACCCAGGTCCACTGCGTGGAGATGCGCCCCGGGAAGGGCGCACAGCTGGCCCGTGCTGCCGGAACGGCGGCACAGCTGGTCGCCCGGGAAGGCAATTACGCGACGATCCGGCTTCGCTCGGGCGAGATGCGCAAGGTGCCCACGGCATGCCGCGCGACGGTCGGCGAAGTCGGAAACCAGGAACACAGCTTGCGTTCCCTCGGCAAGGCCGGTGCCACTCGGTGGCGCGGCCGCCGCCCCACGGTGCGCGGCGTGGTCATGAACCCGGTGGATCACCCACACGGTGGCGGCGAGGGCCGGACGTCCGGCGGCCGTCACCCGGTGACGCCCTGGGGCATCCCCACCAAGGGGTACAAGACCCGCAAGAACAAGCGCACGGACAAGTACATTGTCCGGGGCCGAGGCAAGAAGAAGCGCAACTAGCAGCGAGAGGTCGTATTCGTGCCACGTTCAATCAAGAAGGGCCCGTTCGTTGACACCCACCTGCTCAAGAAGGTCGAGCAGGCGGTGGACGCGAACTCGAAGCGGCCGATCAAGACCTGGTCGCGCCGGTCCATGGTCCTGCCGGACATGGTGGGTCTCACCATCGCCGTCCACAACGGCAGGCAGCACGTACCGGTGCTTATCAACGAGAACATGGTCGGTCACAAGCTCGGCGAGTTCGCGGCGACGCGGACGTACCGGGGCCACATGGCCGACAAGAAGTCCAAACGGTAGGGGTGACCCATGGAAGTCGCAGCGAAGCACAGGTATGCCCTGATCTCGCCGCAGAAGGTGCGGCTGGTCGCCGACCAGATCCGCGGCCAGTCGGTGGGCAAGGCGTTGCAGACCCTGGAGTTCAGCCCGCGGAAGGCCTCCGCCATGGTGCGCAAGGTGCTCATGTCGGCAATTGCCAACGCCGAGCACAACGAGGGCGCGGATATCGACGAGCTCCGCGTGTCGTCGATCTATGTTGACGAAGGGCCGATGTACAAGCGGATCCAGGCGCGCGCCAAGGGCCGCGCGAACCGGATCCTCAAGCGCACCAGCCACATCACCGTGAAAGTGGCTGAGCAGTAATAACGGGAGCAGTTCATGGGTCACAAAGTCCACCCGACCGGATTTCGTCTGGGCGTCACCGAAGACTGGCGGTCCATGTGGTATGCCAAGAGTTCGGACTTCGGGACGTTCCTCAACACCGACCTGAAGGTGCGCGAGTTCATCAAGAAGAAGCTCTCGCACGCGTCGGTGAGCACCATCCGGATCGAGCGCCCGGCGAAGAACGCGCTGGTGACCATTCACACGGCGCGCCCGGGGATGGTGATCGGCAAGAAGGGCGAGGATATCGAGGTCCTCCGGCGGGAAGTGAGCAAGCTCATGGGCGTGCCGGTGCACATCAATATCGAGGAGGTGCGCAAGCCGGAGCTGGACGCCCAGCTGGTGGCCGAGAACGTGGCCCAGCAGCTCGAGCGGCGGATCATGTTCCGCCGCGCCACCAAGCGCGCCGTGGGTAACGCCATGCGCCTCGGTGCCCAGGGCATCAAGCTCAACGTCGCCGGCCGCCTCAACGGTGCCGAGATCGCGCGCACCGAATGGTACCGGGAAGGGCGCGTGCCGCTGCACACGCTGCGCGCGAACATCGACTACGGCTTTGCCGAGGCGTTCACCACCTACGGCGTGATCGGCGTCAAGGTGTGGGTGTTCAAGGGCGAGATTCTGGAGCCGGAGCTCTTCCAGCAGGGGCAGGAAGGCAAGGCAGAACGCGCCGGGGCGACCAAGTAAGGATCAATAGCCATGTTGCAACCGAAGCGGACGAAATTTCGCAAGCAGCAGAAGGGCCGGAACTACGGGCTCGCGAACCGGGGCGACCAGGTCAGCTTCGGCGAGTTCGGCATGAAGGCGACGACGCGCGGGCCGGTCACCGCCCGCCAGATCGAGGCGGCGCGACGCGCCATCAACCGTTACGTGCGCCGTGGCGGCAAGATCTGGATCCGCGTGTTCCCGGATTATCCGGTGACGTCGAAGCCGCTCGAGGTCCGGCAGGGCAAGGGCAAGGGTAACGTCGATCACTGGGCCGCCCGCGTGCAGCCCGGTCGCGTGCTCTACGAGATTGAAGGGGTCTCGGAGGAAGTGGCCCGCGAGGCGTTCCGCCTGGCGTCGGCGAAGCTTCCCGTGAAGACCCGATTCGTTTCCCGGACGGTGCTGTGATGAAAGCAAACGAACTGCGGCAGAAAGACATCTCCGAGCTCGAGAAGGAGCTCCTGGAAAAGCGCAAGGAGCAGTTCAACCTGCGCATGCAATCCGCCACCGGGCAGCTGGGTCGTCCCGATCTGGTCAAGACCGCGCGGCGTGACGTTGCGCGGATCAAGACTGTGCTGAACGAAAAGCGCAAGGCGAGTGAACAGTCATGAGTGACAATCAGAAGACGAGGCGGACCCAGGTTGGGCGGGTCGTGAGCGCGAAGATGGATCGCACCATCACGGTCTATCTCGAGCGGATGGTCAAGCATCCGCTGTACGGCAAGTTCATTCGTCGTTCGACGAAGCTGCACGCGCACGACGAGAACAACGAGTGCCGCGAGGGCGACTGGGTGTCCATCGAGGAGTGCCGGCCCCTGTCGAAGACCAAGTCCTGGCGCCTCGTGGAAGTCGTCGAGCGCACACGTCGCTGAGTGCAGTGCACCGGGCGCCGCCGCGGTGGTGGTCCTCAGGAATAAAGGAAGCGGGTAAACGCGATGATTCAGATGCAGACCGTGCTGGATGCGGCCGACAACAGTGGCGCCCGCAAGGTCCAGTGTATCAAGGTCCTTGGTGGGTCCCGGCGTCGCTATGCCGCCATCGGCGACATCATCAAGGTGAGCGTGAAGGACGCCATTCCGCGGGGCCGCGTGAAGAAGGGCGAGGTCTACAACGCCGTGGTGGTGCGCAGCCGCAAGGGCGTGCGCCGCGCCGACGGGTCGGTGATCCGTTTCGACGGCAACGCCGCGGTCCTTCTGAACAACCAGCTCACCCCGGTGGGCACGCGCGTGTTCGGCCCGGTGACGCGCGAGCTGCGGACCACGCAGTTCATGCGCATCATCTCGCTGGCACCCGAAGTGCTGTGAGCGGAGAGAGGATCATGCAGAAGATCAAGAAGGGCGACGAAGTCATTGTGGTCGCCGGCAAGGACAAGGGCCGCCGCGGGACGGTCGTGCGCGTGCTGCGCGACGACAACCAGGTGGTGGTCGAGAACGTCAACATGGTGAAAAAGCACGTGCGGGGCAACCCGCAGCGGGGCGAGACCGGCGGCATCCAGGAAAAGGAAGCGCCGGTGGACGTCTCCAACGTGCAGCTCTACAACCACAAGGCCGGCAAGGGTGACCGTGTTGGCATCAAGGTACTGGAGGACGGCCGCAAGGCGCGTTACTTCAAGTCCAACAACGAACTCGTCGACGTCTAGGTGCGGTCATGGCCAGGTTGCAGCAGCAGTACAGAAATGAAGTGGTCGGGCAGCTGCAGAGCCAGTTCGCCTACCGGAACATCATGCAGGTACCGCGCATTACCAAGGTGACCCTGAACATGGGCCTGGGTGAGGCGGTCAAGGACAAGAAGATCATCGATCACGCCATGTCGGACATGGCGGCGCTGGCCGGACAGCAGCCGACGATCACGTATACGCGCAAGTCCATCGCCGGGTTCAAGATCCGCGACGGCTGGCCCATCGGCTGCAAGGTGACGCTGCGCCGCGAGCGCATGTGGGAGTTCCTGGACCGGTTCATCAACGTCGCCGCGCCGCGCATCCGGGACTTCCGCGGCTTCTCGCCCAAGTCCTTCGACGGGCGGGGCAACTACAACCTGGGCGTGCGCGAGCAGATCATCTTCCCGGAGCTGGAGTTCGACAAGGTCGACCGCATCCGGGGGCTGGACATCACCATCGCGACGACGGCGAATACTGACGAGGAAGGCCAGGCGCTGCTGGAAGCGTTCGGCTTCCCGTTCCGGAAATAGACGAGGGCGATATGGCAAAGAAGTCGATGGTGGCGCGTGAAGAGAAGCGGGCGCGCCTCGTTCGCAAGTACGCCGAGAAGCGCAAGGCGCTCAAGGCGATCATCCAGAATCCGGAGAGCTCTCCGGAGGAGAAGCTGGAAGCCCAGGAGAAGCTGCAGAATCTGCCGCGGAATTCCAGCCCCGTGCGTCGGCGGAATCGGTGCCAGGTGACCGGTCGTCCACGCGGCTACTACCGCAAGTTCGGCCTCGCGCGTAACAAGCTGCGGGAAGCTGCCATGAAGGGCATGATCCCGGGCCTGACCAAGTCGAGCTGGTAAGTGCCGTTCCCGGGCCCTGGAATACTGACAAAACAGGTACGTAGAGCATGAGCATGACCGATCCCATTGCGGACCTGCTGACACGCATCCGCAACGCACAGACCGCGAACAAGGCCGAGGTGACCGTGCCCTCCTCCAAGCTGAAGCAGGCTGTCGTCAGCGTGCTCAAGGAGGAAGGCTACATCGAGGACTTCCGGGTCGAGGGCGAGCCCAAGAAGCCGGTCATCGCGATCCGGCTCAAGTACTTCCAGGGGCATCCCGTGATCGAGCGGATTCAGCGGGTCAGCCGGCCCGGGCTGCGCATCTTCCGGGACAAGTCCTCGCTGCCGAAGGTCAACGGCGGGCTGGGGGTGGCCATCATCTCGACCTCGCGGGGCGTCATGACGGACCACGCGGCCCGTTCGACGGGCGTCGGCGGTGAGGTCCTCTGTGAGGTCTTCTAAGACAGGATGAACTGAATGTCCAGAGTAGCGAAGCAGCCGATCAGGATTCCGTCCGGCGTCGAGGTCACGCTCGACGGCAAGGACGTGACGGTGAAGGGCAGCAAAGGCGAACTGCGCTTCCACGTGCACGGTGACGTGGAAGTGGTGCAGGACGACGGCGAGCTGCGCTGCCGGGCGGTGAAGGATCGCCAGAGTTCCGTGGCACTTGCCGGGACCACCCGCGCCATTCTCAACAACATGGTGACCGGGGTCTCCGAGGGCTTCGAGCGCAAGCTGGAGCTCCGCGGGGTCGGCTATCGTGCCCAGAGCCAGGGCGACAATCTGAATCTCACCCTTGGTTTCTCCCACCCGGTGAACTTCCAGGTCCCCGACGGGGTGACCGTGGAGACCCCGAGTCAGACGGAAGTGGTCGTCCGGGGCATCGACAAGCAGCGGGTCGGCGAGGTGGCCGCGCAGATTCGCCGGTATCGTCCGCCGGAGCCCTACAAGGGCAAGGGCGTGCGCTACGTCGGCGAACGCGTGGTCATGAAAGAAGCCAAGAAAAAGTAGCAGGTAGGGGTTATGGACAAGAAGGCAGCACGACTGCGCCGCGCCCGCAGGGGCCGGATGAAGATCCGCGAGCTCGGTGTCTACCGGCTCAGCGTCCACCGGACGCCGCGGCATATCTACGCCCAGGTGGTCGAGGCGGACGGCAGCCGCACGGTGGCGGCGGCGAGCACGCTCGACAAGAACGTGCGCGGTTCGGTGTCGGCCACCGGCAATACCAGCGCCGCCGAGGAGGTGGGCAAGCTGATCGCCGAGCGGGCCAAGGCCGCGGGCGTCGAGCGCGTGGCGTTCGACCGTTCCGGATTCCGCTACCACGGCCGCGTCCGCGCCCTGGCCGAAGCCGCCCGCGAAGGCGGACTGCAGTTCTAACCGAGGCATAAGACGATGGCGATGAACGACAGCAATACCGACGGCCTCCAGGAAAAGCTCATCACGGTCAACCGGGTGGCCAAGGTCGTGAAAGGCGGCCGGCAGTTCGGGTTCACGGCGCTGACGGTGGTCGGCGACGGCGACGGCCGGGTCGGCTTCGGCTACGGCAAGGCGCGCGAGGTGCCGGCGGCTATCCAGAAGGCCATGGAGAAGGCGCGCGCCAACATGGTCACGGTGCGGCTCAACGACGGCACGCTGCAGTACCCGATCACGGCGCGGCACGGTGCCAGCAAGGTATTCATGCAGCCCGCCTCGGAGGGTACCGGGATCATCGCCGGCGGCGCCATGCGCGCCGTGTTCGAGGTGATGGGCGTGCACAACGTCCTGGCCAAGAGTCTCGGATCCCGCAATCCGATCAACGTGGTGCGGGCGACGGTCAATGGTCTTTCCGCCCTGCGGGCGCCGGACGAGGTGGCCGCCAAGCGCGGCAAGACAGTGGAAGAGATCCAGGGTTGATCATGGCCAACACGAAGCAGCTCAAGGTAACACTACGCCGCAGCGTCAACGGGCGCACTGCGCGTCATCGCGCCTGCGTTTTCGGGCTGGGCCTGCGCCGCATGCACCACACGGTGACGGTCGCCGACACGCCCGAGAATCGCGGCATGATCAACAAGGTCGCGTACCTTTTGCACGTCGAGGAGGCCTGAACATGCGCCTGAATAGCCTGAAGCCGGCTGCCGGTAGCCGCAAGGAGCGCACGCGCGTCGGGCGCGGCCTTTCCGAAGGGCACGGCAAGACTGCCGGGCGCGGCCACAAGGGCCAGCACTCCCGTTCCGGCGGCTACACCAAGGTGGGCTTCGAGGGCGGTCAGATGCCGCTCCAGCGGCGCGTGCCCAAGAGCGGCTTCCGCTCGCGGAAGTCCCTGGTAACCGCCGAGGTACGCCTGTCGGAGCTCAAGTACGTGGTGGGCGATACCGTGGATCTCGGCACCCTCAAGGAAGCCGACGTGATTCCGGAGCAGTCCCGGGCGGCGAAGGTCATCGCTTCCGGTTCCGTGGATCGCGCGGTAACGGTACGGGGCGTGGGCGTTACCCGGGGTGCCCGGGAAGCGATTGAAAAGGCCGGCGGCACCGTCGAGAGCTGATCACGAAACCCGTACCCCCGGCAGGCTGAGCCCAAATGTCGTCACTCGGTGGAATCGCGAAACTGACCGAAGTCCGCCAGCGCCTTCTGTTCGTTCTGATGGCGCTGGTTGTCTTTCGTATCGGCACGCACCTGACCATTCCGGGCATCGACCAGGAAGCGATGGTGCGGATGTTCGAGGAGCAGTCGGGCACCATCCTGGACATGTTCAACATGTTCTCCGGGGGTGCGCTGCAGCGGCTGTCCATCTTCGCCATCGGCATCATGCCGTACATCTCGTCGGCGATCATCATGCAGCTGCTCACCGCTGTGGTGCCGTACCTGGAGCAGCTGAAGAAGGAAGGCGAAGCCGGGCGGCGCAAGATCACGCAGTACACGCGCTACGGCGCCCTCGGGCTGGCCATCGTCCAGGGCATCGGCGTGTCGGTGGCGCTGCAGAACCAGGGCGTGACCCACGGCGGCGCCAGCGCGGGCTTCGATATCGCGTTCACGTTCACCGCGACGGTGACGCTGGCCACCGGGACCATGTTCCTGATGTGGTTGGGCGAGCAGATCACCGAGCGCGGCATCGGCAACGGCATCTCCATCATCATCTTCGCCGGCATCGTCGCCGGTCTGCCCGCGGCCCTGGGCAGCACGCTGGAGCTGGCGCGCACCGGCGAGCTGAGCATGTTCCTGGTACTGGTCCTGGCGGTGGGCGTGCTGCTGCTCACGGCGTTCGTGGTGTTCATCGAGCGGGGACAGCGGCGCATCACGGTGAACTACGCCAAGCGCCAGCAAGGGCGGAAGATGGTCCAGGGGCAGAGTACCCATCTGCCCCTGAAGCTGAACATGGCCGGCGTGATCCCGCCGATCTTCGCCTCGAGCATCATCCTGTTCCCGGCGACGCTGGGGCGCTGGTTCAGCGATCCCGAGGGCGCGGGCATCATCAGCCGCCTGGCGCAGACGCTGCAGCCGGGCGAGCCGCTGTACGTGGTGTTCTACGCCGTCGCCATCGTGTTCTTCTGCTTCTTCTACACGGCGCTGGTGTTCAACTCCCGGGATACGGCGGACAACCTGAAGAAGTCCGGGGCGTTCATCCCCGGGATTCGGCCGGGGCAGCAGACGGCGAAGTACATCGACGGCGTCATGACGCGGCTGACGGCGGCCGGCGCGGTCTATATCACGGCGGTGTGCCTGCTGCCCGAGTTCCTAATCCTGTACTGGAACGTGCCGTTCTACTTCGGCGGGACATCGCTGCTGATCATCGTGATCGTGGTGATGGACTTCATGGCGCAGCTGCAGTCGCACCTGGTGTCGCACCAGTACGAGCCGCTGATGAAGAAGTCGAACCTCAAGTCCTTCGGCCGGTCGGGAGCGCCCCGCTGACGGTCGCGTCGCGGGGGACGCATTGCCGGGACGAATCTGGTATAGTACGCGCCCTTCGTGGCAGGGCGGACGTTTTGGAGAACGATCATGAAGGTACGCGCTTCGGTCAAGAAGATCTGCAGGAACTGCAAGATCATCCGTCGTGGCGGCACGGTGCGGGTGATCTGCACCGAGCCCCGGCACAAGCAACGGCAGGGCTGATCCGCTCGCGCTTGATGGCAAGTCAAGGTATTCGCTAACATTGCGGGTTTTCCGCACAAAGCAGGAGTTTCACTCATGGCGCGTATTGCTGGCGTCAATGTCCCGGACAACAAGCACGCGGTCGTCGCGCTGACGTACATCTACGGCGTCGGACGCTCCGCGGCTGCGGCCATCTGCAAGGAGTCCGGGATCGCCGAGGATCGCAAGATACGCGACCTGGCGGAGCACGAGGTGGAAGCCCTCCGGGGCATCATCGGCAACAACTACCTGGTGGAAGGGGACCTGCGCCGCAAGGTTGCCATGGACATCAAGCGGCTCATGGACCTGGGCTGCTACCGGGGGATGCGGCATCGCCGCGGCATGCCGGTGCGGGGTCAGCAGACGCAGACCAACGCACGCACCCGCAAGGGGCCGCGTCGGGCCGTGCGGAAGTAACCATCATTCGCGGCCGGCATGGCCGGCGGCCAGGAACTGGGATTCATCGCTATGGCGAAAGCTTCAAGCCGGACGCGCAAGCGCGTCACGAAAACGGTTGTTGACGGCATCGCGCACATCAACGCGACGTTCAACAACACCATGATCATGATTACCGACCGCCAGGGCAACGCCCTGAGCTGGGCGAGTGCGGGTGGCAGCGGTTTTCGTGGCTCGCGCAAGAGCACGCCGTTCGCTGCGCAGGTCGCCTCGGATCGCGCGGGGCAGGCGGCCAAGGACTACGGCCTGAAGAACCTGGAAGTCCGGGTGAAAGGGCCCGGTCCGGGGCGGGAGTCGGCGGTGCGTGCCCTCAACAATGCCGGGTTCAAGATCACGAATATCGCCGACGTCACGCCGATCCCGCACAACGGCTGCCGTCCGCCCAAGAAGCGTCGCGTCTGATCGACTGGAGCACATGAATGGCTAGGTATCTCGGTCCCAAATGCAAGATCGCCCGCCGCGAGGGAACGGATCTGTTCCTCAAGAGCGGCGTGCGGGCCATCGACAGCAAGTGCAAGCTGGACACGCCGCCGGGGCAGCACGGCCAGCGTCGTACCCGCCTGTCGGACTACGGCCTGCAGCTGCGCGAGAAGCAGAAGGTCCGGCGCATGTACGGCGTCATGGAAAAGCAGTTCCGCAACTATTACAAGGAGGCAGCCCGGCGCAAGGGCGCCACCGGCGAGGAGCTGCTGCGTCTGCTCGAAGGGCGCCTGGACAACGTCGTCTGGCGCATGGGCTTCGGGTCGACGCGCCAGGAAGCGCGTCAGCTGGTCAGCCACCGCGCCGTGATGGTCAACGGCCGCACTGTGAACGTGCCGTCGTTCCAGGTGTCTCCGGGTGACGTGGTCACGGTGCGCGAGAAGGCGCGCAAGCAGGACCGCGTGCAGGCGGCGCTGGAGCTCGCGCAGCAGTCGGGTTTCGTGGACTGGATCGACGTGGATCCGTCGAAGTTCGAGGGCACGTTCAAGGCCCGCCCCGACCGCGCGGATCTTCCGGCCGAAATCAACGAGCACCTGGTGGTCGAGCTCTACTCCAAGTAAGAGCCGACGACACGAGCCGTACCAAGACGTAGAGAGGGCGAGGCGATGCAGGCCCAGTTCCAAGATTTTCTCAAGCCGCGCGTGGTGGATGTCCAGGCCCAGAGCGAGACCTCTGCCCGCGTGGAGATCGAGCCGCTGGAGCGTGGCTTCGGCCACACGCTGGGCAACGCGCTGCGGCGGATTCTGCTTTCCTCCATGCCGGGTTTCGCGGTGGTGGAAGCGGAGATCGAAGGGGTGCTCCACGAGTACACCGCCATCGAAGGGGTGCAGGAGGACGTCGTCGACATCCTGCTGAACCTCAAGCAGCTGGCCGTTCGCCTGCATTCCCGGGATGAGGCCAGTCTCAAGCTGTCGAAGAAGGGCCCGGGCGTGGTCACTGCGGCGGACATCGAGGCGGGGCACGACGTCGAGATCAAGAATCCCGACCTGGTGATCGCGCACCTGACCAAGGCCGGCGAGCTCAGCATGACGCTCAAGGTCGCCAGGGGCCGTGGCTACCAGGCCGTGACCCAGCGCAGCGACGAGGAAGACCGGCCTATCGGCCGTCTGCAGCTCGACGCCAGCTATTCGCCGGTGCGGCGGGTGGCCTACAGCATCGAGAGCGCCCGCGTGGAGCAGCGCACGGACCTGGACAAGCTGGTCATGGAAATCGAGACCAACGGCGTCATCGAGCCGGAAGAGGCGATGAAGTTCGCCGCCGGGCTGCTGCAGGATCAGCTGTCGGTGTTTGTCGCGCTGGAAGGCGGCGAGGATTTCGCCGAGCCGACGCGCAAGTCGCCGGAAGTCGATCCGGTGCTGCTGCGGCCCATCGACGACCTGGAGCTCACCGTGCGCTCGGCCAACTGCCTGAAGGCGGAGAGCATTCACTACGTGGGGGATCTGGTGCAGCGCACCGAGGTGGAGCTCCTGAAGACGCCGAACCTGGGCAAGAAGTCGCTCACCGAGATCAAGGAAGTGCTGGCCTCCCACGGCCTGTCGCTGGGCATGCGGCTGGAGGACTGGCCGCCGGCCGGTCTCGCTGGAAAGGAACAGGCCACGGGCTGATCGCGCCGGGAGGCGTGCACCGACGAACCAGAAGGTAACGAACCATGCGTCATCGCAAATCCGGGCGTCAACTGAATCGCAACAGCAGTCACCGACAGGCCATGTTCCGGAACATGGCGGTGTCCCTGTTCGAGCACGAGGCCATCAAGACCACGCTGCCGAAGGCGAAGGAGCTGCGCCGCGTGGCGGAGCCGCTCATCACGCTGGCGAAGGAAGACGGCGTCTCGCGGCGGCGGCTGGCGTTCTCGCGGCTGCGGGACAAGGCGGCCGTGGGCAAGCTCTTCAGCGAGCTGGGTCCGCGCTACCAGGCCCGGCCGGGCGGCTATCTGCGCATCCTCAAGTGCGGCTACCGGCCCGGGGACAACGCGCCGATGGCGTTCGTGGAGCTCGTGGACCGTCCGTTCGGTGAGCAGGAAACCAGCCGGGAGAGCCAGGAAGCGGCTGCCGAATAGGCCGCCGGATATCGTGGCGCTCTCCAGGCCGGGCCTTGTGCCCGGCCTTTTTTTTGCGCCCGGCCCGGCCACGGGGCGAGAATACGGTTCACGGCACGGCGGAGCAGAGGGCGTATGTTCGCGTTGTTCACGGATTTCGGCTGGCAGGGCCCGTACGTGGGACAGCTGAAGGCCGCCCTGTGGGCACGGGCGCCCGGGGTACCGGTGGTGGATCTGCTGCACGATGCCCCGGCCATGGACCCGCGGGCTGCCGGCTACCTGCTCGAGCCCTTTGCCCGGCCGCTGCCGCCGGAGACGATCAACGTGGCCGTCATCGATCCGGGGGTTGGCACCGAGCGCCCCGGATGCGCGCTGTACGCCGACGAGCGCTGGTACGTCGGCCCCGTCAATGGCCTGTTCGAGTTCGTCGCGCGCCGTGCGGGCGAATGGGCGGCCTGGGAGCTGGCGCCGCCGCCCGCCGATGCGGCGCCGACCTTCCACGGGCGGGATGTCTTTGCACCCGCGGCGGCCGCGCTGTGGCAGGGGGACCGCTCGTGGCTGGGGCAGCGTCTTGACGATCGCCCCGGGGCCGAATGGCCGGACGACGTGCCGCGCATCCTGTACCTGGATTCTTACGGCAACGCCATGACCGGAATCCGCGGCAGCGCCGTCAGCGACGATGCCGTCATCGAGGCGGGTGACCGCCGCCTGGGCCGGGCGACGACGTTCGCGGACAACGAGCCGGGCGTGCCGTTCTGGTACCGTAACTCCAGCGGCCTGGTGGAGGTGGCCGTGAACGGGGGCAGCGCCGCCGGGCAGCTGCATCTGGTGCCGGGAAGCCGGGTCCGGCTGATCCGGCCCTAGCGGTACCTGCGTATTCCGGAGAACAGGAGAGCGCCATGAAGGTGAACGTGGAAGTCGATGCGACGCCCGAGGAGTTGCGGCGGTTCTTCGGATGGCCGGACGTCCAGCCCCTGCACGAGGAGATGCTGCGAACCATTCGCGAGCGCATGCAGGCGGGCACGGAAGGCTACGATCCGGCGACCCTGATGCAGTCGTTCATGCCCTCCCAGTTCCAGAACATGGAAGGCATCCAGCGTGCGTTCTGGGACGCCATGGCCGGCGGCTACGGCCGCTCCGGCGGCGGCAGCGGCGGCCGGGAGGGAGGCAGCGGCAACGACTGACGGTGACGATGCCGAGCGGACGGCACCTCTGCTATAATCCGGGGCCGAAAAACCGCTGCGGTGCAACATCTGGGTGCATGGCGGTGGCTACGCGGCCGGGGCGTTCGCCGATGGGCGCGCCGGGCCCGGATTCGAGCTAATCGACAGGAGAAGACCATGAAAGCACCCGTTCGCGTTGCAGTTACCGGGGCCGCCGGCCAGATCGGCTACAGTCTGCTGTTCCGGATCGCCTCCGGTGACATGCTGGGCAAGGACCAGCCGGTGATCCTGCAACTGCTGGAGATCACGCCGGCGCTCGAAGCGCTGGGCGGTGTGGTCATGGAGCTCGAGGACTGCGCGTTCCCGCTGGTCGCCGGCATTTCCACCAGCGACAAGGCCGAGGAGGTCTTCAAGGACGCGGACTACGCGTTGCTGGTGGGCGCGCGCCCGCGGGGCCCGGGCATGGAGCGCAAGGATCTGCTCGAGGCGAATGCCGCCATCTTCTCCGTTCAGGGCAAGGCCCTCAACGACGTGGCGAGCCGCGACGTACGGGTGCTGGTGGTGGGCAATCCGGCCAACACCAATGCCCTGATCGCCCAGCAGAACGCACCGGATCTCGATGCCGGCCAGTTCACCGCCATGACCCGCCTGGACCACAATCGCGCCCTGGCCCAGCTGGCGAACCAGACCGGCGTCCACACCCAGGACATCACGCGGCTCACGGTCTGGGGCAACCACTCCTCCACGCAGTACCCGGACATCAGCCAGACCCTGATCAAGGGCGAGCCGGCGCTGGAGAAGGTCGACCGCCAGTGGTACGAGAACGAGTTCATCCCCACCGTCCAGCAGCGCGGCGCCGCCATCATCAAGGCGCGCGGTGCCTCCAGCGCCGCCTCGGCCGCCAGCTCGGCCATCGATCACATGCGCACGTGGGCCCTGGGCACGGCCGAGGGCGACTGGACGAGCATGGGCATCCCGTCGGACGGCAGCTACGGCATTACCGAAGGGATCATCTACTCGTTCCCGGTGACCTGCAGCCAGGGGCGCTACGAGATCGTCCAGGGCCTGGAGCTGGATGCGTTCAGCCGCGACCGGATGCAGGCCACCGAGCAGGAACTGGTGGAAGAGCGCGACGCGGTCAAGCACCTGTTCCCGAGCTAGAGCTCCCGGAAAGTCGGGGCTGAAGCCCGTCCCACCGGTCCTTGTGGGACGGGCTTCAGCCCCGATCGGCTTGACCGCGTGTTAGCCCGGTGCCGGTGCTACCCTCAGCCGAGCCCTTCCCGGGCGCCGGTGTCCGGCTCCGCCTGCTGCGCCAGCAACGGCGCCAGGTACCGGCCGGTGTGGGAGTCCGCCATCGCCGCAACGGCCTCCGGCGTGCCCTCGGCCACGAGCCGGCCGCCCCCGGCACCCCCCTCGGGGCCCAGATCCAGGATCCAGTCCGCGGTCTTGATGACGTCCAGGTTGTGCTCGATGACGATCACCGTGTTGCCGTGATCCCGCAGCCGGTGGAGAACCCCCAGGAGCTGGTCGATGTCCTGGAAGTGCAGGCCCGTGGTGGGCTCATCCAGGATATACAGGTTCTGCCCGCCTTCCCGCCGTGACAGCTCCCGGGCCAGCTTGATCCGCTGCGCCTCGCCGCCGGACAGCGTGGTCGCGCTCTGCCCCAGGCGCACGTAGGACAGGCCCACGTCCATCAACGTCTCCAGCTTGCGGCGAAGCACCGGCACGGCATGGAAGACGTCCAGGGCCTGCTCCACGGTGAGCTCCAGGGCCTCGTGGATGTTGAGGCCGCGATAGCGTACCTCCAGTGTCTCGCGGTTGTACCGCTGGCCCTTGCAGACGTCGCAGGGCACGTGGATGTCCGGCAGGAAGTGCATCGCGACCCGGGTCACGCCTTCCCCCTGGCAGGCCTCGCAGCGCCCGCCCTTGACGTTGAAGCTGAACCGTCCCGGCGAGTACCCGCGGGCCCGGGCCTCGGGCGTGCCGGCGAAGAGCTCCCGGATGGGGGTGAACAGCCCCGTGTACGTGGCGGGGTTGGAGCGGGGCGTCCGGCCGATGGGGCTCTGGTCGATGTCCACCACCTTCTCCAGCTGCTCCAGTCCTTCCACGGCATCGCACTCGGCCGGCTTCATGGTGGCACCGTTGAGGGTGCGGGCCGCGACCGGGTACAGGGTCTCGTTGATCAGGGTGGACTTTCCCGAGCCGGACACCCCGGTCACGCAGGTGAGCAGGCCCAGGGGAATGGCTATGTCGAGGCCCTGCAGGTTGTTGGCCCGGGCATTGCGCACCGTGACCTGCCGGCTCGCGTCGGGCGTCACGCGCGCATCGGGAACGCGGATCCGCCGCGTGCCGGCCAGGTACTGGCCGGTGAGCGACTCGCTGTGCCCGGCGATCCGCTCCGGCGGGCCTTCGGCGATGACGCGGCCGCCGTGCACACCCGGCCCGGGCCCCATGTCCACCACGTGATCGGCGCGCCGGATGGCGTCCTCGTCGTGCTCGACGACGATGACCGTGTTGCCCAGGTCGCGGAGACGGCACAGGGTATCCAGGAGCCGGTTGTTGTCGCGCTGGTGGAGACCGATGGAGGGCTCGTCCAGCACGTACATCACCCCCACCAGCCCGGCGCCGATCTGGCTCGCCAGCCGGATGCGCTGGGCCTCGCCGCCGGAGAGGCTGTCGGCCCCCCGGTCCAGGGTGAGATAGTCGAGGCCGACGTCGGCAAGAAAGGCGAGGCGCTGGGCGATCTCGCGCCGGATCGGCGCGGCGATCTCGCCGCGCGCGCCCTCCAGCTGGAAGGCCTGGAAGAAGGCCAGGCCGTCGCTGATGGACAGCGCCGCCAGCTCCGGCAGGCTGTGCCCGGCCACCAGGACATTGCGGGCCGCGCGGTTCAGGCGAGTGCCGTCGCAGTCCGGGCAGCGGCGGGTACTGCGGTAGCGGGCGAGCTCCTCGCGCACGATCCCGGAGTCCGTCTCCCGGTGCCGACGGGCCATGTTGGGGATCACCCCCTCGAAGGCATGGCTGCGCTTGCGGGTGCCCCCCTGGGGCGTCATGTAGCGGAACGCGATGGCTTCGTCGCCGCTGCCGTAGAGGATGATCTCGCGGACGGCCTCGGGCAGCTCCCGCCACGGCGTTTCCGTGGAGAAGCCGTAGTGCTCGGCCAGGGACCGGATCATCTGGCTGTAGTAGGCATTGCGACGGTCCCAGCCGCGGATGGCGCCGCCGGCCAGGCTCAGGCCCGGGTTGGCCACCACCAGCGCCGGGTCGAAGAAGTCCTGCTCGCCCAGGCCGTCGCAGGTCGGGCAGGCGCCCCGGGGGTTGTTGAACGAGAACAGCCGGGGCTCCAGCTCGTCCAGCGAGTAGCCGCACTCCGGGCACGCGTAGCGGGCCGAGAACACCAGGTCCTCGGCCTCCGGGTGGTCCATCCAGGCCACCCGGGCGATGCCGTCGCCGATGCCCAGGGCGGTCTCGAAGGAATCGGCCAGGCGTCCGGCCAGGTCCGGGCGGACCTTGAAGCGGTCCACCACGGCCTCGATGGTGTGCACCTTCCTGCCGTCCAGGGCCGGCGCGTCGTCCAGGTCCACCACCAGGCCGTCGATGCGCGCACGCACGAACCCCTGGGACTTCAGCTCCTGCAGCGCGTGCAGGTGCTCGCCCTTGCGCTCGCTGACCACCGGAGCCAGAAGCAGCAGCCGCGCCCCTTCCGGCTGGGCCAGTACCTGGTCCACCATTTCGCTGACCGTGCGGGCGTTGAGCTCCACCTGGTGATCCGGGCACCGGGGCGTTCCCGTGCGGGCGAACAGCAGGCGCAGGTAGTCGTGGATCTCCGTGACCGTGCCCACGGTGGAGCGGGGGTTGTGCGAGGTCGACTTCTGCTCGATGGCGATCGCCGGGGACAGGCCCTGGATCTCGTCCACGTCGGGTTTCTCCGTCATGGACAGGAACTGCCGCGCGTAGGCCGACAGGGATTCCACGTACCGCCGCTGCCCCTCGGCGTAGATGGTGTCGAATGCCAGCGACGATTTCCCCGAGCCGGACAGGCCGGTCATCACGACCAGCCGGTTCCGGGGCAGGTCCACATCGATGTTCTGCAGGTTGTGGGTCCGGGCACCGCGGATGCGGATGGATTCCATGGGCTCTCCGGCAACGGGTCGCAAACCTCCCATTGTACTCGCCGCGGGCGCGCGTCACGAAACGCATTCGAAGTGATACCATGAGCGCCGTATCGAGCCAGGAGGGTTGCATGGGGAGTTGCGCTGTCGCACGCCGCGGGGATGGACGTGATGACATCGGGTGAGCGACGTACCGCCGCGGGGCTGGCCAGCATTTTCGGCCTGCGCATGTTCGGCCTGTTCCTGATCCTGCCTGTATTCGCTGTCTACGGTGTCGAGCTGGAAGGGGCGACCCCGGCGCTCATCGGCGTGGCCATCGGTATCTACGGACTGACGCAGGCCCTGCTGCAGATCCCCATGGGCTTCCTGTCCGACCGCTTCGGCCGCCGGCCGGTGATTCTCGCGGGCCTGCTGGTGTTCGCGGCGGGCAGCATGGTTGCCGCCGCCTCCGACCACATCGCCGGGGTGATCGTCGGCCGTGCCCTCCAGGGCGGGGGTGCCATTGCCGCGGCGGTGCTGGCGCTGGCCGCCGATCTCACGGAGCCGCGGCAGCGAACCAAGGTCATGGCCGTGATCGGCATGAGCGTGGGCGCGACCTTCCTGCTCGCCATGGGACTCGGGCCCGTTCTCGCCGGTGTCGGCGGGCTGGCGAGTATCTTCTGGGTGTCCGCCCTGCTCGCCGTGGTCGCCATCGGGCTGTTGTACCGGTTGGTGCCGGCTCCGCCGCCACAGAGCGTGCAGGCCGATGCCGAACCCGTGCGCAGCCGCTTCGCCGGGGTGCTCCGGGATGCCAACCTGCTGCGGCTGGATCTCGGCATCTTCGTCCTGCATTTCGTCCTCACGGCCGCCTTCGTGGTGCTGCCGCTCATGCTCCGGGACAGCCTCGGCCTGGCGGTGGGGCAGCACTGGCAGGTCTATGTCCCGGTGCTGGTGCTCTCGGTGGTCGCCCTGGTGCCCGCGGTCATGGTCAGCGAACGCAGGGGGTGGCACCGGGAAGTGCTGTGCATGGCCGTCGCCGGGCTGACCCTTGCCCAGGTGGCCATGGGCATCCTCGGGCAAACGCCGGTGTTCCTGCTCGTGGGGCTGTGGCTGTGGTTCGCCGGCTTCAATGTGCTCGAGGCCACCCTGCCGGCGCTTATATCGCGGTATGCGCCGGCGGAGTCCAAGGGCACGGCGCTGGGCGTCTACGCGACGGCCCAGTTCAGCGGCGCCTTCCTGGGCGGGGTCACCGGGGGCATCGTTCACGGCACGGCCGGGGTGACCTGGGTTTTCCTGGTGTGCGCGGCGGCCACGCTGGTCTGGCTGGGAAGCCTGCGCGGCATGGGGCAGGTCCCCGACGCCCGGCACGTCGCGGCCTCCGAGGGATGACCGGGATTGCGGCTGTCGTCGGCGGCGCAAACACGCTACATTTCCGGTTCGGGCACGCCAGGGAAGCGGGGTGCCCGGGCCGAAACCAATATACTGAAGGAGGACTGACATGGCCCGCGGAGTGAACAAGGTCATCCTGATCGGCAATCTCGGCGCCGATCCCGAGGTCCGCTACAGCCCCAGCGGGGCGGCGGTGACCAACGTCCGTCTGGCGACCACCGATTCGTGGCGCGACAAGCAGACGGGGGAGCAGCAGGAGCGCACCGAGTGGCATCGGGTGGTGTTCTTCGGCAAGCTTGCGGAGATCGCGGGCGAGTACCTGCGCAAGGGCTCCAAGATCTACCTGGAGGGGCGCCTGCAGACCCGCAAGTGGCAGGGGCAGGACGGCCAGGATCGCTACACCACCGAGGTGGTGGCCGGGGACATGCAGATGCTGGACGGCCGCGGCGGCGGTGGCGGCGGTGCACCCATGGACGACAGCGGCGGCCGCAGCCAGGGGCAGTCCGCTCCACAGTCGTCCCCCGAGCCCGCGGACGACTTCGACGACGATATTCCCTTCTGAGCGATTCCTCCCCTCGTACCCTCAGGGGATGCCCGCGTGCGGGGCGTCCACGCGGACGGTCCACAGGGCCGCCTCCCGGGCGGCCCGGCGCTTTCGCTCCGAGGAGTCGGGCGCGCAGCACAGCAGCAGCGTCCGACCGTCGGCGCCGCCGAGCATGCAGGCGAACACGCCAAGCCCGTCGGGGCCGGTCACGGTGTCCACGATCTCGCCCCCTTCCGCGACCCGGATGCAGCGCCGGCCCACGGCATCCGCGACCCAGATACAGCCATCGGCATCGAGGCAGCACCCGTCCGGCGCCACGGCAAGGTGCCGGCGCATCTCGCCGGCAGGATACCGCGTCGGATCCTCCCCGAACTGCGCCCAGGTACGGCGATCCACCAGTTCGCCCTCCCGGGACACGGTGAACGCCGTCAGCCGGCCGGCGAAGGTCTCGGCGACCACCAGGGTGCCGCCGTCCGGGAAGATCGCCATGCCGTTGGGGAAGTAGAGATCCCCGGCCGCGGGCATGCTCGTGCCGCCCGGGTCGATGCGCGCCAGCGTGGCCGGGCGCGGGTCGTCCCCGGCCATGAGGTCGAAACCGAAGTTGCCGACCCATGCACGCCCCGAGGGATCGACCACCATGTCGTTGGCGTGCCCGGTGGCGATCCCGGCGAGGGTGGCGTGCTCCGTGGTCCGGCCGTCGGGCCAGCGACGGAGCACGCACTGGTCCCGCATGGATACCGCCAGTAGCGAGTCGTCGGGGAGCCAGCCCAGGCCCGAGGGCCGTCCGGGGACCGTCAGCACCGTCTCCTGCCCGCCGTCCGGCGCGACCGTGTGGACGGTATGCCGGTAGAAGTCGGACACCCACCAACGACCTTCGTGCCAGCGTGGGGCCTCGAAGAAGCATCCGCCGGTCAGCAAGGGGGTCGGAGGTGTTGCCATGGGCGCTCCCCGTTGCGTCGATCCACCAGTGTCCCGGGCGTGCGTCTCGCGAGGCGCAGCATTCCGGCTGCAAGGGGGGCCGGTCAAGCCCGTGTTGCTCATACGGAGCACCGGCTCGTCCGTTGCTGCGCTGCCGCATCGATCGTGCCGGGCAGGACGGCTGTACACCTTGCATTTGCTGCCAGAGTCAGTAATCTGAAGGCGTAATAATCATTATAAATGTGGCCAATATAAGAGAACCGGCTGCATAAATCGGGAGGAGAACAAAGGATGTGGCACGCATTCGATGCGCGCGCGCCGCGGTCATGCCCTGCACAACGCACACGGGCGATCCGCTTTCCGGTCCTTCTTCCCTTCCGCGTTCTGGAATCCGGCTGAGTCCATGGCACAGTTGTGCCTGCGGGGACTGAATCCGCTAATGTTTGCAAGAGGCTGATGTAATGGCGGAAAGCGCAAGCGAACGCAACGACACCTTCCCCAAGCTGCTCATCCGCAATGCCCGGGAGCGGCCGCAACGGGCGGCGATGCGCGAGAAGGACCTGGGCATCTGGCAGACCTGGACCTGGAGCCAGGTGCTCGACGAGGTGGAGGCCCTGGCCGGGGGGCTCAAGAGCCTGGGCCTGGAGCGCGACGACAAGGTGGCCATCGTCGGCAACAATCGGCCTCAGCTGTACTGGGGGTTCGCGGCCCCGCAGGCCATGGGTGCGGTGCCCGTGCCGGTCTACCAGGACTCGGTGGCCGACGAGATGCAGTACGTGCTCGATCACGGCGACGTCCGCTTCGCCTTCGTCGAGGACCAGGAGCAGGTCGACAAGATTCTCTCGGTGAAGGACCAACTGCCGAAGCTCGAGGCGGTCATCTACGAGGATCCCCGCGGCCTGCACAACTACGACGAGCCCTTTCTCTACTCCCTCGAGGCCGTTCAGGACCAGGGGCGGGCGTACGCTCGCTCCCACGAGGGCTTCTTCCGGGAAGAGGCCGCCAAGGGGCGGGGCGGCGACCTGTCGGTCATCGTCTACACCTCCGGGACCACCGGCCGCCCGAAGGGCGTGATGCTCAGCTATGACAATCTGCTCAAGTCCGCCGAGCACGCCGTGAAGTTCGATGGCCTGACCGAGAACGACGAAACCCTGGCCTACCTGCCCATGGCCTGGGTGGGCGATCACTTCCTCACCTACTGCCAGGGGTTTCTGGCGGGGTTCTGCCTGAACTGCCCGGAGTCGCCGGATACCGTCATGACGGATCTGCGCGAGATCGGGCCGTCCTACTTCTTCGCTCCGCCGCGCACCTGGGAGAACCTGATCACCAACGTCATGGTGCGCATGGAGGACGCCAGCCGGATCAAGCAGCGGATTTTCCACTACTACCTGCGGCTTGCCCGCCGGGTGGGCGTGGATATCCTCGAAGGCAAGCCGGTTTCCACCGCTGACCGGATCAACTACGCCATCGGCAACCTGCTGGTCTACGGACCGCTGCGCAACGTCCTCGGCTTCTCGCGGATCCGTGTCGCCTACACCGCCGGCGAGGCGATCGGTCCGGATATCTTCGATTTCTTCCGCTCCATCGGCGTCAACCTGAAGCAGCTCTACGGCCAGACCGAGTGCTCGGTGTACCTGTGCCTGCAAACGGACGACGACGTGCGCCCCGATACCGTCGGCCCCCCTGGCGAGGGCGTGGAGATCCGGCTCGACGATAACGGTGAGGTGCTCTACCGCAGCCCCGGGGTGTTCATGGGCTACTACAAGAACGACGAGGAGACGCAGAAGACCAAGACCCCCGAAGGCTGGGTGCACAGCGGCGATGCCGGGCTGTTCACCGAGGATGGGCACCTGCGCATCATCGACCGCGCCAAGGATGTGGGGCGACTCAACGACGGCACGATGTTCAGCCCGAAGTTCGTGGAGAACAAGCTCAAGTTCCACCCGCACATCATGGAGGCGGTGGCATTCGGGCACGAGCGCGAGTCGGTGATGGCGTTCATCAATATCGACTTCGAGGCGCTCAGCAACTGGGCCGAGCGCGAGAACATCACCTTTACCGGCTACGTGGACCTGGCCGGGCGACCGGAGGTCTACGACCTGATCCGCCAGGAGGTCGAGGCGGTGAATCGCGATCTCGCCTCCGACCCGGAGCTTGCCCCCATCCAGATCACCCGCTTTGTCATCCTGCACAAGGAGCTGGACCCGGACGACGGCGAGATCACCCGGACCCGCAAGGTGCGGCGGCGGATCATCAACGAGCGCTACGGCGAGCTCATCGAGGCCCTCTACCGGGGCGACGAGAGCGTCCAGTTCGAGGTGCCCGTCACCTACGAGGACGGCAGCACCGGTGTCCTCGGCGCGACGCTGCGGATCAGCGACGCGACCACCTACCAGCCCATGAGCAAGGCAGGATAAGACTCCATGGCAGCACAACCCCAGGAAAGCGCCGGCGCCGCCCGTGCCGGAGAGAGCCTGCTGAAGGTCGAGGACGTGCAGCTCTCGTTCGGCGGCGTGCACGCGCTGCGCAACGTGAGCTTCGAGATCCGCCGCCGGCAGATCTTCTCCATTATCGGCCCCAACGGTGCGGGCAAGTCGTCCATGCTCAACTGCATCAACGGCTTCTACCAGCCCAGCGCCGGCACGATCACCTACAAGGGCGAGCCGCGCAAGCAGATGCGGCCGTACCAGGCCGCCAGCCAGGGCATCGCCCGGACGTTCCAGAACATCGCCCTGTTCACGGGCATGAGCACGCTCGACAACATCATGACCGGGCGCCACCTCAAGGCACAGTCGACGCTGGTGGAGAACGCCCTGTGGATCGGCCGTGCCCGGCGCGAGGAGATGGCGCACCGGCACTTCTGCGAGGAGATTATCGATTTCCTGGAGATCCAGCAGCACCGCAAGACCCCGGTGGGAACACTGCCCTACGGCCTGCAGAAGCGCGTCGAGCTCGGGCGGGCGCTGGCGGCGGAGCCGGAGCTGCTGCTCCTGGACGAGCCCATGGCCGGCATGAACCTGGAGGAGAAGCAGGACATGGCCCGCTTCATCCTCGACGTCAATGACCAGTACGGCATGACCATCGCCCTGATCGAGCACGACATGGCCGTGGTCATGGACCTCTCCGACCGCATCGTGGTGCTCGACCACGGCGAGAAGATCGGCGAGGGCACACCCGACGAAGTGAGCTCCGATCCCCGGGTCATCGAGGCCTACCTGGGTACGCAACAGGAAGAGGAGGCCTGACCATGGCGTTTTTCATCGAGGTACTGGTCGGCGGCCTGCTGGCGGGGTTGATGTACTCCCTCGTCGCCCTGGGCTTCGTGCTGATCTTCAAGGCCTCCGGCATCTTCAATTTCGCCCAGGCGGCGATGGTGCTGTTCGCCGCCATGTTCATCGCCGGCATGAGCGGTGAGTGGGGTGTGCCGCTGTGGCTGGCGATACCCATCACCATCGTCCTCATGATCGGCGTTGCCTGGGTGGTGGAACGCGTAGTGCTGCGGCCCCTGGTCAACCAGGAGCCGATCGTGATGTTCATGTCCACCATCGGCATCTTCTTCTGCCTCATCGGCATCGCCGAGATCTTCTGGGGCAGCAGCTCCCGGACGCTGGATGTGGGCATTCCGCGGGATCCCATCTTCGTCGGCAACATGCTCTTCCAGACCTACGATCTGGTGGCCGGCGGCATCGCCGTCGTGCTGGTTCTGCTTCTGGCCGCGTTCGCCCAGTGGACCCGCATGGGCCGGGTGCTGCGGGCAGTGGCGGACGACCACCAGGCCGCCCAGGCGGTGGGGATCCGCCTGAGCACCGTCTGGGTGGTGGTGTGGTCCATCGCCGGCTTCGTGGCGGTCGTGGCGGGCGTGGTCTGGGGCGGCAACCTGGGCGTGCAGCCGGTGATGGTCGATGTGGCCTTCAAGGCGCTGCCGGTGCTGCTGCTGGGCGGGCTCACCTCCATCCCGGGCGCCATCGTCGCGGGCCTGATCATCGGCGGGGGCGAGGCGCTGGCCGAGGTCTACCTGGGCCCGATCATCGGTGGCGGCATTCAGGACTGGTTTGCCTACATGATCGCCATGGCCTTCATGGTGTATCGCCCGGAAGGCATGTTCGGCGAAAAGATCATCGAAAGGATCTGACTGCATGATTTACCGTGAATCCGGACAGTTCAAGACGACCTACGCGGCCGACCAGGCCATGCTGCCGATCCTGCAGGACAAGATCTTCGTCCTGGCGGTGATCGCCCTGGCCGTGGCGCTGCCGTTCCTGGTCTCCAACTACGTGATCCAGGCGCTGCTGCTGCCGTTCCTGATCTATTCCCTCGCGGCGATCGGGCTCAACATCCTGGTGGGCTACTGCGGCCAGATCTCCTTGGGCACGGGCGGATTCATGGCGGTGGGGGCCTTCGCCGCCTGGAATATCCTCACCCGCATGCCGGAGATGCCCATCCTGGTCGGGTTCGTCCTCGGCGCGCTGTGCGCCTCCGGCGCCGGGGTGCTCTTCGGGCTGCCGGCGTTGCGGATCAAGGGCTTCTATCTCGCCGTCACCACCCTGGCGGCCCAGTTCTTCCTGGTCTGGCTGCTGCAGCGACCCTTCTTTGTCGACTACAGCGCCACCGGCGTGATTTCGGCCCAGGAAATCCAGCTACTCGGCTGGACCGTGGACAGCGGTATCGACAAGTACCTGTTCGCCCTTGCGGTGGTCGTCATCATGGCACTCGTCGCCAAGAACCTGGTGCGCAGCTCCACCGGCCGCAAGTGGATGGCCATCCGCGACATGGACGTGGCCGCCGAGATCATCGGCATCCGGCCCATGATGACCAAGCTCAAGGCGTTCGCCGTGAGCTCGTTCTTCGTGGGCCTCGCCGGGATTCTCTGGGCCTATCTGTACCTGGGCCAGCTCGAGGCCAACGCCTTCGACATCTACACCTCGTTCGACGTGCTGTTCATGGTGATCATCGGCGGCCTGGGCTCGATCCTGGGCAGCTTTCTCGGGGCGGCCTTCGTGGTCCTGGTGCCGATCTTTCTCAACATCGTGCCGGGCTGGCTGGGGCTGCCCCTGGATACGGCCATGGTCAGCTACATCGAGGTGTTCACGTTCGGCGCGCTGATCATCTTCTTCCTGATCGTCGAGCCGCACGGGCTGGCCCGGCTGTGGACCATCGCCAAGCAGAAGCTGCGCTTGTGGCCCTTCCCGTACTAATCTGGAGGGGCCCGGTCCGGAAGGGTTTCTGGAGGGTATGACGCGGCCGGCCGGTCGCGTTATTGGGAGCGTCAAACGGGTCTGGGTACCCGTATGGAGGAGAAAGCAATGACAAAATCAATGACCCGGAAGCTGGCGGCGGCGGGTCTGGGGCTCATCGTCGGTTTGACCGGCATGGCGACAGCCCAGGCCCAGTCCGAGGAAGCCCAGTATCTGCCCAGTCTGGTATACCGTACCGGTCCCTACGCCCCTAGCGGTGTGGGCTTTGCCGACGGTTTCTCCGACTACGTTACCCTGGTCAACGAGCGCGACGGCGGCATCAACGGCGTGCCCATCGAGCTCGAGGAGTGCGAGACCGCCTACTCCAATGACCGGGGCGCGGAATGCTACGAGCGGCTCAAGAACCGTGGCGACGGCGACGGCGCGACGGTCATGGCGCCGCTGTCCACCGGCATTACCTACACCCTGATCCCGCGCACCCGCGAGGACAATATCGTCCTCCATACCATGGGCTACGGGCGTGCCGACGCAGCCTACGGCCCGGTGATGGACTGGGTGTTCATGGTGCCCACCACCTACTGGTCCAGCACCACGGTGACCATGCAGCACATCGCCGACCAGGAAGGCGGCTGGGAGAACCTGGAAGGCAAGACCATCGTCCATGCCTTCCACGACTCCGCCTACGGCCGCGAGCCGCTGGAAGTGCTGCGGGGCTATGCCGAGGAATACGGCTTCACCCTGGAGGAGATGGCCATCTCGCCCCCGGGCGTGGAGCAGCGCTCCGTGTGGACCCAGATCCGCCGCATGCAGCCCGACTGGATCTCGCTGTTCGGCTGGGGCGTCATGAACCCCACGGCGATTCGTACCGCCAACTCCATGGGCATTGATGTCTCGAAGATCATCGGCGGCATCTATGCGGCCCAGGATGATGCGGTGGAGCCGGCCGGCAGCGCCGCCGAAGGCTACAAGGCGGTAACCTTCCACGGTCCGGGCAGCGACTACCCTGTCTACGACGATCTCCAGGAGTACGTCTATGACCCGGGCCTGGCGGCCGGCGACGGCAGCCAGCAGGGCAAGATCGCCTACAACCGCGGGCTGATCAACGCTGCCTACATCATCGAGGCCTGGCGCCAGGCGCAGCAGGAGTTCGGTGAAGGCGAGGTCATGGGCCGCGAGGAGACCAAGTGGGCCTGGAACCAGCTGACCATCACCGAGGAGCGCACCGAGGAGCTGGGCATGAAGGGCCTGATGCCCCCGGTGGACGTGACCTGCAGGGACCACGAGGGTGGCGGCCTGGCCCTGATCCAGCAATGGAACGGCGAGTCCTGGGAGCAGGTGACCGACTTCATGGAGCCCGACATGGAACGGGTGTTCCCGCTCTACAGGGAATCCGCGCTGGAGTACGCCGAGAGCGAAGGCGTCGAAGTCAAGGAATGCGACTAGGCGATACGCGGGCCCGGGGGCACGATGCCCCCCGGGCCTTTTGTCTCGCGTCGGAGAATGACTAATGGCTGAAGCAACAACAGCGCGGGATCCGCTGCTGGTCATGCAGAACGTGGAGGTGGTCTACAACCACGTCGTTCTGGTGCTCAAGGGCGTTTCCCTGGAAGTGCAGGAGGGCGACATCGTGGCCCTGCTCGGCGGCAACGGCGCCGGCAAGAGCACGACGCTCAAGTCCGTCTCCGGATTGCTGACCGGGGAGCGCGGCGAGATCACGCGGGGGCACATTACCTACCAGGGCGAGAACGTCAGCCACATCCCGGCGCCGGCCCGGGTGGAGAAGGGGCTGTCCCACGTCATGGAAGGGCGACGGGTGTTCGAGCACCTGACCGTGGAAGAGAACCTGACGGTGGGCGCCTACAGCCGCAATATCAGCACGCAGCAGACGCAGCAGGACCTGGAGCGCGTCTACGAATACTTTCCCCGTCTCCGGGAGCGGCGCCGTTCCACTGCCGGGTACACCTCCGGCGGCGAGCAGCAGATGCTCGCCCTGGGGCGGGCACTCATGGCGAGCCCGAAGATGATCCTGCTGGACGAGCCGTCCATGGGCCTGGCTCCGCAGCTGGTCGAGGAGATCTTCGAGATCGTCTCCCGGCTGCGTCGCGAGCAGCAGGTCACCTTCCTGGTGGCCGAGCAGAACACCAATGTCGCGCTAAAGCACGCGGATTTCGGCTACATCCTGGAGAACGGCCGCGTCGTGCTCTACGGCACCGGCAATGAGCTGCGCGAGAACGCGGACGTCAAGGAGTTCTACCTGGGCGTCGGCTCCGGCGAGGCGCGCAAGAGCTTCCGCGACGTCAAGCACTACCGCCGGCGCAAGCGCTGGCTGGCGTGAGCGGGGCGCCGGCGTCATTCGATCTGGTCAAGGAGTTGAATCTTGAGTGACAACCGCTATTTCGATGCACGCGAGACGCGCTCGCCGGACGAGCGGCTGGCCGAGCAGATGGCCATGGTGCGTACCGTGCTCGAGCACGCGCGGAGCCGGTCCCGGTACTGGGGCGATCAGCTCGCGGACGTGGACCCGGCGTCGATCCGCGAGCCGGCGGACATGGCGCGCATTCCGCTGACCCGCAAGGAGGACATCCCGGGCCGGCACGCGGAGCAGCCCCCGTTCGGCGGCATGGAGGCGGCCTCCATGGCCGACATGGCCCACGTCTTCCAGTCCCCCGGCCCCATCTTCGAGGCCGCCGAGGACAAGGGCGACTACTGGCGCTTCGGTCGCGCGTTCTGGGCCGCCGGCCTGCGTCCGGGGGAGCTGGTCCACAACACGCTCTCCTATCACCTCACGCCCGCGGGCATGATGCTCGACAGCGGCGCCCGGGCCGTCGGCTGCCCCGTGTTCCCGGCCGGCATCGGCAATACCGACGTGCAGGTCGAGGCCATCGAGCGCCTGCGACCGCCGGTGTACGCCGGCACGCCGTCGTTCCTCAAGGCGCTTCTGGACAAGGGCCAGGAGCTCGGCCGCGACGTTTCGTCCATCAATCGGGCCCTGGTGGGCGCCGAGCCGCTGAGCAGCAGCCTGCGCGAGGAAATGGGCAGCCGCGGCGTGCGCGTGCTGCAGATGTTCGGCACCGCCGAGCTGGGCCTGGTCGCCTACGAGTCCGAGGCGGTAGAAGGGCTCATCACCGACGAGGACGTCCTGGTCGAGGTGGTGCGTCCCGGCAGCGGCGAGCCGGTGGCCGAGGGTGAAGTGGGCGAGATGGTGGTGACCGTGCTGCGCGCCGGGGCGTTCCCGATCATCCGCTTCGCCACCGGCGACATGACCGCCTTCCTGCCCGGGCCCAGCCCCTGCGGGCGCACGGCGCCGCGGATCAAGGGCTGGATGGGGCGCGCCAACCAGACCACCAAGGTCAAGGGCATGTTCGTCACGCCGGAGCAGATCAATGCCGTCATGGCGCGGCACCCGGAGATCCGGCGGGCGCGCCTGGTGGTGACCCGGGAGAACGAGAAGGACGCCATGACCCTGCATGTGGAAACCCAGGCAGGGGATGCCGGTCTGAATGACAGGATCGCGGAATCCCTCCAGGCCGTCACCAAGATGCGCGGCGACGTGCGCGTGGCGGCGGAAGGGGAGCTGCCGAACGACGGCAAGGTGATCGCGGACGAGCGCTCCTTTGACTGAGTCCGGGATCGCGCCGTCACGACGGTGCAACAACCGATCCCTGCCGAGGCAGGGTGCGAGGAGATGCCATGAGTACCGTACGTAGTGAGACCACGCAGAACGTGCCGCTGCTGATCAACGGCGAATTCGTCCAGAGCACCACCGGCGACTGGATCGACGTCACCAACCCGGCCACCCAGGAAGTCATCGGCCGCGCCCCCGTGGCCACGGATGCCGAGATGGCCCGGGCCATCGGTGCCGCCGAGGAGGCGTTCCGGACCTGGCGGGACGTGCCCGTCCAGGAGCGCATGCGCTGCCTCATGCGCTACCAGGCCCTGCTCAAGGAGCACCACGACGAGCTGGCGGAGATCCTCGCCCGGGAGACGGGCAAGACCATGGCCGACGCCAAGGGCGATGTCTGGCGCGGCATCGAGGTGGTGGAGCACGGCTGCAGCGTGCCGACCCTGATGATGGGCGAGACCACCGAGAACGTCGCCAAGGGCATCGACACCCACAGTATCGTCCACCCCATCGGCGTGTGCGCCGGGATCACCCCGTTCAACTTCCCGGCCATGATCCCGCTGTGGATGTTCCCGCTGGCGGTGGCCTGCGGCAACACCTTCGTGCTCAAGCCCTCGGAGCAGGACCCGCTGACGCCCATGCGGCTGGCGGAGCTGTGGCACGAGGCCGGGTTCCCGGCGGGTACGCTGCAGGTGGTGCACGGGCGCAAGGACCAGGTGGACTACCTGCTGGAGGACCCCGCCATCAAGGCCGTGTCCTTCGTCGGCTCGGTGCCCGTGGCCACCCACGTCTATCGCACGGCCACGCACAACCTCAAGCGGGTGCAGTGCATGGGCGGCGCCAAGAACCACATGGTGGTCATGCCCGACGCCAACAAGGAGCAGGTGATCAACCACCTGGTGGGCGCATCCTGCGGGGCCGCCGGCCAGCGCTGCATGGCCATCTCCGTGGCCGTGCTGGTGGGCGAGGAGACCCGCGGCTGGATGGACGAGATCCGCGAGGCGGTGGGCGGTATCCGCCCCGGGCCCTCGGACGACCCGGACGCCGCCTACGGGCCGCTGATCAGCCCGGCCGCCAAGGAGCGCGTCGAGCGCTTGATCGGCACGGCGGAGCCGGAAGGCGCGAAGCTTCTGCTGGACGGGCGCGGCCATACCGTGGACGGCTACCCGGACGGCAACTGGGTGGGGCCGACGCTCATCGACGATGTCACCACGGACATGACCGTCTACCAGGAGGAGATCTTCGGCCCGGCGCTGCTGTGCATGCACGTGGACACCCTCGAGGAGGCCATCGAGCTGGTCAACGCCAACCCCTACGGCAACGGCACCTCCATCTTCACCCGTTCCGGGGCGGCGGCGCGCAAGTACCAGCACGAGACCGAGGTCGGCCAGGTCGGGGTGAACATCCCCATCCCGGTGCCGGCGCCGTTCTTCTCGTTCACCGGCGGCAAGAACTCCTTCTTCGGCGACCTGCACGCCTACGGCAAGCAGGCGATCCGGTTCTACACCGAGACCCGGACCGTCATCAGCCGCTGGCCGGAGTCGGACCTGCCGTCCGGGCCCAACATGACCATCAGTATGCGGTAGTACCGGCGGGGCGGCCGCAGGCCGCCCCGACCGATCGGGAGAGCCCGCATGGATTTCGAACTGAACGACGATCAACTCGCGTTCCGGGAGACCGCGCGCGAGTTCGCCGAGCGCGAGCTCGCGCCCAACGCGGCGCGCTGGGACGAGGAATGCATCTTCCCGGTGGAGACCCTGCGCCTGGCCGGCGAGCTGGGCTTCTGCGGTGTCTACTGCCCCGAGGACGTGGGCGGCCTGGGGCTGTCGCGGCTGGACGCGACCATCATCTTCGAGGCGCTGTCCGCCGGCTGCACCTCGACCACGGCCTACATCACCATCCACAACATGGCCACCTGGATGGTGGCGACCTTCGGCCAGGCCGCGGTACGCGAGGCCTGGTGCCCGCAGCTCACCGCCGGCGAGAAGCTGGCCTCGTACTGCCTCACCGAGCCGGGTGCGGGCTCCGACGCGGCGTCGCTGCGAACGAAAGCAGTCCGCGACGGTGACGGCTATCGGCTGACCGGCAGCAAGTCGTTCATCTCCGGCGCCGGCGAGACGGACCTGCTGGTGGTCATGGCCCGCACCGGCAGGGAGGGTGCCGGCGGCATCTCCGCCTTCGCCGTGCCCGCCGACGCCGAGGGCATCAGCTACGGCCGCAAGGAGGGCAAGATGGGCTGGAACAGCCAGCCCACCCGGGGCATCACCTTCGAGGATGTCTACGTGCCCGCGGACAACCGCCTGGGCGAGGAGGGCGACGGCTTCAGGATCGCCATGAAGGGCCTGGACGGCGGGCGGCTGAATGTTGCCACCTGCTCGGTGGGCACCGCCGCGGCCGCCCTGGATGCCGCCCGCCGTTACGCCGGCGAGCGCAAGCAGTTCGGCCAGGCGCTGGGCGAGTTCCAGGGCGTGCAGTTCAAGCTCGCCGACATGGCCACGGAGCTGGTCGCCGCCCGGCAGATGGTGCGCCTGGGGGCGGCGCGGCTGGACGCCAACCACCCCGAGGCGACCACCTACTGCGCCATGGCCAAGCGCCTGGCCACGGACCTGGGCTTTCGCATCTGCAACGAGGCCCTGCAGGTCCACGGTGGCTACGGCTACATCCGCGAGTATCCGCTGGAGCGCCACGTCCGTGATGTGCGGGTGCACCAGATCCTGGAAGGCACCAACGAGATCATGCGGGTCATCATCGCCCGGCGCCTGCTGGCACCGGGCGGCGAGAATGTTGTCGGCTGAGGCGCTGTCCCGGCCGGGATCCACACGCAGCAACACTGGGGACATCAATGGCTTTCGAAACCATTACCAGCGAAAAGCGCGACGGCATCGGCGTGATCACGCTCAACCGTCCCAAGGTCCTGAATGCGCTCAACAGCACCCTCATGGGCGAGCTGGGTGAAGCGCTGGCCGCCCACGAGGCGGACGACGAGGTGGCCGTGATGGTCATCACCGGCAGCGAGAAGGCCTTCGCCGCCGGCGCGGACATCAGCGAGATGCAGCCCAAGAGCTTCGCCGATGTCTACAGCGAGGACTTCATTACCGCTCAGTGGGAGGAGGTGACCCGCTGCCGCAAGCCGGTCATCGCCGCGGTGGCCGGCTACGCCCTGGGCGGCGGCTGCGAGCTGGCGATGATGTGCGACTTCATCCTCGCCGCGGATACGGCCAAGTTCGGCCAGCCGGAGATCAAGATCGGAGCCATCCCGGGGGCGGGCGGCACGCAGCGGCTCACCCGCTTCGTGGGCAAGTCCAAGGCCATGGAGATGTGCCTCACCGGCCGCATGATGGACGCCGACGAGGCCGAGCGCTCCGGCCTGGTCAGCCGGGTGGTGCCGGCGGACCAGCTCCTGGACGAGGCCATGAAGACCGCCGGGAAGATCGCCGGGCTGTCCCGGATCACGGTGCCCATGTGCAAGGAGTCGGTGAACCGCGCCTATGAGACCACGCTCTCCGAGGGGGTGCGCTTCGAGCGCCGGGTGTTCCATTCCGTGTTCTCCACCGAGGACCAGAAAGAGGGTATGGCGGCCTTCGTCGACAAGCGCGAGCCGCAGTGGAGGCACCGGTAATGAGCGACACGCCCGTCGTTTTCGAGACCCTGGACACCGCCGACGGCCAGCAGCTCAAGCGGGTGCGGCTGAACGCCGAGAAGTCGCTGAACTCGCTGAGCCAGGCCATGATCGATGCGCTGCAGCCGGCCCTGGACGAGTGGGCCGCGGACGATGCCGTGGCCGCCGTGTTCCTGGAGGGCACCGGCGACAAGGCCTTCTGCGCCGGCGGCGACGTGGTCAGCCTCTACCACGACATGCGCCGGCACGCCGAGGGCGAGCCGGCGCCGGTGGCGGAGCGGTTCTTCACCACGGAGTACCGGCTGGACCACACGGTGCATACCTATCCCAAGCCCATTGTCTGCTGGGCGGACGGCATCGTCATGGGCGGCGGTGTCGGCCTGCTGGCGGGCACCAGCCACGGCATTCTCACCGAGCGCTCGCGGCTCGCCATGCCGGAGATGCCCCTGGGCCTGTTCCCGGATGTCGGCGGCACCTTCTTCCTCGGCCGCATGCCCGGGCGCATGGGCTACTACCTGGGCATTACCGGCGAGCACGTGTTCGGCAGCGATATCTTCGAGCTGGGCCTGGGCAGCTACATGATCGCCTCGGACCAGCGCGAGACCGTGGTCGAGGCCCTGCGGGCGGCACGCTGGGGACGCTCCGACCGCGACCGGCACGAGACCGCGAGCCAGGTGCTGGCAGGCGTGTGGCAGGCCCATGATGCCTCGGGTGCAACGCCGCTCATGGACCGGTTCGCGACCATCCAGGCGCTGACCGACCATGCAACGCCCGGCGCCGTGGTGGAGGCCATTCATCGCGCCGCCGACAGCGACGAGTCGCTGCAGTCGGTGGCCAAGGGGCTGGGGCGCGCCTGCCCCGTGTCCCAGGCGGTATTCGACCGGCAGTACCGGGGCGGCCGGCACCTGTCCCTGGCCGAGTGCTTCCGGCGGGAGCTGGCCATGGCGGTGCAGGCATCGCGCCGACCGGACTTCCGCGAAGGCGTTCGCGCCCTGCTGGTGGACAAGGACCGCAGCCCGAGCTGGTCCGTGCCGTCCCTGGCGGAGGTCCCCGAGGCCACCATCGACGCGCATTTCACGCTGCCGGCGGACTACACGTCGCATCCGCTGGCGGATCTGTCGTAACAACGCCCGGGGCCGAACGGGCCCGGGCCAAGCCGTCTGGAGGAGGGAGCCATGGCGACCATCGGTTTCATCGGACTGGGCAACATGGGCGGCCCCATGGCCACCAACCTGGTTAACGCCGGCCACACCGTGCAGGTGTTCGATCTCGCCACGGAGGCGGTGGAGAGGCTCGCGAAGGCCGGCGCGACCGGTTGCCAGAGTGCTGCGGAGGCCGCCAGCGGCGTGGAGATGGTGATCACCATGCTGCCGGCGGGCAAGCACGTCCGCAGCCTCTACCTGGGCGACGACGGGCTGCTGGCGAACGTCGCGCGCGGGACGCTGCTGGTGGACTCCAGCACCATCGATGCGGACACGGCCCGGGCGGTCGCCGCCGAGGCGGAGCAGGCCGGCTGCCCCATGATCGACGCCCCGGTCTCCGGCGGCGTGGCGGGCGCCGAGGCGGGCAAGCTGGTGTTCATGGTGGGCGGCGCGAGCGGTCCCGTGGAGCAGGCGCGGCCGGTGCTGGACGTCATGGGCCGGGCGGTGTTCCACGCCGGCCCGGCGGGGGCCGGGCAGGTGGCCAAGATGTGCAACAACATGCTGCTCGCCATCAGCATGATCGGCACCTCGGAGGCCATCAACCTGGGCGTCGCCGAGGGGCTCGACCCCAAGGCCCTGTCGGACATCATGCAGCAGGCCTCCGGCGGCAACTGGGTGCTCAACGGCTACAACCCCTATCCCGGGGTCATGGACGGCACGCCGGCCTCGCGCGGGTACACCGGCGGCTTCGGCACCGCCCTCATGCTCAAGGACCTGGGGCTCGCCCAGGACGCCGCGCTCAAGGACGGCAAGGCGACGCCGCTAGGGGCGCTGGCGCGCAATATCTACGCGCTCCATGATGCCGGCGGCAACGGCCACAAGGATTTCTCCAGCGTGATCGAGTTCCTGCAGCACGGCGGAGGATCGGCGTCGCAATGAGCGGCATCCGGGTGGAAAAGGACGGCCCGGTGACCACGGTGATCCTGGATCGCCGGCATGCGCGCAATGCCGTGGATCCCGACACCGCCCGGGCGCTCTACCGGGCCTTCCTGGACTTCGACGCCGACCCGGACGCCAGCGTCGCCGTGTTCTGCGGCGACCACGGCACCTTCTGCGCCGGAGCCGATCTCAAGGCGGTCTCCTCCGGGGCCCTGGAGGCCTATCTCGGGGAGCTGGACCCGCCGGAGGACGCCGCGGAAGTGACCGGGTCACCGGCGCCCATGGGCCCGTCGCGGCTGCTTCTCAGCAAGCCGGTCATCGCCGCGGTGTCCGGCCACGCCGTGGCCGGCGGCATGGAGCTGGCCCTGTGGTGCGATCTGCGGGTCATGGAAGAAACCGCCGCCTTCGGCGTCTACTGCCGACGCTGGGGCGTGCCGCTCATCGACGGCGGCACGGTGCGGCTGCCGCAGATCATCGGGCTGGGGCGCGCCATGGACCTGATTCTCACGGGCCGCCGGGTGGACGCGGACGAGGCCCACGCCATGGGCCTGTGCAACCGCGTGGTGCCTGAGGGCGGGGCACGCGCCGCCGCCGAGGAGCTGGCCCGGGAGCTGGCGCGCTTTCCGCAGCTTTGCATGCGCATGGACCGGGCGTCGGCCTATGCCCAGCACGGGCAGGGGGTCGGCGAGGCCCTGCGGCACGAGTACCGGCAGGGCCTGCGCGCCCTGCGCGAGGAAGGGGTGGCCGGGGCAAGCCGCTTTGCCTCGGGCCAGGGTCGTCACGGCGACTTCGACGACCTGTAAGAGGCTTCCCATGCCGAAGCGCTCGCCAGATGCGTCCCTGCCCGCCGCGGCTGAAGCGCTTGCCGCGGGGCCGGCGAGGCCGTGCGTGGGAGAGGGAGCCGGCAGGGGCGTCTTCCGCCACGGTGATGCCGGGGCTTGCCGGTTGCTTGTCGGCTGTGGCCATCGTAGGGACGGCCGAGGCTGGGTCGCGACTGACGTCGCTCCTACAGCGGGCCGGGGGGAGGTCTCTTCCGAGACCCGCTGTGGGAGGGGCTTCAGCCCCGACCGCCCCGGCTGGGCGGCGCTCTGGAAGGTCGCGGCTGAAGCCGCTCCCACAACCATGTGTGCCAGCCGCCGCCGTAGGAGCGACGTCAGTCGCGACCGTCTCCAGACCCAGACCGACCCGGCGTTTTCGCCGGGCCGGCCGCAGGTCTATACCCCGCGCTCAGTCCAACCGCTCCACCGCCACGGCGGTCGCCTCGCCGCCGCCGATGCAGATGGAGGCCACGCCGCGCCGGAGGCCGTGGCGCTCCAGCGCATTCAGCAGCGTGACCAGGATGCGCGCCCCGGAGGCGCCGATGGGGTGGCCCAGGGCGCAGGCGCCGCCGTGGACGTTGACCGTGTCGTGGGACAGGCCCAGCTCCTGCATGGCCGCCATGACCACCACGGCGAAGGCCTCGTTGATCTCGTAGAGATCGACGTCGCCGGCGCTCCATCCCACCTGCTCCAGGAGGTTCCGGGTGGCGCCCACGGGCGCGGTGGTGAACCACTGCGGCTCGCGGGCGTGGCTGGCCTGGCCGCGGATGGCCGCCAGGGGCTTGAGGCCGCGCCGGTCCGCCTCGCTGCGGCGCATGAGCACCAGGGCGGCGGCGCCGTCGGAGATGGAGCTGGCGTTGGCGGCGGTTACGGTGCCCTGCGGGTCGAAGGCCGGCTTGAGGGTGCGCAGCTTGTCGGGGTCGGCGTTCCAGGGCTGCTCGTCGCGGCTAATGGTGCGCTCGCCCTTGCGCTCGCTGATGGTGATGGGCGTGATCTCGGCCTCGAAGGTGCCGTCCTCGGAGGCCTTGCGGGCCCGCTGCAGGGAGGTCTCGGCGAAGTCGTCCTGGGCCTCGCGGGTGAAGCCGAAGTGGCTGGCGCAGCGCTCGGCGAACCGGCCCATGAGCTCGCCCTTCTCGTAGGCGTCCTCGAGCCCGTCGAAGAACATGTGATCGGTGATCCGGCCGTGGCCGAGGCGGTAGCCGCCGCGCGCCTTGTCCAGGAGATACGGGGCGCGGGACATGCTTTCCATGCCGCCGGCGACGGTGATGCGGCCGCGGTCCAGGGCCAGGGTGTCGTGGGCGAACATGGTGGCGCGCATGCCGGAGCCGCAGACCTTGCTGACGGTGGTGCAGGGCACGGACAGGGGCAGCCCGGCGCCCAGGGCGGCCTGGCGGGCCGGTGCCTGGCCCAGGCCGGCGGGCAGGACGTTGCCCATGAACACTTCGTCCACGGTGTCCGCCGGGACGCCGGCACGCTCCAGGGCGGCGGCGATGCTGCGGCTGCCCAGCTCCGTGGCGCTGAGGGCGGCGACGTCGCCCATGAGGCCGCCCATGGGGGTGCGGGCGCTGCCGACGATGACAATGGGGTCGTCTTGCATGGCTCTACTCCTCGCTCTGATGGCTTTGATCTTGGCTGGGACCGGAATCAGCGGGTATCGGCGCGTCGGGGGGCGCGGAGCGGGTACTTTGGTCACGGACACGCTGTAAATACGTCCCTGTACGCTCGACTGCGGCCGTCCTGGCCGCAGACGGTCCGTGACCAAAGCACCCGCTCCGCGCCGTGCTATCGATCACGCTCTTTACTGCAGCGTCCTCATGTTCATGATTCTCCGCCGTCCCTGGCAGGCAGTCCAGCGGTCAGTGATGGTACGGAATCAGCAGATTCCCTTGCCCCGCAATTCTTTAATGGTGTTCGCGTCGATGCCCCAATCCGAGAGGGCGGTTTCGGTGTCGGCACCGGGTTCGCGGGCACCGGTGGTGAGTTCCGGCTGCGTGCGGGAGAAGCGCGGGGCCGGGGCGGCCTGGGTCATGCCGTCGTGGTGGACGAAGGTGCCGCGGGCGCGGTTGTGGGGGTGCTCCGGGGCTTCGTCCATGTCCAGCACGGGGGCGAAGCACACATCGGTGCCCTCCAGCAGGCGGCACCATTCGTCGCGGCTGCGGGTGGCGAACACCGCGGCGAAGCGCTCGCGCATGGCGGGCCAGTTGTGCTTGTTCATCTGCTCGGCGCAGGCCGGCTCATCGGTGAGTTCCAGGCGTTCCAGCAGCTCGCGGTAGAACTGCGGCTCCAGGGCGCCGATGCTGATGTGCCGGCCGTCGGCGCAAGTGTAGGTGTCGTAGAAGGGCGCACCGCCGTCGAGCAGATTGGTGCCGCGCTCGCTGGACCATGCGCCTCCGGCCTTCATGCCGTGGAACAGGCTCATGAGGAGTGCCGAGCCGTCGGTCATGGCGCTGTCCACCACCTGGCCGCGCCCGGATTGCCTCGCCTCGAGCAGGCCGCAGGCGATGCCGAAGGCGAGCATCATGGCGCCGCCGCCGTAGTCGCCCACCAGGTTCAGCGGCGGTACGGGTCGCTCGCCGGCGCGGCCGATGGGGTGCAGGGCGCCGGACAGGGCGATGTAGTTGAGGTCGTGGCCGGCGGCGCGGGCGAGCGGACCGTCCTGGCCCCAGCCGGTCATGCGTCCGTAGACCAGGGCGGGGTTGCGCTCCAGGCAGGTGTCCGGGCCCAGGCCCAGGCGTTCCATGACGCCGGGCCGGAAGCCTTCCACCAGGGCGTCGGCGCGTTCCAGGAGCTTGAGCACGGTCTCGACGCCGGCGGGCTGCTTCAGGTCGACGGTCACCGAGCGCCGCCCGCGGGCGGTAACCGGGTCGTCCACCGGCAGTGCGCCGGCCGACTTGCGGTCGATGCGCAGCACGTCCGCGCCCATGTCCGCCAGCATCATGGCGCAGAAGGGGCCGGGTCCGATGCCGGCCATCTCGATGACGCGAATACCCTGCAGGGGGCCCATGAGGTCTCCTCCGATTCCCGGTTCTTTTCAGGCGTGCGCCGGCTTGCCCCGGCGTCCGCCGGCAACATTCCCGTGTTTCCCCGGGCAGGTCAAGCGCCGCGCCCGGTCCCCGTTATCACCGAGTGGAGGTCAGCATGAAGATCGACGAACGCGTATTCATTGTCACCGGCGGCGCCTCCGGGCTGGGCGAGGCCACGGTCCGCCGTCTGGTCGACGGCGGCGCCCGCGCGGTGATCGCCGACATGAACGAGGATGCCGGCAAGAAGCTCTCCCACGAGCTCAGCGGCGCCGTGCACTTCGCCCGCTGCGATGTCACCCGGGAGTCCGATGCCCAGCACGCCGTGGATGCGGCCCGGGAGACCTTCGGTGCCGTGCACGGCCTGGTGAACTGCGCCGGCGTGGGCACGCCGGAGAAGACCCTGGGCAAGGAAGGGCCGCATGATCTGGAGCGCTTCAACAAGGTCGTCCAGATCAACCTGGTGGGTACTTTCAACATGATCCGCCTGGCGGCGCAGGCCATGACCGAGAACACGCCGGACGCCGAGGGCGAACGGGGCGTGGTGGTGAACACGGCCTCGGTGGCGGCGTTCGACGGCCAGATCGGGCAGGCCGCCTATGCGGCGTCCAAGGCCGGCGTGGCCGGCATGACGCTGCCCATCGCCCGGGAGTTCGCGCGCTACGGCATCCGCGTCATGACCATCGCCCCGGGCCTGTTCGAGACGCCCATGCTGCTCGGGCTGCCCCAGGAAGTGCAGGACTCCCTGGGCGCCAGCGTGCCGTTCCCGCCGCGGCTGGGCCGGCCGGACGAGTACGCCCGGCTGGTGGAGAGCATCGTCGGCAACACCATGCTCAACGGCGAGACCATCCGCCTGGACGGCGCCATCCGGATGCAGCCGAAGTAGTCGGGATAATTGCGGTGCGGCGCATTGTTGGGGACGGGATCGAAAGGAGGCACAGGCGGGGAATCGGGTGCTTCGGTCACGGACCGTCTCCAGCCATGGACGGCTGGAGACGAGCCTACAGGGATGTACTTGCGGCGTGTCCGTGACCGAAGCACCCGATTCCCCCGCCCCCGGAAGTTACCGTTACCGGTTTCCGGGGAGGAGACCTCTCAACGCCCGAGAATCGAACGCGCGATGAGCTCCTTCATGATCTCGTTGCTGCCCCCGTAGATGCGCTGCACGCGGGCATCGACGAAGTCTCTGGAGATCGGGTACTCGCGCATGTAGCCGTAGCCGCCGAACAGCTGCAGGCATTGATCCGCCACCCGGAACTGCAGGTCCGTGGTGGTGAGCTTGGCGATGGAGGCATTGGTCGTGGTGAGCTCGCCCCGGTTGTACTCTTCCGTGCACTGCCGGACGAACGCCCGGTTGACCTGGATCTGTGCCTGGAGGTCCGCCAGGGCGAAGCGCGTGTTCTGCAGGCTGCCGATGGCCTGGCCGAACGCCTTGCGCTCCTGCACGTACTGGATGGTGCGCTCCAGCATGCCCTCGCACGCCGAGATCGCACCCACCGCCAGCACCAGGCGCTCGCGGGGCAGCTCATTCATGAGATTGGCGAAGCCCTGGCCCTCGCCGCCCAGGATCTGGTCGGCGCCCACGCGCAGGTCGGAGAAGAACAGCTCCGCGGTGTCCGAGCCGTGCTGGCCGATCTTCTCCAGGCGGCGGCCGCAGTCGAACCCGGGCAGGGACGTATCGACGGTGAACAGGGTCACCCCGCGCGCGCCGGCATTCGGGTCCGTCTTGGCCGAGAGGATATGGAGATCCGCATGATAGCCGTTGGTGATGAACGTCTTCTGGCCGTTGATGACGAACGCGTCGCCGTCGCGCTGGGCGCGGGTCTTCATGCCCTGCAGGTCCGAGCCCGCCGCCGGCTCCGTCATGCCGATGGAGCCCACCGCCTCGCCCGTGACCATGCGCGGCAGCCAGGTGTGCTTCTGCTCCTCGGTGCCCAGGTGGAGGATGTAGGGCGCGACGATATCCGAGTGCACCGACAGGTTGGTGGCCAGGGCGCCGAAACCGCGGCGCGCCACTTCCTCGATGACCACGGCGGACAGGACGAAGTCGCCGCCGAAGCCGCCGTATTCCTCGGGGACGTCGACGCACAGGAAGCCGTTCTCCCCGAGCCGGTTCCACAGCGTCCGGGGAAAGAGCTTCTCGTGCTCCCAGGCCTCGTAGTGGGGGGCGACTTCCTTGTCCAGGAAGCGCCCCAGCGTATCCCGGAACAGCTCGATTTCACTGGCATCCAGCATGGTGCCTGTCCTCCCGCATTCGTCGTTGTCGATCGCGACGAGGTTACCCCGGGTCGGGCGGCGCGTCGAACGGCGCGTTGCCCGACCGGCACCGCCTGGCATAGGAGCCCGGAATGAACTTCGAAAACCTCATGCGTCAGCGCTACAGTGCACGTGCATTCCTGGCGGACCCCGTGCCCGCGGGAATCATCCGGCATATCCTGGATGTCGCCCAGAAGACGCCGTCGTGGTGCAACACGCAGCCCTGGGAAGCCGTGGTGACCGAGACGCCGGCGGCGACGCAGCGCCTGCGGCAGCGGCTGTACGATCACGCCGCCGCCGGCGGCGAGCCCGGACCCGACAAGCCCTTCCCGCGCGAGTACGTGGGCGCGCACGACACCCGGCGCAAGAAGTGCGGGGCGCAGCTTTACGAGGCCGTGGATATCGCCCGGACGGATCGCGAGGCGCGCGCCAGGCAGATGCTGCGCAACTACGAGTTCTTCGACGCGCCCCACGTCATGCTGGTGTTCTGCCACGAGAGCCTGGGCTTCTACGGCGGGGTGGACTGCGGGCTGTACCTGCAGTCGTTCATGCTGGCGGCCCTGGACCAGGGCGTGCATTCCATCGCCCAGGCGTCCCTGGCGGCGTACCCGGCGGTGGTCCGCGAGCACTTCGACGTCCCGGCCGACCGCCACCTGCTGTTCGGCTGCTCCTTCGGCTACGCCGACGAGCGTCACCCGGTGAACCGCTATCGCACCGAGCGCGCCGGCATCGCCGACGCGGTGACCTTCGTGCGCGAGTGACCGGCCCCGGCGCGGGCCGGCCGCGGGATCACGGTGCGGTGATCACTCGCGGAAGCCCGGGTGGTGCGTGTCCGCCAGCCGCACCAGCCCCGGCCAGGCCAGCTTGGCGGCGCCGCCGAGCATCTGTCCCTGCTCGCGGGTGGTATCGATGGCCGCCTGGTCCGGCAGGTGATGCGGGCCGTTGCCGGCGCGGCCCTGGATCTCGCAGGCGCGGGTGAAGAAGTACAGGTAGATGAACGCCTCCGGCACCGTCTTTCCGGCCGTCAGCACGCCGTGGTTCCACAGCATCATGATGTTCTTCTCGCCCAGGTCCCGGATCAGCCGCTCGCGCTCGTCTAGGGAAACGCTGAACCATTCCCGCGTGCTTCTGCGCGCCGCAGCGGTGCTCTGGCAAGGCGGCGTTCGCAGTGAATGGCCGGTCGCCCTTTACAAGAACGCCAACGCAGTCCAGAGCACCGCTGCGGCGCGCCCTGCGGGGCCGAGCGGCACAGCCGCAGTCGGCGTTGCGCTGCTTGACTGTACCGCCAGTACAGCGCTGCGCAGCGCGCCTTGCCTGCAGCTGCGCCGCTCGGCCAGAAGCGCGCGTGAATGGTTCAGCGTTTCCCCAGCTCCAGGGCCACGCCCTCGTACTCGTGGAAGGCCAGGTGCGCCTGGCAGAGCATGGCGGTCTGGCTTAGCGGCTTCAGCCCGCCCCCCTGGGCGGAGACAGCCATGCAGTTGGGCTCGTGCAGGTGCATGACCGCGTGGGCGTCGTCGCGGGCCATGTGCACGGCGCTGTGGATGGTGAAGCCGGCGGGGTTGATGCGGCCCTTGCCGTCGTCGTCCACGGCATTGCCGTCCTTGTCCACCTTCACCAGCGACGAGGCGGTGATCTCGTGGAACAGGTAGCCGTACGGGTTGAGCAGGAAATGATGCTCGGGCCCCGGTACCCGGCAGGACAGGTGGGTGAAGATCAGGTCGTCCCAGCCGAAGTGGGCTACCAGGCGGTAGGCGGCGGCGAGCTGGACGCGGGCATCCCATTCGGTCAGCTGTTCGTAGTCGTGCTTCAGGGCCGGGTCGTCGGCTTGCATGTCCATGGTGCCTCCTTCGTCGTGTCGTTCGATGACCCGGTGCTCCCTGGCTACAGCCAGTCCGGATCCGTGTTCAGCGGCGTGTCCTCGCCCCGGCGCAACAGCGCGGCCAGGTGATGGATCTTCGGCAGCTCGACGTTCATGAAGTACCGGCAGGCGGCCAGCTTGCCCTGGTAGAAGGCGCGGTCGTCGTCGCTGGCCGGTTGGGCCGCGGCCGCGGTCGCCGCCTGGCGGAGCCACAGCCAGGCGATGACGATGTGCCCGAACATGTCCAGGTAGTCGCTGGCGTTGGCGAGATACCGCTCCGTGTCTCCCGTCTCGCCCACGGCCCTCAACGCCCGCGTGGTCTCCTCGAGCGCCTCCAGGGCGCGCGCCAGGGCCTCCGCCTCGCCGGCCAGCGACCCGGGACCGTCGTGGTTCACCTCGTCCACCGTCGCGCGCATGGTCGCGACCATGGTGTCGAACGCGGTACCCCCTTCCTGGCGCACCTTGCGGCCCAGCAGATCCTGGGCCTGGATGCCGTGGGTGCCCTCGTGGATGGGGTTGAGGCGGTTGTCCCGGAAGTACTGCTCCACCGGGTATTCCCGGGTATAGCCGTAGCCGCCCAGGATCTGGATGGCCAGATCGTTGGCCCGCAGGCAGTAGTCCGACGGCCAGGACTTGATCACGGGCGTGAGCAGCGCCAGCTGCCGGGTCGCGTTCGCGCGCGCCGCGGCGTCCGGGTGGGTGCGCTCGTCGTCCACGAGCCGGGCGCCGTAGAGCCCCAGGGCCAGGCCGCCTTCCACGTAGCTCTTCTGGGCCAGCAGCATGCGGCGCACGTCGGCGTGCTCCACCAGCAGCCGCTGCGGCGTCGCCGGATCCTTCTCGCCCGGCGCGCGTCCCTGGCGGCGCTCCCGGGCGTAGGCCAGGGAATGGAGATAGCCGCCGTAGCCGAGCATGACGGCGCCCAGCCCCACGCCGATGCGCGCCTCGTTCATCATGTGGAACATGCACTTGAGGCCGTCGCCCGGCTGGCCGACGAGATACCCGGTGCACTCGTCGTTCTCGCCGAAGTTGAGCATGGTCGACGTGGTACCGCGGTAGCCCATCTTGTGGATGAGCCCGGCCAGCTTGACGTCGTTGCGCGGGCCCAGGCTGCCGTCGTCGTTGACCAGGTACTTGGGCACGATGAACAGCGAGATGCCCCGGACCCCGGCAGGTGCGTCCGGGGTGCGGGCCAGGACCATGTGCACGATATTCTCGGCGAGCTCGTGGTCGCCGCCGGAGATGAAGACCTTGTTGCCGCGGATGCGGTAGCTGCCGTCGTCCTGCGGGACGGCGCGGGTGCGCAGGTCGCCCAGGGACGACCCGGCCTGGGGCTCGGTCAGGCACATGGTGCCGAAGAACCGGCCGCTGAGCATGTACGGGGTGTAGCGCTGGATCTGCTCGTCGCTGCCGTGGGCGAGGATCAGGTTGGTGGCGGCCACGGTCAGGCCGACATAGGCGAAGGTGCCCACGTTGGCGCCCTTGGTGATGGCGGTGCAGGTCTGCGCCACCGTGGCGGGCAGCTGCATGCCGCCGCGCTCGAAGTCCTGGCCCGCGGCCAGCAGCCCGGTGTCGCAGTAGACATCCAGGGCTTCCTTGACCTCCGGGATGGTGCTGACCTTGTCGCCGTCGAAGGTGGGCTCGTTCAGGTCCGCCTTGCGGTTGTGCGGCTGCAGGTAGTCCACCGCCACCCGGTGGGCGGTCTCGATGGCGGCGTCGAAGGTCTCGCGGCTGTGCTCGGCGTAGCGTTCGCGCTCCGTGAGCCGCTCGGTGTCCAGCAGCTCGTAGAGCAGGAAATCCAGGTCGCGGCGGTTGACGATGGGGCTGTTCATAGGGGCTTCCGTCGGCGGATTCGGATATCGATGACGGCGACGCCCCGGCGGCGTCGGCGGTATCGCCTGCGACTCCGGGGCGTTGGTCGCGACTGACGTCGCTCCTACAGTGGACCCGTGCAATGCCGGCCGGATTCCGGTCCCGTAGGAGCGGCTTCAGCCGCGACCTTCCAGAGAGTCTGCTCGCCGGGATGGTCGGGGCTGAAGCCCCTCCCACAGCTGGCTTTCCGTAGGAGCGACGTCAGTCGCGACCCTGCTGCCGGCGCATCACCCCGCCGCCGGCACCTCCATCTGCTCCGAGAACCGGTCCATGTGCGCATCGGCATCGCCGAACTGGTTGTCGATCATGGCGATGCGCTTGGCGAAGTGGGAGAGGTTGTACTCCTCCGTCATGCCGATGCCGCCGTGCAGCTGGATGGACTGCTCGGAGACGAAGCGGCCGCCCTTGCCCACCTGGTACTTGGCGATGGACACCGCCCGCCGGCGCGCGGCGGGGTCGTCGCTGTCGAGCTTGGCGGCGGCCTTGTAGGTGGCGGAGCGGGACTGCTCCAGCTCCATGCGCATCTCCACCATGCGGTGCTGGACGGACTGGAAGCTGCCGATGGGCACGCCGAACTGCTTGCGCTGCTTGAGGTAGTCCAGCGTGAGGTCGCAGGCGACGCTCATGGCGCCCACCGCTTCGGCGCACACGGCGAAGGCGCCGCGGTCCTGGGTGAGCTCGATGAGCGGCACGGCTCCGCCCTCGGCGCCCACCAGCGCGTCTTCGCCGACCTGGACGCCGTCCAGCCGGACCTCGGCGGCGTGCAGGCCGTCGATGGTCGCATAGCCCTGGACGGAGACCCCCGGGGCGCCGGCGTCCACCAGGAACAGGCTGACGCCGCTGGCGTCGCCGGTATCGCCGCTCGTGCGGGCGCTGACGACGAGCCTGTCGGCACTGTCGCCGTGCAGGACGACGGTCTTGTGGCCGTGGAGGGTATAGCCGCTGCCGGAGCGCTCGGCCCGGGTGGCGACCTGCGTGTTGCTGTAGCGGTTGTCCGGCTCGCCGTGGGCGAAGGCCAGGATCAGCTCGCCGCTGACCAGCGGCTCCAGCACGGCGCTCTTCTGGGCGTCGCTGCCGGCATCGGCGATGAGCTGGCCGGTGGTGACCACGGAGGCGACGTAGGGCTCGAGCACCAGCCCCTTGCCGAAGGCCTCCATGACCAGCATGGTCTCCACCGGACCGCCGCCGAAGCCGCCCAGCTCCTCGGCGAAGGGCACGCCGAGCAGGCCCAGCTCCGCGAACTGGTTCCACATCTCGCGGGTGAAGCCGCCTTCGGCCTGCATGTAGCCGCGGCGCTGCTCGAAACCGTACTGATCCTGCACCAGGCGCTCCACCGTATCCTGGAGCATGCGCTGTTCGTCGGTCAGAGAGAAATCCATGGTCGTTGCTCCGTTAACCCGTATCGGTGCGCTCAGAGGCCCAGGATCATCTTGGCGATGATGTTCTTCTGGATCTCGTTGGAGCCGCCGAAGATGGTGAGCTTGCGGTTGTTGAAATACGTGGGCGCAGCGGACAGCGCGTAGTCCGGCGCCACGGCGTCATCGGTGTCGCCGTGCAGGGCCTGCGGCTGGAAGGGCAGGGCGCGCGGACCCACCGCCTGGCGCACCAGGTGGTAGATCTCCTGGCGGATCTCCGTGCCCTTGATCTTGAGCATGGAGGCCTCCGGGCCCGGCGACTGCCCCTGCTGGACGGCGGCGATGACGCGCAGGTCGGTCATCTCCAGGGCTTCCAGCTCCATCTCGATCTGCGCCACCCGCGAGCGGAACAGCGGATCATCGATCAGGGGCTTGCCGTTCTTGCGCTCCGCGGCGGCGATCTGCTTGAGCCGCTGCAGCTCCATCTTGCCGCGCCCGACACCGGCGATGCCGCTGCGCTCGTGGCCCAGCAGGAACTTGGCGTAGGTCCAGCCCTTGTTCTCCTCGCCCACCAGGTTGTCGACGGGCACCTGGACGTTGTCGAAGAAGACCTCGTTGACCTCGTGGCCGCCGTCCAGGGTGATGATGGGCCGTACCGTGATCCCGGGGCTGTTCATGTCGATGAGCAGGAACGAGATGCCTTCCTGCTTCTTGGCGTCCGGGTCCGTGCGCACCAGGCAGAAGATCCAGTCGGCGTACTGGCCCAGGGTGGTCCAGGTCTTCTGGCCGTTGACGATGTAGTTCTCGCCCTGGCGCTCGGCGCGGGTCTTCAGCGACGCCAGGTCGGAGCCGGCGCCGGGCTCGGAATAGCCCTGGCACCACCAGTCATCCGCGGACAGGATGCGCGGCAGGAAGCGCTCCTTCTGCTCCTCGGTGCCGAAGTTCATGATCACCGGCGCGACCATGGCCAGGCCGAAGGGCAGCAGCGGCGGGGCGCCGGCCAGGGCCGTCTCCTCGTCGAAGATGTGCTTCTGCACCGGGGTCCAGCCGGGGCCGCCGTACTTCTTCGGCCAGCCCGGGGCGGCCCAGCCCTTGTCGTAGAGGATCTTCTGCCAGCCGACCAGGTCGTCCTTGCTCAGGTGCTTGTGGTTGAGCACCTTGTCGCTCATGTGCGCGGGCAGCTTCTCGCGCAGGAAGTCGCGGACCTCCTGGCGGAACGCCTCTTCCTCGGGGGTGAAATTGATGTCCATTGCCCTTTGACTCCAGGCGGTTGCATGAAACCGTCAACAGAAGGCCCC
>NZ_JAUFPK010000005.1:48899-310794 GCF_030409225.1 Aquisalimonas lutea
GGGGCCGGGATCGCGTTGTCGCCCTAGCAGACCTCGAACAGGCCCGCCGCACCCATGCCGCCGCCGACGCACATGGTGGTGACCACGTACTTGGCGCCGCGGCGCTTGCCCTCGATGAGCGCGTGGCCGACCATGCGGGCGCCGCTCATGCCGAACGGGTGGCCGATGGAGATGGAGCCGCCGTTGACATTGAGCTTATCGTCGGGGATGCCCAGCTGATCCTTGGAGTACAGCACCTGCACGGCGAAGGCCTCGTTGAGTTCCCAGAGGTCGATGTCGTCCATCTTCAGGCCGGTGCGCTCCAGCAGCCGCGGCACGGCGTAGATGGGGCCGATGCCCATCTCGTCGGGCTCCAGGCCGGCGACGGCGAAGCCGCGGAAGATGCCCAGGGGCTCGATGTTGCGCTGCTCGGCGAGCTTGCCGTCCATGACCACGCAGGCCGAGGCGCCGTCCGAGAGCTGGCTGGCGTTGCCGGCGGTGACGTGCTTGTCCGGCCCCATGACCGGCTCCAGCGACGCCAGCCCTTCCAGGGTGGTGTTGGGGCGGTTGCACTCGTCCATGGCGACGGTGCGCTCCTCGGTCCAGGTCTCGCCGGACTCCTTGTCCTTGAAGGCCTGGGTCACCGTCATGGGCACGATCTCGTCGTCGAAGTAGCCCTTCTCCTGGGCGGCGGCGGTGCGCTGCTGGCTGCGCAGGGCGTACTCGTCCTGGTACTCCCGGGAGACGCCGTAGCGCTGGGCGACGATATCCGCCGTCTCGATCATGGAGAGGTAGATCTCGGGCTTGTGCTCCTTGAGCCACTCGTTGTGCAGGTGGTTCTTGTTGAGGTTCGCCTGGGTCAGGCTGATGGACTCGACCCCGCCGGCCGCCGCAACGGGGACGCGGTCGACGAGCACGCGCTGGGCGGCCATGGCGATGGTCTGCAGCCCGGAGCTGCAGAAGCGGTTCACCGTGGTGCCGGCGGAGGTCACGGGCAGGCCCGCGCGCAGGGCGATCTGCCGGGCGATGTTGTGGCCGGTGGCGCCCTCGGGCAGGCCGCAGCCCATGAGCACGTCCTCGATCTCGGCGGGGTCGACGCCGGCGCGCTCCACGGCGTGCCTGAGCGCGTGGCCGCCCATGTCGGCCCCATGGGTCATGTTGAAGGCGCCGCGGAAGGATTTGCCCAGAGGCGTGCGGGCGGTGGAGACAATCACAGCGTCGGACATGGTGCTCTCCTCGTCGAATTCCGAATGCGTGGCCGTGCTGAGGACCCGGAGTGGTCGTTCGGGTGTTGCGCGGTCAACCGGATGTCGTGCATGGCAGCAAGCGCTGGCTGGCCGCTTTCCATCGAGTGTGATTCAGTATAGGGTGTTCCGCATTGGATGCAAAATTTTAAAACAACGTTCCGCTAGGCGGAATTACCATGAAAGGGTTCCGTCCGGGCGCGGGGCGGGGCTTGTTGTTCGGGCTCCGGAGCTCCGCTTACGGCCCCTGCTTCATGTGAAGCAGGGGCCTATCCTCCGCTCCGGCCTGGCCGGCTGACAGCACATCCTTGTGCTGACAGCCGGTGGCGGCGTCCCTGCCGCCACCCTTCGGGCCGGACGGCCTGCGCTCCGGCGCTGCGCAAGTCGCCCGAACAACAAGCCCCGCCCCGCGCCCGGACGGAACGGATCACGAGGAGAACAGTGTGCTGGTCGTTGACGGAATCGAGGAAATCAAGGCGCTGGGCGGGCGCGACCTGGGCGTGACCGACTGGGTGACGGTGGACCAGGAGCGCATCAATGCCTTCGCCGAGGCCACCGGCGATCACCAGTGGATCCACGTGGACGAGGAGCGCTGCCGGCGGGAGTCCCCCTACGGCACCACCATCGCCCACGGCTTCCTGACCATCTCCCTGCTGCCCATGCTCGCCCAGCAGCTCATCGAGTTCCGCGGCATCAGCGCACGGCTCAACTATGGGCTGAACAAGCTGCGCTTCACCGGGCCGGTGCCCGCGGGCTCGCGCGTGCGCCTGCGCCAGACCATCAAGGACGTGAGCGAGCGCGACGACGGTAGCCTGCAGGTGACCGCCGATGTCGTCATCGAGGTCGAGGGCACGGACAAGCCGGCCTGCATCGCCGAGTCCGTGGCGCTGTGCCTGCCCTGAGCCGGGGCAGGCGGGAGCCTCATGCCGGGATCTCGGCGTCCAGCAGCACGCCCAGGTCGGCCTCCGCCCGCGGGTCGTCGCGCTCCAGCTGCAGCGCCGAGATGGCGATGCGGTTGTCGCGGAGGGCGACCACATCGGAGTCGGCGGCCGTGATACCGGAGGAATCGTGGCTGAAGGCGAACCAGTAGTAGGGCTTGTCCCGGGTGTCGATGCGCTCCTCGACCCGGGCGCCGCTGATGGACCCCCGCGCCTGGCGGCAGACGCGCCGGCCGGCCACCGAGCCCGGCGGCACGGCCGGGAAATTGATGCTGAAGCAAAGGTCCGTGCGCCGGTGGGCGGCCAGCAGCGTGCGCAGCAGCGCCGGTGCATGCGTGCGAACCGTGTCCCAGGGCGGCGGCGCCGGGCTGCGGAAGGCCTGGCTCAGGGCAACGGCGGGCACGCCCATGACCAGGGCGGTCATGGCGGCGCCGAGGGTCCCCGAGTAGGCCACCGAGTCGCTGACGTTGGCGCCGCGGTTGACCCCGGAGAGCACCGCATCGGGCGGCGCACTCGCCATCAGGTGCTGGGTCGCCATGACAACGCAGTCGCTGGGCGTGCCCGAGACGGCGTAGCGGCGGGGGGCCAGCTGCCGGCAACGCACGGGCTCGTGCAGGGTGACGCTGTGGGAGCTGCCGCTCTGGTCCCGCTCCGGGGCCACGATCCAGACCTCGTCGGCGACCTCGGCGGCGATGGCCGCCAGGTGGTCCAGGCCTTCGGCGTCGACGCCGTCGTCGTTGGTCAGCAGGACGCGGGAGAGTCGTTCGCGCATGGGTCATCCTCGGATGGTGCAAAGCGAGCCATTAGAAACGAAATCCGTGAACGGGAGAAGACATGATGATTGATCTCAAGGACAAGGTAGCGCTGATCACCGGCTCCAGCCGGGGCATCGGCAAGGCGATTGCCGAGGCGTACGCCGAGCACGGCGCCCGGGTGGTGATCTCCAGCCGCAAGGCCGAGGCCTGCGAGCAGGTGGCGAAGGAGCTCACGGACAAGGGCTACGAGGCCATCGCGGTTCCCTGCCACATCGGCGACAAGGGCGAGCTGCAGAAGCTCGTCGACGCGACCATGGCGCAGTGGGGGCGCATCGACATTCTCGTGTGCAACGCTGCCACCAACCCGGTCTACGGCCCCATGACCGAGCTCACCGACGAGGCCTTCGACAAGATCATGGCCACCAACGTGAAGAGCACGTGGCAGCTGTGCAACATGGTCGTGCCGCAGATGGCGGAGCGCGGCGACGGCGCGGTCATCCTGCTGTCCAGCATCGCGGCGCTGCGCGGCAATACCGTGATCGGCGCCTACGGCGTGTCCAAGGCCGCGGAGGCGGCGCTGGCGCGGAACATGGCCCTGGAATGGGGGCCGTCCAACGTGCGCGTCAACGCCATCGCGCCGGGGCTGGTCAAGACGGACTTCGCCCGGGCACTCTGGGAGGATCCGGACCGGCGCCAGCGCATCGAGAACCAGACGCCGCTGCGCCGCATCGGCGAGCCCGAGGACATCGCCGGCGTGGCGCTGTTCCTCGGATCGAGCATGGGCGCCTACGTGACCGGGCAGACCATTGTTGCCGACGGCGGCGAGACGGTCGTCGGCTGAGACTGCAGAGGACAAGCCGGATCATGAGCGAACAGACCCAGCAGCTGGTGGAGGTCCTGGAGGCCCACCGGTTCGACGAGAACGCACTGGCGGCCTACCTGCACCAGCAGCTCCCCGGCGAGCTCGGGGATGACCTGGACATCAAGCAGTTCCAGGGCGGGCAGAGCAACCCCACGTTCCTGCTGCGTTCCGGCGGGCGGCGCTATGTGCTGCGCAAGAAGCCCCCGGGCAAGCTGCTGCCCTCGGCCCATCAGGTGGAGCGCGAGTACCGGGTGATGTCGGCGCTGCAGGATACCGACGTGCCGGTCCCGGAGATGCTGCTGCTGTGCGAGGACGACGCCGTCATCGGCACGCCGTTCTACGTCATGCGCTTCATCGAGGGCCGTGTCTACAGCCATCCGGCGCTGGAGGAGGTCCCGCGGGACGAGCGGCGGCCGATCTTCGAGGCCAAGGCCGACACCATGGCGCGGCTGCACAGGGTGGACTACGAGGCCGTGGGGCTCGGGGATTTCGGCAAGCCGGGCAACTTCCTGGAACGCCAGATCGGGCGCTGGAGCAAGCAGTACGAGGCCTCGCGTACCGGCGAGAACCCGTCCATGGAAAAGCTCATGGAATGGCTGCCGCAGAACATCCCGGCGGACAGCGACGAGACCACCATCGCTCACGGCGACTTCCGCCTGGGCAATCTCATGCTCCACCCGGAGCGGCCCGAGGTGGTGGCGGTGCTGGACTGGGAGCTGTGCACCCTGGGCCACCCGCTGTCGGACCTGGCGTACTGCTGCATTCCCTACCACCTGCCGTCGGGCCTGCCGGGCATCCGCGGGCTGAATGACCTGGATCTCGCCGAGCGCGGCCTGCCCACGGAGCAGGAGTTCGTGGACATGTACTGCCAACGGGCGGGCCGTCAGGGCGGCATCCCGGACTGGCCGTTCTACACGGCGTTCGCCCTGTTCCGGCTCGCAGCCATCCTCCAGGGCGTCTACAAGCGCGCCCTGGACGGCAATGCCGCCAACGCCGACGCCCTGCAAGTGGGCGAGGGTGCCACCATTCTCGCCGACGCCGGCTGGAAGGAGGCCCAGCGCCTGCAGCGCTGAATGCGGCACCCGTGCCGTCAAGGCCCGGTCGCCACCGCATGGCGCCGGGCCTGCTCCTTCTCGCGCCGCCCGGTATCGATCGTTCCGCTCCGCCGGCCGGTGGGGGCCGGCAGTGGTCGGACCTTCGTCCCGGATCCCCGGGCGCCCGGGGGTTTGCCCGGACACCTGCTTACGATACGATATAACGTAATATAAGAGGCCAGGGCGGAACGCTCCCGGACCAAGAGGGATCATGGGGGCGTCGGCGGCGATGCCCCCTCACGCTGCCGGCGGATATCCCTCGGCCGCACGCGTTGCCTGGCCGTTCCGGCGTTTCCGTTTTTAACGGAGGATCGTTGACCGATGGCGCAGCATCCCCTGGCCGATGTCGCCGATGATACGGCGACGCTCGGCGGCTCTCTGCCGTGGGTCGGCATGGAGAGCATTGCACTGCCGTTCCAGGTCGCCGGCCGGCCCGTCAATGGCCGTATCTCGGCCGGGGTGAGCCTGGATGACCCGTCGGCGCGGGGCATCCACATGTCGCGCCTCTACCTGGCGCTGGCCGCGCTGGAAGACCGCGAGGTCTCCGTGGCGGGTGTGTCGTCGGTGCTGGAGGCCTTCCTGGCCAGCCACGAGGGTCTCTCGGAAGCGGCGTTCCTGGATGTGGGCGGTGACGCGCTGCTCCGGCGTCCGGCCCTGGTCAGTCCCCTGTCGGGGTGGAAGGCCTATCCCTTCACGTTGCGCAGCCGGCGCGACGCCGGCGGCGTGCAGGCCGTTCTCGACCTGACGGTGGGCTACTCCTCGACCTGCCCCTGCTCGGCGGCACTGGCCCGGCAGCTCATCCAGCGGGCCTTCGACGAGGAATTCGCCCACGCGCCGGTGACCCGCGACCAGGTGCGGGCGTGGCTGGGAAGCGAGCAGGGCATCCCGGCCACGCCGCACAGCCAGCGCAGTCAGGCCCACGTGTCGGTGCGTCTGGCCGATGGTCTCGACGGCCTGCCGCTGGTGGCGCTTGTGGACTCCATCGAGAAGGCACTCGGCACGGCGCTGCAGACGGCCGTCAAGCGCATCGACGAGCAGGCCTTCGCCCGGGCCAACGGCCAGAACCTGATGTTCTGCGAGGACGCGGCCCGACGCCTGCACCACGCCCTGCGCCAACACGAGGCCGTGCAGGGTTTCCGCTCGCGCGTGGTCCATGCCGAGAGCCTGCATGCCCACGATGCCGTCGCTCACAGCGAGTGGAACTGGACCGGCGGCGGTCTCCGCTAGCGAAGGCGTCCGCAGCCTGCTCAGCGATCGCCGTCAGCGGCGGCGGACCGGGTGCTGGCCTTGATACGCCCGGCGAGGCTGGACAGGGCGAACAGGCCGGCCGCCACGCTGACGATGGTGGGGCCGGTCGGGGTGTCGAGCCAGTAGGCTGCCTGCAGCCCGCCGGTGGTGGCGGCTGTCCCGAGGGCGGCGGCGATCAGCACCATCGCCTCCGGCGTGCGGCTGAAGGGGCGCGCCGCCGCGGCGGGAATGATCAGCAGGGCGGTGATCAGCAGTACACCGACGACCTTCAGCGCCACGGCGACAACCACGGCGAGCGACAGGACCAGGATCATCTGCTCGCGTTCCGGGGCGACGCCGCTGGCGTGGGCGAGATCGGTATTGAGCGTGGCCGTCAGCAGGCCCGACCAGCGCCGGCCCATGAGTCCCAGAACCAGTGCGGCGCCCGCCCAGATGACGGCGAGGTCGGCCTTGCCGACGGCGAGGATGTCGCCGAAGAGGTAGGCCATCAGGTCGATGCGCACACCGTGCACAAAGGAAACGGCCACCAGCCCGAGAGCGAGCGCGGAATGGGCCATGACACCCAGAAGGGTATCCATGGCATGGCCCCTGTCGCTCAGCGACGAAACTGTTCCCGCCATGACCAGCGAGACGACCAGCACGCCGGCGAGAATCGAGGTCGACAGGACAAGCGAGACGGCGACGCCGAGCACGGCGGCGTGGGCGGTCGCATCGCCGAAGTAGGCCATGCGCCGCCACACGACGAAGCAGCCCAGCGGTGCGGCGGCCAGGGCGACGCCGATCCCGGCGAGGGCGGCGCGAACCAGGAAGTCGTCGAGCATCAGGACGTCATCTCCAGCGGAACCGGACGGGAATCGTGCTCATGGCGGTACAGGGCGACGGCATCCCGGGCATCCATGCCGAACATGGCCAGGTAGGCCGGCGAGGCGGTCACCCGCTCCGGCGTCCCCTCGCAGCAGATCGAGCGGTTCAGGCAGACGACGCGATCGGATGACCGCATCACCACGTGCAGCTCGTGACTGACCATCAGTACGCCGCAGCCGAGCTCGCGGCGCAGCGGTTCGAGCTCGCGGTAGAAATCGGCACTGCCGCGGTGGTCGAGCCCCTGGGTCGCCTCGTCGAGAATCAACAGGTCGGGTGACTCCAGCAGGGCGCGCGCCAGCAGAACGCGCTGGAACTGGCCGCCCGACAGGGCGCTCATCTGGCGCCCGCCGAGGCCGCCGGCACCTGCCCGCTCGAGCACCTGTTCGACCGGGCGGGCCGAACGGCGGCGGGGCAGGCCCATGAACCGTGACACCGTCATCGGCAGGGTGGCGTCGAGATGCAGGCGCTGCGGAACATAGCCGATGGTCAGCCCCGGGGCCTTGTCGATACGCCCGCGGCTGGGGCGCAGCGAACCGATGATGCTCCGCAGCAGCGTGGTCTTGCCCGAGCCGTTGGGGCCGACGATGGTAACGATCTCGCCCGGCTCCACCCGGAGGTGGATGTCCTCCAGGACGAGGCGGCCGCCGAGGGCGATGTCCAGATCCTTGATCGCCAGCAGTGTCATGGGCGTCTCCCGGACGACGAGTGGCTGAGCCGGCTTGATACCGGGTGCGGGTACTGTTCCCGCTGTTGTTTTTAATGTTATAACGTTTCATATATCCACTCAAGCTGATCCCGACATCCAACCCTGGAGGAACCCATGACATTCCGTATCCGCCACTACGCAATGGCCCTGTTGCTGGCACCGGCCGTCGTCGCCGGGGAAGTGCCGTCCGTCGCGGTGGACATCCCGCCGGTCCACTCGCTGGTCGACCGGGTGATGGGCGATCTCGGCAGCCCGGACCTGGTGATCCAGCCGGGAGCATCGCCGCACGGCTACTCCATGCGGCCCTCGGAAGCGGCTGCTCTCGATCGCGCCGGGATCGTTTTCTGGGTCAGCGAAGACCTGACGCCCTGGCTGAAGCGTTCCATCGACACCCTGGCCGGCGACGCCGTCAGCGTGCAGCTGATGGATGTGCCCGGCACGCTGCGGCTGGACTACCGCGAGGGGGCGACGCTTGATTCCCGTGAGGACGCGCATGATGACCATGACCACGGCCATGAGCATGACCAGGGGCACCAACACAGCCATGGTCACGACCACGGCCACGCCCATCATGGCGAGGATCCGCACGGCTGGCTGGATCCTGCCAATGCGCAGGTATGGCTCGATGCGATTGCGGAGTCGCTGGCCGATGCGGATCCCGGGAACGCGGCGACCTATCGGGACAACGCGCGCCTGGCCAGGGAAGAGCTCGAGGACTTGACCGACGAGCTGGACGAGCGCCTCGCGAAAGCCCGTGGCGCTCGTTTCGTCGTCTTTCACGACGCCTACCAGTACTTCGAGAACCGCTTCGGCCTGTCGGCGGCTGGCGCCATTGCGCTGGGCGACGCGTCCGACCCGAGCCCGGCGCGGATCGATGCGCTCCGCCAGCGGGTGGAGCAGCTCGATGTCGATTGCGTGTTCAGCGAGCCCCAGTTCAACCCGGCGCTGATTGACAGCGTGTTCGGCGATACCGGAGTAGATACCTCCATCGTCGTCGATCCGCTGGGTGTCGACCTGCCGCTGGGCGGGCGCCTGTACGGCGCGCTGCTGCAGCGGCTGGCCGAGGGCGTGACCAGTTGCGCGCAAGGCCGCTGAACCGGCCTTCCCGGGGCCGAATGGGACCGGGCGCGGCCTCCGTGCAGGCCGCGGGGGGCCACTATTTCTGGTACTTCGCCTTCCACTCGCTGTAGGGCATGCCGTAGACGATCTCCTTCGCCTCCTCGTCGGTCATCGCCAGGCCGCGCTCCTCGGCGGCGGCGCGGTACCACTTGGACAGGCAGTTGCGGCAGAAGCCGGCCAGGTTCATGAGGTCCAGGTTCTGGACGTCGGTGCGCTCGCGCAGGTGACTGACGAGCTGCCGGAAGGCCGCGGCCTCCAGCTCGATCCGGGTCTGTTCGTCCATTGCGGTGCCTCCTGTCATCGGTGTCGACATGGTGCCCATGCTGCCACAGGGGCCGGGGCTACGGGCCCGGGGCCGGCCCTGTCGCCCCGGTGGTGCAGCGTTCGCGGATGGTCTCCCGCGTGTTGCGGATCGCTTCCGCGAACGGTCCCTCGGCGTCCGTCGCCTCCGGTGCCACGGCCTCCGCCTCGCTGCAATCGCCGCGCTCCAGCAGGATCATCGCCAGGTTGTTCCGCAGCACGCCGCGCCGGCTATCCGCCTGCTCCAGGCCGCGGCGGCCGGCGTGTTCCGCTGCGGCCAGATCGCCCTGATCGTAGTGGAGGTTCACCAGGGCGATGTGCAGGCCGCCGGAAGCGGGCCAGCGCGTGCGTCCCGTTTCGTAGGCGGCCCGCGCCGCGTCGGTGTGCCCGGTTTCCTCCAGATCCAGTGCTGCCTGCAGCCAGGTGCCGGGCTCTGCGGTGGCCGGGAGCCGGTCCGGCGGCACCACCACCACGGCCCACCGGTCACTGCGGCTCCAGGTGCGACGGAAGCGATCCAGCGGGCTGTAGTGCCGCTCGCGTTCTCCGGAGCGCAGAATGAAGGCGTCCTTCTGCGGGTCGTAGCCGACCACCACCGCATAGTGCCACACGGGCACCCAGCCCAGGCCGAGGTTCTGGAGCACGAGCACGGGATGGCCGGCGCGCAGCTCCTCCGCCAGGGCATCGAAGGTCCCCGGAATCCGGTAGGCCACCCGTCCGCGGGCCCGGGCCTGGGCGAGCATCTCCGCCTGCAGCGTGCCCTCCCGGGCGGGGATGAACAGGTCGGATTCCAGGGCCTCCGGTGTCACCTCGCGGCCGCTCCAGCCCAGCACCTCGGCGAGCGCCGCGGGTCCGCACTGGAGCGCTTCCTGGGGATGGTACGGGACGTCGGTCAGCTCCAGGTGCGCCTGCGGCTCCTCGCTGAAGGCATCCTCGGCGTCGATCGCCGTGAGAGAGGCACAGCCTCCGAGCAGGCCGGCGACCGCGGCGACCAGGGATGCAGCGCGCGCCGCCCGGAACCGTGGGTTACAGGACATCAGCCGTCGTCGCCGGAGCTCTCCGGTCCATTGGATGGCTCCGCTTCGGCGGGGTCGACAAGGCTCTCGATCTCGCGTTCCTGCTGTTCCGAGTTGGCCAGGAAGTAGTTGACGTCATCCACGGTGGAGCCGTCGATTCCGGATCCCACGGCGACCTGGAGCTCGAGATAGTTGAGGAGGTAGTTGTAGCGCGCTTCCGCCAGGTCCCGTTGCGTGGCGAAGCGGTCCCGCTGGACGTTGAGCAGATCCAGGGTGGTGCGCAGCCCTACCTCCAGCCCCCGCCGGGTGGAGCGCTCGGTGCTGCGTGCCGACTCCAGCGCCTGCTCCAGCGCGCCGATGCGCCGGAGACTGGAAACCAGGTTCAGGTAGGCGGACTCGGCGTCGAGGCTGGCCTCGCGCTTCGCGTCCACGGACTCCTCGAAGAATGCGTCCCGCTCGGCCCGGGCCTGGCGGACCCGCGACGACGCGGCGCCGCCCGTGTACAGGGGCATGGTGACGCTGAGACCGACGGCGGCCTGCTCGGAGTCGACCTCGCCCGGGATCTGCCCCGGCTGACTGCCCGCGAGCCTGTCATCCTGGTAGTTGCGGCCGTAGCTGGCCACCAGATCCACCTGCGGGTAGCGCTCCCCCTGGAGGCGCCGGATCTCGGTGCGGGAGCGCCGGAACTCGCTCTCCGCCAGCCGCACGTTCAGGTTGTTGCGCCGCGCCCGCTCCGCCCAGGCCTCCGCCGAGTCGGGGGAGGGGGTCTGGGCGGCGAAGTCTTCCCGCAGCCCGGCGATGTCGCCGGGCCGGCGGCCGATGAGGCTGCGCAGGTTCTCGCGGGCGATCTGCAGCTGATTGCGGGCCTGGAGGCGGTCGGCCTGAACGCGGTCGTAGCGGGCCTGCGCGGCGTCGCGGTCGGTCACCGTGCCGCTGCCCACTTCCAGCTCCCGTTCGGCGCGCTCCAGCTCCGACTCCACGGCCTCCAGCTCCGCGTCCGTGAGCTCCAGGGTGTCCTGGGCCAGGAGCATGTCGAAATAGGCCTGGCTGACCCGCAGCAGGATGTCCTGCTGGCTCCGGGCGTACTCGAGGCCTGCCTGGTTCTGCAGGATCTCGTTCTGGTCCGCCACGGCGAAGCTTTCCTTGCGGAACAGCGGCTGGGTCACCGACACGCCGGCGGACCAGCTGTCGTACTCGACACTCTGGCGCGGTGCGCTACCGACCTCGGAGTTCTCCCAGTTGCGGTTGGCGCCGGCCTCCAGGTTGACGTCGGGGAGAAACAGGGCGCGCGACTGGGCGTCCAGCTCCTCGCTGGCACGCAATCGCGCCCGTGCGGCGCGCAGTTGCGGATCCCTGTCGATGGCGAGGCGGTAGGCCTCGCTCAGGTCCAGGCGGTCGTCGGCGGCCGCCCCCTGGCTGCCCGCCAGCAGTGGTCCGGCAAGGCAAAGGGCGAGGCCGAGACTCCTTGTGAGTGCACGCATGGTCGGCACGTCTCCGTGAACATCCTGTACGGTTTCGAAAAGCGGGCGCGGTAACCTTATGACGGATCCCGGCCGAGGGCAAGCCGACCGCGCGGTCAGCCGCTTGCCGATCCGGTGGCCGTTCCCGGAGACGGGTCCCTGCAAAGCGGGCACAGGCCGTTGATCTCGATGGTCTGGGAGCTGACCAGGAAGCCCAGCTCGCCCGCCTTGGCGCTCAGTACCCGGTGGACATCGTTGTCGTCCAGCTCGGCGACGGCGTGGCACTGCTCGCAGATCAGGAACTGGCCGACGTGCGGGTGAGCCGGGCTGCCGCAGCCGATGTAGGCGTTCAGCGATTCGATCCGGTGAATCAGCCCCTCCTCCAGCAGGAAATCAAGGGCCCGGTAGACCGTCGGCGGCGCGGCGCTGCGGCGCTCCGCGCGCAGTCGATCCAGCAGGTCGTACGCCTTCACCGGCGCATGCCCGTTCCAGATGAGCTCCAGGACCCGCCGCCGGATCGGCGTCAGGCGAACCCCCCTTTGCCGGCATTGGCGTTCGGCCTGCGCGAGTGCATCATCGACACAGTGCCCGTGGTCATGATCCGCGTGCTTGAACGGGGTAACGACGCTGGTGGCCATGGTGCGCTCCTCGCTTCCCTGTGCAACACTATAACATGCGAGTGCCCGGGCGTGGTGCGCCCGGGATGCCCCGAGCCCCGGCCTGGAGGTCTCCTTATGCATGGACGCGCGATGCTGACGGCGTTGCTGTTGCTCTTCGGCGTGGCCGCACCGTGGTCAGCGCCGCTGGCGCTGCCGGACGTGGCCGTGCAGGCGCTGATGGGCGACCGCGTCGTCATCCGCTGGCAGGGGGCGACGCATCAGCTGGGCGTCGGCGACAGCGTCAACGGTCTGTCCCTGCTCGCCGCCGACAGCGACGGGGCTGTCTTCGAGTACCGGGGGGAGCGCTTCCAGCGCGGGCTCAGCAACAGGGTGGGCGGCAGCTATGCCGATCCGGCGCCGCCGGAAGTGCGCATCCGGCCGGACGAGCGGGGCATGTACCGGACCCGCGGGCGGATCAATGGCCGTTCCTCGGAACTCATCGTGGACACCGGCGCCAACCTCGTGGCCATGGGCCGCGGCCAGGCGGAGGCGCTGGGCGTGGAGGTCGACGGCGGGCTGCGGCGCCGCGTGGAGACCGCCGGCGGCGTGACCACCGGCTACGAGGTGCGCCTGGACCGGGTCTCCGTCGGAGGCGTGGAGGTGCGCAACGTCCCCGCCGTGATCCTGGAAGGCGCGGGCCCGCCGGTACCCCTGCTGGGCATGTCCTTTCTCGGCCGCGTGAATATGCGCCAGGAGGGTGGCGTCCTGCTGCTGCGCGGGTCGCAGTAGTCCAGGGCGTCGATGAGCAGCGGGCAACGCAGCCCGGCGCGGCGATCGCGGGAAGCGGTAACAGGCCTTAAGTATGGGGCGGTTTGGAGAAAGGCGACACCGGCGGTGCCTTCTGTACAATGAGTTCGTTCGCCCGGCCTGCGTTCGCTGTCCGGCGCTGCCGGCCGCGGTATGTGGCGGGGCGGCCAATTTGACACGATTCAGAAGCTTATCTATTCTCACCGCACATTCGCGAAATGCAGTTTCGCATTGCGGAATATCCGGCCGGTGCCGGAGCCTCAACTGACTGTCGCCAAGCGCACAACGCAGAACGGAGATGCTATGAAGATTCTGGTGCCTGTGAAGCGCGTGGTGGACTACAACGTGAAAGTCCGCGTCAAGGCGGACGGCAGCGGCGTAGAGACCGCCAACGTCAAGATGTCCATGAACCCCTTCGACGAGATCGCCGTCGAGGAGGCCGTGCGGCTCAAGGAGAAGGGTGTCGCCGAGGAGGTCGTGGTGGTCTCCATGGGCGTGAGCCAGTGCCAGGAAACCATCCGCACGGCGCTGGCCATGGGCGGCGACCGGGGCATCCTCGTGGAGACGGACGACGAGCTCGAGCCGCTGGCGGTGGCCAAGATGCTCAAGGGCCTGGCGGAGAAGGAGAGTCCGGACATGGTCATCCTGGGCAAGCAGGCCATCGATGACGACGCCAACCAGACGGGGCAGATGTTCGCGGCCCTGATGGGCTGGGGCCAGGGCACCTTCGCCTCGGAGGTGGACATCCAGGACGGCTCCATCCAGGTGACCCGCGAGATCGACGGCGGCGCCGAGACCGTCAAGCTGAAGCTGCCGGCGGTGGTGACCACGGACCTGCGCCTCAACGAGCCGCGCTATGCCAAGCTGCCCAACATCATGAAGGCCAAGAAGAAGCAGCTGGACACCCTTTCGCCCGCCGACCTGGGCGTGGATACCACGCCGCGGCTGAAGACCGTCAAGGTCGCCGAGCCGCCGAAGCGCCAGGGCGGCATCAAGGTGGCGGACGTGGCCGAGCTCGTGGACAAGCTCAAGAACGAAGCGAAGGTGATCTGACATGACCATTCTCGTGGTAGCGGAACATGACAACGCGCACCTGGCCTCGGCGACCCTGGGGACGGTGACCGCCGCGAAGGCCATCGGCGGTGACGTGCACGTGCTGGTGGCGGGCAAGGACTGCGGCCCCGTCGCGGAGGCCGCGGCCAAGGTCGACGGCGTGGCCAAGGTGCTGGTCGCCGATGCCCCTCACTACGAGCACGGCCTGGCGGAGGATCTCGCCAGCCTGGTGGCCGGCATGGCGGGTGACTACGGCCATCTCCTGGCACCGGCGACCACCTTCGGCAAGAACTTCATGCCTCGGGTTGCGGCCCTGCTGGACGTGGCCCAGGTCTCCGACATTACGTCGGTGGAATCGGAGGACACCTTCACGCGCCCGATCTACGCCGGCAACGCCATGGCGACGGTGCAGTCCACGGACGGCATCAAGGTGATCACGGTGCGGCCGACGGCGTTCGAGCCGGCGGCTGCCGAGGGCGGCTCGGCGGCGGTGGAATCCGTCGAGGCGAGCGAGCACAGCGGCGTCGCGGACTTCGTCAGCCAGGAGCTGACCAAGTCGGACCGCCCGGAGCTGACCTCGGCCAAGATCGTGGTCTCCGGCGGCCGCGGCATGGGCAGCGGCGAGAACTTCAAGATCCTCGAGGAAGTGGCCGACAAGCTCAACGCCGCCCTGGGGGCCTCCCGTGCGGCGGTGGACGCCGGGTTCGTGCCCAACGACTACCAGGTGGGCCAGACCGGCAAGATCGTCGCCCCGGATCTCTACATCGCCGTGGGCATCTCCGGGGCCATCCAGCACCTGGCCGGCATGGAGGGCTCCAAGGTCATCGTCGCCATCAACAAGGACGAGGAGGCGCCGATCTTCGAGGTGGCCGACTACGGCCTGGTGGCCGACCTGTTCCAGGCGGTGCCGGAGTTCTCCAAGGAGCTGGACAAGGTCCTGTAAGGGGGCGTGAACCATCCGGCAGCACACGACGGGACGCTCTTCGGAGTGTCCCGTTTTTGTTTCCGGTAAGGTGATGTCTACGCCGGGCGTGACGATGTGGTTGCCGGCGGCTTGCGGTTGGGTCGTTGCATGAAGGCAGGGGGATCGGTTGGGCTCCGGAGTTCCGCTTACGGAAGCGAAGCTTCCTACCCTCCGCTCCGGGCTGGCCTGGCGACAGCACATCCCTGTGCTGACGCCAGGTCGCTTCATCCCTGAAGCGCGACCCCTCCGGGGCCGGGCGCCCTGCGCTCCGGCGCTCCACAAGTCGCCCAGCCGATCCCCCTGCCTCCATGCAACGACGGGCATGGGGCAGCTGCGCGCTTGTTTGTTCCCCGTCGTCTTGCGGAGGCGGGTGCTTGGCCTGGGCGACTAACGGAGCCCCGGAGCGCAGGCCGTCCGGCCCCGAAGGGGTGGCGGCAGGGATGCCGCCACCGGCTGTCAGCACAGGGATGTGCTGTCAGCCGGCCAGGCCGGAGCGGAGGAATCAGGCGGAGTTCCGGAGCCCAGGCCAAACACCCGTCTCCACAAGACGACCCGTCCGTAAGCCGATATCCGATGGACCGGACAATCGCCGAGCTCACGATTCGTGACCGCGCAGGAGCACGAAAGCCATGACCAAGGTTCTCGAACACATCCGGGTTCTCGATCTCAGCCGGATCCTGGCCGGCCCCTGGGCCGGGCAGTTGTTCGCCGACCTGGGCGCGGAGGTGATCAAGGTCGAGCGGCCCGGGCGCGGGGATGATACCCGCGGGTGGGGGCCGCCCTACCTGGAGGACGAGCACGGCCATCCCGCTGCCTCCGCCTATTACCTGTCCTGCAACCGCGGCAAGCAGTCCGTGGCCATCGACATCACCACCGCCGACGGCCAGGCCCTGGTGCGGGAGCTGGCCGCGCGCAGCGACATCCTGCTGGAGAACTACAAGGTGGGCGGCCTGGCCCGCTACGGTCTGGACTACGCCAGCCTGGCGGCGGTGAATCCCGGGCTGATCTACTGCTCCATCACCGGCTTCGGCCATACCGGACCCTACCGCGAGCGCGCCGGCTACGACTTCCTCCTGCAGGCCATGGGCGGGCTCATGAGCATCACCGGCGCGCCCGACGCCGAGGGCGGCGAGCCCACCAAGGCCGGCGTCGCCCTGACCGACATCCTCACCGGCATGTACGCCGCCGTCGCCAGCCTCGGTGCCCTGGCGCACCGGGAGCGCACCGGCGAGGGGCAGCATATCGACCTGGCGCTGCTGGACGTCCAGGTGGCCACGCTGGCGAACCAGGCCATGAACTACCTGGTCACCGGCGAGGCGCCCGGGCGCATGGGCAATGCCCATCCCAACATCGTGCCGTACCAGACCTTCCCCACCCGGGACGGCCACCTGGTGCTTACCGTGGGCAATGATGACCAGTTCCGGCGCCTGTGCGAGACCATGGGGCGCCCCGATTTGCCCGCCGACCCCCGTTACGCCACCAATGCCGGGCGCGTGGCGGGCCGCGCCGAGCTGGTCCCCGAGCTCACCGCCGTGTTCCGGACGCGCACCACCGACGCCTGGCTGGCGGACCTGGAGGCGGCCGGCGTGCCCTGCGGCCCCGTGAACAGCATCGACCGCGTGTTCGCGGATCCGCAGGTCCGGGCGCGGGGCATGCAGACCACCGCGGAGCATCCGCAGCTCGGCCCCGTTCCCGGGGTTGCCAATCCCATCCGCTATTCCGCCACGCCGCTGGGAACCGGGTCGCCTGCGCCAGGTCTGGGCGAGCACACGGATCCGGTTCTGGAGCAGGTCCTGGGCTACTCCGGGGAAGCCCTCACCGCCCTGCGCCGCCGGGGTGTGATCGACTGACTTTGACGCCGACGAGCGGCTGCGGTCTGATGGTCGGCAATACGTCCTGAAAGGTCGGTGAGGGGAGCTGTACGCATGAACGGAGCAGAAACACTGTTACGGACGCTGGTGAACGGCGGCGTCGACGTCTGTTTCGCCAACCCCGGAACATCCGAGATGCACTTCGTGGCCGCCCTGGACCGTGTCCCGGGCATGCGGCCGGTGCTGGGCCTGTTCGAGGGCGTGGTCGCCGGGGCGGCGGACGGCTACGCGCGCATGGCGGACAAGCCCGCGGCAACGCTGTTCCACCTGGGGCCCGGGCTGGGCAACGGCCTGTCGCAGTTCCACAACGCCATGCGCGCCCGCACCCCCGTGGTCAACGTGGTCGGCGAGCACGCCACCTGGCACCGGCAGTACGAGACACCGCTGGCCTCCGATGTCGCGGCCTACGCCCGGCCCGTCTCCGGCTGGCTGCGGACCTGCGCCGGGGCCCGGACCCTGCCGGCGGATGCCCGGGCGGCGGTGCGGGCGGCCTGGGGGCCGCCCGGGCAGATCGCCAGCCTGATCCTGCCCGCGGACTGCAGCTGGGGCGAGGCCGGGGAGCCGGAGCCGCCGACGGAACCCACATCCCGGCGCACGGTGGATGACAGCGTTGTCCAGGAGGTGGCCGCGGTGCTCGCCTCCGACGAGCCGGCGGTGGTGCTCATGAACGGCGCGGCGGTGCGGGCCGACGGCCTGCACGCCGCCAGCCGGCTGGCCCGGGCCAGCGGCGCGCGCGTGCTGGCGGACACGTTCACGCCCAGGCTGCAGCGGGGAGCGGGGCGAAGCCCCGTGGAGCGCTTTCCCCGCTACCCGGACCAGGGGGCGGCGCTGCTGGCCGAGGCGCGGCACCTGATCCTGGTGGAGACCGTGCCGCCGGTGGGCTTTTTCGCCTATCCGGACCAGCCGAGCTGGCTCACCCCGGAGGGTTGCCGCATCCATACCCTGGCGGCGCCGGGGGAGGACTCGGTGGCCGCGCTGGAGGCGTTGTGCGAGCGGCTGGGCGCCGGTCCCGACGACGCCGTCATCCAGGAGCCTGCGGTTCCCGAGCCGGCCCGGGGCGCCCTGACGCCGCAGTCCGTGGCCCAGAGCGTTGCCGCGTATCTCCCCGAGGGCGCCATCGTCTCCGACGAGGCGGTGACCTCGCGGGGCGGCCTGCCCGAGGCGACGGCCGGCTGCCCGCCCCACGACTGGCTGTCGCTCACCGGCGGCGCTCTGGGCGGCGGCCTGCCCATGGGCATCGGTGCGTCGGTGGCCTGCCCGGATCGCAAGGTCCTGTGCCTGCAGGCGGACGGCGCCGGCATGTACAACGTCCAGTCCCTGTGGACCATGGCCCGGGAGCGGCTGGATATCACCGTAGTGGTCTACGCCAATCGCAGCTACCGGATCCTGCACAACGAGTTCGACCGCCTGGGGCTCGGCGAGCCGGGCGCCGGCGCCCGGGCGCTCATGGACATCAGCGGCCCCGAGCTCGACTGGACGGCGCTCGCCCGGGGCATGGGCGTGGAGGCCCACCGGATCGAGTCTCTGGATGCGTTCAACCAGCGGTTCGCCGAGGCCATGCGCACCCGCGGGCCGCAGCTGCTGGAGGTGGTGCTGTGATCGGCCGGGAGACCCGCGACGGCGTCGCCGTCCTCGCGCTGGACCGCCCGCAGCGGCGCAACGCCCTGTCCACGGCCCTGGTGGAGGCGCTGGACGAGGCCCTGACCGGGGCGGCGCAGGACCCGGAGGTCGGCGCCATCGTGCTCACCGGGGCGTCGCCGGGCTTCTGCGCCGGCAGCGATCTCGGCGAGATGGGCCGCTGCAGCGACGAGGCGGCGCTGGCGGAGCATCAGCGCTACCCCGGCGCCGTGGCCCGGCGCCTGGGCCTGCTGGACAAGCCGGTGGTCGCCGCGGTGGAGGGGTTCGCCTTCGGCGGCGGATTCATCCTCGCCGTGTCCTGTGACCTGGTGGTCACGGCCGACGATGCCGTCTGGAACCTGGCCGAGGTGCCCAACGGCTTCCTGCCGCCCTGGGGGCTGACGGCCCTGGCCGCGCGGGTGGGCCCGGTGACCGCCCGGCGGCTGACCTGGGGGTTCGAGCGGCTGGACGGCACGACGGTGCAGGCGCTCGGCGCGGCGGACTACGTGGTACCCGGCGGCGGGGCGCTGGAGCGCGCGCTGGCCGTGGCCGCGCAGCTGGCCGCGTTGCCGCCGGCGGCCGTCGCCGCGACCAAGCGCTTCTACCAGCCCATGATGGACGCCGGGGCCGAGAGCCGCGACGCCGCCGCCCTGCGTGCCTTCGTGGAGAACTGCCGCGAGCCCGGGGCCCGGGCGCTGCTGAACCGCTACGCCGGCAGGGAATAGCCGGGGCCGGCGGGCGTTATCCGACCGGGATCTCACGCAGCTGGTAGTCGCCGTCCTGGTAGCGCAGCACGCTGCCCTGCTCGAACCAGTCACCGAGAACGATCCGGGTGGCCGGGCGGCCGTCCAGCTCGAAGGTATGGGTGTCCGGCCGGTGGGTGTGCCCGTGGATGAGCCGCTGGACCCCGTGCTCCCGCATGGTCTCGCGCACGGCATCCGGGTTCACGTCCATGATGGCCTCCGAGCCGCCCGCCAGGGCGCTGGTGTGGGAGGTGCTCTCGTCCCGGGCCTCCCGGGCCAGGGCCAGGCGCTCCTCCACCGAGCGGGCCAGGAATTCCCGCTGCCACGCCGGGTCGTGGACCATGGCGCGGAACTGTTGGTAATCGCGGTCGTCCGTACAGAGGAGATCCCCGTGCATGAGCAGCACGGGCTCGTCGCCCAGGCGGATGACGGTGGGATCGTCCAGCATGCGCGCGCCGGTGGCCTCGGCGAAGCCCTCGCCCAGCAGGAAATCACGATTGCCGCGCATGACGTACAGCGGCGTGCCGGTGGCGGCGAACGCCCGCAGCCCGGCCAGGACGGGATGGTCGGCGGGCACGGCGTCGTCGCCGATCCAGGCCTCGAACAGGTCGCCGAGAATGTACAGGGCGTCAGCGCGGCCGGCGGTCTCCTGGAGAAACTGCAGGAACAGCTGGACGATCCGTGGCCGGCGTTCATCCAGGTGCAGGTCGGCGATGAAGACCGTGGGCAGCATGGCGGGTTCCTTGCCGTCAGGATTGCTCGGACGAGACGGCATCGTACCAGTGTCGCGCCCCGCCGATAAGCGGACGGCCGCCCGGGCCAATGGTATGCCCCGGGCGGGGTTGCATCCGCAGGGCGGTTGGGCCGGCCGCGGGACTCGGCTATGATGGCGCGCCCGACGAGGAGGCCAGCGGTTTGAGCGAGCACGGCACGTACCCGGACCCCGATCGGCGCACGCGCACGCGTTTCGCGCCCAGCCCCACCGGCTTGCTGCACATCGGCAACCTGCGCACGGCGCTGTTCAACGCCCTGCTCGCGCGCCGCGACGGCGGCGACTTCGTGCTGCGCATCGAGGATACCGACGCCGAGCGCTCCCGTGCCGAGCACGTGCACCAGCTGTGCGAGGACCTGCAATGGCTCGGGCTCGACTGGCAGGAAGGGCCCGGGGTGGAGGGCCCCTGCGCGCCCTACGCCCAGTCGGCCCGCCAGGCGGTGTACGACGAATACTTCGCGCAGCTGGAGGCCGCCGACCAGGCGTATCCGTGCTTCTGCACGCAGCAGGAGCTGGAGCGGGCCCGGCAGGCCCAGCGCGCCGCCGGCAAGGCCCCCCGCTACCCCGGCACCTGCGCGAACCTCACCCGCGCGGAACGCCAGGCACGGCTGGAGCGGGGCCTGCGGCCGACCCTGCGCTTCCGCGTCCCCGGCGGGCGCACGGTGGCGTTCGACGACCGCGTCCGCGGCACGCAGCGCTTTGCCACGGATGACCTGGGGGATTTCATCATCCGCCGGGCGGACGGTACGCCGGCCTTTTTCTTCAGCAATGCCGTGGATGATGCCCTCATGGGCATCACCCACGTGCTGCGCGGCGAGGATCATGTCACCAACACGCCCCGGCAGTTGCTGCTGCTGGAGGCGCTGGGGCTGGCCGCGCCCGCCTACGGCCATATCAGCATGATTACCGGCGCGGACGGCGCGCCGCTGTCCAAGCGCAACGGCAGCCGGGCGGTGAGCGAGCTGCGCGATGCCGGCTTTCTGCCGGAGGCGGTGGTGAATCACCTGGCGCGCCTGGGTCATGTGTACGAGGATCATCGCCTGCTGGATCTGGATGCCCTGGCGGACGACTTTGCGCTGGAGCGCCTGGGCCGGGCCCCGGCCCGGTTCGATCCGGAGCAGCTGCAGCACTGGCAGCGCGAGGCCGTGCAGGCGCTGTCCGCCGAGCGCATGGCCGCCTGGATGCGCGCGGCGGCGGGGGATGCCCTGCCGGCGGACCGGGAGGCGGCGTTCGCGGCCGCGGTGCGGGATAATGTGCGGTTCCCGGAGGATGTCCGCCGGTGGTGCGCCGTCCTGCTCGGTGACGCCTGGGAGCCGGACGCGTCCGGTCGCGCCTGGTTGCGGGACGCCGGGCCGGCGTTCTTCCAGGCGGCGGCCCGGGCCCACGGCGACTGGCAGGCCGTCACCGCCGCCGTGAAGGCGGCCACCGGGCGCAAGGGCAAGTCGTTGTTCATGCCCCTGCGCGTGGCGCTCACGGGGCTCGCTCACGGGCCGGAGCTGCCGGCGGTGCACGCGCTGCTGGGCGAGGAAGAGGCGCGGCGGCGGTTCCGGCGGGCGGCGGAGCTGGCCGCCGGCGACGACCAGTAAAACCCGATACGGAGACGGTTGCATGCTCGAGATCTACAACAGCCTGACGCGGTCCAAGGAGGTCTTCCGCCCCATCCGGGAAGGCGAGGTCCGCATGTACGTCTGCGGCATGACCGTCTACGACTACTGCCATCTCGGCCACGCCCGGGCGCTGGTGGTCTTCGATGCGGTGGCGCGGTATCTCCGCTACCTGGGCTACCGGCTCACCTACGTGCGCAACATCACCGACATCGACGACAAGATCATCAACCGGGCGCGGGAGACCGGCGTCGCGCCGGATGTGCTCACGGACCGGTTCATCGAGGCCATGCACGAGGACGAGCGGGCGCTGGCGGTGCTGCCGCCGGACCACGAGCCGCGGGCGACGCAGTCCGTGGAGGCCATGCAGGCGCTCATCCAGCGGCTCATGGACAAGGGCCTCGCCTACCAGGGGACCGGCGGCGACGTCTACTACCACGTGGCCGCCTTCCCCGCGTACGGCAAGCTCTCCGGCAAGCGGCCCGAGGACCTGCGTGCCGGGGCGCGGGTGGACGTCGAGGAGGACAAGCGCCACCCGGGGGACTTCGTGCTGTGGAAGCGGGCCAAGGCCGGCGAGCCCAGCTGGCCGTCGCCCTGGGGCGAGGGCCGGCCGGGCTGGCACATCGAGTGCTCTGCCATGTCGGCCTCGCACCTGGGGGAGCACTTCGATATCCACGGCGGCGGCCTGGATCTCCAGTTTCCCCACCACGAGAACGAGATCGCCCAGAGCGAGGGGGCCAGCGGCCACCCGTTCGTGAACTACTGGATGCACAACGGTCACGTGCGCGTCGACGACGAGAAGATGGCCAAGTCCCTGGGGAACTTCTTCACCGTGCGCGACATCCTGGCGCAGTACCGCCCGGAGGAAGTGCGCCACTTCCTGCTGTCCAGCCATTACCGCAGCCCGCTGAACTACACTGCCGACGCCCTGGAGCACGCCCGCGGCGCGGCGGAGCGGCTGTACCTGGCCCTGCGCGGGCTGGAGCCGGCGGCACCGGGGGAGGCCGGCGGCACGTTCCGGGAGCGCTTCCGCGCGGCCATGGACGACGATTTCAATACCCCGGAGGCACTGGCCGTGCTCTTCGATCTGGCCCGGGAAGTCAATCGCACCCGGGAGTCGGATACGGCCGGGGCGGCCCGGCTCGCCGGGCTGCTGCGGGAGCTCGGCGGCGTCCTGGGGCTACTGCAGACGGATCCCGAGGACTACCTCAAGGGCGGGGAGACGGAAGAGGTGGTCCCGGGGCTCACGGCGGCCGACATCGACGCCCTGCTGGAGCAGCGCCAGGCCGCCCGCCGGGCAAAGGACTTCGTCGCCGCCGACCGGATCCGGGATGATCTCCAGTCCCGCGGCATCGTCATCGAGGACAGCCCCTCCGGCAGCACCTGGCGGCGGGCTTAGGACACCAACTAGCCATCGGCCCGCCGGGTCTCCTCTTCGGGGAGAGCCGGCGTGCGGTCGATGACCCGGTTCCGGCCCGTCTCCTTGGCGTAATAGAGCCGCCGGTCCGCCATGACCAGCAGGGTTGCCGGGTCGTCGGCATCCTCCGGGTATACGGCGACACCGATGCTGACGGTCACCCGGAACGTGATGCCGTCGTCCGTCGTGACGTCCGTCGCGGCCGCCGCGGCGCGGATGGTCTCGGCAATGTGGAGCGCGCCCTCCCGCCCGGTGCCGCTGAGCAGCACCTGGAACTCCTCGCCGCCCCAGCGGCACGGCAGATCGCTGGCCCGGAGGCGCTGCCGCAGCAGGTCCGCAAACACCTGCAGGGCCCGGTCCCCGGCATTGTGGCCCTGCTGGTCGTTGATCGCCTTGAAGTGATCCAGGTCCATGGACAGCAGCGCATATGACGCCCCTTCCCGTCGTGCTTCCGCGTGCTTGCGCTCCAGGGCCGGCTCCAGTGCGGACCGGTTGGGCAGCCCGGTCAGCGCATCCGTCGTCGCCAGCCTGTGGAGCCGCTGCTCCGTTTGTTCCCGGGCCGATTCATAGGCGTACGACAGGGCCATGATCACCAGGGCGCAGAGGACTACGTTGGCGATCGCGATGGTGCTCATCAGCTCGCTGTCGTCCCCCGCCCGCTGGAAGTAGATGGCCGCCGAGAGGGACAGGAACAGCACCGAGATCAGCAGGCCGTGCCGGCGCCCCAGCAGCAGGTGGGAGATCAGCGGGATCAGGAAGACCCAGACGAAGATCGTGGGTGTGCCGTCCGGCGTGCTGATGGCGATCATCATGGTGCCGAAGAACAGCACCAGGTAGAGCATGATCCACCGCTGGGTGAGGCGGTTGCGGGCGATCCAGTACAGCAGCCAGGCCGAGAACATGCCGATGAGCAGCTCGATCGCCGCCAGCGGGTAGACCCCGCGCTGGATGTTCAGTGCGCTGAACAGCAGGCAACCGCCGACGGTGAACGCGAGCAGCGTCTGCAGCACCAGCAGGCGTTGTGGGTCGATGGTCGCGCGGTTGTCAGCCATGAGCTCCGGGCGTTTTCCCGTTGCGGCCGGCCCCGACACCGCCGGGCCGGCGTTCACTGACAGCCGCCGCCGACCCCGTCGGCACGGGGCCGTCATTCCTCTTGCTCCGGGACGCTGTCCGGCAGTCCCGTACCCCGATATCCGCTTCCGCAACTTCAAACACGCGGGAGATTTCCTATTTTGTTACTAACCTTTCGGGGGACTTGGCAATGTCTCCCGAAAGGTTAGCAATTGCATGCGGCGGATCGTCCGTCGATTCACGGTATCAAACCCCGTCTGGGGTGAACAGACTGGCCCAATCGTAGCGCACATCTGGTCAACAAACCGTCAGAGGAATGAAAAATGAAGAGCATGATTATTCGCGAGGCGAACGAGATCCGGAAATTCTCGGAGAATTTCTCCAGGCTCTGCAGAAATCCCATCGATCCCGATTATTTCCTGAATGCCGACACGGTTCGCGCATTCTACAAGAAGGGGCGGATGATCGGCGGCTACACCATCAACAGCCAGGGGCCTCTGCGCTACCGGCAGATGATCCCCGAGCCCGTGCGATCGGAGGCCGGTATCGCGCGCTATTTCGACGGCAATGATGCCTGCGAGATCACCTGCTTCTGGCTGATCCGGGCGCACCTGACCAGCCAGGAACGGAACAATGTCTATCTTCTTTCCGCCGTCGATGCGCTCCGCGCGCGCAGGAAGTGGATATTCGGCGGCTCGGTGCATCCCAAGCTCGCGCGGACGCAGAAGCGCGTCCTGCCCAACGTCGTCTACCGCGGGCCCTGGGACTTCGAGGGCAGCCCCGCCGGCGCGGAGGTCTACTGCGCCCGCTGGTGGCAACTGTTCGCCCTGATCATCGTGGCGTATACGTCGACTTCGGTCATGGATCGGGTCAAGGCGGCCCGGCTGGCGCTGCGCCGACGGTGGCTCGGCAGCCGGATCGCGGCGGACCGGCGGGCGACCGCCCGGGCCGTGGAGTCGGCCGGGACCTGAGGCGCCGGGGCGGGCACGGGTGCGTGGTGCGGGGCGGCCGTCCCCTGCTGTCCGGCAGGGGACAGCAGGGACGCTCAGAGAATCACCAGCGTGGCCAGGAACAGCATCAGGCCCATGCCGATGATATCGGTGAACGTGGTCAGGAAGATGCTGCTGGCGGTCGCCGGATCGGCCCCGAAGCGCTTGAGGACCAGCGGCACCATGACGCCGAAGATGCCGCTGCCCACGCAGGCACCGATCATGGCAATGAAGATGACCAGTCCCAGCAGGACCGGCTGGAGGGAGCCGGTGGCCACGGCGTAGCCGAACATCGCGATGCCGGCGATGACGCCGACCAGGGCCCCGTTCAGGGCGCCGAGCAGGATCTCCTTGCGTAGCAGTCTGCTGACCGGGTAGTTGCGCATCTGGCCCAGCGTGATACCGCGCAGCGTGATGGCGAGGGCCTGGCAGCCGGTGTTGCCGCTCTGGCCCGCGAGTACGGGCAGGAACGCGGCCAGGGCCACGACCTGGGTGATGGTGTCCTCGAACATGCCCACGACGAAGGCGGCGGCGAAGGCGGTGATCAGGTTGACCTGCAGCCAGGGGTGGCGCATGCGGAACGCGGCGAACACGGAGGTGTTGATCTGCTCCTCCTTGGCGACACCGTACTGGGTGCCGGCCTGGCCGCTGAGCTCCGAGGCGATGCGCTCGTACAGCTTCCAGCCGTGGACGACGCCAACCACGTGCTGCTGCTCGTCGACCACCGGGTACATGGGATAGTGCCGGTACAGCACTTCGTCCACCGCCTCGCTCACGGGGGTGTCCGCGCGGAAGGAGAAGGGGTTGCGGAGCATGATGCCGGCCAGGGTCTCGGAGGGCTTGGCCAGGAGCAGGTCGCGCATGCCGACGATGCCCACCAGCCGCTGCTCGTCGGTGGCGAAGATGTAGCTGATCTCCGAGATGTCCATGCTCTTGACCAGGAACGCCAGGGCCTCGGCGACCGTGTTGGCGGCCGGCAGGATCGCCGGGGCGGGGGTCATGAGCTCGCCGATGGTTTCCTCGATACCGGAGAGGACGGCCTTGGTGGCGGCATCCTCGGGGGCCGCGCTCTCGGCGAGATGAGACGCGACGGCGGCGGCCTGCTCGGCGGGCAGGCGCGAGAGGATGAACTGGATCTCGTCCGGAGGCAGCTTGACCAGGATCTCCGCGGCATCCAGGGGAGTCTCGTTCCTGACCGTTTCGACCAGCTCGGTGATTCCCAGGCTCTGGGGCATGTTGGCAACCTTTGTGGGAGTATTGTCTCGCCACAGTCTAACAGGCCCGTGTGGCAGGCCTTGTGGCAAGGGCGCGACCCGGGGAGGTTCAGTGGAAATCCCGTGACCTGGTGGGCAGCCGGCCCAGCAGCGCCGAGTGGTCTTCCAGCCGCCCGGCGATCAGGTGGCAGACGCCGTCGCGCTGCTCCCAGCGGCCGACGACCCCCAGCAGCCGCGCCTCCAGCAGGGCGCGGCGCTGCCGCTCGCCCAGGCGGCGCCAGACCACCACGTTCACGACCCCGGTCTCGTCCTCCAGCGTGATGAAGGTCACCCCGCCGGCGGAGCCGGGGCGCTGGCGGTTGATGACGATGCCGGCGGCGCGGGCGACGGGGGTGTTCTCCAGCCGGTGCAGCTCCGCGGCACTGCGGAAGCGCCGGCGGTGGAGCGGATCGCGGAGCAGGGCGACGGGGTGGGGCCCCAGGCTCAGGCCCAGGCGACCGTAGTCGGCCACCAGGTCCTCGCCCGTGGTGGGCGGCTCCAGGGGCGGGGTGTCGTCGCCGTGGCCGGCCTGCGCCAGCAGCGGGCGCCCGGTATCCACGCCCAGGACCTGCCACCAGGCATTGCGCCGGTGGCCGGCAAGCGGCTGCAGGGCGCCCCCGTCGGCCAGGGCGTCGAGGTCGCGCCGCCCGAGCCGGGCGCGCCGGGCCAGGTTCGCAACGCTGCCGATGCCGTCCTCCTCCCGGGCGGCAATCAGGCGCTCCGCCCCTTGCCGGGAGAGCCCCTTGATCATGCGCAGCCCCAGCCGCAGGGCGGGCGCCGTGCCGGTGTCCTCCAGCGTGCAGTCCCAGGTGCTGGCGGTGACGTCCGCGGTGCGGACCTCGACGCCGTGCTCCCGGGCATCGCGCACCAGCTGGGCCGGCGCATAAAAGCCCATGGGCTGGCTGTTCAGCAGGGCGCAGGTGAATGCCGCCGGGAAATGGCACTTGAGCCAGGCAGAGATACAGGCCAGCAGGGCGAAGCTCGCCGCGTGGGACTCCGGGAACCCGTACTCGCCGAACCCCTGGATCTGGCGGAAGATGCGCGCGGCGAACGCGTCGCTGTAGCCCCGGGCGCGCATGCCCTCGTGCAGGCGCTGCTCGAAGTGGGCCAGCCCGCCGCGCCGGCGCCAGGCCGCCATGGACCGGCGGAGCTGATCGGCCTCGTCGGGGCTGAAGCCGGCGGCCACCTCGGCGAGCTTCATGACCTGCTCCTGGAAGATGGGCACACCCAGGGTCCGGGCCAGGACGTCGCGGACCTCCGGGCTCGGGTAGTCCACGGAGTCCGGCGCCTCGCGACGGCGCAGATAGGGGTGCACCATGTCCCCCTGGATGGGCCCCGGGCGCACGATGGCCACCTGGATGACCAGGTCGTAGAACGCCTTCGGCTTCAGGCGCGGCAGCATGGCCAGCTGGGCGCGGGATTCCACCTGGAAGACCCCGACGGCATCCGCCCGCCGGAGCATGGCGTAGACGGCCGGATCCTCCCGGGGGATGTCCGCCATGGTCCAGGTCTGGCCGTAGTGCCGCGGGAGCAGGGCCAGGGCCTTGCGGATCGCGGTGAGCATGCCCAGGGAGAGCACGTCCACCTTGAGCAGCCCCAGGGCCTCCAGATCGTCCTTGTCCCACTGGATGATGGAGCGCCCCTCCATGGCGGCGTTCTCCGTGGGTACCAGCTCCGCCAGCGGCCCGCGGGAGATGACGAAGCCGCCCACGTGCTGGGAGAGATGCCGGGGAAAGCCCAGGATCTCCCGGGTCAGGGTCAGTACCCGGTGGATGACGGGGTTGTCCGGGTCGAAACCCGCCTCGCGCACGCGCTCGGGCGCTATGGTGCTGCCGTCCCACCACTGCATGGCCCGGGCCAGCTGATCCGTCTGGTGCGGCTCCAGTCCCAGGGCCCGGCCCACGTCGCGCAGGGCGCTGCGCGGCCGATAGCTGATCACCGTGGCGGCCAGGGCAGCCCGGTGGCGGCCGTACTTGCGGTAGATGTACTGGATCACCTCTTCCCGGCGCTCGTGCTCGAAGTCCACGTCGATATCCGGCGGCTCGCCCCGGTCCCGGGAGATGAAGCGCTCGAACAGCTGTTGCCCGATGGCGGGTTCCACCTCGGTGATGCCCAGGGCATAGCAGACCACGGAGTTGGCCGCTGAGCCCCGGCCCTGGCAGAGGATGCCGCGGTTGCGGGCGAAGGCCACCACGTCGTGCACCGTGAGGAAATAGGCCTCGTAGCGCAGCTCGGTGATCAGCGCCAGCTCCCGTTCCATCTGCTGCTCCACGGCGGCGGGTGTGCCCCCGGGCCAGCGGCGGGCGGCGCCGGCGCGGGTCAGCCCGCGCAGGTGGGAGGCAGGAGTCGCTCCGTCCGGCACGAGCTCCTCCGGGTACTCGTAGCGCAGCTCGTCCAGGGAGAAATGGCACCGGGCGGCGATGTCCGCGCTCTCGGCGAGCAGGGGCTCCGGGTAGATCCGCCGCAGGCGCTCCGGCGGGCGCAGGTGGCGCTCGCCGTTGCTCAGCAGTGCGTGGCCCAGCTCGTGGACGGGCCGGTTGTGCCGGATGGCGGTGAGCGTATCCTGCAGGGCGCGCCGGCCCCGGCGGTGCATGTGGACGTCGCCGGCGGCGACCAGGGGCAGGCCGTGGGCGGCCCCCAGGGCTTCCAGCTCGGCGAGCCGGGCGGCATCGTCCGGGCCGTGGAACAGCTCCACGGCGATCCAGCCGCGGCCGCGGAACTGTGCCCCGAACCAGGCGGTTTCCTCGTCACCGGCCGGGGTGGCCGGCAGCAGCAATGCCAGGCAGTCCGGCACGGCGCCCTCGATCTCGCTGCGCCGGAGGCGGTAGCTGCCCTTGTCGGCCTGGGTGCGGCCCAGGCTGATCAGCGCGGACAGCTGGGCGTAGGCCTGCCGGTGCGGCGCCAGAAGCACCACGGCCGGGCCGTCGTCAAGCCGCAGCTCTGTTCCGATGACGAGCTGCAGCCCGTGCTCCCGGGCGGCCTGGTGCGCGCGCACGGCACCGGCCACGGAGCACTCGTCGGTGACCGCCAGGGCGCGATACCCCAGCGCGGCGGCGCGCTCCACCAGCTCCTCGGGGTGCGAGGCGCCGCGCAGGAAGGTGAAGTTGGTCAGGCAGTGAAGCTCAGCGTAGGCCATGTGAATACTGTATAAAAATACAGTTATACAGTGAAGTTTTCGGTTCTGAGTTTTCAGTTCACAGTGGGTCATTGCCTGTTTGTGGCTTGCGGTCGGGTCGTTGGTTGGCGCGGGTACGTCGGGGTGAGTGAGGTCCTGATTCGAGGGCGCTGGAGCGGGGCGTCCGGTCACGGACACGCCGTGAATACGTCCCTGTAGGCTCGACTGCGGCCGTCCTGGCCGCAGACGGTCCGTGACCGGACGCCCCGCTCCAGCGCGTGCCGGAGTTCAGCCTTTGGGGGGTGGATCGGCGCTTGGCGGTGCCCGTCGATGGTTGGCGGGGTGTATCCGGGTGGGCGACTTTGCGCAGCGCCGGAGCGGAGGATAGGCCCCTGCTTCACATGAAGCAGGGGCCGTAAGCGGAGCTCCGGAGCCCACCCGGATACACCCCGCCAACCATCGACCCCGGCCGCAAGCCACTTGTGAGACCAGGAGCTCCGTCCTGTTGAAAGCCGGTTTATGTCTTCACGTGGCCGAGGAAGTCGCTGAAGCGTTCCGAGGGCGGGTTGGCGAACAGGGTTCCGGGGTGGCCCTCGTGGACGATGCGGCCGTCGTCCATGAAGATCAGGCGGTGGGCGGCGGCCTCGGCGAAGCGCATCTCGTGGGTGACGATGATCATGGTCATGCCCTCGGCGGCGAGATCCTGCATGACCTGCAGCACCTCGCCGCGCAGCTCCGGGTCCAGGGCCGAGGTGGGCTCGTCGAAGAGCATGACCTTGGGGTTGACGGCCAGGGCCCGGGCGATGGCCACCCGCTGCTGCTGGCCGCCGGAGAGCTGGCTGGGCCGCTGATCCGCCCATTCCAGCAGGCCGACCCGCTGCAGCAGCCGGTCCGCCGTGGCCCGGGCCTCGGCGCGGCCCTGGCGGCGGACCTTGCGCGGGCCGAGCATGACGTTCTCCCGGGCCGTCATGTGCGGGAACAGGTTGAACTGCTGAAAGACCATTCCGGTCTCCCGGCGAATGGCCCGCGGGCTGGTGCCCCGCTCGCCCAGGCGCTTGCCGTCCACCTCCAGGGTGCCCGAGGTGATGGGCTCGAGCACGTTGATACAGCGCAGCAGGGTCGACTTCCCGGAGCCGGAGGCGCCGACGATGACCACCACCTCGCCGGCCTCCACGACCAGGTCGATGTCCCGGAGCACCGGGGTGTCGCCGAAATGCTTGGTCAGCTTGCTGCAGGCGATCAGGCTCACAGGATCGTCATCCTCCGCTCGATCAGCCGCATGATCACGGCCAGGCTGAAGGTCATGGCGAGATAGAACACCGCCACCGCCGTCCAGATCTCCAGGGCGCGGCCGGTCTGGGCGGTGAGCTGCTCCCCCTGCTGGGCGAGCTCGGCCACGCCGATGACCAGGAACAGCGCCGAGTCCTTCAGGCTGATGATGAACTGGTTGCCCAGGGGCGGAATGGTGCGCCGGAACGCCAGCGGCCCGACGATGGAGACCAGCACCTGCGGGTAGGACAGTCCCAGGGCCAGTCCGGCGTCGGTCAGCCCCCGATCGATGGACTGGACCGCGCCGCGGACGATCTCGGTGATGTAGGCGCCGGCGTTCAGCGCCAGGGTCAGGGAGGCGGCGACGAAGCCGCTCAGGGCGATGTCCGCGGCCATGGGCAGGGCGAAATAGATGAACATCGCCTGGACGACGATGGGCGTGCCCCGGATGACCGAGATATAGGCGAACACCAGCCAGTGGATCACCGGCAGGCGGAACGCCATGATCAGCCCGCACAGGGTGCCGATGACCATGCCTCCGCCGATCCCCAGCAGGGTGATCTGGGCCGTGAGCTGCGCGCCCTCGACCATCTGCGGCATGGCGGTCCAGACCACATCCCAGCGGAAATCCATGGACGGTACCTCGGTGCGGGAACGCTCCTAGGAGGGGCCTCCCGCAGGAGAGCGGGAGGCCCGGGGCGCGATCAGCGGGGACTGGGTTCCTTGCCGAACCAGCGCTCGTAGAGCTCGGCGTAGCGGCCGTCCTCCATCATGCCCAGCAGGCTGATGTTGACGGCATCGCGCAGCTCGCTGCCCTGGGGAAAGGCCATGGCGTAGGACTGGGCCTCCAGGTTCTCGCCCACCGCCTTGACGTCGCCGTCACCGGCATTCTCGATGTAGTAGAGCACGTTGGGCGTGTCGTGCAGGGCGGCGTCCACGCGCCCGGCGCGGACCTCCAGATAGGCCTGCTCGGCCCGGGGGAACCGGGTCAGCTCCGTATCCGGCAGGTTCTCCTGGGCGTACGCGTCGCTGGTGGTGCCGGTGGTCACGGCCAGGGTCTTGCCGTCCAGGTCGTCGATGCCCTGGATCTCCTCCTCGTCGGCGCGCACCATGAGCATGAGGCCGCTGTCATAGTAGGCGTGCGAGAAGTCCATGGTCTCTTCCCGCTCGGAGGTGATGGTGATGGCGGCCAGCGCACCGTCGACCCGGCCGGTCTGCAGGGCGGTGATGATGCCGGAGAAGTTCATGGTGTTGTATTCGTACTCCCAGCCGTTCTCCTCGGCGATGGCTTCCCAGAGCTCGATCTCGAAGCCGGTCCATTCGCCGTCCTCCTCGAACATGAAGGGGACGAACCCCGAGGGGATGGCGATGGTGAGCGGTTCGTCCTGGGCGGTGGCGGCGCCGGCCAGGGCGAACAGGATGAGGCCGATGCACAGGTTCAGAAGTGAATGTCGCATGACGGGAGTCCTCCGGGTCACTGAGTCCCTTCTTTGAACGTAGGGTGGGGGGCCGGGTGTGTCAAATCGGGTCAGGCGAAGAACCCGTGCAGGAACCAGCGCCGCGCGCCGCGCCGCTCCCGGAAGACCCAGACCCGGCTGCCGCGGGGATTCCGGGCCTGGTAGTAATCGCGGCTGATGTCGTCGCCGTCCCACCAGCCGGTCTCGATGCGTTCCGGGCCGCATTCCAGTCGCAGCGGGCCGTGCCAGAAGGGATGTCCCTGGTGCCAGTCCAGCGGCTGGGGGTGAGGGAGCAGCCAGGCGGGACGCTCCCCGGGGGCGGCCTGGGTGGTGAACGAGGTGCCGGTCTGCGGGCACCAGGCCCGCTCCGGCCGGTGGTCGGCCACGGTGTCCAGGCCCGTGACCGCGTGCTCGCCCAGCCTGGCCTGCAGCCGCTCGCTCAGGTGCGCCTGCTTCTCCGCCGGGGCCTGCTCCGCGTGCGGCAGTAGCGGCACGGGCTCCGGGGGCAGCGGCAGGATGTGACCGGCGCGCAGCTGCAGCGCGGTGACCGGGGCCGCCAGCGGTTCCCGCTCCAGCCGGTGCTGGCAGAGCGTGAGCAGGTGCTCGGGGTCGCGGCCCGGGCGCAGCAGGCCGATCTCCAGGCAGGTGGGGGCCTGGCGCCGGTGATGGAGCTCCAGCGCCAGTTTCTGGACACCCCCTTCCCGGGCCCGCAGCAGACCGGCCAGCTCCCGCAGGATGCGTTGCAGCGCGAACCCCAGCGACTGGATGTCGCCGGCCTCCGCGGGCAGCTCCAGGTAGCGGTCGAAGCGCGACGCCGGCTGGTGCGCCGGGCGGGGGTCCGGGCGCTCCCCCAGGGCATGTTCCAGCTGCAGCAGCAGCGGGCGCCCGAAGCGCCGGGCCAGGTCGCGCCGCGGCAGTTGCAGGCAGTCTGCCAGCGTATGCAACCCCAGCCCCTGCAAAGCGTGGAGCTGCCCGGGGAGAAGCTCCAGGACATGGCAGGGCAGTTGCGCCAGGCGCTCGCGCAGGGCCCGGGGAGTCTCGACGGGGCTGCTGTCACCGGCCCGGGCCAGCAGCCAGGCGGCCGTGGGCGTGGGCGCGATGCCCCGGCAGTAGCTATGGCCGAAGCCATCGAATGCCTCTGCGAGATGCCCAAGGAGAGCGGGCAGCCCGCCGAACAGGCGCAGGCTGGCACCGATCTCCAGCAGCAGCCCGTCCGGCGTGCGCGGGCTGACGTGGTTGCTGAACTGATACCCCCAGTCCGCCAGGTGCCGGAGGCACCGGGCCTCCTCCTGCCGCTGCCGGGGGAGCAGCTGCAGCTCGGGCATCAGCGCCCGGGCCTCGCTCGGGGTCTGGCCGCTGTGTACGCCGCCGGCCGCGGCCGCGGCATTCCCCCGGAGGATCCGTTGATGCTCGGTCACCGCGAGCGCGCCCTGTCCCGGGCTGCTGCAGCCCGGGGCCTCCAGGGGCAGTTCCGGCAGGTACAGGGCGAGCCACAGCATGGACCTTGCCTCCCGGCGCCGGCAGGGCGGGGCGTGCTTCGCCGGGGGTCAGTGCAGCGGCTGGACCGGCTGCGGCCGCCGGCGCGGGGAGGGCTCCAGCGGCAGGCGCATCTGGGTCAGGGAGGACTCCGGCTGCAGGCTTCCCCGGGAAGCGGGGGGCTCCACCCTGCCGGCGGGCAGCGCCGATTCCGTCCCGGCGGTGGCGGTCGCGGGGGAATGGGTGGCAACCGGCAGGGACCGGGTGCGCGGGTTGTTCAGGTCCAGCTGCAGGCCCTGGCGCGGCTGTCCGCCCCGGACCTTGAGCAGGTCCACCCGGGTGTCGGCATTCTCCCCGGCCTGCAGCACCAGGCGCAGGGCTGCCGGGGAGCGCTCGTTCCGGGCGCTTTCGTCGCGGAACAGCAGCCCCCAGCAATCGCCGGCCTCGGCGGCCAGCTGCAGGCGCCGCAGCTGCTTCTCGTCGGCCTTGCGCGGCCAGGCCAGCACGGCGGCGCAGCTGCCCGAGCGCATGGCCTGCTCCAGGGCCCAGAGGGTGTCGCTGCCGGCGCGGGGGTGGATCAGGAGAATCCGGGAGAGATCCACGCCCTGGGCGGCCAGGGCCGGTGCATACGGGATGTGCGGGGGTGCCACCAGGGCGATCCAGCGGCCGGCGCGGCTGAGGCGGGCCAGAGCCGGGAGCACCAGGCGCAGCTCGCCGATGCCGGCATCGGCATGCAGGAGCTCCGTGAGCGCGCCCTGGGGCCATCCGCCCCCGGGCAGCGCCGCATCCAGCTCGGCGTAGCCGCTGGGCAGGCAGCCCTGCCGGGGCTGGGTTTCGCCGGCGCGCCAGATGCGGGGTTCGCGCAGCAGGTTGTCGAGAGCGTTGTCCATGGTGACCCTCATTGCCGTTGGGCGGGTGCTGTATGGGCTTCCGGGGTGTGCCGGACAGCACACCGCGTTGTCATCCCGCTGAAGCCCGCTACAGCGCCTCGCCGTTGCGAATCAGGCCGACCCCGAGTCCTTCGATAATGAGCGGTTCCGTGCGCAGATCGACGTCGATGGGCGTATATTCCGGGTTCTCCGGCAGCAGCCGGACATAGTGGCCGTCGCGCTGGAAGCGCTTGACGGTGACCTCGTCGTGGAGGCGGGCGACCACGATCTGCCCGTTCCGGGCCTCGGTGGTGCGGTGCACCGCCAGTAGGTCGTCTTCCAGGATGCCGGCGTCGCGCATGCTCATGCCCTGGACGGCCAGGAGGTAGTCCGCCCGGGGGTGGAACATGGCCGGGTCGACCCGGCAGCGCTCGCGGACATGCTCCTGGGCCAGCACGGGGCTGCCGGCGGCCACCTGGCCGATGACGGGCAGGCCGGGCTCCTCTTCCTCGCCGTGGTCGTCCAGCAAGCGGATGCCGCGGGAGGAGCCGGCCCGCAGGCTGATGGCCCCCTTGCGCTCCAGGGCCCGCAGGTGGCTTTCCGCCGCATTGGGCGAGCGATAGCCCAGGGCACGGGTGATATCCGCCCGGGTGGGCGGAAAGCCGGACTCCGCGATGAACTGCCGGATGAACCGGAGGATCTCTTCCTGGCGGGCGGTGAGCTGATGCATGGGACGGCGCTCCTGTCTTCTGTACTGTTAATATATACAGTCATTCCGGGTGGTGCAAGAACGCGGGGGGTGTCCGGGAGCGCATCGCATCCCGGGAGGGATTCGTGCAGCCAATGGCGTACAATGCGCGCCCAGTCTGGAAAAAGGGCCGGTGCGCCCTCACGTGACGGAGTCATGGTCAGCGTAACCGACGACATCAGTGATCTCTTCGCTGACGGTATCCCCACGCCGGAGGCATGGCTCGAGCGGGTCCAGCCCCGGGCCGGTGACGACGAGCGGCGATTGCTGCTGGGGGCCTGGGAGGCGGCGGCCGAGGTCTACGGCGACGGCATGCGCTCCTCCGGCGAGAGCTACTTCGAGCACGGCCTGGCGGTGGCCAGCATTCTCGCCGGGCTGAAGCTCGACGCCCAGGCCATCGCCGCCGGCATCCTGCACGACGCCCCGGCGGTCAGCGGCTCGCGGGAGTCGGTGATCAAGCGCAAGGCCGGCGAGGACGTGGCCGCCCTGGTGGAGGGCGTCAGCCGCATGGACGTGATCAGCGAGCTGCACGGCCACGCCGGCGAATCCAGGGAGGAGACCGCGCGCCGCACCGACGCCCTGCGCAAGATGCTCCTGGCCATGGCCCAGGATATCCGCGTGGTGTTCATCAAGCTCGCCGAGCGCCTCCACGATCTGCGCACGCTGCGCACCCATCCTCCGGAGGTCCAGAGGCAGGTCGCCCGGGAGACCACCGACATCTACGCGCCGCTGGCCCACCGTCTGGGGATCTGGCAGGTGAAGTGGGAGATGGAGGACCTGTGCTTCCGTTACCTGGAGCCGGAGACCTACAAGCGCGTGGCCCGGCTGCTGCGCGAGAAGCGCCAGGACCGCGAGCGCTACATCCGCCAGGTGACCAGCCAGCTCACCGATGCGCTGCAGCGCGCCGGCATCGAGGCCGAGGTCTACGGCCGTCCCAAGCACATCTACAGCATCTGGAAGAAGATGCAGCGCAAGGGGCTGGGCTTCCACGAGCTGTTCGACATCCGCGCGCTGCGGGTGATGGTCAACGATGTCTCCTCGTGCTACGCCACCCTGGGTGTGGTGCACAGCCTGTGGCGGCACATCCCCCGGGAGTTCGACGACTACATCACCGCGCCCAAGGAGAACAACTACCAGTCGCTGCACACGGCGGTGGTCGGGCCCGAGGGCAAGACCCTGGAGGTGCAGATCCGTACCTGGGAGATGCACGAGCAGGCGGAGCTCGGCGTGGCCGCCCACTGGCGCTACAAGGAAGAGGTCAGCAACCGCGATACCCGCTTCGAGCAGAAGCTCGCCTGGCTGCGCCAGCTGCTGGAATGGGGACGCGAGGACGGGGCCTCGGAGGATTTCATCGACCGCTTCAAGTCGGAAGTCTTCGAGGATCGCGTCTACGTCATCAGCCCCAAGGGGGATGTCCTGGATCTGCCGCGCGGCGCGACCCCGCTGGATTTCGCCTACTACATCCACAGCGATGTGGGCCATCGCTGCCGCGGGGCCAAGGTCAACGGCCGCATGGTGCCGCTGACCTACGAGCTGCAAAACGGCGACCAGGTGGAGGTCCTGACCACCCGCAGCGGCGCCCCCAGCCGCGACTGGCTGAATCCGGCGCGGGGCTATCTGCGCACGTCCCGCGCCCGCGCCCAGGTGCGATCCTGGTTCCGGCAGCAGGACCACGACAAGAACGTGGCCGCCGGGCGCCAGGTGCTGGACCGGGAGCTGCACCGCCTCGGCGTCCAGGACGTGAACCTGGAGCGGCTGGCCGAGAAGAGCCGCTACGCGGACATGGACAGCTTCCTGGCGGCCATCGGCCGGGGCGACGTGAGCAGCGGCTACATCGCCGGGCTGCTCGGCGAGCACGTGCTGCCGCGCCGGGAGCCCTCTCAGCTGCTGCCGGAGGGCCAGGCGCCGTCCGGCGGCGAGCACACCGACGAGGTCTCGATCTACGGCGTGGGCAATCTGCTCACCCGCCAGGCCGGGTGCTGCAAGCCGGCGCCCGGAGATCCGGTGGTGGGGTTCATCACCCGCGGGCAGGGCGTCACCATCCACCGGCGTGACTGCAACAACATCCGCCGTCTGCAGGAGACGGCGCCGGAGCGGCTCATCGAGGTGAGCTGGAGCCGGCACTCGGAGCAGAAGTACCCGGTGGATATCCAGGTGGATGCCTACGACCGCCAGGGCCTGCTCCGGGATATCACCGCGATTCTCACCAACGAGAAGATCAACGTCACCGGCGTCAACACCAGCACCGGCCGCCAGGATCACCAGGCCCGCATGACGCTCACCGTGGAGATCGGCGACGTCACCCAGATGAGCCGCCTGCTGGACCGCATCGCCACGCTCCGCAATGTCCGCGACGTCCGGCGCAAGGCGTAGGCGGTCGTTTGTGCGACCTGCAGTTGTTCGCGGCCTGCGTTGGCCTTATGCCCGAGTCCGGGCGCTGGTGCGGGGCCTCCGGTCACGGACACGCCGTGAATACGTCCATGTAGGCTCGACTGCGGCCGTCCTGGCCGCAGACGGTCCGTGACCGGAGGCCCCGCACCAGCGCGTGCCATGGTTCAGCACTTGTGGGTGCGTCTGCGCATGGCGGTGCCCGTCGGTGGTTGGCGGGGGTACGTTGCGGTGGGCGACTTTGCGCAGCGCCGGAGCGCAGGCCGTCCGGCCCCGAAGGGGTGGCGGCAGGGATGCCGCCACCGGCTGTCAGCACAGGGATGTGCTGTCAGCCGGCCAGGCCGGAGCGGAGGGTAGGCCCCTGCTTCATCCAAAGCAGGGGCCGTAAGCGGAGCTCCGGAGCCCACCGCAACGTACCCCCGCCAACCACCGACGGGCCGCTCCGACGTCGAACCCACATCGGATACCGGGCCGACGGCCAACTGAACACTGCCAACTGCAAACTTCCCCACATAGACACCGTCCACAACGGTGCAGTAAAATACCGCGCACTTCGCGGGGAGTGGGTCACGTTTCTCGAGGCGGGAGGAGTCACGACGATGATTCCTCCCGTTTTTGCGCGCATGTGCCTCCCCCGTGGCGGTCACCCGGAACAGTAAGGAGAGGGGCAGTTGAGCAGGCCGGCGATTCTTGCGCTCGAAGACGGCACCCTGTTTCGCGGCGAGGCCATCGGCGCCGACGGGCTCAGTAGCGGCGAGGTGGTATTCAACACCGCCATGTCCGGCTACCAGGAAATCTGTACCGACCCCTCCTACAGCCGGCAGCTGGTCACCCTGACCTATCCCCACGTGGGCAACGTGGGCACCAACCCCGTGGACGAGGAGTCCGACGGGCCGAAGCTCGCCGGCCTGATCATCCGCGATCTGCCCCTGCGCTCCAGCAGCTGGCGCAACGCCGAGGATCTGGGAGCCTACCTGCGCAACCGCGGCGTGGTTGCTATCGCCGGCATCGACACCCGCCGGCTCACCCGCCTGCTGCGGGAGAAGGGCGCCCAGGACGGCTGCATCATGGCCGGTGACGTCGACGACGACCAGGCCGTGCAGGCGGCCCGGGACTTCCCCGGGCTCAAGGGCATGGACCTGGCGGCCAGCGCCTCCACCGATGTGCCCTACGAATGGCGCCAGGGCTCCTGGAGCCTGCCGCTGGGCCGCACCGATGCCGGCGACCGCGCCGATGGCGACCTGCGCTGGCACGTGGTGGCCTACGACTACGGCATCAAGCGCAATATCCTGCGCATGCTGGTGGACCACGGCTGCCGGGTGACGGTGGTGCCGGCGCGCACCCCGGCGCAGGACGTGCTGGCCATGGATCCCGACGGCGTCTTCTTCTCCAACGGCCCCGGCGACCCGGAGCCCTGCGACTATGCCATCGAGGCGATCCGTACCCTGGTGGATGCCGGGGTGCCCAGCTTCGGCATCTGCCTGGGGCACCAGCTGCTGGGGCTCGCCAGCGGTGCGGCGTCGGTGAAGATGAAGTTCGGCCACCACGGGGCCAACCACCCGGTGCAGGACCTGGACACCGGGCGCGTGATGATCTCCAGCCAGAACCACGGCTTCGCGGTGGACGAGGCGACCCTGCCGGGCAACCTGCGGGCGACCCAGCGCTCGCTGTTCGACGGCTCGCTGCAGGGTATCCACCGCACGGACCGACCGGCCTTCAGTTTCCAGGGGCATCCCGAGGCGAGCCCCGGCCCCCACGATGTGCGACCGCTGTTCGCGCACTTCGTCGAGCTGATCCGGGAATACCGCGCCTGAGCCGGTGCACACCCCCGAATCCGCCGGCGAGCGCGCAAGGCGACAGACGAGCAGGAAACCATGCCCAAGCGTAGTGATATCCAAAGCATCCTGATCATCGGCGCCGGTCCCATCGTGATCGGCCAGGCCTGCGAGTTCGACTACTCCGGGGTGCAGGCCTGCAAGGCCCTGAAAGAGGAGGGCTTCCGGGTCATCCTGGTGAACTCCAACCCGGCCACCATCATGACGGATCCGGAGACGGCCGACGCCATCTACATCGAGCCCATCCAGTGGCAGACCGTCTCGCGCATCATCGAGGACGAGAAGCCGGACGTGGTGCTGCCCACCATGGGCGGGCAGACGGCGCTCAACTGCGCGCTGGACCTGGACCGCTACGGGGTGCTGGAGCGCTTCGGCGTGGAGATGATCGGCGCCAGCAAGGAAGCCATCGACATGGCCGAGGACCGGCAGCTGTTCCGCGAGGCCATGGAGCGCATCAACCTGGAGACGCCGCGCGCCGAGCTGGCACACTCCATGGAGGAGGCCCTGGAGATCCAGGCGCGCATCGGCTTCCCCACCATCATCCGCCCGTCGTTCACCCTGGGCGGCTCCGGCGGCGGCATCGCCTACAACCGCGAGGAGTTCGTCGGCATCTGCGAGCGCGGGCTGGATCTGTCGCCCACCAACGAGCTGCTCATCGAGGAATCCGTCCTGGGTTGGAAGGAGTTCGAGATGGAGGTCGTCCGCGACAAGGCGGACAACTGCATCATCGTGTGCTCCATCGAGAACCTGGATCCCATGGGCGTGCACACCGGCGACTCCATTACCGTGGCGCCGGCGCAGACGCTCACGGACAAGGAGTACCAGATCATGCGCAACGCCTCCCTGGAGGTGCTGCGCGAGATCGGCGTCGAGACCGGCGGCTCCAATGTCCAGTTCGCCATCAACCCGGACGACGGCCGGCTGGTGGTCATCGAGATGAATCCCCGGGTGTCGCGCTCATCGGCGCTGGCGTCCAAGGCCACCGGCTTCCCCATCGCCAAGGTGGCCGCCAAGCTGGCGGTGGGCTACACCCTGGACGAGCTGCGCAACGAGATCACCGGCGGCGCCACCCCGGCGTCCTTCGAGCCCACCATCGACTACGTGGTCACCAAGGCGCCGCGGTTCACCTTCGAGAAGTTCGCCCAGGCCGAGCCCACGCTGACCACGCAGATGAAGTCCGTGGGCGAGGCCATGTCCATCGGCCGGACCTTCCAGGAGTCCTTCCAGAAGGCCCTGCGCAGCCTGGAGACCGGCGTGGACGGCCTGACCAGCTACCTGGACCTCGGCCAGGAGGACATCAACACGCGCCTGCGGCACGAGCTCAAGATGCCGCGGCCGGAGCGCATCTTCTGCGTCGGTGATGCCTTCCGCGCCGGCTTCAGCGTGCAGGACGTCTACGAGCTCACGGCCATCGACCCGTGGTTCCTGGCGCAGATGGAGGACATCGTCCACGGCGAGCGGGTCGCCGTGGAAGCGGGCTTCCGGGCGCTGGACCGCGACACCCTGTTCGCGCTCAAGCGGCGCGGCTTCTCCGACAGCCGCCTGGCAGAGCTGCTCGGGGTCAGCGAGGCGGATATCCGCAAGCGCCGGCACGAGCTGGGCGTGCGCCCGGTCTACAAGCGCGTGGACTCCTGTGCCGCCGAGTTCGCCACGGCCACGGCGTACATGTATTCCTGCTACGACGAGGAGTGCGAGTCGGACCCGTCGGAGCGCCGGAAGATCATGGTCCTGGGCGGCGGGCCCAACCGCATCGGCCAGGGCATCGAGTTCGACTACTGCTGCGTCCACGCTGCCTTCGCCATGCGCGACGACGGCTTCGAGACCATCATGGTCAACTGCAACCCGGAGACGGTGTCCACGGACTACGACACCTCCGACCGGCTGTACTTCGAGCCCCTGACGCTGGAGGACGTGCTCGAGGTCATCCATACCGAGCAGCCCGAGGGCGTGATCATCCAGTACGGCGGCCAGACCCCGCTCAAGCTGGCCCGGGACCTGGAGGCCGCCGGCGCGCCGATCATCGGCACGGTGCCGGACTCCATCGACCTGGCCGAGGACCGCGAGCGCTTCCAGCAGCTCATCAACCGCCTGGGCATCCAGCAGCCGCCCAACCGGCTGGCCCGTACGGCCCGGGAGGCCTACGATCTGGCCGCCGAGATCGGCTACCCGCTGGTGGTGCGTCCCTCCTACGTGCTCGGCGGGCGCGCCATGGAGATCGTGTACGGCCCGGAGGAGCTGGAGCAGTACATGAACGCGGCGGTGAAGGTCTCCCACAACTCGCCGGTGCTGCTGGACCGGTTCCTGGACGACGCCGTCGAGGTGGACGTGGACGCGATCTGCGACGGCGAGGCCGTGCTCATCGGCGGAATCATGGAGCACATCGAGCAGGCCGGCGTGCATTCCGGCGACTCCGCCTGCTCGCTGCCGCCGTACACGCTCTCCCAGGCCGTCCAGGACCGGCTGCGCGATCAGGTGCGCCAGCTGGCCCGCGGCCTGGGCGTGGTGGGCCTGATGAACGTGCAGTTCGCCATCAAGGGCGACGCCATCTACATCCTGGAAGTCAACCCCCGCGCTGCGCGTACCGTTCCCTTCGTGTCCAAGGCCACCGGCGTGCCGCTGGCCAAGGTCGCCGCCCGGTGCATGGTCGGGGTCAGCCTGGAACAGCAGGGGTACACGCGCGAGGTGCTGCCGACGTTCTACTCGGTGAAGGAGTCGGTGTTCCCGTTCATCAAGTTCCCCGGGGTCGATCCCATTCTCGGCCCGGAGATGAAGTCCACGGGCGAGGTCATGGGCATCGGCCACAGCTTCGGCGCCGCCTACGCCAAGTCGCAGCTGGCCGCCGGCGTGAACCTGCCCCGGGCGGGCAAGGTCTTTATCAGTGTCCGCGATGCCGACAAGCAGGCCGCCGTGGACGTCGCCCGGTCCCTGCGCGAGCGGGGCTTTACCCTGGTGGCCACCAGCGGGACCGCGGCGACGCTCACCGAGGCGGGCGTGGTCTGCGAGGTGATCAACAAGGTGCGCGAGGGGCGTCCCCATATCGTGGATGCCATCAAGAACGACGAGATCAACCTCATCATCAACACCACCGAGGGGCGGCAGGCCATCGCGGATTCGTACTCGATCCGGCGCGAGGCGCTGCATCACAAGGTGAGCTACACCACCACCATCGCCGGCGCCCGGGCCACGGCGCTGGCCATGGAGCAGCTGGACCTCGACGACGTCAACCGGCTGCAGACACTGCACAGGGAGGCCACGGTATGAGCAAGGTACCGCTGACCGCGCGCGGGGCGGAGAAGCTTCGCGAGGAACTCAACCGCCTCAAGTACGAGGAACGCCCCCGGATCATCGAGGCGATCGCCGAGGCGCGCGAGCACGGTGACCTCAAGGAGAACGCCGAGTACCACGCCGCGCGGGAGCAGCAGAGCTTCCTCGAGGGGCGGATCAAGGAGATCGAGGGCAAGCTGTCCAATGCCCAGATCATCGACGTGACGTCCATGCCCAACAACGGCCGCGTGATCTTCGGTGCCACCGTGGACCTGGTGGACCTGGAGACCGACGAGGAGCTTACCTACCGGATCGTGGGCGAGGATGAGGCGGACATCAAGCAGGGCTTGATCTCGGTGCAGTCGCCCTTCGCCCGCGCCCTGATCGGCAAGGACGAGGGCGACGTGGCGGCCGTGGATGCCCCGGGCGGGACGCGGGAGCTGGAGATCGCGAAGGTACGCTACGAGTAGGCCGGCCCCGTCGGGCTACCGGCGCCCGCCCGTCTGTGGGAGCGGCCGTAGGAGCGACGTGAGTCGCGACCGTTGCAGAGCGGGTCGTTCCCTGGAAGGTCGCGACTCACGTCGCTCCTACGGCTGCCCCTACGAGGGTTTCCGAAGCTCCAACGGTGTGGCGCGGAGCTCAGGGCAGCGCAATCCGCCGCTTCTTCTCGATGCGCGAGCGCCGGAACAGCAGGGCGATGTTGCCCACGGACTGCACCAGCGCGGCCTCGCTTTCCCGGCAGATTGTGTCGATGCGTTCCTTGCGCTCGTCCCGGTCGTCGGCGACGATCTTGACCTTCACGAGCTCGTGCGCGTCCAGGGCCTCGTCGATCTCGTGCATGACGTTCGGCGTCAGCCCGGCGGCGCCGGTGAGGACCACGGGCTTGAGCGAGTGGCCGAGTCTCCGGAGGTGGCGTTTCTGCTGCTGATTCAGGTGCATGATGGCTGATCGATCCAGGGAGCATGGCGAGCGGAGCGGGAGTCTAACACGGGGTGCCAGCCCGGCTCACACCGTGCTGCTGCCCGCCGTGAAGATGGATCTGGCCGTGGTCGTGCTGCTGCTGGTGTGTCTCTGGTTCCTGGTCGCCGCGGCCGGATGGCCGGCGGCCTACGAGGCGGCGGCATTGCTGGGCGGCTCCGCGGCCGCCTGCGGCTGGCTGGTGCTGCGCACGCGCCGTGCCCTGGCGCGGGCGCGGGCTGATGTGCGGAGGGAGCATGGCGCGGAGTAAGAGCAGCCGCCGCTGGCTGCAGGAGCATTTCGGCGACAACTGGGTGAAGGCCGCCCAGCGCCGGGGCTACCGTTCCCGGGCCGCGTTCAAGCTGCTGGAGATCCAGGACAAGGATCGCATCCTGCGCCCGGGCATGCGGGTGGCGGATCTGGGCGCGGCGCCGGGCGGCTGGGCCCAGGTCGCCGCCGAGGTCCTGCGCGGCAACGGCGACATCGTCGCCCTGGATATCCTGCCCGTGGATGCCATCGCCGACGTGACGGTGCTGCAGGCGGATTTCACCACCGACGAGGGCCTGGCGACGATGCGCGATGCCGTGGGTGATGCGCCCCTGGACCTTGTGATGTCGGACATGGCCCCCAATCTCAGCGGTATGAATGCGGTGGATCAGCCGCGGGCGATGCACCTGGCGGAGCTGGCCCTGGAGTTCGCCCGGGAGCAGTTGAACCCGGGAGGCGATTTTCTGGTCAAGACCTTTCAGGGGGAGGGCTTCGATGCCTTCCTGCGCGAGCTGCGGCGGGATTTCGGCCGCGTGCTCACGCGCAAGCCGGAGGCCTCGCGGGACCGCAGCCGCGAAGTGTATTTGTTGGCCCGACAATTGCGGCTGTAGTAGGGTTCCGTCCACATCCTGTTCATTAGCGTCTTCGCCGGCCCTGCCCGGGCGACGGAGCACAGAAGCCGAGGTGCACCACCTTGAACGACATGGCCAAGAACCTGATTCTCTGGGTCATCATCGCGGTCGTGTTGATGTCCGTGTTCAGCAACTTCCAGGAACAGACCACCAGCACGAACAAGATCACCTACTCCGAGTTCCTGTCGCAGGTCGAGGACGGCAGCGTGCGCGATGTCACCATCCGGGGTCAGCAGATCAGCGGGACCACGGACAGCGGCAGCCAGTTCACCACCTACAGCCCCGAGAGCGACAACCAGGCCCTGATCGGCACGCTGCTGGACAACGGCGTCAACATCGACGCGGAGGAGGCCGAGGGCCGCAGCATGCTGCTGCAGATCCTCATCTCCTGGACCCCGTTCCTGCTGCTGATCGCCGTGTGGATCTACTTCATGCGGCAGATGCAGGGCGGCGGCGGTGGCCGGGGGGCCATGTCCTTCGGCAAGAGCAAGGCCAAGCTCATGACCGAGGAGCAGGTCAAGGTGGGCTTTTCCGACGTCGCCGGCGTGGAAGAGGCCAAGGAGGAAGTGGGCGAGCTGGTGGATTTCCTCCGGGATCCCTCCAAGTTCCAGCGCCTGGGCGGGCAGATTCCGCGCGGCGTGCTGATGGTGGGCTCGCCCGGTACCGGCAAGACGCTCCTGGCGCGCGCCATCGCCGGCGAGGCCAAGGTGCCGTTCTTCAGCATCTCCGGCTCCGACTTCGTCGAGATGTTCGTCGGCGTGGGCGCCTCCCGCGTGCGCGACATGTTCGCCCAGGCCAAGAAGCAGGCGCCGTGCATCATCTTCATCGACGAGATCGACGCCGTGGGCCGGCAGCGCGGCGCCGGCATGGGCGGCGGCCACGACGAGCGCGAGCAGACCCTCAACCAGCTGCTGGTGGAGATGGATGGCTTCGAGGGCAACGAGGGCGTCATCGTCATCGCCGCCACCAACCGTCCCGACGTGCTCGACCCGGCCCTGCTGCGCCCGGGTCGGTTCGACCGCCAGGTGACGGTGCCGCTGCCGGACGTCCGCGGCCGCGAGCAGATCCTCAAGGTGCACATGAGCAAGCTGCCGCTGGCACGGGACGTGGACCCGTTCATCCTCGCCCGCGGCACCCCCGGTTTCTCCGGCGCCGACCTCGCCAACCTGGCCAACGAGGCCGCCCTGTTCGCCGCCCGCGCCAACAAGCGCGAGGTGGACATGCAGGATTTCGAGCAGGCCAAGGACAAGATCATGATGGGCGCCGAGCGGCGCTCCATGGTCATGAGCGAGGACGACAAGAAGCTCACCGCCTACCACGAGGCGGGGCACGCCATCGTCGGCCTGCTGTCGCCGGAGCACGATCCGGTGCACAAGGTCACCATCATCCCGCGCGGGCGGGCGCTGGGCGTGACCATGTTCCTGCCGGAGGAGGATCGCACCAGCTACTCCAAGCAGCGGCTGAACAGCATGATCACCTCGCTTTTCGGCGGCCGGCTGGCGGAGGAGCTGATCTTCGGCCACGAGCGGGTGACCACCGGGGCCTCCAACGACATCGAGCGGGCCACGCAGATCGCCCGCAACATGGTCACGAAGTGGGGCCTGTCCGAGCGCATGGGGCCGCTCGCCTACAACGAGGACGACGGCGAGGTGTTCATCGGCCAGGCCATGCAGAAGCAGAAGCAGGTCTCCGACGAGACGGCGCATGCCATCGACGAGGAGATCCGCTCGATCATCGACTCCAACTACAGCCGTGCCAAGGAGCTGCTGCAGTCCAACATGGACAAGCTCCATACCATGGCCGATGCCCTCATCAAGTACGAGACCATCGACAAGGGGCAGATCGACGACATCATGAATGGCCGCCCCGTGGGGCCGCCGCGCGGCTGGAGCGACGAGCGGGGCGGGCCCTCGGGGGACGCCGGCGCCGAGGCCTCCGGCGAGCGCGACCGGGACGCCCCCGAGGGCGGACGGATCGGCTCGCCGGCGGGCGAGCACTGACCGGAGGCGGCTCATGACCGGTGACGGTGTGCCCGTGCTGGACTGCGGCGGCCGCCGGGTCGTGCTGGACCGGCCCCGCATCATGGGCATCGTGAACATCACCCCCGACTCCTTCTCGGATGGGGGTGCCTTTCTGTCGGCCGACGACGCCCTGGCCCAGGCCCGGCGGCTGGTGGCGGAGGGCGCCGACATCGTCGACCTCGGCGGCGAATCCACGCGACCGGGCGCCGAGGCCGTGCCCCTGGATGAGGAGCTGCGCCGGGTGCTGCCCGTGCTGCGGCGGCTGCATGCCGAGCTGGACGTGCCCGTGTCCGTGGATACGGCCAAGCCCGAGGTCATGGCCGCGGCCGCGGAGGCCGGCGCCGGCATGATCAACGACGTCCGCGCCCTGCGTGAGGACGGCGCCCTGGAGGCGGCCGCGGCCACGGGCCTGCCCGTCTGCCTGATGCACATGCAGGGCGAGCCGCGGACGATGCAGAGCAATCCGGCATACGACGACGTCGTCGCCGAGGTGCGGTCGTTCCTGGCGGCGCGCGTGGACGCCTGCCTGCGCGCCGGCATTCCCCGGGAGCGCCTGGTCGTCGACCCGGGCTTCGGCTTCGGCAAGAACCTGTCCCACAACTACCGGCTGCTCGGCGAGCTGGGTGCATTGCGTGATCTGGAGCTGCCGCTGCTGGTGGGGATGTCGCGCAAGTCCATGCTGGGCAAGCTGGTGGACCGACCCGCGCACGAGCGCGTGCCCGCGAGCGTGGCCGCGGCGGTCCTGGCGGCCTGGCAGGGGGCCGCGATCATCCGCGTCCACGACGTCGCCGCCACCGTCGATGCCATGGCCGTGGTCACGGCCGCACGGGCGCCGGAGTCCCTGCTATCCTGATGACTGCAGAGTCGTTCCGTCCGCGGAGGCTTTCCTGCAACAACAACGAGACCGGCCATGACACGCAAGTACTTCGGTACCGACGGCATCCGGGGGCGCGTCGGGGAAGCGCCCATCACCGCGGATTTCGTGCTCAAGCTGGGATGGGCCCTGGGGCGCGTTCTCGCCCAGCGTGACCGCAACCTGGTCCTCATCGGCAAGGACACGCGCATCTCCGGCTACATGTTCGAGTCCGCGCTGGAGGCCGGGCTGTCGGCGGCGGGCACCGACATCCGCCTGCTGGGTCCGATGCCCACCCCGGCGATCGCGTACCTGACCAATACCCTCCATGCCGGGGCCGGCATCGTCATCAGCGCGTCCCACAATCCCCACGAGGACAACGGCATCAAGTTCTTCTCCCGCAGCGGCGAGAAGCTGGACGACGCGGCCGAGGCGGCCATCGAGGAGGAGCTGGAGAAGCCGCTGCTCACGGTGGCCTCGGCGGAGCTCGGCAAGGTCACGCGGCTCACCGACGCCCCGGGGCGCTACATCGAGTTCTGCAAGAGCACGGTCGGGCGCGACATCCGTCTCAACGGTCTCAAGCTGGTGGTGGATTGCGCCAACGGCGCCACCTATCACGTGGGGCCGGAGGTCTTCCGCGAGCTGGGCGCGGAGGTGGTGACGCTGGGGGATCAGCCGGACGGGCTGAATATCAACGTGGAGTGCGGGTCGACCCGGCCCGGAGCCGTCCAGGAGATGGTCCGGCGGGTCGGTGCCGACGCCGGCATCGCCTTCGACGGCGACGGCGACCGGGTGATCATGGTGGATGCCGGCGGCGAGCTGGTGGACGGTGACGAGGTGCTGTACATCATCGCCAGCGCCCGGCAGGCCACGGGACGGCTGCGCGGCCCGGTGGTGGGTACGCTCATGAGCAATCTCGGGCTCGAGCACGCCCTGGCGCGGGACGGCATCGGTTTCCGGCGGGCGCGGGTCGGCGACCGCTACGTGCTGGAGATGCTGCGCGAGGCCGACGGCCTCATCGGCGGCGAGTCGTCCGGGCACGTGGTCTGCCTCGACCGCACCACCACGGGCGACGGCATTGTCTCCGCCCTGCAGGTGCTGGAGCGCATGGTACGCACCGGCCATTCCCTGGACGAGCTGCGCGGCGGCATGACCAAGTATCCCCAGCACATGGTCAATGTGCCGGTGGCGCGGCGGGCCGGCCCGGATGACCTGCGTGCGCTCGACGGCGACGTCGCGGCCGTGGAGGAGGAGCTCGACGGCCGCGGCCGCGTCCTCCTGCGGCCGTCGGGGACCGAGCCGGTCATCCGCGTGATGGTGGAGGGGCAGGATCCGGAGCTGGTCGAGCACTACAGCCGCAGGCTCGCTACCGCGGTGGAGCGCGCCCTGACGTGACAACGGCCGTCTGTGTCGGCTATGATTCCCGGCTGCTTTTCGCCCGCGGGGTAGGTTGCGATGCGACGGCCACTGATTGCCGGAAACTGGAAGATGCACGGCTCACGGGCGACCGTCCATGCCCTGATGAGCGCGTTGCGCGACGGCGTGAGCGGCTTTGACGCCCTGGATGTGCTGGTTCTGCCGCCGGCGGTGTACATCCCCGATGTCGTTCGGCTTGCCGACGGCACCGGCATCGCCACCGGCGCCCAGAACGTCGGCGACCAGGAGCAGGGGGCCTGCACCGGCGAGATCGCCGCCGACATGCTGGTCGATGTCGGCTGTACCCATGCCCTGGTCGGGCACTCGGAGCGCCGCGCCCTGTACCACGAGACCGACGCCCTGGTCGCGGCCCGCTTCGCGGCGGCCCGCCGCCACGGGATCACGCCCGTTCTCTGTGTCGGCGAGACCCTGGAGCAGCGTGAGCGGGGCGAGACGGAAGCAGTCGTCGGCGCGCAGATCGATGCCGTCGCGGAGCAGGCGGGGAAGGAGGCCCTGGCGGCCGGCGTGGTCGCCTACGAGCCGGTCTGGGCCATCGGTACCGGCGTGACCGCCACGCCGGAGCAGGCGCAGGCCGTCCACGCCTTCATCCGGGCACGGCTGGCCGAGCACAGCGGGCATGCCACCGACGTGCGGGTGCTCTACGGCGGCAGCGTCAAGCCGCGCTCGGCGGGGGAGCTGTTCGCCATGGCGGACATCGACGGCGCCCTGGTGGGCGGGGCCTCACTCAAGGCGGACGATTTTCTCGGCATCATCGCGCGCGCCGACGAGGCGCGCAGCGCCTAGCAAGAGGGTTGCATGGCACAGATTATCCTTATCTTCCACGTACTGATCGCCGTCGGGCTGGTGGCGCTGGTCCTGCTTCAGCACGGCAAGGGCGCGGACGCGGGGGCGGCGTTCGGCAGCGGTGCCTCGAGCACGGTCTTCGGCGCCCGCGGGGCGGCGTCGTTCCTGTCGCGGATGACCGGCATCCTGGCCGCCGGCTTCTTTCTGACCAGCCTGACCCTGGCCGTGCTTGCCGCGCGGGATGCCGGGCCCGATAGCGTGGTCGATCGTGCTGGCGACGAGCCGGCACCGGCGGCGGAGGAGGAATCCGAGACCCCGCCCGCCCCGGACGAGCCCGCCGAGACGGACGGCAACGGCGCGTCGGGAAGCGCTCCGGCGGCACCGCCGGAGGAGTGACGGCGGTCCGGCCTCTCTTGGTCGTCAGCCCGGTTTCTGATACTCTTTTTCTCCCTTCAGCGGATGTGGTGGAACTGGTAGACACGCTGTCTTGAGGGGGCAGTGGCGCAAGCCGTGCCGGTTCGAGTCCGGCCATCCGCACCAGATTCCCTCGGCGCCCGGCGCTAGCCGGGCCCGGCCTTATATTTCCTTTTTATTCAATTAGTTATAAGTTGACACCGTGTGCTCGCTGCTCTACACTGCGCGCGGTATTCACAACCGCGGTGGCTTGTGAGCGCGCCTGCGCGAGCAATCGGGCCACCCAGGCGCGTGAGGAATCCGGCGCATGCTCGCAGAATACGTACCGATCCTTCTGTTCATCATCGTAGGGCTTGGCCTGGGAGCGGTCCTTATCGTCGCCGGCTTTATCCTCGGCCCGCGGCGCCCGGATGAGGAGAAGCTCTCCCCCTACGAGTGCGGCTTCGAGGCCTTCGAGGACTCGCGCATGCGCTTCGATGTGCGCTACTACCTCGTGGCGCTGCTGTTCATCATCTTTGACCTGGAAATCGCCTTCCTCTTCCCGTGGGCCATCGTTCTGGACGAGGTCGGCCTGTTCGGCGTAGCGGCCATGGGCCTGTTCCTGGTCATCCTGCTAATCGGCTTTCTCTACGAGTGGAAGAAGGGGGCGCTGGAATGGGAGTAGAAGGCGTTCTCGAAAAGGGCTTCGTCACCACGTCGGCGGACAAGCTCATCAACTGGGCCCGCACCGGCTCCATGTGGCCCATGACGTTCGGCCTCGCGTGCTGCGCCATCGAGATGATGCACTGCGGAGCGGCCCGGTATGACATGGACCGCCTGGGCGTTATCTTCCGGCCGAGCCCGCGGCAGTCCGACGTCATGATCGTCGCCGGAACCCTGTGCAACAAGATGGCGCCTGCCCTGCGCAAGGTCTACGACCAGATGTCCGATCCCAAGTGGGTCATCTCCATGGGGTCGTGCGCCAACGGCGGCGGCTACTACCACTATTCGTACTCGGTGGTGCGGGGCTGTGACCGCATCGTCCCGGTGGATATCTACGTGCCCGGATGCCCGCCCACGGCGGAGGCGCTGCTCTACGGCGTGGTGCAGCTGCAGAACAAGATCCGGCGCACGAACACCATCGCTCGCTAACACTAGAGAGCCCAACTCATGGTCGACGCGCGAAAACCACTGGCGGAGCGCCTGCAGGAGGTGCTCGGAGACAGGCTGCGCAGCTGTGACGAGCAGCTGGGCGAGGTCACCGTCGAGATCGGGCCGTCCGATCTGTACGGCGTCATGCGGTCCCTGCGCGACGATCTCCGTTTCGAGCAGCTCACCGATGTCTGCGGCGTGGACTACGCGGCCTGGAAGCAGGACGAGTGGATTACCGACCAGGCGTCCGGCACCGGTTTCTCCCGCGGCGTGCGCGGCAACACCTTCGCGCGGCTGGGGCTGACGGGCGTCTACGGCCTGGATCCGGTGACCACCAACACCGGCCGGCGCTTCGCGGCCGTCTACCATCTGCTGTCGCTGAGCAACAACGAGCGCCTGCGGGTGCGCACCTACTGCGACAACGACGACTTCCCCGTGCTGGATTCCGTGGTCAGCATCTGGGCCGGGGCCAACTGGTTCGAGCGCGAGGCGTTCGACCTCTACGGCATCATTTTCGACGGGCATCCGGACCTGCGGCGCATTCTCACGGACTACGGCTTCGTCGGGCATCCCTTCCGCAAGGATTTCCCGCTCATCGGCAATGTCGAGGTCCGCTACAACGAGGAGAAGGGTCGCGTGGTCTACCAGCCGGTGACCATCGAGCCGCGCGTGCTCGTGCCGCGCGTGATCCGTCAGGATAACCGGTACGCGGAGCCCGAGGAGGACGCCAGCAATGGCTGATATCCGCTCGTACACCATGAACTTCGGCCCCCAGCACCCGGCCGCCCACGGCGTGCTGCGCATGGTGCTGGAAATGGAGGGCGAGGTGATCCGGCGCGCCGACCCGCACATCGGGTTGCTGCACCGGGCCACGGAGAAGCTCGCCGAGAGCAAGCCGTACAACCAGAGCATCGGCTACATGGACCGTCTCGATTACGTGTCCATGATGTGCAACGAGCACGGCTACGTGCTGGCCATCGAGAAGCTCCTGGGCGTGACGCCGCCGCCGCGGGCGCAGTACATCCGCGTGATGTTCGACGAGATCACGCGCATCCTCAACCACCTCATGTGGCTGGGGGCGCACGGGCTCGACGTGGGCGCGATGACGGTGTTCCTGTACGCGTTCCGCGAGCGCGAGTTCCTCATGGACCTCTACGAGGCCGTCTCCGGCACGCGCATGCACGCCACGTACTACCGCCCGGGCGGCGTCTACCGGGACCTGCCGGACCGCATGCCCCAGTACGAGGCCTCCCGCTTCCGCTCGAAGAAGGACCTGGAGTGGCTCAACAAGGATCGTCAGGGGACCATGCTCGACTACATCGAGCAGTTCTGCGAGCGCTTCCCCACGGCGGTGGACGAGTACGAGACCCTGCTCACCGACAACCGCATCTGGAAGCAGCGCCTGGTCGGCATCGGCGTGGTATCGCCGGAGCGGGCCATGGAGCTCGGCTTCACCGGGCCCATGCTGCGGGGCTCCGGCGTCGAGTGGGACCTGCGCAAGACGCAGCCGTACGAGGTCTACGACCGCATGGACTTCGACGTGCCCGTGGGCACCAACGGTGACTGCTACGATCGCTACCTGGTACGCATCGAGGAGATGCGCCAGTCGGTGCGGATCATCAAGCAGTGCGTGGACTGGCTGCGGCAGAATCCGGGCCCGGTGATGATCGACGACCACAAGATCGTGCCGCCCACCCGGGAAGAGATGAAGGACGACATGGAGTCCCTCATCCATCACTTCAAGCTTTTCACCGAGGGCTACTGCGTGCCCGAGGGCGAGGCCTATGCCGCGGTGGAGGCGCCCAAGGGCGAGTTCGGGGTGTACATGATCTCGGACGGCGCCAACAAGCCGTACCGCGTGAAGGTGCGTCCGCCCGGCTTCCCGCATCTGGCGGCCATGGACGAGATGGCCAAGGGCCACATGCTGGCGGACGTGGTCACCCTCATCGGCACGCAGGACATCGTATTCGGGGAGATCGACCGGTGAACGAGCAACGCCTGAGCGAACGCGTTCTCACCCAGGAGCAGCGCAAGCAGATCGACCACTGGCTGAGCAAGTTTCCGCAAGAGGGCAAGCGCTCGGCGCTGATTCCGGCGCTGCATATCGCCCAGGACGGCAACGGCGGCTACCTGACCAACGAGCTCATGGACGCCGTGGCCGAGTACATCGGCATCGAGCCCACGTGGGCCTACGAGGCGGCGACCTTCTACAGCATGTTCGACACCCAGCCGGTGGGCCGCCACAAGGTCAACATCTGCACCAACATCGCCTGCATGCTCATGGGCTCCGACGACATCGTGGCCCACTGCGAGAAGCGCCTGGGCATCAAGCTGGGCGAGACGACAGCGGACAACCGCATCACGCTGAAGATCGAAGAGGAGTGCCTGGCGGGCTGCGCCTTCGGGCCGATGATGGTGGTGGACGGCCACTATCACACGCAGCTCACGCCGGAGAAGGTCGACGAAATCCTCGATAATCTGGAGTGACCCATGGTCAACGAGGTCTGTTATCAGACGCTGCACTTCGATGAGCCCTGGACCCTCGAAAACTACCGCAGCATCGGCGGCTACGAGGCCTGGGAGAAGATCCTGCGCGAGAACACGCCGCGCGAGGACATCATCGAGACGGTGAAGCAGTCGTCACTCCGCGGGCGCGGGGGCGCCGGCTTCCCGCCGGGCATCAAGTGGGGCTTCATGCCGCGCAACGCGCCGGGCCAGAAGTACCTGCTGTGCAACTCCGACGAGTCCGAGCCGGGGACCTGCAAGGACCGCGACATCCTGCGCTACAACCCCCACGCGCTGGTGGAGGGCATGGCCATCGCCGCCTACGCCATGGGCGCGACCGTGGGCTACAACTACCTGCGCGGCGAGTTCCACCACGAGCCCTGGGAGCGCGTCGAGCAGGCCGTGCGCGAGGCCTACGAGGCCGGCTACCTGGGCAGGGACATCCAGGGCTCGGGCATCGACTTCGACCTCTACAACTACTACGGCGCCGGCGCCTACATCTGCGGCGAGGAGAGCGCCCTGATGGAGTCGCTGGAGGGCAAGCGCGGCCTGCCCCGCTACAAGCCGCCGTTCCCGGCCCAGGTCGGCCTGTACGGCCGGCCCACCACCATCAACAACACCGAGACCCTGGCCTCCGTGCCGGTGGTGATGCGCAACGGCCCCGAGTGGTTCCTGAACCTGGGCAAGCCCAACAACGGCGGCACCAAGATCTTCTGCGTCTCCGGCCACGTGGAGAACCCGGGGAACTTCGAGATCCCCCTGGGGACGCCGTTCCGGGACCTGCTGGAGATGGCCGGGGGCGTGCGCAAGGGACGCAAGCTCAAGGGCGTTATCCCCGGCGGCTCGTCGATGCCGGTGATTCCCGGCGAGACCATGATGGAGCTGGACATGGACTATGACAGCCTCGCCCAGGCCGGCTCGGCGCTGGGCTCCGGGGGTGTCATGGTCATGGACGAGACCACGGACATGGTCCGGGCCATCGAGCGCATAGCGCGCTTCTACTACGCCGAGTCCTGCGGCCAGTGCACGCCCTGCCGTGAAGGCACGGGCTGGATGTACCGGGTGATCCGCCGCATCCGCAACGGCCAGGGCGAGTGGGCCGACCTGGAGCGGCTCGAGGGCGCGGCCGGGCAGATCGCCGGCCACACCATCTGCGCCTTCGGCGAGGCCGCGGCCTGGCCCGTGCAGAGCTTCCTCAAGCACTACCGGCACGAGTTCGAGCACTACATCCAGTACAAGCGCTCCATGGTCGAGGATTCCGCAGGGGCTGCCGCATGACAGACAACGCCGAAGCAACCAACCCGGAGACGGTGACCATCGAGGTGGACGGCCGCGAGCTGGAGGTCCCCAAGGGCTCCATGCTCATCGAGGCTACCGATAACGCCGACATCCACGTGCCGCGTTTCTGCTATCACCGCAAGCTGTCGGTGGTGGCCAACTGCCGGATGTGCCTGGTGGACGTCGAGAAGGCGCCCAAGCCCCTGCCGGCCTGCGCCACGCCCGTCGCCGAGGGCATGAAGGTGCGCACCCGCTCGGAGCGGGCCCTGAAGGCGCAGAAGGGCGTGATGGAATTCCTGCTCATCAACCATCCCCTGGACTGCCCCATCTGCGACCAGGGCGGCGAGTGCGAGCTGCAGGACCTGGCCCTGGGCTACGGCCGGGGCGTGTCCCGGTTCACCGAGCGCAAGCGCGCGGTGGAGGACGAGGACCTGGGCCCGCTGATCTCCACGGAGATGACGCGCTGCATCCACTGCACCCGCTGCGTGCGGTTCCTGGAAGAAGTGGCCGGGACCCGCGAGCTGGCGGCGCTGAACCGCGGCGAGCACACGGAGATCGGCACCTACGTGGGTGCCGGCGTGCACTCGGAGATGTCCGGCAACATCATCGACCTCTGCCCGGTGGGCGCGCTCACCTCCAAGCCGTATCGCTTCAGCGCGCGCTCCTGGGAGATGCTGAGCCACCCGTCGGTGTCCGCCCACGACTGCGTCGGCTCCAACCTGCAGATCCATCACGTGCGCGGCGCCATCAAGCGCATCGTGCCCCGGGACAACGAGTCCGTGAACGAGTGCTGGATCGCCGACCGGGACCGCTTCGCCTACGAGGGCGTGTACAGCGGTGAACGCCTGCAGGCGCCGATGGTCCGCGACGACAGCGGCGCCTGGCAGGAGACGGACTGGGAGACCGCCCTGGAGGTGGCCGGCGAGCACCTCAAGGGCGTCGTCACCCGCGAGGGCGGCGATGCCCTGGGGACCCTGGTCGGCCCCACCGCCACCATCGAGGAGATGTACCTGGCCGGCCGGCTGACCCGCGGGCTCGGGTCGGCGAACATCGATGCGCGGCTGCGCGAGGCGGACTTCAGCGACCAGGACCGCAGCGGCACATTCCCCGCGCTGGGCATCGAGCTGGAAGCCCTGGACGGCGTGGAAGCCGCGCTGCTGGTGGGCAGCGAGCCGCGCTGGGACCAGCCCATCGTCAATCACCGCCTGCGCAAGGCCGCCCTCCAGGGTGGGGCGATCATGTCGCTGAACTACCGCGCGCAGGATCTCAACTACCCCCTGGCCGCCGAGCGCGTCGCCGCGCCGGCGGACATGGTCGCCGAGTTCGCCGCCGTGGCCGCGGCGCTGCTGGAGACGGCCACCGGCCGCCAGGCCCCGGAAGGCCTGGACGACCTGCTGGCCGGGGCGCAGGTAGGCGAGGCGCACCGGGCGATGGCCGCGCGACTCCGGGACAACGCCCGCACGGCGGTGCTCCTGGGCCAGGGCGTCCAGGCCCATCCCCGGGGGGCGGTGCTGCGCATGCTCGGCACCCTGGTGGCGGATCTGTCCGACAGCCGTTTCGGCATTCTCACCGACGGCCCCAACCAGGCCGGCGCCTGGCTGGCCGGCGCGGTGCCGCATCGCGATGCGGGCGGGCAGCCGGCGTCGCAGCCGGGCCTGGATGCCCGCGCCATGACCGAGGCGCCCCGGCAAGGGTACCTGGTGCTCGGTGCCGAGCCGGAGCGCGACTGCTGGGACGGCGCGGCGGCCGAGGCGGCCCTGCGGCAGGCGGCCAGCGTCGTCTGCCTGACGGCGTTCGTCACCGATGCCATGCGCGAGTACGCGCAGGTACTGCTGCCGGTGGGCACGTTCGGCGAGACGGCCGGGACCTACGTCAGCGCCGAGGGGCGGTGGCAGAGCTTCCCCGGGGTCGCCCAGCCCGTGGGCGAGGCGCGGCCGGCCTGGAAGGTGCTCCGCGTGCTCGGCAATGTCCTGGAGCTGGACGGTTTCGAGTATGATGCGCCGGACGCCATCACCGACGAGCTTGCGGAGCGCTGCCGCGAGGAAACACCATCGGCGCGGGTGGAATGGCTGGCGCCCGGCCGTGAAGCGGCGGCCGAGGACGGCCTGTACCGTGTCGGCCTGGTGCCGATCTACGGCGGCGATGCCCTGGTGCGCCGCGCGCCGGCGCTGCAGCGCACCCGGCACGCGACGGAGCAGGGTGTGCGGATCAGTGCGGCGACCGCGCAGCAGCAGGGGCTTGCCGACGCGGACCGGGTGCAGGTGCAGCAGGGCGGGCACAGCACGGTGCTGCCGCTGATCATCGATGATGCCCTTGCCGACGGCGCGGTATGGGTGCCCGCCGGGCTCACGGCAACGGCGGGTCTCGGGCCCATGTTCGGGCCGGTCGCATTGGCACGCGCCTGAGGGCGCAGCGACGGCGAGCCGCTGACAACAACGGGCCGCTGCCGCGTGCGCGGCCCGACGAACGGGAGCGCCGCGTCCGGGGTGGCGTGCGTGCAGGAAGCGGGGACTGAATAACCCATGGCGGAACTGACCCAAGTCATCTGGATCCTGTTCAAGATCGGCCTGATCGTCGGGCCCCTGATCCTGTCCGTGGCGTATCTGACCTATGCCGAGCGCAAGGTCATCGGCTACATGCAGCTGCGCAACGGGCCCAACCGCGTGGGGCCGTACGGCCTGCTGCAGCCGTTCGCGGACGTGTTCAAACTGCTGTTCAAGGAAGTGCTGCTGCCCACCAACGCCAACCGCTTCCTGTTCCTGATCGCGCCGTTGCTGTCCATCATGCCCGCCCTGGCGGCCTGGGCGGTGATCCCGTTCGGCGAGGGCATGGTGCTGGCCGACGTCAACGCCGGGCTGCTGTACGTGCTGGCGATGACCTCCTTGGGGGTCTACGGCGTGATCATCGCCGGCTGGGCCTCCAACTCCAAGTACGCCATGCTCGGCGCCATGCGCTCGGCGGCGCAGATCGTCTCCTACGAGATCGCCATGGGCTTCGCCCTGGTGGGCGTGCTCATGGCGGCCGGGTCGCTGAACATGAGCGGCATCGTGCTGGCGCAGAGCGGGCCGATCTGGCACTGGTTCTGGCTGCCGCTGCTGCCGCTGTTCGTCACCTACTGGATCTCCGGCGTCGCGGAGACCAACCGCGCGCCGTTCGACGTGGCCGAGGGCGAGTCCGAGATCGTCGCCGGCTTCCACGTGGAGTACTCCGGCGTGGCGTTCGCCGTCTTCTTCCTGGCGGAATACGCCAACATGATCCTGATTTCCGGCCTGGCGGTGATCCTGTTCCTCGGGGGGTGGTATTCGCCGTTCACGGGCATCCCCCTGCTGGGGCCGATGTTCGCCTGGGTGCCGGGGCTGGTGTGGTTCGTGCTCAAGGTGGCGGTATTCCTGTACCTGTACCTGGCCTTCCGCGCCACCTTCCCGCGGTACCGCTATGACCAGATCATGCGCCTGGGCTGGAAGGTGCTCATTCCGGTGACGGTGGTGTGGCTGTTCGTCCTGGCGGCCATGATTCTCACCGGTTTCGGGCCCTGGTTCGACTGATTGGGTGTCGACATGACAGCAGTACGCGATTTCTTCCGTACATTCTTTCTCTGGGAGCTGCTCCTGGGGCTCAAGCTCACCGGGCGCAACCTGTTCGCGCGCAAGGTGACCGTGCAGTACCCGGACGAGCGGGGCCCGCAGTCGCCGCGCTTCCGCGGGCTGCACGCCCTGCGCCGCTACCCCAACGGCGAGGAGCGCTGCATCGCCTGCAAGCTCTGCGAGGCGGTGTGCCCGGCGCTGGCGATCACCATCGACTCCGAGCAGCGCGAGGACGGCACGCGCCGTACGACCCGCTACGACATCGACCTGTTCAAGTGCATCTACTGCGGTTTCTGCGAGGAGTCCTGCCCGGTGGACTCCATCGTCGAGACCCGGATCTTCGAGTACCACATGGAGAACCGGGGCGAGAACATCATCACCAAGGACCAGCTGCTGGCCATCGGTGACAAGTACGAACAACAGATCGCCCGGGACCGGGCGATGGACGCGCCGTTCCGCTAGCCGGCGGCGACGCGCGGACCGGAACCACGAAGCCTGGGAGCGATAACGCGTGATCGAACAGATCCTATTCTACGTCTTCGCCGCGGTGCTGATCTTCGCGGCCACCATGGTGATTACGGCGCGCAACCCGGTGCACGCGGCGCTGTTCCTGGTGCTGGCGTTCTTCAACAGTGCCGTGCTGTGGATCATCGCCGGCGCCGAGTTCCTGGGGATCGTGCTGGTGCTGGTCTACGTCGGCGCCGTCATGGTGCTGTTCCTGTTCGTGGTGATGATGCTGGATATCAACCTGGCGCGCCTGCGCGAGGGCTTCGTCCGGCATCTGTACATCGGCGTGCCGGTGGCCGCGCTCATCGTGGTGCAGATGATTCTCGTGCTCGGCAGCGGCGCGGTGGACCCGGGTGCGCTGCCGGATGCGACCCTTCCCATCCCCGATCCGGCGGAGACGGGCAATACCACCGTCCTGGGCGGGGTGCTCTACACCGTCTATGTCTATCCCTTCGAGCTTGCCGCGGTCATCCTGCTGGTGGCGATCATCGCGTCCATCATGCTGACGCTGCGGCGCCGCGAGGGGGTCAAGCATCAGGACGTCGCACAGCAGGTGCGGGTCCGCAAGGAAGATCGGCTGCGCATGGCGCGTTCCTTCGGGGGGTCCGGTAGTACCAGTACCGGGCGGAACGACAACGAGCACCCGGACAGGTGAACCAATGATCGAGCTATCCGAGTTTCTGGTCCTGGGGGCCATTCTGTTTTCCCTGGGCATGGCCGGCATTTTCCTCAACCGCAAGAATGCCATCGTGCTGCTCATGTCCATCGAGCTCATCCTGCTGGCGGTGAACTTCAACTTCATCGCCTTCTCCACGTTCATGGGGGATCTGGCGGGGCAGGTGTTCGTGTTCTTCATTCTCACCGTGGCCGCCGCCGAGTCGGCCATCGGGCTCGCGATCCTGGTGACGCTGTTCCGCAGCAGCGACTCCATCGACGTGGCCGACCTGGACACCATGAAGGGCTGACCCATGGAGACTCTCTACCTCGTCATCGTCCTCGCGCCGCTGATCGGCGCCATCGTCGCCGGGCTGTTCGGCAGCCAGCTCGGCCGCGTCGGCGCCCACCGCGTCACCATTGCGCTGGTCGGCCTGTCGACCCTGCTGTCGGTGTACGTGCTGACCGGCTTCATGTGGGGCGACCGCACCACCTTCGACGGCACCGTGTACACGTGGATGGTTGCCGGCGGCATCGAGTTCGAGGTGGGCTTCCTGGTGGACGAGCTCACCGCCATGATGATGGCGGTGGTGACCTTCGTCTCGCTGATGGTGCATATCTACACCATCGGCTACATGGCCGACGAGGATCACAACTGGCCCGAGACCAGCCGCCTGCGGCCCAACGCCTACCAGCGCTTCTTCGCCTACATCAGCCTGTTCACGTTCTCCATGCTGATGCTGGTGATGGCGAACAACTTCCTGCAGCTGTTCTTCGCCTGGGAGGCCGTGGGTCTGGTGTCCTACCTGCTCATCGGTTTCTGGATGAACCGTCCCAGCGCCGTGTTCGCCAATCTCAAGGCGTTCCTGGTCAACCGCGTGGGCGATTTCGGCTTCCTGCTGGGCATCGCCACGGTGGTGATGTACTTCGGCAGCCTGCACTACGGCGACGTGTTCAACGCCGTGGCGGTGCGCCCGGACCAGACCATGAGCATCCTGGGCGGCGCCGAATGGCAGGTGGTTACGGTGGCGGCGATCCTGCTGTTCATCGGGGCCATGGGCAAGTCGGCGCAGGTGCCTCTGCACGTCTGGCTGCCGGACTCCATGGAAGGCCCGACGCCGATCTCCGCCCTGATCCACGCTGCCACCATGGTGACCGCGGGCATCTTCCTGGTCGCCCGCATGTCGCCGCTGTTCGAGTACTCGGAGGCCGCGCTGGCGTTCGTGCTGGTCATCGGCGCCATCACCGCCCTGCTCATGGGCCTGGTGGGCCTGGTGCAGCAGGACATCAAGCGCGTGGTGGCGTACTCGACCCTCTCCCAGCTCGGCTACATGGTGGTCGCCCTGGGGGCGTCCGCCTATGCCGCCGGCGTGTACCACCTGATGACCCACGCCTTCTTCAAGGCGCTGCTGTTCCTGGGGGCGGGCTCGGTCATCATCGCCCTGCACCACAAGCAGGACATGCGCGAGATGGGCGGGCTGAAGAAGTACATGCCGGTGACCTACTGGACCATGCTCATCGGCACCCTGGCACTGATCGGCTTCCCCGGCTTCTCCGGGTTCTTCTCCAAGGACGCCATCATCGAGGCGGTGCACCACTCCGACCGCATCGGCGCCGGCTTCGCCTACTGGTGCGTTCTCCTGGGCGTATTCGTCACCGCGCTGTACAGCTTCCGGCTGCTGTTCCTGGTCTTCCACGGCGAGGAGCGTATGGATCATCACACCCGGGAGCATCTCCACGAGAGCCCCAAGGTGGTCACGGTGCCCCTGATCCTGCTGGCGATCCCGTCGGTACTCATCGGGCTGCTTACCGTCGGGCCCATGGTCTTCGGCGGCTGGTTCGGGGACAGCATCCTGGTGCGCTCGGGCCATGATGCCCTGGGCGCCATCGGCTTCCACGGCGTCGGCGAGTTCACGCTGCACGCGTTCAAGACGCCGGCCATCTACCTGGCCGCCGCCGGCTTCGCCGTGGCCTGGTATCTCTACATCCGGCGCCCGGATCTCCCCGCGCAGCTGCAGCAGCGCCTGCAGACGCCCTACCGGATCCTGGAGAACAAGTACGGCTTCGACGACCTCTACCTCAACGTCTTCGCCGCCGGGGGACGGGGCCTTGGCACGCTGCTCTGGCGGGGCGGCGACGTGCGCCTGATCGACGGCCTGGTGGTCAACGGCACCGCGCGCACGGTCGGGCGCGTCGCCGCCGTGCTCCGCCACGGCCAGACCGGCTACCTGTATCACTACGCGTTCGTGATGATCATCGGCCTGCTGGTACTGCTGACCTGGTTCATGTTCGCACTGCGCTGACGCGAAGGCAGAAAGAGACACGGTGGCGGCCGGGATGCCGGCGCCCGAAACCCGTTTGAACTGGTAAGGAAGTAACGGATGTTGGAATCCTCCTGGCCCTTGTTGAGCGTGCTCATCTGGCTGCCCATTCTCGGGGGCGCCCTGATCTTCCTGCTGGGCGACGACAAGGCCGACCGCGCGCGCCTGGTCGCGCTGCTGGTCAGCGGCCTGACCTTCGTGCTCAGCCTCGGCCTGATCATCGGGTTCGAGCCGGGTACGGCGGCCATGCAGTTCGTGGAGAAGCGGCCCTGGGTGGAGACGCTGGGCGTCAACTACTTCCTGGGCGTCGACGGCATCTCCATGCCCCTGGTGGTGCTGAGCACCTTCGCCACGCTGCTGGTGGTGCTGGCGGCCGGATCCCGCATCCAGTACCGGCCGGCCATGTACCTGGCCTGCTTCCTGATCATGGAAGGCATCATGGTCGGGGTGTTCTCGGCCTTGGACGCGATCCTGTTCTACGTGTTCTGGGAGGCCATCCTGGTGCCGATGTTCCTGATCATCGGCATCTGGGGCGGCGCGGAGCGCATCTACGCCACCATCAAGTTCTTCCTGTATACCTTCGTGGGCTCGGTGCTCATGCTGGTGGCGGTGATCTACCTCCAGTTCCAGGCGGGCAGCTTCAGCATTCCGGACATGTACGGCCTGGATCTGCCCCTGGCGACGCAGCTGTGGCTGTTCGTCGCCTTCCTGCTGGCGTTCGCCATCAAGGTGCCCATGTGGCCCGTGCACACCTGGCTGCCGGACGCCCACGTCCAGGCGCCCACCGGCGGCTCCGTCATCCTGGCGGCCATCATGCTCAAGCTCGGGGCCTACGGGTTCGTCCGCTTCGCCCTGCCCATCGTCCCCGAAGCCAGCATGCACCTGGACTGGCTGATGATCCTGCTGTCCCTGATCGCGGTGGTGTACATCGGTTTCGTGGCGATGATGCAGCAGGACCTGAAGAAGCTCATCGCGTATTCCTCCATCGCCCACATGGGCTTCGTCACCCTGGGGTTCTTCGTGATCTTCCAGGTGGTGGCCCGCACCGGCGACCAGGCCGGGGCGCTGCTGGCGCTGGAGGGCGCCATGGTGCAGATGGTCTCCCACGGGTTCGTCTCCGGGGCCATGTTCCTGTGCGTGGGCGTGCTCTACGACCGCATGCACACGCGCATGATCAGCGAGTACGGGGGCGTCGCCCACCGCATGCCCGTGTTCGCCGGGTTGTTCGTGCTGTTCGGCATGGCCAACGCCGGGCTTCCGGGTACGTCCGGGTTCGTCGGCGAGTTCATGGTCATCCTCGGCTCCTTCCAGGCGAACTTCTGGTATGCCTTCCTGGCCGGCCTGACGCTGATCCTGGGCGCCGCCTATACCCTGTGGATGATCAAGCGCGTGATGTACGGGCCGGTGGCCAACGACAACGTCGGCGCCCTGGAGGACGTGGACCCCGGCGAGAAGCTGGTGCTGGGGCTGCTGGCGGTGGCCGTGCTCTGGCTGGGGCTGTGGCCGGCGCCGCTGATCGCCATCATGGAACCGTCCCTGGCGAACCTGCTCGAGGTAGTGAACGCCGGGCTTTGACACGTTAACGCATGCGGGTCGCGCCGCTAGCGGCCGCGATTCGCCGCTGGGCCTTGAGCTCTGAGGAAAGCTATGACGACGGATGCCTTCGAGATACCGAACCTGACGCTGGCGCTGCCGGAGATCTGGATGCTCGGCGTGGCGTGCCTGGTGCTGGTGGTGGATCTGTTCAGCGGGGACCGGGATCACACGCCGGCCTACTGGGTTGCCCAGCTCGGTCTGCTGAGCGCGGCGCTGATCACCGTGCAGGCGCAATGGGGCCTCGATGTCACCACGTTCGACGGCAACTATGTCGCCGACGCCATGGCGGTGGTTCTCAAGGTGACCGTGCTGCTGCTGACCTTCCTGGCGTTTGCCTACTCCCGGGACTACCTGCGGGAGAGGGGCATGCTCCGCGGCGAGTTCTACCTCCTGAGCCTGTTCTCCACCCTCGGCATGATGGTCATCATCTCGGCCCACAGCCTGCTGGTTCTGTACCTGGGGGTCGAGCTCATGTCCCTGTCCCTGTACGCGCTGGTGGCCATGCGCCGGGGCTCGCCGGCGGCCTCCGAGGCGGCGATGAAGTATTTCGTCCTCGGGGCGCTGGCCTCGGGGATGCTGCTGTACGGCATGTCCATGCTGTACGGCGCCACGGGCAGCCTGGACCTCGCCGCCATTACGGACGTCGCGGCCGCGGAGAGCCGCCTGCTGCTGGTGTTCGGCCTGGTGTTCACCGTGGTGGGGGTCGCGTTCAAGTTCGGCGCCGTGCCGTTCCACATGTGGGTGCCGGACGTCTACCAGGGCGCGCCCACGGCCGTGACCCTGTTCATCGCCACGGCCTCCAAGGTGGCGGCGGTGGGGCTGTTCATCCGGCTCATCGGCGAAGGCCTGGAGCCTCTGCACGGCGACTGGCAGAACATGGTGCTGCTGCTGGCCGTGGCATCGATCCTCATCGGCAATACCGTGGCCCTGGTGCAGACCAACATCAAGCGCATGCTGGCGTACTCCACCTTCAACCACATCGGCTTCATCTTCCTCGGCTTTGTCGCCGGTTCCGCCGAGGGCTACGGGGCGTCCATGTTCTACGCCGTGACCTATTCGTTCACCGTGGCGGCGGCGTTCGGCGTGATCATGCTCCTGAGCCGGCAGGGCTTCGAGGCCGAGAACCTGGAAGACTTCAAGGGGCTCAACGAGCGCAGTCCGCTGTTCGCCCTGGTCATGCTGCTGCTCATGGTCTCTCTCACCGGCATTCCCGGTACCGTGGGCTTCTATGCCAAGTGGCTGGTCATCCGCTCGGTGGTGGACGCCGGCGTCATGTGGGCGGCGGTGTTCGCGGTCATCGGCGCCGTGGTCGGCGCGTTCTACTACCTGCGCGTCGTGCGCCTGTGCTACTTCGATCAGCCCGAGGCGGAGGGCGGCCCGCAGCCCTCGGGCTCCGGCGGCTTTCGTTTCGTTCTGGCCGCCAACGGCCTGAGCGTGCTGCTTCTGGGCCTGTTCCCGGGGGCGCTGGTGGCGGTGTGCATGGCGGCCTTCGGCTGATTCGTGGGCATCACCGTCGCCGTCGTCGCGCTGTTGCTCATCGCGCTGGTGGCAGCGAACCTGCCCTGGCTCACGGAACGGGTGTTGTTCATCCGCCGGCCGCCCGCCGGCGGCAAGCCCGAATGGATGCGCCTGCTGGAATGGGCCCTGATGTTCGCCGTGGTGGGGCTGCTGGCGGCCGGTCTGGAATACCGCGCCATCGGCGAGATCTATCAGCAGGACTGGGAGTTCTGGGTGGTGAACCTGTGCCTGTTCGCCATCATGGCGCTTCCGGGATTCATCTATTACCACGATCTGCGCCGCTACTTGCGCAAGCGCCGCTGAAGCCCGGCACGCTGCTCGATAGCGCACGAATACTGGTTGCGTTCCCGGGGCCTGAGCGCTACCATGCGCAGCGTCAATTGCGGGGTGGAGCAGTCTGGTAGCTCGTCGGGCTCATAACCCGAAGGTCGCAGGTTCAAATCCTGCCCCCGCTACCAAGCAGTATGGACAGGCGGCCTCCGGCCGCCTGTTTTCGTTTCAGCGTCCCCCATCGCCTACCCCCGCAGCGCGACGAACGACTCATGTCCCGCGGGTCGCGCCGGGAGTCTGGCCGAACATGCGTCGATAGGCGTGGATGAAGTTCGGCACGTGACGGTACCCCGCCAGATACGATGCCTCGCCGATGCTGAGCTCGTTCTTCTGCAGGGCGGTGCGGGCGCGCTCCAGGTTCCTCCGCCGGGTGTACTGCAGGAAGGTCTCGCCGAATGCCCGCTTGAAATGCCGCTGCAGGGTGCTCACGCTCATGCCCGCGTGCCGGGCGCTCTCCCGGATGCCGGGTGAGCCGATGCCGTGCTGCTCGATGAAATCCAGGACGCGGTTCAGCCGCTGCATGTCGTGGCGCGTATCCGGCAGGCCGATCCCTTCGGCGGGGGTGGTCGGGTCTTCGCGGACGGCCTGTACGGCAACGCTGAGCAGCTCGAGGGCGCGGCTCTCCAGTACGAGTTGCTGCAGGGGCGTGTCCAGGGCCGGCGGATTCAGCAGCGCCAGCGCCAGTGCCTCGGCCTCGGGGGATGCCTGCCAGTAGCGGTGGCAGAGATGGTGCCCGAGGATTTCATATCCGTCGGGGAGCGGCTGGCCGAACCATCGGGCGAGCCAGTGCTGGTCAACGGCCACCGATACCTTGCGCGTGAGCTGACCGGGGTGGATTCGTCGCGACAGAACGCTGGAGCGGGTCGTCGTGATGCCCAGGCACGCGGCCTGCTGGCTGCGGTCGGCTCGTCCCACCCGGAACGGACAGCCGTCCAGGGAGAAGGCGAGCGTTCCCTCCAGGACCACCGTAACGACGAATCGTGCCGGAAGCTCGATGGTCGCGGTCGAGTCCAGTATCTCGCGGCCGCTGCTTGCGTGGACGATGAGCCCGGACGGCGATTGCCACAGGAGAAACCCGCCGTCGAGCACACCCGTTCCCGTGGGCTCCATGCCGCGACCGAGGCGGTAGTGAGCGCCCGCTGGGGCCGCGCGGGCCGCGATCTCCCCGGGGTGCACCACATGCCGCTGCAACTGCCGTGCAGGCCCCGCTTCCACTGCCGCGGCGACCGTGCCGGGATGTCTCGTGACGTTGCTCACTCGCGCTGAACCCTCCTTGCCGCGTGGTCCGCTGTCATAGCGGTTTGCCGTCTCCGCATAGCAGACGCGCCTTACACGCCATCCTGCCAGTCGATATTATAAATGCGAATCATTACCATTTCTAAGACAGGAGTCGAGCGGATGAAAACGCGCGATGACGAGAGCGTCCCGGCGACCCGTGCACGGCCCGGCAGGAACCGGTGCGGACGCACCGCCGGGAGAACGCTCGGCGGGGTCATTCTCTTGGGGCTGAGCCCGTTGGCGGCTGCCCAGGACCATCCCGTCGAGACGCTGAAGACCATCGATGTCTGGAGCGCGCAGGTATCCAGTGATTCCACCTATCTCGGCGAGGGCGACATTACCCTGGAGCAGCCGGATCACCTGAGCGATCTCCTGCGGGATCAGCCCGGTGTCGAGGTCGGCGGGACCCACTCCACGAACCAACGCATTAACATCCGCGGGCTCGATGATACCGACCTGGAAGTCACCATCGACGGGGCCCGGCAGAACGCGTTCATGTACCACCACATGGGCAATCTCCTGATCAATCCGGACATCCTGAAGTCCGCCGAGCTGCGGGTGGGGCGCAATTCGGTGGCGCGCGGCGGCCTGGGCGGTTCCACCGCGTTCGAGACGAAGGACCCGGACGATCTCCTGCGCCCCGGGCAGAGCGCCGGTGCCCGCGTGTCCGGTTCGTACTTTACCAACGACGAGCGTCGCGGCTCCGTGACCGGCTACGGGCGCGTCGGCGGCGGTGTCGACCTGATGGGTTACGCCTACTACACGGACCGCGACAACCCGGAGGATGGTTCCGGGACGCGGAACATCGGCAACGACGGCGAGATCGCCAACGGCCTGGTCAAGGGCGGCTGGAACCTGACGGAGATCGATCGCCTCGAGCTCTCCTACGATCGCTACCGGGACGAAGGGGACTACACGTATCGACCGGACGTCGGACGGGCGACCAACGAGAGCATCCCCAACAGCGACCTGGAGTACCCCACGGAGTACGCCCGGGATACCTGGTCATTGAACTACGAGCGCAGCCCCGCCGACGGCACCGCCATCGATGCCACTGCGTACTACAACGATCTCACCCTCGAGCGCGACGAGACCCGGGTGGGGCGGCCCGTGGTCCAGGGCGAGGTGGCCAACCGCGGTGCCCGGGCGCGCTTGCGCACCGCCGCGGACGGGCCCTTCGTGGCGCACCGCTTGACCTACGGCGTCGAGGTCTTCCGCCAGGAGGCCACATACAGCGAGGACGGACAGGAGCTGACCGAGGAGCGCAGCGACGAGTACGCAGCCTATCTGGAAGACCGCCTGGCCTTCGGTGATCGCTTCGCCCTGACCCCGGGCGTGCGCTACGACCGGTACGAGGCGGATTCGCAGACCACCGAGGACACATTCGATGCCTGGTCGGCGGCCCTGGCCGGCGAATTCGCCGTGAGCGACTCCCTCATGCTGCACGCCAGCGCTACCGAGCTCTTCAAGGGGCCGGAGCTTGCCGAGACCTTTACCAACGAGCCCGGTGCGTTCCTGCCCAACGAGGATATCAAGCCCGAAACGGGCCGCAACGACGAGCTGGGCGCGCGATTCAGCCGGGAGGATCTCCTGGGCGCGGACAGCTTCGCCGCCGGATTCACGGTCTTTCGCACGCGCATCGACGACCGTATCGAGTCCGAACGCGTCGGCGGCAGCACGCGCCTGGTCAATGCCGGTACCCTGGAGATCGAGGGCTACGAGGCGAACGTCAAGTACACCGTCGGCAGCACCTCGCTGACGCTGACCCACTCTGCCCAGGAGTCGGAATTCCGGGACACGGGTGAGCCGCTCGACCGCGAGATCGGCGACACGTATGCCGTAACGCTGGACCACTACATCCGCAGCCTGGATCTCGCGCTGAACTGGACCTCGCGTTACGTCGCCGAAGAGGACAACGTGCCCTCCGGCTCGGATCCCAAGCCGTCGTACGATGTCCACGACGTCTCCGTCCAGTGGCTTCCGCAGGGTCGCCTGGAGGGGCTGACCGTGACCTTCGGCGTCGACAACGTGTTCGACGAATTCTATGCATCGCATGCATCGCGCACGGGCACGACGATGCACCCGGTGTTCGGCCAGCTGGAGACCACCGACTACGAGCCCGGGCGCAACGTCAAGCTCACCGCGGCCTACCGGTTCTGAGCGCGGAGGCGGTCATGAGCCGGTCCGGGACAGGGGCAGGGCACCGGGCGAGAACGCCCCCGCGCATGCTGGAAGTACAGCAGGTGCTGGAGCTGAGCCCGCACATGCGCCGCATCCGCCTCGGCGGCCGGGAGCTGGACGGCTTTCCCGCGGGCAGGGACGGAGCCCACATCAAGGTCTTCCTGCCCCGGCCCGGACAGGCGCAGCCGGTCCTGCCGGAGCCGGGGGCGAACGGCCCGGTCTGGCCTCCGCCGGAACAACGCCCCGTGACGCGTACCTACTCGGTGCGGCGCTACGATCCGGATACAGGGCTGCTGGACGTGGATTTCGTGCTCCACGACGACGGCATCGCATCGGCCTGGGCCCGGCAGGCGCGGCCGGGCGATCGCATGGGCATCGCCGGCCCCGGCGGGCCGGACCCGATGCTGGGGCAGGCGTCGTTCTACCTGCTCGCGGGCGATCTCTCCGCCCTGCCGGCCATCGGTGCGCTGCTGGAGAAGCTGCCGTCATCGGCACATGGTCAGGCCCTGATCCAGGTTCCCGACAGCGCGGACGTCCAGCCGCTGGACCACCCCGAGGGTGTCGCCGTCAGCTGGCTGCACTGCCGCGATCCGGTGCTCGGCGGGCGCCGGCTGGCGGCGTGGGTGGAACGCCTGGAGTGGCCCGTTGCGCCGTGCTCTGCATGGGTCGCGGGCGAGCGCTCCGCGGTCGTCGCGATCCGTGACCACCTGCGTACGGTGCGCGGCTTCGACCGGCGCAACCTCTACGCGATTCCATACTGGCGCGCCGCGCTCTCGGAGGAGGCGTTCCACGAAGAGCGCCACCGCATCATGGATGAGCTCGCCGCCGATGCGCCACGACAACCAGACCGGGGGGAACACGGGTGACGACGATGATGTGCTGGGCGCGGCTGCTCGCGGGCGTTGTGCTGCTGGGCGCGGCGACGCCTGCGCTGACCGCGGAGACACGCACGATGACCGACGTAACGGGCGCCGAGGTGGCCGTCCCGGAGCAGCCGGAGCGGGTCGTGGCCTTGAGCGAGCGCGATCTCGATGCGCTGCTGGCCCTGGGGCTGGACCCCGCCGGGACCACCAGCGGCCGCGGCCAGAACGACGTGCCCGGCTACCTGCGCGAGCGCGCCGATGACGTCCCCATCGTGGGTCATTTCATGCAGCCGTCGCTGGGTCGTCTCGTCGAGCTGCAACCGGATCTCATTCTCGCCGGCGGCCTGCCCGATGCGCAGCTGATCGGACGCCTGCGGCGCATCGCACCGACGGTGGTGACCTACCGCGCAGACGACGATTGGCGCAGCGCCTTCCGCAACGCCGCCGAGGCGCTGGGACGCGAGCAACGCTACCGCGCGTTCCTGGAGCGATATCGGCAACGCGTCGCGGACCTGCGGGCGGCCATCGGGGCCGACGCCGACGCGACGGTGAGCATCGTCCGCTGGAATCCCCGGGGCCCCATGTACATGCAGCATGACGCATTCGCCAGCACGGTGATCCGCGACCTGGGGCTCGCCCGGCCCGCCGCCCAGCAGGAGCCCGGCGTTGCCCACTCGCCGCCGCTCAGCCTCGAGGCGCTGGAGCGCATCGACGGTGACTGGCTGTTTCTCGGCACGCTGCGGCGGGAGGGCGACGCCCGGCGTGCCCTGGAGCGGGCCCGCGAGATGCCGGCGTTCCGCGGTCTGCGGGCCGTACGCAACGGCCGCGTGGTCGAAGTGGACGGCTCGCTGTGGACGAGCCTCGGTGGCCCGCTCGCCGCGCTCGCCGTGCTGGAGGATATCGAGCAGGCAATGGTGCCGCGGTGACGGCGCCGCGGCACGAGGGCCGCAGCGCGCGCCTGCTGGCCGGCGCCCTGGTCGCGCTGGTCCTGCCGGCCCTCGTCGTCCTGTCGCTGGTGACGGGGGCGGGCGAGCCCGGGCCCGTCGGCAGCCTGCGGTACCTCCTGAGCGCCGGCTCGGTGCCCGACGCGGCCACCGCGGACACGGTGATCCGCACGCTCCGCTTGCCACGTACCGCCGCCGCCGTCGTGGTGGGCATCGCCCTGGGTGTTGCCGGCTGTCTACTTCAGGCGCTCACACGGAACCCCCTGGCCGAGACCGGGATTCTGGGGATCAATGCCGGGGCCGCGCTGGCGGTGGTGCTCGGCATTACCTACGCCGGCGCCGGGACCGGAGCGGCCTATCTGGTGTGGGCCTTCGCCGGGGCCCTCGCGGGCAGCGCCCTGGTGCTGCTGCTCGCCAACGCCGGGGCGGCGACGCCGCTGCGGTTGGTCCTGGCCGGCATTGCCCTGGGGTCGACCTTCAGCGGGCTGACCGCGGCGGTATTGCTCGGCAATCAGGCGAGCTACGATCAGTACCGCTTCTGGGTCCTGGGGACGCTCTCCGGCGTCGACACGGGTGCATTGTGGTTCATCATGCCGGCCGTGGCCGCCAGCGTCGCCCTGGCCCTGCTGGTGACGCGGCCGCTTTCGGCGCTGCTGCTCGGCGACGATGCCGCCCGGGCGCTGGGGCATCATCCGCGCGTGATCCGCGCCTGGGTGGCCCTGGCGGCGACCCTCGCCGCCGGCTCGGCGGTGGCCCTGGCCGGACCCATCGCGTTCCTGGGCCTGCTCGCACCGCATGCCGCCCGCGCGGTTGCCGGGCCCCGGCTGGGTGTCCAGTGCGTCCTGTCGGGCGTGGTCGGGGCGGCCGTCCTCCTGGGCGCGGACATCGTGGCGCGTGTCGTCGTGCCGCCGTTCGAGGTGCCTGCCAGCGTTCTGGTCGCCCTGCTGGGTGCGCCGGTGATGATCTGGGTGGTGCGCTCCAACCGCCTGCTGCGCCTGACGACCTCCGGAGGCGGACCGTGACTGGTGCCGGGAGAGGCGCCGCCGGCGGGCGTACGTGGGAGGGAGGCATCCGGCTGGGGGCGTACTCGTTGCGGTGGCGGCTGCGCCCCCTGGCTGCCGCGGTCGTTTTGCTGGCGGTGCTGACGGCAGCGCTGCCGTTCGTGATCGCCCTGGGGCCGGGCGGGCTGGACGCGGCCGCGACGGTGGCGGCCCTGGTCGGGCAGGGCAGCCCGACGGAGCGCCTGCTGGTGCTGGAGCTCCGCCTGCCGCGGGTACTGACCGCGGTGGCCGGCGGGCTCGCCCTGGGCGTCGCCGGCTGCCTGATGCAGACGCTGGCCCGCAATCGTCTCGCCACGCCCGCCATCCTCGGCGTCAACGAGGGCGCGACGCTGGCGGTCATGTTCTCGGTGTTTGTGACGGGCACCGACGCGCTGGGGCCGTGGTGGACCGCTCCCCTGGGGGCGCTTGCGGCCATGGCCCTGCTGCTGGTGCTCACCGGGGATATCGGCTCCCGCGGCTACCGGGTGCTGGTGATCGGTCTGGCGCTGTCGGCGGTGCTGCGCTCCACGGCCGAGCTGGGCCTATCCTGGGGCGAGCTGCAGCATGCCAGCGCCGTCTACATCTGGAGCATGGGCAGCCTGAACGCCCGCGGGGATGCGGTCACCGGGCCGGGCATGGTCCTGCTCGGCGTCGTGCTGGTGACGGCCTGGCTGCTCGCGCGCCGGCTGGCCCTGCTCCAGTTCGACGAGGACTCGGCGACATCGCTGGGCCTGGACGTGCGCTGGTGCCAGCTGATCGCCCTGCTGCTCGCCGTCGTGCTGGCGGGGCTGGCGGTGGGTATCGCCGGCCCGGTGGGCGGGCCGATGGGCTTCATCGCCCTGGCGTCGCCCATCATCGCCCGGGGGCTGGCCGGGCGGCCGGGCGTGCCCCTGGCCGTGTCCGGGCTGATCGGCGCGCTGCTGGTTCTCGGCGCGGACACCGTCGGCCGGGTGGTCGTCGCTCCGGCCGAGCTTCCTGCCGGCGCCATCACCAGCATCGTCGGCGGCCCGTTTCTGATCTGGGTGCTGTTGTCGAACAGCAGGGAGGGGTGAGTGGATCTCGTCGCGGACAACCTCACGGCCGGATACCCGGGGCATACTGCGGTGCGTGACGTGAGCCTGGGCGTACGCGAGGGTGAGGTGACCGTCGTGGTGGGCCCGAACGGCTGCGGCAAGTCGACGCTGCTGCGGTGCATGGCGCGGCTGCACCGGCCTGCGGGCGGTTGCGTGCGCGTGGGCGGAGCGGATGTCTGGCGGCTCCGCCCGCGCGCCGTCGCCCGGCGCGTGTCGCTGCTGCCCCAGGTACCGGAGGCGCCGGAGGGGATTACCGCCGCAGGGCTGGTCCGTTTCGGGCGCCATCCGCACCAGGGGCTTCTGCGCCAGTGGTCGTCCCGGGACGAAGCCGCCGTGACCCGGGCCATGGCGGACGCCGGCATCACCGACCTGGCGGACCGGCGGCTGGACCGCCTGTCCGGCGGCCAGCGCCAGCGGTGCTGGCTGGCGCTGGCGCTGGCGCAGGACACGCCCGTGATGCTGCTGGACGAGCCCATCAGCATGCTGGACCTCGGACACCAGGTGGAAGTGCTCGGCGTGATCCGCCATCTGGCGGCGGGCGGCCGCGCCGTCGTCATGGTCCTGCACGACCTGACCACCGCGGCACGCTACGCCGACACCCTGGTAGCCATGCGCGACGGTCGCATCGTCGATCACGGACCGCCCCGCGCAACGGTGACGCCCGCGCTGATCCGCACGCTCTACGGCGTCGATGCCGACATCCTGGCGGCGCCGGGCGACGGTGCGCCTGTCGTCGTGCCCCGGCACGAACGGGCGGGGCGAGGCGGGGATGCAGAGGAATCGTCGGCGGACGCCGGCGTGGCCGCCTGCACATCGGAGAAGGGGACACCGCCGTAGTCGTCGCCCCGCCGCGCCGTCAACCCTGCCCGGGCGTCAGCGCCTCGATCATCGCCGCCAGGAACCGCGCCGCCTCGCCCCCGGTCACCGCACGGTGGTCGAACGTCAGCGACAGGGGGAGAACCCGGCGGACCGTGATCTCGCCGCGGTGAGCGACCGCCTCCTCGCGGAGCCGTCCGGCACCCACGATGGCGACCTGGGGCGGCGACACCACGGGGCTGGCGTACCGGCCGGCGAGGGGGCCGAAGTTCGACAGCGTGATGGTGGCCCCCTGCATCTCCTCCGGTGGAATCTCCCGGCTGGCAACGGCCGCGCGGAGGTTTTCCAGCCCCCGGCGCAGGTCGGCGCCGTCGCGATGATTGACGTCGCGGAGCACGGGCACGAACAGCCCGTCCGGGGTGTCCACCGCGATGCCCACGTGCACCTCGTCCATGAGGCGGCGCGTCAGGCCGTCGCCGTCGAACCAGGCGTTGAGCGCGGGCTCCGCCTCGCAGGCCGAGGCCAGGCCCCGGACCAGCCGCATGGTGATATCCGTGCCCGCTTCCCAGGCGTGCACGTCCGCGTCCTCGAACAGCGAGGCGGGCACCACCCGGGCATGCGCGTACGCCATGTTGCGGGCCATGGTGCGGCGCACGCCCCGGAGGGGCTGGGCATCCGTCAGGGCCTGCTGGCGGCTGGCCTGCCGGTGGACGTCGTCGCGGGTCACCAGGCCGCCGGGGCCGCTGCCGGTGACCCGCTCCAGGTTCACCCCGAGGCGCTCGGCCAGCGCCCTGACACCGGGGGTCGCCCGTTGCCGGCGGGCGCGCTGGCTGGATTCCGGGGCGCCGATGACGAACCGGTCCTCCTGCGGCGCGGTGTCCGAGCGCTCGAGCTCACCCACCACGGTGCCTGCATCCTCGTCCTCGCCCTCGAAGGCCACCAGGGGCTCGCCGGTGTGGATGATGTCGCCGGCCTGGCCGTACAGCCTGGCGATGGTGCCGTCCCACGGGGAGGGCACCTCGACGATGGCCTTGGCGGTCTCCACGGCGACCAGGGTCTGGTCGGCGGCCACCGCATCGCCCTCGCGAACGTGCCACTGGACGATCTCCGCCTCCGCCAGCCCTTCGCCCAGATCGGGGAGCTTGAACGTCTTCATAGCGCAACCACCTGTTCCACGGCTTCGACGATATCGGCGACCTGCGGCATGTACGCCTGCTCGTTGCGGTAGTAGGGCATGATCGTGTCGTATCCGGTCACCCGCACCACGGGCGCCTGCAGGTCCAGCAGCGCGGCCTCGGCCAGCGAGGCGGCCACCTCGGCGCCGAGACCGCCGTGCCGGCAGGCCTCGTGGACAATGACGGCGCGCCCGGTCTTGGCCACGGAGCACAGCAGCGTCTCCCGGTCCATGGGGCTGAGGGTGGCGACATCGATGACCTCGCACGACAGGCCCTGGTCGGCGAGGCGCGCCGCTGCCTGCAGCGTCTCCGTGATCGCCGCTCCCCAGCTGATCAGCGTGACGTCGTCGCCTTCCCGCAGGGTGAAGCAGGTGTCCAGGGGCAGCGCCGCGCCGTCGTCGTCCACGGTCTGGGTCACGGCCCGGTAGATGCGCTTGGGCTCCAGGAAGACCACCGGGTCCGGATCGCGGATCGCCGCCAGCAACAGGCCGTAGGCGCGCCGGGGCGAGGTGGGCATGACCACGCGCAGGCCCGGGATGTGGGCGAACAGCGCCTCGGTGCTCTCGGAGTGGTGCTCCGGGGCGTGAATGCCGCCGCCGAACGGCGCCCGGTAGACGATGGGGCAGGTCAGCCGGCCGCGGGTGCGATTGCGCATGCGCGCGGCGTGGCTGATCATCTGCTCCATGCCCGCGTAGATGAAGCCCATGAACTGGAACTCCGCCACCGGGCGCAGGCCCTGGACGGCCATGCCCACGGCGGTTCCCGCGATCAGCGTCTCCGCCAGGGGCGTGTCCATGACCCGCTTGAAGCCGAAGCGCTCCTTCAGCCCCGCCGTGGTCCGGAAGACGCCGCCGTTGGTGCCCACGTCCTCGCCCAGGACGACCACGTCGTCATCCCGGGCCATCTCGTGATGCAGCGCCATGTTGACCGCTTCCGCCAGCGTCACCTCGCTCATCGATCACCCCCTTCGGCCTTGCGCTGCAGCCGCTGGTACTGCGGGATCAGCTCCGCGGGCAGGGTCTCGAAGAGGTAGTCGAACATGGCGGTGGGCGGTTCCGGCTCCGTGGCCAGGTAGTCGCTGACGGCCCCATCCACCTGCTGCTTGCACTTCGCCAGCCAGGCCTGCTCCCGCTCCTCGTCCCAGTGCCCCTGGCGGTACAGCCAGGTCTGGAGGCGCTTGACACCGTCCTGCTCCCAGGCTCTGCGGAGCTCGTCGGCGCTGCGGTAGCGGGTGGCATCATCGGCGGTGGTGTGGTCGCCGTAGCGGTAGGTCACCGCCTCGATGACGCTGGCCCCCTTGCCGGTGCGGGCGCGCTCCAGCGCCTCGGCCACGACTGCGCTCACGGCGAAGTAGTCCTGGCCGTCCACCCGGTGGCTCGGGAGCCCGCCGCTGATGCCCTTCTGGGCCAGGGTGCGGGAGCCGCTCTGGATGCGCGCCGGCGTGGAGATGGCCCACTGGTTGTTCTGCACGACGAACACCACCGGCAGCTGCCAGGCGCCGGCGACGTTGACGCTCTCCAGGAAATCCCCCTTGGAGGTGCCGCCGTCGCCCACGGAGCACAGCACGGCCCGGCGCTCGCCGCGGACGCGAAAGGCCGAGGCCACGCCCACCGCGTGGCAGCACTGGGTCGAGACGGGCACGGCGACGGGCAGGTCCTCGGGGCAGTCGCGATAGTTGCTGCCGCGCTCGTCGCCGCCCCAGTAGAGGAGGAACTCCGTCATGGTGACGCCGCGCAGGAACTGCGCGGCGTGATCCCGGTAGTACGGTACCAGCACGTCGTCCGCGGCCATGCACTGCCCGACCGCGGAGCCGATGGCCTCGTGGCCGAGCACGGACGGGTAGGTGCCGCACTGGCCGGTGCGCTGCAGGGCGATGGCCTTGGCGTCGAAGGTGCGGGCGAGCACCATGTTGCGGTAGCCGGCGAGCACGCGCTCCGTGTCGTCCGCCAGGGCCGGCAGGTCCCGCACCGGAACGCCGTCGGCGCCGAGGTAGGTATGTCCGTCAACGGTGAATTCGTAGCGTTCTTTCATGTCTACCCCCTACGTGCAGTGGGCAGGTCGCCGGCGTCGCTCAGGCCACCCGGGACGGCCGCTGCTCCAGGCGCTCTTCCGCCATGCGCGCCGCCACCCGGTCCGTCGGCACGCCCTCGCGGTCGGCCTGCCGGAAGATCTGCGTCAGCGTCGGGCCGATGCGCTCGATATGCGTGCGCACCCGCTGCGGATCGTCCAGCGCGTCGCGCTCGTAGCTGACGTCGATGAGCCCGCCGGCATTGATGACGTAGTCCGGGGCATAGGCGATACCCACCTGGCGGAGCTGCTCGGCGTGTTCCGGGCGGTCCAGCTGGTTGTTGGCGGAGCCGGCGACGACGGCGGCCTTGAGGCGGTCGACGGTGACGTCGTCGATGACGCTGCCCAGCGCGCACGGGGCGAACACATCGGCCGCGACGTCAACGATGCGGTCGGGCGCCACGGCGGTGGCGCCGAACGCACGCTCGGCTTCCCGTGCGCGCTCGCCGTCCGTATCGGCCACCCACAGCTGCGCTCCCGCCGCATGCAGGCGGGCGGCCAGTTTCCAGCCGACGTTGCCGAGCCCCTGGACGGCCACGCGCAACCCCGTCAACGTGTCGGCGCCGAGGTGGTGGGCCACGGCCGCCCGGATGCCGATGAGCACGCCGTAGGCGGTTGCCGGCGACGGGTCGCCCGTGCCCATGTTGCCGTCGATGTCCGGTCGCCGGCGGACACCGACCACACAGGGAGTCTCCCTGGCCACATCCTGCAGGTCGTCGACCGTGGTCCCCGCGTCCTCGGCGGTGATGTACCGGCCCCCGAGGCCGTCGATCATGCGCCCCAGCGCCCGGAACAGCCCGGCGTGCTTGTCGCGCCGCGGGTCCGCGATGATCACGGCCTTGCCCCCGCCGTAGGGCACCTCGGCCATGGCGGCCTTGTAGGTCATGCTGCGCGACAGCCGCAGCACGTCCCTCAGCGCCGCCGTGTCGTCGGCGTAGGCGAACGTGCGGCAGCCGCCCAGTGCGGGGCCCCGGCGCGTGTCGTGGATGGCGATGATGGCACGGAGCCCGGATGCGCGGTCGTGACCGAGCACGACCTGCTCGTGCCCATCGAAGTCGGGGTGATCGAAGAACGCCATGATGCACCTCCTCCAGCTTTTGGCCGTCTTCGAGGTGTCGCTTCCGCCCGCCCGCGCCGGATGGGCGCCGGACTGGTCGGAGCGCACGGCGTCGCGCCGGATGGCGCCGACGTCGGTAGGCCGGATCCCGGCCTCTGGGGCCCGCCGGTTGTCCGGGCCCCTAGTCACAGTTTAGAACCTCGCTATCCGGGTTGGGAGGGTGCCTGTTGGTCCAGCGGCAAAGCACGGCGTGGCCTTCGTCAGCACGGAATCGAAGGTAGCTGGAGGGGGCTACGCTTCGTCGGACGCTTGCGCAGCGGCCGACTCGCATCGGGAGTCGGTGTCGATGAGGTGTGACAGGATTCCGCGCGTTGATAAACAGTCGCACTGTAATGTTCGTAATGAAGCCTCCAGGAGCTGCAGTCGAGGGAGTATTGCATGCCGTTGCCCGTGCTCGTTGTGGATGATTCCTCCATGTCCAGGAAGCTCACCATCCGGGCGTTTCCCGGTGACTGGGACGTGGAGGTCTCGCAGGCCTCGGGCGGCCAGGAGGCTCTCGATGCGATCGAGCGGGGCCTGGGGCACGTGGTGTTCCTGGATCTCACCATGCCGGGAATGAGCGGCTTCGACGTGCTCGCCGAGATCCGGCGGCGGGGTCTGGACTGCTTCGCCGTCGTGGTGTCGGCGGACGTCCAGCCGAAGGCCGAAGAGCAGGCGCGCCAGCTTGGAGCCATGGCGTTCGTGCGCAAGCCGGTCAAGGCGGACGCGCTGCACGGCGTTCTCCGGGAGTACGGCTTCCTATGACCTTCCAGGAATACACGCCGGATCAGGAAGACGCCCTGCAGGAGGTGGTGAACATCGCCATGGGCCAGGCCGGGGCGGCGCTGGCGCAGGTTCTCGACGTCTACGTGGCGTTGTCGGTGCCCCGGGTGCGTATCGTGTCGGCGGACGGCGTGGCGGACGCCGTGCAGGCCATGATTGCGAGCGCGCAGGACGGCGATCCGGGGGACGTGACGGCTGTCCGCCAGGGGTTCTTCAACAGTCTGCGCGGTGAATCCATCGCCTTGTTCGGGACGGAAGGCTGCAACAGCCTCGCCGATCTCATGGGGCACGAGCAGGCCCTGGAGAAGGACGAGATCGACCGGGAGCTGCTGCTGGAAGTCAGCAACATCCTCTCGGGGGCGGTGCTGAACGGCGTTGCCGAGCAGCTGGATACGGACTTCGCGTTTTCCGCCCCCACGCTGATGGCCATGAGGCAACCGGTGAACCGGTTGCTTGATGCGCAAGCGCTGGGCTGGGACTACGCATTGCTCGTGGAGGTCAACTTCCGCCTGGAAGCTCCCGGCTTCTCCTGCCACCTGGTGCTGCTGATGCCGGAAGAGTCCATCGAGTTCATGCGCCGGGGCCTGGATGCGATGCTGGAGGGGTTGTGAACCACCCGGACGGCGACTCCAGGGACCTGCTGGAGTCGATCGTCGATCGCGTGAACGTCGGTGTGCTCGTCGTCGATGCGCACTACACCGTGGTCCGGTGGAACCGGTTCATGGCCATGCACAGCGGCCTTGCGGCGGACGACGTGCTCGGTCGCGACTTGTTCACCGTCTTTCCGGACCTCCCGCGCCGATGGCTGACCCAGAAACTGCGCGGTGTGTTCCTTCTCAAGAACTACGCCTTCACCTCCTGGGAGCAGCGTCCCTACCTGTTCCGGTTTCCGCACAATCGGCCCGCTACGACGGCCGTCGTGGATTGCATGCGCCAGGACTGCACGTTCATTCCCATCAAGGATGGCGACAATCACGTCACCCACGTATGCATTACCATCATGGATGCAACCGATACGTGCATCTACCAGATACAGCTCCGGGAGGCGATGGACAGCCTGGAAAAGAGCAGTGCGCGTGATCCGTTGACCGGCATTTTCAATCGCGGCCATATCGAGTCCCGGCTCCGCGACGAGTTCGCGCGCAGTCACCGGCACGACAGCGATCTGTCGGTCATACTGTTCGACATCGATCATTTCAAGCGGGTAAACGACCTCCACGGCCACATGGCAGGCGACGAAGTCCTGTGCGAGGTGGCCAACCGGGTCGCGGGGGCGCTGCGGAAGGAGGATGTCTTCGGTCGTTACGGCGGCGAGGAGTTCACCGTCGTGCTGCCGGACTCCGACCTGGCGGCGGCGCGGGTTGTTGCCGAGCGCCTGCGCCACTGCATCGCGGCCCGCCCGATCGTCACCTCCGCCGGTGCCGTTGACGTTACGGTCACCCTGGGCGTTTGTCGGCGCCATCCGGATATCGCGACCCACGAAACACTCCTCAACCGGGCGGACCAGGCCCTCTACCGCGGCAAGGCGGGTGGCCGCAACGGGGTGTTCCTGTACGAGGACGAGGCCTGAGCCTCGATCCCCGCGGTCGCAAGCGGGGCCGGCGAGGCCCGGGCTGATGCTTGTCGTGCGAACGCCGGCCCATGCCTTGTCCGCCGCCCGGGGATCGCGCATCATTTCCGTATCGTTGAACGATCGGAGAACGGGCATGAAACGGCTGATTGCGGTGGCACCGTTGTTGCTGGCGAGCCTGCCGGCGAGCGCGGATTCCATGCGTTGCGGCAACGCGCTGATTCTTCCGGGAGACCATGTCACCGAGGTCCACGAGGTCTGCGGCGAGCCGGTGCAGACCACCGAGATCGAGAACCGGTTCGGTGCCCGGGTGGGCACGCGCGAAGTCTACGAGACGGGCTACGGCCGCCCGCGCCACAGCGTGACCTACGAGGACGACCGGGTGGTCGCCATCGAGCGGATCCGCTAGGGCCAGCGCTTCCCGGGTGCTTCTGTACGCCGCAGGGGTGCACGGCGTCTGATACCATCGGCGGCCCGCCTCGCCGGATCCTCGAGGGACGCATGACAACGGGTTTCGTGATCCATCCGCAGCTTCGCCGGGACAGCGAGTTCCTGGCCCGCCTGCCCGGGGCGACGCGGGCGGCGGGGTAGCTCGGCGCAGGCCGGGGCATCGGCAGGAATGAACGATCGGCAGGAAGGGGCACCATGGCTGCAGGGGAACCGGAGCTGAGCACCGACCAGAAAGCGCTGACCATCAACCTGGACAAGTTCAAGTTCGGCTCCATCGTGGAGATCGGCGCCGGTCAGGAGGTGGCGCGCCGTTTCTTCCAGGTCGGCGCGGCGGCGGGCACCATTGCCAAGACCATGTCGGCCTACGACATGGCGGTCAGCGACGATATCTACGGCCCGGTGGACCGCTATGTCAGCCGCGCCCGTCTGATGCAGATGCTGGACAAGGAGTTCAGCCAGGTGGTCAACCGGCTCACGGACGTGCGGCCGCGGAACTCCACCTTCTTCGCGTACGCGGCCACGGTCACGGCCCGCAGCTTCAAGCAGCGCAATGAATGCCATGGCTGGGTAGGCATCCGGGCGCAGTTTCACCCGGGAGCGGAACCCAGCGACATCGTGCTGCACGTGCGCATGCTCGACCAGGACAACGCCCAGCAGGCGGATGCCCTGGGCATTCTGGGCGTGAATCTCATCTACGGTGCCTTCTTCCATCACAACTGGCCGGAGCAGGTAGTCGCCGGCCTGCGCGACGAGCTGGGCTCCGACCGCATCGAGGTGGATTGCATCCATTTCTCCGGGCCGTACTTCGAGGAAGTGGACAACCGGCACATGAACCTGCAGCTGATCCGCAGCTGGCTGACCCGCGCGGTGATCTTCAATCCCGACGGGCAGGTGGTGGTGCCGGGGGAGCTGTTCTACCGCAAGCCGGTGCTGGTCATCCGCGGGCTGTTCAAGCCGGTGACGCGGGTGAATGCGGACATGATGCTGTCCGGCCAGCAGCATTTCCGCCAGCTCGGCGGCGTGGATGCGGACGAGACGGTATCGCTGGCGGAGATCACCATGAACGCGCCTGCGGTCGAAGAGGTGCCCGACGACGCCGATTTCCTCGCCCGGGCGGACCTGCTGGCGGCGCTGGGCTATACCGTCATGATCTCCGACTACGTGCGCTTCTTCCGGCTGCGCGCCTACCTGCGGCGGTACACGCAGAGGCCCATCGGCATCGTGCTCAGTGTCCGCGATTTCGGCACGCTGTTCGACGAGCGCTACTACGAGGGCGTCGAGGGCGGCATCCTGGAGGCGTTCGGCAAGCTGTTCCCGGACAATACCCAGGTCTATGTCTACCCGTCGCGCCGGCCCGACGAGACGGAAACCACCACCCTCCACAACGCCCGGGTGCCGTCACACCTGCGGCACCTGCTGGCCCACCTGGTCGAGAACGGCAAGCTGCAGGCCATCGACCCCTGTGACGACAGCTGCCTGGACATCGACGCGGGTGAGGTCCTGGCCGGCCTGCGAGCGGGACGCGGCACCTGGGAGCAGGCCGTTCCCGAGCCCGTGGCCCAGGCCATCATCGAGCGCCGCCTGCTGGGATTTGATTCGGCATAGGACGCCGAGCTCTTCCTCCCGGAACGTCTCCGTTGCGCCTGCCGATCGCTGCCCGCGCCGCGGACGATGGTCCCGGGGCCAGTGGACAAAATCGGCCCCGGAGGCCACTATGCCCCGGGGTCGATCCGACACGCAGCGGGCCTCTCCGGGGCACCGGGGATGGAGAGACAATGACGGATGGCAATGAGCAACACGGCGCTTCGCTGATCCGGTTCGCGGAGCGGCTGGACCAGGCCTGCCACCGTCTGGCGGAGACTTCGAGCTTCGCCAAGTTCACGCACAGCGCCCAGGTCCTGGAGGCCGCCCGCCGGCTCATGGACCAGCCCGGCGGGGTGGCGGCGGTCTACGAGCGCATGGGTGCGCTGAAGGCGGCCGGGATCTTCTCCGGCAGTGACTGGGAGAATCCGCACCAGCTCCAGCCGGAGATGGCGGCCAATACGCTCAAGCTGAGCACCGGCCACACGCTGGTCCTGGAGTGCCTGAGCGAGCTGTGGATGGCCTCCGTTGCGGAGGGGACGCTGGAGTCCACGGTCCTGTCCTCCGATGACGCGCGCGCCTTCCTGGCCCGGGTCCTGGCGCTGAATATCCAGCTGATCTTCGGCGAGCTGGGCGAGGCGGAACGTGTCCGCCTCGGCCGCAATGCCGATCTGGTGCGCTCCCACCAGCAGTTCATCCTCGAGCGCATCGGCTTCGACGCCGTGGTCGAGGAGCTGATCGGCGAGATCTGGCGGATTCTCCAGCAACGCCCCATCCAGCTGGATCACGTCAAGGCCATGATTACCAGCGTGGCGGCCTACCTGAACAGCAACGAGTCCGGCGTGGCCATGACCAGCACGCGCGGCGCGGAACGGCTGATCAGCGCGCTCTACGGGCCCACCCGCGGCTGCCAGGAGGATCCGGGCCTGGAGGTGTTCGCCACCCGCCTGCAGGGCATGGACGAGCAGACCCTGCGCAACGAGGCCCTCGGCTTCGGGCGCGCCATGCACGATACCGGCCTGGTGTCCCCGTACCACGCCGTATTCCTTCGCTTCATCCTGGACCAGGCCCCGGATCTGGTGCCGTCCACCCTGGGGCTCAGCAGCACCGGGATCGAGGTGCTGGCCTGCTACAGCACCCTGGTGCACACGCTCATCCGCGAAGCCGTGTGGCCCGAGACGGCGGATGCCGTCTACGGCCTCGCGGGCCTGCTGGAGCGGGGCGTGCTCTACAGCGGCCCGGTACCGCCGGCGCTGTGGCGCCAGATCCATCTGGAGCTGTGCTCGGAGGCGGTGCGGCTGCTGGATGCCGGTTCCCAGGGCGGGGCGGTGGCGCCCCGCACGCGGCTTCTGGCCGGCGTGATCAACGTCCTCGGCCGGCCGCTGGGCATGGGCCAGGGCAACAATCCCACGTGCCAGTCGGCCCGCGCTCTGTCCATGTGGTCCACCAACGACCCGGACTATCTCCTGCAGGTGGTTGCCTGGGCCGCCCGGGACAACGACGTGATCACCCATTTCGAGGGGCGCGCCCTGTCGTCGGCGGCCCTGGCGGCGCGCGAGCAGCCGGTCCCGCTGGGCGACGTGGATCCCGTCTCCGCGGTCGCCGTGCCCCACCTCGACGACCTGTACATGGAGATGGGGCGGCTGTGTGTGGGCCGCGGCGAGGATCCGCACAAGTGGGTGAATCCGGAGTTCCACGGCTGGTGGGTGGGACGCGGCTTCGCCATCGTGGTGGATGTGGCCAGCGGCAACCTGGTGGATTTCGACGGCTTCGCGCGGCGTTTCTATGCCTGCTATCACCCGCTGTTCAACGGCAACAACCCGGTCATCCATTCACAGCCGGCCGGCGTTGCCGTCACCGACTCCACGGCCCGCTTCGTGGGCTGGCACGCCATCTCCATCGAGCGGGTGGGTTTCGATCCCGAGGGGTTGATGCGGGTGTACTTCTTCAACCCGAACAACGACAGCACCCAGGACTGGGGCAACGGCGTCGTGGTCTCCACGGAGGGGGCAGGGGAGTACTACGGCGAGTCGTCACTGCCGTTCGAAGCGTTCGTCTCGCGGCTGTATATCTTCCATTTCGATCCCAGGGACGAGGCGCGGGACGTGGATGTCCCGGAGGAGGCCGTCGCCCGCATCCGTGCCATGGCGGTGGGCAGCTGGGCGGCCGGGCGCCAGGCGCCGGAGGCCGGCGCCTGAGCTTTTGCCGCTGCTAGACGTAGAAGTCCAGCTCTTCCTGGTGCTTGAGCAGATCCCGCAGCTTGTGCGGGTTGTCCCCGAAGAAGTAGACCAGGCCCCAGTGGGTGCCGAATGCCGTACGCTTGGTGACCGTCTCCTCCAGCGGCGGCGTCAGCTCGTGGTACTCGAAGTACTCGTGGTTCTCGGTCTCTTCCGGGATCTCGAGCTTCGACACCACGCGCCGACGGGGATAGACACCGAAGCAGCCGGCGTGCCCCTTGGCATCCACCACCTCCCGGGGGAAGAAGGCCTCGACCTCCTCTTCGGTGGTCTTGGGGTCGAAGCACAGCACCATGCCCTGGTAGGCGTTGAACCCGTACGCCCGCTCCAGCAGCTCGAAGACCTTGAAGCCCGGCGGCCGGTAGGCCACCTCGCCGAAGTACATGGTGCCGTCGCTGGTGACGAAGTACTCGGGATGGATGAAGCCGAAGTCGATGTCGAAAGTCTTGATCAGCTTCTCGATCTCCTTGGTGATCAGGTTGCGCCAGCTCTCCAGCTCCGGGGTCGCCGGCACGAACACGGAGTAGCCCAGCGTCACGTACTCGGAGATGTTCAGGAAGCGGATCTTGCCGTTCTGGATCCAGGCCTCGACGGCGAACTCCCAGCCGTCCAGGTGGCTTTCCATGAGTAGCGGGTATTCTTCCTCGGGGATCAGGTCGATCTCGTCCGGGTGGCGGATGACCCGGTGTCCGAGGCAGCCGGCCTTGTCGAAGGCCTTCAGGTGGATCGGGTCGTCCGGGTCGCCGTCGAGCTTCAGCAGCGTCTGGTTGACGCGCTTGAGGAAGCGGATCACGTCGGACTTGTCGTGGGCCTCCTCGAAGATGCCCACGCGGATGCCGCCCAGCTGGGCGCGCCGCTTCATCAGCGCCTTGTCGCGGAACAGCACGGCCTGGCCGTGCAGGCGCGGGTTGCCCATGAGCACGGCATTGATGGCACCCGCCCATTCCACCGTTTCCTCGAACAGGGGGATGGCGACGTCGACGCCTTCGTCCTTGAGGCGCTCGGCGATCTCCATGGAGCGGTCGTTGAGGCGCTCGAAGTCCCAGGTGATGTGGGGAATGCCGTGCTCCTTGGCATAGTCCTCGGCCCACTCGGGGGCCACGATGACGTAGCGCCGGTCGAAGCGTTCCAGCGCGTCGATGCAGCTGATGCTCCAGCCGAGAATGGCGACATAGCCCTTGTCGGGGTTCTTTTCGGTCATAAGCAGGGTCCTCCCGGGACGCTGTAGCGGTGCGGCGACCTGCATCTCCCGACGGGCCTACAGCCGGAACAAGCGAGATCCCGATCACGTGGGACATCTAGGGTAAGCCTAGCACGCCCGCCGGGGAGGTTCCGAAAGCCGCGCCGGCCGGGTCCGGCCGCTTTCCCGGTCCACGAAGGGAGCCGTTACCGCGTGTCACAGCCGCTCGACGATGGTCACGTTGGCCATGCCGCCGCCCTCGCACATGGTCTGCAGCCCGTAGCGCGCGTTGCCCTGCTTCAGGCCGTGGAGGAGCGTGGTCATCAGCTTGGTGCCCGAGGCGCCCAGCGGATGCCCCAGGGCGATGGCGCCGCCGTGGACGTTCAGCCGTTCCGGGTCGGCCCCGGTGGCCTGCAGCCAGGCCAGGGGCACCGGGGCGAACGCCTCGTTGACCTCGAACAGGTCGATGTCGTCGACGTCCATGCCTGCTTTCCGCAGGGCCTGCTCCGTGGCGGGCAAGGGCGCCTCCAGCATGACCACCGGGTCGTGGCCGATGAGGGTCATGTGGTGGATGCGCGCCACGGGCTCGACTCCCAGGGCCTTCAGGCCGCGCTCGCTGACCACCATGACGCCGCTGGCACCGTCGCAGATCTGGCTGGCGTTGGCGGCGCTGATGTAGCCGCCTTCCTGCAGCGGATCGACGCCGGCGATGCCTTCCAGCGTGGCGTCGAAGCGGATGCCCTCGTCGACGGTATGCAGCTGGCCGTCGCCGCCGCCGTCGTGGCTGCGCGCCTCGACCGGCAAGATCTCGGCCTCGAAGCGGCCCTCCCGGGCGGCTGCGATGGCGCGCTGGTGGCTGCGCAGGGCGTAGCGGTCCAGCTCTTCCTTCTCCAGGCCGTATTTGCGGGCGATCATCTCGGCGCCGGTGAACTGGCTGAACTCGCCCACGTCCGGGTAGCGCTCGCGGATGGCCGGGCTCATGTAGTGGCCCATGCCGGCCTTCTGGGGCAGCTTGATGGTGGAGAACATGGGCACGCGGCTCATGCTCTCCACGCCGGCGGCGATGACCACGTCCATGGATCCGGCCATCACTGCCTGGGCGGCGAAGTGCAGCGCCTGCTGGGAGGAGCCGCACTGGCGGTCCACGGACGTGCCCGGGACGGACTCCGGAAGCTTCGAGGCCAGCACGGCGTTGCGGCCGACGTTCATGGCCTGCTCCCCGGCCTGGCTGACGCAGCCCATGATGACGTCTTCCACCAGCGCAGGGTCGGCGCTGCTGCGGTCCAGCAGGCCGTTGATGACCTGGGCGGCGAGATCCGCCGGGTGCCAGCCGGACAGGCGGCCTCCCTTGCGGCCTCCGGCGGTGCGGGTCGCGGCGACGATGTAGGCTTCATTCATGGGGGGCTCGGTCTCCGTATCGCTGCGGCACCGGGTGGCCCGGTCACCGGTGGAAGGCTGATAGCACTGTTACGGCAACCCTACCGCAAATCGTCGGCCCAGCGCACCAGCGCATGGCCGGGCTAGGCCTCGGGAATCGGATCGATCCGATGCTCGTCCCCCAGGGCGACACAGTCCCGGCAGCGTGTCCCGTCCAGCCGGAAGAACGCCACCCGGTGCGGCTCGTCGAGGATGCTGAAGGCCAGGTCCCGGGCCACCCACACCGAGGCGATCGGCCGCAGCTCGTCCATGGTGCCGCCCCGGTCCGTGGCCAGGCGGGCCAGGCAGCTGCGCGCCTCGGCCAGGGTCGCCTCGCGTACCCGCGTCGTCGCGGGCGCGTGGTTGATGCGCCCCTGATGGGGCGTGCGCGCGATGATGTCGACGGCATCCGGCGCGCCCTCCGGGCTCACGTTCACCAGCACCGCCACGTCCCTGGGGGTCAGGAGAATGTAGACCGGCCCCTGGTACGCGAAGGTTCCCGAGACGAAGTCGTCCGTGACGGCCCCGAATGTCCAGTCGGGAACGAGGAGCCGGAAGTCCGGCGCGATGAAGCGCGTCAGCGCGTAGAACCGGACAGCCATGGGTCTACTTCGGACCGAGGAGCAGCCAGGCGATCAGCCCGATCACCGGCACCACCAGCAGGATGACGATCCACAACGCCTTGACGACGGGGCCGGCCGGGCTCTGGGCGGTGCGGATGATGGCCCATATCACGATAAACAACCAGATCAGGCCGAGCACGCCGCTGATTTCGATGCCCATCGCCTGTCTCCTAGTCGGCGTTTCAGGGAATGCCGAATCATAACCCATCGGCCGGGGGCGGGGCAGCTCGGGTGCGGATACGTTGCCGCCCTGCGTGAGAGGCGGGGCGGCATGCGCGTACGAGCGCTTGCATCCGGCGATATACTATCGGTGCGACGAACAGGAGGGGGCACATGGTTGTCGACACGGTTGCGATCAATCGCCGCAGCAACGCGTTCGCGGGCGAGGAGAGCCTGTGGCTGTTCGGCTACGGATCGCTTCTCTACAAGGCGGATTTCCCCTTCCTGGAGTGCCGGCCGGCACGGATCCGCGGCTGGGTGCGGCGCTTCTGGCAGGGATCCCACGACCACCGGGGAAGCCCCGAGGCCCCCGGGCGGGTGGCGACCCTGATCCGCGCCCCGGAATCCGTGTGCACGGGCATGGCCTACCGCATCACCCCCGATGTTCTCGAGCCCCTGGACGTGCGCGAGAAGAACGGCTACCTGCGTTTCACCACGGAACTGGCGTTCACCGACGGCGGAACGGCCGAGGGCCTCGTGTATATCGCCACCGAGGACAACGCCGCCTTCCTGGGGGAGGCGCCGATGCAGGAGATGGCCCGGCACGTGGCCCGGTCCCGCGGCCCCAGCGGCCCCAATCGCGACTACCTGCTGGGCGTGGCCCGGGTGCTGCGCGAGCTCGGTGCCGACGATCCGCACGTGTTCGGACTGGAGGCGGCCATGCTGGCCTGGGAGTCCGGCAGCGGCGATCCCGTCAGCGGGGCAGGGGAAACGTCAGCCTGATGCGCGCGCCGCCGGTGGCCGCGGTCTCGATGGCCATGGTTCCGTCGTAGGCGGCGACCAGCTCGGCGACGATGGCCAGCCCCATGCCGGTACCGTGCGGCCCGCTGCTGCCGTGGCCTCCCCGCTGCAGGACGTGGTCGCGCTCACCGGGAGCGATCCCCGGGCCGTCGTCGTCGATGATCATGGTCAGCGTGCGGTCATCCTCGCCGGCGAGTGCCTGTAGCCTGATCCACCCGCTGCAGTGGCGCGCGGCGTTGTCCAGTACGTTGCCGAGGATTTCCATGAGCTCGTCCTCGGGGCCCGGGAACCGGAGCGCCGCGGGACACTCCAGGGCCAGCTCCGGCAGTGGCTGCCGCCGGGCGGCGACGGTGCGCAGCAGCCGTTCCGCCGCCGGGCGCACCGGCGTGCTCTGGCCGAAGCGCTCCCGGCTCCGGCCCGCCCGGGCCAGGTGATAGCGCACGCTGGTATCGATGCGATCCACCTGGTCCAGCGCTTCCTGCTGCTGGCTCGGATCGGCGCCGGCAGCAAGAGCCCCGCGGAGAACGGCCAGAGGCGTCTTCAGGCTGTGGGCCAGGTCGGCGAGGCTGTTCTGGTACTGGCGCCGGCGCTCGCGCTCTGCGTCCAGAAGCCGGTTGATGCCCCGGGCCAGGGGGGCCAGCTCCTCCGGGGTGTCGTCGCCGAGGTAGTCCCTGCGGCCGCGGCGGATGTCCTGGAGCTCGCGGACCGTGCGCCGCAGCGGATGCAGCCCCCAGTAGTGCAGCAGCAGCTGGGTGGCCAGCAACCCGAGGCCCGCGGCACCGAGCCAGCCCCAGAGCGTGCGCCGGAATGCCGCGAGCTGCGCCTGGCTGTCCAGGCGCGATTCGGCGATCTCCACGGTGAAGCGCCCGCTGCCCGCCCCGGGGCCGCTCCAGCGCACGCCGTAGGCCAGGGTCCGGGCGGAGTCCCGGTTCAGGGTCGTCTGCCCGTAGCGGAGACGGCCCGGAGGCAGGGCTGCGGTGCCGGACCATTGCAGGCCGTCCAGGGAGCCGGAACGCCACAGGATCGTGCCGTCGTCATCCAGAATCCGCCCGTACAGCCCCGAGCCGGGCTCACCGAAGCGGGCGTCCGGGAGCGCGGCGGGGACGGTGAGCCCCTGGTCTTCAAGACGGGCTCCCGCCAGCATCGTGTAGACGTGGTTCCGCAGCCGTTCGCGCTCGGCCTGCTGGAGGCTGCTGCGGAAGGCCAGGTCCAGGGCCACGCCGGTGGCGCCGAGGAAGACCACGGTGGCCGCGCAGGCGGCCAGGAGTAGCCGCCGTCCCAGGGAGCGGTGCTTCATGTTGCCTGCTCCGGGGCGTGGCGCAGGCTGTAGCCGAGCCCGCGGTGGGTGACCACGGGGCTGCAGTCGCCTTCGGGATCCAGCTTGCGGCGCAGGCGGCGGACGAAGACCTCGATGACGTTGCTGTCCCGGTCGGCGTCGTCCGGGTAGAGGTGCTCGGTCAGCTCCTGCTTGGAGACCACGCGGTCGGGGTGCAGCGCGAGATACTCCAGCAGGTGGTACTCGAACGCACTCAGCGAGACCGCGGTGCCGTCGCGGCTGACCGCCTTGCGGGCCGTGTCCAGCGCGTACGGCCCGAAGTGCAGCACCGGATGCGCCCAGCCCGCGCTGCGCCGCAGGAGCGCGTTGACGCGCGCCAGCAGCTCCGGGACGTGGAACGGCTTGGTCAGGTAGTCGTCGGCGCCGCTCTCCAGGCCCTGCACCCGGTCCTGCCAGCCGTCCCGCGCCGTGAGCACGAGGACGGGCAGGCGGCTTCCCCGGGCGCGCAGCTCCCGGAGCAGGTCGAGGCCGGAGCGGCCCGGCAGCGCCAGATCGACGACCGCCAGGTCCAGGGGGTAGTCCCGGGCCAGGTGCAGGCCGTCGTCACCGTTGTCCGCCGTGTCCACCACGTAGCCCGCGGCCCGGAACTCGCGCGCCAGCTGGGCGAGCAGTGCGGCTTCGTCCTCGACGATGAGTATGCGCATGCCTTGTTCCCCGCGGTTTCGCGGCGGCCGGGGGCTACCGGACCTCGCGCGTCCGCCGGTCGACCTCGTAGACCCGCACCTCCCCTTCCCGGACCAGCACCCGCACGATGAACCGCGCGCCGTTGCGGGCGTCCACGCCGAGGACGCGCCCGTCGGTGCGCTCGCGGATCAGCTCGACGGCCTCATTCCGGGACAGCCGCCCGTCATCCGCCCGCGCCGATGATGCGCCGGGCAGAACCAGCGCCAGCAGGACCGCGGCGATCACGATCCGGTACCAGGGTCCGCTGCGCCGGGGCGCGCGATGACGTTGCGGTCGGTCCATGCTGCGTCCGATTCATTGCCCGTGCATGCGGGAGTGTACCTGCCCGCGCCTGAACGCGTCCTGAATGCGGCAGCGGGTACCGCGGCGATCGGCGGGCGTGGGTATTACTGTCGCGCCCGGAGCCGGGCATCGTTCGGCCCGCCCGGGCTTGCAATGCAGGGGCGGTGCCGTCGCTGGTAGGGAGTTGCCGGGCCGCGGGCGGGCCCCCGCGGCCCGGGACGGCTATTCCTCGCCGCCGGGGGAGCCGTCCATGGCGGACTGCTCGTAGTTCTGGATGCCGATGCGGTCGATGAGCTCCAGCTGCGTCTCCAGGAAGTCGTAGTGTCCTTCCTCGTCCGCGAGCAGCTCGCCGAACAGGTCGCGGCTGGCGTAGTCGCGGACCTTCTCGCAGTAGCCCATGGCCTCCCGGTACAGGGTCAGCGCCTCGCCCTCGGCGGCCAGGTCGCATTCCAGGATCTCCTTGACGTTGCCGCCGACCCGCACGGTGTCCATGTCCTGGACGTTGGGGTTGCCCCCGAGGAACAGGATCCGCCGCATGAAACGGTCGGCGTGGCCCATCTCCTCGCGGGCCTCCGTTTCCTGCTTCCGGGCAAGGGTGTTCAGGCCCCAGTGCTCAAGCAGCCGCGCGTTGAGCGTGTACTGGTGAATCGCCGTGAGCTCGCTGCGCAGGCCGCGGTTGAGATATTCAATGACCTTGTCGTCACCCTTCATCCTGCCTCCTTATACTGTACCTCGTGGATCCCATGATTATCGCCGGAAATGCCGCCTTTGGCTAGGGAGTTGCCGAGTGTTTCCCTGGGGAGCAGCCAGCACGGCGACGCTCACCGCCGGGTGTTGGCCGACGGTGCCGGCCCGCGGCGGTTGCCGGGGGTGACTTGCATTCTCTCCGGGGATCAACTACAAATATTGATAGTACGATATTGGACTATCCTTCGTCGGATAGAACACCGGAGATACTAATGGCGTTGCGCAATACCCGTTCCGGCTTCGGGCTGGTGGCGATCCTGTTCCACTGGCTTGCCGCCGTTCTGGCTGCGGGTCTGTTCGTCTCCGGCCTGTGGATGACCGGCCTGGACTATTACGATCCCTGGTACAACCGGGCGCCGGACCTGCACCGCTCCTTCGGCGTCGTGCTGTTCGTGCTGCTGGGCCTGCGCCTGATCTGGCGCGCGCTCAACCCTGCGCCGGCGCCCGAGCCGGGCATCCGCCGCTGGGAGCATGTCGCGGCGGTCGTGGTCCACTGGGCGATGTACCTGCTGCTGTTCGCCATCATTGCCGCCGGCTACCTGCTGTCCACTGTGGACGGCCGCAGCATCGAGGTCTTCGATCTCCTCAGTGTGCCGTCGCTGTACTCCGGCGGCGACAACCTGGAGGATCTGGCCGGGGCCATTCACTACTGGCTCGCCATGCTGCTGGCCGGCCTGGTGGGCCTGCACACCCTGGGGGCGCTCAAGCACCATTTCCGGGACCGCAATCGCACCCTGGTCCGCATGGTTCGCCCGGTGCGCCGGCGTGAACCACGTCAATCGTGAAACGGAGGAACGCAATCATGCGCAAGCTGATCATCGCAACAACCAGTGCCCTGAGCCTCTCCCTGGTCGCGGGCATCGCCCAGGCGGAGCCCGAGCAGTACGAGCTCGATCCGAGGCACAGCTTCATCGAGTTCCGCGTCAGCCATCTGGGCTTCGCGACCATGGTGGGCCAGTTCAACGACTTCGACGGCGAGTTCACCTACGATCCGGACAACCCCTCCAACTCGGAGGTGAGCGTCACCATCGACACCGCAAGCATCGACACGGATGATTCGGAGCGGGATCGGCATCTGCGCAACGAGGATTTCCTCAACGTCAGCGAGTACCCCGAGGCGCGGTTTGTCTCCACCTCCTTCGAGGAGCACGGCGACGGCGAGGCCACCCTGGAAGGCGAGCTGACCCTGCACGGAACCACGCGCCCGATCACCATCGACGTCAACCAGCTCGGGGCGGGCGAGGATCCCTGGGGCGGCTACCGCCGCGGCTTCGAGGGGACCGTGACCCTTGATCGCTCGGACTTCGGCATCGACTACGATCTCGGCGAGGAGGCCGAGGAAGTCGAGCTGTACCTGTCCGTGGAAGGCGTTCGCCAGGACTGATACCGGCCGCGGCGGCCGGGGTGCCTTCCCCGGTCGCCGTTACGAGCCCGCCCCGGGCCGTCAGGCCTTGAGCCGGTAGCCCGTCCGGAAGATCCACCACACCGCCGCCAGGCACGCCGCGAGGAAAGCGCTGACCGTCACCAGGCTGGCCAGGATGCTGACGTCCGTGAGGCCGTAGAAGCTCCAGCGGAAGCCGCTGATCAGGTAGACCACCGGGTTGAACAGGGTGACCGTCTGCCATGCGGGTGGCAGCATGTCGATGGAGTAGAAGGTCCCGCCGAGAAAGGCCAGCGGCGTGATGATCAGCAGCGGGATGAACTGCAGCTTCTCGAAGCCGTCCGCCCAGATCCCGATGATGAACCCCAGCAGGCTGAAGGTCACGGCCGTGAGCACCAGGAAGACCACCATCCACAGCGGGTGCGCGATCTGCAGCGGCACGAAGAAGCTGGCGGTGGCCAGGATGATCAGCCCGAGGATCACCGATTTGGTCGCCGCCGCGCCGACGTAGCCGAGTACGATCTCGAACGACGACACCGGCGCCGACAGCAGCTCGTAGATGGTGCCGTTGAACTTCGGGAAGTAGATGGCGAACGCGGCGTTGGAAACGCTCTGGGTGAGCAGCATGAGCATGATCAGCCCCGGAACGATGAACGCCCCGTAGGCAACGCCGTCCACCTCGGTGATGCGGGAGCCGATGGCGGCACCGAAGACGACGAAGTACAGCGACGTGGAGATCACCGGCGACACCACGCTCTGGAACAGCGTGCGCCACGCCCGGGCCAGCTCGTACATGTAGATCGTGCGCACGGCATGGACGTTCATGGGTTCGAGTCCCTCACCAGGCGGACGAAGATGTCCTCCAGGGAGCTCTGCTGCGTGTGCAGGTCCCGGAAGACGATGCCGGCGGCGTCCAGCGCCCGCAGCAGCTCGGGGATGTGAGCCCGGTCGCTGGTGTCATCGTAGGTGTAGGTCAGCTCCCGGCCGCCGCCGGAGAGCTCCAGCCCGAACGCGTGCAGCGACGGCGGGACGGCCTCCAGGGCGTGCTGCAGGTGCAGCGTCAGCTGCTTGCGGCCGAGCTGGCGCATGAGTTCCGTGGTGTGCTCCACGACGATGATGCGGCCCTGGCTGATGACGCCGACGCGGTCGGCCATCTCCTCGGCTTCCTCGATGTAGTGGGTGGTCAGGATGATGGTGACGCCGTCGTCCCGCAGCCGGCGGACCAGCTCCCACATCTCCCGGCGCAGCTCCACGTCCACGCCCGCCGTGGGCTCGTCCAGGAACAGGATGCGCGGCTCGTGGACCAGGGCCTTGGCGATCATGACGCGGCGCTTCATGCCCCCGGAGAGGTTCATGAGCCGCTCGTCGCGCTTGTCCCACAGGCTCAGGTCGCGCAGCACGCGCTCGACGATGGCAGGACTCGGCGGCTTGCCGAACAGGCCGCGGCTGTAGGTCACCGTGGCGTGGACCTTGGCGAAGGCATCGGTGGCCAGCTCCTGGGGAACCAGGCCGATGCGCGAGCGGGCGGCGCGGAACTCCCGCTCGATGTCGTGGCCGTCGACCGCCACGGTGCCGCCGGAGGCGGTGACAAGGCCGCAGACGATGCTGATCAGCGTGGTCTTGCCCGCGCCGTTGGGACCCAGCAGCGCAAAGATCTCGCCGTGGCGGATGTCCAGGTCGACATCCTCCAGCGCCCGGAAACCCGAGTCGTAGCGCTTGTTCAGACCGGTGATGTGCAGGGCCGACCCGGGGCGCTGCGACGCCCGGTCGGGCTGCGGCGCCGCCTCTGCGACCGTTCCCGCTCCGGTGTCGGTGTCCCGCAATACCGCGGTGCCGTCATCCATCATGCTGTCCCCAGCCGTCCTCGAACACCAGCTCTTCCAGGGGCCTGCGCGTGTCCCAGCCTTCCTGTTCCAGCATGGGGGCATCGTAGAAGGCCTCGACATGCCCCAGGCAGAGGATGGCCACCGGCCGGCCGCCTTCGGGGATGCCGAGCAGATCCCGGAGCGCCTCGGGATCGAACAGCGACACCCAGCCCATGCCCAGCCCCTCGGCCCGGGCCGCCAGCCAGACGTTCTGGATGGCGCAGGCCACCGACGCCAGGTCCATGTCCGGCAGCGTCCGCCGCCCGAAAACGTAGGGGTCGCGGTCCGGCATCAGCGATACCACCAGTACCTCGCCGGCCTCACGCAGGCCTTCCACCTTCAGGCGCATGAACTCGCTGCCGCGTTCCCCCAGGGCGTCCGCCGTGGCGCGGCGCTCCTCGTCGACGAGGGCGTGCAGCTGCCGCCGCAATCCCGGATCGGCGATGCGGATGAACCGCCACGGCTGCATGTAGCCGACGCTGGGTGCACAGTGGGCCGCCGCCAGGAGCCGCTGCAGGACCGCCGGGTCCACCGGGTCGGGCCGGAAATGCCGCATGTCCCGGCGGCAGCGGATGACGCGGTAGATCGCGTCGATCTCCGGGGCGGAAAACGCGTGTTCTCGGGAGCCGGCGGAGCCGGCCGGGGTGCTCTCGGTCATCGCGTCAGGGTAGCACAACCGGCCCTGCCAGGCCCTGCTTCAGGAACGACCCAGCAGGCGCCCCAGCAGGCCGGGGCGTTCGGGCTCCGGGAGCTCGGCCTGCCGCGCGCAGGCCTCCTCGATGATGCTGTCGAGCTCGTCGCTCACCGGCCGTGCCAGCTCCTTCTCCTCGCGGGTGAAGGCGGAGCCGTGCCCCTGGATGCCCGCGTCCAGCATGCGTGCGGCCCAGATGCCGATGGCGAGCCGGACCGTGTCCAGGACGCGCTGGTAGGCGCCGGCGGGGACCATGAGCGCGAGGCGCGTGTCCAGGCTGATCTTCGCGCGGAGCTCCTTCTGGTGGGCCTCGTCGATGTCCATGCGCCGCATGCCGGCCTTGCGGGTCTCCTTGCGCTCCCGCAGCAGGCCGGCGATGTCGGTACGGATGTCGATGTGGGTGACGCCGAGTGACTGGGAATCGCTGATCGGCGCCTCGATCCAGCCGGCGCCCGGTTGCCACGCGATCAGCACGGCGTCCTCGCTCTGCCGGTAGGCCGGCAGCGCGTCGTCGTCACCGTAGCCGTCGCGCTCCTTCCGCAGCCAGCTGGTGACGGGCTTCTGTTGCAGCACCGTGGCGTAGAACAGGGCGTTGTCGAGGAGATCGCTCAGGCTGGCGACGTCCTCGGCAGCCTGCTCGTGGAGGGTCTGGATGACGGATCCCATGGTCTTCTCCTCCTCCCGCGAGTGCATCGTGCACCCCGGGGCGGCAGTGGCGACAGCGATTGCTTGTCGGTCCGCGGTTCGCGCCTTTCGGCTCAGGCGTTCTTGTGTAATGGCCACAATACGCCCCGGAAAACGCGGCGGACCGTGATACCAATCGCAGTTTGCTCAAGCCCGCCGTCGGCCGCGCCGGAAACGGGTTGGCATGCCCGGGGCCCGGGCCCGGTTTGACCGGTTCCGGGCGCGATCACATACTCGTTGCCAGTCACCGCCGCGCCCTTGCTGCGGGTCTGCGGCGCCGCCCCACCGATCTCATCAGCAGCGAGGACCAAGCGATGGCCAAGCACGCCGATCTTCTTGCCCGCCACAAAGCGGTGCTGCCGGACTGGCTCGCCCTGTACTACGACGAGCCCATCGCCCTGGAGCACGGCTCCGGGCGGCACGTCACGGACGCCGAAGGCAATGCGTACCTGGACCTGTTCGGAGGCATTCTGACCACCATGACGGCGCATGCCCTGCCGCAGGTGGTCGAGGCCGTGCGGGCCCAGGCCGGGCGGCTGCTGCACAGCAGTACGCTTTATCTCATCGAGCCCCAGATCGAGCTCGCCGAGGAAATCGCCCGCCTGGCGCCCATGGACGAGGCCAAGGTGTTCTTCACCACCTCGGGCAGCGAGGCCAACGAGCTGGCGTTGCTGCTGGCGTGCACCGAGCGCCGCTCCCACCAGGTGCTGGCGCTGCGCAACAGCTACCACGGCCGCTCCTTCGCCACCATGGGGATTACCGGCAACCGCGGCTGGTCGGCCTCGGCGCTGTCGCCGGTGGACGTGAAGTATGTCCACGGCGGCTACCGCTATCGCTCGCCGTTCCGCAACCTGGACGACCGTGCCTATATCGATGCCTGCGTGGAGGACCTGGAGGACGTCATCGCCACCCAGACCGCGGGCGACGTGGCGTGCTTCATCGCCGAGCCCATCCAGGGCGTGGGCGGCTTCGCGACGCCGCCGGACGGGTTGTTCGGCGCCATGAAGGAGGTCCTGGACCGCCACGGCATTCTCTACATCACCGACGAGGTCCAGACGGGCTGGGGACGGACCGGGGAGCACTTCTGGGGCATCCAGGCCCATGCCGTGACCCCGGACATCCTCACGTTCGCCAAGGGCATCGGCAACGGGCTGACCATCGCCGGCGTCGTGGCCCGTCCCGCGCTCATGGATGCGGTGACGGCCAACTCCATTTCCACCTTCGGCGGCAATCCGCTGTCCTGCGCCGGCGCCCTGGCCAATCTGCGCTACGCCCTGGAACATGACTTGCAAGGCAATGCACGTCGGGTGGGCGGTCACATGCTGACGACGCTGCGGGAGCGTACCGCGGACCTGCCGTCCGTGGCGGAGATTCGCGGCAAGGGGCTGATGATCGGCATCGAGCTGGTCCGCCCCGGGACCCGCGAGCCGGATCCCGCCGCCGCGGCCCGCGCCATCGAGGCGGCCCGCGAGCGGGGCGTGCTCATCGGCAAGGGCGGGCTGTACAACAATGTCCTGCGCATCGGGCCGCCGCTGACCCTGACCCGCGACGAGGCGGACCAGGGGATTGCCGCCATCGAGGCGGCGCTGCGGGACGGCGCGTGAGGCCGGCGGCCCGCACCCGGTTTGTGCAGGATCCGGGGCAATGCACTATTTTTAACAAGGGTTGGAGGAAGACCATCGAAGTCTCCCGGGTGGGAGGCACCCGGTAACGCCGGCGGGGTCCCGGGCGGATGCCGCCGGTTTCACCGCTGCATGCAATCTTGGTGTAGCCAGGAAGGAGAGAGAACGTTATGACACCAATAAACCTTCGCGGCTCTTCAAGCACCGGCCTGGCCGTGGCCGGAATCACGGCGCTCGCGCTCGGGCTTGGCTCCACGGCGGCGACGGCGCAGCCGCCGTCGATCACACTCGGGCAGCTTGCCCCCTTCACCGGCTCCGGCGCGGAGTTCGGCGAGTACTACCGCGACGGTGCCGCACTGGGGGTGCAGCACATCAATGCCGCGGCCGAGGAGGTCCTCGGCGGACCCGTCATCGGCGAGCACATCGCCGAGGACACCAACACCCTGCCGAACCCGGCCATCGAGGCGGCGCGCGGGCTCATCGAGGTCGAGGGCGTGCCGGCGATCATCGGCGGCTGGTCCAGCGGGGTGACGGTGGCCGTGGCCACCTCGGTGACCATTCCGTCCGAGGTGCTGCAGATCTCCAACGGCTCCACCTCGCCGTTGATCTCGGTGCTGCCCGAGGACCGGGAGGCCGACCTGCTGTTCCGGACCACGGCATCGGATGCGCTGCAGGGCGTGGTGGCCGCGCAGATGGCCTCGGGCGAGATCATCGACGGCTACGAGTTCGACAGCGCCTCGACCATCTACGTCAACAATCCCTACGGGCAGGGCCTGTCCAACGCCTTCGCGCGCTCGTTCCAGATGCGCGGCGGCACCGTGCACGCCCAGGTGCCCCACCCGGAGGAGATCCAGCCGACGTACACGTCGCAGCTGGCTTCGGCGCTGCAGAACGACCCGGAGCTGCTTTTCGCGGCGAGCTACCCGGGGCATTCCGCCACGTTCCTGCAGGAGGCCCGTGACCAGTTCGACTCGGGCGCGTGGCAGTTCGTCGACGGCAACAAGTCCGGCGAGGTCATCGACGCCCTCGGCGCCGAGACCGTCGCGGGGATGTACGGCACGGCTCCGGGACAGGATCCGAGCATCGCCGGCTTCGAGAACTTCGCCGAGGCCTTCGAGGGCGAGTTCGGCCACGACCGGATCCCGCCGTTCACCGAGTCCGCCTACGATGCCGCCATCGTGGTCGGGCTGGCCGCCGTCAAGGCGTATGCCGACGGTCACGAGAGTGCCGACGAGATCACCGGAACGGTGCTGCGCGACCGCCTGCGCGACGTGGCCAACGGCCCCGGGCAGACCATTACCGCGGGCGACATGGACAGCCTGAAAGCGGGCATCGAGGCCATCATGAACGGCGAGGACGTCCAGTACACCGGCGCCGCCGGGCCGGTGGACTTCGATGACAACGGCGACGTGCTGACGCCCATCGCCATCTGGCAGTTCACCGAGGACGGCACCGAGACCATCGAGATCCGCTCGCCGGAGCAGATCCCGGAGGAGTAGATCTCCGCGGTGGTATCGGCGGAACGAGGGGGCCCACGGGCCCCCTCGTTTCTTGATCGTCTCCCGTGCCGGCTCGGGGAGCGCTATCCGTCGCGGCTGCCGCCGTCCTTGCGGAGGTAGTTGGACACCCGCATCTCCTCGCGCAGCACGCCCTGGGGCCGGAACAGAACGATTCCGGCAAGAAGAAGCGAGACCAGCAGCCAGCGGATGTATTGCGCCCGTCCCGGCAGCTCCTCGTGGATGGCCGCGAGCACCGGTTCCAGGCCGCTGGCGATGAACGAGGTGCCGCTCCATACCGCCCAGATGATGATGGCGCCCAGGATCGCCCCCCGGTGGTTGCCGCTGCCCCCGAGCATGAGCATGATCCAGACGATGAAGGTCGCGAACAGCGCGTGGAAGTGGCTGTAGTCGATGGCCACCGTGTAGTGGGCGTACAGGGCGCCGGCGATGCCCATGACCACCGCCCCCACCACGAATGACTGCACGCGGGCGTAGGTCACGTGCTTGCCGTTCATCGCCGCGGAGGCCTCGTCGTCGCGCACCGCCCGCAGCATGCGACCCCAGGGGGAGCGGCAGGCGCGCTCGATGATCAGGTAGAGCAGCGCCAGGAAGGCCGCCACGACGATCAGGTAGAAGGCGCTGTAGTCCCGGGTGGTCAGCGGCTCGATGATCCAGGCCATGCCCTCGGGCAGCCAGGCGCAGCCTTCGCTCTCGAACAGGCAGCGCGCGGGCTGGGGAATGCCGCGCAGGGGCTGTGGGCCGTTGGCGAGCCAGCGCTCGTTCTGGAAGATCAGCCGGATGATCTCCGCCACGCCGATGGTGGCGATGGCGAGAAAGTCCATGCGCAGGCGCAGCACCGGCACCGCCACGATCAGGGCGACCACGCCGGAGACCACGGCGGCCGTGGCCACGCCGACCAGGAACGGCATCTCCAGCCCGAACAGGACCTGGGTGTACTGGGCGGCGACGCCGGTGGGCGCCTCGATGGTCATCAGCGCCGAGGTGAACGCCCCCACGGCGAAGAACCCGGCGACGCCGAAGTTCAGGTGGCCGGTGTAGCCCCACTGCGTGTTCAGGCCCAGGCTGAGCAGGCCGTAGATCGACGCCATGATCAGGAAGCTGATCACGTACGACAGATACCCGCCGGGAATCAGGGCCGCCAGGATGAGCCCGGTGGCCAGGCCCAGGACGATGCCGCCCGGAACCCGCCAGGGACGCCCGGGCGGCAGCAGGATCGGCAGGATGAACGCCAGGGCGATGCCCAGCATGAGTCCCTTGATGAAGATCACCTGCGACATGGCGCGTCAGCCTCCGTCCCGGCCCAGCAGGCCCTGCGGGCGAATCAGCAGGGTGATGACCATCAGCACGAACGCCACCGCCGGCCCGTAGGTCGGATCCAGGAACGAGGTGGAGACCTGGTGGGAGATGCCGATGATCAGCGCGGCGATGAGGGCGCCATAGGGATTGCCGATGCCGCCCATGATGGTGGCGGCGAACATCGGCAGCAGCAGCCAGAACCCCATCTCCGGGCGCAGCTGCGAGCTCAGCCCGTACATGACGCCGCCGCAGGCGGCCAGAGCGCCGCCGAGCCCCCAGGTCCAGGCGATCACCCGCTCGGTGTTGATGCCGCGTACGCCGGCGAGGTCCGGGTTGTCCGCGGTGGCCCGCATGGCCTTGCCCATCTTGGTCCACTCCAGCAGGGCCGAGACGCCGGCGACGAAGACGAAGGCCATGACCAGGATGAATACCTGGTCGCCCTGCACGCGGATGTTCAGGGGCAGCCGGAAGGCCGGGTTCGGCTGGCCCGGGTAGTAGAAATGGAAATCCGGGCCCCAGATAAGATAGATCAGGCTGCGCAGGAAGAACGCCATGGCCAGCGACGCCATGGCGAACAGCACCAGGTGCGAGCCGGTGCGGCGCAGCCGGCGGTAGACCGCCCGGTCCAGCGCGATCGCCACCGCTCCGACCACCGGCATGGCGACGACCATGGCCACCAGGAACTCGTAGCCGAACGACAGGGGCGACAGGGTGGGGCCGTCCGGCAGCAGGGGAAGCACGGTGTAGGTGACGTAGGCCCCCAGCGTGACCAGGGCCCCGTGGGAGAAGTTGGGGAATTTCATGACCCCGTAGACCAGGGTCAGTCCGATGCTGCCCAGGGCGATGACGCCGCCGAGCATGAGCCCCCAGGCGGTCAGGGACATCAGCCGGGAACCGGCGCCGCTGAGCGCGCCGAAGAGGTACATGAGCGCCAGGATGACGATCAGCGTCGCGATCAGGAACGTGCGCGTGCGGGTCATCTCCCGCAGGCGCTCGCCCAGGCGCTGTGCCTCGGCTGCCGGCTGTTCGTGGTCCGTGCCCGGTACGGCCATTGACTAACCCCCCAGATAGAGCCGCGCCACGTCCGGATCGGCCAGGAGCTCCCGGCCGGTGCCGTCGAAGCGGTTCTCGCCGTTGGCCAGCACGTAGCCGCGGTGGGCCATCTCCAGCGATTTCTGTGCGTTCTGCTCGACCATGAGCACGGCGACGCCGGCGCGATTGATGTTCTGGATGTTGTCGAAGATCTCGTCGACCAGTTTCGGCGACAGCCCGGCGGAAGGCTCGTCCAGGAGCAGCAGCTGCGGCTCCAGCATCAGGGCGCTGCCCATGGCCACCATCTGGCGCTCGCCCCCGGACATCTTGCCGGCGCGCTGGCGGCGCCGCTCCCGCAGGCGCGGGAAGAACTCGTAGACCCATTCCCGGCGCTCGGGCAGCTGGCTGTCCGGCAGCAGATAGCCGCCCATGTCGAGGTTCTCCTCGACCGTGAGGGTGGTGAAGACGTTGTCCACCTGGGGCACGTAGCACAGGCCCAGGCCGACGATGTCGTGGGGCTCGTGGCCGTGGATGGGGCGGTCCTTGTACGTGATGGTTCCCGACTTGGGATGGAGCAGGCCGAAGACGGTCTTCATGAGCGTGGACTTGCCCGCCCCGTTGGGTCCGATCAGCGCCACGACCTCGGCCTCGGCGACCTCCATGCGGACGTTCCGCAGGATCTCCATGTCGCCGTAGCCCGCGGTGACGTCGTCAACCTTCAGCAGCGGCATACTGGCCCCCCAGATAGGCCTCGAGCACCCGTTTGTCATTGCGTACAGCTTCCGGCGGACCCTCCATGAGGTGGCGCCCCTCGCTCATGACGATCACCGGGTTGCACAGGCGCATGATCAGGTCCATGTCGTGCTCGATGATGAGGAAAGTGATGCCGCGCTCCTGGTTGAGACGCTCGATGTTCTCGCGCAGGCGCTCCATGAGCGTGGGATTGACCCCGGCGCCCGGCTCGTCGAGCAGCACCAGCTTGGGCTCCGCCATGAGGGTGCGGGCGAGCTCCAGGAGCTTCTTCTGGCCGCCGGAGAGATTGCGCGCATACTCGTGGGCCAGGTGGGAGAGATTCAGGAACTCCAGCACCTGCTCGGCGTGCTCCCGGTGCGCCTGTTCCTCCGCCCGTACCCGTCCCCCGCGGAACAGGCTGGCGAAAAAGCCCTCCCCGGACTGACCCGTGGGCACCAGCATGAGGTTCTCGAGCACGGACATGCTGGCGTGCTCCCGGGGGATCTGGAAGGTCCGGCAGATGCCGCGCTCGAAGATGCGGTGCGGGGGCAGGGCGGTGATGTCCTCGCCGTCCACCAGCACGCGCCCGGCGTTGGGGGCGAAGTAGCCCGCCACGACGTTGAAAAGCGATGTCTTGCCGGCGCCGTTGGGGCCGATCAGCCCGGTGATGGTGCCCTGCCGGACCTGCAGGGAGGCGCCGTTGAGCGCGCGCAACCCGCCGAAATCGAGGGTGAGATTCCTGACCTCCAGCAGAGGTGACGCCGACGCGGTTGCGTTGTTGCTGTTGTTCTCCGGGGAGGTACCTGTCATCGAGTCCGGCTCCCGTTCGGCGTGGCCGCGCGTGCCCGGCCGCAGCCCAGGCTTGACGGTAGCAAAGCCGCGCAGGGGTGTCGAGCTTGCCGGCAGCGGCTTGCCGCGCCCTCAGCGCGCCGCCCCGGGCCCGTCAGCGCGGCCGGTCCAGCCCGGCGTACACCTGCCGCATGGTCTCCGGGGTGAACTGCATGGTATCCACGCCGGGGGAGCGCCAGTGCCGGCTGGGCTCGCCCCGCAGGCGCCTGACCACCTCGTCGGTATCGTAGATCTCGATGCCGTAGACCCAGTTGGCCATCATGAGAATGGCGGCCATGTGGGCGCCCTCGTTGGACGTCGCGCACAGGTCCTTGACCAGGTGGACGCGGTAGTCGCGGAAATAGGCGTCGAACACCGAGGTCATCAGGCAGCCGTCGGTGACCAGGCCGCCGATGATGACGTGCTTGGTGCCCAGGCTGCGCAGGGTGAGGTCCAGGTTGGTGGCGTGGAATGCGCTCCAGCGCTGCTTGTCGATGACGATATCCCCGGCCTCGGGGGCGATGGCGTCGATGATTTCCTCGTCGCCGGAGCCGCTGCAGTACAGCTGCGGGCGGCCGTGCTCGTCCACGGGCTCGTCCAGGGACAGCCCGACGCCGTCGGCGCGATTCACCTGCCGGGTGTAGATCACGGGGATGCCCCGGGCGCGGGCCTCGTGCAGCAGCCGCCCGGCATTGGCGACCACCGTGTCGAGACCGCGGAGACCGAAGTCGCTCTCCTTCTGCAGGTCGATGAGGACCAGGGCGGTGTCGCGGTAGTGCATGGCGGACTCCTGTATGCCTTGGATGGTCCGGCGAAGGGCGCCGGAGACCGTGGATCGTCAGCGCGGCGCTCGACAGTCTACCGCGCATGACAACCTGTGATCGCGTTCAACACCGGTGCCGGCCTCGCTTGCCAGCATGGGCGCGGCGCTTCGCGCAAGCGCCGCGCTCGACAATACCAACGGAACCGGCGCCCGCTCGGGAACACGCCGGCCGCGAGGAGAAGACAAGCATGCACAGACGATCCCGGATTGCCTGCGGCGCCGCCGCGCTGCTGGCCTGCAGCCCCGCGTTCGCGCAGTACAGTGATGAGGCCGTCCGCGTCGGCCTGATGACGGACCTGTCCGGCGTGTACAAGGACATCGCCGGCCAGGGCGCGGTGATCGCCGCGGAGATGGCGATCAACGACCGCGGCGGCGAGGTCGACGGCGTCCCCATCGAGCTCATCGTCGTCGACCACGAGAGCGACGGCGAGGTGGCGCGGCGCGAGGCGCGCCGCCTGATCGACGAGGAGGGCGTGGACGTGTTCGCGGAGCTGGTCAGCTCCAGCGTGGCCCTGCCGGTGCAGGAGATCGCCCGGGAAGAGGAAGTGGTCACGCTGATCAGCGGCGCCGCCTCCTCCAGCCTCACCGGCGAGGAGTGCTCGCCCACCGGCTTCCACTGGGCCTACGACACCTACTCCCTGGCCGCCGGCACCGCCCGCGCGGTGGTGGAGGAGGGCGGCGACAGCTGGTACTTCCTGACCGCGGACTATTCCTTCGGCCACGCCCTGGAGGCGGATACCTCCGAGTTCGTGCGCGAGGCCGGAGGCGAGGTCCTGGGCGCGGTCCGGCACGAGTTCAAGGGGGCCGACTTCACCAGCGAGCTCCTGGAGGCCAGCGCTTCCGGTGCCGATGTGATCGGGCTCGCGAACGCCGGCGGTGACACCGTCACCGCCGTACGGCAGGCCTACGAGCTGGGGCTCTCCTCCGAGGGCCATCAGCTGGCCGGCCTGCTGCTTTTCCTGAGCGAGATCCGGACCCTGGGGCTGTACGTGGCCAGCGGCCTGCAGCTGACCACCGGCTTCTACTGGGATCTCGACGATCGCACGCGGGCATGGTCGCAACGCTTCCGCCGGCGCAACGGGCTACCGCCGACCATGGTCCAGGCCGGTGTCTACTCGTCCCTGACGCACTACTTCGACGCCGTCGCCGATGCCGGTACGGATGATGGGCCCGCGGTGGCCGACCAGCTACACGGCCGCGAGGTCGATGACTTCTTCGCCCGCAACGGGTTCATTCGCGAAGACGGGCGCCTGGTGCATGATATGGCGCTCATGGAGGTCAAGTCGGCCTCGGAGAGCACGGGAACCGGGGACTACCTGGAGCACGTCCGGACCATTCCCGGTGACGAGGCCTACCGACCCCTGGAGGAGGGCAACTGTCCGCATGTGACGCAATGACGACGCGGCCCCGCTACTGGCTGCTGTCCGCCTACCGCGCCGACAGCCACGCGGTCTGGGCGGACTGGCTGGTGGCCAATGTGGCCGGTGTGGAGTGGCATGTCCGGGAGCTCCCCGGGCGCCATTTCCGCTGGCGCATCCGGGGCAACCCCCTGTCGTGGCTGGACGGCCTGCCGGCGGCCCCCCCGGATCGCATCCTGGCCACCTCCATGGTGGACGTGGCCACCCTGAAGGGGCTGCATCCGGGGCTCGCCCGGGTCCCGGTGGATTACTACTTCCACGAGAACCAGTTCGCCTATCCGGTCAGCTCGCGCCAGGTCCGTTCCGTGGAGCCGCAGATCGTTCAGCTGTACGGCGCCCTGGCTTCCGAGCGCCTGATCTTCAACTCGGCCTTCAACCGGGACTCCTTCCTGGAGGGGGTCGACGGCCTGCTCGGCCGCATGCCCGACGCCGTTCCCGCCGGTGTCCGCGAGCGCCTGGTGTCCCGGTGCCGGCTGTGCCCGGTCCCCGTGGAACCGATGCCGTCCGCCGACAGCAAGGACCCCGGGCTGATCCTGTGGAATCATCGCTGGGAGTACGACAAGGCGCCGGAGGTGTTCGCCGAGGCCGTTGTGGCGCTGGCGGCGGCCGGGTACGACTTCCGGCTGGCGCTGCTGGGACGTCGCCCGCGCACGCCGCCGGCGGCGCTGGAGCGCCTGCGCGAGGCACTGCCCGGGCACATCGTCGCCGACGGCCGCGTGGACGATGCTGCCTACCGCGACATCGTCGGCCGCGCCGGGATCGTGGTCAGCACGGCCATCCACGAGTTCCAGGGGCTGGCCGTGCTGGAGGCCTGCTCCGCCGGGGCCGTTCCCCTGGTGCCGGACGCCCTTTGCTATCCCGAGCAGTATCCCGCAACGTACCGGTATCCGCCCGGGGACGCCGCGGCCTTGACCCGGCGCCTGGCGGAATGGCTCGACCGGGGGCGTCCTCCCGCCGTGGACGTCGTCTCATGGCTGACACCCCGGGTCGCGGAAAGATGGCATTCGCTGTTGCTGGGATCATCGGCGTGAGCAGCGCGCACTATCGCATCATCCAATGCCGGGCGCTGACCGGCCCGGATGCCCTGGCCGTGGCGCACGAACCCGCCCGCCGGCCGGGGCCGGGGGAAGTGCGGGTGGCCGTGCGGGCCGCCGGCGTGAACTACCCGGATCTGCTCATGACCCGCGGTGCCTACCAGTTGCGTCTGGAACCGCCGTTCACGCCGGGGATGGAAGTGGCCGGCGAGGTCCTGGACACGGGAGCCGGAGTAACGCAGGTGCACCCGGGGGAGCGCGTCATCGCGCTGATGCGCCACGGCGGCTATGCCGAGGAAGTCGTGGTCCCGGAAGCGGCCGTCGTGCGTCTGCCGGAGACGTTCAATTATGAGCACGGTGCGGCGTTCCACGTGGCGACCCGGACCGCCTGGCACGCGCTGGTGGACCGGGCGGGCCTGGCTCGCGGGGAAACCCTGCTGGTGCTGGGAGCCACCGGCGGCGTCGGCCTGGCGGCGGTGGAGCTGGCGAGCCTGCTCGGCGCCCGGGTGATCGCCGTCGGCTCCAGCGACGACAAGCTGGCCGCCGCCCGGGAGCGCGGCGCGGAAGCCGTGGTCAACTACCGCACGCAGGATCTGCAGCAGGCAGTCGCCGCCTGCGGCAGCGGCGTCGTCGATGTGGTCTACGACCCGGTGGGCGGCGACCTGTCCCGGGCAAGCACCGGGCTGCTCGCGCCCGGCGGGCGCATGCTGATCATCGGCTTCGCCAGCGGTGACATCCCCGCGTTTCCGGCCGACCATGCCCGGCAGCACGGCTACACCCTGTTGGGCGTGCGCGCCGGCGAGGCGGGACGGCGGGATCCGGCCCGTGCGCGTGAAGGGCTGCAGGCCCTGCTCGCCTTCGCCGGGCAGGGCCACCTGAAACCCCGCATTCATGCCCGCTACCCACTGGTCCGGGCCGCTGAGGCACTGCATGCCCTGGAGCAGCGCTCCGTCGTCGGCCGGATCGTGCTGATTCCCTGAGCCGTCCGGACCGCCGGTCCATGATGCGGGCGTCCGGGGGAAGATCGTCCAGGCAATGTTGCATTGCACAATCCGTTCTGCTATGATGCGACGCAACAAGGTTGGAGAAGGGCTCCACACCTTGCTGCCGATTCGCAAGACGGAGGTTACGACCATGACGAATCCGACCATCAACCAGTTCAACGAGCAGATCGAGAAGTTCTTTGGCGGCCCGGCGCGCGCCTTTGCCGATCTGAGCATCAACCACGCGGAGTCCCTGGTGGACACGCAGATCGAGGCCGCCAAGGCCTACACCGATCTCGGCCTGCGCCAGGCGCGCTCGGCGCTGGACATCAAGGCGCCGCAGGACGTGCAGGGCTACGTCCAGGGGCAGCAGGAAGTCGCCAAGGAGCTCGGCGAGCGCGTCAAGGGTGACGCCGAGAAGGTGGTCGAGCTCAACCGCAAGTTCGCCGAGGAAGCCCAGAAGCTGACCCAGCAGAGCGCCCAGAACGTCCAGGGCGCGGCCAAGTCGGCCTCGAAGTCCAAGTAAGGCGATCCCCGGGGCGCAGCGTCCCGGAGGCGCTGCTCCGGTCAGGAAAAACCGCCAACCCCTTTCGGGGGCTGGCGGTTTTTTGTTGTCTGAAAGGCTCGCCCTGTCCGCTGTCCGGTTCCGCCCGGTTCAGGCGGGCCGGGGTGGTACCGCGGCGGGGCGGGCGAAGTAGAAGCCCTGGACGAAATCGACGCCGTGCTCCCGGAGCCAGTGCCAGTCCTCGCGGGTCTCGATGCCCTCGGCGATGATCTGGACGCCGAGCTCCCGGGCCATGTCGACGAGCCGCGAGGTGATGGACGCCAGGTAGCTGTTGGCGCTTACCCCGTCGACCATGCCCCGGTCGAGCTTGACGAAGTCCGGCCGGATGTTCTGCAGCAGGTCCAGGGAGCCGTAGCCCGCCCCCAGGTCATCCAGAGCTACCCGGAAGCCGTGGCGCCGGTACTCCCGCAGGATGGCCTCCAGGTGCCCGGGATCCTCGATGAGCTCGGTCTCCACCACCTCGAAGACATAGCGTGCCGGTGACGCGCCCAGGCGGGCGACCTCGTCGAACGTGGTCCGCAGGCAGAACGCGGGGTCGTAGACCGAGGTCGGATTGAAATTGATGAAGACGTTCTCGCTGATCCCGTGCTCGTGGGCCTGCCGGATCGCCGCCACGCGTGCGGCACGGTCCAGGTGGAACATGAGGTCTGTGGCCCGCGCCGCCGGGAACAGCTGTCCCGGGCTGATCACCCGGCCGTCCTCGCCGATGCCGCGGGCCAGCGATTCAAAGGCGAAGATCCGGGAGCCCGAGTCGGCGTGGAGAATGGGCTGGAAGTGCATCTGCAGGCGCTCGCGGCGGAGGAGATCGCTCAGCCAGATGTGTTCCTGGCGCGCCACCAGCACGCCCAGGGGCTCCATGGCACCGAGGTGGCGGACGCTGAACTCCGCCTGCTCGGGAAGCAGCACGGCGGGGCAGTTGGATTGTTCCGGCCGGGAGAGCATCGACGACAGGTCGTCCAGCAGCGTTTCGGCGTCGCCGTCGGCGACCGTCACGGAAATGACCTGGCCCTCCAGCTCGTCGACCCGCCAGCCGCGCTCGCGCAGCCGGCGGACCGCCATGGTCCGCGTATGGGCGAGTTTCGGCGCCAGATACAGGGAGCTCGCATTCGTCTCGAGCGTGGGAACGACTTCACAGCCGGGGCATGCCATCGATCAGGGTCCTCATTCGTTGCGCGGAAACGTAGCGCGTTCCCGCGGCCCGGGACAATGGACTGGATCACAGTCCGTGCCGGCGCCGGGCCGTTGCGCGTTCTCCGTGCGCGGCGTTCAGCGGATGTCCACCTCGCGGCTGGCCTTGCGGAAGCGCACGCGCCACCCGGGCCATGCGGGCAGCTCCCAGCGCTTCGGCTGTCGCTGGCCGGAGCCGTCCATGGGCTCGGCGGTCACCCGCTTGCGGTGGACGTCGTAGTGGATCCGCAGCTCGACCCCGGGAAGGCTCCAGCGCCGCGGATAACGTTCGTCGAACCGTTCGCGCTCCCACGCGGGGATGCCTTCGAAGCGCAGATCCGGGGGCTCGATGAGCGCCAGGTCGTCACCGTGCCCGACGCCGAGTGCGGCGAGCCGCTCCACCAGCCAGGCATGGGGCTCGGGCACCGGCTCGTTGTACCCGTGCAGCTCCTGGTAGAGCGTCCAGGCCTCGATATCGTCCCGGAGGCGGGCGCCGGCCGGGGCGAGCAGACGATCCTGCAGGATCAGCGCGGCGGCCGCCTCCCGGGCCGCGGCGCCCTCCGGCTCGACCTCCTCCCGGTGCAGGACGCGCCCGGCGTACCGCCAGGCGCGCTGGCAGACCAGCCGCCCGTCGCGTACCGCCGGGTTGTCGTCCCCGGGCCGGGCCAGCTCCCAGGTGATCAGGGTCTCCGGGGCCAGCGGCGCCATGCAGGTGGCCACGGTCACAGTCTCGCGGGTGCCCCGGCCGGGGACGCTGTGGTCGTCCAGGACCAAGGCGGCCTCGTCGTCGGCGCCGAACAGCGTCTGCCGTCCGGGCACGAGCTCCGCCCGGCCGTTCGCCAGGGCCTGCCGCCGCTTCTCCCGGCGGACGAACACCATGGCAGGAGCGGCGGCTGCCGCCGCGGCCAGGGCGCGGTCGGCGGTACCGGTGGCCAGTGTCGCGGGCACCGCGGGCAGCTGCGCCAGGGAGCGTACCTGGGCCGCCAGGCGCAGCGCTTCCCGCCGCGGGCCGTCGGCGACGGTGACGCCGGGCAGCCGCGTGCCCCGCAGGGCGGCGACCAGCAGCGTGGCGTCGCAGCGCCGGCCCAGCGCCTCGGTCAGTTCCGCGCGCGCATCCTCCTCCCCGCTGGGGTGGACCAGTCCCCGCCCTGTCGTGAGCGCAGCGGCCAGGTCGGCCATGAACCCCCCGGCCTCGGCGTCCGGCATGGCCAGGATCAGGGCGGCGAACGCCGTGTCCACCGGCAGGGCAAACAGTCGTTGACCCGTTGCCGTGGCACGGCCGTCCGCGTCGATGGCGCCGAGCGCCCGCAGGTAGCGCTCGGCCCGGCTCAGGCTCTCCTCCCGCGGCGGGTCGGGAAACTGCAGTGCGCGCACGGGCCGTCCGGCCACGGCGGCGGCCAGGGTCAGGTCGGTGAGGTCCTCGCGCCGGGTCTCCGGCGGCGTACTGGCCTGCAGCGGCGCCTGGCCGCCCCACAGCCGCAGGCACAGGCCCGGGGCCGTGCGGCCGGCCCGGCCCTTGCGCTGCTCCGCGCTGGCGCGGGAGACCGGCTGCAGCGCCAGCACGGTGCGGCCGTTGCGCTGGAGCGTGCGGCGCTCCAGGCCGCTGTCCACCACGGCCGTGACCCCGGGCACGGTGAGTGACGACTCCGCCACGTTGGTGGCCAGGATCACCCGCTGCCGGTCGCCCGGGTGCAGCGCCCGCTTCTGGTCCGCGACGGGGGCCGAGCCATGCAGGCACACCACGTCGGCATCCTCCGACGCCAGCCGGCGCGCCGTGCCGGCGATCTCCCGGCGTCCGGGCAGGAACGCGAGCACGTCGCCGTCGGTTCGCTGCCGCACCTGGTGCACGTCCCGGGCGATCCGCTGCTCCAGGTCCCTGGACGAGGGCATGTCCCGGGGGCTCGTTCCGGTGTGCTCAACGGTCACGGGATGGCTGCTCCCGGGCGCTTCCAGCAGGCGCGCATCCAGGTGCTCCGCCAGGCGTTCGCCGTCCAGCGTGGCGGAGGTCAGCACCAGGGAGTGCTCGCCGGCGTCGCGCAGCAGCGCCAGGAGCAGGTCCGTGTCCCACCGCCGCTCGTGGAACTCGTCGAGGATCACCGTACGGTAAGCGGCAAGCCTGCCGGCGCCCAGCCAGTTGAGAACGATGCCCGGTGTCGCGAACAGGATCTCGGTGGTGTCGTCGTGGCAGCTGTCCAGGCGCACGGCGTGGCCCACCCGGCCGCCGTGGCGGCAGCCCAGCTCCCCGGCAACCCGCGCCGCCAGGCTGGTGGCGGCGATGCGCCGCGGCTCCACCACCAGCACGGGCCCGTGCGCCGCCGCCCAGACGGGAAGACGGGTGGACTTGCCGGTGCCGGTGGCCGCGGTGACCACCACGTGCCCGTGCCGGCCGGCCTCGTCGAAGGCGTCGCGGAGGACGTCGATGGGCAATGATGACGTCGAGGTCATGCGGGAAGGCTACACAGCCTGCCGGGCGGCTGGCCAGTGTACACACCCCGGTCCGGGTGCGCGGCGCCGTCGGTTGTGCTTGGCCCGGGAAGGCAGGGCCGGGCATACTCCGTACACGGCCGGGGGGATCCCGCTGCGCCGCGTTTCCCAGGGAGGATTGCATGCTGTCGACACCGGATATCGCGCGCCTGCCGCCGGGGGCCTTCCTGCGGGCGGTCATCGCCCGGGTCTGGCCGTTCGCCGCGGTGAGCTTCCTGTTCGCCGTGCTCGTCCTGCTGGTTCCGCGCACGTTCGACGGCACGGCGGTCGCCTGGCTGCAGACGCTTCAGCCCATCAACGCGCTGCTGCGGGAGCTCGCCCTGGGGTCGCTGCTGCTGCTCGGCGGCGTCGTTCTGGTGCTGCGGCGCCTGCCCCCGGGGCGCGTGGTGCTGCTGTTCACCGCGACCCTGTCGCAGGCGTTCATCACGTTCTTCCTGTACCTGGCCGCGCTGTTCGCGGGCCTGCTGGTGGCGTGGCCCCTGGCGATATGGGTCGAGGCGCCCATGGGGGATGTCCGGCCGGCGATCCTGGGGCCGCTGTACGGCGTATTCAGCATCCTGCTGGTGTACATCGCCTTTGCGCTGGTCCACCGTCTGGGCACGCAGGAGTGGCCCGGGGCCACGCGGGGCCGGGTCGGGCCGGGGCGCATCGACCGCGTGCTGCGGCTGGAGCGCATCCCGGACCCGGCCGTTCGGGCCCTCGGGGCGCTCCTGCTGGCCCTGTTCGCATTCCTGTTCTGGAGCGGTGCGATCCTGTAGACGAGATCGCGGGAGGGTTATGGGAGCCAACCAAGGGACCAATCAAGGAGAAGGCATGGCCGGGATTACGCCGCTGGTCCTGTCCGGCGGGGCGGGGACGCGTCTGTGGCCGCTGTCGCGGGAGCTGTATCCCAAGCAGCTGCTGGCGCTCACCGAGCCGGAGCGGACCATGCTGCAGGTCACCGCGGATCGCCTGCACGGCCTGCCCGGGCTGGCGGACGAGGCCGTCGTCGTCTGCAATGAATCGCACCGCTTCCTGGTGGCCGAGCAGCTGCGGGATACCGCTCTTCACCGGCCGGCCATCCTGCTGGAGCCCGTGGGGCGCAACACGGCGCCGGCGGCCTGCGCCGGCGCGCTGCATGCCGTCGCCCGGGACCCGGAGGCGCTGCTGCTGGTCATGCCGGCGGATCACTGCATCAACGATCCGGCGGCCTTCCGGGACGCGGTGGCCAGCGGCCGGGAGGCGGCGCGCGACGGCGCCCTGGTGACCTTCGGCATCCGCCCCGCCCACCCCGAGACCGGTTACGGCTACATCCGCGCTCGCATGGACGGGCAGGCGGATGCCGGCGGTCCGATGCCCGTGGCCGAGTTCGTGGAGAAACCGGATGCGGACACGGCACAGCGGTACGTCGACTCCGGCGAGTACTTCTGGAACAGCGGCCTGTTCCTGTTCCGGGCCGACCGCTACCTGCAGGAGCTGGAGCGCCTGGAGCCGGACATGGTGGCGGCCTGCCGCGAGGCGCTCGACGGCGCGCAGCGGGATCTCGACTTCATCCGCCTGGAGCCGGAGGCATTCGCCCGCTGCCGGTCCGACTCCATCGACTATGCCGTCATGGAGCGCACCCGGGATGCCATGGTGATCCCCATGGACCCGGGCTGGAGCGACCTGGGGTCCTGGTCGGCGCTGCAGGCGGTGAGCCCGGCGGACGCGGACGGCAACGTCACCCGCGGCGACGTCATCACGGAAGGCAGCCACAACAGCTACATCCGCTCCGAGCACCGGCTGGTGGCCGCGCTGGGCATGAATGACGCCGTCATCGTGGAAACGGCGGACGCCGTGCTGGTGGCCGACCGGGGGCACGTCCAGGACGTCAAGAAGGTAGTCGAGCGCCTGCGCAGCCAGGGCCGGGAAGAGCCCCACAACCACCTGCGGGTGGTCCGGCCCTGGGGGTCGTACGAGAGCATCACCGCCGGCGAGCGCTTCCAGGTCAAGCGCATCATCGTCAACCCGGGTGCCAGCCTGTCGCTGCAGATGCACCACCACCGCGCCGAGCACTGGGTGGTGGTGCGGGGAACGGCGCGAATCGTGCGCGATGACCAGACGTTCCTGCTGGGCGAGGATCAGTCCACCTATATCCCGCTGGGCACGCGGCACCGCCTGGAGAACCCCGGCAAGATCCCGCTGGAGCTCATCGAGGTGCAGACCGGCAGCTACCTGGGCGAGGACGATATCGTGCGCTTCGAGGACGTCTACGGCCGAGGCTAGCAAAATGCAACGAACTCGGGTTACAGGACACTAGGGTCCTGTAACCCGGGATCGCTGGAGTATCCCTCGCCGCCGAGCCGCCCGCCAGCCGCGATTTCACCTTGCCGTGCCGCGAGCGCAGTGGCCCACCCCCGGCTCACCCTTGTGCACGCCGCCGTGCTGCACGGACCGTGAGACCCTCCCAAAAGGCACCCGGCAAGCTCCCTTTACGGGGGCCATCATCGTTCGGGTGGGAGACCAGAATAATCACGCACAGGATCAGGGAGACCCTTGACAGACCAGCCCAACAAAATTATTAATATATTAATAAAAGGATGGTCCTTAAGGTGCTGGACGAGGGTGATCGCGTGGCATGCGCCCATGGAAGCCTGCTCAGCGTCCCGCCGCCATACCAAGGAGAACGACGTGCCACATCTGCATATCGAGTACTCACCGAACCTCGAGCGGTACGTGGCCGTGCAGGATGTCTGCCGGGCCGCCTGGGAGGTCATGAAGGAAAGCGAGCTCTTTCCGCTCGCCGGGATCCGCGTGCGCGCCTTTGCCGCCGACCATTGCATCGTCGCCGACGACCATCCGGACAACGATTTCGTTGCGATGACGCTATCCGTCGGCGCCGGCCGCGAGAAAGCGGCCCTGAAGGCAGCGGGAGAGCGCCTTTTCTCGGCGGTACAGGATGCGCTCGCCGCGCCGCTGGCCACCACCCACTTCGCGCTGTCATTGGAGATTCGCGAGATCGATGCCGCGCTGGGTTGGAAGGACACCCCGATTCATAGCCGTCTTTCGCAACACTGAGTCTTCGGAGACACCGGACTTGTCGACATGCCAGGAGTATTTCCGATGAGCACATTGGAAGAGAACCTTGCCCGCGCGCAGGAATACATGAAGCGTTTTCGCGAGCGAGGGATCAACAACCACATCAACGGCGAATCGGTACCCGCTAGCTCGGGTGAGACCTTCGAGACCCTGTCGCCGGTCGATCTTGAGCCATTGGCCAAGGTCGCCCGGGGTGGTGCCGGCGACATCGATCAGGCGGCAAAAGCGGCCAAGGAGGCCTTCAAGACGTGGAGCAGGATGCCGGGCGAGGAGCGCCGCGCCATCCTGATCAAAGTAGCGGAAGCCATCGAGGCGCGCGCCGACGAAATCGCTTTCACCGAGTGCATGGACACCGGCCAGGCGCTGCGCTTCATGTCCAAGGCAGCCGTTCGCGGCGCGGCCAACTTCCGCTTTTTTGCCGACAAGGCGCCGCAAGCCGAGGACGGGCTCGCGCTTCGCAACGACAGCCAGATGAACGTCACCTCCAAGCGTCCATTGGGCCCCATCGGCGTCATCACTCCGTGGAACACGCCGTTCATGCTGTCGACCTGGAAAATCGCACCAGCGCTGGCCTCGGGCTGTACCGTGGTGCACAAGCCGGCCGAGTTCTCGCCGATGACAGCCAAGCTCCTGGTCGAGATCGCCGAGGATGCCGGTCTTCCCAAGGGGGTACTGAACCTGGTCAATGGTTTCGGTGAAGACGCCGGCAAGGCCCTGACCGAACATCCCGATATCAAGGCAATCGCCTTCATCGGCGAAAGCCGTACCGGACAGATGATCATGGCCCAGGCCGCGCCGACCCTGAAGCGTTTCCATTTCGAGCTCGGCGGCAAGAACCCGGTCATCGTCTTCGACGACGCCGACATCGACCGCGCGGTGGACGCCGCCAGCTTCATGATCTACTCACTCAATGGTGAGCGCTGCACCTCTTCGTCTCGCCTGCTGGTGCAGGACAGCATCTACGAGGACTTTACACGTCGCGTGGCCAAGGTCGCCAATAACATCAAGGTCGGCCATCCACTCGACCCCGAAACGGTCGTCGGCCCACTGATCCACCCCGAGCACGAGAAGAAGGTGCTCTCCTACTTCGACAAGGCCCGGGAGCAGGGCGCGACCATTGCCGCCGGCGGTGAAAAGGTCGGCAACGACGGCTGTTTCGTTCGGCCGACCCTGTTCACCCATGCCACCAATGACATGGCCATCGCCCAGGAGGAGATCTTCGGCCCGGTGCTGACCGCCATTGCCTTCAAGGACGAAGACGAGGCACTGAACATCGCCAACGACACCCAGTACGGTCTAACCGCCTATCTGTGGACCAACGATCTCAACCGAGCCATGCGTCTAACCGACGAACTTGAAGCGGGCATGATGTGGGTCAACTCCGAGAACGTTCGCCATCTGCCCGCACCGTTCGGGGGCGTCAAGGCGTCGGGCATCGGCCGCGACGGTGGCGACTGGTCATTCGACTTCTACATGGAGACCGTCAACGTTTCCTTCCCCCGCAAGATGCACCAAGCGCCGAAACTCGGCTGACGGCATTGTCGCAGGCGTTATTCCACCACCCGCTTGAAAGGATCAGGGAGCCATACCATGCCCATTCCGACTCCGAATCTTTATCCACCGTTCAACGTCATTCGCCTGAGCCATGTCGTGTTCCGTGTAACCGACCTGGCCAAGAGCCGTCACTTCTATGTCGATACGCTGGGTCTTCAGGTGACGGACGAGGACGACCGGCGCATCTATCTGCGCGCCTTGGAAGAGCGTGGACACCACTGCATCGTGCTCGAGCAGAGCGACACCGCTACGGTTCAGGCACTGTCTTTCAAGGTCTTCGATGAGCAGGAACTGGACAATACATACGCCTGGTTCCAGGAGCAGGGCCATCCGGTCGAGTGGGTCGAGCGGCCCTATCAAGGGCGTACGCTGCGCACGGTCGACTGCTTCGATACACCCATCGAGTTCTATTTCAGGATGGACCGTTTGCCACCCATCCATCAGCAGTACGCGCTGTACCGTGGTGTCAAACCACTGCGCATCGACCATTTCAACGTGTTCTCGGCCAACGTCGACCAGGCAGTCGAGTTCTACAACCGTATCGGCTTCCGCCTCACCGAATACACCGAGGACGAGGAGAGTGGCCGCCTGTGGGCGGCCTGGATGCACCGCAAGGGTGGCGTTCATGACATCGCCTTCACGAACGGCGAAGGTCCCCGGCTTCACCACACGGCTTTCTGGGTGCCGACCCCGCTCAACATTATCGACCTTTGCGACTTGATGGCCACCACCGGCTACGTCAGCAGCATCGAGCGCGGGCCAGGCCGCCACGGCATATCCAACGCCTTCTTCCTCTATATCCTCGACCCGGATGGTCACCGCATCGAGGTTTACTGCTCCGACTACCAGACCGTCGATCCGGACCTTGAGCCCATCAAGTGGGATCTGAAGGACCCGCAGCGCCAGACCCTGTGGGGTGCGCCGGCACCACGCTCCTGGTTCGAGCGCGGCTCGCTGTTCGAGGGCGTCGACACTCAGGCGTCACAGCTGAACGCAACGCCCATTGTTGCCCCCTAGTGTCCTGTAGCCCGAGCACAAGCGGCCCGGTGATCCCGGGCCGTTCAGGAGAGACGTCATGAGCACCACCCTTCTCCCTCGTCTGGCATCCTTCCACGCCGACGGCGCGGATCGCTACGGTGTCGTCGGCGACGAGGCCATCATCGATCTGACCCCGGAATTCGGTACTCGCTTCAAGGGGCTCAAAGAGATCATCGAGGCCGGCGCGATCGACGAAATCATGGATGCTGCCGAGGGACGCCGCCCAAGCTACCGCGAAGAGGACGTCACTTTCCTGATTCCGCTGGCCAACCCCGAGAAACTGATCTGCGTCGGCGTCAACTTCCCGTCACGCAACGAAGAGTACAAGGACGGCCAGGCGGCACCGAGCAAGCCTTCGCTGTTCATTCGTTTTCCCCGCAGCTTCGTGGGCCATCGGCAGAATCTGGTGCGCCCGCCGGAGAGCGAGCAGCTCGACTACGAAGGCGAGGTTGCCATCGTGATCGGCAAGGGCGGGCGCCGCATTCCCATGGAGAAGACCTATGAACACATCGCGGCGCTGACCCTGTGCAACGAAGGCACCATCCGCGACTGGGTCCATCACGCCAAGTTTAACGTCACGCAGGGTAAGAACTTCGATGCCACCGGCGCCATGGGCCCTTGGCTGGTGCCGTTTCGTGATGCCTCCCAGCTCGACGACATCGAGCTGACCACCCGCGTCAACGGCGAGGTACGCCAGCGCGATCGGACCTCGCGCATGATGTTCGATTTCCGTTACATCGTGAGCTACGTCTCTACCTTCACCACCCTGGTACCGGGCGACGTCATCGTCTGTGGCACGCCTACCGGTGCAGGTGCGCGCTTCGATCCGCCGGTCTGGCTCAAGCCGGGCGATGTCATCGAAGTCGAAGCCGATGGCATCGGCACCCTGGTCAACGGTGTGGAGGACGAAAAACATGCCGTTGACTGATACCCAGATCGCCGAGGCAGCCGATGCCCTGCTTGCGGCGGAGGAAAGCGGCGAGCAGATCGGCCTTCTGTCGCTACAGTACCCGGGCATGACACTGGATGACGCTTATGCCATCCAAGCCGCCCAGATGAAGCGGAAACTGGCCCGGGGACAGGAGATCATTGGCTGGAAAATCGGATTGACGTCTAAGGCCATGCAGGATGCGCTGGGCATCGATACGCCCGACAGTGGCGTGCTCTACGACTACATGCGCTTCGATACCGGCGTCGTGATTCCCGATAACCACTTCATTCAGCCGCGGATCGAAACCGAGATCGCCTTCGTCATGAAGGCGCCGCTGGAGGGGAAAGTCACTCGGGAGGAGGTACTGGCCGCCACCGACTACGTGTCGCCCGCCATCGAGATTCTCGATACCCGTGTCGTGCGCAGGGATGCTCGAACCGGTCAGATGCGCGTCATCGTCGATACCGTGTCCGACAATGCGGCGAACGCCGGCATCGTGCTGGGCGAGGAGCAACACGCACCGAATGCCATCGATCTGCGCTGGGTCGGCTCGATCGTCAAGAAGAACCGGGATGTCGTCGCCACGGGCCTGGGTGCCGGCGTGCTCGACGACCCGGTGATCGGCCTGATGTGGCTGGCACGCCGCATGGCGGACTATGGCCAACGGATCGAAGCCGGTCAGGTCGTATTGTCCGGCTCCTTCATCGGTCCGGTTGAATGCCCGTCCGGCAGCGGTATCGAGGCGGACTACGGCTCGTTCGGGAAAGTGACGCTGCGGTTCGATTGATCGGCTGCCCCTGCCGCTGCGGCTCATGCCTGACCGGGCTAGCGGCGGCGCTAGCGTGACGGTCGGGCGTCAAAAAGCGCATCAGTCCCTGCTGATGCAACGGCCGGTGGTCCGGGTAGACCCTCACCATGCCGCATGGGGCCCCACCACACAGAGGATCGGGAGAGTATCCATGGACATGCCCACCAACACGTTCAAACAGGCATTGGCCCGGAACGAGGCCCAGATCGGCATCTGGTCGGGCCTGGCCAATGGCTACTGCGCCGAAATTGCCGCCAACGCCGGCTTCGACTGGCTGTTGATCGATGGTGAGCATGCGCCCAACGACCTGCGTTCCATTCTCGAGCAGCTGCAGGCGGTCGCCCCCTACGAGGTGCAGCCCGTGGTGCGTCCTCCCGTGGGAGAGACGGCACTGATCAAGCAGTATCTCGATATCGGCGTGGCGAGCTTGCTGGTGCCCATGGTGGACAGCGCCGATCAGGCGCGCGCCCTGGTGCGTGCGACGCGCTATCCGCCGGAGGGTGTACGTGGCGTCGGCAGTGCGCTGGCGCGGGCTTCCCGCTGGAATTCCATACCCGGCTATCTGGACAAGGCCGACGAGGAAGTATGTTTGCTGGTGCAGATCGAGACGCAGGAAGGGCTCGACAACCTCGACGCCATCGCCGCCGTCGAGGGCGTCGATGGCGTCTTTATCGGCCCGGCGGATCTGAGCGCTTCACTCGGTCATCGCGGCAATCCGGAGCATGAGGAGGTGCAGACCGCCATCGAGAAGGCGATCCAGCGCATCCACCAGGCAGGTAAGGCGGCCGGCATTCTGTCGGCCAATCCGACGCTTGCCAAGCGCTATCTCGAGCTGGGCTGCACCTTCGTGGCCGTCGGGGTGGATGCCAGCCTGCTGATGTGCTCGCTGCGTGAATTGGCCGCCACTTTCAAAGGCGGCGAGACGCCGGAGCCTCCCGCCTCCGTATATTGAATACGCTCGGCCGGCCCATTCTTTGGCCTGGATGACTGATTCTCTCTTTATTTGGGCAGTTCCCATGAACCTGACTGACTCCCATCTACTTCGCCAGCACGCCTACATCAACGGACAGTGGGTCAGCGCCGACAATGGCGACACCTTCACTGTCACCAACCCGGCCGACAACACGCCCATTGCCGAGGTCGCGCGCGTCGGTGCCGCTGCAACGCGGCACGCTATCGAAGCGGCCGATTCCGCGTTGCCAGCCTGGCGCGACAGGACCGCCAAAGAGCGGGCGACGCTCTTGCATCGCTGGTTCGCGTTAATGCAGGAACACAAGGAAGACTTGGCACGGCTGCTGAGCTGGGAGCAAGGTAAACCGCTGGCTGAAAGTCGCGGTGAGATCGATTATGGCGCCAGCTTCATCGAGTGGTTTGCCGAGGAAGGCAAACGCGTATACGGCGATGTCATTCCCAACGACAAGCCGGGCCGCCGCCTGGTGGTGATCAAGCAGCCTGTCGGCGTCGTAGCCGCTATCACGCCGTGGAACTTCCCGGTTGCCATGATCACACGCAAGGCAGGCCCGGCTCTGGCTGCCGGATGCACCATGGTGCTCAAACCTGCTTCCGAGACACCCTTGTCGGCGCTGGCACTGGCCGAATTGGCCGAGCGCGCAGGCGTGCCCGCCGGCGTCTTTAGTGTGGTAACCGGTAGTGCGGGCGAGATCGGCAGTGAGCTGACCCGCCATGAACGCATTCGCAAGCTGTCGTTCACCGGTTCGACCGAAATCGGCCGGCAGTTGATGGAGGAGTGCGCCGGCACCATCAAGAAGGTCAGCATGGAGCTTGGCGGCAATGCTCCCTTCATCGTCTTTGATGATGCGGATCTGGACGCCGCCGTCGAGGGCGCGATCGCCTCCAAGTTTCGCAATAGCGGGCAGACCTGTGTTTGCACCAATCGCATCCTGGTACACGATGCCGTCTACGACAGTTTTAGTGAAAAGTTGGTAGCTGCCGTGAAACGGCTCAAGGTCGCAGCAGCCAACGACGAAACCGCGCAACAGGGGCCGCTGATCAACCGGAAGGCGGTCGACAAGGTAAGAGCTCACATCGATAACGCCGTCGATCAGGGTGCCACGGTGCTCTGTGGCGGGCGGCCTCATGCAATGGGAGACAACTTCTTCGAGCCAACGGTGCTCGGTGATGTGACGCCGAGCATGGATGTTGCCAGTGAAGAGACGTTTGGTCCGCTTGCCCCGCTGTTTCGCTTTAATAGCGAACAGGAAGCCATTCGCATGGCGAACGATACTCCGTTCGGTCTCGCCTCCTACATTTATACGCAGAATATTGGCCGCAGCTGGCGCGTAGGGGAAGCTCTCGAATATGGTATGGTCGGCATAAACGAGGGCATAATCTCGACGGAAGTAGCGCCGTTCGGTGGAATCAAAGCCTCAGGCGTAGGCCGGGAAGGCTCCCACTACGGCATTGAAGACTATCTCGAAATTAAATACTTGTGTATGGGTATTCGATAACCCAACGATCAAGGCCGAGGGGAGGACCCCTCGGCCGTTTTCTTGATAAGGCAGAACATGGCGCGTCCGACTCCCTCTCTCCCCTTGGCACTGCTTCAGGCCCGTGAGTCCGTAATGGACTTCTTCCGGCCCAACCTCAACCGCAACAATATTACCGAGCAGCAGTGGCGGGTTATCCGCATCCTATGGCAAGCCGACAATCAGACGCTCGAAAGTCACCAGCTGGCCGAGTTGGCATGCATTCTGCGCCCCAGCCTGACCGGCGTACTGGTGCGTCTGGAACAAAGCGGCCTGGTACACCGCTGGAAGCCCGAAACCGATCAGCGCCGTCTTTGCATCACTCTTACGCCGAAGGGCAATGCGCTTTTCGACGAAATGAAGGAAGAAATGATGCGGCAATACAGGAGGATTCAGGAGGCCTTGGGGGAGGAGAAATATTGCACTCTAATGAGCCTGTTGGACGAGGTGAAAAACCTGCGTCCTGACGACGACAATTAATAACGCGTTCGCTGCCGCCGGCCGGTCGGAATACGTGCTCCGGGGCAAGCCCACAAGCCGACCTGCTCGGATTTCGGGGTCCGCTTCGGCCAGGCCGTATCAACGCCCGGGATGGCGGTCGAGACCAAAGGGCCCCGGCCGGGGCCCTTTGGTCTCCGAGCATACCGGTTTCAAGGTCCCTATGCGTGCCCGCATCCGTCGCCGGGCATGCATCAAGGTAGTGCAAGGCGGTGGCGCTTCCCGGATGGATGTCCGTGGAGCCCGGCCCGTGTGAACTCGTCAGCGCCCTTGCGCTGCCAACTGCTCACGCCGGTACTGGCCTTGGCGTTCCAGCATCCAGCCGGGATATTCCGGCGGCAGCTCGCTGACGCGATTGAGCTCAGTAAGTTCATGACCGCCGAGCTCGATTTGCGTCGCGGCAATATTGTCGTCGAGCTGCTCCGTTCGCTTGGCCCCGACGATGACGCTGGTGACGACGTCCTGATGCAGCAGCCAGGCAAGCGCGATCTGGGCGACCGAGACGCCTTTGTTGTCGGCGATGCGGCGCATCACGTCAATACAATCGTAAGCGCGTTCCTTCTCCACTGGCGGGAAATCGAAGCGGGTACGCCGGCCGCCTTCCTCGGCTCGACCGTCTCGCGTGTACTTGCCGCTGAGCAGGCCGCCGGCGAGAGGGCTCCACACCATGAGCCCGAGTCCTTCGCTTTGCAGCATGGGAGCGATGTCGCGCTCCAGGTCGCGGCCCGCAATCGTGTAATACGCCTGCAGTGACTGGAAGTGAGCCAGCCCCAGTCGGTCGGCAATGCCCAGTGCCTTCATGATCTGCCAGGCCGCCCAGTTGGACACCCCGATATAGCGGACATGCCCCTGTTGCACTAAGGTATCCAGGGCGTGGAGGGTTTCCTCGATCGGTGTGGCCGGGTCGAAGCCGTGGACCTGATACAGATCGATATGATCGACCTGCAGGCGCCGCAGACTGGCTTTTACTCCGTCCATGATGTGATAGCGCGACAAGCCCCGGGCATTCACTCCCGGGCCGGTTTCACCGAATACTTTGGTAGCGAGCACGACATCGCTGCGCGGTACCTGGAGATTCTTCAGGGCCTGGCCGGTCATCTGTTCCGATATTCCTTCGGAGTAGACATCGGCGGTGTCGATGAAGTTGATACCGGCATCGAGGGCCCGACCGATCAGGCGGTCGGCGTCAGCCTGCTGCAAGTCACCGATCTGGCTCCATAGCTCTCCCTCGCCGCCGAAGGTCATGGTGCCCAGGCAAAGCTCGGAGACGAACAGGCCGGTATTGCCGAATTTGCGGTAACGCATGGTTGTGCTCCTTTTGCAGTGTGCGCCTCGACTGAAGTGGAGACCCTATATCGGCTGTCAGGGAGAGGTAAGGAACGCCGTATACTGGTATCCGCACTTCCCCCCTGGAAATTGGTTACTAACCTTTCAGGAGGTAAAACCGGGTCTCGGCATCGTTCGGCGATGGTTCAGCAAACCAGAAGGAATAGCGTAGTGCTTAGTAATGACCGTCGTAGCGAGATCGCTACCTTTCTGAGAATTCGGCGTGCGCGGCTGCAGCCGGAGCACATCGGCCTGCCGCGTGGTACGCGGCGGCGAACTCCCGGTCTGCGTCGCGAGGAAGTCGCCGAGCTGGCCGGAATCAGCACCGAGTGGTACGCGTGGCTGGAGCAGATGCGCGACGTGCATCCATCGATGGATACGTTGCAGCATATCGCCCATGCGCTGAGGCTCGAACCTGCCGAGCAGCAGCATCTGCTGACGCTGGGCGGATACGGGCCGGAGAGCGGGAGCAATGGCTCGGCGCGCGAGGCTGCGGTGAGCCCTCAGCATCAGCGGCTGATGGATCAGCTCGAGTTCTGTCCGGCGTGGATCACGGGGGCACGTTCCGACATCCTGGCCTGGAACCGCGCCGCGACCGTCATCCACGGTGATCTCGGCGCCATGCGGGGAATCGAAAGGAACGGTATCTACCAGCTTTTCCTGAATCCGCGTATACGTCAGATGCTCGTGAACTGGGAGTCCCACGCCCGGGACTGTGTCGCGAAGTTGCGGCTGACTCATGCGAACTACATCGATGATTCGTGGTTCAACGAGCTGATCGGAATACTCCTTGCCCAAAGCCCGGAGTTTGCCGGCTGGTGGGGGGAGCACAATGTCCAGCTTCCCCAGGATGGCGTGAAGGGCTACCAGCATCCCGAAGCGGGGCGATTGGTATTCGACTACGCCATCCTCCAGGTGGCCGGTGGTAACGGCGCTTCATTGCAGCTCGTCACCTACGTCCCCACCAGCGATTCGGATACTCGGCAGAAGATGGAAACGCTGTTGGGCTATCCTGACTTCTTGTCGCTCGCGGGGGCGCGGGGATAGGCATCGACACCAGCGGTCGCAGGGCACCGATCCCGGTGGCAACCTTGATGCGCCGTCGACCACGCGGCGTCCCGGGCTCTGCGCCCGGGATTTCGCCGCCGACGGCGCGATTCACTACGCCAGGCGCTTGTACTTGATCCGGTGCGGCGTGGCGTCGTCGCCCAGGCGCTTCTTGCGGTCTTCCTCGTAGTCCTGGTAGTTGCCCTCGATGAAGGTCACCTGGCTGTCGCCCTCGAAGGCCAGGATATGGGTGCTGATCCGGTCCAGGAACCAGCGGTCGTGGGAGATCACCACCGCGCAGCCCGGGAACGTGAGCAGGGCCTCCTCCAGGGCGCGCAGGGTTTCCACGTCCAGGTCGTTGGTGGGCTCGTCCAGCAGCAGCACGTTGCCGCCGCTCTGCAGCAGCTTGGCCAGGTGCACGCGGTTGCGTTCTCCGCCGGAGAGCTCGCCGATGCGCTTCTGCTGCTCGGTGCCCTTGAAGTTGAACTTGCCCACGTAGGCCCGCGACTGCACCTCGTAGCTGCCCACCTGGATGAGGTCCTGGCCGCCGGAGATCTCCTCCCAGACGGTCTTGCTGTCGTCCAGGTGGTCGCGGCTCTGGTCCACGTAGGCCAGATCCACCGTGTCGCCGATGCGGATCTCGCCGGCGTCGGGGGTCTCCCGGCCGGTGATCATGCGGAACAGCGTGGTCTTGCCGGCGCCGTTGGGGCCGATGACGCCGACGATGCCCCCCGGCGGCAGGTTGAAGGTGAGGTCCTCGTAGAGCAGCTCCTGGCCGAAGGCCTTGCGCACGCCGTCGAACTCGATGACCTTGTCGCCCAGCCGCGGGCCCGGCGGGATGTAGAGCTCCTGGGTCTCGTTGCGTTTCTGGAACTCCTTCGACTGCAGCTCCTCGAAGCGCTGCAGGCGGGCCTTGCTCTTGGCCTGCCGCCCCTTGGGATTGGTACGCACCCACTCCAGCTCGGCCTTGACCGCGCGCCGGTGGGCCTGCTCCTGCTTCTTCTCCTGCTCCAGGCGCTTTTCCTTCTGCTCCAGCCAGGAGGAGTAGTTGCCCTGCCAGGGGATGCCCTGGCCCCGGTCCAGCTCCAGGATCCAGCCGGCGACGTTGTCCAGGAAGTAGCGATCGTGGGTGACCGCCACCACCGTGCCCGGGAACTCCGCCAGGAAGCGCTCCAGCCAGGCCACGCTCTCCGCATCCAGGTGGTTGGTGGGCTCGTCCAGCAGCAGCATGTCCGGGCCGGACAGCAGCAGGCGGCACAGCGCGACGCGGCGCTTCTCGCCGCCGGAGATGGTGTTCACGTCGGCATCCCAGGGCGGCAGGCGCAGGGCGTCGGCGGCCTGCTCCAGCTGCCGCTCCAGGTCCCAGGCGCCGGCGGCGTCGATGCGGTCCTGCAGCTTGCCCTGCTTCTCCATCAGGGCCTCGAAATCGGCGTCCGGGTCGGCCATCTCGGCGGAGACGGCGTTGAACTCGTCGAGCATCTGCTTGATCTCGGCGACGCCTTCCTCGACGTTGCCGCGCACGTCCTTGTCGGGGTCGAGCTGCGGCTCCTGGGGCAGGTAGCCGATCTTGATGCCCGGCTGCGGGCGCGCCTCGCCCTCGTACTCCTTCTCCACGCCGGCCATGATCTTCAGCAGCGTGGACTTGCCGGCGCCGTTGAGCCCGAGCACGCCGATCTTGGCGCCGGGGAAGAACGACAGGGAGATGTCCTTGAGGATCTCGCGCTTGGGCGGGACGACCTTGCCCACCCGGTTCATGGTGTAGATGTACTGCGCCATTGGTCAGCAAGCCTGTTGCTCTGGAAAGTGGACCGACATTCTACCTGTTGCACACGGGCTGGCCAGTGCCTTGTACGAGGACAGATGGTTCTGTGGAGGTGCAGGCGGGGATCGGGGTGTGTGCGACTAGCGGAGCCCCGTCGCGCAGGGCGCCCGGCCCCGAAGGGGTTGCTTCAGGGATGAAGCAACCGAGCGTCAGCACAGGGATGTGCTGTCGCTCGGCCAGCCCGGAGCGACGGAAAAGGCGGAGCTCCGGAGCTCACACCCCGATCCCCGCCTGCACCTCCACAGAACGCCTTAGTACTGAACGATGAGCCCTCTGTGCCGGTGTCGCTTGGAGGGGTGGCGGTTCCGGGTTGGCGCTCCGAAGCTCCGCCTGGTTCCTCCGCTCCGGCCTGGCCGGCTGACAGCACATCCCTGTGCTGACAGCCGGTGGCGGCATCCCTGCCGCCACCCCTTCGGGGCCGGACGGCCTGCGCTCCGGGGCTCCGCTAGTCGCTTCAACCCGGAATCGCCACCCCTCCAAGCGACTCTTGAATTATCCTTTCCCGCGCGTCCGCGTCTTGCCCTTGCGCCCGCTCTTCTCGATGAACTGGATGACCGACGAGGCGATGTCCTTGCTGGTGGCCTTCTCGATGCCCTGCAGGCCCGGGGAGGAGTTGACCTCCAGGACCACCGGCCCGTGATTCGAGCGCATGATGTCCACGCCGCAGGTGTTCAGGCCCATGATGCGGGCGGCGCGCACCGCCGTGGAGCGCTCCTCCGGGGTGATGCGCAGCGCCCGCGCGCTGCCGCCGCGGTGGACGTTGGAGCGGAACTCCCCTTCCTTGGCCTGGCGGATCATGGACGCCACCACCCGGTCGCCCACCACGAAGCAGCGGATGTCCGCGCCGTTGGCCTCGCGGATGTACTCCTGGGTGAGAAAGTACGCATTCAGCCCGCGGAAGGCGTCGATGACGCTCTCGGCCGCCTTGTTGGTCTCCGCCAGGACCACGCCGCGGCCCTGGGTGCCCTCCAGCAGCTTGACCACCAGCGGTGCGCCGCCCACCAGGTTGATCAGGTCCTGGTTGTCGTCCGGGGAATAGCCGAACCCGGTGACCGGCAGCCCGATGCCCCGGCGGGCGAGCAGCTGCAGCGAGCGCAGCTTGTCCCGGGAGCGGTTGATGGCCACCGACTCGTTGAGCGGGAACACCCCCATCATCTCGAACTGGCGCACCACGGCGGTGCCGTAGAACGTGATCGAGGCGCCGATGCGGGGGATGACGGCGTCCGGCATCTCCAGCTGCTCGCCGCGGTAGTGGATCTCCGGCTTGTGGGCGCTGATGTTCATGTAGCAGCGCAGCGGGTCCACCACGCGCATGGTATGGCCGCGTTCCTCGCCGGCCTCCTGCAGGCGCCGCGTGGAGTAGAGTCGCCGGTTGCGCGAGAGAATGATGATATTCATCGGGCAGCGCTGCTCCGTGGGTCAGGTAGCGGCCTCCGGTCCCCCGGGCGGCCCGCAGATGAACGAGGCGGACGGGTCGACCAGCAGTCGGCCACGCATGGCACGCCGGCCGAGCAGCATACGAAACCCCATGGTATCGCGATTGGTCAAGGTCAGATCGATGGGCCAGCGTACGCCGTTGAGCAGGATCGTGGTACGGATCACGGGGCGGTACTCGCGGTGCCCGGTGGAGCTGGTGATCGCACGGTCGCCGACGAGATCGGCGACACAGGCGATGGTGGGCACGCTGCGCCGCTGGAACGGGTGGATCTCGAACGCCACGCGGCGGCGCCCGTTATCGCTGAACCGGACGACGTGGACGGCGTGCAGCGCCGAGGTGCGGGCGCCGGTGTCGACCTTGACCTTGATCTTCGGGATGTTCAGGTCCGGAAGGCCGGCCCACTCCCGCCAGCCGACGGTGACCCGGGGGGTTCGTTTCTTCATTGCGCGGTGCCCGTGCCGGTGTTTCCGCCCTTGTAGAGCAAAGCGCCCGCACGGGCAACCCGCCGCCGGCGTCGCGCAGGGGTAACGGGATGTCCGTGCAGATGCAATGGCAATGCGGTAAGGTGATAGGCTTACTCCACGACGATCCGCAAGCGACCGCTGCAGGCGCCAGGCGCCGCCGGTCGGCGTTCACCTGATTGGCAGCCGCGCCCGTGGCCGCAAGTGCCGAGCGGGTGCGCCGGGCCGTGGTACACAGTTTCTTTGGCAACATTGAGGGAGCCGCATGTTCAACGAAGACATGAACATCGCCAGCTTTGACCCCGAGCTCTGGGACTCCATGCAGAAGGAGAACCAGCGCCAGGAAGAGCACATCGAGCTCATCGCCTCGGAGAATTACGCCAGCCCCCGGGTGCTCGAGGCCCAGGGCAGCGTGCTGACCAACAAGTACGCCGAGGGCTACCCCGGCAAGCGCTACTACGGCGGCTGCGAGTTCGTCGACGAGGCCGAGCGCCTGGCCATCGAGCGCGCCCGGCAGCTGTTCGGCGCCGACTACGCCAACGTCCAGCCGCACAGCGGCTCGCAGGCCAATGCCGCGGTCTACCTCGCGCTGGCCTCCCCGGGCGATACCATCCTGGGCATGAGCCTGGACCACGGCGGCCACCTGACCCACGGTGCCAAGGTCAACTTCTCCGGCAAGATCTTCAACGCCGTGCAGTACGGCCTGGACCCGGCCACCGGCGAGATCGACTACCAGCAGGTCGACCAGCTGGCCCAGGAGCACAAGCCGAAGATCATCGTCGCCGGCTTCTCCGCGTATTCCCGGATCGTGGACTGGGCGCGCTTCCGCGAGATCGCCGACAAGGTGGGCGCCTACCTGGTGGTGGACATGGCCCACGTGGCCGGGCTCATCGCCGCCGGCGTCTATCCCAACCCGGTGCCCTACGCCGACGCCTGCACCACCACCACCCACAAGACCCTGCGCGGCCCGCGGGGCGGTCTCATCGTGGCCCGCGAGAACCCGGAGATCACCAAGAAGTTCCAGTCGCTGATCTTCCCGGGCACCCAGGGCGGCCCGCTGATGCATGTCATCGCCGCCAAGGCCGTCGCCTTCAAGGAGGCGCTGGAGCCGGAATTCCGCGAGTACCAGCAGCGCGTGGTGGACAATGCCCGGGTGATGGCGGAGACGGTCCGCGAGCGCGGCTTCGACGTGGTCTCCCGGGGCACCGACAATCACCTGTTCCTCATCGATCTGGTGGCCAGGGGCCTGACCGGCAAGGACGCGGACGCGGCCCTGGGCGAGGCCCACATCACGGTGAACAAGAACACCGTGCCCAATGACCCGCAATCGCCGTTCGTCACTTCCGGGCTGCGTATCGGCACGCCGGCGATCACCACCCGCGGCTTCGACCAGGACGACGCCCGGCAGCTGGCCCACTGGATCTGCGACGTGCTCGACAACATGTCGGATGAAGCCACCATCCGGCGCGTGCGCGAGCAGGTGCTGGAGATCTGCCGGCGCAAGCCGGTATACCGGCCCGGGCAGGGCTGATCGAGGGCGTTCATGCGGTGCCCGTACTGTCAGGCGCAGGATACGCGGGTGGTCGACTCCCGCCTCGCGCGGGAGGGCGACCAGGTGCGTCGGCGGCGCGAGTGCGGGCACTGCGGTGAGCGCTTCACCACCTTCGAGACCGCCGAGCTGCTCATGCCCCGCATGGTCAAGCAGGACGGCACCCGCGAGCCCTTCGACGAGGACAAGCTGCGCACCGGCATGCTGCGGGCGCTGGAGAAGCGCCCCGTGGATACCGAGCGCGTCGAGGCGTCCATCCACCGCATCATCCGCAATATCCGCGCCCGGGGCGAGCGGGAGATTGCCACCCGGGACGTGGGCCACTGGGTCATGGAGGAGCTGCGCGAGCTGGACAAGGTGGCCTTCGTGCGCTTCGCCTCCGTTTACCGGAGCTTCGAGGATGTCAGCGCCTTCCGTGAGGTGATCGAGGGGCTGGAAGACTCTTCCTCCGCGACGGACGAGCCATGAGCGGCAACGGATTCACGGCGCAGGACCATCAGTGGATGGCCCGTGCCCTCCGGCTCGCCGAGCGTGGCCGCATGTCGGCCCGCCCGAATCCCCGTGTCGGCTGCGTCCTGGTCCACGACGGCATGGCGGTGGGCGAAGGCTGGCACGCGCGCGCCGGCGAGCCCCACGCCGAGGTGTACGCCCTGCGGGCCGCGGGTGCGGCCGCCGCCGGGGCGACCGCCTACGTAAGCCTGGAGCCGTGCTCGCACCACGGACGTACGCCGCCCTGCGCCGATGCCCTGGTCGAGGCCGGTGTCGCGGAGGTGGTGGTGGCCATGCGCGATCCCAATCCGGCGGTCGCCGGGCGCGGGCTGGAGCGCCTGCGCGGCGCGGGCGTCGCGGTGCGCGAGGGCCTGCTGGAGCCCCAGGCCCGAGCCTTGAACCCGGGCTTCGTCCGGCGCATGGAGGCGGGGCGCCCCTGGGTCCGGTGCAAGCTCGCCGCCAGCCTGGACGGGCGCACCGCCATGGCCTCCGGCGAGAGCCGCTGGATCACCAGCGCCGCGGCACGCGCCGATGTCCACCGCTGGCGGGCGCGCTCCTGCGCCATCGTCACCGGCAGCGCCACGGTACGGGCCGACGATCCGGCGCTCACCGTCCGCGATGTGGCGGATGCCGAGCAGATCCCGCCGCCCCTGCGCGTGGTCCTGGACACCGGCCTGGTGACGCCGCCGGACGCCGCCATGCTGAGGCAGCCGGGGCCGGTGCTGATCGTCACCGCCGCCGACGCCCCGGAGCGACGCGCGGCGCTGGAAGCGGCGGGGGCGGAGGTCGAGCGCCTGGCCGCCGGCACGGGCGGGCTCGATCTCGACGCCGTGCTGGCGCGGCTGGCACAGCGCTCGGTCAACGAGGTCCTGGTGGAGGCGGGGCCGACCCTGGCGGGCGCGTTCCTGGCCCGGGGCCTGACCGACGAGCTGATTCTCTACCAGGCACTGCATCTGATGGGGCACCAGGGCCGGCCGCTGATGCACCTGCCCGGCCTGGATGCCATGGCGCAGCGTCAGCCGCTGGAGCTGCTGGACGTGCGACAAGTCGGTGCCGACCTTCGTATCATGGTACGACCGGGATCACGCGCAGGGAGCTGAACCATGTTTACCGGGATCGTGCAGGCGCTGGGCCGCATTCAGGGGCAGGAACGCCGGGGGGACGACGTCCGGCTGCGCGTGAGCGGCGGCGGGCTGTCCCTGGACGACGTGGCCGTGGGCGACAGCATCGCCGTCAACGGCGTCTGCCTGACGGCGGTCGCGGTCGCCGCGGAGGCGTTCGAGGCGGACGTGTCCGTGGAGACCCTGGATCGCACCAGCCTGGGTGGGCTCGGGGCCGGCAGCCGCGTGAACCTGGAGAAGGCGCTGACACCGGCGACGCCCCTGGGCGGGCATCTGGTCAGCGGTCACGTCGACGGCCTGGGCACCGTCGAGGCGTGCCACCCGGACGGTCGTTCCTGGCGCTTCCGGTTCCGGGCACCGGACCGCCTGGCACGCTACATTGCCGAGAAGGGATCCATCTGCGTCGACGGGGTCAGCCTCACCGTCAATGCCGTGGACGGTCCCTGCTTCGAGGTCAACATCGTGCCCCATACCATGGACGCCACCCGCTTCGGCGAGTATCGTTCCGGCCATTCAGTGAACCTGGAAGTGGATCTGATTGCCCGGTACCTGGAGCGCCTCATGCTCGGGGAGCAGGCGGCGGCACCCGGCGCTTCCGGTATTACCCGCGAATTTCTCGCCCGCAGCGGTTTCCGCACCGATTGACCACGACGGGAGTGTCCGCATGTCCGGCGACAGCAATGACGGCATGGCCATGAACAGCATCGAGGAGATCATCGACGACCTGCGCCGGGGGCGCATGGTCGTCATCATGGACGACGAGGATCGCGAGAACGAGGGCGACCTGGTCATGGCCTCCAGCATGGTGCGGCCCGAGGATATCAACTTCATGGCCCGCTACGGCCGCGGCCTGGTGTGCATGACCCTGACCCGGGAGCGCTGCGAGCAGCTGCGCCTGCCGCTCATGGTCGGCGGCACCGACCGCGCGCAGAGCACCAACTTCACGGTCTCCATCGAGGCCAGCAGCGGGGTGACCACCGGCATCTCCGCCTCGGACCGGGCGCGTACCGTGCAGGCCGCGGTCGCTCCCCGGGCCAAGCCGGAGGACATCACCCAGCCCGGGCACATCTTCCCGGTCATGGCGCAGCCCGGCGGCGTGCTGACCCGCGCCGGCCATACCGAGGCCGGCTGCGACCTGGCCCGCATGGCCGGCTTCGAGCCGTCGTCGGTGATCGTGGAGATCCTCAACGAGGACGGCACCATGGCCCGGCGGGACGATCTCGTCGCCTTCGCCCGGGAGCACGACCTGAAGATCGGTACCGTGGCCGACCTCATCGCCTACCGGGTCCGCAACGAGCGCACGGTGGAGCGCGTCGCCGACTGCGAGCTGCCCACCGAGTTCGGTCCGTTCCACCTGTACGCCTACCAGGACAACGTCGACGACGCCCTGCATTTCGCGCTGGTACGGGGCCGCCCGGAGCCCGATACCCCGGTGCTCGTGCGGGTGCACCTGCAGAACACGCTCTCGGACATGTTCGCCAGCACCGGGCCGCTGTGCGGCTGGCCCCTGCGCGCCGCCCTGCGCCAGGTGGCCGCGGCGGGCGAGGGCGTCATCGTCGTCCTGCGCGGCGGCGAGGACGACTCCGCCATCCTCAAGCGCATGCACGAGTACCACCGCCAGCCGGACGGCGGCGAGGAAGACAGCGGCGCCCAGGGCAGCGCGGATCTGCGGACCTACGGCAAGGGCGCCCAGATCCTCACGGATCTCGGCGTGCGGCGCATGCGCGTGCTGAGTGCGCCCAAGCGCATGCACGCGCTGTCGGGCTTCGGCATGGAAGTGGTTGAATACGTGGATCCGGAGTAATCCCGGCTGCCCCCGCGGGAGCCGACAACGAACGGCGGGATGGATGACATGAAGACGATCGAGGGGGATTTCACCTCCGTGGACGGGCGCTATGCCCTGGTGGCCACCCGTTTCAACGGTTTCGTGGTGGACAGCCTGGTCAGCGGCGCCGTGGACGCGCTGCAGCGTCACGGTGTCGGCGACGACCGGCTGACGCTGATACGTGCCCCGGGCGCCTGGGAGCTGCCCCTGGTGGTGGACCGTGCGGCTGCCTCCGGCCAGTACGATGCCATCATCGCGCTGGGCGCGGTGATCCGCGGCGGCACCCCGCATTTCGACTACGTCGCCGGCGAATGCAGCAAGGGGCTGGGCCAGGTGACCCAGCAGCGCGGCCTGCCCGTAGCCTTCGGCGTGCTCACCGTCGACTCCATCGAGCAGGCCATCGAGCGCGCGGGCACCAAGGCTGGCAACAAGGGCGCCGAGGCAGCCATGTCGGCCATGGAAATGGTCAGCCTGCTGCGCCGTCTCGAGGCCTGATGTCACACCGCAACCAGGATCACAACCGACAGCGCCGGGCGGCCCGCCAGCGCGCCCTGCAGGCGCTGTACCAGTGGCAGCTCACGGGGCAGAGCGCGCGCGAGATCGAGCTGCAGTTCCTGCCCGAGCAGGACGACAGCGCGCCCCGCGAGAAGCCGCCGGCGGTGGAGCCGGACCGGGAGCTGGAGGAAGCCCTGGACATGGCGGACACGGACCTGGTGCTGTTCCGGGAGCTGCTGCACGGCGTGCTGGACCGGCTCGAGGAATGGGACGAGCAGATCACGCCCCACCTGGATCGGGCCATGGCGAGCCTGGACCCGGTGGAGCGGCTGGTGCTGCGCATGGGGGCCTACGAGCTCAGCGAGCGCCCGGATATTCCGTACCGGGTGGTCATATCGGAGGCCGTGGAGCTGGCCAAGGCCTTCGGCGCCGAGGCCAGCCACAAGTACATCAACGGCGTTCTGGACAAGGTCGCCCGCCGGCACCCGCTGCGTGCGGCGGAAATCGAGCGGCGCGGCTCCAGGCGCTGACGCCTCTGCCGCTGCGGGGTGATGCGAACGTGGGCATGACGGAACGCGAGCTCATACGGACGTATTTCGGCGACATCGGCAGCCGCCGCGACGACGTGCTGGCCGGCATCGGCGACGACGGCGCCGTGCTGCAGCCGCGCGCGGGCGAGTCCCTGGTCATGGCCACGGATACGCTGGTCGGCGGCGTGCACTTCCCCGTGGATGCGCCGGCGGCGGCCGTCGGCGAGAAGGCCCTGGCGGTGAACCTCAGCGATCTCGCTGCCATGGGCGCGGAGCCGGCCTGGTTCCAGCTGGCGCTGACCCTGCCGGAGGCGGATCACGCCTGGCTGCAGGGGTTCTCGGCCGGTCTCGCGGGGCTGGCGCGATACCACCAGGTGCGGCTCGTGGGCGGCGATATCGCCCGGGGCCCCCTGAATATCTGCGTCCAGGTGGTGGGCTTCGTGCCCGTCGGCGGCGCCCTGCGGCGCCGCGGGGCGCGTCCGGGCGATGCCGTGGTAGTCAGCGGCAGCCTCGGCGACGCCGCCCTCGGCCTGGCCTTGTGGCAGCGCCGGGCGGACCGCGATGACGCCAACGTCGCCTATCTCCTGGATCGCCTGCACCGGCCGGTGCCGCGGGTGAGCCTGGGGCAGGCCCTGCGGGGCCGTGCCACCGCCGCCGTGGACGTCTCCGACGGGCTCGCCGGCGACCTGGGCCATCTCCTGGAGGCCAGCGGTGTCGGCGCGACCGTGGACGTGGACCGCTTGCCGCTGTCCGAGCCGGGGCTGCGCTTCGGCGGCCGCCAGCAGCAGTGGCGCACGGCGCTCACCGGCGGTGATGACTACGAGCTGTGCTTCACGCTGCCGCGCTCCCGGCTGCACGAGCTCGACGGCCTGGCCAGCCGCCTCGGGGTCGCCCTGACCCGGATCGGCACCGTGCAGCCGCGCGCCGGCCTGCGGCTGCGGCACGCCGATCGCACGCCGGTGGTCCTGGAGGACAGCGGCTACCAGCATTTCTCCGAGGCCGACTGATCTCCCCGGGGGAATCCATGGCGGAATCCGGCATCCATCGTTCCCTGCGGGGCCGCGTGCGCTGGCGCGACCCGGTCCACATCCTGGCGCTGGGGGGCGGTGCGGGGCTGTCGCCGTGGGCGCCGGGGACCGCCGGGACCCTGGCGGCCATTCCCCTGTACGGCCTGCTGCTGCTTGCCCCCGGCTGGCTCTACGGCGTCCTGGTCGTCGCCGCCGCGGTGGCGGGCCTGTGGATCTGTGACCGGGCGGCGCGGGATTTCGGCGTCCACGACCATCCGGCCATCGTCTGGGACGAGGTCACCGGCTTTCTTGTCACCATGGCCGCGGCCCCGGCGGGGTGGCCCTGGGTGGTGGCGGGCTTCGCGCTGTTCCGTCTTTTCGATGTCGTCAAGCCGTGGCCCATCGGCTGGCTGGATCGCCGCGTCACCGGCGGCCTGGGGATCATGGCCGACGACGTCCTGGCAGGCGTCTATGCGGCGGCCTGTCTCGCGGTCCTGGCCCGCCTCGGGGGAGCTGCATGACGCGCATGGTCCGCACGGCGCTGCTCGTGATCGTCCTCGGGGTGCTGGCGGGCGCGGCCCTACTGGCTGGGCAGCGCTACCTGGAAGACCGCGTCGGGCACGCCGTCGAGACGACCCTGACGGAGCTGCCCGGCATCCTCCGGGTGACCTACGGGGGCGTCCGCGTCGACGTCGTCGACCGGACGGCCGACGTGCATGACCTGACCCTGGTCGCCGCGGCGGGCGGGCCCGCGTTCCGGGTTCGCCGGCTGCATGTCCGCGACTACCGGGCCGGCGAGCGCCTGCCGGAGCGCCTGGAGGTGGAGCTGCACGACGTTGAGTGGGTCCGGGGTGGTGACGCTTTCATCCATCGACTGCTGGAGGATGCCCTCCAGGGGCCGGTTCTCGGCGACGTGTCCCTGGCCATGCGCGTTGACGCGGACTCCGGCCGGGTGAGCCTGGAACGGCTGGTCGTGGCCCTGCTGAGCGGCGACGAGCTCCGGGTCCGGGCGCACCTGCGGCCGGCCACCCGGAAAGCCTGGTCCGGGTGCGGCGGCTCCCTGTGCGCGCCGGTGCTGGAATGGCTGGATGCCCGCTGGCACGGCGGTGACCTGGTCCGTTCCCTTCTCGGCCGCCTGGCCCGTCAGCGGGGCATGGCCCGTGACACGCTCGTCGCCGTCATCGCCAGCGAGCTCGACCGCGCCACGGCCCAGTGGCAGGGCGCCATGGCCGACGGCAGCGTGGACGCCCTGCAGCGGTTCCTCCGTGATCCCGGCATGCTGCGCCTCCAGGTGGCCCCGGACAACCCCGTCGCCCTGGTGCCGCTGTGGCAGCGCATGCTGGTGAACCCGCCGGGCGCACTGCAGCAGCTGGCCCCGGCCCTCGCCTACCGTGCGACGCAGCATGACCCGGACGACGGGCTCGCCGTAGACTGACTCCATGACCATGCAGGCCATGCCGTACGTGCCCGGTACTGCCCGAGGGGCTCTCAGTACCGATCTCCACGGCGCCACAGCGGATCACGTGCTCCTGGTCGACTACGCCGACCTGGAGCGGTTCACAGCGCGCCCGGCGGGGCTCGTTGTCGTCGGCGGCGCGCCGCTGTCGCACCCCATGAGCCAGCTGCAGGGGCTCGGCATTCCCACGGTGGTGGTGGGGCGCCGCCAGGCGGCGGAGCTGGCCCCGGGGCGGAGCATCCACCTGGACGGCGGTGACGGCGTCCTGCGCACCGAGGGGGACGCGGCGGGCGCGGCAGCGGCGCCGGCGCCGGGGCTCGAGCCCGGTGTCCCCGTGTCGACCCGGGACGGCGTTCCGGTGGAGCTGCGCGCCAGCATCACCAGCCAGCACGGCGCCGGCGAGGCACTGGCCATGGGTGCCACCGGCATCGGCATGGTACGTACGGAATACCTGGTGCCGCCCCACGGGCGGCAACCGGACCGGGCCTTCTACGTGGAGACGTTCGGCGCCCTGTGCCGGGCGGCGGCGCCCCTCGGGGTGACGCTGCGCCTGCTGGATATCTCCGTGGACAAGCGGCCCCCGTGGCTGGGAGAGATGGCGGGTATGGCGGGGCTGCTGGGCATGCAGGGCTCGCGCCTGTTCGGCGTCGAGCCGGTGCGCAGCGTGGTGCGCGCCCAGGCCCAGGCGGTGGCCGAGCTCGCCGCCGCCTTCGATGTGCGCGTGCTCATCCCCTACGTGGCCAGTCCCGAGGAGTTCGCGCACTGGCGCCGGGAGCTGGCGGCGTGGTTGCCGGAGACGGTGCCGGTAGGCATCATGGCGGAGACGCCGGCGGCCGCGCTGGCCATGCCGGAGTGGCGCCGTCACGCGGACCTGGTGTCCATCGGCTGCAACGATCTCATGCAGTGCCTGTTCGGCGCCGACCGGGACATCCCCGAGGTGGCCGGGTACCTGGACCCGTACTCGCCGCCGCTGATGCGGTTCCTGCGGACCATCGGCGAGATGGCGGGCACCCGGCAGGATACGGTGCAGCTATGTGGCCTGCTGCAGCAGCTGCCCGGCGTCCTGCCGCTGCTGCTGGGGCTGGGGTTCCGGCGCTTTTCCATGGCTCCGCGCCTGCTGCCGACGCTGGCGCGGGTCGTGCAACGCACCGACACTCGCGAGGCAGCGCCCCTGGCCCGGGCCGTTTGCGATGCGCCGGATTCCGGCGCCGTGCGCGAGCTCCTGGGCCTGGAGGCGGATACCCGCCCGGCGCTGCCCTGGAGCGCAATGTAATGGCCGACACCCTGGACCCGGAAACCATGCGCCGGCGGTTGCTGGACGAGCGCGACGCCCTTGCCGAGGGAGATGCCATGCGCCGCGAGGGCAGCGCCACGGTGGAGCTGGATCAGACCCGCACGGGCCGCCTGTCGCGCATGGATGCGCTGCAGGGCCAGGCCATGGCCCAGGCGGTCTCCGCCCGGGCGCAGGAACGGCTGCAGCGCATCGCCGCGGCCCTGCGACGCCTGGACGCCGGGGACTACGGCTACTGCCTGGAGTGCGAGGAACCCATCGACATCCGGCGCCTTGGCGCCGACCCGGCCACCTCGCTGTGCCTGGGCTGCGCCGCGGCCCGGGAGCGCTGATGGCCGCTCCCGAGACGCCGCTGCTGACCGCCGACTGCATCATCCGCCTGGACGGCGATCCGCGGCGGGTCGTTCTGGTGGAGCGCGCCCGGCCGCCGCTCGGGTCGGCGCTGCCGGGCGGCTTCGTCGACCGCGGCGAGCGCGTCGAGGCGGCCGCGCGGCGGGAGGCGCAGGAGGAGACCGGGCTGCAGGTCGCGCTGGTGTGCCTGCTGGGCGTCTACTCGGCGCCGGATCGCGATCCGCGCGGCCATACGGCGAGCTGCGTCTACATCGCCGACGCCGGTGGCCGGCCCGTTGCCGATGACGATGCCGCCGCGGTACGCGTCGAAGATCCCGCCCGGGCGACCGGCCTGGTTTTTGACCACCGGCTGATTCTGGACGACTATCTGGAGTGGCTGCGCACCGGCGCCGTGGCGCCGCTGCGGTGACGGCGCCCCCCGCCGGGGCGCCTGCGGCGCGCCGGCGATGGCGCCGGGACGACACAGGACTTCGGGGAGCCTTCGTGCCATGAGCGGCGTAACGCGAACAGCCGGCACCTGGGGGCGAGCGGCCGCCGGGCTCGGTCTCGGCCTGGGTGCGCTGGCCGGGCTGGCGGCTCTGCTGCCCGGCCCCTGGTACCAGCTCCGCTGGCTGAGCCTCGGTGCCGCGTTCACCATGGTCGAGTGGGGCGGCTGGCTGGGCCTGGCGGCGATGGCCGTGGGGCTGGCCGGCGTGGTCCTGGCCCTGGTGGCTCGCCGGCGCGGCCTGGCCGCGGCGGCGGGGCTGGCGGTGGCCATGGGTGCCGCCGGCGCGGCCTGGCCGCTCTACCTGCAGGTGCAGGCCGACGCGGTGCCGCCGATCCACGACATCACCACGGATACCGAGGATCCGCCCGCCTTCGATGCGCTGGTGGACGAGCGCGAGGTGGCCCCGAACGCGGTGGCCTACCCGGGCGGGGAAACGGCGGAGCAGCAGCGCACGGCCTACCCGGATCTCGACTCCCGCGTGGTGGCCGGCGATCTCGAGGCAGTCTTCGACCGGGCCGAGGAAGCCGCCCGGCTCATGCAGTGGCGCATTGTCGCCGCCGATGCGTCCCGGGGTCGCATTGAGGCGGTGGCGACAACGCCCTGGTTCGGCTTCCGCGACGACGTGGTGGTGCGACTCCGGCAGGCCGGGGACGAGGTGGTGATCGATGTCCGCTCGGCCTCCCGGATCGGGCGCGGCGACCTGGGCGTCAACGCCGCGCGCATCCGCGAGTACCTGGCGACCCTGGACGGGCTAGGGAAACGCTGAACAATTCCCGCGTGCCTCTGCGCTCCCCAGCGGCGTTGTGGCAAGGCGGCATTCGCCGTGAATGGCCGTCGCCCTTTACAAGAAGGCCAACGCAGACCACAACGCCGCTGTGGAGCGCCCTTCGGGGCCGAGCAGCGCGGGCGCAGCCGGCGTTGCGTTGCTTGACTGTACCCGCCAGTACAGCGCTGCGCAACGCGCCTTGTCTGCGCCCGCGCTGCTCGGCCAGAGGCGCGCGCGAATTGTTCAGCGTTTCCCTAGTGGCCGAAGACTGAGGAGCGGAGGCCATGCGCATTCAGGTGGTGAGCGACCTGCACAACGAGGTCCTGCGGCACGTCACCGGCGACGAGCCGCCGGACGTGCCGGATGCGGGAGCGGACGTGCTGGTGCTCAGCGGCGACATCGACCGCGGGCGGCGCGGCGTGGAGTGGGCGGCGGAGCAGGGCCGGCGCCTGGGCGTCCCGGTGATCTACGTGGCCGGCAACCACGAGTTCTACGGCGGCCATTACCCGGGCCTGCTGGAGGAGCTGCAGGACGCCGCGCTCGGGACCCGGGTGCACGTGCTCGAGCGCGAGACGGTTACCCTGGACGGGGTTCGCTTCCTCGGGGCCACGCTGTGGACGGATTTTGCCGGTGATGGCCATATCCCGGCGACGCGCTCTATGCCGGTCGCCGGCGAGCTCATGCCGGACTACCGGTGCATCCATACCGGCACGGAGGACGCCGTGCTCACCCCGGAGGAGACCCGCGAGCGCCACCGCGAGACGCGACAATGGCTGTACCGGAACCTGGCCTCGGGCAGCAGTGTGCCCACGGTGGTCGTTACCCACGCGGCCCCGCTGCTGGACTGTGCCCACCCCGGGCACCCCATGGACGAGCTGGCGGCCGCGTTCGTCAGCGATCTGCATCCGCTGCTGGCCGAGACCGGGCCGGAGCTGTGGATCCACGGGCACACGCACGCCAACATCGATCTGTATCATTGCGGGGTGCGGGTCGTGAGCAATCAACGCGGCTACCCGGACGAGACGGTGCCGGGCGAGCCCTTTGACCCGACCCGCATCGTCGAAGTGCCGACCTGACGATCAGGAGGGCCCCTGCCATGCATGTCCATGTGGAATTGTGCGTGATCCCCATTGGTTCCGGTACGTCGCTGACCGCGTACATCGCCGCCTGCCAGGATGAGCTCGAGGCCGCCGGGCTGCGCACGGAGCTGCATGCCTACGGCACCAATGTCGAAGGCGACTGGGATGCCGTGTTCGCGGCGGTGAAGCGCTGCCACGAGCGGCTCCACGCCATGGGTGCGCCGCGCCTGTTCACCAGCCTGAAGGTGGGTACGCGTACCGACCGCCAGCAATCCCTGGACGACAAGGTGGCCAGCGTGCAGCACCAGCGGTCGGGTGGATGACGCCGGCGAGCGAGGATGCGGAACAGCGTCGGGTTCTCGCGCGCCATCGTCGGGTGGCCACCGCCGCCCTGGTGGCGGCCGGAGCCGTGTACACGGCCACGCAGCTCGTCCCGGACCCGGGATACGGCTGGCTGCTGCTGCGCGCGGGTGCCGAGGCCGGGCTGATCGGCGGCGTCGCCGACTGGTTCGCGGTGACCGCGCTGTTCCGGCGCCCGCTGGGGCTGCCCATCCCGCACACGGCCATCGTCCCCGCCAGCAAGGCCCGGCTCGGGCGCGGGCTGGGCCGCTTCGTGGCGCGCAATTTCCTCGACCAGGACGTGGTGCTTGCCCGCCTGCGCGGGGCGGACCCGTCGCTGTACCTGGGCGGCTGGCTGGCGCGCCGGGACAACGCCGAGCTGGTGGCGGACCGCTTGCTGGCCCTGGCCCCGGACGTCATCAACGCCTTCCAGGACCAGGAGGTGCGGGGCTTCTACCGCGATGCGCTGGCGGCCCAGGCGCGGCGCATGGACCTGGTGCCGGTGGTCGAGCGCCTCCTGCGCGTGTTCATGGCCAGCGGCGAGCACCAGCGCCTGTTCGACCGCTCCCTGGGCATGGTGCGCGCGTTCCTGCTGCGCAACCAGGAGCACATCCGCGAGCAGGTCCATGCCCGCAGCCGCTGGTGGGTGCCGCGCCGCTTCGACCGGCGGCTGGCCGACGCCATCATCGAGGGGGTGGAGGAATGGCTCGGCGAGCTGGCGCAGCACGATCATCCCGTGCGGCAGGATTTCAACCGGGCGGTGGCGGAGCTGCCGGGCCGGCTGCGCCATTCGGACGCGTTCCGCGCGCGGCTGGACCGGCTGCGCGAGCAGCTTCTCGCCAGCGAGGAGCTGCAGCGGATGCTGGAGACGCTCTGGGACGACCTGCGCCAGGCTATGCTGGACGGGGCCCGGTCCGGTGACTCGGGCTTCCGCGAGTCGTTGACCCGCAGCCTGCAGCATTTCGGCCACACGCTGCAGACCGACCCGGCGGCGCGGGCGCGCCTGGACGAGCGCCTGGAGGCGTTGCTGCGCGAGCTGGTTCTGCCGTTCCGCGACGCCATCGGTGCCTTCATCGAGGACGTGGTCAACGAATGGCCCGCGCAGAGCCTGGTGGAGCGCCTGGAGCTCGCGGTGGGCCGGGACCTGCAGTACATTCGCATCAACGGCACGCTGGTCGGGGCGCTGGTGGGCATGGTGCTGTTCGTGGTGACGGGATTCGTTTTCGGGCATTGAATTATCCGTATAATGCCGCCGTAGCCGATATCCGCGGCGCTTCAGTCGGCCTTGATCCGGGACGCCGGTGCAGTCGATCCGGTCACGGACGTGCCGTGAATACGTCCATGTAGGCTCGACTGCGGCCGTCCTGGCCGCAGACGGTCCGTGACCGGACCGACTGCACCGGCATTGTCGGCGCCGTCGGGCGCGCGCCATCACGGGGCAGTAGAGGGAGTTTCATGGAGTACAGCGCATCGTGGGGACTGAGAAGCCGGCTCGGTGCGTGGATCGAGCACCGTCGGGTGCAGACCTTCATCATCGTGCTCATCTGCATCAACGCGGTCACCCTGGGCCTGGAGACCTTCGACGTGGTCCAGCGGCACTTCGGGGGCGCGCTGGCGCTGCTGGAGAGCGCCGTGCTGGCGGTGTTCGTGCTGGAGATCGTGATCAAGCTCGTGGCGTTCGACTACCGCTTCTTCCGGGACGGCTGGAACGTCTTCGACTTCGCCATCGTGGGCATCTCCCTGATGCCTGCCTCCGGGCCGTTCACGGTCCTGCGTGCCCTGCGCATCCTGCGGGTGCTGCGGCTGGTGGCCAAGGTGGGCCGGCTGCGCATGATCGTGGAGTCGTTGCTCCGGGCCATCCCCAGCATCGGCTGGATCGCCTTTCTCCTGGGGCTGGTATTCTACATCTTCGGCGTCATCGGCACCAAGCTCTTCGGCGACGGCTTTCCGGACGACTTCGGCCACCTGGGCCTGACCCTGTACTCGCTGTTCCAGGTCATGACCCTGGAGAGCTGGTCCGAGGAGATCGCGCGCCCGGTGATGGAGCAGCACCCGCTGGCGTGGGTCTATTTCATCAGCTTCATCATGCTGTCGGCGTTCACCGTGCTGAACCTGTTCATCGGCATCATCGTCAACACCATGCAGGAAGGGCACATGGAAGAGGCCGACGCCAAGCGGCGTGAATCGGAGCAGAAGGCGCACTGGGAGCGCGAGCGCATGCTGCGGCTCATCGAGGAGCTCCACGAGAAGGTGGAGCGGCTGGAGCAGCGTGACGACCGACGCTAGTGTCGCGTCCCGGGCGTTCGTGCGATTGATGGGGCCCCCGCGTCGGGTGGCCGCGGCTCAGCCGTTGAACTTGCGGGCCAGCGCCTCGAGCTTCTGCTGCTTGCGCTCTTCGGCGGTCGGCTTGCGGGGCTTGCGGGGTTTTTGGGCCCGGCGTTTCTCCGCCTGGCGCTTCTTCTGCTCGTCGCGCCGCTGCCGGGCGTACGCCACGGCCTCGTCGCTGACCGGGCCGGCGTCGCTGCCGTCCAGGTGCACGCGTTGACGCCGCTCGATGGTGGCATCCAGGTAGGCGGGCGAGCGGGTGTACAGGGCCAGGGCCTGGCGCACGAGCCAGCCGGGCGTGTCCCGGAGTTCCTCGTGCCCGGCCAGGGCCTGCCGCAGTTCCTGCTGCATGCCGATGGCCAGGGGCTGGATGCGCTCGCGGTCGCGGCAGAAGCACTCGGGATAGAGCTGGATGAGCTGGTCGAGAAACGCCCGGGTGCGCTCCGCACGCTGGCGCTTCTGGTTCTCGGTGGTTGCCATGTCTGCTTCCTGTACGGCCCCCTGTATCCGCCGGACGGCGCCGAGCCCGTCCTGCGCCAGGCTTTCGCCTCGCGTTCCGAAGGGTGGTAAAACCGAACAATACCTGTAGTGGGGCCGGTATGCGAACCGGAGGACACTAGCGTGATCGCAGTACTCGTACTTGCCGGCATCATTGTCCTGGCGGCCGGGTTTCCGGCCTGGTGGGTGCGCCGTGTCATGAGCCGCTACCGCCGCCCCGGCGACCGCTATCCGGGAACGGGCGCCGAGCTGGTACGGGATCTTCTCCAGCGCCTGGAGCTGACGAACGTCACGGTCGGGATCACGCGGCAGGGTGACCACTATGACCCCGCGGGCAAGTGCATCCGGCTGAGTCCCGAGAATCACGACGGCCATTCCCTGACTGCGATCACCGTCGCCGCCCACGAGGTGGGTCACGCCGTGCAGGACGCCATCGGCTATCGCCCGCTGCGCTGGCGCAGCCACCTGGTTCGCTGGGCGAACGCGGGGCAGCGCGTAGGCGCCGCCGTGCTGTTCGGGCTACCGGTGATGCTGTTGGTGACGCGCTCGCCGGCGGTGATCCTGCCGGCGACGGCGCTGGGACTGGCGGGCCTGGCCACCGGCATCGTGGCCCATCTGCTGACCCTGCCCACGGAGCTCGATGCCAGCTTCCGCCGAGCCCTGCCGCTGCTGGAGGCGGGCTACCTGCGCACGGAGGATACCCCCCACGCCCGCCGCATCCTCCGTGCGGCTGCCTTGACCTACGTGGCCGCGGCGGCGGTGAGCGTCGTCAACGTCTGGACCTGGTTGCGCCTGCTGCGTCCGTGGTAACGGCTTCGCGGGGCCGGTATGCGAGTATGTTCAGTGTCCTGGGAAGGGCTGCTATGCTGGAACGAGTTTCCGGTATTGCCGCAGCAGTGGAGGTGGCAATCATGGCACGCAGCGCTGCAGACGTGGAAGCGACGACCGGCGATATCGCGGCGCAGGGTGATCTGGACGCCGTGGTCAATGCGGCCAACGCCGAGCTCATGCCCGGCGGCGGCGTGGCCGGCGCCATTCACCGGGCCGCCGGCCCGGAGCTCGCCGAGGCGTGCCGCCCCCTGGCGCCCATTACGCCGGGCCAGGCCGTGGTGACCGAGGCGTTCCGCCTGCCCAATCGCTGGGTGATCCACTGCCTCGGCCCCCGCTACGGGATCGATGAGCCGGCCGATGGTCTCCTGGCCGACTGCTACCGCAATGCCCTGCGGCTGGCGGAGGAGTACCGCATGGAGTCGGTGGGGTTCCCGGCCCTGTCCACCGGGGCCTTCGGCTACCCGTTCCGCGAGGCCGCACGGGTGGCGGTGGATACCATCGACGAGACGCTGGCGGGGCTGGAGACGCCGCCGCGGCTGGTTCGTTTCGTGTTCTTCTCGGATCGGGACCGCCAGGAGTTCGAGGCGGTCCGCAACGCAGGGGGAGGGTGATATGGCGGGTAACGATACCGGCAGCATGCTGACCGCGGACGAGCGTCGGTTCCTGCGTGAGCTGTTCGCGGAGTCGGCATCGGCGGACTCTTCGGTGCCCGAGCGGCAGCTGGTGATCGAGGCCGAGGAGGGCCAGGACGATTTCCTGCGCCACCTCACGGAGTCCGGCCGCGTGCGCCTGCTGGTGGATGACGACGACAAGACCTTCCAGTACACCCTGCACCTGGATCCGGACACGGCGGACGCCGGCGCCCTGCGCCTGCGGGCCCGGTATCCCGTGCTCATCGACCGGCGCGGCCGGGCCCGCAGCCTGCGCGTGCGCCCGCGCGAGGGCGAGGTGCGCGTGCGGGATGCCTCCGGCCGCCTCCAGCATCCGGACGTGGTGGATATCTCCACCAGCGGGATCTATCTCAGCGACAGCAGCGCCCGGGGGCTGTCCAGCGGCGTGCGCTTCTCGGGGCTGGACCTGCGCCTGCCCAATCATGAGGCCGTGCGGGTCGGCGGCCGGGTGGTGCGCGTGCGCCGCTCCGGCTCCGGGGTGGGCCTGGCCATGGAATTCGACCGGCGCCAGCTGGACCGCCAGAGCCGGACCGCCCTGCGGCGCTACGTCTTCGAGCGCTACCGGAATCACGCCTGACGCTCCACGCGGCCGCCACGGGCGGTTGGTACAGGACGCTAGATCCCCAGCCACCCGGCCAGTGCGGTCAGGGCGATGCCGCACAGAGCGAGCATCCACAGGGTGTAGCCCAGGTTCCACCGGGCAATGACCAGGCCATCCACTCCGTAACGCCCCTGGAACGCCAGGGTCAGTCCGGACAGGGGGCTGACGCACACGCCCAGTCCCCAGCCGTACAGGAAGGTCGCCGCCAGCAGGCTGTGGTGCGGGTCCAGCGGCTCCAGCAGGGCGCCGAAGGTGGCGACGCTGATGACCGGGTGGACGCCCACGGCGGCCAGGCTGATCATCAGCACCAGGGTCATCCAGGCCTGGACGGCGCCGAAGGTGTCGAAGGGAACCCAGCCCTGGGTCGTCGCCAGCGCGCTGGCGAGCCCGGCGGCCAGCACCCCCGCGCCGAGGAACAGCGCCAGCTCGTTGCCCATGCGCGGCAGGTTCTCGTTCACCTGCTGGCGCAGCGCCCGGCGCCCGGAGCGCCCCTGCGGGATCAGCACCAGGATGGCCAGAAGCGGGGCCAGCAGGGTGATCAGGGCGATGACCGAGACCTCCGGATAGACAAAGTGCAGGCCCAGAACCGTGGCCGCGAGGGCGCCGGGCAGCACCAGGCTGTCGTAGCGCACGGGGTAGCCCGGCAGGCGGCTGTCAACGTGCCGGCCGACCGTCCAGTAGGTCCCGAGCAGAGCCGCCCCGGCCAGGGGCAGGCCGGTGGCCAGCAGGTGGACGGGCCGGGCGTCCGGGGCGAAGGCCAGGGCCGCGGCCATGGCGGCGAAGAAGGGCGACCAGAACGCCGCCGCCGAGAAGCTGCGGGTCAGCAGGACGGTGAGCTCCCGGGGCATGCCGGCATGGCGCGCCAGGCGGTCGCCGACGATGAACACCGTGGACAGGTTGATGACGGCGCCGAACAGGTGCGTGCCGATCTGGGTGTTGCGGAACGCCACCGGACCCCGCGGCGGCGGCCGGTCCGCCGATTGCCGCGGCAGGGCGACCAGCTGCAGGAAGCTGACGCCGATGAGAAGGGCGATCAGCCCGCTGTTGGCGGCCACCGCGCGTTCCCAGTCCACGCTGACGCCGCGGGTCGCGCCCCAGGCCAGGCCGAGGGCCCCCGCCAGGATCAGCCCGCCGGCCTGCCACAGGGAGCGGCGGGCGAGATCGGGCAGGAGCAGAACGCACGCGGCCCAGGCGGCGGCGCCGGCGACGGGCCGGAGCGCTGGGGCCTGCAGCGCCGCCAGGACCACCAGGACGGCGGTGACGACGAGAAGCCATCCGGCGGCACGGCGGCGGAGCGGCTGCGATGGGAGGAGCTCGGACATGCGCGGGATTATACCGGCGTGGTTGACGGGTGACAGGCGCAAGCCTACATTATATGACAATTGATTCATGTTTCGGTGATGTCATGGCGGAAATGCCCGACTCCAGGGATCGCGTGCCGCGCACCCGGCGCGGTGCGGCTACCCGGGCGCGGCTGCTGGGCGCCGCCGAGGAGGCGTTCGGCTCCCGCGGCTTCCATCGTGCCGGTATCAGCGATATCACCCTGGTCGCCGGGGTCGCCCAGGGCACGTTCTACTCTTATTTCCGCAACAAGGAGGACGTCCTGCGCGAGCTGGTGCGCAACATGGGGCGGGACCTGCGGGCCCACCTGGCCGCGGAGGTCATGGACGCCACCGACCGCCTGGATGCCGAAGCCCGGGGCCTGCGCGCGTTCCTGGGCTACGTGGCCGGGCATCCGTGGATGTACCGTGTCCTCCAGGAGGCCCAGTTCGTCGACGAGAGCATCTATCGCGAGTACTACGAGGCCTTCGGCGAGAGCTATCTGCGGCTGCTCGACAGCGCCCGGGATGCCGGCGAGGTGCGCCCGGGGGACAACCGCGTCCGGGTCTGGGCGCTGATGGGCATGGCCCATTTCCTGGGATTGCGCTACGGCCTCTGGCAACGCGACGTGCCCCTGGACGACGTGGTCGCCACGGTGCGCGACCTGCTGCAGAACGGCCTGGTGGACAACGGAGGACGCCCGTGAGTGGAGCGCTGGTGGAAGCCGCGGTCGCCGACGGCGTGGCAGAGGTCACGCTGAACCGCCCGCAGCGGCACAATGCCCTGGTTCCGGAGCTTCTGGATGCCCTGTCGGGCGCCCTGGGCCGGGTCGCGGAGCAATCGCCGCGGGCGGTGATCCTGGCGGCCCAGGGGCGGTCGTTTTCCACCGGCGGCGACGTCGGCGCATTCCACGCCACGCCCCGGGCACAGCGGGCGGCGTATGCGCGCCGGGTCGTGGGCGGGCTCAACCGCGTCATCCTGGAGCTGCTGCGCCTGCCGGTGCCGACCATCGCGGCGGTGCACGGCACCGTGACCGGCGGCTCCCTGGGGCTGGTGCTGGCCAGCGACCTGGTGATCGCCGGGCCGCAGGCCAGCTTCGCGCCCTGGTACACCCGCGTGGGGTTCAGCCCTGACGGCGGCTGGACCGCGCTGCTGCCCGAGCGCATCGGCCGCGCCCGCGCCCTGGAGCTGCAGCTCTGCAACCGCCGCCTGGATGCCGACGATGCGCTGCAGTACGGCCTGGTCCATCGGCTGGCGGCCGAGGGCGAGGTTCTGGCGGCGGCGCGCGGCCTGGCGCGGGAGCTGGAGACGGACCGGCCCGGCAGCGTGCGGCGCACCCTCGCCCTGACCCGCCCGGACCCGGCGGCGGTGGAGCGCGGGCTGCGGGCCGAGGAGGATGCGTTCGTCGAGCAGATCGTCAGTGACGAGGCGGAGCAGGGCATGGCGGCGTTCCTGTCGCCGCGTTGACGCAAACGTCCGAGCCGGGACACCGGCAAGGAGGAGAAGCCATGGACATGTTCGACCTTCCGGCCCACCGCGCCCGGGTGACACCGGACCGGCTGGCGGTGGAGGATCTTGCCGACGGCACGCGCTATACCTACGCGCAGCTCAACGAGCGGGCGGCCCGGGTGGCGGAGGCGGCCACCGGCGCCTGGGGACTGCAGGAGGGCGACCGCCTGGCCTACCTGGGCCACAACCGGGCGGAGTTCTTCGTCCTGCTGTTCGCCTGCGCCAAGGCCGGCCTCGTCCTCGTTCCCCTGAACTGGCGCCTGGCGGTGCCGGAGCTGGAGGGGCTCATGGACGACGCCACCCCCGGCGCGCTGGTCTACGGCGGCGAGTTCGCCGAGGCGGCGGCCCGCCTGGGCGAGGCCCGCGGCGAGCTGGTGCGCGTGGCCCTGGACGGCCCGTCGCCGGGGGAGCGGGACTACGCCGCGGACGTCGCCGCCGCGCGCCCGGATCCGCGCCCGCACGCGCCGCGCCCGCCGGATGCGCCGTGGTACCTGCTGTATACCTCCGGCACCACCGGTCGCCCCAAGGGGGTCATCCAGACCTTCCGCATGATGATGGCCAACTACTGGAACATCGGCGTACCCGTGGAGCTGCGCGCCAGCGACGTGCTCCTGAACGTCCTGCCCATGTTCCACACCGCGGGGATCAACCTCTACTCCACCGCGGTCTTCCTGGTCGGGGGCACGGTGCTGGTGCAGCGCACCTTCGAGCCGCAGGAGGCCATGAACGTGCTGACGCACCGGGCCACGGTGTTCTTCGGCGTCCCCGCCGTGTACCAGGTCCTGGCCGAGCAGCCCGGATTCAGCGGCGAGGCGCTGCGGGGCGTGCGTTCCTGGGGCTGCGGCGGGGCGCCGTTGCCGCTGTCGGTGGCGCAGCGCTACGCCGACGAAGGCATCCGCGTGCGCACGGGCTTCGGCATGACCGAGACCGGTCCCACGGTGTTCCTGCTGGACGAGGCCAGCGTGCTGGACAAGACCGGCTCGGTGGGGCGCCCGCAGCTGCTGGCGGAGGTCCGCATCGTCGGCCGCGACGGCAACGACGTGGCCCCAGGCGAGGCGGGCGAGCTGCTGATCCGCGGTCCCGGGGTGACCCCGGGCTACTGGCAGCGCCCCGACGCCACGGCGGAGGCCCTGGAGCCGGACGGCTGGCTGCACAGCGGCGACGTCGCCCGCTGCGACGAGGACGGCTACTACTACATCGTCGACCGCTGGAAGGACATGTTCATCTCCGGCGGCGAGAACGTCTACCCGGCGGAGATCGAGCAGGTCCTGCAGCAGCATCCGCAGGTGGCCGACGTGGCCGTGGTCGGCATGCCCGACCCGCGCTGGGGCGAGGTGGGCTGCGCCTTCGTCTGCCCGGCCGAGGACGGTGCGGCGCCGGACGACGAGGCCCTGCGGGCGTGGTGCCGCGAGCGGCTGGCGGGCTACAAGGTGCCCAGGCGCTTCGTGGTGCGTTCCACCCTGCCCAGGAACGCCCTGGGCAAGGTGCAGAAGCAGGAGCTGCGCGATGACGCACGTCGCTAGTGTCGTCGCCGAGGCGCGGGTGTTCACCCAGGCGGAGTTCGACCGCTTCGGGGCGCTGTCCGGGGACTGCAATCCCATCCACGTGGATCCCGGCTTCGCCGCGGATACCCCCTTCGGGGCGACGGTAGCCCACGGCATGCTGCTGTTCAGCGCCGTCCGCGGGCTGGTCGCGCGGACCTGGCCGGATGCCGAGCTGTGCACGCAGGAGCTGATGTTCCCGGCGCCCACCTACGCCGACGAGCCCGTTACGCTCCGCCTGGAGCCGCAGGCGCGGCAGGCCGGCGAACCGTGGCGCGTGCTCGCCCGAGTGGCCAAGGCGGACGGCCGGCTGGGACTCGACGGCGTCTGTCACCTGCGGCTGCCGGGAGCGGACCGGCCATGACCGGTGCACTGCCGCGGTTCCATCGCCTGGCCCTGGGCGATACGGCCTCCCTGCAGCGGACCTTCCGCACGGCCGACCTGGAGGCCTGGGCCGAGCTGGCACATGCGCCGGTGCCCGTGGACCGCGTGCCGGAGCCGCTGCTCGCGGGGCTGTTCTCGTGCCTGCTGGGCGAGCACCTCCCCGGGCACGGCACGAACTACCTCAAGCAGCACCTGGAGATGCGCAATCCGGCCCGGCCCGGCGAGCCCCTTACCGCTCGGGTGACCGTGACCCGGCTGCGCCCGGACAAGGCCCTGGTGAACCTGGACACCATCTGCCTGGGCGCGGACGGGCGGCTGGTCTGCAGCGGCGAGGCACTGGTGTTGTTTCGGCACTGAACACTCCATGACCGTGCAGGTCATGGCGGCCATCATGCACAATACCGGGAGATCGAGCGCCTCAACGGAAACTGCAGCGGGAGTCCGCCATGGCCGATGTCATCCCCCTGAAGCGCCGCGAGCGGCGTCGCCGGCGTAGTGAAGGCGACACGCTGTGCCGGGCGGGGCGGCACAAGTGGGAGGTGGTGACGGACGCGCGCTTCGACGTCCGCGAGGGCCGGCTGGTGACGCTGCTTCGCTGCCGCCGCTGCGGGCGGGAACGCACCGAGCCGCGCTGATGATCGTCCTCGACGGGGTCTCCCGCGCCTTCCGCGAAGGCGAGCACGCCCGCGTGGTGCTGGACCGGTTCTCCGGGTCCGTGGCCGGCGGCGAGCGCCTGGCCCTGGTGGGGCGCAGCGGCGTGGGCAAGTCCACCCTGCTCAATCTCATCGGCGGCATGGACCGGCCCGATGCCGGCCGCATCACCGTCTCGGATACCGAGCTGACGGCGCTGAGCGAGCGTGACCGGACCCTGTTCCGGCGCTACCACATCGGCTTCGTGTTCCAGTTCTTCAACCTGATCCCGACCCTGACCGTGGCCGAGAACCTGCACATGCCCCTGGAAATGACCGGCGGTCTCACGCCCGCGGGTCGCCGGCGGGCGCAGGAGCTGCTGGAGCGGGTCGGCCTGGCAGACCGCCGGGATGCCTTCCCCGACACCCTCTCCGGCGGCGAGCAGCAGCGCATCGCCCTGGCCCGGGCCCTGGTGCATCGGCCAGGCGTCCTGCTGGCGGACGAGCCCACGGGGACCCTGGATACCGCCACCGCCGAGGAGGTCCTGACCCTGCTGGACGAGCTCACCGGCGGCGGACGGGTGACAGTGGTCCTGGTCACTCACAGCCCAGAGGTGGCAAGCCGCATGGATCGCGTGCTGCGCCTGGGAAGCGACGGCGGCTGATGACGCTGCTGCCGCGGCCCCTGCTCGCGCGCGCGAGCCTGCGCTACCTGCTGGGGCACCCCTGGCAGCTGGGGCTGGCGCTGCTGGGGGTGGCCCTGGGCGTGGCGGTGGTGGTGGCCGTGGATCTCGCCAACCAGAGCGCCTCCCGCGGCTTCAGCCTGTCCGCCGAGGCCCTGACCGGGCGGGCGACCCACCAGGTGGTGGCGGGGCCGGAAGGCCTGCCCGAGGAATGGTACGTGCGCCTGCGAACCGAGGCCGGGATACGCCCGTCGGCCCCGGTAGTGGAAGGGTTCGTGCGGCTGCCCGGCCACGGCGACCGGACCCTGCGCATCCTGGGCGTGGACGTCTTCGCCGAGGCCGGCGTGCGCCCCGCGCTGGGCGCGGTGTCGGCGACCGTGGAGCCGGCGGATCTGCTGGCTCGACCCCGGGGCGCCGTTCTGCTCGCCTCGGACCTGGAGCGGCTCGGGCGCGCCGTCGGCGACACGCTCACGGTGCGTCACGGCGGCCGCGACCACGCCCTGCGGATTGTCGCCGGCCTGCGGCCGGAGCGGGAGCTGGAGGCGGTGGGGCTGCGCGACGTGGCCATCATGGATATCGCCGCCGCCCAGGAGCTGCTGGGTCGTGTTGGCCGCCTGGATCGCGTGGACCTGGTCGCCGACGCCGCAACCGCGGACAGGGTGGCGGACCGGATCCCCGACGGCGCCCGGCTGGTCGTCGCGGACCGGCGCGCCGAGACCCTGGAGCAGATGACCGACGCCTTCCGGCTCAACCTGCAGGCGTTCAGCCTGCTGGCGCTGGTGGTGGGCGCCTTTCTCATCTACAACACCATGACCTTCTCGGTGGTGCAGCGCCGGCGGCTGATGGGCCTGCTCCGCGCCACCGGCACCACGCGCGGCGAGCTCCTGGGGGTGGTGCTCGGCGAGGCCGTGGTCATCGGCGTGCTGGGCACCGCCGCGGGGGTCGCCCTGGGGGTCGCGCTGGCCACGGTGCTGGTGGACCTGGTGACCCGGACCATCAACGATCTGTACTTCGTCCTGGCGGTGCGGGAGCTGACGCTGACTCCCGGCTCCCTGCTGCGGGGCGCGGCACTGGGTATCGGCATGACGGTGGTGGCGGCGCTGGCGCCGGCGCGCGAGGCGACCACGGTTCCGCCCCGGGCGGCGCTGAGCCGCTCGGTGCTGGAGCGCGCCCACCGGCGCTGGCTGCCCGGGCTGGTGCTGGCCGGCGTCGCGCTGCTGGCCGCCGGCGGGCTGCTGCTGGTGGCCAGCGAGCGCAGCCTGGTGGTGCCGTTCGCCGGCTTGTTCGGCGTCATCCTCGGGGGCGCGCTGCTGGTTCCCCCGGGGCTGTGGCTGGTCACCCGCGGCCTGGCGCCGGTACTGGGCGCAGCGGCCGGGTTCACCGGGCGCATGACCGCCCGCGGCGTGGCGGCGAGCCTGTCGCGCACCGGCGTGGCGGCGTCGGCGCTGGCGGTGGCGGTGTCCGCGGTGATCGGCGTCGGCGTCATGGTGGACAGCTTCCGTACCACCTTCGCCGAGTGGCTGGATGCCACCCTGCACGCCGATGTCTACGTCTCCGTTGCCGGCGGCGGTCCCATGGACGCGGAGCAGCGCCGGCGGCTGCTGGCGGTATCCGGCGTGGCGACGGCCACGCGCTCGCGGTTCGTGCGGGTGGGGGCAGGGGACCACGAGGCCCGGCTGCGGGTGTTCGCCGTCCCGCCGGCGGCCGAGGACGGCTTCAGCTTCCGCACGGGGAATCCGGAAACGGCCTGGCGTGCCTATCGGCAGGACGGGGCCGTGTTCGTCACCGAGCCCTACGCCTGGCACCAGGAACTGGAGGTGGGCGACCGCGTGACGCTGAACACCGGCTCGGGGACGGCGACGTTCCCCGTGGCCGCGGTGGTCTACGACTACGGCACCTCGGAGGGCGCCATCATCATGGCGCGACGGACGTATACCCGCTACTGGGACGACAACGCGGTGGACAGCCTCGGCATCCGCGCCGCCGACGGCGTCGACCCGGAGCGCCTGCAGGAGCGGCTCCGGCAGGCGGCCGCGGCGGGCGGGCAGCAGCTGGCGTTCCGCGCCGACCACGAGATCCGCGCCCGGTCCCTGGCGGTGTTCGACCGCACGTTCACCATCACCGAGGTGCTGCGGCTGCTGGCCATCCTGGTCGCCGTGACCGGCGTGCTCAGCGCGCTGCTGGCCCTGGCGCTGGAGCGGGCCCGGGAGTACGCGGTCCTGCGGGCCGGGGGCATGACCGCGCGCGAGCTGGGCGGGCTGGTGACGGCGCAGAACGCGCTGGTGGGGCTGCTCAGCGGCCTTTTCGCCGTGCCCCTGGGGCTGGCCCTGGCCGGTGGCCTGATCGGCGTCATCAACCGCCGCTCGTTCGGCTGGTCCATGGACCTGGCGGTGGATCCCTGGATCCTGCTCCAGGCGGTGGCGCTGTCCGTGGCGGCGGCGGTAGCAGCCGGCATCTATCCGGCGTGGCGCCTGGCGCGCACCGAGCCGGCCCTGGCCCTGCGGGAGGAGTAGACGATGCGACGGCACTTGCGGTTGCGGCCCGGGCGGAGTACGGCCATCGCGCTGGTGATCATCGCCTTCGCGGCCGGCGGCATCGCCCTGCTCGACCGGTCCGGTCCGCCCGAGGAAACCGGGCCCGGGCCGGGCGCTGCATTCGATGTAACCGCCGCTCTCGGCGGCGAGGAGCAGGCCGCGGGCTACCGCCGGGTGACCGGCCCCGAGCCGCTGGCGTTTCCGCAGGACCACGGACCCCATCCCGGCTATCGCCACGAGTGGTGGTATGTCACCGGCAACGTGACCACGGACGGCGGCCGGCACTTCGGCTTCCAGGCGACGCTGTTCCGGTTCAACATCGCCCCGGAGATGCCCGCCCGGGCATCCGACCTGGCGACGAATCAGCTGTGGATGGCGCACATGGCGGTAACCGACACCCGGGCCGGCGCCTTTCATCACCGCGAGCGCTTCGTCCGCGGCGCCGCAGGGCTCGCCGGGGGGACGGCCCGCCCGTTCCGCGTGCACGCCGAGGACTGGGTCATGCGGTCGGCGGATTCCGGCGCCATGCCCGTGGAGCTGCACTTTCCCGCGGGGGATCTGGCCATCGAGATGCGGCTCACCCCGCGCAAGCCCCTGGTGCTGCAGGGCGAGCAGGGGTACAGCCGCAAGGGGCCGGAGCCGGGCAACGCCTCCCGCTACTACTCGTATACGCGCCTGGCCGCGCAAGGCCGGATCACCGTGGCCGGCGAGACCCATACGGTCTCGGGATCCGCCTGGATGGATCGGGAATGGGGCACCAGCAGCCTCGGTGCCGACCAGGAAGGCTGGGACTGGTTCGCACTGCAGCTGGAGGACGGGCGCGAGCTCATGTTCTACCGCCTGCGCCGTGGCGATGGATCGACGTCGCCGTACAGCGAGGGCGTTCTGGTTGCCCGGGACGGCACCGCGGAACGGCTGGGGCCCGGCCAGGTGCGGCTCGAGCCGCAGCGCTACTGGCGGAGCCCGCACGGCGGCCGCTATCCCGTGGCCTGGCGCATGCAGGTGCCGGAGCACGACCTCGACCTCGCCCTGGAGCCGGTGCTGGATTATCAGGAGCTGGACGGCGCGTTCCGCTACTGGGAGGGGGCGGTGCGGGTGCGCGGGCGCTCGGGCCCGGATGGGCGGGGGTACGCCGAGCTCACCGGCTATGCGCAATAGCTAGTGTCCTGTAACCCGAGTTCGTTGGGTTACAGGACACTAGCGGGGGCGGCGCACGGCGGTGCGGAGGTCGTCGACGATGGCACGGCGCAGCGCCGGTGAGCGCCGGCGCAGCGGCAGCAGCATCGCTTCCATGAGGGCCAGCAGCGTCTCCACCCCGGTTTCCGTGCCGGCGGCGGGGGCGAGGGGGTCGGCATCGCTGGTCGCGCCGGCGGTATCGCGCAGCGGGCGGCGGATGGCCTCCTCCAGCTGCTCCAGGTGGTTCCGGAAGCAGCGGTTCATGGCCTCGTTGTACGGCTCCTGCCAGTAGCCGGCGATGCCGTCGGCGATCTCCGGCGCCTCACCGAGGGAGATGACGCCCTCGAAGAAGCGATCCAGCCGCTCCTCCGGCGTGCGGGCCGCCTCGACGGGGCCGATGATGTGCTCGCGGAACAGCTCGTTGAGGATGGCGAGGCACTCCCGGAACAGGGCCTCCTTGCCGTCGAAATGCCAGTACAGGGCGCCCTTGCTGAGCCCCACCGCCCGGGCGATGGTATCGATGGAGACACCGTCGTAGCCATGACGCCCGAAAAGGCGGAACGCGGCCTCCCGTACCGTCTCCCGGGTCTGCCGCCGTGGCGGGCGTTTGCCGGGGGCCGGCGCTCCCGGGCTGGGTGTGTCTTCTGCCATCGTGTTGTCTGCGCCTTCAGACCGAGCCGTTCCGCCGTCGCTGCCGAACGTCGATCGCGAATGCGTGCGGCAGCGGTGCGCGTCAATCGTGAATGGAGCAGCAAGTTTACCAGACCTGTCATAAATGACAGGTGCCTGTGCCCGCCAGAAAGTGAACTGTTTCACACTATCGGGGGTCGTCCTGCCACGCAGGTCAGGCGGTTTCGGTCTGGTCGAAGTATCGTGCCAGGTACTCCTCGAAGCTGAGGGTGTCGCGGCGCTCGATGGCGGCCTGTTCCTCCAGGGACGTGCGGCTGGCCTCTTCGAGCCGGCGACGCGTCTCCGGGTCCAGGACGTGCTCCTTGAAAGCGTGCTCGTGCTGTCGCGACTGGCGCATGGCGAACTCGATGAAGTTCTCGCCATGGCCCCGCATGCTGGCGAGCACCTGCGCCGAGGGCGTGCGGTCGGCGTCCCGCACGCTGTCCCGGTAGTAACGGACCGCGTCGCCGTAGGGCGTATCCGGGCGCGTCTGGTCGAGCAGCTCGGCAATGGTCTCCAGGTCGCCGCAGATGCGCTCGGCCCAGTCGCGCAGGCGAACCGGCGTGCCGCCGTCGTCCAGCACCAGCTCGGGGTCGCGGCCGTAGCGGGCGACCTGCCCCTGGTTGTGGTTGATGCTGCACTGCTCCCGCGCGGAGATCTCCGGGCTGTCCTCCAGCAGGCAGTAGACCAGCAGCGCTTCCAGGAAATGCAGCTGCCCGGCGTTGACGCCCAGCGGCTCGAACGGGTTCAGGTCCAGGGCGCGGATCTCGATGTATTCCACGCCGGCGCGGTGCAGCGCCCGCGACGGCCGTTCCCCGGAGCGGGCCACGGCCTTGGGTCGCACGAAGCTGTAGTACTCGTTCTCGATCTGCAGGGTATTGGTGCTGAGCTGACGCCACTCGCCGTTGACGCGGGTGCCGATGCGCTGCCATTCCGGGTCCGGCGTGGCGATGGCCCGCTCCAGGGTGCGCACGTAGGAGTCCAGGTCGTTGTAGGAGATGTTCAGCGCCGCCTGGGCGTTGTTCTTGTAGCCGATGTCGCTCATGCGCAGCGATGTGCCGAACGGCTCGTAGAAGGTGTGCTCGTCGAAGTCGTGGAAGTCGATGTTCTGGCCGCCGGTGAAGGACTTGCACACCGCCGGGGAGGCACCGAACAGGAACGGCACCAGCCAGCCGAATCGCTGGAAGTTGCGGATCAGCCGGAAGTAGGCGTCGGAGACGAAGGTCTGCAGGTCCCGGGCGTCGCCCTCGTGCTCCCGGAGGACCTCCCAGAACGCGTCGCTGAACGAATAGTTGAAATGGATGCCGGAGATGGCCTGCATGGCGCGGCCGTAGCGCCAGTCCAGGCCGCGGCGGTAGATGTGCTTCATCCAGCCGACGTTGGACTCGCCGTACCAGGCGATGGGGATGCTGGCGTCGCCGCCGACGATGCACGGCATGCTGGTCGCCCACAGCAGCTCGTCGCCGATGTTGTGGTAGGCGAAGGTGTGCACGTCCTCCAGGAAGCCGAGCGTGTTGCCGGTCTCGCTTTCCGGGGGCGTGATGAACTCCAGCAGGGCCTCGGAGTAGTCCGTGGTGATCCAGGGGTGCGTCAGGCTGGAGCCCAGGGCCCGGGGATGGGGGGTCTGGGCGATGTGGCCGTCGCGGTCCACGCGCAGGCTCTCTTTCTCCAGCCCCTTGAGACTGCCCCGCAGCAGGCCCCGCTGCTGGGTGTTGAGCAGGCTGGCAAGGCGTTTCTCGGCGTTCCGGACCATTGGCTGGAGTATCCCCGCTGGCTCGCGAACCGCGATTGTGCATTGACACGCAGCGAAATGAAATGCCGGCGTCGGCGGATCACGACTCGGCGCTGAGGACGATCTTGCCCGCGTGGCCGCCGGCCTGCATGCGTTCGTGGGCCTCGCGGGCCTGGCCGAAGGGCAGCACGGTATCCACCACCGGCTTCAGGCGGCCTTCCGCGAAGAAGGGGCCCAGCCGCTCCTGGAACAGCTGCGCCAGCTGGATGCGCCGCTCCAGGGGCAGGGAGCGCATGGTCATGGCACGCAGCGTCAGGCGCTTGAACAGCAGCAGCCCCATGTTGATGGTGTCCTCGCGCCCGGCCATCAGGCCCACCACCACCTGGGTGCCCTCCGGGCGCAGGCAGTCCATGTTCTCGCGCAGGTGGCCGTTGCCGCCGACCAGGTCCATGACCACGTGAACGCCCTCGCCGGTGTGCTGGCGCACGGTATCGACAATGGGCCCGTCGTCCTCGCCGTGGGCGACATCCAGCCCCCAGTGGCGCACCTGCTCGAGGCGCGCCGCGCTGCGGCTGGTACCGATGGTGCGGGCACCCAGGGCGCGGGCGAGCTGCAGGCCGGCGATGCCGATCCCGGACGTCGCCGCGCGGACCAGGCACCAGCCGCCCGGCTGCAGCCCGCCTTCCAGGAACATGGCGCGGTAGGCGGTCAGGAATGCTTCCGGGACGGCCGCGGCCTCGGTCAGGCCCAGGGCGTCCGGCACGGGGATGGTCTCGCGCTCGTTGATCACCAGCTGCTCCGCATAGGCGCCGCCGCCGATGAGCCCCATGACCCGGTCGCCGGGCTGGCGGGACTGGACGTTGCTGCCCACCTCGTCGATGACGCCCGCATACTCCAGGCCGGGGATGTCCCGTGCGGCGCCGGCCGGGGCCGGGTAGAGCCCCTGTCGCTGCAGCAGGTCCGCGCGGTTCAGGCCCGCGGCCCGGACACGCACCCGTACGTCCGTCGGACCCATCTCCGGTGCCGGGGTGTCCTGCCATTCCAGTACGTCCGGCGTGCCGGGCTGGGTGATGATCCAGGCCTTCATGCTTGTCTTCCTCCGCTGTGCCGTGGCTGCCCGGCGCCCGCATGGGGCAGGGCCGAGGGAGAACGATACCCCCGCGAAGCCCCGCGGCGTCAACGACGGCGACGCCGCCCTCCGCCGCGCCGAGAGTGAAGAAGGTGTCACATTCTGACATGAACGCCGCTTGTGGTGGGTGGCGACTAGGCGTATATTGCATTGCAGCAATAAACAGACTTGTCTACTCGGAGCGATCATGGGCGAGGCACTTGAATCATGGTCAGCCGGCGGCGGTGAGCCGGTGGTGCGCCGGCTGTGGTGGGCCGAGCGCGACCTGTGGCGTCAGCACCTGCTGCGCCTGGGGCCAGAGGCGCGGCGGGATCGCTTCGCCGGGCTGGTCAGCGATGCCTTCATCGAGCGCTACTGCCAGGCGGCATCGCCCTTCACGCTGGCCCTGTTCGGCGCGTTCGTCGACGGGACGCTGCGCGCCGTGGGCGAGTTCGCGCTCCTGGACCGGGACTGGCCCCGGCAGGCCGAGCTGGCGTTCAGCGTCGAGGACGCGTGGCAGAACCAGGGCCTGGGCAGCGCGCTGTTCCGGCGGCTGCTGGTGCACGCGCGCAACCATTCCGTGCGCCGGGTCTACATCGTCTCCGAGCCGGGCAACCTGCGAATGCATCGCATCGCGCGCAAGTCCGGCATGGTCCTGTCCGCGGAGGCGGGCGAGCTGGAGGGGCGCCTCGAGCTGCTCGGCCCCTCCTATTTCTCGGTGATGGAAGAGATGTTCGAAGAGGGCATGGCGCTGTGGCGTCAGGCCCCGGATCTGTCCCTGCTGCCGGGCGCCTGAGATCGTCGGTCGCCGCACGCCGGGGGCGAGCGGCGCACCGGCCGGGCGGCTACAGCATCCCCGTCTGCAGCTTGGCCGCGTCGGTCATCATTTCCGCGGACCAGGGCGGGTCGAAGACGAGCTCCACGTTGCACGTCTCGATGGTCGGCACCAGCTCCACCTTGTGCTTGACGTCGCTGGCGATGATATCGCCCATGCCGCAGCCGGGCGCCGTCAGCGTCATCTGGATGTCCACGCGCCGCCGGTCGTCCTCGATCCGCTCGATGTTGCAGTAGTACACCAGCCCCAGCTCGACGATGTCGATGGGGATCTCCGGATCGAAGCAGGTATGCAGCTGCTCCCAGACCAGCGCCTCGACGTCCTGGTCGGTGGCGTTGTCCGGCAGCTCGGGCAGCGGCGTGGGCTCCTTGCCGATGGCGTCGGCGTCCACGCCGGCGATGCGGAACAGGTTGCCCTGGATATAGACGGTGTAGCTGCCGCCCAAGGCCTGGGTGATGACGCCCTCCACGCCCTCGGGGATGGTGCCCGACTCGCCCGCGGGGATGACCACGGCATCGCAGTCGCGATTGAAAACAACGGGTTCGCCGCCCGGGCTGAACATGCTGACCTCCGCCTGCCGTCATACTGACTGGCAATCCGTACCGATTTCGTCCTTATTCTACCAGCACAGTTCCCGTTCGTCGTCGCTGTACCCGTTGCATTTTGCCCCGCTGTCGGTGACCGTACTGCATGACTCCCGGCAACCGCGATGAGGACGGCGCGATGGCGAACCCGGACGGCGGAAAGGACAAGCAGTGGCGGGTGGCCGTGCTGCCCGGCGACGGCATCGGCCCGGAAGTGATGGCGGTCACCGTGGAGGCCCTGCGCGCGCTGGCGGAGCAGGGCGGCCCGGACCTGGTGCTGGACGAGCTGCCCTGGCCCTCCCACCGCTGGCACCGGGACAACGGGCGCATCATGCCCGAGGACTGGCACGCGGTCCTGTCCGGCTACGACGCCATTCTCCTGGGCGCGCTGGGTGATCCCGGGCCTTCCAGCGACCCCGGGCGCTATCTGCTCCCGGATGCGGTGTCGCTCGCGCCGCTGCTGGACATCCGCAAGGGCTTCGACCAGTGGGCCTGCGAGCGTCCCGCCATGCTGCTGGAGGGGGCGCCGCGCTACCTGGCCGACGAGCGCGCCCGGGATCTCGACATGCTGGTCATCCGCGAGAACAGCGAGGGCGAGTACGTCGGCCAGGGCGGACGTCTTGCCCCCGGGAGCCCGCGGGAGGTCGCCACCCAGATGGAGGTGTTCACGCGCGCGGGGGCCGAGCGCATCTTCCGCCATGCCTTCGAGCGCGCCGCGGCGCGCGCCGGCGAGCGCCGGGCCGGCCAGCGGCGCGACCGGCAGTTCCCGCTGCCGGACGGCGGCACCGCGCATGCCCAGGTATGCCTGGTCACCAAGCGCAACGCCCTGCGCTACTGGGGCGAGATGTACACCGAGGTGTTCGCCGCGGTGGCAGAGGAGTTCCCCGACGTGGCGACCCATCACGAGCTGGTGGACGCGGCCTGCATGAAGTTCGTCATGAGTCCGTGGCAGTTCGACGTCGTGGTGGCCAGCAACCTGCAGGGCGACATTCTCACCGACCTCGCTGCCGTGCTCAGCGGCGGCATGGGCGTCGCGCCGTCGTGCAACCTCAATCCGTCGGATCGCCGCCAGCCCCCGATGTTCGAGCCCACCCACGGCAGTGCCCCGGATATAGCCGGGCAGAACCTGGCGGGGCCCCAGGCCATGCTGCTCACCGCCGCCATGATGCTGGACTGGATGGGCGAGGAGGACGCCCGCGCCGCGCGCGCCGCGTCGCGCCTGCGCACCGCGGTGGAGTCGGACCTGCGCGTCCACGGCACGGCCCAGCGGGCCACCACGGTGATCGGCGAGGCCGTCGTGAAGGCCCTCGAGGCCGTGTGATGCCCGTCGTCGTGCCCGCGGCAGCGGTTTGAAGGCCCGCAACAGACGGGTGTAGACTTCGTTTTTGTTTCTCCGCCCCTGAGGAGGTCCCCAATGACCAGCGCTCCCGGTCAGTTGACGCCGTTGATGAAGCAGTCGTCCGGTATTACCGCCACCCGTGGCGAGGGCATGTACCTCTTCGACGAGGCGGGCAACCGCTACATGGATTTCAGCTCGGGCATCGGCGTCACCGGAACCGGCCACTGCCACCCGAAGGTGGTGGCGGCGGCGCAGGAGCAGGTGGGGCGGCTGATCCACGGCCAGTACGCCATCATGAAGCACCCACCGCTGGAGACCATGGCGGCCCGCCTGGGCGAGCGCATGCCCGAGGGGCTGAGCTCGATCTTCTTCTCCAACGCGGGCACCGAGGCGGTGGAGGCGTCGATCCGCCTGGCGCGCCAGGCCACGGGGCGGCCCAACATCATCACCTTCCAGGGGTGCTTCCACGGCCGCACCATGGGCTCGCTGTCGACGACCACGTCCAGCGTCGGGCTGCGCGCCGGCGTCCAGCCGCTGATGGGCGGCGTCATCGTGGCGCCGTTCCCGAACACCTACCGCCTGCGCATGGATGAGCAGACGGCGACGGAGTTCTGCCTGCGGGAGCTGGACAACATCCTGCACACCCAGTCGGCGCCGAAGGAGACGGCGGCGATGCTCATCGAGCCCATCCAGGGCGAGGCCGGCTACGTGCCGGCGAACACCGCGTTCATGCAGGGGCTGCGGGAGATCTGCGACCGCCACGACATCCTGCTGATCATGGACGAGGTGCAGGCCGGGTACGGGCGCAGCGGCCTGTTCTGGGGGCATCAGCATTTCGACGTCAAGCCGGATATCGTGCTCACCGCCAAGGGGCTCGCCAGCGGCTTCCCGCTGTCGGCCATGGCGGCGCGGCCGGAGACCATGGAAAAGGGCTGGCCCGGCTCCCAGGGCGGCACCTACGGTGGCAACGCGGTGGCCTGCGCGGCCGCCCTGGCGACGCTGGAGGTCTTCGACGAGGAAGGCCTGGTGGAGAACGCCGCCACCCAGGGTGCGCGGCTGCGCAAGCAGCTCGACGAGCTCAAGGCCGACAACCCGGCCATCGGTGATGTCCGTGGCAAGGGCCTGATGCAGGGCACGGAGATCGTCGACGGCGACGGCAATCCGGACGGCGACCGCGCCATGCGCATCCTTCAGGAGGCCGAGAAGCGGGGGCTCGTGATGATCCGCTGCGGCGCCTACGGCGGGCAGATCGTCCGCTGGCTGCCGCCGCTGATCGTCACCGGCGAGCAGATCGACGAGGGGGTCGGCATCTTCGCCGAGGCGCTCAAGGCGTCCGCGCGGTAAGCTCCGGGGAACACGCCCCGCGATCGTCGCGGCTTGTAAGGCAACAGGAGTAGGAGACCGATGGATCTCGCTTCCATTCGCAGCGCATACCGGCGTTACGCCCGGTATTACGACCGTGTCTTCGGCCCGGTGTTCGCCCCGGGGCGGCATGTTGCCATGGAGATGCTCAACCAGAAGCCCGGGCAGCGGATCCTGGAGGTCGGCGTCGGAACCGGCCTGTCGCTGCCGGATTACGACCCGCGCACCCGCGTGGTCGGCATCGATATCTCCCCGGAGATGCTCGACATCGCCCGGGATCGTGCCGAGCGGGAATGCCCCGAGGGCCAGGTCGAGGATCTCCTGGTCATGGATGCCGAGGCGCTGGAGTTCCCGGACAACAGCTTCGACAGCATCGCCTGCATGTACGTCGCCTCCGTGGTGCCGAACCCGGACCGGCTGATCAGCGAGATGCGACGGGTCTGCCGGCCCGGCGGCGATATCCTCATCCTCAATCATTTCGCGTCCCGCAATCCCGTCCTGCGCGGTCTCGAGAAGGGCCTGCGCCCGCTGTCCAAGCTGGTGGGCTTCCGCCCGGACATGGACCTGGACACGCTGCCCGACCACGAGGGCTTCCAGCGGCTGGCCGTGCACAACACGAACCTCTTCGGCTACTGGAAGCTGGTGCACTATTGCAACGGCACCGATGACGAGGGCGGCTCCGACGACGCCGCTGCGGTGAAGACCGCTGCCGCCCGTTAGCATTGCCGCTGCGCCGGCCCGTCCCGGCGTGATGCCGGGCGGCCGTCGGTGAATGCAATCGCGCCATGAACGTCGTCCTCACCATCGCCCTGCCGTTCTTCGCCCTGATCTTCACCGGCATGATCGCGGGCCGGACCCGCCTGATGCCCGGGGAGACCATCGCCGGGCTGAACACCTTCGTGTTCTATTTCGCCCTGCCGGCGCTGCTGATCACCAGCATCGCCGACGCCCCCGTGCGCGACCTGGGCGAGCCGGCGCTGTTCTTCGCCTGGCTGCTCCCCGGCGGCGCGCTGTTCGCGGGGACATTCGGGCTCATGCGCGTGCTGTTCGGGGGTGACGCGGCCACGCGGGCCGTCCAGGCCCTGACCGCGTCGTTCGCCAACGTCGGCTTCGTCGGGCTGCCGCTGGTCATCGCGGCCCTGGGCACGGATGCCACCCCTTCGGCCGCCGTGGTCATCGTCGTGGATACCGCCATCATGATCGGCGTTGCCACCGCCGTCATCGAGGTGGCCCAGGGCGGCAGCGGCAACCTGCCGCATGCCGTGCGCACCGCCGCCATGGGAGTGGCGCGCAATCCGCTGATCGGTGCCTCGGCGGTGGGCGTGGTGCTGAGCGCTGCGTCGGTGTCGGTGCCGGCGCCGGTGTTCTCCTACCTGGAGCTCCTGGGGGCGTCGGCCGGACCGGCCGCGCTGTTCGCGCTGGGCGCCACGCTGGCCCGCCAGCGCCTGGGCAGCCAGGCGAAGGAGACCGGGGTCCTGGTCCTGCTGAAGCTGGTGGCCCACCCGCTGCTGGTCTGGGGCGCGACCTCGGCCCTGGACGTGGGGTCGACGGCCCAGAAGGCGCTCATCATCATGGCGTCATTGCCGGTGGCGGCCAACGTCTACGTGCTGGCGCAGCGCTACCGCGTCAACATCTCCGGCGCCTCGTCGGCGATCCTGGTGACCACCGTGATCGCCGTGGCCAGCGTCTCGGTGGTGCTGCACCTGCTGGTGGGGTAGGGTCGGGCGGCATTCGGGCGGTAGCGGAGGCGAGAACCCCTGTGCCCGACCGCCGCACGGCCCCGGGGCAAGGCCGGGCCCTTGCCGGGAATCGCGCCTGCGCCGCGATACCGGCCGGCACCGCGGCGCAGGCGCGGCGTGTTGACAGGCCCTAGCTGCCCCGCGGCACCGTCTGCGGCTCGACGAACTCGAACAGACCCTCCAGGCCGCCTTCGCGGCCGTAGCCGGACTGCTTCATGCCGCCGAAGGGGGCCTCGGGTGCCGGCCCCGAGCCGGTGTTGTAGCCCACGTGGGCGAACTCCAGCGCGGCGATTACCCGCTGCGCGCGCGCATCGTCGCCGGTGAACAGGTACGAGGCGAGGCCGAACTCGGTCTGGTTGGCCATCTCGATGGCCTGGGCCTCGCTGCTGAAGGTGGCGATGGGCACCAGCGGCCCGAAGGTCTCCTCCTTCCAGCAGGCCATCTGCGGGCTCACCCCCAGGACGATGGTGGGCGGGAAGAAGCCGCCCCAGTCGTTCTCCAGCGACGGCGGAACGTCGCCCATGACCAGCTCGGCACCCTTGTCCAGGGCGTCGGTGAGATGGCGGCGGACCTTCTCGTAGCCGTTGCGATCCACCAGCGGGCCCAGATCCGTGTCGGGCTCCAGCCCGTCGCCCACCTTGAGCTTGCTGGCCCGGGCCTTGACCCGCTCGGCGAAGTCCGCGGCCACGCTCTCGTGGACCATGATGCGGTTGGCGCACACGCAGGTCTGCCCGCCGCCGCGGAACTTGTTGCCGATGAGGTTCTCCGCGGCAGCGTCAAGGTCGGCATCCTCGAAGACGATGTAGGGGGCGTTGCCGCCCAGCTCCAGGGTGAGCTTCTTGACCTGCGGCGCGCTGCGCTCGATGAGCTCCCGGCCCACCTCGGTGGAGCCGGTGAAGCTCAGCACGCGGATATCGGGATGATCACACAGGGTGTCGCCGATGGGGCCGGCGGAGCCGGTGACCAGGTTGACCTTGCCCGGCGGCAGGTCCAGTGCCTGGTCCAGCAGGCTGAACAGCGCCACCATGGTCAGCGGCGTCTTGGACGACGGCTTGATTACGCAGGGACAGTCCGCCGCCAGCGCCGCCGAGAGCTTCTTGGCGATCATGCCGATGGGGAAGTTCCACGGCGTCACCAGGGCGACCGCGCCGGCGGGCCGGTAGTGCACCGTCCAGGTGCAGTTGCGCGGCTTCTCGTCCAGCACGCGGGGCGCCAGCGCGTCCATGTGCTCCGCGCAGTAGCGGAAGAAGCCGGCGGCGTAGTCCACCTCGCCCTGGGCCTCCTTCCACGGCTTGCCGTGCTCCATGCACAGGATGCGGCCGAGCTCCTCGCGGTTGTCCTGCAGCGCCTGGACGATGCCGTTCAGCCAGGTGCGGCGCTGCTCCAGGCTCGCCGGGGTCTTGAGCGCCTCACGGGCGGCTTCCACGGCGCGGGTGGTCTCCTCGGGGCCCATGCCCGGGACCTGGGCCAGCGTGGCCCCGTCCACGGGGTTGTACACCGTCAGCGTCTTGCCGCTGTCGGCGTCCACCCAGTGGCCGTTGATGTAGCCCTGGCAGTTTCTGAGCAATGACGATTCGAGCATGGCACCCCCTCGATCTGTTCTCGATCACGAAAGCGGTCGCGCAATCCGTCCCGATGGTGCCGGTGCCCTGCGCGCACGTTCTGCCGCGCGAGCGCCGCATCGGGAAGGCCGCGGGTAAAGAACCATGTTGAATGGAACCGGGCACGACGTCCAGCGCCCGACCGGTTCAGCGCGTCGGGGGCACGTAGCCCCGCGCCTTGTCCACCACGTTGTGCAGGGCCTCGCCGGCCTGCCAGCGCCGCAAGTTGTCGAGGAACTGCTCGGTGAGCGCCTCGCGCCAGCCCACCACGTCACCGGCCATGTGTGCCGTGAGAACGGCCTGGGGGAAGTCCCACAGCGGGTGGTCGGCCGGCAGCGGTTCCTGCTCGAACACGTCCAGCCCCGCGCCGGCGATGTCACCGCTGCGCAGTGCCTCGACCAGGGCATCGGTATCGACAATGGGGCCGCGCCCGATGTTGATGAACCGGGCGCCGGGCTTCATGGCCTTGAACGCCGCCCGGCCGAACAGGCCGCGTGTGGTGTCGGTCAAGGGTGCGGCCACGACCACGTAGTCGGCGTCCGGGAGCTGCTCGAGCAGCGTCTCCTGGGCGTGCACGCGGCCGAAGTCCGGGTCGCTGTCGCGGGCGGAGCGGGCCACGGCGTCGACGGCCAGCCCCGCCGCGGCGAGCTGGCGCCCGATCCGCCGGCCGATGGCCCCGGCGCCGACGATCAGCGCCCGCTTGCCGGCGATCTGCTCGGTATCCCGGTGCTGCCAGACATGCCGGTCCTGGTAGCGCACCGAGGCGGGCAGATCCTTGGCGAAGGCGAGCACCAGGCCCAGGACGAACTCGGCGATGGGGCCGTCGAAAATGCCGCGCGCGTTGGTGACCGGGATGGCGCTGTCCTGCAGCGCCGGGAACATGAGGGCGTCGACGCCGGCGCTGGTGGCGTGGACCCATTGCAGCTGGTCCGCCAGGTGCCAGCACTCGGCGAGCATGTCCGTGCGGAAGTCGGTGACCAGCAGGATGTCGGCCCCGGGCAGGGCGCGCTCCAGGCTCTCCCGGCTGTTCGCCAGGCGCAGCTCGGCCGCGTCCGTGACGGCGTCGAGCCCGGGCGGGAAGTCCTCGTTCTCGGCGGTGAGAACGGCGATCACCGGCTTCTGCATGATGTCGGGCTCCTGCGATGGCGGCACCGGCCGCGCGTGCGTGTCGGGCTGGGCCGGTTTCGTGGATGCCGGTCGAAACGGGATACTGAGCCGACGTTATACAGCGGCCATGCGGCCGTCAACCGCACCCTCTCAGGCCCCGCCACGATGGGCTTTGAGAATGCTTGACCCGGTGCTGCGCAGGGGCATACGCTCCGGCTGATCAGCCCAGTGTTTGTGCGCGCACGGTGCTCGTGCACCGATCGTCCCTGCGGAGGAACCATGGCAGTCAATCCCACCGAGACCGATGCCCAGGATCTGGACGACGTACGGGACGCGAGCTGGGCGCCGGCGCTTCGTGCCATTCCGGTGGCCGGGATCCGCAAGATGGTGAATCTGGCGGCCAGCATGGAGGATGTGGTGCATCTGTCCATCGGCCAGCCCAACTTCCCCACGCCCCGGCACATCGTCGATGCCTACATCGAGGCGCTGGAAGAAGGGCACACGGGCTATACCATGGACGCCGGGCTGCCGGAGCTGCTCACGGCCCTGGCCGAGTACTACAGCCAGCGCTACAACCGCACGCTCACGGAAGACAACATCCTCATTACCGCCGGCTGCACCGAGGCGATGTACCTGGCGCTGACGGCGACCTCGGCGCCCGGCCGCCAGTTCCTGGTCACGGACCCGACGTTCCTGCTGTACGCGCCGCTCATCCGCATGAACGGCGGCGAGGTGAAGTACATTCCCACGCGCGCCGAGCACGGTCACCAGCTCGATCCCCAGGAGGTGATCGACAACATCGGCATGCGCACCTACGGCATCGTGCTGAACTCGCCGAGCAACCCCACCGGGACGGTCTACCCGGCGGAGACCATCGACGCCATCTGCCAGGAGGCCGCGTACCGCGGCGTCTACGTGTTCAGCGACGAGGTCTACGACCACCTGCTGCTGGACGACATGGAGTACCCCAGCGTGCTGCGGCACGCCATGGACCTGGACAACGTCATGGTCGCCAGCAGCTTCTCCAAGACGTTCAGCATGGCCGGGCTGCGCATCGGCTGGATCATCTCCAGCCAGGGGGCCATCAAGAAGCTGCGGCGCTACCACATGTTCACCACCACCGTGGCCAACACCCCGGCCCAGTGGGCGGGCATCGCCGCCCTCAAGGGCGATCGCAGCTGCATCGACGACATGGTGCAGGAGTACGCCCAGCGGCGCGACCGCGTGGTCCAGCTGGTGAGCGAGACCCCGCACCTGACGGGCTACTGGCCCCAGGGGGCGTTCTACATCTTCCCGTCGCTGCCCCACGGCGCCAACGCCAACCAGGTCTGCCTGCGCATGCTCCAGGAGACCGGGGTGTGCACCGTGCCCGGCGATGCCTTCGGGGAGAGCTGCAGCAATTCCCTGCGCATCAGCTACTCGACCTCCATGGAGAAGATCGAGGAAGCCTTCGAGCGCATCGTGCCCTGGCTGGCGAAGCAGGACTTCTGACACCGATCGTCCCCATGCCCGCGCGCACCGCGAGCCCGCGGCCGTGCGCGGGTCATTGCGACCCATAACCGAGGACAGGCATGAGCATTCGTACCGAGCGCCATGACGGCGTGCTCGTCGTCACCCTGGACCGGCCGGACAAGCGCAATGCGCTCACCGGCGAGATGTATGACACGCTGCGCGCCACCATGGGCGAGGCACGCAGCGATGGCGACGTGCGCGCGGTGCTGCTCCAGGGCGCGGGCGAGAACTTCACCGCCGGCAACGATCTGCAGGACTTCGGTCCCGGGGCGGCGGAGCGGGTGGCCAGCGGCGAGAAGCCGCCGGCCATGAAGCTCATCGACGACATGGTGGACTTCGACAAGCCCCTGGTGGCGTCGGTGCGCGGCCATGCCGTGGGCATCGGCACGACGATCCTGCTCCACTGCGACGTGGTCGCCGCCGGCGACACGGCGACGTTCTCCCTGCCGTTCGCGCGCCTGGGGCTGGTGCCGGAGTTCGCCAGCAGCTACCTGCTGCCGATGCTCGCCGGGCGGGTGAAGGCCAGTCACACGCTGCTGCTGGGCGAGGCCTTCGACCGCGAGCGCGCGCGGGAGCTGGGCATCGTCTCCATGAGCTGCAGCGACGCCGAGCTGGACGAGCAGGCCATGGCCGCGGCGCAGAAGCTGGCCGCCCTGCCGCCCCAGGCCCTGCGCGCCACCAAGCGGCTGATCAACAGCGCCTTCCAGCAGGAGCGCCTGCGCGACGCCATCGCCCGCGAGAGCGAGGCCTTCAACGCGGGCCTGGTCTCGGAGGAGCACCAGGAGGCCGTGGCCGCCTTCTTCGAGAAGCGCCAGCCGGATTTCAGCCGCTTCAGCTGAAGCTGCGCGACGGACTTCCTCCAAAGCCGAGTGAACGGCGGATACCTGCGCGTTATTCCGGGTGCGGGGTTCCGGGTTGCGGTGACTTGCGTAGCGCCGGAGCGCAGGGCGTCCGGCCCCGAAGGGGTGGCGGCAGGGATGCCGCCACCGGCTGTCAGCACAGGGATGTGCTGTCAGCCGGCCAGCCCGGAGCGGAGGATAGGCCCCTGCTTCCTGCGAAGCAGGGGCCGTAAGCGGAGCTCGGAGCCGCAACCCGGAACCCCGCACCCGGAATAACCCATCCGTGAGCCCGCAGCCTGACGGGCTGAATGCTGGGTTTCAGTCCCGACAGGTATACCGGCTCGGGGCTGAAGCCCCTCCTACAGCGAGTTCCGCGCAGCCACCTCTACGGTGATCCCTGTGCAGCGGCTGCGGTACTCACCAGCGCGGCTTGCGCTTCTCCAGGAACGCATCGATGCCCTCGCGGGCGGCCTCGGTGTCCATGTTGCAGGCCATGGTCTCCGAGGCATCGGTGTAGGCGCCGGCCAGGTCCTTGTCGCTCTGGCGGTAGAACAGCGCCTTGCCGGCCTGGATGGCTTCCGGCGGCCGGGCGGCGATCTTCTCCGCCAGCTCGGTGGCGGCCCCGGCCAGGGCGTCGTCGTCCACCACGCGGTTGACCAGCCCCAGCCGGGCGGCTTCCTCGGCGTCGACGAAGTCCCCGGTGAACAGCATCTCCAGGGCGTTCTTGCGCGGAACCACCCGGCTGACGGCCACCGCCGGGGTGCTGCAGAAAAGCCCCAGGTTGATCCCCGAGGTGGCGAAGCGCGCCGAGCGGCCCGCGACGGCCAGGTCCGCCGTGGCGACGAGCTGGCAGCCGGCGGCGGTGGCAATGCCCTGGACCTGGGCGATCACCGGTTGCGGCAGGCTGACGATGCGCTGCATGAAGGCGCTGCAGCGCTCGAACAGGGCCTGGTGGGCGGCGCGATCCTCGGTGGACCGGACTTCCCGCAGGTCGTGGCCGGCGGAGAAGGCCTTGCCCTCGGCATCCAGGATCACGACGCGGATGCTGTCGTCGGCGGCGATGGCATCCAGGGCGGTGTGCAGGGCCTCGATGACGTCGGCCCGCAGCGGGTTGTAGCGGTCGGGCTCGTTGAAGCCGACGCGGGCGATGGCGCCTTCCTGGCGTACCCGGATGGGGCTTTCGGTGTTGGGGGCGGGTTGGCTCATGGTTTCCTCCGTCGATTCGTCAGGCTCATTCGGGGGCCGTGCGGGCGCGGGAGGGTCCGGTTCGGGCTCCGGAGCTTCGCTTACGGCTCCCTGCTTCTGCTGAAGCAGGGAGCCTATCCTCCGCTCCGGGCTGGCCGGCTGACAGCACATCCCTGTGCCGACAGCCGGTGGCGGCATCCCTGCCGCCACCCCGTTGGGGCCGGGCGCCCTGCGCTCCGGCGCTGCGCGAGTCGCCCGAACCGGACCCTCCCGCACCCGCACGGCGCGCATTGGGTGACCCGTCAATGGTACTCATCAGTCCGCCAGCTCCCGCGCGCGGTCGCGCAGCGCGAACTTCTGGATCTTGCCGGTCGATGTCTTGGGCAGCTCCTCGAAGACCACCGTCTTCGGCGCCTTGAAATGGGCCATGTTGTCGCGGCAGAAGGCGATGATGTCCTCGGCGGTGGTGTCCTCGTGGCCGGCGTGCAGGGTGACGAAGGCGCACGGGGTCTCGCCCCACTTGTCGTCGGGGCGGGCCACCACGGCGCACTCCAGCACCGCCGGGTGGCGGTAGAGGACGTCCTCCACCTCGATGGTGGAGATGTTCTCGCCGCCGGAGATGATCACGTCCTTGAGCCGGTCCTTGATCTCCACGTAGCCGTCCGGGTGCCACACGGCCAGGTCGCCGGTGTGGTACCAGCCGCCGGAGAAGGCCTTGTCGGTGGCCTCGGGGTTCTTGAGGTAGCCCTTCATGACGGTGTTGCCGCGCATGAAGATCTCGCCCATGGTCTCGCCGTCCTGGGGGACCGGCTCCAGCGTCTCGGAGTCGGCCACCATGACCCCTTCCAGGGTGTGGTAGCGCACGCCCTGGCGGGCCTTGACGCGGGCGCGCTGCTCCACGGGCAGCTCGTCCCACTCCTCGTGCCAGGCGCATACCGTCACCGGCCCGTAGACCTCCGTGAGGCCATAGACGTGGGTCAGGCGGAAGCCCATGGCCTCGATGCCGGCGATGACCTGGGCCGGCGGCGCGGCCGCGGCGGTCATGATCTTGACCTCGTGCTCCATCCCCTGTTTCGCCTCGTCCGGGGCGTTCAGCAGGCCGTTGAGGACGATGGGCGCGCCGCACAGGTGGGTGACGCCGTGGGCCTTGATCAGCTCCAGGATGCGGACCGGCTCCACCCGCCGCAGGCAGACGTGGGTGCCGGCGCAGGCAGTGACGGTCCAGGGGAAGCACCAGCCGTTGCAGTGGAACATGGGCAGGGTCCAGAGATAGACCGGGTGGCCGGCCATGTCCCAGACCATGGTGTTGCCCACCGCGTTCAGGTAGGCGCCCCGGTGATGGTAGACCACGCCCTTGGGGTTGCCGGTGGTGCCGGAAGTGTAGTTCAGGGCGATGGCGTTCCATTCGTCGGCGGGCGGCGTGTAGCGGTAGTCCGGATCGCCCTCGGTGAGAAGCGCCTCGTAGTCCAGCGGGCCGATGGCCTCGCCGCCGTCGAATTCCGGGTCGTTGACGTCCACCACCAGGATGTCGTGTCGCACCTGAGCCAGGGCGTCGCGGATCACCGGCGTGAACTCCCGGTCCACCAGGATCACCGATGCCTCGCCGTGGTCGAGCATGAAGGCGATGGCCTCGGCATCCAGCCGGATGTTCAGGGCGTTGAGGGTGGCACCGGTCATGGGCACGCCGAAGTGCGCCTCCAGCATCTCCGGGATGTTGGGCAGCATGGCGGCGACGGTGTCGCCCTTGCCGATGCCGCGCCGCTCCAGGGCGCTGGCCAGGCGCCGGCAGCGCTCGGCGGTTCGTGCCCAGGTGCGGCGCGTGTCGCCGTGGATGACGGCGGTGTGCTCGGGATAGACGGACGCCGTGCGGTCCAGGAACGTCAGCGGGGTCAGCGGCGCGTAGTTGGCCGGGTTCTGCGCCAGGTGCTGCTCGTAGATGTCGGTGCCTCCGGACATGCCCGCGTCTCCTCCGTCTTTCCGTACCGGTGTTATTGGTGTGCCGTGTCCACGAGCGTACCACCGCCGGGACGGCGGCCAAACGGCAGATGACACGACGCCGCTGCCTGGGCGAGAATCCCGGAAACGTGGCGACCCCCGGAAGGAGAGAGCGGATCATGACGGACGAGATCAGCCGCTTGCGGCGCATTCTGGCCGACTACCGCAACGTGGCGGTGGTAGGGCTGTCGGCCAACTGGTACCGGCCCAGCTACTTCGCGGCCAAGTACCTGCTGGATCACGGCTACAATGTCATCCCGGTGAATCCCGTCTACCCGGAGATCCTCGGCTGCCGCAGCTACCCGGATCTGCGCAGCATTCCAGAGCCGGTGGACGTGGTAGACATCTTCCGCAGGCCCGAGGAGGTGCCGGCGCTGGTGGACGAGGCCGTTGCCATCGGTGCCAAGGTGGTCTGGATGCAGATCGGCATCGTCCACGAGGAGGCCGCGGCCCGGGCGCGCGAGGCCGGCCTGGAGGTGGTGATGAACCGCTGCATGAAGATCGAGTACGGGCGGCTGTTCGGCGGCCTGAACTGGATGGGCGTGAACACCGGCGTGATCTCGGCGAAGCGGCCGGCCCACGTCCCCTTCTGATACCCTGCTGATCCACCCCGGGGAGCGCGGATCCCATGAGTGACAGAGAATTCGGTTTCGAGACCCTGTGCCTGCATGCCGGGCACATCCCGGACGCGGCCACCGGCGCCCGGGCCGTGCCCATCTACCAGACCACGTCCTACGTGTTCGACAGCACGGACCACGCGGCCAGCCTGTTCAACCTGCAGACCTTCGGCAACATCTACGGCCGCATGAACAACCCCACCACGGCGGTGCTGGAGGAGCGCATCGCCGCCCTGGAGGGCGGGCGCGCCTGCCTCGCCGTGGCCTCGGGCATGAGCGCGCAGATGACCGCGCTGCTGACGCTGTGCGAGCAGGGCGACGAGATCGTCGCCGCGCGCACGCTCTACGGCGGGACGTTCAGCCAGTTCCAGGTGACCTTCCGCAAGATGGGGATCACCGTCCATTTCGTGGACCCGAACGACCCGGAGAACTTCCGCAGGGCCATCACGCCGCGTACCAAGTGCCTGTATGCCGAGACCATCGGCAACCCGCTGGGCAATGTGCTGGACATCCGGGCGGTGGCGGATATCGCCCACGATGCCGGCATCCCGCTGGTGATGGACAACACCCTGGCCAGCCCGCACCTGTGCCGGCCCATCGAGCACGGCGCCGACATCGTCGTCCACTCGGCCACCAAGTTTATCGGCGGCCACGGCACCACCCTGGGCGGGGTCATCGTGGAGTCGGGCAGCTTCCCCTGGGACAACGGCAACTTCCCGCAGATGATCGAGCCCTCCGAGGGCTACCATGGGGTGCGCTTCTACGAGACCTTCGGCGATTTCGCCTTCATCACCAAGTGCCGCGTGGAGACTTTGCGCACCCTGGGGGCGACGCTGTCGCCCATGAACGCCTTCCTGCTGATCCAGGGCGTGGAGACGCTGCCCCTGCGCATGGAGCGCCACTGCGACAACACCCTGCGCGTGGCCCGCTACCTGCAGGAGCACCCCCGGGTGAGCTGGGTGAAGTACGCCGGCCTCGAGGGCAATCCCTACCACGACCTGGCGCGCAAGTACCTGCCGCGGGGCGCCGGCGCGATTCTCACCTTCGGCGTCAAGGGCGGGCACGAGGCGGGCGTGCGCTTCATCGAGAGCTGCCAGTTCCTGAGCCATCTCGCCAATGTCGGCGACGCCAAGACCCTGGTGATCCATCCGGCATCCACCACCCACCGGCAGATGGACGAGGAGCAGCAGCGGGTGGCGGGCGTCAGCCCCGACATGATTCGCCTGTCCGTGGGCATCGAGACCGCGGATGATATTCTCTGGGACCTGGATCAGGCGCTCCAGGCCTGACACCGACCGTGCATTCCGCACACGGACCCACATAGGAGGGAGCCATGAAACGTACGATTCTCACCACCGGCCTGGTTGTCGTCGTCGCCGCCGGCGGCGCGGCGTTCGCCCTGCCGCACTGGGCGGGCGGCGTTGCCGAGAAGCAGCACCAGGCCGCCTGGGACACCATCGCCGAGGACCCGCGGCTGGAGGTCGTCTCCAGGGAGTACAACCGCGGCATGCGGCAGTCCACGGCGCGCACCGAGCTGGCCATCACCGTGGGCGGGAACAACGCCAAGGGCGAGGTGCAAAGGCTGGTGTTCGTCGAGGAAGACACCATCCACCATGGCCCGGTGCTGCTCGGCGGCGACTCCGTGCTCGGCGCGGCGCGGGTCGAGTCGGTGGTGCGGCCGAGCGAGGAGACGGCGGCGGCGTATCCCGGCCTGGCCGGCGACAAGCCGCTGCTGACCGCGGACACCTTCGTGGCGTTCGACGGCAGCAGCCGGATGCGCTACGCAAGCCCCGCGCGGGAATGGCAGCAGGACGACGTGCACATGTCCTTCTCCGGGCTGAACGGTACGGCGCAGGTGAGCGCCGCCATGGACCGGATGGAGGGCGACGGCGCCATGGACAGCTTCCTTGTGGAGGGGCCGGATGCGCGGGCGGAGATCTCCGGGGTTACGTTCCGCAGCGACGCGCGTGCGCTGTCGTCGTGGCTGTGGACCGGCTCCACCGAGATGCAGGTCGACGGCATCCGCATCGAGGAGGCCGACGAGACGGTGGCCATCGACGGCGTGACCCTGACCGCTTCCAGCGATGCCGAGGACGGGCTGCTCCAGGGGAGCATGGATCTGTCCGCCGAGTCCGTGGACACGCCCCGGGGGACGTTCTCCGAGGGCAGGCTGCGCGTGAGCAGCGGCAACCTCGACCAGGCCGCCATCGAGCAGATGGTCGAGTGGAGCCAGGCGATGGAGCGGGGCGAGCTGACGCCGCAGGAGCTGAATTCCCGGTTCATGAACATCTGGCCGGACCTGCTTGCCGCCAACCCCCGGCTGGCCATGGATGAGCTGCACCTGGAAACGCCGGAGGGGCCGTTCAGCGGCAGCGCCAGCGCGGAATGGACGGCGGGCCGGCCGGACATGAACAATCCCATGGCGCTGATCAACGGGTTGCTCATCGAGCTGCAGCTGTCGGGCCCGGAAGAGCGTGTCCGCACGCTGTTCTCGGAGATGACCGGTACCGCCAAGGGCGAGGCGACCGGCGACCGGCTGGCGGCGCTGGAGCAGCAGGGCCTGATCGTGCTCCAGGACGGTGAGGTGAGTACGGAGCTCGCCCTGCGTGACGGCACGGTTCACGCCAACGGCACCAGCATGGGCTCCGTGTGGCAGTTCCTGGGCGCCCTGTAGGCGCACCTTTTCCGGCGCCGCCGAGGGCGCCGGGCAACGCGAGGACGACCGATGTTTCAGCCGAATCTGTTCCATGGCCAGCGCATCCTCGTCACCGGCGGCGGCACCGGCCTGGGCCGGGGCATGGCCGAGAAATTCCTGGAGCTGGGCGCGGACGTGTACATCTGCGGCCGGCGCCGGTCCGTGTGCGAGGACACGGCGCGCGAGCTCGAGGAGCGCCACGGGGGCAGCGTGACCCCGTTCGGCCTGGATATCCGCGATCCGCAGGCGGTGGACGACATGGTGGCCGCCATCTTCGAGGACGGTCCGCTGACCGGGCTGGTGAACAACGCCGCCGGCAACTTCATCAGCCGCACCCAGGATCTGTCGCCGCGCGGGTTCGACGCCATCGCCAACATCGTCATGCACGGCACGTTCTACGTGACCCAGGCGGTGGGCAAGCGCTGGATCGCCGGCGGCCATCCGGGCAGCGTGGTCTCCATCGTGGTCACCTGGGTCGAGAACGGCGGGCCGTTCGTGGTGCCCTCGGCCATGAGCAAGTCCGCGGTGAACACCATGACCAAGTCCCTGGCCACGGAATGGGGCGGCTACGGCATCCGCCTGAATGCCATCGCCCCCGGCGAGATCCCCACGGAAGGCATGAGCAAGCGCCTCAACCCCGGCGAGCAGCCGGGCCAGCGGACTGCCCGCATCAACCCCATGGGGCGGTGCGGCACCATGGAAGAGCTGCAGAATCTCGCCACGTTCCTGCTGTCCGACGGCTGCCCGTGGCTCACCGGCCAGACCGTCACCATGGACGGCGGCGGCTCCCTGGCCACCGGCGGCAATTTCTACGAGCTGCGCGAGTGGACCGACGAGCAGTGGCAGCAGGCCCGGGAAGCCATCCAGTCCCAGAACGACAAGGACCGCGGCCAGCGTTCCTGAAGGCGCCGCGAGCGCGGCGCGACCCACGCCGGCAGGGACGCTGCGGCGGCGCGCCGCGTCATTCACCCGTGCGACAGTGAGTGCCGTTCATGCAAACCCCGGAACAGCCGGTTCTCCGCGATATCGTCCTGGTCGGTGGCGGCCACAGCCACATCGGCGTACTGCGCCGCTTCGGCATGAAGCCCGTGCCCGGGGTGCGGCTGAATCTCGTCTGCCGCGACACCCACACGCCGTACTCGGGCATGCTGCCCGGCTACATCGCCGGGCATTACAGCTACGACGACGTCCACATCGATCTGCGCACGCTCGCCGAGTTCGCCGGCGCACGCTTCTTCCGGGATGAAGCCGTGGGCATCGACCGCTCCCGGGGGCAGGTGCTGTGCCGCGAGCGCCCGCCGATCCCGTACGACCAGCTGTCCGTGAACATCGGCTCCACGCCCCAGGTGCAGCAGGTGGCGGGGGCCGAGGACCACGCGGTGCCGGTGAAGCCGATCCACCGCTTCAACGACCGCTGGCAGCTGCTCCTGGAGCGCGTGCGCGGTCACCCGGGGGAGACGCGGATCGCCGTGGTCGGCGCCGGTGCCGGCGGGGTGGAGCTGACCCTGGCCATGCAGTACCGCCTGCGCAACGAGCTGCGGGCCCTGGGCCGCAACCCCGACGAGCTGGTCTTCCACCTGTTCGACAGCGGCCCGCGCATCCTGTCCACCCACAACGGCTCCGTGCGCCGCCGGTTCGAGCGCGTGCTGGCCGAGCGCGGTGTCGAGGTGCACTGCGGTGCCGAGGTGGATCGGGTGAGCGCCGGCCGGCTGCGGACGGCTTCCGGGGAGACGCTGGACGCCGACGAGATCGTCTGGGTGACGCGCGCCGGGGGTGCCCCCTGGCTCCGGGCCACCGGCCTCGAGCTGGACGAGCAGGGCTTCATCCAGGTCCGCGATACGCTGCAGACGGTGACGGATCCGCGCATCTTCGCCGCCGGCGACATTGCCACCATGGTGAATCATCCGCGGGAGAAGGCCGGGGTGTTCGCCGTGCGCCAGGGCAAGCCCCTGGCGGCGAATCTGCGCCGCGCCGTCGAGGGGCGGGCGCTGAAGCCGTACCATCCGCAGTCCCGGTGGCTGGCGCTGATCAGCACCGGCGACCGGCATGCGGTGGCCTCCCGCGGCGCCGTGGGCTTCAGCGGCGACTGGGTGTGGCGGTGGAAAGACTGGATCGACCGGCGCTTTATGGCGAAGTTCAACGAGCTGCCCGCCATGGAGGAGGAGGCGCCGGAGCAGCGCTCCCCGGTGCAGCTCGAGGGCGAGGAGGCGAGCCAGGCTATCTCCGCAGTGGCCATGCGCTGCGGCGGCTGCGGCGCCAAGGTGGGGGCCTCGACGCTGTCCCGGGCGCTGGGCATGCTGCAGCCCGCCCAGCGCGACGACGTGCTGGTGGGGCTGCACGCCCCCGACGACGCCGCAGTGGTGCGCGTGCCCCCGGGCAAGGCCATGGTCCACACCGTGGATTTCTTCCGGGCCTTTCTCGACGACCCCTACGTCTTCGGCCGCGTGGCGGCCAACCATGCCCTGGGCGACATCTTCGCCATGGGTGCCGAGGCCCAGACCGCCACCGCGGTGGCGACCATTCCCACGGGGCTGGAGTCGAAGGTGGAGGACACCGTCTTCCAGATGATGTCCGGGGCCCTGGAGATCCTCAACGATGCCAACTGCGCCCTGGTGGGCGGCCATACCGGCGAGGGCCGGGAGCTCGCCCTGGGGTTCGCCGTCAACGGCCTGGTGGATGACGACCTGGACGCCATCATGCGCAAGGGCGGCATGCGCCCCGGGGATGTGCTGGTGATCACCAAGCCCGTGGGCACGGGCACGCTGTTCGCCGCCCACGCCAAGCTCCAGGCCCGGGGCCGCTGGATCGACGGCGCGCTGGCGTCCATGTGCCAGTCGAACCGGCAGGCGGCGGCCTGCCTGCACCAGTACGGCGCGACGGCCTGCACGGACATCACCGGCTTCGGCGTCCTCGGGCACCTGGTGGAGATGACCCGGCCCTCGGAAGTGGATGCGGAAGTCGACCTCGCGGCACTGCCCGTCCTCGACGGCGCCGAGGAGACCGTGGCCGCCGGCGTGCTGAGCTCCCTGCAGCCGGCCAACGTGCGGCTGCGCCGCGCCATCCGCAACCAGTCCGACATGGTGAACCACCCGCGCTACCCGCTGATCTTCGACCCGCAGACCGCCGGCGGGCTGATGGCCAGCGTACCGGCGGAGCGGGCCGAGGCGTGCGTGCAGGCGCTGCGGGCGCTGGGCTATCCGCACACGGCGGCCGTTGGGCGCATCCTGCCCCAGGGCGAGGCGCTGGAGCCGATTACCCTGGTGGGCTGACCCGGTCGACGACCCGGGCCAGGCCGTCGCGCTCGGCCTCGGGGCGGAACAGCGGTGCCAGGGAGGCGCAGTGAGCGCGCAGCGACTCCAGGTAGTCCGGGTCGCGCTCGGCCTGCAGGAGCCGCTCACGCAGCGCCTCGGTGTCCCGGGCCGGGTAGTAGCCCGGGTAGTCGTCCCCCAGCAGCCCGCGATTGCCGGAGATGTCCGAAGCGATCACCGGCAGCCCGGCGACGCAGGCCTCGGAGACCACGTTGGCGCCGCCTTCCATGACCGAGCTCATGACCATGAGCCGGGCACGCGCCATGAGGCGGCGGACCTCGCCGTGGGGGACTTCCCCTTTCCAGCGGAAGCGGGGATTGTCGCGGTCCTCGGTGCGCGCCGCCGCTTCCCACTCGCTGTCATGGGGCTTGCCCACGTGGATGACCCGCAGGCGCGAGTTGTCCGGCACGTCGCGCACCGCATACGCGGCCCGCAGGGAGTCCTTTTCCTCGCGCAGGTGGCCGGCCACGCACACATCGAACCACGATTTCACCGGCGGCAGGCGCCGGGGCAGCGGCTCGGCGGACTGGAAAACCGTGTGCAGACGCCGGCGGAAACGTGCTGGAATGTCTCGGTGTACCCGGTCATGCAGGCCGATGAGCGCGTGGGCCCGGTCCATGCTGTCCAGGGTGACCTCCGGGTCGCTATGCTGGAAGTGGTAGATGTCCGTTCCGGTCAGCGTCACGATGAGTGGGCGCCCCGGGTGCCGGTCGCTGAACCGGCGGATGGAGTCCGCGCTGCGCCAGGCGTGCAGCGCGATCATCAGGCCGGCGCCGCGCTCGTCCCACGTCTCGGCGACCTGCACGCGGTGACCCAGGCGCCGCAGGAAGCGCGCCCAACGGGTGGCCGTGGCGCGATTGCCGGCGCGGGACTGGCGGCCGGCCGGAGTGATCAGGGCGATGTTCATGGGGTCGGCATCTCCTCAGAACGAACGTAACGCGGAGCGAGTGTCATGACCGAGTCGATCGATGTTCCCGCAACCCGGCGCCTTCACGCCCGGGACCTGGTGCGCATGGTGGACGACGCACGGCGGCGCACCCTGGATCTCACCCGGGACCTCACCGGGGACCGCCAGTTCGGACCCAACCTGCGCATCGTCAACCCCCCGCTGTGGGAGGTCGGGCACGTGGGCTTCTTCCACGACTACTTCGCGCTGCGCACGCTCCACGGCCTGCCGGACTACCAGCAGCCGGACGCCGAGCGGCTGTACGACTCCAGCAGCATCCACCACGACGACCGCTGGGATCTGCCCCTGCCCACCATGCAGGGAACCCTGGACTACCTGGAGTCGGTGCGCAACGCCATGGTGGCGCGGCTGCCGGAGGGAGAGGCCAGCGAGGCGGAGAGCTACGTCTACCAGCTCACCGTCCTCCACGAGGACATGCACGCGGAGGCGTTCACCTACACCCGGCAGACCCTGGGGTATCCGCCGCCGGAGTTCACCGACGGCGTCACGCCGCCGCCGGTGGAGGTCACCGGATCGCTGCGCGGCGATGTCCGCGTGCCCGGCGGCGCGCATCTGCTGGGTTCCGACGACAGCGTGCCGTTCCGGTTCGACAACGAGAAGCAGCCTCACACCGTGGAGGTCGCGCCTTTCGTCATTGCCCGGGCGCCGGTGACCAACGCCGAGTTCGCGGCATTCGTCGAAGACGGCGGCTACCGTCGCGCCGAGCTCTGGAGCGAGGAAGGCTGGCGGTGGTGCCGCGAGCGGGGCCAGGAGGCGCCCCTGTACTGGCGCCGCGGCGAGGACGGTTGGGAGATCCGCTGGTTCGACCGCTGGGTCCCGCTGCAGCCGCATCACCCCGTGTGCTTCGTCAGCCTGCATGAGGCCGAGGCCTATTGCCGCTGGGCGGGGCGCCGTCTGCCCACGGAGGCCGAGTGGGAAGTGGCGGCGAGCCGGGTCCCGGCCGCGGACGGCAACGCCCTGGTGCCGGGCAAGCGCCTGTACCCGTGGGGCGATACGCCGCCGAGCCCGTCGCTGGTCAACATGGACGGTCACCGGCTGGGCTGCGTGGATGTGGCGGCTTTCCCGGAAGGTGAAAGCGCCATGGGATGCCGCCAGATGCTGGGCAATGTCTGGGAGTGGACCGCCTCGCTGTTCAAGCCGTATCCAGGATTTGAAGCGGATTTGTACAAGGACTATTCTGCTCCCTGGTTCGAGGAAGGCCGGCACGTGCTCCGGGGCGGGGCATGGGCCACGCGCAGCCGGCTGGTGCACAACGGCCATCGCAACTACTTCACGCCGGACCGCAACGATATCTTTGCCGGGTTCCGCACCTGCGCGGTATAGCAGCGGTACTGCCACCACCTGCGTGCGGGGTGCTTCGCCCCGCCGGATTGCTGCCACGACAACGACACGACAGGAGATCATCATGTACAAGTTCCTGCGCTACGGAGTGTTCAAGCACATCGTCTACGGCATAGCCCTGGTCCTGGCGCTGGGCTGCGCCACGGCCAGCGCCCAGACGTTCGTGTTCACCGCTATTCCCGACGAGGACGAAACCCGCCTGGAACAACGCTTCACCAAGGTCGCCGATTACCTGGAGGAGCGCCTGGACGTGGACGTGCGCTACGTGCCGGTGAAGTCCTACGCCGCAGCGGTGACCGCGTTCCGCAACAACCAGGTCCAGCTCGCCTGGTTCGGCGCCCTGTCCGGCGTGCAGGCGCGCCAGGCCGTGCCCGGCTCGCAGGCCCTGGCCCAGGGCGAGGAGGACGCCGCCTTCCGCACGTACTTCATCGCCAACCGCGACACGGGCATCGAGCCGGCGGAGGACGCCCTGCCGGAGAGCATCCGCGACCGGACCTTCACCTTCGGCTCCAAGGGCTCCACCTCCGGTCGCCTGATGCCGGAGTACTACATCCGGGAGCAGTTCGACGCGGCGCCGGAAGAGATCTTCAGCCGCGTCGGCTTCAGCGGCAATCACAGCCGCACCATCGCGCTGGTCGAGTCCGGCGCCTACCAGGTGGGCGCGGTGAACTACACCACCTGGGAGAAGGCCGTCGACGCGGGCCGCGTGGACACCGACAACGTGCAGGTGATCTGGGAGACGCCCACGTACAAGGACTACCAGTGGACCATCCGCGGCGATGTCGACGAGCGCTTCGGTGACGGATTCACCGAGCGGGTGCGGCAGGCCCTGCTGGCGATGGACGACCCGGAGCTGCTGGAGAGCTTCCCGCGCAGCGGCTTCATTCCGGTCGACAACGCCGACTACGACACCATCCGGCAGCTCGCCCGCGAGCTCGACCTGCTGGACTGATGCAGCCCCTGCATCTGGACAATGTCAGCGCCTCCTACGGCGGCGCGCGCGTCATCGGCCCCCTGAGCGTGACCATCCGGCCCGGGGAGCGGGTGGCGCTCGTCGGCCGCAGCGGCGCGGGCAAGTCAACGCTGCTCGGGCTCATGTACGACCGCTGGCGCGCGCAGTGCGCCCTGCTGCCGCAGCAGCTGGGGCTGGTGGAGACGTTGAGCGTCTTCCACAACGTCTACATGGGGCGGCTGGCCGCGGAGTCCACCTGGTATAACCTGCGCAATCTCGCCTGGCCGGCCCGTCGCGAGGTACGCGCCGTCACCGCGCTGCTGGAGGAGCTGGCCATGGCGGACAAGCTGCGCGCGCGGGTCGGTGAGCTGTCCGGCGGCCAGCGCCAGCGGGTGGCCGCCGCGCGGGCGATCTACCAGGGGGCGCAGATGCTGCTGGCGGACGAGCCCGTCTCCGCGCTGGACGGGCCGCTGGCGGAGGTCACCATGCGGGCGCTGACCAGCAACTACGCCACCGCCGTGCTCGCCATGCACGACGTCGAGCTGGCCCTGCGCTTCACCGACCGGGTGGTGGGCATCGGCGACGGCGTGGTGATGGTGGACGAGGCCAGCAGCCGCCTGCGGGCGGCCGATCTGCTGCCCCTGTACCGGGGGGAGGGCGAGACCGCAGCGGGAGCGGCGGACACGCTCGATGACAGCGCGCTGAGCGCCCGCCTGTAGCGCCGCCGGCGGCACGGCACCCTCGGCTGCCTCGGGAGGTACGAGTCCCCATGCTGCAATCCGCTGCTGTCCGGACGACCCTGGGGTTCGTGGTCGTGGCCCTGATCTGCCTGGCGTTCGCGGACCTGGGCATCTCCACCTCCGACCCCTGGATCGATCTGGGCCGCTTCGTCGCCGGCTTCGTCACCCCCGATTTCATGGCCGTGGACGAGCTCGGCGTCGCCGTGATCCGGACGCTGGCGTTCGCCATCACCGGCGTGGCGCTGGCGGTGGTGGCCGGCTTCTTCCTCGCCCTGCTGTTCCGGTTCCGGGTCGTGCGCGTGTTCTGCGCCTTCGTGCGCGCCATCCACGAGCTGTTCTGGGCACTGATTTTCCTGCAGTTCTTCGGCTTCCATCCGCTCAGCGGGGTGCTGGCCATCGCCATCCCGTTCGCCGGGGTGTTCGGCAAGGTCTATGCCGAGATCCTGGACGAGAGCGACGCTCTGCCCGAGCGCAGCCTGCCCCACGGGACGGGCACGCTGGCAGCATACCTGTTCACCCGGATTCCGCTGTCATGGCCGCACCTGGTGCGCTACACCAGCTACCGGCTGGAGTGCGGGCTGCGTTCCAGCGCCATCCTGGGGTTCGTGGGCCTGCCCACCCTGGGGTTCTACCTGGAGTCGTCCTTCTCCGAGGGCTACTACAGCGAGGTCGGGGCGCTGCTGATCGTGTTCTACGTGCTCATCGCCACGCTGCGGTTGTGGCTGCGACCGCGCCTGCTGCCGCTGTACCTGCTGGCGGCGCCGTTCCTGCTGGGCTCGGGGCTGCCGATCGTCTGGAGCAACGTCGGGCGCTTCTTCACCGAGGACATCGTGCCGGCGCCGCTGCAGGACGGCGCCGGCTGGGCCGGCATGGGTCCGTGGCTCCACGAGGTGCTGATCAACCAGGCCCTGCCGGGCATCTGGCACACCGTCGTGCTCACCCAGATCGCGCTGGTCGCCACGGGGCTGCTGGCCCTGCTGGCCTTCCCGCTGATCTCCCGGCATTTCACCGGCATGCTCGGCGGAACCCTGGGGCATGTCCTGCTGGTGGTGTTCCGCTCCACGCCCGAGTACATGCTGGCGTTCATCCTGCTGCAGATGTGGGGGCCGTCCATGCTGCCGGCGGTGGTGGCGCTGGCCATTCACAACGGCGGCATCATCAGCCATCTCATCGGCCACCGGAGCAACGAGATCGAGCTGCGGCGTGATGCCAGCCGCGGCCTCAGCCGCTATGCGTTCGAGATCCTGCCGCGGGTCTACGGGCCGTTCCTGGCCTTCCTGTTCTACCGCTGGGAGATCATCATGCGCGAGACGGCCATCCTCGGCATGCTCGGGATCACGACCCTGGGCTTCTACGTGGACAGCGCCATCAGCGAGATCCGCTTCGACCGGGCCATGGTGCTCATCCTGATCACGGCGCTGCTGAACATCGGCGTGGATGCCCTGGCCCGCTACCTGCGGCGCCGCCTGGACCTGCGCAGCACCCCGAGCCTGGAGCCCTGACCCGGCCCACGGCATGCCCGGCAGTGTAGGAGCGGCTTCAGCCGCGACGTTGCGCCCGCCGTCACGCCCCGGTGGGCGCCCCCGCCAGCCCGTACGCCCCGGCAAGCCAGTCGACGATCTCCCGCGCCGCGGGATGGTCGTAGGCCGCGTAGCGGGCCCGCAGCTCGCCGCGCTCACCGTCCGTCAGGCGATCGCGGCCGCGGTCGACCAGCAGCGCCAGGTCGGCCATGACCCGGGCGCCGAGCTCCGCGCCCAGGACCGTCTCGGCGGCCTGGCGCTGGGCCCGGGCGTAGCGGTAGCTGGCGTGGGCGCGGTAGCTCGCGGGCAGGGTCAGCGCCGGGATGCAGCTCAGCCACGGCTGCAGCGCCGGGTTGATGGCGTGGCCGGCGACGGCATTGGCCAGGGACGAGGGACGGCCGGTGAAGCCCCGCAGGTGCAGGTGCTGGCCCATGACGGCCCCGTCGTTGACCGGGTAGTTGTCCCACAGGACCGGCCGGCGGCGGAGCTGCTCCGTGACCGGGCGCAGCTCGCCCAGGGTGATCTCCGCGGGGCAGATCTCCTCGCCGGCCCAGTACACCCGGATGCCGCGGTCCAGGCCGCGCCCGAGCTCCGTGAGGTAGTGCTCCGGCCGCGGGCCGAAGAGCTGATCCAGCAGCGGATCGTCGGAATAGTACGTGGGGCAGAGGAAGATCCGCGTGGCCGTGGTGGTGTCCGCCGCCCGGTGGGCGAGCTCGATCTGGCGCCCCGCCAGGCCGTCGGGGGCGTCCCCCGCCAGGTCGTCGAACAGCAGCACCAGGTCGTCGACGCCGAGCTCGTTGATCTCCAGCAGCCTCCGGTGCAACGCGGCCAGGCCGTGATCGTCGAGCCCGGCCTGCAGCCCGGCCGGACTGAGGCCCACGCCGAAGCGCGTGCCGTGTTCCCGGCAGTGCTCCCCGAACGCCGTCAGTTCCTGCCGCGCGGCCTCGGGCCAGGGGCTCGTCCAGTCGTCACGGACGTGGGGGTCGGCCTTGGGCGCATAGTGATGGAAGCGGTAGCCGTGCCCGGCGAGCAGCGCGGTGACCTCGCGGCGCGCCTGCCACGACCATGGGGGACCGTAGTAGCCCTCGATGACGCCCAGTTCCGGATCGCCCATGCGTGTGGTTTCCTCAGGCGCGTTCGCCGTAGATGTAGCGGGTCAGGTCGTCGATGGTGTGCTCCTGCTCGCTGATCGCCCACTTGGTCAGGTCTCCGGCGGAGACGATGCCCAGCAGCGTATCGCCGTCGTAGACGGGCAGGTGACGCAGGCGCTTGTCGGTACACAGGGCCATGGCCTCGCCGACGGTCAGGGCCGGCGTCACCGTGGCGATCTCGGTGGTCATGACGTCATGTACCGCGGTCTGTCGCGGGTTCAGCCCGGCGTGGATGACGCGTTTCATGAGGTCCCGCTCCGTGAACAGCCCCATGAGCCGGCCGTGGTCCATGACCATGATGCAGCCGACGTTGCTGTTGGACATGATGTCCACCGCCTCCTGTACCGTTGCGTCGCTTGCCACGGTGAACAGGGCCTGGGGCTTTTCCTTGAGTATCGTGCCGAGCCTCGTTTCCATTACTACGCCTCCCGATCGGGTTGGGAACCTGTTGCAAGCATAGCCAACACGTGGCCGCTGTGCTGCTTGCGCTGTTGCGGGCGGTTGCGAATAATGCGGCGTTCACAAGCAGTCGGGGCACGGCATGGCCATCAGGGCGGTATTCTGGGATTTCGGCGGGGTGTTGACCACGAGCCCGTTCGAGAACTTCCAGCGCTACGAGCACGAGCACGGGCTGCCGCGGGACTTCCTGCGCACCATCAACGCCACGAACCCGGATACCAATGCCTGGGCGCGCTTCGAGCGCAGCGAGCTGGATCTGGACGCCTTCGACGCGGCCTTCGAGGCGGAGAGCCGGGCAGCGGGCCATCCGGTGCCCGGGCGCGACGTCATCCGCCTGCTCGCCGGCGAGCTGCGCCCGGAGATGGTGGCTGCGCTGGACCGCATCCGGGCCGCCTACCGGGTGGCGTGCATCACCAACAACGTGCGCGCCGGCGAGGGCCCGGGCATGCAGGTGGATGCGGACCGGGCGGCGGCGATCCAGGAGGTCATGGCGCGGTTCGAGCACGTGGTGGAGTCGTCGCGGCTCGGCCTGCGCAAGCCCGACCCGCGGATCTACCGCCACGCCTGCGAGGTGATGGCGGTCGCGCCGGAAGAGGTGGTCTATCTGGATGACCTGGGCGTCAACCTGAAGCCCGCCCGGGAGCTCGGCATGGCCACCATCAAGGTCGGCGATCCGGATGCGGCGCTGGGCGAGCTGGAGGGGTATCTCGGGATTGGTCTCCGCGGCTCCTGAGTGCCCGGCGGGCGGGGATGACTGATCGGGCTCCGGAGCTCCGCTTACGGCTCCCTGCTTCGGTTGAAGCAGGGAGCCTACCCTCCGCTCCGGGCTGGCCGGCTGACAGCACATCCCTGTGCTGACAGCCGGTGGCGGCATCCCTGCCGCCACCCCTTCGGGGCCGGACGCCCTGCGCTCCGGCGCTACGCAAAGTCGCCCGATCAGTCATCCCCGCCCGCCGGACCCTCAGGAACCGGGCAGATCCATGACCATGCAGGTGGTCGATGCGTGGGCGTAGAGACGGCCGGACGGGTCGGTGAGGCGGCCCTCGGCCGTGGCGACGCGGGCGCCGGCGTGGATGACCGTGCCTTCCGCGCGCACCGGCCCGGTCTCCGGGGTCAGGGCGCGGACGTAGTTCACCTTCAGCTCCAGCGTGGTATAGCCCTTGCCGCGGGGCAGGGTGGACTGCACTGCACAGCCGACGCAGGAATCCAGCAGGGTGGCCGCCCAGCCGCCGTGGACCGAGCCGATGGGATTGTAGTGCGCCGCGGCCGGGGTGCCCTGGAAAACCACCCGTCCCGTCTCGGCGTGGATGGGCAGGAAATCCAGGGTGCCGCCGATGGGCGGGTAGGGCAGCTCGCCGGCGATGATGGCGTTGAGGAACTCGAGCCCCGTGTAGCGGGCAATGGTGGCCACGTCGTTGGTGCCGGGCTGGCCCTGGCGTGCACGGATGGCCGCGGCCTCCTCCTGCCAGCGCGCCAGGATGCTGGCCGGGTCGGTCTGATTGGGTGTGTCCATGGTCGTTTATCCACGTGCAGGTTGCGAATGCGCCCGACTATACCGGAAGCCGGCGAGCCGCACAGCCGCAGTGGCGGTACACCCTTCACATGCGTCTGAATTTCAGTACAATGCGCGATTCACCGAAGCAGCGGGTTGACCGCTTTCCGGGCAGCTCTGAGGGATAGTCAAACCATGGTTACCATTCGTCTGGCACGTGGCGGCGCCAAGAAAAATCCGTTCTACTACGTGGTCGTGACCGATAACCACGCGCCGCGCGACGGCCGCTTCATCGAGCGGCTGGGCTTCTACAACCCGGTCGCCCGGGGGCAGGAGGCGAACCAGCCGTTGCGCCTGAACCTGGAGCGCGTGGATCACTGGCTCGAGCACGGCGCACGGCCTTCCGAGCGCGTGGATCACCTGATCAAGCGCGCCCGCAAGGAGCAGCAGGTCAGCGCCTGAGGCCGCCTGCCCGCTACCTGGTGAGCCGTCGTGGTGGATGAGACCGGCGAGCTGATCGTCCTCGGGCGTGTGTCGGGTGTCTACGGAGTGGCCGGTTGGATCCGGGTCTACTCCTTCACCGACCCCCGGGAGAACATTCTCGGATACAGCCGCTGGCACGTCTGGAGCGACCACGGCTGGAAGGAGCTGGATCTCGAGACCGGGCGGCGCCAGGGGCGCTCCGTGGTCGCCCACCTGGCCGGGTATGACGACCGCGACCAGGCCCGCGGCCTGATCGGCCGGGAGATCGCGATTCCCCGGGAGCAGCTGCCGGCGCTGGATGAGGGCGAGTATTACTGGGCCGACCTGCAGGGTCTGCGGGTGTACAACCGGGACGGCCAGGATTTCGGCACCGTCTCGCACCTGATCGAGACCGGCGCCAACGACGTGCTGGTGGTCGAGGGCGAGCGGGAGCGGCTGATCCCCATGGTCCCGGACGAGTTCGTCCTGCGGGTGGATCTGCAGGCCGGGTTCATGGAAGTGGATTGGGACCCGGAATTCTGAAACGGGCGGTGCCCGTGGAGGGGACATGCGGATTGACGTGATCACGCTGTTCCCCGAGCTGGTCCGGGCCGTGACTGACTACGGGGTGACCGGCCGCGCCGCCCGCCAGGGGCTGCTGGAGCTGCAGACCTGGGATCCGCGGCAGGATGCCACGGACCGGCACGCAACGGTGGACGACCGGTCCTACGGCGGCGGCCCGGGCATGGTCATGAAGGTCGAGCCGCTGCGCACGACCATCCGGCGCGCGCGCGGCGCGGCCGGGCCGCCGGCGCGGGTGGTGTACCTCAGCCCCCAGGGGCGGCGCCTGCAGCAGGCGGACGTGCAGCAGCTGGTGGCGGAACAACGGGTGATCCTGTTGTGCGGGCGCTACGAAGGCGTGGACGAGCGGCTGCTGGACACGGAGATCGACGACGAGCTGTCGCTGGGGGATTTCGTCCTCAGCGGCGGCGAGATTCCGGCGATGGCGGTGATCGATGCCGTCGCCCGCTGGCTGCCCGGGGCGCTCGGGCACGAGGATTCCGCCCAGGCGGATTCGTTCACGGACGGGTTGCTGGATTTTCCGCACTATACCCGTCCGGAGACGATCGACGGCATGACGGTGCCGTCGGTGCTGCTCGGCGGCGACCACCAGGCGATCGCCCGGTGGCGCCGCAAGCAGGCGCTGGGGCGGACCTGGCTCAGGCGCCCGGAGCTGCTGGCACGACAGGAACTGGATACGGAAAGCCGCAGGTTGCTGCGGGAGTTCATCAACGAGTATCGAACCGGCGACCGGGATGCCCCGGTCTGAATCGGCAGGGGAAACGGCATGACCAACATCATCGACGAGCTCAACAAGGAACAGATCGAGGCGCTGGGGCAGAACGTGCCCGAGTTCGGTCCCGGGGATACGGTGCTGGTGCAGGTCCGTGTCCGCGAGGGGACCCGGGAGCGGCTGCAGCCCTTCGAGGGGGTGGTCATCGCCAAGCGCAACCGCGGCCTGGATTCCGCGTTCACCCTGCGCAAGGTCTCCCACGGCACCGGTGTCGAGCGCGTATTCCAGACCTACAGCCCGCTGATCGAGAGCATCAAGGTCAAGCGCCGCGGCGACGTGCGCCAGGCCAAGCTCTACTATCTGCGCAACCTCAGCGGCAAGGCCGCCCGGATCCGCGAGAAGGTCTGACGCCGGGAGCAACCCCCGGCGCGGCGATCATGACGAGGCTAGTGTCCTGTAATCCAATGAACCTGGATTACAGGACACCAGGACGGGCTCAGCCCCGTCCGTCCCACGCCTGCTTGTAGACTTCCACGATCTCGTCGGCGGTGGGCACCCGCGGATTGTTGCCGGGTGAGCCGGAGGCGAGCGCCTGCTCCGCCATGGTGGGCAGAACATCGAAGTACCGCTGCTCGTCGATGCCGTAGTCCTTCGGTGTCGGCACCCCCAGATCCCGGTTCAGCCGGCGCAGCTCGTCCAGGAGCTTGCGGCAGGCATCCCCGTCGCTGTCCTCGGCGCCGGCCACGCCCATGAAGCGGGCGCAGGCGGCGTAGCGGTCCGGCGCCGCGTCGATGGAGAACGCCGTCACCGCCGGCAGCAGCATGGCGTTGGACAGGCCGTGCGGCACGTGGAAGAACGCCCCGATGGGGCGGCTCATGCCGTGGACCATGCACACCGAGGCGTTGGAGAACGCCATGCCGCCGTGCATGGCCGCCAGCATCATGCCCTCGCGGGCTTCGCGGTTGTCCGGCTCGTCGCAGGCGGTGCGCAGGTACCGGGCCACCGCCGTCATGGTCATCTGCGCCATGCCGTCGGAGAACGGATTCCGCTTGGCGCTGACGTAGGCCTCGATGGCGTGGGTGAGGGTGTCGACCCCGGTATCCGCCGTCAGGCGGCGGGGCATGGTCAGCGTCAGCTCGTAGTCCACCAGGGCCGCGACGGGGCAGAACGCCGCGCCCGGGCAGAGCATCTTCTCGTCGGTCTCCTCGTCGGTGATCACGGTGAACCGGGTGGCCTCCGAGCCCGTGCCGGCGGTCGTGGGGATGGCCACCAGGGGCAGGCCCTGGGTGTCGCTCATCACCGGGGCCTTGTAGTCGCGCATGCGGCCGCCGTGGACGCTCAGGTGCGCGATGGCCTTGGCGCTGTCGATGGGGCTGCCGCCGCCGAGGGCGACCACGCCGTCGTGATCCTGCTTCTTCAGCGCCGCCACGCCCTCGTTGACCGAGGCGACGGTGGGGTCGGGGACGGTATCGGCGAAGACCGCGTAGGGGATGCCGGCGTCATCCAGGCCCCGGGTGAGGGCGTCCAGGTAGCCGAACCGCACCATATCCTGGTCGGTGACGATGAAGGGGTGCCCGACCCCGAGTTGCTGCAGAAGCCCCGCCAGCTCCCGGCTGGCGCCGGCGCCGACGCGCATGTAGCGGGGCAGGACGATGTTGGCGGCCATGATGCTCTCCTCCCTTCTTGGTTTGTCTCGATGCGCCGACGATTGTTAGCACGCCGCGGCGGCGCCGAACAGAAAGGAAATTGCCCCGCGGCTGGACCAAGTTGGCAACCCGTTATTGCGTCGCCAGGCCGTTCGCCTCGGCGTCGGTGTCCTTGATGCCGATGAGATAGAGAATCCCGTCGAGCCCCAGCGCCGAGATGGACTGGCGCGCGCTGCGCTGGACCAGCGGCTTGGCCCGGAAGGCCACGCCCAGCCCGGCGAGGCGCAGCATGGGCAGGTCGTTGGCGCCGTCGCCCACGGCGATGACCTGGTCCAGGGACAGGCCCTCGCGCTCGGCGATGTCCTGCAGCAGCTGCGCCTTGCGGTCGCCGTCGACAATGGGCCCGTCCACCTGCCCGGTGACCTTGCCGTCGCGGATGGCCAGCTCGTTGGCGTAGACGTAGTCCACGCCCAGCTCTTCCTGCAGGCGGCGACCGAAGTAGCTGAAACCGCCGGAGACGATGGCGGTGGTATAGCCGAAGGATTTCAGCGTGCGGATCAGGCGCTCGGCGCCCTCCGTCAGGGTCAGCTCCTGCGCCACCTCCTGCAGTACCGATTCGTCCAGACCCTCCAGCAGGGCGACCCGCTGGCGCAGGCTCTCGCTGAAGTCGATCTCGCCGCGCATGGCCGCCTCGGTCACCTTGCTCACCTCGTCGCCGACGCCGGCCTTCTTGGCCAGCTCGTCGATGACCTCCTGCTGGATGAGCGTCGAGTCCATGTCGAAGACCACCAGGCGCCGGTTGCGGCGGTAGACGGTGTCCGCCTGGAAGCTGATGTCCACGTCCAGGTCCCGGGAGATGGCCAGGAACTGCTGCTTCATGATGTCCAGGTCCACCGGCTTGCCGCGCACGGTGAGCTCGATGCAGGCACGCCCCAGGCCCTCGGCCTTGTACAGGGGCTCGCGCCGCGACAGCCGCACGATGTCCTCGATGTTGAGGCCGTTGTCGCTGATGACCTTGCTCACCCGGGCGATCTGCTCGGCGGTGATGCGCCGCCCCAGCAGCGTGAACACGTAGCGCGGCTCGTCCTCGCCGCTGACCCAGCGCTCGTAGTCCTCCCGGGAGATCGGCGTGAAGCGCACGTGCATGCCCTGGTGGTGGATGTGGAAGAGCACGTCCTTGAGCACGGGGGAGCGTGCCTCCTGGTCGGGGACCTCCACCAGGATGCCGAGCGACAGCGTGTTGTGGATCATCGCCTGGCCGATATCCAGGATGCCGACGTTGTACTCGGCCAGGATCTCCATGAGGGAGTGGGTGAGCCCGGGCTTGTCCTGGCCCGAGACATTGATCAGCATGATTTCACTCATCCGCAAACCTCTGGATTGTTCGCGGCCCGAGACCCGCGCGGGTGCTCGCCGAGGCCGGGTCGGGCGCGTGGGTGGTCGCACCGGCGCAGGGTGGCGTGGTACCGGCCCGGAGGCCGGGGCCGCAGCGGGTGCGTTCAACACTGTGCATTGTATGGGAATCCGCGCCCGGTTGCGTAATCCGGGGGCAAGCGGTCCGTCACGGAGGGGCCATGGAGCTGGACGAAGAAATCCGCGAGAGGCTGCGCCGCGCCCGGTCCGTGGTGGCGTTCACCGGGGCCGGCATGTCGGCGGAGAGCGGCGTGCCGACATTCCGCGACGCGCAGACCGGTCTCTGGCAGCGCTATGATCCCGCCGACCTGGCGACGCCGGAGGCGTTCGAGCGCGACCCCGGGCTGGTCTGGCGCTGGTACAGCTGGCGGCGCGAGCGGGTCGCCGCCGCAGCGCCCCACGCCGGGCACCGCGCCCTGGCCGAGTGGGAGCAGCGGGTGCCCGCGTTCGTGGTGGCCACCCAGAACGTCGACGGGCTCCATCAGCAGGCCGGCAGCGGCCGCGTGCTGGAACTCCACGGCAACATCCACCGCAACATATGCTCGGCGGAACGGGGGGTCGTCACCGAGCCCGTGCCCGCCGGGGCGGACGACCAGCCGCCGCGCTGCCCGCAATGCGCCGCACCGGTGCGCCCCGATGTGGTGTGGTTCGGCGAGGCGTTGCCGGAGCAGGCCTGGCAGGCGGCCATCCGGGCGGCGGGCGAGGCCGATGTCCTGCTCAGCATCGGCACCTCGGGCCTGGTGCAGCCGGCGGCCAGCATTCCCCTGATGGCCCTGGAGCAGGGCGCCGCGGTCATCGAGATCAACCCGGAGCCCACGCCCATCACCGAGCGCGTGACCGTCAGCTTCCGCGGGCCGGCCGCGGAGCTGCTGCCGCAGCTGCTGGCGGCGGTCGGCTAGATCAGGGTAGGGCTGTAGAAGCGGCCGTAGGAGCGACGTCAGTCGCGACTTTCCAGAGAGCCTGGTTCAACCCCAGGTCGCGGCTGAAGCCGCTCCTACAATCCGTCCTCGGGCCCTGATGCCACTGTGGGAGGGGCTTCGGCCCCGATCAGCGAAGGGCTAGCCACCGCCGGCGGCTGGAAGCGACGGTAGGAGCGACGTCAGTCGCGACTTTCCAGAGAACCCGGTTCACTTCCCAGGTCGCGGCTGAAGCCGCTCCTACAACCCTTCCTCGCGGACCCTGGTGCCACTGTGGGAGGGGCTTCAGCCCCGATTTTCCAGAGAGCAGGATCCTCTGCAACGGTCGCGACTCACGTCGCTCCTACGAGCCGTTCCCTTTCATCCCTTCGCCAGCGCTTCCTCGGCGATCTCCAGGGTATCGTCGCCGCCCTCGATGCCCTCCAGCAGGCTTTCCATGTACCACTCGATGGCGGCGAGGGCGTCGGCCACGGCGTTGAGCCGCTCGCCGTTGCCGGCGTCGTGCTCGTCCAGGGCGGTGATGGCGCGGCCGGCGCGGGCGAGCTGCTCGGCCGCGCGGTCCAGGCCCAGAATGGCGAGGCTGCCGCGGATCTCGTTCAGCGGCGCCTGCGTGCTCTCGAGGTCGTCGCCGTCGTCACGGTCGCCGTTGAAGTACTCCAGGCTGTGGCGCACCCGGGCGAGGTTGGTCAGCGCCTCCGAGATGGCCTGCCGGCTGGCTTCCTCCAGGCGGGGGCCGCGTTCGGTGGCGCTGGCCGCCGCCTCGGGCCGGGACAGCCGGGACACGGCATCCTCGCTCTCGCTGAGGGTGTCGACGCACTGGGAGAGCAGCTCCCGCAGGCGCTCGCCGTCGACGTCGTCGCCCAGGGACTGGAGGCGCGTGTGCTCGCGCTTGACCGCCGCGGCCTGACCGGACAGGCCCAGCAGCGTGAGCGTGTGCCCCAGGCGATTGAGGTGCTCGGCCAGCTCGTCGCGTTCCGTGCGGGTGACACTGCTCAGCCGGCTGAGGGTCTCGATGAAGCTCTGGACCTGTTCCATCTCCTCGCCCAGGGCACGGGAGACGGCCTCCAGGACCTGCGCATCCGGGGCGGCCACGGCGTCGCGTTCCTGCCGGATGCGTTCGGCCGGCGTCATCCGCGCGGCGAGCTCGAGCTCCCGGGAGACACGGCCCAGCAACGGGTCCCGGTCCGCCAGCCGGCCGGTGTAGTACAGCAGCGCCTGGCGGACCATGGGCGGCGGGCGCTGGTTGAGGACCGGCGGGTCGCCGAGCAGGGTCTCGCGGATGTAGAAATCCAGGCGCGACAGCAGCAGCCGCACCGATGCCCCGGCCGGGGACTGCAGGTCGATGGCGCAGCCCGCCAGGCGGGCGGCGAGGAGCAGCCAGCGCCCCGTGAGCGTGTCGCCGCAGGCCGGCGCCAGGCGCGCCAGCGCCCGATGCACCTGCTTGCGGTGGACGAGCGCCTCCGGGGATGCGAACAGGCCCAGCAGCCCCGTCAGGAACATGTGCCGCATGCGGCGCAGCCGGGCCGGGTCCGGGGCGTCGGCCGCCGGCAGCTCGCCGGCCAGGGGGGCCAGGTCGCGGCTGACGTCGGTCAGGTCGGCGAACTCGTACTCGGGTACCGGTACCGCCCGCCGCAGCCCGCGCAGCCCGTTGATGGTGGGCAGCAGGGTCTCCGGGGCCTCGTCGCGGGCGCTGCGGCTGTGCTCGATGTAGCGCGGCAGCAGCAGCAGCGCGTAGAGCAGGGCATCCATGGCGTGCCGGTCCGACAGGGCGGCGTCGCCGTCCAGTGCCTCCATGAGCGCCATGCACTCGTCCACCAGCAGCCGCGCGCCGTCCATTTCCAGCATGATCAGCGCGCCGCGGGCCTCGCCCAAGGCATCCCGGCACGGTCCCCAGGGCGGCACATCCTCGATGCCGCGCTCGAACGCATCCACCCGCTGGGTGACCGAGTCCAGGGTCGCGAGGGTGGCGTCCAGGGCCGAGTGGGCCGGGCGGGCAATGGAAGTAACTGCCATGATGCAATCCCTTGTTGGTATACGCCTGCATGGCGACGCCGCGGTGCCGATGGCAGTATAGTACTAGGGTGGCCTGCGGCGGAGCCAGGTTTCGCGAGAGGTGAACTGATGGCCGGTACGACAGACAAGACGGACGCACAGTGGCGCCAGGAGCTCACCCCGGAGCAGTACCGGGTGACCCGGCAGAAAGGCACCGAGCCGCCGTTCTCCGGCGAGTACAACCATGTCCGCGAGCCCGGGGTGTTCCACTGCGTGTGCTGCGGTCAGCCCCTGTTCGATACGCAGACCAAGTTCGACTCGGGCAGCGGCTGGCCGAGTTTCTGGGCGCCGCTGGAGCCGGAGAACGTGGCCACGGAGGCGGATCACAGCCTGGGCATGCGCCGGGAAGAGGTGCTGTGCAGCCGCTGTGAGGCCCACCTCGGCCACGTGTTCCCGGACGGGCCCGAGCCCACCGGGCTGCGCTACTGCATCAACTCCGTTGCGCTGGATTTCCGGCCCCGGGGCGAGTAGCGCGGCCGCGGGCGGAAGGGTTCCGGCCGTGTGCGCGCGGGCTTGTGTCCTGCAACATCAACCATTTAAAGTGATCGATTCCCGATCGATCACAACGACCACGCCACGGACAGACCCATGATGACGCGACAGAATGCCAAGCAGCACCCTCTGGCCGGAACCACGATGAGCGGCGCCGAGACCATCGTCCAGGTACTGGCGGACGAGGGCGTCGACACCATCTTCGGCTACAGCGGTGGTGCCATTCTGCCGACCTACGATGCGGTCTTCCGGTACAACGAGAAACACCGCGACGGCGACGCCGAGGATCCCATGCGCCTGGTGGTGCCGGCCAACGAGCAGGGAGCCGGCTTCATGGCCGCGGGCTACGCCCGCGCCAGCGGCAAGGTCGGCGTGTTCCTGGTGACCTCGGGGCCCGGCGCGACCAATACCGTCACGCCCATCCGCGACGCCATGGCCGACTCCACCCCCGTGGTGCTGATCACCGGGCAGGTGCCCACCGGCGCCATGGGCACGGACGCCTTCCAGGAAGCGCCCATCGTCAACATCATGGGCAACTGCGCCAAGCACGTCTTCCTGGTCACCCGGCCCGACGAGCTGGAGGCGACCATGCGCACGGCCTTCGAGATCGCCCGCTCCGGCCGGCCCGGCCCGGTGGTGGTGGACGTGCCCAAGAACGTGCAGAACTGGGTCGGCGAGTATGCCGGCTCCGGGCTGCTGGAGATGCGCGGTTACCGCCAGCGCATGGACTCCCTGCGGGCGGCCAAGCTCTCCGAGCGCAAGTGCCGGCAGTTCTTCGAGATGCTGGAGAAATCCAACCGGCCGCTCCTGTACGTGGGCGGCGGCGTGGTCAACGGCAACGCCGCCGAGGAGCTGCGCGCCTTTGCGCGGACCTACAACATCCCGGTGGTGAGCACGCTCATGGGCCTCGGCGCCATGGACACCACCGACCAGCTGTCGCTGCACATGCTGGGCATGCACGGCACCGCCTACGCCAACTACGCGGTGGAGGACTGCGACTTCCTCATCGCCGTGGGCGCGCGGTTCGACGACCGGGTGGCCGGCAAGGTGGACGAGTTCGCGCCGCTGGCGGAGCACATCGCCCACATCGACATCGATGCCGCCGAGATCGGCAAGGTCAAGGTGGTGGACTGGGCGCACGTCGGCGAGGCCGGCCGCAGCCTGCGCCAGCTCCTCAACCACGGCCGCGAGGCCGGCTTCGACCGGGACTTCAGCCCCTGGCTGCGGCACGTGCAGAAGCTCAAGCGCAACCACCCCATGAACTACGACCGCGGCAGCGAGCTGATCCAGCCGCACTACGTGGTCGAGACGCTGAACAAGGTCACCGGGGGCGACGCGATCATCAGCACCGGGGTCGGCCAGCACCAGATGTGGGCCGCGCAGTACTGCGACTTCCGCGAGCCCCGGCTGTGGCTGACCTCCGGCAGCATGGGCACCATGGGCTACGGCCTGCCCGCGGCCATCGGCGCCCAGTTCGCCCGTCCCGACAAGACCGTGGTGGACATCGACGGCGACGGCAGCATCCGCATGAACCTGGGCGAGATGGAGACCGTCACCAACTACAACCTGCCGGTGAAGATCCTGCTGCTGAACAACATGGGCGACGGCATGGTGCGCCAGTGGCAGCGCCTGTACTTCAACGAGAACTTCTCCGGCAGCGACAAGACCCTGCACCGCAAGGACTTCGTCAAGGCTGCCGAGGCCGACGGCTTCCCCTTCATCCGCCGGGTGACCGACAGGGCGGACCTCGAGGAGGCCCTGCAGGCGTTCGTGGCGTTCGACGGCCCGGCGTTCATGGAGGTCATGATCGACAGCAACGCCAGCGTCTACCCCATGGTCGGGCCCGGCATGGGCTACAGCCAGATGGTCACCGGCGAATGGATCCCGGCCCGGGAGTTCCGGGAGCCGGCCGGCGAGGCCGTCGACCCGCAGACGTCGCCGGAGCTGTTCTAGGGCCTGCTAACACGTACCACGATCGCCGCGCGGGAGGGCAGCCCGGGGCAGGGCTACGCCCGGCCGCCGTCGTCGCTGGCGGGCGCGGCCTCCTGCGCCGCGGCGGGCTGATCGTCGCCGTTGCCGCGGGGGGCGGGCGCCTCGTCCTCCCGGCCGTTCTGCTGCAGGGCGGCCAGGCGGCGCTCGATGACCGCGAGCTGGCGCACGGTGACCTGTGACGGCTCGTCCGCCTGCTCCAGCTCCGTGAGCAGGTGCTGCAGGCGCCGCTGGGTGGTCGCCAGGTCGGCCGTCTCTTCCGTGTCCCCGGCCGGCGCGCTCAGGCTTTCGATGCGATCGCACAGGTGGGCCCAGAAGGGGTCAGGGCTGTCGCTGTAGTCCAGTGCCTCCAGCTCCGCCTGCAGGTAGTGGAGCCGGCAGTCCAGCACCTGGTCCGGCAGGTTGCGGTCATTGTTCTCGCGCTGGGCGCGGGTGCGCGCCAGCTCGCTCTGCAGGTAGCGCCGCACCGGCGGCATGTCCTCGCCGTCGACGGGCGCCGGCGTCGCGGGTGCCGTATCGACCGATTGCCGGGGCTCTCCGGGCGAGCGGCGGCGCCGGGCCAGCCAGGCCAGGAAGCCCGCGGCCGCCGCCAGCAGGATCAGTGTCTGGGCTAGGAGCAGGAAGACCCAGGTCGGTACCGTCAGCATAGGCTTAATCCCCCCTTCAGGAACGTCCATGGTCGTTGCCAGGGGCCGTGTTGTCCACGATCGCCCCGGCAGGGGTTGAATTTCCCCGCCGGCGTGCCCATCAAGCGGGTGTCGGGCGGTTCGCACCGCAGCGCGGGCCGCGCAGTCGAACGCACAACCAAGGACAACCCGGGGAGCAGTGAGCCATGAGTGTTGCCGCGCAGAAGGAAACCCACGAGTTCCAGACCGAGGTGCGCCAGCTTCTGAACCTGATGGTGCACTCGCTGTACAGCAGCCGCGAGATCTTCCTGCGGGAGCTGATCTCCAATGCTTCGGACGCCTGTGACCGGCTGCGCTTCGAGGGGCTGAAGGACGAGAGCCTGTTCGAGGGCGAGGGGGACCTCGGCATCCGCGTGAGCTACGACAAGGATGCAGGCACCGTCACGGTGGAGGATAACGGCATCGGCATGACCCGTGACGAGGTCATCGAGAACCTGGGCACCATCGCCCGTTCCGGCACGCAGCACTTCATCAATCAGCTCACCGGCGACCAGGCCAAGGACGCCAAGCTCATTGGCCAGTTCGGCGTCGGCTTCTACTCGGCGTTCATCGTCGCGCAGAGGGTGGAGGTGTTTACCCGCCGGGCCGCGCGGCCCGCCGAGGAGGGCGTGCACTGGGAGTCCGACGGCGAGGGCGCCTACACGCTGGAAGCCGTGGAGATGCCGGAGCGCGGCACGCGGGTGGTGCTCCACCTGCGCGACGATATGGACGAGTTCCTGGACGGCTGGCGGCTGCGCCAGATCATCCGTACCTATTCCGATCACATCTCGCTGCCCATCCGCATGCCGAAGGAGCCCACCGGCGAGGAAGAAGAGGCGGAGGGCGACGAGACCGTGAACAAGGCCTCGGCGCTGTGGATGCGGTCCAAGTCGGAGATCACCGACGAGGAGTACGAGGCCTTCTACCAGCAGATCGCCCATGACTTCGAGGGGCCACTGACGTGGCTGCACAACAAGGTCGAGGGCAACCTCAGCTACGTCTCGCTGCTGTTCATCCCCAAGCGCGCGCCCTTCGACCTGTGGGACCGCGACCAGCGCCACGGCGTGCACCTGTACGTCCGCCGGGTGTTCATCATGGACGATGCCGAGAACCTGATGCCCCGGTACCTGCGCTTCGTGCGCGGCATCATCGACTCCGACGATCTGCCCCTGAACGTCTCCCGGGAGCTGCTCCAGCACAACCGGCAGATCGAGAAGATCCGCTCGGCGTCGGTCAAGCGCGTGCTCGACCGGCTGGAGTCCATGGCCAAGGACGAGCCGGAGAACTATGCCAGCTTCTGGAGCACCTTCGGCCGGGTGCTCAAGGAGGGGCCGGCGGAGGATTTCAGCAATCGCGAGCGTATCGCCAAGCTGCTGCGGTTCGCGTCCACGCAGACGGACAGCGAGGCCGAGACCGTCTCGCTGGACGACTACATCGCCCGCATGAAGGAAGGCCAGAAGGCCATCTACTATGTCACCGGCGACAGCTTCAGCGCGGCGAAGAACAGCCCGCACCTGGAGGTCTTCCGCAAGAAGGGCATCGAGGTGCTGCTGCTGGGCGATCCGGTGGACGAGTGGTGCGTCACCCACCTGGGCGAGTACGACGGCAAGCAGCTCGTGCACGTGGCCAAGGGCGATCTCGACCTGGGCGAGCTGGAGGACGCCGAGGACCAGGCCGAGCGCGAGAAGGCGGAGTCCGAGTACAAGCCGCTGGCCGAGCGCCTGGAGCAGGCCCTCAGCGACAAGGTGCGGGAGGTGCGCGTCAGCCACCGCCTGACGGATTCGCCCAGCTGCCTGGTGGTGGGCGAGCACGAGTTCGCCGTGAGCATGCAGCGGATGCTCAAGGCGGCGGGCCACACGGTGCCGGCGGGCAATCCGGCCATGGAGATCAACCCGGACCATACGCTGATCCAGCGGCTGCAGTCCGTGGAGGACGAGGAGACCTTCCGGGAATGGGCCCACGTGCTGTTCGACGAGGCCATGCTCACCGAGGGCGGGCAGCTGGACGACCCGGCCGGGTTCGTGCGCCGGCTGAACCGGCTGCTGGCGGAGTCGTGAATCAGCGACGCTTGATGCGGCCCGATGACCGCGCTATAAAAGGCGCCCTACAGGCAGCCCCCTCCCGGCCGCACCGGTGAGGGGGCTGCGTCGTACAGGGCACGCAGGGCCTATGCGGGAGCACGGATGACGCGCCAGAGCGAGACCACCGAAGCCGCCCTCGAGATCAAGGGCCGCATGATGACGCTCACGGTCATGCGCCTGCTCAGCCCGTCCGTGGATGCCCTGGGGCGCGCGGTGGAGAGCCGCATGCAGGAGGCCCCCGAGTTCTTCCGCCAGCTGCCGGTGATCCTGGATGTCGAGGCGGTGGCCGAGTCCGATCTGCACCTGGATCTGCCGGGGTTCGTCGGCCTGCTGCGCGCCCAGGAGCTCCTGCCCGTGGGCATCCGCGGCGGCGACGAGCGCTGGCAGGCCGCCGCCGAGCAGGCCGGCATCGGCGTGTTCGCCGGCGGCAGCGAGGTGCCCGCCTCCCGGCGCAGCGAGGCGCCGGCGCCGGCCGCGCCCGAGGGCACACCGAGCACCGTGATCACCCAGCAGGTCCGCTCGGGGCAGCAGGTCTATGCACGCGGGGGTGATCTCATCATACTGTCGTCGGTCAGCCCCGGGGCCGAAGTACTCGCGGACGGGCACATCCACATCTACGGCGGTCTCCATGGTCGCGCCCTGGCAGGGGTCCGGGGGGACGACACGGCGCGGGTGTTCTGCATGGACTTCCACGCCGAGCTGGTCACCGTGGCGGGGACCTACCGCGTGAGCGAGCAGTTCGACGAGGCCAGCCTGGGGCAGGCGGTGCAGGTCTTCCTCGACGGCGGCGACCTGCGTATCGAGCCGCTGCCGGGGCTCGGCGGCAAGTAAGGGCCGGCAGGCGGTACGCCGCCGGTGACGCATTCAGGAGGTGAAGAGTGGCAAAGACTGTCGTAGTGACCTCCGGCAAGGGGGGCGTCGGCAAGACGACCACCAGCGCGGCCCTGGCAACCGGCCTCGCCCGGCAGGGGCACCGGACGGCCGTGGTGGATTTCGACGTGGGCTTGCGCAATCTCGACCTGGTGATGGGCTGTGAACGCCGGGTCGTCTACGATTTCGTCAACGTCATCAACGGCGACGCGACCCTGAACCAGGCGCTGATCCGGGACAAGCGGGTGGAGGGCCTGTACGTGCTGGCCGCCTCCCAGACCCGGGACAAGGACGCCCTGACCCAGGACGGGGTGGAGCGCGTGATGACGGAGCTGTCCGAGCAGTTCGACTACGTTATCTGCGACTCCCCGGCGGGCATCGAGCGCGGCGCCCTGATGGCCATGTACCACGCGGACGACGCCATCGTGGTGACCAACCCCGAGGTGTCGTCGGTGCGCGATTCCGACCGGGTGCTGGGCATTCTCGCCAGCAAGAGCCGTCGCGCCGAGCAGGGCGACGAGCCGGTGCGCGAGCACCTGCTGCTGACCCGCTATTCCCCGGAGCGCGTCAACAAGGGGGAGATGCTGAGCCTGGAGGACGTGGGCGAGATCCTGGCCATCGACCTGCTGGGCGTCATCCCGGAATCCCAGGCCGTGCTCAATGCGTCCAATGCCGGCGTGCCGGTGATCCTGGAGTCCGAGAGCGATGCCGGCCAGGCCTATGACGACGCCGTGGCGCGGTTCCTGGGTGAGCAGCGCCCGTTGCGCTTTACCGACGTGCCCCGCAAGGGCTTTTTCGGTCGTCTGTTCGGGAGCTAGTCATGAACCTGCTCGGATATTTCCGCTCCCAGCGCAAGAAGAGCGCCAGCGTGGCGAAGGAACGGCTGCAGATCCTCGTCGCGCGGGAACGGGCCCAGCGCGGCGGTCCGGACTACCTCCCGGCCCTGCAGGAGGAGCTGCTGCAGGTGATCCGCAAGTACGTGGAGGTGGACCAGGACGCGGTGCAGATGCACGTCGACCGCGAAGGCGACTGCGAGATCCTTGAGCTCAACATCACGCTCCCGGAACACCACCAGTAGCGCAGCGCGGCCCGGCGCCCGGGCCGCACGGGGTCAGATGCTGCCGCGCTGGTTGCGTACGTCCACCTTCAGCGACAGCGTGTCGCCGGGCTGCAGGTAGCTGTCCGGATCGATGTTGTTCCAGCGCTGGAGCTGCTGCACGGAGACGTTGAACCGCTGGGCGATGGCGTAGAGGCTGTCGCCCCGGCGGACGCGGTAGTTGATGGACTGCATTACCGGCTCGCTGCGCGGCGGCCCGCTGGCCACTTCCTGCACGCTGCCGTCCCGGACCCAGATCACCAGCTCCTGGCCGGGCCGGAGCGGGTCGCCCGGGGCCATGCCGTTCCACTCGGCGAGGTTGCCCATGTCCACGTTGTAGCGCCGGGAGAGATCCCAGAGGGTGTCGCCGGAGCGCACGGTGTAGTCCACGCGCTGGCCGGGACGCTCGCGGTTCTGCTGGCGGCTGAGCCGGTTGGAGGCGCTGAGCGAGTAGGCCCCGGAGTCGGCGCTGGCCGTGGGCACCATGAGGTGCTCGCCGGCGCGGATCAGGTGGCCGTTGATGTCGTTGGTCTGCTGCAGCACGCGCACCGTGGTGTTGTACTGCCGGGCGATGGCGCGCAGGTTGTCGCCGGGCTGGATCTTGTGGCGATGCCAGCGCATGCGCTCGTCCGGTGACAGGCTCGCCAGCTCGTTGCGCAGGGGCTCGGCCTTGTCGATGGGCACCGCGATGCGGTGCGGGCCCTGGGGGTCGGTCGCCCAGCGGTCGAAGCCCGGGTTGAGGCGGTAGAGCTCCTCGATGCTGATGCCCGCCAGGTCGGCGGCCAGGGCCAGGTCGATCTGGCTGTCCAGGGCGACCACGTCCAGGTACGGCTCGTCCGGGATGCTCACCAGCTCCAGGCCGTAGGCCCGGGGATCCTTGATGAGCTCGCTGATGGCGAGCAGGCGCGGGACGTACTGGCGCGTCTCCCGGGGCAGGGAAAGGTGCCAGAAGTCCGTCGGCTTGCCGTTGCTGCGCGCCTGCCGGACGGCCGCCATGACCCGTCCCTCGCCGGCGTTGTACGCCGCCAGGGCCAGCAGCCAGTCGCCGTCGAACATCTCCCCGAGCCGCTCCAGGTAGTCCAGCGCGGCCTCCGTGGAGGCGAGCACGTCGCGGCGGCCGTCGTACCACCAGGACTGGCGCAGGCCGTAGTGCCGCCCGGTGGCCGGAACGAACTGCCACAGGCCCGCCGCGCGGCCGTGGGAGTAGGCGAACGGGCGGTAGGCGCTCTCCACCACCGGCAGCAGCGCGATCTCCATGGGCAGGCCGCGGTCCTCGATGGACTCGACGATGTAGTGCAGGTACGGCTCGGCGCGCCGGGCGACCCGGTCCAGGTAGGCCTGCTGCCGGCTGAAGGTATTCAGCTCGGAGACCACCCGCGGGTTGTCGAGATCGGCATCGATGCCGTAGCCGGAACGCAGCCGCGCCCAGAGATCGTCCGGGTAGGTGGAGCCGGATTCCTCCGGCTCGGTGTACTCCGGCGTCGGCTGCAGGACGATGCCCGGGAAAAGCACGCCCTGCTGCTCCAGCAGGGCGACCTCGGCGGCAGGCAACGGTTGTGCCGACTGGGGTGGCGTGCCCCGGGCGCTAGCGGATCCGTTATCGTCGTCGTGCAGGCCCGTCATGTGGGCACAGGCCGTCAGTACCAGGCTCGAGGCCAGGAGCAGCAGCGTTCTGATGGAGACCACGAGTTGCCTCTCCCTGTTGTTGTTCTACCCAGGGTTCACCTGTAGCGATGAAAGCCGGCGGCCATGCCCTCCGCCGCCGGCGTCGCGAATTCAGCTGGCGTCCTTCCACGCCCGGACTGCGGCGAACACTTCCACCGGCGACGATAGCTTCTTTCCGGCGTGGCGTTCTGCGCTCTGTTTCACGCCTTCCATACCCGAGCGCAGGAACGGGTTGGTCCGCAGCTCCTCTTCCAGCGTGCCGGGAAGGGTGTACTCGCCGCGCGCCCGCATGGCCCGGACCTTCTCCAGGCGCTCCTGGAGCGCCTCGTTGTCCGGCTCCACCTGGGAGGCGAAGCGCAGGTTCGCCTCGGTGTACTCGTGGCCGGCGTAGAACACGGTATCCCCGGGCAGCTCCGCCAGCTTGCCCAGGGACTGGATCATCTGCTCCGGCGTGCCCTCGAAAAGCCGGCCGCAGCCGCCGGCGAACAGCGTGTCGCCGCAGAACAGCAGGCCGTTGCCGTAATAGCTGATGTGCCCGGCGGTGTGCCCCGGGGTTTCCAGCACGCCCAGCTCCAGGCCCACCGCGCCCAGGGAGACGGTATCCCCCTCGCTGAGCGGGTTCGTGCGATAGGGGATGTTCTCGTCGGCCGGACCGTAGACCGGCACCTGCGCCTGCGCCAGCAAGGCGTCGACGCCGCCCTGGTGGTCCGGATGATGGTGCGTGACGAGAATCGCGTCCAGGCGCAGGCCGCGCTGGCGAAGCTCCTCCAGCACGGGCGCGGCATCGCCCGGGTCGACGACCACGCAGCGGTCGTCCTCGCCGGTGATCAGCCAGATGTAGTTGTCGCGCAGTGCGGGAATCGGGGTTACGTCTGCCATGGTGTGCATCCTAACGAGTCCGGTGTGCGTGGCCAAAGAATCCGCGACTGCGGCTTCCCGGGCCTGATAGACTTCCCCATGGTACCTGTCGTGGTGGCCCTTGCGAGGGGTTCCCGAAACAGCAGAGCAGCGCCATGATGAACGCAGCCGCACTCCAGGCCTGGTTCCGGACACCGCTCGGCCGGATGGTGGCCGACACGGAGCGGGAGGCCGTGGGCCGCCTCCTGGCGGACTGCCGGCCCGGCTTCCTGGTGCAGCTCGGCGGCATGGGCGACGGTGAGCCCCTGCCGGTGCCCGCGGCGGTGCGCCAATGGGTGGTGGACCGCGCCCCGGGCGAGCGGCCGCACGTCCGCGCCTGGCACGACGATCTGCCGTTCCGCGATGGCACCGTCGACACCCTGGTAGTGGTTCACCAGCTCGAGTTCGAGGACGAGCCCCACCAGCTCCTGCGCGAGGCCGAGCGCGTGCTGGCGCCGGAGGGACATCTGCTGATCCTGGCGTTCAACCCGTTCAGCCTCTGGGGGCTGGGCCGGGCGGCGGGCCCCTTGCGGGGCAACGAGTCGCCCTGGTGCGGTCACTACTATACCGGCGTGCGCCTGCGCGACTGGTGCCGGCTGCTCGGCCTGGAGCACCGCCAGCACGAGCGGCTGGTGTTCCGGCCGCCGCTGCAGCGGCGCGGCATCCAGCGCCGGCTCCGCGTGCTGGAGCGCGTCGGCCGGCGCTGCTGGCCGGTGCTGGGCGGCGTCTACGCCCAGCTCAGCCGCAAGCGGGTCGTGCGCGCCATCCCCATGGGGGCCGTGGTCCGGCAGCGCCAGGCGGTGGCCGCCGTGGCGCAGGCGTGCAGCCGGGCATACCTCAGCAACTACGGGACGATGCATGAAGAAAGTGGAGATCTACAGCGATGGCGCCTGTCGCGGCAACCCGGGGCCGGGTGGCTGGGGCACGTTGCTGCGCTGGAACGGCAAGGAGAAGACGCTCTATGGCGGCGAGCGCGAGACCACCAACAACCGCATGGAGCTGACGGCGGCGATCCGGGGGCTGCAGTCGCTGAAGCAGCCGTGCCGCGTGATCCTGACCACCGACTCCGAGTACCTGCGCAAGGGCATCACCGAGTGGTTACCCAACTGGAAAAGGCGCGGCTGGAAGACGGCGGCACGCAAGCCAGTGAAGAACGCCGACCTGTGGCAGGCCCTGGACGAAGAGGCTCAGCGGCATGAGGTGGACTGGCGCTGGGTCCGCGGCCACAGCGGGCACGCCGAGAACGAGACCGCGGACCGCCTGGCCAACCAGGGCATCGACGAGATGCTGAGCCGGAACTAGCGAGGGATCGGAGCACCATGCGGCAGATCGTACTGGATACGGAGACAACCGGCCTGGAGACCACCCAGGGCCATCGCATCATCGAGATCGGCGCGGTGGAAGTGGACGCGCGGCGCAAGACGGGCCGCACCTACCACGTCTACCTCAACCCCGACCGCGAGGTGGACGAGGGGGCCGTCGAGATCCACGGCATCAACAACGAGTTCCTGGCGGACAAGCCCCGCTTCGCCGACATTGCCGACGAGTTCTTGGAGTTCATCAACGGCGCCGACCTGGTGATCCACAACGCCCCCTTCGACGTGGGCTTCATCGACCACGAGTTCGGCCTGCTGGAGCGCGGCCTGCCGGCGGTCAGCGAGTGCTGCAGCATCACCGACACGCTGATCATGGCCCGCCGCATGCACCCGGGTCAGCGCAATACCCTGGATGCGCTCTGCAAGCGCTACCAGGTGGACAACTCCCAGCGCGACCTCCACGGCGCGCTGCTGGACGCCGAGATCCTCGCCGACCTGTACCTGACCATGACCGGCGGGCAGGTCACGCTGTCGCTGGATACCGAGGACGACGACAGCTCCGCCACCGGCGGCGGCCGCCACGCCCCCCGCCCGGTGAGCAGCGACCGCCCGCGGCTGCGCGTGGTCGCCGCCAGCGACGACGAGCGCGCCGCCCACGAGGCCTGGCTGGATCAGCTGGACGCGTCCGTGGGCGGGCGGTGCGTGTGGCGCGCCGCCGAGGAGCCGGCGGAATGACGGCGATCAGCCTCGACCTGGACGAGACCCTGTGGCGCCTGGACGGCGTACTGGAGCAGGCCGAGGAGGCCACCGTGGCTTTCCTCCGGGAGCGCTACCCGAGCATCGCCGAGGCCTATCCGCCCGAGCGCATGCGTACCCTGCGCGACGAGACCGCCGAGCTGCACCCGGAGCTGCTGTACAACGTCACCGCACTGCGCATCCGCACCTTCGAGCGCGCCGCGCGGGCCGTGGGCGCGCCGCCCCAGGCGGCGGAAGAGGCCTTCGACGTCTTCCTCGATGCCCGCCACCGGGTGGACCTCTACCCGGACGCGCTGCCGGTGCTGGAGGCGCTGTACCAGCGCCTGCCCCTGGTGGCGCTGACGAATGGCAACGCCGACGTCCACCGGCTCGCCCTGGGGCACTACTTCGTCGCGGCGTACTCCGCCGTCCACGTGGGCGCCGCCAAGCCCGACCGGCCCATGTTCGAGGCAGCGGCCCGCGGCGCCGGGGTGCCGCTGGAGCGCCTCATCCACGTGGGCGACGACCCGGTCACCGACGTCGCCGGCGCAGCCCAGCACGGCCTGCGCGCCATCTGGCTGAACCGCTCCGGCATGCCCTGGCCGAGCAACCTGCCGCGCGTGGATTACGAGGAGATCCGCAGCCTGGACCAGCTCCTGCCCCTGCTGGAGCGCGAGTGAACCAACCCGGAGCATGCATGAACCCCACATTCCCCAGCGGCTTCGGCGCCATCATCATCGGTGACGAGATCCTCTCCGGGAAGCGCCGGGACGGGCACATGGCCAAGATCATCGAGCTCCTGGACCAGCGCGGCCTGGAGCTCAATTGGGCCTGCTTCCTGGGCGACGAGCCCCAGCGGCTCACCGACACCCTCCGCGGCACCATGGCCGGCAACGACGTGGTGTTCAGCTTCGGCGGCATCGGCGGCACGCCGGACGATCGCACCCGCCAATGCGCCGCGGCCGCCGCCGGCCTGGAGCTGGAGACCCACCCGGAAGGCCTGCGGCTCATCCGCGAGCAGTTCGGCGACGACATCAAGCCCGAGCGCCTGCGCATGATCGAGTTCCCCAAGGGCGCCAGCCTGGTCCCGAACCCCGTGAACCGCGTCCCCGGGTTCAGCCTCGGCCATCACTACTTCGTGCCCGGCTTCCCGAACATGGCGTGGCCCATGATCGAATGGGTGCTCGACCACCACTACGGCCACCTCCACGCCGTCGGCAGCCGCAAGGAGCGCGCCCTGGTCGTCCACGGCGTGCGCGAGAGCCAGGCCATCCCGCTGCTGGAGGAGTTCACGGCGGAATACCCGCAGGTGCGCGTATCCTGCCTCCCCCGCTGGTGCCCGCCGGACTACGAGCTCGAGCTCGGCGTCCGCGGCCCCAACGACGCCGTGGACACCGTCATCGAAGCGCTCCAGCGCCGCCTGGACGAGCAGGGCGACCGCTGGGAAGAGCGCACGCCCGGCGCCTGACAAACCCGGGCCGAGAGTCGCCGCCGCGTCGGGTACAAAGCCATGCAGAACAGCCGTTGTGACCCCCGCGCCACTTCCGCTATACTCCGCACCTCCAACCAGATAGCCGGTGTAGCTCAGTCGGTAGAGCAACTGATTCGTAATCAGTAGGTCGGCGGTTCGATTCCGTCCACCGGCACCAGACAGCAGCGCGGGAACCTCACGATCCGCGCGTTACCGTGCCAGAGGCGAGCCCGTTTGCCCTTCCGCGGGCTCAGAGGGGTCGGTGCTGCTACACCGGCCCCTCTTCCTTTTCGTGGATCCCCTGGCTCTCTCTTAATACGACAGTTCTGGAATCGCGCTCCCAGAGCCCTTCCTTCCGGTTGCTTCCTTCAAGGAAAACAACCAGATGGATCTATCCTAGCCTATCGTACCCGGTGTCGCCAATCGGTCGGCTCGGGCACGCGGTCCGCGTGCCCGAGGCCACACCCTACTGCTGTTCGCCAGGTGTGGGGAGGTGGGAGACGAGTTCGTACATCTGCTTCAGGTCCGGTTGGATGTACTCCATCGTCATCGACAGCGAGGTATGGCCAAGGAGGTGTTGAAGCGCACGGATGTTCGGCTGCGGTTGCCGCGCGATCTCCGTGGCGCAGGTATGCCGCAGCCGGTGCGGTGATATCGGTTCATCCATGTAATTGGACAGGCGACGGAAGTAGCCGTTGACCTGCTGCCACGTCAACTCCCCCGGCTTGTAGCCGGTATTCCCGCGGTGCAGCCCCAGATCGAAGACCTGCCGCCGTCCGAACCGGCGGTGCCCCACGATCTTGGCGGTTTCGTACCAAAGCACTTGCAGTTCCTTGGCCAGTGCCGGGGGGAGCGGGATCTCCCATTCACGTCGGGTCTTGCTGCCTTCCTGCGTCAGCGTGATGGCTCCACGCTTCCAGTCGACATCCTGCCAGCGCAGGTTGACCAGCTGCCGCAGGCGCATCCCGGTGTAGTAGAAGGTCAGGACCACAATGCGCCAGAACCACCGTGGCTGGAGGCGCTGGCTTTGATCGTCACTGAGCACAGTCAGCACGCGGGCCAACAGATCCTGATTGACCGTCTTCTTGCGGCGCTTGCCGACGGGGGCGGCACCGACGCGGTCCAGCGGGTAGTGTTCGACCCAGCCGAGTTGGATGGCATAACGCCACAATGCGCGGAACGTCCGGCGGTATGTGTTCCAGGTGATCGGGGTGGCTCGTTCGAGGACCGTTGATCGCCACGCGAAGAGATGATCACGGCTGATCGTGCCGAGCGGGATCGGCCCGACGTCATCCTCGAATCGCCGGACGACCTGGTCATAGCTGGCGATGGTGGCTGGACGGAGAATCCGTTCTTTGCGGTACACATCCCAGACATCCCGCAGGGTGTGATCCGCGATGGCTTCTGGACTGCTTCCTTCCAATCCTGCCAGTGGCATGATTCCTCCTTGCTTACACGTGGAAAGAAAATCATGCCTCTGGCACCACCCAGAGTAGAACAGCTCAGGCGATGGGTATAGGGCCTAGGCAGTGCTGGCTGGGCGCAGGTAGCGGTTTGGCCGGGGACGCCATGCGCCGAAGATGAGCTCGATGTCCGGAATCAGTACGCCTTTCACATAGCCGCTACGGCGGTCCCGCTCCGCGATGAAATGATGGATATTGGTGCCGTCGGCGGGGTTCTTCCTGTGGTGGCGTTGTTTCAGGAAGCGCTTCTGGGTGTTGCTCCAGTTGCGCTGCGTTGCCTGCCCGAAGTCGCGGAAGATGCCCGGGCTGACCAGCAGGACACCGTCATCGACAACGTGCACTCGGGCGTCAGGCGTGTTCACGGCGATTTCGCCGTCCGTGATCCCGCATCGCAGCCATTGCAGGAAGGCATCGCCGTTGTCCGCGGGCAATTCGAGGTCCGCTTCCTCGTCTGCGCCTTCTTCTGCTCCATTTGCTGACCCGGGGTTCGTGGCGGCCATTTCGGCTTTGGGTAGATCGGTACCGGGCGGCAAGAGCAGGGAAGAAGCGCCCTCGCTATCGGTCGTTTCTTCGTCAGCTGTCGCCGCCACGTCGGCGGAAGCGGCTTCGTCCTCGGCCGGGGTTGGTTCATGTGTCTGCGTCGGCTCAGGCGGCGTTTGGACTGGTTCATCAAGCGGGATGATCTCGCCCTCGAATGGTGCAGGGCGTGCGTCGGGTTCCGGCCAGACACGCGTCGCATCGATCCGGATGAGAGTGAGTTTGTGGCTCCATCCATCGCCTGACACCGTGGCTGTCCAGATCGCACGGTTGCCGTTGGCCATCAGCAGTCCGTGCTCCTGGAGAGTGTCGAAGATGCGGTCGTTGGAAGCCGGTATATCCGTATGGCCTTCGTCGCGCAGTTGTGTCCGTAGGCTGTCCGCGGTTCGCTTTGAGACCAGCCAGAGCTCATCGCCGACGAGCCACCCGGCAGCGCCGTTGCCGTTCAGTGGCAGCACCTGTTCGCTGAGCAGGTACCGCAGCGCCGTCATCAGCTTTTCATGCAATGGCTTTCGCGGTGTCGGCAGGCGTTCCGGGGATTGCCCACCGAGGTTACGAGCCACCGATTCCCGGTCTGCCTGCAAGACAATCTGGCCCAGGGGGCCTGCGTTCTCCAGATCTCCCTGAATGGCCGGGAGCCAGTGCGCGAAGAGGTTAGGTAGACGCGCGATCCAGGCGAGTCCTTCGGCCGGTATCACCCAGTGGGCGACCAGGAGGGCGACCGGTTCGTGGAACTTGTGTCGCCGGTGCTGGCGGTACCGCGTGGAATACCAGGCTGCGCCGGTCCGCTCGGTCATTGCTCCATGCCATGGCTCCCATGGACCGAGAAGCCGCCCTTCGGCGTTGTACAGTCTGACCTCCTGGTCCACAACGGGCTTGCCCAGGTCGTGGATGAGTGCCGCCGTGAAAGTGGCGTACGACCATGTATCGGCTTCGTGGGCAATGCGTTCGGGTTCAGCATCCGGCGGCAACACATACCCCCGGCGCAACTGCAGCGCCTTGAGCGTGACCTCCATGGTGTGATCGAGGAGGCCCCCGAGGCCGGCGTGGTGGTGGACTTCCGAAGCCGGAAGGAGCTGGACAAAGGCAGCATAGCGATGCAGCGCGTTGTCGACGTATTCCGTTTGGTGGTCCACCGGTAGAGAAAGTTGCCCCTGAATCTGGCGTTGGAGTACCTGGCGGTGCTCCGCGGCTAGCAACTGTTCTGCCGAGTGAATACGAAGGAGCCCTGGTCTGGGAGGTACAGGACGATCTTCGCTTGTGCGGCTCGGCGTTCGCTGGCGAAACCAATGAAGCATCGACCGTTTGTTTCAGCGAAAAGGCACAGCTCACAAGTCTGCCGCGTTCTCGGCCATACGCGGGCGGAAAACCGCGAAGCCCGCCGTCAGCGTTTCCGGCGAACGTCGTGTTGATGATGGGAGAACATGCTTCATTCGGTTGGAGGACTGCCTTTTTTGGGAGGGCCCCGGGGGTGGAACAGTGTTCCGGGGGGCCGGTGGCCGGCGCCGGAGTGGAACAGTGTTCCGGGGGGCCGGTGGCCGGTCCGGGGGTGGAACAGTGTTCCGGGGGGCCGGTGGCCGGTCCGGGGGTGGAACAGTGTTCCAGGGGGCCGGTGGCCGGCGCCGGGGTGGAACAGTGTTCCGGGGGGCCGGTGGCCGGCGCCGGGGTGGAACAGTGTTCCAGGGGGCCGGTGGCCGGCGCCGGGGTGGAACAGTGTTCCGGGGGGCCGGTGGCCGGTCCGGGGGTGGAACAGTGTTCCAGGGGGCCGGCCGCAGGTAGCTCCGACAGTTGGCTAGGGACCTTTGGAGTCGGGAGACATAGATCCAGTGTAAAGGGCCCTTTAAGGGTAAGGGGGAAGCATGGCTGTTAACCCTTGGACACTCCGTTCGGCGAAGGATCGCTTGAGGAGCGTCCAGCATGATCTGGATCAGGTACGGCGGGAGATGGATGACCTGATTCGTGAGTTCAAAGCGACGTGGCGAAGGCCTTGGCCGGTTCATCCGGCTGTGCACCGTCCGGGGCCCAGCAGTCCGGCGATCCTGCGTTGGCGCCCGAGCGGCGTGGACGGCATCGGCCAGGGTCCGGTGGTCTTTACGAGTGACCAGGTTCAACGGCGGCTGGAATCGGCCAACGTGCCGGCGGAGACACGGCGGGCCTGGGCTGCCATTGACCGCAGGGCACAGGTGCTCAATGTCCGGGCACGGCTGCTCTTCTACGAGTATCGCCGGTTGACGGACTACGTTGAGCACATTCGTTGCTTGAACGCACTGGAGGAAACCTGGCAGGCCACGTGACGGGTTTTTGCGCCTGCCCCTGTGTTGGTCGGGGCAGCATGGACGCTGCACTTGCTACAGGAGGGTACCGTGATGGCCAACCACTTCCAGGGTCGGGGCAACCTTGGTGCCGCACCGACACTCCGTCATACGGACGATGCCAGCGGCCAGGCTGTCGCCGTCGCCCATCTCCGGATTTATTTCGACCGCCCCAAGCCGACCAACGACGGTTTCACCGACCGCGGCGGATTCTGGGCGAACGTCTCTTTCTGGGGCAGACGCGCAGAGGTAGCCGCCCGTGTCCTGCCCAAGGGCGCGCGTGTCGCTGTCGAGGGCGAACTGCTCCAGTCCACCTGGCAGGATCGCGAAACCGGTCAACCCCGTAGCCAGCTGGAGATCCGCGCCGGTCACGTGGACCTCGACCTGGCGCGTGTGGAGTCGCTGCAGCTGCGATCAAGCAGTCAACGCACGACGGAAGCCGCTGATACGGACGGGGCCGACGTCACCCATGATGCTTCGTCGTCCGTCGAGTAGTAAGGGAGGACGTCATCATGCGCATGGAGCAATCCCTGTGTGTGCTCATCATTGCCGCGTTGCTCCTGGGTGGATGCAGCTTCAGCCGGAGCGACGGTGCCTACGAGGTCGGTCTCGACCCGGAAGCCGTGGGACTGGGTAGCGAGGACGCCGACCGCGATGAATCGGGTGGGCGCGGGGATCACCCAGGGCAGGAGGCGACCGGTCGGCGCAGCGAGCGTGATCCGCGGCTCGCCGGCGCGGCCGACGAGATCGCCGCCGAGGACGTGATCATCGAAATGGAAACCGATCGCGATGTCGATACGACATACACGCGATTGCGGGACGCTTTCGGTTACAAGGTTCCTGATGAAGTCGCCGCGCCAGGCACCACGAAGCGCGAATTGCTGCAGCTTGATGTTGGCTATCACCACCGGACCCAGCCCGGTGTCTCCTACAGCATGCGCCAGCACGTCGAACTCGATGGGTACGAGTACGTCATGCAGGTGGATATCGACAAGGAGGGCGAGGGCAGCCGCATCCTCGTTGGCTATTACACGGGCGAGGACGCGTTCCCCGCGACGGAGGCGTTCCGGAAGAGGGTCAAGGATTCGGTCCGCCGCGCGCTGGAGTAACGGGACCGGAGGCAGAAGGAGCCCGCTTCATGGCACGACTCTTCCTCGCCGAGAAGCCGTCACAGGCCCGGGATATCGGGCGCGTGCTGGGCGCGACCCGGCGCGGTAACGGGTGCTTCCGGGGTGACGGCGTTGTGGTGACCTGGGCCTACGGGCATCTGCTGGAGATGGCTCCGCCGGAGGCCTATGACGTCGCCTTCAAACGCTGGTCCCTGGAGACGTTGCCCATCCTTCCGACGGAGTCGCGCCTCCATGTGCGGCCGAACGTCAAGGATCATTTCACAACCGTGCAGGAGTTGGTCCGGCGCGCAAGCGAGGTCGTCATCGCCACGGATGCGGACCGCGAGGGCGAGACGATCGCGCGGGAGATTCTGGACCGTTGCGTGCATGAGGGACCCGTCTGGCGATTGTGGCTCTCGGCGCTGGACGAGGCCAGCATCCGAGACGCCCTTGCGAAACTCCATCCCGGTGAGCGTACGGAGCCGCTGTATCATGCTGGTCTTGCGCGCTCGCGGGCCGACTGGCTCGTGGGCATGAACCTCACCCGGGCGTATACGCTGGCCGCCCGGGGCGGCGGCTACGGTGGTGTGCTCTCCGTTGGGCGCGTGCAGACGCCGACGCTCAAGCTCGTGGTCGACCGCGATCGGGCAATCGAGCAATTCCAGCCCACGCCGTACTACGAACTCTGGGTCCGCTGTACGCACGAGCGCGGGCAGTGGCAGGCCCGGTGGTTGCCCGGCAAAAGTGTTGCCGACGGCGAAGGCCGCTGCGTCAACCGGCAGGCGGCGGTTGCCGTGGCGCGGCGTGTTGATGGCGCCGGTGCGGAAGTCGCCCTGGCGCAGACCGAGCGCAAGCACGAGGGGCCGCCGCTGCCCTACGATCTGTCCACCCTGCAGCAGGAGGCGTCGCGCCGCTGGGGTCTCGGGGCGCAGCAGGTTCTGGATCTGGCGCAGGCGCTCTACGAGCGCCACAAGGCGACGACCTATCCCCGTACCGATTGCCGCTATCTGCCGTTGAGCCAGCACGGTGATGCGCCGAAGGTGCTCGATGCACTGGCCCGGTCCGACCCGGACTTGGCCGCGGTGGTCGAGGGTGCCGAGCCCGAGGTGCGTTCCCGGGCGTGGAACGACGGCCGGATCACCGCCCATCACGCGATCATTCCGACCACCGCGGTGGTCGCCGTGGACCAGCTTTCGCGCGACGAATATCGACTCTACGATCTCGTGCGTCGTGGCTATCTGGCGCAGTTCTACCCGGCATGTGTCTACGATCAAAGCCGCATCGAGGTGGTGGCCGCCGGCGAGCGTTTCCGGGCCCGGGGGCGTGTCATCCGGAACAGGGGTTGGCGGGTGCTCACCGGCGAGCAGGAAGTCGATGCTGCAGAGCAGGGCGAACAACCCGCGCAGCGTTTGCCGGCCGTCGCCGAGAGCGACCGCGTCGGCCTCGCGGAGCCGGAAGTCCACGACAAGCAGACGCAACCGCCGAAGCGGTATACGCAGGGTACGCTTCTCGCTGCCATGAAGAACATCGCCCGCGAGGTCTCGGACGTGCGGCTGAAACAGGTCCTCAAGGAGACCACGGGCATCGGGACCGAGGCGACGCGGGCCGGGATCATCAAGACGCTGGTTGATCGTGGTTTCGTCGTCGAGACGAAGCACCACCTCGTGTCCACCGCCGCCGCGCGGGCGTTGATCGATGCGTTGCCGCAGGCCGTGACCGATCCCGCCACCACGGCAATGTGGGAGCAGGCACTCGATGAGATCGCCCAGGGGAAGGGCAGTGTCGAGGCGTTCCTCGAGCGCCAGAGCCAGTGGGTGCGCCAGCTCGTCGAGCAGGTCCGTCAGGACGGTGCGCCCGTGGTTTCCGGTGGCGAGGCCGGTGCGGCCACCCGGGGGAGCGGTCAAGTCCTCGGGACCTGTGGTTGTCGGGGCAAAGGCCGCGTCCGGATCGGCCCGAAAGCCTGGCAGTGCAGCGATTGCGGTGCGCTGGTGTGGAAGACGATTTGCCGTAAGCGCCTCTCCGATAAGCAGGCGCTGGCTCTCTTCGCCGGGCAGACCGTCCACCTGAAAGGGCTCAAGAGCCGTAACGGCAAGCCATTCAATACCCGTGCCCGCCTGGTCGACGGGAAAGTGCAGTTCCAGTTTGACGGCGGCGATTCGGGTCGCAACCCGCCGCGGCCGCCGCGACGGGGTCGGGCCGCGTCTTGACACGGCCGTGCCGTGTTTCGTATCTGTATAGGGAGTACGGTATTTTCACGCTTGCCTGGAGCGCATCCAGGTCCCTTGTAAGCGCCTGCGGATCGGGAAGAGGCGCGCCGCCTGAGCGGTCGATCCACACGGTTCCAACCTCACTTCCACCCGCCGGGGAAAGCGTTTCCCCGCGGGGGGTGGCGCTTTCTCCGGCTCTTTATCGTGAAGGAGAAGGCGCCATGTCCGAGAAGTCCTACTTCGATCTCCACATCACCGGTCTCGGGTACATGAACCGGATCCGGGAAGTCCGGCCCCGGCGCGGCGAGCCGTTCCTCGCGTGCGACATCGTCGCGATTCATGGCGACGCCGAGGACCCTGAACGGACGCGGTTCGACTGCCGGGTGGCTGGCCAGGAGGCGCGACGCCTGGTTGAGGCCATGCCGCGGCACCTCGAACAGGGCCGTAAGGTGCTCGTCGGTTTCAAGCTCGGCGATCTCTACGCGGAGAGCTTCACCTATCGCGAAGGCGAGAAGGCCGGCGAGACCGGCATCTCGCTAAAGGCGAGGCTCCTGCGCATCGACTGGGTGCGGATCGACGGTGAGAAGGTGTATCCGCCCGTCGAAGCCCGCAACCAGGAGACCGCCTGAGTGCTCTTTAACAAGACGGCTCACCACGACGGAAGACTCCGGGGCCCGGTGCCCCGGCGTCTTCCCGAGCTCGTGCGTGCGCGGGCTCGGGAAGACGCTTCCATCGCTCGCCTGGCGCGCAGCCAGGCCCGTTGAAGCCCCTGCGGACCGGGAGGAGGGGCGCCGGCGGTGCCGGTCGGTCCACCACGTGCAATCCACCCCTGCCGGGGACAGGTGCCCCGGCAGGGGCGGCCTGTCTGCCGGCTCTGCCATGGAGGTCAGGCCACATGGATCTGGAAGCCATCAGCAGTACGCCTGTGCGGGAACTCGTCCACTACGAAGGCCCCGTCTACGGGGGCCTCCGGGATCCGTCGGTGCTTGTCTATATCACGACCGACGGTCTCGTGATTCCGGTCTCGGCCGACGTCGTCGACGTCGCGGCTTCAGGGTCGGTCGCCGATCCGGTCTGGAGCCACATCGAGTGGCTTACCGAGGTCGTGACCCTCACGTCATGCAGTCTCACCGGTGACGGTTCGGCTGCGTAGCGCCGTGGAATGCACCCGGGCCGGGGCAGACGCCCGGCTTGGGTGTCTGTCCCCGCCACTGCCACGGAGGACAGCATGAATCGCTCCAGACTCGCGTCAGCACTCGAGAAGATCGGAGTGACCCTTGTTGTTACGCCGCTGATCGAGCTATTCGTCGAACCCGCGGGTAGCCACTGGGGTCTGCCCTCAATCGCGGCTGTCGGTGTCGTGTGCGTTGCAATCGCAGTCGATATTGACAGTCTGGCCAACGGAGAATGACTCTATGTCCATGATCGGTATTGCCTCCACGACCGCTGCAGCATTGGTCCTTTGCGCTCTCGGCCTGTACCTCGCGCACAAGGACCGCAAACGCGGCAAGAAGTGACTGACGATCTCACCGGCCGGCTCGGCCGGTGAGTCCTCGCCGGCAGGAAGTCTCGTGCGTACAGGCTTTCCACCCCTGCCGGCGCTACTCCCCTTTTCCATCGCCAGCTTGCCTTGGCTCACGGGGGCGACGCCCTGAGCCCGTGTGTGCGTGGGTTGAGGGCGTTGTTCCTAGCGCCGACCTGGAGCGTATCCAGGCCCGTTGAAGCCCCTGCGGATCGGGAGGAGGGGCGCCGGCAGTGCTGCCGGTCGATCCACTGCGCGCAATCCACCCCTGCCGGGGACAGGTACCCCCCGGCAACGGGCGTGGCCTGTCCCCTGGCACAACCACGGAGGACAGGCCATGGCCAAGCGCGATCTGTACCAGGAGATCACCGACGAGATCATCGCCGCCCTGGAGAAGGGGGTTGTCCCGTGGGTGAAGCCCTGGGATCCCGCTCACGACAGCGTAATGGCGGGCTACCCCGCCAATGCACTGACCGGACGACCCTATCACGGGGTCAACGTTCCGCTTCTGTGGATGCGTCAGTCCATGCGGGGCTTTTCCTCGAACCGCTGGCTGACATTCCGGCAAGCCAAGGAGGTTGGTGCCCACGTACGCAGGGGCGAGAAGGGGTCACTCGTCACCTTCTTCAAGCCGCTGCGCAAGCAGGAGACCGATGCCGCCGGCAATCCGGTCTACGACGATGATGGTGAACCCGTCGAGCGCACGGTTCCAGTGCTCAAGGGGTTCACTGTGTTCAACGTCGATCAGGTCGAGGATCTTCCGGCTCGTTATCGGGATCCGGGCCCGACCGACGATCCGGCGCCGGAGCCGGTGACGGCCGCCGACGCGGTGGTCGCTGCATCGGGGGCCACGATCCGGGAAGGCGGGCCCGAGGCGGGCTATGTCCCGGGCGCCGACATGATCCGGATGCCGCCGGCTCCGGCGTTCGCGACGTCGGCAGGCTACTATGCGACGCTGCTCCACGAGCTCACGCACTGGACGGGGCATGCGGACCGTCTGGCCCGTGAAGGGATCGTCCACTTCCAGGGCTTCGGCTCGACGTCCTATGCCTTCGAAGAACTCGTCGCTGAGCTTGGCGGTGCGTTCCTGTGTGCCGAAACCGGTATCCAGGGCGATCTGCGCCACGAGGGCTATATCGCCTCGTGGCTCAAGGTTCTGCGCGACGACAAGCGGGCGATCTTCAAGGCGTCAACGCGGGCCAAGGAGGCCACCGAGTACCTGATGGGCCAGGCGGACGCCACGGTCCGCCCTGGGACGGCACGAACCATGACCGCGGCGTGAGCCGTTCGTGGGCACTTTGTTCGCACCGGGGGAGGCCGATTGGCCTCCCCTTTTTGTTGCTGCCTCCAAGCCAAGGGGTGACACGAACGCTAGCCAGACGGTCACTCGCAGCCATGGAGGCGTCGCCATGGAAAGCGTGCAGCTCGGCGGCTCCCTGCGTACCGTGAATGCCGGACGGGAGGCCAGGGACTGTCGCCAGGTAGAGCGCACTCGGGCGCACCGAACCCGAATCTTCTTGACAACTCTCAATCACGTCGTGAAGCTTGTCCCTCGTCCTAGGACTCGGGACAGTACAGCGGGGAATGGTATGAAAAGTCAAGATGTCGGCCTGATGCTCAAGCTTGTTGCCTTGAAGAACCGGGAGAGTGAGGACCTTGAGGGACGGGTCGGAAAAGCGGAAATGTCACTCCCGGACGACTGGCGCGACTGGCAGGTCGAGGAAGAAGACCCGCTGGCGGAGGATGAAGCCTCGCTTCTGGATAGCGACCTCCTGTCGGCTCGTTACAGCATCAGGGCCTTGGCGGATGAGACCGGCATCAGCAAGAGCCAGGTCAGCTTGGCACTGCAGCGCTGCCTGGAGGTCGGGCTGGCGCGCAAGGATCGCAAGACCGGTGTGCCACGGGCCAATACCAAGGCGCTATTCGAGTTCATTGTGCATGGGCTGCGCTATGTCTTTCCCGCTCGGCCCGGCGAGATAACCCGGGGCATCGCCACCTCCTTTGCTGCGCCCGTGCTGGAAGGGCGACTGTTCAGCTCGGGAGACCTGCCGATGGTCTGGCCGGACGCCAGGGGGAATACCAAGGGACAGGCGGTCGCACCCTTGTTCAGGAGTGCGCCCTACGCGGTACGCCGCGACCGGGATCTGTACGCCATGTTGGCTCTGGTGGACGCCATCCGGCTCGGACAACCCCGCGAGAGCCAAATGGCGGCCACTCTGCTGGCAGAGTTTCTGGGGGTGAGTGATGAGCCAGTTCGATGATCAACGCGCCATGCTGCGCCATGTGGCTCAGGCATTGGGAGAGGAGTTGCGGGAGCAGGTCGCCTTCGTGGGCGGTTGTACGACCGGGCTTCTGGTAACCGATGATTTCACGCGGGAGCAGGTACGCAGCACCGATGACGTCGACGTGGTCGTGCACGTCATCAGCTACGCTGAGCTGCATCGGCTCAAGGAAACCATGAAAGCACGCGGCTTCAGAGAGCCGTCGTCGATGGATATCGATATGCCCATTTGTGCCGTGAAGCTGGACGATCTGCGTATAGACTTGATGCCGGATGACCCCAAGGTGCTGGGTTTCAGCAACCAATGGTACCGCCAGGCCCTGGAGACCGCCTTGCCGATCTCCTTGGGAGAGGATCTCACCATTCGAGTGGTCGGCCCAGCGTTGTTCATTGCCACCAAGCTGGAGGCCTACAAGGGACGAGGCAATGGTGACCCGCTCGAGAGTCGCGATATCGAGGACATCCTCAACCTCGTGGATGGACGCGCGGAGCTACTGGCGGACGTGCAGGCAAGCGACAGCGATCTCCAGGACTATATCGCCGCCGAGTTCGCCCGGCTCCTCGACGACGGCAACTTTGAGTACGCCGTGCAAAGCCAGGCGCGAGACCCGGGGCGAGAGACGTTGATCTTTGAGCGGCTGGAAGAACTGGCCAGGGTGAATCGCTGATGCGCATGACCTGCGCTGGCCGAGCCGTTGCGTTTGTCACAGGCCTTCGTGAATGGTCTGCTGGCGTGCGAACAGGCCTGTCGGCGCCACGGCTTCTTACGGGATGTCGCTAGCTGGTGCCTGGTCAGTATCGTGTCTACAAGGCGTTGTCAGCTGTGCCAACGCCCTTGCGCCTGCAACCGCGCGCCTGGAGCGGATCCAGGCCCGGTGAAGTGCCTGCGGATCGGGAGGAGGCACGCCAGCCCCGCGCTGGTCGGTCCATGCACCCCTGATACAGGAGCCTCTGGCCAGGGGTGCTTGACTTGCCCGGACTTGCCCATCCGGGCCACGACGTCGGCCGACGGGCCGGCTTGCTCCACCTTGCCGGGCTCTGCCCGGCCGTATCATACGGACTTGACCTCCCCCGGGTGGTTTGCGGATCACCCCGGGGCGGTCGGGTCCGGCCTCCGGTGACTCCACGGGATCGCCGGCCGCCCTCCGCCGAGACAGCGCGCCAAGGAGTCGCCTTGGGCCGGCTGTCGCATGGTGGGGCCGTCGAGGTTGTTTGCTCGCTCGGGCCGTGCTACCCGCCGACGGCCGCATCCCGAAAACTTCCGCGCTCGCCTTGAGAATTTTTCCCCCGCCCCCGGGGACGCGTTCGCGAGACTGCCGTGGCAACACCGACAGCCACGGAGGCCCCATGCGGACGCGGTTCCATTGGACGTTCATGCTGCTGGTGCTCGTCATCCCCGGTGGCGCGGTCGCCGACACCGACGGCGAGCGCGAGGCACTCAGTCGACTCGTCCATGAGCTCCGGGCCCTGGAGCCGCTCATCGACGAGGCAGAGGCACAGGCCGACCCCGAGGCCCGCATCCGGATGGAATACGACTGGCTGCGCCGGGATCTCGAGCGCGTCCGGGACGGGATTCGTGCGCACATCGAGGCACCGCGACCGATGCGGGATCCCGAGCCGCGGGAGGTCGAGCCCTTGCGTGGGGACTACCGGCGATGAGTGAGGCCGAGTTCCAGGCGTGGTCGGGAGTGGCTCCCGGGACCCTGGCGACCGTCATCGCCACCATGATCGCCCTGTTGTACCTGATCTGGCTCGCCTGGGTCGCGTTGAGTCAGTACAAGGCCTGGGCCAGGGGCGGCGGCGAGCCGGATCTCGGTGAGGTGGCATGGCTGCTCATTCGCGGGACGGTCGTGGTGATGGTGGTTGGTTTCTTCATCCGGCCCTGAGCGGGCTGCTGGCAAGGAGGGTGGCGCCATGTGCAAGCGACTGGTCAACCGGGTTCTACAGGCGGTCGCAGGTACGGTCGGAATGTTCATCTGCGTGGTGGTTCAGGCGGATCTGCCGGATGCCCCGGAACCGGAAGGTGGCTACGAGGACGGCAACTGGCTCGATCTGATGCAGGGGTATTTCTTCGAGGGCGGCACGGTCCTCGCCACCCTGGTTTCGATGGTCGGCTTCGTCTGGGTCAGCTGGACCGGACTGACCAAATTCAACGAGGCCCGGCAAGGTCGCGCCGAGTGGGGCGAGGTCGGCTTGCTCGGCATCGTCGGCGGTGCGCTCCTGCTTGTCATCTCGTTCCTGCTCAACCAGGCGCTGTCGGTAACGGGGTGACGGCGTGGCCGGCGCTGAGCTGCCTCCTCCGACGGAACGCCTCAACGAGGAGCCGGCGATCTTCCGCGGCTGTTCGTCGAGTGAGCTTGTGGGGATTCTCGTCGGCGCCATCGGCTTCTGGCTCCCGACGCTGGTTCTGGTGGGCTTCGCGGTCGGCTACCCGATGGTGGGTGTCGGCGGCGCCGCGGCCGCGACCCTGGCAACCGTGTTCGTCGCCGCGACCGTGTTCCAGCGCATCAAGCGCGGACGCCCCATCGGCTATTACCAGCAACTGGCGATCCTCGTGCTGCACCGCGCCCGTATCCGGCGGGCGCCGATCGTCCTGCGCAGCGGTCCCTGGGATCTCGGGAGGCGGGTTTGAGATACCGCAAGGAGCTCAACAATGCCAACGCCCATATCAACACCCTGCGGGCGATCGTCGCCGTGCTGACGGTGCTCACCATCGTCATGTGGTGGGGTTGGCAGCAGGCCCCGGATGATCTGCGCGTGCACCTCACGCCGGAGCTGCGCACGGGTGGGGTCGTGGAGGCGGGTGAAATCACGGAACCGGCCGTCTATACCTTCGCGCTCTATATCTGGCAGCAGATCTACCGCTGGGAGGACAACGGCGCCGAGGAGTACGGCGACAACATCTGGCGTCTGCAGGCTTTCCTCACCCCCGACTACCGCCGGCAGCTGATCGCCGACATGGAGCGCCGCGCGGAGCGTGGCGAACTCCAGGACCGCAGTCGCGCCGTGCGCGAGATCCCGGGACGGAGCTACGACAGCGACCGCGTCGAGCAGTTGCCGGACGGCTCCTGGCGCGTCTGGATCGACGTCGAAATCCGGGAGCACATCGACGGCGAGCTCGTGAAGCAGGTCCGGGCTCGCTATCCGCTGCGCGTCGTTCGCTACGAGGTCGATCCGGAGTCCAATCCCTGGGGCCTCGCCCTGGCCATCGAGGAGGACAACGAACCCGAGCGACTCAGCACGACGGTGGAGGAGGACGGCTGATGGTGTGGTGCGGGCATTTGCCACGGTGGTTGCGGGCCGGCGGCTTGGTCGTCGCCCTGATGCTGGTTGGTCCCGCGGTCGCTGAAACGCCGGACGAACGCGTGACCTGGGATGGTACGCCGCTGGCGGTCACTGTACCGGTCGGGGGTGAACGCCTGGTGCGCTTCCCCGAGGACGCTGTGCGCATTGGCGTGCCGAAGCGCATCGCGGACAAGATCCGGGTCTACAACAACGACGGGATCGCCTACTTCCAGGCCCACGAGACGTTCGCGGCCACCAGGGTCGTGGTCGAGGCCACCCAAGGTGGAGGCGCCTACTTTCTGGATCTGCAAGCGAGCGAAGGCGCGACCACCGCCGACCTCGTCGTCGAGCGCTCCGGTGCCAGTGGATCGCGGGACAGCCGCGGGGACCGGAGCACCGACGACCGGGATGGTGCCGGGCCGCGTGACCGCGTGCATCGGAATCTGGACTACATCACGCTCACGCGCTACGCCGCGCAGACGCTTTATGCCCCGAGCCGGCTGCGCCCCGAAGCCGAGGGGATCCGCGCCGTGGCGCTCGACGACGACCCCGTGGACCTGGTGCGTGGTGGTGCCGTGGCGGCTGAGCCGGTCGCCGCCTGGCGTGGCGGTGGTCGCTTTGTCACGGCCGTGCGGCTGACCAATCGCACCGATGATCCCGTCATTCTGGATCCGCGGGAGCTGCGCGGCCGGTGGCTTGCAGCAACATTCCAGCACGGCCGGCTCCAGCCGGCCGGGGATCCGGCGGATACCACGGCCGTGTATCTCGTCTCCGAGCGGCCGTTCGCCGACAGCTTCTGGGGGGCGCGCTGATGCACAGCAACCGGTTGCTGCCGATCATCTTTGCCGTCGTCGCCGTCGCCACGGTACTGGTCTTGCTCCAGCTCGGCGGTGATGGTGACCAGCCCGAGTCCGAGGCCCATCAAGCCATGGAGGAAATCCCTCGGGTTGATCGGCCCGATGCGGACACCCCCGCAGATACGATCCGGACGCTGGCCGCCGAGCAAAGCCAGCTCCAGGAGCAGCTGGAGTCGCTGCGCCAGGAAAAGAGCCAGCTTGAAAATGAGCTGGCCGAGCAGCGGGAGCAGCGACAGCAGGCTGCTGAACGGGAACAAGCCGCGCAGGAGCAGCGCATCGATCGGTTCCTGGATCGCATCGACCACCTGTCTTCCCGGGTCGAGGAACTCCAGGCACAGGCCGAACCATCCCCGGACGACGAGGGCGATATCCCGGTCGGGCTCGGTATCGACCCGGCCGACGGCCTACCCGCGGACGGCGCCGACACATCGGCCCCCGCGCCGGGGGAGCGTGAACTCACGTGGATCGAGCCCGCGACGGCTCGCAATCGGGGTGACGGTCGCAGCGCGGATAGTGGCTCCGGTGACGGCGATGGTGTCCTGGAACGCGGGCGCGACGTCTTTGACGCGGCGCGCCGGGGCGGCAGCGACGGTGCCGGCGGCGATAGTCGCACAGCGTCATCCGTCGACACCGAGGCCCTCGCCGAGAAGCGCCAGGCACGACGGACCGCGGAGGTCCGTGCCGAGCGTGGCTACGTTGCCGACGTCGACGAGCGTGTGGCCGAACCCCGCTACACCATCCCGCGCAACGCGACCCTGATGGGCTCGACGACCATGACGGCACTCATCGGGCGGATCCCGCGGGAGGGCACGGTGGACGACCCGGCCCCGTTCAAGGTGGTCGTCGGCGACGACAACCTCGCCGCCAACGACATCGATATCCCCGGCATCGAGGGGATCATCTTCTCCGGGACGGCTTTCGGTGACTGGACCCTGTCGTGTGTGCGCGGCGAGATCCAGAGCGTGACGGCCGTGTTCGCCGACGGCACGATCCGCTCGTTGCCGAGCCCCGACGGCGAGGGGGATGAAGAGGCGCTCGGCTGGATCTCCGACGACCAAGGGGTGCCGTGTATCGCGGGCGAGCGCGTATCCAACGCCGCGGCGTTCCTGAGCCAGGCCACCGCGCTGGCCGGCGCCCAGGCCGCCGGCGAGGCGGCTGCAGCCGCGGAGACCACGACCCAGATCGGCCAGGAGGGCTTCACCCGGAGCATCGTTTCCGGCGATGCGGGGAACTTCATCGCCGGCCGGGCGGCCTCCGGCGCCATCGAGGAGGTGGTCGGGTGGCTGGAGCGACGCCAGCAGAACCACTTCGACGCGATTTTCGCTCCGGCCGGCCAAACGGTCGCGGTGCACATCGATCGCGAACTACAGATCGATTACGAGATCGACGGCAGGAGAGTGAGCCATGAAGCGTTCCAGCGCGACGACAGCCGCGTGGGTGGCCTTGATTAGCGCAAGCCTCGCCGGTTGTGCCTCCACCTCGAAGGAGGATGTTTTCCCCGAGGACGGGCCGACGATGCGCGAGGTCTACGACGACCACTTCGAGCGCATGCGTGGTGATGACGCCGACGCCGCGCGCGCGGCGTTGCGCGGGGGGCAGGGCGGGTCCGTCGGCGAGGCGGATGCGTCGGGTGACGCGGGGGACGGGGGCGATGACGCCGGTGCGCGTGAGCCGTCCACCGGGCCCCACGAGCCGCGGCCGGTGCGTGACGGGCCGGCCGATCTTGCTGGCTACACGCGCACCGCTCGCAACGAGATCCGCACGCGCTTTTCGCAGGTGCCCAACCCGACGCTGGCCATGTACGTCTACCCTCATCTCGCCGGGCCCGACGAGGCGCCGGTGCCGGGCTACATGACGGCGTTCTCGATGTATCAGCAGGACCACTACGCGTTGCCGGGTGAAGCGGAGGCGCAGTGATGTGGCAGATGCTGAAGGCGCTTTTGCCAGGCTCGTCGACCGCGATGTCCGGGGCGGGGTCGGACCGCCCCGATCCCGATCTCGGGACGAGGTCCGACCGCCCCGCAACCCAGCGGGAGGTCGCCAGTCTCTATGAACGTCCCAACGCGTTCACCGAGCTGCTGCCGTGGACGGACTACGACCCGGAGACCCGCGTGTTCCTCCTGGAGAACGGCAGCAGTGTCGGCGCGCTGTTCGAGCTCACCCCGGTGAGTTCCGAGGCGCGATCGGCGGCATACATGGATGCGCTGCGCGAGCAGATCCAGGCGGCGATCGCTGACACCATTCCCGAGGTCGACCATTCGCCCTGGGTCCTGCAGTTTTTCGTTCAGGATGACCCGGCCATCAGTGATCTCGCCGGCAGCGTCCGAGCCTACGGCGCCGAGCGCGGTGGCGGGCATGCATTCGCGCAGACCTACTTCGCCCACCTCGATGCGCATGTCGAACGGATCTCGCGGGACGGGGGGCTGTTCGTCGACGAGCAGGTCACCGGTGCCCCCTGGCGGGGGCAGCGCCGACGGGTGCGCGCTTGTCTCTACCGGCGTGATGCCGGCGGCGAACTCGCCCCGGAGGAGGAACTCAACGAGGTCGCGGCCCGGTGGGTGACCAGTCTCGAGGCCGCCGGTCTCCATATTAGGCGCTGCGGTGCGCAGGATCTCTACGAATGGCTCGTGCCGTGGTTCAATCCCCGGCCCGAACTGACCGCCGGCGATCCCGGGGAACTTCTGCGCATCGCTCCGTATCCCGGTGACGAGGCTCTGCCCTTCGGTCGGGATCTCGCCGAACAGTTGACCTACTCCATGCCGGAGTCGGACTACCGGGCCGGGGTGTGGCGCTTCGACGGTCTCCCGCACACGGTGGTCCATACCCAGGGGCTGCGCACCACGCCGCGGGTGGGGCATTTCACTGCGGAGCGCGAGCGTGGCGACAACGTCTACGCCCTGTTCGACCGCTGCCCGGCAGGCACCGTCATGGCGGTCACGATCACGTTCCAGCCCCAGGACTCGGTGAGCAACCACGTCGCCAAGATCAAGGCAGCCTCCGGCGGCAACAACGTCGAGTCCCAGCTGGCGTACCAGGAGGCGGAAATCGCCCAGGAGCAACTCGCCCGTGGAAACAAGCTCTATCCGACCCAGGTCGCGTTCTACCTGCGCGCACCCGACGACCGGACCCTGGTGCGCCGGCGCAATCACCTTGCGTCGCAGCTCACCGCGCAAGGACTGCACGTTATTCCCCGCGAAGCCGAGCTGCTACCGCTCGATACCTACGTCCGCAACCTGCCCATGGCCTACGACCCGAATCTGGAGCGGTTCACGCGGCGCAGCCGCTATATGTACGCCAACCACATCGCGTCCCTGTTGCCGCTGTACGGCCGCACCAGGGGCACGGGTCATCCGGGAATGCTGTTCTACAACCGCGGTGCCGAGCCGCTGACCTTCGATCCACTGCACAAGCAGGACCGCAAGAAGAACGCCCATGCGCTCATCCTCGGGCCTACCGGGGCCGGCAAGTCGGCCATGCTCAACTACTTGATCATGCAGATGGCCGCGATCTACAAGCCGCGCATCTTCGTCATCGAGGCGGGCAACTCCATGGGCTTGCTCGGTCGGTATGCCGAGGCCCACGGCCTAAGCGTCAACCAGATGAGCCTCAATCCCGGCGAGGATGTCTCCCTGCCACCGTTCAGCGGCGCACTGGCCCTCGTCCAGGGCAGCCGGTCATCGGAGATCGAAGCCGCGGCGGGGGATGCGGCAAGCCTCGACGGGGCCGCGGGTGACGAAGGTGAAGACGAGGACCCGGACGAAGGCCGGGATGTCCTTGGTGAGATGGAGCTGTCCGCACGGATCATGATCACCGGTGGCGAGGCCAAGGAAGACGCCAAGATGACCCGCGCGGACCGGCTTGCCATTCGGCGCGCGATTCTGCGCGCCGCCGAGAACGTGCGCGAAGCCGGCCGCTGCCAGGTTCTCACCGAGGATGTGGTCGAGGGTCTGCGCCAGGGCGCCCGGGACCCGTCGCTGACCCATCAGCGAGCGCAACGCATCCAGGACATGGCGGACGGCATGGAGCTCTTCTGCTCGGGGTTCGCCGGGAAGCTGTTCAACCGGCCCGGCACGCGCTGGACGGACGTCGATCTCACCATCGTCGATGTGGGCATGCTCGCCCGGGAGGGTTACGAAGACCAGCTGACGGTCGCCTACATGGGACTGATGAACCACATCAACGACCTCGTCGAGCAGTGCCAGCACGAGGATCGCCCGACGCTGGTGATCACCGACGAGGGGCACATCATCACCACGAACCCGCTCCTGGCGCCCTTCGTGGTCAAGATCACCAAGATGTGGCGCAAGCTCGGCGCCTGGTTCTGGATCGCCACCCAGAACCTGGAGGACTTCCCGGACGCCGCCAAGAAGATGCTCAACATGATGGAGTGGTGGCTTTGCCTGGTCATGCCCAAGGAGGAGATCGACCAGATCGCCCGCTTCAAGGACCTATCCGACGAGCAGAAGACGTTGCTGCTGTCCGCTCGCAAGGAGCCGGGCAAGTACATCGAGGGCGTCGTTCTCACGGATCAGATCGAGACATTGTTCCGCAGCGTGCCGCCGCCGATCGCCCTGAGTCTGGCTATGACCGAGAAGGACGAGAAGGCGGAGCGGCGCAAGCTCATGCGAGAGCACGGCTGCACGGAAGTCGAGGCAGCCGAATGGGTCGCGCAACGGATCGCGGAGACTCAAACGCAATGATGAGCGCAAGCATCCATACCGATTTCGCAGCGAACGCCTGGTCCTGGCAGGAGTGGCTCCAAGTGGCCGCCGGCTTGATGGGGGTCGTGCAGATCTCGGCCAAACCGCGGCTGCCGGACGAGGTCGCCTGCCTCACCCTGGCGCCGCTGCCCATGCAGGGCCCCGGGAAACTGCTGCACAAGGGCGGTTGGTTGACCTCGCCCGAGCGCGAGCAGGCCCTCGCCGCGGTGCGGGCGCTCGCAACCACCCCCGTCAAGCTTGCCCGGGCCGTCGATGGCGGTCGACCGCTCGGTGACGCGGCCCAGCAGGCCGCCGCTCGTGCCCTGGCTGCCGCCGAGAGCGAGTTGTGCGCTGCGCACCTCAATGCGAGATGGATACGCAACCAGCAATGGATCGCTCTGGACCGGGATCAACGCTCGCGGAGGGCGTCATGGGACGGCTGAAGGTGGGTATGGCCGCGGCCGTGCTCGCACCGGCCGTCGCCACAGCTGCCTCGCTCGAGCGCATCGATGTCTTCGTCGTCGGCGCGCCAGCGGTCGCCGGGGCCGATATCGGCGAGATCCCGGTGATGATCCATCGCGTCGATCAGGTCCGGGTGGTGCGCCAGGCCTTGAACGAGAACCTGCCGGACAACCCGGAAGCGGCCCGGCGGCTTGCCCGGCAGCGGCTCACCGATGAGCGGCGCCAGGCGCTAGTCGACGGTTATGAAGGGTTGATCCGGGCCCGTCGGCTCGGCGTGGAGAAGGTTCCCGCCGTGGTGCTGGATGAGCGCTACGTGGTCTATGGCAGCACGGACTTGGAACGGGCAATCGCAGCGTACAGGGAGGTGGCCGATGGCGATTAGGCACTGGTACGAGCTCGGTGCACTCGCCGCGGCCGGTCTGGCGTTGACCGGCGGGGTGCCGCCGGCGGAAGCCGACCTCACGACCCCGGAGATCCTCGAGCAGACCATCGCGGCAATGCCGTCGTGCCTGGACTGGGAGTTCAAAGGCGTGTGCTTGTGGCTGCTCTGCACCCCAGGGGGCTGCAGCGTCGAGGAAAGCCCGCGCGTGGCCCACTACAACCCGGACCTGGTGGTTTGCTCCTACAACGAGCTCGGGGAGAACCCATGGCGGGAGATCCGCCGTACCCTCGGCGTCGCTCAGGAGTCGGCTGCCTCGAGCCTGGTGGAGGGTGCGACCGGCTTCGAGCCGGACGCGGGTCACCAGGATCGCGGCAGCGAAGAGCGCGAACAGAAGCGGAACCTGCGTTTCAAGGAAGCGGACGCCATCGGTCACCCACTGGAGTCGATCTCGAGTTTCACCGACATCGACTCCGGTCTGCTGTGCCCGTCGACGGCGGAGATGTACTTGCCGTATTTCCAGTCCGCGATGGACGCCATCGAGTGGCGTCTGAACATCGTCGAGCGTGCGCTCTACCCCGCGAGCTGGACGCCGGGGCTGAGCGAGGTCGGCAACTGGCCGTCGAATACGTGGGGGCCTGTCCACCCGCGTATCGGCTCCATACACCAGCCGGAAGATCCGAAAGCTGGTGCCGTGATCGCCCAGCGCGCCGGCGACATCGTGACGCGCCGGGGACAACCGCACGTCTACACGCCGCTATCCAACGATATCTCGGGTTACAGAACCTGGGCGCCCGTGCCACTTCGGCCGGCGGATGCGAGCACGGGCAAGTGGCAGATGCACCACCCCCGGAGCACCAGCTCCTGCATGGTCTTCGGCGTTGATGACACGAACGGGCCGAGCTGGGCGTCCGGGGTCTTGGACGCCGCGGATGACGAGGGTGCCCAGGACTACGCGTGGACGCTGTGGCGCTACTACGACTGCTGCGAGCGAGAAGGGACATTCATCGGGGTCGTTCCGGCCGGCGGATAAGGGAGGTTCCGACGATGCGTTCATCGATGGGCGTGGTCATTGCAACGACTGCTCTTCTGGCATGGGCGGGATTGGCCGGTGCCGACGAGGAAGGCGAGATCGCGCGGGCATTCATGCCGGCCGAGACCGGGACGCTCTACTACGAAATCGGTGGCGCCAGCCCCGTCTCGCCGCCGCCCAATCCGGAAGTGACGACGATGACGCTCGGCCTGGAGGCGAGCGCCGGGCTCGGTTATAGCTGCGGGCAGTTCGATCCGGAAGTCGCGATCGAGAACCAGCTCAACCAGATCGCCAGCGGCGCGGACGCGATGGTGGACAAGATGGTCAATGCGGCCAAGTCGGCCGTCGCCAGCCTTCCGGCGTATGTCCTCCAGCGTGCCAACCCCGGGCTCTACGATCTGTTCCAGAACTCGCTCATCCGCGCCGAGGAGCAGCTCGAAGTTGCTACCAAGAACTGCCAGCAGATCGAAAGGGAGATTGCCGACGGCCAGAATCCGTACGCCGATCTTGTCACCTTGTCCAAGGGGGACGAGTGGAATGCGTCGGTCGGAGCGGGCGCCGACATCATCGAGACCAACGAGTCCATCGAGGAGAATGCGGGCGATCACGGCGTCGAGTGGCTCGGTGGCGAGACGGCCGGAGGCCTCGGAGACGAGCCCATCGAGGCCATCGGTGACGTCGTCCGGGCCGGCTACAACGTCACGCTCAACCGCGCGCCGAACGCGGGCAGCGACGTACCGAGCGGCCCGGATGCCCCGCCGATCGCCCAGGCGTGGGATTCGCCGGGCGACGCCGAGCAATGGGCGACGCGGGTGCTTGGCGACGAGAACATCATGACGTGCCAGAGCGGCCCTGAATGCGAGACCGAAACCGAACCCGGGGTCGGGCTCTTGCCCGTGCTCCAGGAGCGGAACGCCGAGATCAGCGACAAGCTCGCGGAGCTCATCAGCGGGGCGCGCCGTCCGACCACCGCCAATCTCCGTGAGGTCTCCGCGCCGAGCGTGGCGGTCAGCCGGACCCTTATCGAGTCGCTGCGCGAGCTGCCGGAGCAGGACCAGGCAGTGGCCGCCGGTCGGCTCGCCCAGGAAGTCGCCACCGCACAGACCATGGAGCGGGCACTCATGGTCCGGCGGATGCTTCTCACCGGGCGCCGGGTGCCGGAGATCAACCGGTCATCCATCGGCGACGAGCATGCCAGCGAAGCCATCGACGAGATCGAGCGCGAGATCGAGTCACTCATGCTCGAGGCCGAGGCCCGCGAGGCGGTGGTTTCCAATACGGCCGAGCATGTGATCGACGAGGCGCGCCGGCTACGCAACGACGCCATTGACGCGCCGACAACGCCGGCGGAACCGGGAGTGCCGATCCGCGAAGGCGTGCCCATGGACACGGAGAACTAGGGCTCATGCGGCGAATGCGGGTGTGGCTGACAACAGGGGGCATTTTTCTGTTCGTCGTCGCCATCAGCACGGCCTGGCACGCCATCGAGGAGCCGGCGACGATCCGCGCGCGACTCGCCGCGGCGGATCTCTATCTGGCGCTATGGCGTTGGGCGGCGATTGCCCTCGTGGCTGCGGCGTGGCCATCGATTGCCCGGTGGCTCGCCCGCGGCCGCGCGGACGACGAAAGTGAGCGCCTGGTGCGCTTCCGGTGGCGGATCACCGAATGGCTGATCGTGCTCGAGATCGTTCTGGGACAGAACCTCCTGGGTCGGTTGGTGGATCTCGTATGAATGCACAACATCCGCTGGAGCTCTACACGGCCATCTTCGGATGGCTCCAGTACGAGACGATCTGGACCATCCTCGTGGAGACGGGCCTGGCGTTCATCCCGTTCGGGCTGATCATCATCAACGCCTGGACCAGCGCGCACCAGGGCACCGAGGCCCAGGCGGGGTCGCGCAAGAGCGTCGCCGAGGCCGAGGTGGGTATCGCCCTGGCGCTGTCCGTGGTTGTGCTCGCCGGGCAGCCCGTGCTCCAGCTCGGCACCGATGTGATGAGCTACAGTGACCCCTGCGGCGATCTCCCGGATGGCGAGGACACCGCGTACAACGATGTCTTCTCAACGGATCTCTCCGAGGCCAGCGTCCCCATTTGGTGGATGGGCGTGATGGCGCTCGGCAGTGGCATCACCGGCGCTGCCATCGATCAGATCGGCTGCCCGGGTGACCTCATGCAGACCCGGCTCGAGTTCGAGCGTCAGCGGATCAGCGACGAGACCGTCGCCGAGGAGGTCCAGCGCTTCGCCGAGTCCTGTTTCGTCCCGGCGCGATCGAAATACCTGCGCGAGCGGCCCGATGCTGCGGAGAGTCTTCTCGACACCTACGGCCGGGACGAGACCAACTACATTGGCTCCCGGGTCTTCCAGGATCTCGGCTACTACGACGAGTACCGTGCGCGGGCGCCAGTCGACGGCTTTCCCTATGACCCGGCGCGCGATACGGAGTACATGAGCGAGACGGCACCCGACAACGGCCGGCCAACGTGCCAGCAGTGGTGGGAGGGCAGTGCCGGCGGGCCCTCGCTGCGCGAACGGATTCTGCAGCAGCGTGACCCGGGGCTGTGGGAGCGCGTGACCGATTACGTCTCGACGATCGGCGCCTCGGAAGAGGAAGCCGAAAAGGAGATGATCCAGACGATCATCAGCAACGAGGCGCAGATCCCCGACAGCGGGCCGTCCGATCTCGTCTCGACCACGGCCGGGGATGGCCAGGGTGCGGTCTCGGGGACCTACGCAGCGATCGCGACGGGGACGGGCACGGCTTGGCATCACGCGACGAGTCACGGACCCATGGTGTACACCATGCGCACGCTCGCTCCGATCATCCAGAGCTACCTGCTCATGGGAATCTACATCCTGCTGCCGCTGATGCTGCTCTTCTCCGGCTACAGTTGGACGAGCGTGTTCGTCGCCAGCATCGCCATCATTTCGATCCAGTTCTGGACCTATCTCTGGGAGGTCAGCGTGTGGCTGGAGAATCACCTTCTCCAGGCAATGCTTGCCCCGGGCGCTGCACACGAGTTTTCGCTGGATCCGCTCGGGGGGATTTCCGAGACGCAGCGCAAGATGATCGAGATGACCACGGCCTTGCTGCATATGGGGCTGCCGTTCATCTTCTCGCTGGTCATCGGCTGGGGTGGGAACAAAACCCTCAACCATCTAGGCACGCAAGAGGTTGGTACGGGGTCCGTCCGTAGCGTCGGTGAGTCTGGAGAAAGCATGATGCGCGGCCCCGCCACGAATGCGGTCACGAAGGGCGTCGGCGGAGCAGCTCGGCCGCGCGGGTGAACTGCTCTGGCAGACGCGATCAACTAGTACTCATCGAGTGACCAGTATTCACCCGGGTTCTTGCTGACGATGTCCGCTTTCGAGCGTATGGCCCGCTCGTGTCGGGGAACGACTTCGTGCCCCATCCCTGTCGGATCACCTTTAATGGCGTTGGGGTGGGTCATTTCGAACGAGTCTCGAAGACCCGCGCGCCGACCGCGGTTTGTCTCCGGTGCGATCTCCGCAAGGAACGCGATGAGCTGACTGATCGCCTTGAAGAAAGTGCGAGCCATTGGCGTTGTCTGCTCACGCCAGGCCGCAAACCCCGTACGCCAGCCGTACTGGCGAACCAAATGCCCGCAGTGGGCCGCCGAGCCTCCGATGACGAGAAGGAGCAGTACCTCGAACATCCCTGACAACCTCCGACCAGCCTGGTCATCTGCCTGTCACAGCTATCCACAATTTCTGTGGACCAGCCTGTGGACAGAACGGAGTCTTCTCCCTGTCAGAAGAGTTTAGCGCTGTGGTCACCCAGTGACCAAGGGTCTGGGACTTGCCTCAACCTCACTCCAGCGCGGCTCGGCCAAGGCCTCCGGCACAACGAGATTCGATTGCGCTAGCGTTCCCGTTCGGCTCTGTGACGTCTGGCGGGCATAGCCGCAACTCAGAAAAAATCCGATCATATGATCGTAATTGGAACATAAGCGGTCATATGGATGTATACTGTAGGAGCAATGGAAGAGATCGAGGACGCAGCATGCAACAGATGACTGCTCAAAAGCAGCACCAGCTCGGTGCCGCGGGCCTTCGCGCCTATCCCAACATTGCGCGCGCATGGGGACTGACGGAATCCCAAGCTGCCCGGCTACTCGGTGCCCCGGAAAGCACCTATCGCCGGTGGAAGCGTAACCCTGAGCGGGCCAATCTCGACGTCAATCACTTGGAGCGGTTGTCGTTGATCCTGGGGATCTACAAGAATCTGCATATCCTGCTCCCGCGCGAGGACGCTGCGGACAGCTGGGTACAGCGCCCGAATACCAACCCGCTGTTCGGGGGGCACACCCCCTTGGAGCGCATGCTGGGAGGCCAGGTGGGCGATCTCGTGGCGGTGCGCCAGCATCTGGACGGTGCCCGTGGCTGACGAGTGCGACCTGTTCCCTGTTTCCCTGGTCCGCTGGCCGCGGTCGTACCGCATCATCCCCGCTCGCTTCCCGCCGATCGCCCTGTTCGAGCGCATCGCCGGTGATCCCGCCGATCTCGACGCATTGAACGAACTCGAGGGGCTGACATCGAATCGCTTACGTGAAGAGGCAGGTGAAATCCACCTGATCAAGCGGGAGGATCGGCGTTACGGTCCGGGGTGGTCACCGATCATGGCCGCGCTGTGTTATCCGCGGCCCAGCCGGTTCACCGATGGCAGCTACGGCGTGTACTACTGCGCCGACAACGAGCGCACGGCCGTCGCCGAGACGCGGTATCACCGCGAGCGCTTCCTGGCCGAATCCAATGAGCCACCCATGGCGGTCGAGATGCGCGTCTATATCGCGGAACTGGACACCGACTTGCTCGACCTGCGAGAAGATACCAACCTGGCTGCCCCGTACCTGGACCCCGACAGCTACGCTAACAGTCAACAGCTCGGCGCCGTTGCCCGCATGCAGGATCATTACGGGCTGGTTTACCCCAGCGTCAGGGACTACGAAGGCGGCGAGTGCGCCGCCGTGTTCCGACCTCCGGCGCTTGGGCCGACGCGCCAGGGGAAACACTTCGAATACCGTTGGGATGGTCAGCGGATTACGGCAGTCGTCGAACTCCGGGAGACGAGCTACTAGCCAAGCCGCACCGATGGCAACGACGCACGAAGTGAAGAGCAACAGGCGCGGAGCCTCAGTTGGTACTTGCAAGCGCTAACCGTAAACGCTTTCCGCAGAGGGGGCGGCCGATGTTATGTGCGGTGGATTCGCATTGGATCAACCATCCGCAATCCCCGTCGGGTACTGCGCGGGTCCATCTCTCTGCTCGACGCATCGCATCAGGGTGAGTAATGTGACATAATGTCCGCACTTTTCAGTATTAGTAGACGTTTTGTCATGCCTGCAAAAATCGGTTCCGAGAAGACGTCGCAACGTGATCGGGCGCTTACTCTCCTCGCGTCACAGGGCATGGCCCGACTGAGCGAGTTTCGCAATGCTGGGGTTGCTCAGGAGACAGTGGCCCGCCTCGCCCGCGAGGGTACGATCCTACGACTCGCCCGGGGTCTGTACCAACTCCCGGACAACGAACTCGACATCAACCACAGCCTTGCGGAGATAGCCAAACTCGTCCCCCGAGGTGTCATTTGCCTCCTCTCCGCGACCCAGTTCCATCAGCTCACGGTCCATACGTCATCAACCGTCTGGGTCGCAATCGAGCGCACTGCGCGTAAGCCTGCGATCAAGCATCCTCCGCTGCGGATTGTACGCTTCAGTGGCGCGGCCTACTCGATGGGAGTCGAAGAACACCTGATCGAGGGGGTTCCGGTGAGGATTTACAGCCCAGCCAAAACCGCAGTCGATTGCTTCCGTTACCGCAACAAGGTCGGCCTGGATGTTGCGCTCGAGGCGCTCAGGGAGGGTCTCCGGCAGAGGCGCTTCACGACCGATGAACTCTATCGCCACGCGACTGCGACAAGAACCTGGAAGGTCATGGAGCCGTACATGGAGGCGTTGCTTACAGATGGCACGTGACGTTCAGAATGTTGGTGCATCAGTTCGTGCGCGGCTGCTCAACCTGGCCAAGGAACGAGGCGTTGATTTTCAGCTCCTGGCCATTCGCTATGGCCTGGAGCGACTACTGTACCGGCTGAGTGTTTCTCCTCACCGAAACCGATTCGTTCTCAAAGGCGCCATGCTGTTCCCTGTTTGGCTCGACGATATCCTGCGGCCAACCCGCGACGTGGATTTCCTCGGATACGGGGACGATGACGTCGCCGCGATGGAGGCAGTCTTCCGTGACATATGCACCATGGAGGTCCCCGACGACGGTGTCTCATTTGACTCAGACCAAGTGAGCGCCAGCCGGATCAAGGAGGACACGGAATACGGGGGCATCCGATTGCAAACCGAAGCGCTGCTCGACAGCATGAAACTGCCTATCAGGGTGGACATCGGCTTTGGAGATGCCGTTACCCCAAGAGTTGAGTCAGCCGAGTACCCGGCCCTTCTTGATGCCCCGGCACCGATACTCGGCAGCTACCCACGCGAAACGGTCGTGGCCGAGAAATTCCAGGCCACAGTAGCCCTCGGTGCGGCCAACAGTCGAATGAAGGACTTCTACGATCTCTGGATGCTCTCGCAGCGCTTTGACTTCGACGGGGCGCTGCTCACCAAAGCCGTTGAAGCTACATTCTCACGACGACGAACTGCGTTACCTTCGGAAACCCCTGTGGGTCTCAGCGACGATCTTGCAAAATCGACTGCGAAGCAGAACCAGTGGCATGCCTTTCTGAACCGCGAGCCCCTCGCCGACGCTCCCGGACAACTTATCACGGTTACGACCGGACTGCGGGAGTTCCTGCTGCCAATTGTCGTAGGCCTACAGCGCGGGCAACCAGTGGGATCATGGGCCGCTGGAGGCCCTTGGCGGCGCAGGTAGAACGCCTGCCCCAGTGGGGCTGTCCATTCAATACCCTTCCCTGTTTAGCGACGTATTTAAGGTTACCCTGCTCACGCCCAGATACCGCGCTACTTCCGTCTTCGTCATGGTCGGATCCGCCAGCATCGCCGCGGCACGTCGGACATCCGCCCGAGACAGCGCTGGTTTCCGTCCACCCTTCCGCCCACGGGCCCGCGCGGCCTTCAGGCCGGCAACGGTGCGCTCGCGAATCAAATTTCGCTCGAACTCTGCAAGCGCCCCGAAAATATGGAACACCAACCTTCCGGTACTGCTCGTGGTGTCGATGGCTTCCGTGATCGAACGGAACCCCACGCCTCGCTCCTCCAAGTCGCTGATGATCGTTACCAAGTCCTTCAGCGAACGTGCAAGGCGGTCCAGCTTCCAGACCACAAGGGTGTCTCCCTTGCGAAGCGAACGAAGGCAAGCATTGAGTTCCGGACGCTCCCGCTGCGTTCCGGTGATCTTCTCCTGGAAGACCTGGTCGCACCCAGCCTCGGAGAGCGCATCAAGCTGCAGCTGAGGATCTTGATCGTGGGTGCTGACGCGCGCGTATCCAATGATCATCGCGACACCCCCGCTTCCCGGTACCCCTTTCGCATCTTCCGTCGGACCACGTCGAGAAACGCTTCGTAAGCAGAAGCCATACTGTCGAACGGCTCCACCCGATACGACCCTCCTCCATGACCGATACGTCCCCACTCCCGCACAAGAGCAACGGGCGCGAAGAGGTCGGGACGGAGATATACGCGGTAGTACCGCCACCGCCCGGCGTCGGGGTCGATCGTGACCAAGTGCACGTGCGCGGAGCCGATATCCATGGCACCGTGTATAGCACGCCGGACGTTTGCTGAGCGTAGAAAACTTTACGGCTTTCTTTGCAGTTTTTGCTTGACGAAGCGGCGTGCAGCGTGGGCACCGGCTAGTGATAAGAAAACGCTGGTTTGTCCCATAGGGCGAGGGTCGACCCCAAGCTGACGGTCGTTCAATACCCCTTGGCGTCCGCTATCAGGATGGTGCTCACCAAATACGAGGCTCAGGAGAGCGATTACATCGACGCCGGACTATACCGCCGGCTCGGTGGCCACATGAAACCGGCCGCGGGAGAGGCGTTGGCAGCGCTAACCGGCCCCCTCTGACGTGTGCGCGGGAGGGGACATGTGCAGACGCAACTCCAGCTCCTGCCAGAGAGCGCGCCAGGCGCGGGCTGCCCGACTGCGGGGGGCGAAAGCGTTGACAGGTGCACGGTGTTCACCCATGCGCTCGTTGTCCACCGCCGCCGGAACCCAGGATTGCAGGACGTTCACCATGGATTCGGGCGGTTGCGCCAGCCATTGGCGGTGCATCGCTCGTCGCCGGTCGACAAGAGAGAAATACGGATACAACGAGCGCCTGTAGATCCCCAGGCGGTCGAGCTCGCGAACGACCTCGTCGTACGCCCGCAAGGAGAGATGGGACGGGATGACCGGCGTCAGCAACGTGTCGGCGGTGCGGAAAACCGCCTCGGCCAAACGGGAAAGACCCGGTGGGCAGTCAACGAAAACCGCATCATAGCGACCCGCGACCGGTTTCAGCAGACGCCGGAGGATCTTCACGCGCTGCCCGCCGGCGCGGTCCAGCCGGACATCGAGATTGCGCAACGTATGGTGGGCGGCCGCGCAGTCGAGATTCGGCCAGGCCGTCGCCGAAACGGATCCCGATAGCGCCTGATGGGTGTTCACAAGCCGTTTGCCGTGCGGGCCATCGGGCTCACAACCGAGATACCAGGTCGCCGCGCCCTGCGGGTCAAGATCCCAGCAAAGCACCCGGTAACCCGCCTGTGCTGCCTCGTAGGCGAGGTTGACGGCACCGGTCGTCTTACCAACTCCGCCCTTGAGATGACAAAGAGCGATCACGCGCATCGGATTCCGCCTCAATACTGTTGCTGGCAGTCATCCCGCCAGAGATCCCACCAGCCTGCGAGACGCCGTTGGTAAGCCTCCGCCGACTCGCTGTAGAGACGCCGGCCCAGGCGAAAGGCCTCGGCGCGAAGCTCTTCCTGGCGTTGCCCCATGCGCATCAGCGGGACCGTCAAGCGGTCATCGCCACCATAGCGCTCCGGCTCCGCGAGCAGAGCCGACCTGAGAACCATGAGATCGTGGTCATCGCCGAGACAATCGGACAGCGCCTTTAGCTCCCGCTGCCAGGCAGTCATGATTCCCGGCCAGACACCGCGGAGCAGGCACGTGTGATACCAGTAGTCCTTCACACGCTTGCGCCATTCGTGCAGCACTTCGATGCTCGGGCCCCGCTGCGCATCGCGCAGGCGCGCCGCGCCGCGCCGATAGCAGCGCGCCGCTCCCGCCGCCAAGTCGGGAAACCCCACGATCTCCGGCCACTCCGCTGTGCGTGCACGGGCCAGGGAAAGCGCCTCCCGTGCCGACTCCAGGGAAGCCCCGATATCACCGGTCCCGGCGAGCAACGCGTCGCGGCGCGCAACCAGCCCCTGCCGAATGCCGTCACCATCCGTCGCCAGACACTCGCCGAACCGCTCCCGAAGCGCGTCCCATGCCTCGACCACGGCCTGGGCATCCCGGCTCGATGCCAGCCCCCGTGCGACGTCCCGGAACGCCTCGTTCTCGCCGCGATAGCGCGCACCGAGCGGCCGCCGTGCGAGCCGCAGCACGGCACGAATCTCCTTGCAACGCTTGCGGGCTTCGTGGATTCCCTTGTGCTGCTTGTCCCCCGTGCGGTCGAGCTGCTTCATCGCATCGTCAATACGCTCGCGCACGATCCGGCGCACTCCGGCATCGGGGTCCTCGTCCGCCTCGAACTGATATGCCACAGGCTTTCCTGCTGAACGTCGCTTCAACTCCGCGTTGTTGAGCCTCGGTGTACCGGGCGCCACCAAAGGCGAAACCGATCGGAGGGTAACACCTGTGTCATTTCGAAATGTTATCAAGTGTCAAGTAATCGCCATGTGCAACATAGAGGTACAGGAGGGGGTGCGAACTGTCCGCTTCATTGCAGACTGCCTGACCTGATGCACCTGAATGGCTCGGGTATTCCGGGCTGCTCGCGGCCTCTGACCACCGCAACGCAGAGTGTGCTGTAGCACCACTGGGATGCCGGGAATGGACGGCCGCGTTAGCGCAGCCAGGCCTCATTCCCGGCGTATCGAACGGTCTAGGTGTAGCGTCGGCTCCGGAACGATACGGAGCGCTGGTATTCCTCCATGGAGCCAATCCGCCGTATGTCCGCCCAGGCTCCCTTGTAGTAGGGCACTACGTTCTCGTCGACGGCTTCGGTGGTCACCTCGCCGACCATGCCGTTGAAGTAGCCGAACATCATGAACAACTGCCCCGTCTTGATCTCGGGGGTGCGGTAAGCCATGGCCATTGTCGAGCCGTAATCGTTGAAAAGCTCCACCACGTCACCGTTGGCGATGCCGTATGCCTCGGCGTCCTCGGGGTTGATCTCCAGCGGAGCCATGGGGAATCGCCCAGTGCGGTAGTCGATGTGCTGGTCGTGATAGGCCGACTGCCAGATATGGTTAGTGCGACCGTTGTTCACCCATAGCGGATACTTCTCTTTCTGCTTGGCGACCGGGGAGAGAAACCCGTTCCACGGGGCCGGCTGAAAGCGCGCCCGCCCGTCATCGGTGTCGAAGTTGTGGTCGGAGTACAGCCGGGGCGTGCCCACGAGCTCACCGTCCCTGTACTCCTGCACGGGAAGCTGAACACCGTTGTTGCCCGCCTCGCGGAGCCGCTGGTAGGTAACAAGGCGCCCCGTCTCACCACCCTGACTGTCGATCTCCTTCTCGTGCGCCATGCGGAAGCCGTCGTTGAAGGCGTCCTCCTGGCTTTCCCAGTCAAAGCCGGCGAAGCGCTCCGCCATTTCCTCGTTGCCGGCCTCCTGGTAGCGCCGGCGTAGGGCATTGGCGAGGCGCGCCGCGATCAACGAGTCCGCTTCGGCTTCTCCCGGGGGATCCATGAATCGCTCGGACAGACGGATGCGGCGCTCGCCGTTCATCGCCGTGAGCTCGATCTCGCCGGGATGGGCGGCCGGAAGCATCAAGTGGCCCGCCCGGGCGAATGCGGTCGGGTAGAGATCCACCGCGGCGATGAACAGACCTCCGTCACGCTGCGTCGCTTCATGAACGGCGTCCGCCATGCTATCCACGGAACCGCCCCGCGCCTTGGCCATGGCTTGCTGCACGATGCCGGCCCGTCGGTGGATGGCCTCTTTGTATTGTTCTGCGTTGCAGGTGGTCTGGAAGGCGTTGCAGCCCCACACGGTGAGAATCTGGCCGTTGCCCTTGATGATCTCCTGGTCGATGTACGGTGCAGGCCGCGGTCCCGGGTACGGGGGCCGGGTATACCCCTCCTGGTGCCCGCCCATGCGGGAGATGCCGGTGCCTTCCCGTCCCACGTTGCCGGTGGCCAGAACGATATCCACCAGGGACGCCTGGATGCGGTAGTTGTCGTTGCCCCAGATGATCCCCTTCTCGTAGTGATGCAGGGTGCGCGGGGAATGGCCGGAGTCCTTCGGCTTGTACGACCATTCGGCGGCGCGCCGGATGGCCTCTACGGAGACGCCCGTGATCTGGCTGGCTTCCTCCAGGCTCATGCGGTTGGCCTCGCGGGCTTCCTCAAAGCCGCTGGTGTGATCGGCGATGAAGCTCTCGTTATGCCAGCCCTGATCGATCACGTAGGTGAAGATGGCATTGAACAGCGCCGTATCGGTGCCGGGATTGATCTGGAGATGCAGCACGTTGTCCGCGTCGCCGATCTGGTCGCAGACGGCAACGGACGGTGTCCGCCGCGGGTCGACGAAGATGACCCGGCCCCGGCCGACGGTTTCGTCCGCGAAGCGCTCCTGCTTCTTCGACCGGGTTTGTCCGCGGAGATTGGGCACCCAGTGCGCCAGGAAGTAGTTCGTCTGGTTTTCGTAGGGGTTGTTGCCGATGGACCAGATGACATCGGCCAGCTCGGCGTCCTCATAGGCGCTATTGAGCTCGTACATGCCCATGTCCCGGCTGGCATGGCATTCGGAGTTGTAGGCGGGCCGGTTGTGGATGCGCGCCATCTTGGTGCCGATCGCCTGGAACATCAGCTTGCCGGTGCCCCAGGTGAACTCGAAGCCCCCGCCCGCACCACCGTGGTCGGAGCAGTTGAACATCACGCCGTCCGGTCCCTCGCTGTCCAGCACGCGCTGGGTGATGGCGGCATAGAGATCGGCGGCGTGCTCCCGGGTGGTGTCGACCCAGTCATCACCGGTGTTCAGGCGTGGATAGCGCAGGCGATGGGAAGCGACGGGCGTATCCCCGTACAGGACATTCGCGAGCTGACCGCCCCGTGTCGACGAAAGCCCATCGTTCACGACGCAGTCGTCGTCCGGAAGGATCATGACCCGGTAGTCCTGGCCGTCACGGTCGCGGATGCGCGTCGTCATGGCCGAGGTCATGGTCAACTGCATCGGCGGGACCTGTCTGCGGAAATCAACGCCCAGGGCGTTGTCGCCCGGTGCGCGACCGCCCTCGCGGTTCGCGGGCCATTTGTAGACATGGTAGCCGCAGCCGACAATACAAAAGTGGCAGACCAGATTGGTTTTTTCCGCGTCCGCCGGCGGCAGGGCGATGCGGTCGGTGCCGTGACTCATGATGATTCTCCTCCTCAGAGCACGTTGGCCTGGCGACCCGCGATGAGGCCCAGGACGCTCACGGCGGTGAGCGTGTCGGTGCTTTCGTTGTATTCGAGCTCGATGCGTGGCAGGTCGACCGTCGCCTGGCCGGAGACCTGCTGTCCGAGCCGGTGTGGATCGAAGATGCTGAAGTGGCAAGGGCACTTGAACACGCCGGCCTGGCGGTCGTAGCTCACCGGGCAGCCCATGTGGGTACACAGCACGCTGTAGGCGACGATATCGCCGTCCGGACCGGCGCCGCCGGGAACCGGCTCGCCGGTTTTGATCACCGCGCAGGGGGACGAACCGTCCGGGTAGGTGAAGGAGACCGCCTCACCCGTGGTCAGGTCGCCTGCACGGCCGATCTCCTCTCGGGGATAGTCCAGGGTGGCGCGGCCGGCGGCCTCGCCGTCGGGCTGCGCCACCGCGGTACCGGCCCACCCAACGACCGAGGCCGAGCCCGCGGCGCTGCCGCTGAGCTTGAGAAAATTACGTCGACTGAGTTTCATCGCTCCTCCTCCCGATGGTTGTTCTCTGCAGGCGATCAAACAATGTCCGTGTCCCGTGCTGCAGGGATCGGACCAGAAGTACGAGTGAATAAAATCAGAGAGTTGAAGGGCGCCTGTCGTGCGTGGGTTACGGTGCGGTAACCAATGCCTCTATTGGGTGTTACGGCGCCGTAACGCATGCGGGCGAAGTCCGGCAGCGCCTGGTGATCGCGCCCCTACCGATGGTTCGAAATCCTCGTCTATAGTGGGTTTCAGTGGAGATATGAGGCGGGGATTTCGTGGTGGTGTTAGTGGCACATCGACCGGCTGGAATGCGCTGGCTGACGCCGCTAGCGCTCATGATGAGCCTGGCCATGGGGATTGCTGCAGCGGCTGAGGAGCCGACGGATGATGAGCCGCTGCGCATCGGGCTGACATCCGTGTTTCTCAACGATCGCGCCGCCTTCCTGGAGCGCTGGCAGACCTATCTGGCCTCCCGCCTGGACCGGGAGGTGGAGTTCGTCCAGCGCGGGTCCTACCAGGAGATCACGGATCGGATCCGGCAGGGCCACCTGGATGTCGCGTGGATATGCGGCTACCCTTACGTGCGGCACCAGCAGGCAATGCGGCTTCTGGTCGTGCCGCTCTTCGAGGGCGAGCCACTGTATCGGTCCTATCTCATTGTGCCGGCGGATGACGAGACGACGGATTCGATCGAGGAGCTCCAAGGCAAGGTGTTTGCCTTTTCGGATCCCGACTCCAACTCGGGGTATCTGTACCGGCGCTACCAGCTTAAACGCCTGGGGTTCGACAGCGAGGACTTCTTCCGTCGCACGTTTTTCGCGCATGCACACAGCAACGTTGTCGAGGCGGTTGCCGCGGGCCTTGCCGATGGTGGCTCGGTGGATAGTTACGTCTGGGAGACGTTGCGTCTTCACCGCCCCGAGCTGGTCGAGCGAACCCGGGTCGCATCCCGCTCGCCGCAATTCGGCCATCCGCCGTTTGTCGCACGCCGCGGCCTGGCGAGCGAGACGCGGGCGGCGGTCCGCGAAGCGTTGCTTGGCATGAGCGACACAGCCCGGGGAAGGGAGCTGCTCGACGAGCTGAACCTGGACGGCTTCTCCAGGGAGGCACCGGCGCTCTACGAACCGATCACCGCCATGATGCACTATGTCAGGGAGTGACGTGCTCGGCCGCCTCAGCTTTCGGTACAAGCTTCCCCTGGCATTGACCATTACGGCCGTATTCACGGCCCTCGTGGTTGGAGCGGTCATGCTGGCCTACGCGTACGTGAACACCCGGGCGAGCCTGATCGACCATGCCGAAAGCCTGGCGGCGGCGCTGGTCGCCACGGCGCGCCCGGCATTGCGCAATGACGACGTCTGGCGCGCCTATACCATGCTCAGCGGTCGCACGCTGGACGCCAATGAATCGGGCAGCAAGCGCATTCTGCTGGATGACGACTACACCGTGTTCGCGTCGAATCGCCCGGATCGGTTCTCCGTCGGGAGAACGCTTGAGGCGGATAGCGAATTCGCCGAGCTCGGCGGGTGGATTCGGGCACAAGGGGTTCCGGATGAGCCCGTGGTCGTGCAGCGCGGGCTCGTGGATACGCATCTTGTCCTGGTTGCGCCGGTTCTGTCCGAGCAGATCGCCGTCGGCGCGCTGGTAATCGCCTATCCCCGCTCCCAGCTCATCGCCGGGTTCTGGCAACTGGTCGCCCAGGGCGGACTAGCCATCGCCGCGATCCTCGCCATTCTGCTGCCGGTGGGCTGGTACCTGGGCCACCGGATTGCGTCGCCGCTAAGCCAGGTTGCCGATACGCTTTCTCGTTTCGGCGAACGGCGACCGGAACAGATTGCGTACTTTCAACCCGCCCCCTCGGACGAGATCGGGCGACTGCTCGAGGCCTTCAACGAGATGCTTGCCGCGCTGCGAGAGAAGGCGGCCCTGGAGCGCCAGGTCATTGCCTCAGAGCGCCTGGCGGCGCTGGGGCGCCTGACAGCCACGGTCGCCCATGAGGTCAACAACCCCCTTGGAGGTATGCTGATCTCCGTGGATACCCTTCGCCGACGTGAGCCGGACAACCCGCACGTCCAGCACACCGGAGCGCTGCTTGAGCGCGGCCTCGGCCAGATCCGGCAGACGGTTTCGGCGCTCCTGGTGCAGGGACGGATGGAGGATCGCGATCTCGACCCGAGCGATGTCGAGGATGTGCGTACACTCGTGTCGAGTCGCCTGGATCGGCGGCAGGCACGTCTGGAATGGGACGCCGAGATCGCATCCTCGTTGCCCGTGCCGGCGACCGCGATGCGGCAGGTATTGATCAATCTGTTGCTGAACGCCATCGATGCCCTGGATGAGGGCGGGGATTGGGTGCGCTTCTGGATGGAGCACGGCCTGGAGCGTCTGGATGTCACCGTGGACAACAATGGCCGCGCCATTCCAGCCGAGTACCTGGACCGCATTTTCGAGCCGTTTACGACCATGCGGGCGGAAGGAACCGGCATGGGATTGTGGGTGACGTATCAACTCGTCGAGGGCCTGGGCGGGCAGATCGAAGCGCACAGCAACAATGGTTCAACGCGCTTCCGGGTCTCGATTCCATTGCCGTCGGACCAGGAGCAGGCGATCAATGAGCGGAACTGAGCCTGAGATCCGGATTGTCGAGGATGATCCGATCATGGGGGAATCCCTGGTCGACCGGCTCACATTCGAGGGTTTTCGCACGTGCTTGCTGACAAGTGCTGCCGATGCGCTCGAAGTTGCCGACACGAGGCCGCCGGCGGGCGCATGGCTCGTGGATATCAAGCTACCCGACATGTCCGGCGAAGTGCTCTACGAGAAGCTCATCGAGCGGACCAGTGTTCTCCCGCCCACGCTTTTCATGACCGGCTATGCCTCGGTCGAACAAGCGGTACGCCTGCTCAAGCTCGGGGCCACCGATTACCTCCCCAAACCCGTGGAGATCGAGGAACTCGTCACCCGGCTGCACCGGCTGTGCCGCAACCACGGGCGGATGGACCGAGGCGAAGCAGTCCTCGGTGTGTCCCGGCCCATGCAGGCGATTGAAGAGCTCCTCCAGAGGCTTGCCGGCCACCGGGATACGCCTGTGCTGATAACGGGGGAGTCCGGTGCGGGCAAGGAGGAGGTCGCACGCCATCTCCACGAGCTGGAATCACCGGATCAACCGTTCATCGCGGTGAACTGTACTGCCGTCGCCGAAGGACTTCTCGAGTCGGAGCTATTCGGGCATGAGCGTGGTGCCTTTACCGGAGCCTCACGCACGCACAGGGGGGTCTTCGAGCGCGCCAGCGGAGGGACGTTGTTCCTCGATGAGATCGGAGACATGCCGTTGCCCATGCAGGGTAAACTCCTTCGGGCGATCCAGGAGCGCCGGATCACACGCGTCGGCGCAGAGCAATCCATGCCGGTGGATCTCCGCCTGCAGTGTGCGACGCACCAGGATCTGGGCGCCCTCCTTGCCGAAGGTCGATTCCGTGAAGACCTCTACTACCGCATTAACGTCTTGGAGGTTCCGGTTCCGCCGTTGCGGGAACGCCCTGATGACATAGCGTGGCTGGCGGATCGCTTCCTTGCGGAGCACGGCCGGCGGTACCCGGGCGATGCGAAGACCCTCAGCGAGGAAGCGCGGGCGGCGCTGATGCGCCATGAATGGCCCGGCAACGTGCGTGAGCTCAAGCACGCTCTCGAGCGCGCCTGCATCCTGTGTCACGGGAGCCGTATACAGGCCGATGATCTCGGCACGGCGATCCCGCCCGCGGAACAAGGTAGCGATCGGACGCTTGAATCCCGGCTGGAGCAGACCGAGCGGAGCCACATCCTGGCAAGCCTGTACGAACACCAGTGGCGGATTACGGCGACCGCCAAAGCGCTCGGCATTTCGCGGAAGACGCTGTGGCAGCGGATGCGGCGGCTGGGGATTGATAAAGCGAGTGCGTCAAAGGGCTAGTCAAATCGGTGTCGGAAGGACCATGACTGTGCCTCACGCATCCGAATCGCCGTCCCGGCCGATCTGGTCGAGCCGTTGTTGAAGCCGCATTCGGTCGAGTGATGCGAACGGCAGGTTGAGAAACAGTCGAATCCGTTTCTGCAGGGCGAAGAACGCATCCCGGTAGGCCTGGATGCGTTCCCGCTCGGGACCCTCTACGCTGGCGGGATCGGGAATCCCCCAGTGGGCGGTCATCGGTACGCCCGGCCAGACGGGACAGGGTTCGGCCGCGGCACGGTCGCAGACGGTGATGATGAAATCCATCGACGGCGCATCATCCGTGGTGAACTCGTCCCAGCTCTTGCTGCGCAGTCCTTCTGTCGGGAGCTGCATGCGCTCCAGGAGCTGAAGGACTTCCGGGCGTACCTCGCCCTCGGGCGAACTCCCCGCGCTGTAGCCGATGAACCGGTCGGAGCCGAGGCTGTTGAGAATGGTCTCCGCCATGATGCTGCGCGCCGAATTCCCGGTGCACAGGAAGAGCGTATGAAACCGGATGTCGCTCATTACCTTCTCCCCGCAACCCTTGCGGATAGGACGTTAGCCGCATTTTGTAACGCATTTCCAGTGACAGAATTGTTACAGCACCAGCAAAGGACGGCATTTAAATACACCTAGCGGTTTGCTCCGGAGCGGACATTCGCCGCCAGCCCAGTGGATGGCCGGTCAGGGTCGGCTATCGCCACGTCGCCGCTCTGAGGATTGCCCTCGGGCGTGGCTATTCTCACATGCATAGACACCAGGTTTCTGGAGCCTCACGGCAGATTGCGTTCACCCCCCAAAGTCAACGCAGATTTTGCCCTGGTGGGCACCGGATTCCATGCGGCGCAGCCCGTCGGGCACGGACTCGAACGGCAGGGTGGTGTCGATCACCGGCCGAAGCTGGTGCTCCGCTATAGCCTGGCACATATCCTCGAAATGGCGGCGGCTGCCCACCGAGAGCCCGATCAGGTGCAGGTTCTTGCCGTAGATGGAGCGCATGGCAATCTCTTGGGAGAAACCCGAGAGCACGCCAATGATCATGATCCTGCCGCCAACGCGGGCCGCCGCAAGGGAACGGTTGATGCTCTCCCTGCCGCCCAGTTCCAGTACGTGGTCCACACCCAAGAGCGAAGGTGGCGACTCCGCCGGTACCCTGCAGGAGGACAGTGTCACCGGATTGGACGTTGGCCTCCACCACCAAAGCGCGCCAGGCCGTGAGCGCGGCGCAGGGCAGCGTAGCGGCCTCGATCAGCGACAGATGCTCGGGAAACCGGGACACTCCCTCCGCATCCAACAGCATCTTTTCCTGCAGTACGCCCGGCAGCGGACCGCCCAGGGGCCGACTGCGGCGCTCCGCGGTGGGCCCGCCGTCGATCCAGGACTGGAAGAACATGGAACAAACGCGATCCCCCACTGCGACGCGGGTCACACCCCCGCCCACCTGAACCACCTCTCCGGCGCCGTCGGAAAACGGGATCAACGGCAGCTCAGCTCCGGGACTCTTGCCCTGCACGGTCATGAGATCCCGATAGTTCAGGGACGCAGCCGCCATCTGCACGACGATCTGCCCCGGGCCCGCCACCGGTTCGGGCTTGTCCACCAACCGCAGATGCTCGATGCCCCAGTCCCCCTGCAATTCCCAGGCGCGCATGACTCTCTCCCCACTGTTGGCTCGAAAGTCACTGTAGCCGGCATCAGCCTGCAAACCCAATGTGGCGGCTTTAGGGGCACGCATCTGCTCAAAGTGCCCCGTCACGTCGGGCCGCACCTATGACGGGCACTGTCCGACCCAGGCTGTGTGAAAACTCTGAAAGCGTCGCGCTCACGCGCCGGAGTGATGCGAACGGCGGCGAACGTGAACGACGCAGCCTTTCCCTCAGGAGGAATGCGGCCTGTCATCCAGAAACGGCCAGTTAGGGTCGTCGAATTTTCCCCACCGGCTTGGAACGCATGGTTCTGGTCATCCGCGCTGTGAGACGCGATGACAGCGGGCCGGACCGATCTCAGGCTCGCATGGCCTGGATCAGCGGTCCGGGGCCGAGGATGTTCATGGCCCGTTTGAAGTTGTAGGCGAGCACGTGCAGGCTCATCTCGGCATTCACACCAGGGAGTCGTTTGGTGAGGAAGTGGGTCGAGCCCATCCAGGCTTTCAGGGTCCCGAACGGGTGCTCCACTGTCTGTCGTCGCAGTCGCATGACTTCGGGGTAGCGATCCAGGCGTGACTGCACGGCGTCAAGCACGCCCTGATGCTCCCACCGACGGATTCGTCGGTGCACGCCACGCGTGCACTGGTCCTTGATGGAGCAGCTCGGACACGCAGAACTCCAGTAGGCGTGCTGGATCTGCCCGTTTTGCTCGTTGGAGAACCGCCAGATGAGCCGCTCGCCGGCGGGGCAATAATAGGCATCCTCCTCGGGCGCGTACCGAAAAGCCTCTCTCGGGAAGTACCCCTCGGCGCCGTTGCCTGATGTCAGCGGCTTGGGCACGTAGGTCAGGATGTTGGCCTGCTCGCAGGCAAGGATCTCCTCACCCTTGAAGTAGCCACGATCGGCAACGACGTGCAGTTCCTCCGTCCCGAGGGCATCCGAGGCCTGGTGCGCCATGTTGGCAAGTTGGGTTCGGTCGTGGCCGACGTTGGTGACCTCGTGGGCGACGATCAAGTGATGGTCGCTGTCGACGGCCGTTTGTACGTTGTACCCCACCATCCCTGTCCCGCGGCCGCTGGTCGCCATGGAGCGCGCATCCGGGTCCGTGAGCGAGACTTGCCGATCGGGGGCTTCCTGCCTCTGGGCCTCAATCGCCCGCAGGCGCTCGACTTCCTCCTGGAGCCTCGTGATTTTCTCCTTGAGATGGCCCGTCGCCGCCTCCGAAACACCGGCGTCGTCGTGATCCGACCTGTCGAGCTGACCCAGGTAGCGCTCGATGCTCTCCTCGATTTGCTCCATGCGCCGCTTCATCTTCGCGGCGGTGAAGTTGTGGTCCCGGTTGTTGACCGCCTTGAACTTGCTGCCATCGATGACAACCATGGCCTCAGAGAACAGCTCCAGGCGGCGGCACAGCGCCACGAACTCCCGGCATACTTCGCGAATGGCCTTGCCATTGTCCTTGCGGAAATCGGCGATGGTCTTGAAATCCGGACTGAGCCGCTCGGTCAGCCACATCAACTCCACATTGCGCTGCGTCTCGCGCTCAAGGCGCCGACTCGACTGGATCCGGTTGAGGTGGCCGTAGATGTAGATCTTGAGCAACGCCGCCGGGTGATAAGCGGGTCGCCCCGTCTCTTTGGGATCGACGCCGGCAAAGCCGAGTCCACGCAGATCGAGGGTCTCGACGAACGCCTCGATGGCTCTGACCGGGTCGTCCTCTGCGATGAAGTCGTCCAGGCACTCCGGAAACAGCGTGCTCTGACCACGAGCCTCACCCCGTACGAAACGCGTCATCGCTCAGCCCCCTGTGTACTCCAGCAATTGTATCGGGGACCGCGTTTTCACACAGCCTGGACCCATTGCGGACCTTTGGAATGGAGCTAAAAATGACCGCTTTGGATGAAAGTCCCGGTCCATAAATGCGCAACCGAGAGCGTCGTAGCCACACGATAGCTCCACTCGTTTTCACTGATGTACTTCCTTGCGTATCTCTTATCTGGGTCCGATCTGCCGTCGCACCAGCCAGACCACTAGCGGCGGCAGAACGATCCATTGCAACAGCGGCGATAGTCCCGTGCCGATTACAGGCACGACCGGCATGTGGGATGCGTACGCCCACCTCTCCGCGATCACCGTCGCGTGCCATTCGAAGCCAACGGTTACGACAACGCCGACCAGGACGAATGCTGCGACATGTCCGGAATGAGGCCGGAGGACCCAGTCGCGGTTATTCCAGACAAGGGCAACCACCCAGAAAGCAAACAGGGCAATCAACGCGTCGCCTCCCGCGGCCCGAGTGCAGAACACGATCGCTTGCCAGTGATCGGCCGTGGGCATGTCCCGGAAGAAGGGGACCTGCAGGAACTCCCATGGATAGTTGAGCAGCCACGCAAACAAGGCGACGTTGAACTCCGGCAGCTCAAGCACGCCGCGGCGGCGTCGGGTGTCGGACGGCGTATTCCTTGCCATCAAAACCTTCAACTCGTGTGGAAATGGGCTGGTGTGGTGTCGGTCATGCCCCCGGGGAAGAAGAACGCCGCGATCAGGATCGCCGCCATGGCCACCAGTGCTACGAGCAGGACAAAGGGGTTGGCAATGGCTTTGACCCAGAGGAAACCCGCCAGGACGACCAGGTCAAGCACAATGGCCGTTAGCACGATCCCCAGTCTTGCCGCCACGGTGTCTCGCAGGTGGCGCAGAACGTCCCAGTGGATGGCGGTGGGGTTCTCCTGCGCATCAGTGAGTAGAGCGGACCCGCCTTTTCCGGAAAACCGTGCTCGGTGTTCGGGCATCGAATCATGTAGAACCCAGTCTAATAACGGGCGAGCCCACACTGGCAAGGATGGACAGCCTTTTTCGTCGGCTCCTTGGACATTTCCCGGGTCAGCCAGAAACCCGCCCCCAGCAGCAGGGCTCCGCCGTAAATCATGCCCTGGGCCGGAACTTCCGCGAAGATGAGATAACCCAGGGTCGACGCAACGATGGGCGAGACAATGATATCCACCAGGGAATAGACATTGGCATTCAGGGTCTTGAGCACGATGGAGATGCCCAGATAGGCGAAGCCGGTGGATACCACGCCCAGACACAAAGCCCAGAGCATGACCGGCAGGTCCAGCCCCAGCGCCTGGTAATGAATGGTTCCGGTGACGTCGCCGGGGCCGAAGAACAAAAGGAAGGGCGACAGAATGACCGCGCCGGCCAGCATGGACCAGGCGATGTCATTACCCGTCTCCGTTTTCCCCTCGTAGCGCATGTAGGTCACCATCGCCGCATAGACGGCGCCGTCCGCCAGTGCCACCAGGTTGCCCAGCATATGGCCGCCCTGGAGCGGCTTGGCGAGCACAATGCCCGTGATGGCTACAGCAAAGATCAGCATGTAGCTCCTGTGTGCCTTCTCGCCGAGGAATAGCCAGGAGAAGATAAAGGTAAAAAAGGGCGCGATGCTCCAGAAGATCACCACGTTCGCGATGGGCGCGACCGTCATGGCGAAGTTGAAGACACTGATCTGCAGCGCGATCAAAAGGCCGATAAAGGACGTATCCTTGAGGTTGTCCCGGGGGAAGTGCTGACGCTGCCCCGTGGCCAGTGGCAGGGCGATCAGCAGAAAGACGGCCGCAAAGGACAGGGCGTAGAAGTTCAGCGTCTGAATGGGGATCCGGCCATCGGTGAGCTTGACGAAAACCCCGATGGTGGCTTCGGACAGCGTGATCAGAATCAGCAGAAAAACCGTTTTCATGGCGCGCCGCCGCGGGTTACATCAATGGCTTCAGCGCCGGATTCGTCCAGGCACGCGCTTTCAACCTGCAGGGTGACAAAAAAGAATCCGAAGCGGGCTTTCAGCATTTCATGGGCCGAGCGGAGCACCGCCTGGGCATCCGCCCCGTCGCTTGTGCGCAAGTGGCCCGAAAACACATAGCGGCCGCTGGTGAGCGCCCAGGCATGCACGTGATGAGCGTTCGCCACGCCGTCGAGTTCTTCAAGCGCACGCACCACCTCGGCCAGGCTGATATCCGCGGGGGTGCCTTCCATGAGTAGATGCATGGCATCCCGGAGAATGCCCCAACTCGCCCAGAGCAGGACGAAGCCGAAGGCCATGCCGAGAATCGGATCAATCAGCAGGAAGCCGGTGAAGTGGATAACCAGGGCAGCGACGATAATGATCAGGCTGCCGACAAAGGTCTGGATGATGTGCCAGAGCGCACCCTTGACGTTCATGTCGGTGCGGCTTTGCTTCCAGATCAGGCTCAGGGAAATGATTTCGGTCACCAGGCCGCCGGCCGCCGCCCATAGCATGGGGGCGGGTGGGAGTTCGATGGGCTCGGCCAGGCGGAAGGCGCCCATGACGATCACGATCAGGGCCATGCCCAGCAGAAAACCGCCATTGACCAGTGCCCCGATGATCTCCGCCCGGTACCAGCCGAAACTCCGGTCTTCGTCCGCCGGACGCCGCGCCAGGTGCGCGGCCAGAATGGCCACCAGAACGCCGCCGACCGCCGAGAAGGTGTGGAAGGCATCGGAAATAACGGCAACGGAACCGGTCCAGAGGCCGATGCCCATTTCGACGACGAAATAGATACCGGTGAGCCAGGCCGAAATGGCCATGCCCCGGCCACTGGATGGCATGTGGCCGGCGTGTCCGCCGTGGTTTGAATGCATATGCGCTTTCCCGGCTTTTGGTGGCTGAAATCCGTGTGAAGGCAACTATTCCGTAGCTGTCTACAACGGGTCAACGATGGTGGTAGCAGTCGATTCCGGACAGCGGTGCGCTTCTCCGGCCGGTTGATACTCCATGGATACGGCACTGAGTATGGCAATGACCAGACCGCTTACCCCGCACAGGTGGCGTTCCCCTCGATCTGGCCGCAACGGGCAACGAGGCGATCGCCATTGGGCCTCCCACGACGTGGTTACGGGGACACAGGCCATTCTGATCTCGCGGAGTGCCGGTACGCCAGGAAGACGAGCACCGCCCCCAGCGCCACCATGGGCACCGACAGGACCTGCCCCATGGTCACCCAGTCGAAGGCGAGGTAGCCGATGTGTTTGTCGGGCAGGCGCACGAATTCGGCAATGAAGCGGAAGCTGCCATAGAGCACCAGGAATAGCCCGGAGGCGGCCATGGTCGGCCGCGGCTTGCGGGTGAACAACCACAGCGCGATGAACAGCACGACACCTTCCAGCAAGAACTGGTAGAGCTGACTGGGGTGGCGCGGATCGGGGCCCATGGGCGGGTACACTATGGCCCAGGGGACGTCGCTGACCCGGCCCCAGAGTTCACCGTTGACGAAGTTGCCGATGCGCCCGGCACCGAGGCCGATGGGCACCAGGGGGCGGCGAAGTCGGCGAGGCGGAAGAAGCCGTTGCCGGTCCGCTTGCCGAACAACCCCAGGGCGGCGAGCACGCCGATCAGGCCTCCGTGGAAACTCATGCCGCCTTCCCAGATGCGAATGACGGCGAGCGGATCGGTAGTGAGCAGGCCGGGTCCGTAGAAGAGGACGTAGCCGATTCGCCCGCCCAGGATGGCGCCAATGGCGCCGTAGACAAGCAGGTCTTCCATTTGCCGCGGATGGATGGGGCTGTCATCGCGACGGGCACGCCAGCGGCCGAGGAGCCAGGCGGCGCCGAAGCCGATCAGGTACATGAGGCCGTACCAGTGCACGGCAACGGGGCCGAGCTGGATGGCGACCGGGTCGATGTCGGGATAGGTCAGCATGGCTTACCGGGCGCTTCAGTAGCGCCCGTACACCTCCGGGTCCTCGGCGTCCCCAGTGATGCGGTAGACGGTGAACGGCCCATCTTTGTCGCCGGGCATGCCGGGTGAACCGGTGGGCATCCCCGGCAGGGTGATGCCGCGGATCATCGGGCGCTCCTCGAGCAGTTGCTCGATGGCCTCTGCGGGCATGTGGCCGACTACGGTGTAAGGGCCCACTTCCGTGGTATGGCAACTTGCCATGGTGCGGTCGATGCCCGCCTCGCGGAAAATCGGCACCATGCTGTCGTGGTCGACGACCTCGAGATCGAAGCCTTCGGCCTCCAGGTACTCCACATAGAAATCACAGCAGCCGCAGGTGGGGGTCTTGTGCACCGTGGCCGTGGCCGCAAGCGCTGCCCCGGGGAGCACAAGCGCGGCGATCATGGCGAGTCGTCGAAGCTGGTGGATCATGCGTTGGTCCTCTCGGTTGTCCTGCCTATCGGGTCAGGTCCTGCCTGCGCTGCTGGTACTCGTCGCGATCGATTTCGCCCCGTGCATAGCGCTCATCGAGGATGTCGAGCGCACTGCGGCCGCGCTCCCGCTCCCGCGCCGGCGGTACCGTGCCGGTGCCGGCCAGGCTGCGTACCACAACGGCGATGAGCCCGATCACTGCACCGAGGATGAGCACCATCATCAAGCCGCCGAAGAGCATGTGTCCCCAGCCGGAAGCGGGATGCCACATGCCGTGCATGTCATCGTAGCGTTGTGCGACGGCCGGCAGCGCCGGGAGCATACCGGCCGGAAGCAAGAACGCGGCGTGCAACCGGTTTTTCATCATCGGTCTCCTGGGTGAATCGATGGCCTGATCCCGGTGATGTGCCGCGATCAGGACGAGCGAGTACCGGTGGACTACCGGTTCTGTGAGCCATGGTGTCCCTGTTGCTGGCCCCGATGACCGCCGTCGCCCGGCATCCCGCGGCCTTCCTGCCGGTGTTCGCGCATGTGCTGGCGCTGCTCGTCGGTGAGCATGTGCTGGATAGCGTTCCGCATACGGACGCGGTCGGCCATCATGTTGCTGTGGAGATCGGCCATGCGTCCGTGCAGCTCCCGAACGGCCTCAGGGTCCGGCCGCTGCTGGGCCATGAGGGCGTGCATCTCGTCGCGCAGATCCAGCATGTCGGCCATGCGGGCGAACCGCTCCTGGCGGTATTCGCTGCGGAATTCGCGCAGTTGCGCCTGCTGCTCGTCGTTGAGCTCCAGGCTGCCCATCATACCCATGTGGCCTCGCATCCCGGGACCGGACGGGCCCATGCCGCCACCATGCATCACGCCCACCCCCGCGCCACTGCCGTGCATGCCCTGCATGCCCGAGCTGCCGCCCCTCATGGAGCCGTGGTCACCATGCTGCCGCCCATCATGCCTTGCATGCCATGGGCCGTGGCGACTCCCGCGACGCCCGCGCCCAGGAGCGGGGCGAGGCCGAGTGCCGCTGTCTTGCGTGAGTGATTCATCGTCATGGTGCTACCTCCTAGAGCGTGCACTGCAGCACGCGTGCATTCGCCGCCCGGTAGCCACGCGGCAAATTCAGCCTACCTACCGAGACCCCGGACGCCTTGACCGGGGTCAAGCGTATGCCCTGGACATACTCCCCGGGCGGCTATCCGTCGAACACGATCTCGCCGCGCATTCCGGCTTCGTAATGGCCGGGGACGTTGCAGGCGAACTCCAGCTCATCGGCCTCGGCGAACCGCCAGATCAGCTCTTTCGTCTGGCCGGGCTCGAGCATGACCGCGTTGGGGTCGTCGTGGCCCTGCATGCCGCCTTCGGCCATCATCTCCCGCATCTCCTCCTGATGGGCGCGCTGCATCGCCGGCGTCCCCAGCGTGAAGTCGTGGTCGAGTTGGCCGGTGTTGGTGATCACGAACCGGATGGTTTCGCCCGCTTCCACTTCAATCTTCTGCCGGTCGAACTCGATATCCGCGGCATCGATGCGGATCGTGCGATCCACCGCGTCCGGCTTGCCCGGCTGCCCGCCGGCCATGTTCCCGTGGCTGTGACTGTGGCTCTCGCCGCTGGGGCCGGCGGTGGCCGCTGTGGCCGCGGCCAACAGCGTTGCTGCAAGAACGTGCTTCACTGTCATTGGTCGACTCCTGTATCGGTTGATGAATTGCGTTGACGTTGTTTACCTGTCGCCGTCGCTCAGCCGGGCGCGCTTCAGCAGTACCGAGTTGCCGATTACCGACAACGAGCTCGCCGTCATGGCGACGACACCGATCATCGGGTGTAGCAGCCCCGTGGCGGCGATGGGGATGGCGGCGACGTTGTAGCCCCAGGCCCAGAACATGTTCTGGACGATCTTGCGGAAGGTCAGTCGCGAGAGGTTGACCGCCTCCACCACCTTGGTGAGCTCTCCGCGGACCAGGGTGACGTCTGCTGCCTCGATGGCCACATCCGCCCCGGCGCCGATGGCGATGCCCACGTTGGCCTGCTTGAGCGCCGGCGCATCGTTAATGCCGTCGCCCACCATGGCCACGTGCTGGCCGTAGCGGTCCTGGAGCGCCCGGATGGCGTCCACCTTGCCTTCGGGGAACACGCCAGCCTGCACCTCGTCCAGGCCCACCTCCCGGGCTACGGCCTGGGCCGTGCGCTCGTTGTCGCCGGTGACCATGACGCAGGCAATGCCGAGCTGGTGCAGGGCCTCGATGGCTGCCGCCGAGTCGTCCTTGATGGTGTCGGCGACGGCCACGATGCCTGCCGGCCGCTCACCGATAGCCACCAGCATCGCGGTCCTGCCCGCGCTCTCCAGTTCGGCGAGCTGCTCCTCCAGCGCGGTGACATCCATGCCGTGCTCGGTGAGCAGTCGGCGGCTGCCGACGAGCACACGCTCGCCGTCGAGTTGCGCTTCCACCCCGCGAGCGGTGTGCGACTGGAAGCCGGTCACGCGACCGATGGCCAGTCCACGGTCCTTGGCGCCCTGGACAATGGCGTCGGCCAGGGGGTGGGCCGAGCCCGCTTCCACGGCCGCCGCCGCAGTCAGCGCCTGTTCTTCAGTGAAGCCCTCGGCCGGGATGACATCGGTGAGGGCCGGTTCCCCCTTGGTGATCGTTCCCGTTTTATCCAGCACGACAACCTTGATGTCCTTGAGGCTCTGGATGGCGGAACCGGAGCGGATCAGTACGCCGCGCTCGGCGCCCATGCCGGAGCCGACCATGAGTGCGGTGGGCGTGGCCAGTCCCAGGGCACAGGGGCAAGCGATGACCAGCACCGCAATGGTGGCAAGGATCGCAAGCACCAAAGGAGGCTGGTCGGCGTCCACCCAGGGCAGGAACCCCTCGCCCCAGAGCAGAATCGGCTCAAGGGTGCCGCTGAAGCCAAGCCAGGCAATGAACGCCAGCGCGGCGATGCCCAAAACGGCGGGTACGAACCGGGCGGTGATGCGGTCGGCGAGCTCCTGCACGGGCACACGGGAGCCCTGCGCCTCCTCCACCAGGCGGATCACCTGGGAGAGGAAGGTGTCCTTGCCCACCCGGGTGGCGCGCACCTTGAGAAGCCCCTGCTGGTTAATGGTCGCGCCCAGCACGGTAGCGCCGGTCGCTTTCTCGACCGGGGCCGACTCCCCCGTGGCGATGGACTCGTCCACGCTGCTCTCGCCCTCGATGACCTCGCCGTCGGTGGGGATCTTCTCCCCGGGGCGCACGATCATGATGGCGCCGGTCTGGAGTTCCTTGACCGGCACTTCCACTTCCTCGCCGTCGCGTTCGACCCGGGCGGTCTTGGCGCCCATGTCCAGCAGCTTGCGGATGGCCGAGGAGGCCTGCCCCTTGGCCCGGTGCTCCAGATAGCGCCCGAGCATGTGGAAGGCCATGATGGTGGCCGCCATCTCGATGAATGAGGTCATGGGGTAGACGAAGCCCACGAGCCCGATGAGATATGGCGGCAGGCTGCCCATGGAGATAAGCACGTCCATGTTCAGGTGGCCGGATTTCAGCGAGCGCCAGGCGGAGCTGTGCGTCGCCCGGCCGCCGGCAAGAAACACCACCGGGAAGGCGAGCACGGCGATGATGGCGAGATACCCAGGAATCGGCTCCCACAGCATGTGGGGCATCATCAGCGCCATGATCGCGGCCGTCGGAATCATCGCGACCCACAGCCGTCGCCAGGCCTGTTTGACGTAGGCTTCGTCGATGGCGGCGTCGTCCGCCCGGTCGTTGCCGTCTTCGGTCTCCACGGCGGCGACGTCGTAGCCGGCGTGTTCCACTGCCGAACGCAGGGCCTCGCCGTCCGGGCCCGTGGTACTCACCGTGACGGTCACTCGGTGATCCGCGATATTGGTGCGGATGGCCTGGATGCCGTCGAGGCGCTCCAGGGCCCCGCGCACGATCCCGGCACAGTGATCCGAGCCCATGCCCGGCACCACCAGGCGGATCTCCTGGTTGTTGCCATCTCCCGTGTCCACTCGGGCGACGTCGTAGCCGGCGCCTTCAACCGCCGAGCGAAGCTCCTCGGGGCCGGCGGCGGCGCTGTCATAGGCCACGGTGACGTGGTGGTTGGCGATGTTGGCGTTGACCGATTTCACCGCGTCCAGGCGCTCCAGTGCGGCGCGGACAATGCCGGCGCAGTGGTCCGAACCCATTCCCGGCACGACCAAGACGCTTTCGGCACTTGTATTCGGGGCGGTGCTCTGCGCAGCGTGTTCGTTCATAAATTCACTTTTCCTGTGGCCGATGTGACATCAGGCCCTTGTCGTAGCGTCAGCCGCGGTGCTTCTCTGGACCATTCCGGGGATGTCGTCCCTGGCGCCGGTCCCGCAAGGCCCGCTTACCGCAGGTAAGCTACCGGCCATGCCCATGCCCTCCGCCGTGGCCATGCATGAACAGATGCATGATCAGACAGCCCGCCAGCAGGAGAAACGGGGCAAAGCCAACGATATGCTCCCAGTGGTCTGCGGCAAGGCTGCCGCCGACGAGGGCGGACCCGGCGATCAGGACCACTGTCAAAGGCGTTCCCAGGCGTTGCGTGATGCGCGTCCACATGTGCATGTCCTCTTCGCGTGAAGCGTGTCGCCGGGACGGTCCCGATCCTGACGGGAGTTGCCCCGGCAACACGGTTCCGTCGTTGCCGTGGGCTACGAACCGCCCCCGTGGTGGCGCTGATGGTCGCCGCTACGGCCACGTTCCCCGTCCATACGGCCGGGCCGTTCCTGCATGCGCTCACGCATCTGCTCGCGCTGCTCGTCGGTGAGCATGTCCTGCATGTCGTTCTGCAGGCGGATGCGCTCGGCCATCATGTCGCCGTGGAGATCGGCCATGCGGCCATGGAGTTCCCGAACGGCTTCGGGGTCGGGGCGCTGCTCAGCCATGAGGACGTGCATCTCGTCGCGCAGATCCAGCATGTCGGCCATGCGGGCGAACCGCTCCTGGCGGTGTTC
>NZ_JAUFPK010000005.1:310830-525512 GCF_030409225.1 Aquisalimonas lutea
ATGCCCATGCCACCCTGGCCACCGCCATGCATGCCACCACCCATCATGCCCTGCATGCCGCCAGAGCCACTGCCCATCATGGGACAGTCCTGCATCATGCCGCCCTGACCGCCGCCCATCATGCCTTGCATGCCTTGAGCGCCGGCAATTCCTACAGTGCCTGCTCCCAGGAGCAGGGCCATCCCGAGTGCTGCCTTGTAACCGCGATTCATCGTCATTTCGAAACCTCCTGAAGCGTGTGCTTCAACGCGTGATGTGGACGCCGAGTGGCGTCGTCATGTCCTGGGTGAACGGAGATCCAGCAGATCCTGCTGGCGCTTGAGAAACTCGTCCCGCTCGATGTCGCCGCGGGCATAGCGCTCGGCCAGGGCCTGGAGCGGTTCCTCGCCGTCGCCCTGTTGCCGGCCGAGCAGTGCTGACAGCAGCAGGTACGTGCCGGCCAGGATTAGGGCGAGCACGGTGATCATGATGATCACCATCAGCGAGTGCCCGAGCCAGAAGCCCGCACCGGTGTCATGAAGGATGGAATGCATGGGTTATCAACCTCCCGAAAGGGATTAACGGGCGCCGCTCGACGCGGCGTCGCAGGAGGTCGAAGGATCAGACGCGCAGACGTCGGGTCAGCAGGTAGACCGGGCCGGTGTGCGGAGCATCGGCGGCAAGCAGGGCTTTGAGCACGGCTCCAGAGATCGGTGAGTCGTCATGCACCGGGACCAGACGCGGAATCACCGCAACGTTGTCGTCGGGGGCCGGCAATTCCGTTTCACGGTTGTGACCCACGAGGAGATGCTCTTCCCCGTCATGGCTGCGATGGTGGCAGACCGGCGTGTCCGACGGACCATGGGCGTGCACGCTCGGTTCATGTTCAGCGGTATCATCCGGTGTGGACCCGACCGGTTCAGAGTTCGCCAGAGCCGCCGTGACCGGCAGCAGAACCAGCAGGATGAGCAGCAGCCACCTCCAGGGGCGTACTCGCCGCAGCGTGCCTCCTTCGGCAGTGATGTTGGGTTGCTGCGTTCGCATTGAGCGTGTCCGTCGAGGATCTAGAACCAGATTAACAAATTAGCAAGCCTTGGTGGCGAGCGACTTGATCAGGGTCAAGGCTGTGGTGCAAAGGCAATGACCGCCCATTCCTCTGGACGCACTGGCCAGGCATTCGGCGGAAAACGAGCGGAGATGCGCGCTGGCGAAGCGCCGGGCGTAAACACCAATCTAGTGGCATGGGAAACGGGGAGACTGTGCGATGATGAATGAAGGAATGTTTGGCGGCCACCTCATCTGGATGCTGATCATGGCGGCCATTGTCGTCATCCCATTCTGGAGGATCTGCAGCAAGGCGGGTTACTCGGGCTGGCTGAGCCTGCTGATTCTGATCCCGTTGGCGAACCTCGTGTTTCTCTACTTTCTGGCTTTCTCCGAGTGGCCATCACACCGCAAGTTCAGGTGAGCGCAGAATCCGAATTCGAGGTCTTCAGCGAAGGGCGCCGCTGCATGCGGGCATGCTCGGCGATCTCGAAGCCGCACAGAAGCGGCTATGGATGGAAGACTGTATCCTCACCGCGGACCGCGTGGGCAAGGCGTTCATTACGGCGTTGCGCGCCTGCGCTCGACACGCACGGACTCATGGTCGACAAGCGTATTTGTCCGCGTTGCTTTCTTCCTACATCGGAAGGGCGGGGGCAGGGTTAGCCGCGTATGATGGCAGTGACACCCGGGGCTCGGTTCTGATCTAGACGAATACGGATGCAAAGCCGCCACCTGGCGTGCGGAAGTTCGTGGTCTGCCCCTGGTACAGCCGGGCCGCGATAAGCTGAACGTCGCCGGCGTACACATAGTTGCGCAGATCGACCTTCAGTGTGGTTTGTTCCCCGTCCACCAGAACACCGCGTTCGCTCGGGGGGATGCGGGATTGGGCAACGTACGCATCCTCGCGAATGGCCGTCCAGACACGCTTGGTCAGCTTGTTGCCGCGGTAGGTGGCTTTGCTGCCGTACCCGCTGGCCGGCTTGAAGAAGAAGTGCCGGCGTTGTTGCCACAGGGCGTCGGCGTTCTCGGGTGTAACGGCGACGGTGTGCGGGATACCACGCAGCAGGGTCGATATGGTGGGCTCCGGGATTCGCCACTGGCGCAGCAGCTTTTCGTCGGTCAATGCGGTGAGGTTGCGCTTGTCAGCATACATGGCGTAGGTGTGCGGGTTGGGCGTCACTACGACCGTGCCCGCCTCATAGGCATTCCGCAGGGCCACGTGATCGGGTGATTCCAGGGTGAAGTCGGTCAGGCGATTGTAGACGAGGTCGATGGGGGTGCCTTCATGCCACAATCTGCCCTCGGCATACCGTAGTGACCCAGCGTCCGCGATCACGGCTCTGACCCCGTGCCGCAGGAACATCCGGGCGGCGAGGCAGAACTCCGGGTACAGGTACTGCTCGGTCGGAGAGTCATCGACGATTGCCACCGTTTCGAGCGGTGTATCTCCCCGTTGCAGGGCCCATTCGTCACGAAACATGGCGAACAAGCGGTCCTCGAGAGAGGAAGGAGGTGGCTGCGCGGCTGAGTCCTCCAACAGATTGGCACAGCAGGGCATCTGCGCCCGCGCCAGGGCGGCATTGAGCCAGGCGCCGCCGGCGTTCGTGTTGATCTCAATGAGTTGCGGCCCATCCGGACCCAGATGGAAGTCGAATCCCATGCAGGCGCCCAATGGCCCGAATGGCCGCCTGGCAATCGGTCGCGCCCAGCCCATGATGTGTTGTTGATAAGCGGGTGTGGCCACGACCTGGTCCACAGCCTCGATCAGCGAACGCATTTCAACGGCATGTCGCTGGCTGAGGAAAACAGCCGTGTTGGAGAGAAGATGCGGGCGAGTCGCCAGGATATGCTCGTACAGGTCCGCATCCGGCTGTTCCGCTAAGAGCTGCTGGTGTAGCAGGGTCTGATCGACAGTGCGGCAGAAGCAGACGCGGTTCAACGTCTCTATTGCGCTGCCACAGCCGGGGCCGCAAGGAGGGCTTTCGGGCGAATCAGTTTGCATGCGCGTGCTAGACCCTTGACTTGCTTTGGCGGCTATCGAGTTACTGCATCGACAGAGTATTCAGTAGATGCCGTGACTGGTTCGGCACCGGGCGGTCGAACTCCAGAATCCCCTATTCGATTGAATCATGCCTTCGCATAGTCATGCGCTCAATCCGCCGCTTACACGCTCGCTCCGTTTAGCGCAACATCGAGAAGCTCGTGGACACTACGGAAAGCGGCCGTTGACATGCGGTTAAGCGACTACCGCTTTGGGTCGTGATGAGACGACGCGCGGGGCATCGAGCGATTCGAAGTTCTCCTGCGAATCCCCAAGGTTTGTTCTGGAGCTCCGGCATGGCAGGGCTCGCATGGGCTCGTAACAGGTATGTCACGCCATCATGTGGCAAGCGGAGGGTGCGCAGGCGAGGATCGCGAGCACCTTTCAAGCCGGGCCTGAGGCGATGTGCGCTGAGTCAGCACACTATAAGCTTTGCTAGACACGCTCGGCAGCTACCATGCTACGAGGCGCGCAGGAATTCGCCAGCGGCATTCCAGTGCTGGTACTTGGAGGTCTATGAACGGGGTGGGGCACTCGCACAGTCGCGCTGTGGCTTGGTACGACGCGCACGCGGTAGCGGCGGCTGAGCGTTACGAGCAGTTAGAGGTCGGCGAGGTCCACGACTGGCTGATCCCCCGGCTACCACGCCGACCAGGTACGACGGTACTCGACGTCGGCGCCGGCTCGGGTCGTGATGCAGCCTGGTTTGCCGACGGCGGCTACGAGGTCGTTGCGGTTGAACCGTCGGCGGGACTGCGTACCGAGGGCAAGCGCCGCCACCCGGACCCGCGTATCCGATGGGTCAACGACCACCTTCCGGGTCTGGACAAGGTCACGCGCCTGGGCATGTCGTTCGAGCTTATCCTGCTGAGCGCGGTCTGGATGCACGTACCGCCGTTGGAGCGGTCGCGGGCGTTCCGCAAGCTGATCATGTTGCTTAAGCCTGGTGGGATGCTGGCGATCACGCTGCGCCAGGGACCGGCTGAAGCTGAGCGCGGCATGCACGAGGCGACGGCCGAGGAGGTGATGCGGCTCGGCCGTTCGCATGGCGCCTACGTCGAGCACGTCGACGAAAGTCCCGACGCGCAGGGGCGGGAGGGCATCAACTGGGCCCAGATCGCGATCCGGCTACCCGATGACGGCACCGGTGCCCTGCCGCTGCTGCGGCACATCATCCTCAACGACGACAAAAGCTCCACCTATAAGCTTGCGCTGTTGCGGTGCCTGTGCCGGATCGCCGACTCCGCCGACGGGCTGGCAAGGCATGGGTCGGACGAGACCGTTGATCTGCCCTTCGGCCTCGTGGCGCTCACATGGATCCGTGCGTTCCAGCCCCTGATCGCCCGCCGGCTACCGCAGAGGCCGGGTCACGACGGCACGACTCGAGGTCTGGGTTTCGCGAAAGAGGGGTTTCTTCGCTTGCTCCAGCTGCAAGTTACGCCTTCTGATCTCCATGTTGGCATGCGGTTCACCGGGGATCGGGCCATGGCGCTCTCAATGGCCATTCGTGAGGCGACAGCCAACATCGCCATGATGCCCGCGCAATACACGACCTATCCGAACGGCGGACCCGTGTTCCGCGTGCAGCGCCCGCGCACCATCCACCAACCGCAGGATGTTGTTGTAGACGCACCGTTCCTCTGGCAATTCGGCACCTTTCGTGTGCCGCTCGATGTCTGGCGTGCGCTTCAGCGGTTCAGCGTATGGATTGAACCCTCGGTGGAGACTGAATGGAAGCGACTGATGGCGCAGTATCTCGAGCGCCAGATGAGGCATGTCGAGCCGGCCGAGATTGAGCAGGCCATGGTTTGGAGCGAGCCACAGCGCGACGTGCGCATCGCCCGTGACCGGGTGGAAGCCCTCCGGGCAGAGGGAGAACCGATATATTGCATCTGGAGCGGTAGGCGACTTCTAGACAATAGGTTCGACGTTGACCACTGTTTCCCTTGGGCCGCCTGGCCCTGCGAAGATCTGTGGAATTTGCTCCCAGCCAGCCGGCCGGTGAACAGTCAAAAGGGTGCCCGCATCCCGGACGCGCACACGCTGCAGGAGGCTCAGGATCACATCATGAACTGGTGGGAGCGGGCATGGTGCCGAACGGATCATCCCGGCCTATATGAGCGGTTCGGCCGCGAAGCCGCAGCGACGCTCGGCGGCCTGGATACACGGGAGTCCATCGAGCTTGAGGACGTGTTCTCCGCCGTCAGCCTCCGACGCATCCGACTGAAACATGATCAGCAAGTACCCGAGTGGCAGTACCTCTCGAATTAGTGTGGAGGTTAGAGCAAGTGGCCGCGCGGAGTTTCCGCCTGATTCAGACGATTCGCTTCTCAAATAGGAGTTCCGGGTACGAGAACATCGTGTTTGAAGGCGCTCAACTGAATGAGTTTCAGGTTGTGGGGGAGTTCAGAAGGGTTACTGGGGAACCCACCCTGATACTCCAGCGCTGATGCAGGCTGCAACCTGGATCACCGTCTATTGCAGCCCTGCCGATTCCGTGATCGTCGGGGCTCTGCGGGGTCATCCAGCCTGGACGGAGAACAGGTAGAACGCGCCGACAACGGCGCCTGCAGCGATCATGATCATCCCTACAGAGGTCGCCTTATCTACCCCGTGCTTCCGACCCAATGCTGTCCGGTGAGCTTTCCGTACGGGCGCATCGCTTCGCGTTGCCGCCCTGAGTTCTTGCCAGGCCGAATTCCATTCCGCGTGCGGTGGACCTTCGGCAGCGGCTTCGGCCCGGAACTCGGCGGCAAGTTCGCGAGGCCGTTGAACACCCTCCGGTATGCCCTTGGGGAATTCTGCGCGACCGCCGACAACAACGTGGCCGTGGACTGGAACGCGGTCTCCCACAAGGGCATTCACCGCCTGAATGTGACCCCAGTTCTGGCGCAAAGGATTCTGAATCCGGATGGAGCGCCGACCAAGGCGCTGCGTCCAAGTGCTCTGCCTCGCGCTGCCAAAGATCCGGCCGCCGTAGTTCTTGGTCTCGATCACCCGGATACCTTTCCCGTCAGGTAGAGATGATCGATCTGGGTCATGCCGCCGCGACCATCCGGGAGAATGCAGTCATGGAGTTCGTCCGTGGCAAGACCCTTTAGTCGAGCACGGACGGCCCGCTCTCCGACTAGACCTTTGGGCTTTGGCATAACCGCCAGTTTTAGACCATCCAGAACGAGCAGAGCGGGCACGACCCAGCCCGCCTTGTGCCAGAGGATTTCCAATACCTGTGAGCTACCGATCACGTTATATGGTCCCTGTTTCGGATTCCGGCCAAGGCTGGCACAAGTTGGTCGGCGTATTCTCGGTCACGTTGCCTCACGCATCTCTACTCCACTCGATCGGTCCAGGGTGCCACAGCGAATCCGAAGCGACCGTGCGCGGTGACGCAGGAACACGATCGTCCAGATTAGAGATACTTTTTGAACCGCGACGCCGTGATCGCCACGGTCGTGGCGTTGAGCACGGAGAAGGGCAGGATCACCCAGTTGGGGTGGGTGGAGACGGGTAACGCCAGGTAGACCACCCAGGCCATGGCGATCGAGGGCATCATGAGCCGCTTCGCGTGGTGGTAGACGAACGATGACTCCCGGCCACCTCCCCAGCGACGCAGCTCGCGCTGCACCAGGCCATCGACGACGGCGACCAGGCCGAAGAGCACGAAGATGGGCATGGCCAGTGTCAGCACGCCGACGCGCAGGGCGAAGACCTGCATGATGGTCACCGCCGACAGGATATACGGTTCCGCGGCGGCATAGCTTGCCCGGGCAGCGTGCTGGAGATCACCGCCCTCGGGGTCCGGTGACCGGGCGAGCCATCGCAGTAGGGACTGGAGCCCGGAGGCTTCGACAACACCGTAATAGGTCCAGTCGGCGAAGGCTTTGGCATACATTGCCGAATTGTCGATTCCTGGGACGACGGAGCGCTCGAAGTCCTGATGCAGGTAGCCGAGCTCGCGCTGGAGCATCTGCCGGCTGTGCTCGACGCCTTGATCCGGCCAGATCCAGGTCTGGCCGATCCATTCCACGACGATCGAGAACACAAGGGCGAGGAGCAGCCACACGATGGTCTGCCCCAGGTAGGCGCATGTCCTGCCGACAACACCGGTGGGTTGCCGGGCCTGCTGCCGGACCGTCTGCTGTGTCGCCATCAGTCCGCCTCCCGGTCGGCGGGTGGCGTCGGTACGGGCGGTGCCTGCCACCAGGTGTCCCCGGTGGCGTAGATGCGCTCCATGTCGTCGGCGATCTCGTTGAGCGAGGCCGGCATGTCGGGGTCTGCTTCGCCGCTTGGCAGCGGGATCCGGATCTTGTAGAGCTGGCCGCCCTCCATGAGCACGAACGCCTGGCCCTTGGGCAGGCTGATGACGTCCGCCGGCGTGAGCAGCGAGGCCTCGGTAACCGAGATGCGGTCCTCGTTACGGCTGGAGAAGTGCTGGCTGGATTCGGTGTCCGAAGCGTCATTGGTTCCGGAGACCTGCATCAGGCTGAAGATCTCGACGTCGGGCAGCTGTGCAGTGAGCATCTCCGCGGTGGCGTACTCCTTCACCCGGAGCATGATGAGCGTGTTGAGGTTGCCGGCGATCTGTCCCGCCTTGGCCGCGTTGCCGATACGTGCCTCCACGTCCGACCAGGTCTGGGTATAGGCGGTGACCTGGAAACCGGCACCGCCGGCCTTGTTGAGCAGCGGGACGAACTCGTCACCGATGAGCTCGTTGAACTCGTCGGCATGCAGGTTGACGGTCGGCATCCGGGTCCGCCCGCCCGGCAGGCCCTTGTCCTGGCCGTACTTGTAGAGCTGGCCGGCCACTGAGCACAGATCCGCGAACATGGAATTGCCCACGGCCGCGGCCACGTCGGCATCGGCCTGGGCGTCGAGACCGACGTAGACGATCCCGCCCGCGCGGATCACGGAGCGCCAGTCGAAGATCGGCCGCGGATCGTCGGTGTCCAGGTAGTCCGGGGAGATGAGCTCGGCGGTCTTGCCGGTGGTGAGCTTCTCCATGAGCGGTAGCAGGCTCGCAACGATCTTGTCGAAGTACGTCTTGTCGTACTCCATCGCCGAGCGCAGCCCGTCGGCAACCGCGTCCGACAGGCCCTGTTCCTTGACGTAGAGCACCATGGCGATGGCGCGCTTGTCGCGGCCCTGGAGGTTGCGGGGGACCTGCCGCTCGTTCATGTTCGCTTCGCGCCGGTCGACTTCGTCACGCCAGTTCTCGGGTGCGACGCCCGGGAGCCAGTGCTCGTAGTACTCGATGAGCAGCGGCTCGATGTTCGTGACATCCCGGAGGATCCGGTCATAGTTGGGCCGGTAGCCCAGCGCCACCCGAGCCTGGGCGACGATGTTGACAAAACGCCATGCGAACTCCCGGAAGGCGGCGCTGTTGCCCTCGCTCGGCAGTTGCCGGGAGGTGCGGGTGGCCACCTCGGTGATACGCCCGAACGAGCCGACGGCGTTGTAGCGCGCCGAGTGCTCCGGATAGCCGAGATGGAACATGTAGAAGCGGTCGGTGCGCCCGGAGCGCCGTGCCTCCGCGTAGACGCGGCGCAGCAGCTCCGCATCGCCCTTGGGGTCGATGACGATGGTGACTTCCCCGCGGCGAATGTCCTGGGCGATGAGAAGCTCCGAGAGCCGCGTCTTGCCCACGCGCGTGGTACCGAGCACCAGGGTGTGCCCGACGCGCTCGGTGAGATCCAGGTAGGTATCCTCTTCCTCGTCGACACCGACCGCGTGGAGTATCGGCTTCCCGCCGATCGCCGGCAACGGCGCCACCGGGTTCCACCACGACCGCGTCGCCAGCATGGCGGCGAGCAACCGCAGGCCGGGCGTTGCCTCCCAGGCGATCTCCTTGCGCCGGGCCCAGTGGTACAGGGGGCCCGGCTCGACGTAGTGCTGGACCTCCGGGCGGATGGTGTCGCGCAAGCGCTGAGCGTGTTTCTGGCGCCACCGGAACCCCCGGCCCAGGTAGAGCTTGCGGCGCGAGACCGGGATCGCGTCCGAGCGCATGGTGAACGTCGGCAGCTGCTTCAGGCTGCGGTGGTAGCGGACGATCTGCCAGCCCTGCCGCGCCCGCCAGACGGCGAGCGTGGCGAGCAGGGCGCCGGCGGCCCAGGCGATGCCCAGCGTCATCATGAGCGCCCAGGGCGCGCTGACCGCGATGGTCGCGGCCATGGCAGCGACGCCGGCCGAGTAGAACTCCACGGGTGGACGCAACAACGCCTCCACGGGGTAGCGCGCCGTCACTGCTCGAAGCCTCCTTCCGCGGAGAGCACCACGGGGTAGTGTGCGAGGCCCAGGGATTCGGCGAGCGCACTCCCGGGGGTCAGCTGGGCCGGCACGGGCCCGGCGGCGACCTGGACCCGCTCCAAGTCGTCACGGGTCTCGGCGTCGACGAGCATGCACACCGCGGACGCCTTCACGAGGGCGTTGCGGTGCCTCTCGAGCCACGCGACCGAACGCTGGTCGGCACCGACGATGCAAAGCGGCCGTGGCAGGTTCTGCAGGCGCTCGCGCACGGCCGGACCGGGCCGGGCTTCCAGGTCCCCGGGCTCGAGTTCAGGGGTATCCACCGGGAGGAGGTCGACCGCGCGGCCTTGGATGGCCGGCGCTGCGCGCTCGACCTCCGCCGGCCCACCGGCGTCGCTGTCATCGCGCTCCAGGGCCCGGAGGTAGGGGGCAATGGGTTCGGTCTCGCCCGTATCCTCGAGGATCTCCAGAGCGCCGGCCGCCGGTGCGGTGACAGCGAGCAGGAAAGTGAGACAGACCGCCGTGGGCTTCATGGGGACATCACCTCCAGATGGTCACGCACGCGCGCCCGGTGGGCCGCGGCCGCGTCGGCATCGGCCGGCGCGTGGTACAGGCCGGCGGCCTGCAGCCAGTCGGTTGCCGCGTCATGCTGCTCACGCAGGATCTGCGCACCTACGCGCAGGTTGGTGTAAGGGGCGAGGGCCTCGGCCGGACTGACGAAGCGGTGGCCGTGCCAGTGCCAGTTCACCTGCATCAGGCCGACATCGATGTTGGTCTGCCCGGCGTCGAGGTGAGCGCGAAGTGCTTCCAGGGCGGCCCTGGCCGTGCGGAATCGCCGGGGCGTGCCGGCGACGTTCAATGTCCACGGCCAGGGCCGATACCGACCCGAAGCCAGGCGCTGGCCGGACTCCGCCGCCGCGAGGGCATAGAGAATCGACGCGGGCACGTCCTGCTCGGCGGCAATGCGCTGGTAGCCGGCGGGCACCTCCGCGCCGCCGGGCGAGGCGAGGGCCAGCCCTACAACGAGACCCGCTGCCAGCGCAACCCGTTTCGGCGCAGCAGCGCCGGTGGCTCGAACGCGGCCAGGGTGCCGTCGTCGCGGTTCAGGGTGAGCCGTTGCGACTGGACGAGCTCGGGCGGGATCTCCAGTGCGGTTGCCCATTGGCGGACCTCCTCGTCGGCAACGGCATCAAGCAGGAACACGTCCAGCTCCCACTCGGCGCCGTTGTCCAGGGCAGAGACGAGCCGGGTCAGGACCCGACGGCAGCGGCGGCAGTCGAGGCCGGCGACCAGGACGAGCCGATCGCCGGCGCCGACGGCGTCGAAGGAAACGCTCTGCATTCCGCCGTGCGTCGCGGGGCGGTTGCCGCTTGCAGGTTGCCCGCCGGAGTCCCGGGGATCGACGTCGACGATCTTGCGGTCGGGATAGAGCCGGTCCCATGCCTGGTCGTACGCGCGCTGGAAGGCCAGCTCCCGGGCCGCCCGGGCACGCTCGCGCTCGACAGCCATCTCGGCATAGCGCCGTCGTTCCGCGTCACTGCGGGCATTGATGCCGAGTACCCAGACCGGATCGAGATTCGGGGTCCAAAGGCCCCGGGGGCCGTTCATGAGCGTCTCGAAGCGCTGCCATTCCTCGTCGTCGAGGTTCCACTGCCCGGACGAGCGCAGCCGCTCGATGTCCACTGGGCCGGTGTCGCGGGCACGAGAGCGCTCCACCTGGCTGCCGCGGGCCTGTCGGGGCTCGGACCGGGCCCGCTCCGCTCGGGCTGAATCAACGTCCTCGCCGCCTTGTGCTGCAGTGGTCCCGGGCAGGACGATCATCGTGCTCAGTGCGAGAAGAGCTAGCGTTCGCATCGTTGGCCTCCGACGAAATAGGTGCGCTCGGGCCAGTCGTCGAGATGGGCTTCGACCTGGCGGCGCTGTTCAACCGCTTCCAGGCAGGAGTCTGGCCGTGGGTCCCGTTCCCGCGTTCGGTGGCTCGCGGTGTCCGGCGCGGTCGTCGCGACCTCCGCGGCGTCGGTTTCGTGTCCCGCGGGCTCGTTGGCACCGTTGCTTCCAACGCCCGGGGCGAACACCAACATCCCGGCAAAAATCAGCGCGAGCGCAGCCTCACCCATGGCGATGCCTCATTGCTCCGTGGCCAGGGCCCGGGTTGCACCGGCGGGGTGGCGGAGCACGGCCACGCCGGCCTCCGGATCCACACTGGTCAGCTGCCAGTCACCGATGGACTCACCACGGCGGTATTGCTCCCGGACTCCATTGTGCTCGATGACAGCCAGCGGCGTCCTGCCCCAGTGGTCGATGCCGATCAGCTGCCCATGGAACCGAGGCGCCCTGGAGCGCTGCTCCAGATGCTGGACGCGCTCGCCGAGGCGCGCGAGTCGCTGATCCAGATCCCCGTCCACCTCGCCGGCCAGCGACTCGACCCGCTCACCGAGATCCTCGACGGACTGTTCCAGCGTGTGGATCGCCTCGTTGGGTTCAATCTCGTCGACAGCGTCACTGAGCGTCTGCACCTCGGCCTGGAGCGAGCGAACGCGCTCGCGCAGGCTTTCCTGGTCGCCATCGAGGCGCCGTACGGTGGAATCGAGCGCAGCGAAATCGTGGGTGAGATCGCCGAGCCGCTCAGCGATCCTGGCAGCGTCAGGGGTTCGATCCCCTGATCCACCACGGCCACCGGCACCTGCTTCAGCCGCCGTACCTGCATCGTCCGGAGATACGGGTTGTTCAACGCCGTCTGCCTGCTTGCCGTCACGGGTGCCCTCGGTTTGAGCCGAGCCGGAGAAGGTGAACACGCCGATCACGCCCCCGAGGACGACAACGGCCCCGACGGGGGCGAGGATCCTCAGCGCCGGCGGGGTCGGCTTCGGCGATGCTCCGGTGGCGTCGCTCGCAGCGGTGTCATTGTCGTTGGTGCTCATCGTCTCCCTCCCATAGTGTCTGGCGGGCCGCAGCCGTATCCGTGGCCCGAACGGCCGGCTCATCCGGAATCGCGAGCGTGGCGCCGACAGTCAGGCGGTGCGGACTGCCTTGCTCGAAGGCGCCCGGGTTGGCCTCGAACAGCGCCAGCGCCGTCCGCATTGGCCGATCCGGCGCGACGCGCTTCGCGATACCGAGGAGCGTCTCGCCCTCGTCAACAGGCCCGTAGGTGGCGGGCCCGGGCTGCGGTTCCCGGGGCTCGAAGGTCAGGCCGGCCGCCTTCTCACGGGCGCCCTCGGCATAGGGTGCCCGCGCCTCGAACGACACCAGCCGTGCGGTCGGGTCGACGACCAGGCGCCAGGGCGCCCCTGCAAGGGTCTTGAGGGCATCCTCCAGGGGGAGCGGCCCCAGATCCCGGTGGACGGCCGGTAGCGGCCGCGTGAGGAGAAGGCGCATCGCCGGGTCGGCGTTGCCGGGATCCTGAAGCCGGTAGCCGCTTCGATCCAGGAGGTGGATGACAGCGTCGCCGACCCGTTCGACGTACGGCGGGAACGTCAGATCCACTTGGACCTGCAGCGGATTCGCCTGGGCCGGCGTGGGCTCGGCCGCGACGGTCTGATACCGACCGACGCGCACCCCATCGGCCGCGCCCGCGGTTGTGGCAACCGCGAGCAGCGCAATCATCAGGCAGTTGTGTCTTCGCATCACCGACCCTCACAGCGTTGGTGAAGGTCCACGCCCGCGGAGCGGGCGTGGACCGGCTCTGTGGAGGCGTCACTCCGCGTCAGCGGAAGTGACGGGGATAGTGTCCACAGCGCCGGCCGGGCCCGGTGGAAAAAGTCTCAGTGGATGCGCGGGAGTTTTCAGCGACGGAAAAGGGAAACGGGGACAAGAGAGCAAAGGAGAGGAAGGGAAGGGCGGCCTACGGGCAAGGGGCGTATCCACAAAGGGCGAGGCATGAAGGGCCAAAGGGAAAGAGATCCGACGGGAAGCCCTGTCTCGCGGTCACGCGATGCCCCGTTTCGCTCCGGAAGTCGAAACATAAGGTTAACGAAGATCGTGAAAGGGCAACCTATACGTTTACGGCATGGAGATCACAGGCGAACATCGATGCAGTGAGCGCTGGATTACCGCCACCGCAAACCCAACGTCCTGGCTGATCTGTTCCCGAGGGACCTCCGCTGGCGCATGTTCAACCAGGTCTGGACATGGGCGGGCCGCTACCGGACATGGGAGACCCGTGCCGGAGTGGCGCCCGATGTCATCGGAGCCCGGGTGCGCGCCGCGGGCGCCTGGATCGTGCTCCAGTACGGCGAGCCCGTGGGGTGGCGGCCCGATCTCACCACCAACTGGTGGCCATCCACCTCTTCTCCAACGGCAACGGCCGCCACGCCCGGATCGCGGCGGATGCACTTGTCACCTTCCACTATGGAATGCCGCGGCTGGACTGGACTCGAGATGCCGATCTCGACACGGTTACACCGCGACGGCAAGCTTATCTCCGCGCATTGTGAGACGTCGACGCCGGGGATATCGGGCTGCTGGTGTAGTTCCTCCCCGGCAGCCAGCTGCAGGGCCTCAGTAGGTATTGGTGCCCACGCTCGACGTCAGTAGTTGGCATGTCGAAGCGCTCCATGCATTGACCGATGCCCTAGCCGATGCCGCTTGCCTCATCTCGAGGGCCCGGGGGCTCGCCTGCACCAGTAGCCTTCGAATGCCCGAGCGATGCAAGGCTACTGGCCTTTCGAGCGAGTGGATTCGGCGGAATCCTCAGGATATGCGCTGGCGGGGAAACCGCCTTGCTCCTGGGTTTCCTCCCATTGAAACTGCCTTTGCTCAGGGGTCCAGAGAGTCTTGAGGTACATGATGACGGCCCGAATCTCTTGTGGCGAAAGCACGGCTTCGAAGGAAGGCATGGTGAGCCGATCGGTTTCGTTGAACGGGTGTCGCCAGCCGTCTCGGACCATACGATAGAGCAGGGCATCGGAGTGCTTCCAGGTGTGACCGTCTTCATCATGTGGAGGCGCGGGCAGCTCACCAAGGGAATTCCGCTCCTGCCAGTTTGCAGCACCTTCTCCATTTGCACCGTGGCAGGATGCGCAGCTCTCCTGATAAATCTCTTGTCCACGCTCGACGAGTTCATCGCTCAAAGAGGGTGGTTTGCTGTCATCAGCCACGGTAATGCCAGCGAAAGTGCCCAGTGTCACCATCCCCAACCGGGTGACAAGCGTGCTCACCTTCACCGCCAATCACTCCCGTTCGTGCTCTGCAGAAGATTTCCGTCGATGAGCAAGGCATACAGCGTATCGCCGGAATGGCTTAAGGCACTCACTTCGCCGTTGACCTTGCCGACGTGTTCCCACGCCTCACCACCACGTGCGCTCCGGAATATCTCCCCGCCGACCGCGGTATAGATCTCAGCCGGCGTCACGGGGTTGTGGGTGACGGCGGTCGCGCCGCCCGGCAGGCCACTGGCCAGCTCGAACAAGCAGAAGCAGTCCATGGTGCGGTAGACGCCTTTATCGGTAGCAGCGAGAAGCCACCCTGTCTCCATGCTCCCTTCCATGTCGGTATGAGTGAGTGCGCTGATGGTGGCCGATGACAGGCCCGCGTGCATCAGACGCCAGCTCTCGCCGGCGTCCTGGCTGCGATAGATCCCCTCATCGGCCATCACGATGTATAGGGTGTTTGCCTCGGTGGCGTGAGCGGTGAGGGCAAGCGCGTCGTTGTCCGGCAGCTCCCCGGTCACGTTGACCCATGTTTCGCCCGCGTCGGTGCTCCTGTACACCCCGAACCCTTTGCCGGCCACATGGACTTGATCCGCATTTTCCGTCGAAGCCGCCACCGCGGTGATTGCTTCGGATTCCCCGAGTGCCGGGAAAGAGACGTCTCGCCAGTTCTCGCCACCATCGTCGCTTCGGGACAACGACAGCCCGTCCGTCTTGTAGAGCCGGCCGTCACCGGCGTCGCTCAACCCGCCGATGGCCAAGTCCTCGGCCTGGGCGATCCCAAACGAAACGAAGATGGCCACTATGGCACCACCGGCATGGCGTGTCAGCTTCCCGATCCGCTGTTTCATTTTCCTCGCAATCCCCGTAAATCTTGCCATTCCCGAGCGGACTCTCAGTTATCCCGATCGTAGCTCGCGGCGGTTGATGTCTTCTGAGAGCCCGGCCTACTGTGTTTGTTGCACCACATTACTCAGGAACGCCACCATTTCCGGCGTATCCCATTCCGCTTCACCGACCAGGCGACCGATCTCTTCGCCCTCACGGTTTAGCAGCAGAGTCGTTGGTACGCCGACAGCGTTGAGCGTTGCGGCGGCCTGTCCGGTATCGTCGATGTAGATGTCCAGGTGCTGGATATCGATCTCCGCAAAGAAGTCTTCGACGACGCCGACTCCGGCCTGGTCGATGGATAACGTCAGAACCTCGAAGTCCGGACCGCCCAGTTCGGCCTGCAACCGGTCGAGTGTGGGCATTTCCTTCCGGCACGGTGGACACCACGTCGCCCAGATATTGACCAGCACAACGCGCCCGGAAAAATCGTCGAATGTCAGCGGATTGCCAGCGGCATCCGTGAACGCAACATCCGGCACCCGCTGCGGCTCGGCGGATAACTTGAAACCTTGCGGGCCGGTATCGCGGGACTCGTTGCCGGAAACGCCGTTTTCCTGTTTGGACGGTTCGTCGCCCGGTGAGCACCCGGTTGTCGCCGCTGCCAAGGTCAACAAGAACAAAAGCCCGGTGCCAGCCAGGGGCACCTTCGGCAACTTAATGCGTCGCATAGACTTCCGGGGGGTCGCTGTCTTTCAGGTAGAAGACCTCGATGGGTCCTCGCTGGCGACCCGGCATGCCGGGAGTGCCCACTGGCATGCCGGGAATCGCGAGCCCGCGGACCATCGGCTCGTGTTCCATGAAGCGTTTGATGTCCTCGGCGGGCACGTGTCCTTCGAACACCCGGTTCCCGATTATCGTGGTGTGGCAGGCCAGCAGTTGCTTCGGGATGTTGTATCGCTCCTTGATCTCGCCAAGATCAGTGGTAACCACCATCTCGACGTCGAACCCGTTGGCTTCCAGATGCCTCGTATATTCCTCGCAGCAGCCGCAATTCGGGTTCTTATAGAGGGTCGCAGAAATTGAATCGGCGAAAGCGGGTGGGACAAGCCCGAGTAGCATCGCTGCGACCATCGGTTTTACGAATGTCCAGTCCATGATCAACGTATTCCTCTGTTGGTGTGCAGCGTGCGATTAGTGGCGCGAATGGTCTTTGTCAATCAAGGCATTCACATACGACACCAAATTACCTGGTACATAGCCGAGGCCGTGGAAACGTGCACGCATCCGCCCCGTCTGGTCGATCACGTGGGTGACCACGCCGTGCATTTGCACAGCTTCTTCCTCTATCGGCATGAATTTCAGACCGTATGCGTCAGCCAGCTTCACAGTCGTGTCAACGGGATCTCTTTCAGTCCGGAACAGGAATTGCCAATTGGACGGGTCAAGGCCGAATGACTCGCCATAGCCACGCATCAGCTCGCGTGTAGACTCGACACCCTCGGTGTCCGTGGCAATGGTGACGAACTGGACGCTCTCGGCCATTTCAGCGGCGTTGATCATGGACTGCAGTCGTCCAATGAGGACCATGTGCGTTGGGCAGTCGTCCGTGCAGCGCACGTAGATGAAGTTCAGCACCACGACCTTTCCGGCGAAATCGCTGAGGCTGGCCTCGTCTCCGTTCGCGCCCGCGAGGTGAAAGTCAGGTGCTTCCCGGTCCACGAATTGAGCGTAGCGCTCCTGCTCCTGTATCCCGCTCTCCACGTCATGCAGCGAGTGAGCGGCGAGCGGCAAGGACGCGAGGAGCAAGGTTGCTGTTGCCACTGCTGGGGCGATAAGGCGTTTCATGCCTGACTCTCCGGCTGATTCCTGGGCTTAAACAGGGCGTAAGGGACACACCGACCGTTCCATGAGGCAGCAGGACAGATCAGGCCCCACAAGGATCATGCTTTCGGCTTCGACCTCATTTGCCAATGGGGAAGATATCAAGGGGAGTACGAACCGTCCTGCGGCAAATTGTCGCAGAGCGATCCTGCCCGAATAGGGGCACGGTAATGGATGCTTACTCGACCCCGGCGTGCGATGACCGGGGTGATGAGGAGCTCCGGGTTCGCGAAGAGCTGGAGTCGGGGGACGGGGCGCAGGCGTTGCTCCCGCGAGGTGCAATCAGTTCTGGTTGGTAGGCTGCCGGGACAGGTTGCCCGCGAGCCGACGCACCACCAGCAAGATTGCTACAGCACCGAGCACGGCAGTCAACCAGACCCCGGGCGACCAGGTAAGCGCTCCGTGGCCGATCAGCACGCTCACAACCGTGAGCGGAAGAATGCCGAGCGCAGTCGTCCATAGGAAGATCCAGGGACGGACGCCGGCCAGGCCGGCACTATAGTTGAGCAGGGTAAACGAGATGACCGGAATCAGGCGTACGACCAGAAGCTCACCCGACCCCACGCAACGCGTCCACTGGTCAAGCCTACTGCGAAACCGTACAGGCACTAGCCGCACTACGGCTGCCTTCCCTAGCCACCGGGCCACACCATAGGCAAGCACGGCACCGGCCATCGCCCCGATCCACGTGACGGTCGTCCCGACAACGGGCCCGAACAACATACCGTTGACGAGCGCAATTGCCCCAGCCGGGAGTGGCAGGACCGAGTAGGCAACCATTAAAAGCACCGATGCGATCGGTGCCCATGGCTGCCAGCTTGCTACAAGGCTGCGGAGATCGGCAGGGGACAAGCTTGTGTCCAGTAGCCAGTGCTGGCCAAGCCGCCAAAGAATGATGCTAACCACGGAAACGCCAACGGCAGCAATGACAAGGCCGACGGCCTTTAACCACGCAGCGCGGGGAACGTGGGACTGATCCTCCCGGATATGGATGTCGGCCTCATCTTGGCGTTCCGTGGCGTATCGCAACGGACAGACTGTCTGTTGCCGTTGGGCGTTCGCCGCGCCTGAATACATAGTGTATGAAATTGCGCCGCGCCGTAGGCACGGCATTGGCCTTGTAACAGAAGTCGGCGCGGTTCCCTGGCAAGGAATCATCCGCGGCAGCCAAGCTGGTTGCGCTACAGTGCTTATTGTCCGGAAGGGGGGTTCTCTTCCTTATCAAGCGTCCCTGCGGGCGGAGGTTGAGCCTCGGTATTTACTGTCACGCTCTGTGACTGCGCCGGTCGGTCACCATCCTGCGGATCCTGCGGCTGTGCCACTGACACGCTGCCCTGGACTCGCTGGTCTGGGGATGAGCACGATGTCCCACCCGACCCACGCATACAAACCCCCAGTGCGCACATCAGTGCGCAGGGAGCCAGTGCAACCAGCAATGGCGCAATACCAGCGGCGACCAGCCAGTCCCACTGGAACACCGCGCCTGCGACGAGAGCCACCCCGGCGAGCGCGATGAAACCCCGGCGACCGGTAAGGTAGTACCGGACGAGATTGATCAGGAGCCTGGTCAAGGACGGTTCGGTAGCCTTCGTCGTGTCAGTTGACTGAGTCATACATGTTTCTCCGTGGAGCCCGTCCGGACAAAGATATTCCGGCTACTGGTAGGTCAGACGGTATGTGGCGCGATACGCCCACAGCAACAGGACGATACCGAGCGCGATCATTGGTATCGACAAGAGTTGGCCCATGGTGACCCAGCCGAATGCCAGGTAGCCGATATGGGCATCCGGCATGCGCACGAACTCCACCAGAAAGCGGAAGCCGCCGTACAGCGCGAGGAACAGCCCGGAGACGGCCATGGTCGGGCGTGGTTTGCGCGAGAACAACCACAGGGCAACGAACAGCAACACGCCTTCCAGAAGAAACTGATAAAGCTGGGAAGGATGGCGTGGGTCGGGGCCCATGGGCGGGTAGACCATGGCCCAGGGGACGTTGCTGACGCGTCCCCAGAGTTCGCCGTTGATGAAATTCCCGATGCGGCCAGCGCCCAGGCCGACAGGCACGAGAGGCGCCACAAAGTCCATGAGTCGGAGAAAATCCACGCCCGTTCTACGCACGAACAGCCAGGAGCCGATGATCACGCCGATCAGCCCGCCGTGGAAGCTCATGCCCCCTTCCCAGACCCGAAGCAGTCGTGCCGGATCGCCCGCGAGCGTGGCCGCGTCATAGAACAGAATGTAGCCCAGACGACCACCGGCAATAACGCCGATCCCGCAGTAGAACAATAAGTCTTCAATCTGCGCTGGACGAAGCAAAGCGTTCGGTTGGCGTGCTCGATACCGTCCCAGCAACCAGGCCGCGAAAAAGCCAAGGATATACATCAGCCCATACCAGTGAATGCTCAGCGGTCCGAGTTCCAGAGCAACCGGGTTGATATCGGGATAGTTGAGCATCTACGGAATCCCGGGGGTAAGGGTATCGGTCGACTTGCCGCCAGATGAGCACAGAGAGAACACGGCGGGACATTGTATATGGTCATCGACTGTATCAACTCGGACGTGGACCGGCCTGCGGCAAATTGCCGCAGGAAGAAGCCATCTAGGGCGGACTGGCTTAAGCTCAACGGGTGCTATGATCGGGGCCCCGATCTCCGAACCCATTTCAGGCCCTATGCTGAACGTGAACGATGTTTTTCTGACTCGCGGCGAGTGTCCTTTGCTGTCCAATTGCGTATTCCGGTGAACGTGACCGCGGATTCCGGCGCCAGGGCCAAAATCGGTCACGCTCCGGCCGGAATCACCGGTCACGATGCACAGGAATCCGCGGTCACGTTCACCGGAATACGCAAGTCACGCACACGCCAGGATTATCAGAGCGCGCTGTTCGAGGTTGGGCTCGTCCGCAAAAAGCCATCGGTACACCCGCTGCTTGCGATCTGGCGGCATTGAACAATCGATGAGCCGTCACGGGCGCAGGAGCTATCCCAGCTCGCGAGCGCCTCCATGGGCTTGTTCGCTGATACACAGCTGGTGATCGCTCAGCACTTCGATGATACGACAGCTCTCAACCTTGCCGCCGGCACACTGGCTCACCATACGCCTGAGCTCGTCACGCAATGCGGAGAGCCGCTGCAGCCGCGACTCCACCTCTTCCAGGTGATGCGTGGCAATGGCGTCAACCTCCTGACAGGGCATGTCGGGCTGGTCTGACATTGCTAGTAGTTCACGCACTGCATCCACCGAGAAGCCGAAGTCCCGGGCATGGCGAATGAAGGTCAGCCGCCTGACGACTTCCTCGCCGTAACGGCGCTGCCCACCCTCGGTACGCGACGCATCGCCCACGAGCCCGATTCGCTCGTAATATCTCACCGTTTCAGGCTTGCAGCCGGCGCGCCGCGCCAGCTCGCCGATACCGATTGTGGGGCTAGACTCCGACATCCTGATGCGTCTCCCGAATGGCTTGAATCTATAGTCGCTACAAGTTTTATGCTGCAAACGATAACGCATCGGCAGGAGTGTCACCATGGAAAATTCGGCACCCACGGCAGCATCCGCGGTCTTGACGCTGCGGATCGAAGGTATGGACTGTGGCGGCTGCGAGCGCAAGGTAGAGGACGCTCTGGGCCGCCTGGAGGGCATCGAGGAGGTATCGGCCAGCTCGGTCACTGGTTCTGTGAGGATTCAGCCCCAGCCGCACACTTCCCCCTCTCACGAGACGATCGAGCGGACCCTTAACGAGCTCGGCTATCAGCTTGCGGCCAATGATGAGAAGGATGAGGCAGATGCCTCTCCGGCGCCCTGGTGGCGGACCGCCAAGGGACGTCTGGTGCTCGTCACGGGGGGGCTGCTGGCTCTGGCCTTCGTCCTCCGCTGGGCCTTGCCGTCCTTGGGCAACTGGCCCTTCGTCGCGGCCACCGTGGTGGGTCTGGTGCCCATCGCACAGGGCGTCTTGGCCGCGTTGAAGATGCGCAACCCCTTCACCATCGAGATGCTGATGAGCATCGCCGCCCTGGGCGCGTTGACCATCAATGCTGCTGCCGAGGCGGCGGTGGTGGTCTTCCTGTTCGCCGTCGGTGAACTGCTGGAGGGCGTGGCCGCCTCACGGGCGCGACGCAGCATCTCGGCCCTGGCGGATCTGACCCCGTCAACGGCCAGGCTGATGGAAGAGGGAGCCATTCGTGAGGTCTCGGCCTCCTCTCTCACGCCCGGACAGCGGGTAATGGTTCGGCCGGGCGACCGCGTCCCCTGCGACGGTCGCATCCTGGCCGGAGCATCCGACCTGGATGAGTCACCGGTGAACGGTGAATCCGTGCCCTGCTCGCGTGCACCGGGCGATGACGTCTTTGCCGGCACGGTGAACCTCAATGCCGCCCTGGAGGTGGAGGTGACACGCGGCGCCGAGGACAACACCATCGCACGGGTCATCCGCCTGGTGGAGGAGGCCCAGGCCGGCAAGGCACCCGTGGCACGCTTCATCGACCGCTTCGCTCGCTACTACACGCCTGCGGTAGTGGGACTCGCCCTGCTGATGGCAGTGGTGCCACCGCTGGTCTCGACCATGGCCTGGTCGGAATCGGTCTATCGTGCCCTGGCTCTGCTGTTGATCGCGTGCCCTTGCGCGCTGGTGATCTCAACCCCTGCGGCAATCGCCGCTGGTCTATCGGCGGGCGCTCGGCGGGGCCTGCTGATCAAGGGCGGTGCGGTGCTTGAACAACTGGGCAAGCTGCGCCTGATCGCCGTGGACAAGACTGGCACGCTCACGGAAGGTGCCCCGACAGTCACCGATGTGGAAGACTGGGCCCCCGGTCAGGGTGGAAACGAGGTCCTGAGGCTGGCGGCGGCGCTGGAGCGTGACTCCAGCCACCCCATCGCTACGTCTATCTTCTCGCGTGCAGAGCAGCTTGGACTTTCTATCCCCCAGGCGAACGGCAACCATGCTCTTTCGGGTCGTGGCGTCGCCGGCCAGGTCGAGGGACGTGAGCTGCGATTGGTCGCCCCCCGACATCTCGCGGGGCTGGCAGACATTGATCAAGGCCTGAGCACCCGGATTGCTGAACTGGAGGACGCTGGCAAGAGCCTCGCAGTACTGCTCGAAGGCGAGCGTCCGCTGGGCCTGATCGCCGTGCGCGATGAACCTCGCGTCGATGCCCAGGAGGGCCTGGCGACGCTGTCGCGTCTGGGCGTGCAGGCGGTCATGCTCAGCGGTGACAATGCACGCACGGCGGCGGCCATCGGTGACAGCCTGGGTATTGAGGCTCATGGCGAGCTGATGCCCGAAGACAAGGCCCAGCGCGTTCGCGACTGGCAGGCCGCCGGCCGGGGCCCAATCGGCAAGGTGGGCGACGGCATCAACGATGCGCCGGCACTGGCCGCGGCAGAAGTGGGCATCGCCATGGGCGGCGGCACAGATGTAGCACTGGAAACGGCGGATGCGGCGCTGCTCAAGAACCGCGTCACCGGTATCGCCGAGCTGATTGACCTGTCCCGCGCCACCTTGCACAACGTCAAGACCAATGTCGCGCTGGCCCTGGGTTTCAAGGCCATCTTCCTGGTGACCACGGCGCTGGGCATTACCGGTATGTGGATCGCCGTCATGGCGGATACCGGCGCTACCGTGCTAGTGACTCTGAACGCCATGCGGCTGCTGGGCTATCGCTTCTCGCTCGGAGCCGCCTCAAGCGGCTCGGCGAGTCCGTACTATAGGGAAGCCACGTCGTGAGAACGAAGCGGATACCGATAGCGCCGCGCCGCGCGGGGGGTACAGCTTGATGTTGGGTGCCGCCCTGGGTAATCGTATCGATCGGCTGGCACGAGGGTATGTGGTGGACTACTTGGACTTACTACTGGCGTGAGTGGCATTGGGCCGCCTTCGACTTGGCGGATATCACTCTGTTCCTGTGCAGATGGCAAGGCTGCGCGCTTTGGAGAACGGTCGTACCCTGATCTGCGCCACCAGCAACGGGGTGACGGGGATTATCGATCACCAGGGGCGGATTACCACACAGGCGCCCCAGTTCGAGCAAACCAGCCTTGTCGGTGAAGCGCTGCCCATGGTGGGTTATACACCGTTCACCCGTGTCGGTAGGTGGCCCACTTGGCTGTTGGCGGCGCTACTGTCGCTGCTTGGATGGAAACCCAACATAAATCGGTCGGCTGACAACGCACCAGGCGAAAAGGAAGAGAACACAGCGGGACCTTGAATCTGGTCCCCGCGTGTATCAACCCGGACTGCGGCAAATTGCCGCAGGAAGAAGCCGCGTAGGGCGGACTGACTCAAGTCAAGGGGTGCTATGATCGGGCCCCGATCTCCGAACGCATTTCAGGCACTATGCTGAACCTGAACGATGTTTTTCTGACTCGCGGCGAGCGTCCTTTGCTGTCCAATCTCTCACTCGCATTGTCTGCCGGAGAGGCCCTTCACGTCCGGGGAGCTAACGGCAGTGGCAAGACGACGCTGCTGCGGGCGATCGCCGGGCTCACACCCCTTGAGCACGGGCGTATCGACTGGCGCGGCCGTGACATCCGGCGTAGCAGCGACATCTACCGTAGCGAAATGCTGTTCGTGGGCCATCAAAGCGGACTGAAGATGCGGATGACGCCCAAGGAAAATCTGGAGCATTATCGACGGATACGTCCTGGGCGAGATATCTCGACCACGGAGGCGCTCGCAGCCATGGGGATCGGCGGGGCGGCGCAGCTACCGTGTGGTGTGCTTTCCGCCGGACAGTGCCGGCGGACCACGCTTGCGCGCCTGCTCTGCGAGCAGGCTGAACTCTGGATACTTGATGAACCCTTTACCGCTCTGGACACCGAAGGGGCAGGATGCCTCTCGCGGTTGATCGAGGCTCATGTTCGTACTGGCGGGATCGCAATACTAACCTCCCACCAGCTTGTACCGATGGATATATCGGCCTTTCGAACGCTCGATCTGCCCCATGCCTGATCACTCGCCCGGCTCAGCGTTTGCGGCCGTTCTGGTCCGTGATCTTCGTCTGCACGCCCGCTCACCGGGGGATGCTGCCAACCCCGTGCTGTTTCTCGTGATGGTCACAGCGCTGTTTCCCTTGGCTATCGGAGCATCTACCGAGGTTCTCGCTCGTATTGCGCCCGGTATCATCTGGGTGGCGGCATTGCTGTCGTCCATTCTGTCCATGGACACCGTGTTTCGGGCCGATTTCGAAGATGGGACGCTGGAGCAGCTTGCGTTAGCACCCTCCCCGCTGGCGTTGCTGATACTTGCGAAGCTTGCCGCGCACTGGCTGGTCACGGCGTTGCCGCTGATCCTGGTGTCGCCGCTCCTCGCGCTCTGGATGCACTTTCCAGCCACCGCCATACCGGCGTTGATGGCGACCCTTGCATTGGGTACCCCGGTGCTCTCCGGTGTTGGCGCTATTGCAGCGGCGCTGACGCTGGGAGTGGGGCGCGGAGGTGCCCTGCTCGCGCTGCTCGCATTGCCGCTTTACGTGCCCGTGCTCATCTTTGGCGCAGGAGCGGCCGACGCCGCCGCGAGTGGCCTGTCCGTATCCGGACCTCTCCAGCTATTGGGTGCAATGACGTTGTTCACGATCACATTGGCGCCGATCGCCGTTGCCGCCGGCTTACGGATCAGCCTTGACTGAGGTGACTGCCCGCCGGGCGTCATGTCAACTGTCGGGAATTTCATCCAGAGCTTCGTCAATGCGTGCAGCAGTGGCATCGCTGTCGGGGAGTTGAGCGCGAAGCCGCTCCCAGAGAGCACGAGTTCGTTCCCAGTCACCGGCCTGCGCCGCCGCCAGCCCGCCGAAGAACAATGCATCCGGATGCGCCGGAGCGCGTACTAGCGCACGTTCAACCAACCGGGTTGGCTTTCCGCTGAAACGACCTTGTTGCTCCGCCGCCAGCGCTCTCGCCCAGATCAGCAATAGATCGGGTATGTCTCCATTCGCCTCGACGGCGCGGCCCATGGCTTGCGCCGCTTCGTCCGGGCGCTCCAAGGCCAGGTAGGCACGCCCCAGCATTCCCCACGCTTGGATGTCGCCCGGACGTGTGGCGACGTGATTCTCGAGTTCCGGCAGCCGCTCGGCCATTTCCGTGGGGTTGAACTCCTCGTTCGATGGCTGCTGGACAGAGGGCGTTCCAACCAGAAAGTCGGGGCGACCAATGCTGAGGTACAGACCCGCCGCGAGCGCCACAACCATCATCCCGCAAAACGCTGCCCTCCAACGGCCGGCCCCGGGGTTACCGCCCGCAGGGTTGTCCGCGGCATGTGCCTCATCAGTGCTACCGAGCAACTCGCGTTCGGCCTCGATACGCGCTTCACGGTACTCTTCATCACCGATCAGGCCGGCCTGCCATTCACTTTCCATTTCGCGCAGTCGGGCGCGTCGTGCTATCAGGTCCGCTGCGGCCGTGCTTGGACGTTGCAGTCGGCGCTGCCTCCACAGGGGGACCACGACAAAGGCGGCGGCCATCGCCGCGGCGCCGACAAGTGCGATCATCGCTATCAGCGTTTTCATATTTGATCGTTCTCGTCGTCGAGCAGGCGTCGCAGGCGGTCGTGTTCCTCAGGGCTGAGCACCTGCGGATGGCGGTCTGATCGGCGTCTTGCGATGACAAGCGCGACACCGACCGCCGTGATGCCAAGCAGTGCGGGAGCAAACCAGAGCACCCAGGTCGCCGGCTTCAATGGTGGGCGAAACAACACGAAGTCCCCGTAGCGTTCGGTCATGTAGCGCCGGATCGCCTCATCCGAGCGGCCCTCGCGCATGAGCTCGCGCACCTTGGCGCGCATGTCTTTCGCAAGGTCAGCGTTGGAGTCGAGGATGCTCTCGCCTTGGCAGACCAGGCAGCGGAGTTCCTGGGCAATGTGACGAAAGCGCGCCTCACGCTCGGGATCCGCGAAAGGATCGTCCCCCTTCCCGAAGGCGGTCGCCGCAACGGCGAGTATCAGAAGCGCGGTCATCAGCCAGCGGAGCGAAATCATGACTCGGCCTCCGCCTGCAGTTGGCGCACCAACGGCAGGATCTCCTCGCGCAGGGTGCGCTCGGTGATGGCACCGATGTGCTTCTTCCGGACCACGCCCTCGGCGTCCAGGATGTATGTCTCCGGCACGCCGTAGACGCCCCATTCCAGGCCTACTTTGCCGTCCGGGTCGTAGAGGCTGGCGGTGTAGTTGTCGCCCTGGCGGTCCAGCCAGGCGATGGCCTTGTCCCGCTCGTCCTTGTAGTTCAGGCCGTACACCGGTACTTCGTCGGCGAGGGCCATGACATATGGGTGCTCGTCCTCACAGGCGGCGCACCAGCTTGCCCAGACATTGATCACGGAAACCTCGCCGCGCAAGTCGCTCAGGGAGACGCTCCGCTGCGGATTACGCAGGCTCTCGACGGTAAAATCCGGGGCCACACGGCCCACGAGGGGAGAGGGGATCTCGCCGGGGCGCAGCGTGAGTCCCACCCCGAGCAGGACAGCGAGGGCCACGAACACCACCAGGGGCATCAGGAGGCGCTTCATGCCGGTGCCTCCGCCCCCAGTCGGGCGCGCTCGGTGAGCCGGCGATAGCGCGGATCTGTGATCGCCAGTCCGCCGCCGAGAGCCATGAACAGGGTACCGAGCCAGATCCAGCGCACCAGCGGCTTGAGCTGGATGCGCACTGTCCAGCTCCCGTCGGCGCGTCGCTCGCCAAGCGCTACGTAGAAGTCCCGGAAAAGGCCGGCATTGATGCCGGCCTCGGTCATCGGGTTGCTCTGCATCCGGTAGACGCGCTCCTCCGGGTAGAGCGTGGCCACCGTGCGCCCGTCTCGGTTTACCGTGATCTCACCACGTTCGGCGCTGTAGTTCGGTCCCTCCGTCGAGCGCACCGATTGCAGTGTCCAGGTATAGCCCGCCGCCTCGATGGACTCTCCCGGAGCCAGCCGCACGTCGCGCTCAAGGTCCAGTGTGCTTACCACGGTGACACCGGCGGCGAACACCGCGAGGCCGAAGTGGGCGAGCGCCATGCCCCAGACGCTCCGGGGCGTGGTGCGCAGAGCCTGCCAGCGCCGACGCCGCCCGCGTACCCGATCAGCCACGGCCTGGACACTCGTCCACGCGATCCAGACCGACAGTGCGAGCCCCAGCGCGGCTAGCGGCGGTACCTCTCCGAGCCACCACAGGCTCGCCAACCCGGCGCAGAGCGTGGCGGTCGCCGCCGGCAAAAGGGTGCGTGCAAGCGGGCCGGCAGCGTGGCGCTTCCAGCGAACGAGACTACCGATGCCCATCATGGCCAGCAGCGGCAGCATCAGCGGAACGAATACGGCCTCGAAGTAGGGCGGCCCCACGGAGACCTTGCCGAGCCCGAAGGCATCCAGCGCAAGCGGGTAGAGCGTGCCGATGAGCACGGTCGCTGCGGCCACGCAGAGCAGCGCGTTGTTCAGTAGCAGCGCCATCTCGCGGGAGACGAGACCGAAGCTTCCACCTGCGGCGAGGCGCGGTGCACGCCAGGCATAAAGTACCAGGGAGCCACCGACCACGAGTATCAGCAGGCCGAGAATGAAGGCACCGCGGGCAGGATCGGTGGCGAAGGAGTGCACCGAGGTCAGCACCCCGGAGCGTACGAGGAAGGTGCCAAGCAGGCTGAGGGAGAAGGTGACGATGGCAAGCAGCACCGTCCAGCCGCGGAAGGCGCCACGTTTCTCAGTTACCGAGAGCGAGTGTATCAGGGCGGTTCCCGTGAGCCACGGCATGAACGAGGCATTCTCCACCGGGTCCCAGAACCACCAGCCGCCCCAGCCGAGTTCGTAGTAGGCCCACCAGCTGCCGATGGAAATGCCGAGCGTGAGAAACACCCAAGCGGCCGTGGTCCATGGCCGCGACCAGCGTGCCCAGGCAGCATCGAGCCGACCACCAAGCAGCGCGGCAATGGCGAAGGCGAAAGCCACCGAGAATCCCACGTAGCCCATGTAGAGCATCGGTGGATGGGCGATCATCCCCGGATCCTGCAGCAGCGGATTGAGATCCCGCCCCTCTGCCGGCACCGGTGTCAGCCGCTCGAAGGGGTTCGATGTCAGCAAGGTGAAGGCCAGGAAGCCCACGCTCACCAGCCCCATGACACCCAGCACTCGGGCGACAAATATCTCCGGCAGTTGGCGGCTCCAGGCCGCAACCGCCACACTCCAACTGCCAAGCACGACAGCCCAGAGCAGCAGACTGCCCTCGTGGGCGCCCCACACGGCGGTGAGCCGGTAGTACCACGGCAAGGCCGTGTTCGAGTTCTCGGCGACGTAGGCGAGCGAGAAGTCGTTCTGCAGGAATGCAGTCGCCAGCGCCGCCAGCGACAGGGCCAGCATCAGTAGCTGACCGACTGCCGCGGGCCGGGCCACCGCCATCCATTGACGCTGTCCGCGGTGCGCCCCGGCGAGGGGCAGCGCCGCTTGCATCAGCGCCAGTACCAATGCCAGCACGAGGGCGAAAAGCCCGAGCTCACCGATCATCGGCGATCCTCCCCCGGCTTTGTGGTCCGTAGGCTGTCTGCTACCTCAGGCGGCATGTAGTTCTCGTCGTGCTTGGCGAGCACTTCCTCGGCGACGAACACGTCGTCCTCCCGCAGCGTGCCGCGCACCACCACACCCTGTCCCTCCCGGAAGAGGTCTGGCAGCACACCCTCGTAGGTGACGGGCACCTCCGAGGTACCGTCGGTCACCGAGAAGCGAACCATCAATCCCTCATCAACCTCCTCCAGACTTCCATCCCGGACCAGTCCGCCGAGGCGGAACGGGTAATTCGTGGGCGCCTCGCCGGCGACGACCTGTGATGGATCAAAGAAGAACAGCATGTTCTCGCGGAAGGCGGACAGCGCAAGCGCAGTCGCCACCATGACGCCTCCCACGATGAGCAGAACGAACGTTGCCCGGCGTTGCCGCACCGTCATGACTGCTGCCCTCGATCCAGATCACGAATGAGCTGACGATGTCGGCGCACGGGCAGAAGAATCTGCACCCCAAGGACCGCGAATACGATTGCATAGGCGGGCCATACGTACGCTGCATAACCACCCATGGCGAGAAATTCCATCATGGTGACGCCTCCCTGACCGCACGCTTCGCCCACTCCGTGTGGCGCTCACGTGACAGCAGTTCGTAACGGGTCCGCAGCAGCAGGACGGCACAAAAGTACGTTGTGAACGCGAAAGCCATCAGCAGCAGCGGCACAAGCATCGAGAGGTGGATGGCCGGCGCATCCAGGCGCGTGATCGTCGGCCCCTGATGTAGCGTGCTCCACCACTCCACCGAGTAATGAATGACGGGAATGTTGACCACGCCGACCAGTGCGAGAACGCCAGACGCCCTGGCGGCACGTCGTGGATCGTCGATGGCGCTGTTGAGCGCCATGTAACCCATATAGAGGAAGAGCAGCAGTAGCTCGGACGTCAGCCGGGCATCCCATACCCACCATGTTCCCCACATAGGCTTGCCCCAGAGCGAACCGGTTGCGAGAGTGAGGAAGGTGAAGCTTGCCCCCAACGGCGCCGCAGACCGAGCCAGGCACTCGGCTACCTTGATTCGCCAGATCAGCCCGATCGCCGCCGTGGTCGCCATGAAGACGTATGCGAAAAGTGACATCCAAGCCGCAGGCACGTGGACGTAAATAATCCGATAGCTTTCACCCTGCTGATAGTCCGGCGGCGCAAGCACCAGGGCGCCAAACAACCCCACGATCATGGCAGCACCAGAGACCGCCCCGAGCCACCGGGCCCAGGGTTTGCAACGGGTGTAGAAATACGGCGGCGAGCTCAGGCGATAAAACCAGACTGGCATTGTCGATGCGTGCCTTTGTTACGAACGAGTTCCTGGACGGCTGCGGGGACGAACGGGCAGCGTTGCGTTCCCGTGCCCTGGCTGCTGCCGTGCGGAATGCACTCAGCCAATCCGTTCAAGTGCCGGAAAGACCTCCAGCAACCAGTAGGAGAATCGTGTCATCAGTCCAGTCATCATCAGCACCCCGATCGCGACCATGACCCCTCCGGCCACAAGGTGTAGCCATCGTCCGGCGAGGCGGAGCCGCGCCAGCATACCCACGAAGCGATCGGTGAACAACGCAGCAAGGATGAATGGTACCCCCAGGCCGAGCGAATAGGCGGACAGTAGGGCTGTGCCGTGGATATCTCCGCCGCTCGTCGCCGCAATTGTCAGAACTGCCCCCAGCACCGGCCCGATACACGGGGTCCAGCCAACGCCGAATGCAACGCCAAGCACCCCGGCGGCCATAGGCGTTCCACCACCACCCACCCAGGTAACCGCCCGATAGTCGCCGAGCAGCCATCGAGGCCGAATAAGGCCGGTCATGAACAGCCCGAACAGCACCACCAGTCCGCCGCCGATCAGGTTGGCTTCGTCACGGTAATAAAGCAGCGAACGACCCAGTGCCGTCGCGCCAGCGCCCATGGTGACGAAGATCAGCGAGAAGCCCACAACGAATGCCGTGGAGGTTGTCAGGCGTCGACCCACCGATGCCGCCCCGGCGCGTGTGGCCGTAATCGAATCCCCTGCCATAAAGGAAACATAGCCGGGGACGAGTGGCAGCACACACGGCGAGAGAAACGAGATCGCCCCGGCCAGCACTACGGTCGGATAACCGATCGCCCACTCACTCAAGGTGTTCGGTCCTCACTGCGTTGTCACCCTGATGGGCGTTCTCATGACGTCATCCGACCGGCATTGGCCGGTCTCAGGAAGACTGACGGGTCGACATGAGCGTTTAAGCCAGCCCTCCGTCATGTCTTAGCCTTCCGGTCGTGCAAGTAACGCCGCCCGTGGGGTCCGTGCGTAGCGCTTGTCACCTGGCTCTGCAACGATGACGCAGCCTGGCGACTCACGGGATCAGGAGGCGTCTTCCGGTTCGGACTCCGGGCTCATCATGCCTTCGGCGTCTCCGTGTGCGCCCATCTGATCCATCATGGACTCGCACTGGGTCATCATGCTCTGCATTTGCGACATCATGCCCATCATGCTGTCGTCGCCCATCATTCCTTTACCGTTGCTGCCGCCATTGGCGATAGCAACACCGCCGACAGCCAGGGAGCTGGCAAGGGCCGCACCGGCGAGAAAACTGCCCATCGAGAATTTGTTCATCTTTATGCCTCCAACTAGGCTTGACCTTCGGTTGCGTCTCCCCAGAGAAGAGTTCTGACGGAAGACAACCGCCATTATCGGGAGCTATGACCGGGACGTCCTGCGGCAAATTGCCGCACCCCCCTTTCGCCGCGCCCCATCGAACCCCCAGAATCCAGACTATTAGCCGCCCTCCTGGTAGCCATGACAGACATCATCGAGACGACCCATCTGCGCCGGTTGATCCGCCTTCGATATTTGGTGATAGCGGGGCAGCTGGTAACGGTTCTGGGCGTACATGTAGGCCTTGAGCTCGCTCTCCCGATAACGCCGATGCTTGCGCTTATCGCCGCGTTGGCCGCGTTCAATATTGCAACTCAATGGCGTCTGGGCTCGGGCCGTCCGGTCACGCAACGGGAGTTCGCCGCACAGCTGATCATCGACATTGCGCAACTCAGCCTGCTGCTTTACCTGAGTGGCGGCTATGCGAACCCCTTCATCTTCATGCTCCTGCCGCCGCTTGCCATTGCCGCCGCCGCTTTGTCGGGCTGGCATACGGGCTGGGTGGTAGCCGGCGCGGCCGTGTGCTACTCCGTGCTGCTGATGTTCCACGTCCCCCTTCCGGCACTGGAGGCGCTGCCAGTCGCCTCCCCGGTAGTCCTCCGGCAGACGGGAATGTGGGTCTGCTTCATGGTCGCCGCCAGCGTTATCGTCTTTTTTGTATTGCGAACCCGTCAGACCCTGCGTGAAAAGGATCAGGCACTGGCCGAGGCGCGCGACCGGGCCCTGCGTAACGAGCATCTAGCGGTGGTGGGTAGCCTTGCTGCAGGTACCGCACATGAGCTTGGAACGCCTCTGGCAACCATGTCTTTTCTTACTGAAGAGATGCATGCCGACGTCGATACACCCCACCTGCGTGATCAGCTGAGCACCCTGCGTCGCCAGGTGTTGCGCTGTCGCGATGCTATTGATCAGCTCGCCGCATCCGCGGGGGAACTGCGAGCGAGTGCGGGATACTCCGGTGATCTGGAAGACTGGATTGTCCGGCTCGTGGGGCGCTGGCGTCGGGAAAGTCCGCAGACGCACATCGCACTGCATATTGATGATCATGCGCCGGCTGTAAGGCTGTTGCTGGATCGCGCGCTTGAACAGGCAGTATCGTCGTTGATCTCCAACGCCGTGCGTGTCAGCACTGAAGTGGAGATTGTCGCCCGTTGGGACCACTCGGAGCTTGTGCTCGACGTGCTGGATCGCGGACCCGGGGTGCCCAGTGAACTCGCCTCGATTATTGGCCGCCAACCACTAGGCCAGCGGGAAGGGGTTCATGGCATGGGGCTCGGACTGTACCTGGCGACCGGCACGATCGAGCGGCTGGGCGGACGGCTGGAGTTGTCACCACGAGAGGGTGGTGGCACCCGAGCTCACCTCCTGTTCCCCATGAGCCGACTGAAATTTGATGATGGAATCGCAGAACAACAGGGTATATCGGCTTCTGCTGGTTGAAGATGACGAGGCCTTCTGTGCGGTGGCGGCAAGCGCCTTGCGCCGGCGCGGTTTTGATGTGCGGGTTGCGGCATCCGGCGATGTGGCACGCAGGATGGCGTCTGACTTCATACCGGAATATGCCGTACTCGATCTGCGTTTGGGGGAAGACTCCGGGCTCAGCCTGTTGCCAACGATTCTGGAGCATGCCCCTGACTGCCATGTCGTGGTGCTCACTGGCTACGCCAGTATCGCTACAGCCGTGGAAGCCATCAAGTTGGGGGCGGTCAACTACCTGACGAAGCCCGCCTCGATTGATGAACTCCTTGACGCGCTGTATCACCATGATCCCGATCCTGATCGCGAGGCTGCCAGCGAACCCATATCGGTCCGACGCGCAACCTGGGAGCACGTGCAGCGTGTCCTTCGGGAGGCCGGCGGGAATGTGTCGGAGGCTGCTCGACGGCTTGGCATGCACCGCCGAACCGTGCAGCGGATACTGAACAAGCGTCCACCCGCGCATTAGATCTGCTTCGGTGGCTCGCCGGAGTCGTCCGACTTCGACCTATTTGCCAACTTCGCATAAACCCTCAAACGGCTGGAATACTCCCGCTTGACCTTCCCACGATAGGAAGGTCTACCGTTGCGCCTTTACGCCGTTTCAACCGGTAGCCGTTTCGACCGCGTAGCCTGGGTTTTGGCCGATATCGGGCCGAACAACAGTGACACTCTGGAGAATGCAATCATGCGGACCTTCTTAATCATGCTGTCTTTGATGCTGTTGCCGAGTTGGAGCGGCTTGGTGCTGGCGCAGAGCGATTACGGACCCGGCGCCATGGGTGGTGGTGGAAGTGGCGGCATGATGATCATACCCATGTTGTTCGGCTTGCTGGTGCTTGCCATCCTGATCCTCGCGGTCATGGCCCTGGTCAAGTATCTGCGCCAGTGAGGCGCACCTGAGCGCGGCAAGGGGCGAGCGTTATGACCCATGTTGATCCGGGACGACGCGCCGTATTGCGATGGTTTGGCGGCCTTGCGACGGTCTCTGCCCTGGCGGGGACCGGGGTGTGGCTCGGAGGCTCCCGGCCCGGCTTGCCGTATGCGACCGCCATGGCATCCGGCCGCGAGGACGGAGCTTTCGATGTCGACCTGCGGTTGCGGGCGCATGCCGATGAGGTCCCCATCTTCTCCGGCCCGGCCAGCGAGGTCTGGCGATACACAGCCGAGCGGATCGCCGGGCCCGCGGATACACTCACCGCCCTGGGTGAGAGCTATCCGGGGCCCTTGATTCGTCTTCGCCGGGGCCAGCGCCTGCGGGTCGAGCTCCGTAACGAGCTGCCGGAAGACACCACGGTGCACTGGCACGGCCTGCACGTGCCGTCCGAGGTGGACGGCCAGCCGCGCCTGCCCATCGCACCGGGTGCCAGGCAGGAGATCGCGTTCGATGTCCGGGATCGGGCAGGGCTTTACTGGTATCACCCCCATCCCCACGGCCCGCGCGGCGGGCGGGTCGGCTTCCAGGCCTATGCGGGCCTTGCCGGGCCGCTGATGATCACCGACGAGCAGGAACAGGCCCTGGAGCTTCCGGCCGGCGAGCAGGAGTTCGTGCTGTTGCTGCAGGATCGCTCGTTCACCCGCGACAACCAGCTTCAGTACATCGGCGATGGAATGGGGTCGATGATGACGCGCATGCGCGGCTTCCGGGGCAACCGGATGCTGGTGAACGGCCGCCCGGACGCCCGGCGCGACGTTGCCACTCAGCCGTACCGGCTGCGCATCCTCAACGGCTCCAACGCGCGCATCTACAAGCTCGCCTGGAGCGACGGACGCCCGGTCACCGTCATCGGCACGGACGGGGGATTACTCGCCGCGCCAGAGCAGCGTGCCTTCGTCACCCTGGCGCCCGCGCAACGCACTGATCTATGGGTCGATTTCGGTGGCGCGAAGCCCGGTGACTCCGTGCGCCTCGTGAGCGAGGCGTACGAGATGAGCGGCATGGGCGGGGGCATGATGGGCGGCGGCATGATGGGCAGCCAGCGGGAATCGCTGGTCACGTTCCGGATCACTTCGCCGGAGACCGATCCCAGGGGGTTGCCGGAGCGTCTTGCCGAGGACTTGCCAGCGCCGTCCATCCGGCCGGATACGCCAGTGCGCCGCTTCACGCTGGGCATGCGGATGATGCGTGGCTTCACGATCAACGGCCGCCAGATGAACGGCACGAATGTGGCGGACGACGAGATCGTCACTCTCGGGGACACCGAAATCTGGGAGTTCGTCAACGATACGATGATGCCCCACCCCATGCACGTGCACGGACTGCAGTTTCACGTCCACGAACGCATCGCCGAGGGCAGCAGGACGGAGCTTCATGACGGCCTTATCGACGCCGGCCTGCACGACACGGTGCTCGTGTTCCCCGGTGAGCGGGTTCGCCTTGCGATGACGTTCGAGCATTTCACGGGCTTGTACATGTACCACTGCCACAACATGGAGCACGAGGATGCTGGCATGATGCGGTACTTCCGGGTGGATCCATCGCGCATTAGTGCATGAGGACAGATTCCGTTGTTTCCACGGTTTCTGGCCCACCCCATCCCGGGAATCCGTACTGCCGGGATGGGGCAAAGGTGTCAGGGGTCCGTTAGAGCTTGGCCATGCGCAGGCGTAACGCATTGCCGATAACCGAAACGGAGCTCAGACTCATGGCGGCTGCAGCGAACATCGGGCTGATATGCGAGCGTTGTTATTCCATCGGGCGGAGATCTCGGCCGCTGCGGCATCGGTGTGCCGTCTCGGCCAGTGGCGGTCCACGTTGCTCGGGTGGCAGAACACACAACGTGAAGCTGGACACAAAGGCGTCAAAGGTGCCCGACGGGGAGCTCGCGGTCGTGATGTAGGCCCGGTGCAGTTGCACCCTCATGCCGGCGGGGAGGGAACGGCTCTGTGCGCGGGCAAGCAGGGCAGAGTTCAAGTCGAACCCCGTGATCTGAACCCGTTCGGGTAATAGGCCAGGTTGCGTCCAGTGCCAACGCCTGCCTCAAAAACATCTTCCGTAAGGCCCGCGCGCAAGAGCCGTCGCAGCTGTCGAGGGGGTGCCCACTCGAATGGTAGGTCGGCCAGACTGTGAAGCGGGGCAACACGACTGTAATGGGCCTTCACATGCGAGATGCTGTCATCCCCCGTCAGGCGGCTCCCTCCCTTGAGCGGCGTCTCTATGTCGCACATTGCTTGTTGCGGCTGGAGAGCATGTCCCAGATGGATACGCCGAGTACCGCGGCAAGCCCTGGATAGAAGAACAGCTCGCTCATGGTGATCGCACCGATGAGGATCAGGACAGGACCAGCGAGGCCGAGCGCCAGGCGGTGCCACTGCCGGTGCTTGAAGTATCCCAGGACATTGATCACCACCAGCAGCACCGCGATCGCCGGAATCACCGCGTTGACCAGCGCACCCTCCAACGGACTGAGAAAGCCCAGGCCAAGGGCGACCCCAACGCCGGCCAGCGCCGGGAAACACACCGAACAACCCGCTCCGGCAACCAACGTGGCCCCGAAGCCGAACCTGTCACCCAGACGGGTTACTGCGTCTAGCATGCTGCCTAGCATTGCGCTTTCCTCCGATAGATACCGATAAGCTCACCCCGCACAGCACGACAATCTGGCCACGTCCTTCGAGAAGGTCTGGGCGCAGAGCTTGATGCCCTCACTCATGGTCAGGTACGGGAACAGCTCGTTCGCCAGGCTCTCCACGGTCATGCGGCTGCGGATGGCCAGCGCCGCTGTCTGGACGATCTCGCCGCCGTTGTGGGCCACGATCTGCGCACCGATGAGTCGACCGGTACCGGCTTCCGCGACCAGCTTGATGAACCCACGGGTGTCAAAGTTGGCCAGGGCGCGGGGGACGTGCTCCAGGTCGACGCGGCGGGTATCCGGCGTGATGCCGTGGTGCTCGGCCTCGCGTTCCGCCAGCCCGACGGTTGCCACCTGGGGGTCGGTGAACACCACCGCGGGCACCACCGACAGATCCAGCTCCGCGTCGCCGCCGGTCATGTTGACGGCGGCCCGCGTTCCGGCCGCCGCGGCTACGTAGACCAGCTGCGGCATCGTTGTGCAGTCGCCCGCGGCGAAAACGCCCGGGGCGGAGGTGCGCAGGTGGCTGTCCACTGCGATGGCTCCGTCACCCGAGGTCTCGATTCCGGCTGAATCCAGGTGCAGCGTCTGCGTATTCGGTTGCCGGCCGGTGGCGACAAGGAGCCGCTCGCCCATGAGGGTTTCGCCGTCGAGGGTGACCCGGAAGTGCGCGCCGTCATGGTCGACCCGCTGCGGAGTGGTGTGCGTGAGCACGCGAATCCCCTCATCCTCCAGCGCCGCCTGCAAGGCGGTGCCCACCTCCGGGTCATCGCGGCTGAGCAGCGTGCTCCGGGCAAGGACCGTGACCTCGCTGCCGAGCCGCCGATAGGCCTGGGCGGTCTCCAGCGCCACGAACGAGCCGCCAAGGACCACCAGGTGTCCCGGGATCTCGTCGGTGAGCAGCGCCTCGGTGGACGTCCAGTAGGGCGTCCCGGCGAGACCGTCGATCGGGGGCAGGGCCGGCGAGGCGCCCGTGGCGATCAGGATGCGGTCCGGTTGCAGGCGCTGCACCGCGCCCGAGGGCTCTTCCACGGCCAGCGTGCCTGCGTCCTCGAAGCGGGCCCAGCCAGCGAGAAAGTCGATGGCCGGCTCATCATCCAGAATGCCCTCGTACTTGGACTGGCGCAGCTCCTCGACACGGCCGCGGACCTGGGCGAGCAGGGCGGTGCGATCCACCGGGCCGGCATCGCGGGGAACGCCGTCGAACGGGTGATGGGCCCGACGGTGGTGGAGCTCCGCGGCCCGCAGCGTGATCTTCGAGGGGACGCAGCCGACGTTCACGCACGTGCCGCCGATGGCGCCCGCCTCGATCATGGTCACCCGGGCGCCCTCCTCGGCGGCACGGATGGCCGCGGCGAACGCGGCGCCGCCACTGCCGATAATGGCGACATGGGTCTGGCCGGAGGTATTCCTCCGGACCGGCGTTTCATCGGTGCCATCGATAAACGCAGCGTCATATCCGTCGGCGTGCACCTGCTCGAGGCCGGTTTGCACCTTCATGGCGCAGCTCTCGCAGGTCATGCCGGTAACTGCCAGTTCGTGCTTTGTCATGGATTCCAATAGCCGTCTCGTTGACTGGAATGACAGAACCATAGACCCTGTAGTCGCTATAAGGTCAACGAGGGAGCCATCCGTGAAACTACGTATCGGCCAGTTAGCAAATGACACGGGCTGCCAGGTGGAGACCATTCGCTACTACGAACGCATCGGCATCCTGCCGCCGGCGGCGCGGGCATCGAACAACTACCGTATCTATGACGACAGCCACCGCCGTCGCCTGCTGTTCATCCGGCGGATGCGTGACCTGGGCTTTTCGCTGGATGAAGTCCGCGCCCTGTTGCGAATGACCGATGGTGGCACCTATACCTGCGCCGAGGTGCAGGCCCTGGGCCAGGAGCATCTGGATGCGGTGCGGGGCAAGATCGCTGATCTGCGCCGTGTGGAGAACGCCCTGGCCGATCTGGTCGGCCGATGCACCGGCGCAGAAACGCCGGATTGCTCAATGCTTGAGGCACTTTTCGTGACCGGTGAAGAAACAGCGAGCAATCCCGGCTCTGCCACGTCGTCGACGCACCGGACCTGACCGTCCTCCCAGTGCATCCTGGACTTCCCCAGCACCGTGGACACTCCGACGCTATGATTGGCTATTCCGCCTGGCGCACCCCCGCGCGCATCCTCACGTTTAGCTTTGGCACCCGCGACTCCTTCGTGGTGCTTGAAACTGCCGTAGCTCTTCCGGATGGCTGGGAGACGGCGGTTGTCGTGATTGTCTTTCAGACCCTGATGGAACTCTTCGGGATGGTCGTCTTCCTCTCCTGGCTGCCTCGCAAGCCCATGCCCAATCCCGGACCAATGTGACTTCCTATGGTTGTACCCAGAATCACAATGCGCGCAAGGTGGCCTCAACTGGGCGTATAAGGCCGGGCATGGAATCGGTGATATTCAACGGTATCGCGCCGACAAATATTACGACCTGTCGGCACAGAATGCCTGCCCGTTGCGTCATACTCCCAGCGGCCAGCGAGGCCCCGACAAGTAGTGGATAACAAATCTGCAACGGCCCTACGCAGACGGAATCTTGCAGATGCAGCGCGGGCAGCGGGTGTCGCGGGGCGGCTTAGACTTGGACGAGGAACGCGGTCGCGTACATTACCGCCACCCCCGCCGCAAATCCGCCCACGGAGGTCGCCGAAAGAACCGCTCCTCGGTCCGCGGCCATAGTAGTCCGGCGCAGATGATCTCCGACCTCGAATAGCACCTGGAGAATTGCGCCAACGCCGAGACCAAGGAAAAGCGCCGACCAGTGTGGCGCAAAGGCGTATGCCCCAATCCAGACCCCGAGTACGGCTGGCAGACCGGCGACTGCCACGAGTCCGATCCATACCCACGCCGGCACCCGCTCGTTGGTCAGCGGCGCAGAAATGCCGATACCCTCGGTGAGATTGTGCAGGGTGAAGCCGATAACCAGGAAAGTTCCAAGGGCAGCCGCGCCTGCAGCGAACGAACCACCGATTGCGAGGCCCTCGCCCAGGTTGTGCAAGCCAATCCCAAGCGCGATGTACCAAGCCAGTGCTCGCCCTTCAGGCGGTCTGCCGTGGCGCCGCCCCAACGCGACAAGGCCAAGGAATGCCACGAGTGCGGCAAGCCAAACCATGGCCGTGCCCTGGAACAGCGATGCAGCACGCTCTCCGAGTTTCAGCCCCTCTACCAGCGTGTCCACCAGCAGGAAGGTGAGCAGGCCCAGGGTCAACGCCAGCGCAAACTGAAAACCTCGCCGCCCGGCACGTTGTAGCGCCGGGCGAAAGCATACGCCGAGCGCTACCGGGAGCACACCCACGTAGAGACCGAGCAGGCCGTAGCCGAGCACCTGGCGCACTGTGCCCTGCGGGGTCGCCGTGGCCACTTCGATGGTATGGTTAAAGGTGATGCCGGTATTGGTGACGAAAGTAATTTCGTGGAGTTCGTCCTCAACCCAGGGATAAGGAATACGGATCCATGCACTTTCACCGCGGCCCATCGGGCCAGCGGGCTCCTGGGTGAACGTCCAGTAGGCGCCGTCCACCTGGACCTGTGCAATACGCATCGGGTCCGATCCTCCTGCGCGCACCTTGAGAGATATCCCCTCGTCGTTCAGCACGGTGCGCTCGACAGTGAGCGCTTCGGTGGGTGGTGGCGAAACGCCGAGTAGCGCGAGGGGATTGGTGGCAAGGAAGCCAGCAATGGCCCCGCCGAGAAGCAGCAGAGGCAACAGTAGGGAGGACCAGAAGCGCAGGCTCATCACACCACCTCGAAAAAGCTCATCCAACCAAGCTCCACGAACTCGCTCTGGTGGGCGTGGAACATGTACAACCCGGGCTCGTGATCGGAGAAGGAGAACTCCAGGATCCCGCGCTGCGCTTGGCACTGCATCACTGTGTCCACCGTCCTCAACGTGGGCGTCAGGGTGGTGCCATGGTCGTAGTAGTCGAAGAAGTTGGCGTGCAAGTGCAGCGAGTTCACCGGGTCGAACTCGGTGACATTGATTAGGTAGAGCCGCACAGGGCGACTCCGCTCGATACGAATCGGTCGATTCGCATACGCATGGGCGATCGTGTTGACAGCGTAGACTTCGTTTTCTTCGTCGAAGTTCGTGTCAAAGCCATTCATAACCATGACGAACTCCTGCCAGCGGCGGTTTTCCTCGCTGCCGAGCAACCGCGATTGCGCAACGTCCGCCTGCTCCGGATGGCGCTTCGGGTCCGGGTCGACGATGAAGGCACCGTAGAGACCCTTGTGGATGTGGCGCTTTAGCGGGACCGAGTGGCAGTGATACAGGTGGCAGCCGAAGGGTTCGGCATCAAACTCGTATGTGAACGTTTCTCCCGGCGCGACCTGCCCCGCGCCCGGTACGCCGTCCATTCGTGCCGAGTGGATTCCGTGGAAGTGCATCGTATGCGAATGACTGCCGGCGTTGGTAAAGCGGACACGGATGCGGTCGCCTTCGGTGGCGCGCAGGGTGGGCCCCGGCACGCGACCTTCGTATGTCCAGGCCGGGAAGAAGATTCCGGGCGCGATCTCGATTTCCTTGTCGACCGCCGTGATGGTGTACTCACGCAGATGCCGGCCGTCTGGCAGCTCGCTCACCTCGCCGATATCCCAGTCATTGAGAACCTCGCCCGGGTCAAAGCCGTTGCGCTCGTGGTTCACTTCACCCACGGTGGTCATTCCGTCGGTGCGGGAGTCTCCTGAACCGTGCTTCCCGCCCTGCTGAGTATGAGCCACACCCGCTAAGGAGCCGAAGCGCGCGCTCGAAAGGCCCAGCAGTGCAGCTGCTCCACTGCCGAGCCCGCCCCGCAGGAGAGCGCGGCGAGTGAGTGATGGTATGTTCATGGACGTCCCCATCCACATTTGATCGTCATCTTGCTTTATAGATTAGCAATAGCTAATCTAGATTGTCTACACTAACTCATCGATCACGAGTATCAGACGTAGGTGCATGAGTAGACAAACACGCGCAATCGTCCTACTCTCCTGCTCTATGAAGGTCGCCGCTCGAATCCTGCTAGTCCTCATAGCGCTGTCAGTCACCGCTCATTCAGCGGTAGCCAGCATCGAGGTGGCTTCTCACAGTGATGGAGAAGCGAGCATGCAGACGCCGGAGGCCGGGGCTCAGCCATCGAGCCCCGAGTCAGCTGCGCACCTCTGCCACGCAACGTCGCACCTGTTTGCTCCGGTTTACACTTCCCTCGACTTTCAAGACCTTCTTGCTGGACAAGTAGTCTTCGCAATTTTTCGCCAGCGTCTGACAAGCCTCGACTCAGCCCCCAACACGCCGCCGCCCATCGCCTGAACCCCTTTCATTGCCGGCTTCACGCCGGCGGTTGCTTTGTCGGATTGGGGAGTCATTTTCATCATGACGCAGGCGCACTCTGGGCGCGAATACGGCGGCCATAGCCACGAGCATCATTCCCACCACCAGCACTCGGGCGGTCGGGCGCTCGTGACCGGCCTCGTCCTGACTGCCACCTTCGCGGTCGTCGAGATTATAGCGGGCTGGTTGTCTGGTTCGCTTGCATTGATTGGCGACGCCGGGCACATGATTACCGATTCAATGGCGTTGGGCCTCGGTGCGCTCGCATATCGCCTGAGCCAACAACCTCCGACTAAGCGACATAGCTTCGGGCTACAACGAGCCGAGGTCATCGGAGCTTTGGTCAATGCCGGCTTCATGCTCGTGGTGGTTGCCTGGATCGGCTACGAGGCGGTTCAGCGCTTCATCGAACCTGTACCCGTGCAAGGCGAAACCGTACTGGTGGTCGGAGCCATTGGCCTTGCACTGAATTTCATTGTGCTCAAAGTGCTGCATGGTGGTGAGCAGAACCTCAACACGCGTGGCGCAATCCTCCACGTGCTCGGAGACCTGCTGGGCTCCGTGGCTGCCTTGGCCAGCGGTGTCGTTATTGCCCTGACTGGTTGGACACCGATTGACCCCATCCTGTCGTTGCTGATTTCCGCTCTGATTCTCATCTCTACCTCGCGACTGCTACGCGACGCGGTCCATGTGGTTATGGAGGGCGTTCCACCGCACGTGGACCTCGATGAGGTCCGGGAGAGGATGGCTCGCGTAGAGGGCATTGACGGTGTGCACGATTTGCACATCTGGATCATCGCATCCGGCAGCTACGCGATTGCAGCCCATGTCCGCACACGCAGGCTTGCGGAGTGGCCCGAACAGCTCGACAAGATGAAGCGGTTGTTGCGGGAAGACTTCGGCATTGAGCACGTCACATTGCAGCCTGAACTCCCGTATGACGTGGCCACTATCCCTGTAGTCGCCGGCCATCAAAGGCGCGGACAGAGCGGAAATACCGGCTAATGCATCAACGAACACACCATCGTGCTTGCGTTCGCAGCGACTGGCCGGATTCTGCGCCACTTTGCCTTGGTGCATCGTGGTACCACTCTTTATACGGCTGCTGCAATCCTGTCTTCCGGCGGGGCAGCGGCCGTTGTCACGGAGGCAAGACTCGTGCTCCGGGATCTATGACCGGGGCTGTAGTATCCGAATGTCATATGCATTTTCTCCCTTTCAGCGTTCCGCGTTCGCATCAGCTTCTCGCTGAAAACCCTACCTTGCCGAGAATGCCAAGCGACTTATGATCCGATTGCCCATAGTTTTCTTCTCGTTGGCTGCTCTGCTCGCGGTGCTGGCTGGTGCGGCAGTCATTACTCAGGCGAACCAAGCAGCACCAGCGCCGCAGCCTCCCTCCGTGGTCGCTGGGGGTTCATTGTGGCTAACGCTTGCCAGTGCGGGGGACTTGTCGAGCACGCCATTCTCATGGCCACGGTCTGCCGGCGGAACTAACGATCTTCCGTCTCGTCCAAGCGAGCTGACTACGGTTACTGTGCAATCTGGCGATACACTTACGGGGCTTCTCACGGGCAAAGCCGGTCTGTCGGCCGGTGAGGCACTGCGCATCGTGGATGCACTTGCCAGTGTTATGGATCCTGAAAATCTGCATCCTGGGCAGACACTCGCTTATGCAGTGTCAAGCTCAGCGGAAACGACAGATTCTCCTAGCCTTGAACGCCTGCACATAAGGCGAACCGTTGATACCCGCGTGATCGCCTCACGCTCAGCCGAGGGCACCTTGGACGTTCAGGAGACATCCGTACCACATCAACGCACAGTCGAAAGCGTGCGATTTCGCGTTGAGGATGGCGTTTATGAAAGCGCGATGGCTGCGGGCGTACCCACTCAAATTCTCATCGAAGCGTACAGGCAATTGCGTAACCGCGTGGATTTCCAGCGCGACATCCGCTTGGGAGATGAGCTTAGCTTCGTCTTCGAAATGTTCCGACACGAAAGAAATGAAATAAGGCACGCTGGCCAGCTGCTTGCTGCGTCTATCGACCAACAGGCTGAGCGCATAGCAATCTACCGCTTCGCCCCCGGCGGAGGCAACTCCGCCTTTTACAATTCCGCGGGTGTGAGCGTGGAGACGGTCTTATCACGAACCCCCGTCGAGGGCGCTCGACTGTCGTCATTGTTCGGCGAGCGTGACCATCCAATTCTCGGGTATACCCGCATGCATGAAGGACTCGACTTCGCCGCTCGCCATGGCACTCCCGTCGTCGCGGCCGGTAGCGGTCGCGTCGTTCGAGCGAGCCGCTACGGGAGTTTCGGCAAGTACGTACGTATACGCCATGATCCCGAATTCGAGACTGCGTACGCCCACCTCTCCAGGTACGCGAACGGACTCACCGCGGGAGATCAAGTCCGTCAGGGGCAAGTGATCGGCTATGTCGGTGCGAGCGGCACCGCCACTGGACCAAACCTTCACTATGAGGTTCTGCGCGACGGCGCCCCCGTTAATCCCCGCACCCTTGATCTCCCTCCCAGTCAGAAGTTGACCGGCGAGACCCTCGATGAATTTCGAAACCATGTACGGAACCTTGAACCCGTCCTGAACGGTGCCGCCAAATCGACCTACGCCAATCTAGACGCCCACTCAGAAACTCCGACTACCACGGGAGATCTCTAGCAGATATGCGTTATCTACTTATTGCGCTAACCTTCGCCGCCACTTGTACTATAGCCATAGCCGGAGCCCAATTACAGTTTCGTGATGCATGGATCCGTTGACTGCCGGCCAGCGTTCCAATGAACGGATACTTTCATGCAGTCAACAGTGGCAACAAGCCATTAAATTTTTCTGAAGCCCGCAGCTCGGCATTCGGCTCCGTTTCAATTTACAGAACCATCCAAAAGAACGACGGCTCGATTTCGATGATACCAGTTGACATGCCACTGGAAATTCAGACCAACGAAACGACAACGTTCGCGCCCGGTGGGTATCACCTGATGCTTAGAAGCTCGCAAAAAGATATCGAGCCTGGTGGAGAAGTAGAACTAACGTTTGCCACAGAATCCGGTGCGAACTACACCGTTTCATTCGTAGTACGAAACGCAACAACAGGCCGTGGAGGACTGGATGATTAAAGTTAGGCGGTTTGCACCTTTTTATTTTTCTCTGATCTTCTTCCTAATCCTTCTTCTGCTCGGATGCGATGAGCAACCCGAATGGGAAACTTCTGATGTAACTGGACAATTTCCTGATCTTCAGTTTGAACTTACTGCCGAGACCGGGAAAACTGTTACCGAAGAAGATTTTTCGGGGAAAGTTAATCTATTATTTTTTGGGTTTACGTCATGTCCGGACGTATGCCCCAACACCCTCGGTCGCCTAAGCCAAGTCCTGAGAGAGCTCTCGCCTTCGCAGCGCGGGAACGTGCGCATACTGTTCGTAAGCGTTGATCCACAGCGGGATAACCCCAGTCGCCTAGCGGAATATACTGACGCGTTTGGCGAGCAGTTCGTGGGCATGACTGCCGATCAATCGACACTCCGGGAACTCACGGGTCGTTACTACACGACTTTTTCCTATGGAGAGTCCGACCGTGAAGGTAACTATACCGTCCAACATAATGGCTCGGTATTTGTGTTCGATCGCGACGACAGGGCCCGTTTAAAAATTACGGCCAGTGGAGTCGGTGGAATCCCGAGTGACTCGGTCAATGCCATCGTTGCCGATATTAGGAGATTAATAGAATGACATCAAATCAAGTAAAGACTGCCTATGTTTTATCCCTCATACTTTCTTATGAGGTTCGTGGTCCCGCGTTATTTTCTGACAAGACTTCATCTTAAAATGGTTGGAAAATAAGAAATCAGCATTAGTCATAGTGCAAACGGTAGACTGCTAACGTGGCACATTAACTTCATCAACTCACAGCCTAACCCTATATGCCCGAACCCAGCGATATTGTTCATGCGCTCACCCCTTACCAGTGGCAGCCTATGGTTACGCTGGTCTGCGGGCTGGTTTTTCTTCTTTATTTGAGAGGCCTTGGTCGCGGCGGCGGGCCGGGTTTCTGGAGAAATACGGCGTTTTTCGTAGGTTTGGGTCTGATGTACGGAGTCAGCCAGACCCAATTCGACTATTTCTCCCAGTACGTGTTCTTCATCCATCGCATCCAACACCTGGCGCTACACCACGTGGCGGCGATGCTGCTGGTGCTTGCCAACCCGTTGCCGGTGCTGGCCCAAGGGGCGCCGGCATGGCTGCGCGACAATCTGATTACGCCCGTGTGGCGCAGCGGACCGGTGCGCGGCGCTTACGGTGCCGTGCAGCAGCCAGTGGTCGCCGCTTTTCTCTTTGTCGGCTTGATTTACTTGTGGCTCACGCCTAGCATCCACTTCGATGCTATGCTCAGCGGCTGGCTGTACAGCATCATGAACTGGAGCATGGCCCTGGACGGGCTGCTGTTCTGGTGGCTGGTGCTCAACCCATATCCTCCGGATCCCGCACAGCACCGCATTGGGTACGGCAAACGCTGTATTGTGGTGGCGGTGGTGGCGTTCCCTCAGATCGTCCTGGGCGCCTATATCTTCTTCTACGGCACCGGGGTCTACGAGTACTACGAGGTCTGCGGGAGTCCCTGGCCCATCGATACCGACACAGACCGCATGCTGGGCGGCCTGATTACCTGGATTCCCTCGGCGATGATGAGCGTGCTGGGTTTGCTTATCGTCCTGTCCCAGATGTTCAGGCAGGAGAAGCGGGAAGCCGAGCGCATGGGGCGGGATGCCGCCGCGTCGGGTTCGACGGCATGAAGCCAAGGTCCATGTTATTCGCGAAGAAACGCATGCCACGCTGGATTCTCACCCTGGTGCTGCTGAGCGGGCTCACTGTTGCCGGTTGCGGCGGCGGGCAGGACTGGCAGACCAAGGACATCTCGCGGCTGATGCCGGAGCTGCAGTTCACCCTGACCGACGAGCACGGCCGGGAGGTCACGGCCGACGCGTACGAAGGCAAGGCCGTGCTGATGTTCTTCGGCTTCACCCACTGCCCGGATGTCTGCCCGGCGACCATGGCGCGTATCGCCGGCTGGCTCGGGCAGCTGCCCGAGGCCGACCGCGAGCGGATCCGGGTACTGTTCGTCAGCGTCGACCCGGATCGGGACGACGCGGAGCGGCTGCGCAGCTACACGGCGCACTTCCACGAGGCGATTACGGGCCTAACGGGCACCCAGGAGCAGCTGCGCCGCCTGAGCAAGCGCTATCGCGTCACCTACGGCTACGGCGACAAGGACGAAAACGGCGACTACGACGTCTCCCACAGCGCGGGGATCTACGGTTTCGCCGCCAACGGCGAGGCACGGGTGCTGATCCGCCAGAGCGATGACCGGGAAGCGGTTTTGGCCGATCTCGAGCGTCTAGCGAAAACGGTCGATTGACCGAATCAAGCGTTCAAGAGTCAAGCAGGTCATGCTGATTGTTCCTTCACTATCACGCGCGAGACGGAGCAGAGTCCGTAAGCGATCCACGAACCCCATCTGTTGAGCGGATTGTGGTTCCGTGACACTAAGCCTTGCAGATGAGTGGGAGGCTTGGAGGAGGACAAAGGCATACGGGATCGGATCGAGCGCGCCGACGCCGTTCTCTACGAGGGCAAGGAAAGCGGTCGCAACCGCGTGGTGACTGCGGCTCCTTTCCCGAAAACGCCCCGGTCGGAATCACCCCTGCAGTAGCCCGCCTGGACGATGGACAGGCACGAACAGCTTGTCTACCGCCCGCTCAGCGTCCCGGAACCACAATCCGCTCAACAGATGGGGTTCGTGGATCGGTTACCAGAGTCCCCATGAATGTGTAACTCGGTGTCCGGGAGGGTTGCCGGATGCCGAGATACACACTCATGGGGGCGCTATTGCATGTGTAAGCGTCCGGTGAGTACCGGCTTCCCGTCAGATTCGTGATGACCGATGATCGCGCCTCCATGGGTGAAGTGGGCACCGGATAGGTGTCGACCTGGAGGCGAAGTGGACACCAACGAAGAACACACTCGCGCCACCGTAGGCGACAGGCGCCAGCGTTTCACGGTCGGCTACAAGCGGCGGGTGGTCGAGGAGACGCTGGCCGAGGGCGCCTCGGTATCGGTGGTCGCCCGCCGCCACGACGTCAACGCCAACCAGCTCTTCAAGTGGCGCAAGCTCTATCGTGAAGGTCTGCTGGAGGAGACGACGGGCACAAGCGCGGCGGCACTTGTGCCCATCCGCGTGGCCGACACGCACGTCGCTGCGGCGGCCGAGCCGCAGCGTTCCCCGAGGCCGGGTGATGGCGAGCTGGAGATCACCTTGAGCGGCGGCCATCGAGTGCTCGTGCGCGGCGACGCCGACGGGGAGGCACTGCGTGTGGCGCTGGAGGTCTTGGGCCGATGATGGCGCCACCGACTGGCACGCGCATCTATCTGGTTGCGGGGGTGACCGATATGCGCAAGGGCTTCGATGGCCTGGCTGCGATGGTCGCTCACCGGTTAAGCAAGGATCCGTTCTCGGGGCAAATCTTCGTGTTCCGTGGCCGGCGCGGGGACCGCATTAAGGTGCTGTGGTGGGACGGCCAAGGACTGTGCCTGTATGCCAAGCGCTTGGAGCGGGGCCGGTTCGTCTGGCCGCGCCTCAAGCACGGGGCCGTTTACCTCACCGCGGCACAGTTGGCGATGCTCCTGGAGGGCATCGACTGGCGCATCCCGATGCGCACGTTCGACCCGCAACACGCCGCCTGAGAGATGCCCCGCGGGGCGGTCGTCGGTATAATGCGCGCATGCCGACGACGCCCGCCAACACCCCGGAACCGCCCGAGGACGTCGCCGCCCTGCGGGCGGAACTGGCAGCCAGCCGTGCGGAGTTGGCGGAGCTGCGCAGCCGGCTCCATCACCGTGACTGCGAGCTGGAGAAGCTCAAGCTCGAGCTCGCCCGGCTCAAGCGCAAGCAGTTCGGCCGCTCCTCGGAGCGGCTGGATGCGCAGATCGCCCAGCTCGAACTCACCATCGAGGAGATGGAGGCCGCGCAGGCCGAGGCGGCTGCCCAGCAGCCCAGGCCATCGGCATCGCCAAAGCCCTCACCCAGTGCCCGCCCGGCGCGCCAGGCGTTGCCGGACGATCTCCCCCGCGAAGACCGCCTCCACGCGGCGGCCTGCACCTGCCCGGACTGCGGCGGCGCGCTGACCTATCTCGGTGAGGACGTCAGCGAGGTGCTGGAGTACGTCCCGGCATCGTTCAAGGTCATCCGCCACATCCGCCCCAAGCACCGGTGCGGGCAGTGCGGCACGATCAACCAGGCCCCGGCCGCCGAGCGGCCCATCGAGCGCGGGCTCGCCGGCCCCGGGCTGCTCGCCCAGGTGCTGGTGGCGAAGTACTGCGACCATCTGCCGCTGTACCGCCAGTCGGCGATCTGTGCCCGCGAGGGCGTGGAGCTCACGCGCTCCACGCTGGCCGACTGGGTGGGCGCGAGCAGCACACTGCTCGCCCCAATCGGTGAGGCGCTTCAGCGCCACATCCTCGCCGGCGCCACGGTCCATGCCGATGACACGCCGGAGCCCGTGCTCGCCCCGGGCCGCGGGCAGACGCGTACCGCTCGGCTATGGACCTACGTGCGCGACGAGCGCGCCGCGGGCGGCGAGACGCCGCCCGCGGTGGTGTTCCGCTACTCACCGGATCGCAAGGGGGTGCATCCTCAGCGTCACCTGCACTCGTTCACCGGTGTCCTCCAGGCCGACGGCTATGCCGGCTTCCGGCCGCTGTACGACACGGGTCGTGTCCAGGAGGCAGCCTGCTGGGCGCACGTGCGCCGCAAGTTCCACGACATCGACCAGGGCAACGGCTCGCCCCTCGCCCGCGAGGCGCTGGAGCGCATCGGGACGCTCTACGCGATCGAGGCCGACATCCGGGGCAAGGCACCGGATGTCCGCCGGGCCGAGCGCCAGGCCCGGGCGGGACCCGTGCTGGATGCCCTGTATACCTGGTTCACCGACAAACTCCAGCGCGTCTCTGCGAAGTCCGCCTTCGCGGTGGCGGTGCGCTATGCGCTCGAGCGCTGGTCGGCACTGACACGCCACCGCCATGACGACGGGGTGGAGATAGACAACGCCGCCGAGCGCGCATTGCGTACCGTCGCCCTCGGCCGCAAGAACTACCTCTTCGCCGGCTCCGACCGGGGCGGGGACAGTGCGGCGCTGATCTACAGCCTCATCGGAACCGCCCGGCTGAACGGCGTCGATCCCTACGCCTACCTCCGGGCCGTGCTCGAGCGCATCGGCACGCACCCGATCAACCGCATCGACGAGCTGCTGCCCTGGAACATCGCGCTGGATACCGAGCACGAGTACGCCCGGGCGGCCTGATCCGCCAGGAGGGTCGATGGCGCACATCACCGAGCTTGATCTGCCGAACATCGACGCGCTGCTTGCCGACGATGGCGACATCAACATCGGCTACCTGCATCCGGTCGGCCAGGTGGCCGTCGCCAGCGACCCCCACAACGCCCTCGCCATGCTCCGCCGCCGTCCGGACGAGTCCCTCGCTGACGTCCTGCTGCGGCTCGACGCGGCGGTCGCAACCGCGATCGAGCACGGCGAGTTCACCGACGAGATCAACGCGTAAGCATCGTCGAGGCCCGGCGACAAGACGGTGCTCAGCGGACGCTTACCTGCATGTTGTGTTGAATCCGACAACCCACCATTGGCTAAAGGCCACAGACTGGTTCGTCGTCAGAGAGCATCTGGAAGGTGTCTGCCCATGTTGAAAGGCTACGCTTGCGGTTCCTCTTCCCGCGTGCCAGAGTTGGTTGATGGCTTGCGGATGGAAGGAGCAATGGGCGCACGCGTGATCTTGTCGACGACCTCTTGCGGTGGCCAGCCCATGATCTGAGCGACTTCCACGGCCTTGGGGGGTTGTCGGCGAACACTGTCCCTCGTGAGGGCCCGGTAACGCCAGCCAGCGGGTATATGGAAGGTGCTACGAACGAGGTGCCCGCCTTGGTGGAGTTGGCGTTCGGCGTCATCACGGCCGAGAAGCCCTACGTGGCGGGCGGTCAGGACAGCGCGCGCATAGTTGTCGTAGTCCGCCACGAGGTAGGCGCCTAAGAACCCGTAAGGTGTGGAGAAGTTCAACGGGATCTCCAGTGGTTCCAGGCTCTCCGCGACGGCAATCTCGACGTTCGACATCGCTGATAGGCGCTCTTCGATTTGCCGTTGCAGGACAGCCAGCGAATCGCGATTCTCCGTGATCGTGTCATGGACACGAATCAGCAACCAGTCGGCCCACGGATCGTCGAACTCGGCGGCACGCCACGCCCAGCGCATCAGGGTGGCGAACCGCGTGAGCCCGATGATCGCCGGCTTGTTGCTGTTGTCGCGACGCGTGCGCCCGCGCATGAGCTTTTGGGCTTGGCGCGTCTGCAACGTCATGGTTGCCTGGCCGCGCAATCCGCCGGGGTGGCGTTTGCCAGCATGGTTCGGATCGGAGGCGCCGTTGTTCGTCTCGACTTCTTGGTTGTTCATCAGTGCCCTCCGGTGGACTCATCCGACCGCCTGTTCGATGCGACGCTGGATCTCGTCTTTGACCCTGGCTGGATGGCGAATGGTGGCGAGATCGATCTCACCCGTGTCGCCACCTCCTGCCGAGGAGAGCGTGACCGTACCGACACCAAGGAGCCGTTCGGCAAGGTTCTGTTTGAGGGTCGGAATTCGCGCGTTCCGGTAGTACATGTGCCGAACGGAACGGGCGACGATGCCTTCATGGACGGTGACGACGTGTCTTCCCAGCTCAAAACGGTAGTAGTACACGGCGATCAGGAGCCGTAGGAGCGAGATAAGCGCGACCCCGGATGCGGCGGTTGCGATGGCCGCTTCGACACCGTTGATGGGCCCCAGTGGTGGTGAATCGAGTGACCAGCTTCCAGCGGCCGGACCGAGCGGTTCCGGAAGCGCAGCAGCCTGATCGGTGATGACCGGGGCAGTCGCCAGGCCGAGCAAGCCCATGAGCACCTGCATGACAAGGCCGATATGGCCGCGTACGGCTGGTCGCAGAACAACCGTTTCCGGATGCGTGTCGGCCGTGCCGCCCGAGGCCGCCGTGCCGGTGGGCATCTCCGCTGCGCCCTGGGAGTATTGCTCGACGATGTAACCGCCTTCCACCGCGACTACCCGAAACCGCAAACCGGTCTCGCGCACCAGCGCATCGCGGACCAGCTCGGCCCGTTCTTCACTGTGAAAGGGTTCGCCAGTGTCTTCCCGGATTGCCTGGGACATGGTGCTCACTCCGCGATGGCAAGCTTGGGTCGGGGATCGTGGAATCGCTTGCCGAAGTATTGGCGGAGAAATGCTTTCCGGGATCGCGTGGTTTTCGTCCCTTGATGGGACAGACCACCATTCCAGCATCTATGAATCCTCCGGAAGCTGCGCAGCGAGTTCCGGGGGAACGGGTCTGCCGGCGGCCTTGAGCATCTGAACCAGGTCCTCCGCTCCCCTGGCGCGGCTCAACTGCGACCGCGTGCTTCCCGTCGATCCACGTTCCTGAGCCGAGCAGGCCTCGCGCTGTCCCGTCGCCTGGAAATTGGCTGCGTACGTAGGGATGAAGGCTCCTTCCCGGGCACGCCGGGCCAGTCCTGTCAGATACCGGATAGGGTTCCGGATGGGCTCCCTTGACCTGTCTTTGAGACATCCGTCGAGTTCGTCGAACACTTGCTGTGCGAGCTCCGGCTCCAAGCCCTCAACGCACAAGCGGGCCAGTCGCTGCTGTTCACCGCTGAGGCCGGTGGGGTAGCGAAGAGGTGGCTCGTCACCGGGTTCGCCGCGTTCGCGAGCGGTTTGATTCGACGTTGTTGTGTTGTTGTAACTACTACTACCACTACTACTCCGCGCGCGCGAGGGGTAAAGCTGTTTAACCTGGCTGTAAGATTCTGAATAAAAAGAATTGTCCTCCGAGTTAACGTGTTTAACCTGGCTATTTTCGTCCAGGTTAAACTGCTTAACCTGGGCTGCATCCCCTTCCGGGTTAACTGGGTTAACCCGGTGCTGAGCCTCGGCTCCGCTGTCGCCGGAGAGATTGTTCTGGTGCTCGCGGAATAGCTCACCGTACGCACCGGTCGCGAACGCCCCAGCGTGGCCGCGGATGCCGGCAAGCCGTGTCTCGAAGCGGGTCTTCGCTCCACGATCGTCGGTTATGTCACTGCCCGCGATCAGCTCTGCCTGGATGGTCGCTAAAACGGCCTGGGCGGTGCGGCGGACGCGGCGATGATTGTGTCGGCACATGCTCTCGAGAAAGGCCACATACCCTTCGTCGAGCTCCATGGCCTCCGCCACGCTGACGGGCTCGTCGTGGAGCGCGTAGACGTTGCCCCGGTAGCGACCCTTCTCGTCCCGCACGCGCTCGTAGAGACAAAGCCAGCGGGTAATGCGCAGCATGGCGACGGAAACGGCGATGGTGGGTTTGCTTCCCACACCGGCGGCGCCAAAGTCGTCATAGCTGGGAAATCTACGTGGGGACTGTGGGTCCGTGTGGGCCTTGATCACCATCCATGCGATCTTGTCGCGGGCATCGAGAGCGGGATCGTAGAGCAGGCGTCGGGGGTGGCTGTCCTGCCAGTTGCCGCTGTATAGAACCGTGTTGCGTTCGTCGGCCTGGATGTCCTCGGTGGCCGTCATTGCACGCGCCTGGCGAGCGGCCTCGGAGAGGTGGCCGTCGAGGTAGTTCAACGGGGAAGCATTCCGGTTGCTCGTTGTCATGGCCTATCCCTCCGAGCCGTCGTAGCGGGTCACAAGGGAAACGACCGCGCTCGGGGATGCGCTGGCGCCGCCGACCGTGTCCTGGATGGCCTGAGCCTCCTGAACGAGGCGCCATACGGCCTGTGCCGACACCTGGCACTCCCGGGCGACCTCGAGATAGCGCTCCGGTTCCGGAAGATCTCCGCGGGCGCACCACGTGCGCCAGATGCGATCCTGTGTCGGCGGCCGGGGCCGCTGGGGACGGCCGCGCGGCGTTTGCGCACCCAGAAGCCGCCTCCGGCGGCAGACTTCGCCGGGCGTAAGCCCGTAGAGCGCCTGGAGCATTTCTGCGCTGGCGCCATTGCGGATCAGATTATCCTGCGTGGATTCGTTTTCTGCTTCGTTGCGGGCGTGGGCGAGGGCGTTTTGCAGGCATCGGTGGTCGACCGCGATATCCAGGAAGTGGGTCCCCATCCGGGCCAGGTGATGCAGCTCGCCGACGGTCATTTGTTCCATGGCCCTGATTTCTTCCGGATCGAAGCCCAGATCCGCGACCGCGTTCTCGTCGGATGCCTTGAGCTTCTCAACCGCGTAGCAAACGATCTGGTAAGCGAGTTCCTTGCTCATGATTCGTCCCTCCAAAGCGCCTCACCGCTGGCCGCGGCGCATTGGGCGAGGCGGCGACACGTGCGCATCAGCTGCAATAAGTCCTCGAAGTCGTCTTCCGGGGTGTTCGGGCAGGACCACCAATCGGCGGCTGCTATGGCCCACATGGGGGAGCCGACGCGGTAGTGCAGCGCTTGGTCGTTGCCGTGGTTGATGACCCGGCCCAGTTCGAAGCGCTCGGGGAATGGCGCATGGGCCGCCTTGGATTCTTCCAGGGCTTCCGACCAGACCGTCAGCAGCCACCACACCCACTGGCGACGGGTGCTCTGCGGCGTTGACGGATCTCGAAGGACGTCTTCCGGCGGAGGGAGATCCATGAGAAAACCCATGCCGTAGTCCCAGCGTTTGAGATAGATGTCGAGCTTGTACCGACGCGCGAGTTGCTCGGCGCACAGGAAAGCGTCCCGCCGGAGCGAGCTGACGGTCGCGTCCTCGCCGGGTGTGGTCGACGGTTCGCCCGCGTCGCCATGCCCGGGTGACTCTTCGTCACTCCATTCACTGCCGTAAGTGGATGGGTCGGCGAGTTCCGGCTCGTTCGGTGCGTCACGCGCGTCTTCGGTGATGGTGGCCGAGGCTGAAGCCGGCTCCGCGTTCGCGTGCTCGCCGGGGCCGGCGGGCGTTGCATCGATATGCTCGGTGCCTGCGGTCGCTGGTGGCGTACCAGATGATGGAGTCTGTTGCGGTACGGGTTCCTGCTCAGGGGACTCCGAGGCGGGTGCGGATGGTGCCACCGTCTGTCGCGCCGAATTGGGACCACCTTGTTGCCGCAGCCGGGTATCGAGTTCCAGCCGGATCTCGCGCAGGGGCACATCGAGGGTTTCTGCGAGGTCGCGCTCCAGCTGTTGTCGCCCGACCTCCAGATCCCAGTCCGGTGCATCCGTGGCGGCAAGGGCCTGCTCCCAGACGATCTGGAGTTGATCCTCTGGTTGCTCGTGGGCCGTCCAGAGCTCGGCTGCCGCTGTATGGAGCTGGCGGATTTGCTCAACGGTACTGCCGCCGAGGCCACCTTCCAGCGCCTGCGGAATCGCGGGGAGGAGCGTTGCGGCTGCGTACTCGAACCGCCGGAGCAGGGGACGAGACACGGTATACCCGACGTCTTGCAGGCGGCGTTGGAAGGCCGATCGTGACAGTTCCCCGCCGGCCTCGGCCTCGAACTCGCTGCGCAGTTGCTGGAGGGCAACGGCTTTGTCGATGAGCGTCATCTCACCGCGTAGCTCGTTCTCGACTAGGTGCGCCGTCAGGACGTGGGCATCGTCGTCCCATGGGTGATACAGGCAGTGGACCGTCCGGAAGGTCGGGTCGCTGGTCTCCTCGGCCAGCTCACGCAGTGCCTTGAGCCGCGTGTTGCCGCCGGCGCGCACCATGTAGACCTCATCGCCCGGCCGGCGTGTCACCTCAAGCGCGTTGTTGAGCCCACGCTGCGCGCGAATCGAAGCCTTGATTTCGTCGTAGCGTGGGTTGGGTGCCTTGCGCGGGTTGCGGTCGTAGGCCTTGATCTGGTCGATGTCCAGGATCATCTGGGTCACGGTTACCGGTTCACCCGGTGACAGTTCCTGTCCCGGCTGAGCGAAGTGGCCTTGATAAAGCGTTTGCCGGAGCTTGTCGCGATCGATTTCCTTAGCCATGGCCCTCGACCTCCCTGTGATCGTCGACCAGGTGGGGGAGGCACTCGGCGGCAAGCGCGCGCATGGTCTCCGCTGCCGCCGGTGTGGGTCCGGAGCGCCGTGTCTCCCAGCGATGCACGGGGACTTGGTGGGTTGCTGCCTCCCGGTATGCGACCGTTGCAGGGACCGCCGTATCCATGACGGTTATTTGCCCGCGGCTTGGCCCGTACGACTCCCGGCGGAGCTCGTCGGCGATGACGCGTGCGTCCGCTGTCCGGTCCATGCGGTAGAGCATGCCGCGGAGTGGACCGACGGGTGCCCCCATGGCAGCCATCGGCCGCAGGCGCTCGAGCATGGTTACAGTCCCGCGGGCGAATTCCCGGGCTGACAGGATCTCGGGCGGGATCGGTGAAAGGAGGAGGTCTGCGGCGAGCACGGCCGCGTCCTGGAGAGGGCCCACCGCACCCTGGGTGTCGATCAGGATCGCGTCATAGATTTCATCGTAATCCGAGAGGATGTGCCGGAGCCGAACCCGACCATCCGGGGTATGGAGAATCCAGTTCTGTAATGCCCCATCGGGATCGTTGGATACGATGACGTCCAGAGTGCCGCCATCGCGAGCGGCCAGGGTGGTGGTGCTCACCGTGGATCCAGTTTCACCGGCGGTGATGAGTTGAGTGAGCCCGTAGTCCGCCTGTTGCGCGAGGGGGAAATAGCTGGATAGCGTTGGTTGGATGTCGGCGTCGATCAAGAGAACCCGGTAGCCGAGGTCTGCGATGTAGGCGCCGAGGTTGGCCGTGACGGTCGTCTTCCCGACCCCGCCCTTGGTTGAGGTGACGGTTAGCTTGATTGCCATATCAGCCTCCGCAGAGCTAGATGGTTCCTAGCTCCGGGAGCCCGATTCAGCTTTGTCGCCTTAAGATCGCCCGTAACTACCTGATTGCGCTTCGTAATCAGTAGGTCGGCGGTTCGATTCCGTCCACCGGCACCATAAAAACAGTAAGTTATGGCGACTCCACTTAAGTTAGCTGTCTCGTGTAGACGCCATGTAGACGCTGCGGCGTGGTCTTAAACTGCATGTAGCGACGATATCTTCTCGCGCATGTCTTTCCCCTGACCATTCGTTCCTCTACTCTCGGGACCGTGCGGTACCGCTTTTGGTCCTTTGATGGGTAGAGGTCGTTGGTTCAGCCGGGCGCGAGATTGAACAACAACGAAGTGATGCAACAGTTCGGTGTGGGGCTTCAAGGCGGGATGCGCCGCTCCCACGCCAACAACTGTCTAGTGCTTGTTTCGGACCACACAAAATCGCTATACCAAGACCGCTGGGAAGGCGATGTCCCGCACTACACGGGCATGGGGCCGACTGGCCACCAAGAGCTGGATCGGCAGAACCGGGTGCTTGGGGAGTCTCACGAAATCGGCCTTACGGTCCATCTACTTGAAGTGTTTACGCCCGGCCAATACGTCTATGCAGGCGAGGTAGAGCTTGCGGGGGAGCCGTACCAGGAGGAGCAGCCGGGCACCTCCCAGAAGAGGCGAAAGGTCTACATGTTCCCCGTTCGCCTAAAGTCCGGCGGAACAAAGCCGCTCCCTACGGCCAATGAGGCGCGAGAAAATGAGCAACGACTCGAAGCGCGGTTGCTAAAGTCGGAGAGCAGCTTAGAGGGGCTCCGCAGCCTTGCCGAGAGCGCCAAACGCAGCCCAGAGAAACGCCCGTCTGCGAGCGAGCCACGTCATCATAAGGAATCCGGCTGTCTCCGCGTATGTGAAGCGCGCTGCAAACGGTTACTGTGATCTTTGCCAATCACCAGCGCCCTTCTACACGAAGGCTGGCGAACCCTACCTTGAGTGCCACCATATACTTTGGCTCGCGAGGGCGGGGAGGACGTGATTGGTAACGCAGTCGCGCTGTGCCCAAACTGCTACCGGAAAATGCACGCACTGAATAGGAAAAGCGACAGACAGTGGTTGAAGATGCGCGTTGACCAACGAAGTTCATAACCTCATGATCGCTGCTCCGGTTCCTGTTGGGTGTTCTATTTTTTACGAGTTATAGGTACAACTTTCATGCTGCCCGCGTTCGCATTAGATCGACTTTTCGACTTGGCCCACTGGCACCACACAAATGAAAAGAGCCAGAGATTGGCTATGCGTCTAGGTAATGCACGAGGGCTCGTATAGGCCTTATGACGCTTGATGAGGTGTCTACGCCCGCGGTACACGTTTCCACATCTACCGAGCTGACGTGAAATGGCGTCGTCGAAGTTGAGCTCTGGCACTGGCAGGCAAGTCTATGACACAAACCATCAACCGCGAAGCGCATGAAGGAGCCAAGGGGTTCAGGCTCCAGCGCCTCCGGGCGGCCCACCTGATGCTGCAGCGCATTGAGGCGAGTAACGAGACGCACTTCTACTCAGCGGTTGAAGACACCGAGGACGTATCCCTCCAAAATGCAAGCAAAGAAGGGACAGAAGAATACTACGAAGAGGACAAGAACTACGATCCATCAACTAGCTTCACGCTGAATAGCAACCCGGTTAAGAACACACTGGTAAGCTTCCTCGATATTTTTTTAGGGAAATGGAGGTCTAGCGATAAAATAAGCTTCGGCTTTTATACTACTGCAGAAATTGGTAAAGAAAATAAGAAAAATTTCGAAGATAAATATGGGCTCACGCCTCCTGAGTCACCCATCTTGAAGTTGCTTCAAGATAAGGACTTTTCTGACGCAAATACCGTAAAATGCGTTCGGGCCGTTCTCCTCGATGAGTACCAGTCGCAATATGCGAAATCCTCTTCCAAGGGATATGTGGACGAAATCGAGAAAATGTCTGACAGTCATATTAGGGATTTCTTGGGTCGAATTGAGTGGTTTTTTGGAACCGAAGACGAGAAGTTACTGTACCAGGCAGTAATAGAGCAGGTGCGAAATAGCTCGTGGTTCAATTATCGAACGGAAGGAAAAGAAGAGACCATCTGTAGAGAATTGTTGGATACTTTTGACGAGCGGCAGTCTTACAAAGATCATGCTGAGCGGTTTGTTTATAAATCGGACATCCAAGTGCTTTTCCTTAAGGCCGCATCCGAGGCAGAAGACGGCCTGTCCGACCCTGCCTGGAAACATTGGGAGGATATCCCTGAGCCATCGGATTCTCGGAATCTGGGCGAGAAAATACAGGCCGTTTATCCGGACTTCGACCCTCAGGCTCTCAGTGTGCTCGCCAGAAGGGCGAGTATCGCCCAAATGGAAGCGGCCATAGGCCACCATAGTGTGAAAGCAATGTGGTGCCGAGTGCTTATAGCGTGCGAGCGCTCAATCGGAAATGGTGCGATCCAGCGACCATTTACCGAAACCTCAGACGTGAATGCCGCCATTGAAATCCTCTTTGAGTGTGCCAAGGAAGAGGTGGAGGAGTTGAAGGGCGACTACCAATATAAGCTCAGTAATCCACAAACTCTGGAGGGAGTTGTTCTCAACCTAATGGACACGTGTTTTATATCTCTAGACCAGGTTCCTTCCGATGGAAACTGAGCGTCGAGAACAAAAGAAGCGCTTGATGTTCACGTCTGGTGAGGATTTTTATTTCTTTACCTATACGGCCTTTGTTCTTCTTGACTCACTGGGTTGCCGTAACGGAATTTTTCTGAGAGATCACCGGAAGATCGCATATCTCATCCCTTTTGTATCCGACAAAGTATTGATTGGGATAATCGATCGGGCGAAGCGCCAACCTATCAAGAACGCCGTAGATCGTGAATACCTCTTTAGCGCCTTTTCAAGCGGCCCTATGCATGAGTTGGAGTTAGGGAAGCTTATGATAACACTTGGGAAAAGAGGTTACGTGGAGACTCGGCCCGGAAAGTCAGGCGAAATGGATGTGACGCTGATCAAGGAAAATCTGCCAGCGGATTTTTTGAAGAGGAGCAATTTTTCTAAAGAATACGAAAACACAAAGCGCCTCAAGGAGCTTGTCCCCAGGATAAATATCCTCACGAAAGAAAAATTGATGCGGCGCCTATACGATGATCATGGAGTAACACGATGGTCGCTCTAAGAATAAACAAAGTCTTTTATGAGGGTGATCAATACTACTTTGAGTCGCCAGATTTCGGTTCAGGCCTCAACATAATTGAGGGTGACAACGGAACTGGAAAGACCACGTTCTTTAATCTTCTTTATTATGGAATAGGCGGAGTTGCCGGGGAATTTGAGATTGGTAGCAAGTCTCAAAAGCATCAAGAGATAACCTCCGATAAGAACAACTGGGTTCTGGTGGATCTTACGATTGGAGAATCGCGCTATGTTCTGCGCCGATGGATTGGCGATAACGAGATTCTTGTTACGCGGTTCGAAGAAGACGAGTCGGGCAATGTGCGACAGGGATCATCGGAAATATATCCACTGTATAGGAATTCTGCTGAAGCCGGCGTGATATTTTCTGACTGGTTGCTTGAGAATCTTGGAGTGCCAGCCGTTGAATTATCCCTTGGATCAAAAGAGTTTATAATCAAAAGTAATGATCTATTTCGACTGGTTTACCATGATCAGGCGGCAGATCCGGATAGGATTTACAAGACTCCTGATCAGCAAGGGTTTGTGGCAGACTCTAATTTATTGAGGCAGGTCATATTTCAGCTTTGGATGGGTAAGGCATTCGCAGAATATTACCAGGCGATTAGTGAGGAAAAACGTCGCGATCGGGAGCGACAGGTGGCTCTCTCCGTTTATCAAGAGTACGAACGGCTAGCTAGTGAGTTGCTTGGTAGAAAGGATGTCGTCAATTTAGAGCACCTAAGGGATGAGCTTTGGCAGGAGGAGGCGAGGCTTGAAGGGCTGCGTTTTAGTCGGCGCGCTGTGCGCGAGAAGGCGAACAGCTCGGTTGAAAATTTTCAATACTTGACGGAAGTAAGAAACGATCTATATAGCATCGAACTCAATCTATCTACTTTGAGGCAAACACTGATAGCGGCGTATGAGGAGCAGGCGAAGCTTTTGGAGCTTAGAAAGAAGCTCGTGGAGGAGGTTGATAGAATTGATAAGATTTTGCTTACACACACGCAAATGAATCTGTTCTCTTCAGATACCTGTCCCTACTGTCTTAGCTCTGTTGAGAGAGCTACAGGACATTGCGTCTGTGGGGCTCCAATCGAAGAAGAGCAATATGAACGCTTTTTCTACACCTCGCACGAGTATAAGGAGCTTTTGAAGTCGAAGAGGAAGGCTCTGGAGACAGTGGAGATCGCGCGAGATGGCGTGCGGAATGAGATTGAGGGCTCCGAAGCGGGGATGAGGAAATTGGAAGCGGATAGGCACGAGATCCGCAGTAAGTTGATGGAAGATACGAGTGTCACGCCAGATCTATCGAATGCTGACGAAATCGAGGAGATGGATGATGCAGTATTGGCTGCGAAGGAGCGTATAGAAAGTATTAAAAAAGCCATTGACGTCGAAAAGCAGCTAGAGGAAAGGCAGGCTGAGTTAGATCGAGCGATGGGTGAGTTAGAAAGAGCGAGGCGCAATCTTAATCGTAAAGAAACTGAGGTAAGCGAGGCGATATCAGAACGCATAGATCAGTTTAGTTATTATTACAGCAGTTTCATGCGTAATGCTCTTCCCGATTGCCGAACGGCGCGAATTGATAAGGACAATTATATGCCGGTTATCAATAACGGGGAGTATCGGGAGGCGAGCGCGAGTGTTCCGAAGCGGCTGATGTATTTCATGACTCTGATGCAAATGAGTTTAACAACGCCAGGCGTGCAGTATCCGAGGTTTAATATGATTGATACCCCAGAGACGATGGGGATCGAATCACAGTGGCTGAAACAGGCCGTATTGCAGTTTATGTCCCTGGAGAACCCGGAGGATCTGGGATGGCAGGTAATCCTTTCAACTGGACTCGGGAAGTACCCTGAGGAGTTCGAGGATTATGTAGTTCTAAGGCTTCGCAAGGAACGTCGGCTACTTGGTGTGCGGGGAGAGGCGAACACCTCGGACGAATAGACGTATAGTTATTGACAGAACTCCAAAGGACGTAATCCCCGCTCGCCGGCCCTCGATGTAGTCACCACGTGGCTACCCGCTGATGGCTATCACCTGGCGGCAGCCCCGAGCCTTGTTCCACCTGAGGGCGGCGCGAGCAGGCAGCGCGGCGAGGAACGCCCCCGTGCCGCGTCAGAGTGGCGGTATAATGCAGTGCCCCTGTTGCCCCGTCGTGGACGGCATATGCGCCACAGCGGCGGTCGCTGCGCCTGTCTCGCACGGCGTTTCCCGCAGGCGCGTTTGCCATCGATGGAAGCGGGTCAGAACCTCGCTGCGGCCGTCCGATACGCCGGTGATCCGCCACGCTTTCGTTCCTGGTAGCGGTTCGGCTAATTCGATCAGACGCGGAACGGCTTCACCGGGAATCGTCCGGCGGCAACAAGGGTATGCGCGAGATCAACTTTTTCGCCTGAGCCACCTCCAGGGCTTCCTTGAGAATCTCGGTCTCCATGGTCTTGCGCCCCAGCAGGCGCTCGAGCTCACGCACCTGGCGCTTCAACGCCTTCACCTCGGCGGCGCTGACCACCTCGTCGCCCGAACCCACTGCCGTCATGCCACCGTCGTCCATCAGCTTCTTCCACCGGAACAGGAGACTCGGGGACATACCATGGGGCCGCGCCACAAGCGATACCGATATGCCGGGCTGCTCGCACAGCGCCACCAGATCCGCCTTCTCCCGCGGCGAGTACCGACGCCGCCGCTGCACCCCTGCTACGACTTCGATGCGTTCCACCTTGGTCACTCCTTTGCACTAGGGCTATGCCTAGGCCTTCAGGTCAACGAACAAGGTGTCCGGTCGAAACGGGAGCTGCTTCAGTCGATGCCCTTGGCGACGTACTTGGCGACATAGCCGGTTGCCGTCCCACGCTGCGGGTCGATCCGCTCAACCTGGAAGCGGTGACGGCTCGCGCCTGGCTCGTCGGGCGTGTCCTCCAACGCATAGCGCTGCATGGTGTCGATCACCGCTTGGGCCGTTTGGCGCGACGAACACCACGAGATGCCAGTGCGGTGTCCCGTCTCGCTGGGGTTCGACCACCCGTAGGTCCATCGGGGCGACGCATTGCCGGTGGAGAGCTGCACGCACGCGCGTGACCTCCCCCGCACGACCTCGCCCCCGCAGCGCGCTACCGCTTCACTCTCTGATAGAGCCAGGTGTTACTCCACTTGGGCGTATCCATAGCGCTCGAGCGCTTCGTCCAACACGTAGGGCGAGACGCACAGCCTCGGATCGCTAATGTAAACCCGCTCAAAGCGACCGACGCCGAGCTCGAAGAGCCGCCCGCAGTATTCGTATCCATTCTGGGCGCGAACATACGACTCCGCGGTGATACCCGCGACAATGGGGACGACGCCCACAAGTACAACGCCGCCCCAGATCCACACGGAAAGCCATTTCGATACTGTCCGCTTCACGCTGTCGCCAATCCGGATGTAGTGCAAAAGCACCACGTAGCCGGTGAGGAGAGGGGCGCCGATGCCCACCCAGACGAGTCCGGCAGCAGCAAAGTTGGCATAGTTGACCCGCACCACCGGCCCCGAATTGGCGAGGGGTTGGTAGTAATCCTGTACGAATGCCTCGTACATGAATTGCGGCGCAAACCATGCAAGCAACAACATCGCCACACCGACGCCGAGCACAGCGAGCTGTTTACCCTGCTCCATGGGGCCGCCGAAGGGTTCTTCAGTTTTCTTCTGCTCGCGCCTCATGTCAGCGAAGCACCGGCATGTGTATCCACCCCCTGTAGAGGTGGGGTCCGGTCCAATGGCGCAGGGCCTGCTCACCGCGGCGCCGTATCGTCTCAAGAATCTCCTCGGTCACTGCGTCAGCCAGATCGACCAGTGTGTTTTCGGCCGCTACGCGCGCTCGGCAGCCCCACGTATCGATGCGGCCAAGCTCGCGCAAGAGGTTTTCCAGCTGCCAGCAGAGCCTGTCGGTCAGCTGCAGCCGACTATCGAGCGCATCCAGACCCACGCTCGTCGCGCCACCGACGATGATCGCCAACACCAGCGGGCCGACAACCGTCGCCCCCGCAGTTGCAGCAGTCCCGCCAATCAATGCTGCGAATGCTGCACTGGCCGAGATCTTGAGGATGTCCGTCGTCAACGTACCCACGAGGCGCGTCAGCGTGAACTTGTCGTCGAGTAGGTACTGAAGTACGCGATAAGCACCAATTAGGACGAATGTCAGGCGCGCGCCGGCCTTCGCCGCGTCCTTCACGCCGAGACGACCAATACCCATTGAGACTATCTTCGGATTGTCGGCCAGGTAGCGAGTTCCCTGAATCACGCTGCGGCCCGCCGGCCAACCCTTGAAAATGATATAGCGCTCGCCCGCATAGCTCCGGATGTGGTAGCTACCGAGCCCTTTGAAGTCCGCCATCAGTCGAGCAACGTCAACCCCACTGCGTACATTGGCCACATTGCCCAGAACACCCTCGATGATCCGGTCCACCCGCTCGCTCTGTTGCGGGTCGTCAGGCCAAACATCGCGCGTTGCCGCACGCCATACCGCGTCGGCGTCGGTACGGCTCATACGCCCGGACTGGACACTGTGTTCCAGCCAGACGCCGAATAGCTCGTCCTCGGAAATAACGGTGGCTTCGTACTGATTACGCGGCATGCTCATGCCGCGCCGAATAGGCTGAAGAGACTGCGAGCACTGCGTCGCCATAAAGACCTCCTTGTCACTGACAGACTGAACGACGCACCGCCGTTGTAGCGGGGCGAAACTTCCAGCGAGCAAACGCCGATTGACGTCTTCTCCATTGCTCACGAGGAAACCTTATATGACTCCCTGGTCGCGCGACAAGCCGAAATGGCTATCTCCTGAGATGCAGGCCAACGGAACCGCCAGATTCAAAGCTCAGTGTACTTGCGCGTTGCCCCGCGCCCGATCCACTGGACACTTCTAAATCATCCTGGACATCTCGACGACCGATTCATGTTGGCCGATTACAGTCGCCGAAATCACGGCGCCACCGAAAAGACTCATCAACAGCAGCAAGTAGTTCAAAAACCTTCTCATTGTTCGGGTTGCTCTTCTTCCGTTCTTGCAATTTCTCCATTTGCTTCTGCACGCGCAAGTTATAGTCCCGTATTTCGCCCTCAATACCGATGGAACCGGCCTGCGAGCTTCTGTGTTTCACAGGAATCTGATACGCCTTGAAGCGATGTGCGACGTTGTGGAACTCGTCCAAGAAACGAAAATCAATGGCAAGAGCGCCTAGACCGAGGCTCGTTCCTTACGGTTGCGCCGCAGCCACTTCCGAAGCGTCGGTGCTATATGCCGCAGCGACGGTAGACGGGAGCCGCATTGCCGGTGCGTTCGTAGAGCCGAATCCTGCCCGGTCGCATCCGGATCGTCCGGTCCATGTCCTCATAATTACCTGAAAGGATGTCACTGATTTCCACATCCGATTTGCGGGGAACCGTCACTCTAAGAGGATGGATGGCCAGTCGATGCCTCGGCACGGGCGATGATCATCTCGCGCAGCGCCGTCGCGGCGGCGGAAAGCGGGTGACGACGGCGCTGTATGATGCCGAGCGGGCGTGCGACGTGGGGCTGCACCAGTGGCCGATACTCGATGCCGTGGGTGGCGATCTGCCGGAAGCTGAGCTCCGGCAGCACGCTGATGCCGACGCCAGCGGCCACCATTCGCCCGACGGTGGCGATCTGGCTGGCATCGCAGAGGATATCCAGCGTTTTACCCACGTCGCCCATGGTGCGGTCGATGTCCTGGCGGGAGCTGGACAGCCGGTGGATGCTGATGAAGGGGTGACCGGCGAGCTGCGCCCACTCGACCTGCGACTGTGCCAGCAGCGCATGGCCGCTGGGGCAGACGGCGACGTAACGGTCCTCCAGCACCGGCTCGAAGTGGAACTCCTCGGCGTCGAGGGGCGGCACCGAGAGCCCCAGGTCGGCGCGGCCTTCTCGCACCATGGCGTTGACCTGCTCGGCGAGCAAGTCGTGCAGGGCGAAGTTGATGCGCGGGTGGCGGTCGTGAAAGGCGGCGATGATGCCTGGCAGCAGGCCGGCGGCCAGCGTGGGCAAGGCCGCTACGGTGACCTTGCCGCGATTCTTGGAGAAGAGGTCGTCGAGATCCTCGAAGGCTTCCGTCCAGTCGTTGAGCAGGCGGGTGGCCACGGGCAGGAAGGCTTCGCCTTCCGGGGTCAGCGACAGCTGACGAGCGGTGCGCGAGAACAGCGCACCGCCCACGCTCTCTTCCAGCTTGCGCAGGGCAATGGAAATGGCGGGCTGGGAAAGGTGGATGCGCTCGCTGGCCTCGGCGAGGCTGCGTGACTGCGCTACGGCCACGAAGGCGCTGAGCTGACGGATGCTGGGTCTCATTTAAAAAGTAAAACATAGTTTAAAAACAATTCAATATACAAAAAATGGAGCGGTGTCCACGCTGGAAAGCGTGCCATGGGCCACCGCCATGAGAGGACATTGCTTCCTGGCTGTGCGGCCCGTGAGCGCATCCATGACGACAACAAGCCCGCTACCGGGCAGGAGGAGCCAACCATGAAAACGCTGCTCACGGCTGCGGCCGCCAGTGCCGCAATCCTCACCGCTGCCGCCGTTCCGGCCCAGGAACGCCTGCTGATCGGCTCGACCTCCAGCTCCTCGAGCCACTACGGCTACTTCGTGGCGGTCAATCAGATCATCAACAGCGAGCTCGACGGTGTGAGTTCCTCCGTTGCCGAAACCGGTGCCACCGTCGACAACCTGCGTCGGCTCAGCCGCGACCAGATCGATATGGGGCTGGTGACCACCAACACCGGCTATCATGCCTATGCGGGGCAGGGCGACTTCGCGGACCGCGCCGTGGACAGCCGGCTGCTGTGGGTCTACACCGTGGCGCCGCAGAACGTGGTGCTGCGCGAAGACGCCGGGGTCGAGAGTCTCGACGATCTGGACGGGGTGCGCCTCAATCCGGGGATTACCGGTTCGGCCACCGAGAGCACCACCGAGGCAGTCCTGGAAACCCTCGGCATCGCGCCGGAGTACGTGCGCGGCTCCACCACCGATGTGGTCGCTTCCATCAAGGACGATCGCATCGCCGGCTATGTGAAGTCGGGGGTCGGCAACCGCCTGGACGGCTCGACCATGGACATCGCCACCTTTACGCCCATCGAGGTGCTCTCGCTCAGCGACGAGCAGGCCGCGACCTTGCGCCGCGAGATGCCCGACATTGCCGTGGTGGACATTCCCGAGGGCGCGGGCGAGGGCATTCCTGCCTATACCACCTGGGCCTTCGGTGTGGCCGTGCATGCTCATCCGGACATGGACGAGGAGACCGCCTATCAGATCGTCAAGGCCGTGATGGAGAACCCCGAGCCCCAGGCCAACGCCTTCTCCGCGGTCAAGGATGCCGACCTGGCGGAGATGACCCTTGAGGTGGGGACCGTGCCGCTGCACGCCGGCGCTGCCCGCTACTTCGAGGAGCAGGGGATGGAGATCCCTGACGCTCTGCAGCCTGCGGAATAAGGCTCGGCCGAGAAGCTTCCCATGCGCGAGAACCTGACCCGAGTCCTGGCCCTGACGCTCGGTGGGCTGATCCTCTATACATCGGCCACCGGCCCCTTCGAGAGCCTGATCCAGCGCGGGATCTTTCTCGCGCTGGTGATCCTTCTGGGGTTGACCGTGTATCCCCTGTGGGCCGGCACCCGCTGGCGGCCCCTCGGCCTGGCCGTCGACCTGTCGCTGGCGGTGGGCGCGGTGGTGGCCTGCGGTTACGTGGTGATGAACCAGCAGCGCATTCTGGTGGAACTGCCCTGGGCGGGACCGCGCGAAATGCTTTTCACGGGCGTGCTGCTGGTCGCGATCCTCGAACTGTCGCGGCGCAGCATCGGGGTGATCTTTCCGCTGCTGGTATTGGCCGGCCTGGCCTATGCCTGGTTCGGGGCGCTCATACCCGGCCCGCTGGGGCATCGCGGCTTCGACCTGGCCTACATGACCGAGACCATCTATCTCGGGGACCTGGGTGTATGGGGCATGCTGGTCGGAGTCGCCGCCACCACCATCGCGGCCTTCGTGCTGTTCGGCTGCCTGCTGCTGCACACCGGTGGCGGACAGACCTTCATGGATCTGGCCCTGCGGATCAGCGGGCGCTCGCCCGGGGGCGCGGCCAAGGTGGCCACCGTGGCTTCGGGGCTGTTCGGCATGGTTAGCGGCAGCGCGGTGGCCAACGTGGCCACCACCGGCAACTTCACGATCCCCATGATGAAGCGGCTCGACTACCCCCGCCCCTTCGCCTCCGGCGTGGAAGCCGTGGCCTCCACCGGCGGGCAGATCGCACCGCCGATCCTCGGGGCGGCTGCCTTCATCATGGCCGAGATCCTCGGCGAGAGTTACGTCCGCATCGCCCTGGCGGCGCTGCTGCCGGCAATCCTCTTCTACCTGGGTGTGTTCCTGACCATCCACCTGGTGGCCAAGCGACGCCAGCTGCGCGTGGTGCCCGACGACGAGCTGCCCAGCTGGGTCGAGGTACTGCGCCCGGCGCGCCTCGTGCCGATCCTCGCTGCCCTGGGCGGGCTCTTCTACGGCGTGCTCTCCGGGCGCTCCATCCAGATGGCGGCGTTCTACGGCATCTCGATGACGGTGCTCACCTTCGTGCCCTTTGCGCTGCTGGCGCGGATGGGGTGGCGCGAGATCGTCGGCAAGCTGCTGTCGGGGCTCACGGATGCCGGGCGGGGCATGGTGATCATCGGCGTGCTGCTCGCCGGGGCGCAGATCCTGGTGGCGATGATCGGCATGACCGGCATCGGGGTGACGCTCGCCAGCCTGATCGTCAACGTGGGCGGCGAATCGCTGTTCCTGGTGGCGGGCATCGTCGGCGGCGTGTGCCTGATTCTGGGCATGGGCATTCCCACCACCGCCGCCTATGTGCTGGTGGCCTCGGTGCTGGCGCCAGCGCTGACCACCGTCGGCGTCGAGCCGCTGATCGCCCATCTGTTCGTGTTCTACTTCGCCACGTTGTCGGTCATCACGCCGCCGGTATGCGTGGCGGTGTTCGTGGCGGCGGGCATCGCCGATACCAACTGGCTGCCGGCGGCCGGCGAGGCCGTGCGCCTGGCGGCGGCCATCTACGTGATCCCCTTTCTGCTGCTGATCTATCCCGCCCTGGCCGGTTTCGGCGGCGCGGTCGATATCCTGCTTGCGATCTGTCAGGGCGTCGTCTTCGTGCTGGCCTTCGCCTCTCTGATATCGCGGGTGGCGATCACCGGCCATCGTCTGCTCGATGTCGCCGGTCTGGTGTTGGTGATCGGCCTGGCGCTGACGCCGGGGTGGCTTACCACCACGGCCGCGTTGCTGGCGCTGGTGGCCCTGTACGGCACGCGGCGGCGCGCCCCCATACGCGGCGCTGCCGGAAAGGTACCGGCGGAGGAGACGCACCCATGACCTTTCTGCTGGGAAGCGGTGCCGGCTTCTCCGGCGACCGCACCGATGCGGCGATCCCGGTGGTGGCCGAGCTGGTTCGTCGTGGCCAGCCCTGTGCGCTGCTCTTCGAGACCCTGGGCGAACGCACTCTGGCGGCGGCGCATCGCGCCATGCGCGACGATCCCGCCAAGGGCTATGAGCCGCTGCTGGACGAGCTGCTCTCTCCCGTGCTCGGCGACTGCCTGGCCCACGGCGTTCGCGTGCTGGGCAACTTCGGCGCCGCCAACCCGCTGGGGGCGTGCCGGCGCGTGCGCTCGCTGGCCAAGGCCGCGGGCAGGGAGGCGACGCGTATCGGCCTGGTGGAAGGGGACGACATCCGCGACCGCCTGGCGGGCCTGGATCTTCAGCGCTGGGAGGCGGAGAACCGTGAGCTGCCGGGTGCCGAAGCGTTGATATCGGCCAACGTCTATCTCGGGGCAGCCCCTCTGGTGCAGGCCCTGGCGCAAGGGGCCGAGGTGGTGGTGACCGGGCGCGTTGCCGACCCGGCGCTGTTCCTGGCTCCGCTGGTGCATCATTTCGGCTGGGCCTGGGACGACTGGGACCGGCTGGCCGCGGGCATGATGGCCGGGCACCTCGGGGAATGCGGTGCCCAGGTGACCGGCGGCTACTTTGCCGACCCGGGGTTCAAGGACGTGCCCGGGCTGGCCACGGTGGGTTATCCCATCATCGAGGTGGAGGAAGACGGCAGCCTGGTGGTCACCAAGCCTCCGGGTACCGGCGGCCAGGTGACCCAGCGCACGGTCAAGGAGCAGCTGCTGTACGAGGTGCACGACCCTGCCAACTATCTGACCCCGGACGTGGTGGTGGATCTCAGCCAAGTCGTCGTGCGCGAGGTGGGGCCCGATCGGGTGGCCGTAAGCGGAATCCGCGGCAAGCCGGCGCCGGAACGGCTCAAGACCACCGTGTGCTACGAAGGCGGCTGGCAGGGCGAGGCGGAGATCTCCTACGCCGGCCCCAATGCGCTGGCCCGGGCTCGGCTGGCGGCCGAGATTCTCCGCGAGCGGCTGGGCTTTCGTGCACCGCCCGAGCTGCGCTCGCGGCTGGACCTGATCGGCCATGCCAGCGTCTTCGACAGTGACGGCGGCGACCTGCAGATGCAACGACAGCCGAGCGAGTCCGGCGACTACCGCCTGCGGCTGGCCGTCGAGCACCCCGAGCGGCACCGGGTCGAGCGCGCCACCCAGGAGCTTCTGGCCCTCTACTGCGCGGGGCCGGCGGGCGGCGGCGGGGTGCGTCGCCACTTCCAGCGCCGCGTCTGCACCGCCTCCTACCTGGTTAAGCGCAGCGATGTGGTCGCCTGCGCCACCCTGTTCGACGAGAGGAGCCATGCCCATGCCACCAGTCACTGAGTTTGTCACGTCGACCAGCGTGCCGCTGCATCGTCTGGCCCACGCGCGCGCCGGCGACAAGGGCGACCGGCTCAACCTCGCGTTGTTCGCCTATACCGAGCGAGATTACCCGCTGCTGGTCGAGCAGGTCACCGAATCGCGCGTGCTGGCCCTGTTCGCCCATCGCGGTGCCAGCCGCGTGCGCCGCTATCTGATGCCGGGCCTGGCGGGCATGAACCTGGTGATCGACGATGTCTTGCAGGGCGGCGTCAACGGCGCGCTGAATCTCGACGGTCACGGCAAGACGCTTTCCTTCCTTCTGCTCGGCATGGAGATCGTCATTCCGGCCCCGCCAGAGAACTGAGCGGGCTCAGGAATCGAGGTCGGATCGCTCGCTTGACGATTCGTGGTCGGTCCCGTCGGGGCCACCAAATGCCCTGTCTTGCCGCTGCCAGGGAAGACGTAGTAGCCGCAGATGTACGCCTAGCGCTCGGCGAGCAACTCCACGCATCAAGGGCATGGTGATCGGCCGAAGAACGGACGAGTTACGAGCCAACCCAACTGTCTCGGCCGCCAACCTATGTCGAGGACGCCCCCCTCCATTGGGATGCGGTTCGATGTGCGACTGGAACCCGATAGCATGAAGGACGGCGTCCTTCGGGGATGTCCACGATCCGCCTTCATCGTGTGACGAGACCTTTGGTGACCCAGCTGACCGTAACGCCCGGTTTTGGATCACCGATATCGGGGCGGGAGCGAGCGGACGTTAGCTGTTTTCCTCTGACGTGACGACATGGACAGCAACGAGCTCGCCAAAGTTGGTACTGCGCCGCAAAGCCTCGACGTCCAAGCAAAGGTGGGGGAATGCGTTAACTGCGGCTTGAGTGCGGTTGGTGGCGTCGAGCTTAATCATTGCGTTTCTCAGATGGTATACCACCGTGCGTCTCGATATGTTGATAATCTGAGCGATTTCCCACGCTGTTTTACCTTCCGCCGTCCAAAGAAGGCACTCCTTTTCGCGCCAAGTGAGCTCGCGTTGCCCGCGGGGAGGTACGTTCTCCTTCAGCACATTGCGCAAAGCTTCCTGCACGTGCGAGGCGAACATTTTCCCGCAGAAAATGGCGGCTGTTCGGCGATGCTCATCGATTCCGCTCTCGTTTCTCCAGTTGAACGTGAGCAGGCCCCATTCTCCGGTTCCGTGAATCGGAAAGGTTACGCCATTTTCTATCCCGTGTGCGCGAACCGCGGTCTTCGGCCGGAAGCGCCTGGCTGAGCCCACCTATGCCGAGTGGTGGAAGGCGACCCGGCTTATGCAGATAATCTACTTCAAGGCGTGAGCGAAAGAGAGTTGGGAGTAGCAATGACTTGCCAGGGATGGATCGCAAGGGTGTGCGCGATTGTGATGACGTGTGTGGCCGTATCAGCGGCTGCGCAGGTGCCGCCATGTGAGTCAGCACAAGGGCACGTGATATTCGTTCTTCCTGGATACGCAGCATCGGCTGTGGTCGCCTTCCCGCTCGACGGGGGCCGCTGCAGCGATCGAGCGGGCGCAGGCGTTGTGTGAGGAGCATGATGTGGGCAAAGAGTCGCACTCTGACGGCACACGTCACGAGGACTACTTCGAGTAGCCGCTTGGCCGGGGTGGATTGTTTCCGAATCGTATCGAGCGACTGGTGGATGTGATACGCGTCGCGCTGCCGGCTATTGAGCGGCTGGTATGGTCATCCATGGACCGAACCAAGAACACCACAGGGGGGAATTATGAGTGCGTCGCCAAGTGCGCGTAGGGCGGGATTGGCCTTGATGCTAATCGGAGGGCTCGTTGTGATGGTGAGTGGTGCGCATGCCGAGATCAAGTACGAGCGCTCACACGAGAACAACTGGGACTCGTACTTTTACATAGACTCTCAACCAGGCGGCGAAGGGCGGGCATTTGTCGAGGCCCAGGGGGGCGAGAGGGGTGCCATGCGCATCGACTTTGTGGCCGACTCTTGCCGGGAGTCGTTCTATTTAGCCGTGTTCGATCAGGTGCATCGGTTTCCTTCTTCCGCGGGCTTGAAGGATGGGCGCGCCCAGTTGCGGGTCGATCGGCGGGATATCCGTGCCGGGGATGTGCTCTACAACCGTGTGCCGAAAACTCGGCTTGCCGAGGTGGCGGTGGTCTTCGACGATGCCACCGGCGTCCTCCGAGATCTGCGCAATGGCCACACGGCGCGAGTCCGGGTCCTCGGCGGCAACGATTCCTGGATCGCGGCGTTTTCCCTGGCGGGGTCCAACGCGGCGATCCAGCGGGCCCAGGCCTTGTGTGAAGAGTACGGGGCCGACCACGAGGACTACTTCGAGAACGCCCCGAACGAGGATCGCTTCCAAGGTGCGTCAGGCTAACGGCGCTGGTGCTGCCGATGCGTGGCGCTGCTAGCCGCGTGCTTTGCGGCGGGGGCATTCGCTGTCGGTCGTTGGCTGATCGCCCTTGGTGGACAGAAGAAACAGCCAGTGCGCTAAACTTGCGGTCGATCCTGTTCCGGCATGGATACCGTTGCCCATACCCCGTGGGCTCTTCGCAGGGAGGAGCAGCACATGGCGTCGCCCCAGGGTCTCCGCGCCCGGTTCCTGAACTCCACCACTCTCGTTTTCGTCGCCATCATCGTGCTCCTCACGGTGTGGATCGGCAGCGGCATGCTGGGTCGCGACGATGCTCCGGTTGCCGAGCGGGAGCCCCCGGGCCCGCCCACGGTGGCGGTGATGACCAGCGAGGCGCAGCCGGTGACCCGGGAGATCGTGCTGTACGGCGACGTGGAGCCCAATCAGGTCACGGTACTGCGGGCGCGCACCGACGGCATCGTCGAGGAGATGACCAGCACCGGCACCCGGGTGGAGCGCGGTGAGGCCGTGGGCCAGCTCTCCATGGATGATCGGCAGGCGCGTCTGGCCCGGGCAAAGGCCCAGCTGGCCTCGGCCCGGCGGAACTACGAAAGCACCATGGACATGGTCGAGGATGGATTCGTGTCGCAAACCGAGGCCCAGACGCGACTGGCCGAGCTGGAGGCCGCCCGCGCCGACCTGCGCGCCATTGAGCTGGAGATCGAGAACACTACCCTGCGCGCGCCCATCGGCGGGGTAGTCAACCGGGTGGACGCCGACCTGGGTGCCTATGTCTCCATGGGCGGCGAGGTGCTGCAGATCGTCGACAACGATCCGCTCATCGCCGTGGTCCACGTGCATCAGGCTGCGGCGCCGCGGCTGCGCACGGGCATGCCGGCCCGGGTGGACTTCATCGGCGGCGGCCGTCGCCAGGGCACCATCCGTTACATTGCGCCGCTGGCTGACGCTGCAACGCGGACGTTCCGGGTGGAAGTGGAAGTGGACAACAGCGATCCGGCCCTGCCTTCAGGACTGAGTGCCGAGGTCGTGATTCCCACGGAAACCGTGCAGGCGCATCGGGTGTCGCCGGCGCTGATCCGGCTGGACGCCCGGGGCCGCATCGGCCTGCAGACCGTGGACGCGGACGACCGCGTCGCTTTCACTCCCGTGGAGGTGGTGCGTGCCCGGGCGGACGGCGTCTGGGTTACCGGCCTGCCCGAGCAGGCACGCGTTGTCACCATCAGCCGCGGTATGCTCAGCCCGGGCCAGGCGGTCGACGTGCGCGAAGTCCCCGAGGACTATCTGCGCCAGAGTGAGGAGGCCCGCTAGTGTACCGCGCCCTCGCAGCCGTGTTCAGCCGGGCGCGCACGGTGAGTCTGCTGCTGGTGCTGATCGTCCTGGCCGGCGGCTACTCCTACGTGACGGTGCCCAAGGAAGCGACGCCGGAGATCGAGACCCCGTACTTCGTGGTGACTGTCACCTATCCGGGCATCTCTGCCGAGGATAGCGCCCGACTGCTGGTGGAGCCGCTGGAGCGCCAGCTCCAGTCCATCGCCGGGTTGCGGCGCATGGACGCCCGGGCCGCTGACGGCTTCGCCACCGTGACCCTCGAGTTCGATCCGGGCTTCGATCACCAGGCCGCGCTACAGAGCGTGCGCGACGAGACGGACAACGCTACACCGAAGCTGCCCGCCGGCGCGGACGCGCCCTCCGTGCGGGAGATCGACCTGTCGCTGTTCCCGATCCTCACGGTGGCGCTCTCCGGCGACGTCCCCGAGAGGGAGCTGATCCGTGTGGGACGGCAACTGGAGGAGCGGCTGGAGTCGGTGTCGGGGGTGCTGGAGGCCGATATCTCCGGGGCCCGGGAAGACCTCATGGAAGTCATCATCGACCCGCTGGCCCTGCAGTCCCACGGGCTGTCCCCGCGGGAAGTCAGCCAGGCGATACGCAACAATAACCAGCTGGTTACCGCCGGCGCTTTCGACACCGGTTCCGGGCGCATCGGCGTGTCCATCCCGGGGACGATCCAGTCGGCGGCGGACGTTCTGGTCATGCCGGTGCAGGTCACCGACAACGCCGTGGTGCGCGTCCAGGACGTGGCCGAAGTGCGCCAGACTTTCCAGGATCCCGTCAGCTTTGCCCGGATCGGAGGCCAGCCCACCATCGGGCTGGACATCAGCAAGACCTCCGGGGCCAATATCATCGACACCGTCGCCGACGTCCAGGCGGTGGTCGAGGAGATGCGAGCGGACTGGCCCGAGTCGGTGCAAGTGGACTACCTGCTGAACCAGGCCGAGGACGTCGCGGATCTGCTGGGCGACCTGGAGAACAACGTCATCGCCGCGGTGGTCCTGGTCATGCTCACGATGATCCTGGCCCTGGGCGTGCGGGCGTCGCTGCTGGTGGCCATCGCCATCCCCAGCTCGTTCCTGGCGGGCATTCTCGCCATCAACCTGATCGGCTTCACCCTGAACATCGTGGTGCTGTTCGCCCTGATTCTCGTGATCGGCATGCTGGTGGACGGTGCCATCGTGGTGGTGGAGCTGGCGGAACGCTACCGCGAGGAGGGGCGGTCCCGGCAGGAGGCGTTCCTGGGCGCCGCCCAGCGTATGGCCTGGCCGCTGGTTGCCTCGACAGCTACCACCCTGGCGGTGTTCATTCCGCTGCTGTTCTGGCCGGGCGTGGCCGGGCAGTTCATGCGTTACCTGCCGGCCACCGTGATCGTCACCCTCACCGCGTCGCTGCTCATGGCGCTGGTGTTTGTCCCGGTGATCGGCTCGTTGCTCCCCGGTGGCAACTCGCCCGCGCCTGCCGCGCGCACGGCCAACGGATCGGGCCTCTACGGCCGGATGCTGCACTATACCGTTGCCCGGCCAGGCTTCGCCGTAGGCCTCAGCCTGCTGGTGCTGCTGGGCTCCTTCGCCCTGTACGGCGCGCTGGGCAAGGGCGTGAACTTCTTCCCCGCCGTGGAGCCGGAGCGCGCCCAGATCCAGGTTCGTGCGGACGGCAACCTGTCGGTGCAGGAAGCCGACCGCCTCGTGCGCCTGGTGGAGGACAGGGTCATGGACAAGGAAGGCGTGGACCGCGTCTACGCCCGCACCATCGGCTCCGTGGAGGCGCGTCTGGCTGCCAACCTGGCGCCGGATGTCATCGGCACCATCCAGATCGACTTCGATGACTGGCGTCACCGGGAGCCCGCCGCGGTCATCCTGGATCGCATCCGCGAAGCCACCGAGTCCATCCCCGGGCTGGGGATTCAGATCCAGGAGCAAGAGTCCGGCCCCGGGGATGCCCGGCCGGTGCAGATCGAGCTCTCCGCCGCCGATCGGGAGCGGCTGGGTCCCGCCTCCCGGCAGCTGCAGGAACTCATGGCCGCCCAGGGGACGTTCGTCGATATCGCCAGCGACGTGCCCATGCCGCAGCCGGAGATCCGCCTGCAGGTGAACCGCGAGCAGGCCGCTCGCTACGGCGTGGACATCGCCACGCTGGGGGATACCGTGCAGCTGCTCACCAACGGTCTTTTGCTGGGTTCCTATCTGCCGGAGTTCGCGCCGGACGAGGTGGACATCCGCCTGCGCTACCCGTTGGAGGATCGTACCTTCGCCCAGCTCGCCGAGCTGCGCATTGCCACCGAACGCGGGATGATGCCCATCACGAACTTCGTGGAGCTGACCGCCTCGCCGGCGCCGTCGGTGATCAACCGGGTGGACGGCCGCAACGTGCAGACGGTCTCCGCCGATATCGTGCCGGGGACCACCGTGACGGCGGAGCTCGCCACCCTGCGGGAGGCCATCGCGGCCTCCGGCCTGGACGACGAGGTGGATGTGGGCTTTGCGGGCGAGGTTGAAGACCAGCAGGAGGCGATGATCTTCCTCGTCGAGGCCTTCGTGGTGGCGATCTTCCTGATGTTTCTCGTCCTGCTGACGCAACTGAACAGCTTCTTCCAGAGCCTGCTGGTCCTGTCCGCCATCGTGTTCTCCTTCGCCGGGGTGTTTCTGGGGCTGCTGGTCCGGCAGGAGCCGTTCTCGGTGGTGATGAGCGGTATAGGCATCATGGCCCTGGCGGGCATCGTGGTGAACAACAACATTGTGCTCATCGATGCCTACAACGCCCATCGCGGCGCCGGGCTCGGACCGACGGACGCTGCGCTGCGCGCCGGCTCGGAGCGCCTGCGCCCGGTACTGCTCACGGCGATCACCACCATCGTCGGCCTGCTGCCCATGGTGTTCGGGATGACCGTCGACTTCTTCGCCCGGGACCTGTTCTTCGGCGCGCCGTCCGGGCAGTTCTGGGTCCAGCTCGCCACCGCTATCGTCGGCGGGTTGGCCGTCGCCACGTTCATTACCGTGCTGCTGACACCGGCGCTGCTGGCATGGGATGGCAAGCGACGCGCGACCCGGACTGCGCCGTCGACACCAGCTGCGGAATGACCGCACGCCGGCTGAGATTCGCGGGCAAGCAGCGAGCCAACCCGGGTCACCGGCCGTCGGTGAACGGCACCGTCAAGGCGCCAGCAGGTTCAAGGCTACGCGGCGGTGTAGAAGCTCATCGTTTGGGCCCTCCGAATAGCCCGCGACGGCCCCGCATGCTGCCCGGCAGAGCATTCATGCCGGACGATCCAGAGGGTTCTGCGCCGCCATCTTCAGGAAACCCAGGTTCACCAGCACCGATGCCCGCGACCCGGGTGCGTGCTGCATGGCCGACATCGTCTCGAGGATCTCGTCGCGAAATCCGGCTCGCGGGCACAGATCGTGAACCGCATCCAGGATTCCTCGCGGCAACAGGTGCGCGCCCGTGCCGATGACATCCAGGTGAGCGCCTCTTTGAAGGCAAGCCGCCTCGGGGTCGTGCCGCGACAACGACAGGTACGGGTTCAGGTGGTAGCTGATCGCCTCATAGACCAGGCGTCGGCGCCGTTCCTCCCAGCCCTGGTCCGCTGCGAACTGCCTGGCGCTTCTCGCGCCGACGACAGCGAATCCGCAACAGGCCGACTGGTCCCGGAAGCCGTCGGCCAGTCCCAGGTCGTGCAGCAGGCTGGCCACGTACAGGGCCTCCGTATCCACCCGTAAGCCGTGGAACTGGGACCAGACGGCCGCGAAGTAGTATGTGCGCAGGCAGTGCAGCCGCAGCGCGTCGCTGTGGTGACGATGGACGAGGTCCATGGCGGCATTCGCGGCGGCGGAGTCCGGTATCGTCACCGCATCGAGATCAACCCGGTCGATTCGGCGGTCGTGAACGCCGAATCGGGCGATGAGCCGCGACAGCTTCTCCGTGACCTGCGCCCGGACCAAGCCTGCTACCAGCCGCATCTGCTCCGGGCGGGACAGGATGCCGTGGGTTCGTTCGCCCCACTCCAAGGATCCCATGGTCGCTCGTGCCATTGTCGTCGCTCCCTGTGTTATCGGGATGGACAGTCTGCCCACGATGGCCCAATTGGCGTATTGGCGATATCGCCTTATTATTGGCTGATCAAGACAGAACGAGAGCGGACACCATGCATGTCGGCATCCTGCTCTATGGCGGCTGCCTGGCCATGGAGGCCTTTGCGGTCAGCGACCTTCTGCTGCTCGCCAACAGGCTGGTCCAGGCCGGCGCGGAGGGGTCCGGCGAGCCGCCGTTCCGGGTCGAGGCCATCAGCGTCGGCGGCCGCAGGGTCAGCACTGCCGGCGGTTTCTCGGTGGGGGCCAGCCGGCCGCCGGAGAGCCTTGATCGACTCATTGTCCCGGGGTTCGACTTCGGGCGATTCGACGTGCTTGACGGCAAGCTCGCCGAGCGCGACGCCGAGCAGCGGCTCATTCGCAGGGCGTTCCGCCGTGGTACGCCGGTGGCGTCCGTGTGCACCGGCGCCTTCATGCTGGCCGAGGCGGGTCTGCTGGATGGGCGCCGGGGAACCACGGCCTGGTTGTTCGCGCCGGAGCTTGCGCGCAGATACCCGAGCGTGGAGGTCGTGCCGGAGGCCCTGTTCATCGAAGACACCGGGGTGACCACGGCAGGCGCGTTCAGCGCGGCCACGGATCTCGCCATCAGCCTTGTCCGGGCCCGGTGCGGCAACGCGTTGGCCGACAACGTCGCGGGCGTTGCGCTCGTCGATGGCTCCCGGGACAGCCAGGCCCCCTCGATCAACTGGAGCATGCTCCCCGCGGGCGGCTACAGCTTCTCGGAGCAGGTCCGGCGATGGCTCGCCGATCGTTACCATGAGCCCTATGACGCGGCGCGTCTTGCGCGGGCGTTCCATGTCAGCCCGCGGACGCTGCTGCGGCGCTTCAGGCGGGAGATGGGCATGACGCCGTTGCGCTACCTGCAGGGGTACCGTGTGCAGATCGCCAAGCAGCTCCTGAGCGCAACGGCGCTCAGTGTCGGCGAGATCACCGACCGCGTCGGCTACGCGGACACGGCCACGTTCTGCTCGCTTTTCCGCCGACACACGCGCACGACGCCGGCGGCGTACCGTCGCCGCCACGCTGATGCTCCAGGCTCTGTCGCCCACGGCTGAACTGGCGCGGGCAGCCGAGCCCGGATCATGCAGCCGGCCTTATGCCCCAGGCCTGTACGAGCGTAAAGGTGATCTGCACCTGATCCGGATTCTGGATCGCCTGCTCCACGGCCTGAACTAGTGTGTCGAACTCCCTGTCCGTGACCAGGCCCGCCGCAATCATCCGCTCCCGCATCGCCCGCGCGCCGATGACGGGCATTCGCATGTAGGGGTGACCATTCTGCAAGGCGTGCACGGATGCGCGGATCCGTACATCCTGCAGCCCGGCCTCCTTCAGCATGTGAAAGGTCCGGCGCCCGATGTTGATATCGCCGCGCAGCGCGAACGTGCGCTCCAGCAGGTCCAGTAGCTCCGTCCACTCGGGGCAGTGCGGATAGAAGCTCCAGGAGCTGTGATCGTTTTCCTGGCTCGCGACGGTGCCACCGGGTTTCGCCAAGGAAATCATGTTGTCCAGCACGGCAGCGGGCGATTCGACGTGGGGAAGAAGGAAACGTGCATGGACCAGGTCAAAGGAGCACCGCGGCAGGTTCGGTTCCCTGACGTCACCTTGTTGCAGTTCCACGTTATGCAACCCTTCCGCGCGGGTGTAGGCGGCTGCCGTATCCAGGAGCGCTCGATCAGCATCAAGGCCCAGCACGCGGCCGCTCGTCCCGACGTAGTGCGACAGCGGGCCGAGAACACCCACGCCGCCGCAGCCGATGTCGGCACAAGACCACCCCGGCATGACGCCGATCCGTTCCAGCATGGCCTCGGCATCCGGTTCCCATACCTGTGCCTGAATCCGGAGGCGCTCTGGTTCGTCGTCGCCCGCCAGGAAGTACCCGTCCTTTCCTTGCGTTGCTGACATCCTTCTCCCTCGTCCGGTGAACACCCGGTGTCCGCCGTTCGCCGTACCACAACGACGTCCGGGTATGTAGTCGCCATCTCCCGCGACAGTCAACCGCCTGCTAAGCCCGGTCGACGGCGGCAGCAGGCCGGGGTGGCGTGATCCCCCGAAATGCGACCGTTGCCGCCGTGCCGAGTACCAGCAGCACCGCCGCGGACGCGAATGCCGGTGCGTAGGTGCCCGTTGCGTCCCGGACGGCACCGCCGACGTAGACACCGACCGCAGCCAGGACCTGATGGGCGAACCACGCTGTGCCGAGGATGGCGCCGAGGCCGCCCGCGCCGAAGCGATCGCCGATCAGTCCCGTCTTCAGGGGGATGATGGGCATGGACACGGCGCCGTAGACGATGGCAAAGACATAGAGCTGCCAGAGCTCCGTCGCCATGGCCAGCCACGCAAGTACCCCTGCACGCACGGCATACAACGCGATGAGCAAGGGCTTTTTCCCGTAGCGCGGTGCGAGCTGACCCATGAGCCACATGCTTACCGCGCTGGCCCCGGCGGCGATGCCCAGAAGATTGCCTCCCAGGGCTTCGCTGCCGCCGAGGTCGACAGCGAACCCGGGCAGGTGGGTCGCGACCATGTAGAGCGAGTAGCCGCATGTGACGAACCCCAGGGTGGCGCACCAGAAGTCGGATGAGCCGACGGCTTCACGGAGCGTCGAGCTGGTTGCGGCGTGGCCTGTGGTGGCAGAACGATCGGCTCCATCGGGCTGCTGGCCTACGGAGCTCGGGCTGTTGCGCACTCCGAGCACCACCAGCGGTACAACCAGGAGCATGATCGCACCGAGGGCCGCGAACGCGGACGCCGTGCCCGCCAGATAGATCAGCCATCCGGCCAGGGGCAGGAGCAGGAGCTGGCCGACGTTCAGGCCCATGGAACTGCGCGCCAGCATCCTGGCGCGGTCCCGGACGTACCAGCGCGACACCAGGACGGCATTCGCCATGGACCCGCAACCGGCAAATCCCACAGCGGTGAGGACACCGTAGTACAGGAACAGCTCCCAGCGGTGCTCGATCGTTGCGGACAGCAGAAAGGCCGCCCCCATCAGCCCGGCGCTGGTTGCGATGACGGGGCGCGGCCCGATCACGTCGACCAGGCGGCCGACGAACGGCTGAAGAGCGCCCCAGACGATCATGTTCAGCGACACGGCGACGCTCAGCGTGGATAGGGGCCACCCGTAGGTTTCGTGCAAGGGGGCGAAGAACTGGCCGATGGACAGGTTCAGCCCGAATGCCGCCATCAGGACGACGAAGGCGATGGTTACCATGCGCCCGCCGATAAACGTGTCACTGCCCGTCATGGTGTAACCCTCAAATGAATATAAGAAGGTTACATTGAATCGGATTCCATCTAACCTGTCAAAAGTGCGAAGATAGTTACATGAACAAGGCAGCGCTCCAGCGACCACTGCGGGGAGAACCCATTGCGCTGGATCTCGTCAACACCGAGTGGAATGAGGCGGGCCAGCGACAGGATCTGCTGCTGGCGGACGAGGGTCTAGCGGTATGGCTCGCCGAGCAGGGCATGCCCTGGCCGGCGAGCCCGGAGAACGTTCGGCAGGCATTGGCTGCCGCTCGCGCCGCGATCCGCCAATGCCTCGAGACCGACGACGGCAACCCCGAAGCGCTGGAGGCGCTCAACGCGATCCTGGCGCGCGGCCGCGTTATCCCTGTAATGCGGGGGGCTGGCCCCGATGAGGCCATCGAAGTCCAGGAACACTGGCGAGCGGCCTGGCTGGCTGCCCGAGGGTATCTGGACCTGAGAGCCCGATGGCCTCGGGAGCGTATCCGGGCGTGCGCCCATCCGGACTGCATCCTCTATTTTCTTGACGCCACGCGAAGCGGGACGCGGCGATGGTGTGACATGCGAACCTGCGGCAACCGGGCCAAGGCGAGGCGATATCACCACCGCCATGGACGCTAGCTCGTCGCCTTCCGGTCGTTGCCGTCCGACTGCTCGTGAGCTGCCCCGGGTTGGGCCCGGTCCAGGCCGTCGGGTGGCTGGCTGGCAAAGCGCCGGCACGGGCAGCCGGAATATCGGATCGTGATCAGGCGTCGGTCCGGCGGGCGTACCGGACTTCCGTGACCTTGGTGCTCTGAACCATTTCCTCGCGTTCGGCGCCGTCCGGGCCGAATCCCATGTGCTCGTAGAACGCCCGGGCGCCTGTGTTCTCGCGAAGCACCCAGACGGTCAGCTGCGACCAGCCGTTGGACCGGGCCATCTGCACGGCCCGGTCCATCAGCAGCGAGCCGTGGCCTCTTCGCCATACATCGGGGTCCAGATAGATGGCGCTGACCTCGCCGGTGTCTTTGCCGGCGCCCGCATCCCTGGACGGCCCGACGCTGAGGAAGCCGCGGACCGCGGCGTTCTCCTCCACGACTGCGACCTGCACCCGATCGTCGGACAGCACCTGTTGCCAGAGCGCCTCCCGGTCCGCAACGGTGAGCCGATCGAGCAGGTCATCCGGAAGGATGCCACGATAGGCCGCTCGCCAGCTGGCGACATGGACCCGGGCGATATCCGCGGCGTCCCGGGTATCGGCGATTCGCGTTTCTGCGGTCAACGGGGCCTCGCGGTCAGCACGTTGAGAGCAATGAGCAGCCTGATCCGCATCATACTAGCGCTGGGCCGCGGCTGCCGGCGAAGTCACGCCCTGAGCTTGTACTTCATGACCTTCCCCGTCGGCGTCCTGGGCAGCGCGTCCGTGAAGTGGACTTCCCTCGGGGCCTTGTACCCCGCGATGCGGTTGCGGCACTCCTCGGTGATCGCCTCCGCGGTCAGCTCGGCTCCTTCGTCCGTGACCACGTAGGCGACGACCGTCTCGCCCCATTCCGTATGAGGCTGGCCGACGACGGCTGCCTCCTGGATGCCTTCGATGGAGGCGAGGGCGTCCTCGACTTCCCGGGAGTAGACGTTCTCCCCGCCGGTGATGATCATGTCCTTCAGGCGGTCGGTGATGAAGAGGTAGCCGTCGTCATCGATACGCGCCAGGTCGCCGGTGCGATACCACTCGCCCGCGAAGGCCTCCGCCGTGCTCTCGGGATCCCGGTAGTATCCCTGCATGATCGACTGGCACCGCATCCAGATCTCGCCGACCTCACCGCGCGCTGCCGGCGTGGAGTCATCCTTCATGACGGTGACGTCGCAGCCGCTCACGGCCCAGCGCCCGATGGAGCCGGCCTTGGCGACCTGCTCCTCGGGCAGCAGGGCCGTGCCGGTGGGTCCCGTCTCCGTCATGCCGAAGACCTGGTAGAAGCGATCCGTCCCGTAGCGCTTCATCAGCTCCCGGGCCATGGCGGCATCGATCGGGCCGCCGCCGTACAGCCATGCCCGCACGCTGGAGAGGTCGTACTCGTCGAAGTTCGGGAGCATCTGCAACGGCATGGAATAGGCCACGGGGGCGCCGAAGAACAGGGTGCACCGCTCCTTCTGTACCGTCTCGACGAAGTGGAGCGGGTGGTATTCGGGCAGCAGCACGACGCAGGCGCCGAGGTAGTGGCCGGCGACGAGCATGTTGTTCAGCGGGAAGCTGTGCCATATCGGCATGGCCAGGAGCACGCGGTCCTCGGGCCCCAGGCCGTACACCAGGCTGGAGCCGATGCCCGCCAGCAGCGCATTGGCGTGGGAGTGCATGCAGCCCTTGGGCTTTCCCGTGGTGCCCGAGGTGTAGAGGAGCTCGGCCAGGTCGGTATCCGCAACCTCGACGGGCTGGAAGGCCTGCCGGGCCGCGGCCCGGGGCGGTGCCGGCGGCAGCGCTCCCCCGGCGCTCATGCCGAAAACGGGCAAGGCGTCGTCGGGGCTGGCCTGCTCGTCGTGGATGTCGTCGTCCACGAGCAGGAGACGACTCTCGCTGTGATCGAGAATGTAGCGTGTCTCCGCGGGTGCCAGCTTGTGGTTGAGCGGAACGGCAACGGCGCCGGCACGGAGGATCGCGTAGTAGTTCACGATCCACGTGCTCGTGTTCCGCCCCTGAATGGCGACCTTGTCCCCCTTCCCGATGCCTTGCTCCTGGAGCCACGCGGCCGCAGCCACAACTGCGCCCTCGAGTTGCTCGAACGACAGCTGCCGGTCACCGTCGACGACCGCGGTGCGCCCGCCGAACTTTCGGGCCGAGCTCTCCAGCGCCTGGTTGATCGTCCACATCGTGCTCTCCTCCTGTATTGTTCTGTGTTGCGACGGGACCCTGGTGTCGCGTCCCGTCAGCTGCCGAAGGCCATCCTGCCGGCCGTGTCGGCATCGGTCTCCGGGAACGGCTCGTCCACCAGCCCCCGGCGACAGAACAGCTCCGCCGTCGCGAAGCCGGCGTCGTCGTCGAAGGCACTCTTCTTCCACTCGGCGAACTCCGCGAGCAGGACGCCCTGGTAGATGCGGGCCATGCCCCAGCCGATCCGCCGCGCCTCTTCCTCCCTGGGGTCGTTGACCAGCGGCATGAGCACGTCGAGCTCGCTCTCGATCTTCTGCTTCACGCGCGCGGTTCCGGCCGTGGTGAGATTCTTGAGGCGCCGGCAAATATCGTCGGCGAAGGCTTCCGCGTTCTCGGGCGCGCCCAGGGCGCGTACCACGTCGTGGGCGAGAACGGAGGTGGTGCCCTCCCAGATGCAGTGCACGTGGAGGTTGCGGAACAGGCGCGGGATGCCGGTGTCCTCGACGTAGCCCGCACCGCCGAAGCTCTCCAGCAGCTCACTTCCTGTCTGGGCGGCCTGGCGGGCGCAGGCGAGCTTGTTCAGCGGTGCGAGGAGGCGTGCGAGCTCCTTCGGGCCCCCGTTCTCGGACTGGCCCAGCTGGGCGGCCGTCTCGAAGTTCAGCGCCAGCATCGCCTCGTAGTCGGCGGAGATTCGCGCCAGCCAGCGCCGGTGGATGGGGTTGTCCCGCAGAAGGCTGCCGAACGCCTCGCGCTTGCCGGCGTAGTCGCGTGCCAGCGCCAGCAGCTGCCCGACGCCCGCGGGCCCGCCGATGGCCGCCCAGAAGCGGGCGACGTTCAGCAGCCCCGCGAGCTTGCGGACGCCGCCGCCCAGCGACCCCACCGGTACCGCTGCCGCGCCGACCAGGTCGATTTCCGCGGTGGGCAGGGCGCGGGTGCCGAGCTTGTCCTTGAGCCGGCGGATCTCGAGACCGTTCCACGTGTCGTCCGCGTTGCGGAGCTCGAGAAGAAAGAGCGACAGGCCCTGATCCTCGCCAGCGCTCGTCTCCGCCCGCGCCAGCGCCAGGGCCATGTCCGCCGTCACCGCGGAGGTGAACCATTTCGTGCCGTACAGGCGCCAGCGGCCGTCGGCGTCTTGAGATGCAACGGTGGACGTCCCGCTGACGTCCGAGCCGCCTTCCTTCTCGGTCATCCATTGGCCCGCCGTCCAGGCACCTTCGCGGGCGGTGAGCCTGGGATTGTAGTGTTCCGCGAGCCCGGGGTCGTGTTCCTGGAGAAGCGTGACCGCCCCGTCGGTCATGACCAGGGGGCAGTCGGCAACGGCGCTGGCCGGGTCGTACAGGTGCACGAGGCCGGCCTGCACGACGCGCGAGTGGGCGCCGTAGGCGCGCTCGTGAGGAATCGCCACGAGCCCCTCGCGTTGCCCGATCCGCATCAGCTCGCGCCAGCTATCGTCTATGCGAACCCGGTCGATGCGGCGTCCCCAGGCGTCGTAGGGGGTGTGCTCGGGCTCGTTCGTCTCGGCCTGCTCGGCGAGTGCACCCATGACCTCGTCGGCCAGTGCCCCCATGCGCTCGAGCTGGGGCTCGGCCTGCTCGTAGATCGCATCGGGGAGATGCCATTGCGTCAACAGGCGCAGCGAAGGGTCGGTGTGAAACCGATTGCCGGCACGAGGCGGTTGCTGGAAGAACTCACTCATCTCGCTTCTCCTGGAATCCGTGTGCTGATGCCGCATCCGCGGCCACCGGGCCGAGGGCATGGACGCAGAAACGGGCAACGCCCTGGATCAGCGCGCTCTCGCGTTCGGGCTCGGGCGGCCGGCTCAGCGGTCCGACAAGCGTTTCGGCGATGCCGCCGACGATCGCCGTGGCGACGAGGTCGGCGTCCTGCTCGGCGATCTCCCCGCGCTTGATTCCGTCGCGGATGATGGCGGCGAAGATGTCGCGGTAGGGGATGCGGAAGTGCAGCCGCTCCGCGTCGATGGTTGCGTCCACCGGCTCGGCGAGCAGCGCGTAGGCCAGTTGCCGCCCCTTCAGGGCGCGGCGCGCGAACGTCTCGGCAACCCGCTGGACGCGGTCCCTGGGCGGCAGGTCGACATCCGCTGCGGCGGCACAGGCGTCGATCTCCCTCTGCGCGGCTCGCCGGAACACCTCGTCGAACAGGTCCGACTTCGACTCGAAGTAGCGGTAGATCAGGCCCGTGGAGATGTTCGCCCGGCCGGCGACGGCCGGCATCCCGGCATTGGCGTAGCCGCCTTCGGCGACGAGTGCCTCGGCGGCATCCAGGATGCTCTCCCGGGTCTGAGCCATGCGTGCTTGGACTTTCGCTGTGCGTCGATATGCCATGCAAGTATTGAAACAGTATTCATTACTTGATGCAATTGCCCGGACGCCGGCCTAAGTCGTTGGTCTGGCGGATCGTAGACGCCGTTCGCGGAGGTGGATCATGAGGCACGAAACGCAGATCGGTCTGCTGGACAGGCTCATGGAGCTGCGCCAGGCAGGGCGCAACCAGGACATGCTCGACGCGGTCATGGAGGTGCCGGTCGAGAAATACACCGCCCCGGAGATCTTCGAGGCCGAGGTCCGGAGCATATTCGGCGGCTTCCCGATGCTGGCCGGGCACAGCTCCAGCGTGGCCGAGCCCGGTCGCTATCTGCTCAGCGACTGGAACCGGCTTCCGTTCGTCGTCGTGCGGGACAAGGAGGGCGTCCTCCGGGCGTTTCTCAACATATGCCGGCACCGCGGCGCGCGGCTGGTCTCGGGTGAGGAGGACCAGCTGAGCGCGTTCGTGTGCCCCTATCACGGCTGGGTCTACGGGCTGGACGGCAGCCTGAAGACAGTGACCCGGTCGTATGCCTTCCCGGATATCGACAAATGCAACTACGGCCTCCTGGAGCTCCCCGTCGCCGAGCGCCACGGGCTCGTCTGGGTTCATCCGGACCCGGAGGGCGCCATGGACATGGATGCCCACCTCGGGCCGTTCGGCCAGGACATGCACCACTTCGGCATTGAGGACTTCACCCGGTACACCAAGACGACCGTGACGAAGGAGGCCAACTGGAAGCTGCTGATCAAGACGTATCTCGAGGGATACCACGTTCCGTACCTGCACCGCACGACGCTGGCGGCGAACTTCAGGAAGGGCGTGCTCGCGCACGACGAGCACGGTGCGCACATGCGGCTTGCGGCCGCCCGCACCAACATCCTCGAGGCGATGGACTACGAGCGGAGCAGCTGGAACATCCTCGACTACGCGTCCGTCTACTACCTGCTGTTCCCGAACGCGTTCTTCATCATGCACCCGGACTATGTCTCGATAAACACGTTCTACCCGGAGGCGCCGGACCGGACGGTCTGGAGCCACGAAATGCTCTACCGCCAGGAGGCGTTCCCCGGGGAGAAGGGCGAGAAGGCGCTGAGGAAGCGTTTCGAGTTCACCAATGACGTCGTCTTCGATCAGGAGGATTTCGCCATTGCGGAGGATATCCAGCGCGGGCTCCGCTTCGGGCCGAACAAGTACCACACGCTCGGCCTGGAAGAGGGGCTGGTGGGAATGTTCCAGCAAACCATCGATCACCAGCTCCAGGCATCCTGACCGGGAGGCATCGGCATCCACCCGGACGGCCGTGCTGCCCGTGCCGTCCGGGATTCACTGGCCGACCAGCAGCACCGTTCCCAGGGCGACGGCGCAGAGCTTCTCCTCGCCGCCGTCAACGCAATAGACGTCGCATTGGCACGTTGCCTGCCGCTTGCCGATGCTTCGCGCTTCCGCGCGGGCGACCAGCCGTGTGCCGATCCCCGGCCTCAGGTAGTTGATCTTGAACTCCGAGGTGACGGCATCACCGCCGAGGCCGAGCCCGCCGGCGAACGTGATCGCGTTATCGGCCAGATAGCAGAGAACGCCGCCGTGGGCGAATCCCTGGTGCTGCTTCAGGTTGTCGCCGATGGCAACGCTGATCTCCGCCGTGCCGGGGGCAGCGCTTTCGAGCCGGGCCCCCAGGTACTGGCTGAACGCCTGGGCGTTGAAGACCTGTTCGGCGAATGCGGCTTGATCGTCCATGGCATGCTCTCCCTGAAGGCCTTAAAGAAATGAATCATATTTCACTACTTTGCGCAAGCGGAGAAACGCCCGTGAACGGGGCTGGCGCCTATCGCTCGATACGGCGTCTACGCGAAGCCTGCCCGGTTAAGAGACGGGGGAGATCCGGTGGCCGGGACATGCCGGGCCGCGGGCCGGGCGTCAGCCCGGTGATCGTGTCGATTCGGGTCCGGCCCGCTCGCCCTCCATGGGCGCTGCCGTTGCGGTCGCCGGCGGCGACGGCGCTGCAGCCCCGTCTTCGGTCGCCGGGTCGGGGGATGCACGGGGGAAAAGGGATGATGCGGCGGCAATCAGCAGCGCAAGCGCCGCGAACGCGACGAACGCCTCGATGTAGCCGGCGCGGGCGATGACCCATCCCACCAGCGGGGATCCCACGGCCTGGCCGACCGTGATCGCCAGGAAGGGGACAACCGGCCCCATGGACGGGCGCTCGCGCAGCAGGCGGATGCCGGTGACCAGGTACAGCCCGGTCAGGGTCATGAAGGCCCAGCCGAACACGCCGGCCGACAACAATGCCGTCCATAACTGGCCCGGCGCCACTGCAATCAGGGCCGTTGCGGCGGCCAGGCCCACGAGTGCCAGCGCCTGCGTGGCAGGTGCACCTATCCGGTCGCCGAGGTCGCTCGCCCACGCACCCGCGAGACCGGTAATGCCGATCACGAGCCAGAGCGATCCTGTGAGCCGTTCGGAAAGCCCGCCGACGGCCACAACGAGGTCGGGGGCGAAGATCCAGTAGGCGGACGCGGCCAGACCCATCGCGAAACAGAACACGGTCAGGCGCAGGACCTTCAGCCACCGATCCGCGGTAAGCGACGAGGTCGACCGTGCGTGCTCGGGGTTTCGGGGTGGACTCGACGGGATCAGAAAGAGGGCCGCCAGAACCCCCATTGCCGACAGCACGGCGAACGAAAGATAGGCCGTGCGCCATGCACCGCTGAGTAGAAGTACGGCCGGGACGCAAAGGACCAGGCCGGCGCTGGTGCCGGCATTCATGACTGCGTTGACGCGCCCGCGGAGGTCGGCACGGATAGCGACCTGCACGCCGGAGGACAGGGCGGGCATCATCAGCCCGGTGCAGATCCCACAGGCGAAGATGCCGGTGCCGAGGACAACAATGTCACCGGCCTGGCTGATCAGGGTAAGGCCGACAAGCGCGAATATGCCCGAGAGCGCTGCCGCATGGCGCGGGCCGAGGCGGTCGGCGACGAGGGGTGCGACCACGCTGGCGAGGCAGAAACTGATGAATGCCAGCGAGCCGACGACACCCACCGCGTCGGCGGACAGCCCGAGCTCCGCGCGGATGGACGGGACGAACAGCCCGAACGCGTACCGGGCCAGCCCGAAGGCGATGGCGATCAGCCCGGCCCCGAGGACGGCGAAGCCGGTGGCATCAACCGGCCTCATGCCTGTGCCCCAGCGGGGCAGGCGACGATGGTGGGCACGATCGCCCGCAGGTGGCCGGTCACGGCGGAAGCGCCCAGCACCGGCACCAGCGCGTCGGCGCCTTCGAGCACGACCAGCAGGCGCTCGGCGGTGGCCGGGTCGGGAGCCGCGCGATCCCGGGCCAGCGCGTCGCCGATGACCGCGAGCAGCTCGCGCTTGAGCCGGCGCCCCTGATCGGCGATCGCCGGGTGGTGCTGCTCGAACTCGCCGATGGCCTTGATGACGATGCACCCGCGGTTCGACGTGGTCTCCAGCCATCGGCAATGGACGTCTGCCAGTGCAGCGACGGCACCCCCGGCAGTCGCCTCGTCAACGGCCCGGCGAAGCTCATCGAGATAGCGCTCGTAGCGGCGATCGAGAACCGCCTCGATCAGCGCCTCCTTGGAGGGGAAGTGGTTGTACAGCGTCATCCGGGCGACGCCCGCCTCGGCGACGACGCGGTCGACGCCGGTGGCGTGGAAGCCCTCCGAGTAGAACAGGCGCTCGGCTGTATCGAGCAATGTCCCGCGCTTGCTGGTTCGCATATCGAGCCATAATTTAGCTAGAACGATCTATCTAATTTAATGCCGTGTCTCTCCCAGGTCAAATGGTTGCGCCCTTCTCACTTTGTCGCCGTGACGCACCCGCCACGCGGACGCGACCGCCTGTCCTGAGAAAACCGGAGTCCGACGCGGTAGACTGCTCCGGAACGTATCCAAGACGGCCTTTCTGACCTCGCGCTACAGTGCGGTCACGAGGCGTTTGCCCGGAGAGACGACACCGTGCGCGAAGGAAATGCCGGCCGCTGGTATTTCGGCTGGAACATCGTGGCCGCCGCCACGGCGATCACGCTGCTCACCGTGGGCATGCGCATGGGCATCGGGCCGTTCTTCCTGCCCATGGCCGAGGATCTGGGCATGAGCCGCAGCCTGCTGGCCGGCATCGTGGCCATCGGCATGCTCTGCTACGGGCTCGGGATGCCGCTCGCCGGCCACCTGGCCGACACGCACGGCACGCGGTTCGTGCTGCTGCTGGGCACTGTCATCGTGGTGGGCGCCATCGCCTGGACGGTGACCGCGCGCCACCCCGTTGCCTTCTGCCTGGCCTACGGCGTGCTGCTGTCGCTGGGGTTCTCGTTCACCAGCCCGGTGGCGCTGACACCCGTGATCAGCCGCTGGTTCACGCGCCGGCGCGGCATGGCCCTGTTCTTCCTGTCCACCGGGTCCATGGCGGGGATCGCCGTGCTCACGCCGGTGCTGACCTGGTTCATCCAGGCGGCGGGATGGCAGAACACGCTGCTCGGCTTCGCCGCGGTCTTCGTCGCGCTGGTCGTGCCTGCGACGTTCTGGATCATCCGCGACCAGGCCCCGGCCCACACCGACCTGCCGCCGGGGCAGGGCGGTGGTGGCGAGCGATCGGCGGGGGCAGGGGCCGCCGCGGACGACGCCCTGCTCAGCTTTCGCGAGGCCGTTCGCACCCGGCCCTTCTGGCAAATCGTCCTGGGCCTGTTCGCCTGCGGTTACAGCATGAACCTGCTCGGCACCCACGGCGTGCCGATGCTGGTGGACCACGGCTTCGACCCGATCACCGCCGGCTACGGCATCGGCCTGATCGGCCTGGTGGCCATCCCCAGCACCGTGGTGCTCGGGCGCCTGTCGGATGTTCTGCAGCGCAAGAACCTGCTGGCGCTGATCTACCTGGTCCGCGGCCTGGGCTTTATCGCCCTGTTGCTGGCGGCGAGCGTCTGGGAGCTCTACCTCGTGGCGGCCGTCGCCGGCATCGTGTGGGCGGGCAGCATTGCGCTGTCGTCCGCCATCCTGGCCGACGTCTACGGCATCCGCCTGGTCGGCGTCCTGTATGGCTGGGCCTATCTCGGCCACCAGGTCGGCGCCATGATCAGCTCGTGGCTGGGCGGCTGGGGCTACGAGGCCTTCGCCAGCCACTGGGTCGCTTTCGGCGGCTCCGCGCTGGTCCTCGTGGCCGCCGCGGCCGTGGCGTTTCATCTGCCGCTGCGCGGGTTCGTCCAGGCGCCGGTGGCGCGGTGAGGACCGCATCCCGCGCCGGACCGGGCCGACAGGGCGGGCGCTGTTCGGGGACGGCCCGCCCCGGGGCTGGAGCAGCCGGGGCCGTGTTGATCGTGGGCGGCTCGCAGGGCCTATGCTTGCGGGCCAGCCAGCGGTACCGTGAATGCATCCGGTTCTGCACCATTGACGCGCTATGGAGAGCAGCTTGAGCGGACATTTCCTGGCAACGCACTTCGGCACCTACCGCGTCGCGCGAACACCGGCGGGGCCGCGCCTATCCGGCTGGGAAGCGGATCCCCGGCCGACGCCGTTCGGCCTCGACTACCTGGATCTCGCCAGCCATGGATGCCGGGTCGCGCAACCGATGATCCGGCGGGGATGGCTCGAAGGGGATACCCGGTCCATGCGGGGCGCGGACACGTTCGTTGCCGTGGACTGGCAACGGGCCAGCGAGCTGGTCGCCAACGAGATCCATCGCATCGCGCAAGCGCACGGCAACCGGTCCATCTTCGCCGGCTCCTACGGCTGGGCCAGCGCGGGGCGCTTTCACCACGCCCAGGGCCAGATCAAGCGCATGCTGAACCTGGCCGGCGGCTTTACGGCGAGCCGGCACAGCTACAGCTACGGCACGGCCGGCGCGTTTCTTCCCCACGTCCTGGGCGCCGGGTACGCGGGCACGAACGCCTGCGCCCCGAGCTGGGATCAGATCGCCGAGCACACCGACTGCCTGGTGGCGTTCGGTCTGCGGCTGACCAACGCGCAGTGCGATCCCGGCGGCGTCGGCCGCCATACGGTGGAGCAATGGCTCGGACGCGCCCTGGACCGCGGCATGCGGCTGATCGTGGTCAGCCCGGACGGCTCGGACGCGCCCGCCCACCCGAACGCGGAACACCTCGCCATCCGGCCGAACACCGATACCGCGCTCATGCTCGCCTGCGCCCATGAGCTCATCCGGTCCGGGGCGGTCGATCATGAGCAGCTGGAACGGCTGACCACCGGTTTCGATCGGCTGGCGGCCTACGTCACGGGCCGTGCCGACGGCGTGGCCAAGACGCCCGCCTGGGCGGCGGGGGTCACGGGCGCGGATCCGTCCCGGATCGAGCGGTTCATCGACGCGCTGCGCGCGCCGACGAGCCTGCTGAATCTCGGCTGGTCCCTGCAGCGCGCGACCGCCGGCGAGCAGCCCTACTGGATGGCCATCGCCCTGGCGGCCATGCGCGGCCAGATCGGCAAGCCGGGGGGCGGCTTCGCGTTCGGGCTGGGCTCGGTGAACTCCGTGGGCCAGCCGGTACGCGGTCTCGGGGCGCCCGGGCTGGACCAGGGCCGTAACCCGGTCAGCGATTTCATCCCGGTGGCGGCCATTGCCGACCTGCTGGCCAACCCCGGGGGCACGCTGGAGTACAACGGCCGCACCCTCGATCTGCCGGATATCCGCATGGTGTACTGGGCGGGCGGCAATCCGTTCCACCACCACCAGGATCTGAACCGCTTGCGGCAGGCCTGGCAGATGCCGGAGACGGTGGTCGTGCACGAGCCGGTCTGGACCGCAACCACGCAGCACGCCGACATCGTGCTGCCGTCGACACTGCCGTTCGAGCGCAACGACATCACGGTGTCGAGCCAGGACCGGACCATCGTGTTCAGTCGCGCGGTGCATGAGCCCTATGCCGAGGCACGCGACGATCACCGGATCTGCGCCATGATCGCCGGTCAACTCGGCTTCGAGGAGGCCTTTACCGCCGGTCGCGATACCGAGCAGTGGCTGGCCTCCCTCTACGAGGGGTACCGCGAGCGGTTCCCCGAGCTGCCGGACTACGCCGCCTTTCGCGAGACGGGCATCTACACGCTGGATGCGGATACCGACGCGCCGGCATCCCGGGCGCTGCTCGCCGACTTTGCCGGCGCGCCTGAGGCGCATCCGCTGGCGACGCCGTCCGGCCGCATCGAGCTCTTCTCCGGGACCATCGCGGGCTTCGACTACGCCGACTGCCCGCCGCACCCGAGCTGGGTGCCGCCGGTGGAGTGGCTGGGCGGTCGGCGAGCGGAGGACTTCCCGCTGCACCTGCTCTCGCCCCAGCCCGCCAACCGGCTGCACAGCCAACTGGATGCCGTGGGTGCGAGTCAGCGGGACAAGGTCGCCTCCCGCGAGGCCGCCGTTCTTGCCTCAGCCGACGCGGCTGCCCGGGGGATCGGCGAGGGCGACACGGTCAGGCTGTTCAATGCCCGCGGGGCCTGCCTCGTGGGCGCGACAATCTCGGAGACGCTGATGCCCGGTGTCGTGCTGCTGCCCACCGGCGCCTGGTACACGCCCGAGGACCCGGCAAGCCCTTCGCCCCTGGAGCTCGCCGGCAATCCCAACGTGCTCACCCAGGACCGGCGCGCCTCCCGGCTGTCGCAGGGTACGGCAGCCAACAGCTGCCTGGTAGAGGCCGTGCGTCACGAGCGGCACGCTACGCCGTGATCGTGGCCGCCTTTGACCGAAGTGGTGGGGGTGTGTCGGGGAGGATGACTACGCAGCCGTCTCCCGGCGCAGGCGCGCCCGGATTTCGTCGGACGCCTGCTTGGCCTCCCGGTTGGCGCTGTCGATACCGCGCAGGATCTCGTCCTTGGTGGGCTGGCGCTTGCGCACCGGCAGCCCGGAACGCTCCGGCGACACCAGGTGTTTGGTCAATTCCTGCCAGCTGATCTTCGCCATAACAACTACTCCTTCGTGTACGGTCCATTATTCGGTTCCTTCTCCGCGCGGTCAACCTGCCCCCGCAACAGCATCAGGCGGAAGAGCAGGTGGCGGAACGGGGCGGTGACCAGCGCGAACTGCCGCGCGCGCTCTTGCCCGCCCATAATACCGGCGTAGTTCCTGTAGACATTGACTGCGCCGAGCGTCACGGGCGCCTCGTCCGTCGCGGCACTGACCGGCCCGCGGATGGTGAACGACACGATGCTCTTGCCCTTGTAATCGTCGCGGTAGTACTCCGCAATCCGTTGCCGGCTGGTCGGCGTGTAGAGTCCGTTGTCGTCGACGTGTACGGCGAACTCGTCGCTGTCCTCCACGTAGTCCGAGCGTACGGTGGCCACCGCCGTCGGCGCGCCCGGCAGGTTCCGTGCCCGGATGCCCTCGAGCACGGCCTGGTCGGTGATCGGGGACTCGAGCATGGGGCCGACGACAAGGGCGAGCGGCTCCGGGTCGTCGGGATTGGCGGCGCCGCGCTCGAAGCTGTTGGTGGTCAGCGCCGGGTCCACCAGCAGGGCACCGGTGGTGTACTCATCGTCCAGCAGCGCCTCGCGCTCGTCGTCGGGGTGAAACCGCAGATCGCGCAATACATCGGCGCGCAGATCGGCGTTGTCCTCCAGGTAAGCCCGGCTGTAGTACCACATGACGTTGACCCGGTAGACAACGCCCGGCTCCGTGCTGGCTTCGTCCCACGTCCAGGCCAGATCGAGGACGGCGTCCAGGATATGGCGGATGGTCTCGTCGATGCGCTCCCGGAACTTCGCGCGATCCGCATCGCTCTCCCAGCTCTGCTCGAAATAGCCGCGCACGACCCGCTCGGTTGCCTCGGCGTCGCGCTGGATCAGGCGGTCGAAATCGCTCAGGAAGGTGCGTGGCGGCATCGTCTGGGCCACCTCGCGCACCGCCTGGATCGACTCGTGGAGCTCGTCGCTCTGCGTCTTCTGCCGGTGGTCCCGGCCGGCCTCGCGCAACGCCGTGACCACGGCCACCAGGAGCGCCGTGACACCAACCGCGAGCCAGAGCCAGGGGCTCGGCGCATGGTCGCTGCGGAGCTCCCAGAGGAAGTACCCCCCGATCAGACCCAGCGTCGCCGTCGCCAGTGCCGGCACCGCGGCAGCCCAGGGCCGGCCGAACACCCCGATCAGCCAGTAATAGCCTCCCTTCATCGCGGTCTCCGTATGCGCTCCCCCGCGATCATAAGCCCTCCGGCCCCGTGCGCTGAAATGCCCTCCCGACGCCCGTTCACCCGGCCGCGGCGGATGGTAGGGTAACCGGGATGCCGATCGCGGTGGCGCGCGCTCTCCGTGCGGCCGCCCTGCTGCAATGACGGAGCTGCCATGCTGAACCAGCGCGCGCTGGCGTATCTGAACGAGGTTGCCCGTCGCGGCTCGCTGCGCCGCGCTGCGGCGGCGCTCGATGTCGATGCCTCCGCGGTGAGCCGCCAGATCAAGGCGCTGGAGGCCGAGGTGGGCGTGCCGCTGTGCGAGCGCCAGGGCGGCGGCATGCAGGCGACCGAGGCCGGGCGGCTGCTGATCCGCCATTTCCATGCCCAGCGCTCGGCGGAGGAGGCGGTGCTCTCGGAGGTCGCCGCGCTCGAGAACCTGGCCCGTGGCGAGGTGCGTATCGCGGTGGGTGAGGGCTTTATCGGCGATCTGATCGCCGCCCCCCTGGATGCCTTCATGTCGGGCTTTCCGGGTGTCCACCTCGATGTCCGCATGGCCGGGTTCAACGAGGCGGTGTCGCTTCTCAAGGAGATGGAGGTGGATCTGGCGCTTCTCTATGCGCCGCCGGTGGATCCGCAGCTGCGGTGTCACGTGGAAACCCGGCAGCCGCTGGATCTCATCGTGCCGCCGGAGCATCCGCTCGCGGCGCTGGCGCGACCGGTCGAGCTCCACGACCTGGCGCAATGGCCGCTGGCCCTGATGGACAATCCGTTCGGGATGCGCCAGATGGTCAACATGGTGGCGCATCAGGAGCGCCTGCACCTGGACGCGCGCCTGCATACCAACTCGGTTGCCGTTCTCAAGAACTTCGTGCGTTCCGGTATCGGCGTGACCTTCATGCCCGAGCTGACCGTTGCCGACGAGATCGCCCGCGGCGAAATCCGTGCGCTGCCGATGGCGTACCCGATCATGAATGATGCGCGCGCCCAGATCGTCAGCCTCGAGGGGCGCGACCTGACGGTGGCGGCGACCACCTGCGCCGAGTACCTGCGTAAGGGGATGCGTTTCTTCCAGAACGATGCGCCCCGGTTGCAGGGCGTCTAGTGCGGCCGTTGTGTTGCATTAAATGCAACGGTTTCTGTGTTGAATAGTCAACAATGCAATGACTAGGCTTGCCTTGCACGACATCATAACGGAGGAGGCCCAGCATGATTTCCATAAAGCACATCCGGGTCACGGCGGTGGCAGCCGCCTGCCTGCTTGGGGCGACGGTCGCCGCCGAGCAGGCCGCGGCCGAGACGACGATCAATCTCAGCTACAACGGCGCGCCGGACCCCGACAAGAACGCGGTACACGTATTCGCCACCAACCTGCAGGAGCTGGTGGCCGAGAAGACCGACGGCGAGATCCAGCTCGAGCTGTATCCGAACAGCATGCTCGGCGAGGAGGAGGAGCGCATGGAGCAGACCATGAGCTCCCCCAACCTCAACGTCGCCTCGTTCGCCGGGGTCTCGCCGCTGGTCGAGGAGGTGTTCGTCAGCTCCATCCCGTTCCTGTTCGATGACTTCGCCGCCGCCCGCGAATTCTTCGATGAGGGCGCGTACTGGCAGGAGGTCGAGAAGGCGCTGCGCGAGCGTGCCGGCGTGGAGATGTTGGCCGTGGTCGAGGAGGGCGGCTTCCTGGCCTTTACCAACGACCAGCGCCCCATCCGCCATCCCGACGATTTCGAGGGGCTGCGCTTCCGCGCCATGGACCCGAGCCAGGTGGCGCTCTACGAGGCCTTCGGCGCGTCCGGGACGCCCATTCCCTGGACGGATGTCTACATGGCGCTGCGCACGGGGGTCGCGGACGGCCAGATGAACCCGCCCATGTACATCATTCTCGGGAGCCTCTACGAGGTCCAGGAGTATCTCACGCTGGCGAATATCCAGTACTCGAGCCAGTTCCTCGTGGGCAACGGCGACATGATCGACAGCTGGGACGAGGACACCCGCAGTGCCTTCATGGAGGCCGTGGCGGAGGCCAACCAGGAGGCCCGGCGCCACAACGAGGAGCGCGTCGACGAGCGCATCGCCTATCTCGAAGACCAGGGCATGGAGATCATCCGGCCCACCGACGAGGCGATCGCCGCATTCCGCGAGACGGCCCAGCCGGCCTATCTGGAATGGCTGCGCGAGGAGGGGATCGAGGAGCACTGGATCCAGACGGCGCTCGAGGATGCCGGCATGACGCATCTCCTCGACTGAGTGGCCTCCCGATTCTTCGATCCGGCGGGGACCGGCGCGGCCGGTCCCCGCATGCAACGCAGGTAAGCGGCCATGCTTGTCTCGTTCCGCCGGCGGATGCTGGCGTACAGCCGCCCTTTGTCGCTGGGCATCGCCTCCGCCGTGTTGCTGATCAATCTCGCTGTCATCCTGTACGGCGTGTTCACCCGTTACCTGGTCGGTGGTGCACCGATCTGGACGGATGAGCTCGCCCGCTTCCTGATCATCGGGACCGTGATGCTGGCCGCCGGCGCCGTCTGGGTGGAGGGCGGCCACATGCGCGTGGCCCTGATCGAGCGCCTGCTGCCGCGTCCGCTGGCCCGGCTGCTGACCATCTACCAGTGGCTGCTCACGCTGGCGCTCGCCCTGGGGGGTGCCTGGGTGAGCTACCACTACGCCCTGTCCATCACGGCCATGACCACCTCGGGCCTCGGCATCAGCCGGGCGGTTCCGGTGATGTCGCTGCCGCTGGGTTTTGCCCTGCTGGCCTGGCACATCCTTCTCTATGGCCCGGCAGCCCTGCCCGTGCCCACGGAGGAGGGCACATGACCACGGCGATGCTGCTTGTCTTCATCGTCCACGTGCTCCTGGGCCTGCCGCTGTTCATCGCCCTGCTGGCGGCGGCGGTGGCCGGCTTCCTGTTCGTGGACCCGGGCATGCTGGGGCGCATGATGCCGCAGCAGTTCTTCGGGGGGATCAACGCGTTCTCGCTGATGGCCATTCCGCTGTTCATCCTGGCCGGCAACCTGATGAATACCGGCGGCCTCACCGAGCGGCTCATGGGTTTCGCCCGGCTGCTCGTCGGCCACCTGCGCGGTGGCGTCGGGCACGTCAATGTGGTCTCCAGCGTCTTCTTCGCCGGTGTCAACGGCTCGGCTGTCGCCGACACCTCGGCGCTGGGCTCGCTGCTGGTCCCGGCCATGAGCAAGGACGGGTATTCGCGGGCCTTTGCGGCGGGGCTTACCGCCGGGAGCTCGCTCATCGGCCCGATCATTCCGCCCAGCATCTTCATGATTCTCTATGCATCCCTGACCAATACATCGGTCGGGGACCTGTTCCTCGCCGGGGTTATCCCGGGATTGCTGCTGGGCGTGGCCTTCATGGGCATGAATGCCTGGTACGCCTGGCGCACGGCGCTGCCGAAGCGGGGCACGCTGCCCGGGCCGCGGGAGTTCCTGGCGACCGCGTTCGCGGCGCTGCCGGCGCTGATGGCGCCGTTCATCATCGTCGCCGGCATTGTTGTCGGGTTCGTGACGCCGACGGAGGCCGCCGCCCTGACCGCGCTCTACGTGGCGCTGTGCGGCGTGGGGCTCGGGGAGCTGCGCCTCGCGGACTTCTGGCGGGCGAGCGTGGACACGGCGCGTCTCACCGCTGCCATTTTCCTGATCATTGCCGCTTCCTCGACGGTGAGCTGGCTGCTGTCGTACGCCCAGGTGCCGAGCCAGTTCGTCTCGGTGCTGGCACCGTATACCGACAGCGCGGTCATCATTCTCCTACTGCTCAGCGCCATCACCTTCGTGACCGGCATGTTCATGGAGGAGATCTCCGCGCTCATGCTGCTCACGCCCGTGTTCAGCCCGGTGGCGATGATGGCCGGCATCGATCCGGTGCACCTCGGGATCATCATCACCCTCAACATCACCATCGCGCTGATCACGCCGCCCATGGGGGCGTGCGTCTTCGTCGCCGCGGCGGTGAGCCGCATCGAGATCGTGGCGCTGTTCCGCACCATCTGGCCGTTCGTGCTGACGGCCGTCGGCGTGCTGCTCCTGCTCATCCTGTTTCCGCAACTCACACTCTGGCTACCCGAAACCCTTGGTTGATCTCATGCACCAACAGCATTCCTCCTCTTCCGCGGTGATCCCCCCTGTCCCGAGTTCTCCCGATCCCGACTGGGAACGGCTGACGCAACTGCCGATCCGGGACAACGCCGAGCAACTCGTTCCGGTGAGCCTGGCGCCGGGAGCAATCAAGGCCTATCCCGTGTACGCACGGCTGGGCATTCCGGGCGCCGTGCCGGAGTGCTTCGTTCGCGAGGGCGTCTACCATGCCCTGCTCGCCGCAGCCCGGGCGCTTCCCGAGGGTCTCTCGCTGCTTGTTCTCGACGGCTGGCGTCCGTGGCGCGTCCAGCGGCATCTGTTCGATACCCTCTACGAGACCATCCGGCAGCAGGACCCGGAGCTGACGGAGACGCAGCTTCGCACTCGCACGCGGGAGTTCGTCTCGCTCCCCAGTCGCGACCCGGAGGCGCCGAGCCCGCATCTCACCGGGGGCGCCGTCGACGTCACGCTCTGCGGGGCCGACGGCCTGCCCCTGGATATGGGGACGCTGTTCGACGAGCCGTTGCCGGCCTCGCATACGGACTACTTCGAGCGGCTGGCGTCGCCGACGTCGCAGCAGCGGCGTGCGCGCGACCATCGCCGGCTGCTCTACGACGTCATGGGTTCGCAGGGGTTCACCAATCTACCGAGCGAGTGGTGGCACTTCGATCTCGGCGATCAGTTGTGGGCGTACTACGGCGAGCACGACGCCGCCGTCTACGGCACCGCCGAGCTGGACACCATCGAGCGGCGCTGGCGCCGCAATCTGACCTGAGACGGAAAGCCCGGTTCTCCGGGCGTCGCAGGGGCGTTGGGCGCGTGCCCCCGGTCGCTGTGGGGGCGCACGCGACCGGGACTATAACCACTCCGGCGAGGAGGAACGTGATGGACGTTGTCGTCATTGGTGCGGGGGTTCTGGGCGTGACCACGGCCTGGTACCTGCGCAGGGACGGGCACACCGTCACCGTCGTGGACCGGGCCGAGGGGGCGGGCCGGGAGACCAGCTTCGCCAACGGCGCGCTGCTGCACGCCAGCCATGCCGAGCCCTGGAATGCGCCCGGCGTGGTCTGGCAGCTGCTGCGGTGGCTGGGCCGGGAAGACTCGCCGCTGCTGTTGCGCCCGGGGCAGATCCCGCGCGTGGCGGGCTGGGGGCTGGCGTTCCTGCGCAACAGTACGCAGGCGCGATTCGCGCGGCATACGCGGATCAATGCAGCGCTGGCGGTCTACAGCCTGCAGCAGCTGCGGGCCCTGCGGGCCGAGACGGGGATCCGCTACGACGAGGCGGCAAACGGCATTCTCAAGGTCTTCCACGACCGCGCCGCACTGGATACGGTGCAGGCCGCATCGCAGATCATGGCCCCGCTCGGGGTGCGCCACGAAGTCCTGGACAGGGCGGCAACCGTGGCGCGGGAGCCTTCACTGCAAGAGACGGCGGAGCACCTGGTCGGCGGGATCTACTACCCGGACGACGAGAGCGGCGACGCCCAGCGTTTCACCGAGCGCCTGGCGGCCCTGGCGGCGGATCGCGGTGTCGTGTTCCGTTACGGCACGTCGGTGGAGCGGCTCGGTGTTCAAGGTGGCCGGATCGATTCCGTGGAGACGGATCAGGGGGGTCTGGAGCCGGACGCGGTCGTGCTTGCCGCCGGCAACGACTCGCGTGCGCTGGCGCGACAGGCGGGGCTCCGTCTGCCCATCTATCCCGTCAAGGGCTACTCGGTCACCCTGCCCGCCGAGGGCTGGGCGGCGGCTCCGGCCGTCCCCATCATCGACGATGCGCGCAAGATCGTGCTCACCCGGATCGGCGATCGCATCCGCATCGCCGGCATGGCCGAATTCGCCGGTCATGACACGACGCTGCACCCGCGGCGGGCCGAGGCGGTACTGCGGCAGGCGTGCTCGCTGTACCCGAGTCTCACGGAGCACGCCCGGGGAGTGACCCCGGACTACTGGACGGGGCTGCGCCCCATGACCCCGGACGGCCCCCCGATCCTCGGGGCGTCCGCCGTGTCCAACCTCTATCTCAATACCGGGCCCGGGCACATGGGCTGGACATTCGCCTGCGGCTGCGCCCGCCTGGTCGCCGACGAGGTCAGCGGGCATCCCCCTGCGATTGCGCTGGACGGGCTGGGACCACGGCGCATGTGGTAGGCGGAACCGTTCCGTCCGCCTGCCACACGCGCCGTAGCGCCAGTCACCGGGTATTCCTACCGGATTTCCAGGTCATAGAGCCCGCCCGCGCTACGGAATGCGTCCCGGATCTGGAGGCGGTACTCGCCCGGCTCCAGCTGGGCCCGTAGGCGGGAGTTGAGGCCGGTTCCGCCATCATCGTCAGCGAGGGAGACTCCCTCCCCGGAGAGTTCCAGGTAGGCGTCGAAAGCCGTGGACCGGAGATCAATGGTGTAGCTTCCGGCGTTGTCGATGTCCAGGGTATAGCCGTTGCTTTCCGACGGCGGAAGCATGCCTTTGATCTGGTCGCTCGGGGCAACCCGTCCGTCATTGTGGAGCGCGAAGTCGTCACCCAACGGCTCCCCGTTGGCCTGCAGGGTGAACATGCCGTTCCCGCCGCTGGAGAACGAGCTCACGCGGACCGTGAATTCGCCCGCCTCCAGCAGGGCTTCAAGACGGGAGTTGGTTCCGGGCCCGTAGTCATCGTTGCTCAGCAGGCGATTGTTGCCTTCTACCTCCAGCACGGTGTCGAACGTCTCCGAGCTCAGATCGAAGGTGTACAGCGCCCGCTCGGGAACCTGCACCGTGTACTCGACCTGGTTTCCCTGCAGCAGGCCGTTCACGGAGGTCCCCAGCTCAAGCGCACCGCCGTTCTGCAGCTCGCGGTCTTCCGGCATTTCCTCCTGCGCGACGGACAGGGAATAGAACCCGCTGCCCTCGTGGTTGTAGCTACGCGCGCCGAGCTCATACTCGCCGGGCTCGAGCATGGTCTGAATGCGGGAATTGCGGTTTTGCCCGCCATCGTCATCGGTCAGGCTCATCCCCTGGCCCGAGAGCTCCAGGATAGTGTCGAACTCGGGACTGGTCATGTCCACGGTGTAGAGCCCGCTTTCCTCGATCACGAGGGTGTGGGTACTGGTCTCGCCGTCGAGCCAGCCCTCCACGGTGGAGCCCGGCTGGACGGTGTCGTTGCTGCTGAGATCCCGCAGTCGGGATTCGATATTGAACGGACCGTCCTCGCCGTTGCCTCCGCTGCTGACCACGAGCAGGTACGTCCCGGCTGTCCGCGGCCGGTAGGAAAGCCGTCCCGGCGACCGGTTGTTCCCCAGGCCCGTCTGCCCTTCGGCCATGGTGCTTGCGACCAGCTTTTCCTGGGGGCTGTACAGGGCCAGATCTCCCGGAAAGGCGGCATCCAGCTCGAACTGGGCCAGCTGGTCACGCGGAAGGTCGACGGCAATTCTGTGGTAATGGCTGCCATCGTTGAAGTTGCGCGGCGCCTGGGAAGTCAGCTCGCCATCGTAGACTTCTCCCATGGCAAGCTGCTCGGTGCCCAGTCGTTCCTGTACCAACGGTGCCAGCAGGTATCCGGCCGCGCCGGCTGCCACTACCAGGACCAGCGCCACCGCAGCGGCGATTCCAGGGTTGATTCGCAAAACAAATCTCCTTTTCTCTCAATAGAATCCGTTGGACTTCCTTAACCCATGGACACGCGGCAGCCATTCCCCTGCCGGGCGGCAGCGGCTCGTCGTCGACGGGAGCCCAGGGATACCCCGCGGTCCAGGGTGAACGATACTGTTCCGATGATTAGGTCGCAAACAGTACAAGGGGAAAAATGGGGCGTTTATCGGCGCTTTCGAGTAGACAACATGGAAGGAGATGGAGCCCCATGACTCGGTAGCTCGGGGTACCCGGCCGTTTAGCCTATGAGCCTGTATGTCCATTTGCCCGCTGATGAAGAAAGCCGCCCGGGATGACTCCCCCGGTAACAGCCCGGTCAGTTATCCGGGGTGAGGTCAGTGGCCATAGCTAACGCCGTGGAATCCTCTAAAACTAGAAGGACTCACGCCGAAACCCCGGCTTGGCGCGTCTTGTGCGGCGGTGCTAGAGTGAGCGTTGATGCTGCAAGGGACTTAAGGATGAATGCGGCTGAAACAGGGATGACACGCAGGGACCGACTCCCCGACTATCCAGGTGCCTCCTGCCTACATGCCCGATAAAGTCCCCCGGCATCGTGTTGCAGTAGACGCTGCGTGAGATTCACAGGGACAGCGACGGGGGACAGGGATGTCTATTTTCATGAGTTATAAGGGAATCAAGGGCGAGTCGTCCGACAAGAACCACAAGGAGTGGATCGACATCGACGACCTACACTGGGGTGTTAAACGCAACATCACCTCGAACACCTCTACCCAGAACGACCGTGAGTCGGCCAACGCCGTAATCCAGGACCTGACGCTGGCCCGACGCATGGACAGTGCTTCCCCGAACCTCTTCATCGAGTCCTGCTCCGGCAAGGGCAAGACGATCGTACTGCATCTAACGAAGACCGGAACGGGTACCGGCAGCGACGCCTTCATGGAGTACGCCCTGAAGAACGCGCTGATTAGCAGCTACGAGATGAATGCCGAGACCGAAGCCGATGAGCGGCCCACTGAGCTGCTTACCATCAGCTTCGTTGATTTGGAGATGAAATACACCCCCTACGACCAGGATGGCAACGCGATGGCGCCAGTCGCGGTTGGCTTCGATACGTCGACCGGCGAGAAGCGATAATAGGGAGGTCTTTACCATGATGGAGATGAGGGTCGCCCTCGGAGGCGTGGGTATTGGTATTCCTCGAATGAATGTCGGAATCAGTATCAGTCACGCTGCGATCATAGATTTTCGCTCGGATATGAGGTCCACACCCTTTCGTCTAGTGATTGCTAGCGATGATTCCTTATCCGGGTTCAGTAACAGCTTTATATCAAGCCATATCATCACTGAATGGTTTCCGGTTAACGTGGCCAAGCATTCGTGGCTGCATAGAAAAAATAGACTTCGAGGACAGTTGGCGGATTTGGCGTGTTACGGAACGTATGTTGGTTCCGGGTTCGTCGATATCAATTTCACTGTATACGATGAGTATGGTGAGCCTAGGACCTTGCTGCATACTGCCAACAGGGCAACGTCCTCCGGCTGGCAGTTTGACAGCACGAAAGTACGGGGGCACCTGCAGCGCATGTTCAGTGACTTCGATTTGGAAAGGAACATTCATCTGCGGGAGCAACACAACAACGGTATCCCGGCGCGGGAGGCTGATTAGTTATGACCCGCTTTTTGAGCATCGTGGTACTGCTCGTGGCCGGCTACCTTGCGTTCTCAATCTTTATGATGGTATCCACGGATTCCGCCGTATTTACAGAGATCAACAGCGAATTCTCGCGCAGTACGACGCCCTCATGGTTCGTGGAGACGTTCATGCATCCGGCAACAGGGTACGTTGTTGTTGCGCTCTGCATCGCGTTGCTCGTGAAGGAAGTTCTGGTGAAATCCGCAAAGGCCTGCTTGGGCATCAACATCGCCATGTTGGCTGTTTTCGGCGTCTTTTCCTACCAGTTCGTGCCGCCTCTTGTCGGTTAGTTGCAAATGGAACTGTGCCCGGAAAGGCGCGCTTGTGGCTATTTACCTGTACATGCTGCGGACGTGCCGACAACCAACCCAAAATCCAGGCTTTGCTGGGGATTCGGACGCGGTGCTAGGCATCCGTCTTGAGACTGCGAGGAACTTAGGGATGAATGCGGCTGAGACATGTGGGATTCACCGATTCAGCGCATCCAAACGAGCCGTGGCGGTGAATTCTTTGCCATGAGCGTTCGACAGGCGTCCATGGCAGCGGGCATCAAGTTCCGTCCTGTGCGCCCTATCTCAATGGCAAAGTCGAGCGTTCCCAGCGCACCGACAAAGACGAGCTATGGGCGCGCTTGGACGTGCGCGCCTTGACACTGGATGAGGCTCGCGACGAGGTCGACCTTTGGGTGTTCTTCTAGAACTGGCACTGGCCGCACACCGCGCCCAACGGCCAATCCCCCATCGACGCCGTCTGTGACCGGTTCGGTAATACGCCAACGCAAGCCGAGGTAATCGCCAACTACGATCCCCGTCGAGAGCGTAACCAGGAGCGCGAGTACGCCGCCGAGCTGAAGACCCGTCAGTTGAAAGGATTTTGGTGAATCCCATAGTTGTCTCCCTGACATGCGTCTGGTGCCCTCACGCGGGCTCGAATCGGCTCTTGATGCGGCGCTTCATTGGTTAAAATCTCTCCTTGTAATTAGTAGTTTTACGGCATAAGGTTAATTCTTGCTATAAGAACGTATTGGAGGTATGGAATTCGTGTTTACGAACGATTCCTTCTTCGTCGAGATAAATTCGAATGAATAAATCTTTCTGAACAATAAAAGTGCCTCTGATATTGCGAATAGCTACGTGGATCGCGTTTTGTTCCTTTATGTAAGAGGGAGTAATGTATTTTTGTTCGAAATAAGTGAAAACTTCATTTTTTCTCGTTCCAATTGGAACCTCCTCTAGTACCTCGGAAGTGATGGCTTCTTCGCTAGGCCAAAAGCCATACGGAGTGCAGCTACTCACAGTGATCATGATAACAATGAGAGTGACTATTCTTTTCAGCACAGATGGGCTCCGCAGATGTAGGTCGAAGACGCATTGATTGATATGTAGCCGATGACCGAGCGCCGCTGCCCAAGGAAGGGCTGAACCATTTGCGCGCTCGTGGCCGAGCAGCGGAACTGCGGGCAAGGTGTGCTGCGCAGCGCTGTGCTTGCGGCTTAGTCTAGCAGCGTAACGCCGCTTGTGCCTGCGTTGCCCAGTGGCGAAGGACGCGCGAGCCGTTTAGGGTATTCCTGACGGGAACAAAAATGTAACGAGCGATCTACGAGGCCGCTCACTGCTTGGCAGGAACGTCGCATAATTGGGAGTCATTTATGAGATCCGTTTTGTATCCCCTGTTGCTATCGGTTTGCACCTCCTTAATGGCGCAAGGTGCCCAAGAATCAATTGATGAGACACCGTATAGGAAGACTGTTGAGGGGTTCTCTGCAGGTTTCTGGCTAACCAAGGAGGAGAGCTTTTTCTCCGATTGGGATAATTCCGCGCCGCCGGAACTCGAGGTTGCCAGAGAAGCACGACGCAATGAGCCGCTGTACACGGTTGTTTTGTTCAATAACCCGGGCCGGACTTCAGAGGGGCGGGCTGAAGTGACCCTGGATCTCATTCTGAAGTACGAAGATGGGTCGACTACCCTCGAGCTCGAGGATATTAGCTGCTGGAGCGGCTCCCTCGGTGGTGAACCACGTATGCTTCACCTTTGTCCTTCCTACCTCGCGCTGACCATGGAGGCTGCGGACCCTCTCGGCGAATACACAGCCCGCATCGTTGTCCGCGATCACGTCAAGGATGTAGAGCTGGAACTGGAGAGGCAATATATCCTAAGGAAGGAATGAATCAGTCGCGTGGGCTTCCGGTCAGCGCGCATCTGTAGACAGGGCGCATGATGCCGTGCAAGACGCCCTGATTCTCCGATTTATCGCCGGATGCTACAGCGGCGGCATGCGCCACGCTCGCGGGCAGCGGCAGTCGGTGTACATGCGTTGCGGTTGCGGTGGTATCGGGGTCGCGTAACAATGCGCGCTGGACTGAACCGCCGGCGCGAGCCGGTGCCATCCGCAGCGAGACCGCATACCCCATGATCGACCATGTGCCCGTGAAGCCAGCGCCCACGCCCGCGAACCGGGGATCGGGGCGCCCTCGGCGGGTTCCGGTGCGGCGTGTTCTTGCCGCAACGGTGTCGCTGTGGCTGCTGCTCGTGCCCACGCTGGCGCTGGCGCACCCCCACGCGTGGATTGATTTGCGCACCCGGGTGGTCGCCGACGGCGATGGCCGGGTCGCGGGGCTGCGCCAGCACTGGGAGATCGATCCGCTCTACAGCCTGATGCTCATGGAGGAGTTCGGCTCCACCGGGGAGGGTGGTGCGCGGGCCGAGGGGCTCGAGCGGCTGGCAGAGACGATGCTGGGCAACATGGCGGAGTTCGACTACATGACCCGGCTGACCATCGACGGCGAGCGCGTCGCCTGGGACGGCGTGGAGGACGTCCGGCTGACGGTGGATGATGCCTCGGACGCCCTGCATTTCCGCTTCACCCTAATGCTCAGCGAGCCCGTGGCCCTCGGTGGACGGCAACTGGAGTACGCGGTCTACGATCCCACTTATTACATCGAGATCCTCCACGACGACGGCGATGCCATCGAGACCGGTGCGCTGGGCCCCGGGTGCTCCGTGCACGTGCGCGAGCCGGATCCGCCGCAGTCCCTGGTCGCGCGCCTGGCGCGCATCGACCGCAGCGACAACCCCGTGCAGGACGGGGTCGGTGCGCGGTTTGCCGAGCGGGTAAGGATCGGCTGCAGTGCCTAGGCCGCTGCTGGTTCTGGTCATGATCCTGGTCCTGGCCGTGCCCGCGGGCCTGGCTGCTGCGTCGCCGCTGACCGGCGGCGATGGGACGGGTGGGGCCGCGCAGGACGAGCCCGCCGGCGGGGAGACGGCGGAGCGCTCCCTGTGGCAGCGCTACACCGGCTGGATCGTCGCCGAGCAACGGGCGCTGCATCGCGCCCTGACCGAGCGGGTCAGGGCACTGCGCAATGAGGCCGGTGTCGCGGATCTCGGCGCGCTGCTCGCGCTGTGCTTTCTGTACGGGCTGTTCCACGCGGCCGGGCCCGGCCACGGCAAGGCGGTCATCAGTACCTACCTGCTGACCCACCGCACCCGCGTGCTCCAGGGCGTCACCCTGTCCGCCGCGGCCTCCCTGCTGCAGGGGGTCACCGCCGTAGTGCTGGTGCTGGCGCTGGTTCATGTCGCTGGCTGGCTGAGCCGCGACGTCATGCAGGAGTCGGTGACGGTCGAGCTGGTCAGCTTCGGCCTTATCGCCGGCCTGGGAGGCTTGCTCACGGCCCGGGCCGCTCACGGCCTGTGGCGGACCTACGGTGCCGGGACCGGCGAGCACGGCCACGGGGAAGGCGGCGGACACTGCTGCGGCCACCATGTGATGCCGGAAGCCGGTGACGGCGGGGGCGCCTGGCCCGCCATCGGCACCGTCCTGGCCGTGGGCGCGCGACCGTGCACCGGCGCCGTCCTAGTCCTGGTGGCCGCCAATCTGCTGGGCGTGTGGCCGGCTGGCATCGCCGCCGTGATCGCCATGTCGGCGGGCACGGCGATGGCGGTCGCGGCGCTGGCCTGCGCCGCCGTGTACGCGCGTGGCTGGGCCGGTCGCATGCTGTCCGCGGGCGCCGGGCGCTGGCGGTACGCCGGTGATGTCGTCGCTCTCGTCGGCGGCGCCGCTATCTGCTTGCTGGGCGTGCTGCTCCTGATCGCAGCCCTGTCCACGCCGCTGTCCTCGCCGGGGGTGATCGCCTAGGCGCCGTTTGATGCTCCCCGCGACTCCCGCCGCTGCAGCGGGGCGCTGCCGGGCAGGTCGCTTCCGCCCGCCCGGTCGTTCCTGTCGGCCCGGCACCTGGCGCGTTGTCTTCCCGTCGATGTCGATACTCCGGTCGTCGCGCAACGTGCGGGTCATCGTCCCGACAAGGTCCGGTCATCTCTTTCGTCCAGATTATCGCTCTAAACGATGAAGCCATGCCTCGCATCGTGAAGGGTGATAGCCATGAACGCACAAGCACTGCCGGATCCGATCATTCAGCTGGACGGGGTCGGGATGACCTACGCCGACGGAACCGTCGGCCTCCACGAGACGACGACGCGGTTCCGCGAAGGCGACCTGACGGTCCTGCTGGGGTTGTCGGGCGCCGGCAAGTCGACACTGCTGCGCTCCGTCAACCATCTGGTCAAGCCGACATCCGGCCTGATCTGGTCCCGCGCGCTGGGTCCCATCGCCACGCGTAACAACATCCGCGCACACCGGCGCCGGACGGCGATGATCTTTCAGCACCACCAGCTCCTGCCGCGTTTCACCGCGCTGCAGAACGTGCTGACCGGGCGGCTGGCCTACCACTCGACGGTGCGCGGGTTCTTCCCGCTGCCGCGCGCGGAGCTGCGGATCGCGCACGAGAGCCTTGAGCGGGTGGGGCTGGCCGACAAGGCGCTGACCCGGGTGGACAACCTCAGCGGCGGCCAGATGCAGCGGGTCGGGATCGCCCGGGCGCTGGCCCAGCAGCCCGAAACCATTCTCGCCGACGAGCCGGTCGCCAGCCTCGATCCCGCCACCTCCGACAAGGTCCTGGGCCTTCTGCGCGGCATCTGCACCGAGGACGGCATTACCGCGGTAATCAGCCTTCACCAGCTCGAGCTGGCGACGAAGTTCGCCGACCGCATTCTCGGCCTCGCCGGCGGCCGCGTGGTGTTCGACGGGGCGCCGGGCGAGCTCACCGACGCAGTCATCCACGCGATCTACGGCACCGGCGACCGGGAGCACGACCGGCCGCTTCACGCCGCTACGGCCTGACGGCCCACCGTTCGTTCACAAAGGGGGAATCATCAATGAAACGCTTCGTATCCACCGCCGCACTTGTGTCGCTGGTCACTCTCGGCTCGGCACTGGCCCAGGCCGACGGCCGCAATCCCGAGGAGCTGACGGTCGCGCTTCTTCCGGACGAGAACGCCTCCGAGCTCATCCAGCGCAACAAGCCGCTGGAGGAATACCTGGAGGCGGAGCTCGGTCGCGAGATCCAGCTCCAGGTGCTCAGCGACTATTCCGCCATGATCCAGGCCATGCGCTTCGGCCGCATCGATCTCGGCTACTTCGGGCCGATCTCCGGCATGCTTGCCGCCGCCAAGGGCGACGTCGAGTTCTTTGCCGCGCCGGTGGTCAACGGCCGGGCGGAGTACCGCGGGGTCATCATCGGCAACGTGGAGCAGGGCATCGACGAGGTCGAGGACGCCCGCGGCGAGACCGTTGCCTACGGTGATCCGGCATCGACCTCCAGCCACCTGATGCCGCGGGCCAAGCTGCAGGACGACTACGGCATGGTCGCCGGCGAGGACTACACCCGGGAGCACACCGGCGCGCACGACGCCGTAGCCAAGGCGGTCGAGAACGGCAATGCCCAGCTCGGCGGTCTCGGGGAGCACATCTGGACCTACCTCGTGGAAGAGGACCGGATCGATACGGACAAGGTCCAGGTCGTCGATCACACCCCGTACTATCCGCAGTACCCGTGGGTCATGCAGAGCGACCTGGACGAGGAGCTCAAGGCGTCCATCCGCGAGGCGTTCCTGGAGCTCGACGACGAGGAGATCCTCGGCAACTTCCAGGCCGACGGCTTCGTCGCCACCGATCTGTCCGACTACGACATCTATCGGGACATGAGCGAGACCATCGGCATCGACTTCGAGGATCTGTGATCCGCAAGCCAACGCATCAGGGGGCGAACGCCGGCAGGGCGCTCGCCCCGCAATCGCAACGGTCCCGGAGCCCGTCATGTCGGTCAATCATCTGGAAAATCGATCCGGTTCGCCGGGTAGCGGCGACAGCCCCATCGACAGCTACCGCGAGCGGTGGCTGCGATCCGCGCTCAAGGTCGCGGCCATCGTCGCCGTTGTGCTTGCGGCCTGCTGGGAATCCGGCGTGCTCAATCCGGTCGTGCTCGCCGAGGGGCTTCCGGCCCTGGGCGCGCTGTTCGCCGACGCCATTCCGCCGGATTTCGCGCGCTGGCGGGAATGGATCGTGCCACTCTACGACACGCTGATCATGAGCATCGCCGGTACGGCGTTCGCCGTCGTCTTCTCGGTGCCGATCGCGTTCCTCGCGGCGGAGAACACCAGCCCCCATCGACTGGTGTACCACGCCAGCCGGACCGTGCTGAACGCGCTTCGCGCTGTTCCGGAACTCATCATGGGCATCATCTTCGTCGCCGCGGTCGGATTCGGGGTCCTGCCCGGCGTGCTCGCCGTGGGCCTGCACTCCATCGGCATGGTCGGCAAGTTCTACGCCGAGGCCATCGAGCACGTGGACGATGCCCCCGTGGAGGCGACCCGGGCGGCGGGCTGCAGCGGCCTGCAGACCGTGTGCTTCGGCATTTTCCCCCAGGTGCTGCCGCAGTTCGCCGACGTCTCCATCTACCGCTGGGAGTACAACTTCCGGGCGTCCACGGTAATGGGCATGGTGGGTGCCGGCGGCATCGGCTTCGAGCTTATGTCGGCGCTGAAGGTCATGGACTACCAGCAGGGCATGGCCGTGATGCTGGTCGTGCTGGTCATGGTCACCATCGTGGACTCCATCAGCGGGGTGATCCGGAGGCGGTTCAAATGAGCACCAGCCCGGACGGAGCGGCCGGCAAGGTCGTGGTGACGCACGCCCTGCACACTGAGGCCTACACGCGCCTCCGGGAGCAATGTGCGGTGGACATGAATACCGCCGCCGAGCCCTGGTCGCGGGATACGCTGCGGGGGAAGCTCCGGGACGCGGATGCGGTGGTCGCCTTCATGACGGACCGGATCGACCGCGATCTGCTGGAGTCGGCGCCGAGACTCAGGATCGTCGCCGGCGCGCTCAAGGGAGCGGACAACATCGATATGCAGGCATGCTCGGAGCGCGATGTCTGGGTGTCCGTCGTGCCCGATCTTCTCACCGCGCCCACCGCGGAGCTTGCCATCGGGCTGATGATCGGCCTGGGGCGGAATGTTCTCCCCGGGGATCGCCACGTGCGCTCCGGGGCGTTCAGCGGCTGGCGGCCGCGCTTCTACGGTACGGGTATTCACGGCAGCGTGGTTGGTCTGCTCGGGCTGGGGGCGATCGGGCGCGCCATGGCGCAGCGCCTACAAGGTTTCGGCGCCCGCGTGCTGTATCACGACCGCCGTCCGCCGGCCCCCGGGGAAGAGCTAACCCTGGGGCTCGAATCGGCGTCGTTCGAGCGGCTCCTCCGGCAGAGCGATTTCGTGGTGGTCTGCCTGCCCCTGAGCGGCGAGACGGTGCACATGCTCAACCGGGACACGCTCGCGCTCATGAAGCCCGGGGCGCTCGTCATCAATCCTTCCCGGGGCTCGGTGGTGTGCGAGGCGGATATCGTCGAGGCGCTGCAGCAAGGGAATCTCGGGGGGTATGCCGCCGACGTTTTCGAGATGGAGGACTGGGCCCGCGGGGATCGACCGCAGGGCGTGACGCGGGAGCTCCTGGAGATGGATGGCAAGACGCTGCTCACGCCCCATCTCGGTTCAGCCGTGCACGAGGCGCGCAAGGCCATCGAGAGCGAAGCGGTCGCCAATGTTCTCGATGTGCTGCACGGGCAAGTGCCGCGCGGTGCCGCGAACGCTCTCCAGGGGCGCGGCGCGGACGCCCCGGCCACGTCGGTTTGAGCGACAACCAGAACAAGGGACGGTCCCTCCATGCCGAGCATTTCTCATCTGCGCTCGCTCGTGGCCATCGCGGACACCGGGAGCTTCAGCGAGGCGGCCCGGGCGCTGGGTATTGCCCAATCCACGATCTCCCAGCATGTCGCCCGGCTGGAGCATGCCCTGGGTACGCGGCTCATCCACCGCGGCGGTGTCGTGCGACTGACGGCGACGGGTACCTACGTATGCCGGCAGGCCCGGGGGATCCGGCGGTTGCACGACCGCATTCTCGCGGCCCGTACGCGGCCCCCTCTGGCCATCGGCGCCAGCTCCAACATCGGGACCTATCTGCTCGAGCCGGTCATGCGGCGGCTCGGTCAGGCCTGCGGTGCCGATGCCCTCAACATGCGCGTGGCATCGAACCCCGCGATCGCGGATGCGCTGGATGCCGGCGAGATCGATATCGGCCTCATGGAATGGTGGGACGGCCGCCCGGGGTTCCGGGCACGCAAGTGGCGTGACGAGGAGCTGGTTGTCATCGTCCCGCGGAATCATCGCTGGTCGGGGCGGGACTGCATCCGGCCGGCGGATCTTGCGGACGTGCCCCTAATCGGCGGGGAAAGCGGCAGCGGTACGGGACGACTGCTCAAGGAATACCTGGCTTCCAGCGGCATCGAGCCGCGGGTGGGCCTGACGCTGGGCAATACCGAGGCGGTGAAGCGGGCGGTGATCAACGGGCTCGGGACCTCCATCGTCCTGGCCGGTACGGTGGCCGACGAGGTGCGTCGCGGCGAGCTGCACGCACTTCCGCTGGCCGGCGGCGGGGTGCGCAAGGCCCTCCAGATCGTGCATCCCGAGGAGCTTGCCGACGAGCCGCGCAAGAACGAGTTCGTCGATCTCCTGCACGAGCATGGCTGAGGATTCCGCCTCCCGGTGCCGGCGGACGGTTCCGGCAGGGCGGTACCCTCATTGCGCGGCTACTGTCGTGCGATAGAGTATGCCGCGACGGGGCAGCGGTGGTTTGGCCATGAGCGACAACGGGCGTAGCACCGGCGGGCTTGTGGTGCTGGCGGTTCTGGTGATCGCGGCCTTCGTGGTGCCGTACACGCTGCTCCGCGGGGTGGAGTCCTTCTTGGGGCCGTTCCTGTTCTGGACGCTGTTCGGCATCGCGGCGATTGCCGCCATCGTCCACGTCCTGCGCGGCTGGCGGGTATGACGGCCGCGGTGTGGATCGCCATCGCTGTCTACGGGGCGCTCGGCCTGGTCGTGGCCTGGATGTCCCGGCGCGGCATGGGCGGGGGCCTCGCGGAATACTACCTGGCGGGCCGCCGGGTCGGCGGTGTCGTCTCGGCCCTGAGCTACGGGGCGACCACCTACAGCGCCTTCATGATGGTCGGCCTGGTCGGCCTGACCTACGCCGGCGGCGTGGGGGCCCTGGGCTTCGAGCTGATCTACCTGGCGGGGCTCGGGCTGGTGGTGATCTTCGGGCCGCGTTTCTGGCTCATCGGCCGCGAGCGCGGCCACATCACGCCCGCGGAGATGCTCGGCGACCGCTACGACAGCCGCCTTCTCGCCGGCCTGGTGGCCCTGGCCTCCTGCGTGTTCCTCATCCCCTACAGCGCCGTGCAGCTCATGGGGATTGGCTATCTGCTCTCCGGGGTCAGCGACGACGCGATCCCGTTCAGCGCGGGCATCCTGATCGGCGGGGCGTTCACCCTGATCTGGACCCTGGCGGCCGGGCTGCGCTCGGTGCTGTGGACGGATGTCCTCCAGGTGGCGATCATGCTCGTCACCAGCCTGGTGGCCCTCGGTTTCGTCGTGACGGCCCTCGGCGGCCCGGGCGCGTTCATCGACACCGTGGAAGCCGGGCACGGCGAATGGCTCGCGGTGCCGGGGCCGGGCCTGTTCGACTTCGTCACGTTTGTCGGCCTGACCCTGCCGTGGTTGTTCTTCTCCATCTCCAATCCCCAGGTGAGCCAGCGGCTGTTCACGACCAGATCGCTCGGCGCCATGCGCACGATGATCATCGGCTTTCTCGTCCTCGGCTTCGTCTACACGCTGATCTCGGTGCTCTGGGGGTTCGCGGCGGTGCAGCTGGTGCCGGGGCTGGAGCAGGCGGACCTGGCGACGCCCCGGCTGCTGCGCTCCGGGGCGGTGCCCGTCGGGGTGGCCGTCATCCTGATGGTCGGGATCATGGCCGCGGCGGTGTCCACGGTGGATTCCATCCTGCTGGCGCTCGCCTCCATGGTCTCGCGCGACGTCTACCGCCCGCTGATCCGCGCCGGCCGCGGCCCCGGCGAGCTGGCCGCGGGCAAGGCCGTGGTGCTGGCGGTCACGGCGGTCGCCCTGGGGTTCGCCTATCTGCGGCTGGATCTGATCTCGATTCTCTCGGTGGCCTCGTCCATTGGCCTGCTGGTGACCGTGCCGGCGATCGTCGGCGCGTTCTTCTGGCGTCGCGGGACCGCCGCCGGCGCCGTGACCAGCGTCGCCGTCGCGGGCACCGCGGTAACCGTCCTGCAGCTGACCGGCTACGATCCCCTGGGCGTGCCGGTGGGCATCTGGAGCCTGGTTCTGGCCACGGCCCTGTTCGTGGGCGTGAGCTATGCCACCGAGCCGCCCGCGGCCAGGGCGGCAATCTTCATTGATGACGTCGATGCCGCGCTGCGCCGGCACCGGATCCGCTGAGCGCGGCCCGGCTGGTCTGCCCTGCGCTCACGCCGATCCAGCCCGCCGGACGGGATCGCGGCCCGGTGGACCTTCTACTCGAGCAGCCCGCGATGCTCGCGGTAGATGCCGTGCTCGCGCGGGTACTCGTCCAGTGCGGCATCATAGCAGTGGACCATCGCGCCCCAGCCCTGCTCGGCCATGTGCTGGCTGGTGGCCGGGGTGGTCTCGCCTTCGACGTCCTTGCCCTCGGGCATGCGGATGCCGAAGCGCTCGCGGGTCTGCCGCTCGACGGCCGCCACCAGCCGCTGGCCCAGGTTGAGGCTGTCCAGCAGGTCGCTGTGGGCGCGCTTGGTCAGGTAGTCCCGGGCCACGTCCGGGCCTTCGTCGTCGAACAGCCGGCGTGCGCGCTGCTCGACGGCCTCGCGCTGGCTCATCAGCTCCTGCTCGAACGCCTCCAGCTCGGCCGTTACCGGGCGCAGGAACTCCCCGGGTCGCTCACAGGTGTAGTAGAGCAGGCGCTTGAAGGTCCGCGTAGCGTAGCGCGTCGCTTCCAGGTGCGCGAAATCCGGGTCGACGAAGTGCGACGACGCGTCGGCCGTCATGTAGCGGTGCTGGCTGAACTCCGGCGGCACGCTCTCCGTGGCCAGGGTCAGGGGCACGAACGGCGTGGTGATGCCGCTGGTGACCGCCGTCCAGAGCGTATGCAGCTCGTCGCGCACGTCCGGGCGGATGTGCGCGACCTGGCCGTAGCCGGTGAAGTCGGTGGACCACCGGGGGTCACGGACGTAGGCGATCAGGTCCTCGAGGCTGATGGGCACCATGTCCTCCAGCTCGGCCTCGCGCTCCGGCGGGTTCCGGCCGGCTTCGTAGAATTCGGGGTAGAAGCCGGCCATCTCCTCGCCCGGGAACGGCGTGCCGTAGACTTCCTGCAGGTTGAGCCAGTCGCCTTCACCGTCCCACCAGCCCTGCTCGCGGGCGAACTCGATCAGGTTGTCCGAGGCCATGTAGTCGTCGTGGTTCTCCGGGTCGGCCGGGAACTCGTGGATATAGCCGAAATAGCTGACCCGGATCTCGTCCGCCGGAATGCGCTCGGCGGCCCACAGCCCCTTGGCGGCGTAGTTGATGAACACCCAGCCCTCGTCCTCGTCGGCGAACAGGTGGGAGTTGCCGCCGTAGGTAGAGTAGCCGTGCTCGTCCATCAAGCGGCCGACCACCTCGACGGCCTCGCGGGCGGTCGTGGCGCGCTCCATCGCCGCCCGGGCCAGGTCGGAATAGTTGGGCCCTTCCTGGGGCGCGTTGTCCTCGGCGATCGCGACGAGCTCCTCGCGCGACGGTGCCCAGATATCGCGGGCGGCGACGCCGTGCTCGTTCAGCCCGCCGTTGGTCAGCGGCGGCGGGAAGCCGGCGAACTCGGAGTAGTGCGACGCGATATGCTTGTAGGTGATATCGGCCTGCGGGATCTCCGTAAGCTCCCCGGGGATGGACGCCTCTTCGGTCACGCCGACCTCGACGGTCGCGCCCTCCGGGTGCTCCTGGCGGGGTACGATCTCGATCCAGTGACTGGACGGCTCGTGTCCGAACCCGCCCAGGAGGGTCGAGCCGTCTTCCGTGAGCTCGTTGCCGACGAAGATGCCGATGCTCTTCTGGGCGGGGTGGCCGCGGGCGCGATCCATGCGCTGATAATCGGTCGCGGCGGCAACCGGATGGCTCAAGGCGAGCAGGAGCGCGAGCGGGGATACTGCCACGATCGCCGTGGCCGAGGGGCTGTACCGCAGCATGCCGTGTGCCTCATTCTTGGAGAACGGTTCTGAAAGTAAAGAACCCCGCCTGGTGGGCGTCAACGTTGCCGGGCCGTCCGGCGGTGGTCCGAACGCGGGGCAACCGCGGGCCGGCAATGACCGCAGGGGATGTCATGGCGTTCCATACACCGGATCCGGAGCTGCGCAGGGTGGAGCTCCGCAATGCACAGCTCCGCGCCCAGGCATTCGCCGGGGCGTTCCGGTGCCTGCGGCGCTGGTCGGTGGCGATGATCCGTTGCGGGCGGCGGTGGGCCGGCAGGCTCGGCAACCGGGCCGCCCGGTCGGCCCGGGCGGCATGGCACCGGGCGAGCGGTCGACGATGATCTGCGCCGGCGGGTTCCTTGCGGCGCAGCCTGCAGCACCGCGCCCCCGGGAGCGTAATATGCTGGAGACGACCAGGTCGACGCTATGAGGCCAGACATGATCCGAATCCTCGGTTCCCTGTTGGCTCTGGGGCTCCTGGGTGGCTGCGCGACCCCCGGCGCGGACTGGGCTCACCCTGACGTCCAGGGGCCCGCCGAGGTCCGGCGGCTGGATGCCGACAGGTCGGAATGCCGGGCGTCGGCCCGGGAGCGCTACCCGGATCCGGCCGGCCCGGCGCCGGTTGTGACCCTGAACAATCCGGACGCGCCGTTCGCCCGCGGGGTGCACGGCGAGAGCGCCCATCGCGGCGATCCGTTCACCTACGTCCAGGAACGGGGCAAGCGGGTGCGGCAGCGCCGGGACCTCCTGGTCAGCTGCATGCGTGAGCGCGGCTGGCGCCGCCGCACGGGGGAATGACCGGGCCGGGATCGGCGCACTGTGCGACGGCGGCATGGTCCAGGGCTGTTCTCCCGCTCCTGCGGTAATACAATCTGGCCATGGCTGAACTGCCCGCAGAAGACCAGCTCGCCCGGTGGGCCCCGCTCAACGAGCTGAGCGCGGAACGGTTGCGCCGCCTGCGCGAGAAGGGCGAGGCCGTGTCGTTGCAGCGGGGCGAGACGCTCCGGGCGTCCGGCGAGGAGCGACGGCTGGTGTACCTGCTGCAGGGGCGGCTGAGTGTGGCGAGCCGCGGCGGCGACGAGGACGTGATCGAGGCCGGCGGCGAGGCCGCCGCCCGGCCGGTGTTCGATGGTCACTCCCGCAGCGCCGTCGCGCGTGCGGAAACGGGCTCCGTGCTCCTGCGCCTGCCCCGCTCGCTGTTCGAGCTGCTGCTGGAAGAGCAGCGCAACGCCGCCTACGGCGTGCGCGAGGTCCAAGTGGGCCCCGGCGGCATGCGGCTGTTCCAGCGGGTGCTGATGCAGTTGCACGCCGGCGAGCTGGAGCTGCCGGTCATGCCGAGGGTGGCCCAGCGCCTCCGGGATCTCGACGATGGCGAGGCCGACCTGGACGCGCTCAACGGCGTCGTCCGTCTCGAGCCCTCGGTCGCGGCGCGCGTGGTGCACGCGGCCAACAGCCCGGCCTACCGGCGGCGCGGCAGCGCGGTGACCACCTTGCGCGACGCCGTGGCCATGCTGGGCTTCGTCACGGTCAAGCAGCTGGCGCTGGCCATGAGCCTGTCCGCGCCGTTCGAGGGACACGGCCCCCGGGTGCGGAAGCGGCTGGGCAATACCTGGCGCGACAGCGTCCGCACCTCGGTGACCGCTGCCGTGATCGCGCGCCGGGCCCGGGCCGCGCTGGATGCCGATCGCTGCCTCCTGGCCGGGCTGATGCACCTGGTGGGGCATATCCCCATCGTGCTGCTGGCCGCCGACGAGGGCGTCACCGACGATGACGAGCTGGAGGAGGCGCTGGCCCAGGTGGGCGGCATGCTCGGCCGCGAGGTGCTGGAGGCATGGGGTTTCGACGAGGCGATCGCCGCCGTCCCCGAGCTCGCGGGGGAGACGCAGCGTCCGGGGAGCGGGCCGGCCGATCCGGCGGACGCGGTGATCACGGCGCGCCTGGTCTGCGCCTGCCAGCAAAGGGGGGATACCGGTGCGCGCGAGGCGCTGCGCTCGTGCACGGCACCGGGGCGCCTCGGGCTCGACCTGGACGATCCCGAGACCGAGACCCGCCTGCTGGAGGAATCGCGAACGCAAATGAAGGAGCTGCAGCAGGCGCTCATGAACGAGACCTCCGGCGCCTGAGCCCGGCGGTTGCCGGCGCAGCTGCGGCACAACCCGAGCCCGAGAAGGAACAACGAACGATGCAGAACAGGACTGTTGTCGCGCTCATCGCCCATGATGCCCGCAAGGACGATCTCATCGCGTTCTGCCGGCGGGAGCACGGCGCGCTCGCCCGCTGGAGCCTGATCGCCACCGGTACCACGGGGGCGCGCATCGCCAGCGCCACCGGCTTGCCCGTTCACTGCTATCTGTCGGGTCCGCTCGGCGGTGATGCGCAGATCGCCGCGCGGGTGGCGGAGGGCGACGTTGCCGCCGTCATCTTCCTGGTGGACCCCATGAGTCCGCATCCGCACGAGCCGGACATCCAGGGGCTGCAGCGGGTGTGCAACGTGCACAACATCCCGCTGGCCACCAACCTCGCCACCGCGGAGCTGTTCGCGCGGGTTGCCGCGTGACGCGGGCGTAACGGCGAACGAGGGGCATTGGATACGCGAGGCGCTCCGGCATGAGCAAGCCCGCCGCCGCGGTAGCGGCCGTCGGCATGATGCTGCTTGTAGGCACATCGACGGCGTGGGGCATCCAGCGCATCGGCCTGGCCGTGGAGGCCGTGTCTCATCCGCTGGTTACCGTCGACGACGTCAGCGTCGAGCTCGACCTCGGGCCGTCCGGCGGCGGCGCGTCCGGCCGGCTGCGTGCGGGCAGCATCCGTGTCGGCGACCGGCGCGCCGGACCGCTGACCGTTCATTGCGGCGCCCTGAGGGTGACCCGGGGCCGGGTGCGCTGCGACCGGGCCGCCGCGCACCTTGCCGGCGAGCACGGGCCGCCGCTGGAGCTTCAGGGCACAATCACGGTCGATCCGGGGGATCGCCTGCTGCATGCGCAGCTGCGCATCGACGGGGCCGGGCCTCCGGGAACCCTGCGCCTGCAGGGCACGGCCGATGGCGGGACGCTGGAGGTGTCGCTGCCGGCGATCCCGCTGGAGCTGCTGGGGCGTCTCGAGGCCCTGGCCGGATGGTCGCTGCAGGGCCGCGCCTCCGTGGACGCCAGCATCACCGCGGATGCGGCCGGCACCATCGACGGCACGGTGGCGCTGGCGCTGGAAGAGGCCACCGTGGCCAGCGGCGACGGCCGCATGGCCACCGAGGGCCTGGAGGCCACGGGCCTGCTGCGGCTGCGGGGTGATGCCGCGGAGCTGCGCGGAATGCTCAGCCTGCATGCCTCGGCGGGGCTCGCGTACGCCGACCCCGTTCTCCTGGACACGGGGGCGCATCCGGTCGATCTGGTGGCGACTGTGCTGCACCGGGGAGGCAGTACGTGGCTGGAGAAGCTGCATCTGCAGCAGCCGGGGCTGCTGCAGGCACGGGGCCAGGCGCGCCTGAACTGGCAGCGGGCGCAGCCCCTGCAGAGCGCCCGCCTGCAGGTCGACGAGTTGGCATTGCCCGCCGGCTACGATACCTATCTGCAGCCCTTCCTCATCGGCACGGTGCTGGACCGTGTCTCGGTACGCGGCGGCATCGCCGGTGAGCTGTCGGTGCGGGACGGCCGCGCCGACTGGTTCCGTCTTCGGGCCGACGGCGTCGATCTGGACGACCGGCGCGGGCGCTTCGCCGTGGCGGGACTGAGCGGCAGCCTGCACTGGACCCGCGACAGCAGCGCGCCGCCGTCGCGGCTTCGGTGGCAGGAGGGCAGCATCTACCGGGTGGCCATCGGCGCATCGGAGCTCGATTTCGAGCTCACCGGCGACAGCCTGCGGCTGCGGCAGCCCCTGGGCGTGCCCGTGGCCGACGGCCGCCTGCGGCTGGATCACCTGGAGGCAACCGGCCTGGGCACGGAGGCGTTCCGGGCGACACTGGAGGGCCGCCTCGAGCCCGTCAGCCTGGAGGCACTGAGCCGGGCCCTGGAATGGCCCGTTCTCCCGGGCACGTTGTCGGGTCGCATTCCCCGGGTCACCTACCGGGAGGGCAGGCTGGACCTGGACGGCGTCCTGGAGGCCGAGGTGTTCGGCGGCCGGGTGACCGTCCCGCGGCTGCGGGTCAACAACCCCATGGGACGCGTCCCCCAGCTGCAGACGGACATCCGGCTGCGCGGCCTGGACCTGGAGCAGATCACGGGCACCTATGCCTTCGGCCGCATCACCGGGCGGCTGGACGGCGACGTGACCGGCCTGGAGCTGATCGACTGGGAACCGGTGGCGTTCGACGCGCGCTTCTACACCCCGGAGGACGCCCCCGGATCGCGGCGCATCAGCCAGCGCGCCATCGAGAACATTGCCGACCTCGGCGGTGACGCCGGAACGGCGCTGATCTCCGGGACCTTCCTGCGCCTGTTCGAGAACTTCCGCTACCGGCGGCTGGGCATTCGCTGCAGGCTGCGGGACGATCAATGCCGGATGAGCGGGGTGCACCCGGCCGAGTCCGGCGGCTACTACCTGGTGCAGGGCACCGGCGTGCCGCGGGTCGACGTCATCGGCTACACGCGGGAGGTGGATTGGCCCACCCTGCTGCAGCAGCTGCAGGCGGTAACCGGCCTTTCCGCAACCCGGGCCGCACCGTAGTGATTCCCGCGCGTCACTTCCGTTTCCAGTTGCCGGCGTCGTCCTGGTAGTACCAGCCCGAAGGCGCCCGCGCGATCCAGCGGTCGGCGAAGGTGGCGCGGATGTCCTCCTCCCATTCGGGATGATTGTTCGCCACGGCTATCTGGCGATACAGCGCCAGCCGGTCATCGTTCTCGTCGGCGACGAGCTGGCGTACCCGGTTGCGCTCCTGCAGCGGTATGGCGTTCTGATCGCGTATGGCGATGCGGCCGTCGTTGGTCAGCCCGACGGCGCCGCTGTCGTAGTAGGGCCGCAGGCGCTCGTGGCGCTCCTCCATGGCGGCGGTCAGCCGGCGGATGGCGGGCGAGGAAATGTCGAGGTCCGGCGATGCCGCGGCCGCCGGCGTAATCAGCCGATCGAGCACCGCCACGAGCACGGGCCTGTCCGCCCGGCTATTGCGGCTCTGGGGCTCGTCGGGTTCTTCTTCCGGCTCCGGCGGCGGCTGCTGCCGCCAGACGTCGTCGATGATGCGGTCCGCCGCCCGCTCCGCGGCGACGGCCGGGAAGTAGACATTGATGGTGACGCAGGCGGCCAGGGTCAAGACCAGTACGGCAAGCAGTGCCCCGAGCAGGCGATGGGTAGCGGAATCAGGCACCGGAACGATCTCCCTATTCAGCGACGGTCTCCGCCGCTTACTCTACACCCGCTTGCCGCATTTCTCATCCCGCAGCCCCGTGCCGCCTCCCGTGAGCAACCTGTCATTCCGAGTGGCTGCGCGCGCTCACGGTACGGCACGTGATTCGTGGGACGCGACACGCGCCGGGACTGTCGTCATTTCGTTCGTGGAACTCGTCGGCATGCCGGTGCGTACATATCGCAAATCACGTGATGAGCGGTCGTGCCACGGCCTTTTCCGCGAAGACGGTCCCGGGACGGATCAACCGATACGGTAGGCAAGCAGCAAGGAGATAGCCATGCAAGGTTTGAAGGTAGTAGCCGCTGGTGTGGTTCTTGGTACGGCCATGACCATGGGTACGGTTGCCATGGCCGCGGACGAAGACACCCGCGAACACGGAAGCAAGAGCTACATCTCGAGCATGCCGCAGAGCGCCGTCCACGCCAGCGACCTGATAGGCACGTCGGTAAGGAGTCGTGGCAGCGACGGCGAGGAAATCGGTTCCGTCACCGATCTCGTGCTCGACCGGCACGGGCAGGTGACCGCGGTGGTGGTCGGAGTCGGCGGCTTCCTCGGGGTTGGCGAGAAGGAGGTCGCCATTTCCTGGGATCGCACGGAGCTCGCCTCGGGCGCTGACGGCGGCGAGCGGGTTGTCCGTATCGATGCCGATCAGAGCAGCCTGGAGGAAGCCCCGGAATACCAGAGCGGTGAAGATTCCGGCATGAGCGAATAGCGGCGCCGCGGAGTGGCGTCGTTCGTGACGAGAAGGAACTCGGGCAGCAGGGGTGCGGAGCGCCCCTGCTGTTTACATTGTGTCGTCACCAGGAGAGAAACGCCATGAGCGAGCAGAACGGCCGGCGTGACACATCGGAGCAGTTCGCCCGGCATGCCCACGAAGCGGTGGATCGCGTCGCCGACGAGGCAGGACGCGCCGAGGAGAGAGTCCGTCAGGCGGGCGCCGGGGCAGACGAGAAAGTCCGGGAAAAGGCCGAGCACGGCAAGGAGCAGGCAGACCGCCTGCTGGCCGCCGTGGGTACGTATGTTCGGGATAATCCCATGACGGCCGTCGGGCTGGCATTCGCCGCCGGCGCTTTCTACGCCTCTCTCAGGCGTCGGTGACGGATAGCGGAGTGGAGGAGAGAGTGGCCACCACTCCCGCGGACGACATGGCGGGAGCAGCCGTCACGACCGTCGCGGTGATGCGGGATGTCGGCAGCCTGGCGGGCCTGGAGGCACGTCTGGTCGCCCGCACGCTTCTTGTGATCGTCGCGCTCACGGTCGTTCTCGCGCTAGCCCTCGCGGGCGTGTGGATATCACTGGCCTTTGCCCTGGGCGTCTTCGTCGCGGAAACCGCTGCCCTGGGCAGCGTCGCCGGGGCGCTTGCCGTTGCCGGAGTGCATGTCCTGCTGGCCTGCGCCGTGGGGGTCGGGATTCGTCGTTTGCGGCGGCGCCTCTACTTTCCGGAGACGCAGGCAGCGATCCGTTCCCTTCTGGCGACAGAGGAGCCCGATCACCGGAAGGAGACGGCGGAATAGGCGTGCCGCGCCCGCAGAATCCATTCCTGGCGCAGGATGCTGGATCGATCCGCCTCGGTGTCACCGGGCGTTTCCATGTGTGAATCGTGTTTCGGTGTCTCGGTATGGCAACAGATGTCGTGTCGGGAAATCCCTGCGGCGCAATGACTGTTCACCGGGCCGGCCGGTCATTCGGCCGGCCCGTTCCGTCGCTGAAAGCGGCGCGGAGACTGCTTCGCACGGGCCAGAGCACCCGCGAATCGGGGCAACGCCGCCGGCAGATTGGCAGATTTCTTGCAATGAGCCTATTCAGGGAATGCATCGATGCAACGGAATGAGAATGACTGCCCATGTTTCAGTTTGTCGGCGGAATGGATAAACCGAGCATATGGCTCAATACAGTGGTAACAACCAGAAGGCGTGGCCGGCCGTTGCTGAACGAATTGAAGTCGAGAGTCTCGCGACGGAGCGTTCAGCTGCGCGTTCGGCCGAGGACTCCGGGGCGGCCAGCCCGTCGGAGTCCGCCGCTGAGACCGACGGCGACCGGAAGCGGGTGGAATTTTCCGACGAGCGCTCCCCAACCGTGGGGTTATCCCGGATGAACGAGCTACGCGCGCGTCTGCCAGAGGAAATCCCGCACTTGCGGCGTTACGCCAGGGCGCTTGCCGGGAATCCCGATGAGGCGGACGACCTGGTCCAGGAGTGCCTTGAGAGAGCCCTGACGCGCGCGTCCCAGTGGAATCCGGACAAGGCGGCGCGGCCGTGGCTGTTTGGTATCCTGCATAACAACTTTGTCTCGTCTGTCAGGAAGCGACGTCGGCAGAACGAGCTCCAGCGCCGGTATCCGGCGGAGGAAACGATCCATATCAATTACGAGCAGCACTGCGATCTCGACATGGTTCACGACGCTGTGCAGAAGCTTCCATCCGATCAGCGTGATGCCATTATTCTCGTAGCCGTGTCGGGGTTGTCCTACGAGGAAGCGTCAGAGACGCTGGCCGTTCCCGTGGGCACCATCCGGTCACGCCTGTCGCGTGCCCGGGAAGGGCTGCGCTCGCTCATGTCGTCTGCAACGGCGGGTGCCGAGGCTGCCGGGAGAAGCCATGACCGAGAAGAGTGATCGGTTGCCATCCGAGGTTCTCAGCGACTACGTCGCCGGGGAGCTGGACGAGGCAACGCGCCGGAAGGTGGAGGCGCGCGTCCGGGAAAACCCCGACGACAGGGAACGCTTGCGCGACTATCAGGGTCAGTCCGAGACGTTGCGCCGGGCCTACGCTTCGGTGCTGGACGAGCCCGTGCCCGACCGGCTCATGGAGGTACTGGAGCGTTCCGGCCCGGGAAACGGCGATGACACCGACGACCACAGGGCTCCGGTCCGGCCGATGGCAGGGCGCCGGCGGCCGCGATGGCGAGGCATGCTCAGCGGCGCCATGGCGGCCGGGCTGGCCCTGGCCGTGGGCGGTGTAGCCGGCTGGGTTGTCCGGGGCTACATGATCGAGCAGGAAGCCCAGATGGTCGCCCGGGAGATGTTCCTCCAGGAGGCGATCAAGTCGTATTCGCTCTACGCCACGAACGATGCTTCGTGGCAGAACGCCGGGCTGGAGAGCGACCGGGAGAAGTTCGGTGAATGGTTCCGGAGCGACCAGGAATTCGAGATCCCGGTTCCGGATCTGTCCGATGACGGCTACAGCTTCGTCGGGGGGCGCCCCCTGCCGGACTCCAACGGGCTGGCAGGGCAAATGCTGTACCGGAACGAGGATGGCAACACCATCGTCCTCTACTTCCAGTACATGGAAGGCGGTGGCCGCGGTGACCGGTTGATGACCCGCCTTCCCACCGAGGGCGGCGGCAGCATCTTCGAGTACAACGACGAGCTCTCGGCCTATTACTGGACGTCCGACTCCGGCAGGGCCAGTTACGCCGTGCTCGGGTCCCTGGGCCAGGATGCCTTGGCCTCGCTCGGCCAGCGGGTGCTGGATCAGTTCAACTGACGCACGCCGGTCCGGCGGTGCCGGCCCCCGCCGTAGCCGTCGGGCCGACGGCGTAGCCTCAGCGGCCCGGAGGTCGGGCGAAATCCAGCGAATTCGGGTTACAGGACACTATGCCCTTCGCTCGTTCCCTTGGCACGTGCACCGATTTGGATGTACCGGGGGTTTCTCCCGGTACATCGCCTGATCGGCGGCGTGCAGGAGTCCCTGCACCGAGTCGGCGTCTTCCGGGACGTGGCCGATGCCGGTGAACGTGGTTGGCATCATCTGGCACGAGAAGGTGTCGGGCGTTGCTCCGTCCGCGTCATCATTGATGAGCAGGCGTACGATCTCGCCGGTTTCAATGATCCCGCCCAGGTACTCCTGAAGGTGGCTGCCGATGGTGGCAGGCAGGTCGTGCTGCCGCCAGGTTGCCCGCGGGAGCTCCGTAAGGCACCGGCCCTGGAGCGCACCCGACGGGGATGCGAGTACGCACACGCCCTGATCATCACATACGTAGAACTGTGTCCAGTGCCTGGCGGCCAGCTGCGAGTCGTTACCGGTATCCGGTTGCGGCATTCGTGACATCTCCCTGATCCATTCCGCCGGCCTGGTGACTCTGCCCGGGCATCCGGTGTCCCGGTACCCGGGCACGCGCCATCGCCGCGTCCCTGGAAGCCGGGACACCGGATTGCGACGGCGCCGACGGTGGTTCCGCGTGGCGGAGACGGTTTCGGTCCCCGTTGCTCTGGGTAGATACGTTATCGACTCGGCGAGAGTTCCATGGGCTTGCGTGCGTGACGAGCGAGCAACGTATGCTCCAATGGAGCCGTGCACGCATCCACTTGCCGTCCATGAACCAAGGAGACGATTGATGAATCTTGCCGCCATGCTCGCCCGGCGGGCGGACGAAGGTCGCCCGCTGCGGGTCGGCGTCATCGGCGCCGGAAAGTTCGCGGCCATGTACCTGGCGCAGGCGGCGCGAACGCCGGGCATCCATGTGCTCGGGGTAGCGGACCTGTCCGTGGACCGCGCCCGCGATACCCTCGGCCGGATCGGATGGCACGAGGGACGGTACCGTGCCCGGTCATTCGACGAGGCGCGGCGCACCGGGGCCACCTGCGTGACCGAGGATGCCTTGGCGCTGCTGGCCGCGGACGGGCTGGACGTGGTGGTGGAGGCGACCGGCAATCCGGCCGCCGGCATCCGGCACGCCCTGGCGGCGTTCGAGCAGGGACGCCACGTGGTCATGGTGAACGTCGAGGGCGATGCCCTGGCCGGGCCGCTGCTGGCGCAGCGCGCCCGGGAGGCGGGCGTGGTCTACTCGCTGGCCTACGGTGACCAGCCGGCGCTGATCGCGGAGCTGGTGGACTGGGCCCGGGCCGCCGGGCTGCCGGTGGTGGCGGCCGGCAAGGGGACCAAGTACCTGCCGGCATACCACTACTCCACGCCGGAAACCGTCTGGGACCACTACGGCCTGTCCGCCGAGGATGCGGCGGCCGGCGGCATGAACCCGCAGATGTTCAATTCCTTCCTGGACGGGACCAAGTCGGCCATCGAGATGGCGGCGGTGGCCAATGCCACCGGGCTCGAGGCGCCGGCCGGCGGGCTGGGGTTCCCGCCCTGCGGTGCCGACGACCTGCCGACGGTGCTGCGGCCGGCCGCCGACGGTGGTTCCCTGGCGCACGCGGGCATGGTGGAAGTCGTCTCCAGTCTGGAGCGCGACGGCTCCCCCGTGGCCCGGGATCTGCGCTGGGGCGTGTATGCCGTGTTCGGCGCCCCGGACGACTACGTGGCCCGCTGCTTCCGCGAGTACGGGCTGCGCACCGATGCCAGCGGGCGCTACGCGGCCATGTACAAGCCCTACCACCTGATCGGCCTGGAGCTGGGGATCTCCGTGGCGTCTGCGGGGTTGCGCCGGGAAGCCACCGGCTGCCCGAGCGGGTGGATGGCGGATGTGGTGGCGGTGGCCAAGCGGGATCTCGCGGAAGGCGAGTACCTGGACGGCGAGGGCGGTGCCACCGTCTGGGGGCGTCTGGCACCGGCGACGCAAGCGGCCGCCTCCGATGCGCTGCCCGTGGGCCTGGCCCACGGCGTACGCCTGCGTCGAGCCGTCGCTGCGGACCGCCCCGTGCGCTGGGCGGACGTGGACATCGACGAGACCGACGCCACGGTGGCGTTCCGGCGGGCCATGGAAGCCGCGTTCAAAAGGGCCTAGTCGCTGTCCTCGGCGGAGGTCTCGCGGTGCTCGGCGAGCTCGTTCTCCGCCTCGCGGAGATGCCGCCGCGTTTGCTGCAGCAGCGACTCGACCCGGGTGACCGCGCCGGTGAGCTGCTCCAGGCTGCGGGTGCGCCGCTGCAGGCGCTCGCGCAGGGAATCCAGCCGCCGGTTCAGCTCTTCCTCCTGTTCCTGCAGCGATGCCAGCCGCTGCCGCTGGTCCTGCAGCCGCTCGGCAGCCGCGTCGCGCTCCTGGCGTGTCTGCTCCAGCTCCCGGGTCGCGCTCCGGAGGGATTCTTCCCGGTCGGCAAGGCGCTGATCGAGCTCGTCCAGCTGTTCCTGCTTTGCCTGCAGCTCTTGCTCGACGGCGTCCACGGCGGTCCGGGTCTCCTCCAGCTCTTCCGTGGCTCGCTGCAGGGCCTGCTCGCGACGGGCCAGGCGCTCTTCCCGCTCCGCCAGCCGCGCCTCGACGGCCTCCAGGCGGTCGGAGGACTCCGCAATGGCGGTTTTCAGCTCGTCGAGCTCTTGCCGGCTCTGCCGGTAATCCGCGACCTGCGCCTGAAGCTCCTGGGTGCGGGATTCCAGGGAGGCCACGCGGTCGGCGAGCCGGTCGCGCTCGTCGCCCAGCCCCTGCAGGCGGGAGGCGAGCTCCTCGTTCTCCGCTGTCAGCTCGCTGTTGTCCTGCTGCAGGGTCTCGACCTGCTCCTCCAGCGACGCGATCTCGGCCTCGAGGCGCTGGCGCTCATCGGCCCATTGCTGTTGCTCCTGCTCGCGTTCGGTGTACAGATACGCGCACCCGGAGATGCCCCCGAGGGCAACAAGCGCAAGGAGCACGATAATGATGGTCCACGCACGGGATCCGTGGGGTGAGCTTCCGGCCGCCATGGCACCCTCCAGCCCTTCTTCTCTTTGGTTCTTCCCGAACCCAGTGTAGCTGCAAGGCGACAGGATTTGATACACACGGGCCGAATGGGCGCTGTGCGCGCCATCCGGCCCGGACCGGTTCCGCCGGCCGCCGCGGCGTTACTGCGGCTGCTTGACCGTGCGCAGGTAGGGCTTGAGGGTCTTGAAGCCCTCGGGGTACTTCTTGTGCGCTTCCTCGTCGCTGACCGACGGCGGAATGATCACGTCCTCGCCGTTCTTCCAGTCCACCGGCGTCGCCACCGTGTGCTCGGCGGTGAGCTGGATGGAGTCCAGCAGCCGCAGGACCTCGTTGAAGTTCCGGCCCGAGGTCATCGGGTAGGTGAAGGTGGCCTTGACCTTCTTGTCCGGCCCGATGATGAACACCGCCCGCACCGTGGCATTGTCCGCCGGCGTACGGCCCTCGTAGGTGGCGTTCAGGTCGCTGGGCAGCATGTCGTAGAGCTTGGCGACCTCCAGCTGCGTGTCCCCGATCATCGGGTAGTTCGGCGCCGCGCCCTGGGTTTCCTCGATGTCCTTGGACCACTCGGCGTGGTTCTCCACCGGGTCCACCGACAGGCCGATGATCTTAGTGTTGCGCTTGTCGAACTCCGGCTTGAGCTTGGCCATGGAGCCCAGCTCCGTGGTGCACACCGGCGTAAAGTCCTTGGGATGGGAAAACAGGATGCACCAGCTGTCGCCGATCCACTCATGGAACCGGATGGTGCCCTGGGTGGTTTCCGCGGTGAAGTCCGGAGCGATATCCCCGATTCTCAGGCTCATGTTGGGCTACTCCTTACGTGGCTGGTCACAAGATGATATTACTTTGAAGCCTCTGGCACCTGACTCCAAATACTGTTTTGTCATGATGTTATGGACTCAGGTTGTTATTCCGGCGCTCCCTCGCGGCGCGGCCGGCATCGCGCGGTACGCCGAACGTCCGTGCCGAGACGCGACGCTATCGCTACGGTCCCGCCGGTGGATATGATAGGGTCCGAGCGTCGCGGCGCCGGCCGGGACCCCGGCGGCCTGCGGTACCCGGCTCGTTCCGCTCGGCGCCTTCCGCGCATCGGAACGGGACGATGCGTCCGCCGGCGTGAACTCCTGTGTCCCGGGGTGGTCCATGGGGCGCGTCCGGACTTTCTGTACTACGACGGCCATGGCGACCACTGGTCTACGGCGATTTCCGATGAAGGCTTCTCAGTCCCGCACCCGTCGCAACCCGCTGCTCGCCCGCCTGAGGAATCGTCAGCGGGAACTGACCCGGCACGGCAACGACTGGCTGCGGCGTTACCCGCGGGTGCACCGGGTGCTGGACGCCACGGGCTGCCTCAAGGGCGGTGCGGAGTTCATGGCCCGCGGGGTCGCTGTGGGGTTGTTCGTGGGCCTGACGCCGACGGTCGGGTTCCAGACGCTGCTCATGATCATCGGGTGCATGATCGCCCGGGGCAATTTCCTCGCCGCCTTCGTCGTCTCCTGGGTGAGCAACCCGTTCACCGTGGGGCCGCTGTACTGGGGTTTCCATGTCCTGGGAGAGGCCCTGCTCCGGGCGCTCCCCTTGGGCGTGGATTCCTCGCCCGCATGGTTCATGCAGGGGCCGGGCGAGCCCATGGTGTTCATCATAACCGGCAGTCTGCTGGTGGCCGTGCCGGTGGCCGCGGCCGGCTACCTCGTGTCCCTGCGCATCTCGGCGGCCATCGCCGCCCGCCGGCGGCAGCGGGGGCGGCGGTCGATGGTGCCGTGAGGGCAGCCGCTGCGGTCAGCCCGGGTCCTCGGCACTGCTTCCCTGCATGATGTGAAGGCCCTGGCTCAGCAGCGACACCCGGGCCTCCGCGCCGGGCTCCAGGGCGTTGCGCCTTGCCGCATGGGTCGAGACGGTGAGCCGGATGCTGGCATCGACGTCGTGGCAGCGGAAGGTCACGGATGTCTGGGCGCCGAGGACCACGCACTCCGTGACCACCCCGGCCACGGGGTTCTCGCGCTCGCCCCGGGAAGGGCGCCCGCGCCGGTGCAGTAGGATGTCGGAATCCGGGATGTACCACTGCACCGGGGTGCCCGCGGGCAGCCCGGTGGGCGCCGCGAGCTCCAGCCGCAGTGATCCCCACTGCAGGCGCTCGTGCGCGCCCTCGTGGACGACGGTGCCGGTGAAGACGTTGTGTCGCCCGAGAAGCCGCGCCACCCGCGGCGAGGCCGGGCGGCGGAAGACCACGTCCGGGGCGTCCGTCTGCAGGCTGCAGCCTTCGTGGATAACGCAGATCCGGTCGCCCAGGGCGCGGGCCTCCTGGAGATCGTGGGTGACCAGGATCACGGGGATGTCGATGTCCTGGCGCAGCAGCGCGAGCTCCCGCTGGAGGCGCTCGCGGGTCATCATGTCCACCGCCGAGAAGGGCTCGTCCAGGAGCAGTACCCGGGGGTCGCGCGCCAGCGCCCGGGCCACGGCCACGCGTTGTTGCTGACCTCCCGAGAGCTCCCGGGGCAGGCGGTTCTCCAGCCCGTCCAGCCGCACCCGGGCGAGCAGCTCGCGCGCCCGCTGCCGTCGCTGCGCCGTGGTGCCCCGGTCCATGGCCAGGACTACGTTCTCCCGGGCGCACAGGTGCGGGAACAGGGCGTAGTCCTGGAACACCATGCCCACGCGCCGGTTCTGCGGCCTGCGATGGATGCGCCGGGCGCTGTCCAGCCAGGTCTCGCCGGCGCAGCGGACCACGCCCGCGGCGGGGCGGTGGAGCCCGGCGATGGTGCGCAGCACGGTGGTCTTGCCGCTGCCCGAGGGGCCGACCAGGACCAGGAGCTCCCCGGGGTCGACGTGGAACGTGGCCTGCAGGGGGATCGGCCCCTGGGCGTGGAGGGCGACCTGCAGCTTGGCGACGCTACCGGACATGGAGGTGCCTGCCGCGTCCCGTCAGCCCGTAGACCAGTGCGATGGCGACGAAGGAGACCACCAGGAGGAGCAGCGACATGGCGCCCGCCGCCTGGTCGTCGAAAGCCTGCACGCGATCGTAGATGGCGATGGCCACGGTGCGCGTCTCGCCGTCGATGGCGCCGCCGACCATGAGCACGACGCCGAACTCGCCGATGGTATGCACGAACGTGAGCACGAAGGCAGAGACCAGGCCCGGCCAGATCAGCGGCAGCTCGATGCGCACGAACGTGGCCCATCCCGACAGCCCGGAGCACCAGGCCGCCTCGCGGATGTGGCCGGGGATGGTCTCGAAGGCCCGCTGCACCGGCTGGATGGCGAAGGGCAGGTTGAAGACCACCGAGGCCAGGACGATGCCGGGGAAGGAGAAGCTGAGGCTCTCCCCCGTGAGCGCGTGCCAGACCTGCCCCACCGGTGCGTCACGGCTGAAGCTCACCAGCAGGTAGTAGCCGAGGACGGTGGGCGGCAGGACCAGGGGCAGGGCGATCAGCGCCTCGACGAAACCCCGTCCGCGGAAACGGTGGGCGGCCAGCCAGCGGCCGACCACGATGCCCAGCGGCAGCAGCAGCGCCGTGGTCCATGCGGCGAGCTCCAGCGACAGGCGGAAGGCCGTCCAGTCCACCGGTTCACCCGTTGCCTTCGGGAACGACAAAGCCGTAGTCCGCGAGGATGTCGCGGGCGGTGTCCGTTTGCATGAACTCGTAAAAGGCCGCGGCCGTCTCGCCGGCGCCGCGCATGAGGACCATGCGCTGGCGCAGCGGCTCGTGCCGCTCCTCCGGGATGAGCGCGAAGCTGCTGCGCTCGGCGATCGTCGGCGCTCGGGCAAGGGAATAGGCGACGATGCCGCCGTCGGTGGCCTCGGACAGGGCAAACCGGGTGGCCTGGGAGACGTTCTCGCCCAGGATCAGGTACGGCTGGATCGCCTCCCACAGGCCGGCGGCTTCCAGCGCCTGCCGGGCCGCCCGCCCGTAGGGGGCGTGCTCCGGGTCGGCAATGGCGAAACGACGCAGCTGATTGCTTTCCAGGCGCTCGCGCAGATGCGCCAGGGAGCCGTCGACGACGCCGGCCGGGTCGTCGCCCCGGGCGATGACGCCGATACGGCCGCGGGCATAGAGAGCCCCGTCATCGACGGTGTGGCCGGCCTCGTGCAGGGCCAGGACATAGGACTCGTCGGCCGAGAGGTACATCTGGAACGGCGCGCCCTGGGCGATCTGGCGGCGGAAGTTGCCGCTGGAGCCGAAATTCAGGCGCACGCGCCGGCCGGTGCGCTCCGTGAACACTTCGGCGGCTTCCTCGAGCGCGAACTGCAGATCCGATGCTGCAGCAATGATGGGAACGTCGGTCGTCGCCCCCGCCGGTGCTGCACAAAATACCAGTGCCAGGGCCACGATTCGCAGCCAGCGGGCCGCCGGCATCCGTGTCCGCACGTCGTGCGTGTGGCGCCCCTTGCGTTGTGCTGTGCAACGTAACTCGTTTTGGTCTTTCCGGTTCACTAGGCTACTCTCTGCAAGTGACGGCCTCGGTCCCGCCCACCCGTGCTGCGGGTGGGGGCGAAGCGGAAACGGCCAGGAAGCCCGCCATGGTTTCACGGATGCTTGCCCGCCAACGCCTCTGCCCCGGTCGGGTGCCTGTTGTCCGAGGGCGCGCGAGACTCGAAGCACAAGAAGTGCCGCGGAAGCTCCGATCGAGCGGCTCGTGGCAACACCAGAAGAGCAAGAGGAGAACCATCCATGCATGACGATCAGCATGACACCAAGAAGCCGGTTGACAATACCACGTCCGTGAGCGGCCACGACGATGCCGCAGCGGGCACCGATACCGGCCGTCGCGGTTTCCTCAAGAAAGCAGCCCTGGGCACCGCCGGTAGCGCCGCGGTCATGGGCATGCCGTTCATCGGCAACGCGCAGGCACAGGAGGGTGTGCGGATCCGGATGCAGAGTTCCTGGCAGCCGGGGACCGTGGGTTATCAGACGTTCGAGAACTGGGCGCAGCGCGTGCAGGAGCTCACCAGCGGCGAGGTTCGCGTGGAGCCGTTCCCGGCCGGGTCCGTGGTCGGCGACTTCGACCTGGTCGACGGTGTCCGTTCCGGCGTCATCGAGGGCCAGAACATGTTCACCGTGTACTGGGCCGGCCGCATGCCCGCGGGCGTGTTCTTCAGCTCCTATCCCATGGCGCTGTCCATGCCCCACCACTGGGACATCATGTACGGCGCCTACGGCGGCTTCGGCTTCATCAAGGACCTTTACCGCCGCTTCGACCTGGAGTTCCTGGGGCATGTCCACCACGACATGAACCTGATCCACTCCAAGGAGCCGCTGCGCAGCTTCGACGATTTCAAGGACAAGAAGATCCGCTTCCCCGGCGGCATCGTCGCCGAGACGTTCGCGCAGATGGGCGTGCGGACCACGCTGCTGCCGGGTTCCGAGGTGTACCCCGCGCTGGAGCGCGGGACCATCGACGCGGCGGACTTCGTCGGCGCGGCGGTGAACTACGACCTGGGCTTCCACCAGGTGGCGGACTACATCATCATGGGCCCGACATCCACGCCGTGCCTGCACCAGCCCGTCGACCTGATGGATATCGCCGTCCAGCGCCGTGCCTGGGATCGGCTGTCCGACCAGACCAAGGATCTCATGCATGAGCTGGTCGCCGCCTACTCCCGCGAGCACTATGCCGCCATCCAGGAGGCGAACAAGGAGGCCTGGCCGAAGTACGAGGAGGCCGGCGTGGAGATCATCCATCTCAGCGAGGAGGATGCCGCGCGCTTCCGCGAGGTCGCCATTCCGAAGTGGTTCGAATGGGCCAACAAGGACGAGGACGCGGCCAAGCTGTTCCGCATCCACCTGCAGACCATGCAGGACCCGGCGGTGGCCGTTATCTCGGAGGAAGACATCCAGGGGTATGAGCTTAACGCCTGATTCTCCTTCGATATTCTAGTCACAAGGCGGCCTGCGGGCCGCCTTGCTCATTCCGGGACTGCATCGTGCCAGGGATGGCCTCGTTGCAGTCGTTGCGTTTTTAGGAAACGCTGAACCATTCGCGCGCGCCTCTGGCCGAGCAGCGCGGGCGCAGACAAGGCGCGTTGCGCAGCGCTGTACTGGCCGGTACAGTCAAGCAACGCAACGCCGGCTGCGCTCGCGCTGCTCGGCCCCGCAGGGCGCCCCACAGCGGCGTTGTGGTCTACGTTGGCCTTCTTGTAAAGGGCGACGGCCATTCACGGCGAATGCCGCCTTGCCACAACGCCGCTGTGGGGCGCAGAGGCACGCGGGAATTGTTCAGCGTTTCCTTAAGGGGGGTGAATGGACTTCGAAATCAACTGGGTACTGCCGCACTGGCTGTACTGGGGCGTGCTCATCTTCCTGCCGCTCGTGGTCATGGCGCTGGTGGAATGGAGCTTCCGGCGAGGGGGCGAGGTCACCGGCGGCGCCGAGACACCTCCGGCCGGCGGGCCGCCCGGCAATCTCTTCACCGCGGTCGTGGACCGGATCTCCGGATTCACGGGCCGGTTCGTCGCCTACTGGGCCCTGATTGCGCCGTTCGTCTACTCCTGGGAGGTGTTCGCGCGCTACGTGCTGAACTCGCCCACGAACTGGGCGCACGAGTCCATGTTCCTGATGTTCGGCATGCAGTACGTGATCTCCGGTGCGTACTGCCTGCGCGAGGACGGTCACGTGCGCGTGGACGTGATCTACAACCGGTTCAGCGAGGTGGTCCGGGCCGGGATCAATCTCCTCACGTCCACCGTGTTCTTCATCTTCACCCTGGCCCTGACCGCGACGGCATGGAACTTCTTCGCCCGGTCGGTGCCCAGCGAATCGACCTTCTTCGGCACCGGCTATCGCCTGGAAGTCTCCTTCACCGAATGGGCCATTCCCTACGCGCCCATGAAGGGGGCCATGTTCCTGGGCGGGCTGCTGCTGATCATCCAGGGACTCGCTGCCCTGGTCCGCGACATCCAGTCGTTCCGCTCCGGGTTGCGCAGCGGCGAGGGGAGTCCGCGGGCGGGCTGGACCCTGGTCGCGATCTCCGCGGTCATCGCGGTCATCGCCGGCTGGGAGATCGTGAACATTTTCGTCTACTATCCGCAGGAGGCGACGCTGACGCTGGAGAGTACGCTGCGGGGCGTGAGCCTCGGCTGGCTGACGCTGATCATGTTCGGCAGCCTGCTGGTAGCGCTCATGGCCGGGCTGCCGCTGGCGTTCGTCACCGGCGGGCTCGCCGTGGTGTTCCTCTACATCATGGGCGACCAGGCGTCGATCCACATCATCCCGTCGCGGATCTTCCCGCAGATGACCAACTACCAGCTCTCCGCCATTCCGCTGTTCATCTTCATGGCCGCGGTGCTGGAGAAGGCGGGGCTCATCGAGGAGCTGTTCGACGTTGCCTACAAGTGGATGGGCGGCCTCAAGGGCGGCCTGGGCATCGCCACGGTGGCGGCATCCACCCTGCTCGCCGCCATGGTGGGCGTGATCGGCGCCGCAGTGGTGACCATGGGGCTCATCGCCCTGCCGGCCATGCTGCAGCGGAACTATCACCCGACCATCGCCGTGGGCTCGGTGATGGCCGGCGGGACCCTCGGCATCCTGATCCCGCCGTCCATCCTGGCGATCATCTACGGCGTCGTGGCCCAGCAGTCCGTGGGCGAGCTCTACATCGGCGCCGTGGTGCCGGGGCTTCTGCTCGCGGGACTGTATGCCCTGTTCATCTGGCTGTTCGCCGTGGCGCGACCCGGGACGGCACCGGCGCTTCCCCCCGAGGATCGGGTGAACTGGATCGAGAAGTTCCGGCTGCTGCGCAACATGGTCGCGCCCATCGCCCTGGTGGTGGCCGTGCTCGGGGCGATCTTCACCGGCATCGCCACGCCGGTGGAAGCGGCCGGCTTCGGTACCCTGGGGGCGCTGGTGGTCGCCGCCCTGCACGGCCGGCTCACCTGGCCGAACATGCACGCGGCGAGCATGACCACGCTCAAGGCCACCTCCATGGTCATGTGGATCATCTTCGGCGCCAGCATCTTCGTCGGCTTCTACATCCGGCAGGGCGGGCAGGACTTCGTCATCCAGCTCATCCAGGCGTCGGGTCTGGGACCGTACGGCATCCTGCTGATCATGATGATCGTCCTGATCGCGCTGGGCATGTTCCTGGACTGGGTCGGCATCCTGCTGCTGGCGGTGCCGATCTTCGTGCCGATCATCGAGGCCCTGGAGTTCAACGGGGTGTTCGGCTTGCCGGGAGTGAATCCCGGGGATATCGCCCTGTGGTTCGGCGTGGTCTATCTCGTGAACATGCAGATGTCGTTCCTCAGTCCACCCTTCGGGTACGCGCTGTTCTACATCCGGGGCGTGGCGCCGCCGTCCATCACCATGGGCATGATCTTCAAGGCAGCCCTGCCGTTCCTGGCCCTCCAGGCCCTGGGGCTGTTCCTGGTGATCATCTTCCCGGATCTCGTCACCTGGCTGCCGAACCAGGTCTACGGCGGCAACTGACGCCAGTAAGGCAAGAGGCCGGGCGGGGTCTTTCCCTCGCCCGGCTTTTTTTTGCCCGGCTCCCTTCCGGTACGCTGCCCCGCGCCCGACCATTCGCCGTTTGGTCGCGGTGTATCGCCTTTTTCCCCGCTCCGGGGTCTCGTATAATCGCACTCTCCCGAGGCGGATGAGGTTCCCGAGGTTGGACGCTGATACCGGCTTACCGGGTACAGGCCCCGACCGCCCGCCCACGAACCCTGCCAGGCGATGATCTCCTCGGCCTGACAGGTGCCGCGGCGAGTGCGGGCCGTCGGGCTGTTACGAACCTTTCATCACGAATGAACCGTGGATGCCTATCCTGTTGGGAATCCGGCGTCCGCCCGCGGGTCAGCGTGTCCTTATCCGGCCGGCGACGACTGACGCCCGGGGAGGGCATCCGCGTCGCGTGAATCACAAGGGGAGTGTCCATGGACAAGAGCGAAGTCCGCGAAGAGGTCCTGTCCCTGTTCCGGGGCGAGCACTGGGATGCCCTGGACGGCCTTCTCGAGGAGATGGCCGTCCAGGACATCGCCGAGACCATGACCGAGCTGGAGACCGGCGAGGCGAAGTCGTTCCTGCTGCGCCTGCCGCGGGATCGCCAGCCGCCGGTGTTCGCCTATCTCTCGCCGACGCTCCAGGAAGAGCTGCTGACGGCGCTGGACGAGGAGGACGCCCGCTTCATCCTCTACCACATGCTGCCGGACGATCGTACGGCGCTGCTGGAGCGGCAGGATCCCGAAGAGCTGCAGAATCTGCTCAAGCTCCTTTCGCCCGAGAACGTCAAGGAAGCCCTGCGGCTGCTGGGCTTCCCGGAGGAGAGCGCCGGGCGCATCATGACGCCCAAGTTCCTCACCGTGCGCGTGGGCTGGACGGTGGAGCAGGCCCTCAATCACCTGCGCTCGCGCAGCGAGGCCGGTGAGACCCTGAACGTGGTTTTCGTCACGGACGTGCGCGGGGCCCTCCTGGGCCGGGTGCGCCTGCGCGACTTCGTCCTCTGCCGCCCGGATCGCCGCATCGAGGAGGTCATGAAGGACGACCCGGTCAAGATCCTGGTCTCCGAGGACCGGGAGGAAGCGGCGCGGCTGATGAAGCACTACGACCTGGAGGTTCTGCCCGTGGTGGACGCCACGGGCGTGCTGCTGGGCATCGTGACCGTCGACGACGTCATCGACGTGGTCGAGGAGGAGGCCACCGAGGACTTCCACAAGATGGCCAGCGTCAACACGCTGAATCTCAGCCTCAAGGAGGCCCGGCCGTCGCTGCTGTACCGCAAGCGCATCGGCTGGCTGGTGCTGCTGGTGTTCATGAACGCCTTCGGCAGCGTGGCCATCGCCTATTTCGAGGAGACCATCGAGGCGGTGGTGGCGCTGGTGTTCCTCCTGCCCCTGATCGTTGCCTCCGGCGGCAACGCCGGCTCCCAGTCCGCCACCCTGATGGTGCGTGCGCTGGCCACCGGGGACGTGCAGATGAAGGACTGGCTGCGCCTGTGGGGCAAGGAGCTGGGCGTGGCCGCCGCCCTCGGGCTGACCATGGCGGCCGCGGTGTCGCTGGTCGGGGTCTGGCGGGGCGGCACGGAGCTGGCCGTGATCGTGTCCTCGGCCATGGTGTGCGTGGTCATCACGGGCAGCATGATCGGCATGCTGCTGCCCTTCGTGCTCACGCGTTTCAAGCTCGATCCGGCTACTGCCAGCGCGCCGCTGGTGACCTCTATCGCCGACTTTTTCGGGATCGTTATCTACTTTTCCATCGCCACGGCGCTGCTCAATCTCCCCGGTTGGGGGTAGTCACGTAAGTTACTGAATAAAAAGGTGAAAACAAGGCCTTACCGTCCGTCGGACGGGCCATGAACTTGAGGAATACATCACGCTCGCTGACCGACCGCCTGGGTACACTGCGCGCATCGTCACGGTAAAACGCGGGGCCCACGGGCAACGGATGCCGCGTAGGGCGCGCAATGGCGGGAGGCGCAATGGCTGCCACGGTCGTGTACAAGCCTTTGGATGCAATCGTACCGGGCGAGAGTCTCGCCCGGGATCTGTTCGACGAACAGGGAAACGTTCTTCTGCACGCGGGCGCCCCCCTGGACGGACGGCTGTGCTCCCGACTTCGTGTCTGCGGCATCGATACCGTGCCGGTCCAGGGTGACGGTGCAACCGCCGGCGAGCGAACTCGCCGGGCGGCCGTCGAGCGCTCGCTGGATCACCTGTTCCGGCACTGGCGCTGCTCCCCGGGGATGAACCACCTGCGCGCGCTCCTGGCCGGTCATCGTCGGGAGGATTCCCGCTAGTGCCTCCCTACGATCGCCTGGATACCGAACGGGCCCTGCAGCATCTGCCCGGCCTGCCCGCCGCGGGTGCGTCCGCTCTCCACGTTCTGGCGCAGGACGACGACCGCGAGCGCCTGTATGACGTGGTCTCGCAGGACCGCGGGCTCAGTGCTCGGCTGCTCCGGGTTCTCGACTCGCCGTTCTTCGCCGCCGCATCCCGGGCGGACACGGTGCGCAGTGCCTGCCTGCAGGTGGCGCCGAAGACCCTGGAACGCGGCATCATCGCATCCACCGTGCTCGGGCTGTTCCCCGGGGGCAGCGGCAACGGCCTGGATCGCTACGGGTTCTGGGAGCATTCGGTGGGTGTGGGCGTGATCAGCCGGACGCTGGCGGGGGCCGTCGAGGGCAACGGCGAGCTGGCGTTCACCGGCGGGCTCCTCCATGATCTCGGCCGGCTGATCCTGGATGTCTACTTTCCGCGGGAGTTCCATGCCGTTCTGCGCTACCAGCAGCGCCACGACACGTGGATCCGGGACGCCGAGCTTGCCGTCGTCGGCTTCGATCATTGCCGGCTCGGCGCCCGGGTTGCCGAGCGCTGGGGGCTGCCGGATGACCTGGTGGAAGTCATCCGTTGCCACCACCAGCCGGAAGGGGCGGGGGTTCGTCACGGTGCCACGCTCATCGTCCACGTTGCCGACGTTCTGGCGCGGGGCCTGGAGTTCGGCAATCCCGGCGATGACACCATCCCCCTGCTGTCCCAGGTCGCCATGAAACGCCTGGGACTGAACTGGGAGGATCTGCGCTTCAGCCTCCAGGAAGTCGAGGACCTGCTCCCGGCCGCCCGCTCGCTGGTGCACGCGACCATCGGCGCCGAGGCCACGGTATCGGCGTAAGGTTTTACGCCTTCAAGAAACGCATCGAAAGGTCGATGGCGCGGACGTGCTTGGTGATGGCGCCGACGGAGATGAAATCCACGCCCGTGGCGGCAATGGCTGCCAGGCCCTGTTCCTCGACGTTCCCCGAGGCCTCCAGGCGGGCCTGTGCGCCGGCGATCCGGCGTGCGGCCCGGAGATCGTCCAGGGAGAAGTTGTCCAGGAGAATGCTGTCCGCGCCCGCCGTCAGCGCCTCGTCCAGCTCGTCGAGATTCTCCACCTCCACCTGGATCGCGATGCCCGGGTGAATACGGCGGCACTCGCCGACGGCGGCGGCAATGGAGCCGGCGGCCAGGATGTGGTTCTCCTTGATGAGAACGGCATCGAACAGCCCGTGCCGGTGATTGGCGCAGCCGCCGCAGGCGACGGCATATTTCTGCGCGGCCCGCAGCCCCGGAAGGGTCTTGCGGGTATCCAGGATCCGCGTTCCGGTGCCGGCCACCGCGTCCGCGTAGCTGCGGGCCGTGGTCGCCGTCCCCGACAGCAGCTGCAGGAAGTTCAGGGCGGTGCGCTCGCCGGTGACCAGGCTGCGGGCCGGTCCCTGCACCGAGCACAGCACGGTGTCCGGGGCCACCCGGTCGCCGTCGCGGACGGACCATTGCACCGTCACCGATGGGTCCAGCTCGGCGTAGACGGCGTCGAACCAGGGCTGCCCGCAGATCACGGCCGTCTCCCGGCTGATGACCGTCGCCTCCCCGCGGCGCTCGGCGGGGATGAGCGCCGCCGTGAGGTCACCGCCCGCCACGTCCTCTTCGAGAGCGCGCCGGGCGTCGCTGCGGATGGTCGCGTCACTCGCCGTCATCGCGCGGGGCCTGCTGCTGCGGGCGGCCTTTCCCTTCCCTTTGCTCCTGTGCGCTGTAGAGATAGCCGCCGGCCTTGTCCAGGTTGCTACGGAGATCGTCCTTCAGCGTGCGCTCCCAGAACGGGGCGCCGGTGAAGTAGCCCGCGCGGGCGATCATGTGGGCGGCCACGGGCCCGGTGAGCACCACGAAGGCGAGAATCGCGAGGGCCCGTACCATCACCTCGGACTCGTTGAAGAACACTCCCCCGGCGATGGCCACGAGACCGCCGCCGAGGATGCCCGCCTTGGTGGTGGCGTGCATGCGCAGCATGAGATCGGGCATGCGCACGGCGCCCAGGGCGCCGATGACGACGAAGGCCCCGCCGATCAGGAGGATTACCGCTGCGATGGATTCATTCATCGGTATGGCCTCCGCGCTCCAGGAAGCGTGCGAAGCCCACGGTGGCCATGAACCCGGTGAGCGCCAGGACCAGGGCCACGTCCATGAACGGCGCGCGCCCGACCTGGATGGCGTAGGTGATAATGAACGACACGGCGATCAGCGAAATGAGTTCCAGTGCCACCACCCGGTCGGCCAGGCTGGGGCCGAGGATCAGCCGTACCACGGTCAGCGCCAGCGCCAGGGTCAGCAGCATGAGGGTGATGATTGTTGCCCACTCGATCACGACGGCACCTCAACTGAGCAGCGAGATGACGCGCCGCTCGAGCTCCTTGAGCTCGGCGTGGAGCGCGTTCTCGTCTTCAATGTACATGGCGTGGATGAACAGCATGCGCCGGTCGTTGGAGACGTCAAGACTCAACGTCCCCGGCGTCATGGTGATCAGGTTGGCCAGCATGGTGATCTGCGCGTCCGTGGTCGCGTCCAGCGGCAGCCCGATCACCCCGGGTTTCATGTGGTGGCTCGGCGTCAGCACCTCATAGGCGACCCGCAGGTTCGACTGGATCAGCTCCCAGATGTAGAAGAAGGTGAAGCCGATGACTTCCGGGATCTTGCGGGAATAGCTGGTGGTCTGGTCCGACAGGCGCGCCACGAAGGCCAGGACCAGGTAGCCGAAGATGAAACCGGCCACCAGGCTGCCGGCGGTGAAGCTGCCGGTGAGCATGGCCCAGACCAGGGCCAGCAGTATGTTCCAGATGAACATCTTCATTGCGTGTCCCCCAGAACCGCGTTCACGTAGATCTGCGGGTCGCGCATCTGCTCCGCGGCCGCGTAGGCGAGCTCGTAGATCGGCTGCGCGCCCAGGCCGATGAACACGGTGATCGCGGCCAGGGCCCCGATGGGCAGCACCATCAGGGTCAGTCGCTTGCCCGACACGGCGGCCTCGAACGCCCGCGCACGCTCCTCGTGCTCTTCCGGCTGGGCCTTCCAGAACGCTTCCGCCCAGATCTTGATCATGGAATACAGCGTCAGCAGCCCGACGACAAGGGCCACGGCGACGATGCCCCAGCTCTCCTGCTCGACGCCGGCGCGGATGATGATGTACTTGCCGAAGAAGCCGGACAGCGGCGGCACGCCGGCCAGCGACAGCGCCGGGATCAGGAACAGCAGCCCCAGCCAGGGGTGGGTGCGCCACAGCCCGCCGATGTGCTTGAGCTCGTAGCTGCCGCGCAGGAAGTAGACCACGCCGGAGACCAGGAACAGGTTCGCCTTCACGATGATGTGGTGCATGATGTAGAAGACGCCGCCCACCAGCGCCAGCGGGCTGAACAGCGCCAGCCCCATGATCATGTAGCCGATCTGGCTGACGATGTGGAACGACAGGATGCGCCGGAACTCGTACTGCGCCGCCGCGCCCAGCACGCCGGTGATCATGGTGAAGCCCGCCCCCCAGAGCAGGATCTCGTGGGTATAGCCCACATCCTGGGTGAACAGCAGCGAGAAGAACCGGAACAGCGCATAGACCCCCACCTTGGTGAGCAGCCCGGCGAACAGCGCCGACACCGCCACCGGCGGCGTGTGGTAGGCCGCCGGCAGCCAGAAGAACAGCGGGAACGCCGCCGCCTTGATGCCGAACGACACCATGAACAGCATGGCCACCACCGTGACCAGGCCCTGGTTCTCCATTGCCGCGAACCGGCCCACCAGGTCGGCCATGTTCAGCGTGCCCGTCATGCCGTAGGTCAGGCCCACGGCCACCAGCAGGAGAATGGAGGAGAGCAGGTTGAGCGCCACGTACTTGATGGCGCCCTCCATCTGCGCCCGCTCGCCGCCCAGGATCAGCAGGGCGAAGGAGGCGACCAGCAGGACCTCCACCCAGACGTACAGGTTGAAGACGTCGCCGGTGAGAAACGCGCCGCAGACGCCGGCCAGCAGCAGGTGCATCAGCGGGTAGTAGCCGAAGGCCTCGTGATCGCGGCTGATGGTCGGCAGCGAGTAGACCGCGGTGGCGAAGCCCATGATGCCCGCAAGCACCGTCATGATGGCGCCCAGCAGATCGGACACCAGCACGATGCCGTACGGCGCCGGCCAGCCGCCCATGGCGATGGACAGGACCTGGTCTGGGTCCGTGTAGGTACGATACAGCAGCACGATGCTGGCCAGCAGGAGTGCGCCCGTGCCGGCCACGCCCAGCCAGCGCTGCACCAGCGGCGCCCGGTAGAACACCAGCGACAGCGAGCCGGCCAGGAACGGGATGATGATGGGTAGGGCGACCTCGAGGCTCACGTGTCGGTACTCCGCATCTTGTTCAGATCGTCCTCCTGGACCACTTCGTAGGCGCGGTGGATCAGCACCACGGCGAAGGCGAGCACGCCGAAGCTGATGACGATGGCCGTGAGAATGAGCGCCTGGGGCAGGGGATCGGCCCAGCCGCCGGCGGGCAGCTTGTCCCCCTCGGCGATCAGCGGCGGCAGGCCGCGGACCATGCCGCCGATGGTGAAGATCAGCAGATTCGCCGCATTGCTGAGCAGAATCAGGCCGATGACCAGCTTGACGATGGAACGCCGCAGCATCATGTAGATGGAGGCGGCGAACAGGATGCCGACGACGACCGCCATCACCGGTTCCATGTTGTCTCCTCCGCTTTTTCTTCGGCTCCTGCCAGGGCCAGGACGATGGTCATCACCGAGCCCAGCACCACCAGGTAGACGCCGATATCGAACAGCAGCGGCGTGGACAGCTTCACCTCGCCCAGCAGGGGCAGGGTGGGCGTCCACCACAGCGACGTGTAGAAGGCGTGCCCGAGCAGCGTGCCGGGCAGCCCGCTGACGGTGGCGGCGAACAGGCCGAGGCCCAGCAGCAGTCGCGGGTCGACGCCCATGAGCGAGCGCGTGCGCTCGGCGTCGAAGGCGAACAGGTACAGGGCGAACCCGGTTGCCCCGACCAGGCCGGCGATGAATCCGCCGCCGGGCTCGTCGTGCCCCCGCAGGAGAACGAACAGGGAGAACAGCAGCAACAGCGGCAGCAGCAGCCGTGTCGCCGTGCGCAGGATGAGCGAGCCCATGGCGGTCATTGTCGGCGATCCTCCGCGCGCAGCTGGATCATGGCGTAGACCCCGATGGCCGCCAGGCCCACGACGAAGATCTCGCCCAGCGTGTCCAGGGCCCGGAAGTCCACCAGGATGACGTTGACGATGTTGCGGCCGTGGCCCTCCGGGTAGCTCCACTGGACCAGCTGATCCGAGATCGGCTCGGCCACGTTGATGTCGTGGACCACCAGGATGAGCAGGGTCATGAGGCCGCCGAAGGAAGCCGCGATCAGGGCATCCCGCAGGCGCGTGCCGGGGCTGGAGAAGTTCACGAACGCCGGCAGGCGGTACAGCACCAGCACCAGCAGGATGACCGTGAGCGTCTCCACCATGATCTGCGTGGTACCCAGGTCCGGGGCGCTGAACTCCACGAACACCAGGGCCACGCCGAAGCCGGCCATGCCCAGGGCCGCCACCGCGGTCAGCCGGGAGCCGGTGATGGTCGCGAACAGGGCCCCGGCGAGAATGAGGCCCACGGTGAACCATTCATAGATGCGCACGTTGATATCGCCCAGCGGGATCGCCGTGCCCGTGTGCACGAACAGCGTCCAGCCGGTCAGGGCCACGGTGGTCAGCACCAGGGTGATGATGTAGTTGCTCATGTAGCCGTTCTGGAGAACGCGGGTCTGCCACTCGGCCAGCCACACCAGGCCGTCCATGAGCCGCTCGTAGCCGCGCTCCGGGCCGAGCCGGTCGATGAACGGCATGCGCCGGAAACCGGCCAGGACCGCATCCCAGAACCGGAACGCCAGCAGGCCGATGACAATGGCGATCGCGCTCAGAAGCAGCGGCACGTTGACCCCGTGCCAGAGGTACAGGTGGAAGTCCACGGGCCGGCCGTGCACCGCGGTCACGGCTGCTTGCAGCAGGGCCGCCTCGGGGATGAAGGCGGCGACGCCGAAGACCAGGCTGAGCGCCGCCAGGACCACCGGGCCGATGAGCATCGACAGCGGCCCCTCGTGCGGGCTCTTCGGGGTCTCGGTGCGGGCGCCGATGAACGGCCGCAGGGCGAAGATGGCTGCCACCGCCATGATCATGATCGCCGACAGCAGCGCCAGCACCGTGGTGAAGGTGGTCAGCGCCCCGCCGTGCAGGGTGGCCTCGAACATCAGCTCCTTGGCGATGAAGCCGAACAGCGGCGGCAGTCCGGCCAGCGACAGCGCCGCCACGCACGCGGTGACGAAGGTGATGGGCATGGCCCGGCGCAGCCCGCCCATGCGCGTGATGTCCTTGGTGCCGGTCTCGTGGTCGAGCACGCCGGCCAGCATGAACAGCGCCGCCTTGTACAGGGCATGGGCCAGCAGGAACGCCATGGCGGCGACGATGGCCGCCTCGGTGCCGATGCCGATGAGCATGGTCAGCGTGCCCAGGGCCATGATGGTGCTGTAGGCCAGCATGGCCTTGATGCCGGTGCTGCGCAGGGCCATGAACGAGCCCGTGAACATGGTCACCGCGCCGAAGATGCCCAGCATGTAGAACCACAGCTCGGTGCCGCCCAGCGCCGGGTTGAGCCGCGCCATGAGGTACACGCCGGCCTTGACCATGGTGGCCGAGTGCAGGAAGGCCGACACCGGCGTGGGCGCCGCCATGGCATTGGGCAGCCAGAAGTGGAACGGTACCTGTGCCGACTTGGTGAACGTGCCCGCCAGGATGGCCAGCACCATGGCCGTGTAGAACGGGTACTCCTGCAGGCCGTCGCTGGCGAGAATGCCCGAGAGGGTGTACTCGCCGCCGGCGGCCACCGCCAGCATCAGCAGCCCGGCCAGCAGGGCGAGCCCGCCGGCGACGGTGACGAACAGCCCCTGGAGCGCGCACCAGCGGGCCTCCTTGTCCTCGTGGTGGTAGCCGATGAGCAGGTACGACGTGATGCTGGTGAGCTCCCAGAACACGAACAGCGTCAGCAGGTTGTCCGACAGCACCACGCCGAGCATGGCCGCCGTGAAGGCGAACATGATCGCGTAGAAGCGCGGCAGGTACGGGTCGCCGTGGAGGTAGCCGCCGGCGTAGATGATGATGAACGTACCGATGCCGGAGATCAGCAGGGCGAACAGGAGGCTGAGGCCGTCGACCAGGAAGCTCAGGTTGATGTCCAGGCCCGGGATCCACGGGTACTGCAGCGTGACCGCGCCGGTCTCGATGACCTCGGGGATCCAGCCCAGGAAATAGGCGAACAACCCGGCCGGCAGAATCGCCAGGAGCCAGCCCGCGCGGTCGCCCAGCGAGCGCGTCAGCCAGGGCGCCAGGGCGCAGAGGATGAAACCGGAGAGAACCGCCAGAAGCATGAGAAATGGATACCCCGTTGCGAATGCAGGCAGTCGCGGCACCGGCGGACGGGCCGCCCGGGCGGCCGCTCTGCCGGTGCCGTACCCGGGAGGATGGCGCCACCGGAAGGCGGTGGCTGTCAGCGCGCCCGGCGCATCCCCCAGCCAGTGTTATCGTTCAGCGCGAACGGGTGCAGCGCCCGCCCCACGCTCACCGCGCCGACCTTAGCCGAGCGGGGGCGTGAAGGCAAGGCGTGGCGCCTGCTTCCCGGGTGTGCGCTCAGGCCACCGTGATGCGCTCGTCCAGGTAGACATCCTGGATGGCGTGGAGCAGTTCCACCCCCTTGTCGCGGGATTTCTGGAACGCCTTGCGCCCGGAGATCAGGCCCATGCCCCCGGCCCGCTTGTTGATGACGGCGGTACGCACTGCGTCGGCCAGGTCGGTGCTGCCGGAGCCGCCGCCGGAGTTGATCAGCCCGGCACGGCCCATGTAGCACGACGCGACCTGGTAGCGCACCAGGTCGATGGGGTTGTCCGTGGTGAGCTCCTCGTAGACGGACTTGTGGGTCTTGCCGTGGCCCACCGCCGGGTAGCCGCCGTTGTTCTCCGCCAGCTTCTGCTTGACGATATCGGCGTTGATGCTTGCCGCCAGGTGATTCGCCTGGCCGGTGAGATCGGCGGCCACGTGGTAGTCCGTGCCGTCTTTCTTGAAATCCGGGTTGCGCAGGTAGGCCCACAGCACCGTGGCCATGCCCAGGTCGTGGGCGTGGGCGAAGGCCTCGCTGATCTCCTGGATCTGCCGGCGGGATTCCGGCGAGCCGAAATAGATGGTCGCGCCCACGGCGGCCGCGCCCATGTCGAATGCCTGGTCGACGCTGGCGAACAGGGTCTGGTCGTAGATCTCGGGGTAGGTCAGCAGCTCGTTGTGGTTGAGCTTGACGATGAACGGAATGCGGTGGACGTAGCGCCGCGCCACGGAGCTCAGTACGCCCAGCGTGGAAGCGACGGCGTTGCACTCGCCCTCCAGCGCCAGCTGGACGATGCTCTCGGGGTCGAAGCAGGCGGGGTTGGGACCGAAGGACGCGCCCGCCGAGTGCTCGACGCCCTGGTCCACGGGCAGGATGGACAGGTAGCCCGTGCCCGCCAGGCGCCCCTGGTTGAACAGCGCCTGCAGATTCCGCAGCACGCCCGGCTTGCGGTCCTTCTGCATGACCACCCGCTCGACGTAGTCCGGCCCGGGTGTATGGAGATGCTCCCGGGGAATCCCTTCGCACCGGTGGTTCAGCAGCGCCTCGGCCTCGTCGCCCAGCAGGGCCTGGATGTCCGTCATTCCTGATTCTCCACTGGTTTCTGGTTGGCGCACGGACCCGGTTCGAACCTGTCGACGCAGAACCGACCCCCTGTTCCGGGTCCACGATTATAGGCATTTTGCCCGGCTGCCGTAACCGGATGCAGTGGCTGTGATGTGAGTCACAGTGGATGCCGTGCCAATCCCCTATAAGTAGGGATACGATTGTTCGCTCCCTGCAGGACGGCAGGCCAGCTCGCAACAGACGGTGATCACCATGACCTCCGACCACAAGGTCGTCCACCTGAACCACGGTGCTGCGGCGAGGACCGGCGAGACAGCACTGCAGGTGCGTTTCCGCAAGCTCGCCAACGAGCGCCTCCTGGCGATGCTCCGCCACATGCTGGACCAGGCCGACGACGCCCTGTTCGAGCGCGCCGAGAAGGCCGGCAGCAACCAGGAGCAGCAAGTGTACTTCGAGGCCATGCGCGAGGTCCGGCGCGGCCGGCGCGAGCTCGAGGACCGCTTCCAGGAGAGGCTGGAGGCCGCCCATGGCGGTGAGGCCCTGCGCCGCCAGCCGGCACCGGAGAACGACGACCCGGACGGGCTGAGCCTGGTGGACGACGAGCGCCTGGAAGAAGAGCTGGCCATCGACGGCATGGCGTCCAAGGCGCGGACCCGCCACAGCCGGGCGCTGGACGAGCTCTGCCAGCGGCTCAACGAGGACGCCGGGCACAAGTGGGCCAATGCCGATACCAACCCGGCAGACCCGCAGCGCATCTGCGGTGCGCTGGAGGAGGCGGCGGCGGGCCTGGACATGGCCATCCAGCCCCGTCTCATCCTCTACAAGCTGTTCGACCGCTACGTCATCAGCGAGCTCGGCGGGCTGTACCAGGAGCTCAACCAGCTGTTCATCGATGCCGGCGTGCTGCCCACGATCCGGCCGCGCTCGCCGCGGACCGGGCAGCAGTCCCGCAGGGCGCCGACGACGCCCCCGCAGTCCGGCCAGGCGCCGCCGCGCTCACAGGAGTCGGAAGGCGGGGCCGAGATCTCGGGCCGGGATGCCGAGGAGGCCTTCGCGCTGTTGCAGAACCTGCTGGCGGCACGACGTGAGCCCGGCGAGTGGTCCGGAACCGGCTACCAGGGCGGTGGCTGGAGCCCGGCGCCGGTGGAGGACGTGCTCCAGGCGCTGTCGGGGCTGCAGTCGGAGGCGCCCGCCGCAGCGGAGGAATCCGGCGACAACGTGGTCCACCTGTCGCCGGACGCCCTGAAGCAACGCGTACGCCAGCAGCTCTCCGGCGGCGGTGGCTCGCCGGCGCATCTGGGCCAGGCGGAAGACGACACCATCGATATCGTCAGCATGCTGTTCGATGCCGTGCTGGAGGACCCCAACCTGCCGGACAGCATCAAGGCGCTGCTGGCCCGCCTGCAGATCCCGGTGCTCAAGGTGGCGCTGCTCGACCGCGCCTTCTTCAGCCAGAGAAACCATCCGGCACGGCGGCTCATCAATGAGATCGCGCGCGCGGGCGTGGGCTGGACGGAGAGCGGGCGCTCCGGTACGGACCCGCTGTACGAGGCCATCGAGCGCATCGTCACGCGGGTGCTCGACGAGTTCAGCGACGACGTCAGCGTATTCGAGAACGCCCGGGAGGAGTTCCGCCAGTTCCTGGAAGAGGACCGTGCGCGCGCCCGGCAGATCGAGGAGCGCACGCGCCAGGCTGCGGAGGGCAAGGCGCGCGTGGATTCCGCCCGGGAGCAGGTGGACGCGGTCATCCGCGAGCGCGTCGGCGGCCGGCAGCTGCCGGAATGCGCTCATCGCCTGCTGCACGAGGGCTGGTCCCAGGTGCTGTTCATCACCCTGCTGCGTGAGGGCGACGACAGCGAGGCCTGGCGCAAGAAGCTGGACGTGGTGGACCGGCTGGTGTGGAGTCTCGACCCGAAGCCGGATCACGCCGCCCGCAAGCAGCTGGTCAGCGAGATCCCGCCGCTGCTGCACGACCTGCGGGCGGACCTGAACGCGGTCATGTTCAACCCGGTGGAGATGACCAAGCTGTTCAAGGCCCTGGAGCAGGAGCACATCCGGGCGCTGTCCCGCAAGCAGGACGAGCCGGCCCCGGAGGAACCGGTCTCCGTCCAGCCGGAAGCCGGCGAGCCGGCGCCGGACCCGGACGCGGATGCCCCGGAACTGCCGGTGGCGGGCGGCGAGGACGAGCTCCAGGCCTACCGCGATCGCCTGGACCAGGCGGAGATCGGCACCTGGTTCGAGTTCCGCCAGGACAGCGGCAAGCACCTGCGCGCCCGGCTGTCGGCCCGGCTGAACGGCGGCGACCGGCTGATCTTCGTCAACCGCGCGGGCTTCAAGCTCGCCGATCGGCGCCGGGACGAGCTCGCCGACGCCCTGCGCCGCGAGACGGTGCTGATGCTCGACGACACCATGCTGTTCGACAAGGCCCTGGAGAGCGTGGTGGCCAACCTGCGCTCCATGCGCGACGCCCGGTAGCACCGGATGCCGTTGCCGCGGTCACCGCGGCAACGGCACCGCGGGTTACTGCAGCTCCCGCCCGAACCGGATGTAGTCGTCCAGGGTATACGGGTTGGCGCAGGCGTCCCGGCTGACCGCCTTCTCCTCGGGCTCGCCCAGCAGCAGCTTCTTCACGGGCACTTCCATCTTCTTGCCGCTGAGCGTACGCGGGATGCCGTCCACGGCGATGATGGCGTCCGGCACATGGCGCGGCGACAGGTCCCTGCGCACCTTGTCCCGGATCTGCCGGTCCAGGACCTCGTCCAGCTCCACTCCCTCGGCCAGGACGACGAACAGCGGCATGTAGAGCTGCCCGCCGCCGCGCTCGATGTTCACCACCAGGCTGTCCTCGACGGCGTCGAGGTCCTCCACCACCCGGTAGATCTCGGCGGTGCCCATGCGCACGCCGTAGCGGTTCAGGGTGGAGTCGGAGCGGCCGTAGATGATGCAGCTGCCCCGGGAGGTGATCTTGATGAAGTCGCCGTGGCGCCACACGCCCGGGAACATGTCGAAGTAGCTCTCGCGGTAGCGGCGGCCGTCGGTATCGCCCCAGAAGTACAGCGGCATGGACGGCATGGGCCGGGTGATGACCATCTCGCCGACTTCGTCGATGAGCGGGTTGCCCTGGTCGTCCCAGCTTTCCACGCTGGCGCCCAGCAGCCGGGCCTGGAGCTCCCCGGCGCGTACCGGCAGGGTCGGGACCCCGCCCACGAACCCGGCGCAAATGTCCGTGCCGCCGCTGCTGGAGGCCAGGTGCACGTCCGGGTGCACGTGCTCGTAGACCCACTGGAACCCCTCCGGCGGCAGCGGCGAGCCGGTGGCGCCGATGCCGCGGATGTGGCCCAGCTCATAATGCGCCCCGGGGCGCCGGCCCGCCTTCATGCAGCTGGTGAGGAATGCGGCGCTGATGCCCATCTGGTTGATGCGCGCCTCCTCGCACAGCCGCCACAGCCGGTCCATGTCCGGGTAGCCGGGATTGCCGTCGTAGAGCACCAGGGTGGCGCCGTTCAACAGCATGCCGGTGAGCGCATTCCACATCATCCAGCCGGTGGTGGTGAACCAGAAGCAGCGATCCCCCGGCGAGACGTCGCTGTGCAGGTGGCCGGTCACCGTGTGCTGCACGGTGATGCCGCCGTGGCCGTGAACGATGGCCTTGGGCATGCCGGTGGTGCCGGAGGAGTAGAGCACCCACAGCGGGTGGTCGAACGCCACCTGCTCGAAGTGCAGCTCCGCGCCGCGTCCGCGTTCAAGGAAGGCCTCCCAGGTCTCGGCCCGCTGCAGCCGCTCCGGGTCCGCCGCGGCGTCCAGGTAGGGCAGCAGCACCGTGTGCTCCACGCTGGGTAGCCTCTCCTGCAGGTGCCGGACGACCTCCATGCGGTCGAAGGCCTTGCCGTTGTAGCGGTAGCCGTCCACGGCCAGCAGTACCTTCGGCTCGATCTGCGAGAAGCGGTCCACCACGCTGGGCGTGCCGAAATCCGGCGAGCACGACGACCAGATGGCACCCAGGCTGGCGGTGGCCAGCACGGCGATGATGGTCTCCGGGATGTTGGGCATGTAGGCGACCACCCGGTCGCCCGGCCCGACGCCGAGCTGCCGCAGGCCTTCCGCGGCGGCGGCCACCTGGTCCTGCAGCTCGGCCCAAGTGACGGTGCCCAGCTCCTCGCGGACCTCGGAGCAATGCAGCAGTGCCGGCTTGTCGCCGTCGGCGTGGCGCAGGGCATGCTCGGCCCAGTTGAGCCGGCTGCCGGTGAACCACTGCGCCGCCGGCATCGCCCGGCTGGTGAGCACCTGCTGGTAGGGCGTGGCGCGGAAGTCGAAATACTCCCAGCACGCCGCCCAGAAGTCCTCCAGGTGCTCGGTGGACCACCGCCAGAGGTCGTGGTAATCCGTGAACGTCAGGCCGCGGGTTTCCTGCAGCCAGCGCATGAAGCGGGTGATGTTCGCCTCGTCGACGCGCTCGGCTGACGGCTCCCAGAGCAGGGTGCCTTCTTCGATCATGATCTCGCCTCGCTTATGTTCGGCGTATGCCCCACCGTGAAGCACGGGCATACGGGTCGATTGTCGGTTTCAGCTCGGGGTCGCCGTGGGAAGGGGGCGCTCCGGGTTGGGCTCCGGAGCTCCGCTTACGGCCCCTGCTTCGATTGAAGCAGGGACCTACCCTCCGCTCCGGCCTGGCCGGCTGACAGCACATCCCTGTGCTGACAGCCGGTGGCGGCATCCCTGCCGCCACCCTTCGGGCCGGATGGCCTGCGCTCCGGCGCTGCGCAAAGTCGCCCAACCCGGAGCGCCCCCTTCCCACGGCGACGGGCAGCGTTCCGGATATACAACGACCCCTCGTTTCGGGTTTGCCTTGCCGCTGTAGCGACCATCTATTCCACCAGCAGATTCCGGTCCACGTCGGCGAACCGGGCCTTGCCGGAAAGGGCCATGGTCAGGTCCGTGTCGGCCAGGAGCCGGCGAATGACCTCGCGGACGCCTTCCTCGCCATCCAGGGCCAGGCCCCAGATGTAGGGCCGGCCCAGGAGCACGGCATCCGCGCCCAGGGCCCTCGCCTTGAGCACGTCGGCGCCGTTGCGGATGCCGCTGTCGAACAGCACCGGGACGCGGCCGTCGACCATGGTGGCCACGTCCGGCAGGGCATCCAGGGCGGCGATGCTGCCGTCCACCTGGCGGCCGCCGTGGTTGGAGACGATGATGCCGTCGACGCCGTGCTCCAGCGCCAGCCGGGCGTCGTCCGGATGCAGGATGCCCTTGACCAGGATGGGCAGATTGGTGGCCGCGCGCAGCGCGGCGAGATCCTTCCAGGTCTTGGACGGGTCCGCGAACTCCTCGGCCCAGCGGCGGATGGCCGGCCACATGTCCTCCTCGGGCGGGCGCGCCAGGCCGTCGCGGAACCACGGGTCGGACGTGTAGTTGGCCAGGCCCTGGCCGTTGAGAAACGGCAGGAACGCGTTCTGCAGGTCGCGTGCGCGCCAGGCCATCATCTTGGTATCCAGGGTGACCACGATGGCCTCGTAGCCGGCCTTCTCGGCCCGCTGAACCAGGCTCTCCGCCAGCTCCGGGCTGCGGGGCCAATACAGCTGGAACCAGCGCGGGCCGTTGCCCATGGCCTGGGCGACGTCCTCCAGGCTGTGGGACGAGACCGTGGACAGGATGGCGGGCACGCCCAGGGAAGCCGCGGCGCGCGCCGCGGCGAGCTCCGCCTCGGGGCGGATGATGCTCTGCACGCCGATGGGCGCGAGCAGCAGGGGGGAGGGCAGGGTGCGCTCGAACAGGGTCACGGACAGGTCCCGCTCGGAGACGTCCGTGAGCATCCGCGGGTGGATGCGGAACCGATCGAACGCCGCCCGGTTCGCGTCCATGGTGACCTCGCCGGCGCCGCCCGCCACGTACCAGTAGGACTCCTTCGACAGCACCTCGCGGGCGGCCTGCTCGAGATCCTCCGTGCGCAGGGGCATCCGTGGCCGCAGCCCCTTGAGGCCGGCCTGATAGATCTGCAGCTGATGGTCGCCGTAGTGGGGCATGGCGGTGGCTCCTCCCGAGGATGATTTGTCGTTGTCCCGATGCAAAAGTACACCAAGCCTACCGCACCGGTCCTGCCGCGAAAATGGAACGGTGTTTTATTCGTAGGCTATCTATTAAGATACGAACCATGTCATCCCGAGCCAGCAACGCCGTGGACAACTTCAGTGATCCGAGCCGTTTCGGCGCCGCCCTGGCGGAGACGGCCCGGGTGTGGCGCATGCGGCTGGATCAGCGGCTGCGGCCGCTGGGGCTGAGCCAGGCCAAGTGGCGGGCGCTGCTGAACCTCGCCCGGGACGGCGAGGGCATGACCCAGAAGGCGCTGGCGGAGCGGCTGGGTATCGAGGGGCCGTCGCTGGTGGGCCTGCTGGATCGCCTGGCGGCCGACGGCTGGATCGAGCGCCTGGTGTGCCCGCGGGATCGCCGCGTGCGCCGGATCTATCTCACCGCGAAGGCCCGCTCCACGCTGGAGGAGATCGAGGCCGTGGCGACGCAGCTGCGCCGCGAGCTCTTCGGCGACATCCCCGAGGAGGAGCTGCGCCGCTGCCAGGATGTGCTGCGCCGCATCCGCGACAAGGCGGAAACACTGGAATGAGCCGGGATCGCGCATGGCTGCCCGTGCGCCGCGCCCCCGCACGCGCCCGGGCATGACCGGTCGGGGTGCGCAGTGACGGCCGGGACGGAGGCGTTGTTCCAGCGCTACGGTGCGGCCTACAAGTGGCTCGCCACCGCCACGGTCATGCTCGGCACGCTGTCCATGACCCTGGCCACGACCATCGTCAATGTGGCCATCCCGGACATCATGGCCGATTTCGGCATCGCCCAGAGCCGGGCGCAGTGGCTGTCCACCGGCTTCCTGGCGGCGATGACGGCCTGCATGCTGCTGTCCGCCTGGGCGCTCAGCGCCTTGGGCATGCGGGCGGCCTACATCGGCGCCATGGTCGTGTTCATCCTCGCCGCGTTGGCCGGCGGCCTGAGTGTCAGCGCCGACATGGTCATCGTCTCCCGGGTGCTGCAGGGGGCCATGGCCGGGATCATCCAGCCCCTGGCCATGACCGTGATCTTCCAGGTGTTCCCGCCGCGTCAGCGCGGCCTGGGCATGGGCATCTACGGCCTGGGGGTGATCCTGGGCCCGGCCGTGGGACCGGTGCTGGGCGGCGTCCTGGTGGACTGGTTCTCCTGGCGGGCGGTGTTCTTCCTGCCGCTGCCCACCTCGGTGCTGGGCATGGTCTTCGCCCTGCTGTTCACCGCCGGCCGCGACCGTGACGAGCCGCGCCCGGGCTTCGACTGGCTGGGGGTGGCCCTGCTGTGCGCGTCGCTGGTCTGCCTGCTCTGGGCGACGTCCAACGGCCAGCGACTGGGCTGGAGCAGCCCCTTGATCCTGGGTCTTCTGGCGGCTGCCCTGGTCGCGGCGGTCGCCTTTGTCCTGTGGCAGCTGCGCTGCCGCGAGCCGCTGCTCAACGTGCGCATTTTCGCCGTGCCCGGGTTCGCCGCGGGCTCGGCCGTGGGCTTCTGTTTCGGGGCGGCGCTGTTCGGCACCACCTACCTCATTCCGCTGTTCGTCCAGGATATCCAGGGGTTTACCGCCACCGAGGCGGGCCTGCTGCTCATGCCCGCCGGGCTGGTGATGGCGCTGAGCTTCCCGGTGGCCGGCTACCTCAGCGACCGTGTGCCCCCGGACGTCCCCATTGGCGCCGGCCTGGTCCTGATCGCGCTGTCGTGCTTCGTGCTGGGCTACGCCGACGCCACCACGGGCTTCTGGGTGATGGCGTTCTGGGTCATCGTGGGGCGGGTCGGCATGGGGCTGGGCCTGCCGTCCATCAACACGGGTTCCCTGCGGACCCTGGACTTCCGGCTAGTTTCCCAGGGCGCCGGGGCCGTGAATTTCTCCCGCCAGCTCGGGGGCGCCCTGGGGGTGAACGCATTGTCCGTGCTTCTGGACCGCCGAACGTGGTTCCATACGGAGGTGATGGCGCAGATGCGCACGGCGGATCATCCGGCTCACCGGGAGCTGTTGCGGCAGTTCCGGGAGCTGGCCGGGCGGCTCGGGGTCGAGCCCGGGCGCCTGGAGCCGGACGCGCTACGCTTTCTCGGTGACGTGGTGTACCGCCAGGCGTACACCCTCGGGTTCCAGGACAGCTTCCTGGCACTCGGCGTGGTGTTCCTGCTGGCGCTGTTCCCGGCCTGGCTTATGGGGAGGTTCGCAAGACAATGACACTCTATCGGCGGATTCTGATGGCCTACGACGGTACCGAGCACGGGCGTCTGGCACTGGAGCAGGGCGCGGAGGTGGCGCGCACGAACGACGCCGAGGTGCACCTGCTGGCGGTTCTGCGCCTGCCGGCGTCCCTGGGGTTCATGCAGGAAGGCTACCCGCAGCAGTGGATCGACGAGCAGATGGAGGCGGTGCGCAAGACCCTGGACGAAGGGGTGAGCCGCCTGCGCGATGCGGGCCTGGAAGTGACCGGCTACCAGCGCGAGGGCGAGCCCGTGATCGAGATCAGCCACCTCGCGCGGGAGCTGGACGTGGACCTGGTGGTGGTGGGGCACACTCCCCGCGGCCGCCTGGCCCGCTGGTGGCACGGCTCGGTGGGCACCACGCTGCTGGACGAGCTGCGCTGCAGCATTCTCGTGGTGATGCCGCGGGAGGGCGAGCCCGGCGCGTCCCGGGACGCGTAGCGGCGAGTCGACAGGCGCCGGCCGCTCGGTGCGGCCGGTGCACGGGTTTCAATGACGGAGGGACTCCATGAGTGCAAACCCACGGGTTCTCGTTGTCGGGGCCGGGGCCATCGGCGCCTTCTACGGCGCCATCCTGCACCGCGGTGGTGCGCAGGTCGAGGTGGTCAGCCGCTCCGAGGCCGAGGAGATCAACGAGCGCGGCTTCCGCATCCACAGTCAGGATCTGGGCGATCTGTCGTTCCAGCCGGCCGTGGTGTATTCCCGTGTCGAGGACATCACCCAGCCGCCGGACTTCGTGCTGCTGAGCGTGAAAGTGCTGGACGACCTGGACCGGGCCGCGCTGATCCGCCCGGCCGTGGGGCCGGAGACCGCCATCGTGCTGGTGGAGAACGGCGTCGACATCGAGCGCCCCATCAAGGAGGCCTTTCCCGGCAACCCGCTGGTGAGCGGGCTGGCGTTCGTGGCGGTGAGCCGCACCGGCCGGGCCCAGGCCGAGCACAAGGCTTACGGGCGCCTGGTCATCGGCGAGTATCCCGCCGGCACGGGGGCCGCCTGCGAGCGGTTCGCCGGCCTGCTGGAAGCGGGCGGGGTGAGCTGCCCGGTCTCCGACGACCTGGTGACCGAGCGCTGGCGCAAGGCGGTGTGGAATGCCGCCTTCAATCCGGTGTCCGTGCTCGCCGGCGGCGCCACCACGACCACCATGCTGGATGCCCCCGGCGGTGAGGCGTTCATGGTCACGCTCATGGACGAGGTCTGCGCCGTGGCCGCGGCCGCCGGGCACCCGCTGGACCCGGAGCTGCCGCGCAAGGCCATCCCCGGTACCCGCAAGATGCCGCCCTATCACAACAGCATGGCGCTGGACTTTCTCAACGGCCGGCCCATGGAGGTGGAGGCCATCCTGGGCAACGTCGTCCGCGCGGCCCGGGAGAACGGCGTGGCCGTGCCCCACCTCGACAGCGTGTACGCGGCCACCAAGATGGCGCAGCAGCGCATCGCCGTGGAGGGACCGGCCGCATAGCGCGCCCCGGACGAAGCGGCTCTAGGGTGGACCTCGAGGTCCACCCTACGCGCGCACCCACCCCCGCATCCGGTGCCGTTCCCGCCCTCGCATCACGGACCCGACTGATGCCCGAGGGACGGCAGCCACAGGGAGATCTCCGGGACCAGGATCAGGATGATGGTCGCGAAGATCATGATGGCGATGAACGGCGGCGTCCCGCGGATGACGTCGAAGTACGGGCGCCGGAACACGGCCATGGCCGTGAAGATGTCGCAGCCGAACGGCGGCGTGGCCGAGCCGATGGCCGCCTGCAGGGTCACGATGACGCCCACGTGCACCGGGTCCAGCCCCGTGGCGTCCACCAGGGGCTGGAACAGCGGCGTCAGGATCAGGATGACCACGATGGGGTCGACGAACATGCAGCCGATGAAGAACGCCACGGCGATGAGCAACAGCGCCAGGGTCGGGCTGCCGCCGAACGACTGGATGATGGGCTGCAGGATCTGCTGCGGCACCCCGGCCGTGGACAGCGCCTGGGAGAAGGCGTAGCCCACGGCCACCAGGATGAACACCACCGCGGTAATCATGCCGGTGGACAGGGCAATGGAGCCGAGGTCCCGCAGGCCGATCTTGCGGTAGATGATGACTTCCAGGATGAAGGCGTACAGCACGGCCATGGCGGACGCGTCCACCGGGCTGAACGTGCCGGTGTAGATGCCGCCGACCACGATCACCGGGAAGCCCAGCGGCAGCAACGCCTGGCGCAGCGCGGTCAGGCGCTCGCGCCAGGGGGTGCGCTCCTCCACCTCGATGCCCAGAATCCGCGAGGCGATGTAGCAGTACACCGAGATCAGCAGAAGCACCAGGATGCCCGGCAGGATGCCGGCGATGAACAGGTCGCCGATGGAGGCGCCGCGGGCGATGACGCCGTAGACGATCATGCCGATGCTCGGCGGGATCAGCAGCGCGATGTCGCTGGCGTTGATGATCAACGCCAGGGTGAAGTTGTCGGTGTAGCCCTTCTGCAGCAGGCGCGGGCGCATGGGCCCGCCCATGGCGACCACGGTCGCCTGGGTCGAGCCGGACACGGCCCCGAACAGGGTGCAGCTGATGGCCGTGGTGATCGGCAGGCCGCCCCGGAGATGCCCGGCGAAGGCGCTGACCAGGTCCAGCAGCCGGTTGGCCGTGTGGCCCTTGGTCATGATGTCGGCGGCGAAGATGAACATGGGCACGGCGGCCAGCACCCACTGCTCCACCCCGGAGAACATCCAGCTGACTCCCTGGTCCATGCCGAAGAAGGTCATGCCGGTGAACATCATGAACATCGTCGCCGCCAGCAGCGGGACCATCATGGGGAAGCCCAGCAGGAGCAGGACCACCATGAGGATTACCATCCAGGTCAGCATTCCGCGTGTCCTCTTTCTTGTGCCGGGTGGGGCGGCGGTGCGCCGTTACCGCTGCTCCTGCCCTTCTTCGTCGGGGATTTCGTCGGGCACCTCGTCGTAGCCTTCCAGCTCCGTGAATGACCGGTAGACCTCGCGGGTGGTCAGGTTCCGGAAAGCCGTGAGCCAGTACTGGATGCCGGCGAGGGCGAAGCCGATGGGCATGGAAAGGTAGACGAGCCACAAGGGAATGCGCAGCGCCGAGGTGCTGCGCTCACGCTCGAAGGTCGTCTGTACGTACCCGGCCGCCTCCCAGGCCATGTAGAGCATCAACGCGCCGGTGCCCACGCAGATGACGATGATGAGCACCTTGCGTGCCATGCCCTGGAGCTGGTCGTAGAGTGCCGACATGCTGATGTGCCGCGCCCGCCGCACGGCGTAGCTCACGCCGACGAAGGTGATGAGCACCAGCAGGATCTCGGTGACCTCCGTACGCCCCGGTATGCCCAGCTGGATCGTCATGCGCCCGAGGACGTGCGTCACCATGAGCACGGCCATGACGATGACGGCCCCGCCGACGATGGTGGCCTCGATGGTTTCCAGGATACGGTCGATGGTGCGGATGACAGTCGTCGCAGCCGATGCCGGCCTCTTCTGCGTCGAGCCTGTGGTCATGGAATGCGCCCCCACGCGTGCAACGGTTATCTCGGTCTGAGTCGACAATAACGCACTTGGCCCACTTTGCACACTTTATGGCACCTCCTGCACAAATGCGCCCCGGTGGTGCATTTGTGCACATCCGCAGTGCAGCATCGCGCCGGTGTCCGTGACCCCGTTCACAAAACATAGACAGCCCGGACCCCTGTGTTAGTGTTACAGGAGGCTGACCGTTCAGCACCCCTGAGCACAACCAACACGAACGCAGAAACGGGAGGTAAATCATGCTCTGGCGAAACAGCTTGTGTGTAGCAGTTGCCCTTGGTCTGGCTACCGCGGGTTCCCAGGCCGCGGCCTTCGAGGAGCAGACATGGCGCTTCGGTCTCGAGGAGATCGAGGGCAGCGTGCAGTACGAGTACGCGGCGCAGTTCGCCGAGCTCATGGACGAGAAGACCGACGGCGCGGTGACCGTGGAGCTGTACCCCTACGGCCAGCTCGGCGGCCTGACCGACATCTACGACGCGGCCCAGAGCGGCTCCATCCAGCTGGCCTTCGGTTCCGGCTTCCTCGGCGGGACCGTGCCCGAGAGTCAGATCTTCAGCCTCAACTTCGTGCTCACCGACGACGAGTGGACCAACACGCAGATCCTGAACTCCGAGGAGTTCCTCATGAGCGACGCCTTCCAGGAGTCGTTCCGCGAGCGGAATCTGCACCCCATCGCCGTGGTTCCGGAAGGCTGGCAGGTGTGGACGGCCAACCAGCCCATCCGCAGCCCGGAGGACATGGACGGCCTGGCGATCCGCACCATGGACAACCGCCTGCTGCGCGAGACGTACCAGGCCTACGGCGCGGACCCGCTCACGGTCGAGTACGGTGAGCTGTACTCGGCGCTGCAGCTCGGCCAGGCCGAGGGCAACATCCAGCCGGTGTTCGCCCACGAGGAGATGAACTTCTACGAAGTTCAGGACTACATGATCTTCGCCAACCACGCCCAGTTCATCGCCACGTTCATGGGCAACAAGGAATGGTGGGACGGCCTGTCCGACGAGATGAAGGGCGTCATCCACGAGGCCCGGCAGGAGCTGGTGAAGTACATCCACGACAGGCAGCAGGAGCTCAATACCGAGCGGCTGGAGACCATCAAGGAAAACAGCGACATCGAGATCATCCGGCTCGACCAGGAGCAGCGGCAGGCCTTCGCCGAGCTGGCGCGGCCGGTCCGGGATGTCTTTGTCGACATGACCGGTGACCGCGGCGAGGAGCTGTTGAACATCCTGCTCGAGCAGGTGGAACAGGCACGCAACGAGTGACACCGGACGGGGCCGGCTCCACCGGCCCCGATGGACACGACGGCCCGGCCCTGTGTGGTCGGGCCGTTTTTCGTTGGCAGGACCCGCGGCAAAAGCCCGCGGCTCGTGCCATGATTGTGCTAGAACCGCTCGGGTACGGTGGTCCGAGCGGACGGAAGGAGCGTTCAAGACGATGCACCGGAGGAAGGTATGACTGCGACTGCGTCCCGGATGATGGCCCTGGGGACACCGATGCCCCGGTTCCGCCTGCAGGATACCGAGGGCAACATTGTCGCCAGTGACGATTTCGCCGACGCCGACGCGGTGCTGGTGGTCTTCATGTGCAATCACTGCCCGTTCGTGCGTCACCTGGCGTCGCACCTGGCCAGTTTCGCCCGGGAGTTCATGCCGCGCGGGCTGGCGGTCGTGGGGGTGAACGCCAACGATGCCGAGCAGTACCCGGACGACGACCTCGAGGGGATGCGGCGGGAGAAGGCACGAGTCGGCTATCCCTTCCCCTACGTGTTCGATGCCGAGCAGACCGTGGCCCACGCCTTCGGTGCCGCCTGCACGCCGGATTTCTTCCTGTTCGACGGCGACGGCCTGCTCGCCTATCGCGGGCAGTACGACGGCAGCCGGCCGGGCAATGACGTCGCCGTCACCGGCGACGACCTGCGCGAGGCGGCGACGGCAGTGCTCACGGGCCGCGAGGTCCCCGTGGAGCAGAAGCCCAGCATGGGCTGCAATATCAAGTGGAAACCCGGCAACGAGCCGGATTGACCCGCCTTCCCCGGGCGATTGTCCCGGCTACAACCGTTTCCGTTGTCCCAGGCGTGCCCGGCGCGTAAAGGGCAGGACGCGGTCGCTCCGGGGCGGGGCATCGGGGTGCGGCTCCGAGCTCCGCTTACGGCCCTGCTTTCGCTGAAGCAGGGCCTACCCTCCGCTCCGGCCTGGCCGGCTGACAGCACATCCCTGTGCTGACAGCCGGTGGCGGCATCCCTGCCGCCACCCTTCGGGCCGGGCGGCCTGCGCTCCGGCGCTGCGCAAGTCGCCGCACCCCGATGCCCCGCCCCGGAGCGACCGCGTCCTGCTCGATGCCTGCGCGTGGTGGTGACCGGGTATCGTCGCGGGCTCCCCGCCATGTACCAAGGGAGGTCCCTACACCCGGATCTTGTTGGCGAGGGCCGGGTTCCGGCGCAGCTCCTCGAGATCGCTGTCGTCCGGCACCTGGGGCCGGTCGCGGTTGCGGTCGACAATGCACAGGAAGCCCAGGGGCTCGCCCCGGGAGGCATGGAACTGGTGCCACTGGTGGGGGGCGATGTAGACGCAGTCGTGCAGGCCGATGGCCTCGACGCGGTCGTGCAGCACCACCTCCCCGCAGCCCCGGATGACCACCACCGAGTGCGGGTGCTCGTGATGCTCCAGGGACGAGTAGCCGCCGGGCTGGATCTCGAAATAGCGGGTAATGAAGTTCAGCCGTTCCTCGCCCTCGTTGTCCCCCAGCAGCGTCTGCCGATGGATGGCGCGAAAGCCCGTGCCTTCGGTCTTGTACTCGTGGATCGGGACGTCCCAGCGGTAGTCCCGGGCGCGCACGATTCTGGCCATGTATGCTCCGCGGTGTTGCGGTCTGCCGGTTGCCGTCGCCGGCGGACCTGGTGGACGCGGCCCGTATCGCTCAGCCGCGGCCGATGGCTTCGCGCAGGGACGCGGTCGCACGCGTGAGATCGCCCTGCGCGTACAGGCTGCCGCCGATCAGTAATATGGTATCGGTGCCGTAGCGCGTGATCCAGTCGGCGGCCCGGGCGGCGTCCACGCCTCCGCCCGGAGTCGGGGCCGCGGGGCGCAGCGTCCCCAGCGGATACCGCAGGCGATGATTGATGGCCTCGCAGGTGGCGAGGCTGAATCCGAAGCGGCCGCCGCTGTTGGGGTAGATGGAGGCGTCCGCGCCGGCGATGCGGAACAGGTCCCCCAGCAGCAGGTCCGGCGACAGCCCGTGCTCCGGCCGGAAGTAGCTGCCGGTGAGCGCCGGGTGCGCCATGAGCACCAGGCCGAAACGGTCCCGCGCCCAGCGCATAGCGTCCAGGCCGGTAATCCAGGGGCTGATGAGCACCCCCCGGCAGCCGGCATCCCGGGCAGCGGCAAGGCGTGCTTCCAGGGCGGGCCAGGGCGCGGTGACATTGGGCAGGTACAGGCTGTTGCCCCCGGTCTCCGCGTTGGCCCGGGCCACGGCCTCCTGGCAGGCGGCCAGGCGCTCGCGGAACGGCGCGGAAGGCTGATCGGCGATACCGTGGTCGTCCTTGATGAGATCCATGCCCCCCAGGGCGAACCGGTGGGCGCGCTCCGCCAGAGCGGCCGGTCCCAGCCCCACGGGTTTCAGCGCGGTGCACAGCAGGGCCTCGCCGGCCGGCACGCCCGTGGCCTCGCGGATGCCCGCCATGCCGTGGCCCGGCCCGCCCAGTGCATCGAGCAGGCCGGCCGGCCAGCGGATGTCCGTGAGACGGATGCCGTCCTGCAGCGAGATATTGCCGAACAGGGTGTTCAGCAGCTGGGTCAGCTCGCTGCCGACGAGGTCGGCGTCGAAGCTGATGGTGGCCTCGTAGCGCTGCTCGGGCAGCGCCGACAGCCGCTCCACGCGTCCGACCACCCGGTCGCCGAGGGGGGCGGGCACGCAGGCGGCCGGCAGCTCCACCGTCTGCTCCAGCGCGATGCCGCGGGCCTTGTCCTCGGCGCTTTCGTCGGCGGCGCAGGTCAGCAGGTAGTCGACTTGCAGCCGTTCAGCCATGGGGAGCCTCCTTCGGCCCCGGGGTTGCCGGGTCCGCCCTGCGCGGCCCGCCCCGGGTGGTCAGCACGCCGGCGATGATGACCAGCAGCATGCCGGTAAACGTCGCCATGTCCAGGTACTCGTCCCAGAACAGCCATCCCAGCAGGGCGCCGAAGACCACGGACACGTAGGTGAACGGCCCGATCTGGCCGGCGGGCGCCAGGGCGTAGGCCCGCGTGAGCAGCAGCTGCGCTGCCGTGGCGCAGCCGCCCATGGCGAGCAGCCAGGCGAAGGTGCGCGGCGCCGGTGTCTGCCAGCTCCACAGCAGCGGCACGGCGGAGATCAGCGTGGCGAAGGTGCCGAACCAGAACACCGTGCGCACCGCCGGCTCGGTGCGGCTCATGCGCCGGATGGTGACCTTCGCCAGCCCCGCCAGGAATGCGCCCGCCAGCCCGATCACGGCCACCGGCGGAATGCCGCCGGCGTCCGGCTGCAGGATGAAGGCCACTCCGGCGAAGCCGACGACGATGGCCAGCCGCGCGCTTGCGGGGATGGTCTCGCCGAGCCAGGCCAGGGCGATCAGCGGAATGAAGAACGGCGCCGTGAGCTTGAACAGCAGCGCCTCCGCCAGCGCCATGTGGGCGATGGTATAGAAGAAGCAGTACATCGCGGACACGCCCACCGCCGCGCGCAGGAAATGCAGGTGGGGCACCCGGGTGGCGACGCTGGCCAGCCCGTTGCGCAGGACCAGGGGCAGCAGCACCAGGAGCCCGAACAGATTGCGGAAGAACACCAGCATCGCCTCGGGCGTGGTCTCCGCGAGCACCTTGATTGCGGCGCTCATGCTCGCCAGCAGGAACTCGGAGGCGACGATGAAAAGCGCCCCCAGCAGGAGATTCCGTTGCATGCACAGGTCCAAAACCGATCAGTATACCGCAGACGCGGCCGCCAGTGGCTCATCAGCCCGCCCGCTGGGCAACCGTGACGGCGTTGCCGCCGCTCTCCCGGGAGAGCTGCACAGCGCTGTCAGCGGCCAGGAGCAGCTCGTCCGACGATACCGCCAGGTCCGGGTAGCCCGCCACGCCGATGGAGGCCGGGATGCCGGCGACGGTACTCTCCGGCAGCGGCACCTTCAGGGTGGCGACCATCTCCCGGAGTTCCTCGGCACGCCGCCGCGTGTCGTTGAGGTCGGCCTCCGGCAGCAGGATCACGAACGTGTCGTCATCGATCCGGCATGCCGCGTCGGAGCCGCGGAACGTGGACTGCAGCAACCCGGCGACCGCCTGGAGCAGGCGATCGCCGGCGCCCCGCCCGAGGCGCCGGTTGAACGCGGCGAGGCCGTCGAGATCCATCTGGATGATTCCCAGCGGCTGCTTGCCGCGACGGCAGCGGTGAAGCTCCCGCTCCAGGGTGTCCTCCAGGTAGCGGCGATTGAACAGCCCCGTGAGCGACTCCCGCACGGAGCGATGACGCGAGACCACACGCAGATGGATGGTGCTCAGGGCCAGGCCGGCCGTGGTGACCAGCACGCGCAGCAGGGATGCAGCGGCGTCGTCGGCGTTTTCCGGCTCCGCAAGCCAGACGCGGCATTCCCCCAGATCCAGGCCGCCGCCGGCCAGCGGCAGCCGCAGTGCCGGCGCCGCATCGCCGCGGCTGATCCGCTCCAGCGCCTCGGGCATGTCCCGGGGGCGCTTGCTGCCCTCGACCCAGCATGCCTCGCCCTGCCAGAACGCGGCCAGCGCCGGGGCGTCGCCCGCATCCGAGCGCAGCAGCACGACGCACCCGGCCTCCGGGGCCAGTGCGCCGCCGTGCCGGGCGAGCTCCTCCAGCACCGTGCGGGTGCTGGTCGCCCCGGCGACGGCCGCCACCGCGTCCGGGAGCGCGGCACCGGAGGCTGCTTCACCGGTGCCCGGCGCGTGCACCTGACGGCGCGCTGCTTCCAGGGTGCGGGCGGCTTCCTGCTGGGCCTGCAGGGCGGCGTCGAGCAGCGCCGGCACATCCGGCGGCGTGGTGGCATCGTTCATGACGGGTCGTCCTCTTCTGGTTGTCCCCGAGCCTTTCGCGTCGCCGAGCGTACCTGGCCGTAGAAGCGCAGCGCCATGATGGGCGAACCCACCAGGGCGACGGCGATGAGCACGAAAGCGATCAGGATGGCCCAGTCCGGCAGCACCGGCCAGATCCACGTCGCGAACCCGTACAGCAGCACCACGTAGAACGCGACCACGACCAGGGCTCCGACGATGGCGACAAGCAGGCGGGACATTATCGGTGGTCTTCCGCGCGCCACTCCTGCAGCCGGCTGCCGACCATGCCCAGGAACGGCCAGGCCACCAGGGACTGCGCGAAACGCATGGTGGAATTCTGGGCCTCGTCCGACACCAGGCACGTCTCCAGGTCCTCGGCGATGCCGGTGACGGCCATGATCTCCTGTTCCAGGTGCTGCATGGCCTCCAGCGGAATGACCCCGTCGATGTGGGTGACGTTGACGCGCTTGCCCCAGTAGCTGCTGGGCACGGCGGCAAGCATGAACGGCTGCGAATCGGCATTCATCACGGCATTGAGATTCACCGGCAGGTTCAGCGCCGGCAGCGGCAGGTGGCCCGGGGTGAGCACGATCTCCAGATGGTAGCAGTTGTCCGGCACGGCGCCGTCGTACTTCTGGTGGGCGAGCCGGCCGAGCTGGCTCTCGTGGATCTTGACCACCACGTCGGCGCTGGTTTTCTGGAAATCGATCCATTGCTTGTATGCGGCTTCCCGGCGCTGGATCTCCTCCTCCAGCTCCGCCGGATCGTGGCCGCGGAAGGAGACGTCGCGCTCGAATTTCCAGCGCCACTTCACGTCCCGGTCGGTGTCCACGTACAGGGCGAAGTCCAGCAGCGGGCACAGGTGCTCGTAGAGCGCGTGCAGGCCCTCGATGATGACCACGGGTGTCGGGCGGACGATCTGGGGCGCGTCGAAGCAGCCGGTCTGGTGGTTGTATACCGGCACCTCCACCGGGCGCCCGCCGCGCAGCGCGCGCAGGTGCTCCTCGATGAGGTCCAGGTGATTGTTGGCCGGGTCCAGGGGCAGGCGGCCGCTGCGGCGGCGTTGTGCGCGATCCTCGCGGTGATAGCCGTCCAGCGGAATGGAGGTGACCAGATCGTTGCCCAGCAGGCGGCGGATGCCGTGGGTATACGTCGTCTTGCCGCTGCCGCTGTCGCCGGCCACCCCCAGGAGCAGCGGGCGGCGGGCCGAGCCGAGCAGGGTACGCAGATCGGAAGTCTCGGCGGCGCGTGCGAATGCGTCCTGAGCCATGGGCAACGTGTCTCCAGGGTCGTCCGGGGGGCGCCGGGGTGACATTTCACCGCAGGTTCCTTACCGTTGGAAAGCTTCGCAAGAATACCGTATCTCGGGGGGAATCCATGAGCCTGAAGACGACCGACCTGTGCGACGAGCACGCCGAGGAGCTGAGCATCGCCACGCCGCTGTTCCACGACTACGGCGGTCGACGTGCCTTCCACGGCCCCGTCAGCACCGTCAAGGTATTCGAGGACAACTCGCTGGTCCGCCAGGCCCTGGAAGAGCCGGGCGAAGGCCGGGTGCTGGTCGTCGACGGCGGCGGCTCCATGCGCTGCGCTCTGCTCGGCGACAATCTCGCCGGGATGGGGCGGAGCAACGGCTGGACGGGCATCGTCGTCTACGGCTGTATCCGTGATTCCGGCGATATCGCTACCATGGACATCGGCGTCAAGGCCCTGAACACGCATCCGCTGAAGAGTGTCAAGAAGGGCGAGGGCGAGCGCGACGTATCCGTCACCCTGGCCGGGATCACCATTCGCGCCGGGCACTATCTGTACGCGGATGAAGACGGTCTTGTCGTTGCGGCGCGGCCCGTCCACGAGAACCGATAAAGGAGGCACGCATGGACCAGCCCGTCAGCACGCTCCTGGAGCAGCGCCCGGGGGATGTCCACACGGTCGGCATCACGGCAACGGTCGCCGAGCTGATGGAATACATTTACGGCGGCTACGGGCCGCAGGCGCAAGTGGATGCATGAGCGACGAAGCCGTTCGCGTCGATAAGTGGCTCTGGGCGGCGCGGTTCTTCAAGACGCGCCGGCTGGCCACGGAGGCCGTGCAGGGCGGCAAGGTGGAAGTCAACGACGCCCGGGCCAAGCCGGCCCGGACCATCCGCCCGGGCGACGAGCTGCGCGTGCGCAAGGATGCCTACGAGTTCCACGTGATCGTGCACGCCGTCTCGGACAAGCGGGGCCCGGCGAAGGTCGCCGAGACCCTCTACGAGGAGACCCCGGAGAGCATCGCCCGCCGGGAGCAGACCCGGGAGCAGATCCGCGCCCAGAACGCCGCCTTCCCGCAGCCGAAACACCGCCCGGACAAGCACGACCGCAAGCACCTGGCGCGGTTCAAGCGGGGTGGCTGACCTTCCCCGCGGTCGCCGCGGGGAAGGCGGGGAACAGGTCCCGTGTCCCACCCGGCATGGTGACGATGGCATAATACCCCCAGCCAGAACCGGTCCGGGAGGAGTCCATGCGCCAGTGGTACGCCGTTCAGTGCAAGGCGCAGGAGGATGCGCGGGCCGAGGAGCACCTCGGCAACCAGGGCTATCCGGTGTTTCGTCCCATGCTGCGCCAGCGCCGGCGCCGAAGGGGCCGCATGACCACGGTCACGGAGTCGCTGTTCCCGCGGTACCTGTTCGTGGAGCTGGACGACGTCACCGAGAACTGGGCGCCCATCCGTTCCACCCGCGGGGTGCTGGGGCTCGTACGCTTCGGTACGTATCCGGTGCCGGTGCCGCCGGCGGTGGTCGACGGCATCCGTGCCCGCATGAGCGCTGAGACCGGCTGCATCGATCTGACGGCGTGCACCGACTACCGGCGCGACCAGCCCGTGCGCATCACCGAGGGGCCCTTCGCCGGCCACCAGGGACTGTTCCAGGGGCGCACCGGCGAGGAGCGCGTGGTGGTCCTGCTGGAGATCATGCATCAGTCCCAGCGCATCTCCCTGCCCGAGGAGGCGGTGGAGCAGGGATCTACTTGACGCGCATGCCCGGCCGGGCGCCGGAGTCGGGCTCCAGGATGAAGATCTCGTCACCGCCCGGGCCGGCCGCGAGCACCATGCCCTCGGAGACGCCGAAACGCATCTTCCGGGGCGCCAGGTTGGCGACCATGACCGTGAGCCGTCCCTGCAGGTCCTCGGGTGCGTAGGCGGAGCGCAGGCCCGCGAACACGGTGCGCGTCTCGCCGCCCAGGTCCAGGCTGAGCCGAAGCAGCTTGTCGGCGCCGTCCACCCGGGCGGCCTCCCGGATGCGGGCCACGCGCAGGTCCACCCGGGCGAAGGTGTCGATGTCGACGGTGTCGCCGATGGGGTCATCCGCCAGGGGGCCGCTCGTGTCGGGTGCGTCCGTCTTCGGTGCCAGGGTCTCCCGCGATTCCTCGATCATGGCGTCCACCTGGGCGCGTTCCACCCGCGTGGCCAGGGGCTGGAAGCGGTTGATGGCATGGTCCAGCAGCGGCGCCTGCACCGACTGCCAGTTCTGCTCGTCCACGTTCAGGAAGGCTTCCGCCCCGGCAGCGATGCCCGGCACCACCGGCTTGAGGTAGACCATGAGCACGCGGAAGAGATTCAGCGTCTGCGTGCAGATGGCCTGGACCTGCGGCAGGGTGGACTCGTCCCTGGCCAGCACCCAGGGCTGCTCCTCGTCGAAGTACTGGTTGGCCTGGTCGGCCAGCGCCATGATCTCGCGCACCGCCCGGGAGAATTCCCGGTTCTCGTAGGCCTCGGCGATCTGCTCGCCGCGGGCGACGAACTCCCGGTAGATCTCCGGGGCGGGCAGCTCCCCGGCCAGGCGCCCGTCGAAGCGCTTGGTGATGAAGCCGCTGCTGCGGCTGGCGATGTTCACCAGCTTGCCCACCAGGTCCGAGTTCACGCGCTGGGTGAAATCGTCCAGGTTCAGGTCCAGGTCGTGGACGTTGCTGCCCAGCTTGGCCGCCATGTAGTAGCGCAGGTACTCCGGGTTCAGGTGATTCCGGTAGGTGTGCGCCATGATGAACGTGCCCCGGGACTTGGACATCTTGGCCCCGTCCACGGTCATGAAGCCGTGGGCGCAGATGCGCGTGGGCTTGCGGAACCCGGCACCGTGGAGCATGGCCGGCCAGAACAGGGCATGGAAGTAGACGATGTCCTTGCCGATGAAATGGTACAGCTCGGTGTCGGAGTCGGCGTCCCACCAGGCGTCGAAGTCCTCGCCGTGGCGCTCGCACCAGTTGCGGAAGCTCGCCATGTAGCCGATGGGGGCGTCCAGCCAGACGTAGAAGTACTTGTCCTCGGTGCCCGGGATGCGGAAGCCGAAGTAGGGAGCGTCCCGGGAGATGTCCCACTCGCGCAGGCCTTCCTGGAACCACTCCTCGAGCTTGTTGGCGACCTCGGGCTGGACGTGGCCGCTGCGCGCCCAGTCCTTGAGCATGGTCTCGAAGTCCTGGAGCCGGAAGAAGTAGTGCAGCGACTCGCGCTCTTCCGGGGTGGCGCCCGAGATCACGGACACGGGGTTGATCAGGTCCGTGGGCGTGTACGTCGCCCCGCAGGCCTCGCAGGAGTCCCCGTACTGGTCCGCGGCGCCGCAGCGGGGGCACTCTCCCTTGATGTAGCGATCCGGCAGGAACATGCCCTCGTCCGGGTCATAGGCCTGCTTGATGGTGCGGCTATCGATGTGTCCCGCTTCGCGGTTGCGCTCGTAGATGAGCTCCGAGAGCTCCCGGTTCTCCTGCGAATGCGTGGTGTAGTAGTTGTCGAAGCCGATGCCGAAGGCGGCGAAATCGTCCTGATGCTCCCGCCCGATGCGCTCGATCAGCTCCTCCGGCGTGATGCCCAGCTCCCGCGCCTTGAGCATGATGGGCGTGCCGTGGGCGTCGTCGGCGCAGACGTAGATGCAGCGGTTGCCGCGGAGCTTCTGGAAGCGCACCCAGATGTCGGTCTGGATGTACTCGACCAGATGGCCGAGGTGGATCGGCCCGTTGGCGTAGGGCAGGGCACTGGTCACCAGGATGTTGCGTTGCATGAAACCTCGGTCGGTTGCGGCGCGTTGCTGTTGTGCTTGACCGGGATTATGCCAGATCCGGCCCCGGTTGTTGGGTGGCGTGCCCCTGCCGTCCGGGGTGTGGCGTACAATGCGGCCCCGGACGTTGAGGAGCTGCCGCCATGGAGACCCGCCACGAGTTCATCGCCACCTGCCCCGGCGGCCTGGAAGGCCTGCTGGCGGCGGAGCTGGAAGCCCTCGGCGCGGACGACGTGGCGCGGCGGCAGGGCGGGGTGGGGTTTGCGGGGCCGCTGGAGGTCGCGTACCGCGCCTGCCTGTGGTCCCGCGTCGGCAACCGGGTGCTGCTGCCCCTGGCCCGCTACGCCGCGGCGGATGCCGAGGCGCTGTACGCGGGCGCACGGGAAGTCCCGTGGCCCGAGGTGGTGGTGCCGGAGGCCACGGTCGCGGTGACCTTCGGCGGCGTCCGGCCGGCGGTCGCCCATACCCACTACGGCAGCCTGCGCGTCAAGGATGCCCTGGTGGATTGCTTCCGCGAGGCGACCGGGCGCCGGCCCGACGTGGACGTCGAGCAACCGGGCGTGCGGGTGCACGCCTACCAGGTGGGCGAGGCGGTCACCCTGTCCCTGGATCTCTCCGGGGAGAGCCTCCACCGGCGGGGCTACCGGCGGCCGGGGGTGGCGGCGCCCCTGAAGGAGAACCTGGCGGCGGCCATGCTCCTGCGCGGGGGCTGGCCGGCCATCGCCCGGGACGGCGGCGCGCTGGTGGATCCGTTCTGCGGCTCGGGCACGCTGGTCATCGAGGGGGCGCTGATGGCCGGCGATGTCGCGCCGGGGCTGTTGCGCTCCTACTGGGGCTTTCGCGGCTGGCGGGGCCACGACGAGGCATGCTGGCAGGGCCTGGTGGCGGAAGCGCGGCAGCGGCGCGAGCACGGGCTTCAGCACCTGCCCGCCATCGCCGGCTACGACCGCGACGCGCAGGCGGTGCGCGCGGCGATTCGGGCCGTGGCGGATGCCGGGCTCACCGGCAGCGTGCACGTGGAGCGCCGCGAGCTCGCGGATGCAGCGCCCCCGGGCAGCCGGTCGGCGGCCGGGCTGGTGGCCAGCAATCCGCCCTACGGCGAGCGCCTCGACAGCGACCCCAGCCTGGTGCCGCTGTACGCCCGTTTCGGCGAGATCCTGCGCCAGCGGTTCCCGGGCTGGCAGGCCGTGGTACTCAACGGTGCCGGTGCCGAGCTCGGCCTGCGCCCGGACAAGAGCTGGACCGTGCGCAACGGCCCCATCCTGTGCCGCCTGGAGCGATTCGTCATCGCCGCCGGCGGCGACGAGGCAGGTGCGGCGGCGGCCGAGCCCCTGACCAACCGCATCCGCAAGAACCGTCGCCGGCTGCGCTCCTGGCTGAAGCGCTCCGGGGTGAGCTGCTACCGGGTCTATGACGCGGACATCCCGGAGTACGCGCTGGCCGCCGATGTCTACGACACGGTGGAGGAGGGGCCGTGGCTTCACGTCCAGGAGTACGCCCCGCCGCGCTCGGTGGATCCCCGGGATGCCGCCCGGCGCCTGCGCCAGGCCATGGCCGCGCTACCCGAGGCCAACGGCGTGTCGCCGGAGCACATGGCCCTCAAGGTGCGGGCGCCGCAGAAGGGGCTTGCCCAGTACCGGCGTCAGGGCCATGAGGGACGGTTCCATACCGTGGAGGAGTACGGCGCCCGGCTGCGGGTGAACTTCACCGATTACCTGGATACCGGACTGTTCCTGGATCACCGCCCGGTGCGCCAGTGGATCCGTGACAACATCGCCGGCGGCAGCTTTCTCAACCTGTTCGCCTATACCGGTGCGGCCACGGTGCACGCCGCCCTGGGCGGGTCGCGGGAGACCACCAGCGTGGATCTGTCCGCCACCTACCTGGACTGGGCCCGGAGCAACCTGGAGGCCAACGGGCTGGCCGACGACGCGGCCCACGAGCGGGTGCGCGCGGATTGCACCGAGTGGTTGCGCAAGGCGGCCGGGGAGCGCGCGCGCCAATACGACCTGATCCTGCTGGATCCGCCGAGCTTCTCCAACTCCAAGCGGATGCAGGGCACGTTGGACGTCCAGCGGGATCACGCCGATCTCATCCGGCTGGCCGTGCAGCTCCTGGCCGACGGCGGCGTGCTCGTATTCTCCACCAACCTGCGCCGTTTCCGCCTGGAGGAGAGCGCCCTGGAGGACCTGCGCGTGAGCGATTGCACGGACTGGTCGATCCCGCCGGATTTCCGCCGCAACCGGCGCATCCACCATTGCTGGTTCATCCGCCGCTAGTGTCCTGTAACCCGGGTGCGCTTGCCTAGGCCATGTCGAGCTTGGAGCGCGCCTGCTCCAGGCCCAGCTCGGTGTCCTCCACGTACACGGACACCTGCGTCCCCCGGGTCGAGTTGTCCAGTACCTGGTAGTCGAGGCGCTCGAGATCGCCGACCAGGATGTCTCCCACGGCCAGCGCGTCCTCTTCCATGACGCCCATGACGGTGTATTCGCCGTGCTCGGTCTCCACGGCCACCAGGGCGTCGTCGGCATTGATCAGGGCGACGGTTCCGTGCATGCGCTTCCCCTCCCACGGCGGCCCGGCGCGTCCCGCGGAACGGTAGACGCAACACCAGCCGCGCGGACAAAACTTGGGTTACAGGACACTTGAGTTAACCTTACGATGCCGGCCGGCACAGGTCCAGTCGTCCCGATCGGCGGTCCCCGGCACGGCGATCGGTGGCCGGGGGCGTCAGCCGCCGCCCGGATCCTCACGCTGCCGCCGCCACTGCTCGCGGATGCGCTCGACGCGCGCCTCCCAGCGCTCCAGGGCGTCCTCGTAGAGCTCGAAGACGCAGGGCTCGCAGCCGCTGTTGCAGCACTCCGACGGGTCCGGCGGCTGCGGCGGCGGCGGCAGGCGGGGGCCGTCGTCGTGCTCCGGGTCACTCATGGCGTTCTCCTCCGGCGGGTCGTTGGCGACCGCACACACCGGGCGGTACAATCCGCCCTTTACGCGGTTGCAGGGCCTTCGGCGTGGTTCGACCCGCAGGCCACGGCCGTATTCTCCCGGGGGGATGGGGATGGCAGTCAAATCGGACAAGTGGATCCGGCGCATGGCCGCCGAGGGCATGATCGAGCCCTTCGAGCCCGGTCAGGTGCGGGAGACGGCGGAGCGCGGCCGCATCATCTCCTACGGCACCTCCAGCTACGGCTACGACGTGCGCTGCGCCGACGAGTTCAAGATCTTCCACAACATCAACTCCGCCATCGTCGACCCCAAGAACTTCGACCAGAACAGCTTCGTCGACGTGAAGTCGGACGTGTGCATCATTCCGCCCAACTCCTTCGCCCTGGCCCGCACCGTGGAGTACTTCCGCATTCCCCGCACGGTACTGACCGTGTGCCTGGGCAAGTCCACCTACGCCCGCTGCGGCATCATCGTCAATGTCACGCCGCTGGAGCCCGAGTGGGAGGGCCACGTCACCCTCGAGTTCTCCAACACCACCCCGCTGCCGGCGCGCATCTACGCCAACGAGGGCGTGGCGCAGATGCTGTTCCTGGAGTCGGACGAGGTCTGCGAGGTCTCCTACAAGGACCGCGGCGGCAAGTACATGGGCCAGAGCGGCGTGACTCTGCCGCGCTCCTGAGACCGCGCGGGGTCACGCCGGCAGCGGTTCGCCCGCGTGCAGGCGCAGCGGCGCGGCCATGGGGCGACCGTCCAGAATGACGCGCTCGCCGGCGAGCTCCAGCCGGCCTTCGGCGAACCACCGCACCACCAGGGGGTAGATCCGGTGCTCCTGCACCTGCACCCGGGCGGCGAGGGCGTCCGCCGTGTCGCCGGGCCGGACCGCGACGGCGCCCTGGGCGATGACCGGGCCCGCATCCAGGGCCGGGGTGACGAAATGCACGCTGCAGCCGTGCTGGCTCTCGCCCGCCTCCAGTACCCGGCGATGGGTGTGCAGGCCGCGGTGGGCGGGCAGCAGCGACGGATGGATGTTGAGCATGCGTCCGCGGAAGTGCTCCACCAGGCCGTCGCTGAGAATGCGCATGAATCCGGCGAGAACGACCAGCCCGGCGCCATGGGCCTCGATGCGCTGGCGCAGGGCGGTGTCGTAGGCCTCCCGCGACGGGTAGGCCTGGTGGTCCAGGACCTCCGCGGCGATTCCGGCCTCGCGCGCGCGGGCGAGGCCGCGGGCATCCGCGCGGTTGCTGATGACGGCGCACAGATCGGCGGGGAGGGTGCCGGCGTCGCGGGCATCGATCAGCGCCTGCAGGTTGCTGCCGCCGCCCGAGATCAGCACCACCACGCGGGCGGGTGCGGCGGTCATCGGCCCTCCGTGAACCGCACGCGTTCGCCGTCGTCCGGGGTGTCCTCCAGGTAGCCCAGCGTCCACGCCTGCTCGCCCAGGCCCTGCAGCGTATCCAGGGCGCGCTCGCGGTGGTCGGGCGGCACGCAGATCACCATGCCGACGCCGCAGTTGAAGGTCCGGTACATCTCGCGCTCCGCGATGCCGCCGGCGTCCCGGAGCCACTGGAAGACCGGCGGCCAGCGCCAGCTGGTGGTGTCGACCACCGCGGCGCAGGGGGCCGGGAGCGTCCGCGGCAGGTTCTCGGTCAGCCCTCCGCCGGTGATGTGCGCCATGGCGTTGATCGGCACCTGGCGCTGCAGCGCCGCCACGGCCCGGGCGTAGATGCGCGTGGGCTCCATGAGGGCCTGTCCCAGCGTGCCCTCGCCCAGGCGGTCGTCGGGGCGCGCGCCGCTGTCTTCCAGCACGCGGCGGATCAGCGAGTAGCCGTTGGCATGGGGGCCGCTGCTGGCCAGCGCGATCAGCGCGTCTCCGGGCTGTGCGCTGCTGCCGTCGATGATCTCGTCGCGCTCCACGGCGCCGACACAGAAGCCGGCCAGATCATAGTGGCCCGCCGCGTACATGCCCGGCATCTCGGCGGTCTCGCCGCCGATCAGCGCCGCGCCGGCCTGCTCGCAGCCCCGGGCGATGCCGGTCACCACGGCGGCGGCGACGTCCACGTCCAGCTTGCCCGTGGCGTAGTAGTCCAGGAAGAACAGCGGCTCGGCGCCGCAGACGATGATGTCGTTGACACACATGGCCACCAGGTCGATGCCGATGCCGTCGTGGCGTCCCGTCTCCACCGCGAGCTTGAGCTTGGTGCCCACCCCGTCCGTGCCCGAGACCAGTACCGGTTGCCGGTAGCGGTCCGCGGGCAGGGCGAACAGTCCCCCGAATCCGCCCAGGCCGCCCACCACCTCGGGGCGCCGGGTGCGGGCGACCGCGGGGCCGATGCGCTCCACCAGGCTGTTGCCGGCGTCGATGTCCACGCCGGCATCGCGGTAGGTCAGCCCGTTGTCGGTGTCAGGCGGATCGGAGGCCAATGGCGAATACTCCCCGGGTTGCGCGACGGCTCAGGTTCGGGACGGTATGGTAGCGGATCCCGGCGCCCGGAGCACCCCGGGGGCGTTCGCGCGAGGGCGCGACATGCTATGGTTGCGTGACGAATGGGGCCCGCCTCCCGGCGGGGCCAAACGGCACGAGGAGTCTGCGGAGACGGTATGCGCAAGCGGTTCTGGTGGGCGGTGTTCCTTTGTCTGGTCCCGGTTCTGGCGTCCGGTGCCACCGGGTTGTTCGACGTGCGCCTGGACGTCGACGATCAGTCCGCCGAGCAGCGCGAGGCCGCGGTGCGGGAGGGCCTGCGCCGGATCGTCGCGCGCCTGACGGGACGCGAGTCCCCCGAGGACGAGCAGGCGCTGGGCGCCCTGCTGGACAACGCCGACCAGTACGTCCAGCAGTACGGCTACAACGATACGGACGACGGCGTCGAGCTCCGGGTCCGCTACGACGGCCCGGCGCTCCAGGATGCCCTGGTACAGCGCGAGGTTGCCCTGTGGCCCGTGGACGGGCGTCCCCGTACGCTGGCGTGGGTGGTCGTCAATCGCGGCGGCGAGCGCCGGATCGTCAGCAGCGAGGACAGTCCCGAGCTGCGCCGCGTCCTGTGGCAGAGCGCCGCCGACGCCGGTCTGCCGCTGCTGTTTCCGCTGATGGACCTCCAGGACCAGCAGGCAGTGTCCACCTCGGATCTGTGGGGCGGCTTCCGGGAGCCGGTCATGGAGGCGTCGCGTCGCTACGACGCCGAAGGCGTGCTGCTGGGCCGGGTGGACCGTCGCGGCGACACCTGGCGCAGCCGCTGGACGCTGTTCTGGGATGGCGAGAGCTACGACTGGACGGTGGAGCAGGGAGAGCTGGAAGCGGCTCTCGAGGTCGGCGTGGACACGGGTGCGGTGCGGCTGGCAAGGCGCTACGCCCGGGTGCCGGATCCGGACTCGGTCGGGCGGGTCACGCTGCGAGTGCGGGACGTCGGGGGGCTTGACGCCTACGCGCGCGTGGAGTCCCATCTGCGCGGCGTACGCGATGTCGAGGCGGTGGAGGTCCTGCGCGTGGCCGACCGGGCCGTGGACTTCCGGCTGCGCATCCGCGGCCTGTCGGAGCAGGCCCTGGAGCGCCTTCGCGACAGCCGCATGCTGACCGAGACGGAGCGGGAGCGTGCCGACGCCGCGGCGGAAGACGCACTGTCGGGGGTGCGCCCGGACTATGTCTTCCGCTTGAGCGCCACCGGCGGCGAGGGCTGAGGCCTACCAGCTGTACCCGGCGGTGATCACGTAGGCGGTGCTCGTGCGCTCATTGTCGCCCACGGGCTGGCTCTCGTAGTCCACGTTGGCCTGAACGGTGCCCGTGATCCCGGCCGCAATGGGAAAGCGCAGGCCGGTGCGGGTGGTGATCACCACGTCGTCGGTGTCATCGACGTTGACCAGTCCTTCCTGGGTATGGAACAGCCGTAACCCGTCGCCCGCCAGCCGCTCCTCGTAGTCCAGCGCCCAGCGGCCCGCCGGATTGCTCTCGCTGCCGTCGCTGTAGTAGTCCTCGTTGACGTAGCTGATGCCCAGCTCGCCGGAGAGCTGCCGGCGATCCGTGTCGAAGACCTGGTAGCCGAGGCCGACACCGAAGGACGAGCGCAGGCGCAGATCGCGGAACTCGTCCCGGGCGAGGCCCACGTTGGCATTGACGTACGTCCGTTCGGAGACGAAATGGTCGTAGCGGATGTTGCCGGCGGCGTTGTCCTCGGTTTCTTCGCCGTCATCCTCCGCTTGGTTGAATTCGCCGTTGAAACGGAGCCGATTGACCTCGGTGCGGACCGTGGCGGCCGCCTTCCCGTTGATGCTGCGGCGCTGGTCGTTGCCGCCGGTCAGGCGCATGCCGAGGCTGATGTCGCCGCTGGTGCGCACGGCGGGGCGCACGGGTGTCTCCGGCCCGGTTCCCCGGGTGATGGCCGTGACAGGGAACACCAGCGGCTCGTCGAAGGACTCGCTCTGCAGCCGGATGGTGCCGTCCGCCGACGCCACGCTGCGCCCGCGGACCTGGGTGCCGTCTTCCATGAGCACCTGGATGGCGTCATCGGTGCGCAGCTGCGCAACCGCGGCCAGTGGTACGGACAGCGCCTCGTCGGTGGTGTCGGGGCGGAACGTGAGCCGGTCATCGTCGATCTCCACGAAGGTGCCGGTGATCCGGTCGCCGTTGTCCAGCAGCAGCGTGTCGGCCGGGGCCGCCGTCGGCAGGGCCAGGGCGAAGAGCAGGGCAAGGGCGCGTGGCAGGCGAGGTCTCATGCAAACGTCTCCCGCGATTCCGGTATCGGCGGTCTGCAACGGGCCGGGAGTCTACGCAACGTAGCGAGCGGACGCGACCCGGCCCGGCTCGCGCTTGCCCGGCGCTGCGGGTAGAATTCCGCTTACCACCCGTGCGCGGAGGTTAGCGTGGGCCCGTCATCGCCGGAACCCGTACAGCTCCCCCTGGGCATCCGCTGGGAGGACGCCGCCAGCCTGGCAAGCTTCCATCCGGCGGGCAATGCCCGCGCCCTGGCGGCGGTGGAGCGCCTGCTCGCCGGCGAGGAGACCTGCGTCTACCTCCATGGCCCCGGTGGCACGGGCAAGTCCCATCTGTTGCAGGCCGCCGCCCGCGCCGGCAGCGAGCGCGGTGATCCGGTCGCCTATCTGCCCCTGTCCGAGCGGGCGTCCCTGCGCCCGGAGATCCTGGAAGGCATGGAGCGGCTGGATCTCCTGGCCCTGGACGATCTCCACTGCATCGCCGCTGACGCGGCCTGGGAGGAGGCGCTGTTCCACGCGTTCAACCGTATGCGCGATGCCGGCACGGCCCTGCTGCTCAGCGCCGCCGATCGCCCCGACGCAGTGGGCCTGGTCCTCCCCGACCTGGTGTCGCGACTGCAGTGGGGATTGCGGGAGCGCCTCCGTCCCATGGACGACGACGACAAGCTGGCGGCGCTGCGCCACCGGGCCCGCCTCCGCGGGCTGGAGCTGCCCGCCGAGGCGGGCGCCTACCTGCTGCGGCGCCAGCCCCGGGACATGGACTCGCTGTTCCGGCTCCTGGATGTCCTCGACCGGGCGGCCCTTGCCGAGCAGCGGCGTCTGACGATCCCCTTCCTGCGGCGGGTGCTGGCGGCCGACTGAGTCACGGCCCGTCAGCGGGTCCTGCGCAGGCGAATGACCGCCAGGCAGCCCGTGAACAGCGCCATGCTGAGGACGATCTCCGTCACCGCCAGCCAGCCGGACTGCCCGGGCGAGCCCGCCAGCGCGGCACCGTGGACGAAGTAGGCCAGCGATACCAGGCTGGTCCAGGCCAGGGTATAGTTGCGGGCGTGCAGGATGCCGCGGACACCGATCACCAGCGGGGTGGCGGTGATCAATGCCAGGGGGGCGATCAGCCCGGGCTGCGGCGGGGCCAGCCAGGTCAGCCAGCTCAGCACCAGGGCCAGCAGTCCCAGGTGCGCGGCGACGGTGACGCCGTGGGCCAGGGATACCGGTCTCATGCGCGCCGGCCCCGCTCCAGCGCCACTGCTGTGTCGGCCAGGCGCCGCCCGAGCGCCCGGCAGAGCCGTTCCTCCTCCTCGGTGTGCGGACCCTGGCCGTCCGCCCCGGCCACGTGGCTCGGCCCGTAGGGCGTGCCGCCGCTGCCGGTGCTGGTGAGCTCCGGCTCCGTGTAGGGCAGGCCCATGAGCAGCATGCCGTGGTGCAGCAGCGGCATCATCATGGTGACCAGCGTGGTCTCCTGGCCGCCGTGAAGGGTGCCGGTGGAGGTGAACGCCGCCGCCGGCTTGTCCGCCAGCGTGCCGCTGAGCCACAGCCCGGAGGTGCCGTCCAGGAAGTGCTTGAGCGGGGCGGCCATGTTGCCGAAGCGCGTAGGGCTGCCGAGGGCCAGGCCGTGGCAGTCCTCGAGGTCCGCGAGCGTGGCGTAGGGCGGGCCGGAGGAGGGCACCGGCGGCTCGCTGGCCTCGATGGTCGTGGACACCGCGGGCACGGTGCGGACCACGGCCTCGGCCTCGGCGTGGCTTTCGACGCCGCGCGCGATCTGCTCGGCCATGTGCCGGACGGCGCCGTGGCGGCTGTAGAAGAGGACCAGGATTCGGGACATGGCAAGCGTCTGACGCGGTCTCTCGGGCGGCCGGCGGTGACCGGCATTGTACGGCAACGGCGCGGTCCCGGGAATGACGCCCGCCGCCGGGGGTGTCAGACTGGATCCGTGGCGTTCGTTCAGGGGAGGCCGTCGTGATGAACCGGTTCCTTGCCCGGCTCCCCGACCGGGAGCACCTCGGGCCGTGGCTGCGGCACGCCGCGGCCGAGCTGGTCGCGTTCGTGCGCCACGTGGGTCACCGGTTCCTCGAGGACGGCTGCCTGGACAGCGCCGGCACCCTTGCCTACACGACGCTGCTGTCCATCGTGCCGCTGTTTGCGGTGATCTTTTCCGTGATGACGGCGTTCCCGGTGTTCGAGGGCTTCAGCGCCAGCATCCAGGACTGGCTGTTCGCCAACCTGGTGCCCGCCTCCGGCGAAGTGGTCCAGGACTACATGCAGCAGTTCGCCAGCCGGGCCGCGGAGCTGACCGCCGCCGGCCTGATCGGGATCACCGTGGCCGCCATCCTCATGATGGGCGCCATCGACAAGGCCATGAACCGCATCTGGCGCGGCGGCAAGCGCCGCAGCGCCGTGCAGAGCTTCATGGTGTACTGGACGGTCATTACCGTGGGGCCGTTCCTCGTGGCTGCCTCCCTGGTGCTGTCGTCCTACCTGGTGGCCCTGGCCGAGTTCACCGACCTGGCGGATGTCGGCTCACTGCAGCAGGGCATGCTCGCGGTGACGCCGTTCGTGGGCGTGGTGCTCGCCTTCATGTTCCTGTACGCAGCGGTACCGAACCGCCGGGTCCCCCTCTGGCACGCCGTCGCCGGCGCCGTATTCGCCGCGGTGCTGTTCGAGGGGGCCAAGCGGGGCTTCGCCGCGTTCGTCACCACCGTTCCCACCTACGAGGCCATCTACGGTACCCTTGCCGCGCTGCCGATCTTTCTCATCTGGATCTACGTCTGCTGGGTCGTGGTGCTGCTGGGTGCGGAATTTACCAAGGCCCTGTCCGGCTACCGCCAGGCCCGTGCCGGCTCGCTCTCGGAGCCGCATCTGACGCTGGTCCTGGCGGTGCGCCTGATCGGCGATTTCTGGCGGGCGCAGCAGGAAGGGCGCGGACTGACGCGCCAGGAGATCATGGAGCGCGAGCCGGATGCCGGCGATGCCGCTATCGGCGAGGCCATCGATGCGCTGGAGCGCACACGGGTGATCCGGCGCATGGAAGAGGGCGGCTGGGTGCTTGCGCGCGATCCGTCCAGCTATACGCTGCTGGACCTGTACCGGGGGTATCCGTTCGTGCTTGCCGACGTGCCCTCGCGGCTGCGCCAGCGCGATCCCTGGAACCGCGCGCTGTCGCGCGTGCTGGGCGAGGCCGTCGCCGGGGCGGAGGGGGCCCTGGACCGGCCCGTGCGGGACCTGCTCGAGCCGCCGCCGGGCGAGGCGACCGTCCACCCGCGCACGGATCGCGCCGCCGGCGACTGACGGGCCGGGCTCCCGGCCAACATGACAGCCGATGGAGGTTTGCTGATGTCGCAGCGATGCATTCTGTGCTACGTCTCCGGCCACGTGCAGGGCGTGTTCTTTCGCGGCTCGGCCCAGGAGGAGGCCCTGCGGGTCGGTGTCCGGGGATATGCGGAGAACCTGCGTGACGGCCGCGTGCGCGTGCTCGCCTGCGGCTCCGAGGAGGCGCTCGAGGCCTTCCACGCCTGGCTGGAGAAGGGCCCGCGGGCGGCGCGGGTGGAGGCCGTGCATTGCGAGGACGTGGACGTGGAGCCGCCTTCGGGCTTCGACGTGCGCTGAAGCGAGGTTTACCCCCGGGGCGATCCATGGAAACATATTGCCCTGTTTTCGGGTGGGGCCCGTCGCACGGGCCCGGTACGGCGATGGAACAACACGCAGCAAGAGAGCACTTGATGAGACTGACGACATTGCTCCTCGGATTGACGCTCGGTGCGGTCGCTGCCGGCGGGACGGCCCAGGCCCAGGAGGGCGGTGATCCGGTGGTGGGCGAGCAGCTCGCGACCACCTGCATGGGGTGTCATGCCGTGGAAGGGGCGCGCAACGCCTACCCGTCTTACCGGGTGCCCAAGCTCGGCGGCCAGTACGCCGAGTACCTGGTGAGCGCGCTTCAGGCCTACAAGAACGGTGACCGCGAGCACCCCACCATGCAGGCCCAGGCCGCGGGCCTGAGCGAGCAGGAAATGCGTGACATCGCTGCGTTCTTCGCGCAGCAGCCGTGAGTCATCGCGGGGCCGGGTGGCGGCCCCAGGTTCGCAGTAACGGAATCCGGACGACATGATGAAACAGATCTTTGCCCTTGGCGTCGGCGTGGCCGGCCTGTTGCTCGCTACCAGTGCGCTGGCGGCCGACGGTGGTGACAATGGTGACCACGGCGGCGACCCCCGGGCCGGCCGGGAGATCGCCGAGAGTCAGTGCATGGCGTGCCACGCCGTTGACGGTTCACAGAGCAATCCGCAGTGGCCCCGGCTGGCCGGGCAGCACCGCGACTATCTCGTCGAGGCGCTGCGCCAGTACAAGGAGGGCGAGCGGGACAATTCCGTGATGCAGGGCCAGGTGAGCGGCCTGTCCATGCAGGAGCTGCGCAACGTGGCCGCCTATTATTCCCAGCTCGAGGGCGAGCTGTACACGCCGGAGCGTTAAGAAACCATTCCCGCGTGCTTCTGCGCGCCGCAGCGGTGCTCTGGCAAGGCGACGTTCTCCCGGTCAGCCGTCGGCCGCGACCCGGTTCCGGCCCGCACCCTTGGCCCGGTACAGGGCCCGGTCGGCTCGGCGGAACAGGGACTCCGGCGCCTCGCCGTTCCCGGCTTCCGCCACGCCGATGGAGACCGTCACGGTGAGCGCGCCGGCTTCGGTGTCCATGGGTGTCGTCGCCACGGCCTCGCGCAGATGTTCCGCTAGGGTGCACGCCTGGGCCAGGGGCGTTCCGGGAAGCACCAGCGTGAACTCCTCGCCGCCGTAACGTGCCAGGAAGTCGTTGGTCCGAACGGATTCCTGCAGCAGTGCGGCCAGCCGGGCAAGGAGGTCGTCGCCGGCGGAGTGGCCGTAGCGGTCGTTCACGGGCTTGAATGCGTCGACGTCGATGACCATGAGGCTCACGGGGGTTCCGGTTCGCGCGCCCCGCGTCATTTCATCGGCGAGGCGCTTCTCGTGGGCCTCGCGGTTGCCGATGCCCGTGAGATGGTCTTCGGCGGCCCGTTGTTGCTCGTGCGCCAGCGCGGAGCGCAGCCGCGCGGACTCTTCCTGGGCTTCCTGCAACCGGACCCGCAGCGCCTCGTTGCGTTCCCGGGTCTTGCGGCGGCGGACATCCCGTGTTTCCCGGTAGGTGGCGACCTCCCGTACCAACGTGTCGAGATCCGCGCTGATCAGCCGGTGGGCTTGCCGTGAGTCACGGGTATCGCGGAGAGCGGTCTGGATCGACTGCACGCGGGTCTGCACGGCACTGTCCAGGCGTGCTTCGTCGGCGTCGGCGTCTTCCTCGGACGCCTCGTCGGAGCGCAGCAGCGCGTGCAGGTCTCCCAGCCGTTGCGAGAGCTGCAGGAAAAACGCTTCAAGCTCAGCGGACTCGTCCCGATTGGCGGCAACCAGGACGTCGACCATCCGGTCGACCCGGGTCGCCAGCGCATCCGGTGTTTCGGCGCTTTCGAGCTCGTTGCGGGCGTCGCGCAGCTTCTGCTTGTAGGGGGCGGGCAGCGCGAGTGCATCGGCCATGGCCGTCAGCCGCTGGCGGATGGCCATGACGTGGCCGTTGGTCTCCTGTCTGTCCGGGTTCGTCCGGCCCAGCCGGCGGAGCCGGCGAAGCAGGGACCGGGGTGGCTCCGGTGCGCTCGTGCCGGCCGGTTCAGGCCCGGGCGGTACGGCGGCCGGCGGCTCCGGGGCGTCGTCCAGCGTTAGCAGCGCCGCGCCGAGCTCTTCGGCGGCACTGCCGATCCGGGCGGCGTCGGTATCATCGATCAGCGCCCGGCGCAGCTCTTCCAGGGCACGGTCCATGTCCGGCGTGCGGCCGCGGCCGGCCCGTATGAGGCGCAGTGCCGCGCGGCGCACGGCCTCGTGCAGCTGTTCCAGCTCGTCCGTCATGCGTTCCCCGGGGTGATCCGTGCGTACTGTCCGAGGCGTTCCATGCTCAGGGGGAGTCATCCCAGACCTTGAACTTGCGTTCCAGGGTCTTGCGCGAGACGCCCAGGCGCCGCGCGGCTTCCGACTTGTTGCCGCCGGTGGCCCGCATCACCTTGAGAATGTGCTGCTTCTCCACCTCGGCAAGCGGCATGTCCACCGGGAAGCCGAGCTCACTGCGCGTCTCCCCCAGCGAGATCGGCGTGTCGATCTGCTCGCTGTCCAGGCAGCGTGCCGGCGAGCGGTTGAGCAGCATGGCCCGCTCCATGAGGTTCTTGAGCTCGCGGACGTTGCCCGGCCAGGAATAGGCGGACAGGGTCTCCATGTCCTCGTCGCTGAGCTGCAGCGGCGGCAGGGACAGCTCCTCGGCCAGGTTGCGGACGAACAGCCGGGCCAGGTGCGGGATGTCGGAAGGACGCTCCCGCAGCGGCGGCAGGCGCAGCCCGAGGACGTTGAGACGGTAGTAGAGATCCTCCCGGAACCGGCCTGCGGCGACCTCGTCGGCCATGGTGCGATTGGTCGCGGTGACGATGCGCACGTCGATGGGCAGCTCCTTCTCGGAGCCCACCGGCCGGATGGTGCGCTCTTCCAGCACCCGCAGGAGCTTGGCCTGCATGCCCAGGGGCATCTCGCAGATCTCGTCGAGGAACAGCGTGCCGTGGTGGGCATGGATGAACAGCCCTTCCCGGGACTGGGTCGCGCCGGTGAACGCGCCCTTGATGTGGCCGAACAACTCGCTTTCCAGCAGCTCCGGGGCGATGGAGCCGCAGTTGACGGGCACGAACGGCCCGCGCCGGCCGCTGAACGTGTGCAGGCAGCGGGCCGCCACCTCCTTGCCGGTTCCGGACTCGCCTTCCAGGAGCACGGTCGTGCTGCGGCTGGAGACCCGGCGCAACAGGGCCAGGAGATCCCGCATGGCGTCGCTGTGGCCGACGATCCCCTCCAGTCCGCTGGACGGCATGTCCTCGCGCACGCCGGCCGGCTCCGGGCCGGGCTCCCGCAGGCATTCGTCGACGGCGACCTGCAGGTCCTCGGGGGAGAACGGGCGGGAGAGGAAATGGGTGCCGGCCAGCCCCGTCGCCTCCGGGGACGTCATGTCCTCGGGCTGCGCGGCGATGAGGACGATCGGGGTCGTTACGCCGCGGGAGCGCAGGGTCCGGGCCCAGTCCGTTCCGGACTGGTCGGGCATGCGCGTGCTGACGACGAGGGCGTCGAAGCGGTAGCGCACGCGCAGCGCCTCTGCCGTGGCGATGGTGTCGGCCGCCTCCACGAACATGCCGCGATCATCCAGCGCAAAGCGCATGAGATCCCGCATGCCGGGGTCTTCGTCGACGACCAGCACGGCATGCTGGCGGCCCTGGGCCGCCGACCCCTGGGGGTTGGCGCTGGACACCACCTGGTTGACCGATTCATTCACGCCCCGCATGTCCCCCTTGGATCCGGCTGTCTCCAGCGACGCCGTCGTCGCCCGCTGGCCACACGATCATTCTGACAATCGGTTGCAATACCGTCCATCTGCACTGCGGTCGCCGGCGTCCGCGACGCAATGCACCACGGGCCGGGCATGTGGTGCATTATGACCCGAAAGCGTTGCTGTTTCACGGACGCGGCGCCGTCATTGTTGTGCCGTAGCCCGGGAACGGGCTGCTATGATGTGCCTTTCCGGCAGCAACACGTGGCCCGGCAGATGGCGGAACCCGAACGGAATACTGTAACCGGCGTCGTGCTCGCCGGTGGTCGTGCCACGCGCATGGGGGGCATGGACAAGGGCCTGGTGGAGGTCGCCGGCCGGGCCATGGTGGACCATGTCCTGGAGCGCCTGCGGCCGCAGACCGCCGGACTGGTGATCAACGCCAACCGCAACGAGGCCGACTATCGCCAGCGGGGCTGGCCGGTGGTCGCCGACGCCTTCGGCGACTTCGCCGGCCCGCTGGCGGGCATGGCCGCCGGGCTTGCCGCCAGCACCACCGACTGGGTGGTGACCGTGCCCTGCGACTCCCCCATGGTGCCGCCGGATCTCGTCGCCCGGCTGGCCGCGGGCGTGCGCGACCGGAACGCGGATATCGGCGTGGCCCACGCCGACGGCAGAATGCAGCCCGTCTTCGCCCTACTCCCCGTGTGTCTGCTGGAGGACCTGCAGGCATTCCTCCGGGAAGGCGGGCGCAAGATCGACCGCTGGTACGCCCGCCACGGCCTGGCCGTGGTGGCGTTCGATGACCGGCCGGAGGCGTTCGTCAACGTGAACACCCCGGAGGATCGCAGTACCGTGGCCGCCCGGCTGGCTGGTGCGCACGACGATGGCGGCCGGGAGCCGGGGCATGACTGAGATGGCGGCACTCGATCCCGAGTCCCTGTCGGCGGCGGATCACGCGGCCTTCGCCGAGACGGTCGCGGATGCCTCGGCGCGCGAGCTCATGCGCCGTCTCAACCGGCACGCGGCGCGCCAGGATGCGCCGCTGGTGCTGTCGGGCGGCGATACCGCCGGCGTGCTGGCGGCATGGTCGCGGGGATATGCCGGCAAGCACCCGGAGGCGGGGCTGTTCGCCCATTTCGTCGGCTGCACCGCTGAGAGCCGGTCCACGGAACGGCTGCTCGAGCGCCTGCTGCTGTGGCTGCGGCGGCTCGCCGCGTTGCCGGATCCCCTTCCGGTGGCGCCGGAGGATCGGCGCGAGATCCTGCCCAACTGGCTGGGGCGGGCAGCCGCCCGCTACCGGCTCGTCGTGGTGCTGGACGCGGTGGATCGGCTCACCGACGCTGATCCCGAGCAGGCGGTGGCCTGGCTGCCGGATCATCTGCCGCCGGGGGTGCGGATCGTGGCCGGTGTCTCCGCAAGCTCCGCCGTTGCCGAGAATCTCCGCCTGCGGGGCTGGCAGGTGGAAGGCACGGAATCCGCCGGGTCGGCGGGCGCAGAGGACGCCGGAACCCCTGAATCGATTCCGCCCGCCGTGCTGCGCATGCTGTGGGCGAGCCGGCGGGGGCTGACCGCCGCGGAGCTCGAGGCGGCGGGACATGCAGCGCCTGCCGCGCAAGGGCCCGTCTACCAGGTGGACGGGCGGCTGCAGCTCGCCGGTGCCGGGGTGCGGGATGCCGTCCGCCGCTCGCTGCTGCCGGACGGCGTGGATCGCCAGGCCGCCCATCGCACGGTGGCCGAGATCGCCGAGACCGCCATGCCGCCCGAGCGCCGGCTCGACGAGCTGCCCTGGCAGCTGACCCGGGCCCGGGACTGGGAGCACCTGGCGCGCTTCCTGGCCGATCCCGACGTGCTGCTGGCGTTGCTGCACCAGCCGGACCGCCTGGACCTCACGCGCTGGTGGCATGCGTGGGGGAGCGATGCGGAGCTGGTGGCATGGTATGCGCAGCGGCTCCCCGGCTGGCGGGCCGCGCTCGCCGGCGAGAGCCTGGCGGAGCTGCTGCTCCTTCTCTGCGCCGCGTTCCGGGACCAGATCCCCGGGGGCGACCTGACCCCGTTCATGGAGGAGCTGGCGTTCCACGAGGAATCCCTGCCGGCCGGGCAGCGCGCGCGGGCGCTCGCGCTGCGGGGCAGCTGGCTCGCCGAGCAGGAACGGCCCGAGGCCGAAGGCTTGTTGCAGGATGCCCTGGAGCGGCGCCTGGAACGGCTCGGCGCCGACCATCCGGAAACCCGCACCAGCCGGCACCAGCTGGCCACGTGGCACGAGGCCCGGGGCAACGGCCAGGCGGCGGTGGAGCTCTACCGCGCCGCGCTCCGGGCCCGGGAGCAGTCGCTGGGCGAGGGGGATCCGGGGCTGATCCCGTATCTCACCAACCTGGGTGCCGTGCTCAAGGCCATGGACGATCCGGCCGCGGCCAAGCCGCATTTCCGCCGGGCGCTGACCATCGCCGAGAAGCACTACGGCAATCGGCATCCGACCACGGCGGCGTGCCTGGACAACCTCGCGGGGGTGGTGTACGCCGAGCACGATTTCGACCAGGCGGAGACGCTGTATCAGCGGGCCCTGGGCATCGCCGAGACGGTTTTCGGTCCGGCGCACGCGGCCACCGCGGCGGCGGCCCACAACCTCGGTGCGGTGATGGACGCCCGCGAGGAGTACCGGACCGCCGAGATGCTGTTCCAGCGGGCGCTGGATATCCGCGAGGAGCTCTTCGGCGCCGAGCATGTGGATACCGCCTCGAGCCTGCACAACCTGGCCGGGGTCAAGGACGCCATGGGCCGCTACGACGAGGCCGAGCCGCTGTACCGCAAGGCGATTGCCAACTGGGAGACCCTGGTGGGGCGGGATCACCCGGCCACCGCCACCAGCGTGAACAACCTGGCCGATCTGCTCCGGGAGACCGGCCAGCACGGCGAGGCCGAGCAGCTCTACCGGCGCAACCTGGAGACCTGGCGCGGCCTGATGGGCGAGGAGCATCCGCACACGCTGATGACGCTGTGCGAGCTGGCGGCCCTGTATGCGGAACAGAAGCGTTTCGACGACGCCGAGCCCATGCTGCGGGACGCCGTGGAGCGCACGGCGCGGATCCTGGGTCGGGACAACATGGACCACATCAACGCTGTCACCCGGCTCGCCGGGTTGCTGCGGGATACCGGCCGCCGCGACGAGGCCCGCGAGCTTCTCCGCCGCACCATTACCTCCGTGGAAGGCACGCTGGGCATGATCTCGCCACGGCTGCAGAAGCTGCGCCGGCACCTGGACGCCCTGGACGTGGACCCGGACCGCCTGCACTGACGGGCCCGTCGCCGGGTTGCAGGGCGTTACGAACGGTGGATGACGCCGACGACCAGCCCCGGCGCCCGGTTGCTGGTGAGCACTACCCGGTCGTAGCGCTCGCCGTCGGCGAGGATGTGCCGTGCGGTCTCCTCCGCGGCCTCCCGGGCCGTGGGACCGTCCACCATGTTGAGCACCGGGACGGCGGTCGCCGTACCGCAGCCGCGGGCGAGGCCTTCGGGGTGTGTGTACAGCCGCGCCAGGGTGGCCGGGGTCAGCAGCTGCCCCTCATCCATCCCGGTGAGCGCCAGCACCCGGTCGAGCCGGTGCGCAATGCGCTCGTCCAGCGGGCGGGCCAGCGCATGGACCGAGCTGACCAGCAGCACCACGTCGGCGCAGGCCGGGACCACCGGCTCGTCCTCCCGGGGCGCCTTGATCAGCCGCATGCGGGCGCCGTCGGCCTTGACCACGGTGATGCCGAAGCCGCCGCGCCGATGGATGTCGGCCAGGGTGTCCGCGGACACGCCGGCCAGGCGCCCGGCCTTGTCCGACGGCCGGGCGTACAGCACGGGCGTGCGCTCCGTGTCCGGAACACGCCGGCGCAGGCCGGCCTCGTCGTCGACGATCAGGGTGGCCTTGAGGCGGCGGGGCGGCTGGTACGTGAACACGGTGGTGGTCATGGCCGCCCGGCCCGGATGGTTCTCCAGCAGGTGATACAGCAGCGTCTTCTTGCCGCCGGCGCCCACGGCGCAGATGACGCCGTGCCCGGCGCCGACGGCCTCGGCCAGCCCCGGCCCGGTCATGGGGCCTCCCCCGCGGGGACCACCGCGGCGGTGACGGAGAGGATGCGCGGCAGGAAACCGGCCAGCAGCCGCCAGCTCGCCCCCCGGTCGCGGCTGGCGAACAGGTGGCCGCCGGAGGTCCCGAAGTACGCTCCGCACGCGGGCAGATCGTCCACGGCCATCGCCTCCCGCAGTACCGACACGTAGGCATGCTCCTGGGGCAGGCCCTGGGTCAGCGGCTGCCAGGTCGCACCCGCATCCGCGGTGCGGTAGACCCGCAGGCGCCCGTCCACGGCGGTGCGCAGGTGGCTGCTGTCGATGGGGATGACGTAGAGCACGTCCGGGTCCCCGGCCTCGGTGACCGCCACGTAGCCGAAGTCGCTGGGCAGCCCGCGGCTGATCTCCACCCACGACTCGCCGGCGTCGTCGCTGCGGTAGACGCCGTTGTAGCACTGGCGGTACAGGCGGCGCGAGTCGCGGGGGTGAGCGACCAGCCGGTGGATATTGTGACCCGCGCGGGGGGCGGCCTGGGGCAGGTGCTCCGCGCGCACGCCGGCATTGATGGGCTCCCAGTTGGCGCCGGCGTCGTCGCTGCGGTAGGCGCCGCCGGCGGAGACGGCCGTGAACAGGCGCTGCGGCCGGTCGCCGGCCACCTGGGTGGAATGGACGAAGAATCCGCCCTTGGCCGGCTCCCACAGGGAGCGGGTGGCGTGGTGGTTGAGCCCGTCCACGCCGGTCCAGCTCGCACCCGCGTCGGTGCTGACGAACAGCCCGGCCGGGTCGATGCCGGCGAACAGCGTGTCGGGCTGGGACGCTGCCCCCGGGGCGAGGTGCCAGATGCCCCGCAGGGCCGTGTCGTGCTCGCCCACCGGGTGCTGCGGCGGGTTCGGCAGCGACTGCCAGGTGCTGCCGGAATCGGTGCTGCGGTAGACGTGCGCGCCCCAGACCACGTGATTGGCGGCGGCGAAGCCGGTGGCCGGCCGTCGCGGGTCCAGCCAGGCGTGGGTGATCTCGTAGCCGGCGATCAACGGCCCGTCCATGCGCCAGTGCTCGCGGGCGGGGTCGCTCACCAGGCGGAACAGACCCTTCTGGGTGCCCACGAGGAGGACCACGGCGGTTTCGGCGTCATCGACTGTCACGGGCTGTTGCATCGGGCTCCTCGATCGCTGCAGGTATTGCACCAGAAAATGCGGGCGGCGGCGACGGCGGCTGATGCTACCATGGGTCGCATGGCTGAGATGCGGCTTCCATCGCCGCTCCGCCGGGCCCTGGCGCAGCATGCGCGCGATGCCTGGCCCGAGGAGGCGTGCGGCCTGCTTGTCGGTGTCGGCGGCGCGCCCCGGGAGGTCGTGCGGCTGGCCAATGTTGCCGGCGACCCGTTGCGCCGCTACGCTCTGGATCCGCTGGAGTACATGCGCGTCGAGCATGCCGCCGAGCGCCGCGGCCTCGGCGTCGCGGGCGTGTGGCACAGCCATCCGGACGGCGGCGCCGAGCCCTCGGAGACCGACCGCCGGGCCGCCTGGCCGGGCTGGCTGTATGTCATTGTCGGCCTGCAGGGCGAGGGCCAGCACTGCATTCGCGGCTGGCGCCTGGTGGCGAACGAATTCGTGGAAGAGGAGCTGCATGCAGAGCAATCGTGAGCGCGCGCCCCGGGTCACGGTCCGCATTCCGCCGCCGCTGCGCCCGCATGCCGGCGATCAGCCGTCGCTGTCGGTAACGGGGGCGACCGTGGGCGAGGTGCTCGCCTGCCTCGCCCGTGACTACCCGGACCTGGGGCAGCGCCTGCTCACCCCCGAAGGCCGGGTCCGCCCCTACGTGAACGTCTTTGTGGGCGAGCAGTCCATGACGGCGCGGGGAGGCCCGGAGAGCGCCGTGGCGGACGGCGACGTCATCGCGATCATCCCCGCCGTGGCCGGCGGCTGAGCCGCGCCGGGGGGCGGCTCAGGGGCATACGCCCTCGAACGGTTGCACCTCGACGTAGTCGCCGGCGGTAACGTTGCCGGCGTCGTGGGGCAGCACGATGAAGCAGTTGGCCAGGCTCACGGAGTGGAGCATGCCGGAGCCCTGGCCGCCGGTGGTGGTCACCGCCAGCTCCCCGTGCTCGTCCCGCCGCAGGATGCCCCGCTGGAACTCGGTGCGCCCCGGCCGCTTGCGCAGGTCCGCGGCGGCGCGCACGCGGAACGTGGTCGGGGGCTGCGGGTTCTCGCCCATGAGCCGCCGCAGGGCGGGCTGCACGAACTGGTACCAGGTAGCGACCACCGACACCGGGTTGCCCGGCAGGCCGAAGAAACGTGCCTGGCCGATGGTGCCGAAGGCCAGGGGACGTCCCGGGCGCATGGCGAGCTTCCAGAAACCGACCTGGCCGAGCCGCGCCAGCTGCTCCTTGACGAAATCCGCCTCGCCCACCGACACCCCGCCGGAGGTGATGATGGCATCGGCGAAGGAAGCGGCATCGGTGAACGCCGTCTCCAGGGCGGCCGGGTCGTCGCCGACGACGCCCATGTCCGTCGCCTCGACGCCGAGGCGCTGCAGCATGGCGAACAGCGTGTAGCGGTTGCTGTCGTAGATCTGGCCGGGTTCCAGGGAGGAGCCCGCCGTGCGCAGCTCGTCGCCGGTGGAGAAGAAGGCCACCCGCAGCCGGCGGTACACGGGGACCTCCACCAGGCCGAGACTGCCGAGCATGCCCAGCTCCGCCGGCCCGACACGGGTCCCGGGGGCAAAGACCCGGGAGCCGCGCGCAAGGTCCTCGCCGGCCGCCCGCACGTGCTGGCCGGGTGCCTCGCCGGCGCGGACCTCCACGCGATCACCGTCGGCGCGGACGTTCTCCTGCATGACCACGGTGTCGGCGCCCGGCGGGATGGGCGCTCCCGTCATGATGCGCACGCACTCGCCGGGGCCGAGCTCCGCCCCGGGCGGGGCGCCGGCCAGGACCGTGCGCACGCAGCGGAAATCCCTCGCATCCTCCGCGGGCAGATCCTGGCCGCGGAGGGCATAGCCGTCCATGGCCGCGTTGTCGTGGCCGGGCACGTCCACCGTCGAGTGCACGGCGCCGGCCAGGATCCGGCCCAGGGCCTGGCGCACCGCGACCTGCTCGACGCCCCGGACCGGCTGCAGCTCGGTGCGGATGCGTTCCCAGGCCGCTGCCACCGGCAGGGACTGCGGGTCGTGGTCGTCCCGGCAGGACGGATCGTTTTGAACTGCGTTGTCGCTTTCGGTCATGATGGCTCGGCTTACCGCGGACGTGACTGCAACGAGGAAGACAGACGATGGATCATGATGCCCTGAACACCCAGATTCGCAAATGCCTGAAGCAGTTCGGCGTGACCTCCCAGCAGGAGATCGAGCGGGCGCTGGAGGCGGCGCTGGCGAAGGGGAGCCTCCAGGGCGACGAGACCCTGGGCGTGCGCATGACGCTGGAGGTCGACGGACTGGAGCTGCAGCATACGATCACCGGTGAGCTCCGCCTGGACGGCGAGGACTAGGGTTACAGGACACTAGGCGGCCCAGATCAGCTTCCCGCAGTCGCGGAAGTCGTAGCCGCCCAGGTGCGCCGCCCGGTCCTGGCAGGCCGGGCCCAGCAGCGCATCCAGCAGGTGCCGGAACAGCACCCGGAAGTACACGCCGCGGCTGAGCACCAGGTCCACGGCCTCCCAGCCCAGGGGGATGAAACCCAGGCCGTGGGTCGCGGCGGCCGCGCGGCTGCCGGGCGCCGCGTCGGCGTCGCCGGTGGCGACCCGCTCGGCGGCTTCCGCCTCCGAGAGCGCGATATAGACGCTGCGGCTGCGCAGCTCCGCTACCTCGATACCCTCGTCGGCAATGGCGTCGCGGAGGAAACGATCACTCCCGGAGCCGTCCTGGCGCATCACCCAGCGCCAGGGCGTTCGCAGGGCAGCGGCGGCGTCGCGCTCCTTGCCGGCCTGTACCAGCACCCCTTGTTCGCGGGCGAACGCCCGCACCAGGACCCATTCCCGGTGCTGCGGGTGATGGCGGAGCAGCGCCGCATGGCGGTGGTGGCTCTCGTCCAGCGGGCCCCAGTGAATGCCGCACACGTCGGCCCGCCTGCGGGCCAGCTGCCACAGGCCCGGACGCGTGCCGGTGCCGGTATAGCACACCAGCGCCCGATCCCCGGAGGCCGCGGTGACCTGCTCGGCGGCCAGCCGCATCAGCGGGTCGCTGCTGCCCACCACGGCGATGCGGTCGGTGAAGACACCGCCGTGGCTGGACTCGATCAGCCACTGATCGATGAGCTCCCGGGGGAAGAGCCATTTCCCCGTCGCCTTGGTGGCCGGCAGGCGGCCTTCGCTGGCCAGGGTATAGACCTTCTTCTCGTTGAGGCGCAGGTAACGCGCGGTTTCACGGACATTCATGAAACGGGGGACATCCGGGGAGTCGGCGCGCTGTGCCGCGGAGCTGCGGGCATGGCCTTGCGGGCTCGGGTGCATTGGGCCGCTCCATGGGATTGCGCCCGACGCCTGCCGGGCGCGATTGATTCGCACCGTGCTGCCGCCGTCGGGCGATGGCACGGGCTCCCTGGCTGATGGAATTCAAGAAGCGTGCCTCACAGCCCCGGACCGCACGTCGCTGGGCTCGCTTCGCCCTGTATCCCGGTGCTCACCCACGCGGGCCGGGCAGTGTTCCTGCATATACGTAATAATGACCCATAAGCGGACCCCTTATTGGTGCATTCTGTCGCATATCAGCGTCTCCGGTGCCTTGTCAGTCTGCTTTACCCCGGCCTTGTCCGTCAGGATCAGCCGCCCCGGGGGCTCGACAAGGAAGCGTTGAACAGCTCGCGCGCCCCGCGGGGCCGGGCCCTGGACCAATGTTCAGCGTTTCCTTGACGCGAACGTCAATGTGGCACCCGGTTTGCATTCTTCCATTGATACAGCGAGGAGACCCGCACGAAATGACGGATACCCCGGAGCAACCGCGTACACCCAGCTACCAGGGCGCGCGGACGGTGCCCGCCGGCGTGATGGTGGCGTCCGAGTGGCGGGGCGGCCAGTGGCATTCCCGGGTGGACGGTGTCCTGTCCGGGGCCCGGTTCGCCGGCGAGCAGCGTGAGCGGCAGCTCATGCGCGACGGCGACACCCTCAAGCTCTATCTGTGGACGGGCTTCAAGCTGCACCTGCGCAAGCGCTACGTCGACGACTACGCGCTGAACGTGCGCAACGACCCGCCGTCGGTGTACGTGGTCCACCGGGTTCCGGCGCCGGGCGAGCTGGAGCCGTTCCTGGTGACCGTGAGCATGGATGAGGCGCAGAAGCTGGATGCCCCGGAGCTGCGGGACCCGGAAGAGCATGTCACCGGCGTGCCCATGCCGCCGGAGGTCTACCGCTGGGTCGAGGAGTTCGTCCTGGATCATTACGAGCCGCGCAAGCCCAAGGGCAAGCGCCGGCAGGAGAGTTGAGGGTGGCGGAGTACAACACCGGCGACGGCGAGTACGACGACGGCGCGGTGGGCTTCCTGCACCGCTGGTCCCGGCGCAAGCGCGGTGAGTTGCCCGAGGAGCCGGAGGGCGAGCCGGCCGCGGATGCGGACGCCGCGGCGTCCGGCGCGGGGACGCAGGAGTCCGATGATGACGGCGACAGCCGCATCGACCCGCGCACCGGCAAGCGCTTCGACGAGCTCACCGACGCGGACATGCCTCCGGTCGAGGCCCTGGACGAGAACGCCGATGTCAGCGCGTTCTTCGCGCGGGGCGTGAGCCAGTCCCTGCGGCTGGCGGCACTGCGCACGCTGTGGCACTCGTCGAAGTTCAACCAGGTCGACCTCATGGCCGAGTACTCGGGAAATTTCACCGGCTATCAGAAGCTCGGCAACATTGTCCCCCACGACATGCACCGGGCGGTGAAGCGGGAAATGGATCGCGCCCGGCAGCGCCAGGAGGAGCTGCAGGCCAGCGCGCGCGAGGATGCCGAGGCCCGGGAGGCCGGTGTCGAGCGCGACGGGGCGGATCGGGCGGCGGCGGACGACCCGGGCGACACGACGCAGGTGGTGCAGAATGACTCACCTGCAGTGCAACATTCTGGATCATATGGTCCCGGTGCCGCCGGGGAGCGCGAATCGGCAGGCGTGGATTCGGGCGAGGGCGGCGGTGATGCCGCCTCGTCGGATCCGGGGAAGGGGCGCCCGACAAGAGGCGCGTAACGGTGTTCCCCGGGCGGATGGAGCCGGTTCACCGCCTGCAGCAACGACCGGGATCAACCGATGTGCCGAGCTGGCACAAAGCATGCTCGGAAATTCTGCACAACGATGACTGAAGCGCCTGGAGGAAGATGACGACCGGGTTATCAACAGTGCATACGCTGCCCTTGCGTGACGGCGGCGCCAGCGGCGCCGCCCGGCGCGTGGCCCTGGAGGCGGTGAGCAACCACGAGGCGGAAGCGACGTCGCTGGTCGGCTATCGCTCGGCGGGGTACGTGCTCATCATCGGCTCGGCGGTGGACGGACTGGAGTGTGCCGACCGCCTGCGCGGCCAGCTCCATTGCACCGTGCTCGCCGATGCGCCGGCGCCCGGCGCGCTATCGGACGAGGCGCGCGCGGCCGAGCGGGATGAGGCCCACGTGACCCTGGTCCACGGCGAGCCCGGCGAGCTGCGCGGCCACCTCGGGCGCTTCAGCGCGCGGCTGCACACGCCCAACGGCGAGGACCTGGAGCTCGCCGCGCTGACCACCAGCGATCATCCCTACTTCGACCTGGTCCTGGATCTGCGTCGCGAGCCGGGGCTCAACATGGACCTGCCGCCGTTCGGCTACTACGCGCCCCGGGGCGACCCGGACGCGCTGGAGCGCGCCCTGGTGGAGCTGCCGGAGATGACCGGCGAGTTCGAGAAGCCGCGGTTCTTCAACTACAGCCCGGACATCTGCGCCCACGGTGACAGCGGGCTGAAGGGGTGTACCCGCTGCATCGATGCCTGTCCCACGGATGCCATCCGCTCCATCGGCGACCTGGTGGAAGTCGATCCCTATCTCTGCCAGGGCGGAGGCACCTGTGCGACAGCCTGTCCCACCGGCGCCATCATCTATGCCTACCCCGGGCCGAAGGACACTCTCGCGGCCGTTCGCCTGATGCTCGGCCGCTATCGCGACGCCGGCGGCGAGCGCCCCGTGGTGCTGTTCCACGACAGCAGTCACGGCCTGGATCAGCTCCGCGCCGGCGCGGCGGAGCTGCCGGAGAACGTGCTGCCGTTCGCCGTCGAGGAGATCGGCTCCGTGGGCATGGATACCTGGCTGGCGACCCTGGCCTACGGGGCCAGCCGGGTGGAGCTTCTGGATCACCAGCAGGTGCCGCCCACGGTGCGCGGCGAGATGGAGGCCCAGCTGACCTTCGCCCGGTCGCTTCTCGAAGGGCTCGGCCACGATACCGGCCGGCTGCAGATGCGCTACGAGACGCTGCCCGACGATGCCGTGGGCGACGTGCCGGACGCGCTGCCCGCGGCGAGCTTCGAGACGTTCAACGAGAAGCGCGGCACGCTGCGCCTGGCCCTGGACCACCTGTGGACGGTCAGCGGCGGCGCGCAGGCGGTGTTCGATCTGCCCCGGGGCGCGCCGTTCGGCGACGTGGTCGTGGACAGCGACGCCTGCACCCTGTGCATGGCGTGCCCGCAGGTTTGCCCGACCCGGGCGCTCACCGACGCCGGCGACAAGCCGCAGCTGAATTTCACCGAGGAGCTGTGCGTGCAGTGCGGGCTGTGCCAGACGGCCTGCCCGGAGGATGCCATCACGCTGCAGCCGCGTTTCGTGGCGGACTGGGAGACACGCCGGCAGACGCGCGTGCTCAACGAGGAGGAGCCGTTCTGCTGCGTGAGCTGCGGCAAGCCCTTCGGCACGCCGAGCACCATCGAGCGCATGCTCAGCCGGCTGGAAGGACACCACATGTTCGAGACCGAGGAGCAGCGGCGCCGCCTGAAGATGTGCGGCGACTGCCGCGTGAAGGACATGTTCGAGAAGGAAATGAACGATGCCTGATCGGGGCAACGGATAGGGGAAGGCATGGCCGATTCGTCCAACAACGCTGATCTCAGCCACGAGGACGCGCTGCGGGTGGGCACCTACAGCGTGCTCGGCTCGTTGATGGCCCAGCCGCCCGGGCGCGAGCTCCTGGAGCGTCTAGCCGCCGCCGGGGGCGACGACAGCAGCGACGGCATCGGGCGCGCCTGGTCGGAACTGGCGCTGGCGGCGCAGCGCGCCCGGCCCGAGGACGTCCGCCAGGAGCACAACGACCTGTTCATCGGCGTCGCCCAGGGCGAGATCACGCCCTACGCATCGTGGTATCTCACCGGCTCGCTGATGGAGCGGCCGCTGATCGAGCTGCGCCGCTCTCTCAAGGAGCTGGGCGTGGAGCGCCACAGCGGCGTCAAGGAGCCCGAGGACCACGCCGGTGCGCTGCTGGAGACCATGGCGCTGCTGATCAACGCCGGCGACGTGTCGTTCGAGCGCGAGAAGGCGTTCTACCAGGCGCACCTGGAGCCATGGCTGAAGAACTGTTTCACGGACCTGCAGGAGGCCAGGTCCGCTGTGCTCTACAGGCCCGTGGGGCGGCTGGGAGCCGAGTTCATGGACCTGGAATCAAAATACTACCGGATGCCGGTATGAACCGTATCCGTACCAGGCACTGCGTGCCAGGGCAGCGTGAGATGAGGAGCAGACCATGAGTGACGACAACGGCGAATTCCGGGCCGATGCCTCGCGGCGGCGTTTCCTGCGGGGCGTGGCGATGACGGGTGGCGCTGCGGTGTTCGCAGCCGGCGCAGGCGGATCCTGGGCCGCGCAGGAGGTGGCGGCCGATACGCCGCAGGACCTGGAGGACAAGAAGGGCTACCGCGAGACCGACCACATCCGGGCCTATTACAGGCGCGCGGATCTCTGAGCGGCGCCGCGACGGATGCAACAGGATCTGGAGTGAGGAGAAATCACCATGAAACTGGTTAAGAAGCACGGCACCGGCGGCGCGGCGCCCGCAGGCGGGCTGCTCGGCAAGGCCATCAACCGGCGTACCTTCCTCAAGGGAACCGGGCTGGCGGCCGGCGGCGTGGCGGTCTCCGGCATGCTGCCCACGTCCATGGTCAAGAAGGCCCACGCGGCGCGGTCCTATAACCCGCAGGCCGAGGTCACCGAGGTCAAGACCGTGTGCTCCCACTGCTCGGTGGGCTGCGGCGTCATCGCCGAGGTACAGGACGGCGTCTGGGTGGGGCAGGAGCCCAACTTCGACAGCCCGCTGAACCTGGGTGCGCATTGCGCCAAGGGCGCATCGTTGCGCAACCACGGGCACAGCACGCGCCGGACCAAGTACCCCATGCGCCTGCGCGGCGGCCGCTGGGAGCGGATCTCCTGGGAGCAGGCCATCGACGAGATCGGTGACAAGCTGCTGCAGATCCGCGAGGAGTCCGGGCCGGACGCGTTCTGGTTCGCGGGCTCGTCCAAGGCCAGCAACGAGGGGTCCTATCTCCAGCGCAAGTTCGCCGCCTTCTGGGGGTCCAACAACACCGACCACCAGGCCCGCATCTGCCACTCCACCACGGTGGCGGGCGTTGCGAACACCTGGGGCTACGGCGCCATGACGAACTCGTACAACGACGAGAACTTCTCCAAGTGCATCACCTTCTGCGGCTCCAATGCCGCCGAGGCCCACCCGGTGTCCATGCAGCAGACGCTGCGGGCGAAGGAGAAGGGCGCCAAGGTCATCGTCATGGATCCGCGCTACACGCGTACGGCGGCACACGCGGACATCTACGTCCGTCACCGTTCCGGTACCGACGTGGCGTTGATCTGGGGCATTCTCTGGCACGTCTTCGAGAACGAGTGGGAGGACAGGGAGTACATCCGCCAGCGCGTCTGGGGCATGGACCGCGTCCGCGAGGAAGTGGCCAGGTGGACCCCGGACGAGGTGGAGCGGGTGACCGGCGTCTCCGAGGAGGCCGTCCGCGAGGTCGCCCAGACCATGGCCGAGAACCGGCCCGGGACCTTCGTGTGGTGCATGGGCGGAACCCAGCACACCATCGGCAACAACTTCACCCGTGCCTACAACTGCCTGCAGCTGGCGCTGGGCAACATCGGCGTCTCGGGCGGCGGGGCCAACATCTATCGCGGCCACGACAACGTCCAGGGCGCTACGGATGTCGGCCCCAACGCGCACATCCTGCCGGGCTACTTCCCGCTCAGCGAGGGCGGCTGGCGGCACTGGGCCCGTGTCTGGGACGTGGACTACGAGTACCTGGTCGGCCGCTTCGACGACGGCGAGTACGACGACGGCCAGGGCGGCACCGTCAAGCCCATGAACAACGTGGGCATCCCGGTGTCCCGCTGGATCGACGGTGTCCTGGAGGATCCGGAGAACATCTCCCAGAAGGACAACATCCGCGCCGTCATGATGTGGGGCCACGCGCCCAACTCCCAGACCCGCGGCCCCGAGATGAAGGAGGCCATGGAGAAGGTGGAGCTCCTGGTGGTCGCCGACCCGTATCCGACGGTGACGGCGGTGCTCGGCGAGCGGCAGGACAACACCTACCTGCTGCCGGCGTGCACGCAGTTCGAGACGCGCGGATCGGTGACGGCGTCGAACCGGGCCATCCAGTGGCGTGACCAGGTGATCGAGCCGCTGTTCGAGGGCAAGCCCGACCACACCATCGCCTACCTGCTGGCCCGCAAGCTCGGTTTCGCCGACGAGATGTTCAAGAACATCGCCATCGACTACGGCGAGGAGCCCAACGTCGAGGACGTCCTGCGGGAGATCAACCGCGGTACCTGGACCATCGGCTATACCGGCCAGAGCCCGGAGCGGCTCAAGACGCACATGCGCAACCAGCACACCTTCGACGTGGAGACGCTCCAGGCCCGGGGCGGCGAGGTGGACGGCGAGTACTACGGCCTGCCGTGGCCGTGCTGGGGCACCCCCGAGATGAAGCACGTGGGCACCCCCAACCTCTACGACACCAGCAAGCACGTCGCCGAGGGCGGGCTGACCTTCCGCGCCCGGTTCGGCACCGAGTACGAGGGCGAGAACCTGCTGGCCGAGGGCTCCTACTCCAAGGGTTCGGAGATCGAGGACGGCTATCCCGAGATCACGGCCGACATGATCCGCCAGCTCGGCTGGTGGGACGATCTCACCGAGGAGGAAAAGGCCGAGGCCGAGGGCCGCAACTGGAAGACGGACCTCTCCGGCGGCCTGCAGCGGGTGGCGATCAAGCACGGCCTGGCGCCGTTCGGCAATGCCAAGGCGCGCTGCATGGTCTGGAACTTCCCGGATGGCGTCCCCGTGCACCGGGAGCCGCTGTACACGCCGCGCTACGACCTGGTCAGCGACTACCCGACCTACGAGGACCGGCGGGCGTTCTACCGGCTGCCCACGCGGTACCAGTCCATCCAGGCCCAGGATTACTCCGGCGACTTCCCGCTGATCCATACCAGCGGACGCCTGGTGGAGTACGAAGGCGGCGGCGAGGAGACCCGCTCCAACCCGTGGTTGGCCGAGCTCCAGCAGGACATGTTCGTCGAGATCAACCCGGCGGATGCCAACAACGCCGGCGTCCAGGACGGCCAGATGGCCTGGCTGGAAGGGCCGGAAGGCGGGCGCATCCGGGTCAAGGTCCTGGTCACCGAGCGTGTCGGCCGCGGCACGGTGTTCACGCCGTTCCACTTCGGCGGCCACTTCCAGGGGCAGGACCTCATCGACCGGTATCCCGAGGGCTCGGCACCCTACATCCGCGGTGATTCCACCAATACCGCGACGACGTACGGGTACGACTCGGTGACCCAGATGCAGGAGACCAAGACCACGCTTTGCCGCGTGACGCCGGCCTGAGACCGAATCGAGAGGAGAATGCCGTCATGGCACGAATGAAATTTCTCTGTGACGCCGAACGCTGCATCGAGTGCCAGGCCTGTGTCACGGCCTGCAAGAACGAGCACGAGGTGCCGTGGGGCGTGAACCGCCGCCGGGTCATCGTCATGAACGACGGCCAGCCCGGCGAGAGGGCCGTTTCCGTGGCCTGCATGCACTGCACGGATGCACCCTGTGCCGCGGTCTGTCCGGTGGACTGCTTCTACACCACCGCCGACGGCATCGTGCTGCACGACAAGGACCTGTGCATCGGCTGCGGGTACTGCTTCTATGCCTGTCCCTTCGGGGCACCGCAGTATCCGGAGCAGACCGCCTTCGGGGTGCGCGGCAAGATGGACAAGTGCACCTTCTGCGCGGGCGGCCCGGAGCCGGCCCATTCCCAGGAGGAGCTCACCAAGTACGGCACCAACCGCGTGGAGGAAGGCAAGCTGCCCCTGTGCGCGGAGATGTGCGCCACCAAGGCCCTGATTGCGGGCGACGGAGATGTCATCTCCGATATCTACCGCAAGCGGGTCATGCAGCGGGGCGGCCGGCCGCAGACCTGGGGCTGGCAGTCCGCCTACGGCGAGGGCGTGTGACGGGGTTCGGCCGGGGCCTCACGCGGGGCTCCGGCTGCTCGGCTCTCTGGAGAACAACAACAGGAAGGCTGAAGAGGAGCATTCCATGATGCCGAAAAGAACGACCCTGTGCGCCGTTGCCGTCGTGACCCTGATGCTGTTGGCCGGTTGCTCCGACGTCACCATGTACGAGCCCGGGGTCTACAAGGGCTCCGGCGACGACACCGCGTCGGAGGAGGCGGCCGAGGCGCGCGCGGATGATCTCAGAGAACGGGCGCGGACGGCCCATACCGACCGCTAGGTGCGGAGGAGAACGCTATGAGCAAGCACCAAGAGGCGACAACGGCGAAACGCCGGTGGCGTTCCATGCTGTGGACCGTTCTGGCCGTTTTCTTCCTGGCCGCGGCCCTGCCTTCCGCAAGCTACCTGTTTGCGCAGACATCCTCCGGTGAGCTGCCCCAGCGGCAGTTCTCGGAGGAGAGTGAGACCAACCCGCGCTCCGACATGTGGCGATCGGCGCGTCGCGGCGAGGGCGGCTTTACCAACCAGTCGGGGCCGTATGTCACCAACGAGCTGATCAACAACTCCGGGGAGAACTATCGCCAGATCCGCATGGGCCCCCTGACGACGGTGGGGGGCTGGTTCCTGGTGGTGGTGTTCCTGGCCATTACGGCGTTCTACCTGCTGATGGGCCAGAAGAAGATCGACGGCGGCCGCAGCGGGCAGACGGTGGTGCGCTGGCAGACGTACGAGCGTTTTCTCCACTGGCTCGTGGCCCTGGGCTTCGTCATTCTCGCCGTCACGGGGCTGAGCCTGCTGTTCGGGCGCACCGTGCTGATTCCGGTGTTCGGCCATGTCGGCTTCTCGGCCTGGGCGGAGGTGGCCTACAGTACGCACAACCTCGTGGGGCCGGTGTTCGCTGTCGCCCTGGTGGTGATGATCCTGCTGTTCATTCGCCATAACGTCCCCAACAAGACCGACCTGCAATGGTTCAAGCAGGGGGGCGGGATCATCGGCAACAAGCACCCGTCCGCCGGCAAGATGAACGGCGGCGAGAAGGTCTGGTTCTGGGTCGGCGTGTTCGCCCTGGGCCTGACAGCGGCGGTCACCGGCTTTATCGCGCTGTTCCCGAACTGGGGCTTCCAGACCCGGGAGATCATGTCCCTGGTCCTGATCCTTCATGCCACCGCGGGGATCCTGTGGATCGGCCTTTTCCTGGGGCACGCCTATATCGGTACCCTGGGAACCGAAGGGGCCCTGGAGGGTATGACCCGCGGCCGTGTGGACGTGGCCTGGGCCAAGCAGCATCATGACCTGTGGTATCAGGACGTCCTGGCTTCCGGCGAAAAGCCGGTCTCCGAGGAGGAGCTCAAGGCGCGCAAGCACCAGACGGGTCCATCGGGGAGTGCTGCCGGTCAGCAGGGCTCCTGAGACGCTGGTCTGCTGTCGGACGGATAGCGGCAGCCGTCCCCGGTGGGGGGCGGCTGCCGTTTGTCGTTCGGGGAGGTAGGGATGAAGTTCATGTGCGTCGCGCGGCTGGATGATACCGACGAGCACGTCTACGAGACCGCCGCCCAGGTCGGCGAGCCCGCCGTGCCGGGCAGTTTCGCCTTCACCTTCTCGGACCGGGATCCGGCCACCTTCGAGGGCAAGGAGAAGCAGGCGTTTCGCCACGGTTTCCTGGGAACGCGGTCGTTCGGGCGTGCCACGGTCGTGGCCGTGGCTGATATCGACGAAGGCGAGTTCAAGAGCGTAATCGAGAGCCTGGCGCGGCATTTCGTCAGCGAGTACGGCGCTCCCGGCCTTGAGGAAGCACTGCCGGTGGCGCGGGAAGAGGCGGAATACGCGGCCAGCCTGTGCGAGCATGAGATCAATACGCTGCTGGCGGTGGAGCGCGCGGTGGACGAGCAGGGCATCCACGAGGCGTTCAAGACCGTCCAGCCACGGGCCAACTGGGAAGGCGAAGGCAAGCCCGTGCGGGTGTGGGATTTCTTCCGCGAGGAGGAGTAGCCCAGCTCGCGTGCCCGGGTTGCTGGACCCTGGGGTGGTTGTTGCGTTTTGGCGCCCGGCGTCCGACGATGCAGGCGAGGTAACCAGGAGAAGCCCATGAGCGACAAGCAAGACGACGCGGTGAAGGTGGATCCCGAGGCGCTGTCCCGGTCCATGCTCGAGGTGGCCGGGAAGAGCCAGAAGCTGGTCCAGGACTTCCTCTCCCGCCAGGAGTCCGCGGAGCTCGTGAGCCCGGATGACACCCGCCACCTCATGAATCTGTTCCAGGATTTCTATGCCCGCCTCATGGCGGATCCGGTGTCGCTGACCCAGGCGCAGATGCAGTTCTGGCAGGACTACATGTCCCTGATGCAGAACACTGGCTTGCGCATGCTCGGTCTGGACGCCGAGCCCACCATCACGCCGGCCCCGGGGGACAAGCGCTTCAAGGACGCGCAGTGGGAGGAGAATCCGCTGTTCGACTTCATCAAGCAGTCGTACCTGCTGACGGCGGACCATATCCACCACACGGTGGGCAGCGTCGAGGGCGTCGACGACAAGACGCGGCGCAAGGTGGATTTCTATACCCGGCAGTTCGTCAACGCCATGTCGCCGACGAACTTCGTGGCGACCAATCCCGAGGTGCTGCAGAAGACCATCGACACCGGCGGCCAGAACCTCCTCGACGGGCTGAACAATCTGCTGGAGGACCTGGAGCGGGGCAACGGCGAGCTCAAGATCCGCATGACCAACCCCGATGCCTTCGAGGTGGGGCGCGACGTGGCGATCACCCCCGGGTACGTGGTCTACCAGAACGATCTCATGCAGCTCATCCAGTACACGCCCACCACCGAGAAGGTGCACAAGCGCCCGGTGATCATCACGCCGCCGTGGATCAACAAGTTCTACATCCTCGACCTCCGGCAGCAGAATTCGGTGGTTCGCCACCTGGTGGACCAGGGGCACACGGTGTTCATGATCTCCTGGCGCAACCCGACAGCGGAGCTGGCGGACAAGACCTTCGACGACTACATGCTCGAGGGGCCGCTGTCGGCAATGGACGTGGTCGAGGAGATTACCGGGGAGTCGGAGCTCAACCTGGTGGGCTATTGCCTCGGCGGCACGCTGACCGGGTGCACCCTGGCCTACTGCGCCGACCGCGGTGATACCCGGCCGCACAGCGCTACCTTCTTCGTGACCCTGCTGGATTTCGAGAGCCCCGGGGACCTGGAGCTGTTCATCGACGAGGAGCAGCTGGAGTCGCTGGAGAAGCAGATGAACGAGCGCGGCGTGCTCAAGGGCAGCCAGATGGCCACGGCCATGAACATGCTGCGCGACAACGACCTGATCTGGTCATTCTTCGTGAACAACTACCTCCACGGCGAGGACCCGTTCCCGTTCGACCTGCTGTACTGGAACCAGGACTCCACCAACATGCCGGCGCGGATGCATTCCTTCTACCTGCGCAACATGTACCTGCGCAACCTGCTTCGCGAGCCCGGGGGCATTACCCTCAACGGGGTGCCCATCGACCTGTCGAAGGTCGAGGTGCCGGCCTACTACATCTCCGCCAAGGAGGACCACATCGCCCCGTGGCGGGCCACCTACGCCGGGGCCAGGCTGCTGTCCAGCAACGTCCGTTTCACCCTGGGCATGTCGGGCCACATCGCCGGCATCGTCAATCCGCCGGCCAAGAACAAGTACGGCTACTGGACCAGCCCCCGTGCCGGAAAGCTGCCCGAGTCGCCCGACGACTGGCTGGAGAAGGCGGAATTCCACGAGGGGTCCTGGTGGCCGGACTGGCATCGCTGGCTCGGCCAGAAGGGGGGCGCAAAGGTCGCCGCCCGCGAGGTGGGCAGCAGCAAGCACCCGCCCATCGAGCCGGCGCCCGGCAGCTACGTCCGGGAGCGGCACGACTGAGCCCGCGCTCGGCCGCTTCCCGGGCGCCGCCGCCCGCAGGTCGTCAACGGACGACGAACACCGAGATGTCGGCATGCCTGGCCACGTAGCCGGCGTTGGAGCTCATGAGATGGAGCTTGTCCGCCACGCCGGGTACGTGGGACGCCATGATGATCAGGTCGGCGCCGATCTCCCGGTACGTGGCAAGAAGCTTGTCATCCAGCTCGACAGCCGGATCGGCCGAGACGATGACCTTCGACGACGTCTGAATGCCGTGCTGCTCGCCCTGCTCGGAAGCGAATTGCGCGAGTCTCCGCGTGAACTCCTCGCGGGTGTGTGCGGCCTCCGTCGGAGCGCTGGGCGTGACGGCGACATAGTGCACGATGGCGTTGTAATGGCGCGCCAGATCGATGGCGGTGTTGAGTGATTTCCCCAGCTTTTCGACGTGTTCCAGGTCCACCGGAACCATGATTGCGTGGTACATGCGGGTTCTCCTTTGCTTGCTTGTTGGGCCGAAGGTGGTATTGACGCACCCTGCCCGTTCCTGCCGCCGATCGTCTTGATCTGGCACAAGTAAAGGAGATTCTCCTTGGGACACTAGTACGCGCTGCGCGTGGATCCGGGCCTGCGCCGCAGGGTCCGGGCGCCGAGGCGGCGCACGGGGCGGATGGACAGCCCGACCAGCAGGGCGAGGGCAGCCCAGCGCAGCCATTGCGGCAGCCATTCCCCGGCGGCGCCGGCATGCGGCGCCACGGCGAGGCCGGTGCCGGCAATGGCGGCGTCCAGCGCGACGCCGAGCGCCACCGTGCTGGCGACGATGGCCGCGAGATAGACGAGCAGCGTCGCGGTACCGAGCTCCTTGCGGTAGGCGCCGAGGGTGGCCAGGCTGGTCACCGGGCCGGCCAGGAGGAAGACCAGCACCGTGCCCGGCGAGATGCCGGCAAAGAGCATGGCCGCTGCCACCGGGGTCGCGGCGGTGGCGCAGATGTACATGGGCACGCCGATGACCGCCATGAGCAGCATGGGCAGCAGGCCGCTGCCCACGGAGGCCAGCGTCTGCGGCGGGAAGAAGGTCATGAGGATGCCGGCGACCAGCAGCCCGGCGAACAGCCAGCCGCTGATGTCGTCGAGGAGCGTGGTGAACGCATAGCGCACGCCGTCCTGCAGCCGCCGGCCAAGCGGGGACGCCGCCGTTTCGCCCCGGCTGCAGCAGTCATCGTCGCCGGCCCCGGCGCTGCAGCAGTCGTCATCGCCGGCCCCGGTGCCGCAGCAGTCGTCATCGCCGGCCCCGGTGCCGCAGCAGTCGTCGGCCGGTGCGGTCTTGCCGGGGGCCGGCGCCGCGGCGGTGGTGCCGAAGCGGGCCACCAGGAGACCGGCGGCCACGGCGGTGGCGAACGCGCCCAGGACGCGTCCCGCCAGCATGACCGGCCCCAGCAGGGCGTAGGTGATGGCCATGGAGTCCACCCCCACCCCGGGCGTGCTCACCAGGAAGGCCGTGGTGGGGCCGCGGCCGGCGCCGCTGCGGTGAAGCGACAGCGCCGTGGGGATGGCGCCGCAGGAGCAAAGGGGCAGGGGCGTGCCGGCCACGGCGCCGCGCAGGACCGCAGCAGGGCCGGCGCCGCCCAGCCAGCCGCCGAGGCGTTCCTGCGGTATCAGGGCGCGCACCAGTCCGGCGGCCAGGAGCCCGAGCAGCAGCCAGGGTGCCGCCGACAGCGCCACCGAGGCAATCTCCAGCAGGTTGAACGTCATGCCGCCCTCTTCGATCCCGTGTACCAGTCAGTCTAGGGGACAGGCCGGACGGAACACTATTACACGCGGCGATCGGCCGCGCGCCCTTCGAGTGCCTGGACGAGATCGTCGATCAGGTCCTCGGCGTCTTCCAGGCCGATGGACAGCCGGATCTGCGTGTCCGGAATGCCCCGGCGGTGCCGTTCGCCGCGATCCAGGCCGGCATGGCTGGTGAGCGCCGGCTGCGTCGCCAGGCTCTCCACGCCGCCGAGGCTGGGTGCGTTGAGAAACAGGCCCAGGCCGTCCACCACGCGGGTCGCCGTCTCCAGGCTGCCGTGCACGTCCAGCGTGAGCATGCCGCCGAAGCCGGTCATTTGCCGCGCTGCCACGGCGTGATCCGGTGACGACGGCAGACCGGGGTAGTGGACCCGCTCGACGGCGGGGTGGTCCGCCATGGCCTCCGCGATGCGCAGCGCCGTGGCGTTCTGCTCGCGGACGCGGACATGCAGGGTGGCCAGGCTGCGCCCGAGCAGGGCGGCGGTCTCCGGCGCCGGCGTCTGCCCCAGCTGCCGGCGCCAGACGTCGACCTCGTCGATGACCGCGCTGGACCCCATCGCCGCCCCGGCCGTGAGGTCGCTGTGGCCGCCCAGGTACTTGGTGGCACTGTGCACCACCAGGTCCGCGCCGAGATCCAGGGGCCGCTGGTTCACGGGGGTCGCGAAGGTGTTGTCCACCATCAGCCGCGCCCCGTGGCGGTGCGCCTGCGCGGTGAGGGCATGCAGGTCCTGGATGCTGAGCTCCGGGTTGGTGGGGGATTCGGCGATGACCAGCCCGTAGCCGTCGGCCAGCAACGCATCCAGCTGATCGCCCTGGTCGGGCCGGAGGAGCCGCGTGGCGATGCCGAGCTGCGGCAGCTGATCGCTCAGCAGGCCCAGCGTGCCGCCGTAGGCGTTGCCGAGGCAGACGATGCCGCCGCGGCCCAGGGCCAGGCAGGCGGCGGAGATGGCGGCCATGCCGGCGCCGAACACCAGGGCGGCTTGCGCGCCCTCGAGGGCGGCGAGCTGCTTTTCCACCGCGAACAGCGTGGGATTGCTGCCGTAGCGGGTGTACAGGGCGGTGTCGTGGGGGTTGCTCTCCGCGGAGCGCAGGTCGCTCGTGGTGGGGAACGCGAAGGTCGTGGTGTTGTATATCGGGGGGCGGGCGGCGCCGTGCGAGTCCCGGAGTGCGCCGGCATGGACGCAGTGGGTCGCGAACCGGTGTCCCTCGGCCATGGGCTGTCTCCGTGAGCGGTTCATGGGCAAGAAGAGCCGGCCCTGCGGGAAGGCCGGCCCGGGAACCGAACGATGTCAGAAGGCCCAGACGATGGCAAGCAGCAGGCCCCAGGCGATGACGCTGGCGGCCATGACCGTGTACGTGATGGACATGGCGACCACGTCCTCCTTGACGTGGCACAGCCCGCGGATGCCCTGGTAGACGATGCTGCACGACAGACCCAGGGTGGCCAGGGCGATGACGGCCACCACCGGCAGGCTGGGAATGAGCAGCGCCAGGGCGGACAGCCACAGGGGAATCGGGGCGATGGCGGCCAGCAGGTAGGCATCGTGGACACTGATCCGTGCCTCGCGGGTGTTGCCCACCTCGTAGATCAGCCATCCCATCACCGCGAACGTGAGCAGCTCCGCCAGGAAGAAGATGGTGGTGATGAACTGCCATTGCTTGTCGGCGAAGCCGGCCCCGAATGCCTCGCCGTACTGGGTGCCCGCGTAGTAGAGCATTACCGGCGGCACCAGGGACAGCGGCAGGACGATGAAGCTCACCAGCGCGATCAGCGAAGGCTGCCGCCGCCGCAGCTCGTCCCAGCCGCTCGCGGACGAGAAGGGCAGGCGCAGGATGCTCGCGGGGGACATGGCGATCTCCTTTGCTTTATATCATCTAATGATATAATTAGTCGATAAAACCATGCCTGTCAAGGAGGTTGCCGTGGCAACTGATGCCTCCCGCGCCGAGGGCACGCTGACAGCCGAGGATTTCCGGCGTCTTTCCGCCTTCCGCTACCAGTTGCGGTGCTTTCTCCGTCACAGCACCGATCTGTGCCGGGCGCACGGCCTGACCTCGCTGCAGTACCAGCTGCTGCTGCACATCAAGGGCATGCCCGACCGCGACTGGGCGACCGTCGGGGAGCTCGCGGAACGCCTGCAGGCCAAGCACCACGGCACCGTGGCGCTGATCGACCGCTGCGCGGAGGCCGGCCTGGTGGAGCGCCGGGCCAATGATGCCGACCGGCGCTACATCCAGGTCCATCTGCTGGACGAGGGCGCCCGCCTGGTGGAGCGCATCGCCGAGCTCCACCAGCCCGAGCTCCAGCACCTGCGCGACGAGCTTCCCGTGCCCATCCTGCCCGGCGGTGGTTACTGACCGTCCCGGAGTCTTGTCAGGCCGTGGCAGTCTGCCCGCTTTCCCGGCGCAGGGTCCGAGCAGCGGCCACCATGTTCCGCAACGCCGGACGGACGTCCTCCCACCGGCGGGTCTTGAGCCCGCAGTCGGGGTTGACCCACAGGCGCTCCGGCGGGATGCGCCCGGCCGCCGCCCGGAGCAGCTGCTCCATGGCTTCCTGCTCCGGGACGTTGGGGCTGTGGATGTCGTAGACGCCGGGGCCGATCTCGTTCGGATAGGCGAAGCCCTCGAAGGCGTCCAGCAGCTCCATGTCCGAGCGCGACGTCTCGATGGTGATGACGTCGGCGTCCAGGTCGGCGATGGCGGCCATGATGTCGTTGAACTCGGCGTAGCACATGTGCGTGTGGATCTGGGTGTCGTCCCGGACCACCGCCGTAGCAAGCCGGAAGGCCCGTACCGCCCAGTCGAGATAGGCGTCCCATTCCGCCCGGCGCAGCGGCAGGCCCTCGCGCAGGGCCGGCTCGTCCACCTGGATCATGCCGATGCCCGCCGCCTCCAGGTCGGCGACCTCGTCGCGCAGCGCCAGGGCGATCTGGAACGCCGTGTCGCCGCGGGGCTGGTCGTCGCGCACGAACGCCCACTGGAGCATGGTCACCGGCCCGGTGAGCATGCCCTTGACCGGACGGTCCGTCAGGGACTGGGCGTACCGGACCCAGTCCACCGTCATGGGGCCGGGGCGCGCCACGTCGCCGTAGATCACCGGGGGCTTCACGCAGCGGCTGCCGAAGGACTGCACCCAGCCGAAGCGGGTGAAGGCGTAGCCGTCGAGCTGCTCGCCGAAGTACTCCACCATGTCGTTGCGTTCCGCCTCGCCGTGGACGAGCACGTCCAGGCCGGCGGCCTCCTGCTCGCGGATGGCCTCGGCGATGCACTCCTTCATGAAACGGCGGTACTCGTCGGCGGAGATGCGCCCGTTGCGGTACCGGCTGCGTACGCGCCGGATCTCCGCGGTCTGCGGGAAGGAGCCGATGGTCGTGGTCGGGTACCGCGGCAGGGCGAAGCGCTGCTGCTGGGCCCCGGCCCGGCGCGGATAGGGCGAGCGCCGCCGGAACATGTCGTCGCCCAGCTGCCGCATGCGCTCGCGGACCTCGGTGCGCACCACCTGCTCCGAGCGCCGGCGCGCCTGCACGGCGCGGGCACTCGCGTCCAGCTCGTCCCGGACCGAGGCGGGACCCTGGTTCAGGGCCTGTCCCAGGGTGGCGAGCTCGTCCAGCTTCTCGGTAGCGAACGCGAGCCAGGAGCGCAGCTCGTCGTCCATGGTGTCTTCGGGGGCCAGGGAGACCGGCACGTGCAGGAGCGAGCACGAGGGCGCCAGCCACAGGCCGTCGCCGCGGGCGTCGTGGAACGGCGCCAGCCGGTCCGTGAGCGCCTGCAGATCCGCCCGCCAGACATTGCGGCCGTCGATCACCCCGAGGGACAGGACGCGGTCCCGGGGCCAGCGCGCGGCGACCCGGTCCACCTCGTCGGCGGCGCGCACGGCGTCCAGGTGGAGTCCGTCCACCGGCAGCCGGGTGACGGTTTCCAGGTTGTCCCGCAGCGGCCCGAAATAGGATGTCAGCAGGATGCGCGGCCGTGCCGTGCGGGTCCCGAGCTCGCCGTAGGCGCGCTCGAATGCCACGCGCCAGTCCTGCGCGAGATCCAGGGCCAGGGCGGGCTCATCCATCTGGATCCACCGGGCGCCGGCCTGGTGCATCTGCTCCAGGAACGAGCGATACAGCGGAATCAACGCCTCCAGGGAATCCAGGGCCTCGGCCGACGCGCCCTTGCACTTGCTCAGGTGGAGATAGCTCACCGGCCCGAGCACCACGGGCTTGTACGGCACGCCCAGCTCCCGGGCCTCGTCGATCTCCGCAAGCCACTTCTCCGCGTTCAGGCTGAACCGGGTCGCATCCTCGAGCTCCGGGACGATGTAGTGGTAGTTGGTGTCGAACCACTTGGTCATCTCCGCGGCCGTCGCCGGGGCGCCCTCCGGTGCCCGGCCCCGGGCGACGCGGAAGTACTGATCCCGCTCCGACAGGCCGGAGCCGTCGCGGAACCGGGACGGCACGTGGCCTAGCAGGAAGCTGGTGTCCAGCACGTGGTCGTAGAGCGAGAATTCCCCCACGGGCAGCCAGTCCAGCCCGGCGTTGTACTGCAGCATGAGGTTGTGGCGGCGCAGCTCCGAGGCCGTGCCTTCCAGGGATGCGGCGTCGGTCTCGCCGCGCCAGTACGCCTCCAGGGCGAACTTGAGCTCGCGCCCGGGGCCGATGCGAGGGAAGCCGAGGTTGTGCAGCGTGGCCATGAGGGATCCTCCCGTTGCCGTAGTCCGTGAAACAGCTTCACCTTAACGGAGGCGTTACATGAACAAAAATAGCCTTGTTTCCAATATATATGAAAAAAAATAATGTAAATCGGGTGATTGCAAACCCTGTTGCGAAGGAATCGTGTTGCACGTTCCCGGGAACGGGGACGCGGCAAAAACCGCGCTCCACGTCCGCCGGCGGGACGCCGCGACGGGCGGCCTGCGGGGAAGGGAAGGGGCGCCGGTCAGCACGGAGGCTCGTCGCGCCCGGCAAGCAGACGCCAGGCCTCGGCCGACCCCTGGAGCAGTCCCAGCCCGTGGCGGGACGGGGGCGGGCACGGGTCCGCCAGTGCCCGGCCGGCAACGTCGGCGGATGCCGGCGTGAAGTAGACCACCACGTCGCAGTGAAGCTGCCCCTCGGAGACGTGCCGCACGAACAGCCCCATGTCCCCGGGCTCGCCGCGCCGGCCGAACGCCGCGGCGAAGGCGCGCTCGATGCGGTCCAGCTCGATCCCCGCGGTAAGGGCGTCGCCGAGGTTCACGCAGTACCATTGGCTCATGCCGGATCTCCCAGCCGCGCGCTGGTCTCCGCGTCAGGATAGACGTGCTGCCGGTGCTCGTCCCGCGCCGATGCGCGGTGACGATCCCCCAGCGCGAGCCGCGCCGTGTTGGCGAGCACGCACAGCGTGCTGATGCCCATGGCGGCGGCCGCGACCGCCGGGTGAACGAAGCCGAGCACCGCCGTCGGCAGCGCCAGGAGGTTGTAGCTCATCGCCCAGGCCAGGTTCTGGATCATGCCCCGGCGCGCCACCCGGGCCAGCCGTAGGGCTTCGGTAACCTTGTGGACGCCGCCGGGCAGGAGTGCCGCGGCCGCGGCCCGGGCGGTGGCATCGGCGTCGCCGACGGCCAGCCCCAGCTCGGCGGCGGCCAGCGCCGGCCCGTCGTTCTGGCCGTCGCCGACGAATGCGGTCCGCTGACTCGCCTGCATGGTGCGGATGATGGCGAGCTTGTCCTCGGGCGTTTGCCCGTGGGTCACAT
>NZ_JAUFPK010000006.1 GCF_030409225.1 Aquisalimonas lutea
CTTCGGGCGCTGTCCAACGGGTCCTGCCGGAGTGGTACGTATCCGAGGGCACGCTCTACGCCATTACGCTCGGCGGACGCGAGGCGCCGGCACGGGTCCGGGTGTTCCGGGAGTTCCTGCGGGAGAACCTCGACGCCCACGGACAGGTGGCGAGCTGACATTCGGGGGCGCGAAAGCCACTGCGTGGAGTTGCTTATCAACTGCAAACTATGAGCATGGATATGAGTCGGGCTACTTCGCTGTCAACGCTCTCGGCTGACCCGTGCCGGCTTCCCCGGACATTATTGGCTGTGAGTCGGCTAGCTTTGCCCATTGTTTGACGGCGAGGTACGACTCTGAGTGGAACCCGTTAGCCTTTCATCACGAACGGCAGGTTGACGAAGCAGTCGAAGCCAGGGACTTGGCTTCAACGCGCTGCCTCGTTGGGAATACCATCACTCCGCATCAGGTGGTCAGCCGTAAGCGGCGTACTTATGTCTCGCATTGCTTGTCGCGGCCGGAGAGCATATCCCAGATGGATACGCCGAGTACCGCGGCAAGCCCTGGATAGAAAAGCAGCTCGCTCATGGCGATCGCACCCATGAGAATCAGCACAGGACCAACGAGGCCTAGCGCCAGGCGGTGCCACTGCCGGTGCTTGAAGTATCCCAGGACATTGATCACCACCAGCAGCACCGCGATCGCCGGAATCACCGCGTTGACCAGCGCACCCTCCAACGGAGCGAGAAAACCCAGGCCAACGGCGGCCCCGACACCGGCCAGCGCCGGGAAACACACCGAACAACCCGCTCCGGCAACCAACGTGGCCCCGAAGCCGAACTTGTCGCCCAGGCGGGTTACTACATCTAGCATGTTACTGAGCATGGCGCTTTCCTCCGATCGGTGCCGATTAATCTCACCCTGCGCAGCACGAAAGTTTGGCGACGTCCTTCGAGAACGTCTGCGCGCAGAGCTTGATGCCCTCACTTATGGTCAGGTACGGGAACAGCTCGTTCGCCAGGCTGTTCACGGTCATGCGGTTGCGGATGGCCAGCGCCGCCATCTGGATGATCTCGCCACCGTTGTGGGCAACGACCTGCGCTCCGATCAGGCGCCCGGTGTCGGCTTCTGTCACCAGCTTGATGAACCCGCGGGTGTCGAAGTTCGCCAGGGCGCGGGGGACGTGTTCCAGGTCGATGCGGCGGGCATCCGGTGCGATGCCGCGGTGCTCGGCCTCGCGTTCCGTCAGACCGACGGTTGCAACCTGGGGGTCAGTGAACACTACGGTGGGCACTACTGTCAGGTCCAGTTCCGCGTCGCCACCGGTCATGTTGATGGCGGCCCGCGTGCCGGCCGCCGCGGCCACGTAGACCAGCTGCGGCATCGTCGTGCAGTCGCCCACGGCGAAAATGCCCGCAGCGGAGGTGCGCAGGTGGCTGTCCACCGAAATGGCGTCGCTATCATCGGTCTCGACGCCGGCGTTTTCCAGATCCAGCATCTGCGTGTTCGGTTGACGGCCGGTGGCGACAAGGAGTCGCTCGCCCATGAGGGTTTCGCCGTCAAGGGCGACCCGGAAGCGTGCCCCGTCATGGTCGATTCGCCGCGCAGCGGTGTGTGTGAGAATGCGAATCCCTTCATCCTCCAGCGCTGCCTGCAGCGCGGCGCCCACTTCCGGGTCGTCGCGGCTGAGCAGTGTGCTCCGGGCAAGGACCGTGACCTCGCTGCCGAGCCGCCGGTAGGCCTGGGCGGTCTCCAGCGCCACGAACGAGCCGCCAAGAACCAGCAGGTGCTCAGGGATCTCGTCGGTGAACAGCGCCTCGGTGGACGTCCAGTAGGGCGTTGCAGCGAGACCGTCGATGGGGGGCACGGCCGGCGAGGCGCCCGTGGCGATCAGGATGCGGTCCGGTTGCAGGCGCTGCGCCGCGCCCGAGGGCTGTTCCACGGCCAGGGTGCCTGCGTCCTCGAAGCGGGCCCGCCCGGCGAGGAACTCGATGGCAGGCTCATCAGCCAGGATGCTCTCGTACTTGGACTGGCGCAGCTCCTCGACACGGCCGCGGAGCTGCGCCAGCAGGGCGCTACGATCCACCGGGCCGGCGTCACGGGCAATGCCGTCGAACGGGTGGTGGGCCCGACGGTGGTGGAGCTCCGCTGCCCGCAGCGTGATCTTCGAGGGGACGCAGCCGACGTTCACGCACGTGCCGCCGATGGTGCCCGCCTCGATCATGGTCACCCGGGCGCCTTCCTCGGCGGCACGGATGGCCGCGGCGAACGCACCGCCACCGCTGCCGATAATGGCGACATGGGTCTGGCCGGAGGTATTCCCCCGGACCGGCGTTTCATCGGTATCCTCGACAAACGCAGCGCCATACCCGTCGGCGCGCACCTGCTCGAGCAAGCGCTCTCGCGAGAGGGCGCTCGGCGCCTCGACGGTCGCTCGCTCCCGCTCATAGCTCACCCGGGCGTGAACGTCGGCGAGCCGCTCGAGGCCGGTTTGCACCTTCATGGCGCAGCCTTCGCAGGTCATGCCGGTGATCTTCAGTTCATGTGTCGTCATAAGGATTCCAAGTCTGTCGGCTTGTCGAGAGAACGTTTCAGACGGTCTCCGTATCGCATCAATCTGCCGCACGGCGTCGCCGGTGGAGGGCGTAGGCGGTCAGGCCAATGAAAAATGCCAGCGCAGGTAGCAGGACGTAGTCGGCATAGCCAAGCCATGCCGACAGCCCCACCGCGCCGAACGCGATGACCAGTATCGGCGTGAAACAGCACAATGCGGCGATGACGGTGCCGACAATGCCGGTGCGCAGCAGCGTCTTATCCTTCATGGTCGGTCACTCCCTGTACGCTCGAGGGAAAGCCCGCGTTGGCCGTTGCGCTTGCCAGCGCTTCGACGCTCACGCGGTCGTCGTCGAACGTCACTTCGGCGGCATCGGTCCCCATGGACGCGCGGGCGTCGACAACGCCGTCCAGGCGTTTCAGGGACTGCTCGACCATGTAGGGGCAACTCACGCAGGTCATGCCGTCGACGCTGAGCGCGACGGTGCGTTCCACGCCCTGGGCCATTCCCGCCCAGGACAAGCCAATGATCACGACCAACGCCGCGTTGATGGCAGACGTCTTCATGGAAAAATCCTCCCGGCGTTCAGCGTCCGATGACGAGTGGGAACAACCAGGGCCAGGCCAGCGAGAGCGCGACCAGCGCAGTCGCTACCCAGAGCGCCACCGTTGTTACCCGGGTCGCGGTTGTCGTTGCACAATAGCCATTGACCATGCACGTCCGGCGGCGACGTCGAAGGCTCCAGAACCCGGCTGCGATGAAGGCTACGGCCACGATCACAAAGACGGGCTGGTAGGCCTCGAGGCTGCGCAGGGTGCCGATCCAGGCGCCACCCGCGCCCATGGAGAACAGAACCAGCGGGAGAACACAGCACGTGGTCGCCAGCAGGCCGCCAACAACACCACCACCTGCAAGCCAGCCGCTTGATTCTCGCAAAGCCATCTGCCGTTGCATTCCCGCAGCATCGTCGGTTGTATGCTTCTCCATGGCTCGCCTGTCCGTTTCATTGACTGGAACTACAGAACCATAGACCCTGCAGTCGCTATAAGGTCAATGAGGGAACTATCTGTGAAACTACGTATCGGCCAGTTAGCAAGTGAGACGGGCTGCCAGGTGGAGACCATTCGCTACTATGAGCGCATTGGCGTCCTGCCGCCGCCGGCCCGGGAGTCGAACAACTACCGCGTCTACGACCACAGCCATCGTCGCCGCCTGCTGTTCATCCGACGGATGCGCGATCTGGGCTTTTCGCTGGAAGAGGTCCGCGCCCTGTTGCGAATGATCGACGGCGGCAGCTACACCTGCGCTGAAGTGCAGGCGCTGGGCCAGGAGCACCTGGAAGCGGTGCGCGAGAAGATCGCCGACCTGCGCCAAGTGGAGAATGCCTTGTCCGAGTTGGTCGGCCGCTGCACGGGCGCCGAAACGCCGGATTGTTCGATGCTGGAAGCGTTGTTCAACATGCCCCGGTCGGGGAACGCGACACGGCACCCATAACGCCTTGCTTGGTGGGCCGGCTGTCTGACGTCAATTATTCTGGTTGACCTTCCACCGGTGTCGTGGACAGTTCTTGAAAGCGGACTCTCGCAGGTACCGGCCGACCGACAGCTCAGGGTCGCGGTCGGCACTCCGCTGTGACTGGCGGGGATACTGACGACCCTGCGAAGGGAGTTAGCAGCCCATGCCACGGAGTTTTTGCGACCACGGTCACGCCCGTCCCTTGAAAGGTTGTTTAGCATCCAACTATCCACTGCATCGCCGTTGCGGCCCGGGCGTTCCAGTTAAGCGGAGGGCTCAAATCCGAACCTGTCCACCGAGGTGGGGTAACACCCACGTGAAACGAGATGCAGAGAGGACAGCCGTCTTGGTGGCGGAGATGGTTTGCGCAAAATCGGGCTTTTAGCGCGTTTTACACGACATGAAATAATTCTCCCGAAGTAGCACCCGTTGGGTGCTAAAGCTACACATTTTTAATGCGCCTATATACTGGCTGGAGTACAGTCATTTAACTTGCGGGACGGAGGTGACGACGTGAAGAACGAATTTGATAATGAGTTTGAGCTGTCCGATGAAGAGGTCGACGACTTCGGTCGGGGCGCCCTTGAGGCGTATGTTCACCGTGAGTCCATGATTTCTTTGGAGACGTATCGCGACGCTATTCTCGGCTTGGCTGACTGTGCGCAGCACATGAGCGAAAGTGGCCACCTTGCCCGCTGTATACTTCTAAGCGCGATCAGCCGCATTATAATTTCAGCGCAATCGATCTTATCAGCCTTGATGCGGCTAATCTTCAGTTCGCTCTCAACTTCCTCTGCGGCAGAGGCGCCCTGATGAAGCATCCTGCAGATTTGCTCGGAGTACCAGAGGATCTACTGGATCGGATTGAAGTGCTTCATAGGCAGTGGGCTTAGCGTCTCGGCACTTTAACCAACGCCGGCCTGATGAAGAGTATAGTGGACTGAGTTAGATAACCCTATCTTAATCCGAGTTGAAATATAGCCAAAAACCCTCACGGGAAGCCCGCCGAGCTCCGCCGGCGTCGGTCTGCTAAAGGATTGAGGAGTGGTGCAATCATGGCGTCGGAGTGTCCACGACACCCGGGGAAGTCCACATTCAGGCCGTGGTGGAAGAAGTCAGCGGGGCGCCGTTCATGATCAGCACGCACACGTTCGGCCACTCGTTCGGGATCCACCTGCTGCTGCGCGGACGGCCGCTTAAGTAGTCGCTCCTGAAAAAACTCCCAAGGCACTGATGCGGCGTAGATTCCGGAGTTTTTCAGGACCGACTTGTTAAGAATGAGACGCTTCAGAAAAGCGTTTGCTTTCGTCATTGCAACAGCGCCTCAATGAATAGGAAGGCCGCATTGATAGGAGTAGAAAGAGGATGGTGCGTTCAACCGGTCGACGCAACAGTAGCCATGAGTTTATCCACCGGGTTGTGGAACCCGAAAGTTCTACGCGGTCGCTGGTTAAGGCGTTGGGCGATCGCGTCGAGATCGGCCTGGGAGAACCCAGAGAGATCCGTGCCCTTGGGGAAATACTGGCGGAGTAAGCGGTTGGTGTTCTCATTCGTCCCGCGTTGCCATGGACTCTGTGGGTCGCAGAAGTAGACTTTCACGTCCGTGGCCACAGTGAAGGCCTTATGGCTGGCCATTTCGCTGCCGCGATCCCAAGTCAGAGAGCGCCACAGCTCCCGCGGGAGTGCACGGATTTCCCGACTGACCGCCCCCACAACACTTGCCGTGTCCTTGCCGTCGACCTTTACCAGCATCGTATAGCGCGAGTGACGCTCGACGAGCGTGGCGATGTGGCTATTCTTCGCGCCAGAGAGCAGATCCCCTTCCCAGTGACCTGGTATGGCACGGTCCTCTGCCTCTGCTGGGCGCTCTCGGATCGACACGGCATCGATGATCTGGCCGCGTGGTTGTCCTTCCGTGCTCGCAAGGCGTGAACGGCGCATCATCCGTCGCGAGCGCAGGTGCTTCATCAACTCCTTCTTGAGAACGCCGTGAGCCTGGACGAATAGGCTGCGGTAGATCGTCTCATGGGAGATCTGCATGTCAGAGTTGTCTGGATACCGAACCCGTAGCCAACCTGCGATCTGCTCGGGTGACCAGTCCAGTGCAAGTTTCCGTGCAACTGCCATTCGCAACTGTGGACGCGTCGCAAGCCGGCACGGCTTGGGACGATGGGCACGATCCCAGGCTTGGCAATCCGCCAGCGAAGCGCGATACGTGCCCCGAGCGTCGTGACGATTAATCTCCCGGCTGAGTGTGGACGGGGCACGGTTGAGGTTCGCGGCGATTCCACGAATCGATGCCCCGGTGGCAAGGCCACGCGAGATCTCCTCGCGCTCTGCAAGCGTCAGCGCCAAGTGCGATCGACGGCGCTCAGCGGGCGCGATGCCGCCACGCGCAGCGACGACACCATGAACGGATCCGGCATGCTTGCCCAGGGCGCGGCCAATGTCACTGAGCGATTCCCCGCCTCTCCATCGTGCCCAGGCCTCGGCCTTCTGTTCGGCTGAGAGCCCCGGTCTCCCCATACGTGCCATATGCACCACCCCCCAAAAGCAACATTAGGACAAAGGGTGTTGCATCGATCAATTGAACGCACCATTCCCTTTTTTAGGAAAAAATGTTATAACTATTATAACGGTTATAACAATTATAAAGTTATATAACGCATATAAGGTAGAGCGTCTTTTTGAGCGAAACACTGTGGGTGTTGGCGCGGGTTGGGCGAAAAAGCTGCTGCCAGCGATGGCAGTTTCGATGCCTTACGGGGCACTTTGCCTGCCTGGGCGGGCAGAAACGGTGTCAGTACCGGACTGTGGCCTTGATGATGGCCATATTCGGTTCGCATTGGACATTGCGCATACGCTCCGATGCTCGCAGAGCTGCGAGCGGAAGCTCGGACGATGTCACTCTCGACGACAGCGACGTTTTGTACAAACTCTGGTGGTATTCGGGCGATGAAAGCGTCGGGGTCAGTGAGGCAAATGCAAGGAGCGGTGTCACCGGGCGATTCGACTGCTGTTGTCTCGGTGCTCAGTGACAAGAGATTAGCTACAACCGGCGGGGAATCATCTCGGATAGCCGTGATGCGTGACCGGAATGGGGCGGGCCATCTTTGGTGCCCCTCGTGGATTTCTCGTTCGCGGCCGAATCCCATGACATCCATGAGGTGCCACGCAACAAAAAAACGAAATCCGCGGTGCGCAGCGGGCCGTGAATAACAAGGGGATCGACATCGCAGGGGCCGAGGAATTCGAATCGGTGCATTGCCGGTTCGTCGTTGCCCCGATGCTCGACGGTATGTTGGCGCAGTCGATGTGCGAGGAAAGAAGCGACAGATGGTGGAGGACTTCGTGGAGGTGGTCAGCTTCGAGCCTGACTGACCTCAGCCAGCTCGGGCGGTTGCCCGAGGCCCAGGGCATCCGCGAGATGCCATGCGATGCATAGCAGATGCTTGAGTTCCAGCGGCCCTGCGATCTCAAGCGGCTCGACGCCGTGGGAGCCTAGGAACTCGAAACGATGGAGCTCGTGGTCACCCGTGGTGTCCTTGGTGTAGCGCATGGACGCCACCGCGGGCGTAGGCATTCCGGTCTCAGCTTTGGTACCATAATTCGTAGGCATAAGTCCTCTTCTATTTTTACCGTTCGAGAGTTCGCTTGTGTCTAATCTCGTTTTACCCCGGGCCCTCACCCGGGGTTTTTCTTGCGCATGAGATACGCTGTCAGAAGCGCTCTCACGTCATCCTTCGCCCTATGCGGCCGTAGGCTCCGGTCGTCCCGGGAAATGGCCTCACGCAGGCGCTCCATTGCCTGTATGGGTGCCTCGGAGACATCCGAGAAGAGCTCGTAGGCGGCCAGGAGGCGTGGGTAGTCGCCTCTGGCAATCCATGCCCCCGAGACCATCCAGAGGATCTCGAGCCAATGCGGATCGAAGGCGATCGCGTCGCAGTACATCGGCGCCCCCTGGGTTCCGGCCCTGAGTCGGCTGATGATCACGCCCGCGTCCTCCCCGTGCTGCTCCAGGTAGTCGATGGACAGCCCATGGAGCTCTTCGGCCCGTGGATCCCAGGAGTCCATATCGAACTCAGGGTGCGGGCGCACAAGCGCCCCATTGATGGTCCCATCGCGCAGGCTCCAGGCGATCTCCACGGGGAAGCTCCCGGGCTCGAGGCCCGAGGCTTCGATGTCAAGGAAGCACGGAAGGGCCTCAGTCATGCTTGTTGTCGCTCCGCGCTAGCGCAAGTTCAACCCGCAGGAAGCGATAGTCCCGGTAGGCCTCGAGTTGCTCGTGGATCTCCAGTTGCAGGCTGTCCATAAGTCGCGCCATCTGGTTGATCAGGCGCTGGTTATCGTCAGCCTGAGTGGTCGTATGCATGTGATCAGCGAACTCGAGGACCGCCTGCTCGCTCAGCCCGGCGTTTTTCTCACGCTCTTCCTCCAGTTGTTCCTCGAGATGCTTGATGCGGCGGCGAAGGCGCATCGCTTGGGAGACACCCCCGAAAGCCTCCGGCGCCTTGTCCTCGAAGCCCCAGGGGTTCTTCCCAGGTGGGACCGTGTTGGACGGCAGGTCGCCCACCTCGCGCTCGAGAAGCCCGAGCGTGGCATAGGCGATTTGGTGCATCACGCGGTCTGCGAAGTCCAGAGGCGCCTCCTAGGTGGCTTGCGTTACTGCGTAAAGGCGAGAACCCAATGGGCGCCCATGTACAGAAACATGGCGGTCACGACGATGCGATCGAGCGCTTTCAGCATAAGGACCTCACTGGGTTGCGGCGTAGGTCATTGCGGAGCACGACAGCAGGAGACAACCGAATGCTGCCAGCGCATGCGTCACGGGTCCGCTCAGGATTGCGACAACAATCTCCATTGCGTCCTCCTAAGGGTGGCTTGCGGCTTACTGAGGCGCCGCGTGTGCGGCAAAAGGGGCATCACTGGACCCTTGGGTCCTAGAGTGCAAAGGTTGGGCTTGTGAGGCGGTACTCGAAGAAAACCTTTCATTATTACATAAGTATATAAAGATGCAACACTCTTGTCAACCTGGTTCTTTGCGCGTAAACGCGCGAACGCGCGCGAGAGACAACACAGGATCCCCAGGGAGCTTGCGCTTCTCGCGCGTACACGCGCTGGTCTCGCGTAGAGAAGAAAAAGGGTATCCGGATTAATTGGTTGATAGCTCCCCAATATGATGTGGCATCTATTCCTGTGCTCTCCGGATTATTCGGTTGATAGAATTAGGATGCTGAGCGGTCTTGTGCAACCAGCAGCGCTGCCTTATCGATCAATGATCGTCCAATGTCGCTAGCCAACAGATGATCGTAGTAGCTAGCTTTTGCGATTCATGTGCCCGCTACCAGGATACGGCTGGTTTGGGGCTGTTGCGCTCCGTCCTCGACCGGCCATAGGGGTATCGGGCTAGCGCCGCTCGCTGAGCGATAGCTCAATCCACCGTGCTGCGCAGCGTCCTGATCAGCAGCTGATAGAGGCTGTCGACGGCTTCGTTGCCCTGAGAGGCCTGACTGCGATAGGCCGCCACCGCCATGGGCTCCAGCGGGCCCAGACCATGCTTGCCGCCAAGGATCTCCAAGTGGGGCGGGGCACTGCACCGCGTCAACACGGCGACGGCAAGGCCGCTCTCCACCGCAGCGATCTGCCCTGCCAGGCTGGAGCTGTTGTACACCACCCGGTAGCGGCGTCCCTGCAGAGCCAGGGAGTTGATGGCACTGCGCTTGGCGAGGCTGGCGCTCTCGTAGACAGCGATGGGCAACGGGTCGTGCCGCCAGGTAGGAAACTCCGGCGAGCCGACCCACACCATCGGTTCATGGAACAGCAGGGTGCCGTGACGCGGCTGTTCCCGCGAGACCAGTGCGAGGTCCAGGTCGCCATTCTCGACCCGCGGAATCAGTGCGGTCGACTGCTCGCAGCTCAGCTCGATCTCCACCGCGCCGTGCTGCGGCGCGAAGCGCTTCAGCACCGGAGTCAGGTAGCGTGCCGCATAGTCATCCGGCACGCCGAGACAGATATGCCCGGTCAGCACCCGGCCGTGAAACGCCGCCTGGGTCTCAGCGTGCAGGTCGAGCATCCTGCGGGCATAGCCCAGCAGCCGCTGCCCTTCCGGGGTGAGCTGCTGCGACCGAGGCCCTCGTTCCAGCAGGCGATGCCCCAGAGCGGTCTCCAGCTTCTTCAGCTGCATGCTCACCGCCGACTGGGAGCGATGCACCTCAGGGGCGGCGGCGGAGAGTGAGCCGGCGTCCACCACCGCGACGAAGCACTTGAGCCAGTCGATCTGCAGATCTTGGTAGGCCATACGCTGCCACATGAATTCGATTCTCGAATATCTAATAGCAAAATCATTCGCTTTCATCAAGAGGTGCGCCGCGGCATAGTGACGGCCATGTCATGAGACAGGAGGAGTACGGCATGACCAACGAGATGGCTAGTGAGGAGGCGGCACTGCATCGTCTGGACGGGGCGCTAACGTGGCAAGGGTTCAGGGAACTGTTACCCATCTCGCTGTTTGTCATCGTCTTCGGCGCTGCCTTCGGCCTGGCGGCGACTCAGGCTGGGCTGAGCGATGCGTCCATCGTCATCATGAGCGCCCTGGTTTTCGCGGGTGCTGCACAGTTCGCGTCTCTGGAGTTGTGGGGGCCACATATCCCGCTCTTTACGATGATGCTCACCGTATTCGCGATCAATGCCCGGCACCTGCTGATGGGCGCTACGCTCTCCCCCTGGTTGCAGCCACTCAAGCCGGCGAAGCGCTACGGCGTGATGCTGGTGGCTTCCGATGCCAACTGGGCCATGGCCATGCAGGCGTTCAGCCAGGGCCGGCCGGGGCTGGGGCTGCTGCTGGGCGGTGGTATCGCCCTATGGAGCTTCTGGGTTCTTGGCACGTGGCTGGGTCTGTACTTCGGCAACGCCGTGAGCAACCCCGCGAGCCTGGGACTGGACATGGTGATGGGTTGCTTCCTGCTCGCCATGGTGGTGGGCAGTGAGAAGAACCTGCGCATGCTGGTGATCTGGGCGGTGGCGGCGGGCGCTTCCCTGCTGGCCTATCGCTACCTGCCGGAAAACAGCCATGTGGTCGTGGGCGCCATCGCCGGTGGCCTGGTCGGCCTCTTTTGGGGGAGTCGTGACCATGAGCATTGAGACAGGCAACCCGAGCGCGCTCGCCATCATCCTGATCATGGCGGTGGTGACCCTGGTGACTCGCTGGGGTGGCGTCTTCGCGATGTCCTTCGTGCCCATCGGCTACCGCGTCAAACGGTTCATTCACGCCATGTCCGGCTCGGTGCTAGTGGCGCTGCTCGCGCCGCTGGCGATCACCGGTGACAATGGCGCCCGTCTGGCCCTGCTGACCACCGCCGTGATTATGCTGACGCTGAAGAAGCCACTGCCAGCGATCGCCGGCGGTATTCTGGTGGCGGCACTGTTCCGTCAGATGTAGCCATACCCCAGCGCCACGGGCGCGCTGCGTTTTCTACATAAATGTCGAGCAGCGCCCAGCTTGTCATGCTGGGCTCTCTTGAACCAGTTAATCCAGACACCCGGGGCTAGATGAAATGGTGAACCTCTCAGGGAGAGATGTGTGACGAACCTGCCCAACAATGTCCTGCATTTGCCGCAATATAATATCCTGAACACTAAACAAGATGAGCATGATCTCCACTATCAAATTGAAGCGCCTGAACCTCTAGCGTGCGAGGAATGTGGCGTTGGGGGTGAGTTCGTCAGGTTCGGCAAGCGCGATATGGCTTACCGAGATCTGCCTATCCATGGCAAGCGAGTCACCCTTTGGGTTGTTCGCCGCCGCTACGTGTGCCGGGCTTGCGAGAAAACGTTCCGCCCTAAGCTCCCGGATATGGTGGATGACCACCGCATGACTCGCCGGCTCCACACTCATGTCGAGAAGGAAGCCTTCAACCACCCCTATGCCTACGTGGCCGATACCACAGGCCTCGACGAGAAGACCGTCCGCGAGATCTTCAAGAAGAAGGCCGAGTTCCTCGCAGCCTGGCACCGCTTCGAGACGCCTCGCTGCCTGGGCATCGACGAGCTGTACCTGAATCGCCGTTACCGCTGCATCCTGACCAACCTGGAGGAGCGCACCCTGCTGGACCTGCTCCCTGGTCGCCAACAGGATGCGGTGACCAGGCGCCTCATGAACATGACCGACCGCCACAAGGTGGAGATCGTCAGCATGGACATGTGGAAGCCCTACCGGGCGGCGGTCCAAGCGGTGCTGCCACAAGCCCGTATCGTGGTCGATAAGTTCCACGTCGTGCGCATGGCCAACGATGCCATGGACAGCATCCGCAAGGGCCTCAGGAAGGAGCTGACGCCCAATCAGCGCCGAACCCTCAAGGGTGACCGGAAGATCCTGCTGAAGTGCGCTCACGACGTCTCAGACCGCGAATGGCTCATCATGGAGACCTGGACTGGGGCCTTCCCCCAGCTCCTGGCGGCACACGAGCACAAGGAGCGGTTCTTCCACATCTGGGACTGCACCAACCGGCGTGACGCCGAGAAGGCGCTGGCTCAATGGATTGACGACATCCCGCAGGGGCAGAAGGAAGTCTGGAAGGATCTCGTCAAAGCTGTCAGCAACTGGCGTGAGGAGATGCTGACCTACTTCGAGGCCGACATCCCGATCACCAACGCCTTCACGGAGTCGATCAACCGACTGGCCAAGGACAAGAACCGCGATGGCCGGGGCTATTCGTTCGAGGTGATGCGCGCTCGGATGCTCTACACCACCAAGCACAAGAAGAAGTCGCCGCAGACCAAGGAATCCCCGTTCCTGGGCAGGGCCACCATGACCTACGGCAAGAGCCTTCCCCCGGTCGAGAAGAACTACGGCGTCGATCTATCACCCTTCCGGACAGATTAGGGGGCGGAGGAGTTTGAAGGCCCCTTCAACCAGTTAATCCGGATACCCTTTCTTCTCGCGCGCCAGGAATCCCCCCGGTGGGGGTCCGATGTGCTCTAGGAATAACGAGTTGACAGCCACCAGAGTCCATGGAAACGTCCGACCGTTGTCAACCATTGACGGACGAGCGGTCGCTGGTTATACATTGGACTTGACAAACGCCCGACGCCTCCCTATAGAAATCGCCTGACAAACCGGGGTCCACCGTTATAGTCCCCCCGGTGCCCGCCTAGGCTGTTCTAGCTTCTTGATAAGTCGACGATTGTCACCCGCGGGGCTCCGCCTTGAGGGAGCGCAAGCTCGCCTATAAAGCGCTTGTTGCTCCTGTTTTTTCCTAGTTTTCATATGCCCTAGGCCTCGCGGACACAACGGTGCGCGGGCGCTTCTCCTGAAGGGCTTACCAGGTCGGTCCTGAAAAACTCCCAACCCACTGATGCGGCGGAGATTCTGGAGTTTTTCAGCATTCTGAAATTGCCGGTTTTTGGTATCCTCAAGGCAGTTTCCCTGCAATAACGGTGTTGGATGGGGCCTCGGGACGAGCGGCATACGCCACAGGACGATCTCTTCCGCAGTGAGCTGGCCAACCTGATCGATCCGCGTCACCCGCTGGTGAAGCTGGCCAATCGCATCGACTGGTCGGTGTTCGAGCGCGAGTGGAGCGAACTCTTTGCCTCGCCAACCGGCCGACCCGCAGCGCCACCGCGGCTGATCGCAGGCTTGCTGTATTTGCAGCACGCCTACAACCTCTCCGACGAGGCCGTGGTCGAACGCTGGGTGGAAAATCCCTACATGCAGCATTTCTGCGGCGAGAAATACTTCCAGCATGAGTTCCCGGTCGATCCTTCGTCGCTGACCCGGTGGCGGCAGCGCATCGGCGAGGAAGGCGTGGAGTTGCTGCTTGCCGAGACCGTGGAAGTCGCCAAGCGCACCGGCGTGGTGAAACGCCAGAGCCTGGAACGCGTGAGCGTGGATACCACCGTCCAGGAGAAGGCGATCACGTACCCGACGGATGACCAAACGGCTGAAGACTTACCTGGGCCGGGTGACCCGCGACATTGAGCGCAAGATCGAGGACGCACCGGACGTCACCCAGACGGCGTTCCAGCAACCGCTGCACCGGGCAAACCGGCTGCTCAACCAGACGCGCAAGAGCAAGAACAAGCTGCTGTCCTGGCATGCCCCGGAGGTCGAGGTCATCGGCAAGGGCAAGGTGGCCAAGCCGTGGGAGTTCGGCGTGAAGGTCTCGGTGGCGGTGACCAACCGGGAGAGCTTCGTGGTCGGCTGCCGCTCCATGCCAAACAACCCGTTCGACGGCCACACCCTGGCCGAGACGCTGGAGCAGACCGAGATCCTGAGCGGTGTGGCACCCAAGCGCTGCTACGTCGATCGTGGTTACCAGGGAGCGGCCATCCCGGACGTCCAGGTCTTCCGTTCTGGTCGGCAGTGCCCAGTCAACTGTGTAAAAGGCCTTCATTGACCACCGCGGTCTCTTCGCTGATTCAGGCCACTTGCTCTTCGAGTTGGGCCAGGGCCTGCTCGGGGTCGTCGGCGTCAGCCGGGGTGACCTGCTGCAGGCTGTCCAGGCTCATGTAGCGCCGCCCCGTGGCCCACTCCTCGGTCTGCTCGGTGAGCACCGCCCCGACCAGGCGGGTGACCGCCTCGTCGTTCGGGAAGATGCCCACCACATTGCTGCGGCGCTTGATCTCCTTGTTCACCCGCTCCAGCGGGTTGGTGGAGGAGATCTTCGACCACACCGCCGCCGGGTAGGCCATGTGGGCGAGCACGTCCTCTTCGGCGGCGTCCATCGCCTCGGCGACCTTGGGGAACTGCCCCCGGAGCTGATCGGCCACGGTGCGCCACTGCGCCCGTGCCTCGGCGTGGTCCTGCTGGGCGAAGACCGTGCGCACCATCGCCGCAACCATGCTCTGGTGGCGCTTGGCGACGTAGGAGAGGATGTTGCGCATGAAGTGCACGCGGCAGCGCTGCCAGCTCGCGTGGAGCACCTCGCCGACGGCGCGCTTGAGCCCCTGGTGGGCGTCGGAGATGACCAGCTCCACCCCCGTCAGGCCCCGCCCGAGGAGCTCGCGCAGGAACTGCTTCCAGAAGCCCTGGGTCTCGTTCGGGCCCACGCGCAGCCCCAGCACCTCCCGGCGGCCCTCGGTGTTCACGCCCACAGCGATCACACAGTCCTTGGAGACCACCCGGCCGTGCTCGCGGACCTTGACGTAGGTCGCATCCAGCCACAGAAACGGCCAGTGCCCCTCAATGGGCCGCTCGAGGAAGGCTTGGACCCGCTCGTCGATCGAGGCACACAGCCGCGAGACCTGCGATGAGGATATCCCCTCCATGCCGGCGGCCTTGACCAGCTCATCGACCGAGCGCGTCGACACGCCCTGGATATACGCCTCCTGGACGACACCCACCAGCGCCTGCTCGGTCGGCCGCCGCGGCTCCAGGAACGAGGGCAGGTAGTTGGCGTGGCGAAGCCGCGGGACCTGCAACTCCATGCTCCCCACCCGGGTATCCCAGCGCCGCGTGCGGTAGCCATTGCGCTGATCCTGGCGTTGCTCACTGCGCTCGTGGCGCTCGGCACCACAGTGCTGGGTGACTTCCGCGTCCATGAGCTTGTGGACGACCTCGCGCACGAGCTCACGCAGGAAGTCCACATCGCCACCCTTCTCAGCCATCTCCAGCAGTGCCATCCTGTTCTCGGTCATCGCGGGTTCTCCTTCGATTGGGTCCTACGTCTTGATTCAGCCCGAATCCTAACGAGACCCGCGGTGGCCTCTCAGCCTCCCTGCCTGACCGGCCCGGCAACCCTCCCGGCCGCCGAGTTACACACTTCTGGGGACTCTACTTTCTGGTCAGAAACGCGGTATGAACACCCGAACGCTGAAGAGGGAGCTCAAACGCCGCAGCGCCATCGAAGCCGTGATCGGTCACATGAAAACCGACGGCCGCATGGACCGGTGCCGACTGAAAGGTGCTCTGGGCGATGCGCTCAATGCGGTGCTCGTGGCTGCCGGGCACAACATCCGGCTCCTGCTCCGGGCGATGCCCGCTCTTTTGCGCCGAATACTTGGGCGGCTACGGGCCGTCTTCGACACCGGAATCCGTAATCAGAATCTCAAACCCGGAATGCGGGCTGCCGCATAACGGGTTATTCAGGACGGACTACCAGGGCGGCCAAGGGCCTCACCCGGCCGCTCACGGGCAAAATAGCGATGATAAACGCGGGCCCCCGTGTGCCTGGTTTCTTCTTTTGTCAACCTATATGAGCCCGCGTCACGCCTGATTCTCACGCTTTTCTCTCGAGGCGGTGGATTGTCGCCTCGAGCCCCCGCAGGCCTACCAAAGTACAGCACTAGAAAAATGTCCTGGACGGTAATGGCAACCCTGGCTATACTGGCAACCGCGGCGTCCTGGTTTTGTGCCTGGTCGTCGCTCACCCAGTACTAGCCAGGAGAACCACACGATGGCACATACGCGATACGACCTACGTGGAAGCGAGTACAAGGACCTCAGGAAACAGGCCGGCAAGATGATTAAAACCTATCGTCAGCAAGCCGGTATGAGCCAGATGGAAATGGCCAAGCGCCTGAACCTGGATTACTACACGTTCATCTCCCAGGTGGAGACTGGCGTAAGGCGGTTGCCCACCGAAGAGATCGAACACTGGGCCAGAGCGCTTGATATCCAGGATGTCCAGGGGTTCGCGCGCTCGCTTCTGCGTCATTACGATCCATTAATGTACGACCTGTGCTTCAAAAAGAAGGAAGAAGCGAGCTAATGCCACATTTACGGTACGAAAAGGGAGGGCGCAGGATAACGCGCTACACGGACGAGGCGGAAAGGACCGAATTCTCTCGCTTTTTGTCGCACCTCACGGATCTGGGGTACGACTACGAACACGAAACATCGACTCAAAAGGAGGGTGGCATTGAGTTTCTGCACTGGTCTTTCTATCTCAGCGCAGATGATTGGCCGGACCTTATTTTGTCGATTGCGACAGATAAAAGTGGGTCAACGTACACGGCGTACTGGCTAGGAGTGGACCATGGGCCGTGGACGAAAGCCCGCGATATGTTCCTTGAATTACCCGTGCTGAACATGCGGGACACGTATTATAAAATGTTCAAATAAATAAAGAAGTTCACACGAGATTAGACACAAAAAAGGAGGCACCTATGCCGAGCAAAACGGGCAGTATTGCACTGTACAGGAAAAAAGATGCAGAGGGCCGCGAGTACGGCTCGTGGCTTCATGACTGCAAGATCAAGGGCCAGCGCCATCGCATTAACACAGGCACGGAGGACTATGGCAAGGCCTTTAATGTGGCGGAGGAGGAGAAGGAAAAGCTTCGGCAGAAGGTTTTGCACGGGCGGCGCATGGACATGACCGTTGGTGAAGCGCTGGACGAGTACCGGCAAAACCGCGTGCCACGCCTCAACGATCAATACAATGCGCTCCAGCGCCTGGACAAGCTGTCAGGGAAGGGCAAGCGGGGGGCCCGCTGGGGGCTGGATCTCGACCTCAAGCTCTCGGACCTCTCTGTGCGACACATTGAGGAGCTTGTGCGCCAGCGCCTGAGCGAGGGCAACAAAGAGGGCACAATCAATCGAGAGTTAACCACTTTGCAAGCCGCTGTCAACTACAGCAAGCGCCAGCTCGAGGCGGACGTGAACCCGAATCTTCGGTTCGAAAAGTTTACCGCGAGCGCGCGCCCGCGTGCGCTTGATGACGACGAGGTACAGCGCTTGCTGCACGAGCTGGACCCAAGCAAAGGCTATGTGGGCGGCTTGCGCTTCACCGAGCGCACGGGCCCGCTGAAGGATCGATCGCAGGACAACTATGATCTGGCCGTGTTCTTTCTGGACACAGGGTGCAGGTACAGCGAAGCGACTTATCTCCATTGGCGTGATGTCGACCTCAAGCGTGGGGTGGTACTGGTGTATCGAGAGAAGAGCGGCGGCAAGGTGCTGACCGAGCTCGCGATGACCCCGCGCCTCCAGGAAGTCATGGGGCGTAGGGTTGGCAACCGCAAGCACGGGATCCACTGGGTCTTTCCCAGGCGGGCGCCTACGGGCCACCCTGTGAATGAACGCAGGAGCGGCAATGGCACCGCCGGGATCGAGGCAGCGATGGAGCGCGCGGGCCTGAATGACCCGGCGATAGTAGAGAGATATGGCGTTGCGAGCACCAACACGCTGCGGCACACGTACGCCACCAAGCTTCTGAAGGCCGGCATGAGCGATAAGGCCGTGGCGACTCTGCTCGGGCACACGAACACCAATATGGTGAATCGCCACTATGGGCACTTATTGGCAAGCGATGTGAGCCACGAAGCAGCGAGGCACCTAGGATAACCCGGGCCAAGCGCAAGGAAGTGCACGACAACGCAGGGACGCGCAGGGGAATCGAGAGCCCGGCCTGCGCGCAAGGCGTTCAGGTAAAGTGTTGAACGCTTGTGAGGGACGGGTACCCCCTCCCGTATAGATGGGATATGAGCATCGGACCACCCAGCTCCGGGGGTCCGCTGTTCGTATACCAGGAAGGAAATCTAGACGTATTCGAGGAAGGATCGTGGGGAGCGGCGGGGCGTAGAGCCGCATAGCAACGTCCCCGGCAACTGATTCACCGGCTCCTCCAAGGCGGTGTCAGGCCTATGTAGCGGTCAACGACATCGCCGGCCGCGATGGCTCTCCCGCGAGAGGATGCAGGATCGCATCTGCCTTGCCATCTTGGGCGGTACTTTATGCCTCAACTCGATGAACTCGGCACAATAGCAGTCTCTTAAGCGCTTCCCGGATCCGTAGGGGCACGGCCAATGACCCTTCGGACGATCTTGTGCCAAGAGGGACAAGCAGCGCATGACGAGATCTCGCCGGCGAGGGACATCGACAACCTCAGCGTAAGCGGCAACGAGCCCGCTGGGGCCGTGACCTCGAGGAGTTGCGCGCGGCCTGAGTCGGCAGTGTTTGCCGGCGGGCCTCGCCAACCGCGTGCCGCCGAAAAGCCTGCTGGGCAAGGCGATCACCTATACGCGCAAACAGTGGCCCTAGCTCACGCGCTATCTCGAGCATGGTGAGACGGCGATCGATAACAACACCGCCGAGCGCGCGATCAAACCGTTCGTCATCAGGCGCAAGAACTGGCTGTTTGCCAATACGCCGGCCGGGGCCAAGGCGAGTGCCAGCCTATACGGGCTCATCGAAACGGCGAAGGTGAACGCCATCGAGCCCTACGGCTATCTTGCCCAGGTGTTCCGGGAGTTGCCGCAGCGCGGTATCGCCGCCGGTGATCCGGTCGATGATCTCTTGCCTTGGAATGTCGATCTGCCCGATCCAGCGGCCCGCTAATGCACGATCCGGGGCTCATCGTCCATGTGCGTTGGCTGTGACGCTTCCGTCGTGGGAGCGGACCAGGTAAGGGGCCGACCATCCCGAACCGTTGCGCTCGCGCACAGCTGGTCCCAGAGATTGTCCCGCCCCGAAGAATCATAGGCGAGGGCGAAGAGGATGGATGCGCTGCCAAAGCTGCTTGACAGGCGCCCCGAACGGCCGCATCTTCAAGTTCAATGGATTGATGGCCCTGTCGGACGGACCCACACAGTCGGAGCCGGCTGACCTTGGCGTGCTCCCTCAATAGCACGACATGGTGAGCCTCATGCGTTCGCGACCCCCCTCATCCTGGATTGCCGGCCTCGTGATGCTCGCGTGCGCGGCAACCGCCACTGTTGCCCAGGCCTCGCCCCCGGCGCTCGATACGCAGGAGATTGCCTATCTCGGTCGGCTCGCGGAGCTCGCCCGGGCGGATACCGTTGCCGCGATCACAGCGAGCCGTGTGGATCAAAGCGGCCGGGATGCCGAGCGAGCGACCCCTAGCGGACTCGTGCTCGTCTCCATCGAGGGCGTGCCTGCTTTCGTCTATGACCGCGACAGCTACTATTACATCACCGACCGTCAGCTCGAGTTCGTCATGCGCTGCCGGGGCGGGGGCGTCATCGACTTCTCCCTGATCGTCCGCCAGTACCCGGGCGAGGTCGACGACGTCGTGCCCGTGCCTCCGGGTACGGAATACGAACTCCTGCTGATGCCCTACGGTCAGGATCTCGAGCGACGGCTGCCCGTGCAATGGGTTGAAACCTTCCCCAGTCACGACGTCGTGGCGCGTGTATCCGGCTCCGTGCGGGCGGATGACCCCTTTCTCCTGGCCCTGCGCGGAACCAGCAACCTCCAGTACTCATTGAGTACGGCGGATGGCCAGCCATTGACAATGCGGGACGGCCAATACCTGACGTTGAGCGGCGGCCTTGATCTCAGCACCTTCCGCTCGGATGTCGCGCCCCTGCTCGAGCATTGCCGCACGGGCGGCAACGATCCATTGGCCTCACTGGACCTGGAGGCGTTGCGGGACTCGCAGGCCGCATCCAGCGAAGCGCCTGGGGCCACCCCGGAGCCGCTCGAGGTCGATCTCGACTTCCTGCCACGGAACCAGCAGCAGCGCTACAAGCGTGTTTTCGAGGGCCGCCCACGGTCCTCGGAGACCCCCCTGGATACCGTGCTGCTCGATCATCTCGCCTTCCACACCGCGTACTGGGAGCAGTGTGCGGCCACCCCGGCCGGGCCGATGGACTTCTACACCACCCCGCCGTTTTCCCGGGCGCGCACGATAGGGCTGCTCAAGGACGATTATGCCGCGTTCGTGATCGCGGCCCTGGTCCATGCCCCGATCCGCGCGCAGCTCTACGAGGAGAATATCCGGCCCGACTTCAGCCTCGAGGCCACGAATCGCCGACTCGGTGAGGTCATGGAGCGTCTCGCAAAGAACTGGCGTCGCGTGTTCGCGGGCACGGGCTGCTCCGGGGCGGTCTTCGAGCGCTTCCGGGGTAATATGCGTCAGGCCTTTCCCTATCTCGAGTATCGCGAGGGTGGTCGCGATGTGCTCGTGGATTTCGGGTCCCGTCAGTTTGAGATCAGGCTGCAACAGCCGCTTGCCATCGCCGCGGCGCGCCGAGCAGGCGCGGCGGAGGTAGGGTCGGTGAACCAGGGTGTGTTCAACGATAGCTACCCCAGCCTTGTGCTTCGCAGCATTGCCATCGGGGACTTCGCGCTCGCCGATCGGATCGAGGAGGAGTTCATCGCAACGGCGTCAAACCCCTTTGGCGGCAATCCGGACAATGCCATGACCAGGGCCCTTACGGCTCTTATGCACGCTGAGAAGTCGATGCGCCGGCAGGGGAACCTCATCGCGGCCTATGCCCTTGGCCGGCAACGCCTGCTCGGCGCCTGTGGCGAGCCGACCACCCACTACACGCAGGAAAGGATCTACTGGAGCGAGTACACAAACGGCCTGGGTCAGTATGTCGGCGGGTCGGCCGGCAGTCGCGTGCACAATGAGGCCCACGTGCCCACCAAGTTCAACGCCGTTATCCAGCGGCAGAACTCGATCACGACCTCGAGCGTTCTGAGCTCGGAGATGGGCGCCATTCTCAGCAAGCTAAGCTGCGAAAGCGCCCTGAGGCAGCAGCTCGAAGACAATATGCTGGCCTACTTCAACGGCCATGCGCCGGTGCACGTTAAGGCACTCCCCGGCCGATAGCGACCGATGGAGGGCGGCCCTGGGGCAATACCCACGTCCTGGATGTTCCGGCGAGCGCGAGGCCGCCGAGCGTCTGGACACGGAGGCCGTCTTTTTCGGGAGGCGGCCGGATGCGGCGCCGAATTGAGAAGGTCTTCCGGCACAGCGGACACCGGAAGCGAGGCGTACCGGCGGCACTTTGCCCGAAGCGCTGATAGGCGCCGGGATACGCGCGAATGTCGACATAGGCGTTGTCGCAGGCCGGGTTGGGACAGGTGAACTGGCCAGGCTGCCAATCGAGGATACGAACCGTGTCGCAGATGGCAGCGTTGCTTTTCAGCGGGATCGTCTCACCGCAGCTGCGACAGCGGATTGAGGGCGCGATGCCCTTGCTGCCATCACCACCTCGAGGAGGCCGTCGATTGGTACCTGTGCGTAGGTAGTGCGGATCGTTGCGACTTAGCTCGGCAGGGACCCCGAAGTTGCTGCAGACGGGGTTCTTGCAGTGGTTCACCTGGATCCCCCGAGGGGGAAGGGATGTGGGGATGCCTGTTGTCTCTGCCAAATTTTTGGCTGGCCATGTCTAGCGCCCCGATCTGTAACCCCCCGTTCAGTAGGGGGGTTTAGCCAGATCGGGGCGCATCGTCAACACTTTACCTGAACGCCTTGGCCTGCGCGCCGGGTTTTCTTTTGCCCAAAGGTACAGCTCATAGCGAAATAAACCAGTGCTGTACGCGAATGGACAATCATGAACTAACTCACGCTCAACACAGGAGGACCTATGAGCGATAACCACGAGAAGCTAACACTCGCGTTCTACAAGCGGATCTACGGCGAGCCGAAGGATCGCCTGGAGGTGGAGCCCGCGCCGCGCGTGGAAGCTGCAAAGCAGCGCGCAAGTGAAGCTCTGGCCGCACTGGAGATGGCGGAAGTTTGCATCATCGAGGATGCGCAGGCGAAGGCCTCGGCCAAGGAAACCCAGGCCACCCAAGCGGATGAGAGTAGCGAGAGTGCGGCCTCTGAAGCAGGTGAGACCCGGGGGACCCCCGAGGGTACCGAAGGGGACTCGGGTTCCACCGAGAGGCACACCCAACAGCAGAAGCGTAAACAGCCAGCGAAGCGAGGAACGAAGGGAGAAACCCAGGAAAATCAGCAAGATGAAGATGGCGCTCCCACGGGGACTTGAACCCCGGTTTCCGCCGTGAGAGGGCGGCGTCCTGGACCGCTAGACGATGGGAGCGCGGTTTTACCTGCCGGCGCGGGAATGTTCTTCAACCGCGCCACGGGAGTGGTATTATACGCGCTCATTCAGTTGGCTCAAGCTTGGACTCCGTGACGGAACAGGAACTCGACGATCTGCGCGCCCGCATCCGGGTGATCCCGCGAGAAGAACACCGGATCTCCCGCAAGGACATCAGCGACAACGCCCTCAAGGTCCTCTACCGGTTGAAGAATGCCGGCTTCGAGGCCTATCTGGTCGGCGGCGGCGTCCGTGACCTCTCCCTGGGGCGCGAGCCCAAGGATTTCGACGTGGTCACCGATGCGCGTCCCGAGGACGTCCGCGATCTCTTCCGCAACTGCCGGCTGATCGGGCGGCGTTTCCGGCTGGCCCACGTACACTTCGGCCGCGAGATCATCGAGGTGGCCACCTTCCGGGCCCTGCACGATCCGGAGTCCGTCGACGCCGAGGGCGACGTGGAGATGGAGGACGGGCGGATCCTCCGGGACAACGTCTACGGCTCCGTGGAGGAAGACGCCTTCCGGCGCGACTTCACCATCAACTCCCTGTACTACAACATCGCCGACTTCTCCGTGGTGGACTTCGCCAACGGCCTGGACGACCTCGACGAGGGCCGGGTCCGGCTCATCGGCGATCCGGCCACGCGCTACCGCGAGGATCCGGTACGCATGCTGCGCGCGGCGCGCTTCGCCGCCAAGCTCGGCTTCCGCATCGATGCCGACACCGGGGCGCCCATCCCGGAGATGGCGGGACTGCTGGACCACATCCCCCAGGCGCGCCTGTTCGACGAGATCATGAAGCTGTTCATGGCGGGCGTGGCCACCGAGACCTACGCCATCCTGCGCCGGTACGGGCTGTTCAGCCATCTGTTCCCGCAGGCGGACGAGGCCCTGGACGGCGACAAGGGCGAGGTCTGGGACGTGTTCATCCTGCGCGCCCTGGAGAACACCGACCGCCGGGTCAACGAGGGCAAGCCGGTGACGCCGGCGTTCCTGTTCGCGGCGCTGCTGTGGCCGAGCGTCTCGGAGCGGGCGGAGGAGTTCGCGCAGGATACCGAGGTCTCGCCGGCCCAGGCGCTGCAGGAGGCCATGGCCGAGGTGGTGGAGCGGCAGCTGGAGCGCGTCGCCATTCCCAAGCGCTTCAGCATTCCCATGCGCGAGATCATGCTGCTGCAGTCGCGGCTGGAACGCTTCCGGGGCAAGCGGGCGCGGCGGCTGCTGGGTCATCCCCGCTTCCGCGCGGCCTACGACTTCCTCCTGATCCGGGCGGCCGCCGGCGACGCGCCGCAGGAGCTGGCGGATACCTGGACCCGAATGCAGGACGCCGACGGCACCGGCGAGGCCGACGGTGCGGCGGCCGCCGAAGCGCCGCGGCGCCGCAAGCGCCGCCGGCGCCGGGGCAAATCCGGCCGCGCCAGCCCGGAAACGCCGGAGTAATGACCGACGAGGCCGTGACCGCCTGGATCGGGCTGGGCAGCAATCTGGACGATCCCAGGGCGCACGTGCAGCGGGCGCTGGAGCGCCTGGCCCGCCATCCGCAGCTGGAGAGCGCGGGACGCTCGGGGCTGTACCTGAGTCCGCCCATGGGGCCGCAGGATCAGCCGGAGTACGTCAACGCCGTCATGGGCGTGCGCACGACGCTGTCCCCGGACGCCCTGCTGGTGCTGCTGCAGGCGGAGGAGGCCGCCCACGAGCGTCGGCGCGGGCGGCGCTGGGGGCCGCGGACGCTGGATCTCGACCTGCTTCTCTACGGCGACCGCCGGATCCGCCAGCCGTCCCTGGTGGTGCCCCATCCGGGTATGCATGAGCGCAGCTTTGTGCTGTATCCTCTCGCCGAAGTAGCGCCCGACGCCCGGGTGCCCGGCAGGGGGGAGGTGCGGGCGCTGTTGGCGGCGTGCCCTGCCGACGGCCTGCGGCGCATCCAGGAGGACGGTACAGCGGTGGCAGTCAGCAATGAGTGAGCATGGCGAGCCCGGCTACATCGTGGTGGAAGGGCCCATCGGTGTCGGCAAGACCAGCCTGGCGCGGCGACTGGCCGAGACCTTCGACAGCAGGCTGCTACTGGAGGGCGCCGAGGACAACCCGTTCCTGGAGCGTTTCTACGAGAATCCCCGGGACGCGGCCTTCGCCACCCAGATGCACTTCCTCCTGCAGCGCGCCGAGCAGCTCCGGGGGCTGCGTCAGGCGGACCTGTTCGAGACCACCCGCATCGCCGATTTCCTGTTCGAGAAGGACCGGCTGTTCGCCCAGCTCACGCTGACCGCCGACGAGTTTGCGCTGTATCAGCGGGTGTACGACTACCTGGCGCCGGAGCTCCAGCCGCCGGATCTGGTGATCTACCTGCAGGCGCCGGTGAATGTCCTCCTGGAGCGCATCCGCCGGCGGGGCATCGCCCACGAGCAGCGCATCGACACCGATTACCTGCAGCGTCTCACGGACGCCTACGTGGAGTTTTTCCATCACTACGAGCGGGCGCCACTGCTCATTGTCAACGCCGCCGAGATTGACCTGGTCGGCAACGAAGCCGACTACGGCCAGCTGCTGGAGCGCATCCGCTCCATCCGCAGCGGCCGGCATTTCTTCAATCCGGCGCCCATCGCCTGACCACCCGCGGGCCCGGCCCGCAGGAGTGCACGGGAGTGCCTATGTACACCGGTGACAACCGCAAGCGGCCCGTTACAGTGGCCACCCTCGCCCGCATGAAGCAGGCCGGCGAGAAGATTGCGTGCATGACGGCCTATGACTATACCTTTGCCGCGGTGACGGACCGCGCCGGCATGGACGTGATCCTGGTCGGGGATTCCCTGGGCATGACCATGCAGGGACGGGAGACGACGCTGCCCGTGACCATGGAGGATCTCATCTATCACGCCCGCTGCGTGGCCGCGGCGCGGCCGACGGCGCTGCTGATGGTGGACATGCCTTTCATGAGCCACGCCACGGTGGACGATGCCCTGCGCAACGGCGCCCGCATGATGAAGGAAGGCAGCGCGCAGATCGTCAAGCTGGAGGGCGGCCGCGAGCAGGTCGAGGCGGTGCGCCGACTCAGCGGCGCCGGCGTGCCCGTGTGCGCGCATCTCGGGCTGCAGCCGCAATCCGTCCACAAGCTGGGCGGCTACCGCGTCCAGGGGCGCGACGCGGCGGACGCCGAAGCCATGATCGACGATGCCCGGGCGCTGGCTGACGCCGGCGCCGACATGATCCTGCTGGAGTGCGTGCCGTCCGCGGTGGGGGCGCGCATCACCCGGGAAGTGGGCGTGCCCGTCATCGGCATCGGCGCCGGACCGGACACGGACGGGCAGATCCTGGTGCTCCAGGACGTCCTGGGGATTACGCCGGGGCAGACGCCCAGCTTCTCGCGCAACTTCATGGCCGGTGCGGGCAGCATCCAGGACGCCCTGGCGGCGTACGTGACAGCCGTGCGCGAGGGCGCCTTCCCGCTTGCCGAGCACAGCTTCTGACGGAGGCCCCATGGAGACGGTCCACCGGATCGAGGCGGTTCGCGCCCGTGTGCGCGCCTGGCAGGCCGAGGGCAGGGTCGTCGGCTTCGTGCCCACCATGGGCAACCTCCACGAGGGCCACCTGCGGCTGGTGCGCCATGCCCGGCGCATCAGCGACCACGTGGTGGTCAGCGTGTTCGTCAATCCCACCCAGTTCGCCCCGGGGGAGGATTTCGACGCCTACCCGCGCACCCTGGACGCGGACAGCGAGCAGCTGCGGGCCGAGGGCGCCGAGGTCCTGTTCGCCCCGTCGGTGGCCGAGGTCTATCCCCGCGGCCTGGATCACCTGGTCACCGTCCACGTACCGGGGCTGTCGGATATCCTCTGCGGCGCGCACCGGCCCGGCCACTTCACGGGCGTGGCCACGGTGGTGTGCAAGCTGTTCAACATGGTGGGGCCGGACCGTGCCGTGTTCGGCCGCAAGGACTTCCAGCAGTTCCAGGTGATCCGCCGCATGGCGACGGACCTGAACCTGCCCGTGGAGATCGTGGGCTCGCCTACCGCACGGGAGGCCGACGGCCTGGCCATGAGCTCGCGCAACGCCTACCTGGAGGCCCACGAGCGCGGGATCGCGCCGGCGCTGTACCAGTGCCTGCACGGCATCGCCACCGCGCTGCGCGACGGCGAGCGGGATTTCCTGGAGCTGGAGGCCCAGGGCTGGCGCAGGCTTGGCGCCGCCGGCATGCGGCCGGACTACGTCAGTATCCGCCGGCGGTACGATCTGTCCGAGCCGGTGCCGGATCTGCCCGCCGATGACCTGATCGTCCTGGCCGCCGCCCACCTCGGGCGCGCGCGGCTCATCGACAACATCGAGGTGGCCGACCTGCTCGGGGAGTGAGTCGTCCTCTCCGGGGGCGGCCTTCGATCAGCCCGCCCGGGCTGCGATGGCCCGCACCAGCGGCTTCATGAAGTAGCTGGACTCCGGCGCCAGGTCGGCGGGACGGCCGCGTTGCGCCAGGGCGTCGGCGACCACCGGTCCCACGGCCGCGACCAGGGTGATCTCCAGGCCGTGAAGCAGGGCGTCCCCGCGACCCGCCCCCTCGGCTACCTCCCACAGGCGCTGGACCTGGGACTTGCTGGTGAAGGCGATGACGTCCAGCCGGCCCTGCTCCAGGGCCTCGACGAGCTCGATCACCGCCGGATCCTCCTGGTCGGAGAGATAGACGTAGGGCGCCACCGGGTCGGGCTCGGCTCCGGCGTCCCGGATGGCCTGCATGAGCTCCGGGTTGGGCTCTTCGCCGTAGAGCTGGACGCCAACCCGGTGTCCCTGCAGATCCATTGCGCCGAGGGTACGGATGACGCCCGCCGTGGTCGGGTCGTCCGACAGCCGGTCGGGCTTCAGTCCCAGGGTGCGCAGGGCCCGGCCGGGCTTGGGGCCGCGGGCGATGATGTGCGTTCGCGCCAGTGCCCGCGTGAACGCTTCGTCCACGCCCGCGCGCTCGGCGAACCCCAGCAGCCGCTTCAGCCCCTCGCCGGTGAGGAGCACGAGCTCGTCCGGCGGGCGCTCGCAGAACCGCTCCAGCCACCGGCGCACACCGGGTTCATCAGGGCTGTCGGCGATCCGCACCAGGGGACAGCGCCAGGCGCGGGCGCCGCGATCCTCCAGCATGGAGGCGAACAGGTCGAGCTCGCGGCTCTCGGGCACCGCGATGGTCAGGCCCTGGAGGTTGGCGGTGTCGGTGTCATTCACGGTGGCTCTCCTGTGCGGATTGTCCGTGGCGGGCCAGCGCCCAGTGCACGTGCTCGCGCACCAGCTCCGCCGGATGGTCGGCGCGTTCCTGCAGGGCCGCCACCACGTCGGGCTCCGTGGGCGCGTTGCCCAGGGCGACGGCGATATTGCGCAGCCAGCGCTGGTGGCCCAGGCGGCGGATGGCCGAGCCCTCGGTGCGCGCCAGGAAGGTGGCCTCGTCCCAGCGGAACAGGGAGACCAGGGCCGCGGTGTCCAGCCCGTGGCGGGGATGGAAGTCCGCCTCGTCGGTGGGTTGCGCGAACTTGTTCCAGGGGCAGACCATCTGGCAGTCGTCGCAGCCGAAGATGCGGTTGCCCATCAGCGGCCGCAGGTGTTCCGGGATGCTGCCCTGGTGCTCGATGGTCAGGTAGGACACGCACAGCCGTGCGTCCAGCTGGTACGGGGCCGTGATCGCGCCGGTGGGGCAGACGTCGATGCACGCCCGGCAGCTGCCGCAGTGATCGGTGCCCGGGGTATCCACGGGCAGCGGCAGGTCGGTGTAGATCTCGCCCAGGAAGAACCACGAGCCGGCGCGGTGGTTGAGCAGCAGGGTGTGCTTGCCGATCCAGCCCAGCCCGGCCTTCTCCGCCAGCGGCTTCTCCATTACCGGGGCGCTGTCGACGAACACGCGGTAGCCCTCGGAACCCGTCTCGGCCCGGATCCGCGACGCCAGGCGCTGGAGGCGCTTGCGCATGAGCTTGTGGTAGTCGCGGCCCAGGGCGTAGCGGGAGACGAAGGCGCGTCCGGGGTCGGCGAGGGTGTCGTCGGCGTCGTCGGCGTCCGGCGCCGGGTGGTAGTCCATGCGCACGCTGATCACGCGCCGTGTTCCGGGGACCAGCTCCCCGGGACGGGTGCGCTTGCGGCCGTGGCGGGCCATCCACTCCATGTCGCCGTGGCGCCCCTCGGCCAGCCACTCGTCCAGGCGCGCCTCGGTGACGTCCAGGGCGGTGTCGGCGATGCCCACCTGCTGGAAGCCCAGCTCCTGCCCCCAGGTGCGGATCCGCCCGGCCAGTGCTGCCAGGTCCGGCGCGCTCCCGGATTGCGCGGCTGCCTCGTTCATGCCGGTATTGTACCGCCCCGTGGCCGGGCGGCGACACAACGGTTGCCCCCGGTGCCCAGGCGGCGGACGGGAAAGGTATACTGCGCCCATGGACGCATTGCCCGAGGAACTCTACCGGCCGGAGCAGGTTGCGGCGCTGGACCGGCGCGCCATCGATACCTGCGGGGTGCCCGGGGCGCTGCTCATGGAGCGCGCCGGGGTTGCCGCCTACCGGACGCTGCGCGAGCGCTGGCCCGGCTGCCGCGCCCTCTGCGTGCTGTGCGGCGGGGGCAACAACGGCGGTGACGGCTACGTGATCGCCGCGCTGGCACGCCGGGACGGCCTGGACGTGGAGGTGCTGTACCTCAGTGATCCGGAGCGGCTGCAGGGCGATGCGGCCGCCATGGCGGCGCGCTACCGGGCGACGGGCGGGCCATGGCGCGCCTTCGAGGGGGAGTTGCCGGCGCAGGCGGAGGTCATCGTGGACGCCATGCTCGGCACCGGCCTGCAGCGGCCGGTGGAAGGCCGCTACCGCGACGCCGTCGACTGCGTGAACGCCAGCGGCCTGCCGGTGCTGGCGGCGGATATCCCCTCCGGCCTGCACGGGGCGACCGGCGCCGTGCTCGGCGTCGCCGTCCGGGCGGACCTGACGGCGACGTTCATCGGCCTCAAGGCGGGGCTGTTCACGGGGCAGGGGCCGGCGTACGCGGGAACAGTCCAGTTTGCCGGCCTGGATGTCCCGCCGGAAACCTACGACGGGGCCGCGCCCTGCGCCCGCCGGGTGGACTACGCCGGGCTGCGCCACTGGTTCCCGCCGCGGGCCCGGGACGCCCACAAGGGGCGGTTCGGCCACGTGCTCGTCGTCGGCGGCGACCACGGCACCGGCGGGGCGGTGCTCATGGCGGCCCGGGCCGCCGCCCGCAGCGGCGCCGGCCTGGTCAGCGTGGTGACCCGCGGCGCGCATGTCGCGGGCTGCCTGGCGGCCTGCCCGGAGCTCATGGTGCACGAGCCCGATGACCTGGAGAGCCTGCTCGAGCGGGTGGATGTGGTGATCGCCGGGCCCGGGCTGGGCATGCACGCCTGGGGCCGGGACCTGCTGGCGCGGGTGCGCGCATTCGAAGGCCCGGCGGTCCTGGACGCGGATGCGCTCAATCAGCTGGCGGAGACCCCCGAGCATGACGACCGCCGGGTGCTCACCCCGCATCCCGGCGAGGCGGCCCGGCTCCTGGGCTGGACCACGGCGGCCGTCCAGGGCGACCGGCTTCGGGCCGCGGAGGCGTTGTGCCAGGGCTTCGGCGGGGTCGCCGTGCTCAAGGGGGCGGGGACGGTGATCCAGGCGCCCGGGGGCCTGCCATCGGTGTGCACGGACGGCAATCCCGGCATGGCTTCGGGGGGCATGGGCGACGTGCTCTCCGGGCTGGTGGGCGGCTTCCTGGCCCAGGGCATGTCCCCCCGGGACGCGGCCGTGGCCGGCGTGTGCGTACACGCCGCCGCCGCCGACCGCGCTGCGGCCGCGGGGGAGCGCGGCATGCTGGCGACGGATCTGCTCGATCCCGTGCGTGCGCTGGTCAACCCGCGATGACGGTGATGAAGGACTCGCCTGACGGCGGCAGCCGCCGGACTGCGTTGCCGGATGCGGCCGCCACGGAGGCCCTCGGGGCGGCGCTGTGGCGCAGCTGGCCGGGGGGGCAGTGCGTGGTCCTGCTGGACGGCGACCTGGGCGCGGGCAAGACCACGCTGGTTCGCGGTCTGCTGCGCGCCGCCGGGCATGACGGCGCCGTCCGCAGCCCCACCTACACGCTCATGGAACCCTACGAGCTGACGGCGGGACGGGTGGTGCACCTGGATCTGTACCGCCTCGCCGATGCCGAGGAGCTCGAGTACCTGGGGCTGCGGGACGAGCTCGGGCCGGGGACGCTGATCCTGGTGGAGTGGCCGGAACGCGGCCGCGGCGTGCTGCCCGCCGGAGACCTGCACATTGCGCTGGCCGATGCGAACCACGGACGCGAGGCGACCCTGACGGCGTTGACTCCGGTGGCGGCGGTCATGGCGCACCCGATGGGTATTTCTCCCTCTGATCAGTAACCTGTGGTCTATCCTTGATGTGACGCTTGCAATGTCGGCGGCAACCGGGGTACTGTCGGCCTACGAAGAACACCGACAGGCCCGCGCCCATGAAGCGCTTCCTTCTTGCATGTGTCCTGCTTTGTCTGCCGGCCCTGGTGCTGGCGGATCAGGTGCGCGTGGATAACGTGCGGACCTCCGCCAGCGCCGAGCGCACCCGGGTGGTGTTCGATCTCACCGGCCCGGTGGAGCACCGGATCTTCACCCTGGAAGGCCCCCCACGGGTGGTCATCGACTTCTCCGGGGCGCGGCTGCAGGCCTCGCCCGAGCTCGCCGGCACGGGGGTCATCCGGCGCATGCGCAGCGCGGTGCGCGACAACGACGATCTCCGCGTGGTCCTGGACGTTCAGCGGCAAGTCCAGACCCAGTCGTTCCTGATGGAGCCCACAGGGGACTACGGCCACCGCCTCGTGGTGGACCTGGAATCGGGGGGCGGCGACGCCCCCGTGCGCACCGCCAGCGAGCACCGCCGGCAGGACTTCATCGTGGCCATCGACGCCGGCCATGGCGGGCGCGATCCCGGCGCCATCGGGCCGTCCGGGGTCATGGAGAAGACCATCGTGCTGCAGGTGGCGCGGCGGCTGGAGCGCATACTGGAGGACATGCCGGGCGTGCGGCCGCTCATGATCCGCTCCTCGGATGCCTATGTGCCGCTGGCGGAGCGCCGGGAGACCGCGCGTGGCAACGGTGCCGACCTGTTCCTGTCGCTCCATGCCGACGCCGTCGAGAGCGGCGGCCCGCGCGGATCCTCGGTGTATGTACTGTCGCGTACCGGGGCGTCGTCGCGGGCCGCGAGCATGCTGGCCCAGCGCGAGAACAGCGCCGATCTGCTGGGCGATGTCTCCCTCGCGGACAAGGATGACCTGACCCGATCCGTGCTGGTGGACCTTTCCCGCGGGGCGACGCTGGAGGCCAGCGTGGAGCTGGCGGCGGACGTCCTCGACGGCCTGGACGCCGTGGGCCACGTGCACAAGCCCAGTGTCGAGCGGGCCGGCTTCGTGGTGCTCAAGTCCCTGGACATGCCATCGGTGCTGGTGGAGCTGGCGTTCATCTCCAACGCCCGGGAGGAGCGGCTCCTGCAGCAGGCCGAGTACCAGGAGAAACTGGCCCGCGCCGTCGCCAACGGCGTGGAGCGCTACGTCGAGCGCTATCGTCCCACGGCGGGTCGGATGGCGTCCGGCGGCGAGTACGAGGTCCAGCGCGGCGATACGCTCAGCGGCATTGCCCGCAGCCACCAGGTGAGCGTCTCGGAGCTTCGCTCCGCCAACGACCTCAGCAGCGATCGCATCACCGTGGGCTCCACCCTGCGGATTCCGGACTGAGGGCCGTCAGGGGAACCGCCGACCGATTCCAACGAACTCGGGTTACAGGACACTAGCTACCTGCGCCATAATACGTGCTGTCATCACCAGCAGCGCGGTACCGGCCGATGCCCCCGTTCCGACCGATCCAGCCCCTCCCGGAGCAGCTCATCAACCAGATCGCCGCCGGCGAGGTGGTCGAGCGCCCGGCATCGGTGGTCAAGGAGCTGCTGGAGAACAGCCTGGACGCCGGCGCGGACCGCGTCGACGTGGACGTGGAAGCCGGCGGCAAGCGCCTGATCCGCGTTCGCGACAACGGCCAGGGCATCCCCCGCGACGAGCTGGCTCTCGCCCTGAGCCGGCATGCCACCAGCAAGATCGGCACCCTGGAGGAGCTGGATCGTGTCGCCAGCCTGGGGTTCCGGGGGGAGGCGCTGCCCAGCATCGCGTCGGTGTCCCGGCTAACCCTGGATTCACGGGCGCGGGAGGCCGAGCTCGCCTGGCGCATGATGGCCCCGGACGGTGCCGTCGAGGAGCCGACGCCGGTGGCGCACCCGGAAGGGACGACCGTGGAGGTGCGGGACCTGTTCTACAACACGCCCGGCCGGCGCAAGTTCCTGCGCGCCGATCGCACGGAGTTCGGGCACGTCCAGGAGCTGGTGCGGCGCATGGCCCTGGCGCGCTTCGACGTCGGCCTGCGGGTGCGCCACAACGAGCGCACCACGCTGCAGGTGGCGCCGGCCGCGGAGCCGGATGCCCGCGAGGAGCGCCTGGCGCGCGTGCTGGGCAGCGCCTTCGTGGAGCAGGCGCTGCGCGTGGACATGGAGGCGGCCGGCCTGGCGCTTCGGGGCTGGGTGGGCCTGCCGACGTTCTCGCGCTCCACGGGGGATCTCCAGTACCTGTTCGTCAACGGCCGCAGCGTGCGCGACCGCACAGCGGCGCACGCCATCCGGCGGGCCTATCAGGACGTCCTGTTCAAGGACCGCTACCCGGCCTACGTCCTGTACCTGGACGTGGAGCCCGGGCAGGTGGACGTCAACGTGCATCCGGCCAAGCAGGAGGTCCGTTTCCGGGACGGCCGGCTGATCCACGATTTCCTGGCGCGCAGCCTCCGAGAGGCCCTCGCCTCCGTTCGCCCCGCGCAGGCCGACGCGGGGCCGGCCGCGGCCGTGCCGGCGGAGGCCATCCGGCAGGAGACGGCGCCGGCCTCCGGTCCACGGTCGTCGCCGGAAGGGGGGCAGTCCGGCTTCGGGTTCGGCGTGGCGGAGGCGCGCGCCCTGTATGCCGAGCCGGATGGCGCGGACGCGGCCGGCGGGGCGGCAGCCGCGCCCGCGGAACCGTCCCGGGCCGCGGAGGCGGAGGCGGCGACGGCCTTGCCGGGGGAGGGGGCCGGGGATGTGCCGCCGCTGGGTTACGCCCTGGCCCAGATCCACGGCGTGTTCATTCTGGCGGAGGCTGCGGACGGCGTTGTCCTGGTGGACATGCACGCTGCCCATGAGCGCATCGTCTACGAGCGCATGAAGCAGGCCCTGGCGGAGCAGGGGGTGGCGTCCCAGGCCCTGCTGGTGCCGGTGAGCGTGCCGGTGGCGCCCGCCGAGGCCGAGCTCGCCGAGCGCCGGGCCGATGTCTTCCGGGCGCTCGGCTTCGAGGTCGACCGGGGCGGCCCGGAGACCGTTGTCGTGCGGCAGGTCCCGTCGCTGCTCCAGCGCGCCGACGTTGCCCGCCTGGTCACCGATGTCCTCGCGGAGCTGCGCCGGCACGGCGACGGGGCCGGCCTGCAGGAGCAGCTGCACCGGGTGCTGGGGACCATGGCCTGCCACGGCTCGGTGCGCGCCAACCGCCGGCTGGGGACAGCGGAAATGAACGCGCTGCTGCGGGACATGGAGCGCACGCCCAACAGCGGGCAGTGCAACCATGGCCGGCCCACCTGGACGCGGCTCGGGATGGTGGACCTGGATCGCCTGTTCCTGCGCGGACAGTGACCATGTCCGAGCACCCCGTACCCTGCATCATGGGGCCGACGGCCTCCGGCAAGACCGGTGTCGCGGTGGCGCTGGCGCAGCGCTTCCCCGTGCGGATCATCAGCGTGGACTCCGCCCAGGTCTACCGCGGCATGGACATCGGCACCGCCAAGCCCGACGCGGCAACCCTCGCGGTGGCGCCCCACCGTCTCCTGGACATCCGCGATCCCGCGGACAGCTATTCCGCCGCCGACTTCTGCGCCGACGTGCGCCGGGAGATCGACGCGGCCCGCGCCGCCGGCGAATGGCCGCTGCTGGTCGGCGGCAGCATGCTGTATTTCCGCGCCCTGGCGTACGGTCTCGCCGATCTGCCGTCCGCCGATGCCGCCGTGCGCCGGGAGATCGAGGCCGAGGCCGCGGAGCACGGCTGGCCGGCCCTGCACCGGCGGCTGGCGGCCGTCGACCCGGCCAGCGCCGGGCGCATCCATCCCAACGACGCCCAGCGCATCCAGCGCGCCCTGGAAGTGCGGCGGCTCACCGGGGAGACCATGACGGCGCGGCTGCACCGACGGGACCGGCAGCCCCCGGGGCCGGCCCTGGCGAAATGGGTGCTGGTTCCGCGCGAGCGCAGCCGGCTGCACCGGCGCATCGAGGAGCGTTTCGAGGCGATGCTGGCCGCGGGCTTCGTCGGCGAGGTGGAAGCCCTCCGCGCCCGCGGCGATCTCGATGTGAACCTTCCCTCCATGCGCGCTGTCGGTTATCGGCAGGTCTGGCAGTATCTCGACGGCGAGGGCGACCTGGCGACACTCCGGCAGCGGGGTGTCATCGCCACCCGGCAGTTCGCCAAGCGGCAGCTGACCTGGCTCCGTCGGGAGGCCGACGCCGCCTGGCTGGATCCGGATGCGGACGATGCCGTGGAGGCCGTGGCGCGATGGCTCGCGGCCCCGGGGCCGTAGGGTCTTCCGCATGCCTTCGGGGCGGAGTCCGGCGGGGCGGCTATGCTAGACTGGCAGCGGGTACTGCTTGAACGCATGGCGTGCGTGCGGGCCTGCGATAAGAACAAGCTCAACCGGAATTGAAAGGGGTCGAACAATGTCCAAGGGACAGTCGCTGCAGGAACCATTTCTCAATGCACTGCGCAAGGAACGGATTCCTGTCTCCATTTACCTGGTCAACGGGATCAAGCTGCAAGGGCAGATCGAATCCTTCGACCAGTTCGTGATCCTGCTGCGCAACACCGTGAATCAGATGGTCTACAAGCACGCCGTTTCAACGATCGTGCCTGCCCGCAACGTCAAGCTGGCGCCGGCGGAGCAGGAGCGGGGTGGTCAGGATATTGGCAACGAGTGAGCTGACCGGGCCGGCCGCGTCGGCACTGAACCTGTTCGATCGACCCGAGGGTGGTGAGCGCGCCCTGCTGGTGCACCTGGACACCGAGGGGCGGGGCGTCGCCGACGCCCTGGAGGAGCTCCGGTCCCTGGCGGAGTCCGCCGGCGCCGAGGTGGTGGACACGTTCGTCAGCCGCCGCAAGGCGCCTGACCCGCGCTACTACATCGGCAGCGGCAAGGTCGACGAGCTCGCCGCCCTGGTCGCCTCCGGACAGGCGGATCTGGTGCTGCTGAATCATGTCCTGTCGCCGAGCCAGGAACGCAACCTGGAGCAGGCCCTGCGCTGCCGCGTCCTGGATCGCACCGGCCTGATCCTGGATATCTTCGCCCAGCGGGCACGGACCCACGAGGGCAAGCTCCAGGTGGAGCTGGCGCAGCTGCGGCACATGGCCACCCGCCTGGTACGCGGCTGGTCGCACCTGGAGCGCCAGAAGGGCGGGATCGGCCAGCGCGGGCCGGGCGAGACCCAGCTGGAGATGGACCGGCGCATGCTGGGCGTGCGCATCAAGCAGCTGGAGAAGCGCATCGCCCGCGTCCGGCAGCAGCGCGAGCAGGGTCGCCAGGCGCGGCGCAAGCAGGAAGTGCCGACGGTGTCGCTGGTGGGCTATACCAACGCCGGCAAGTCGACGCTGTTCAACCAGCTCACCCAGGCGGGCGTCTACGCCGACGACCGGCTGTTCGCCACCCTGGATACCACCCTGCGCCGGGTGCTGCTGGCCACCGGCGAGCCCTTCGTGCTGGCAGATACCGTCGGGTTCATCCGTGAGCTGCCCCATCAGCTGGTGGCGGCATTCCGCTCCACGCTGGAGGAGGCCACCGAATCCCAGCTGCTGGTGCACGTCATCGATGCCGGCGACGACAACCGTGACGCCAGCATCGGGCAGGTGGAGTCGGTGCTCGACGCCATCGGCGCCGGGGACATTCCGCGCATCCGCGTGTACAACAAGATCGACCGCACGGCGCGCGAGCCGGGCGTCTCGGTGGACCCGGAGTCCGGCATCACCGATGTCCGGGTGTCGGCCGCCGACGGACGCGGCATGGACCTGCTGCTCGCCGCCATCGCCGACAATGTCGCCGCCGAGCGGGTCCGGGGCCGGGTCAGCCTGCGGCCGGAGCAGGGCCGGCTGCGTTCCCGGTTCTTCGACCTGGGCGAGGTCATCGGCGAGGACTGGACGGAATCCGGCGAGCTGGTACTGGAGATCGACATCCGCCGGCGCGATCTCGATCATCTCTACGAGAAAGAGGGCCTGACGGCGCCCCTGCAGTCGCTGCCGCAGTGACTTGTTGCGGGGCAGCGTCCCGGGTCATTACAATCCACGTTTTGTCTGCGGCCCGCGCGCATCCAAATCATCCACCATGCGGAGAAGGGTATGTCCTGGAACGAACCCGGTCGTGGCAATCGGGACCCGTGGGGCGGCTCGGGAAATCAGGGGCCACCGGACCTGGACGAGGTCATCCGGAAGGTCAAAGGGAAGTTCAGCGGGTTGTTCGGCGGCAAGGGGTCTTCCGGCGGCAACGGCCAGGGGGGTGATTCCGGCGGCGGTTCGTCCGGGGTCAGTTTCAAGGCCGTGGGCGCGATTGTCGGCATCGCCGTGGTGATCTGGCTGGCTTCCGGCATCTACATCGTGGACGAGGGCTGGCGCGGCGTGGAGAAGCGCTTCGGCGCCTATCACCGCACCACCATGCCCGGTCCGCACTGGCGGCCGCCGGTGCCCATCGGCTCGGTGCAGCAGGTCAACGTCGAGACCATCCGGGTCTCCGAGATCGGCTACCAGAGCGGCAGCGGCGGCACGTCCCGCCGGCAGGTGCCGGAAGAGGCGCTCATGCTCACCCAGGACGAGAACATCGTCGACGTGCAGCTGGCGGTGCAGTATCGGGTGGATGATCCGGCGGCGTACGCGTTCAACTTCCGCCAGCCCGACCAGACCCTGAAGGACATGGCCGAGAGCGCCCTGCGCGAGACCGTGGGCAAGCGGCGCATGGATTTCGTCCTCACCGAAGGGCGAACCGAGGTCGCCCGCCGCACCCGCGAGCTCGTCAGCCAGGCCATGGAGGACTACGGCACCGGCCTGACGGTGGTCAGCGTCGACATGCAGGACGTCCAGCCGCCGGACGAGGTCCAGGGGGCGTTCGAGGACGCCATCATGGCGCGCGAGGACGAGCAGCGGAAGATCAACCAGGCCAACGCCTATCGCAACGAGGTGATCCCCCGGGCACAGGGCGAGGCCGCGCGCATCCGCGAGGAGGCGGAGGGCTACCGGCAGCAGGTCATCGCCGAGGCCGAGGGCGAGAGCGCCCGGTTCCAGGCGTTGCTGCGCGAGTACAGCCAGGCGCCCGGGGTCACCCGGACGCGGCTGTACCTGGATGCCGTCTCCGATATCTATTCCCGGAGCCGCAAGATTCTCATGACCGGGGACTCCGCCGATTCGTTGCTGTACCTTCCCCTGAATCGCATGAGCAGCGGCTCGGGGGGCCAGGGCGGATCCGCCCAGGCGCTGGATCGGGACGTGCTCGACCGGCGCGTGAGCTCCGGTGACGGGCAACAGAACAGCAGTGGACGCAGCAGGGGTGATCTGCGGTCCCGGGAGACGCGCTGATGCAATCGCTCAAGACTGTCGCCGGAATCGTCATCGCCGCAGCGCTGGTGCTCGGCTATTTCTCCGTGTTCACCGTGGACGAGACGGAGGAGGCCCTGAAGTTCCGCCTGGGCGAGATCCAGCGGGCCGATTACGAGCCGGGGCTGCATTTCAAGATGCCGTTCGTGAACAACGTGCGCACCTTCGACGCCCGGGTCCAGACCCTGGACTCCGACCCGGAACGCTATCTCACCGGCGAGCTCAAGAACGTCATCGTCGACGCCTTCGTGAAGTGGCGTATCGAGGACGTGCGCGAGTACTACACCACCGTGGGCGGCGACCCGATGCGGGCCAACTCCCGCCTCAACGAGAACATCAAGGACAGCCTGCGCAGCGAGTTCGGGCGGCGCACCATCCAGGAGGTGGTCTCCGGCGAGCGGGGCCAGATCATGCAGATCCTCAGCGAGCAGGCCAACAACTACGCCGCCGGGCTCGGGATCGAGGTGCTGGACGTCCGTATCAAGCGGGTGGATCTGCCGGAGAACGTCAGTGAATCGGTATTCCAGCGCATGGTCGCCGAGCGCGAGCGGGTGGCCCGGGACATCCGCGCCAGCGGCGACGAGGCCGCCGAGCGCATCCGTGCCGACGCCGATCGCCAGCGCACGGTGATCCTGGCCGAAGCGCGGCGCGACGCCGAGGAGCTGCGCGGCGAGGGCGAGGCCGAAGCGACGCAGATCTTCGCCCGGGCCGCCCAGCAGGACCGCGAGTTCTTCGATTTCTGGCGGAGCCTGCGGGCCTACGACGAGGCGTTCCGGAGCCAGGACGACGTTCTCGTGCTGACCCCGGAGAGCCAGTTCTTCCGGTACCTGGAGAACCCGAACGCCGGCGAGAACTGAGGCCGCGCTCACGGTCGCGGGACGGCACCGGGCGGTTGCCTGCTGACCTCACGGCGGGTCGGTCAACCGCCCGGCTTTTTTTGGAGGCTGCATGGCGGGCTTCGATCTGCTGATCACGGCGGTTGCCCTGGTTCTGATCCTGGAGGGTATCCTGCCGTTCCTGAGCCCGGCGATGCTGCGGCGGTATCTCGCCCAGGTCCAGGCGATGGACGACCGGAGCCTGCGCCTGGGCGGGCTGGCGGCCATGCTGAGCGGCCTGGGTCTGCTGTATCTGTTCGGGCCGTGACGGGAGCGACAGCGCCATGAAGGAAGCGGAATTCGCCAGCGCCAATCGATGGCTCCTGCCGGACGCGGTGGACGAGGTCCTGCCGCCGCGGGCGGCGGCCCTGGAGTCCCTGCGCCGGCAGGTGCTCGACAGCTGCGAGCGCTGGGGCTACGAGCTGGTCGTGCCCCCGGTGATCGAGTACCTGGATTCGCTGCTCATCGGCACGGGGCCGGATCTGGACCTGCAGACGTTCAAGCTGACCGATCAGCTCTCGGGCCGGCTCATGGGCGTGCGCGCCGACATGACGCCCCAGGCCGCCCGGATCGATGCGCACCAGCTGCAGTACGCCGGCCCGGCACGCCTGTGCTACCTGGGCACCGTTCTCAATACGCGGCCGGAAGGGCCCGGCCGGAGCCGTAATCCGCTCCAGCTCGGCGCCGAGCTGTTCGGCCACGCCGGCGTGGAGAGCGACGTGGAAATCATCGCCCTGATGATGGACGTGCTGCGCATCGCCGGGCTGCCGTCGCCCCACCTGGATATCGGCCACGTCGGGATCTTCCGGGCCCTGGCCCGCGACGCCGGGCTGGATGCCGATACCGAGAGCCGGCTGTTCGACTGCCTGCAGCGCAAGGCCGCCGGCGAGATCGGCGAGTTGCTCCAGGCCGTGCCCGCGGGGCCGGCGCGCGACCGGCTCGCGGCGCTGGCGGACCTGAACGGCAGCGTCGACGTGCTCAACCAGGCCGGGGAGCAGCTGGCGGGTGCCGGCGAGGAAGTGCAGACGGCGCTGCGCCACCTCTGGGCGCTGGCCACCGCCGTGGAGCGCCACGTGCCCGACGTGACCCTGCATTTCGACCTGGCGGAGCTGCGCGGCTATCGCTTTCACACCGGAGTGGTCTTCGCCGCCTTCGTCCCGGGTCACGGCCAGGAGGTCGCCCGCGGCGGCCGCTACGACCGCATCGGCGAGGTGTTCGGCCGCTCGCGGCCGGCCACCGGGTTCAGCGCGGATCTCAAGACCCTGGCCGCCCTGGGCGAGACCGGCGGCGAGCGCGAGCGCCGCGGCATTCTCGCGCCCTGGGGCGATGCCTCGGACCTGGTCACCGCAATCCGCGAGCTGCGGGCCAACGGTGAGCGGGTGGTCGTCCAGCTGCCCGGCCAGCCGGTGCACCCGGACGAGCTGGGCTGTGACCGGCAGCTGGTGGAGAAGGACGGGGCCTGGCAAGTGGCGCCGCTTTAGCTCTGCTCGGCGCCGCTGCGGCGCGCAGAAGCACGCGGGAATGATTCAGCGTTTCCCTAGAGGAGTTGGAACGGAGAGCATGGCGAACAATGTGGTTGTAATCGGAACCCAATGGGGCGATGAAGGCAAGGGCAAGGTGGTCGACCTGCTCACCGAGCACGCGTCCGCGGTGGTGCGTTTCCAGGGCGGCCACAACGCCGGCCACACCCTGGTGATCGACGGCGACAAGACCGTCCTGCACCTGATCCCCTCCGGCGTCCTGCGGCCCGGCGTGCACTGCCTCATCGGCAACGGCGTGGTCGTGGATCCGGAGGCGTTGTTCCGGGAGATCCACGAGCTGGAGAGCCGGGGTGTGCCGGCGCGCGAGCGGCTGCGGGTCAGCCCGGCGTGCCCGGTGATCCTGCCGTCCCATGCCGAGCTCGACAAGGCCCGGGAGAAGGCCCGCGGCAAGGATGCCATCGGCACCACGGGCCGCGGCATCGGCCCGGCCTACGAGGACAAGGTGGCGCGGCGCGGCATCCGGGTGGCGGACCTGCTGCGGCCGGACGTGCTGGCGCCGAAGCTGCGGGATCTGCTGGCGTTCCACAACTTCGTGCTGGAGCAGTACTTCGGCGAGCCGCCCCAGTCGTTCGACGCCGTCTACGAGCAGTGCCTGGCGCACGGCGAGGCCATGCAGCCCCTGGTGGAGGACGTGATCAGCATTCTCCACGCCCACAAGCGGGCCGGGAACCGCATCATGTTCGAGGGCGCCCAGGGTGCGCTGCTGGATATCGACCACGGCACCTATCCCTATGTCACCTCGTCCAATACCACCTCCGGCGGCGCGGCATGCGGCACCGGGGTCGGCCCCCGGGACATCGACTACGTGCTGGGCATCACCAAGGCGTATACCACCCGGGTGGGCGCCGGGCCGTTCCCCACGGAGCTGGACTGCGAGACCGGGCGCCATCTGGCGGAGCAGGGCAACGAGTTCGGAGCGACCACCGGGCGGCCGCGGCGCTGCGGCTGGTTCGACGCCGCGGCACTGCGGCGGTCCGCGCAGGTGAACAGCATCTCGGGCCTGTGCCTGACCAAGCTGGACGTGCTGGACGGCCTCGAGACGGTGCGCATCTGCGTGGGCTACCAGTGCGGCGGCCAGTGGCACGACGTGCCGCCGCTGGGGGCGGAGGCCATGGCCGAGTGCCAGCCGGAGTACGTGGAGCTGCCGGGCTGGCCGGGCTCCACGGCCGGGCTCACGTCACTGGACGAGCTTCCCGTCAACGCCCGCCGCTACCTGGACAAGCTGGAGGAGCTGGTGGGCGTGCCGGTGGATATCATCTCCACCGGGCCGGATCGCAACGAGACCATCATGCTCCGGCATCCGTTCGACGCGGGAGTGGTGTAGCGCTCCCGCAGGTTCTGCAGCGAAGGGCAGTGCAACAAAAAAGGCGACCCGTTCTGGTCGCCCTTTTTTCATGCCTGGTGCCCAGGAGAGGACTTGAACCTCCACGGGGTCTCCCCCACTAGCACCTGAAGCTAGCGCGTCTACCAATTCCGCCACCTGGGCCTGATTGTGCGGGGCCAGCGCCCCGGATCAGGGCGCGTACTTTACCGAGGCCCCCGGGGGCTGTCAACGACCGCGGACGCCCCTGCGATTGCATGTGCGGGGTGAAAGCGTATCCTCGTGCGCATCCCTGCGGCGCGGCGATTCCCGCGCCTCCGGAAACGTTCGTCAACGGGAGATACCCAGAGCCTATGGCAAAAAGGAAACAACAGCGCGACGCGGCGGCCGACCCCTATCGTGAGCGCGAGCAGAGCAAGTACGACAATCCGGTCCCGAGCCGCGAGTTCCTCATGGAGGTGATCGCCGACCAGGCGCGGCCGCTGACCCGGGATCAGCTGGCGCGCACCCTGGAGCTGGAGGATCCCGACGCCCTTGAGGGGCTGCGCCGGCGCCTCATCGCCATGGAGCGCGACGGCCAGGTCATCCGCAACCGGCGCGGCGGCTATGTGCTGGTGGACAACGAGGAGCTGCTGCGCGGCCGCGTCGTCGGCCACCAGGACGGCTACGGCCAGCTCGCCCCGGATGTCGGCGGCCAGCGCATCTACATCTCGCCCCGGGACATGCGCATGGTCCTGCACGGCGACCGGGCGGTGGTGCGGGTCACCGGCGTCAACCACGAGGGCGAGCCCGCCGGCCTGCTGGTGGAGGTGATCGAGCGCGCCAACAAGACGGTGGTGGGGCGCTACTTCGAGGAAAGCGGCATCGGCTTCGTGGTGCCGAGCAACCGCCGCATCCACCAGGACGTCATCGTGCCCGCCGGCGAGCAGCACAATGCCAGCAACGGCGAGCTGGTGGTGGCGCAGATCAACCAGCAGCCCACCATGCGCCGCCAGCCCATCGGCGAGGTGATCCAGGTGCTGGGCGAGCACATCCAGCCGGGCACCGAGATCGAGACCGCGCAGCTGATCTACGGCATCCCGGTGGAATGGCCCGATGCCGTGATGAAGGAGCTCGAGCGCATCCCCGACCAGGTGCCGGAGGCCGACAAGCAGGGCCGCAAGGACCTGCGCAAGATGCCGCTGGTGACCATCGACGGCGCCGACGCCAGGGACTTCGACGATGCCGTCTACGCCGAGCCCAAGCCGTCCGGCTGGCGCCTGGTGGTGGCCATCGCCGACGTCTCCCACTACGTGCGCCCGGGCACCGCCCTGGATCGCGAGGCCCGCCGGCGCGGCAACTCGGTGTACTTCCCGCGCAATGTCGTGCCCATGCTGCCGGAGAAGCTCTCCAACGGGCTGTGCTCGCTGAACCCCGAGGTGGACCGGCTGTGCATGGTCTGCGACATGCTGGTCACCGGCGGCGGCGAGATCCGCCGCTCCAGCTTCTACCGGGCCGTGATGCGCTCCCACGCGCGGATGCTCTACGACGAGGTCGCGGGCATCCTGGTGGACGGCGACCGCGACCTGCGCGCCCGCTACGAGACGCTGGTGCCGCAGCTGGAGAATCTCCACGGTGTCTACCAGTCCCTGCGCAAGGCGAGGAACCGCCGCGGTGCCATCGACTTCGAGACCACCGAGACGCAGATCCTGTTCGATGACGACGGCCTGATCCGGAGCATCGAGCCCGTGGAGCGCAACGACGCCCACCGGCTGATCGAGGAGTGCATGCTGGCGGCGAATCAGGCCACGGCGCGCTACCTCCAGAAGCAGAAGCTGCCGGCGTTGTTCCGCAACCACGAGGGCCCGGACGAGGACCGCCTGGACAACCTCAACCGCTTCCTGGCCGAGACCGGGCTGCGCCTGGGCGGCGGCGACGACCCGCAGCCGGGCGATTTCGCCAAGCTCCTGCGCAGCGTCCAGAATCGCCCGGACCGGCACCTCATCCAGACGGTGATGCTGCGCTCGCTCAAGCAGGCGGTCTATCACCCGGTGAACTCGGGGCACTTCGGCCTGGCCATGAACGAGTACGCCCACTTCACGTCCCCCATCCGGCGCTATCCGGACCTGCTGGTGCACCGGGGCATCGGCCACGTGCTCGACGGCGGCAAGGGCAGCAACTTCCCCATCGGCCAGGACGAGCTGCTCAGCCTCGGCGAGCACTTCTCCATGACCGAGCGGCGCGCCGACGAGGCCACCCGGGACGCGGAGGCCATCCTCAAGTGCCAGTACATCCGCGACAAGGTGGGCGAGGAGTACAACGGCACGGTCACGGGGGTCACCGGCTTCGGCCTGTTCGTGGAGCTGGACGACCTCTATGTGGACGGCCTGGTGCACGTCACCCAGCTGGAGAACGATTTCTTCCGCTTCGACCCCATCGGCCACCACCTCACCGGGGAGCGCACCGGCAAGGTCTACCGCCTCACCGACCGGGTGCGCGTGCGCATTGCACGCGTGGACCCGGACGAGCGCAAGGTGGATCTGGCCATGCTGGGCTCGCTGGATGCCAACGGCGAGCTGGAGGCGCCGCTGGACGGCGATGCCGGCAAGCAGGGCAAGGGCGGGCGCAAGCGCCCGGGCAAGGGCGGCGCGGACAAGCAGCGCAAGGGCCGGCGGTCCCGCAAGGAGAAAGCCTGATCCGTGGCCGCCGGGGAGCTGATCCACGGTCTCCACGCGGTGCGCGCTGCCCTGCGCTACGATCCCGCCGGCGTGGTCGAGGCCTGGATGGAGCGCAGCCGGCGGGATCAGCGCATGCAGCGCCTGCGCGAGGAGCTGGAGCGCTGCGGCGCGCGTATCCAGCAGGTCTCGCGCCGCGAGCTCGACCGGCTCACTGACGGCGCCGCCCACCAGGGCGTCGTGATCCGGTTCCGCGGCGCCGCACCGCAGGGCGACGAAGCCCTGGAAGGGCACCTGGACGGGCTGGCCGGGGCGCCGTTGCTGCTGATCCTCGACCAGGTGCAGGACCCGCACAACCTCGGGGCCTGCCTGCGTACGGCGGACGCCGCCGGCGTCGACGCCGTGGTCGCGCCGCGGGACCGCGCGGTGGGCCTGACGGCGACGGTGCACAAGGTGGCCTCGGGGGCGACGGCGAGCGTACCGTTCTTCCAGGTGACCAACCTGGCGCGCACCCTGGAGGCGCTGAAGCAGCGGGGCATCTGGCTGGTGGGCGCCGCCGGAGAGGCGGAATCGCCGCCCTGGGCCCTGGACCTGGACGGTCCGCTGGCCGTTGTCATGGGCGCCGAGGGCACCGGGTTGCGGCGGCTCACCCGCGAGGCCTGCGACTTCCTGGCGCGGATACCCATGGCCGGCCAGGTGGAGAGCCTGAACGTCTCCGTTGCCACCGGCGTGCTGCTCTACGAGGCCGTCCGGCAGCGGCAGGCGGCCGGAACAGCTCAGCAGGCTCCGGAGTAGGGGGCGCTGGAGGGCGGGTGTCCGCGCCGAGTGCGGTGTGGCCTCGGGGTTCTTGTCTGGGCGACTACTGGAGCCCCGGAGCGCAGGCCGTCCGGCCCCGAAGGGGTGGCGGCAGGGATGCCGCCACCGGCTGTCAGCACAGGGATGTGCTGTCAGCCGGCCAGGCCGGAGCGGAGGAATCAGGCGGAAGTCCGGAGCCCAGACAAGAACCCCGAGGCCACACCGCACTCGGCCCCGGATGCTTCCGTCTGCTTGATAGCCGTGTCGACACCTGCACTGTGCAAGTGCCTCGCTTTGTCGGTCCGGTCGGTAAGCCCAAGGATTTTCATCCCGCGCCCTTCCGCGCTATACTCCCGCGCTTACCCGGGCAGGTGCCCGGGTAGCTCTGCCGTGGTGCAGAGCCATCGGGCCGGAACCGGCCCGTCCCTGCCTTTCGCCCGCGGCGGCAAAGGCTTCTCCGGGAACATACCCGAGTAACCGTAGGGAGCGAACAATGCGACATTACGAAGTGGTCTTCATGGTCCACCCGGACCAGAGCGACCAGGTGCCCGCCATGACGGAGCGCTATCGCGCCATCGTCGAGGGCAATGACGGCAAGGTGCACCGCCTCGAGGACTGGGGCCGCCGGCAGCTTGCCTACCCCATCCGCAAGCTCATCAAGGCGCACTACGTTCTCATGAACATCGAGTGCGGCAAGGACGAGCTGGACGAACTCACCTCTGCCTTCCGTTTCAACGATGCCGTCATCCGGCACTTCGTGCTCGCCCGGGAAGAGCCGGTCACCGAGCCGTCGCCGATGATGAAGGAAAAGGACGAGAGCAAGGAGCGGGGCCGGCGCGAGGATCGCCCGCGGGGCGACGACCGGCCGCAGTCCCGTGACCAGGGTCAGGGCGAGGGCGAGCAGGCCGAGGCTTCCGAGGAAGCTGACAGCGGCGCCGAGGCCTGAGCCGGGCGGGGCAGGAGTGCTCGCCCATGACAGAGTCCGGGCACGCCCCGTGGCCCGACAATCGCCTGGCGCTCACCGGGACCGTGGTGGATGAGCCGCAGACCCGGACCTCGCCGGGCGGCGTGCCGGTGAGCCGGTTCACCCTGGAGCATGCCTCCGAGCAACCGGACGACGGCGAGAGCCGCCAGACCCGGTTCCGGGTAAGCGTCCATGCCCGGGGCAAGGCGCTGCAGGCGGAGGTCGCCGCCCTGCAGGCCGGCAGCCGGGTACGGGTTCTCGGCCATCTCGGGCATACCGGCTATCGTCCGGAACAGCAGCGGCTGGTGGTGATCGCGCGCCGCATTCAGCCGCAACCGAATCAGGAAACGCAAGGAGTTGAGTAATGGCTCGTTTTTTCCGTCGTCGCAAGTATTGCCGCTTTACAGCGGAAGGCGTGAAGGAGATCGACTACAAGGATCTCGCCACGCTGCGGAACTACATCACGGAGACGGGCAAGATCGTCCCGAGCCGGATCACCGGGACGAACGCCCGCTATCAGCGCCAGCTGGCCCGTGCCATCAAGCGTGCACGCTACCTGGCACTGCTGCCGTATACGGACCGGCACTGATCCGGCCGCCGGGACAGCACGGAGCACGTCCGTGAGAGGCCTGGCGGGATTGCTCATGCAGGGTCGGTGGCAGCCGGTGCTGTTCATGGGCGTCACCACCCTGGTGCCGTTGCTGGCGTGGCTCGGCGGCGCGGCGCTGGCCCTGGTCACCCTGCGCCGCGGGCCGCTGGAAGGATTCGTGACCATGGCCGCGGCGTCCCTGGCCCTGGGCGTGGGGCTGGCGGCCATGGGGGCGAACCCCGTGGTCTCGGCGCTGGGCGTGCTCGAGTACTGGGGGCCGGTGTACGTGCTCGCCTGGGTCCTGCGCGTCACGGTGTCGCTGCCGCTGGCCATGATGGCGTCCGCCGCCATGGCCGCGGTGGTGCTCGTCGGATGGCACGTGCTGGTCACCGACCCGGTGGCGTTCTGGGAGCGTTCACTGGGGCCGCTGGCGCAGGGCGAGAACGCGACCGGGATGATGGAGGCGCTGCTGCCGGTGATGTCCGGCTACTGGGTGCTCGGGCTGTGGAGCCTGGTCCTGGGCAGCCTGCTTCTGGGCCGCTGGTGGCAGGCACTGCTGTACAATCCGGGCGGGTTCCGGGCGGAGTTCCATGCCCTGCGCCTGGACTGGCGTCTCGGGGCGGCGGCCCTGGCGGCCATGCTCGGGGCGACGTTCACGGGGCCCGGGCTGGTGCATGATCTGTCGCTGCTCGCCTCGGGTGTGTTTACCATACAGGCCCTGGCGGTGGCGCACGGGCTGCGGGCCGTGACCGGCTGGCACCGGGCGGTGCTGATACCGGTGTACGTATTGTTGCCGTTTCTGTTCAAGCTGTATGCCCTCGCGGGCATTGCCGATACCTGGTTCGACCTGCGGGCCCGGTGGCGGCACAGCAGCGGAAGCGGCGGGTGAATCGACCGGGTGTCGATTCGGGATTTGAACTGATCGGGGTTGCAGCGATGGAAGTCATTCTCCTGGAAAAGGTGGAAAACCTGGGTAGCCTGGGTGATACAGTAAAAGTACGTCCGGGGTTCGGGCGCAATTACCTGGTGCCGCAGGGCAAGGCCAAGCCGGCGACACCGGAGAACATCCGGTACTTCGAGGAGCGCCGGGCGGAGCTCGAGCGCGCCGCCGCGGAAGCCCTGGCGGCCGCCGAGGCCCGGCGCGAGCGCGTCGCCGAGCTGACGCTCAACATCGCCGCCAAGGCCGGCGACGAGGGCAAGCTGTTCGGCTCGGTGGGCCCCGGCGATATCGCCGATGCCGCCACCGAGGCCGGTGTCGAGCTGGCCAAGCACGAAGTGCGCATGCCCAACGGGCCCATTCGCGTCACCGGCGAGTACGACGTGCATGTCCACCTCTATACGGACGTGGATACCACGATCCGGGTCGTCGTCGAAGGGACCTGACGCAGTCGCGTCGGCGCTGCGCCGGGCCGTGCACCGATGGCCGGCAGTCCGGGGGCCCGCGTTTGCCCCGGGGCGCGTCGGCGGGTGCGGTCCGGCCCGCGACATGGTCTCCGGGGCCGACGGCAGTCCATGCACGGTATCGAGGGTAGCGGGGAGCCATGGCAGAGACGAATCCCGCCGAACAGCTGGATACCAGTGCCCTGAAGGTGCCGCCCCATTCCCTGGAGGCGGAACAGGCCGTACTCGGCGGTCTCATGGTGGACAACGAGGCCTGGGACCGGGTCGCCGACCGCGTCGGTGAAGAGGACTTCTACCGCCACGATCACCGCCTGATCTTCCGCGCCATCGGGCAGCTGGCCGAGCAGCAGCAGCCCATGGACGTGGTGACGCTGTCCGAGGCCCTGCGCAACAGCGGCCAGCTCGACGACGCCGGGGGCATGGGCTATCTCGGCACGCTAGTGACGGAGACGCCCAGCGCCGCCAATATCGTCGCCTACGCGGATATCGTCCGCGAGCGCTCCATCCTGCGGCAGATGATCCGCGTCGGCACCGACGTGGTCAGCTCCGCCTTCCAGCCCGACGGCCGCGACAGCAAGGATCTCCTGGAGGAGGCCGAGCGCCTGATCTTCCAGATCGCGGAGAGCAGCGGCCGCTTCCAGCAGGGCTTTGTCGGGGTGAAGGACATCCTCCCCACAGTGGTCGAGCGCATCGACACGCTCTATCACCAGGACGGCAGCGTAACCGGCCTGCCCACCGGCTTCACCGACTACGACCACATGACCTCGGGACTGCAGTCCGGGGACCTGGTGATCATCGCCGCCCGGCCGTCCATGGGCAAGACCACCTTCGCCATGAACATTGCCGAGCAGGCCTCGCTCAAGGGGGACGCCCCGGTGGCCGTGTTCAGCATGGAGATGCCCGCCGACGCCCTGGCCATGCGCATGCTCTCGTCGCTGGGGCGCGTGGAGCTGCAGAAGATCCGCACGGGGAACCTGGAGGACGAGGACTGGCCGCGGCTGACCTCCACCATGAGCCTGCTCTCCGAGGCGAAGCTGTTCATCGACGACTCGCCCGGCCTGTCCCCCCAGGAGATGCGCGCCCGGGCACGGCGCCTCAAGCGCGAGCACGGTCTGTCCATGATCGTGGTGGACTACCTGCAGCTCATGCAGCTGCCCGGCTTCAAGGAGAACCGCACGGCGGAGATCTCGCAGATCTCGCGCGGGCTCAAGGCCATGGCCAAGGAGCTGGACGTGCCCGTGGTGGCGCTGTCCCAGCTCAACCGCAGCCTCGAGCAGCGGCCCAACAAGCGGCCGGTGATGTCGGACCTGCGCGAGTCCGGGGCCATCGAGCAGGATGCCGACGTCATCGTGTTCATCTACCGGGACGAGGTCTACAACGAGGACAGCCCGGACAAGGGCACCGCCGAGATCATCATCGGCAAGCAGCGCAACGGCCCGATCGGTACCTGCCGCCTGACGTTCCTCGGGCAGTACACGCGCTTCGAGAACTACATCCACGACGTCTACGGCGGCGAGGGCTGGCAACAGTGACCCGCGAAGCCCGGGCGGTGATCAATGTCTCCGCGCTGCGCCACAATCTGGGGGTGGCCCGGGATGCCGCGGGCCAGGCGCGGGTCATGGCGGTGATCAAGGGCAACGGCTACGGCCACGGCCTGCTGCGGGCGGCGTACGCCCTGCGGGGCGCTGACGCCTTCGCGGTGACCTGCCTGGAAGAGGCCATTCCCCTGCGGGAGGCGGGGTTCGCCCACCCGATCCTGCTCCTCGAGGGCCCGTACGAGCCCGGCGAGGTGCAGCTGGCCAGCCGCTATCGCCTGGATGTGGTGATCCATTCGGACTGGCAGATCAGCGTGCTGCAGAATGCCCGGCTGGCGCGCCCGCTCAACGCGTGGCTGAAGGTGGACTCGGGCATGCACCGCCTGGGCCTGCCCCCGGAGCGGGTCCGCGAGGCCCACGCGCAGCTGGCCGCCAGCGCGTCGGTGTCGCCGCACCTGCGGCTGATTACGCATCTCGCGGAGGCGGATGATCTCGACTCCGGCAAGACGGATCGGCAGCTGGCGTGCTTCGACGAGGCGACCAGCGGTCTCCGCGGCGAGCGGACCATCGCCAACTCCGCCGGCCTGCTGGCCTGGCCCCGTACGCGGGCGGACTGGGTGCGCCCGGGCATCATGCTCTACGGCGCCACCCCGTTCGATCACCGGAATCCGCCCCACGCCCCGCTGCGCCCGGCCATGACCCTGACCACGCGCATTCATGCCATCTACCAGCACCGGTCCGGGGACGCCATCGGCTACGGGGGCACGTGGGTGTGCCCGGAGGACATGCCCGTGGCCGTGGCCGCCATCGGCTACGGCGACGGCTACCCCCGGCATGCGCCGTCCGGGACGCCCGTGCTGGTCAACGGCGTGCGGGCGCAGCTCATCGGCCGCGTGTCCATGGACATGATCTGTATCGACCTGCGGGGCATCGACGAGCCGGTGGAGGTCGGCGACGAGGTAACCCTGTGGGGCGAGGGCCTGCCGGCGGAGGAAGTCGCCGAGCACGCCGGCACCATCGCCTATGAGCTTTTCTGCACCGTGACCCAGCGCGTGCGCTTCCTGGAAGAACGCGACCGGCATGGCCCGCACCCGCACTCTGTATAGCTGCAGCGCCTGCGGGGCACGGAGCCCGAAATGGGCGGGGCAGTGCCCGGAATGCGGTGCATGGAACACCCTCGAGGAGACGGTGGAGGCGCCCGCTGCGGCGCAACGCGCCACCGGGCACTACGCCGCGGAATCCGGCGTCATGACCCTGGGCGAGGTGGGGCTGGAGCAGGACGCGCGCTTCTCCAGCGGGCTGCGCGAGCTCGATCGCGTCCTCGGCGGCGGTCTGGTCCAGGGCGGTGCGGTCCTCATCGGCGGCGACCCGGGCATCGGCAAGTCCACGCTGCTGCTGCAGACCACCGCCCATCTCGCCGCCCGCGAGCGGGTGCTCTACGTCACCGGGGAGGAGTCCCTGCGCCAGGTGGCGCTGCGCGCCGGGCGTCTCGGCGTATCGGCGGACACCCTGGAGGTTCTCGCCGAGACGTGCGTGGAGGTGATCCTGGAGCATGCCCGGCAGCGACGCCCCCGGGTGCTGGTGGTGGATTCCGTGCAGACCGTGTTCACCGAGGCCCTGCAGTCGGCGCCGGGTGCCGTGGCGCAGGTGCGCGAGAGCGCGGCGCGGCTCATCCGCTTCGCCAAGCAGACCGAGACCAGCCTGTTCCTGGTGGGCCACGTCACCAAGGAAGGGCAGCTGGCGGGCCCGCGGGTACTGGAGCACATGGTGGATACCGTGCTCTATTTCGAGAGCGAGGGCGGCAGCCGCTTCCGCCTGCTGCGGGCGGTGAAGAACCGCTTCGGCGCGGCCAACGAGCTCGGCATCTTCGCCATGGACGAGGCCGGGCTCAAGCAGGTCCGCAATCCGTCGGCGATCTTCCTGTCGCGCCACCCGGAGCCGGTAAGCGGCAGCGCCGTGATGGTCACCCGCGACGGCAGCCGGCCGCTGCTGGTGGAGGTGCAGGCGCTGGTCGCGGAAACCCCGTTCTCCAGCCCGCGCCGGGTGGCCGTGGGCCTGGACGGCAATCGCCTGGCCATGCTGCTCGCCGTGCTCCTGCGCCACGGCGGGGTCATGACGGCGGACCAGGACGTCTTCCTGAACGTCGTCGGCGGCGTGCGGGTGGCGGAGACCGCCAGCGACCTGCCGGTGATTCTCGCCACCCTGTCGAGCCTGCGCGACCGGCCGCTGGCCCCGGACTGCGTGCTGTTCGGCGAGGTGGGCCTGGCCGGCGAGATCCGGCCCGTGCCCAACGGCGAGGAGCGCCTCGCCGAAGCCGCCAAGCATGGATTCACCCGGGCGGTAATCCCGGCCAAGAACGCTCCCAGGCAGGGGCCGAAGGGAATCGAGGTCGTGGGCGTGGAACGCCTGCAGGACGCCATGGACGCCGTGTTCTCCCGCTGAACCGCGGACGGCGGGCGCTCAGCCGCTCTGCAGGTCCTCCGCCATCTCGCCCAGCTCGCGCTGCAGGGTGGCGGGATCGCCGAGATTGAGCTCCACCAGCCGCCGCAGATGCCCCATGCTCTCCATGTCGATCTCGGTACAGTGGAACCCCGCATAGCGGCCGTTGCGGTGCGCCAGCTCGAGCGCCATGGCAATGCGGGCCTCCTCGGCCAGCGTGATGACGAGATGGTAGCGGGCGTCCGCGGCCAGCGGGACCGTTTCCGGGACGATCAGCATCACGCCCTTCAGGGACAGGTCGATGACCTGGGTGTCCAGCGTTGTCTCCGGCGTGCTCAGCTGTGCCGGCCCGTCGAACGGGACGCGACTGAAATGTCGACGCTCTTGGGATCCGGGAGCCATGGCAGGCCTCGCTGGCCGTACATCCTTAACGATTGGATGCGGATACCATAGCACCGACTCCCGCGGTGCGCGAAGAAAGTGCACCGGGGCGATCAGAGGGGGTCCCGGGCCTCCGCGGCGTCCAGGGTGTTGGCCAGGAGCGTCGCCACGGTCATGGGGCCGACCCCGCCGGGCACCGGTGTAATCCAGCCGGCACGCTCGCGGGCGCTGTCGAAATCCACGTCGCCGGTGAGCTTGCCCGAGTCCAGGCGGTTGATGCCCACGTCCACGACCACGGCACCCTCCTGGATCCAGTCGCCGGGAATGAAGCCGGGGCGCCCGACGGCCGCGACCACCAGGTCCGCGCCGCGCACCCGCGCCTCCAGGTCCCGGGTGCGGCTGTGGCAGATGGTGACCGTGCAGCGGGCGTTGAGCAGCTCCAGGGCCATGGGCCGGCCGACGATATTGGACTGGCCGACGATGACGGCATCGCGGCCGGCGAGGGCGATGCCGGCGTCCTCCAGGAGCTTCATTACGCCGTGGGGCGTACACGACCGCAGCCCGGGCAGCTTCAGGGCAAGCCGTCCCATGTTGACGGGGTGGAAGCCGTCCACGTCCTTGGCCGGATCGATGCGGTCGATGACGCTCTGGGCCTCCATGTGCGGCGGCAGCGGCAGCTGGACCAGGATGCCGTCGATGGCCGGGTCGGCATTGAGCTCGTCGACCAGCGCCAGCAGCCGCTCCTGGTCCGCGTCCCCGGGAAGGTCGTAGGCCCGGGAGAGCATGCCCACCTCCTCGCACTGGGCGCGCTTCTTGCGGACATAGACCTGTGAGGCGGGGTTGTCGCCCACCAGGACGACGGCCAGGCCCGGGGGACGCCCGCCGCCCCCGGTGCGCCGGGCGACGCCGGTGGCCACGGACTGCCGCAGGCGGGCCGCTGCGGCCTTGCCGTCGAGGATTTCTGCGCTCATGGGGGCTCCTGCGTGATCCCTGGGACGTGCCGCTGCGCTGCCGCATGCAAGCGAGCGGATTCTCGCACGGCCCGTTCTGCGGCCACAAGCAGATGGGTCCGCAGCGGCCGGCGGATGGCGCAGCAGCACAATTGCGCGACGTGCTCCGGCCGCGGCGCGTCAGTCGTCCGGGGTGCCGGTTTCCTGGGCCAGGGCGGCGGCGAGGGCTTCCGCCGGCAGGGTCACGCAGCGGTGGCGGGTCGGGTAGGCGCGCAGGGCACCGAGCGGCTCCAGCGGGGCGGGCAGCGGCGTGTCCGTGGACTGCAGCGCAGCCCGGACCGTCCCCGCGTACGCGCGCAGGGCGTCGGCACGGGTGTCCGGCGGCGTCTCGCACAACAACGACGCCGCTGCCATGCAGACCGCGCAGCCCCGGCCGTGGAACCCGATGGCGGCGAGCTGCTCGTGCTCCAGGGCGACGCCGACGCGGATATCGTCGCCGCACAGGGGGTTGTAGGCCTGCCCACGCCGGGGGTAGTCGTCCACGGGCCCGAAGCGGCGCGGGTGCCGGTAGTGGTCCAGCACGATCTCGCGGTAGATGGATTCCATCTCAGCCATCGAGCGGCTCCAGGGGCTTGACCTCGCAGAGGCGGCGACCGCTGCCGCCGTAGTGGAGCAGTACCATCTCCGAGAGGATGGCCAGGGCGATCTCCTCCGGCGCCCGCCCGCCCAGGTCCAGGCCCGCCGGTGCGGTGACCCGGTGCAGCTGCTCGGGGGTGAATCCCTCGGCCCGGAGCGAGTCCAGGACCAGGCGCGCCCGCTTGCGGCTGGCGACCAGGGCGATGTAGCCGGCACCCTCGCTCAGGGCGCGGCTGACGGAATGGTGATCGCCCTTGTGCTGGGTGGCGACCACGACGCAGTCCCCGGCGCCGGGCGTGAGGCGCCGGTACTCCGGGTCGTCGGTGTCCAGGCGGACCGCGTCGGGGTAGCGCTCCTGCGTGGCGCGCGGGTCGTTGATGACCACGTCGAAGCCGCAGATGGTGGCCATCCGGCACAGGCTCTCCACCAGGCGGCCCTGGCCGAGCAGCCAGGCTGTCGGGCGCGGCCGCACCGGCTCCACCCACACCTTCATGGTGCCGCCGCAGGGGACGCCGGCGCCCAGGATCTCGTCGGTCATGTCGATCTCGATGAGCCGCCCCTGGCCATCGGCGAGCGCCTCGCGCGCGGCCTGGCCGGCGGACGAGTCGGCGCAGCCGCCGCCCACCCAGCCGGCCATGGTGCGCCCCTGGGCGTCGAACACGGCCTTGGCTCCCTTTTCCGCGGACACCGAGCCCTCGGTCTCCACCACCGTGGCCACGGCGTGGGCCTCACCCCGGTCCCGCAGCTCCACCAGGACGTCCAGCAGATCGTTTCCGCGCATGCCGCGCCTCCTCCGACGTTCCGAGACACCAGGCCTGTCATGCTACCGCAGCATGCCCACCTCCAGCCTGTGCCCACCGCTCCGACCGCGCAAGGGGGGTCGGCATTCCCCGGGGCGGGGCTGCGCGGGCCCGCGGTCCCGGCGGCGGCGTCCGCATACGCATCCCCCGCGATTCGTCTACGCTTACCGGTGACGCCAACGGCGGGGCCGCTGCCGGCCCCTCACCCGGAATACCGAGGAGGAGAATGTCCATGGAGCTGAAGAACGAACAAAGACTCCCGGTTTCCCGCCAGAAGGCCTGGGAGGCGCTGAACGACCCGGACGTCCTCGCCGCCTGCATTCCGGGCTGCGAGTCCCTGGAGCGGGTGGACGATCACAACTACGACGCCACGGTGAATACCAAGGTGGGCCCGGTGAAGGCGCGCTTCACCGGCCGGGTCACCCTGGAGAACCTGCAGCCGCCGGAGTCGTATACCCTGAGCTTCGAGGGCAACAGCGGCCAGGCCGGTTTCGCCCGGGGCAGCGCCGACGTGTACCTGGACGAGGAGCCGGACGGCGGCTGCCGGGTGCGCTACGACGTCTCGGCGACGGTGGGCGGCAAGCTCGCCCAGCTCGGCAGCCGCCTGGTCAAGGGGGCGGCGGAGAAGAACGCCAGCGAGTTCTTCGGCAATTTCACCCGCCATCTCGGCGGTGAGCCCGAGGGAGCCGCGGAAGAAGCGGCCGCCGGAAGCGGCCAGGCCGCGCAGGCTGAAGGCGGCGGCGACTCTCCCCGCACCGGCTATTGGCCCTGGGTGGCCGGCGGTGCGGTGGTGGTGCTGGTCATCATCATCCTGCTGCTGTAGCGCCCTTGCAGTGTGCGCATGCGGGGCTACGCTCAAGGCAGGCGGATCGTCCAGAACAAGCAAGAACCCCGCGAGGAGAAGCTGTCATGAACGTATCTCTCACCGTCAACGGCAAGGCGGTGTCCGCAGAGGTGGAGCCGCGGACGCTGCTGGTGGAATTCCTGCGCGACGAGCTGGGCTTGACCGGCACCCACGTGGGCTGTGACACGGGGCAGTGCGGCGCCTGCACCGTCCACCTGGACGGCCGGGCGGTCAAGGCCTGCTCCGTGCTCGTCGGCCAGGCGGACGGCGCCGAGGTCCTGACCATCGAGGGGCTCGCCGGCGAGGACGGCTCGCTGCACCCCATGCAGGCGGCCTTCCACGAGCAGCACGGGCTGCAGTGCGGCTTCTGCACGCCCGGCATGGTCATGGCCGCCATCGACCTGGTGCGCAGCTACCCCGGCGCCTCGGATACGACCATCCGGGCCCAGCTGGAAGGCAACCTGTGCCGGTGCACCGGCTACGAGAACATCGTGCGCGCGGTGCGCACCGGTGCCGCGAACATGGAGGCGCAGTGACATGGCTACGGCAGAGACAGGCATCGGCAAGGCGGCGAAACGCAAGGAAGACCGGCGCTTCCTCACCGGCGAGGGGCGCTATACCGACGACATCGATCTGCCGGGGCAGGTGTACGCCTGCTTCCTGCGCTCGCCCCACGCCCACGCGCGCATCAACCGCATCGATACCGGCCCGGCCCGGGAGGCGCCCGGCGTGGTGGCCGTATACACCGGCGACGACCTGGCGGCCGACGGCGTCGGCGGCATCCCCTGCGGCTGGCAGATCACCGACGTCGACGGCCAGCCCATGAAGGAGCCGGCCCACCCGGCGCTGGCGCAGGGCAAGGTGCGCTACGTGGGCGACCAGGTGGCGGTGGTGATCGCCGAGAGCTACCACCAGGCCAAGGACGCCGCCGAGCGCATCGACGTGGACTACGACATCCTCGACGCGGTGGTGTCACCGGCGGAGGCCCTGGAGGAGGGACGCCCGCAGGTGCATGACGAGGCACCGGGGAACCAGTGCTATGTCTGGGAGCTCGGCGATGGCGACGCCGTCGACGACGCCTTCAACCGCGCCGCCCACGTGACGCGGCTGGACCTGGTGAACCAGCGCCTGGCGCCCAACGCCATCGAGCCGCGGGCGGCGGTGGCGAGCTATTCCCGGGGCGAGGATCAGTACACCCTGTACACCACCTCGCAGAACCCGCACGTCACGCGCCTGCTGATGAGCGCCTTCGTGCTCAACCTGCCCGAGCACAAGGTGCGGGTGGTGGCGCCGGACGTGGGCGGCGGCTTCGGCTCCAAGATCTTCCACTACGCCGAGGAGGCCGTGCTCACCTGGGCGTCGCGCAAGGTGGGCCGGCCCATCAAGTGGACGGCCGAGCGGGTGGAGTCGTTCATGTCCGATGCCCACGGCCGCGACCACGTCACCCACGCCGAGCTGGCCATGGACGACAGTGGCAAGTTCCTGGGCATGCGGGTGAACACCAAGGCCAACCTGGGCGCGTACCTGTCCACCTTCGCGCCGTCGGTGCCCACCATCCTGTACGGCACGCTGCTGGCCGGGCAGTACACCACGCCGGCGATCCACTGCCGCGTGACCGGCGTGTTCACCAACACGGCGCCGGTGGACGCCTACCGGGGTGCCGGCCGGCCGGAGGCCACCTACGTGGTGGAGCGGCTGGTGAGCGCCGCGGCCCGGGAGATGGGCATGGACCAGGCGGAGATCCGCCGCCGCAATTTCATCCCCAGGGATGCCTTCCCGTACCAGACGCCGGTGGCGCTGACCTACGATGTCGGCGACTACGACGCCACCCTCACGGAGGCCATGCGCATGGCCGACGTGGACGGCTTCGAGGCCCGGCGCAAGGAGGCCCAGGCCCGCGGCAAGTACCGGGGGATCGGGTATTCCACCTATATCGAGGCCTGCGGGCTGGCGCCGTCGAACATCGCCGGGGCCCTGGGGGCCCGCGCCGGCCTGTTCGAGGCCGGCGAGGTGCGCCTGCACCCCACCGGCAAGGTGACGGTGTTCACCGGCTCCCACAGCCACGGGCAGGGGCACGAGACCACGTTCGCGCAGATCGTCGCCAGCCGCCTCGGCGTCCCCTACGAGGACGTGGACGTGGTGCACGGCGATACCGACCGCATCGCCTTCGGCATGGGCACCTACGGCTCGCGGTCCCTGGCCGTGGGCGGCTCGGCGATCATGAAGGCCCTGGACAAGGTCATCGACAAGGGCCGCAAGATCGCTGCGCACATGCTGGAGGCGGCGGAGCAGGACATCGAGTATGACGACGGCACCTACCGCGTCGCCGGCACCGACAAGGAGATCTCCATGGGCGAGATCGCCTTCTCCGCCTACGTGCCTCACAACTACCCGCTGGAGCAGCTGGAGCCGGGGCTCGACGAGAACGCGTTCTACGACCCCACCAACTTCACCTATCCGGCGGGCAGCCACATCTGCGAGGTGGAAGTGGACCCGGACACCGGCAAGGTGGAGGTGGTGAACTTCACCGCGGTGGACGATTTCGGCAACGTCATCAACCCCATGATCGTCGAGGGGCAGGTCCACGGCGGGCTGGCCCAGGGGATCGGCCAGGCGCTGCTGGAGCAGTGCATCTACGACCCGGACAGCGGGCAGCTGGTCACGGGCACGTACATGGACTACATCATGCCCCGGGCGGACGACCTGCCGAGCTTCCGGGTGGGCACGCAGAATACCCCCTGCACCCACAACCCCCTGGGCGTGAAAGGCTGCGGCGAGGCGGGAACCATCGGCTCGCCGCCGGCGGTGATCGACGCCATCATCGACGCCCTGTCCCCGCTGGGAGTCCGGCACCTGGACATGCCCGCCACGCCGGTGCGCGTCTGGCAGGCCATCCAGGACGCCCAGGGCTCGCGTGCCGCATAACCGAGGTGAATCGCCATGCATGCGTTCGAGTACCACCGCCCGAAGACCCTGGACGAGGCCGCCGCCGTGCTGGCGCGGGCCGAGGATGCCAGCCCCGTGGCCGGCGGCCAGACCCTGCTGCAGACGCTGCGCCAGCGCCTGGCGGAGCCCAGCGACCTGGTGGATCTGCGGGGCATCCCCGATCTGTACGGCATCACCCGGGAGGGGGACAGCCTCCGCATCGGCGCCATGGTCCGGCACAACGAGGTCGCCCGCTCCCGCGAGGTGGAGCAGGCCATTCCGGCGCTGGCCGGTCTCGCCGGCGGCATCGGCGATGCCCAGGTGCGCAACATGGGCACCCTGGGCGGCTCCATCGCCAACAACGATCCCGCGGCGGATTATCCCGCCGGCCTGCTGGGGCTGGGGGCCACGGTGCACACCAGCCAGCGTACGATCCCCGCCGACGAGTTCTTCGTGGACATGTTCGAGACCGCCCTGGAGCCGGGCGAGATCGTGCGCTCCGTGGACTTCCCGATCCCGCAGCGGGCCAGCTACATCAAGTTCGCCCAGCCGGCGTCCCGCTTCGCCCTGGTGGGTGTCATGGTCAGCCAGGGCGCCGGCGGGGTGCGCGTGGCCGTGACCGGTGCGGGGCCGGCGGTGTTCCGGGTGCCCGACATGGAGCAGGCCCTGGCCCTGGATTTCTCGGCGGATGCCATACGCGATATCCGCGTGCCGGCGGATGAGCTCAACGACGACATCCATGGCACGCCGGAGTATCGCGCCCATCTGGTGACGGTACTCGCCCGCCGCGCGGTGGAGGCCGCCCTGAATGCCGGCTGACGCTTGGGTGACTGCCTGTCCGGGCCGCGCCGCCGGCGCGGCCCGCCGTACCGGGGACTCATGAGCGCGAACGCGACCCATCCCACGCCGCTGCCCGCTTCCATCGACGCCACCGTGGACCTCCTGGCCCGGGGCGACTACGTGGCCAGCCGCCGGCTGGCCACGGCGGTCTACCTGAGCGTCCGGATGGGCCGCCCGCTGTTCCTGGAAGGGGCTGCCGGCGTCGGCAAGACCGAGATCGCCAAGGTGCTCGCCGGGGCGCTGGACCGGTCGCTGATCCGGCTGCAGTGCTACGAGGGGCTGGATATTGCCTCGGCGGTCTACGAGTGGAACTACCAGCGTCAGATGGTGGAGATCCGGCTGGCCGAGGCCGAGGGGCAGGTGGATCGGGACAGCCTCGCCCGGGATGTCTTCGACCGCCGCTTTCTCACGCGGCGGCCGCTGCTCCAGGCGCTGGAGCCGCACCCGGAGGGGCCGCCGGTGCTCCTCATCGACGAGCTGGACCGGACCGACGAGCCGTTCGAGGCCTACCTCCTGGAGGTGCTGTCGGATTACCAGGTGACCATTCCCGAGCTCGGAACCATCGCCGCCCCGGAGCCGCCCCTGGTGGTCATCACCTCCAATCGTACCCGCGAGATCCACGACGCGGTGAAGCGGCGCTGCCTCTACCACTGGGTGGACTACCCGGACGCCGAGCGCGAGCTGGCCATCCTGCGCATCAAGGCGCCGCGGGCCCCGGAGGCGCTCACCCGCCAGGTCACGGCCTTCGTCCAGGAGCTGCGGGGCATGGACCTGTTCAAGGTGCCGGGGATCGCCGAGACCATCGACTGGACCAACGCCCTGGTCCAGCTCGATCAGATGTCCCTGGATCCGGCGGTGGTCAACGACACCCTCGGCGCCCTGCTCAAGTACCAGGACGACATCGCCCGGCTGGAGTACGGCGAGGTCAACGAGATCCTGCGCCGCATCAACGCCGAGATCGCCGGGGGACGCCATGACTGAGCTGCCCCTGCCGGCCGGGGGCGGCCGGCTGGCGGAGAACGTCATGCACTTCGCCCGCGTGCTGCGCGCCGCCGGCATCCCCGTGGGGCCGGACAAGGTCCTGGACGCGGTGGCGGCGCTGCAGGTGGCCGGCGTGCAGCGGCGGGACGATGTCTACTGGACCCTCAACGCCGTGTTTCTCGATCGTCACGATCAGCAGCACCTGTTCGATCAGGCCTTCCACGTGTTCTGGCGCGACCCGCGCCTGCTGGACCAGGTCATGCAGCTGATGCTGCCGTCGGTCCAGGGTGGCACGGCGTCCGGCGAGGATGCCGTGAGCCAGCGCCTGGCCGAGGCGCTGGCCGCCGAGCAGCCGAGCGCGAGCGAGCGTCAGCCTCCGGAGGACGAGGAGGTCGAGGTCCGGGGGACACTGACGTATTCCGCGGAAGAGCGTCTGCAGACCATGGATTTCGCCAGCATGTCCGCGGCCGAGCTGGCCCGGGCGCGCGAGGCCATCGCCCGGCTGCACCTCCCCGTGCGGCCCGTCACGACCCGGCGGTACACGGCCAGCAGCCGCGGGCGGCGCCTCGACCCGCGGGCGAGCATGCGTGCGAGCATGCGCTCCGGCGGCGCGGTCATCGCGCTGCGGCGATCGGAGGCGGTGCGACGGCATCCGCCCCTGGTGGTCCTGTGCGACATCTCCGGGTCCATGAGCCAGTACTCCCGCATGCTCCTGCACTTCCTGCACACGCTGACCAACGACCGGGACCGGGTGCATACGTTCCTGTTCGGGACCCGCCTGACCAACGTCACGCGGTATCTGCGTGGCAACGACGTGGACCGCGCCCTGGAGAAGACCGGTGCCGCGGTGGCGGACTGGGCGGGCGGCACGCGGATCGGCGAGTGCCTGCGCGCCTTCAACCGGGACTGGTCCCGCCGCGTGCTCGGCCAGGGTGCCACCGTGTTGCTGGTCACCGACGGCCTGGACCGCGAGGCCGGCAGCGGTGTCGCCGCGGAGATGGACCGCCTGCAGCGCTCGGCGCGCCGGCTCATCTGGCTCAATCCCCTGCTGCGCTACCACGGCTTCGAGGCGCGCCCGGCGGGCATCCGCGCCATGCTGCCGTACGTGGACGAGTTCCGGCCGGTCCACAACCTGCGCAGCCTGCGGGAGCTGGCGGACGCCCTCAGCGACGGCCCGCCGGCCCGCGGACGGGCGGCCAGCGCATGATTGCGGGCATTCTCCTCGCTGCAGGGGCCGGATCGCGCTTCGGCGGCGCCAAGCTGCTGGCGGAGCTGGGGGACGGCCGTGTCCTGGCGCAGGCGTCCGCAGAGCCGCTGGTGGCCGCCGCGGACGAGGTGGTCGCAGTGGTGCGCCCGGGAGACGCGCGCCTGGAGGCCATCCTCGCGGCGTCGGGCTGCCGGATCGTGCACTGCAAGCATGCGGCCGACGGCATGGGGTCGAGCCTGGCGTGCGGGGTGCGGGCGGCCGCGGATGCGCAGGGCTGGGTCGTGGGCCTGGCGGACATGCCCGGCATCGGCACGGCGACGGTCGCCCGGGTGGTGGCCGCGCTGCGGCGGGGGGCGGATCTCGTCGCCCCGGCCTGCCGGGGGCGTCGCGGCCATCCGGTGGGGTTCGCCCGCCGCTACGGTGCCGAGCTCGCGGTGCTGGCGGGAGACACCGGCGCACGAGGGATTCTTCAACAGTACGCTGCCCGGATGGAGCTGCTGGACACCGACGACGCGGGCGTGCTCGCGGACGTGGACACCCCCGGCGACCTGGAGGCGCTGGCGCAGGCGATCTCCCGCGAACCCGGCGGCGAGAATTGACGGCGCCTGTGCCCGCTGCGTATCATTCTCCGGTCCGTAACCGGGTGGCCGTTCACGGCTCGCTAGCGGCGGCTGACGGGGTGTGGCGCAGCCTGGTAGCGCGCCTGCTTTGGGAGCAGGAAGTCGGGGGTTCAAATCCCTCCACCCCGACCAACACCAGGCGGCAGGTCGTCGGGTGCGGCGGAAGCGCCCGTAGCTCAACCGGATAGAGCATCGGCCTTCTAAGCCGAGGGTTGCAGGTTCAAGTCCTGCCGGGCGCGCCAGTCAGGGCCCGCCGGGGGTTCGGGCGAAAGACAGTGGTGGACGTAGCTCAGTTGGTAGAGCCCTGGATTGTGATTCCAGTTGTCGTGGGTTCGAGTCCCATCGTCCACCCCACCAGATCGTGAGTCGAGCCGTGGCGCTGCTGCACGCGCGCCACCGGCATCGAGCAGTGACCAAGGGCCGTTAGCTCAACTGGTAGAGCAGTTGACTCTTAATCAATTGGTTGTAGGTTCGAGTCCTACACGGCCCACCATACAGTCCGACCGATCCGCGCCCGCCTGCGGCAGGGCCGGCGCGGATCCGGCCACTCCTCGCCGTGGTTCTGTTGCGGATGCGGGCGGCTTTTCTTGCGTTTTACACTCCGGGAGTTCGATAATCTGCGCCCTTGATGATCAGGGAGTCGGGCGCGTGGTGGTGCCGCGGTGCTCCCGCCGGCGTGGTGTGCATTCCCTGCGAGTGTGGCGGAATTGGTAGACGCGACGGCTTTAGGTGCCGTTGGGGTAACCCGTGCAGGTTCAAGTCCTGCCACTCGCACCAGATGACAGGCGCCCCGTTGACGCGGGGCGCCACGACCCGGCCGTCGACGCCGGGACCGTTCGAACGTACAGCCTTGTGCAACTGAGGTGGCATTGATGCAGGTAACAGTGGAAACGGCCGAAGGCCTGGAGCGCAAGATCCGAGTCCAGGTGCCGGCGGCGCGGGTGGACGATGAGGTCCAGAAACGCCTCAAGCAGATGGCCGGCAACATTCGGCTCGATGGTTTCCGGCCTGGCAAGGTGCCCATGAAGGTCGTCGAGCAGCGCTACGGCGGTCAGGTGCGCCAGGAAGTCCTCAACGAGGTGGTGCAGCAGTCGTACGGCGAGGCGCTGCAGCAGGAAGAGCTGCAGCCCGCCGGTGCGCCCAGCCTCAACCTGGTTCAGGGCATGAGCGAGGGCGATGTCGAGTTCGAGGCGAGCTTCGAGGTCATGCCGGAGTTCCAGGTCGCCGAGGTGACCGGCATGAAGCTGGAGCGCCCGACGGCCGAGGTGACGGATGCCGATATCGACAACGTCCTGGAAGACCTCCGCAAGCAGCGCGCCACTTACAACGAGGCGGACAAGGCCGCGGAGGAGGGCGATCAGGTGGTGATCGACTTCCACGGCACGGTCGACGGCGAGGCGTTCGAGGGCAACCAGGGCGAGGACACCCCGGTGACCATCGGCGGCAACCAGATGCCGCCGGAGTTCGAGGAAGGGCTCAAGGGCCTGCGCGCCGGCGAGACCAGGGATATCGAGTACACCTTCCCGGAGAACTTCCCCACGGAATCCATCGCCGGCAAGACCGCGGTGTTCCGGACGACCGTCAAGAGCGTCCAGGAGCCGGAGTATCCGCCGCTGGACGACAGTCTGGCGGAAGCGGTGGGCGTCCAGGAAGGCGGGCTCGAGGCCCTTCGCAACCTGATCCGGACCAATCTCGAGCGCGAGGTGGGGCGGGCGCAGCATGCCCGGCTCAAGGAGCAGGTCACCGACGGCCTGGCCAAGGCCAACGACATCGAGCTGCCCCGGGCCCTGGTGGACGGCGAGATCGAGGCGCTGCAGCAGCAGATGCGCCAGCGCCTGCAGCAGCAGATGGGCGACCAGGCGGAAGGCATGGACCTGCCGGCGGATATCTTCGAGGAGCAGGCCCGGCGCCGCGTCACCCTGGGGCTGGTGATGAACAGGCTCATCGCCGACAACAACATCCAGGTGGACCAGGACCGGGTGCGGGAGCGGCTCCAGGAAATGGCGTCCGGTCACCACAACCCGCAGGAGCTGATCCAGCAGTATGCCCAGAACCGCGAGATGATGCAGAGCCTCGAGGTCAACGTCCTCGAGGACCAGGTCATCGACTGGGTGGTGGAGCAGGCGCAGGTCGAAGACAAGCCCACGGACCTCGAGACCCTGCTCAATCCGCAGCAGGCCCAGGGTGAGGCGGATCAAGCCGCCGATGCCGAGGGCGACGCATCCACCGACGAAGCGAACAAAGAGGGCTGATCATGGCCGCGAACGACGACACGCCGATGAACCCGTCCGAGATCCAGGCCAACCTGGTGCCCATGGTGGTGGAGCAGACCTCACGGGGGGAGCGTGCGTACGACATCTTCTCCCGGCTCCTCAAGGAGCGGGTGATCTTCCTCACCGGACCGGTGGAGGATCACATGGCCAACCTGATCGTGGCCCAGCTGCTGTTCCTGGAGTCGGAGAATCCGGACAAGGACATCCACCTGTACATCAACTCCCCGGGCGGCTCGGTGTCCGCCGGCCTGTCGCTGTACGACACCATGCAGTTCATCAAGCCGGACGTGTCCACCATGTGCGTGGGCCAGGCGGCCAGCATGGGGGCATTGCTGCTCGCCGGCGGGGCGCCCGGCAAGCGTTTCACGCTGCCGAACTCGCGCATGATGATCCACCAGCCCCTGGGCGGCTATCAGGGGCAGGCAACGGATATCGACATCCATGCGCGCGAGATCCTGAGCATCCGCGACCGCCTCAACCGGATCCTCGCCCACCATACCGGCAAGCCGCTGGAGCAGGTGCAGCAGGATACCGAGCGTGACAACTTCATGTCGCCGGAGTCGGCCATGGAATACGGTCTCGTCGACCGCGTGCTCCAGGATCGCAGCGGCATGGGCGAGAACGATTGAATCCTCCCTCCGGAGCCCCCATCTGGACTCCATACCCGGTGATCTCCCCTGCCTGTACCCCTCCCGCAGGGGTGGGTCACCGGGGCCGGAAGCCTCCTGCCGGGAACGTGACGAATTGCGCGGAATGCGGCGCGAGTCGCGGTTTTCGCCCTTGCGTGACCCCGTAAAAGCAGGCATGGTTTGAAGTGATGGCATCCGTCGGTGACGACGGCTGGATGCCATGCAAGTCCTGGAATCAACCGAGGATCGGTCATGAGCGACAGAGACAAGACACGCGGCGATGACAGCGGCAAGCTGCTCTACTGCTCTTTCTGCGGCAAGAGCCAGCACGAGGTTCGCAAGCTGATCGCCGGTCCTTCCGTGTTCGTCTGCGACGAGTGTGTCGAGCTCTGCAACGACATTATCCGTGAGGAGATGCAGGAGAAGAGCGCCACCGGCGGCTCGAAACTGCCGAAGCCTCACGAGATCGCCGAAGTCCTGGACGAATACGTGATTGGCCAGGACCTGGCCAAGCGAGTCCTGTCGGTGGCGGTTTACAACCACTACAAGCGGCTCGAGGCGGTCCAGGGCAAGAAGGACGAGGTGGAGCTGACCAAGAGCAATATCCTGCTCATCGGTCCCACCGGCTCGGGCAAGACGCTTCTGGCCGAGACCCTGGCGCGGCTGCTGGATGTGCCGTTCACCATCGCCGATGCGACCACGCTGACCGAGGCGGGGTATGTCGGCGAGGATGTGGAGAACATCATCCAGAAGCTGCTGCAGAAGTGCGATTACGATGTGGAGAAGGCCCAGACGGGGATCGTCTACATCGACGAGATCGACAAGATCTCGCGCAAGGCCGACAACCCGTCCATCACCCGTGACGTGTCGGGTGAGGGCGTCCAGCAGGCGCTGCTCAAGCTCATCGAGGGCACCACGGCGTCGGTGCCGCCCCAGGGCGGGCGCAAGCATCCGCAGCAGGAGTTCCTGCAGGTGCACACCGGCGGCATCCTGTTCATCGTCGGCGGCGCGTTCGCCGGCCTGGACAAGATCATCCGGGATCGCTCGGAGAGCGGCGGCATCGGCTTCTCGGCAGAGATCAAGGCCGAGAGCGAGCGCAAGAGCATGGGCGAGACGCTCCACGACGTGGAGCCGCAGGATCTCATCAAGTACGGGCTGATCCCCGAGTTCGTGGGTCGTCTGCCGGTGATCGCGACCCTGGACGAGCTGGACGAGGACGCCCTGGTGCAGATCCTCAGCGAGCCCAAGAATGCGGTGACCAAGCAGTACGTCAAGCTCTTCGAGATGGAAGGCGTCGAGCTGGAGTTCCGGGAGGAGGCGCTTCGGGCCGTGGCGCGCAAGGCCATGGACCGCGGCACCGGTGCCCGGGGGCTGCGGACCATCATCGAGAGCGTGCTGCTGGACACGATGTACGATATTCCCTCGCTGGAGGGGATCAGCAAGGTGGTGGTCGACGATGCGGTCATCCGGGGCGAGACCAAGCCCTATCTCATCTACGAGTCCCCGGAGCAGTCCCGGGCGGCGTCGGATCAGTAATCATCTCCCCCGGGGGCCGGTCCGCCGGTCCCCGGCAGCAATCCCCTCCCGCGTTCGGATCGGTCTCCGGCAACGCAATGGTGGCGCCGCGCGTTTCCCATGTTCATTGAAACCGGCCCGGCGCGCCCGCATATCAAGCCTACGGACAGATCAGCTGGGTGCATTGACTGCCCCGAACCCAATCCAGTGCAAGCGAGGTTGACCCTACATGACCCGCAGTGACGAGAGTTCCGAAGTCGTCAAGGAATCCCTGAATGCCGCGCCGGTGCTGCCGCTGCGCGATGTGGTGGTGTATCCCCACATGGTGATTCCGCTGTTCGTGGGCCGCGACAAGTCCATCAAGGCACTGGAAGCGGCCATGGAGGAGGACAAGCGCATCTTCCTGCTGGCGCAGAAGAGTGCCGACGTGGACGAGCCCGGGCCCTCGGATCTCTACGAGCAGGGCACCATCGCCACCATCCTGCAGATGCTGAAGCTGCCCGACGGCACCGTGAAGGTGCTTGTCGAGGGGCTGGATCGTGCCCGCGTGGCCAGCATCCAGGGTGAGGGCGAGTACTTCACCGCCCAGGCGGTGGTGCCGGAGCAGAAGGACTACTCCGACGACCGCGAGGTGGACGTGCTGGCGCGCTCGATCATGAGCCAGTTCGACCAGTACGTGAAGCTGAACAAGAAGGTGCCGCCGGAGATCCTGTCCTCTCTGCAGGGCATCGAGGACCCGGGCCGGCTGGCGGACACCATCGCCGCCCACATGGCGCTCAAGGTCGAGGGCAAGCAGCAGATCCTCGAGATCGAGGACGTGCGCGAGCGCCTGGAGCACCTGCTGGGGCTCATCGAGGGCGAGATCGACGTGCTGCAGATCGAGAAGCGCATCCGCGGCCGCGTCAAGCAGCAGATGGAGAAGAGCCAGCGGGAGTACTACCTCAACGAGCAGGCCAAGGCCATCCAGAAGGAGCTGGGCGAGCTCGAGGACGCGCCCAACGATACCGACGATCTCGAGCAGAAGATCGACAACTCGGGCATGCCCAAGGAGGTCATGAGCAAGGCCAAGGCCGAGCTCAACAAGCTGCGCATGATGCAGCCCATGTCCGCCGAGGCCACGGTGGTCCGCAACTACATCGAGTGGCTGGTGGCGGTGCCGTGGAAGAAGCGCACCCGGGTCAAGCACGACCTGGAGAAGGCCCAGGGCGTGCTGGATGCCGACCACTATGGCCTGGAGAAGGTCAAGGAGCGCATCCTCGAGTACCTGGCCGTGCAGAAGCGGGTGAAGAAGATCAAGGGCCCGATCCTGTGCCTGGTGGGCCCGCCCGGTGTCGGCAAGACCTCGCTGGGGCAGTCCATCGCCCGTGCCACCAACCGCAAGTTCGTGCGCATGTCCCTGGGCGGCGTGCGCGACGAGGCGGAGATCCGCGGCCACCGGCGGACCTACATCGGCTCGCTGCCGGGCAAGATCGTCCAGAACCTCTCCAAGGCGGGGACGCGCAATCCGCTGTTCCTGCTGGACGAGGTGGACAAGATGGCCATGGATTTCCGCGGCGACCCGGCGTCGGCGCTGCTGGAAGTGCTCGATCCCGAGCAGAACAGCACCTTCCAGGACCACTACCTGGAAGTGGACGTGGATCTGTCCGAGACGCTGTTCATCTGCACGGCGAACACCATGAACATCCCCGCGCCGCTGCTGGACCGCATGGAGGTCATCCGGCTCGCGGGCTATACCGAGCACGAGAAGATCAACATCGTGCAGCGGTACCTGCTGCCCAAGCAGATGAAGGCGAACGGGCTCAAGGACGGTGAGCTGGAGATCAGCGAGAACGCGCTCCGGGACATCGTGCGCCACTACACCCGCGAGGCGGGTGTCCGCAACCTGGAGCGGGAGGTGGCGAAGATCTGCCGCAAGGTGGTCAAGGAGCTGGTGCAGAAGCCGCGCGACAAGAAGCTGGTGGTCAACACCCAGAACCTGGACAAGTACCTGGGTGTGCGCCGCTACCGCTACGGCGTGGCCGAGGAGAAGGACCAGATCGGCCACGTCACGGGGCTGGCGTGGACCGAGGTCGGCGGCGAGCTGCTCAACATCGAGTCCGCGATGGTTCCCGGCAAGGGCAAGATGACGCCCACGGGACAGCTGGGCGAGGTGATGAAGGAGTCCATTCACGCGGCCATGACCGTGGTCCGCAGCCGCGCCGCGATGCTGGGGATCCAGCCGGACTTCCACCAGAACCACGATGTGCACATCCACGTGCCCGAGGGAGCGATCCCCAAGGACGGTCCCAGCGCGGGCATCGGCATGTGCACCGCCATCGTCTCGGCGCTGACGGGGATCCCGGTGAAATCCTCCGTCGCCATGACCGGCGAGATCACGCTCCGGGGCGAAGTGCTGCCGATCGGCGGCCTGAAGGAGAAGCTCCTGGCGGCTCACCGCGGCGGTATCACCACGGTGGTCATCCCGGAGGAGAACCGCAAGGACCTCCAGGAGATTCCCAAGGACGTGATCGGCAAGCTGGATGTGCGGCCGGTGCGCTGGATCGACGAGGTCCTGGAGCTGGCCCTGGTGCGAACGCCGCAGCCGCTGCCCGAAGAAGAGGCGGGTGCGGAAGACGATGCCGAAGGCAAGAAGCGCACACGCAGCAAGAAGAAGCAGGGCGGCGTCAGGGCGCATTGACACTGCTTCTGGCCGGTTGCTATAAAGCTTCGGGAGGTGCCGCGCCCATGGCTCGGCGCCTCCCTTCGCATTTGGCCGGCTCCCGCGGCGTACAGGGCTGGACAGGCCCGCTCTCAGATGCGATAAAGTGTCCTCGCGGAAGCGGGTGCCGGCCGAGGAAGCAGACCGAGCCTTCCCGCAGCACAACGGACTCTGTACAGTTGTCTGCGCGATAAGAAATGGAAGCGACGTTGTCCACGTAGAACAACACCAAGGGGAATACAGGATGAACAAATCGGAACTTATTGAAGCTGTCGCCCAGAATGCTGACCTGTCCAAGGCGGCCGCTGGTCGAGCGGTTGATGCCATGGTGGAAGCAGTTACCAATGCGCTGAAGGAGAACGATTCGGTCAGCCTGGTCGGCTTCGGCACGTTCTCGGTTCGCGAGCGCGCGGCGCGCTCCGGCCGTAACCCCCGTACCGGCGCCACGATCAACATCCCGGCAACCAAGGTCCCGAGCTTCAAGGCTGGCAAAGCCCTGAAGGATGCTGTAAACTAGCGGCCGCGTTTTCGGGGTGGTTAGCTCAGTCGGTAGAGCGTCGCCCTTACAAGGCGAATGTCGGGGGTTCGATCCCCTCACCACCCACCAAGTGGTGCATGAATACAATCCGGAGCGGTAGTTCAGCTGGTTAGAATGCCGGCCTGTCACGCCGGAGGTCGCGGGTTCAAGTCCCGTCCGCTCCGCCATATTCGAGACGAAAGGCGCCCTTCGAGGCGCCTTTCGTGTTCCGGGGCCCCCGTTTCGCGTATCGTCGCGCTCAAGGGCCGGCGCCGCGGTTCGCGGAACCCGCAAGGGCAGTTCCGGTCAATCGACTGAAGACCCGGCGCACCGCCGGGTCCGACGGTTATGGAAGCTACCGCCGCAGAGGGGTCGAACAGTACATGCTGCAACAAATCCGGGATCGAGCGTCGGGGTGGATCGCATGGGTGGTCATCATCCTCATCGCCGCGGCGTTCGCGCTCTTCGGCCTGTCGAACTACATGAGTCCGGGTGGCGCCAATCGGGCCGTCGCGACCGTCAACGGCCAGGAAATCGGACGCGACCAGGTCAGCCGCGTCTACCGCAACCAGCGCCAGCAGATCGAGCAGATGTACGGCGACGACCTGGAGATCACCGAGCGCATCGACCAGGAGCTGCGTCGCGAGGCCCTGCGCCAGCTGATCAACCAGCGGCTGCTCAGCGAGTACCTGGAAGAGCGCAACATGACCGTCAGCGACGAGGACCTCGCCGCGATCATCCGCTCCCAGGACATGTTCCAGGAAGACGGTCGCTTCTCCCGCCAGCGCTACGAGCAGCTACTCCAGGCCAATCAGATGAGCACGGCCCAGTACGAGGAGCAGGTGCGTCGCCGGGCGGTGGCCGATCAGCTCCGCAGCGCGGTTGCAGACACCGGGCTGGTGACCGATCGGGAGCTCAACGAGCTGCAGCGGCTGCAGGCCCAGGAGCGCAATGTCGCCTGGTTCCGGGTCCGCGCCGAGGCCTGGCGCGACGAAGTGAGCGTGGACGACGAGGCGGTGACGGCCTACTACGAGGACAATCCCTCGGCGTTCACCGTCCCCGAGCGGGTGCGGCTGGCCTACGTGGAGCTCGCCCGGGACGACATGCTGGAGGCGGTGGACGTCAGCGCCTCCGAGCTCCGGGAGCGCTACGAGCAGGTGCGGGACCAGCGCTATACCGAGCAAGGCCGGGTGGAGGCCCGGCACATCCTGATCAGCGTGGAGCCGGATGCCTCCGAGGAGCAGGTCCAGCAGGCGCGGGAGCGCGCGCGGGAGATCCGGCAGCGGCTCCGGGACGGGGAATCGTTCGCCGAGCTGGCGGAGGAGTACTCCGACGACATCGGCTCAGCGTCGCAGGGCGGCGATCTGGGCCGGGTGCGGCGCGGCGACATGGTCGAGCCGTTCGAGGATGCGCTGTTCTCCCTGGATGAAGGCGAGATCTCGGAGCCCGTGCGTACCGACTTCGGTTTCCACATCATCCAGGCGACCACCATGGAGCGGTCCGAGCCGACGCCCCTCGAGGAAGTCCGTGACGAGCTGCGCCGGGAGATCGCCCGGGAGCGGGTGAGCACCGAGTACGTCGAGGCCGTCAACCGACTCGACCAGCTCGCCTACGACATGCCGGACAGCCTGCAGGGTGCGGCGGAGGCGCTGGACCTGGAGGTGCAGACCAGCGACTGGATGACCCGGCAGGGCACGGATGAAGGCATCGGCTCCCACCCGGAAGTGGTGGAGGCGGCCTTCGATCCCGAGGTGCTGGAAGAGCGCATGAACAGCCCGGCCATCGAGATCACGGACCAGCGCGCCGTGGTCGTCCGCGTGGCCGAGCACGAGCCGCAGCAGCGCCGGCCGCTGGAGGAGGTGCGCGACGACATCGAGGAGCGCCTGCGAACCCGGCGCGCCCGCGAGCAGGCCCGGGCCTACGCCGAGGAGCTGCAGACCCGGCTCGACGAGGGCGCGGCTCCGGAAGCGCTCCTGGAAGGCAGCGCGCAGCGGCTGGCCTTCGAGGACGCGGGCTGGATCGGCCGCAGTGCCGGGGATGCCCCGGGTGCCGTCCGGGAGCGCGCCTTCCGTATGCCGCGTCCCGGGGAAGACGGGCCGGAGACGGCGGTCGTCGCCGGGTCGGGCGACCCGCTGGTCCTGATGCTGCGGGATGTGCGCGACGGTGATCCGGAGGAGCTGGATGCCGAGCGTCGGCAGCAGCTCGCCGACCGGCTGCGGCAGGCCCACGGCGACGAGGCGCTGACGCGTTTCATCCAGCAGCTACGAGCGGACGCGGACGTGGAGATCCTCGACGAGGAGTACCGGTAGCGGCCTCCCCGGCCAGGTGGCCGGGGCGCCGTGCCGCTGAATCAGTCCTCTTCCATTTCCAGGCCTTCGAGGCCCGGCAGGCCGACGATATGGAAGCCGCTGTCCACGTGCAGGACCTCGCCGGTGACGCCGCGCGCCAGGTCCGAGCACAGGAAGGCGGCGGCGTCGCCCACCTCGTCGGTGGTGACGTTGCGCTGCAGCGGCGCCGAGCGGGCGTTGAACTCCAGCATCTTGCGGAAGCTGCCGATGCCGGCTGCCGCCAGGGTCTTGATGGGGCCGGCGGACAGGCCGTTGACGCGGATGCCCTCCGGACCGAGGTCATAGGCCATGTACCGTACATTGGCCTCGAGACTCGCCTTGGCGGCGCCCATGACGTTGTAGCTGGGCAGCGCGCGCTCCGAGCCGAGGTAGGTCAGCGTCAACAGCGAGGTATCCTCTTTCATCATGCCGCGCAGGGCACGTGCCAGGGCAACAAAGCTGTAGGCGCTGATGTCGTGGGCGACGCGGTAGCCTTCGCGGGTGGTGTTGTCCACGAACGAGCCCTTCAGCTGGTCCTGGGGCGCGAAGCCGATGGAATGCACGACGATGTCGACGCTGTCCCAGTGCTGGCGCAGCGCGGGGGCCAGGGCGTCGAAGTCCTCGTCCCGGGAGACGTCCAGGGGCAATACGATGCCGCTGCCCATCTCCTCGGCCACTTTCTCCACCCGCGGCTTGAGCTTGTCACCCAGATAGGTGAACGCCAGCTCGGCGCCCTCCCGGCGCATGGACTTGGCCACCCCGTAGGCAATCGAGCGATTGCCGGCGACGCCGGTGATGAGCGCTTTCTTTCCGGACAGAAACCCCATGACGTTTTCTCCTCGTAACTACTGGGCCGCACGCCGGACCCTGCTGCCCGGGTGCCATGCTTCGGCGGCGGCCTATACTACTAGTCTTTCAACAGGTATTGCCACGCCCTCCGTCGGCGTTGTTTCGGTGCGCTCCCGGCAGTTCTGCTATCCTGCTCGCCGATTCCGCCGCATCGCCGGCTGCCGCGCTCGTCGTCGGGTGCGCCCGTGCCGCCGCGCCGCTACCCGAGACACTTCTGGGAAGGTTAGTAAAAGTCAATGGATCCCGTAGTTGCCCTGGTGGGCCGGCCGAACGTGGGCAAGTCCACTCTGTTCAATCACCTGACACGCAGCCGCGACGCCCTGGTTGCCGATTTCCCTGGGCTGACCCGGGATCGGCAGTACGGGCGCGCCCGTCTCGCCGGCCGTTCGTTCATCGTGGTGGATACGGGCGGGCTGTCCGATGACCGCGAGGGGGTGGAGGCGGGCATGCACGAGCAGGCCCTGCAGGCCATCGACGAGGCGGATGCCGTCGTGCTGCTGGTGGACGGACGCGCCGGCATGACCGCAGCGGATCAGGAAGTGGCGAACCAGTTGCGCCGCTGCGGCAAGCCGCTGGTCGTGGCCGTGAACAAGACGGAAGGGCTGGACGCCGGCGTCGTCGGCTCGGAGTTCCACAGCCTTGGCCTTGGTGCGCCCTGGGCGATCGCTGCGGCCCACGGCCAGGGGATTACCCCGTTGCTGGAACAGGTGTTCGCCGAGCTGCCGCCTGCCGCGGAGATGGACCCTGCGGCTGCGGACGGGCATGCCGCCGACGGCACCCGGGTCGCCATCATCGGGCGCCCGAATGTCGGCAAGTCGACCCTGGTGAACCGGCTGCTGGGCGAGGACCGGGTCCTGGTGTACGACCAGCCGGGGACGACGCGGGACAGCATTTCGGTGCCGTTCCAGCGCGACGGCAAGGCGTACACCCTGATCGACACCGCCGGCGTCCGGCGCCGCAGCCGGGTCCACGAGACCGTGGAGAAGTTCAGCGTGATCAAGACGCTGGCGGCCATCGACGCGGCCCACGTGGTGATCGTCGTGCTGGACGCCCGCGAGTGGGTCACCGAGCAGGATGCCCATATCGTCGGCCATGCCGTCGAGGCCGGGCGCGGGCTGGTGGTCGCCGTGAACAAGTGGGACGGGCTCAGCCCCCACGAGCGCGACGAGGTCCGCCGTACGCTGCGGGTCAAGCTGGGGTTCCTGGATTTCGCCGAGATCCACTTCATCTCCGCGCTCCACGGTACTGGCGTGGGCCTGCTCCTGGAGGCGGCGGACCAGGCCCACGCCGCGGCGAGCCGGGATCTGTCGACGCGGCGGCTCACCGAGGTCCTGGAAGGGGCGGTGGAGCGCCATCCGCCCCCGCTGGTGCGCGGCCGCCGGATCAAGCTACGCTATGCCCACCAGGGTGGGCGCAACCCGCCGGTGATCGTCATCCATGGCAACCAGGCGGAGCGCACCCCCAGGGATTATCGCCGCTACCTGGCGAACACGTTCCGGTCCGTGCTCGAGCTGCAGGGCACGCCCGTGCGGCTGGAGTTCCGGACCACGGACAACCCCTACGAGGGGCGTCAGAATACGCTGACCCCCCGGCAACGGAAGCGGCGCAAGCGGCTCGAGCGCCACGTCAAGAAGAATGCCCGCGGGAAGCGGTAAGCACGGGGTTATCGAGCGCACGCGAATGGCTCCTGCTTTCCTGGCGGCGGTTCACGGAGACTCGGGAAGGGAGAGCGATGCACTGTTCACATGGAATACGGATGAATCTGCGGGCGGTGGTCACGGTGGTCGCCGTCACGGTATTGGGCCTGTCGGGATGTGCCACGGAGTCGTCGGAACCCCGCGGCATTCGCGCGCCTTCCGCGGATGAGACGCCCCCGGATGCCCTCGTCGGGGTGTGGCGGGTGCAGCGGGCCATCGGCCCGGAGGGCGCCATTCTCGAGCCCGAGGGCAGCGCGTTCACCATGGAAATCGACGCTGAGGGCAACGCGGCCGGGCAGGCGGCATGCAACTCCTGGAACGCCAGCGTGGCCGGTGCCGACGATCGCCGGCTGCGCTTCGGGGCCATCGGCCTGACCCGGGCGGAATGCGGCCTGCGGGGTGACGCGCGGGCGTTCGAGCAGCGCTACATCAACGATCTGACCCGCACCATGCAGTGGTCGCGCACCGACGACACGCTGGTCCTGCGGTTCCAGGACGGCCAGGAGTGGGAGCTCTCGCGTTCCGGCGGCGGGTGATGAGCCGCTCCGCCGGGCGGGCCGCGCTTCACCACTGCGGGTATTCCGTGTAGTCCGCGAGATTGACCCCTTCGTTGGCGCTCGCCTGGACCTCGCGGAACATGTTCATGAACAGCGCTCCCTGCTCCAGGGCGTCGTCCAGGGCCACGTGGTTGTGCCGAAGGCCGGGCTCCACCCACCGGGCCGGGATGCGGTCCTTGGTCGTGCGCAGGTAGGAGCTCCGCTGGAGCAGGGCCATGGCGTAGCTCTTGATGTCCAGGGCGGAGAAGCCGAAGGGCGCCTCACCGGTGAAGCGCAGCAGGTAGTAGTTCACGAAGGCGAAATCGAATCCGGCTGGCCAGGCGACGAACACCGGACGGCCGTCCAGTGACGCCAGCCAGTCCCGGTACGAGCCCATGGCCACCTCCGGCGGCTGCGCGTCGCGGCGCGCCTGCTCCCATGCCTCCGGCCACTGCTTCCACCACTCCTCCGTGGCCGGATGGGCCGTGGCGCCGGGCAGCGTCTCCAGGTTGATGCTGAACGTGTCCAGCAGCTCGCCGTCCACGGCATAGGCGGCCGAGCCCAGGGAGAGCATGGAGTTCAGGCCGGGCACCGGGCCGTCGGCCTCGATATCCGTGGACACGAACACGTCGTTGGGCGGTCGGCGGAATCGCGACATGGACGGATCTCCTGCGTGACTGGCCTGCGGCGGGCCACGGGGCACCGCCGCTCATGGATAAGGATGCTACACCCGTGTGCTCGTGGCTTGCCACAGTGACGCAGGACACCGACGGGCCCGGACGGCACCGCCCGCAAATGCGCAGCACCGGCATTCGCGGACGTGCGCCGCCGGTTTCCGGTTGCGTCGCGCACGCGGATGGTGTCTCCTGCATACGGCCTTGCGCGCTGCCCGCCGCGGAGCCACGAGCCGTTCGGCAACCCGGAGCGGATTCCGACCCATGATCCCCGTCGCGGATGACACGCCCACCCGCATACTGCCGCTGGTGACCTGGGCCCTGCTGGCGGCATGCGTGGCCGCGTTCGTCTGGCAGCTCGGGCTGGATCCGCGCACCCACAGCGCGGTGATCCACGCCTTCGGGTTCATACCGGCGGTCGTGTTCGGGCACGCCGAGCTGGCGCCCGGTCTCTCCGTGGTGCCTGCACCGGTGACCCTGGTGACCTCCATGTTCCTCCACGGCGGCTGGATGCACCTGATCAGCAACATGCTGTACCTGTGGGTGTTCGCCAACAACGTTGAGGACGCCATGGGGCACGGCCGCTTCCTGGCGTTCTACCTGCTCTGCGGCGTGATCGCGGCGCTGGCTCACGGGCTCGCCGCCCCGGGCTCGCAGATCCCCATGATCGGGGCCAGCGGCGCGATCTCCGGGGTGCTCGGGGCCTACCTCCTGCTGCACCCCTGGTCCCGGATTACCGTGGTGATTCCCCTGGGCATTCTCCTGTATCCCGCGCGGCTGCCGGCCGGCCTCGTCCTGGTGGTATGGTTCGGGCTGCAGTTGCTCAGCAGCGCAGGCGTGGACCCGGACGAGCCGGGTGTGGCCTTTCTCGCGCATGTCGGCGGCTTCATTGCCGGCATGGTCCTGGTCGTGCCGTTCAGGAAGCGCCATGTCCGGCTGTTCCGGGGACGGCGATAGCCACCCGCCGGCGCGACACGCTGCCTGTCAATGCGGGAATGTCCGTATGCAATGGAACCCCGGGCCGGCTGTCCAATAGTCGGGACAAGCCACGATCCGGAGAAAGACCATGAAGCGGCGGTACCTGATGCACGGCGCCCTGGCGCTGGCGGCCGTGAGCCTCCTGCCGGTCACGGCTGTCGCGGCGAACGGCTGGCGGCGGTTCCACGCCGTGCGCGTCGATGACGGCGCGCTGGAGCGGCTCGACCGTACCGCGGAGGCGTGGCGACGGGTGCTGGACGAGGACGCCTGGCGGATCCTGTTCCGCGAGGGCACCGAGCAGCCCTTCTCCAGCCCGCTGAACGAGGAGACGCGCGACGGCACGTACATCTGCGCCGCCTGCTTCCTGCCCCTGTTCAGCTCCGCCACCAAGTTCGAGAGCGGCACCGGCTGGCCGAGCTTCTATGCGCCCATCGAGGCGCACGTGGACACCAGGCTGGATCTGAAGCTGGTCTGGCCGCGCACGGAATACCACTGCATCCGTTGCGGCGGTCATCAGGGCCACGTCTTCGACGACGGACCGGATCCCACCGGCCAGCGCTGGTGCAACAACGGCCTGGCCCTGCGGTTCGTCGCGGCCGGGGAGGCGCTGCCGCAGCTGCGCGGGTGACGACGAGCGTCAGCGGAACGCCTGCTCCTCGAACATGAGGGTGACCTCGTAGCGGGCGTCCTCCTCCGTGTGGCGGAACCGGATCGGCGTGGGATCCGTGAGGTTCTGCCAGCTGCGGTTCTCGAAGGTCACCCGCTGTACCTCGGGGCCGGCGATGAAGCTGTCCGAGTCGCCCTCGGCCGCCAGCCGCCGTTCCCCCCGACGCAGCCGGATATCCACGCGGCTGTCCACGGAGAGCCGCTGGCGGCCGCCGCCGGCGTGCTCGACCTGGAAGCGCAGGGTCACGCTCGCGGCACGGTCGCCGCCTTCCGTGCGTTCTTCCGCGGGGCGCCCCTCCATGAGCAGGACCTCGCCGCTGGCCAGGACCCGGGACTGATCGTCGGTGATGCGCGTCAGCTCGTAGACGGCGGGGTAGGCCTGCGGCACCTCCGCGCTCACGGCCGTGAACGCGCCGGCGACGCCGAGCATGGCGGCAAGCAGAATGGATGCGTAGCGGGACGGTGACCACATAGCGCTGCCTCGTGCCGTGGCGGATACGGCCTTACCTGTCAACTCCTTCCCAGCATACCCGGGTGCAGGTACCCTGACGAGCCCGCCGAGGCCGGTGCCGGCGGCACTCTTCCGACGGAACAGGGCTGCAGTCCATGACCGAATTGCTCGAACTCTATCGCAACAGCGTCCAGCAGTGGGAAATCGACATGATGGGCCACATGAACGTGCAGTTCTATGTGGAGAAGTCCACTGCCGGGCTGTCGGTGCTCGCCCACCACCTGGGCATGGGACCGGCATTCTGCCGGCAGGAGGAGGCCGTGCTCGCCCCCGTGGAGCACCATGTGCGCTTCCTCCGGGAGCAGCGCCCGGGGGCGCCGATCGCGCTCCGGGGCGGCATCGTCGATTCCGGTGGGCACATGCTGCGGATCTACCAGGAGCTGGTGAATGCCGCCAGCGATCAGGTGGTCGCCACCTTCCTGGTCACCGCTGCATTGCGTGGAACGCGCAGCGCCGAGACGCGGCCGCTGCCCGCCGAAGCGCTGGAGCGCGCCTCCGCACTGCAGGTTGCGGTTCCCGAGTACGGTGCGCCCCGGGGGCTGGTGCTGGACCCGCCGCGGCCGGCGCCCACCATGGAAGAGGCGGAGTCCGGCGGTATGCTGGCGACATGGCGGGGGCCCGTGCTTGCCCGCATGGTGGACGAGCACGGGTTCATGGCGACCCACGCGCACATGGGCATCGTCTCCGACGCCATACCCAACCTGCTCGTCCACCTGACCCGCGAGGATCGCGCCGAGAGCGGTGTCGGCGGCGCCGCGCTGGAGTATCGCTTCGTCTATCGGCGGCGGAGCCGCGGCGGCGACCTGCTGACCCTCTACAGCGGCATCAAGGCCGTTTCCAGCAAGACCTACCAGTTCGGCCACTGGCTGTTCGACACTGTGAGCGGCGAGGCCGTGGCCACCGCCGAGGCCGTGGCCGTGATGATGGACATGGACACGCGGCGGGCCATGGTCATTCCCGACGACCGCCGCGCCGTTCTTGACGCCCACGTGGTGCCCGGGCTGTCCGCGTAGGGCATGGCAAGGAGCGGCGGGGCATGAGCAGGCCGGCACAGCCCGACGGCGGCGCCCGCGGCACGTACGCCGCCAAGCGTCGCGTGACCGTGGTGGGGGCGGTGGTCAACGTGCTGCTGTCCGCCGGCAAGATCCTGGCGGGACTGCTGGGCCAGTCCCAGGCGCTCATTGTCGACGGCGTGCACTCCCTGTCGGACCTGGTCAGCGACGCCCTGGTGGTCTGGGCGGCGCGTATGGCCTCGCTGGATCCCGACCATAACCATCCCTACGGGCACGGTCGCTTCGAGACCGCGGCCACCGTGGCCGTCGGCGCGCTGCTGCTGCTGGTGGCGGGTGCCTTCGCCTACGACGCCGTGGTCCGGCTGCTCCGCCCGGAGCTGTTGGGCCGGCCCGGCTGGCTGGCCCTGGCGGCCGCCGTGACGTCGGTGGCGTTCAAGGAGGCGCTGTATCACTATACCGCCCGCGTGGCACACACCTGCCGGTCGGAGCTGCTGCGCGCCAACGCCTGGCACCATCGCTCCGACGCCCTGTCGTCGGTGGTCGTCATCGGCGGCGTCCTCGGTGCCATGGCCGGATTGCCCTGGCTCGACGCCGTCGCGGCACTGGTGGTGGCCCTCATGATCGGCGCCGTGGGCTGGCGCCTGGGCTGGCAGTCCGCCCGCGAGCTGGTGGATACGGGGCTGGACCCGCAGGAGGTGGAATCCATCGGCCGGCTGATCGACGAGGTCGAGGGTGTCGAGCGTCACGATGATCTGCGCACCCGGCAGATGGGCAATGACACCCTCGTCGACGTGCGCGTGCAGGTGTCGCCGGATATCACCATCTCCGAGGGCCATCGCATCGGCGATGCCGTTCTCGAGCGCGTCCGCGGGCAGCTCGACCATGTGGCCGACGTATTCGTGCACGTCGACCACGAGGACCCCGACGCCCAGCAGCGCAGCGCCGACCTGCCCCTGCGCCCGGAGGCCGAAGCGGCACTGCGGCAGGCATGGCAGGGGCTGCTGCCGGATACCGAGCGCCTGGAAATGGTGCTCCACTACCGTGACGGCGCGCTGCACGTGGACGTGATCCTGCCGCCGTCGACGGCCCCCGATGTCCCCCTGCCGGGCAGCCGCGCGCTGCGGCGCGCGGCGGCGCATCTGCCGTTCCTCGGCGAGGTGCGGCTTCTGCGGTATCTTGAATAGGGCGGGTCGCAACGACCACGTCCAGGGGCGGCGTCCCGTCCACACGCTGCAGAGGTTGGCGACATGGCGCATTCTCCGGAATCGACGGCCATGGACGAACGGACCCTCGCCGATGCGATCGGGCGCAACAGGGCCTCGCGGGAGCGCTTCCAGGGGCTCGAGTATGCGCGGCTGCGGGATACGGTGGCCGGCTATCGCCGCGGCAGCCTGGTCCTGCCCGACGGCTCGGTGATTCCCGGCTATCCGTCCATCGGGCGGGTGCAGTCCCTGGGCGCCGGGCTCCGGCGCCACTACAGCGGCGCCTTCTGGGTGGAAGAGAAGATCGACGGCTTCAATGTGCGCATCTTCCGCTGGCAGGGCAGGACCTACGCCGCCACCCGGGGCGGCTACATCTGCGCCTTCAGCACGGACCGCCTCCCGGACCTGCTCGACAGCGCCATCCTGGACGACGAGCCGGATCTGGTCCTGTGTGCCGAGATCGCCGGGCCGGAGAATCCCTACCTGGAGGGGGCGCCCCCGGGGGTTGCCGAGGACGTGGCGGCGTTCGTGTTCGACATGATGCGCACGGGCCGCACCGGCTTCCTGGCGCAGGGCGAGAAGATGGCCCGGTTGCGCGACCACGGGCTGCCGTCGGCCCCCATCTTCGGGCGCTTCCTGCCGGCGGACCTGGACGCCCTGCAGGCGCTTGTCCTGCGGCTCGACGCCGAGGGCAGCGAGGGCGTGGTGCTCAAGGGCGAACAGCCCGGCGAGGGGCGCGCCAAGTACGTCACCGGGCGCTCCAACGTCGCCGATATCGAGCTGTGCGGCGACCAGCTCCTGGACCTGCCCCCGGAGTACTTCACCAACCGGTTGCTGCGGCTGGGGCTGTTCGTCAACGAGCACGCGCAAGCCGGCGATGCCGATCTGGAGCGGCGGCTCGGCCGGGCCCTGATCAACGGCGTCACGGCGGCGGTGGATCGCAGCCGTACCATCGGCCGCGTCGGCCGGCGGTTCCGCTGCCGGTTCCGGCAGCGGCGCAACGCCGAGGCGTTCATGGCGCACATCAAGGCCACGGGCGGCCAGCGCGTGCGCATCGACCCGGAGATGCCGCGCCGGGAGGGGGCGTTCTGGGTGCTGGAGTTCGAGCGCATCCTGGAGCGCATGACGGGAACCCTGGCCAACGCCCTGTCGGGGGCCTCGCAGTACGACTGAGCGGGCGGCTCAGTCGTCCCGGTCGCCGGCGAGATTCTCCATGACCCGCCGCAGGTAGGCCGCGGTGACCAGCTTCACCCCCATGCGCGTGCCCAGCTTGCGCATGCCCTCGTCGGCGCTGGCCAGCTCGGCGTCCAGCTCCATGGCCAGGAGCACCGCATCCACATCCTCCCGGGAGTCCACCAGGCCCTTGCGCATGGCCTCCCGGTAGCGCTCGCGCAGATGGGTGATCAGCTCCGGCGGCATGTCCGAGGAGGCGCCGGCGCGCTTGGTGTGCTCCTCGGCGATGCGCAGCCCCCGGTCGATCCGGCTGCGTACCTCGTCGATGAACTCGTAGAGCACGTCGCTGGGAATGGTCAGCGAGAAGCGCCGCGGCGAGCGGATCCAGATCTCCGTCTCCAGGTCCCCGGCCAGCTCGGGCTCGATATCCCGGAGGGTGCGGAACTCCTCGTAGACGGACAGCGGCATGTAGAACTCCGCCGGGCACCGGCGCGCCAGCTGCAGGAACGTCTGCAGGGTCTCGCCGGCGGACTCGCCGAACTGGCTCGCCACGTGGGGGTTGGTGAAGACACTGGTATCCAGTACGAATCGACGCATGGCGCAGGCCCCGGTTGCGACAGTGCCAGTGTGCCGGACGCGGGCGCTGCGGCAAAGGTATTCCTGAACCCGCGGCGGGCTGTTCGCCCGTGGCCCCGCCTGGCAGGTAGGATGACGATGATTGCCTGCTTCGGACGGGACGGGAGAAGCCAGTGACGCAGCATGCAGAAGCCAGTTGCCGCGTGGAGTTCGACTACAACGGGATTGCCTGGATGTGGCTCGATTGCCCGGACGGGCCCACCAATACGCTTCCCATGTCGGTACTGGATGACCTGCATCGCGTCATGGACCAGGTGGAGGGCCATGCGGGATTGCACGGGCTGGTGATCGGCTCCGCGAAGAATGCCGGTTTCGTCTCCGGCGCCAGCAACCAGGAGCTGGCGCGGATGCACGATCTCGACCATGTCGAGCGGCTCATGGAGCGCGGCCACGCCCTCACGCAGCGCATTGCCCGCCTGCCCGTGCCCTCGGTGGCCATGATCCACGGCCACTGTCTCGGCAGCGGCCTGGAGCTGGCCCTGGCCTGCCGCTATCGCGTGGCGGACCGGGCGGTGGGCACGTCGCTGGGGCTGCCGGATGTGCGCCTGGGGCTGCATCCCTGCCACGGCGCCACGGCGCGACTGCCGTCGGTCATCGGCGCGTGGCGCGCCCTGGATCTGCTCATGAGCGGGCGTTCCATCGACGCCGAGGGCGCCGCGCGCATCGGCCTGGTGGACCGGACCGCGCCGCGCGCGGATCTGGAGGAAGCGGCACGGGACGTGATCTGGTGGGATCCGGGCCGCCACCGGCCGAGCATTGCCACCCGGCTGCTGCGCCTGGCACCGGTGCGCTGGCTGATCTACCAGATCCACAACAGCCGCCTGCAGCGGGAGGCCCGGCCCGAGAACTTCCCGGCGACCTACGCCATCCTGCGCCTGTGGCGGAATGCCGCCGGCCGGCGCATGGACGGCCGCCTGCGGGCGGAGCGGGAGTCCCTCCTGCGGCTGATCAGCAAGCCCAGTGCCCTCAACCTGGTGCGCACGTTCCTGCTGCAGGACCGTCTCAAGCGCGAAGCCCGGGCGCTGGACGTCACGGTTCCACAACGGGTGCACGTGTTCGGCGCCGGCACCATCGGCGCCGGCGTCGCGGCGCTCCTGACCCTCCACGGCCGCGAGGTGGTGGTCCACGAGCCCGACGCGAACGCCGCGGACGCGGCCCGGCAGCGGGCCGGGCGGCTGTTCGGCCAGCGGCTGGGCGAGGGCGAGCCGGCCGATGCCGCGCAGCAGCGGCTGACATTTGCCGGGGCGGACGACATGCCCGCTGATGCGGCGTTCGTCATCGAAGCCATCCCCGAGGATGTATCGGCCAAGCGATCGCTGTACCAGCGGCTGGAACAGGCGCTGCCGGCGGAGAGCGTCATCGCATCCACCACGGCGACACTGCCCGTCGAGGTACTGGCGGAGGGGCTCGTACGGCCCGAGCAGCTCATCGGCCTGCATTTCTTCCACACCGTGGAGCGGATGCCGCTGGTGGAGGTGGTCGCCGGCGACCGCACCAGTACGGCAGCGCTGCAGCTGGGGCATGCGCTGGTGGCCGCCATGGACAAGCTGCCGCTGCAGGTGCGCAGCGGACCGGGGTTCCTGGTCAACCGTCTTCAGCTCCCCTACATCCTCAAGGGGGCGGAGAAGTACGAGCGCGCGCGGCGGGAGATCATCGACACGGCGGCCCTGCGCTTCGGCATGCCCATCGGTCCCCTGGAGCTGGCGGATTCCCTGGGCCTGGATGTCTGCAAGAACCTGGCCGAGCGCCTGGGGTACACCGTCCCGGCGCAGCTCCAGGAGGCCGTGGATGCCGGCCGGCTCGGCCAGTGGAGCGGCCAGGGGTTCCACGACTGGAAGCACGGCCGGCGCGTGACCGCCAGCGTGCCACCCGGGGAGCACGAGCTCGGCGCGATCGCCCGCGAGCTGGTGGATCCGATGATCCGGGAGGCGGTGCGGTGCCGGGATGAGGGTATTGTCGCCGATGACGATCTCATCGACGTGGCCGCATTGTTCGGCGCGGGATTCCCGGCGTACACCGGCGGCCCGCTCACCCTGCTGCGCGAGCGCGGCTGGGGGAATCCGGCTGCGGGACGCTGACGGCGCCCGGTGACGGCGGCATGACCGTCGCCACCGGGGCTGCTCGGATTACCGGACCGTGAGCACGCTGCCCTCGAACAGCTGCTGCACCTTGTGGGAGACGCTGCCGAGCAGCAACCCCTTGAGGTCGCCCAGCCCCCGGGAGCCCATGACGATGAGGTCGGCCTGCGCGTTGCGGGCGCTCTCCAGAATGACCTGTGCCGGATCACCTGCGCCCCACGAGGTGGTGACGTTGTTGACCCCGGCCTTGCGGGCCTTGTCGGCGGCGTTCTCGAGGAGCTTGTTGGCGATGCTCTCCAGGGCCTGCCGGGGCACCTGGTAGTCCACCGACGCGCCCCCCAGGCTCATCGGCGGCATCTCCGGGATCTCCACGTCGGACAGGGCGCGCAGCTCGTCCGGCAGATGCCCGTGTATCAGGCAATGGTTCACCGCCAGGTCCGCGTCGAACCGGCGTGCGATCTCCGCGGCCATGGCCAGGGCGTGATCTGCGTGGGAAGAGCCGTCCACGGCGACAAGGATCTTCTGGATCATGGGGTTCGTCTCCTTTCGTTCGTAGCAATCCACCATGGCCAAAGGATAGCAGTCCGTGCCGCCATCACCCGATGAACAGCGTCAGCACGAGCAGCCAGAGGGCGACGGTGGCTGCCGCGACGGCCCAGGTGAGAAGCATGAACCCCGGCGCCTGGGTGAAGCGCACCAGCAGGAGGCTTCTGGCGTCGTAGGCGCGGATGCCGTCCTGCTTCCTGCGGTAGCGCTCCAGCAGCGTCTGCTCCCCGGTCTCGGGCAACTCCCGTATGAGTGCCGCAAGCCGGTCCTGGGAGGCGGTGGAGAATGCCGGGGAGGACAGGCGGTAGCCGGCCGGGTCGCCGTCGTCGTTGACTTCGAGCACGAGGGTGTCGCCCTCGCGGCGGACGCCGGACAGCGTGCGCGGGGCCTTCACCGGGACCTCGCCGTTGTCGAAACGCCCGGTGAGCCGCAGGACATCGCCTTCGGTCGGCCGCTCGATACGGAACTCCCGGGGGCCGCCGAAACGCGCCTTGAGCACGGCAACGCCGACCAGCAGCGCCGCGATCAGGGCCAGGGTCAGCCAGCCGGGCAGCTGCATGCGGAGTACCGCGATGCCCAGGAGCAAGGTCACGCTGAGCCCGACAACCGTCGTCAGCGTCTCCCGGACGGGGCGGTGGAACGTGCCTTCCGCGATGAGGAGTGTCCGTCGCACGTGTCAGTCTCCGTTGGTATCCCTTGTGTCGACGTGGTGGCCGTCCGCGTCCGGGACGTGCCGGGTGCCGGCCAGGGGGCGGCTGTAGTGCGGCCCGTACCGGGGGTCGGGGGGGCTGATGGCCAGCAGGTCGCCGACGGTCGCCGTTCCCTCCGTCAGGTGGGTTGCGAGCCAGGCGAAGATCTCGCCGCAGACCAGGGCATCCCCCCGGGCATTGTGCCGCTCGCTCACGGGGATGCCGCAGGCATCGGCGACTTCATCCAGCCCGAACAGGCCCCGTTTGCCGCTCCAGGCCTGGAACAGGACCATGGTGTTGAGCGCCGGGTTCGGTAGACGGTGGTGGACGTGGCGCAGGGCGGCGCGGTTGAGGAAGCGGAGATCGAAACCCACGTGGTGGCCGACGATCAGGGCGCCGTCCAGGAATTCCAGGATGTCGTCCAGAATGCGCTCCAGCGACGGCGCGTCCACGACATCCGCATCGGCCAGGCCGTGGATCGCCGTACTCTCCGACGGAATGTGCCGCCCCGGGTGGATCAGCGAGGTCAGCTCCCGCCCGGTCGGGCGCAGCCCCGTGTACTCCACCAGCGCGATCTCCACCAGGGTGTCGCCGCCGAAGGGCTGCATCCCTGTGGTCTCGGTGTCCAGGACGACGATCCGCGCATCGTTCACAGGGGTGGCCAGCAGGGTGTCGCGATCGAACGCCCGCCAGGACCGCGCCAGCCGGTCCCGGCGCGGCGGCAGCGGACGCCCCGCGTGCCGGTACAGGGCGGCACCGAGCCATTCCCGCAGTTCCACCAGTTCACGGCCCAGGCGTCGAAAACTCAATGCATGACCACGCCGAAGTTGTACTGTAGTCGCTCGCGCATGCGGCGGCTGGCCCGCAGGGAGACCCGCAGTCGCTCCCGGTCGTGGCTGGACAGCCGCTCCATGCGCACGAGAGGGTCCGGGATCTCGCCGCGCTCCACCTGGTCGAGCTGATGGGTGAACAACAGATCCTGGAGCTCCTCGAAGGCGATCCGCATGGTCTCTGCGAAATCGGCGTCGAACACGCCCAGCCGGCGCAGCGACGCGATGCGCTCGATGGTCTTGCAGCGGCTGATGCCCTCGCGCAGGGCGAATACCCGCATGGCATCGACGATGATGCGCAGCCCCGTGCGCTTGAGGTCAATGACCTGGCTTCCCTGGTGGCTGGTGGTGACCAGCCGGTTGAACAGGCCCAGCGGCTGGGCGATCTTGGCATCGTCGCTGACCATCATCCGGAACAGCATCTTGCCGCGCCCGCCCTGCAGCTCCTGGTTCAGGTGCGCCCGCAGGCGGGCCGTGAGGCTGTCGTCGCCGTAGAGCGTGGAGAAATCCAGCACGATATTGGCCGCACGGGCCTCCTGCCGGCCCGGGTTGGCCACCAGCCGGGACAGCTTGGCCTTCCAGTCGGTCAGCGTGTGCCGGTACTCCGGATTACGCGCCATGACGTTGCCCGGGCACAGCCGGTAGCCGATCTCGTCCAGCGCCGGATTGAGGCGTTCGGCGAAGTCGCGGAACCACTCGTGGCCGGCGGCGTCGACCCGGTCGTCGATGATCAGGCCGTTGTCCTGATCGGGGCGCAGCAGCATCTCGCCGCGGCCGCCCGAGCCCATGACGACGACCGCGAATCGGGCCGGCGGGCGCCCCAGGCCTTCCCGGTACATGTCGTCGAGAATGAGCTCCACCAGGCGGTGCTGCAGGGCCAGGTGCATCTCGGTGAGCGCCCTCACCGCGGTGCCGGCGCTGCGATGGCTCTCGTGCACGGCCGCCGCGGCCACCGGGATCTTGCGCCGCAGGCGGACCAGGGCGTCGACATCCGCCGCGTCCCGGATCTCGGCATCCAGGGTCTGGGGCGGCTTCGCCAGCGCCTGGATCATGGCCGTCTCCGACATGATGCCGATGGGTGCCTCGTTCTGATCGACGACGGCCACGTCCTTGATCCGGTGGCGGCGCAGGAGCTCCTCCACCTGCCACAGCGGGGTGTCGGGCGTCACCGAGACGGGGTCGTCCGGGGGCACGGAGTCCACCTTGTCCCCGGGCGCCGCAGCGTCGTTGGCAAGGGCCAGGAGCAGGTTCATGGGCGTGATCAGGCCGATGAGGCGCCCGCCGTCGTCCACCACGGCCAGGCTGCCGATGTCGCGTTCCGCCAGCATGCGCGACGCGTCGGCCACCGTGTCATCCGGCTGGCAGGCCGGCAGCCCGCTGATCATGTACTGCCGGACCGGCCGCGCCAGCGTGCCCCGGACCGTCTCGCGCACCTGCCGGGCCTTGCGCATCCGCGCGGCCAGCGCCCGGTTGATGGCCTCGAAAAAGGTGGTGGACTCCTGCTCCAGGCGTTGCACGGTGGCCCCGGGCAGGGCCAGCAGCCGGCATTCCGTCAATGCCTGGGCCGTGGAGCGATAGTTGTCCCCGTCCAGATAGCTGGCCAGGCCGATGACGTCGCCGGGTTCGGCTTCCCGGCGATCCCCGCTGGCCGCGGTCTGCTCCAGGGCACCCTCCATGTGGATGTAGATGCACTTGCGGTAGGCGTCGCCGGCGCGGAAGAGGTAGCCGCCGGCTTCCAGGCGCAGCTCCTCGCCGCTTGCCAGCATGGCGTCGATGGTCTCCGGATCCAGCGAGTGCCACATCCGGGATTCGGCGATGCGCTGATGATCCGAGGCTGCTTCCGGAGCGTTGTCCATCCCTGTTCCCGCGGCCGAGTGGTGATCTGTTCGCCGGGAAACTAACACAAAAAAAGCCCCGCGGGTGCGGGGCTTTTTACGGTCGATCATGCGTGTCGTATCAGGCTGTGGCGGGCTTGTAGTTCGGCGCCTCCTTGAACATCGCATAGATCATGCAGGCCGCCATGGACAGGAGCACGAGTGCAAACGGAAAGCCCAGGGTGATGGCGACCGCCTGTAGTGCGGCGGTGCCGCCACTGAGCAGTAGCACGATGGCCACCAGGCCCTCGAACGTTGCCCAGAAGACGCGCTGGGCCACCGGAGCATCCGTCTTGCCGCCGGCGCTGATGGTATCGATGACCAGCGAGCCGGAATCCGACGACGTGACGAAGAACACGATCACCAGGAAGATCGCCAGCGTCGAGGCAACGAGCGGCAGCGGCATAGACTCCAGCAGTCCGAACAGCGGCATGGTGCTGTCGTAGCTTTCCACCACGTGCTGGTAGACGCCGGTGGCACCGGTGCTCACGTACTGGTCGATGGCGAAGCCGCCCATGATGTTCATCCACACGACGGTCGCCAGTACAGGCACGATCAGCACGCTGATCATGAACTCGCGCACCGTGCGGCCGTAGGACACGCGGGCGATGAACATGCCCACGAAGGGCGCCCAGGAGATCCACCAGGCCCAGTAGAAGACCGTCCAGCCGTGCATGAAGCCGGTATCTTCGCGGCCCACCGGGTTGCTCAACGGAACCACGTTGGCCAGGTAGTGGCCGATACTGGTGACGCTGTTAATCAGGATATCGACCGTGTAGCCGGCGAACAGGACGAACACGCCCAGGATCGCGAAGAGCACCATGTTCAGATTACTCAACCGGCGGACGCCCGCCTGCACGCCGAGTACGACCGATCCCAGGGCGATGCAGGTGATAACCGCAATCAACGGCACCGTCGTCCACAGGCCCTCGGGGAACACGCCGAAGACGTGGTTCAGCCCGGCCGCCGCCTGCTGGGCACCCAGCCCGAGGGACGTGGTGAGGCCGAACATAGTGGCGAATACGGCCAGCACGTCGATGATATGGCCGAACCAGCCCCAGACGCGGTCCCCGAGAATCGGGAAGAATGCCGAGCGAACGGTCAGCGGCAGCCCGTAGTTGAAACTGAAGAACGCCAGGCAGCCGGCCACCACGGCGTAGATGGCCCAGGGGTGCAGGCCCCAGTGGAAGATGGTTGCGGCCATGGCCATGTTGCGGGCCGCTTCACCTTCAGCCTCCATCCCGAACGGCGGGTTGAAGTAGTGATAGAAGGGCTCCAGCACGCCGAAGAACATCAGCCCGATGCCCATCCCGGCGGCGAACAGCATGCCGAACCAGGAGGCATAGCTGAACTCCGGCCTGGCACTCGGACCGCCCAGCCGGATCCGGCCGGTGGGGCCCAGCATGAGGATCAGGCAAACGATCACGAAGATGTTGGCCGCCCCCATATAGACCCAATCGAAGGTCGACTCAAGCCATTTGCGCGTGCTGTCCATGACGCTAAAGGCAGCGTCCGGAAAGATGGCGGTGAACAGAACGGCGAGGACGGTACCAAGCGCGGTTATGAAGAACACCGGATTGTGGAGCTCGAGGCCGAGAGGGCGGACGTTGTCCTGGCCCACCTCGTAGTCGGTTTCCACAACCGGGTTATAGTCGTCCGGGTTCTGATTCTGATCAGTCACGACTCACTCCCCAGTGGTTTGGGTGCAGGTTCTCTCCCTCATGGCCGATGAACCGACCGGAACCGTGCACGTCGAAGATTCTCTTTGGAGGCTTCTCTTGATTGCTTCTCGACACCCTTTATTACTTTGGTTCATCGTTCGGGCATGGTCAAACCGGGTATGCCCGGCAGAGGCCGGTTCCCAGGCCCTTTCGGAGATCTCATCGTGACAGCCTCTAACGATCCTGTCCTTGTTCTCAAGGTAACGTGTACCGACCGCCCCGGAATTGTCGCCGCCGTTTCCACGGTCATCGCCGAGCAGGGCGGCAATATTCTGGAAAGCTCCCAGTTCAATGACCTCCGGACCGGGCGCTTTTTCATGCGCGTGCGTTTCAGCTTCCCCGACCCGGCGCGCTTCCGGGCGCTCTTCCGGCCCGTGGGGCAGCGGCTGGAGATGGAGTGGAGCGTCCGGGACGAGGCCCGGGCCGGCCGGGTGCTGCTGCTGGTCTCGCGGCTGGATCACTGCCTGGTGGATTTGCTCTACCAGTGGCGTACGGGCACCATTGCCATGGATCTCGCGGGCGTGGTCTCGAATCACGACGACCTGCGGGGGCTGGTCGAAGCATCCGGGCTGCCTTTCCACTACCTTCCGGTGACGCCGGAAGCCCGACCGGAGCAGGAGGCCCGGCTACTGGACGTGATCGAGCGTACGGAGACGGAGCTCGTGGTTCTGGCGCGCTACATGCAGATCCTCTCTGTGGCCACGGCGGACGCGCTGTTCGGCCGGGCCATCAATATCCACCACTCGTTCCTGCCGGGGTTCAAGGGAGCACGCCCCTATCACCAGGCCCATGCGCGCGGCGTCAAGCTGATCGGCGCAACGGCCCATTACGTCACCGCCGATCTGGACGAAGGGCCGATCATCGAGCAGGACGTCGAGCGGGTGACCCACGCGGACACGCCGGAAGAGCTGGCCTCGATCGGACGCCACCTGGAGGCCCGCGCACTGGCACGGGCCGTGCGCTGGCACCTGGAGCAGCGGGTGTTCCTCAACGGGGCGAAAACGGTGGTATTCAGGTAGGCGGCGATGCCGGCGGGTCCTGCGGGCTGCACTGGGGGGAAACGCATGGGTTCTGCACTGCGCTGGTTGCTGCGCGGCTTCATTCCGGTCGTGATCCTGGTCCTGGCCGCGGGGATCGCCTGGCTTCTCTGGGCGACGCGGCCGGAGGTGCCCGCGGAGCCGGCTGAGGAGCGTAGCTGGCCGGTGGCGGCGGTGACGGTGGACCAGGGCAGCCACCGGCCGCTGCTGCGCCTGCAGGGCTTCCTGGAATCCCCCCGCACGGCGACGCTGACCGCGGCGGTGAGCGCCGATGTCGCCGCGGTGACGGCGCGGGAGGGCAACACGGTGGCCGCGGGCGATCCCCTGGTGCGCCTGGACGAGCGGGAGCTGCATCTGGCCCTGGACCAGCGCCGCGCGGAGGTGGCCGAGCTGGCCGCCCAGCGCCGAGTGGAGCAGCGGCGCGCGGAGGCGGACCGCCAGGAGCTGGCGTGGGAGGAGGAGCTCCTCGGCCTCCTGGAGCGGGAGGTCGCGCGCCTGGAGGATCTCTCCCGGGAGCAGTTCGCGTCGTCGGCGGATCTGGAGCGCGCCCAGCAGGAGCGAACGCGGCAGCGCCTCTCCGTTGCGGAGCGCCGGTTCGCCGTGGAGACCGCCGAGGACCGGCTGGCGCAGATCGACGCACGCCTGCAGCGGGCGCGGGCGGCCCGGGACCAGGCGGAACTGGACCTGGCCCGTGCCCGCGTCGATGCCCCCTATGACGGCCGCATCGCCAGCGTGGCCGTCGCCCCCGGTGACCGGGTGGCCCCCGGCGAGCCGTTGCTGACGCTGTACGATCGCCAGGCCCTGGAGATTCGCGCCACGGTCCCGCGGCATGCGCTGGGTGCACTGCGGCGGGCCCGTCGCGGTCCCGGCGTCGAGGCGTTCGCCGAGGTCGACGGCCAGCGGGTGCCGGTTCGCCTGTCGCGCTTCGGCGGCCGGGCGGAACCCGGCCAGGGCGGGGTCGATGCGCTGTTCCGGATCACCGGCGATGACCACGAGCTGGTCCTGGGACGGTTCGCCAGCCTGGAGGTACGGCTGCCCCCGGAGCCGGATACCGTGGTGCTGCCGTTCGAGGCGCTCTATGACGCGGGCCGTGTCTACCGCATCCGTGACGGGCGGATGCAGCCGGTGGCCGTGGAGCGCATCGGCCAGGTGCGCCGGGCCAACGGCGAGCGCGGGGTCCTGGTGCGCGCTCCGGAGCTCACCTCCGGCGAGCGGGTGGTGAGCACCCAGATTCCCCAGGCCATGGACGGACTGCGTGTCCGGGTGACGGAGCAGGCAACGCCGCATGAATGACGCGGGGCGACAATCCTGGCTGGCCTGGGTGGCCCGGGATCCCGTGGCGGCCAACCTGCTCATGCTGTTGATGATGGTCTCCGGGCTGTGGGCGCTGCAGCAGCTCAACACGCAGTTCTTCCCCTCCTTCGAGCTGGACATCGTCACCGTCGAGGTCCAGTGGCGCGGGGCGACGGCGGAGGACGTGGCCGACTCCGTGACCTCGCCCCTGGAGGAGGAGCTCCGGGACGTGGACGGCCTGCGCGAGCTCACGTCCACCTCCGCCGAGGGCAATGCCGTCATCGTTCTGGAGTTCCGCGAAGGCACCGACATCGCCCGGGCGACGGAATCGGTCAAGGACCGCGTCGCCCGCGTCCGCAACCTGCCCGAGGCCGCCCGGGAGCCCACCATCAGCCGCGTGTTGCGCTACGACCCGGTGGCGCGCCTGCTGGTCAGCGGCCAGCTCGACACCCGCGAGGTACGGGCCCTGGCCCGGCGCCTGGAAGAGGAGTTGCTGCAGTCCGGGGTCACGCGGGTGGAGCTCACCGGCATGGCGGAGCAGGAGATCAGCATCGGCATCCCCCAGGGCACGCTGACGGACCTGGGGCTGTCGTTCAGCGATCTGGCCGCCCGTATCAACGCCCAGAGCCAGGACATCCCGGCGGGCGAGGCCGGCGAGGACGATGTCGCCCGGCAGCTGCGCGGGGTCGATCAGGCCCGCTCCGTGCGCGCTTTCGAGGTGCTGCCCATTCCGCTGGACGGCGGCCGCTCGGTGCCGCTGGGAGCGCTTGCCGATATCCGGCAGCAGCCCCGGGAGGGCGAGGTGCAGCTGCGCGCCGGCGGCGAGGACGCCGTGGAGATTCTCGTCGAGCGCGCCGACAGCGAGGACGCCCTTGCCGCGGCCCGCGCCCTGGAGTCGTACCTCCGGGAACATCGTTCCGCGCTGCCGGACACGGCGCGCCTGGAGGTCTTCGACGAGTTCTGGCAGTTCCTCAGCGAGCGCATCGGGCTGCTGCTGAAAAACGGCGCCGGCGGGCTGCTGCTTGTGGTCGGCGTCCTGCTGGCCTTTCTCTCGGCGCGCATGGCCTTCTGGGTGACGCTGGGCATTCCCACGTCGTTCCTGGCGGCGCTCACCGTGCTGCACCTGGTGGGGGGCAGCATCAACATGATCAGCCTGTTCGCGTTCATCATGGCGCTGGGCATCATCGTGGACAACGCCGTGGTGGTGGGCGAGAACGCCTACAGCCGCTTCCAGGCCGGGGATGCGCCGGCGGATGCGGCGGTCAACGGCGCCCGGCGGATGTTCGGCCCGGTGATGGCCGCGTCGCTGACCACTATCGCCGCCTTCCTGCCGCTGATGATCATCAGCGGGCCCATCGGCAACATCCTCTTCGACATTCCCCTGGTGGTGGTGTGCGTCATCGTCGCCGCCGTGATCCAGGCATTTCTCATCCTTCCGGGCCACCTGCGGCGCTCGTTCGAGCGCAGCCGCCGGCACGGCCGCGAGAACCGGTATCGCCGGGCCGTGGACAATGCCTTCAATCGCTTTCGCGACGGCGTCTTCCGGCGCGGCGTGGCCGTGGCCATCCGCTACCGCTGGGCCACCATCGCCGCGCCGGTGGCCCTGCTGATCGTCGCCTTCGCCCTGGTGCCGGGCGGCCGTCTGGCGTTCACGTTCTTTCCCAGCGTCGAGGGCGAGACCATCTACGCCAACGTGAGCTTCGCCGCCGGCACGCCCCGTGCGCGCGTGGAGGCCTACCTGGATCGCCTGGAGGACGCCCTGGTGGCCACCGCCGACGAGGTGGAGGGGGACGTGCTGCGCACCCACGTGCTTCGCACCGGCAACACCATCGCCGCCGACCCCTCGGACACGCGGGTCGGCGAGAACTACGGCGGCATCTTCGTGCAGCTCACGCCGCCGGACACGCGCGCGGTGCGCAACAGCGCCTTCATCCGGGCCTGGCAGGACAACGCCCCGGCGGCGCCGGGGCTGGAGGACCTGGTGATCCGCGAGCGCGAGCAGGGCCCGCCGGGCTCGGATATCGACGTGCGCATCACCGGCGCGCCGGCGGAGCAGCTCAAGGCGGCGTCCATGGCCGTGCAGGCCGATCTCCGCCAGCGCCCGGGCGTGTCCGGTATCAGCGACGACCTGCCCTACGGGCCGGAGCAATGGATCTACCGGCTGAATGACCAGGGCCGGGCCCTGGGGCTGACGTCCGCCGATCTCAGCAACCAGCTGCGGGATGCCTACCAGGGCGTGCTGGTGCAGCTGTTCCAGCAGGGGCGCGACGAGGTCGAGGTCTGGCTGCGGCTGGACGAGGAGCAGCGGGACCGCCTGGCGAGCCTGGAGGACTTCCGCGTGCGCACCCCGGACGGCGGGACCGTACCCCTGGGCAACGTGGCGCAGCTGGAGACGCGGCGCGGGTTCGCCTCCCTGCGCCACTTCGAGGGCCGCCTGGCGGTGCGCCCCACGGCGGACGTGGACGCGCGCGTGGCCAATGCCAACCGCATCATCGCCGACATGCAGGAGAACCTGCTGCCGCAGCTGCGGGAGCGTTACGGCGTGCAGACCAGCTTCGAGGGGCGCGCGGCGGACCAGGAGGAGACCCTGGCGGACATGCGCGCCGGCCTCGTGCTGGCGCTGGCGCTGATCTACCTGGTGCTGGCATTCGCCTTCGGCTCCTACGGCTGGCCCCTGCTGGTGATGTCGGTGATCCCGTTCGGCATTGTCGGCGCGTTCTTCGGGCACTACCTGTTCGGGCTGGACCTCACCATCCTGTCGCTGTTCGGCCTGTTCGGCCTGGCCGGGATCGTGGTCAACAACAGTATCATCCTGGTGACCTTCTACCGCGAGATCCGGGACGAGAACCCCGATCAGCCGGTGGAGGACGCCCTCATCGAGGCCTCCCGCCTGCGCCTGCGGCCGGTGCTGGTGACCACGCTGACCACCATCGGCGGGCTGCTGCCGCTGATCTTCGAGACCTCCGTGCAGGCGCAGTTCCTGATTCCCATGGCCATCGCCATCGCCTTCGGCCTGGCCGTAGCCTCGCTGATCGTCCTCTTTCTCATTCCGGCGATGCTGTCGGTCTACGAGAACACGGTGCGCCGGCTGAGCCAGCGGTACCGGGCGGCATGACGGCCGCCGGCCTGCCGCGCTGGCTGCGGGGGTACCGGCGTGAGCACCTGGCCGGTGACCTGGTCGCCGCGGTGATCGTGACCCTGCTGCTGGTGCCCCAGGGCCTAGCCTATGCGGCCCTGGCGGGGCTGCCGCCCCAGCTCGGCCTGTACGCCAGCCTGGTGCCCATGGTGGCCTATGCCGCGCTGGGCTCGTCCATGGTGCTGTCGGTGGGGCCGGTGGCCGTGGCGTCGCTGATGACCGCCTCGGCCCTGGCGCCGCTGGCGGAGCCGGGCAGTCCGGAACACGTCGCTGGGGCGGTCCTGCTGGCCTTTCTCTCCGGGGCCATGCTGCTGCTGTTCGGGCTGCTGCGCCTGGGTAACCTGGCCCGGCTCCTGAGCCATCCCGTGATCAGCGGCTTCATCTCCGGCGCCGCGCTGCTGATCATCATCGGCCAGCTGGGGCCGTTGCTGGGGATCGAGGCCCGCGGGTCCACCGCCCTGGCCGTGGCCGGTGACCTGGTGGCCGGGCTCGTTTCCGTGAACCCCCTCACGGCCCTGATCGGCGGGCTGGTGTTGCTCTTTCTGGCGCTGGCGCGCCGCTGGCTGGCCCCGCTGCTGGAGCGCCTCGGGCTGCCCGGCGGGCCCGCGGCCCTGCTGGCGCGGTTGGCCCCCATGGCGGCGGTCCTGGTGAGCGCCGCGCTGGTGGCCGGCCTGGGGCTCGAAGAGCAGCTGGCGGTGGTCGGGCCGTTGCCCGCCGGCTTGCCGCAGCCGGTCTGGCCGGCCCTGGACCCGGCGCTTGTCGGCGAGCTGCTGCTGCCGGCGCTGGTCATCGGCCTGATCGGCTTCGTGGAGAGTGTCGCGGTGGCCCAGGCGTTCGCCCGCGAGCGCGGCGAGCGCATCAACCCGGACGCCGAGCTGCGGGGCCTGGGTGCGGCCAACGTGGTCAGTGCCCTGTCCGGTGCCTTCCCGGTCGCCGGCGGCTTCTCGCGCACTGCGGTGAATGCCGACGCCGGCGCGCGCACGCCCCTGGCCTCGGTGTTCTCGGCCGTTCTCGTCGCTGCCGTGCTGCTGACGGCGACCGGCCTGTTCCGCGCCCTGCCCATGACGGTGCTGGCGGCGGTGATCGTCGTCGCCGCCGCCGGCCTGGTTGATATGGCCGGGCTGCGGCGCGTATGGCGGCACGACCGGGCCGAGGGCCTGGCGTTCGCGGGCACGGCGCTGGGCGTGCTGGCCGTGGGCGTGGAGGGCGGCGTGATCTTCGGCGTGGCGCTGTCGCTGGCGACGCTCATCTGGCGCGCCAGCCATCCGCACCTGGCGGTGGTCGGGCGCGTGCCGGGCACCGAGCACTTCCGCAACGTGCAACGCTACGACGTGGAAACGGATCTCGCGGTGGTCCTGGTGCGCATCGACGAGATCCTGTTCTTCGGCAACGCCGAGGCGGTACGCAGCCGGCTGGAGGCCTGCGTGGACCGCGACCCGGCGCCGCGGCACCTGGTGCTGGTGATGCTCTCGGTCAGCCACGTGGATGCCACGGCCGTGGAGATGCTGGAAGACCTCAGCGGCCGGCTGGCGGAGCAGGGCATCGCCCTCCACCTCGCCGAGGTCAAGGGCCCCGTCATGGACCGCCTCCGGGACGGCCCGCTGATGCGCAAGCTCACCGGGGAGGTGTTCCTCTCGGCCAACGAGGCGTACGAGGCGCTGGCCGGACGGTAGGGGCGTAGGAGCCGTAGGAGCGAGGTCACTCGCGACCTTCCAGAGAACCGATCCGCGGAGAGTCGGGGCTGAAGCCCCTCCCACGGGATTCTCGAGCAGGCTTAGGCGATGCCGTGTAGGAGCGGCTTCAGCCGCGACCTTCCAGCGTATTGGTTCTCTGGAAGGTCGCGAGTGACCTCGCTCCTACGGCCGGTTCCGCGAGCTTCCCCGATCCGCGGATGCAATACGCGCGCGGCTGGTGCACCATCAGGCAACCGGACAAGAGCACAAGCACCGATCGAGGAGAAGCCATGGCACGGTCATCGGGACCCTACCAGTTCGACACCCTGAGCCTGCACGCGGGCCAGCCGCCGGACCCGGCCACCGGCGCCCGGGCGACGCCCATCTACCAGACCACGTCCTACGTTTTCCGGGACAGCGACCAGGCGGCGTCGCTGTTCAACGGCGAGCGCGGCGGGCACGTGTACTCGCGCATCTCCAACCCCACCAATGCGGTGCTGGAGGAGCGCATCGCCGCGCTGGAGGGCGGCGTCGGCGCCATTGCCACGGCCAGCGGCCAGGCGGCGGTGCACCTGGCCATCGCCACCCTCATGGGCGCCGGCGGCCACATCGTGGCGTCGCACTCCCTCTACGGCGGCACCCACAACCTGCTCACGTACACGCTGCCGCGCTTCGGCATCCGCACCACCTTCGTCGACCCGCGGGACCCGGAGGCCTTTCGCGCCGCCATCCGCCCGGAGACCCGGCTGGTCTTCGGCGAGGTGCTGGGCAACCCCGGCCTGGAGGTGCTGGACATCGGCGCCGTCGCGGAGGTGGCCCACGACAGCGGTCTGCCGCTGCTGGTGGACGCCACCTTCGCCACGCCGTACCTGTGCCGGCCGTTCGACCACGGTGCCGATCTCGTCTACCACTCCGCCACCAAGTTCCTGGGTGGGCACGGCGTGGCCGTAGGCGGACTGCTGGTGGACAGCGGCCGCTTCGACTGGGACGCCTCGGGCAAGTTCCCGGAGCTCACCGAGCCCTACGCCGGCTTCCACGACATGGATTTCACCGAGGAATACGGGCCCAGCGCCTTCCTGCTGCGCGCGCGCAAGGAGGGCCTGCGGGATTTCGGCGCGTGCATGAGCCCGACCACGGCGTTTCACCTGCTGCAGGGGCTGGAGACCCTGCCGCTGCGCATGCAGCGCCACGTGGACAACACCCGCAGGCTGGTGGAGTTCCTGGTCGAGCACGAGGCGGTGGAGCACGTGGGCTACCCGGAGCGCCCGGATCATCCCGATCACGAGCAGGCGCAGCGGCTGCTGCCCAAGGGCTGCGGCGCGGTGTTCAGCTTCACCATCAGGGGCGGCCGGGAAGCCGGGCGCCGCTTCACCGAGAGCCTGAGCCTGTTCTCGCACCTGGCCAACGTCGGTGACGCCAAGTCGCTGGTGATCCACCCGGCCAGTACCACCCACCACCGCATGAGCGCGGAGGATCTGGCCGCGGCCGGGATCTCCGAGGGCATGATCCGGCTGTCCGTGGGGCTCGAGGATCCCGACGACCTGATCAGCGACCTCAAGCGCGCCTTGCGCGCCAGTCAGAAGGAGGCGCGCTGATGGAATGCACGGTCAACGGTACCCCGGCCTACGTGTACACGGGCACCCACCCGGTGAAGCCCGGCCGGCCCACGTGGCTGTTCGTCCACGGGGCGGGCATGGACCATTCCGCCTGGATTCTCCAGAGCCGCTACTTCGCCTTCCACGGCTGCAACGTGCTCGCCGTGGATCTGCCCGGGCACGGGCGTTCCGGCGGCGAGCCGCCGGAGACCATCGAGGCGCTGGCCGACTGGCTGGCCGCGGTGCTGGACGCCGTCGGCGTCGACAGTGCCCGGGTGGTGGGGCACAGCATGGGCGGGCTGGCCGCCCTGGATCTTGCCGCCCGGCATCCGCGTTGCGTGGACGTCCTGGCGATGGTCGGCACCGGCTACCCCATGCCCGTGGCCGACCCGTTGCTCAATGCGGCGCAGGCGGACGATCCCGGCGCCGGCGAGATGATCATGCACTGGGGCCTGAGCCCGCAGTCGCACCTGGGCGGCAACCAGGCGCCGGGGCTGTGGCTGTACGGCCAGGGGATGCGGCTGCTGGAGGCGTCGCTGCCGGGTGCGCTGTTCACCGACCTGAGCGCCTGCAACGCGTACCAGGCAGGCCATGCGCGGGCGGCGGAGGTCACGGCGCCGACGCACTTCGTCATCGGCGAGCAGGACATGATGACGCCGCCGAAGGCGGGCAACGGCCTGGCCGATGCCATGCAGGCCGCGCCGGTGAGCCGCACGGTGCTGCGCGGCTGCGGGCACATGATCCCGCTGGAGCGGCCCAACGAGCTGCTGGACGAGCTGATCGCGCTGCCCCGGAGATGAATACCGGAGCGCCGCAATGGGCCCCGTAGGAGCGGCTTCAGCCGCGACGTTCCAGAGAACATGATGCCCTGGAAAGTCGCGGCTGAAGCCGCTCCTACATTCGCCGACATCATGCCACCCAAGGACAGCGTGGGAGGGGCTTTAGCCCCGACGGCGGAATAACGCACTGTTATGGTCGCGGCTGACGCCGCTCCTACGGGGCCGGGGCGGCTCCTGATCCACGGTGGCACCGCGCCCCGGGAACTCAATGGCGCGCGCGGCCGACGTCCTTCTGCATGGTATTACCGCTGCTCCCGGTCAGGCCGCGCAGGGCATCCATGTCCTCCAGGGTGATCTCCTTGCCGGCGGCGGTGATCCAGCCGGCGTCGGCGAAACGGCGGAACAGCCGGCTCATGGTCTCCGGGGCCAGCCCCAGGTAGTTGCTGAGCTCGTGCCGCGACATGGGCAGCCGCAGGCGCGTGGCCGACAGGCCGCGGCGCGAGAAGCGCTCCGACAGGCTGAGCAGGAAGATCGCCAGGCGCTGCTCGGCGGTGCGCCGGGCCAGGGCATGGAGCATCTCCTGCTCGCTGAAGATCTCCTTGCTCATGATGCGCAGCAGCTGCCGCTGCAGCCCCGGGACGTCCTCGGCCAGGTGCTCCAGGTCCTGGAAGGGGATCTCGCAGGTGCTGGTGGTCTCCAGCGCGCAGGCGGTGGACGGGTGCTCGCCGAAACTGATGGCGTCCAGGCCCACGATCTCGCCCGGGAGGTGGAAGGCGGTGATCTGCTCCTCGCCGTCCTCGGAGACGGTCATGCTCTTGAGCGCGCCGGTGCGCACCGCATAGATGGCGCCGAACGTGCTGCCGGCGTGGAACAGCAGCTCCCCCCGGCTCAGCGGGCGCCGACGCTGGACGATGTTGTCCAGCGCATCCACGTCCGCCGTGTTCAGCGCCACGGGCAGGCACAGGTCACTCAGGCTGCAGGTGCGGCAGGCTTCACGGATCTGCCGGAGCTCGACGCTGCTGCGCCTCTGTTGGGCCATGCTGGACCTCCTTTCGTGCCCGGCGCATCGTGTGGGACGGGTAACCCCGGCGAAGTATAGCAACGGACTTCGCGATGGGCCGAGGAGCCGCCGTCGGGCTCGCCGTGCGAGTGCGTCAGTCGTGCCGGCGCAGGCCGTCGGGATCGTTGACGATGATGTCCCGCTGGCGTACCTGGATGAAGCCGGCGCTGCTGAGCTCGTGGAGAATCCGCGACAGGGTCTCCGGTGTCATGGACAGCCGCGACGCCACCACGTGCTTGGGCGCCGGCAGCTGCAGCGTGTCCCCCGGCGACAGCAGGCCGGCGGCCTGTGTCAGCAGGTAGCGCACGACCCGCGGCCGGGCCTGCTGCAGGGTGAGCTGGTCGATGTCCTCGAGCCGGCTGTGCAGCCGCATGCTGAGATCGGCGAGCAGGTGCATGCATGCGTCCGGGCTGGCGAGCAGCACGTTGCGGTAGGCCTCGTTGGGGATGGCGACCAGGCGGCTGGGCTCCAGGGCCTCGGCCGTGACCGGGTAGCGCTGGGCGTCCATGAACATCACCGCCTCGGCGAAGGTCTCGCCCGGGCGCACCAGGTGGACGACCTTCTCCTGGCCGTCGGGATTGCTGCGGGCCAGCTTGACCAGGCCTTCTTCCAGGATGAAGAAGTGCGACGCCGGATCGCCCAGGTGAAAGGCGATCTCCCCGGGGTCGAGGTGCTGCCGGCGCGCCCGTTGCGCCAGCCGGTCCAGCACGGCCGGCTCCAGGTGCCGGAACAGGGGGCTGCGCTCGAGGGTGATACGGACGGCGTCGGCGGTCATCGGGCGGCCACGACCTGGTCACGGATGAATGCCGCTACGGCATCGGCATCATCCAGGCACAGGCGGGGCAGCGCGGTGTCGAGCTGCAAGCCGTCGGGCGCCGCCACGGCGATGACGGCCTCGTCCTGCCGGAACAGGGGCGGGCGCTGGTCATCGACCTCGCGGAGCAGCTCGATCTTGGGGAAGCGCTCGTGCCGGAAGCCCTCCACCAGGACCAGGTCGACGGCGTCCTGATCCAGCCGCGCCAGCTCCTCCGCCAGGTCGGGCTCGCGGTACTGCGGCCGCTCCCGCATCAGCGCCCAGCGGTTGCCCGAGGTGACCAGCACCTGCTCGGCGCCGGCCTTGCGCAGGGTATGGCTGTCCTTGCCGGGGACATCCACGTCGAAGGCGTGATGGGCATGCTTGACCAGCGCCAGCCGCAGCCCGGCGTCGCGCAGGCGCGGGATGACGGCCTTGAGCAGCGTGGTCTTGCCGGTGCCGCTCCAGGCGGCGAACCCCAGGAGCGGGCAACGGGCCGTCGCCGGCCACAGCGCCGCGTAGGGATGGCGGGGGTGCATGGAAACCGTGCTGGTCATGGTCGTCCGCTTGGCTCACACTGTGTGGGCGATACTTTACACGGATGCTGCTGGCGGGCACTACAGCGCGTCGGCGGCGCCCGCATGAGGATGATCACCATGGCCGATGAACTACCGTCCGGTGCCGGCGAGGTTGCCGAAGACTATCCGGAGATCTGGGATGCTTACAGCCGCCTGGGGCGCGCGTGTGCCGAAGCGGGGCCGCTGGACGAGCGCGACCGCCGCCTGGTGAAGCTGGCCATGGCGATCGCCCGCGGCAGCGAGGGCGCCACGCACTCCCACGTGCGGCGCGCCCTGGATGAAGGATTCACCGTGGACGAGGTGCGCCAGGTGGCCCTTCTCGGCGTGCCGACCCTGGGCTTCCCGTCGGCCGTTGCCGCCCTGACCTGGGTGGACGACATCCTGGACGAGGAGGGGGATGACGATGACGGCGATGATGACGAGGACGAAGACGTCTGAGTCCCCTCGGTCGGGGCTGAAGCCCCTCCCACAGCGTCCTGCAGCGGGCTTCACCGAAGCTGTGTAGGTGCCATGTAGGAGCGACGTGAGTCGCGACTTTCCAGAGAAACGAGCGCCCTGGGACGTCGCGGCTGAAGCCGCTCCTACGCGGCTCTGGTGAAGCTTGGTGCAGGGCTCTGTGGGAGGGGCTTTAGCCCCGACCTGCCAGTGCGCATCGTCATCTGCAACGGTCGCGACTCACGTCGCTCCTACAGGGCGGGTCTGCCGGCATGGCGTGCCGGGGATTACACCAGCGGCACCACGTCCTTGGTGACCGCCACCGCGACGATGTAGCCGAACACCGCCAGCGCCGCGATCCACGCGGTCACGCGCACGCGCAGGGTACGCCCGCGCTTGAGGGCGACCGTCCCCAGGGCGATGTAGACCACCAGGGCGAGGACCTTGGCGGTGACCCAGCCGTGCACGAACGGATACTGGGCGATGGTCCAGGCGAGCGCCAGGGCGCTGGCCAGCAGGACGGTGTCGACCACGTGGGGCAGGACCCGCACCCACGTGCGCCGGAGCATGCCGGAGCCGGTCATCATCCACAGGCCGCGGATGATGAACAGCACCAGGCTCAGCCCGGCGGAAATCTGGTGGACGTGCTTGAGAAGCAGGTAGTGCTCTGCCATGGGGTTCGTCCTTGCCGGAGAGTGTCGACGGGCCCTAGCCGAGCCCGTTCTGAACGGCCCAGACGGCGGCCTCGACCCGGGAGCGGAAGCTCATCTTCTTCAGCAGGTTCTTCACGTGCACCTTGGTCGTGCCCTCGGTGATGTCCAGGCTGCGCGCAATGGCCTTGTTGCTCTCGCCGCGGGCCAGGTGCCGGAGGATCTCGCGTTCCCGTGCCGTCAGGCTGTCGAGGCCGGCCGCCGCGGCCCCGTGGTCCCGGGTGAGCGCACGGGCGAGGCTGGAGGTCAGGCCTTCGCTGATGACGACTTCTCCGGCCGCGGCCCGGCGCAGCTGCGTTACCAGCGCCTCCGGCTCCATGTCCTTGAGCAGGTAGCCGTTGGCGCCGGCGCGCAGGGAGGCGGTGATGTCGTCGTCGCTGTCGGAGACGGTGAGCACGACCACGCACGCCTTGATGCCCCTGGAGCGCATGGCCTTCAGCGTCTCCACGCCGGTCATTCCCTGCATGTTCAGATCCAGCAGAATGAGGTCCGGCCGGAGCTCCTGCGCCAGCCGCAGGCCCTCGTCGCCGTCGCTGGCCTCGCCCACGGCCTCGAGGTCGGGGTCCAGCGCCAGCAGCTGGGTGACGCCCCGCCGCAGCAGGGGATGGTCGTCGATGATGACAACGCTGGTACTCATGCCAGGTACTCCGCGCCGGTGCCGTCCCGTGCCGGGAACCGCACCTCGACCCGGGTGCCGCCCTGCGGGCGTAGCTCGATGGTCATCTCGCCGCCGAGGCTGCGGGCACGCTCCGCCATGACGCGGATGCCGTAGTGGTGGGGTCGTTCCCGGTTCTCCGGGATGCCGACCCCGTCGTCTTCAATGCGCAAGTGGACCTCTCCGTTGTCGTCCGGCTGCAGGTGGATCCAGCAGTGCCGGGCGCGAGCGTGGTTGACCACGTTCGCCAGCGCTTCCCGCGTAATGTGCAGGATATGGATTTCCGCGTTGGAGTCCAGCGGCAAGGCGTGCTGCAGGGTTGCCAGATGGATTGCCGGTGACTCCGGGCGTTGCCGGAACTCTTCCGCGGCGGTCTCCAGCGCCGCCTGCAGGCCCGGCTCGTTCATCTTCAACCGGAACGTCGTCAGCAGCTCCCGCAGGTGGCCGTACGCCGTGTTCAGCCCGTCGCGCAGCTCGGCGACGACGGCGTGGGTGGCCGCGTCGGCCGGATGGTGGCGCAGCCCGGCCTCGAGCCGCGTTACCTGGATCTTCAGGTAGGACAGCGATTGCGCCAGGGAGTCGTGCAGCTCGCGGGCGATGGCGGTGCGCTCTTCCATCAGGGCCAGTCGGCGCTGGTGCCGTGCCTCCCGTTCCAGGTCGCAGGTGGCGGCGATCTTCTCCGCAACGGCCTCCGCCAGGCGTCGTTGCCATTCCAAGGGTACGTCTTCTTCCCGGTGCTCCACCAGGAGCGTCCCGTGGTGGTGGCCGTGGTGCTGCAGGGGTACGGAGATAGCACCGCGCCCGGAGTGGTTCCGAACCGCCGGTGAATCCCCGTCCGGGTCTGCATCCCCGGCCTCGGCACCGTCCGATGCCGGCGCGTGATCGGGCCGCGAGCTGTAGGTGCGACGGACTGCAGTGCCGTTCGGCTCGGTCAGGCGGACGCGCACCGGGCCGGCGTCGACGAGCCGCTCCAGGCGCTCCAGGATCGGGGGGACCGTGCGCTCGTCCAGGTTGCCGGGCGTAAGGGTGCGGGCCGCGTCGTAGAGCAGCTGCAGGGCCTCGTTGCTGCGGCGCAGCTCGCGGGTCTTGTGCTCGACCTGGCGCTCCAGCCCCTGGTGGAAGGTTTCCAGGTCGGCGGCCATGGTGTTGAAGCTCTGGCCCAGCACGCCGATCTCGTCGCGGCCCGTGGTGGCGGAGCGTGCGCCGAAATCGCCGTGGCGGATCCGCTCGGCGGCCGCCATGAGGTCCCGCAACGGGCGCACGACGCGCGAGTGCATGAGGTACATGGCGCCGAGGGCGAGGATCACCGTCGCCAGCATGGTCGCGATCTGGGTGACGCGCAGCCAGCGGATGCGTCGCTCGGCCTGGTGCTGCAGGGCCGCGACCATGGCGTCGACGGAATCCACGAAGCCGTCCACCCGGTCGAGGTACGCGCTGCCGCCGTCTCCCTCCGCTCCGGTCGCGGTCAGCCCGGGCCGGAGCGATTCTCGCCATTGGCGGCGCACGCCCCGATAGCGCCGTTCCGGCGCGGCGCCGCCGCGTACGGTTCCGCGCAGGGCCGGATCGGCAAGGATCCGCTCGAATTCGTCCGCCGCCGCGGTCACGACTTCCCGCGAGGCAGGGCCTTCGTGGAGGAGGGCGGCGATGCGGTAGGCCTGCATGCGCAGCGAGCCGGCCCTATTAATGGCCGCCGCGTCGTCGTGCGCCGTCTCGGCCACATAGAGGGACACGCCCGCACTGAAAAGGGCGAGGGCCGTGATGCCCAGAAGAACGAGCCCGAGACGCAGACGGAGTGACCAGCGGCGCATTGGATTGCAACGACCTCCGTTGAGTGGACTACCCCTAATGAATCAAGGCATTCAATAATTTTCCCATATTATTACCTATTAAGAGGTAATGATGGCTTGTATAAAGAAGAGTTACGTGCGTCAAATCCTATTCCAAAGTGGTATTTTGAATTACTCGTCCAGCTCTGCCTGCCCCCGAAATTGATCGCGATCAAGACTCCGTCATCCCCGCACTCCTACCGTTGCCCTCGACGCAATGCAATTGATCAGGGCAGGGCACAATATGGCAACGGAACGGTTCAAGCAGTATTCCGTGCTCACCATGAACACGCTGGCCTTCACCGTGATGTTCATGGTGTGGACCGTGTTCGGCGAGATCGGCGTACCCATCCAGCAAGAGCTGGGACTGAATAATACCCAGTTCGGCATCCTGACGTCGGTCCCCATTCTTACCGGTGCGCTGGTGCGCCTGCCCCTGGGGGCATGGACGGACCGCTTCGGCGGCCGGCCGGTGTTCTTCATCCTCATGCTGTGCGTCCTGCCGGCCATGTGGCTCGTCCAGTTCGCCACGGAGTACTGGCAGCTGCTGGTCCTGGGTGCCTTCATCGGCCTCGCCGGCGGCTCCTTCTCCGTGGGGATCTCCTACACCGGCAAATGGTTCCCGCGCCACCAGCAGGGCACGGCCATGGGCATCTTCGGCGCCGGCAACGCCGGGGCCGCGGTGACCAAGTACGTCGCGCCGACCATCATCGTAGTGCTCAGCTGGCAGGCGGTGGCGAACGTCTATGCGGCGATCATCGCCATTACCGCCGTCCTCTTCTGGTTCTTCACCTACACCAACCCGGAGCACAAGGCGAAGAGCAGGATCACCCTGCGCGAGCAGGCGCGAGTTCTCAACGACCCGAAGGTATGGAAGTACTGCCAGTTCTACTCGGTGGTCTTCGGCGGCTTCGTGGGCATCTCCCTCTACCTGACGAAGTACTACATGATGGAGTACGACATCGGCATCCAGTTCGCGGCCCTGGTCGCCACGCTGTTCGTGCTGCCCTCCGGTGTCATCCGTGCCTTCGGCGGCTATCTGTCGGACAGGTTCGGTGCCCACACCGTGACCTGGTGGTGCATGTGGGCGAGCCTGATCAGCTTCTTCTTCATGTCCTATCCGCCCACCGACTACACCATTCACGGACTGGAAGGGACGACCCAGTTCCATTTCGCCATGCCCGTGTGGCTGTTCACCGCCTTCCTGTTCGTGGTGGGCATTGCCCTGGGGATCGGCAAGGCCTCGGTGTTCAAGTACCTCTCCGACGAGTACGCCCAGAACCTCGGGCTGGTCTCCGGCATCGTCGGTCTCGCCGGCGGCGTGGGGGGGTTCCTGCTGCCGCCCATGTTCGGCGCGCTCATCGACCTCACCGGCGTGACCACCACCATCTGGATGCTGTGCTTCGGCTTCACCCTGGTCTCGGTGGTGTGGATGTGGTGGACGGAGCGGCGGCAGCCGCTGCTCACCCGGGACGCCTATCACCAGGCACCGGTGCGCGAGGCCGGACAGCAGGCCTGAGCGCTGGATCCATGAACCAAAGCAGTCCCCCGGTGCGCTGCCCGGGGGCAACGAGACGCTGAAAGAGGGAGACACCAATCGTGGCCCTGAACCAAGACCTGGAGAACTGGAATCCGGAAGATGCCGAGTTCTGGGAGCGGCAAGGCCGGAGGATCGCCAACCGCAACCTGTGGATCTCCATCCCCAACCTGCTGATGGGCTTCGCCGTCTGGCTGATGTGGGGGATGATCACGGTGCAGATGATGAACCTCGGCTTCGGCTTCACCGAGCTGGAGATGTTCACCGTCACCGCCATCGCCGGCTTTACCGGGGCCACGCTGCGCATCCCGGCGTCGTTCTTCATCCGCATCGCCGGCGGGCGCAACACCATCTTCTTCACCACGGCGCTGCTCATGCTGCCGGCGTTCGGCGCCTACTTCGCGCTGCAGAACCCGGATACCCCGCTGTGGGTGTTCCAGGTGCTGGCGTTCCTGTCGGGCATCGGCGGCGGCAACTTCGCCTGCTCCATGAGCAACATCTCCACGTTCTTCCCCAAGAGCCAGCAGGGCCTGGCCCTGGGGCTGAACGCCGGGCTCGGCAACTTCGGCGTGACCACCATGCAGATCGTCATCCCGCTGGTGATGACCGCGGCGGTGTTCGGAGCCCTGTCAGGCGATCCGCTGCCCCTGCAGAGCAGCAGCGGCACCCTCCTCGGGCGCATCGAGGCCGGCGCGGATACCTGGATCCAGAATGCCGGCCTGGTCTGGGGCCTGGTGCTGATCCCGCTGGTGGCCGCCGCCTGGTTCGGCATGAACAACATCCTTGCGGTAACCCCGAACCCCGGCAACCCGCTGGCGGCCTTCGGCAAGATCGGCGGGCTGTACCTGGTGGCCTTCCTGACCTCCGGGCTCGGCCTCTACGCCTTCCTGCCGGCGCCGGTGGGGCTGGGCGTGCTCAACGTCTGGGTGGCGCTGCTGCTGGTCATCATCGCCACGCTGCTGATCATGCGCGTCATGCCCGCGGGCATCGGCGCCGGCATGGCGAACCAGTTCGCCATCTTCCGCAACAGGCACACCTGGTCCATGACCTGGCTGTACATCGTCACCTTCGGCTCGTTCATCGGCTTCTCGTCGGCGCTGCCGCTGTCCATCGAGGTGATCTTCGGCAACATGTGGGTGCCCGCCGAGGGCGGCGGCCTGGAGCGGGTCAACAACCCGGACGGTCCCAGCGCGCTCACCTATGCCTGGATCGGCCCGTTCGTGGGCGCCCTCATCCGCCCGGTGGGCGGCTGGATCGCCGACCGCGTCGGCGGCGCCCTGGTCACCCAGGTGATCTCCGGCGTCATGGTCGTCGCCTCCGTGGCCGTGGGCTACGTCATGGCCCTGGCCTACGGCACCGAGGCGCCGCAGGACTACTTCTGGATGTTCCTGGTGCTGTTCGTGGTGATCTTCGCCGCGTCCGGCATCGGCAACGGCTCCACCTTCCGCACCATCGGCGTGCTGTTCGACCAGCAGCAGAAGGGCCCGGCCCTGGGCTGGACCTCCGCCGTCGCCGCCTACGGCGCCTTCGTCGCGCCGCGGGTGATGGGCGAGCAGATTCAGGCGGGCAGCCCCGAGCTGGCCATGTACGGATTCGCCGTCTTCTACGCCGTGGGCATGGTGATCAACCAGTGGTTCTACCTGCGCCGCAACGCCTACGCGAGGAATCCATGAGGAGGTTGCCCCTATGCCGATCCACAAGCAACCGCACAACACGCGACGTACCGCATACCGGCACTTGGCCTGCTGATACAGCGAGGAGAAGACCATGAGTTTCTTTCTTGATCGCCTGACCTTCTTCCAGCGCACCCGGGAGTCTTTCTCCGACGGCCACGGTGTGGTCACCGACGAGCCCCGCCGCTGGGAGGACGCCTACCGCAGCCGCTGGCAGCACGACAAGATCGTGCGCTCGACCCACGGCGTGAACTGCACCGGCGCCTGCAGCTGGAAGATCTACGTGAAGAACGGCCTGGTGACCTGGGAGACCCAGCAGACGGACTACCCGCGCACGCGGCCGGACATGCCCAACCACGAGCCGCGGGGCTGCGCCCGCGGCGCCAGCTACTCCTGGTATATCTACAGCGCCAACCGGCTCAAGCACCCCATGGTGCGCGGCCACCTGCTGCGGCTGTGGCGCGAGGCCCGGCAGAGCCACGACGACCCGGTGGCCGCCTGGGCGTCCATCGTCGAGGACCCGGCCAAGGCGCAGCAGTACAAGAGCCGCCGCGGCAAGGGCGGCATGGTGCGCAGCACCTGGGACGAGGTGAACGAGCTGGTGGCCTCGGCCAACGCCTACACCATCAAGCAGTACGGCCCCGACCGGGTGATCGGCTTCTCGCCCATCCCGGCCATGTCCATGGTGAGCTACGCCGCCGGCTCGCGGTACATGTCCCTGCTCGGCGGCGTGTGCATGAGCTTCTACGACTGGTACTGCGACCTGCCCCCCAGCTCGCCGCAGACCTGGGGCGAGCAGACCGACGTGCCCGAGTCCGCCGACTGGTACAACTCCAGCTTCATCATGATGTGGGGCTCCAACGTGCCGCAGACGCGCACGCCGGACGCCCACTTCATGACCGAGGTGCGCTACAAGGGCACGGAGATCGTCACCGTCTGCCCGGACTACTCCGAGGCGTCCAAGTTCGCGGACCTGTGGCTGAATCCCAAGCAGGGCACCGACTCGGCGCTGGGCATGGCCCTGGGCCACGTGATGCTGAAGGAATTCCACGTGGACAACCCCAGCGACTATTTCCGCGACTACGCGCGCCAGTACACCGACTTCCCGTGCCTGGTGCGGCTGGACCGCACGGACAAGGGCTACCAGGCCGGGCGCTTCCTGCGCGCGTCGGACTTCGACAAGGCCCTGAACCAGAAGAACAACCCGGACTGGAAGACCGTGGCCTGGGACGAGAAGAACGACAGGATCGTCGTGCCCAAGGGCTCCATCGGCTTCCGCTGGGGCGAGGACGGCAAGTGGAACCTCGAGGAAAAGGACGCCGGCGGCAAGAACACGCAGCTGCGCCTGTCCCACCTGGATGTCCGTGACGACGTGGCCCATGTCGGCTTCCCGTACTTCGGCGGCCGCGAGCACGACCTGGGCCAGTTCACCACCAACCCCCAGGAAGACGTCATCTACCGCAAGGTGCCGGTGCGCCGGATCAAGCTCGCCGACGGCGAGGAGGCCCTGGTGGCCTCGGTGTTCGATCTCATCACCGCGCACTACGGCGTGGACCGGGGCCTGGACTGCCCCAATACGCCGACGAGCTACGACGACAACATGCCCTACACGCCCCGGTGGCAGGAGCAGATCACCGGCGTGTCGCCGCAGAAGGTGATCAAGGTGGCGCGGCGTTTCGCCCAGAACGCGGACAAGACCCGGGGGCGCTCCATGGTCATCCTCGGGGCCGGGCTCAACCACTGGTACCACATGGACATGTCGTACCGGACCATCATCAACATGCTGGTGTTCTGCGGCTGCATCGGCCAGAGCGGCGGCGGCTGGGCGCACTACGTGGGGCAGGAGAAGCTGCGCCCGCAGACCGGCTGGCAGCCGCTCGCCTTCGCCCTGGACTGGGCGCGGCCGCCGCGGCACATGAACTCCACCTCGTTCTTCTACGCGCACACCGACCAGTGGCGCTACGAGAAGCTGCAGGTGGCGGACATGCTGTCGCCACTGGCGGACAAGGAGCAGTTCCAGGGCAGCATGATCGACTTCAACGTCCGCTCCGAGCGCATGGGCTGGCTGCCCTCGGCGCCGCAGCTGGCCGCCAACCCGCTGCAGGTGGCGAAGGACGCCGCGGCCGCGGGCAAGGACCCCAAGGACTACGTGGTCGAGCAGCTCGCCGGCGGCAGCCTCGCCATGGCCTGCGAGGACCCGGACAATCCGGTGAACTACCCGCGCAACATGTTCATCTGGCGGTCCAACCTGCTGGGCTCCAGCGGCAAGGGGCACGAGTACTTCCTCAAGCACCTGCTGGGCACCGACCACGGCGTCCAGGGCAAGGACCTGGGCGAGGAGGGCGCCGAGAAGCCCCAGGAGATCGTCTGGCACGAGGAGGCGCCGCGCGGCAAGCTCGACCTGCTCACCACGCTGGACTTCCGCATGTCCACCACGTGCCTGTACTCGGACGTGGTCCTGCCCACGGCCACCTGGTACGAGAAGAACGACCTCAACACCTCGGACATGCACCCGTTCATCCACCCGCTGTGTGAGGCGGTGAACCCCTGCTGGGAGTCCCGCTCCGACTGGGACATCTACAAGGGGCTGGCGAAGAAGTTCTCCGAGGTCTGCCGGGGCCACCTGGGCAAGGAGACGGATATCGTCACGTTGCCGCTGCTGCATGACAGCCCGGCGGAGCTGGGCCAGGCCTTCGACGTCAAGGAATGGAAGAAGGGCGAGTGCGACCCGGTGCCCGGCAAGACCATGCCGCAGCTGGTGGCCGTGGAGCGGGACTATCCCAACGTCTACGCCCGCTTCACCGCCCTGGGGCCGCTCATGAAGAGCATCGGCAACGGCGGCAAGGGCATCGCCTGGAACACCGAGCACGAGGTGGATTTCCTGGGCCGGCTCAACGGCACCCACCGCGACGAGGGTGCGGCCAACCAGGGCATGCCGAAGATCGACACGGCCATCGACGCCGCCGAGATCATCCTCGGCCTGGCGCCGGAGACCAACGGCGAGGTGGCGGTGAAGGCGTGGGCGGCCCTGGGCAAGCAGACCGGCCGCGAGCACACCCATCTCGCCGTCAACAAGGAAGAGGAGAAGATCCGCTTCCGCGACCTGGTGGCCCAGCCGCGCAAGATCATCTCCTCGCCCACGTGGTCGGGCCTGGAGTCGGAGCACGTCTCCTACAACGCCGGCTACACCAACGTCCACGAGCTCATCCCCTGGCGCACGCTCACCGGGCGCCAGCAGCTCTACCAGGATCACCCCTGGATGCGGGCCTTCGGCGAGGGCTTCGTGGCCTACAAGCCGCCGGTGAACATGCGCACCACCCAGACCATCCAGGGCGTGCGGGGCAACGGCAACGAGGAGATCGCGCTGAACTGGATCACCCCGCACCAGAAGTGGGGCATCCACAGCACCTACAGCGAGAACCTGCTGATGCTCACCCTGTCCCGCGGCGGGCCGTGCGTGTGGATCAGCGAGACCGACGCCCAGAAGGTCGGCATCGAGGACAACGACTGGATCGAGTGCTTCAACTCGAACGGCGCCCTGGTGGCCCGGGCCGTGGTCAGCCAGCGCGTCCGCGAGGGCATGGTGATGATGTACCACGCCCAGGAGAAGCTGGTGAACACGCCCGGATCCGAGATCACCGGCGAGCGGGGCGGCATTCACAACTCCGTCACCCGGACGGTGCTCAAGCCCACCCACATGATCGGCGGCTACGCCCAGTTGAGCTACGGCTTCAACTACTACGGCACCGTCGGCTCCAACCGCGACGAGTTCGTGGTGGTCCGCAAGATGGACCAGGTGGACTGGCTCGACGGCGATGACGAGAGCATTTACGAAGCGGAGGAGCAGGCATGAGACCTCTGGATGACGTCACGAGCGAAGTCAGGTCGTCCGCCGCCGGCGCGCAGGAAGCGCAGTGTATGCAGCAATACATGAGCATTCCGAGCACCGCCGGCGGGCGGGATGCCGAGCGCAGTAGTTATACGGAGGTCTCAGCATGAAGGTCCGCGCGCAGATCGGAAAAGTCCTCAACCTGGACAAGTGCATCGGGTGCCACACCTGCTCGGTGACGTGCAAGAACGTCTGGACGTCCCGCGAGGGCATGGAGTACGCCTGGTTCAACAACGTCGAGACCAAGCCCGGGGTTGGCTATCCCAAGGACTGGGAGAACCAGGACCGCTGGAACGGCGGCTGGACCGTGAAGAACGGCCACCTGCAGCCCAAGGCCGGCGGCAAGTGGCGGATCCTGGCGAACATCTTCGCCAACCCGGACCTGCCGAGCATCGACGACTACTACGAGCCGTTCAACTACGACTACCAGCGGCTGCAGAATGCCCCGGACTCCAAGCACCAGCCGGTGGCCAAGCCGTTCTCGGCGCTCACCGGCCGGCCCATGGACAAGATCGAGTGGGGCCCGAACTGGGAGGAGATCCTCGGCGGCGAGTTCGCCAAGCGCTCCCAGGACTACAATTTCCAGAACGTCCAGAAGGAGATCTACGGGCAGTTCGAGAACACCTTCATGATGTACCTGCCCCGGCTGTGCGAGCACTGCCTGAATCCCACGTGCGTGGCGTCGTGCCCCTCGGGCGCGATCTACAAGCGCGAGGAGGACGGCATCGTGCTCATCGACCAGGACAAGTGCCGCGGCTGGCGCATGTGCATCAGCGGGTGCCCGTACAAGAAGATCTACTACAACTGGCAGAGCGGCAAGTCCGAGAAGTGCACCTTCTGCTTTCCGCGCATCGAGGTGGGCGAGCCCACCGTGTGCTCGGAGACCTGCGTGGGTCGTATCCGGTATCTCGGCGTCATTCTCTACGATGCCGACCGCATCCAGGAGGCGGCCTCGGCCCCGTCGGAGCAGGATCTCTACGAGCAGCAGATGCGGGTGTTCCTGGATCCGCACGACCCGGAGGTGATCGCCGCGGCGAAGGCCGAGGGCATCCCGCAGCAGTGGATCGAGGCCGCCCAGCGGTCGCCGGTGTACAAGATGGCCATGGACTGGAAGGTGGCCTTCCCGCTGCATCCGGAGTACCGCACGCTGCCCATGGTCTGGTACGTGCCGCCGCTGTCGCCGATCCAGTCGGCGGCGGACGCCGGCAACATGGACAACGAGGGCCTGATCCCGGATGTGGCCTCGCTGCGCATCCCGGTGAAGTACCTCGCCAACATGCTCACCGCCGGCGACGAGCGGCCCGTCATCCGGGCGCTGGAGCGCATGCTCGCCATGCGCAAGTTCAAGCGCAGCCAGACGGTGGACGGTGCCCCGGACTACGACGTGCTGGAGCAGGTGGGCCTCAGCGAGGCGATGGTCGAGGACATGTACCAGATCATGGCCATCGCCAACTACGAGGACCGCTTCGACATTCCCACCAACAGCAAGGAGCTCTCCCACGAGGACCCCTACGGCGAGCGGGCCGGCTGCGGCTTCAGCTTCGGCGACGGCTGCAACGTTTCCAGCAACGGCCGCACCAAGACCGACATCTTCGGCGGCCGGCGGGCAAGCCAGCGGGCGTTCCCGGCGCGCGTGGAGTTCAAGAAGGGGCAGTCGGAGAAGGAGGGGGCGTGATGCGCATTCTCAAGGCGATCGCCGTTGTCATGGACTACCCGGACGCCTCCATCCAGGAGCACGGCGACGAGCTGGCCGAGGTGTTCGCGGCCCAGGAGGGGCTGGAGGCGGAGACGCGGCAGGCGCTGGTGGACATGGTCCGCCGGCGCCAGGCCGAGGACCTGTTCGAGCTCCAGGCGGACTATGTCGGGCTGTTCGACCGCAGCCGGTCGCTGTCGCTGCACCTGTTCGAGCACGTCCACGGCGAGTCCCGGGACCGCGGGCAGGCCATGGTGGAGCTGCAGAACCTCTACCGGGAGCAGGGCCTGGAGCTGGTGGCCAACGAGCTGCCGGACTACGTGCCGCTGTTCCTGGAGTTCTGCTCGCGGCTGACCCCGGAAGAGATCCAGGGCTGGATGGAGGAGGTGAGCCACCTCCTCCAGCTCCTGCACGGCCGCCTGGCGGAGCGCGAGAGCGACTACCAGTGGCTGTTCAAGGCGCTGCTGGAGCTCAGCGGCCAGGAGACGGCGGACGAGCAGCTCCAGCGCCAGCTCCGCGAGGAGGAACGCGACGACACCCCGGACGCCCTGGACGCCGTCTGGGCCGAGGAGCCCGTGACCTTCGGCCCCGAGGGCGGCAGCTGCGGCGGGGCGAAGACCAACCAGGGTCAGGCCGTGCCGGTGGACTGGTCGGCACTGAAGCGCAACAGCGCGTAACCGTATTCAAGGAGTTCGCATCATGATTTCCACGTATCTTCATGATCTGGCGTTCGCGGTGTTTCCCTACGTCGCCGGGACGGTGTTCCTGGTGGGGAGCCTGATCCGCTTCGAGAAGAGCCAGTACACCTGGAAGAGCAACACCACGCAGCTGATGTCCGGCGGCCGGCGCTTCCGGTGGGGGATCAACCTGTTCCACGTCGGCATCATCTTCCTGTTCTTCGGCCACCTGTTGGGGCTGCTCACGCCCCACGCCGTCTACCACGCCGTCGGCCTGACCGCCGGCGCCAAGCAGGTGGTGGCCATTGTCACCGGCGGCGCCTTCGGCCTGGTGACCCTGGTGGGTGTGGTGATCCTGCTCCATCGCCGGCTCACCGACCCCCGGGTGCGCAAGACCAGCTATCCCATGGACTCGTTCATCCTGTTCCTGCTCACGGCGCAGCTGGTGACGGGGCTGTTCACCATCCCCGCGTCCATGGGCCACCTGGACGGCTCCACCATGCTGCAGATCACCGCCTGGGCCCAGGGCCTGGTGACGTTCCAGACCGGGGCGGCGGCGACCATCTACGACATCCACTGGATCTACAAGCTGCACATGTTCCTGGGGATGGTGATGTTCCTGGTCTTCCCGTTCACGCGCCTGGTCCACATCTGGAGCGTGCCCTACAGCTACATCTGGCGCGCCTACCAGGTGGTCCGCATGCGGGCGGTATGAATACCGGGGAGGCAGCGCCGATGAAAACATCGCGACTGAAGCCGCTCCCACCAGCTGGAACCGGAAAGGGTGGGAAGGACCTCAGCCGCGATAACACAGAAACAGTCGCAGGGAGTAGCAGGGGTTGTAGGAGGGTGTAGGAGCGACTTCAGTCGCGACCCTCCCAGAGAGCTCGCCGCGAGCACACCCTGGCAAGGTCGCGAGTCACCTCGCTCCTACGGCCCCGGCCCCTGGATACCAGACAACAGAGCGAGCACTGTGGGAGGGGCTTCAGCCCCGACCTCCGGAGCCCGAGAGAGAGAGGCACGAACCATGTCCATCCACGTCAATGGCATCGAGATCACCAGCCGGGCGATCAACATCGAGTCCGCCTACCACCAGGAGTCCGGCGCCGACCCGCGCTATGCCCAGCGCCGGGCCGCCGTGGCGCTCACGGTCCGCGAGCTGCTCAAGCAGCGCGCCCAACAGCTGGACATGGACGTCCCCGAGGACGACGAGGCCCTGGACCCGGTCATCGACGCCCTCATCGAGGAGGAGGTGGACATCCCCGAGGCGGACGAGACCACCTGCCGCCGCTGGTACGACCAGAACCCGGAGCACTTCCGTACGCCGGACCTGGCCGAGGTACGCCACATCCTCATCGCCGGCCATCCGGAGGACCTCAAGGAGCGCGAGCAGGCGCGCACCACGGCCGAGGGCCTGATCGCCGAGCTCAAGGCCGATCCGGAGGCGTTCCCGCGCCTGGCGAAGGCGCACTCCCGCTGCCCGTCGGCGGACAACGGCGGCCTGCTCGGCCAGGTGAGCAAGGGCGAGACAGTGCCCGAGTTCGAGGACGCTGTACTGCGCCTGCCCGTGGGCCTGGGCGAGCAGCCGGTCAAGACCCGCTACGGCTTCCACGTGGTGGAGGTGCTGCAGCGGGTGCCCGGCGAGCAGCTGCCGTTCGGGAGCGTGCGGGAGCGCATCAAGGACTACCTGGAGGCGCGCTCGCGCCAGCGGGCGCTCAGCCAGTACATCAAGCTCCTGGCCGGCGAGGCCGAGATCCGCGGCATTGACCTGGAGCAGTCCGAGTCCATGCTCATCCAGTAAGGAGTACCCGTTTCATGATCCGCATCAGCAGTTTCGATGACCTCAAGCGCGCCGGGCTGGAGCAGGGCGAGCCGCAGCGCCTGCTGCTGGTTCTGCTCAAGGCCGAACCGGAGGGCGAGGCGAAGCACCACAACGGCGGCGAGGCCATTGAGGGCGGCGGCACCCTGCGCCCGGTCATGGCCACCGACCGCGAGCTGGACGAGGACCTGCGCCTGGACGCCCTGGTGGAGGAGGCCGACCAGTCCGGCCTGAGCTGGGATCTCATCCTGGTCTCCAGCCTGTCCGCCTCCGGCGGCCGCCTGCCCACCTCCGAGGAGGCGGAGCCGTACCTCAAGCAGATGGCCGAGGCCGTGGAGATGGGGGCCGATCTCTCCCGCTACGCGGTGTTCGACCGTGCCGGCAGCCCGGTGCAGCTGCAGACCCGCATGACGGAGTAGCGCCGGTGACCGACTGTGCCGCCAACCAGAACCTGCATGCCCCGGACGCGGCGCTCGAACGCATGCTCGCCGGCATCGCCCCCTGCCACCGCGTCACCATGGCGCCGTTGTGCCAGGCACTGGGGCGCGTGCTCGCCCAGGACGTCGCCGCCCTGGTTACGGCGCCGCCCCATGACAACGCGGCCATGGACGGCTACGTCTGCCGGGCCGCCGACGTGCCCGCCGCGGGCGGGACGTTGCCCGTCGCCGGCGCTGCGGCCGCCGGCGATCCGCCTGCCACGCTGCCCCCGGGGGCGGCCATGCGCATCTACACCGGGGCCGCGATCCCCGCCGGCGGCGATGCCGTGGTCATGCAGGAGCGCTGCGACCGGCAGGGCGATACGGTCGCGCTGCCCGGCGGCCTCAACGCGGGGGACCACATCCGCCGCGCCGGCGAGGACGTCACCGCCGGCACGCCGCTGTTCACCGCCGGCACCCGCCTGCAGCCGCAGCACCTGGCCCTGGCGGCCACCGGCGGCCACGGCGCACTGCCCGTGCGGCCGGCACTGCGCGTCGCCGTGCTGGTCACCGGTTCCGAGCTGGCCGAGCCCGGCGTGCAGGAGGCCGGGCCCGGGCAGATCTACAACTCCAACGGCTACGCCCTCCTGGGCCTGCTCCAGGGGCTGGGCTGCGAGGTGGGCCGCCCGGAGATCGTGCCGGACGACTTCGAGCAGACCGTCGCCATGCTGCGCAGCGCCGCGTCGGAGGCGGACTTTGTCATCACCAGCGGCGGCGTCTCGGTGGGTGACGCCGACTACGTGAAGGCCGCCGTGGAGAAGCTGGGCGCGCTGGACCTGTGGCGCGTCGCCGTCAAGCCCGGCAAGCCCCTGGCGGTGGGCCGCATCGGCAGCACGCCGTTCCTGGGCCTGCCGGGCAACCCGGTGTCGCTGTTCGTGACCTTCTGTCTGTTCGGCCGGCCCATGGTACTGCGCCGCCAGGGCGCCACCGAAGTGCATCCGCGCACCACTCCGGCCCGGGCGGATTTCACCCTGGACACCACCGACCGCCGCACCCGCTATCTCCGCGCCCGCCTGGTCAACGACGGCAGCCACCAGCGCGTCACCCTCTACCACGACCAGGGCTCCGGCATCATCAGCTCCACCACCTGGGCCAACGCCCTGGCGGAGATCCCGCCCGAGACCCGCATCAAACCGGGCGACACCGTCACCGTCTACCCGTACAACGAGCTCATGAACTGACCGCCGGTCTGCCCGCCGCCACATCAACGGACATAATGAACCGATCCACCCGCCGAAGGGCCGTAGGAGCGAGTTAACTCGCGACCTCCCACACACGACGAACTACAGAACAGGCCTAACGACAGCCGTGGGAGGGGCTTCAGCCCCGACAAACAACACCCCAAAACCAGCCGCTTGGCCCCGAAACCAAACTGCGCTACCGTTATCCTAGGGAAGAAGAATCACCGGAACGTGCCCATGGAAGACGGCCACCACAACCCCGCCCGGAAACCGCCGCCACCCCGTTGCACGCAGTGGATGCCCCTCACACAGCATCCGCGCCACCAGTGTTGTCGCAATCGCCGGGACCACCCGGACGCGACTCTAGCGGCCTCCTCGATCTTGGACCAGCCCCGCAATCTTCCTCTCTGCGGTCAAGCGCACGAACAGCGCTCCAACTTGGACGAGGCCCGTACCGGCAGAACACCGCTTGCCGCGGACCACGACAAACCGGCGAGTTCGGTGAATGGACGGGTGAATCGTGCGGAAGTTGTAGTGCGTGAAGTGAATGTGGTCCCGAACTCAGGTCCGGGGTTGCAGCGCCCGATCCATGATGTCTTTGCTCGTCGTGGTTATCGGCGTGCGTCACACCAAGACGCAAGATGTGCTGCTCTTCGAGGGCGATCTGGTGAGCACTACATCCCATATTTAACGTGGTTTTACACGCCATTAGCGGTTTCTAATTTTGGTTAAGTATGGAGGATAAATTGCCCATTTTGGCGTGGACCGGATTTACGTTACTCATCGTTGGTGGGATTGGTTTACTGGTTGCTGCATTCAGAGCCGGAATTTTGTGGGGAATCGGTTGTTTGTTAATTCCACCATTACAGCTTGTTTTTTTGATTGTTTACTGGTCAGAAGCGAAAAAACCGTTCTTCCTACAGCTAGTTGGTTTGGTAATTATTATTATAGCCGTCGTAATTTATGGAGATACGCACATTGATCGGGCTCGTCCCTAACACGGCGCTGCAGCCGACGGCCTTCCCTTTGCTTCGCTCCGGTCAGGCCGCGTCTGAGCTTCAGCGTTAAATGGCAAATCACATGGCCAGAAAAAACAGTTATTGATCGTGCTGTGTGCCTGCTTCGGCGTGGCATTGGCTTGGGTGATAATGAACCGGTTGCTTCACCACCAGAGCTTGGATCTCTGGGTGATGATTGGCTTACTGTGTGTTGTTGGATTCGTGCTGACATGGTTTCTGTTTTGGGGAACGGCTGTCGCACTAGCCGTTGGGATGCCGTTGTCGGTAACGGTTGCGACTTCACTGCTAGGAAAACCAGGTGCTGAGCAAGGTCTCGAAGGGATCTTTTCATCGTGCTATCGATGTTCTTTGTGCCTAGTGTTACGGCAAGCCTGGTCATTAAGTTTGTTGCGGGACGCATTTAACTATTGGTTGTACTACGCTCCGGGCCTCACGGCCCTACACCGGACGCCTATTACGCTGCGCTGCGTGGGGGTCGCTAAACAAAAGCGTTCGGCGTCACCACACCGTGCAAGGAGGAAATATGGCCGAGTTTAAGCAGGTACGTAGTGTGCTGGCGGTGAAGGATCTGGCGGCCTCGGTGGCCTTCTACCGGGACAAGCTCGGATTTGCCGTCGATTTCGAGGTCGACGGATGGTGCTTCCTCTCCCGGGATGACTTCCGGGTGATGTTGGGCCACTGCCCGGACGAGGTGCCGGCCAGCCAGATCAACGACCACTCATACTTCGCCTACGTCGGGGTCAGCGGCATCGATGACCTCCACCAGGAGTTCAAGGCGCGCGGCGTGGGGCAGCTTCCAGACCCGGAGAGCAAGCCGTGGGGAATGCGGGAGTTCGTGGTCACCACTCCAGACGGGCATCGCATCATGTTCGGGCAGGAACTTGAGCCCTTGCAGTGAGGGGTTGCTCTTGGCGAGTTTGCCGAACGACGGCTTCAACAAATCTATTGGAAGGGCCAATCAGGCCGTGAAAATGGCTATTGGATCCATCGGATCGGGACGGGGTTTGTTGAGAAACCGGGGAGCTACATTTACGCCAAGGAAACGTGCCCGGAGCGTTGAGGCCCCAGTTTATATTGGCCAAACGTCGAAGCTGAAACGCCCGGTGGTGGACCCATAATGAGGAAGAGTGCGCGCCGCAATGGCGGCGACACACATTGGGCGGATGAGGGAGTTAGGTAATCAGTGGCACGTAATATCGAGATCAAAGCGCGCTCCAGGGATATCGAATCGCAGAGGCGCGTCGCCGCCCGCCTCGCGGATAGCCCACCCATGCTGATCGATCAGGAGGACACGTTTTTCCATGTACCGCATGGACGGCTTAAGCTCCGCGAGTTCGGCGACGGCACAGGCGAGTTGATCGAGTATGACCGGTCGGATTCAGCTGGGCCTAAGCAATCAACCTATATCCGTTGCCCTGCAAGCGAGCCTCATTCCCTCAAGGCGGCGTTGGCGGCCGCGCTTGGCGTTCGTGCGGTGGTCAAGAAGAGGCGTACCCTGTTTGTTGCAGGTCAAGCACGAATTCACCTGGACGAGGTGGTCGGGTTTGGCTGGTTCATCGAGCTTGAGATCGTGCTCCGGCCAGAGCATAGCGGGACGGAGGGTCAGGTGATTGCGGACAGGTTGATGTCAGAGCTGGGCATTGAGTCGTCGGATTTGGTCGCTGGCGCGTATGCGGATCTGCTGGCGAACGAAGAGCCCGACAATTGCGTGGAGCCGACGGCCAACAGCTGCGGCTAACGCTTGGCGTTGGGCGGCTCATCGAGAGGATTTGGAGAATGGGCAAGTTGACTATCTGGACCTATGACTGGGTGCCCGAAGGTCCGCGCGGATTTGTGCGGGATCTGAGGTTGAGATGGGCGTGCGAGGAAGCGGAGCTCCCTTACGCTGTGCAAACGGTCCCGTTTGATGGCCGCGAGACCAATCATCTCGCGCGCCAGCCTTTTGGGCAAATTCCGTTCTTGAGTGATGGAGAAGTGGAGATCTTCGAAAGCGGTGCAGGTCTTCTGCACCTTGCCCGGAAAACAGACAAGCTGATGCCGCCTGATGCCGTTGGAAATGCGCAAACGATGCAATGGGTATTTGCCGCGCTCAATTCGATCGAGATTGTCAGCGTACCTTGGTGGTTTCTGACGATCTCTGGCAATGCCGACAATGAGCTTGCAGGATGGATGGGCAGGCGCCTCGATCAGCTCGAAGATATTCTCAGCAAGCGGGATTGGCTCGCGGCGGATCGGTTCACGGTTGCGGACCTGTTGATGGCTGATGTGTTGCGCGTGCCGAAGGTGCGTGCTTTCGGCAACCGTACGGCTACGGAAGCCTACGTGGCGCGTGTAACCGACCGCCCGGCGTTCAGGAAGGCTTACGCGGATCAGATGGCGCATTTCGAGTTGGCCGACGGGATGCGTGCTTGATCAACATGCCAGTTACTTTAGCGTTAACTTTTATTGCAGTTACAGGAGGAAATGGGTATGAAGATGGATTCTCAAGATTTTGTCACCATGAAGGGCTCTAAGCCCATTCCCATGCTGACCGCATATACGTGTCCGGTTGCCAGAAGTATCGAAGAAGCCGGGGTGCCGGTGATTCTTGTCGGTGATACCGTCGGAATGGTCGAGATGGGCTTTGACAGCACGCGTGATGTCACCATCGAGCACATGGAATACCACGTAGGTGCTGTGCGACGTGGAGCACAAAATACTCACATCATTGGTGATCTACCCTACGGCACGGATGTCGATCCCGAAACCGCTTTAATAAATGCTCAACGGCTAATCCGAGCCGGCGCGGACAGCGTGAAACTGGAAGGACCTAACGACCAGGTAATACGGTATCTGGTAGATTACAATATTCCTGTAGTGGGCCATGCTGGTTTGCTTCCTCAGACAGCCAAGAACTTCAAGCAGATTGGTCGGACCGGCGAGGAGGCAAGTAAAATCATGAATGAAGCGCAAACGATACAGAATGCTGGCGCGTTCATGGTTGTGCTTGAGCATATCCCCTATTCACTTGCGGACGAAATTACCAAGGCTTTATCAGTTCCAACCATAGGTATCGGTGCTGGGCCAGACTGTGATGGGCAAGTCCTGGTGATCAACGACGCACTCGGACTCGGTGACTATTGGCCCCCATTTTCAAAGCAGTACGCTTATGTCAGTAAAACCGTTCTAGAGGTTGCAACGGATTTTTCCGAGGAAGTAGAGTCGAGAAAATTTCCGAACAATATCATCCAGTTCACTGGCACCGACAGAAGTTAACAGTGGGGTAAACAGGACGCCAGGTACGGCTTGCCCCGTCGGCGCTCATTACCACTGGCGTTAGGCGGCAGATATTCGATGCCACGGATTCTAATGAATGGAGATCAAGTGAATACTTTCCAAGATGGTTCGACGGATCAGAACATCGTTTGGAATGGGTTGGGCGGACAGGGCTGGGTTGAGGCCCAAGCCTTGCTCGACCATGCCTTCAAGCCACAAGAAGACCTGTTGGTCGATGCAGTCTGGGAAGCGTCAGCGAGGCGCGTTCTGGATGTAGGCTGCGGCACGGGCGCCACAACAGTCGCTGTGGCACTACGTTTGGGTGTGGGCAGTAGCTCCCTCGGCATCGATATTTCGGAGGCGATGATTGAAGCTGCACGTACCCGTGCTGAGCGGGATTGTGTGGCTGCGAGGTTCATTTGCTCCGATGCGCAGACGTACGTATTCGATCCCGCTAGCGTCGACATGATTATCTCGCGCTTCGGCGTCATGTTCTTCGACGATCCAGTCCAGGCCTTCTCGAACTTGCGCAGTGCCGCTTCCGCCAGTGCCGAACTCCGCTGCATTGCGTGGCGCGGCCCTGAGGAGAACCTCTTCATGACGACTGCTGAGAAGGCTGCTGAACCGCTTCTGCCAGGCGTTTCCCGACGGGTACCGGATGAGCCCGGGCAGTTCGGGTTTGCGGACCAGGATCGGGTTCGTGACATTCTGACGCAGAGCGAATGGCGCGGAATCAGCATTGCGCCGATTGATGTACCCTGCACGTTTCCGGCATCGGAATTGGAACTATATCTGCGTCGGCTAGGACCAGTAGGCCGGGCGCTACAAGGGGCGGATGATGAGACCCGTGCCAAGGTTGTTGAAATGGTCCGGCCCTCCTTTGACCCGTACATACACGGCGTTGAAGTCCGGTTCACCGCCGCTTGCTGGATGATCTGTGCGCGTGCAGGCGCATAACCAAGGGAACGGAGACGGATTGCTTGCACTGCGCTTCGCTTCGTTCTGGCAACCGGTATTCCTCTCGTTAGGCGAACATCGCATTAAGGAGAAGACATGAAAGTTCATTATCTTGAAATTGTGTCTCATGACGTAGATGCCGTATGTCGAGGTTACGAAGAGACACACAGCGTCCGTTTTGGCGATCAGGAAAATCTCCTCGGAGGAGCGAGAACCTGTGAATTGCCTGATGGTTCTATCATTGGAGTGAGGAGCCCTTTACGGGAAGATGAAGATCCAGTGGTCCGGCCCTATTGGCTTGTAGAGGACATAGACGCGGCCCTGGCCGCAGTTGAATCCCAGGGCGCGCAGGTTGCTATGTCTCCAACCGAAATTCCCGGGAAGGGCAAATTCGCAATATATTTTCTCGGCTCAAACCAGCATGGACTTTGGCAGCTCTGAGTTCATTCTGCCCAACCAGCTCACCATGAACCGGATGTCAAAACCTCCGCGTCGCTTCGGTTTTTCTGCCGGAGATGACAGGCGTTATACTATCATGAAACTGAAAGGGTTTTTGTACATAGGAATAGCTCTTTGTCTGTATGGGTTGTATCTACAGCTCACATATCTGTGGGACTTCTTCTCGTATCCTGACAGCCCGGTTCGACACGAATACCTTATAGGCATATTCCTGGTCGGATTTTACTGGGCTGTCGCCTGGGTTGGATTATTATTGTTTGCCAATTTAAAGAAAGAGTGGTTTTCGATTTTGGAGCGATCGATTGCCAACGTATCAGGTGCATGTGTCGGGATAGCGTTTCTTGTTTCTGTCGTGTTGGATTTCTCTACTTAGCGTTGAGCTGAAAGGAACCATATTGACACAACAATCGAACAAAGGGGGTATAGTCCGACGCTTGGATTTTTTCTATCCTTGTTGTTCTTGTGACGCAGCGCGGCTGTACCGTCACGTGAAGAGGAACTACTATGACAAAAACAGGTCACTGGCGGTGACGCCGGTATAAGTGGCTGCCTGTAATCGGGAACGACGGGCGGCCCGCATCTGCTTAACCGTTACATGGAATACTATGATCGATATCGAGTTTGAAAAGCCGCAATCCGTAACGTGTGACTGTTGTGGAAACTGTGCGACAAAGTTGGTTCGATATGTTTTCAAGGATGGCTTCGCTTACGCTGTTTATCTGGCGTCCTTTACACCTGATCATTACGATAAGGTCGTTCATGCTGTGGTGGGGTTGGGAAAATGGGGTGAAGATGCTCCGGCAACAGAGCGTACGGCGTTTGCGATAAGGATCTGGAACGACAACAACCAGTGGGCTGTGTCGGTTCTTGATAGAGATGACTCTCCTTGGGGCAGTGTAGAGTTTCTGGGGCGAATCCTCGACCGAGAAGAGGCGGTCTCACACCCATGGATTTCCGAAGTTTTTCACATAACCGATCATATGGTCGCCAAAGATCAGCCGATCATCGAGTACTTCGAGTGATTCCGCGTAAAAACTGAATCAAGCCGACTGATTCTTCACGAAGTTTTCCGTACATTTGGTGTAAAACGGTGGCGCCACATGGACCTGGTCCATCTCTGAAGGAGCATGGGGGTTGCCTGAGTTCTAGTGACGGGGCTGCACGCTGTTTTTGTAGAGCAGGCAAGAATCCGTCCGGATGAAGTAGCAGGGCTGGGGCAGTTCATTGAGCTTGAGGTTGTGCTCCGGTCGGAACACGCCGGAGTGGACGGGCGCATGATCGCGGACAGGCCGATGTCAGAGCCTGGCATCGAGCCGTCGGGCGTGGTCGCTGGGGTGTACGTCGATTCGGTCAGCGAAGAGCCCAACAACGACTTGGTGGAGCCGACGGCCTGGCGGCCCCGGTTTGTGCTGAGCGCTACGCGCCAAATCCACATGGCCATGGGCCGGGAGGATCTGTTGAAGAAGGTGATGGTGGTTACCGGCGGGAGCCGGGGGATCGGGGCGGCTACCGCCCGGCTTGGCGCGGCACGGGGCTATGCGGTGTGTGTCAATTACCGGCAAAGCGAGGCCGCCGCTCGCTCCCTTGTTCAAGAGATCGTCAGCGGCGGTGGCCAGGCGATCGCCGTCGCAGGCGATGTCGGCTGCGAACCCGATGTCGTGGCATTGTTCGAGGAGATCGATCGCGCTCTCGGACCCGTTACCGCACTGGTCAATAACGCCGGCGTCCTCGAACGCCAGATGCGCGTCGAGCACATGGACGCGGAACGTCTCACCCGTGTGCTGGCCACCAACGTGACCGGCAGCTTTCTATGCGCGCGCGAGGCGATCCGGCGCATGTCGACGCGCCATGGTGGGCAGGGTGGAGCCATCGTGAACCTGTCCTCCGCGGCCTCGCGCCTTGGATCCGCGAATGAGTATGTCGACTACGCCGCGGCGAAAGGGGCAATTGATACCTTCACCATTGGACTCGCCAGAGAAGTTGCCGCAGAGGGCATCCGCGTCAACGCCGTGCGTCCCGGGGTGATCGACACGGAAATTCATGCGGCGGGCGGTGAACCGGGTCGGGTGGAACGGGTGAAGGCGTCCGTGCCCATGCAGCGGGGCGGAGAAGCCGAGGAAGTCGCTCGGAGCATTCTCTGGCTGCTCTCGGAAGAGGCCTCCTACTCGACCGGAGCCCTGCTTGATATCTCCGGCGGGAGATAGAGGGCTCGCGCGGGTTCAGCTTCGCAGCGCAACAGAGATCAGCGCCTGGCGCCGCGCCGCGGCGGTCGGCCAGGCCGCCGCTGAGCGTGGACGTACGGCGCCACTTCAACGAGAACGCACCCGGCCGTCGATTGCGCGGTGTCTCATCCGACTACTGGGCGTTAGAAGGCGAACCAGGAGGATGATCTCGTGCGAAAAGTCATTGTCGGCGCCATGGTTTCACTGGACGGGGTCATGCAGGCTCCGGGTGGCCCTCAGGAGGACACCACCGGCGGATTCCGCTACGGCGGCTGGGTGGCGCCGCTGGTCGACGACGTGTTCGGTGAAGCGATCGGAAAGATGTTCGATCAGCCGTTCGACCTGCTGCTGGGACGGAAGACCTACGAGATCTTTGCCGCGCACTGGCCGTATGCCGAGAACGGGCCCGATGATTCCATCGCCAGAGCCTTCAACTCGGTCAAGAAGTACGTGGCGACCCGCAGGGGTCTGGAGCTGACCTGGAAGAACTCGGTGGCCCTTCGCGATGCCGCGTCCGATGTCGCCAGACTGAAGCAGGAAGACGGCCCCGCACTCCTTACGCAAGGCAGTACCGACCTGATCCGGACGCTGCTTGCGGGCGACCTCGTCGACGAGATCAGGCTGTTCACATTCCCGGTGGTGCTCGGGGGAGGCAAGAGGCTGGTCGACAATGACGCCAGGGCAGCGGCGTTTGAGCTGGCCGCCAGCCGCGTGTCGCCCAACGGTATCGTAATCGCGCATTATGTGCGTGATGGCGCGGTGGAGGTCGGCGACTTCGCCATGGACCCTCCGACGCCGGCGGAGGTTGCGCGGCGAGAGAAGATGCAGCGAGAGGGCTAGCGGTCCGCCGGCAGGCTCCCGGCCTTCAGGGGATGCGCGCCTGACCGGCGTCGCTGGAAACGAGCCGGACAGGACTGTCCCGATGCGAGGGCCCGCACGCTCTATGGATGACACAGGCGCGAAGATGGCGCGAGGAACGCACATGGGCGACAAGGATGCGCGGTTCTGGGATAGGGCTGCCCGGAAATATGCCGCTTCCCCGATCGGCGATGAGGCCGGCTTCGAGAGGACGCTGGCACGTACACGCGCACTCATCCCGGGGGCGCGAGCCGTGGAGCTGGGCTGCGGCACGGGTACGGCGGCCCTGCGCCTCGCGGACGCCGCAGGGAGCTATCTCGCCACGGACATCTCCGGGGGCATGATCGCCATTGCGCAAGAGAAGCTTGAAGACGCCCGCCGGACGGGCTTCAACGGCCAGCTCAGCTTCCGCCAGGCGACCGCCGGCATATTGGCCGATGAAGGTGCCCGGTACGATGCCGTGCTGGGCTTCAACTATCTTCACCTGGCCGGCGACCTGGCCGCCGTGCTCGGCCATATCCGCAGCTTGCTCGTGCCGGGCGGGCTCTTTATCTCCAAGACGCCCTGCGTCGGCGACATGAACCCGCTCGTCCGGCTGGCCATTCCGCTGATGCGCCTCGTGGGCAAGGCACCCGGCGTGACCACCTTCTCCGCCGCTTCGCTCGCGGAAGCGATCAGCGCGGCCGGTTTTGAGATTCTGGAGAACGAGCGCCACGGCTCAAAGAAGCGAGATCTCCGTCCCTTCATCGCTGCCCGAGCCTTGTGACGGCGAACAAGGAGAGGGGGGATTGAGCCGGCAAGTGCTCCCATTCCGACGGGTTTCTCCTGTGGCACTCCGGGTTCGGCGGGTTAAACTGGATGGTGTGCAGCACATCGCGGCCCAGGGATTCTTTGGATACAGGGAAGCGGAACCACGATGAAGGAGCCGGAAGGGAAGGGACCGCCTCTGCTCTCGGGGGGCAACCCCCAGATTCCGAAAGGCGACGGCGACGCTCCCGTGCAGGCCTACATCGCGGCCATGCCGGGCTGGAAGCGGGATGTCGGGCGCCGTCTCGACGCGCTCATCGTGCGCACCGTCCCCGGGGTGCGGAAAGCCGTACGCTGGAACTCGCCCTTTTACGGCGTTGACGGGCAGGGCTGGTTCCTGAGCTGCCACTGCTTCACGAAATACGTGAAGGTGACCTTTCTCAACGGCGCGGAACTGCGTCCCCTTCCTCCTGTCGAGTCAAAGCACGAGCGTGTGCGTTACTGCCACATTCATGAAGGAGAGCGGTTCGACGAGGAACGTTTCGCAGACTGGATCAAGCAAGCATCGCAGTTGCCTGGCGATAACCTGTTCTGATGCGGCCACGCTTCACCGGTGATACCAGCACGGACCAAGAGCTTTACCATGAGTAGCGAGCATCGTATCGATAGCCCGATCACCCTTACCATCGGCCACGAGCGGCTGGTTATTCGGCGCCGTTATGAAGTGATCAGTATTCTTAATGACTTTTTCATAGCGATCTGGTTCCTCCTGGGGAGCGTCTTCTTTCTGTATCCGTCACTGGAGACGGCCGGCGCCTGGCTGTTCGTCATTGGCAGCTTCCAGTTCCTGATCCGGCCAACGATCCGTCTCGTGGCCCGCATTCACGTGCAACGGGTGCCGGAAGGCAACTGGCAGTTCTAGTTCATGGGGGGTGATTTCAGTCATTGATCGCTGACTGTTGCGCACTCATCGAGAAGCGGGAAAGGCGGCATCTGCTCCTGGGGACGTCGATCCGGCGGTTGCCGGCCGCACGTGGGCAGCGGAGCCGATCCGTATACCGGGGGATCCATCAATGCAGCGGGATGTTGTCAACCTGGCCGAGAAGCTCGGCAAGTTTTCCGACCACTGGGCGCCGCGCGTGGTCGCCGAGATGAACGACTACCAGTTCAAGCTCGCCAAGTTCCAGGGCGAGTTCGTGTGGCATGACCACAAGGACACCGACGAGGTTTTCCTGGTGGTCAAGGGGGCAATGGGCATTGCGCTTCGCGACGGGGTGGTCCACCTGTCGGAGGGCGACATGTACGTGGTCCCCAGGGGCACGGAGCACAAGCCGTTCGCCGAGGAGGAGTGCCACGTGCTCCTGGTCGAGCCGCGGGGTGTGGTCAACACGGGTGAGGCAGGCGGGGAGCTCGAGGCGGACAACGACGTCTGGGTATAGCGCCGGATCGCCCGGTACGCGGATTGTTTCGTCGATGCAGGGAGTGATGGATGGTACGAGCGAAGATCTGCTGTATCAGCTCGGTGGCGGAGGCGCGCGTCGCGGTCAGGGCGGGTGCATCCGCGCTGGGGCTGGTCTCCGAGATGCCGAGCGGGCCGGGGGTGATCACCGAGGATGCCATCGCGGAGATCGCCGCCTCGGTGCCGCCGCCCGTGGGCACCTTTTTCCTTACCAGCCGGACGGATCCCGGGGAGATCGTCGCGCAGCAGCAGCGCTGCGGCGTGAACACCATCCAGATCTGCGACCGCCTGGCGCCCGGCGCGCACGCGACGCTGCGGGCCTCGCTGCCCGGGGTGTCGCTGGTGCAGGTCGTGCACGTCAGGGACGCCGCCTCGGTGGATGAAGCCCTGGAGGTCAGCCGTGCGGTGGACGCGATCCTGCTGGATTCGGGGAACCAGTCCCTGCCGGTGAAGGAGCTCGGCGGCACCGGGCGAACCCACGACTGGTCGCTCAGTAGGAGCATCGTCCAGGGCGTGGACGTCCCCGTGTTTCTCGCCGGCGGCCTGCATGCCGACAACGTCGGCGAGGCGATTCGCGCCGTCCGGCCGTTCGGCGTCGATCTGTGCACGGGGGTGCGTACGGACGGGTCTCTGGACGACCACAAGCTGGCCACCTTCATGGCGGCGGTTGCGGCGGCTGCCTGACCGCCGGCGCGTCCATGAACGTATTCATCACCACGTACGGCACGCGCGGGGATGTCCAGCCCTACGTCGCCCTGGGCCAGGGACTGCAGGCCGCCGGCCACCACGTGACGCTCGCCACCAGTGAGCGCTTCCGCGGCTTCGTCGAGGAGCACGGTCTTGCCTACGGGTACATGAACGACGGCCTCCTGGCGCTCCTCGACACGGAGCAGGGCCGCGAGATCCTCGAGAACACCGACAGCATGCTCGCCGTCGTGCGGCGAACCCTCGCCACGAGGAAGCAGCTCGCCCCCGTGCAGGCGGCGCTGCTGGAGGAGGGCTGGGCGAGTGCGCGGAAGTCCGACCCGGACGTGATCCTGTTCCACCCCAAGGCCTACGGCGGGCCCCACTTCGCCGAGAAGCTCGGGGTGCCGGCCATCGCGGCCCTGGTCGTGCCGATGCTGCTGCCGACCGCGGAGCATCCGCACATCGGGTTTCCCCGCCTGAGGCTGGGCGGATGGTACAACCGCGCCACGTACCGTGCGGTCCGGGTCTTGATGGCACTGTCCGCCGGGCGGCACGTCCGCGCATGGCGCGCGGCGAACAACCTGCCCCCGCAGCGGCGGCTCGACATCTTTCGCACGGCCGGTGGTGCGCCCATCCCCGTTCTTCACGGTTTCAGCCGGCACGTGGTGCCCGTACCGTCGGACTGGCCGACAATCGCCACGACCACCGGGTACTGGTTCCTCGCGCAGGACGAGCACGAGGGTGTTTCGACGGCGATCGAGGCGTTTCTGGAGGCGGGTCCGCCGCCGGCCTATATCGGCTTCGGCTCGATGACCGGCGGGTTCACGGAGGACTTAGAGCGGTTCATCATCGATGCGCTCCGGGAAGCCGGAGTGCGGGGGATCGTCGCCACGGGCCGGGGCGGTGCGCCTCGCGAGGCGATCCCGGGTACTGTTCTGCTGATCGATCAGGTCCCGCACGACCGGCTTTTCCCGCGCATGGCGGCGGTGGTCCATCACGGCGGTGCCGGCACCACCGCCGCCGCCCTGCGGGCGGGAACGCCCGCTGTTACCGTGCCGTTCTTCGGCGACCAGTTCTACTGGGGGCATCGTGTTCACGCGCTGGGTGCGGGCTGCCGCCCGATTCCCTGGAAGAAGCTCACCGTCGCCGCCATGGCGGCGGCCATCAGGGAAGCGACGTCAGACCCTGCGATGAAACGCAGGGCCGACGAGCTGGGCGGAATTCTCGGTCAGGAGGACGGGGTCGGGAATGCGGTGGCCGCGGTCGAGAGGATTGTGCAAGGCGGCTGAGTCCCCGGCGGAGGTTCTTTTCTGCTGCAGGGGCAGCCCGTTCCGTCACCGCTTGCCGTTGTATGATGCCACCTGGGTGGCGGGTTGGCGTGAGCAGTCGGGAGGCGTTTGTTCTCGCACTTCAGCACTCCATGCGCTGCTCTTGTCGGGCCGCCTCGCTCCAGGGCAAGCAAAAGGGGAAAGTGTCGACATGCCTCGCATCATGGAAGCACCGACCACCGTTGAGGCTGCGGGCAACAAGCCGAAACAGATCGAGGAGTACGTGGGACGTGTGAATTCCGGGCATTCCGCGGTCAGCGTGGCGCGAATGGTGTCGCCGTCCGGCTGGGTCGAGCCCGGCCAGCGTCCGGAGTTCACGGAGATTACCGTTGTCCTGAAGGGCACGATCCATGTCGCCTACGAGGGTGGGGAATGCGACGTTGCTGCCGGGCAGGCCGTCGTGGCGGAGCCCGGCGAATGGGTGCGCTACAGCACGCCCTACGATGACGGCGCGGAGTACATCGCCGTCTGCCTGCCGGCGTTCTCCCCGGAGGCCGTCCATCGCGACGAATGATGCCCGGGTCGAGCGCCGGATGTCAGCGCGTTGAACTGCCCCGGCTGCTCCCGGCCGGAGCCAGTGTCCGGGGGAGCCATCTCGGTTTTGGAGGCTGACGATGCCTGGCAGCCGCACGGGAGGCACCTGGCCGGCGCGCTACGCGCCCCCCGACGCGACTCGGGCGAGAGCCGCGAGCCGTTCCAGCCCGCGGCGGACGTTGGCCGTGAACAGTTCCCGCGCCCGGGCTACCTCGGGATCGTCCAGACGCCGGCGCAGGCCGGCGCTGGTGTTGAGCCGCGAGCGATCGAGCCATTCCGCGATGTCGGGCTCCGCCGTCCAGGCGTGCTCGGCATTCATGCCGACCAGTGTCATCCGCATCCAGTCCGCCGCCGTATCGGGTAGCGGATTGGGCGGGCAAAGGCGGTTCTTGTCCCGGCTCTCGCCGCCGCGGGCCTCGACGAAGCCGATGAGCGCGGCATTGAACGGGATCAGTCCCGGACGGATCGTCTGCAGCGTGATCCGGTCCTCGTCGAAGACCGGCATCGGCGGCCGGCGCCGCAGGCCGTCCGCGGTGCAGTACACATGGAGCCGGCCGGGGCCGGTGGGGATGCTGCCGTGGTCGAGCACGATGCGCCTGCGTTCGAGGCGGCGGACGTGACCGAGGCGCACGACGTTGTCGATGCGCCGCAGCTGCTCCAGCTCCCGGTCGCTGATGGTGGCGGCCTTGTGCATGGTGGGCCACACGCCGCGGTCCACCCGGCGCAGCTGCGCGGCGTCCTCCAGGCGGCGGAAGAGATCGTCCGTGGTCCGGGCGTTGGCCGCGGCCTCCATCTGCAGCCCGAGCCCGAGGAGAAAACGGCCGACCAGCTCGCCCGGCTGGAAGTAGGTGCGATTGAACAGCCACGCCTCCCGGGGCTTGATCCAGCAGATGGCGGCGGGATCGACGCCGTTGTCCAGCAGCCACAGGCAGGCGTCGATGGCCGTCTTGCCGCCGCCGATGATCACGTAGCCGTCGTCCGGGCTGTCAGTGACACGGGCCAGGTCGTTCAGGGGGATGCAGGACACGCCGGAGTCCACCTCGAAGCGGGGCCCGGATTCGACAGGAATGGATGGCGAGAGGTGGGTGGCGTCAACACGCTTCTTGCGAACCTCCACGTCGTAGCGGCGGCCGGTGAGCCGGGAGACGAAGGTGCCGTCGCCGACGTACTCGCACTGGGGGAAGTAGCGCACGCGGTCAGAGGGGAGAAAGCGCTCGGACAGCACCCGCTGGTAATAGCCGCAGATCTGGGCGGCACTGGCGCGCTCGTACATGCCCGCCTCGGGACCGCTGGTCTGCAGGACCTCGTTGCCGAGGGGCATGGAATTGACGCCGTAGTAGCGCGACGGCTGGTGCAGGTGAACGAAGGGGTAGGCGTCGTTCCAGTGTCCCCCGGGCGCATGGCGCCGATCGACCATGACGACGCGGTCGTCGGTTTCGCTGAGCAGCGCGTCGGTAAATGCCATGGCGGCGGCACCGCCGCCTATGACGAGGTAGTCCGCGTGCAGCGTTCGGGCGTTCATGGCAGTTTCCTCCCGTGGCGGCACCGGACGGGCCGGGGCGGTGGCCCGGCCCGTCCGGTGTGGTTGCCGCGCCCGCCCGGCACGCCCGGCGGACGATCCTGTCAGACGACCTCGAACACCACGTAGAGCCCCATCCAGGTCATGCAGACGAGCTGGACGAAGAACAGCGAGAATCGCACCGTGGCGGCGAGGTCCGAATGCTGCAGGCCGACATGGACGCTGGTCTGGGCGATGCGCGCGATCAGGAAGACCAGGGCGAGTCCGTCGAGCAAGGGGTCGCTGACGCCCGTGACCGCTATCGCCACGACGACCGCGCCGTAGACGGGGAGGTTCTCGACGCAGTTGGCATGCGCCCGCAGGGCGCGCTTGTACCAGTCGCGTCCCTCGATGCGGTACTCGCTGAACTCCCCGATGCGGTTGCGGCCGCTCAGAATGCGGTGCCAACGGTACACGCCCACGGTCAGAACCATCGACAGCAAGGTCCAGCCCGCGAATGCCAGCAGAACGAAGAGCGGAATCGACATGGCCCGTTACCCCGGCGGAATGTTCTGGTTGACCCGGAAGAAGTTCTCCGGATCATACTTGGCCTTGATCCGCGACAGACGCGGGTAGTTGGGCCCGTACGTCGCCTGCACCCGCTCGCTGCCTTCCTCCATCATGAAGTTAATATAGGCCGCACCGGCAGTGTAGGGGTGGACGGCATCCCAGTAGTCCCGGGCCCACCGGGTGACGGTTGCCGCGTTCCCGGGGTCGGGATCGATGCCGGCGATGACCATGGACCAGTGCGCGTCGCGACAGCTCCAGGCCATGGCGTCGCTGCCGGTGTCGTGCACTGCGCCGTTGATCGGGTACAGGTGCATCAGCGACAACCCGTCCGGCGTCCTCGAGGCGTGCTCGATGTGGGCCTCGATGGCCTCGTCGGGCAGCTCCTTGACGAAGTCGCCTTTCCAGTACCACTGCAGCCCCCGGGGCAGAATCGCGTCGAAGGCGGATTGCCATGCCGGAAAGGGCATCTGCATCATGCCGTCCAGCAACGGCTCGGGCAGTGTCTCGCGAACCGGCCGCATCGCCTCGACGCCCTCGGCTTCCGTGCCGTTGTAGCAGCTCATCAGGGCAACGATGGGTCGGTTCCAGAGCGACTCGGGAAAAGGATCCATCGCCGGTACGCGCTTGAGGCCGAGAAACATGCCCAGCTCCCGGGGCGCGGCCGGCAGGAAGTCGCGGTACCAGGCCATGATCTGGCGGGCATGGGCCAGGTCCCAGAACATGGGGCCGGCGTAGACGTCCTTCACCGGGTGTGCCTGGTAGAGAAAGCTGGTTACGACCCCGAAGTTCCCGCCCCCGCCGCGGATGGCCCAGAACAGGTCCTCATTGCGGTTGACGTTGGCGGTCACGATGCGCCCGTCAGCAAGGACGACCTCGGCCTCCAGCAGGTTGTCGACGGTCAGCCCGTGCATCCGGCTCAGGTAGCCGTGGCCCCCGCCCAGGGTCAGGCCCGCGATCCCGGTGGTGCTGACGATGCCCGAGGGCACTGCGAGCCCGTAGGCGTGGGTGGCGTGGTCCAGGTCACCCTGGGTGCACCCCGGCTGGGCCCGCACGGTGGCACTGTCCGGGTCGACGTAGATCCCCTTCATCCCGGAGAGGTCGATGAGCAGGCCGTCATCGCAGCTGCCCAGGCCAGGCCCGTTGTGACCGCCCCCGCGCAGCGCGACGACGAGCCCCTGGTCGCGACCGAAGCGCACGGCCGTGGCCACGTCCGCGGTATCGCAGCAACGGGCGATGAGTCGGGGACGTTTGTCGATCATGGCGTTGTAGAGCGCGCGTACACCGTCGTAACCGGTGTCGCCGGGTTCCAGGATCTCGCCGCGGAAAAGGTCTTTCAGTTGCTTGGCGATCTCGGTGTTCATGATGGTCGCCTCCTCGGCTACCGACTGAAGGGTTGCACGGCCGACTGCGAGCGGCCTCAGGGAAACGCTACGAGGAGGCGGTACGCGCCGTCATGAGGCGGATGTCCTGATTTCATGGGCGAAGTGAGCGGGGACGGGACAAGTGTCCCGGGCCCGGATTCACGACGACGCGGCCGGGCCGGAGCAGAGCGGCGCGGGGGTGGGCCGGCAAGCGATCACGCGGACGGACCGTGCTCGCCGAAACCCGCTTCCCGGGCGGTGACGATCAACTGGGCGCGGGTGGGGATGTCCAGCTTGCCGCAGATGTTGCTGACGTGGTTGCGGGCCGTCTTGGGCGCGATGGACAGGCGTTGCGCGATGGCGGGGTTCGACAGCCCCTGGGCAATCGCTTCCAGCACGACGCGTTCACGGCCGGTGAGCGTCTCGAATCCCGGGGGCGGCGCCGGGGTGTCGTCCCCCTGGCTGGTGAGAAAACGGCGGAACTCCGAGACAAACACGGGCCAGCCGGGGTCGTCGGGCTGCAGGATGTGGTTCCTGCCCTCCAGCGGCACGAAATGCGCGCCGGAGATCCCGGAGGCGAGGGCGCGCCCCATTTCGAACGGCACCATCCGGTCGCTCTTGACGTGCACGACCAGTGTCGGCGCCCGGACCTTCTCCAGCTGGCCGCGGATGTCCAGCGTATGGAAGGCCCGCCAGAGGCGGACCGCCGTGTCCGGCTCCGCCGTGATGCGCTGCAGCTCCGCCCACCATGCCACCTGCTCGCCGGCCTCGCGGGGCGCCATCAGGCGCGCGAACACCTCGCGGAAGGTCCCCTGGCGCCGGCCCCAGCCGACCTCGATCATCGCTTCCAGGGCCCGGGCCTCGTCCGTCTTCTGCTTGGGAATGCCGCTGGTATATCCGCCGTGGGCATAGGCGTTGTACAGGATCAGCCGGCTGACCCGCTCCGGGTGCCGGGCCGCATAGGCCGCCGCCACGGCGCCGCCCTGGCACATCCCCAGCAGCGGGAACCGCCGCCAGCCCAGCGCGTTGGCCACGGCTTCCAGGTCCTGGATCCAGGCCTCGATTCCCTGCTCGGCGACCTCGTGGTCCGACAGCCCCGAGCCGCGCATGTCAAAGCGCGCAAGCGTATGGTCCCGGGCGAGCTCGCGCAGCCAGTGACGCCAGATGGGGCTGTCCCAGTCGTGCTCGAGATGGGTCATCCAGCCGCCGGCGCGCAGTAACGGGGGCCCCCGCCCCGCCGTCGCGTAGGCGAGGCGGACGCCATCGTTGCTTGTGCAGAAACTGATCTTCTGCCTCATACATGGTAAATAAAGCAGCGCGTGCCGGAATTGCAACGCACATGCGCGACGCGGGCAGGCGGCTCCTGCCGCCCCCGCAACCGGCGCTCCGAGCGGAAGGGCACGGCCCGCCGTGCGGGCATCCCGTCGGCGGGCCTAGTCGGTGACGGATGACATGACCGTCGGCGCCTCGGGCTGGCCGTACTCGTCGTGGCGCCGCCACCATTGCTGCGGATAGTCGAGCCCGTCCTCGTCGCGGCCGCGCGGGGCGTGATCGATCCAGTGGTAGGCGCCGTCGAGGACCTCCAGGCCCCGGCTCACGCCGGTGTAGGTGTGGTAGACGGTGCCGTCGTGCCGCACGAACACGTTCAGCGTCGATGTCTCGCCAACGGCGTCCGGCGCCAGGCCCAGCGGGTCATCGAAATCGGCGTTGTAATCGCTGTGCAGCGACGAGACCCACTCGAACTGCCAGCCCATCCGCTGCCTGTAGGCCTGCAGCCGCTCCAGCGGCCCCCGCGACGTGCATACCAGCGTGATATCCCGTGCATTGACGTGGGGCATGGCGCCGTCGATGTGGTCGGCCAGGAACGAGCAGCCGATGCAGCCGCGGGTCCAGTCGGGACCGAACATGAAGTGATAGAGGAGAAGCTGCGAGCGGCCGTCGAACAGCTCTTCCAGAGAGCGCGTGCCGCGCGTGGTCTCGAAGCGGTAGGTCTTGTCCACCGGCACCCACGGCAGCCGTTGCCGCTGGCGCACGAGCTTGTCGTAGCGGCGCATGTGCGCCTTTTCCTCCTCCAGCAGCGCCAGTCGTGCGGCGCGCCATTCCTCCCGTGTGCCGATCGCCGGTGGGGTGTGGTCGTTTGCGGTCATGATGCCGGTCTCCCTGAATGAACCGGTTTCGGGTGGAGCCCGTTGACGGCCCGCGAGGCCGGCACGGACGTTCTGCTGCCCGGTGCGGGGGCCGTTCATGAAGAGGTCGGACGGCGGGCATCGCAATCGACAGGGCAAACAAGGCTTGACCTCAACTTTACTTGAGGTCTTATAAATCGCTACCGCATGCACGACGAACAGGGAGAACCCCATGCAAGACAGGACGAGAATCGCCGTGATCTACGGCAGCACGCGCGAGGGCCGGCTCTGCGACACCGTCGCGGGCTGGGTGGTACGGCAGGCGCTGGCGCGGCCGGATTTCGAGGTGGACGTCATCGACCCCGCCGGCCGCGCCTCGCACGCCGGGACGACGCAGCACGCCGTCGACAGCGTGCAGCAGCAGGTGGACGCGGCGGATGGCTTCATCGTGGTTACGCCGGAGTACAACCACTCCTATCCGGCCCCGCTGAAGGCGCTCATCGACAGCTTCAAGCGCGAGTGGCAGGCCAAGCCGGTGGCCTTCGTCTCCTACGGCGGCGGCGCCGGCGGAACCCGTGCCGTGGAGCACCTGCGCCAGGTCTTCACCGAGCTGCACGCGGTGGGCATCCGCGACGGCGTCATCTTCCCCGGCGTGTGGAGCCAGTTCGATGACGACGGCGAGCCGGTCCATCGCGAGCGCGCCGAGGACTCGGCCCGGACCATGCTGGCGCGCCTGGCCTGGTGGACACTGGCACTGCGCGATGCTCGCGCGGCGCGGGACTACGAGGAGGCGGCATGAGCAGTGTGGGCGGTGCACGTGTACTGGTGATCGGGCGCTCGCCCGAGGTGCTGGAGACCGTGCTCGACGAGCTTTCCGGAGTCGGTCTCCGTGCGCAGGGCACGACGGATCCGGAGCGTGCGGACGAGCACTTCGACGCCGGCGAATTCGATCTCATCGCGTTCGGCGGAGGCGTTGCCGCGGCCACCGCGGAGCGTCTGCAACGCGCGTTCCGCCAGCGGAATCCGGGCGTGCGGCTCCTGCGCACGTTCGCCCCGCGCGCCGTGCGCGAGATCGTGACGGCGCTGGACGACACCATACCGCCACCGGAAGTCGACGTGGATGCCTACCTGGCGCGCATCGGCCACACGGGGTCGCGGGTGCCTACGCTCGACACCCTGCGCGCGCTGCACCGGCGGCATCCGGATGCCATCGTGTTCGAGGCCATCGATGTGCTCCTGGACAAGGGCGTCGATCTCGCACCGCAGGCGGTGGACGCCAAGCTGATCCATGCCGGTCGCGGGGGCTACTGCTTCGAGCACAACACGCTGCTGTGGCGGGTGCTGACGGAGCTGGGCTTCACGGTGGAGGGGTTGGTGGGCCGTGTCCGCTGGCGGGCCGCGCCCGGCAATCCCCCGACGCCGCCGACGCACATGGCGCTGCGGGTCACGCTCGACGGCGTCCCCTGGCTGGTGGATGTCGGCTTCGGCGGCTGCGTGCTCACGGCACCGCTGCGCATGGATACCTCCGCTCCGCAGCAGACCGACCACGAGAGCTTCCGGGTCATTCCGTTCGGCAATCAATGGCTCGTACAGATCCGCATCGACGGCCGGTGGCAGTCCATGTACGAGCTGGAGGCGGGGCCGTGGCTGGTGTCCGACTACGAGGTGCCGAACTGGTACACCTCCACGCACCCGTCCTCGAACTTCCGGCAGCGGCTGATGGTCGCGCGCACGAGCGAGCGCGTGCGTTACACTCTTCTTGGCAACCGCCTGACGGTGCGCCCGAACGACGCGCCGGCGGAGCGCCATCTGCTGGACGCCGACGGCCTGGAGCGGACGCTGCGCGGGACGTTCGGCCTGGACGTGCAGCCGGAGTGGCGGCCCCTGCTGGAACAGGAAGCGGCGCAGGCATGAGACGCCTCCAGGGGTTGGTCGCGGATAGAGGGAGACGGGCATGACGGATGTGCTCTTGACCACGCTGGCCGTGGTGCTGTGCATCGGGGCGGGAACGGTCGGCGGGGTGTTCTTCGCCTTCTCGACCTTCGTGATGCAGGCTCTAGCACAGCTGCCGGTCGCCGGCGGGGTCGACGCCATGCAGCGCATCAACGTGGTCGTGCTCAACCCGGCCTTCCTGGGCGTTTTCATGGGCACGGCGGGGGTCGCGGCCGTCGGCGCGGCCCTCGCCATCGTCACTGCGGGCGGTGCGTCCGCCGCGCTTGTGCTGGTCGCCGGCGTCGTGTATCTGCTCGGCTCCTTCGCCGTGACGCTGGTGTTCAACGTGCCGCGGAACGAGCGCCTCCGCCGCCTGGAGATCGATTCGGCGGAGGCGGCGGCGTACTGGCCGGAGTACGTGCGCGAGTGGACCCGCTGGAACCACGTCCGCACGGCGGCCTCGTTGCTGTCCGCCGCATGCGCCGCCGGGGCCGTCGCCGCTTGAGCGCGGGTCCGGGGACGGTCCGGCCGCCCGGGCGACGCGCACGGACCGTGCTCACGAGGCGGCTTTTGTCGCCACATAGACCTTGTTCAATGGGTGATCGAAGGGCAGGGCGGTGACGGTCCGGAAGCCGGCCCGCTCCGCCATCTCCCGGACGACGGCCTCGGGCAGCCCGCAGGTGCCCAGCCCCTTGCCGTGCAGGCAGAGCGAGGTCGTCATGCAGTAGGTGACGCTCAGGGTGTAGAACAGCGCCCCCGTCGGGCCCAGGTTGTCTTCCAGCCGGTCGCCCACCCGGTATTCCACGAGCAGGTAGGAGCCGCCGTCGCGCAGCGCGTCGTGAATCAGGCGGAAGGCCTCCTGCGGGTCCTGGAAGTCGTGGGCCGCGTCGAAGGTGAATACCACGTCGAACGGCCCCGACAGGCCGTCGTGGACGTCGTGCTTGTGGAACCGGACGCGGTTGTCCACGCCCGCCTCCCGTGCCAGCCGGCGCGCTCCCTCCAGGTTGATATCGGACAGCTCGTAGCCCACCGCGGTGACCCTCGGGAAGTCCTGGGCGAGCTTGATCAGGGCGCGGCCCTTGCCGCAGCCGACGTCGGCGATGTGCGCCCCGTCCTCCAGCTGCTCCAGCAGGCCCGCTTGCGGGAGCCATTCCTGCATCAGGAAATTCTCGGACCAGGTGGCCGTGACACGCTCCATGCCCTCCCACCAGTCCCGCGTATAGCGGTCGAGCGGGATCCCGCCCCCGTGGCGGAACTTCTCCTTGAGCTCCGGGAGGATGTGCCAGAGGCCGGGCAGCTGGTGGTAGATGCCGCCGAAGAATACCGGGCTTTCCGCATCGACCAGTACGGGCGCGTGCTCCGGCGGCAGGTGGAAGGCCCCGGTGTCCGGGGTGTACTCCAGGTAGCCGCCGCAGGCCATGGCCGCGAGCCATTCGCGGACATAGCGCTCCTGGAGACCCAGGGCCCCGGCGAGCTCTTCACTGCGCATGGGCCCTTCCGCAAGCGCCCGGAACAGACCCAGCCGGTCGCCGATGTGAGCCATGAGCATCATGAAGCCGCCCTTGATGTCCATCATGGCGTGATCGACGAACTGCTGCTGCTTGCTCGGATCGATGTGCATGACGGCTTTCCTCCTTCGCGTAACCGTGTCCGTATTGTCCTGCTACACTCCGGAGTGCGTGGAGAGGCGAATCCGCGCGAACGGGGGCATTTGTGACAGGAATACCCCCATGGAGCGGGAGAGCCCGCGCGCCGCGACCGTGCTCCCGCCGGACCTTGCCCAGGGGGAGGCATCATGGCGGAATGCCGGGCAACCCGACACGTGTGCCTGGTCGCGGTCCCGGAGGCGTCAGCCGGTACGGTGACCGAGCTCTTCGAGGCACTGCAGGACTTCTCCCCGCTGAGCTGGGTCGACCCGTCACTGGGACATACCCGCCCGTTCTCCCTGGGCATCGTCGCCCCCGGCGACGGGCCGCTGCGCTTCCGCAGCGGCCTGACCCTCGCCGGCACGTCGCGCGTGGACGAGGTGACACGCACGGACATCGTCATCGTGCCGCCCCTCATGGTGCCTGCCGGCGGGGACTGGCAGACCGGGCGCTATCCGGAAACGGTCGCGTGGTTGCGCCGCATGCACGACGCGGGCGCGCAGCTGTGCTCCGCGTGCACGGGCCTGCTGCTTCTGGCGGAAACGGGGCTGCTGGACGGCCGCACGGCCACGACCCACTGGGCGATTGCCGAGATGTTCCGCCGCACCTTTCCGGCGGTTTCCCTGGATCTCGACAAGACGCTCATCGTCGCGGGCGAGCGGCAGCAGTTCCTGTTGTCCGGGGCAGCCTCCGCTTGGCAGGATCTGGCGCTGTGCCTGATCGCCAGGTACCTGGGTACGGCCGTGGCGCAGGCCTGCGCCCGGTTCCATGCGCTCAACGCCCATGTCGAGGGAATGGCGCCCTACCGCGCGTTCCTGCCGCGCCTCGATCATGACGACGCCGCCGTGCAGCGCGCTCAGCACTGGATCGGCGAGAATCTCGCCTGCGCTGCCCCCGTGGATTCCATGAGCATCCAGGCGAGGCTGTCCGAGCGCAACTTCAAGCGTCGCTTCACCCGGGCGACCGGTCTCACGCCCTTGCGCTATGTCCAGGAGCTCCGGATCGACCAGGCCAAGAAGCTCCTGGAGCGGACCCGGGAGCCCGTCCACGAGATCGCCTGGCTGGTGGGCTACGAGGATCCCGCCTTCTTTCGGCGGCTGTTCAAGCGGCTGGTGGGCATCACCGCCCACGAGCACCGGCGCCGGTTCAGCCTGTCCCGGCTGGAGAGCGGGGCGGCAGTATGACCAGCCCTTCTTTCTGTGGAGACAGCCCCGGACGCAAGCTATGCTGAATCCAGCAAGGGAATAAGCTCGCCTGTCGACCGGCGCCTGCGCCGTGCGACCGAGGGCCCGAGGAACCGGATGCCTGCCCGATGTCCGCGATTGACCGTCAAATCGAAAGCATCTACCGCCAGCACTCCCGCCGCGTGCTGGCGACCCTCATTCGTCTGGTGGGGGATTTCACCCTGGCCGAGGAGGCCATGCAGGAGGCCTTTGCCGCGGCCGTGCAGCAATGGCCCGGCGAGGGCGTACCGGACAACCCGGCTGCCTGGCTGATCCGTGCCGGGCACAGGCGGGGGATCGACCAGATCCGCCGCCGGCAGACGGCGCGCCAGTATGCGCACCTGGTCGTGCCGGACGAGGCCGAAGCGGTGGAGCTGGACTGCGAGGCCATCGAGGACGATCAGCTCCGGCTGCTGTTCACCTGCTGTCATCCGGGGCTGGCCATGCCCGCGCGGGTGGCGCTCACGCTGCGGGAGATGTGCGGGCTCACCACCGAGCAGGTGGCCAGCGCTCTGCTGCAGAAACCGACCACGGTCGCCCAGCGCATTGTCCGCGCCAAGCGCAAGATCCGCGACGCGGGCATCCCGTACGAGGTGCCCGGCGCCGATGAGCTGCCCGAGCGCCTGCCGGGCGTGCTCCGGGTGATCTATCTGGTGTTCAACGAGGGCTACTCCCGCAGCGACGGCGATGCGGTCGTGGACGTGAATCTGGTGGCGGAGGCCATCCGCATGGCGGAGTCCCTTGCGCGTCTGCTTCCGGAAGGGGAGGTGTACGGCCTGCTGGCGCTGATGCTGCTCCACGACGCCCGGCGCGCTGCCCGCGCGGATGCCGGCGGCGATCTGGTCACGCTGGACCGGCAGGATCGCAGCCGCTGGGATCGGGCGCAGATCGACGTCGGCGTGCAGTGGCTGGAGCTGGCCCTGGCGGCGACACCGGCGGGGCCGTATACCCTGCAGGCCTCCATCGCCGCCGAGCACGCGCGGGCGGCCCGGTACGAGGATACCGACTGGGCCCGCATCGTGCGCCTCTACGAGGCGCTCTACCGCCAGCAGCCGTCGCCGGTGATCGCGCTCAATCGGGCCGTGGCCGTGGCCATGCGCGATACGCCCGCCGACGGCCTGCGCCTGCTGGATGCCATGACCGGGCAGAAGGAGATCGTCCACTACCATCTCTTCCACGCCGCCCGCGCCGATCTTCACCGGCGTGCCGGCGACCGGGACGCCGCCCGGCACGCCTACGAGCGGGCACTGGCCCTTGCCGTGCAGGGCCCGGAGCGGCGTTTCCTGGAGCGCCGCCTGGCCGAGCTGGATAGCTCGGCATGAGCCGCCGGTGCCCTGTCGATCCCGGCCCGAGCCGCACGACTTGATGATGCAACCCGACACTGAAGGAGGAGACTGTCGTGCGATACATGCTCATGCGCAAGGCCGACGCACAGACCGAGGAGGGCGTCATGCCGTCCGAAGGCATGCTGCAGGCCATGGCGGATTACAACGAGCGCCTGATCCGTGCCGGCGTGTTCGTCACCGGCGACGGCCTGCGGCCGAGCCGGGAGGGGAGCCGCATCACGTTCCGGGACGGTGAGCCGGTGGTCACCGACGGCCCGTTCGCGGAAACCACGGAGCTGCTTGCCGGCTACACCGTGCTGGAGGTGGCGTCCCTGGACGAGGCCGTCGCCTGGGCGAAGCAGTGGCCGCGGGAGGACGGCAACGTCACGCTGGAGCTGCGGCGCTACATGGCGCTGGAGGACTTCACGCCCGGCGCGGCGATCGAGCACCACCGGGCGCACGGGCGGCTGCCGACCGACATGAACGTGCACCTGGCGTTCCCCGGTACCTGCCGCGAGGCCATGACCTTCTATGCCGAGGTCACCGGCGGCCACCTGGAGGCCATGCTCACCTACGGCGAGACGCCGGCCGCCGCGGACGTGCCGGCCCACTGGCACGACCGCATCGTCCACGCCTCGCTCAATCTGCGCGGCCGCCGCCTGATGGGTGCGGACATGGACGGCGACTGCTACCAGGCGCCCCAGGGAGCCCACGTGCAGCTCAGCTACGACGAGCCGGAACAGGCCGAAGCCGTGTTCGCGCGGCTGGCCGATGGCGGCACGGTGAGCATGCCCATGGGCGAGACGTTCTGGGCCCGGCGCTTCGGCATGGCGGCCGACCGCTACGGCGTGCACTGGATGATCGCCTGCTGGCCCGAAGAGTGCGGGCGCAGCATGGAACAGGAGGCATCATGAAATACGTGGCGCTGGTGTACTACCAGGAAAGCATCATCGAGGCCATGAGCGAGCAGGAGTGGCACGACCTCAACCAGGAGTGCATCGCCGGGGTGGAGCGGCTCACCGAGCAGGGCAAGTTCGTCACCGGCCAGCCCCTGCAGCCCGTGGACACTGCCACCACCGTACGCGTGCGCGACGGCGAGGTAATCATCTCCGACGGGCCGTTCGCCGAGACCAAGGAGCAGCTCGCCGGCTTCTACCTGCTGGAAGCCACCGACCTCAACGAGGCCCTGCAGCTCGCGGGCCGCATTCCGCCTGCGCGCTTCGGCAGCATCGAGGTCCGTCCCGCGCGCGAGCTGCCACCGAAGGACTGAACCGGGAGAGAACGATCATGAGCTACGTGGATGGATTCGTTGCCGCCGTACCGAATGACAACAGGGAGCGCTTCATCAAGCACGCCCGCGAGGCCGCCGAGGTCTTCAAGGACTACGGAGCGCTGCAGGTCGTGGAATGCTGGGGGGACGACGTGCCCGAAGGCGAGGTCACCTCCTTCTCCATGGCCGTGCAGCGCAAGCCCGAGGAAACCGCCGTGTTCTCCTGGGTGCTGTGGCCATCGCGGGAGGTGCGCAACCAGGCCATGCCGAAGATCATGGCGGATCCGCGCGTCCAGCCGGACGTCAATCCCATGCCCTTCGACGGCAAGCGGCTGATCTACGGCGGCTTCGAGGTGGTTGTGGACGTGTAGGAGTCCGTTTACGGCGGCCTGCTGCCGCCCGGACAGGGGCGGCAGCAGGCATGGAGGATGGACGGGTGCTCGTGCGGAACACGACGAGCGTTCGACGATACCTGCTTGGGCGCCGGGAGCGGGGAGGGCATAATCCGGGCATGTCGATCTCGCCGGGATGCAGGGAAGATGAAAAGAATACTAGCGTTCTATTGGCCCCTGTTTGTTCTTCTCGCCGTTGCAGCGACCTTCGCGGGGTATTCCTGGTACCTCGAAGAGCCGGCGTGCAGCCGCGTTGCCGGCGTCAACGTCGCCCTGCTCGGCCTGGCGGTGTTCTGCTTTGTCCTGCCGGCGATCGTGGCCGTCGCGTCGGCATACGGAGCCTGGGTCGGTCTTCTCGCGTTGCGCGCCGGCCGTTTCCCACCCGCCGGTATACCGGGCCTTGAACGCAAGAAGATCCGATACGGAAGCCAGGCCAAGGCTCTGTCCGTGGTGGCGCTTCTCTCCCCGGTCCTCGCCGTGGTCATCCTGTGGTTGGGAATCGCATCGTTTGACGCCATTGCCGGTGAGCGAAGCGTCGGGGAAATGCAGGAGAGGATCGAGAGCGAATGCCGGTAGCGGCCGTCCGGAGTGCCCGGATGCGGCGGTCGTTGCAATGGCGACAGGGAGGCGACAGGATGCTTCACGGCAGCTGCCTTTGCGGGCGAATCCAGTACCAGTACCGCGGAGACATTGATGAAATCTCCATGTGCCACTGTACGCAGTGTCAGAAGGGCCAGGGGACGGCGTTCGTCGCCGCCGCGCCCGTGGCGACGGAGAAGCTCACGTTCGTCCGCGGGCAGGAATTCCTCAAGGAGTACCGGTCCAGCCCGGGGAAGGTCAGGGCCTTCTGCGCGGAGTGCGGCAGCCCCGTGTACAGCGCACGGGATGACCTGCCGGGGGTGAGGCGACTCCGGGTCGGGACGCTCGACACAGCCGTGGAGGCCGGACGGAAGTATCACGCGTTCGTCGCCTCGAAGGCGCGCTGGTACGAGATCCGGGATGAATTCCCCCGGTACCAGGGTCCGTCGACGTAAGCGGGATGGGTACGGCGATCCCCGTAAGGGTTTCCGGGTCGGATGGGCGCATCGGTTGGAGCACCGCACAGGGAGGGTAAATCATGGGGGGAGCGCGCCGGGTTCTTATCGATGGACGGGGCGGCATCAGCTCGATCAAGGTCGTGGAGGCCGAGACCAGGGCGCCCGAGCCCGACGAGGTGCGGATCCGGACCCTGGCTTCCGGCATTGGTTTCGCCGACGTCATGGCCGCCCACGGCGGCTATCCGCTCGCACCCCGGGGAACCTTCACTCCGGGCTATGACCTGGCCGGCCGGGTCGAGGCGTGTGGAGCCGATGTTGCGGACCTGGAGGAAGGCCGCTTGGTGGTGGCGCTGAACCCGCAGTTCGGCTGCCAGGCGGATGCCGTGTGCATGAAGGCCGAGCTGGTCGTGCCGGTCAACGAAGATGCCGATCCGGCACAGGCCGTCGCTTTGGTCCTGAACTACCTCACCGCGCACTGCCTTGTGCACAGGAAGGCGGATCTGACGGGCGGCGAGACGGTGCTCGTCCACGCCGCGGCAGGTGGTGTCGGCACCGCACTGCTCCAGCTGGGACGCCGCCTGAACCTGACCATGTACGGGACGGCGAGCCGGGCGAAGCACGACGTGGTGCGGGAGCTTGGCGGTATTCCCATCGACTATCGCAGCGAGGACTTCGTCGAAGTCATCCGGAGGGAGCACCCCCACGGCATCGATGCCGCGTTCGATCCGTTCGGAGGGGAGAATCTCCGCAGGTCGTACGACGTCGTCGGGCGGGGCGGACGGGTGGTGAGCTACGGGTTCGCCGGCGACAGCTTCGGGGGCCGCGCGGAGATGATCAAGGGCCTGCTGCGGATGGCCTGGCTCAATGCCTGGCCTGACGGCAAGCGCGTTTCCCTGTGTGCAACCCCGGACGAGGTCCGGAAGAACAATGCATGGTACAGGGAGACCCTGTCCGGGCTAGTGCGGATGCTGGAGGCCGGCGAAGTGCAGCCGGTCATCGGCGCGCGTGTCCCGCTCGCGGAAGCGGCGGAGGGATACCGGCGCGTCGCGGAGGGATCGGTAACCGGAAAGGTCGTTCTGATCCATTGAGCCTCTCGTGTCCGAATGAGGCGTCGTAGGGCGACGCGAATGAATGATGAGGACGGCATGGCACGGAAGCGGGGCCAAGGCTCCGGTGGCGAGAATGCATCGGAGAGCAAGCCGGCAAGCGCCTTGGCGGCGCTCGTCGCCGGAATCGCCGCCGGCCTTTGTCTTGGTGCAGGCCTCGGCGTAGTGATGGACAGCCTGCTGACCGGTATCGGAATCGGCCTGGCGGTGGGCGGAGGCGCCGGCGGGGTGTGGGCGTCCCTGCTCTATGGCGGGGACATCTAGACGGAAACGCTTTATCCGTTTGTTGTTCGGCAACCGGAAGGAAGGGAAGGTCTCATCGTAATGGATTCGGTACTGGGAATCGTCGGGGGAAGCGGGCTCTACGATCTCGCCGGGCTCGACAACGCGCGATGGGAGTACGTCGAAAGCCCGTGGGGCGAGCCGTCGGATGCGATCCTGTTCGCCGACCTCCACGGCTTGCCGATCCGCTTTCTGCCGCGGCACGGCCGCGGGCACCGCCTTGGGCCCCGTGACATCAACTACCGCGCCAACATTGATGCGCTGAAGCGCGCCGGCGCCACGGATCTGGTGTCGTTCTCGGCGTGCGGCTCCCTGGCAGAGCAGTATCCGCCCGGCCATTTCGTCCTGGTCGATCAGTTCATCGACCGCACGCAGGGCCGGCAAAGCAGCTTCTTCGGGGCGGGGTGCGTCGCCCACGTATCCATGGCCGATCCGGTGAGCCCCATACTGGCGGAGATCCTGCGCACCGCCGCGGCCGACGAGGCGATTCAGGCTGCGTCCACCGGGACGTACCTGGTCATCGACGGGCCGCAGTTCTCCTCCCGCGCCGAGGCGCGACTGTACCGGGCGTGGGGCTGCGACGTGATCGGCATGACGAACATGCCGGAGGCCAAGCTGGCGCGGGAGGCCGAGCTGGCCTATGCAACGGTGGCCATGGTCACGGATTTCGATTGCTGGCACGACGCCCACGACGCCGTCGATGTTGCCGGTGTCCTGGCAGTGATGCAGGACAACACGGAAAAGGCGCGGCGGCTCATCGAGCGACTGGGGCGTACCTTCCCGCGCACACACCCGGCCTGCCCGGAAGCCGACCACGCGTTGGACGGCGCCATCGTCACCGCGCAGACGCACCGGGATGCAGACCTGATGCGGAAACTGGATGCGGTGGCAGGTCGTGTCCTGGGAGCAGAGGAAGATTAACGAAAACGGCGGTTCCGATCGGAAACGGAACGTGCCGCCGAGCATTCGCAGTGCTGAGCCGACGGAAGTGCGCCATGAAAATCGTGATCGACGTTGACAGGCTCCTCGACGAGGGGCGCATTACCACCGAGGAGCATGCGCGCCTGAAGTCGTGGGCGGTGGAGGATACCGGCTCGCTGGCATTCAACATCCTGACGGGGTTCGGCGTCGTTGCCACGGCGGGCGGGGCCCTGGCTCTGCTCCCCCATGGTGCCACGGCCATCATCCTGGGCCTGCTCCTGGCCGCAGGCGGGCTGATGCTGGTCCGCAAGCATACCAGGGGGTGGGGCCTGCTCGGCTCGATGCTGTTGGTTGTCGGTTCCGTGATGTGCGCCGGTGGCATCCTGCTCGTCACCCAGGGCGGTGTCGCCGGCTTTGTCGTGGTCACGGTCCTTTGCCTGGCTGCTGCCGTCGCTTCCGGGAGCGCTCTGCTGGCGGCCATGGCGGTACTGGCGCTGTTCGGGAGCACGGGGGCCGTGGCGGCGTACTGGCATGCGATGTACATGCTCGCGGTTCCCCAGCCCGCGCTCACCATCGCGCTGTTCAGCATCGTGGGCCTGGGCACCTACCGGCTGTCCGGCACTCTGCCGCTGGACTATCAGCGTCTCGCCATCGTGGCCGCGCGGACGTCCCTGTTCCTGGTGAATCTCGGGTTCTGGGTCGGATCCCTGTGGGGGGATGCGCTGTGGCTCGGACAGCAAGCGATTCCTGACTGGGCGTTCGCGATCGGCTGGGCCGTCGGCCTGGTGGTCACCGGGGTCTGGGCAGCTCGCGGCAACAAGCGCTGGGTGGTGAACCTGCTGGCGGTATTCGCGGCCATCCATTTTTACACGCAGTACTTCGAGCATCTGGGCGCGTCTCCGGCGACGATTCTGCTTGCCGGTCTGGTCACCCTGGGGATCGTCCTGGCTGTTGTCCGGTACAACAAGCAAGGGTAACGGGCCGACTGCAATGGGCTGCGCGGCTGGCTGATTCAGGCCGCCGACGGTGATCCGATCCAGACCATGGCGATCGAGGTGGGACCGGGCGGCGCTATCCGCGGTATCTACGTGGTCCGCAACCCCCAGACAAATGGAACTACCTGCGGGCGCGATATCCCGAAGGTCAGTAGAATGTCGTCCATTGCCTCGCGGCGTAACATCCGGCGGCTATACTCTTTCCGGCGCTCAGCGCAGCTACAGGGAGACGTACATGACACTGGCGATTGAAACCCGCGGACTGGAAAAACGCTTCGGCGACACCGCCGCGGTGAGCGGCATCGACCTGGGGGTGGAGCGCGGCGCCGTGTTCGGGCTGCTGGGCCCGAACGGGGCGGGCAAGACCACCACCATTCGCATGCTCGCGACCCTGCTGCGCCCCACCGGCGGTTCCGCCCGGGTGCTGGGCCACGACGTCGTGAAGGAGGCGGCCCGGGTGCGGGCCAAGGTGAGCCTGACCGGCCAGTTCGCCTCCGTGGACGAGGATCTCACCGGCCGCGAGAACCTGGTGCTGGTGGCGCGCCTGCTGGGCTTCGGCTGGGGCGCGGCGCGCGTGCGGGCGCGGGAGCTGCTGGAGGCGTTCGAGCTCAGCGAGGCCGGCGGGCGGCAGGTGCGCACCTTCTCGGGCGGCATGCGCCGCCGGCTGGACATCGCGGCGAGCCTGGTCAGCCGGCCGCAGCTGCTGTTCCTGGACGAGCCCACCACCGGCCTGGACCCGCGCAGCCGCAACCAGGTTTGGGACTTCGTGCGGGCCATCGCGGCGGAGGGCACCACGGTGCTGCTGACGACGCAGTACCTGGAGGAAGCGGACCGCCTGGCGGACCGGCTGGCGGTGATCGACCAGGGCCGGGTCATCGCCGAGGGCACCAGCCGGCAGCTGAAGGCCTCGGTGGGCGGGCGTGCGCTGCACGTGCGCGTGGCGGACCCGGAGCAGCGGGACCGGGCGTGGGCGCTGCTTGCCCATCTGCTCGGCGACGAGCTCCATCCCGGGACCGAGCCGGATACCCTGTTCGCCCGGGTGACGCGGGAAGAGCGGGTGCCCGATGCCCTGGCGGCGCTGACCTCCAACGGCATCGCGGTGCGGGAGTTCGCCCTGGCGCAGCCGAGCCTGGACGACGTGTTCTTCGCGCTCACGGGCCACGGGGCCGATGACGAGACCAGCGAGGAGGTGGCATGAGCACGACCCGACTGCATCGCGCCCTGAGCAGCGACCATCAGCCCGCACCGCCGAGCGCGCTGTCGGCGGTGCTGACCCTGGGCTGGCGGGCGATCCTCAAGATCAAGCACGTGCCGTTCCAGCTATTCGACGTCATGGTGTTCCCCATCATGATGACCGTGCTGTTCACGTATCTCTTCGGCGGGGCGCTGGCCGGCTCGTCGGCGGACTACCTGCAGTTCCTGCTGCCGGGCATCGTGGTGCAGACGGTGATGTTCCTGACCGTCTACACCGGGGTGGGGCTCAACACGGACATCCAGCGCGGCCTGTTCGATCGCTTCCGCTCGCTGCCCATCTGGCAGCCGGCACCCATCGTCGGCGCACTCATGGGGGACCTGATGCGCTACTCCCTGGCGGCGCTGGTGGTGGTCGTCGTCGGCCTGGTCCTGGGGTTCCGGCCCGGGGCCGGGGTGCCCGGCGTGCTGCTGGCGGTGGCACTGATGCTGGTGTTCGCGTCGGCGGTGTCGTGGATCTGGATCATCGTCGGGTTCCTGGTGCGCACGCCGGAGTCGGTGATGACCACGAGCTTCCTGCTGCTGTTCCCGCTCACCTTCGTCAGCAACATCTTCGTGGATCCGGCCACCATGCCGGGCTGGCTGCAGACGGTGGTGGCGCTGAACCCGGTGACCCATCTGACCACCGCCTCGCGGGGGCTGATGCACGGCGGCGTGGCGGCCGGGGACGTCGCCTGGGTACTGGTCGCGTCGGTACTGGTGACGGCGGTGTTCGCGCCCCTGGCGATGCGGATGTACTACCGGGAGCGGTAGCCCGGTACCGTCACTTGACGCTGTCGAGGATGGGCGCGAGATACGGCTTGTGCCGGTCGATGTCCGCCCGGCTGAGGCCGTTCATCTCGTAGGGGAACACCAGCCACTCCTCGGACGCGTGCAGGCAGAAATCGGGCTGTGTTCCGGTCTGGTTGGCGCTGGGGCGCTGGTACAGGGCGGCGATGCGGGTGTCCTGCGGCATGTTGCGCTTGAGCTGCTCGTTGAGCCGGCGCAGCACGGCGGCGACGCTGTAGCCGGTGCCGAAGACGTCGTCCACGATGAGCAGCCGGTCATCGTGATTCAGGTTGTCCAGCAGGTAGTGGGTGCCGTGGACGCGGATCTTGGCATCCGGCGAGGCCACCATGGCGTCGTAGTCGTGCATGCCCTGGTAGGACGTGCGCAGGGCGATGTGGTCGGTGGCCACGCCCAGGGTCTGCAGGCACTCCTGCACGTAGATGCCCACGCTGCTCCCCCCGCGCCAGAGGCCGACGATGAAATTGGGGCGGAACCCGCTGTCGAAGATCTGCACGCCGAGCCGGAACGCGTCCTCGATGAGCTCGGCCTCCTCGATGAAGCGGCGGGGGCGGGCGGTCTCTTCCGGTTTCGTCCGTTGTGTCGTCAATGGCTCGTCAGCCTGCTAGAGGTTACTATGTCCGGCTTTACTCAACCGGCATGGTGGTATGGTCGACAAATTCTACATCAGCGCGCAAAGCCTGCTCGAGGATTCTTTCCGGCTTGGGGTCCAGGTGCTGAACTCGGGCTTCCGGCCCACGTTCATGATCGCTGTGTGGCGCGGCGGTACCCCCGTGGGGCTGGCGGTGCAGGAATTCCTGGACTACCACGGCGTCCACACGGACCACATCGCCGTGCGCACCTCGGCCTATCACGGCATCGACCAGCAAAGCCGGACGGTGCGCGTCCACGGCCTGAACTACCTGGTCAAGCACGTCACCCACGACGATGCGCTGCTGATCGTCGATGACGTCTTCGATACCGGGCGCTCGGTGGTGGCCATCATCGAGGAGCTGCGGCAGCGGGCGCGGCTGAACACCCCGTACGACATTCGCGTCGCCGTGCCCTACTACAAGCCGAGCCGCAACGAGGTGGGCTGGCCGCCGGACTACTACCTGCACGAGACCGAAGCCTGGCTGAAATACCCGCATTCCCTGGAAGGCCTGAGCGTGCCGGAGATCCGGGACAACCGCCCGGAGCTCTATGCGATTCTCGCGCCCTACCTGGAATGACGGATGCCCGGCGGGGGCCGCCCCGCCGGGCGGAAGGCTTCAGAAGCTCAGGGTGGCGGCCCCTTCCAGGATGCGCTCGTGCATCGGGCTGGCGCCGGTGATGATCACGCCGTCCAGCAGGTCCTCCTGCTCGTAGCCGCGTGCCTTCACGCACGGCGTGCATGCCCACAGCGTGCCGCCGCGGCTCATGAAGTCGTCCACCAGGGACTTCAACGGCTCCAGCGGCTGCACGTGCGTCAGGTCTGCGGCGCGCTTGCGCACGATGTCCACGGCGGAGCTGGTCAGGAAGATGGCGACATCCAGCCCGGCCGTAAGGCCGCCGTTGGCGATGGTGAAGCCGACCGAGGACAGCTCCTCGTCCGGCCCGTGGGTGATGACAACGACAAGCTGACGGTTCGATTCTGCCATGATGCATCTCCTCCTGTTGCAGTGCGACTCAGGTCTGCGGCCGCTTCGCCGTTACCGTCCACGAGCTTGACGGCATGACGACACCCTCGGCCTGGTGGTAGGGGGCCAGCGCCTCGCGCATGGCCCGCTCGATGGTCTCCCGCTTGCGCTCGGCCTCCTCGCCGGCCTCGCGGAACACCTCGCCCGCGGGCCCGATGGCGAGCTGGAAGCGCACGGCGTCCTCCAGCGAGGAGCCCACGGTGACGGGGCCGTCGATGCGCTCGAAGTCGATCGCCTCGAAGCCCGCGATCTCGAGCTGGGCCGAGACCATCTCCGGGTCCGCCATGGAGAAGGGGCCGGGTCCGCAGGTGCGGGCGTCCTCGCCGGGCGGGTCCAGGTACTCGAGCACCACCTGTTTGGGCAGGCCGAGCCACGGATTGTCGTCGATGGTCCGCCAGACGATGAACATCAGCTCACCTCCCGGACGCAGGCCGCTGAGGATGTTGCGCATGGCGGTGACCGGGTTCTCGAAGAACATCATTCCGAAGCGCGAGAAGCACAGGTCGTAGACGGGCTCGAAGGGGTAGCGCTCGACGTCCGCCGTCTCGAAGCGCACGTTCGTGACGCCGCGCTCGGCGGCATCCCGGCGTGCGGGCTCCAGGAACTGCTCGACGCAGTCGAGGCCGAGCACGAAGCCGTCCGGCCCGGTCTTGCGGGCGAGCTCGATGGCCGTATCCCCCCAGCCGCAACCCACGTCCAGGATCCGGCTTCCCGGCGTCACGGCAAGCTTCTCCAGCGGGATGCGGCTGTGGTAGCTCAGGCCGTTCTGGAGGATCTCCCGGAAGCGGTCGAACTTGTCGGCCAGCGTATCGTTCCAGAACTCGACGTATGGGGTCACCTCGGTGGTCGTCTCGATGGTCTGATTCATGGCGCGCTCTCCGTGTTGTGTCGTCTCGGGCCGCAGCGGTGGAATTACCGCCGCGGTTGCGGCAAGGACGCAGCGCCATGGCAAATGGTTCCCGGCGATGGACGGTGGTTATTGCAGGGCTTCGGGCCCGCCGGCGTCAAAGGGCGCATGGAGCGCCGCGGCGAGGCGGCTGGCAGTGGGGCGGGGCATTATGGGTACCGGGCACGGCCGCGCGACGCCGTGTCGTCACGGGGATGCCGGCCCGGGGCCGGCGGTATCGTCGGCGAGCCGCCGGAGCGCCTCCCGGAGTCTTGCCCGGCCGCGGTCAAGTTGCGCTTGCACCGCACCGGCGGGGGCCTGCAGCATCTCCGCCGCCTCTGTACGGCGGTATCCCTGCATCTCCACGAGGACCACGACGACGCGCTCGTCCTCCGGGAGTGCGTCCACGGCGCGGGCGACATCGTCCCAGTGTAACGAATCGACAAGCCGGTCGCGTTGCGCCCCCCACCCGGTTGGGAAGGACCCGTGTCGCTGCCGCGGAGGCGGGCAACGCTCGGGGGCGTCACCGTCACCCGGCCGGGCTTCGCCGTCGGCCCCGGCGGCATCATGGCGGCGCCGTTGGCGCAGGTCGCGAATGAAAGTGCTGCTGAGAACGTGGAGCAGCCGGTCCTCGAGGCGAGACGTGTCCTGCAGCGGGGCCTCCAGCCCGGCCCAGGCCCGGGCGACGGCCTCGGTGACCAGGTCTTCGGCCCGAGTCCGGTCCCCGGTGAGCCGCCGGGCCGTGCCGTAGAGACGGTCCAGCAGCCGGATGACGGTATCGCCGAACCATTGTCGTCGCTGCCACGGGGCGTTGCCGTCAGTCGTCTTCGGGTCCGTCATGGTGGGCGATTCCTGGCGCAGGCCGACGCCAGGCATTGTAGGCGGTTGCCCCGTTCGCCGCTTCAGCATTCTTGCTGCCGATGAACACGGATTGCGGTGGGTCAGTGACTGCGCCGTACGGTGTGCCGGTAGGCGCTGGGCGTCATGCCCGTGTAGCGGCGGAAGCAGCGGACCAGGTGCTGGGGCGAGTAGCCGCAGGCCGCGGCGATTTCGGTGACCGACAGCCCGGTTCGGGACAGCATCTCGCGGGCCTGTTCCAGGCGCATATGCACCAGGTAGCGGTGCGGCGGCATGCCGTGCGTCTCGCGGAAAGCCCGGGCGAAATGATAGGGCGAGAGGCCCGCCACCTCCGCCAGCTCGTGCAGGCTGACGGGCCCGGCCAGGTGAGCCTGCATGTACTCGATCACCCGCCTGGAAGCGTGCTGCGCCATCCCGCCGCGGGGCCGGGACGCGCCGCCCCGATGGTCGGACGCCAGGCGGGCGAGGCGGGTGAGCAGCGTGCAGACCATGGTATCGATGAACAAACGCGAGGTGTGGTCGCCGCGTGCGAGCTCCTGCCAGAGAAGCTCCAGCCCGTGGGTGATCAGCGGGTCCCGGTGCAGGCGTGCATGCAGGCCACCGAGGTCGATGGGCTCGCCGGCGTCCAGCTCCAGGTGCTGGCGCGCCGTGGCCGGCGGAATCCCCAGGAAGCGGAGGGTGCTGGGCGCCCCCATGGTCGCTGCGATGTCGGCCCCCGGCGGGATGACCGCGAAATCCATGGGCAGGGCGTTGCCGCGGAACGCACCCGCGCCGAAATCGCAGCAGAAGGGGAACGGTCGCCCCAGCGACGGGCTGATGACGAGCTCCGCCAGGGGGGAGGCTGACATGTCGCCGGCGGGCTGGCTGATATCGAGCATGGTCACCGCGCCGTGGTCCGCCTGACGGCATTCGCGAAGATGCCGGCGCTGCGGGCCCTCGACGAAGTACGCCGCGAGGCTGGACTGGTGATCCATCGCAATCAGGCCCCCCGGTACGAAAAGGCCAGCCAATCCTTCCACCAAGGATAGTCGGCAGAATTGTCCGGCGCGAGTCCGTCACGCGGCTTCCGGCCCGCAACGGGAAGCTGCCCTCGTCGGTGCGCGGGCGCGTCAGCGCATCTTGCCGCGGACCAGCTGCGCGAACTCCGCGGGCGGCAGGGGTTCGTTGATATAGAACCCCTGGAACTCGTCGCACGAGCGCGAGCGCAGGTACTCGGCCTGCTCCGCGGTCTCGACGCCTTCGGCGACAACGGTCAGGCTCAGGCTCTTGCCCACCGCGATGACGGCGTCGGTGAGCCCCTTGTCCTCGGCGCTGCGTACGATGTCATGGGTGAACGACCGGTCGATCTTGATCGTGTCCAGGGGGAATTCCTTCAGCGTCGACAGCGACGAATAGCCGGTGCCGAAGTCATCGATGGCAACGCGCACGCCCATCGCCTTGAGATCATTCAGGATATGGATGGTCTGCTGCATGTCCCGCATGATCATGCTCTCGGTGATCTCCAGCTCGAGCAGCCGGGGGTCCATGCCGGTCTCGCGCAGGGCGCTCCTGATATCGTCCAGCAGGTTCTCGTCGAGGAACTGCCGTGCCGAGAGGTTGATGGCCATGCTCAGCGGCGGGAAACCCTCGTTCTGCCAGGCGACGTTCTGCCGACATGCGCTGCGGACCACCCAGCGCCCGATGGGGACGATGAGCCCCGTTTCCTCGGCCAGCGGGATGAACTGCAGCGGCGGGATCAGGCCGAGCTCCGGATGCTCCCAGCGCAGGAGCGCCTCCATGCCGGTGATGCGTCCGTCCGACGAGCTCTGCTTGGCCTGGTAGAACAGCCGGAACTCCCAGCGTTCCAGCGCGTTGCGCAGGCTGGATTCCAGGGCGAGGCGCTCCAGCGAGTCGGCGTTGAGCTCCTCGGAATAGAACTGGAAGTTGTTCTTGCCCTGCTCCTTGGCGTGATACATGGCCACATCGGCGTTCTTCATGAGCGTCTGCTCGTCTTCGCCGTCGTCCGGATAGAGGGTGACGCCGATGCTCACCGTGACGCGGAACTCCTGGCCGACCAGCGTGAACGGCTTGCCGACAGCGGCCAGGATCTTCTCCGCCACGGGGGGCACCTGGGCGGGGGAGGTGACCTCCGGCAGCAGGATGACGAACTCGTCGCCGCCGAGGCGGGCGACGGTATCGCTGTCCCGCACGGCGTTGCGCAGCCGCCGCGCCATCTCCTGGAGCAGCTCGTCGCCGGCGTCGTGGCCGAGGGAGTCGTTGATGGTCTTGAACCGGTCCAGGTCCAGGAACAGCAATGCTAGGTTCTTCCTGTAGCGGCGCGCATGCTGCATCTTCTCGGTCAGCAGGCGGCTGAAGAACGCGCGATTGGGCAGGTCGGTGAGATTGTCGTGGTAGGCCAGATACTCCACCCGCCGGGCGTGCGCGATCCGCTCCTCCGTAACGCGGGCGTGTGCCCACTGGAGCTTCCAGGTCAGTCGGCCCAGCAGGGCCACGACGGCGAGTGCCAGCACACTGGCAGCGCCCGCGCGCCACATGTAGGAGCGCGCCAGCTGGTCGGCGGCGGCAAGCTGCTCTGCCCGGGAGAGCCCCACCACGATGGCGACGGGGAACTCGAAGAGTTTCCGGGCCACGGTGTAGCGCCGTACGCCGTCCCAGGGGTTGACCCGCACCCGGGCGGAGCCGTCGCCATCGTCCGCTACCAGGGATTCGTAGTCGATGACCTCTCCCGCGGACACGGCGTCGCCGGTGCGGCGCGCGCGAAAAACCCCGTCGGTGCCCACCAGGCCGAGTACGCCCTGCTCGCCGAGCAGGCTCGGCTCGTAACCGCTGACGAAGTAGCCGGCGTGCACGGATACCATCACCACCCCTGGAAAACCGGAGCCGTCCGATCCGGATGACCGGGCGAAATGCAGTCGCTGCTCGCCGGTGTCAGCGTCGCGCCGCGGCAGGCCGACGGCCATGCCGTCGGCCTGGCGCGCCTCGCGAAAGAAGTCGAGCTCCGCCACGTTCCGCCCACTGGCGTCGCCATTGGTGGCAACGACGTCACCGTCGGCGTCGACGATGCTCACGGTGAACAGCAGTCCCGGCAGCAGAAGACCGTTCGCCCCCAGATCCTCCAGGACCTCCCCCGGCGGCCGGTCTTCCAGCTCGTAGCGGACCAGCTTCAGCGTGTGGTCGATCTCGCGCAGTGCGCGTACCACCTGCGCCTCGTACGTATTCGCGACATCCTCCGTGAGCGTCCCGGCGGTACGCGTGGCCGCGGTGCGTTCCTTGGCGGCGAAGTTCAGGGCGGTGCCCCAGATCACGGCCAGGAGAAAGACCGCGATCCCGGTGAACAGCACCCGCGGGTCGGTGAGCCGGTAAAGCCAGCCTCGTGCGCCGGCACGCTCCTGTCCCTGGACCGTCGCCCGGCTCGCTTGCTCCGGAGCGCTACTCAATGGTCACCACCCGCAGCTGCTCGCCCACCATGCTGCGGTCGACGTAGCCGATGGCCCGGGGGTTGTCCGCGATGAACTCGGCCACGGTGTCGCCATCCTTCAGCGACCGCGGCGGTTGCCCGCGGCCGGTGAAGATGAGCCTGGACCAGTGCGCCTTGATCTGGGCCGGGGATCGACCCAGGTAGTCATTGTAGAACGCGTCGTGTGCAGGCGAGCGTTCCGCCTGGTCGATGGGCATCGCCGGATCGCCATTGGGGAACCGGTCCATCCGCCCCAGGTAGATGTCTGCGAGCTCGGTGCGGCTGAGGCTGTCCACGGGATTGTCCCTGGAGACCACCACGACGATCTCGGCGGCGGCGGTGCCGATCATCAGGCTGCAGACGAGGCCGCAGAGGGTGGTCAGCAACTGTTTCGGCAAACCTGTCATGGTCAGAACACGAAGTCGAGGGCGGCGCTGAACAGATTCACGGTTCCGCCGCGCCGGAAGCCGGCTTGCTCGTTGATCAGCACGCCGCGGGAGCCCTCGTCGAGATCGAGCCGGTCGTACTGGACCTTCAGCGCAAAGTTGCGCGCGAAGTCCCAGCGTGCGCCGACGGAAACGCTTTTCTGTTCCGCCGCGGAGCCCAGGAAGACGTTCAGCCGGGCATTGAGCTCCTGCGCCTGCGGGTTGTCCAGGCCGGGGTCCGAGGTGTCGCTGGTGGCCCGGGTACGCGCGATGGTGGCGTAGGGTGTGATCGCGCCGAACCGATATCCGGCGGAGACATACCAGCTGCGGCTGTCGCCGATGAAGGTGCGGCTCTCGGTCGCGGACCACTCGCCCATGACGAACCAGTCGCCCGGATCGTAGCGGGCCCCGACGCTGACGACCTCGAAGCGCTTGTCGTCGACGTCATAGCGGTCGGCGATGGCCTCCCCCTCGGCGCCGAACTGCCGGTACGCGTCGAACAGCGGGTTGAACGCGTCGATGGTCAGGCGGGAGCGGTTGTAGCTGGCAAACAGGCTGGTGGCGCCGCTCTCCAGGGTGTTCGCCACCGTGAGGCCGTTGCGGGCCTCCGTCTCGATATCCCCGTGTAGTTCCGCGTCCTTTTGGCCGTACCGGGCCTGCACGGTGTTGGTGAATCCCGCGATGCGGGAGCGATAGCTAAGCCCGATGCCGTCGGTGTTGGTCACCGGCACCGTGCGGTAGAGCTCCTGCGGCGGACGGATCCACGGGTTGGCGTAGCCCACCTTGCGGTGCTCGGAGACCATGAAGTTCGGCAGCACCATGCGCCCGGCGCGCAGGCTCAGGTCCGGCGTGACGTCGTACCTGAGGTTCGCCCACTCCACGGTTGGCCGGTAGGTCTCGTCGTAGCGCTGCTCGGCGATGACCTGCACGACCCCGGTCAGTTGCGGCGTGATCTCGCCGGTCAGCTGCAGGCCGAGCCGGCTGTCGACCTCGGGGCTCCAGTTGCGGGTGTAGCCGGCTCCGTCCGGGGCGAACAGGTCGGAGACGAAATCGGCCTGGTCCTCGTCCGAATGGACCACCCCCAGGGTGCCGAAGCCGTTGAACGACAGCTCCGGCGCGCCCTGCGCCGATGCGGCCGCCGCGTAAAGCAGTAGCGCGGCCGTTACCGCAATCCCCGGTTTCGATATCATGGGTGAATCCGTACGTGTCGATAACCGCACGTTAGCAGGCGCAGGAGAAGCTCCGGTGTGATGGTATCGGCGGATCGCCTTATCCGTTCGTTTTGTCGGCGCGCGAAACCCGCCGGCTGCGCAGGCGGTTGCGCTCCGACTGCCGAGCCTACGAAATTGCGTTATCGTCGCGGGATCCTGGCAAGGCGAGTAATGGAAGGAGGCAGCGAATGGCGTCCAATACTGTGCCGGAGACCATGGCGGCGATGGTGCTGACCGGCCACGGCGGCATCGACAAGCTGGAGTACCGCGAGGACTGGCCCACGCCGCAGCCGGGGCCGGGGGAGGTCCTCGTGAAGGTGACGGCCACCGCCAAGAACAACACCGACCGCAAGGCGCGGGAGGGCCTCTACCCGGTCAAGGACAAGGGCGACACGGTGTCGTTCCAGGTCGGCGGGACGGCGACGTTCACCTTCCCGCGCATCCAGGGCGCGGACGTGGCCGGTCGCGTGGCGGCCGTGGGCGAGGGCGTCGATCCGGCCCGGATCGGCGAGCGCGGCCTGCTGGATTTCAACCTCTATGCCGACCACCGCCGGGACATCAATCTCACGCCCGACTACTACGGCCACGGTGCCGATGGCGGCTTCGCGGAGTACATCGCCGTGCCGTCGGATCAGTTCCACGCCGTGGACAATCCCGGCCTGGCGGATGCCGAGCTCGCCGCCATGGGCATGTGCTCGTACCAGACGGGCCTGCACATGCTCAATGCCGCCGGCGTGACCAGCGGCGAGCGGGTGCTGGTGACAGGGGCCAGCGGCGGCGTGGGGACCGCCATGATCCAGCTCTGCCGGGTCATGGGCGCCATCCCCTACGCGCTCAGCCAGCGCGACAAGGCCGATGCGCTGCTGGAGCTGGGCGCCGAGGCGGTGCTGGATCGCTCGGACATGCAGGATTTCGCCGACAAGGTGCGGGCGGTCACCAACGACCAGCCCATCGACGCCGTGATGGACCTGGCCGGCGGCGACATGACCGACCGCTTCATCGACACCATGATCTTCGACATGAAGCGCCGCAGCACCTACCCGCGGCTGAGCATCGCCGGGGCCAGCGCGGGCAATGTCAGCGAGATCATGTGGACGCGCATCTACCTGTACCAGGTGCAGATCTTCGGCGTCTCCCACGGTACCCGGGAGGAGGCGGAGCAGCTCGTCGCCTGGATCCGCTCCGGGCAGTTGCGGCCGGTCCTGCACGCCGCCTTCCCGCTGTCCCGCCTGCACGAGGCCGAGCGGTACTTCGTCGAGAGGGGCAACAACTACCTGGGCAAGATCGTCATCGTGCCGGACGCCGAGTGGCAGGAGCACGGGGCACCGTTCGGCCTCCAGCAGGACGCGGAGTGACAAGGGCGTCGCGACCCCCGTGGCATGAGCGCTGGTTTGGTCCATGCTTGCAGGAGTCCTGCATGTGCGGAGGGAGGACCCGATGACGGACGCCACGGTGGTCAACGCGTTGTCGCAGGAGTCGTTTTTCGCCGGCCTGGATCCGGCGTACATCCGTTTCCTCGGTGAGCACGCACGGGAGCGTGCCTATCCGCGGGGGGAAGTGCTTTTCCGCGAAGGCGAGCGGGCATCCACGTTCTACCTGGTCCAGGGCGGCGAGGTGCTGGTGGAGATCCCGGCCATTGCCGGCCCGTCCCTGGAGCTCCAGCGCCTGCAGCAGGGACAGATCCTCGGGTGGTCGTGGATGATCGCGCCGTACCGGTGGACGTTCATGGCCCGTGCCGAGGCCGACGCAACGGTGCTGGAGTTCGACGGCGAGGCCATTCTCGCGCGCTGCGAAGACGATCCGGCATTCGGTTATGCGCTGCTCAAGCGCTTTACCGTGCTCATGACCGAGCGCCTGGAATCCGCCCGGCGCACGATGATGGACGAGTGGAATCCGCCCGGCTTCGCCTAGCGTCCTGTAAGCCGGACTCCGCGGGGCGCAACCCTCGGCTTGCGCCCCGCGGTCCGCCGATGACTACGTCTTCGGCCGCTCGTTGTCCGGGTCGTACAGCGCTCGGTAGCCCACCGCCTCGATGCGCACCGGGTAGTGCTCGTGGAAGTACTCCATGAGCAGCTGCCGGCCCTCCTCGGCGTAGCTCTGCGGCAGGTAGCCCAGGGCGATGGTCTTGCCCACGGACGGCCCGAAGGCGACGCTGGTGGTGTAGGAGCGCCTTCCCAGGTCGTCCACGAGGACGTTGCCGGTCTCCGGGTCGAGCAGAGGCCATTGCCCCACCGGGTAGCGGGCGGTTCCGCTGCTGTCGACGTTGTCCACCAGGGTCATGGTGCACAGGTACGCCGGCTGGACCGTGCGCTCCCGCTGGGCGAGGTAGGCCTCCTTGCCGTGGAAGTCCGCCGCCTTCACCTTGGGCCGCGCCAGGCCGGCCTCGCAGAGGTTGTACTCCGTGAGCAGGTCGACGTTCTGCAGGCGCAGGCTCTTCTCCAGGCGCCGGCTGTTGGCGTAGGTCTCGATGCCCACCGGCGTGACCCCCTGCACGAAGAGCAGGTCCCACAGGGACAGGCCGTAGCTGAAGGGTACGTGCAGCTCCCAGCCCTGCTCGCCGACGTAGGAGATGCGGAAGGCATAGACGGGCATGCCCTTGATGGTGATCTGCCGGGCCGTGGCGAACGGGAACTTGTCATCGTCCAGGCCCTCGGGGTGATCCGCCACCGACTGCAGCGTGGTCCGGGCATTGGGGCCCCACAGGCCCAGGCAGGCCAGGTGGTCCGTGCGGTCGTCGATGTACGCGTGCAGGCCCAGGTGCGAGGCCATGCGCTTCATCCAGACGTAGTCGCGATGGCCGGTATCGCCGCCGCACATCACCCGCCAGCGGTCCTCGGCCAGCCGGATGACGGTGAGATCCGCCTTGACACCGCCCTCGTGGTCCAGGAAGTGGGTGTAGACGCCCTTGTCGATGGGCGTGTTGCCGCCGACCTTGGCCACGCAGACGTACTCCATGAGGGCTTCGGCGTGGGGCCCGGAGACGTCGAAGATGGCGAAGTGGGAGAGGTTGATCATGCCCACGTTCTCGGACAGCGCCAGGTGCTCGGCGTTGGACACCCGCCAGAAGTGCCGGCCGTCCCACTCGTTGGCGCGCTCGGGGACGCGGTCGCCGTAATGCTCCAGCAGGTGCTCGTTGGCGGCATAGCCGTGGGCGCGCTCCCAGCCGGCGGCCTCCATGAAGTAGCCGCCCAGCTCCTGCTCCCGCGGCCAGAACGGGCTGCGGCGCAGGTTGCGGGCCATGGCGTAGGGCTCACGCGGATGGACCGGCGGATTGTAGATCTTGAACGCCGTCTCGTAGCAGCGATCATGGACGTAGCAAGGCGTGTTCTGGATCGGGTAGAAGCGCGCGACATCGATGCCGTGGTGGTCGATCTCGGTGCGGCCGTCGGTCAGCCAGTCGGCCAGGACCTTGCCGGCGCCGGGGCCGTCCTTCACCCAGATGGCCTCGCAGAACCACAGGCCTTCGGTCTGGGGCGACTCGCCGATGACCGAGCCGCCGTCGGCGGTGACCGACAGCAGGCCGTTGAACGAGCGCTTCTCGTCCAGCCCGAGCTCGCCGAGGATCGGTGTCAGCTCCATGGCCCGCTCCAGGGGCTCCATGATCTGCTCCACGTCCAGGTCGTGCTGGGAGGGGGACAGCCGCGCCTGCTCCTTCTCCAGGATGTCGCGCGGATGGATCAGGCGCGGGGCCTTCTCCTCGTAGTAGCCCCACTCGATGTAGCCGCCCTCGCTGGTAACCGGGTCGCCCGTGTCGCGCAGGTACGCGGAATTGCCCTGATCCCGCAGCAGCGGGTAGCCGATCTCGTAACCGGTGCCGTTGAACTCCTCGTAGGGGCCGAACCACAGCAGCGGGTGCTCCACCGGCATCATGGGCAGGTCCTGCTGGGCCATCTCGGCGATGAGCCGCCCCCAGATGCCGCAGCAAACGACCACGCGCGAGGTCTCGATGTACCCGCGGGGCGTCTCCACGCCGCAGATGCGGCCATTCTGGATATCGATGGCGGTGGCCGGGGTATTGGCGAACGCCTGCAGCCGGCCGGTGGCCTTGGCCTCTTCGACGAGCTCGCCGGCGACCTGCTGGGAGCGGGGAATCACCAGGCCCGCGTCCGGGTCCCACAGGGCGCCCTGGATCATTTCCTCGTTGAGCAGCGGCATGCGCTCCTTGGCCTCACCCGCGCTGATGAGCTGCGCGTTGGTGCCGAAGGCCTTGCCGGAGCCGACCTTGCGCTTGAGCTCTTCCATGCGCTCGTCGTCACCGACGCGGGCCACCTCCATGCCGCCGATGCGCTGGTAGTGGCCGCGCTTGTCGTAGAACTCGGCGCTGTAGGTGGTGGTGTAGCACGTCATGTGATCGTGCGAGGTCATGAAGCAGAAGTCGGAGGCGTGCGACGTGGAGCCGACGTCCGTCGGGATCATGGACTTGTCGATACCGACGATGCCGTCCCACCCCCGCTCGATCAGGTGATGGACCACGGAGGCACCGACGATTCCGCCCTGGCCGATCACGACGACGTTCGCGGTACTGGGAAACTTCGCCATTGCCTGATTCTCCCATTGGCACCAGCGGCGCCAATTCTCTGGTTTGGTTCACGTCATCGAGCGCTCGCGCAGACAAGCCGTCCGGGGCGGCAACGAATCCTGTCTCTGCGCTGCACACGGATGATTGTTACCAGTGGCGAGGCGGGCTACTGTTCTCTGAGCGCAGGCTACTGTTCAATGGCGGACATCGGCGCGACCCGGCGGCGTCGACGCGCCGGCACGGCGAATTCGGGAGCAAGACGCGGAGTGATGACGGCCGGGCAGGGGGCTACGATCCGGGGGTGCATGGAACCCGGATGCAGGAGACAGCGCAGATGATCATGTCCACGACACAACGGCAGCATGCGACCCTGGCGGACCCGCGGTGGCCGCTGCTGGCCGCCCGCAGTCCCGAGGCCGACGGCGCGTTCGTCTACGCCGTGGTGACCACCGGGGTCTACTGCCGCCCCACGTGCCCCTCCCGCCTGGCACGCCCGGAGAACATCCGCTTCTACGACACCGCCCGGGAGGCAGCGTCGGCCGGGTTTCGTCCCTGCCGACGCTGCCGTCCGGACGGGACCGGCAGGGCGGAGGAGCGCGCGGCCACTGTCGAGGCGCTGTGCCGCATCATCGAGACCGCCGAGCGGCAGCCGACGCTGGCGGAGCTGGCCGAGCGCGCCGGCTGGAGCCCGCACCACCTGCATCGGACCTTCAAGGCCGTTACCGGGTTGACGCCGCGCGCCTACGGTGCGGCTCACCGTGCCGGACGGGTGCAGCAGGCCCTGGTACGCAACGGTTCCGTGACCGAGGCGATGTACGAGGCGGGCTACAGCTCCAGCGGGCGGTTCTACGCCGAGTCGGACGGCATCCTCGGCATGACGCCGGGCCGGTACCGGGCCGGAGGCAGGGGCGTGGAGATCCGCTTCGCGGTGGGTGCGTGTTCCCTGGGAGCGATCCTGGTCGCCCGCACCGAGCGCGGGATCTGCGTCGTCAGCCTCGGGGACGATCCGGACAGGCTGGTGCGGGATCTCCAGGACCGGTTCCCGGCGGCGACCCTCGTCGGCGGCGATGCGGCGTTCGAGCAGGAGGTGGCGCAGGTGGTCGGCCTCGTCGAGGCTCCGGGAGTCGGCCTCGAACTGCCCCTGGACATCCGCGGGACGGCGTTCCAGCGCCGGGTGTGGGCCGCGCTCCAGGAGATTCCCCCCGGCGAGACGCGCAGCTATCGCCAGATCGCCGAGCATATCGGTTCGCCCGGCAGCGCCCGTGCCGTGGCCGGCGCCTGCGCGGCGAACCCGCTCGCCGTGGCGATACCGTGCCACCGCGTGGTTCGCAACGACGGCGGTTTGTCGGGCTACCGCTGGGGGGTGGAGCGCAAGCGCGCCCTGCTGGACCGGGAGGCGGCTGAATGACGTCGAGCGCCCGGGCCGCCGTGCGCTTCGGCCTGGCGTTGCCGGCCGGCTACCGCTACCCGGATGTCATGAGCTTTCATCGCCGCGACCCGGAACAAGCGGCCGAGCGTGTCGAGGGCGCGACCCTTGCCAAGGGCCTGGCCTGGCGCGGGCAGCCCGCCTGTCTCCATGTCTCGTTCGCCGAGGGGCGCGCTGCCGTCGAGGTCGATATCCTGGGTGCGTTCGAGCCGGGCGACGAGGAGCGCCTGCAAGGCCTGGCCCGGCGGATGCTCGGCCTGACGCAGCCCGTCGAGGCGTTCGAGCGCAGCCACGCAACGGATCCGTGGCTCGGCCCGCTGATCGCGGCCAATCCCGGCTTGCGCGTGGCGCAGACCGCCACGCCCTTCGAGGCGGTAACCTGGGCGATCATCGGCCAGCAGATCAGCGTCAGCGCGGCCACGTCCGTTCGGCGCCGGCTGATCCGGGCCGCCGGGATCGTCCATCCGGACGGCCTGTACTGCTATCCCGATGCCCGGCGGCTGGTCGCCATGGGCGAGCAGGCGCTGCGGGATGCCGGCCTGTCGCGGACCAAGGCGCGGACCATGCGCGTGCTCAGCGAAAGGATCGAGGCGGGCGAGCTGCCCCTGGAGCCCGGGAACGGGAGCCCCGACGTCGAAGACATTCGCGCCGGCCTGCAGGCCATTAGCGGCGTCGGGCCCTGGACCGTGAACTATGCCCTGATGCGCGGCTTCGGCTGGCTGGACGGCTCCATGGAGGGCGACCTGGGCGTGCGCCGCAACCTGCAGGCATTGCTGGGGCGTGATGACATGCCCGGTGAGCGTGAGACCCGGGACTGGCTGGCGCCGTTCAGCCCCTGGCGCGCACTGGTGGCCGCCCACTTGTGGGCGATGAAATCGTGACGGGTGCCGCCCGCAGCAGCGGGGCGGTACGATGCGCCGGAGCCTAACGGGAGAAGTGCGCCATGGCGGCGACCATGTCAGGGGATTCGGCGGGCTTCGTGGATCTGGTCAGCGACACTTCCACGCGGCCCTGCGAGGCGATGCGCCGGGCCATGGCCGTCGCCGAGGTCGGTGACGAGCAGCGGGGAGAGGATCCCAGCGTGAACGCGCTGTGCCGCCGGGTGGCGCAGCTTCTCGGCAAGGAGGACGCCCTGTTCCTGCCGTCGGGAACCATGTGCAACCAGATCGCCGTGCTGGTCCACTGCCGCCCCGGCGACGAGGTGATCGCCGCCGAGGCCAGCCACGTGATCACCTCGGAGGGGGCCGGGGCCGCGGTGCTCGCCGGTGCGTTCGTCCGCCCGGTGCCGTCGGACCGCGGTGTCTTCGGCGAAGCCGACCTGCGGGCGGCGGTCCGCAAGCGAGCGCCCAAGGCGCCGCGTTCCCGCCTGGTGACGGTGGAGCAGACCCACAACCAGGGCGGCGGCAGGGTGTGGCCTGTCGAAACCCTCGAGTTGGTGGCGGCCACCGCCCGGGAGCTGGGGCTGGCCCTGCACATGGATGGCGCCCGCCTCATGAATGCCGCCGTTGCCGCCGGTGTCGATGCCGGCACCTACGCCGGCCCGTTCGACACGGTCTGGCTGGACCTGTCCAAGGGCCTGGGGTGCCCGGTAGGCGGCGTGCTCGCCGGGGATGCGGGTTTCATCGCCGAGGCGTGGCTGTGGAAGCATCGGCTCGGCGGGGCCATGCGCCAGGCGGGGATACTGGCCGCGGCCGGGCTTTATGCGCTGGACCACAACGTCGAGCCCCTGGCCGACGATCATGCCAATGCCCGGTTTCTGGCCGACAGGGCCGAGGCCGTTGCGGGGGTGCGCGTCGACCCGTCGCCGGTGGAGACCAACCTGGTATTCCTGGACGTTTCGGGGACCGCGCAGGCCGCCGAGGCGATCGCCGCAAGGCTTCAGCAGCAGGGCATCCGCATGGGCGTGGAGGGGCCGCATCGCATGCGCGCCGTCACGCACCGCGACGTCACCCGGGCGGATTGCCTGCGTGCTGCGGATGCACTGGCCGCTGCGGTTGCCCGGGGATAGACGAATCCGCGGCGTTGTGGCTCATTATTGGTTTAAGGAGAAGATCATGACCGGTGAGCTGATTCTTCATACGAACCCGCAATCCCGCGGCCGCATTGCGCGCTGGATGCTCGAGGAGATCGGGGCTTCGTACCGGACGGAAGTGGTGGACTACGGTGCCACCATGAAGTCCCCGGACTACCTGGCCATCAATCCCATGGGCAAGGTGCCGTCCCTGCGTCACGGCGATCACGTCGTCACGGAATGTGCCGCCATCTGTGCGTATCTGGCGGACACCTTCCCGGAGGCCGGCCTGGGGCCGAGGCCGGAGGAGCGGGCGAACTACTACCGCTGGCTGTTCTTCGTCGCCGGCCCGTTGGAGGCCGCGGTCACCGACTCCGTGGTGCTGGGTGTCGAGCCGGACGCGGAGAAGCAGCGCATGGTGGGCTACGGTACCTATGCCACGGTCATGGAGACCCTTGCCGGGTGGTTCCGGACGCATGCCCATGCTGCCGGCGACCGCTTCACCGCGGCGGACGTCTACGTCGGCGCGCACATCGCCTGGGGCCTGGAGTTCGGCAGCATCGAGCCGCGCCCGGAGTTCGAGGCGTACGCGCTGCGCATCCGCGAGCGGGAGGCACTGCAACGCGCGACGGAGCTGGATGATCAGCTTGCCGCCGGCACGACGGCGCCCTGAACCCTGTCTCCGCCCGCAGGCGTGCCCGGCCTGCGCGGCTGCGCATCCCCGGCCCGGGGATGCAGCGCCTGGTGCGTCCCATGCGGCCATTGGCCGCGCCGGATCGCCCGGTACGCGCCTCCCGGGCTCCGGTGCCGGCTTTGTCGTTGGGCTATCGCGAGTCGACGAGATGGCAGGCGCTGTCCTCGATGGGCGGGAAGGCCACATCGGTGGGGATGCGCTCCAGCACCTCGAAGTAGTCCCACGGTCCTTCCGAATCCCGGGCGTTCTTGACCTGCACCAGGTAGACCGGGTGCTCGTGCAGGCCGTTCGGGCGGACGCGGCTGCCGAGGCCGAAGAAGTCGTCCACCGGCATGCTGTGGAGCTGTTCGGCGACCTGCTCCGCGTCGGTGGAGCCGACGGCCTCCACGGCCTTCAGGTACTGCAGGGTCGCCGAGTACACGCCCGCGTGGATCATGGAGGGGACCGTTCCCGTGCGCCTGCGGAATCGCTCGGCGAAAGCCCGGGCCTCCGGGTTGCCGTCCCAGTAGAACGTGGTCACCAGCTGCAACCCGCCCGTGATGTAGAGCCCCATCTGCTTGATGTCCGTGATGAACAGCAGCATCGCGGCCAGCTGTTGATCGACCCCGGAGCCGCCGAGCTCGTGCAGCTGGCGAATGGCCTTGATGGTGTCCTTGCCGCCGCTGGCCAGGCCGATTACGTCGGCGCCGGAGGCCTGGGCGTCCAGCACCTGGACGCTCAGGTCGGTGGCGTCGAACGAGTACGTGCTGTGGCCGAGCCTCTCGCCCCCATTGGCCTCGATCACCTCGGTCGCCGCGCGCTCGAGGCTGTGGCCGAAGGCGTAGTCCGCGGTGAGGAAGTACCAGGATTCACCACCGCTTCGCGTGATGGCGCCGGCGACACCCTGAGCCAGCGCGTCGACGTTGAACGCCCAGTTGAACCCCAGTCGCGTGCATTGTTCGCCGGTGAGCTCGGTGGCGCCGGCGCCGGCGGCCATGGTGATGACGCCCCGCTCCGACGCATAATCCTGGACCGCCAGCGCCACGTGGGAGCGGACCAGGTCGGTGAGCAGCGTGACGCCCTTTTCCTCGATCAGCTCCTCCGCGTGCTCGACGGCGAGCTCGGCGTCGAGCTGGTGATCCCGCAGGTAGAGCTCGATGTCGCGGCCCAGCACTTCGCCGCCGAAATCGTCGACGGCCAGCTCGGCGGCGACACGGCTCCCCTGTCCCGCGTACAGCCCGGACATCTCGGTGATGAGCCCGATCCCGATCTCGTCCGCTTCTGCATGCGATACAAGCAGCAATGAGCCCAGGAGCACGTGAAGCGTGCGCTTGATCCGTGGCATGGTTGTTCTCCTCCAGAAGGATTCTTGTTCTTGCGTGACTGGTTGTTCAGTGGCGACGCGCGGGCCAGCGTCTTACCCCTGATCATCGTTGGCCGACCGTCGTTAGCACGCTTCCACAAGATGCCGGCGAATAGCGTGAGAGAGTTCACACGATTCGTGCCGAATCTGATCGCCCGCCTCGGATTGCATAGTAACGGCCGGGGCAAGCCTTCGCTCCGCGGCGGCGCTCGGAGACTCCGCTGTCCGGCGGGGTGGTGCCCGCGGCGCTACGCCTGACGGCGCTGCCGGTCGGTGAGCAGCACCGCCGCGAGGTTAGCGACGCCGGGCCAGGCAAAGGTCGTACTGACCACCAGGAGGCCCGCGGTGGTCTCCTTGGCGGCGAGCACGGCATAGGTGATGGCGAACACGGCGGGCGGCAGGAGTACCCCGAGCAAGGAGAACGTGAGAAGAATGCGGTTGCCGAATGAGCCGCTGCCGTGAGCCGCGATAGTGCGAATGGTTCCTGCCGCGCCGAGGACGAAGGCGACCACGGGTACGGGCCCTGCCGCCATGGTCCATGCGGTGGTGCGGGCCGCGGTGCCGCCGTCCAGATTGCCGGCGAGGAGCGTTCCGAGACCCAGTGCCAACCAGACAGCGGCGAACAGAATGGAATCGCGTCGATAGCGTACCCAGGTCGTGTGCACTGCCATGTCTTGCTTCCGTCTCTGGCGGTTCCCGGAGAGCGTTCGCATCGATTCGGCCGGATATTCATCGTAGAGGAAGCCGGGCATGAAAAGTAGCCGGATCACGATCTCTCTGGTACAAACGTTCCCGGCCCCGACTTCCATGGCTTCACGCCTGCGTTGCGCCGCATGGGATGGTATCAGGAATGGACATGTATCTTGTGGAATCGGATGAGCAGATCGCGGCCTGCTATCCCGTCATGAGGGAATTGCGCCCGCACGTCCCGGAGGCGGACTTCGTCGCCCGGGTACGGGCGCAGGAGCGGGCCGGATACCGCCTGGTGTGCGCGGCGGAAGCGTCCGTCCCGGTGGCGGTCGCCGGCTTCCGCATCGCGGAGAACCTCGCCTGGGGCCGGTTCCTGTACGTGGATGACCTGGTGGCGCTGCCCGCGAACCGGTCGCGCGGACACGGCGCCGCGCTGCTTGCCTGGCTGGCCCGGTTTGCCGTGGATCACGGCTGTGCCCAGCTTCATCTGGACTCCGGTGTCCAGCGCGAGGACGCCCATCGTTTCTACAAGCGCGAGGGCATGGCCCTGTCCAGCTACCATTTCAGCATGCCCGTCGGCCGGGCGGGGGAGAGCTGATGCGTGCGGCAAAGAGGACGGTACGATGACGGACCCGGAGACGATCCTGGAGTACTGGTTCGGGGATGCGCCGGACGACGGCACGGTGGCGGCGCAGCGGGGCGCGCTGTGGTGGTCGAAGAGCGACGCCGTCGACGAAGACATCCGGGCGCGTTTCGAGACCACCGTCCAGGCGGCGGGCCGGGACGAGCTGGATGACTGGGCCGCCACGGCACGGGGGCGGCTTGCCCTGATCATCCTCACGGATCAGTTCCCCCGCAACATGTACCGCGGGACGCCCGCGGCGTTCGCCTTCGACGCCAAGGCGAGGGCCCTGTGCCTGGAGGGACTGGCGGCCGGCCAGGACCGCGAGCTGCGGCCCATCCAGCGCGTGTTCTGGTACATGCCGCTGGAGCATTCCGAGGACCTGGCGCACCAGGACCGCAGCGTAGCGCTGTTTCGGGAGCTGCGCGACGAGGTGGGCGCGCAGCTGCGCGAGACCTTCCAGGTCAACCTGGATTTCGCGGTGCGCCATCAGGAGATCATTCAGCGCTTCGGCCGGTTCCCCCACCGCAACGCCATTCTCGGGCGCACCTCGACACCGGAGGAGCTGGCCTTCCTGGAGGAGCCGGGTTCGTCGTTCTGAGACGGGCCGCCGCTACAGGCGTTGCAGGGGGGCCACGAGCTCGGCGAGGAAATGGGGAAGGACCGCCGGCTCCAGGCCCGCGAGAAAGATCACGCCCCAGGCCGCGCCGCCGAGATGGGCGCTGTGGTTGATGCGGCCCCCGCCCTGGTGCTCCGCCCAGAGGGAATAGCCCACGTACGCCGCGGCGAAGACGATGGCCGGCACGGGCACCACGAAGACCACCAGCATGGCCCACGGCTGGATCAGGATGTAGGCGAACAGCACGGCGGCCACGGCGCCGGATGCGCCGAGGCTCAGGAAGCGGGGGTTGTCGCGGTGGCGGAACTGGCTGGGCAGCGCGGCCAGGACGATGCCCGCGAGATAGAAGAGAACGAAGCCGGCGGCGCCGATGCGCGGTATCAGCACCTGCTCCATGATCCGGCCGAAGAAGAACAGCGTGATCATGTTGAACACCAGGTGCCCGGCGTCGGCATGGATGAAGCCGTGGCTGAGCAGCCGCCACCATTCCCCTCTCCGCACTCCGGGCGGCCAGTGGACGAGCTTCTCCAGGACACGGCTGTCCCGCCATGCGTACACGGAGATCGCCGCCGTCACCAGGATCAGCGCCAGCGTTACGGTCATTGCGGTCGTCCTCCCTGCGTGCCGCGGCGGTCCCGGGCGTCGGCGGTGATTATGCAGTGCCGGCGCCGGGACCGATAGCCTGCCCCCTCAAGTTTCCGCGGGCGAGGCCGTTACACGGAGAGAATCGCCGCACCACCGGGAAGGGGCCACACCCCCGGCTCGTCGGGGTGACCGGCTCACACCGTGGAACAGAATCACAATGCAAGGAGTCGTGCCGTGGGCCTTCATCTCTCTTGGAAGCATACCTTCTGGCTTCTGATCGCCGCGACGTTCATCGGCCTGGTGCTGGTGGCCCTGTCGGCGCTGCGCGGGCTCGATCAGGTGTCGAGCTCGTATGCCGCGCGCAGCGAGGCAACGGCGTATCAGAGCTCGTCGCGGTCATTGTTCGCCGAGTGGCTCAAGGCGGAGAACCAGAGCGCCGGGCTGGAAGCGGACGGGGTCGAAGCCTACGAGGAACAGCTGGCCAGTCTGCGGCAGCAGGCCGAGCGCCTGGTCGAGCGCGGGCAGGCGCTGGACGATACCTCGGTGGAGGAATCCGCGCAGGCGATCCGCGCGCAGGTGGCGAACTACGTGGAGCTTCGCCGCGAGTGGCTCGGCAAGCGGCAGGAGCTGGGCCTGGATTCGTCCAGCGGGCTGCGCGCGCGCCTGTCCGAGGTGACCTCGGAGGGGTTGCGCGAAATCAACGTCACCATGATGGCGGAGGATGTCGAGACCGCGATCAACCGCCACCGGGAATACATGTCGAACTTCGATCCGGAGGCAGCCGAGGCGACGTTCCAGGCGATCGAGAACATGAGCGCGGCCGTGGACGAGATGGACTGGGGCGACAGCTTCATCGGTCAGGCCGTCCAGCAGTTCGCCGACGCGTTCAACGCCGCTCACGGCCTCGCACAGGAGATCGATGCCATCGAGGGCCGGCTCGATACCCTGGGCAGTGAGCTGGAGACGGCCATCGAGGCGCAGAACGAATCCCTGCGCACGGGACTGATCGCGCAGACCACGCAGGCCGCCGATGATGCGCGCCAGGAATCCGCCTGGCTCGTAATCGGCGTCTCGGCCGCCGTGATGCTGTTCCTGGTGATCACGCTCACCCGCGCCTCGGGGACCCTGGTCCGGCGCCTGAACGAGGTGGTGCGCCTGCTCACGGAGGTAGCCGCGGGGGATCTCAGCGACAAGCTGCGGCTGAGCCGCAATCGCCGGGACGAGTTCAACCGCCTGGGCGAGGCCTCCAACCGCATGATCGACGATGTCGCCGCGGTGATTCAGCAGGTGGTGGACGGTACCCGGGACCTCAATGCCCTGCAGGAGCAGCTGCGCCAGCACATGAGCGAGCTGGGCGAGAACAGCCGCCAGGTGGAGGAGCAAACGGAGCAGGCGGCCGCGGCCGCGCAGGAGATCTCGCAGACGGCCAACGAGATCGTCAGCCGCACCACCACGGTGAACAACGCCGCCAAGGAGGCCAACGAGTCGGCCCAGTCCGGCTCCCGGGTCATCTCCACCAGCGTGGAGACCATGCGGGATCTCTCCGGGCAGATCGAGCAGACCCACAAGCAGGTGGAATCGCTCAACCAGGTGGGCTCCAAGGTCAACAACATCGTCGACGTGATCAACGGGCTGGCCGAGCAGACCAACCTCCTCGCCCTGAACGCGGCCATCGAGGCCGCTCGGGCCGGCGAGGCGGGGCGGGGCTTCTCCGTGGTGGCCGACGAGGTCCGCTCCCTGGCCGAGAAGACGGTCTCCGCGACCAGCGATATCGGCGGTATCGTCGAGTCGCTGAACAAGGAAACCCGGGAGATCGCCTCGCTCATGGAGGCGGGCCGTGCCAAGGCCTCCGAGAGCGAGAAGAATGCCGGTGAGGTGGCCGCCGCCATGGAGCAGATCACCCAGTCCATCGAGACGGTGGCCGGCGACATGGATCAGGTCACCACGTCCATCGAGGGGATTTCCTCGACCACCGAGGAGATCGCCCAGAAGATCGAGCAGATCAACGTCTATACCCGCCAGACAAAGAGCGTGCGCGAGACCCTGGGCGAGAGCAGCGAGCAGCTGTCCGAGCAGGCGCGGACGCTGGCCCGTACCACGGAGCGCTTCCGCCTGGGCTAAGCGGCTGTCGCAGTGCTGCTGCTCCGGATGACCCACCATCGGACCGGAGATCCGTTCCGGCGCCGTGTACGGAAGGCGGGATGCACCCCGGCGGCGGGGTGCATCCCGCGCCCCGTCACGGGCGACAGATGAAGTAGTCGTTCTGGATGTCGTGCTCCAGCTGATGCACCTCCACGCGGCTGAAACCGGCCGCCTGCATGTACTCCAGCGCCTTCTCCCGGCCCCACATGGTGCCCAGCCCCTCGCCGCCCTGGGCCAGGGAGACCGTCATGCAGTGGGTCACGGACACGGCGTACAGGAACGCACCCATGGGGTGGTCGACGTTCTCGTGGTGGGCGCTCGCTGCGTGGATGTCCTGGGCCAGGTAGATGCCGTCGTCGGCCAGCGAGCGGCGGATGCCGGTGAGCACGGCCAGGGGCTTCGCCTGATCATGGATGGCGTCGAACGTGGTGATCAGGTCGAATCGCCCGGGCGCGGCGGTCCTGTCGAAGTCACTCAGGTCCCGGACCTGGAAGCGCACGTTCCCCAGGCCCTTGTCCGCGGCTCGACGGGTGGCCCAGTCGACGGCCTCGTGCGAGAGGTCGTACCCCGTGAAGTCGCTGGCGGGATAGCGCTCCGCCATCATCATCAGGGCAAGACCGCGGCCGCAGCCCGCGTCAAGCACGCGGATGCCGGATTCCAGGCGGTCCGGCAGCTCCGGGGCGAGGGGCAGGATGTGGTCGAGCAGGGCGCTGAGCACCGTCTGCCCGCTGTCTTCGGCCATGATCTCGTGGAAGCGCGGGTAACGGTCGTAGGGCACGCCGCCGCCGTCCCGGAAGCAACGCAGGAGCTCGTCCTCCACCTGGCCCGCCATGGGCAGAAACTGGGCGTAGACGGCCAGGTTGGCTGCGCCGTTGTCCGTAATCAGGGCCGCGTGCTCCGGCGGTAGCTCGTACGTGCCGCGGCCGGGATCCATGATCACCACGCGGGCCGCCACCATGGCACCCAGCCATTCCCTTACGTAACGCTCCTGGAGCCCGGTGCGGTGGGCGAGCTCGGTGGTGGAGACCGGCGGCGCGCCGTCCATTGCCGCCAGCAACCCGGTCCTGTGACCGATGGAGAGCATCAGCAGCATGCCCGATTCATTCAGGGCATGGACGAGGCGTTCCTCGAAGGCGTCGACCGCGGTCGGGTCGATATTGCGAACGGCAGTTGCACTGGACATGGGTCACCTCTCCTGCGTGGGGGTTGGGGAGGCTCAAGCTACCCGGGAGATCCGGCCGGTGCTAAAGTGCGAAATGACGCTATCTGGTGTTTTCTGCCATGCCGGACGCCCCACGCAGGTACACCGTTGCTCTCCTGACCATGCCGGAGACCACGGCTTCGACGCTGTTCGGCATGTACGACGTGTTCGCCTCCGTCGACCGGGACTGGTCGCTGATTACCCGGGGCGTGCCGGTCGAATCCCCTTTCAGGCCGTTCACCGTCGGCGCCGGGCCGGACGGCTTCTCCATGGCAAACGGTGTGCGGGTGACGCCGGATTGCGCCTTCGACGAGGCGGGCATTCCGGACATCGTCTGCGTGCCCGAGCTCCTGGTCGCGCCGGGCGAGGATATTGCGGGGCGGTTCGCCCGCGAGACGGACTGGCTGAGGACGTGCCATCAGGGAGGCGCCTTCCTGGCGACCGCCTGTTCCGGGGCCCTGCTGCTGGCGGAGGCCGGGCTTCTGGACGGTTGCGATGCCACGACGCACTGGGCGTATTGCGAGGTTCTCGAGAAGCGCTATCCAGGGGTCCGGGTCCATCCCCGCCAGGCCCTGGTTACGGCCGGCGAGGGCCAGCGGATCGTCATGGCCGGCGGCGGCTCGTCCTGGCAGGACCTCGCGCTGTTTCTCGTCGCCCGCACGGTCGGCCTGGAGCGGGCGCTGCAGGTGGCCAAGGTCTTCCTCATCGACTGGCACCATGTCGGCCAGCAGCCCTACGCACTCCTCAGCCGGCATTCCCAGGCAGAGGACCGCGTCATCGCCCGCTGCCAGCAGTGGGTTGCCGAGCACTACGGCGAGCGCCATCCCGTGGCGGCCATGACCCGGCTCGCCGGGTTGTCGGAGCGCTCCTTCAAGCGGCGCTTCCTGAAGGCCACCGGAATGACGCCCATCGCCTACGTGCAGACGCTCCGGCTGGAAGAGGCCAAGCAGTGGCTGGAGACCAGCGACCGGCCCCTGGAGGCGATCGCCGAGGCCGTGGGCTATGAGGACGCCAGCTTTTTCGGTCGCCTGTTCCGCCGCAAGGTCGGCCTAACGCCTGCCCAGTACCGGCGCCGGTTCGGTGCTCTCCGCCGCGCTCTCGCCTCCGGCGAGCCCGTGCTCTCCGCCGCCGGGCGCGGGGATTCCGGCGACCCGCGGATCGCCGCGGCGGGCCGCGGCGATCTGACGGAATGCCGCGATGTGCAGGCAGATCCACAGGGGTACCGCAAAGCACGGGATCAATAGCAGCGGAAACTGCGACAGGGCGGTGGTCGCGACCAGATCATGGCCGCCCGCCAGCAGGGCCCGCGCCAGCAGCCCCGAGCCGACGGCGCCGACGAAGTCGAGCATGCCGAGGGCGTGGAAGCCCCAGAGCCATCGCGAGCGCAGGAAACGGGGATCACGTGCGAGCATGACGGCCACGAACGGCGCCAGCAGGGCGACCAGGATGTCGCCCCACCCGGCGGGGTGCGCGAACACACCGGGCAATCCATCGAAGGCATAGGCGACAAGGAACGCGGCACCCAGGATGCGCAGGCCGTGCACCGCGACCAGCCATACCGGATCGATCGCCAGCACGGAGTCGTTGAACCGCCGCCATCGCAGCAATACCAGGAATACTGCCGGAGGCATGCCGATGGCCAGGAGCGTCGGCAGCGGCGGCTGCCCGACGGGGCGGTGGAAGACACCTTCCAGCCCGAGGCCGATGATCACTGCCAGCCAGGCGAGGACGACCAGGCTGCATCCGAGAATGAAGCCGTACGAGAGGGATGAGCGGCTCTCAGTCATGGGAGACCTCCAAACGGGATCGTGAGACGGCGTGGTGGGTTCGCGATTCAAGTGTGTATATACACATGTCTACCGAAAAAAAGAGGTTCATACGGCGCGGGCAAGTTTTTCCAGCGCGGTTCGGGTGAGCTGCAGGTCATCGTCACCGAGCCGCTGGCGGAGCGTCTCCTGCGCCTTCTCCCAGTAGGGATAGGCCGTAGCCAGTCGTTCGCGGCCTGCCCGGGTCAGCCGGATGGCCCGGGCCCGGCGGATCCCCTCCGGTCCGATCCGGATCAGGCCATCCTTCTCCAGCAGCTGGAGATTGCGTACCACCGTCGTGCGCTCCATGGCCAGCGCCTCCGCGAGCAGGGATACCGACCCGGGCGCGCCCTTGCCGATGGCGACCAGCAGCGTGAACTGCGTGATCTTCAGGCCCGCGGGCCGCAGTGCCTCGTCGTAGACGCGCGTGACCTTGCGCGCCACCATCCGCGCCCGGCGACAGACGCAGTCGGCCGCCACGTGGGCAAGCGCTTCATCCGGGATCTCGTCGCTCATATGGTGTATATACACGTCAATCGTTTGTCGTTCAAGCCCGGGGGCATGTCGCCGATACGGTGGGGCCCGTGCGGCGTACTGCCTTGGCCCGACGCGCCCATTGCGCGACAATCCGTGGCTCGTTGCCTTGCCGGTCTCGGGGGACGCGCCCGGCGGGGCAGTGGAGATGGACCACCAAGGAAAGGATGGATAACCAATGAAGAAACTGTTTCTCGTCAGCATTCTCCTGTTGCTGTCCGGTTGCTCGATCACGCAGAACGTCAACCCCGCGCGCACCGATCGTCCGGTGGACACGATCTACGTCGAGTACAACCGGGACGTGCAGATGAGCGAGATCCACGGCGTGATCGCCGACGAGATCCGGCGCCAGGGCTTCGAGGCGTCGATCTACCGCGGCGAGCGCCCGGAGGAGGCGGTGCACTACTTCACCTTCACGGCCAACTGGGGGTGGGATCTCGCCGTGTACCTGAGCTATTTCCACGGGCAGCTGTTCGAGAACGGCGAGCCGGTGGGGCTGGTCGAGTACGACGCCCGACGGGGCGGCGGCATGGAGAAGTTCGGTCCGACGGAAGAGAAGGTGCGTCCGCTGATCCGTGAGCTGCTCCAGAATCTCTCCCGCGAGTAGCCGAAAAGGCAACGGCAAAGGAAGCGCGTGAAGGCATCGCCGGGGACGGCCGGGGCCCGACTGCCGGGCGAGCGGGCCGCTCTCCTCAGAACCGCTCCACCCAGGGCCGCAGGTCCAGCTCGAACGTCCAGGCGCTGGGGTGCTGGTGGTGCAGGGCCAGGTAGTTCCCGGCGATCTCGTTCGGCTCCAGCAGCGAGTCCGGCCCGCGTTCCCGCAGGAGCTCCTCGTGCCCCTCGGAGCGGATCTGGCCGTCGATGATCACGTGAGCGACGTGGACGCCCTCCGGGCCGAGCTCGCGTGCCAGGCTCTGGGCCAGGGCCCGCAGGGCGAACTTGGGCGACGCCAGGGAGCTGAATCCCGCACCACCCCGCAGTGAGGCCGTGGCCCCGGTGAACAGGATGGTCCCGCGGCCTGCCGTGCTCATGCGCTGTCCGGCCGCCTGCGCGGTGTGCAGTCCCCCGAGGCAGCCGACCCGCCAGCAGCGTTCGAAATCCGCCGGATCCGTCTGCAGCACCGTCGCCCGCCGGAATGCGCCGGCATTGAAGACCACCAGCTCCGGTACACCCAGGGTGTCCACGAAGGCGAACAGCCGCGCGACGCTGTCGGCCGAGGTGACGTCGCAGTTGTGCAGGCGGACCTGGCCGGCGTTCGCGCCGTCCTGCAGCTCCGTGCGGTCCTCCGCATTGCGCGCGGCCGCCACCACCGTCATGCCCTCGCCGGCGCACCGATGCACCAGGGAGGCGCCGAGACCCGGGCCCACTCCGACGATGACCGCAATGGAATCCGCCATGGCTGCCTCCGGCTGTTACCGAGAATCTGGAACCTCGTCTTCATTTGACCGTCCTGGCCGGCTCGTGTAAACCGCGGGGTACCCAGTCGAAGAAATAGGCGAAGCAATGACCCAGGCACTGCTGTTGATCGACGTACAGAACGACTACTTCCCGGGCGGCAACATGGAGCTGGTGGGCATGGACGAGGCCGCGAAGAATGCGCGGGCCGTGCTCGAGCGTTTCCGCGCCGACGATCGCCCCGTGTTCTTCGTCCAGCACCTGTCACAGCGACCCGGGGCCACGTTCTTCGTGCCCGGAACGCCCGGGGTCGAGATCAACGACGCGGTGACGCCGCGGGAGGACGAGCCCGTCATTACCAAGCACTTTCCCAACGCCTTTCGCCAGACGGAGCTGCTGGCCGTGCTGCGCGAGGCGGGAATCGACGAGCTGGTGATCTGCGGGGCCATGACGCAGATGTGTATCGATGCCACCACCCGGGCGGCCTTCGACCTCGGATACGGGTGTACCGTCGCCGAGGACGCGTGCGCAACGCGGGACCTGACGCACAACGGCGAGGTGGTGCCGGCGCGGCAGGTCCAGGCGGCGTTCATGGCGGCGCTGGCCATGCCCTATGCCAGCATCCGCGAGACCGGCATGCTGCTTGCCGGTGACGGCAGGGCGTAGGGCAGCAAGACCGGCGCCCCGGGGCGGGTCCGCGTGTCTCTATCATGATGGTACGCGAGTGTACATAGGGTCGGGGATGCTTATGAATCACGGTGGACAGGCGTGGCTGCTGGCCCTGGCCGCGGGCCTGGCTTCCTCGGGGGTCATGGCCGGCGAGGCCGACGTTGTCGGTGCCGACGTTCGTGCGACCGGTGACGGTACCTATTCCTTCCAGGTCACGGTCCGTCACGAGGACGAGGGCTGGGACCACTATGCCGATCAGTGGCAGGTCCTGGCGCCGGATGGTACCGAGCTGGGGACCCGCACGCTTCACCACCCCCACGTCGACGAGCAGCCGTTCACGCGCTCGCTGCCCGGCGTGGAGATTCCGGAGGAGATCGACTCGGTGCGGATCCGGGCCCGGGATTCAGTGCACGGCCACGGCGGGGCGGAGATGGAGCTGTCGTTGCCCGACCGGGAATGATCCCGGGCTCACAACAGCCACTCGAGCAGCCAGAGGCTCCCCATACCGGTACCCAGGGTAGCCAGCACGCTGCGCGTGCTCCAGGCGACGCCGGCAGCGATGACGCCGGCCAGGAGACGCGTGTTCTCCAGCGTGAAACCCGGCTCGGGGCCGCCGTTGACGATGGCCGGAACGACGATGGCGGCGATCACCGCCGCCGGTACGTAGCGCAGCGTGCGCATGACCGCGTCGGGCAGCGTGCGACCGCCCAGCAGCTGGATGCCCGACAGGCGCAGCAGGAATGTCCCCAGCCCGATGATGCAGATCAGTGCCCAGACCACGCCGGTACTCATTCGGCGCTCCCGCGGCGATGCAGGAGCAGCTCGGCGCTTACGCCGGAGACAACGCCGGTGACCGCGCCGATGGTCAGGCCCAGGTGATACGGGGCGTCGTGGGCGGCCAGCGCGATGCCGCCGCCGGCGATGGCCGCCACGGTGCTGGGCCGGTCACGGATGACGGGGACCAGCAGGACCAGGAACACCAGGGGCAGCGCGAATCCCACCTGCCAGGACGGCGGCACCGCCGACCCCAGCCACACACCGAGGACGGTGGCGAGCAGCCAGATGACCCACAGGGGCAGGGCCGCGCCGAGATAGAACCAGTGCCTGGGGCCGCCCGCCATCTGCCCGTGCTGGAAGTGCGTGATACTGAGGGCGTAGGCCTGGTCCGTGAGCAGGTAGGCCAGCGGCATCTTCCAGTGCACGGGCAGATGACCAAGGTAGGGAGCAATGGATGCGCTGTACATGACCATGCGCAGGTTGATGATCAGCGCCGTGAGCACGACGATCACCGGCAGCGCGCCGTCGGCGATGAGCTGGGCGACCACGAGCTGGGCGGCGCCCGCGAAGATGATCAGCGACATGCCGAAGCCGGTCAGCGGGTCCAGGCCGGCCTCCAGGGCGGCGATGCCCGCGGTCATGCCGAACGGGATGACGCCCGGCAGCATGGGTGCGACGGCGCGCAGACCCTGCCTGAACACCTGCTGTTTCGCCGGTTGAGCGGCCATGAATCCGGGATTCCGTGCTGTAGAGCGGGCAACGGAGTATACCAGCTGAACCATGGATGCGAAGCCGGACGCATCGACGGCACGGCATCGCCCCGTCACCGACAACCCAAGGAGAACGTGGAATGCGCAAGTGGAGCGCGGGACTGATCGCCGCCGCGGCGCTGTTGCTCGGTGCCTGCCAGAGTCATCCGCCGATGCCGACCGTCGACCGGGTCGATCTCGAACGCTACATGGGTGACTGGTACGTGATCGCGCATATCCCGACCTTCCTGGAACGGGACGCTTACAACGCCGTCGAGCGCTACAGCCTCAATGACGACGGCACCATCGATACCGTGTTCACCTTCCGCAAGGGCGGCTTCGACGGCGAGCGCAAGCGCTACAACCCCACGGGCTTCGTGCGCAGCGACGACAACGCCGAGTGGGGCATGCAGTTCCTCTGGCCGTTCAAGGCCGAGTTCCTGGTGATCTATCTGGACGACGACTATCAGCAGACGGTGGTCGGCCGTACGCGGCGGGACTACGTCTGGATCATGGCGCGGCAGCCGGGGATTCCCGAGGCGGACTACCAGCGGATCCTGGGGTTCCTGGACGAGCGCGGCTACGACATCGGGGAGATCCGGCGCGTACCCCAGCGATGGGACGACGCCGACGGGATTTCCGGTCCCTGATGCATGGCGGTCCGGGAGGCGGTGATCTATTCTGATAGTCACGGCGCTCAACTCTCGCGGGCGCCTGCTCCTGCTGCCGTGACCACCCTGTTTCGGCCCGTACGCACGCCATGCGCGGGCCACCGGAGACCAACCATGTTGACCTACGAAGACTGCCTGGCCATGACCGATCTGACCGAGGAAGAGGTCGAGGCCATCGCCGAGCACGAGCACTGCCCCGAGATGCGCGCCCTGGAAGTCGGGCACTACCTGGTCCAGGCGCCGGACGGGCGGCCCCGCATCCGGCGCATGATCGTCGAGGATATCGCCATGGCCCGGGCGCGCGGCAACGTCCGGCACGCGGAGAAGCTGAACCTCGTCCTCCAGCGGTTCTGCGACAAGTATCCGGAGGCGCGGGAGGGCGACCAGGCATGACCCCGCCGGAGCCGGGCGCGTCAGCCGCCCGGCTCCGTACCCAGCTCCCGGTGGGCCTCGCGCAGCTTGTATTTCATCAGCTTGCCGGACGGCGTGCGCGGCAGCTCGTCGCTGAAGACCACGTGCCGCGGGCACTTGTATCCCGCCAGGGACTGCCGGCAGTGGGCGATGACATCGCCTTCGGTAACCGTCGCGCCCTCGACGGGCACGATGACCGCGCAGACCGCCTCGATGAGGCGGGCGTCGGGCACCGCCACCACGGCGGCCTCGCGCACTCCCTCGTGGCGCATGAGAATATCCTCCACCTCGGCGGGATAGACGTTCTCCCCGCCGGTGCGGATCATGTCCTTCTTGCGCCCGGCGATGCACAGCAATCCCTCATCGGTGAGCCGGCCCAGGTCCCCGGTGCGGCACCAGCCGTCGACGAAGGTCTCGGCGCTGGCATCCGGGCGTTGCCAGTAGCGGTCGCAGACCACCGGGCTGCGGATCCAGACCTCGCCCTGCTCGCCGGGGCCCGCCATGGTGCCGTCGTCGTTGCGCAGGGAGATCTCCGTGAACGGCATGGGACGCCCCACGCTGTCCGGGTGCGCAAGGGTCTCGGCGCCGGTGGACGCGGCCGCGATGGGCGTGCCCTCGGTGAGCCCGTAGACCTGGTTGATCTCGATCCAGGGGTAGCGCTCCTGCAGCACCCGGGTGGCCCAGGGCAGCAGCGGGTCACCGCCGGAGACGAAGCGGCGCACGCTGGCGAGGTCGTAGCGGCCGGCCTCGTCGGCGTCCAAGTGCGCCAGCTCGTAGATCATGAACGGGAACAGGAACAGATCCGTGACCCCGTGGTGGCCGACGATGTCCAGCACCCTGCGGATGTCGAAGCCGCCGCTGCGCAGGACGACGGCGTGGCCGCCGACGGCCAGGGCCGCGCTGGCCACGTCCTCCACCGCACCCACGTGGTACATGGGGCCGGTGGTCATGGCCACGGTGCTCTCGTCCAGCTGCCACTGCATCGCCTGCATGGCGGTGAACCAGAGGGTATTGGCGTGGTTCCACAGGGCGCCCTTGGGACGGCCGGTGGTGCCGGAGGTATACATCAGCATGGCGGGATCCGACGGGCCGGGCCGGGCACAGCCCGGCTCGGCGCCGGACGCCCCGGCGAGCACCGAGCCGGGCTCCGCCCAGTCCGGAACTGTGCTGTCCTCGTCCGGCAACGCGATCCAGTGCGTGACCGCGAGGTTGTCGCGGATGGAGGCCAGCGTGGGCGCCAGGCTCGCGTGAAAGCACACCACCTTGCAGTCGGAGTCGGAGATGGCGAAATCCAGCTCCTCGGCGGTGAGGCGGAAGTTCAGCCGCACCGCGATGGCGCCGATGCGCGCCGCGCCCAGGTAGACGGCCCAGTACTCCAGGGCGTTGTACAGCAGTACGCCGACACGGTCACCGGCGCCGACGCCGCGCTCCAGCAGGGCGTTGGCGCAGGCGTTGACGCGGCGGTGCAGGGTGTCGTGGTCCCAGGTCTCGCCGTGCTCGAAGGATACGGCCGGGGCCGTGCCCGGGACGCGGCGGCAGGGCCACTGGCTGCGGCGGGGCAGAAATCCGATGTCCATGCGGGCTCCTCCTCGTGTCGTTTCCTGTGTATGGCGCGGGCGGGGAGCGGTCACAGCGCCTTGAAGGCGTTGAGGTGGAACGCCGTCGCCGCCGCCACCTCGTCGATGCCCGGTTCCGCCGGTTCCGGGGCCTCGCCGCCGGCGAGCACGCCGAGCACCGAGTGAACACCCCGGGCCAGGGATTCCAGGTGGTAGCCGCCTTCCAGGACCAGGGCCAGACGGCCCTGGCAGTGCTGGTCCGCGAGTCTCTGCACGATCCCCGTGAGCGCGGCGAGCCCGTCGTAACTCATGTTCAGGCACAGGTCCAGCCGGTGGGGATCGAAACCGGCGGAGACCAGGATCAGGTCGGGCCGGAACCAGTCCGCCGCCGGCACCAGGATCTCCTCGAAGGCCTTGATCACGGCCTGGTCTCCGGCCCCGGCGGGCAGCGGCACGTTGACGGTGGTGCCTTCGCCCAGGCCGGCGCCGATCTCCTCCAGGTCCCCCGAGCCCGGGTAGAACGGGCTGGCGCGGTGCGTGTCGAAGAACAGCACGTCCGGGGAGGCCCAGAAGATGTCCTGGGTGCCGTTGCCGTGGTGGGCATCCCAGTCGACGATGAGCACCCGCTCGCAGCCCAGCTCGGCCTGCGCGTGGGCCGCGGCAACGGCGACGTTGTTGAACAGGCAGAACCCCCGCGCCCGAGCTGTTTCCGCATGGTGCCCGGGCGGGCGGCAGAGGGCGAATGCGTGCTGCGAGCGGCCGGTGACCACCGCCTCGACGGCAAGAATGGCTGCCCCAGCGGCGACCTCGGCGGCTTCCAGGCTGCCGGGGGAGATGGCCGTGGTGTCCACGTCCAGCCAGGCGTGCTGGCCGCGGAGCTTGTTGACGTCGCGCAGGTGCGTGGCGGTGTGCACGCGCCCGAGCTCCTCCCGGGACGCCGGGCGGGCCGACTGGAACCGCGTCCCGGGCACCGGTTCCTGATCGAGAAGCGTGGTGATCGCCGCCAGGCGGCCGGGATGTTCCGGGTAGTTCCACTGGACCGCGAGCCCGGCGAGGATCTCGCGAACCCGGCGATCCAGCCGTCCCGGCAGGTAGGGGTCGGACGCGGCCGGATTGTGAGCGAGCATGCGCTCGTCATGAATGACCAGAACGTCCCGGTCTCCTCGCATCTGGGTGGCTCCTCCGTACGATCAGGCGTTGTCAGGGGTCATGCCGCGTCCCGTCCGGAACGGCGCCCCCGGGCCTTGTGCTTGTGCGCACTGGCATGCCGTGCCAGCAGTTTCGCATAGAAGTGGCGGACTTCGCGGGCGAACGGCTCGATATCGTAGCCCCGGGCGAACCCGCGGGCGTTGGCCGCGAGCTCCGCCCGGCGGGCCGGGTCATCCAGCAGCTCGCGCAGGCAGGCGCAGAATCGGTCCACGTTCTCGGGCGTCTTGTAGCCGGTGCGCCCGTGCTGGACGACGTCGTCGATGCCGCTGGAGCGAACGGCGACGATGGGCAGTCCTGCCGCCATGGCCTCCAGGATGACCATTCCCTGGGTTTCCGACTTGGAGGTGAACACGAAGGCGTCGCCCAGGTGATAGTACGCCGCCATGTCCTCCTGGGGGACGGCCCCCACGAGGATGACCGTATCGCCGAGCCCCAGGCTGTCGATGCGCTCCTGCAGGCGCTCACGCTCGTGGCCGTCGCCGATGATGAGCAGGCGGAACGCCCGGTCGCTGCTGCGGCGCAGGGCGGCGATGGCATCGAGCATGAAATCGACGTTCTTCTCGCGGCTCAGGCGGGAGGCGCTGACGAAGATGGTGGCGTCGTCGCCGGCGTAATGTTTCCGCAGCTCCTCGACACGCTGCGGGTCCGCATCCCGGAACCGCCGGTAGTCGATCCCCGTGGGCTGGATGAGGATCTCGCAGCGCACGCCTACGGCCCGCAGGTACTCCTCCGCGGAGATGGTCGGGACGATCACGCCGTCGCACTTGTTCGAGAACCGCCGGATGAGCCAGTGGGAGAGCAGGTTGCGGAACAGGCGGCTGGGCAGCGGCACGTAGTGCGCGTAGTGCTCCAGGCGGGTGTGGTAGGTGTAGACCACGGGCACGCGCAGTCGTCTGGCGAACCACAGTCCCAGCGATCCCAGCCAGAACGGGTGATGGACGTGGACGATCTCCGGCGCAAAGGCCCGCAGCTTCCTCCACGTGCCCCGGACCAGCGGGTTGGCCACCCGGAACTCGCCCTGCTGCCCGAACGCCAGCGGGGCCGGCAGGCGCAGCTCGTCCTCGCCGCCCGGCGCATCGCGCCCGTAGGCGGGGGCGACCACGAGAACGCGGGAACCCTGGGCCCGAAGGCCCCGGCGCAACCGGTCGATGGAGATCGGCACCCCCCCGATGAACGGCAGGTAATTGTTGGTGAACATGGCCACGCGCAAGGGCTGTTCCAGGTAGGCCGCCGGGTCGATGTCGTAGTCCCGGTAGTAGTCGCGCTCGACGAAGATCAGTCCGTAGAGCTTGATCACCACCAGCGCCAGCGCCGAGACCAGGAGAAGGAAATTCAGGTAGCCGGCGTAGAACAGCGAGTGGATGAAGAACCAGAGGCTCTCCAGGGTCTTGAACACCGGGTATTGCCCGATGTCGAGCTCCTCCACGGCAATGTCCAGCTCGTCGCCGGCCACCGCGACCCGGACGTAGTGGTAGAAGCTGCGATCATTGTTCATGACCAGGCCGCCGGCGCCGCCGGTGGTGATGTAGTGCGTCCCGCGCACCTGCTGGTGATCGTAGAGCGGCCGGTTGGCGGAGAACACCGCGTCCACCTCGTGGGCGGCCATCAGCTCCATGAAACGGGTGCGGAACGCCTCGTTGTCGCGGTAGTAGTCATCGTCGTCGAACCACGTGGCCTCCGGCGCGGTGAGCGGGGGATGGCTGATGAAGACGAACGTATGCGGGGCGTCGCTGCCGGCGAGCTCATCCTCGAGCCAGCGCAGCTGCCAGGACAAGGGGGTCTTGCCCGTGCTGTCCAGGAAAATGAACTGGGCGTTGCCGGCGGAGAAGGCATAGAAATACGGCCCGAAATGCTCGTAGAAGCGGAAGCTGCCGAACTCCGACTGCTCGTGCTCACCGAATGTCAGCAGGTAGGGCATGGACAGCCGCCCGAGGGTACGGTACAGGGCCCGGTACTTGTCTTCGCCGCCGCCGCTGACGGCGTTCCCGGCGGAGACGAGAAAATCCGCGTCGGACAGGTTGATCAGGGGGATCATGCGCCTCTCGAAGATCCCCACGGAGTTATTGATATTGCCCACCACCGCGAAGCGGAACGACCGCTGACCATCCAGGCGGCCCTGGATGGTATCGACCTGCTCGGCATGAACGGCCTGGAAATCCGGCTCCACGAAGTTCAGGTAGGCCTTGTAGCCGAGCAGGAACACCAGGGAGGCCAGCGCCACGTAGAACGCCACCTTGAGGCCCCGCTGCCTATTCATGGGTCGCTTCCCGTGTCCTGCGCACCATGCCGCCGACGAGGAGCGCCAGGCCGATCGCCATTCCCAGGTAGATGGTCAGGGCGCGCCAGGCGACGGTAACCAGAAGCAGATGCTGAGGCGCGACGATGGTCGCGAAGAAATGGCCGAATACACCTTCCGCGATACCGGATGCCCCCGGCGTGGGCGAGAAGTACATGATGAATGTTGTCACGACCAGCAGACCGACGACGGTAGGGTACTCGACACGGTATTCGAGCCCCCAGAGTAGCAGAGCCGGGAACGAGAACAGGCTGAGGAGGAAGACCGCGGTGCAGAGCACCGACAGGCTCACGTAGGCCGGATGCCCCCGCACGTAGCGGGCGAAGCTCCGGGAGAAGCGGCTCAGTTCCCGCTTCAGGTGGTGGGCCCAGCGCCGCGCCCGGGGCAGGCTGATGATTCCGGTTCGCCGCAGGATGGCGATGAACGCCAGCGCCGGCGTCGCCAGCCATCGACTGCGTAGCAGCACCACCGCGAACCCGCCGAGGTAGAGGGCGATGAACAGGGCGATGTAGATATCGACACGGGCACCGAGCCGCTCCAGCCCGGTGTTGCTGATCCCCAGCAGCGCGACGGGCGTGGCGGCGAAGATCAGCACGACGGCGAGTGCCGTGCGAATGGTGGTGGCCGCGGTGGCTACGCCCACGGGCACGCCCATCTGGCGGAGATACCAGATCTGGGCGAAGCCGCCGCCGGTTGCCAGGGGCGTGATGTTGGAGAAGAAGATGTTGACGAAGACCAGCCGTACCATGCCCCGCGGCGCCACGCGGTAGCCCAGCGCCCGCAGCGTGAAGTACAGCCGCAGGCCGTCGGCGCTGAAGTACACCGCCAGGAGCACGGCAAGGGAGCCTGCCAGGGGCCAGGACAGCAGCCGCTCGTCGAAGGTCAGGGATTGCCGGGCGACGCCGTGGTAGACGGTGTAGATTCCCGCGCCGCTGAGCAGAAGGAACAGCCCGGAGAAAGCGAGCAGTCGAGCCGGCGAGACCAGGGTGCCCAGGGCGGGACGCTGCAGCCGCGGCACGGGGTACTAGTAGCCTGTTCCGCTGGGCGGCAGAACACGCTCTTCGGTGACGAGCCGGTCCACGGGATGATCGTGGGTTTCCACCGGCACCTCGGGCACGATCTGGAGCTCGAATGCCACGGCAATGCTCGTGCCCACGGTGTTCGCCGCGAGCCAGCGGTCATAGTAGCCCCGGCCGTGACCCAGCCGGGCCCGTCGCTCGGTGAAAGCGACACCGGGAATGATGGCCACATCGAACGGGCCCGGTGCCGATTCCGTGCTGCGGGGTGCGAGAATGCCCCACTGGCCCGCCTCCAGATCGTCCCAGCCGGCCATGGGCACGGCCTGGATGGAGGTGCGGTCCATGATGCGCGGCACCGCCACCCGCCGGCCGTCGTGGAGGAGGGCATCGATGAACGGGTGGGTATCCACCTCGCTTCCGAAGGACACGAAAACGAACAGTGAGCGGGCCTGCCGGACTTCCGGGAGCTCCAGCAGGCGACTGCAGATTCGCGCACTGGCCTGGCGGTGCCGCCCGGCCGTCATGCGATCGCGCCGCTCCAGTGTCGTCTCCCGGATCTGGCGCTTGCGTTCTCGAATGGTGGCGGTGTCCGGCATGACGCGTGTTGTAGCCCATGCCGGGGGCATGGTGCAAGGCCAAGGGGACACTGAACCGTTTCCGCGTGCTTGTGCGCTGCTCGGCCGCAAGCGCGCGAGCGGTTCAGTGTTTCCTCAACGTTCCAGGTGAGGAAGCTTGTTCGCTACGCCATCCCACTCCTCGGCATCGGCGGGCGGATCCTTCTTTTCCGTGATGACCGGCCACTTCTGCGCAAGCTCCGCATTGAGCTCCAGGAAATGAGACTGATCGTCCGGCAGGTCGTCCTCGGCGTAGATGGCTTCGGCCGGGCACTCCGGCTCGCACAGGGTGCAGTCGATGCACTCGTCCGGATCGATGGCCAGGAAGTTCGGCCCCTCGTGGAAGCAGTCCACGGGGCAGACCTCGACACAGTCCGTGTACTTGCACTTGATGCAGTTGTCGGTGACGACGTAGGTCATCTCGGTCTCCAGCGAGACGGGGATCGGTGTTCGTTGCGGTGTAATAATGTATGATAGATCCATGTTAGCGTCAAAAACGCACTAGAAATTCTACATCATCAAGAGCTTACGCGCTTGTCCCTGAGGCTCGATTCGGCCCCGTACCAGGGTTATGCTAGGTGTCTGGCTGGTTGAACGCCGCTTACAGAAAGTGCGCCCGCACCGCCTCAGAGCTGCCAGAGTGGCAGCGCTTGACAGAGAGCCCTTCTACTGTACGTTCAGCTTCACCTTCAAAGCGCGAGGGTGACGGCGATGATAACGAACGGAGAAGCGAAGCGGCACTTCTTACACGTGATCCACGGAAAGGTCGTGGAGCGTATGGAGGAGGAGGAGGGAAAGGTTCAAGAGGGGGAGAAGGAGCGCGACCCTCACAGCGACCACAACGTTGCCGACCTTGGTCGATTGTACGCCCACGTAGCCGCGATGCCCGAAGGCCACATACTCTTCAGCGCATGGGCCAAGGCTTGGGACTTGGTTGGTTACGAAATGTTGCTGCCAGAAAATACGACTAACCCCGCGCCCTTCGCCGGCGTGCGTGTGGAGCTTGGAGGGTACCGCGAAGCCGCCGGCGCGGGAGAAGAGGATCGCATTGTCTTTCTCCGTATACTTGTCTACCTGATGATTTGGTTCGCCACAGGCAAAGAGCTTTGGGCTAAGGCGTACCTTGAGGTCTGGAAGAAAGACCCCTTACAGGTGCCAGGCGGGTAGGTCGAACGACAGGTGCAGGTAGCGGCCTTGGTTGAAGGTCATGCCCCAGCTCAGGCGGTAGGTGTCCTGGGGCTAGAACGCCGTTGGGCTGATAAAGAAGTCGCCGTTACTGCCGTATCCAATCCTAAACGCCAACTGATCACCAGGGCGTGTATCCGCCCTAACCTCCGTCAATGCGCCGCCGCACGGACTGGGGTTTGCGCTGAGTATATGAATGTCCTTACTCAGCTGAAGGCGCAGCTTTTCGGATGGCCTGATATCGGCTACGGGGTCAGCATTGACAAACACCCGGGTCGAGCACGCACCACCCATAATCCCGCTATCCCGTTTCACTATAACTTGTACAGTGTCGTCGCTCCGTTCCAAGAACGAGTTGTCGATTATTCGATCCGAGGGCACTGGTGTTGCTTCTGTATGCGGCACGGGGCGCGTTGCACATGCAGACAAGAAGACAACCGCCAACAGCAGCATGACCGGCCGAATCATCATCGACGCTCCCCCAAAGGCCCAAAACTTACGGTCGAGTGTGATCAAGCATAGGTTTGATCACAAGAGGCGGCATCAGCCAGTGCGCTTGGTGGGCCGGCGCTTCTGGCCGAAGTTCTCGCGCATGGTGCGGTCAGCGTGGCCTTCGCCGAACATGCGCTGCACCTCATCCCTGACAAACAGCCGCACGCGACGCTCGCCGTTCGCGTCCCGGTCTTCCTGCGCTTCAATGGGCTCGCCGCTGCGGCGCTGATCGTAGACTTCAACAATCTGATCGCCGCCGCCGATCCCCGCCGCCTGCACGCCCAGCTCGCCGCCGCTGCCCCGCGTCAGGGGCAGTATGGCCTCCGGGCCGGCCTCGCCCATCAGCCCGACACCGTTGGCGAAGGCGAAGGTGGTGGGCGTATTCACCACGCCGCCCTTGGCAAACGCCATGAGGCCCGAGCGGTCGAAGGCGTTGCCCTTGGCGCTCTGCTGCATGTTCACGCTCGCGGCGACACCTTCAAAGCCGCCGCCGCTGCTGCCCGTGAGGCTGCCGCTGATCGACTGCGCGAGCTGCTCCACCACCATGAGGCGAAACAGCTCGTTGATGACCTCCTGTATCGCATCAAGCGCGGCCTCTCTGAACGACACCCACGCGCTCTCGCCGTCGCGCAGCCCTTCCGTGAAGCGCTCGAAGGTGCGCTGGGCGCCGCTCTCGA
>NZ_JAUFPK010000007.1 GCF_030409225.1 Aquisalimonas lutea
CAGCGCCGGCGCCAGCGACTCCGGCCAGCCGAGAAAGGCGCACTGGGCGCGGGCGGCGAACGGGCGAGCGAGCGCGTCCATGCACTCGACCTGGTGATCGCCGCGAAGACCGTCGACAAGCCCGGCGGCGATGGCACGGACCGCCGGCTCGAGACGGCCGATGGGCTCGGCGTCGAAATAGGGTTCGATAAGCCGGCGGAACGGCGTGTGCTCGGGCGGGTCCATGCCGTTGGGCACGGACAGGTGCCGGGAGACGTAGTTGCTGAACGTCTCCGGGTCGTGGAGCACGTCGACGACGTCGTGGTGCCGGAACAGCGTCCAGCCCTGGAGCGTACTGTAGGCCACGGGGCACCGCTGCCGCATGGCGTCGTAGGCGGCGCGCTGATCGGCGTCGACCTCCGGCGAGGCAGGCGACCAGTCCTGGGATCGGGATGGCGGCATGACGTCTCCGCGGGGCCGCTGCCTTGGCGGGCGTTGCCCGCCGACCCACGCATCCTAAGGCGTTCCATGCGGCCATGGATTTGACGAAAATCAAGAGCGCGCCTCGGGATCCCGTTGCGGGGGTTCGCCGTCCGCGCAGCGCTTGCACCACAGGCGGTAGCCCAGCATGTTGCGCCGGCCGCGCCTGGTGATCACCCAGGGCCTCTGCACCCAGGGCGGCCGGTGGCGGACGTGGCGGGTATGGCCGCACTCCAGGTCCGCCACCCAGTGGCCTTCGTCGTCGGTATGGAAGTCGACGATGCGCTGTTGCATGCCGTCCCCGCTCACGGGTTCAGCCCGCCGCTCCCAGCGGGGCCCAGCCGTCGGCGCGCAGGGGCCGGTTGCGCGTGCGCAGACTGGCGGGCAGGGCCGAGTGGCCCGTCAGGTGGATGTCCATGTGGCGCGCCAGGTCCCGTCCTTCGCCGATGGCCCATACCAGCAGCGAGTGGCCCATGGCGGCGTCGCCGCCGGCGAAGACGCCGGGGATGCTGGTGGCCATGCAGGCATCGGTGTGGATGGTACCATCGGTCGCAATGGCCAGTTCCGGCGCGTCCAGGGTGTCCGTCTCCGGCCGCGCAAAGCCGGCGGCGATGAGCACCAGGTCCGCGGGCATGCGCACGTCGGGCTCCAGCACCTCCCGGTCGACGCGCCGGCCGGCGTCGTCGCGAATCCAGCGAACCCGCTCGGCCCGCAGGGTGTCCACCCGGCCGTCGCCGCTTTCATCGACAAAGGCGACGCTGTTGATGCTGAACACCTCCTCGCCGCCTTCCTTCTGGGCGTAGCTCTGCTTGTAGACCTTCAGCGGCAAGGGCCAGGGGTTGTCCGCCGGGCGATGGGCCGGCGGCTTGTCATTGATGCCGATCTGGATCACCCGCTCGGCCCCCTGGCGCAGGGCGGTGGCGACACAGTCCGCCCCGGTGTCGCCGCCGCCGAGCACCACCACCGAGCGGCCGGCGGCGTCGGGCTCGCCCGGCACGGCCTGGCCGGCCGCGACCCGATTGGCCCGGGTCAGGTAGGGCATGGCGAACAGCACGCCCGCCAGCTCGCGCCCGGGAATGGGCACGTCCCGCGGGTGCTGGGCGCCGATGGTCAGGCCCACCGCATGATGCTCGCGCCGGAGGTCCTCCAGGCTGAGGTCGCGGCCGAGCTCCATGCCGCTGCGGAAGACGATGCCCTCGGCCTGCAGCTGCCGTATGCGGCGGTCCAGCCGCCACTTGGCGAACTTGAACTCCGGCAGGCCGTAGCGCACCAGGCCGCCGGGGGCGTCGTCGCGCTCGTAGACGGTCACCCGGTGGCCGGCGCGGTTGAGCTGCTGCGCTGCGGCCAGGCCCGCCGGGCCGCTGCCCACCAGCGCGACGCGGAAGCCGCTGCGGGCCGACGGCGGCTGCGGGACGATCCAGCCCTCGTCCCAGCCGCGGTCGACGATGGCCCGTTCCAGGTTCTTGATGGTCACCGGGGCGTCATTGTAGGCGAGGGTGCAGGCGTCCTCGCAGGGGGCCGGGCAGGCGTAGCCGGTGAGCTCGGGGAAGTTGTTGGTGGCGTGCAGGCGCTCCAGCGCCCGCTGCCAGTCGGCACGGCTGACCAGGTCGTTCCAGTCGGGGATGAGATTGCCGATGGGGCAGCCCGCACTGCAGGTCGGGACGCCGCAGTCCATGCAGCGGGTGGCCTGTTCCCGGAGCTGCTGCTCGGACCACTCCGGGGCGTAGATCTCGCCGTCATCCGCGACCCGCGCGGCCGGATCCCGGTCCGGTATGGCGGTGCGGGCGTAGCGCAGGTAGCCGTCGGGATGATTCTCGCTGCTCATGGTCTGCCTCGTTGTTCGTGCCGGCCTACGCCCGGTCCCGCACTTCCGGCTGGCGCGCTGCCGCCTCCGGCCCGGCGGCGAGTGCCGGCGGCAGGGGCATCCGCAGATCCTCGCCCCGGTGGACGGCTGCTGCCACCACGGCTTGATACGCCTCCGGGATGATCTTCACGAATTGCTCGACGGCCCCCGGCCAGTCGTCGAGCAGGGCCGTCGCCCGTGGGCTGCCGGTGGCCGCGGCATGGTTGCGCAGCAGCCGTTCCAGCAGGGCGCGGTCGCGCGCATCCGTGACCGGCTCGGGGTGGACCAGGGCGCAGTTGACGCGGTCGGCCACGGCGGTGTCATCGGCGAGCAGATAGGCCTCGCCGCCGCTCATGCCCGCGGCGAAGTTCGGCCCCACCGGGCCGAGCACGACCACCGCCCCGCCGGTCATGTACTCGCAGCCGTGGTGGCCCACGCCCTCCACGACGGCGACGGCCCCGGAATTGCGGACCGCGAAGCGCTCGCCGGCCTGTCCGTTGACATACAGCTCGCCCGCGGTCGCCCCGTACAGGGCGACATTGCCGATGGTGGCGGCACGCCCGGGCTCGTAGGCGGCATGCGCGGGCGGGCGCACGCTGATGCGCCCGCCCGACAGGCCCTTGCCGACATAGTCGTTGGCCGCCCCCGTGACGGCCAGGTGAACCCCGGCCGGCAGGAATGCGCCCAGGCTCTGGCCGGCCGTCCCCTGCAGACGGACATCCAGCGCCGCGCCCTGGCCGTCCGGTCTTCGCCGAAGCCAGTGGTAGCCGAGTCGCGTCCCTGCGGTACGGACCGTGTTGTCGATATCCATGCTGATCGGGCCGGTTGCCTCGCCGCCGAGCGCGGAGCCCGCCCGGGCCAGAAGGCCGGCGTCGGCCTGATCGGCGGCCCGCGCCGGGGGTGGGCCCTGTCGGCGCGGGGCGTCCACGGCCGGGGGCTGCTCCAGCAGGCCGCCCAGGTCCAGCAGGTCGGCCCGGGCATGGCCGGTGGGGCGCTGGCGCAGGCAGTCCAGCCGGCCGATAAGGTCCTCCAGCCGCCGGAAGCCCAGGGCGGCCATGTGCTCGCGCACCTCGGCGGCGACGAAGCGCAGATAGCTGGCCACGTGCTCCGGCTTGCCGGGGAAGCGCTTGCGCAGCTCCGGGTCCTGGGTGGCGATGCCCACGGAGCAGGTGTTGCAGTGGCACTTGCGCAGCATGATGCAGCCCAGGGCGATCAGCGCGCCCATGCCGAAGCCGTAGTACTCGGCTCCCATGAGCGCGGCGACGACGACATCGCGCCCGGTCTTCAGGCCGCCGTCGGCACGCAGGTGGACCCGGGAGCGCAGGCGGTTGGCGACCAGCACCCGCTGGGCGTCCGTCAGCCCCATCTCCCAGGGCAGACCCGCCGAGCGGATGGAGGTCCGCGCCGCCGCACCCGTTCCGCCGGAATCCCCGGCGATGAGAATGCTGTCGGCGCCGGCCTTGGCAACGCCGGCGGCAATGGTGCCGACGCCGGCACTGGCCACGAGCTTGACCTGGATCTCCGCGCCCGGGCTGGCGCAGCGCAGGTCGTGGATGAGCTGGGCCAGGTCCTCGATGGAGTAGATGTCGTGGTGGGGCGGCGGCGAGATCAGCCCCACGCCGGGCGTGGTGTGCCGCAGGGACGCAATCAGGCCCTGCACCTTGTCCCCCGGCAGCTGTCCGCCCTCGCCGGGCTTGGCGCCCTGGGCGATCTTGATCTCCAGCTGCTCGGCCCGGGCCAGGTAGGCGGCGGTAACGCCGAAGCGGCCGCTGGCCACCTGCTTGTTGCGGCATTCGCGCTCCGTGCCGAAGCGCTCCGGCGGCTCGCCGCCCTCGCCGGAGTGGGCCACGCCGCCGACGTGGTTCATGCCGGCGGCCAGGGTCTCGTGGGCTTCCGGGCTGAGCGCGCCCAGGGACATGGCACCGGAGAAGAAGCGCCGGGTGATGGCCTCCACGGGCTCGACTTCCTCCAGGGGAATGGCCGAACCCGCCGGCACCAGGTCCAGCATGCCGCGCAGGCTCGACGGTGCGCCGTCGGGTGCGTTCACGCGATCGGCGAATTCCCGGTAGATGGCGGCGTTGTCCTGGCGCGCGGCGGCCTGGAGCAATCCCAGGGTATCCGGGTTCCAGTCGTGGTGCTCGGCGTCCCGGCGCCAGTAGTGCATGCCGCCCACGGGCAGGAAGACGGCGCCCGCGGGGCGCTCGCCGTAGGCCTCCCGGTGGCGGGCGCGCAGGTCGGCCTCCAGCTCGGCGAGGCCTGCGCCGCCCAGGCGTGAGGCCGTTCCGGTGAAGTGGCGGTCCACCAGGTCGCCGTCCAGCCCCAGGGCCTCGAACAGCTGCGCCCCCTTGTAGCTCTCCAGGGTGGCAATGCCCATCTTGGCCATGACCTTGCGCAGGCCGTTCTCCAGCGCCGCGATGTAGTGCCGTACGGCGGTTTCCGGATCGACATCGTCGTCCGTTGTGGCGGCCGCGGTGGCAAGGGCCAGGTAGGGGTGTATCGCGTCGGTGCCGTAGCCGAGCAGCGTGCACAGGTGGTGGACCGTGCAGGCATCGGCGGCCTCGAGGATCAGCGCGCAGCGCCCGCGCAACCCCCGGCGGATCAGGTGCTGGTGCACCGCCGAGGCCGCCAGTAGACCCGGAATGGCGAGCCGATGCTCGCCGGCATCGCGATCGGAGAGCACCAGCAGCTCAGCGCCGTCGGCAGCGCGCGCGGCGGCCGCCTGGCAAAGGGTCTCCAGCGCCTCGGCCAGGGACTGCCCGGGCGGGAACGTCGTCGCCAGCGTTGCCGCGTGGAAGTCCTGGTTCTCCAGGGACCGCAGTGCGGCCACCTGCGCTTCCGTGAGCACGGGCGAGTCGATCTGGACGCGGCGGCAGTGCGCGGGGCCGTCGCCAAGGAGATTGTGTTCCGGGCCGATGTGGGTCACCAGGGTGGTTACCCGCTCCTCGCGCAGGTAGTCGATGGCCGGATTGGAGACCTGGGCGAAGAGCTGCCGGAAGTAGTCCGGCAGCCGCGGCGTGGTGCGTGCCAGGGTCCCGGGAGGCGTGTCGTTGCCCATGGCGCCTACCGGGTCGGCGCCGTCGGCCACCATGGGCCGGATCATGCGCTCCAGCTCCTCCACAGTGAAGCCCGCGGCGCGCTGACGCTGCACCATGTCGTCGACGGCCGCGACCCCCGTGTCCGTGGCCGCGTGATCGGCCAGGCGGACCCGGTGGTCGCCGAGCCAGTCCGCGTAGGGTCGCTCGGGAAACGTCGCGAATACCTCGCGGCCTTCGCGCAGCGTGCCCGCCGCGGGGTCGGTGACCAGCATCTGGCCGGGCCCCAGGCGGCCGCGGTGGATGATGTCCTCCGGGGGCGTGTCCAGTACTCCCGCCTCGCTGGCCAGGATCAGGCGGTCGTCCCGGGTGCGGTCGTACCGGCAGGGCCGGAAGCCGTTGCGGTCCAGCACGGCGGTGAGCTGCTCGCCGTCGGTGCCGACGATGAGGGCCGGCCCGTCCCAGGGCTCCATGAGCAGGCTGTGGTAGTCGTACCAGGCGCGGATCGCGGCCGGCAGCGTGGCGTCCTTGCGCCAGGCCTCGGGCACCATCATGCGCAGTGCGTGGGGCAGCGACCGGCCGCCCTGGCAGAGCAGGTCCAGGACCTCGTCGAGCAGGGCGGTGTCACTGCGTCCCGGGGTGACCAGCGGCCGGATGGCATCCAGGTGGGCGTCCAGGGCCGGGTGGCCGAGGTCCGCCTCGCGGGCGCGCATGCGGTTCAGGTTGCCGCGGTAGGTATTGATCTCGCCGTTGTGCACCAGCGTCCGGTACGGGTGCGCCAGCGGCCAGGAGCCGAGGGTGTTGGTGGAAAAGCGCGAATGCACCAGGGCCAGGGCGCTGGTGCAATCCGGGTCACCCAGGTCCGGGAAGTACGATCGCAGCTGACGGTTCGTCAGCAGGCCCTTGTAGACCAGGCGCCGGCGATCGAGGGAGCAGATATAGGTGGCATCCGCCGCGCCGGGGAGGCGCGTCGCCACGGCCTGCTCCAGGCGGCGGCGCAGGACGAACAGCTCGCGGTCCAGGGACGGGCCCCGGTGGCCGTCCACGTGGTCCAGCAGGACCTGTTGCACGGCGGGCTCGGAGGCGAGGGCGGTGGCACCCAGGGAGGCATTGTCCGTGGGTACGTCCCGCCAGCCCAGGATGCGGAATCCGGCCGCCTGCATGGTCGCGCGCATCTGCTCCTCCACCAGGCTGCGCAGGGCGCGGTCGGCGGGCAGGAACAGCTGGCCGACGGCATACGCATCCGGCGCCGGCAGCGGAAAGCGGGCCCGGAAGAAGGCGTCCGGCTTCTGGATCAGGATGCCGGCGCCGTCGCCGGTGCTGTCCTCGGCCCCCCGGGCGCCCCGGTGGTCGAGTCGCTCGAGGACGCGCAGGGCGTCGTCAACCAGACCGCGGGACGGGCGCCCCCGGAGGTCGGCGACGGCACCGACGCCGCAATGGGCGCGGGGACGATCCGCGAGCCCGTCGCCGTTGGTTGTCCGGTGACTGTTCATGGCCTACCTCGATTCAATGCCGGTGGTCCGCCCGGGGATGGCTCAGCGTCCCTTCAGCCGGGACGCCCGTCGACGCGGGGGGCGGTGAGAATGGGGATATAGCGCACCAGGAACAGGCCGTATGCCGCGATCCACAGCGCGCCCGCGATACCCAGGCCGGTCTGCCACGGAATGACCCCGAATCCGGCCGCAACCCGCGTGATCGCCGCCAGGTGGACTGCCGCGAATGCCGTCGCCATGCCGCGCGGCAGCTGCAGCGCCCGGCCCGTATGGCCGAGGGCGACCCGGCTGATGACCCCGAGAATGAGACCGCCCATGCCGCCCACCGCTATGGCGTGAACCCAGACGGTCGCGGGCCACCAGCCTGCAGCGCTGCCGGCAAGAAGCCACAGCGCGGCGGGGATCCACAGCATGGAGATGTGCAGGATCCACAGAAGCGGCTCGGACCGCACGCGCCAGCCCCGCCAGAGCACGATGCGGGTCAGTGACACGGCTCCGGCGACCAGCGCCGTCGCCGCGATAGCCGGGCCGTTGCCGCTCAGCACGGCGAGCAGCGTGGCTCCCATGCTCGCGAGCACGCCCCATTCCAGGGCGGGGACGATACGGATGCCCTGGGTGGACAGACCGTGATTGCGCAGCCACGCCATGGAGAAGTTCGGCGTGATGCGCCCGCCGATGACCAGCATCAGCGTCATGGCGAGCACCAGCGCGGCGTCGATGAATGCGCCTTGAGGCCGCATGAAGAAGCCCAGCTGCATCACCCAGAGCAGCCCCAGCACGGCGAGGACGACAATCTGGCGCTTCTGCCTCGCCTGCCAGATGCGCCAGCCGGCGTCGGCCATGATCAGCGGCAGGAATGCGAGATTGACGCCGGCCGTCAGCCAGCCGGGCAACCCGTCGCCCACCGCCATGATGACCCGGCCGGCCAGCCATACCAGCCATATGGCGAGGAGCACATGCCCGTGGGTGCGCTGCGTTCCCGTCCACACGCACACGGCGGTCAGAAGGAAGCCGGCGATCGCCGCATGCAGAAAGGCGAACACCATCTCGTGCTGGTGCCAGTAGTAGCCGGGCAGCGCCAGGGGCAATGTCAGCGGACCGGACGCCACGGCGACCCAGGAGGGGATCCAGAACACCGAAAGCACGGCGAGGGAGAGGAAGAAGATGCGGAACGGATAACTGAAGAGTTGCCACACACCGCGGCCGACACCTCTCAGGACCATGGCTCCATCCATCAGGAAGACTCCGAACGACCAGCGTGGTTGTGGTCGTCCCGGAACCGCCGCCGGGATACGTACGAATGGTGCGTTTGGGGAGTCATTGGTTGAGCTCGTCGTTAAAAGATGTATTTGAAATATACCTTTTGACTCGAACTGACACAATATCGAGACTAGCCTGAAGACAGGCGGACGCCCCCGCTGCCCTGGTACACCGGTGGTCGGGAGCGCAGAAGGGGAGGGCAATGTCGTGTCGCGACGATGGCCCGGAAGATACTACCGGCCGGTGTCCGGAGGACGGCGTGCCGAGCGGAACGTCGGGCTGGTGCCATGAATTCGGCCGAGGTTGTACACGCCAGTGAACGGCAGGAGGCCGATCGGATCGCCTTCGTGGAACAGGCTCACGGTACGGCCCATGCCCGGGTGTTTGCGGAACAGACGCTGCGCCTGTATCGGCGCGCCGTGGTGCAGAGAGCGGCACCGGCCGGCGAGAAGACCTTTCGCCTGCGTCTGCTGGGCTCCTATTGCTACCTCAAGCGCTACCTCGCGGGGAACTGCGGGAGCGATTCGTCGCGGTAATGCGTCGATAGCCAGCGTCCGGGCCGCTCGCCGGCGCGTCGGCTTGCTGCGCTTCCGGGTCGTCGAGGACCGTGCCGCTGCCCCCGGGGGCGGCGGTCGTTTCCCGATCGTCGCTGCCGGGCCTGCGCCCGGTCAGCGCGGAGGGATGCGCACCAGCAGGGCCAGCATCAGAGCATAGGCGAGCGCCCAGAGACCGCTCGCGGCAGCCAGGGCTGTGGCGTCGCCGGGCACGAGCAGGCGGATCAGGGCCGCTGCGGCGATGACACCGGCCATCAGGGGAATGGTCGGCGAACGTGCCGGGTCGAGCTTGGCCCGGTTCAGCCGCACCCGGGCCATGACGCCGGTGGTGAGGGTGCCCAGGGCGCCGACGGTGATGGCGTGGGTCGCCGTATTCGCCCCGAGCACCCCGGTGGTCCACGCGGTGCCGAGCAGTGCCAGGCCCGCCACCAGCCAGGCGTAGCCGAGGCCCAGGCACCAGAGGTCCGGGCGCCGCGCTGCCGCCCAGAGACGCCAGCGCAGCAGGCGGACCAGGCCGAGGCCGGCCGCGACCAGGGCCAGCGCGCCGGCGGCGGCGCGGGCGCCGGGTGTGGCCGCGGCTCCGGCCGCCAGGGCCACGACGATCAGCAATGCGCCCTCGATGCGCGGCTGGACGCGGGCTTCCAGGTGGCCGCCGGCCCGCTGGATGGCCCCCGCGGCCGCCGGGGCGATGATGCGCCCGCCCATGAACAGCATCAGCAGCGCGAACAGCAGCACGGCCTCCTGCAGCGCCAGGTAGCGCAGCCAGGACGCGCCGGTGAGCGGGCCGGCATGGAACATCGCCAGCACCGCGCACAGGCCTAGGAGAAGGGGCGCAAAGGCCTGGTTGCGCCATTTCTTGGCGCCCTTCATGAACTGGGGCACCGCCAGCCACGCGAGTGCTGCCGCGAACGCGGCGTTAGCGGTCAGCGCGGCCATGCTGTCCGGCATGGTCAGGAAGATCACCCGCGCCAGGAGCCATAGCCCGAAAAGGCCGGCGAGCCGGGCGGTCGTCGTGCGGTTGATGACAAAGCCGGCGGCCACGGCCAGGGCGAAGCCGAACAGCAGCTCGTGGGCGTGGCCCAGCACCGTGGCATACCCCGGCAGGAGTGGATTCCCGGACAGCATGCCGTGGACGCTGGCCGGGACCGTGATCCCGGCGTACAGCGCGGCTGCCGGGAAGAAGACCTTCTCCGCGGCATGGCGCGCGGCCGCCGATCGACGGCTCGCCGCCCCGAGCTGTGTCGCGCCGATCGCCACGCTCGTCAGCTCGCCGCGCACAGCGGGCAGTGACCGTCATCCGCGGCGGCCGCGGCGTGCCGGTCCGTGGGGAAGCGGCTCGGTACCACCGGCGGCTGTTCCGGCGGAGCGGGCGTCGGTGTGTCGCGGCGCCAGTGGAAGCGCGTGACCTGCTCCAGCCAGTCGCCCGGCGTGAGATGAGCTGACAGCTGCGGAAAGACCGCCGCCTCCTCGTAGCGCAGGTGCGTACGGTAGGCGCGGCAGTAGGCTGCGCCCAGCTCCAGCAGCTGGGCGCGGGAGACGAGCTGGCCGGCCGAGACGTCCCGGAGGCGGTCAAGCAGCACGCGCCCGCGTGCGGCGAGGCGCTCCTGCTGGTACCGGCGGTGGCCGATCGCCTCGGCGGACGGCGGGTGCCGGCGCTCGAGACGTGCCAGAAGCAGATCCTCCAAAGGGTGGTGATACCGGGCCGGGTCGTTCGTCAGGCAGTCGACGACGGACGCCATGCCGGTGAAATCCGGTGTCATCCCCCGCTCCAGCACGTCCAGCTGCTCCTCCAGAAGGCTCAGCAGTCGCTCGAGGTTGCGGTGGTCCCGGCGCAGGCGGTCCAGTGTTGTCGTGTTCATGGCCCCTCCCATGGGTTATCGCTCCAGCAGCGGCAGCTTGTCCGGCACGCCGTCCCATTCCCCGGCGTCGGCGGGGGCGTCGATCTTCTGCGTGATCTGCGGCCAGCGTTCCGCCAGTTCGGCGTTGATGTCGAGGAAGTGGTCCCACTCCAGCGGCAGATCATCCTCGGAGTAGATGGCCTTCGCCGGGCACTCGGGCTCGCACAGCGTGCAGTCGATGCACAGGTCCGGGTCGATGGCCAGGAAGTTCGGCCCCTCGTGGAAGCAGTCCACGGGGCAGACCTCGACGCAGTCCGTGTATTTGCACTTGATGCAGTTGTCGGTGACCACGTAGGTCATGAATCTTCCCTCATGGCTCCCGCACGATGCTTTAAAATGTACTGAAAATACATCGTTAATGCAAATGCTCCACGGCCGGTCCGGCGGCCGATGCCATTGCCCGCGTTATAACTTCATAGCCGGACGAATTATCGGTTATCCGGCCTTTGCGTTATGATGCGGCGCTTCCAGCGCCAGAGGCGCCTGGCGCATTTTCGTGTATCCGCAGGGCATACCGGTGATCGAGCTCGACAACGTCCACAAGGCGTATCGCGTGGAAGGCCGCGAGGTATCCGCCCTCCGCGACATCGACCTGCGCGTGGAGCGCGGCGAGGTGTTCGGGGTGATCGGCCACTCCGGAGCGGGCAAGTCCACGCTGCTGCGCATGATCAATCTCATCGAGCGGCCGACCAGCGGGCGCGTGCGCATCGACGGGGTCGACGTCACCGGGTACCGCGGAGCCGACCTCATGGCCCTGCGCCGCGGCATCGGCATGATCTTCCAGCACTTCAACCTGCTCGCCTCGCGGACCGTGGCGGACAACGTCGCCTTTCCCATGCGGCTGGCCGGGGTCTATACCCGCGAGCAGATCCGCAGCCGGGTGGATCACCTGCTCGGGCGCGTGGGGCTGGCGGACCAGGCGCGCAAGCATCCGGCGCAGCTGTCCGGCGGCCAGAAGCAGCGGGTGGGGATCGCCCGGGCGCTCGCCTGCGAGCCGCGCATCCTGCTGTGCGACGAGGCCACCAGCGCCCTGGATCCGCAGACGACCCAGTCCGTGCTGGAGCTGCTGGGCGACATCAACCGGGAGCTGGGACTGACCATCGTCCTGATCACCCACGAGATGAACGCCATCCGCACCATCTGCGACCGGGTCGCGGTGCTCGACGGCGGTGAGGTCGTGGAGTCCGGCGGCGCGGCGGACGTGTTCCTGCACCCGCGCCACGAGACCACGCGGCGGTTCGTCTTCGAGACCGAGAGCATCGACGAGGCGGACTGGGCGGAGGACTTCGCCCACGTGCCCGGGCGGGTGCTGCGCCTGACCTTCCGCGGCCAGGCCACCTACACGCCGATCCTGGGGGCAATCGCCCGGCGCACCGGGGTCGACTACAGCATCCTCAGCGGCCGCATCGATCACATCAAGGACACTCCCTACGGGCAGATCACGCTGTCGCTGGTGGGCGGCGACGTCAACGCCGCCGAGCAGGAGCTGCACGGCGCCGACGTGGACGTGGAGGTGCTGCGGGCATGAACGAGCTGTTCGCGAACGTCCGCTGGGACGAGATCGGCATCGCCACCTGGGATACCCTGCTCATGGTGGGCGGGTCCATGTTCTTCATCGTCCTCTTCGGCCTGCCCCTGGGCGTGCTGCTGTTCCTCACCGGCAAGCGGCAGCTCCTGGAGCAGCCGGCGCTGTACGGCGTGGTGTCGTTCGTGGTGAACGTGCTGCGCTCCGTGCCGTTCATCATCCTGCTGATCGTCATGATCCCGCTGACGGTGGCCCTGGTGGGCACGTCCCTGGGCGTGAAGGGCGTGATCCCGCCGTTGGTGGCCGCCGGCACGCCGTTCTTCGCGCGCCTGGTGGAGACCTCGCTGCGCGAGGTGGACCGGGGGATCATCGAGGCCACCCAGGCCATGGGCGCCTCCACCCGGCAGATCGTCACCGGGGCCCTGCTGCCCGAGGCGCTGCCCGGAATCATCGCCGGCATTACCGTGACCGCCATCACCCTGGTCTCCTACGCCGCCATGGCCGGTGTCGTGGGCGGCGGCGGCCTGGGGGATCTGGCCATCCGCTACGGCTACCAGCGCTTCCAGACGGACGTAATGATCGTCACCGTCGTGCTGCTGGTGGTCATCGTCCAGTTGATGCAAATGCTCGGCGACCGGCTCGTGCTGTACTTCAGCCGGCGCTGACGCCACCGTTCGTCACCAACCAGGGAGGAAACCATGAACGTGCGTTCCATTACTGCCATCATCGCCGCCGGCGCGCTGCTGGCCGGCACCGCGGCCGCCGACGACACCCTGGGCGTGGCCGCCACGCCGGTGCCCCATGCCGAGATCCTGGAGCACGTCAAGCCGCAGCTGGCGGAGCAGGGCGTGGAGCTGAACATCGAGGTGTTCACCGACTACGTCCAGCCCAACACCCAGGTCTCCCAGGGTGCCCTGGACGCCAACTTCTTCCAGCACAAGCCGTACCTGGACAACTTCAACGCCGAGCACGGCACCGATCTCGTGGCCGTGGCCGGGGTGCACATCGAGCCGTTCGGCGCCTACTCCGAGTCCGTGGACAGCCTGGATGCGCTGCCGGACGGCGCCACCATCGCCATTCCCAACGACCCCACCAACGGCGGGCGCGCGCTCCTGCTGCTGCACCAGGCGGGCGTGATCACGCTGGAGGACGGCGACGACATCACCGCCACCACCCGCGACATCGCCGACAACCCGGGGAACTACAGCTTCGAGCCCCTGGAGGCAGCCATGCTGCCGCGGGTGCTCAACCAGGTGGATCTGGCGCTGATCAACACCAACTACGCCCTGGAGGCAGGGCTGGATCCCCAGGAGGACGCGCTGGTGATCGAGGGCGCGGAGTCGCCCTACGTCAACTTCCTCGTCGCCCGCGAGGACAACGCCGACAGCGACGCCGTCCGGGCCCTCGCCGACGCGCTGCGCAGCGAGAGCGTGCGGGCCTTCATCCAGGAGCAGTACGACGGCGCCGTGGTGCCCGCGTTCTGACGGTCGCAAGCCGTCTTCCGCCGCTCCCTCCGCGGGCGTGGCGGAAGGCGGGACTTCTCGCGGTCGCACAAGCGGCTGCCATTACGAGCACCCGTCGATTCTCTCCCCATTTTGCATCGGGCAAGGCAGTGCCTCCTTTCGATGATTAACGTGAATGCATCGCATTCGCGAAGAGTCGTCGAAAACGAGGGGAGCAGAGCCCATGCATGTCCAGCCACGTATTGCCGTCGTCCTGCTCGTCTGCCCGTTGCTCGTCGCCCCGGCCCAGGCCCGTGACGCAAACGACGGGGAGCGTATCGCGCTGCCGGCCATCGATGTCGAGGCGCCGCCGGTCATCGTCGGGGTCCCGGGCTTCGAGGACAGCCGCCGGGAGGTCGAGGCAACACCCGGCGGCGCGCAGGCGGTGCCCGTATCCCCGGGCGGGACGGCTGCGGGCACGCTGGCGGACGTACTGTCGCTGGAGCCCGGCGTGGTCGTCCAGGAGTTCTTCGGCGGCAACGATCAGCCCCGCGTGAACATCCGGGGGTCGGGCATTCAGAGCAACCCGCAGTCCCGCGGGGTCGCCTTCCTGCGCAATGGTCTGCCCGCCAACCTGGCCGACGGCTCCTATGTCGTCGGGCTGTTCGACCCGGAGGCGGCCGACCACATCGTCGTCAAGCGCGGGGCGAATGCCCTCAGTGACGGCGCGGCGACCCTGGGGGGCAGCCTCAATCTCGTCTCGCCCACGGGCCGCTCGCTGCACGGCGGGCAGGCAGCGATCGCCGGCGGCGATTACGGTACACGCCGCGTTGCCGTGCGTGCCGGCGGCAGCCGCGGGCGGCAGGACGGCTTGCTGCGCTTGGGTTACAGCCAGCGGGATGGATTCCGACGCGAGAACAACCGCGGCGAGCGCTTCACCCTGGGCGGCAACACCGGCTGGAGGACAGCCGGTGGGGCCGAGACGCGGGTGTACGCGGAGGCGACCGACCTGGATTTCGATGTGCCCGGACCGCTCAACGCCGCTCAGCTCGAGAGCAACCCAGAGCAGGTGAACGCCGGCATCCAGCCGCCGCCCCCGGGTCCGCAGACCGGCTCCACCAGTGTCGGGCCCGATGTGCTACGCGACCGCCCCTGGCGCAGCGCGGAGGCCGCCCGTCTCGCCCTGACGCACGACCGGCCCAGCGGCGAAGGGGTGCTTCGCGCCGGCGCCTTCTACCAGAAGGTGGACGATGTCTTCGGCGCTCCCAGCAGCGTGCGGGACAGCGCCAGTGACGGCGCGGGTGCCGAGCTGGAGTGGCAGGGGCGCGATCTGCTCCTCGGCGTCACGCTGCATGCCGGCCGCACCGACCGGGTCTACCGCGCCAACGAGCGCGGCGAAGCCGGGCGGGCGTTCGCGCACAACCGCCTGGACGCGTTCAACGGTACCCTGTACGGCCAGTGGCGCCACGGCCTCACGGAGCGGCTTACCCTGGTGCTCGGTGCCCAGGCCCTGTACACCACCCGCGAGATCGACGAGCGCTTCGCGACCCCGGATGCCCGGCCGCGCTACAACGCTCGCACTGACGGCTACACCAGCTTCGCCAGCGGCCCGGTCTCCCTGGATCGCAGCTACAGTGCCGTGAACCCGAAGCTGGGTGCCCTGTTCCGGGCCAGTGACACGGTGACCGTGTTCGGCAACCTCAGCCGCAGCTACGAGCCGCCGACATTCATCGAGCTGCTCGCCAACAGCGGCAGCACGCCGGACCAGGGCCCGAACGCCGTGGTTGCGGCACCGCTGGATGCCCAGGACGCCGTCACCCTCGAGGTGGGGGCCAGGGGCCGCGCGGGCGACGGTGAGTGGTCGCTTGCCGCGTACAACACCTGGGTCGACAGCGAGCTGCTCACCAGCGAGGCGCTCTTCGGCGCCGTCGGCATTACCACGAACTACGGCTCACCGACCATCCACCGCGGTGTCGAGCTGGGCGGCCGCGTCCCGGTGGCGGCAGCGCTGGCGACCGAGGGCGACCGGCTGACCCTGGCCCTGGCCTACGAGTGGAGCGATTTCTTCTTCGACGGCGGGCGCTTCGAGGGCAACCGGATCGCTGGCGTGCCCGAGCACCGCCTGCAGGGCCGCCTGCGCTACAGCCACCCCACGGGGGCCTACCTGGAGCCAGGCGTCGTCTGGCTGCCGGAGGACACGCCCACCGACCACGCCAATACCGTCTTCCAGGACGACTACGCCCTGTGGTCCCTGCGGGCCGGATGGCAGGCGGGCAACTGGGAGGCCTACATCGAAGGCCGGAATCTTACCGACGAGACCTACGCGGCGAGCTACCTGATCCGCGAGCGCGTCCCGGATCCGCAGCCGCCCAACGCCGGCCCGGCGGAGGTGACCTCATTCATCCCCGGCAGCGGCCGCAGCCTGTTCGCCGGTGTGCGCGTGTCCTGGTGAGGGCGCGCGCCGGCAACGCACACCAGCCACTCGCAGGAGGTTCATCATGACCGGAATTTCATCCTCGACGACCCCAACGACGCGCAGCCTGCGGAAGGACCGTCTGTTCCGCACGGGTTTCGCCGCCACCGTGGTTGCACTGCTGGCGTGCCTGAGCACCCACCTGTTGACGCTGCTGGGCGTCGCCGGAGCGGTCGCCTGGCTGGGCGGGCTGGAGCATGCCCTGGTGCTCGTCACGCTCGGAGCCGCCGCGCTGACGGCGCTCGCCGTCTGGCGGCACCGGCGCGGGGACTGCGCGGTCCACGGCCGGGAGTGACGGTCGCCCTCGGCGGGTGTGCGGCGGGCGCACCCGCCGGACCCCTCAACCGGGCAGACTGTCGGCGCGGGGTCGGAGCAGCCACCGCCCGTAGCGCACCAGCCACAGCAGCCAGCCCAGGCTCCACGCCGGCAGCGCCGCGGCGGCGCCCAGCCGCAGGTACTCGCCCGGCAGCCAGAGCGGTACGGCGGTGCGCAACGCTGCGGCGACGGTGAGCAGGGTTGCGGCCGCCGTCACCGCATACGGCACGGTCAGCGGCCGTCCCGTATGCCGAAGGCCGGCGATGCTCATGACGGTGAGCACCGCCGTTGCCATGGTGCCGATCAGCAGCGCGTGCCGGCCGGCGTATGCCGGGAGCTGCGGGTCGAGACCGGCCCACCCGCGCAGCACCAGTCCGGCGACGAGCCACAGCTGGACGACGATCAGCAGGGCGATGGGGCCGTGCCGCCAGGCCCGGGGCGGCGGCCAGTCGGCCAGGCGTTCCAGCTGGGCGGCGGCCGCGCCCAGCGCGATCCAGCCGGTGGCCGGGTGGACCGGGGCCAGCGCGTCGGCAGCGGTGAAGGCCACCAGGCTCGCGACGGCCAGGGCCTCGCGGCCGGGTCGGGGCCTGTAGGGAGGGCCGCCGGCGCGCGCCTGCGCGAACGTGGCGACCACGGGCAGGATGCGCATGAACGTCATGGCGATGAGGACCAGGTAGAGCCCGGCGGCCAGTCGCAGCACCGCATCCGGGGCAACCGGAAGGACCTCCGCCAGGGCCAGGTGCGCCGCCAGCGGGCAGAATGCGAGCACGGCCACGGCGGCGAGCAGGTCCCGCGGCGGCCGCTGCGGCATGCGCTGCGCGAGCAGCGCTGCCAGCAGCACCGGCAGGAACAGGCTGTCCACGGCGATCGTCACCGCCGGGGGGACGGCTGCACCCGCAAGGTTGAGCGCGCGGCCCGCCAGCCACAACGCCACCAGGGCGGCCAGCCGGCGGCCGGTGATGGGTGCCGCCCCGGTCCAGCTCGGCACGGCGGTGAGGAGAAAGCCGGCCAGCGCCGCCGTGAAGGCGCCGAACAGCAGCTCGTGGCCGTGCCAGTGCAGCGGCGGTAGTGCCATGGGCCACCGGGGACCGACGCCCAGGAGCGCGCCGACCCAGGGTAGCGGCGCCACCATGGCCCATGCCGCCGCCAGCAGGAAGAACGGGCGGAAGCCGTAGGCGAGCAGGGATCTCGGTCCGTTGACGCTCATGCCAGGTAGAAGTCGTCGCCGGGCAGTGTGCCGCCGATCAGCTCCGGGTCCATCTCGGCCATCCGGGAAAAGAACGCTTCCAGCTCCGGGCGCGCCGCGCGGGCGGTCCGGTGCCCCAGCCGGGCGCGGCCCAGGGCCGTGGCCACGGCCGAGGCAGGCAGCCCGGTGACCTCGGATGCGGCTTCCGCGGCGGCTCCGGGATGGGCCGTCACCCAGGCCACGGCGTCGGCGCTCGCCGCGACCAGTGCCTGCACCAGCCCGGGCTCGCGCTCGGCCAGGCGGCGCTCGCAGAGCAGGCCCGCCTGGGGCAGCCGCGGTTCACCGCCGAAGCGGTCGGCCCACACGGCCTGGAGATCCAGCGTAGCAAGTGGTATGCCGACGAGCTCGGCACGCTCGCGTACGAGGGTTGCGGCGGGCTCCGGGAGGACCAGGGCGTCCAGGCGGCGGGCCAGGAACATCTGGGCGGCCTCCACCGGGGTGCCCAGATACACCGCCTCGAGGTCTTTCACCGGGTCGATGCCGGCGGCCTCGAGCAGGCGCCGGAACACCACGTCCGGCATGTCGTCCCGGAACGGTATGCCGACACGCAGGCCGCGCAGGGACGCCAGGCCGTTCGCCGTGCTGCGGCCGGCCACCAGGACGTGGAGCATGCCCCGGACGGTGACGTCCACCAGGCCGACATCCACCCCGCGGTTGTAGAGGTTTGCGGTCACGTTGGTGGGGCTTGCCGCCGCGGCGATCCGGCCGGATGCGATCCAGATGCGCAGCTGATCGGGATTGCGCCACGGACGCAGCGCCAGCCTGAATCCTTCCAGCACCGGGTCCTGCTGTACCAGGCGGTGCAGGTAGACGGCCGGGAGCCCGGGGGGTGTCGCCAGCTCAAGGGTCCGGGAGCGCGACCGGACCGGCCGCATCAGCGTCGCGGCGGGGGCGGCCGCCGCGGCCGCGAGAAGGCGACGGCGCGAGATCATGGCGATGCCTCTTCGTTGGCCAGCGTGAAGGCTGCGTGTACGGCGGGCCGGCGCAGGAGGTCCGCCGCGCCCGTGAACGCCGCCGCATCGTCACCGCCGGCTGCCGTGCAGTGGACCTCGTCGACGATGCGTGCCGGCGATGAGCCGAGAACGGCTATGCGGTCGCCCAGGCGCACCGCTTCCGGGAGGTCATGGGTGACGAACAGCGCGGCCCTGTTCTGCTCGATGCACCGGTGGCGAAGCTCCCGCTGAAGGCTCCCCCGGCGGGTCGGGTCCAGGGCGCCGAACGGCTCGTCCAGGAGCAGAAGCGGTGTGTCCCGCGCAAAGGCGCGGGCGATGGCGACACGCTGCTGCATGCCCCCGGAGAGCTGGGCGGGGTAGGCATCCAGGTAGTCCTCCAGGCCCAGGTCGACCAGAAGGCGTCGCGCGGTCCCCGCGTCGCCGCCGAGGTGAACGTTGTCCAGCACGCGCCGCCAGGGGAGCAGCCGCGGCTCCTGGAAGACGGGGGCATGGCTTCCGAAACGGTTCGTCACCGTGCCCGCATCGGGACGCAGAAGCCCGGCTGCAACGCGGAGCAGCGTGCTCTTGCCGCAGCCCGAGGCGCCGATGAGGCACACGATCTCGCCGGGATGGACGGTGACATCGACGCCCCCGAGGACGTCCCCGGCGCCGAAGCCGTGGCGGATGCCGTCGAGCCGGAGCATTCAGGTCTCCCGCCACTGCTCGACGCGGCGCTGCAGCGGCCGCAGCAGGCCGTGCTCGAGAGCCAGCAGCACCGTGACCACCAGGCAGACCCAGGCCAGCGTCTCCCGGGTGTCGAGGCTCGCGCGGGCGCTTGCCAGCTCGGCACCGATGCCGTCGCCCAGTGCCAGGAGCTCCGTCATCACGGTCACCTTCCAGGCGACGCCCAGCGTCGTGATGAAGGCCGGGAACAGGTACGACAGCAAGTGCGGCAGGTACAGCCAGGTGAGCCGCCTCCAGGCGTTGAACCGGAACGCGTCGGCCATTTCCTCGAGCCGGGGATCCACCGTGCGGGCGCCGGACTGCGCGGCGGCGAACGTCACCGGGAGCGTGGTGGCGACGACGGTGAACACGGGCGTGAGAAGACCGCCCTGGAACCAGAGGATGGCGAGCACCACCCAGGCAATGGGGGGAACGCCGAGCAGAACCGTTGCCAGCGGATCGCACAGTCGTGCGGCCAGCCGCAAGCGACCGGCGAGCAGACCGAGCGTAACCCCGGTCAGCGCCGCCAGCGCGAAGCCGACCAACGCGCGTCGTGCCGTCGCCAGCGCTGCTTCCGCGGCGGCTCCGCTCTGCCACAGCCCCTGGAGGGCGCCGAAAGCGGCCCGCGGGGACGGCAGCAGCAAGTCGCCGTAGCGGGCGCTCGCCAGCTCCCAGAGGGCGAGGAGGGCGCACAGCCCGGCAAGACCCCCGGCGGACCCGAGCAGGGAGCGGGGCAGTCGCGCGAGGCCGGAGAGGCCTGCATGCATCGGCCGGGGGCCGGACTGGGAACGGTGTCGTGTGATATGCAAGGTTTTGATGTATATAATACGAATGATTCGTAATTCTAGAACGTGGAGTGAACGGTTGCCTTGTCCTTGAGCAAATGCGACGCAACCCGGGAGACAGTGCTGCAGCCACGGGACTGGCGATGTCTGCGTGCGACGCATCTGTTCGGCAATCTCGACGAGACATTGCTGGGTGATGCGATCGCCGGCGCCCACGTACGGGATTATGCCGAGGCGCGGTTGCTTTTCCGGCAGGGGAACACGGCGCAGACGTTTTTCGTGGTGCTCGCCGGGTGGGTCAAGGCGTACCGGTTGCAGCCGGACGGCAGTGAGACGGTCGTCATGATCTTCGGTGTCGGGGATACCGTCGCCGAGGCGGCCATCTTCGACGACGCCCGCTACCCCGTGAGCGCGGAAGCCCTGCCGGGGAGCCGTCTGCTGGCCATCCCGGCGCGGGATTTCCTGTCGCTGATCGAGCGCGAGCCCCGGGTTGCGGTGCCCATCATCGCCAGCCTGTCCCGGCGGTTGCGCATGCTCGTCAGCGATCTCGAGGCCAGTCGCGGGGCGCCGACGCACCACCGTCTGGCCCGGCTCCTCCATGGGCTTGCACCGCGCAGCGAAGGGCCGGTAACGCTGCAGCTGCCGTTCGAGAAGTCGCTGCTGGCGCTGCGTCTCGGCATGACGCCGGCGAGCCTGTCGCGGGCGTTCGCGCGCCTGCGCAGCTACGGCGTCGTGACCCGGGGCAGCGAGGTGCGCATCGAGGCGGTGGAATGGCTGCACCGGCTGGTCGACGGTTCTGGACGCTGATTGATCATGGCGTTATCGACGGCCGCTGGACGGCGAGCCGATGACGGCTGCCTGGATGGATGACCGGCTTGCGGAACGGCCAGCGGCGTCTTCCGTTCCCCGGAAGCCGGGGAACGGCTTGGGGCGCCGGTGCGGAGCGCCAATACGCCCTAGATGGAGCCGTACAGCGCCCAGGGAAACGTCTTGTCGCCGTGGAGGACGCCGCTCGCCGTCACGAAACGGCGGGCCGGGATGTCGGCTTCCCCGCTGGTCCGGTCGCGATGATCGTCCGGCTTGCCGGTTTCCCGGATTCCGAACCCCCGGCTCTGGTTGTTCCGGTGCAGGTTGGGATAGAGCGTGTCGATGAAGAACATGGATTGCACCTCCTTCGATTGAGTCGTTGCCGTACCGGGATGCGGTATCGACGTCCGCCGGTACTCCCTTCTGGGGAGAATCGGCACATCCGGTCTTCGCCCGATGCAGGGACAGTATGGGAACGGTCTGTCTTTTCTTGAAGGGCACGAGATGACAATCACAAGTGCCCGGGTTGCATAAATGCACCGGAAGGGCGCTGCGCCCGGGCGACGTCAGGCGGCGGCCTGCTCGCGGAGGCGGGAGAAGCGGGCGGCCTGGGTCGGACAGCCGTGCTCGGGGTGGGCTTCGCCGATGCCGCTGAACATTACCCGGTAGCCGTACTGCCGCGCCAGGCGCAGGCTCCATGCGCGGAAGCGGGAGCGGTTCCATTCGAAGCGATGGTCGGCATCCCGCAACTCGCCGGGCTTCAGGCCGTAGAGCAGGTTGTACTCGTGGTTGGGCGTGGTGATGACCACCGTGCCGGGCCGGGCGCGGCCGAAGAGGTTGTGCTCCAGGGCGGCAAGGCGACGCGGGTCCACGTGCTCGATGGTCTCCACCAGGGCGGCGGCATCGAAGCCCGCCGGCGTGGTGTCGTCTTCCAGGCAGGAGCCCTGGACCAGCGACAGCCGGGCCGCGTCGGCACGCAGGTGATCGGCGAGCTCACGGCGGGCCACGGCCAGCGCCCGGGGAGAGACCTCGATACCGAGGATGCGGCGGAACTGGGTCTCGACGACCGCCTGCTTCAGCAGGGCGCCGGAGCCGCAGCCGATATCCAGCAGCGATCGGGCGTGGCTGTTCACGAGGCTCCCCAGCACGTAGTTCAGCCGTGCCTGGTGGAGTGCAAGGGGTTGGTCCATGGCGCCGTATTCGCCGCAAAAAACGGCGATCATACGCGAGCGTCCGGCGGACGTCAGTAGAAGTCCGCGACCATGGGCTCCAGGAACGCCCCCACCAGGAACGCGACGAAGGCGGCGCCGCCGCCCATCAGCAGCGTCTCCAGGCCGGCGCGCCAGCGGGTGATGTCGAGGATCACCCCCTTCGCGTAGCCGATGCCGAACAGCGCAACGGCAGTGATCACGGCCGTTACGGCAAAGTACTGGTTGCCGGACAGCGCGGGGATCAGGAACGGCATCAGGGGGACGAAACCCACCAGCACGAAGGTGGCGAAGGTCGCCATGCCCGCCCGGCCGGCGGACGGGCCGGTGAGCGGCAGGCCGTGCTCTTCCATGAGCATTGTGTTCACCCAGAGCCGGCGGTCGCCGGTGATGGTGTCGACGATGTTCTCCAGCGCCTCCCCGCGGAAGCCCTTGGCCTCGAAGATGGCGCGGATCTCCTCGCGCTCGCCCGCGGGGTCGACGGTCACGTGGCGATTCTCCTGCTCCCGGAACCGGCGCCGGGCGTCCTCGTTGCTCTTGACGGCCTGGTAGTTGCTGACCCCCATGCTGAACGCGTCCGCCACCAGGCTGGCGAGTCCCAGCACCAGGGCGACCATGCCGGGCAGCCCGGCGCCGGCGACGCTCGCCACCACGGCCAGCGTGGTCACGCAGCCGTCGATGCCGCCGAGAATGGCGTCGGGCAGATAGCTGGGCTGGTTGCCGCCGGCCAGGCGCTGGCGGATGGCCTGCGGGTCGTGGCTGTGCTCGAGCTGTCGCGGCATGGCGGCCGTTCTCCCGTTCGTCTTGTCTCGCCGGGACGCGTCGGCCGGCAGCCGTGGCCGCCGAGGGTCCCCCGGGGTGGTTGCCAGTAGCGCCGGCGGGTCTGGCGCTCCGGCGGACCGTGTCGTATTGTGCCGTGCCGATTCGGAACTACACATCAGGGAACAGGGGTGAATGGCTGTATGCGCGGAATACTGCTGGCCGGCGCCATCCTCGGATTCCTGGCGGTCGTTGTCGGTGCGCTCGCCGGGCACGCCCTGCAGCCGCACGTGAGCCCGGACATCTGGCGGCAGGTCACCACGGCCATGGCGTATCACCGCTTCGGCGCCATCATGACCACGGCGCTGGGGCTGGCGATGCTGGCCGTGCACGAGCCGCGGCTGCTGCGGTGCCTGGCGGCGGGCGGGTGGCTGTTCACCGCGGGGACGCTGCTTTTCAGCTTCAGCATCTACCTGCGGGCGTTGCTGGATGCGCCCGCGCTGACGGCGGCGACACCCGTCGGCGGCACCCTGCTGATCATCGCCTGGGTGCCGCTGGCCTGGGCCGGCGTGATGGAGCTCCGGGCCCGGCCGGCGAGCCGCTGACCGGGCGCGACGGGTGCCGGTGGGTCAGGCCGCGTCCAGGAGGGCGTACAGCTCGCGGCGGCGCTGGTCGTCCACGAACGCGGTATCGATGGCGTTGCGGGTGAAGCCGCGCAATGTGTCGCGGTCCAGGTCGAATGCCTGCGCCACGGCGCGGAAGTTCGCGTTCATGTAGCCGCCGAAGTAGGCGGGATCGTCGGAGTTGATGGTCACCTTCAGCCCCGCCTCCAGCAGCCGCGGCAGATTGTGCTCCTCGATGCGGTCGAAGACCTTGAGCTTTACGTTGGCCAGCGGGCACACCGTCAGCGGGGTTTGTGCCCGGCGCAGGTGCTCCACCAGCTCGGCGTCGCCGGTGCACTGCACGCCGTGGTCCACCCGCTCGACCCCCAGGCGCCGGACGGCCTGCCAGATGTACTCCGGCGGCCCTTCCTCGCCGGCGTGAGCGACGATGTGGAAGCCCTCGTCGCGCACCATGGCGAAGACCCGCTCGAACTTCTCCGGTGGATGGCCGGTCTCGGCCGAGTCCAGGCCGATGCCGACGAAGTGCTCCCGCCACGGCAGGGCGGTGCGGAAGGTCTCGATGGCCGACTCCTCGGACAGGTCGCGCAGGAAGCAGAGGATGAGCCCGGTACTCAGCCCGAGTTGCGCCTCGGCGTCCGCGCGGGCACGCGCAATGCCCCGGACGACGGTCTCGAAGGGGATGCCGCGCTCGGTATGGGTCTGCGGGTCGAAGAACATCTCCGTGTGTACAACATTCTCGTCCGCACAGCGGCGCAGGTAGGCCCAGGTCAGGTCGTAGAAATCCTGCTCGGTCTGCAGCACCCGCGCGCCGTTGTAGTAGAGGTTCAGGAACGACTGCAGGTCCTTGAATTCATAGGCCGCGCGCACGCTGTCCACGTCCGGGTAGGGGAGGTCGATGCCGTTGCGCTCGGCCAGCCGGAACATCAGGGCCGGCTCCAGCGTGCCTTCCAGATGAACGTGGAGCTCGACCTTCGGCAGGGTGTCGATGAACTGTTCCAATTTGTGCCTCCCGGCATGCCTGATTTGTATACATTACCATTGTCGCGGCCTGGCGGATGCTGTCAACGGCGGCGGCCTCCCCGCCGGCGCGTCTGCTAGACTGCCGTTCATGCCCGGCTCGGCAGTGGGGGAGCAGCGTGGCTGAATTACTGGAATTCCGTACGGTTGCGCTCTACGAGGTGTTCCTGCGCGTCGCCTTCGCCGGCGGGTTCGGGCTGGCGCTCGGCCTGGAGCGGGACTGGAAGAACAAGCCCATGGATTTCCGGGCGTTCGTCATCGTCGCCGTGACCTCCTGCATGATTGCCATCATGGCGCAGGAGGTGTACGCGGACTACCAGTCCTCGGACAACACCATCCGCCTGGATTTCATGGCGATCATCTCGGGCGTGCTCACCGGCATCGGCTTCCTGGGGGCGGGCGCCATCCTGCGCAGCGACGGCGGGCGGGTGGTCGGCACGGCCACCGGGGCGAGCATCTGGGCGTCCGGCGGCATCGGGCTGACCCTCGGGTTCGGCTTCTACGTGCTCTCCGCCATCAGCTTCGTGGCCATTTTCGGGCTGCTGCTCGTGTCCGGCATCCTCATGCGGCGGGGCGACGTCAATGGGGGCGAGCGCGGACGGAGGGACGGCGGCCCTTCCTGACCGGGCGGCATCGGGCTCTGGCGGGTGGATAGCGGCCGCTGGTATGGTATCCGCCTGGCCCGTCGCTACAGCTGTCCCCTTGCCCATGCCCGAGTTCGCGGAGCTCCTTTCTGCGCTGATGCCGTACCAGTGGCAGCCGATGGTGACCCTGGTCTGCGGCGCCGCGCTGCTGCTGTACCTGTCCGGCCTGGCGCGGGGCGCTGCTCCCGGCTTCTGGCGGAACTTCGCGTTCTTCCTCGGGCTGGGGCTGATGTACGGGGTCACCCAGACCCAGTTCGACTACTTCTCCCAGTACGTGTTCTTCATCCACCGCATCCAGCACCTGGTGCTGCACCACGTGGCGGCCATGATGCTGGTGCTGGCCAACCCGCTGCCGGTGCTGGCCCGGGGCACGCCGCAGCCGCTGCGCGACAACCTGCTCGCGCCGCTGTGGCGGAGCGCGCCGGTGCGCACGGGTTATGCGGTGCTCCAGCAGCCGGCGGTGGCGGCGTTCCTGTTTGCCGGGCTGGTGTATTTCTGGCTGATCCCCAGCATCCATTTCGACGCCATGCTCAGCGGCTGGCTGTACAGCGTCATGAACTGGAGCATGGCCCTGGACGGGCTGCTGTTCTGGTGGCTGGTGCTCAACCCGCATGCTCCCGGCTCCGGGCGGCACTGCCTCGGCTACGGCATGCGCTGCATCCTGCTGGCGGCAGTGGCATTCCCGCAGATCATCCTGGGTGCCTACATCTTCTTCTACGGCACGGGGATCTACGAGTTCTACGAGGTCTGCGGCAGCCCCTGGCCCATCGATACCGATACGGATCGCGTGCTGGGCGGCCTGATCACCTGGATCCCGCCGGCGATGATGAGCGTGGTGGGCCTGCTGGTGGTTCTGTCCCAGATGTTCAGGCAGGAGAAGCGGGAAGCCGAGCGCCTGGGGCAGGGTGCCCCCGCCACGGGGTCGACGGCCTGAGGCCAAGGACCATGTCATTCGCGGAGAGACGCATGCCACGCTGGATTGTCACCCTGGTGCTGCTGAGCGGGCTCGCCGTCGCTGGTTGCGGCGGCGGGCAGGACTGGCAGACCAAGGATATCTCGCAGCTGATGCCGGAGCTGCAGTTCACCCTGACCGACGAGCACGGCGAGGAGGTCACGGCCGACGCCTATGAAGGCAGGGCCGTGCTGATGTTCTTCGGCTTTACCCACTGCCCGGATGTCTGCCCGGCGACCATGGCGCGGATCGCCGGCTGGCTCGGGCAGCTGCCCGAGGCCGACCGCGAGCGGATCCGGGTGCTGTTCGTCAGCGTCGACCCGGACCGGGACGACCCGGAGCGGCTGCGCAGCTACACGGCGCACTTCCACGAGGCGATCACGGGCCTGACCGGCACCCAGGAGCAGCTGCGCCGCCTGAGCAAGCGCTATCGCGTCACCTACGGCTACGGCGACAAGGACGGCAGCGGCGACTACGACGTCTCCCACAGCGCGGGGATCTATGGCTTCGCCGCCGACGGCGAGGCACGGGTGCTGATCCGCCAGAGCGATGACCGGGAGGCGGTTCTCGACGATCTCCGGCGCCTCGCCGGGACGGCCGGCTGAGGCGGTCAGACGGCCGTCCCGGCGAGGGCTCCCGTCTGCACGCGCCACTGGGCGGCGTACAGGCCGTCGGCGGCGACGAGCTCGTCGTGGGTGCCCCGTTCGACGATGCGCCCGTGCTCCATCACGGCGATCTGGTCTGCGTGGACGATGGTCGACAGGCGATGGGCGATCATGAGGATGGTGCGCTCGTGGGCCATGCGTCGAAGCGACGTCTGGATGGCCGCCTCCGTCTCGTTGTCGACGGCGCTGGTCGCCTCGTCGAGGATCAAGATCGGCGGGTCCTTGAGCAGGGCCCGCGCCAGGGACAGCCGCTGTCTCTGGCCGCCCGACAGGCGCACGCCGCGCTCGCCGACCCGGGCATCGAGGCCATCGGGCAGCCGGTTGATGAACTCCCACGCCTCCGCCGTCCGCGCCGCCTGGATGATATCCGCCTCGCTCGCGTCCCGGCGGCCGTAGGCGATGTTCTCCCGGATACTGCCCTCGAACAGGTACACGTCCTGGCTGACCAGCCCGATGGCGCGCCGCAGCGCCTGCAGGCGGAGCGTCGTGATGGGCTGGCCGTCGATGCGGATGTCGCCCGCCGTCGGGTCGTGGAACCGCAGCAGCAGGTTGATGAGCGTGGACTTGCCGGCCCCGGTGGCGCCGATCAGGGCCACGGTGTGGCCCGCCGGCACGGTGAGGTCGATGGATTCCAGTGCCGGCGTGCCGTCGCTGTAGCGGAAGCGCACGCCTTCGAACGCGATCGCCCCGCGGACGGGTTGCGCCGGGTCCTGCCCGCCGGTATCGCGGATGCGGATGGGCGAGGCCAGCAGGTCGAGGATCCGGCGGGTGCTGGCCATGGCCCGCTCGAACAGGTCGATGACCTCGGCCATGCCCGTCAGCGGCCACAGCAGGCGCTGGGTGAGGAAGACGAGCACGCCGTAGGCGCCGACGTTCAGCTCGCCCCGGATAGCCAGCATGCCGCCGACGGTGAACGTGGCCAGGAAGCCCGTCAGCACCGCCATGCGGATCACCGGGATGAACGCCGAGCTGACCCGGATCGCCCGGCGGTTGGCCTCGACGTAGTCCTCGCTGGCCCGGCGCAGGCGGTCCGCCTCGTAGGGCTCCGCCGTGAAGCTCTTGATGGTGGCGATGCCGGCGATGTTGGCATGCAGCCGGTTCGCCAGGTCGGCGACGCGCTCGCGCACGGCACCGTACAGGGGGCCGGCCCGGCGCTGGAAGTAGAACGCCCCCCAGATGATCACCGGGATGGGCGTGAACGCGAGCGCGGCGATGAGCGGCGACAGCACCAGGAAGACCGCACCCACGGCGACCACGGTGACCAGCACCTGGATCATGGCGTTGGCACCGCCGTCCAGGAAGCGCTCCAGCTGGTTGATGTCGTCGTTCATGGTCGCGACCAGGTCGCCCGAGCTGCGTGCCTCGAAGAAGTCCATGTCCTGGTTCTGCACGTGCTCGTAGGCGTCCTGCCGCAGATCCGCCTGCAGGCGCTGGGCGAGATTCCGCCAGAGGATCTGGTAGAGGTACTCGAACAGGGATTCGCCCGCCCAGACGAAGAATGTCAGCCCGCCCAGCAGCAGGATCTGCTCCTGGGCCGAAGTGAACCCGAGCGCGGCGACGAAGCTGTCCTCCTGGTTGACCACCACGTCGATGGCCACGCCGATGAGGATTTCCGGGGCGATGTCGAAGAGCTTGTTGACCACCGAGCACGTCGTCGCCGCCGCGATGCGGCGCCGGTAGCCGCGGGCGTAGCGCAGCAGGCGGCCGAGAGCGTGGAAGCTGGAGGTGTTGGCGGACATCTCGACTCGTGTTGTTGAGGGTGGTCATCCCGGTGCGCGATCCCGGTGATCCGGCGAGCGGGAACTCCACCACGTCCGTCATCGCCTCCGCAAGAGCGGGCGCATGGGGATTTGCATATACAAATGCGACTGATTACGATTCATTACTCTGTTACTCGTCACTAGAACGCTCTCGCTTGGCCAGTCGCAAGGAGTCCCGCATGCCTTTGCCGCCATGCCCGTCCGGACCACGCAGCCCTGCTTCGCGCAAGTGGACGCCTCTTTCCGCAGCCATGATGGTAACGGCGGCCATTGGCTGGAACGCGGCTGCCCACGCCCAGAACGACACGGTGACCCTGGATGTCATCGAGGTCGGCACCGCGCTGAAGCTCGACGCGCCCATGGTCGAGACGCCGCGTCCGGTATCCAGCGTCGACCGCGAGGAGCTCGAGGAGCGCAACGTCCAGCACCTGGACGAGACCTTCCGCTATCGCGCCGGCGTGCGATCCGGGCATTACGGCGCCGACAACGATACCGACTGGCTGAAGGTGCGCGGTTTCGACCACGCCACCTACCAGGACGGCCTGCGCGTCTACCGCGAGGGCTATTACCAGTGGCTCCCCGAGCCCTACGGCCTGGAGCGCGTGGACGTGCTCAAGGGGCCGTCGTCCATCCTCTACGGCGAGGCGCCCCCGGGCGGGCTGATCAACGCCATCAGCAAGCGGCCCACGGCGGAATCCCGGGGTCGTCTGGACCTGCAGGCGGGCAACCGGGAGCATCGGCAGCTCGGCATCGATACCTCCGGGCCGCTTACCGGCGACGGCGACGTGCGCTACCGCCTGGTGGGCACCTACAAGTACCGCGAGGGCGATCTCGATCACACCGAGAACGAGCGCTTCTATCTCGCCCCGAGCCTGGAGGTCGACCTGACCAACGACACCATGCTGACCCTGCGCGGGAGCCTGCAGCACGATGATGCCGTCCCGGTCAACGCGTTCAAGCTCCCCTACGGCACCGTGGAGGACACGCCGTTCGGCAAGGTCGATCCGTCCACCAACCTGGGCGAGCCCGGGTACGAGCGCAACGACCGGGAGCAGTACGCACTCGGCTACGAGCTCCGGCATTTCTTCAACGATACCTGGTCGTTCGAGCAGCGCACCCGGTACAGCCGCATGCAGCTCGACCTTCGCAGCGTCTACGCGTCAGCGATGGTCAACGCCCGGGAGGCGTCGCGGGGGCTGGTGTACCGGGACGGCACCACCCGCAGCTGGACGACCGACAACCGCCTCACGGGCTACTGGTCCGGCGGCGGCTTCGAGAACACCCTACTGCTAGGGGTGGATTACCAGGATCTGAAGACCGAGGGCGACGAGGCGGATCTGTTCTCCTTCGGCTCCCCCATCGACATTTTTGATCCCGTGTACGGCAACTTCACCCCGGTGAGCGACAGCCAGCTCGAGGAGCGGCGCAACACCCGTGAGCAGCTGGGCGTCTATGCGCAGAACCAGCTGGTGCTTGCCGACCGTTGGATTCTGCTGGGCGGAGCCCGCTTCGACCAGGCGGAGACCACCACCCGGAACCGTACGACCGGCACCAGCGAGCGCGCGGAGGCCGACGAGCTGTCCCTGTCCGGCGGGCTGATGTACCGCAGCGCAGCGGGGGTCAACCCGTACCTGAGCTACCAGGAATCGTTCGAGCCGGTCTCCGGCGTCGACAGCAGCGGTGACCTCTATGAGCCCAGGGAAGGCAGGCAGTGGGAGCTGGGCGTGAAGGTGGCTCCGCCCGGGTGGAACGGCTATCTGACCGCCGCCGCGTTCGACCTGCGCGAGGACAATACGCTGATCTCCGACGGCTCCGGCCGGCAGGTGCAGGCCGGGGAGCGTACCTCCACCGGCTTCGAGCTGGAGACCGTGGGCTACCTGACCGACCGCCTCCAGGCGACCTTCGCCTATACCTACACCGACGCCCGGCAGGACGAGTCGGCGAGCCAGCAGGACCAGCGGGCCCCGCTGATTCCGCGCCATCAGGCATCGGCGTGGCTCGACTATGTATTCACGGATGGCACCCTGGACGGACTCAAGCTCGGCGGCGGCGTCCGCTACGTCGGCGAGACCGAGGACGGCGCCACGCAGGTTGCGGACTACACGGTTGCCGACGCCATGGCCCGCTATGACCTCACGCCGCAGTGGCACGTGCAGGTCAACGTCGCCAACGTCACGGACGAGGAGTACGTGGCGAGCTGCGAGTACTGGTGCTACTACGGCGAATCCCGCAGCATTACGGCCAGCACGGCGTACCGGTGGTGAGGCGGACGGCGGGAGGCGGTTGGCCTCCCGTGCACAATTACATCGTTTGACAACATTATTCCTGTGTCTATAGAATTTCACGCCCTGTTTTTATTGCCCGATGCCGCCGGTGCGTGCGCCCATGCCCCGATCGTTCGCGGAATCCAGACCCGGTCCACCCGCCGACGCCGAGCGCCACGCCAAGGCGTTCCAGAAAGCCCGTGACGCCCGTCGCACCGAGCTCATCGAGGACTACGTCGAGCTGATCGCGGACTTCATGGAGCTGCACGGCGAGGCGCGGCAGGTGGACATCGCCCAGCGTCTCGGGGTAGCGCAGCCCACCGTCGCCAAGATGCTCAAGCGCCTGGCCGAGGAGGGGCTCATTACGCGGCGTCCCTACCGCGGCGTGTTCCTGACCGAGGCGGGGCAGCGCATCGCCGAGGAGAGCCGGCGCCGGCACGAGATCGTCGAGGGCTTCCTGCGGGCGCTCGGCGTCAGCGAGGACGTGGCCAAGAACGACGCCGAGGGCATGGAGCACCACGTCAGCGACGAGACCCTGCAGGCGTTCGAGCGGTATCTCCGCGCGCACCGCGAGTGACGGCAGCCGGCTCCGGAGGCTCCCGGCCCGCCCGCGCAAGTGTGGGCGCGTGGCGCAAGCGCGCCGCCGTCCCGGGGGCGCCGGCCGCGGCCGTCGTTCGGGCAGGGGCTGATCAGATCTCCGCCGGGGCCCACGGCTCGGTCAGTGCGCGCGCCGTCTCACGGCCCCGGGGCGTGAGATACAGCATATCGCCCTCACGCAGCACCAGGCCGTGCTTCAGGCTGCGTGCCAGCACGGCCCGGGCCCTGGCCGTGCTCCAGCCGAGATGATGCTCGAGCGCGGAGACGACGTTCTCCTCATCGACGCGTGCCGAGCGCTCGTGCTCGTACAGGTGGACGACCAGCGTTCGTGACGCATCCGCATGGCGTTGCCCGAAGCGCCGCCATTCCTGGGCCAGCAGACCGTGACGCGGGCCGAGCAGAAAGGCCAGGAGCAGGAATGCCCCGGTCATCAGCGCCATCATGCCGCCGATGGACACGTCCGCGGCGACCGCGAGCCAGTAGCCCGAGATGCTGGAAGCCACCCCGATTCCGGCGCCGATCAGGAGCATGGGCACCAGCCGGTCCGTCAGCAGGTACGCGGCTGTCGGCGGTACGATGACGAACGCAACGAACAGCACGGCGCCCACCGCGTCGAAGGCCGCGACGGCCGTGGTACTGGTCAGGGCGAGCAGTGCGTAGAACAGCACACCGGGCGCAAAGCCGAGGGCGGCCGCAAGCTGCGGATCGAAGGTCGAGAGCTTGAGCTCCTTGAAGAAGAAGACGACAAAGGCGGCGTCCAGCAACGTCACGAGCCCCATCCAGATGATCGCGTTCGGGACGTCGAGGCCCGCGATTGCCGTGGTATCGAGCCAGACGAAGCCGATCTCGCCCAGCAGCACGGTGTGCTCGTCGATGTGCACATCCCGGGCGTAGAGATTGAACAGAAGCACGCCGGCGGCGAACAGGGCGGGAAAGACGAGACCGATGGCCGCGTCGTTCTTGACCCGGCGCGTTCTGGCCACGAGCTCGGTGAGAAACACCGTGAGAACCCCGGTCAGCGCCGCCCCGACAATCTGCACCGGGCCGCTCTGGGCGCGGGTGAGCAGCCAGACGATGACGATGCCGAACACGATGGAGTGGCTGATGGCGTCGGAGAGCATGGCGTTGCGGCGCAGGACCAGGAACGTTCCCACCAGCGAGCCGGCCACGCCGACCAGGGCGCCGGTGAGGATGATCATGAGCGTGGAGTTGCCGAACAACGCCTGCATGGTCACGCCATCTCCGGGGTCATGGTCTTGAGCACGCGTTCCGCCTCGCGCCGCCCGGCCTCGGTGAGCACCCAGTGCCGGCCCTCGCCGGGCATGTGCGCGACCGGCTCGACCAGGCCGCGCCGTTGGAGCTGGCGCAGGGCGCGCTGGGTGCGCGTGCCGTGGAAGCTGTCGAGCATGCCGGTCTCTGCCGGGTAGTCCGGGTCCCGGTGGTGGGCGGCCAGCTTGTACAGCGTCGTCAGCATCTGGCGCTGGCCGATGGTGCGGCGATCGCGCCAGTGGCGGATCTGCTCCCAGAGAACGCCGCGCCCCGGGGCGAGCAGGATGGACACGGCCACGATCGCGGTGGCGGCCAGCACCACCAAGGGCCCGGTGGCGAGGTTCTGCACCGAGGCGCTGATGAGCGCGCCGACCAGGCCGGAGACGATGCCGACGCCGACGGCGAGCAGAACCATGTGCTCGAGGCGCTTGACCCACTGGCGGGCCGCCACCGCCGGGGCGATGACCATGGAGGTCATCAGCACCACGCCGACCATCTGAAGGCCGATCACCACCGCCAGGGCGATCATTGCGGTCAGAACCGTCTCCAGCAGCGCGACGGGCAGGCCGACGGCCCGGGCGAACTCCGGGTCGAAGGTGACCAGCTTGAACTGCTTCCAGCAGCCCAGCACGAGGGCGACGGCGGCGATCGTCACGCCGCCCATGAGCCACAGGTCGGAGCGCAGCGTTGCCGCCGCCTGCCCGAACAGGAACGTGTCGAGCCCGCCCTGGGAAGCATTCGACTGCCCCTGGATGTAGGTCAGCAGCACCACGCCGGCGGCGAAGGTGAGGCCGAGGGCGCTGCCCAGGCCCGCATCCGTCTTGATCCGGGTGCGCCGCGTCAACGCGAGCACGAACAGCGCGGCGAGGATCGACGTGCCCAGCGCGCCCGCCATGATCCAGCCCATGTCGCGGGTGCCGGCGATGAGAAAGCCGATGCACACGCCGGGGAGGGCGGCGTGGGCGAGCGTGTCGCCGAGCAGGCTCTGCTGGCGCAGCACCGCGAAGCAGCCGAGCACGCCGCTGGCGATGCCGAGCAGAACCGCACCCATGGCGACATTCTGTACCGTGTAGTCGGACAGGAGCTCGACAAGGCCCGTCATGCGTCGTTCTCCTGGGGGGCGTCAGGCCCGCGGGGGCCTTCGAAAGCCTCGCGCTCGAGAAGCGCGATGCGCCCGCCGTACGCCCGCTTCAGGTGCTCACCGGTATACACGTCGGCGACGCGCCCCTGCGCCACCACGCGCACATTGAGAATCGCCAGCCAGTCGAAGTAGTCGCGCACCGTCTGCAGGTCGTGATGGACCACGATCACCGTCTTGCCCGCATCGCGAAGCTCCTTCAGCAGGCCGACGATGACGCGCTCGGTGGTGGCATCCACGCCGGCCATGGGCTCATCCAGGAAGTACACGTCGGCTTCCTGGATCAGGGCCCGGGCAAGGAACACCCTCTGCTGCTGCCCGCCGGAGAGCTGGCTGATCTGGCGTCCGGCCAGGTGCTCCATCTGTACGGTCTCCAGGGCGCGCCGGGCGCGCTCGCGCTCCCGGGCGCCGGGCCAGCGCAGCCAGCCCAGGTGGCCGTAGCGCCCCATCATGACGACGTCGAGCACGGTGGTCGGGAAATCCCAGTCCACGCTGGAGCGCTGGGGCACGTAGCCGATGCGGCGCCGCTGCGCGCGCGGCGACCGGCCGTGGATGCAGACGTGACCGGCGGTCGGTCGCGCGAGACCGAGAACCGCCTTGAGGAGCGTGCTCTTGCCGGCACCGTTCGGCCCGATGATCGCGGCCATGACCCCGGGCGGCACGTTCAGGTCAATATCCCAGAGGACGGGCTTGCCCTCGTAGGCGACGGTCAGGTCCTCGACGTGCAGTGCCAGGTCGGGCTCGTGGAGCCCGTGGTATGACGCGCTGTCGGCGGCACGTTTGCGCAGCGTGCTGAACAGTGCCATCACTCGCCCCCGTTCTCTCCGGTGTCCCAGCGCTGCGCCCAGCCGGAGAGGGCGTCGGGCCAGGGGGCCGGTTCGCCGCCCAGCGCCTCGACAATCGTGATGGTGTTGGAGCGGAGCATGCCGATGTAGGTGCCTTCGGCCGTGCCGGGTTCGCCCATGGCGTCGGAGAACAGCTCACCGCCGATGGCTACCTCGTGGCCGCGATCGGCCGCCCCGTCGACCACGGCCTCGATGGTCCGCGGGTTGATGGTGCTCTCGATGAACACGGCGGGCACGCCCCGCTCGACCACCGTGGCGACCATTCTGCGGATGTCGGCGATGCCGGCCTCGCTCTCCGTGCTGATGCCCTGAATGCCCTCGACCTCGATGCCGTACGCCCGCCCGTAGTAGGCGAAGGCATCGTGCGCCGTGACCAGGACGCGCTGGCGCTCGGGGATGGTGGCAATGCTCTCGCCGATCCAGGCGTCCAGCGCCGCGAGCTGCTCGCGGTAGTCCGAGGCCCGCTGCTGCATTGCATCGGCGCAATCCGGCGCGATCTCCGCGAGCGCCTCCGCGAGCGTCGGCGCGATCCGGCTCCAGAGCCCGACGTCCATCCACAGATGGGGGTCGATGCCGTAGATGTCCTGCACCGTGATCAGCTCGGCCGTGTCGATGGACGACGGTGCAACGGCCACCGTAGGCTTGCGCTCACCGAACTTGCCCAGCACCTCGCCGAGCTGGCCCTCCAGCGAGTAGCCCGCATAGAAAATGGTATCGGCCTGCTCGAAGGCGCGTACGTCGCTGGCCTTCGCCTGGTAGAGGTGCGGGTCGACCCCGGGGCCCATGAGGGTGTCGACGCGGACACAGTCACCGGCGACATTCGCGGCGACGTCGCCGATCATCGCGATCGTCGCCACGGCCCGGGGCGACTGCGTATCGGCGCTCGCGGCGCTCGTGCAGAGCAGGAGTGCCGCCAGGCCGGCGAAAGCCCGGGCGAGTCGGTTCGGTGCTGCGGTCATTGCGACGGCTCCTCGGTTACGGTGTAAGGGTAGCCGAGACCAACCGGGAAAGCCCCTGCGGCGGCGGGATCCGGGCAGCTCCGGGCGGCCCGGTACGCCCCGTGCGCACGCCCGGTCCGGGAGATGCGCCGCCGAGGTTAGCCTCTGCTAATTTTCATTTTAGCCAAAGCTAATCATTCGAGACAAGACACGATTTGCCCGCAGGCTGCGGTTCGGCCCCCGACCGCGGCCTGCATCGGGTGGGTTGGCTGCCGCCGGGGCGCGGCGACCCCGGGGCGTGGTCTACGGCGACCGGCAGGGCAGGGCCCAGTCGTCGCGGCACGGAAGGGCGCGGACGAGCCGCTGGTGAAACGGGGCAAGGTCGTCCGCGTCCGGCGGGCGCCAGGTGTCCAGGTCCAGTGCAGCTAGGTCCGCGGCGTAGCCCTCCGCGCCCTCATGCCAGAAGAACACGGCGAGCTGGACCCGGTGGGGCTGCAGGGGCGGGAGCGTGTTGTAAAAGGCGCCGGGCGGCCCGTCGCGCCCCGGCAGGCGGCGCCGCTCGCCGAGCCAGCCGCGGAACATGTAGAAGGCGTCGTCGGGCGGCAGGAACGCGAGCGTGTAGTCGACCTGCCGGGCGGGATCCGTGACGTCGTCACCGGAGATCCACGGCGGATCCTCGCCGCGGAGCAGGTACGGGGCGGTGTCGCCGTCCAGGAAGCGCACCGCCCGGTGCGTGCGGCGCCCCGGCGCGTGCGGGAACAGCGCGTGGGATGCCTCGGCGACATCCACCGCCACCCGCCCGTCACCATCCAGGGCGATGCGGCCGGGGTGATCCGCCGCCGCGGGCGCGTCCACCAGGACATAGGTCCGCATGTAGTTGTGCTGCTGCATGGTCGCGGCGACGGGAATCAGGTCCGCCGGTGCTGCGGTGGCCGGATCGGCGCCGTTACGGGGGACCAGGGTCAGGGTGACCGCGGCATAGTGGTCCAGCTGGTGCCAGTCGTCCGCGTCGCCCACCCAGTCGAGCAGGGTGCGTTGCCAGCCGGGAATGCCGGTGCCGATGCCGGACCGGCGGAAGACCAGGTGATAGGTGAGGAAAATCGCCGCCACCGGCTCGGCCGTGCCGGGTAGCCGCAGCGTGTCGCGGTCCACGTGCGCGGGAACGACCGGGGTGCCGCCGTCGGCCTTGCCTTCATGCACGAACACGGCCCCGGGGTCGTCCCGGTACGCGTTGAGCCGCTCCCGGTCGACCCTGGAGGAGACGTGCTCGCCGGAGCCGTCGTAGAGGCTGCCTTCGGCGATGTAGTCGTCGTAGAAGGAGATGGGGCCGGTCTCCGCGGGCGGCACATGGAAGCGCGGACGGAACGCCTCGAGCCAGCGCCGCTCGCGCGCGCTCGGGGGCGCATCCGAGGGCGGGCGCGCCTCCAGATAGCGTGCGAAACCGGGGTGCTGCGAGAAGTTCGCCTCGTCCAGCGTGCAGGCGGCGAGCAATGCCGCCGTGGCCAGGACGGCCGCGAGCCGGCCTCGCGGCGGCGCCCCGTCCGCGTTCAGCCGTTGCCGCGTCATGTCCGTGCCCGCGTCCCGGGCCTTACGGGCTCCCGTACCGGGCGAGGACCTCCGCGCCGGTGAGGCGCTCGGCGTCGCCGGCGAGCTCGTAGTAGTCCGGCTTCTCGTCGATGAAGATCTCGTGGGCGAGTCGCCAGGGCCCGTCGGTCTCCAGCAGGCCGATCGGTACGGCCAGCAGGCCTCCTTCCCGCAGCCGGTAGTACAGATGCGTGCCGCAGCGGCTGCAGAACGCGCGCTCGGCCCAGTCGGAGGAGACGTACGTGGTCACGTGCTCCCCTCCGGACAGTTCCATGTCCTCGGCGCAGTGCGCCACGATCAGCGGCCCGCCGCCCCACCGGCGGCACATGGTGCAGTGGCAGGCGTCCAGGTGCCGGCTGTGGGGCCGTACGCGCATGGTGACGGCGCCGCACAGGCAGCGGCCGTTGATGGTTTCGTTGTCGGGCATGCTCCTGACTCCGTTGCTGCTGCCGTTGTCCGAACGCAAGCATAGCTCGACGACGGCGCTTCTCCACCGCGCGTCAGCCGAGCGCGTCCCTTGTCAGGGCCGCAAGCACGATGGTGACAACCGTCTCGAACGCGGCGTCAATGCCGGGTTGCTGCCATTCGCGGCTGTGGGCCGGGTGGTGAAAGCGCATCGTGGCATCGAACACGCCGCGCGCGGCGGCGTCGGGGTCGCTCACGCGGAAGCGTCCCTCGCTGACACCGTCCCGGAGGATGCGGGCGATCTGCCCGATCAGCTCGTCCACATGCGCATCCACCACGCCCCGCGCCCGCTCGGCCAGCGCGTGGTAGGTGGCGAACAGCTCCGGGTCGTCGAGCACCTTGCGGCGCTTCGCGGCGGCGAGCGACTCAAGCCATCGCCGGAGCCGCTCGTCCGCCGGGCCCGGCTCGCCGGCGATGGCGGCGAGCGGCGACGCCACCCGTGCCAGCCAGCGCTCGGCCACGGCGTCCTGCAGCGCCGCCTTGGTCGGGAAGTGCCGGTAGATGCTGCCGTGGCTGACGTCGAGGGCGCGGGCGACGTCCACCACGGTGGTCTTGCCGATGCCGTGGCGGCGGAGCATGTTTTCGGCCGCGTCGAGGATGCGGTCCGGGGTCAGGGCGTCGTCGTTCAACGGCTGTGCGTGTCTCCAGTTCGCTCGCTGTCGAGCAGGGCCATCTGCGCGGCATCATAGCGCTCGCCGGCGACGGCGTTCTTCGGGATGGCCGCCTCGATGCGCGCAAGATCATCGGTGGTCAACGCCACGTCCAGCGCGCCCAGGGACTCCTGCAGCCGCTGCCGGCTGCGGGCGCCGACCAGCGGAATGATATCGCTTCCCTGGGCGAGGACCCAGGCGATCGCCATCTGCGCGGTGGTCACGTTCTTCTCCCCGGCGATGGTGTGCAGAGCCTGCACCAATGCCAGGTTGCTGTCGAGGTTGTCGCCGCGGAAGCGGGGCAGGCGACTGCGGAAATCCCCCTCCTTGAGGGAGTCCGGCCCCGACCAGTGGCCGGACAGCAGCCCCCGGGAGAGGACGCCGTAGGCGCTCACCGAGATGCCGAGCTCCCGGCAGGCGGGGAGGATCGCCTCCTCGATGTTCCGGGTCAGCAGCGAGTACTCGATCTGCAGCCAGGCGACGGGGTGCTCGGCATGGGCTCGCCGGAGGGTGTCGGCTCCGGCCTCCGACAGCCCGATGAAGCGCACATGACCGGCGTCCTTCATGTCGCGGATGGCGCCGACGGTCTCCTCGATGGCGACGTTCGGGTCCACGCGCGCGGGTTGGTAGAGGTCGACATAGTCGGTGCCCAGCCGGGTCAGCGTGTGGGCGAGGCTGTTCTTCACCGCCGCCGGGCTGCAGTCGAGGCCGATGAAGTTGCCGGCCGGGTCCCGCCGGGGACCGAACTTCACGGCAATGAAGACGTCCTCGCGGCGGTGGTGCCGGAGCGCCTCCCGGATGAGAAGCTCGTTGTGGCCCATGCCGTACAAGTCCCCCGTATCAAGAAGCGTAATGCCGCGGTCGATCGCCTCGTGCACGGTGGCCAGGCTCTCCTGCCGCTCGGCCGGGCCGTAGAGATCCGACATCCCCATGCAGCCGAGCCCGAGCGCGGACGTGGTGACGCCCGTCGTACCGATCGTGCGTTGCATCATCATGGTTGCCTCCGTACTGCTCGTGTGTTGACAGGGGGTCATCATGGATGATCAAGTGACAAATGACAATACTTGTCAGTCAAAAAGGAGGACGTTATGCCAACCGTTCGCGTAACCGTGCCGCAGGGTGACCTGACGGAGGACCAGAAGCGGGATGTCGTGGAGAGGCTGACCGAGACCGTGGGCAGCTACTACCAGGAGGAGAAGGAAGAGGATATCCGCTCCTTCGTCATGGTGCAGATCAACGAAACGGCGCCCGGGGGCTACGCCGTGGGAGGCGAGATCATCGGCTGATCCGCGAGTGGCGGGCCCGCCGGCGTGGCGGGCCCGCTCGCGTCGCTCCGCGGTCCGGTCGATGCCCGGTTTTCAGCCGCCCGTTCCGGCGTGACGATCCCCCGGAAGGTTCGTGTAGACTTGATCCCATGGCGCAAGCGGCGGAGCGACCCATGCAGACCCGGCTCACCGACCGTTACGACATCCGGTTTCCCATCGTCAGTGCCCCCATGGCGCTGGTCGCCGGCGGGCGCCTGGCGGCCGCCGTCACCGATGCCGGGGGCCTGGGCCTGGTCGGCGGCGGCTACGCCGGCACCGCCAGCGGCGAGCCGGAGCTGGCGGCGGAACTGGAGCAGGTCCGGGGCCGGCCCTTCGGGGTCGGGTTCATTACCTGGGCACTGGAAAAGGCCCCGCAGCGGCTGGACGAGGCGCTGGCCCACGGGCCCGCCTGCGTGTTCCTGTCCTTCGGCGATCCGCGCCCGTTCGCCGGGCGCATCCATGACGCGGGGGCCCGCCTGATCTGCCAGGTGCAGTCGCTACGCCACGTCCACGAGGCCATCGATGCCGGAGCGGACGGCATCGTCGCACAGGGCACCGAGGCGGGCGGCCACGGCGCCGGCCGCTCGACGCTGCCGTTCGTGCCGGAGGTCGCCGACCTCCTGCGCCAGCGTGCCCCGGAGACCCTGCTGCTGGCCGCCGGCGGCATCGCCGACGGCCGCGGGCTGGCGGCCGCGCTCATGCTGGGCGCCGACGGCGCTGTCGTCGGGACCCGGTTCTGGGCCTGCCAGGAGGCCCTGACGCCGTCCGCTGCCGTGGAGCGGGCGGTGGTATCCACCGGCGACCAGACCGTCCGCACCCGCGCCATCGACGCCCTGCGCGGGGTGCCGTGGCCCGGGGAGTTCTCCTTCCGGGTCGTGGAGAACGCCCTGACCCGCGAGTGGGCGCATCGCGAGAGCGACGCGGCGGCCCGCTATGGCAGTCTTGCCCAGGCCTACGACGAGGCCCGTGCCCGCGGCGACATGGACACGGTGGCCACCGTCGCCGGCGAGGTCGTGGGGCTCATCCAGGGGCGGCCGCCCGCTGCAGCGATCATCGACGACATGGTCAATGGCGCCCGGGAGCGTCTCCAGCGGGGGTGCGCTCTCGATTTTCGCACCTGAGGGTGTGGTCCGGCACGCCCGGGAGGACGGCATGAAGAAGATCGACACCGACCGGCTCGACCGGATCACCGCCGGGGCCCGTCGCGCGGCCGAGGAGCGGGACCGGGGCTACCGCGAGCGCGCCCTGAAGCTCTTCCCCTGGGTCTGCGGGCGGTGCGGGCGCGAGTTCACGCGGGCCAACCTGCGCGAGCTGACCGTCCACCACCGGGATCACGACCACGAGAACAATCCGCCGGACGGCAGCAACTGGGAGCTGCTGTGCCTGTACTGCCACGACAACGAGCACCAGCGCGCCCTAGAGGCCCGCCCCGACGACGGTGCCGCCGAGGACAAGAGCACGGGGGCGACCCATACGCCGTTCGCGAACCTCAAGGACCTGCTCGGCAAGGATTAGTGTCCTGTAACCCAAGTTCGTTCTGGGCAGGGCCGGCGCGGCGGGCGGCGGTCGCGGTGCGGCCATCCGGGTGTGTGCCGGGGGTGCGGTGCGCTATCCTGCGAGCCTTTGCTCCGGTGACGGCGGCTGTTTGACGGTGATCGTGCCGACAGCCCGTTTGCGCGCAACTCCGGGAGACCCGCATGACGGAAGGGACGCAACCGGCTCACTACCACCAGCTGTGGTTCCTGCTCGCGGCGGTGGTCCTGGCCGGCTTCCTGATCTACCTGCTCCAGCCCATTCTGCTGCCCTTCCTGGTGGGCGGGCTGCTCGCGTATCTGGGCGATCCGATGGTGGACCGGCTCCAGCGCCTGGGTCTGGGCCGCACACCGGGCGTGGTGGCGGTGTTCGTCGTGCTCACGCTGCTGGCAACCGGCGCAGTGCTGATTCTTCTGCCCCTGATCGGTCGGCAGGTGAATGCGCTGGGCGGCTACATCCCCGTTGCCGTGGAGTGGTTCCAGGGCCGGCTGGTGCCCATGCTGGAGACGTATCTCGGCGTTGACCCGGAGGCGCTGGATCTCGGGCGGCTGCGTACGGTCCTGGCCGAGAACTGGCAGACCGGAGGCGACGTGGCGGCCATGTTGGTGAGCCGCGTGGGACAGTCGGGGATGGCACTGCTGGGCCTGCTGGCCAACCTGGCGCTGATCCCGGTGGTGGCGTTCTATCTCATGCGGGACTGGGACGAGGTCATGGCACGGATCCGCGGCCTGCTGCCGCGTACCCTGGAACCGACGGTCACCCGGCTGGCCGGGGAGTGCGACGACGTCCTGGGGGCCTTCCTGCGCGGGCAGCTGCTGGTGATGCTCAGCCTCGGGGTCGTCTATACCGTGGGGCTGTGGCTGGTGGGGCTGGATCTGGCGATCCTCATCGGCATGCTGGCGGGCGTTGCCAATATCGTGCCCTATCTGGGCTTCATCATCGGCTTCGGTGCCGCCGCGGCCGCCGTCGTGATCCAGTTCAGCGACTGGTTGCTCCCCTTGGTCCTGGTGCTGGCGGTGTTCTCCGTCGGGCAGCTGCTCGAGGGCGCGCTGCTGACCCCGCTGCTGGTGGGGGATCGCATCGGCCTGCATCCGGTGGCGGTCATCTTCGCGGTGCTCGCCGGCGGTCAGCTGTTCGGCTTCACGGGGGTATTGCTGGCACTTCCCGTCGCGGCCATGATCATGGTGCTGCTGCGCTACGCGCACCAGCGCTACAAGGCGAGCAGCTTCTACGAGCACCGGGAATCGCCCGGAGAGGCGACAGAGCCTGATTGACCCGACGCTCCCGGCCGCGCCCGTGGTCACCGCGGCGCCGGGCCGGACGGGTCACGCGTGATCGTCGGCCGCCGCGCGGCTCAGCTCCCGGTAGGCCTCCAGCCGCTGCCGCAGTGCGCCCGTGAACGGGTACGAGCGATCGGTTGCCAGGTCGGTATTCACCAGCACCGTGTGGCCCTGTACCCGCAGCTCGCCCGAGACGTACCCCGTGAAGGCGAGATGCAGCGACGACCGGCCCAGGTGGGTGATGCGCACCTCGATCTCCAGCAGCTCCCCCAGGCGCGAGGGATGCAGGAAGCGGCAGTCCGAGGCGACCGCGGGCAGGCCGTTGCCGCTGCGCAGGATGTGGTCCGCGTAGTCGATCCCGAGCCAGTGGTTGAACCAGTCCTCCACGGCGACCTGGAAGAATTCGAAGTAGCGCGGATAGAACACGATCCCCGCCGGGTCCGTGTCGCCGAAGCGGATGCGGATGGGGGAGCGGAACAGCGCCGTCGTTGCCAAGGGGGATTCCTCCGTCACTCGGACGGCGAGCGGCCCGCACGCCGTTCCACGACCCCCCGCACCGCCGCCTTGGTCCGGGCAAGGAGCTGATTCAGGGTCCGGATCTCCTCCAGGGGCATATCGGCGAGAAGCTCCTCCAGCCAGGCCTCGTGTCGTTCGGCGACCGTCAGGAACGTGCGCTTGCCCTGCTCCGTCAGGGCGACCAGCTGCACCCGGCGGTCGTTCTCCAGCGGCTGGCGCGCCACGTGACCGTCCCTCTCCAGGCGGTCCACCACGCCGGTGACATGGCCGCCCGAGACCAGCAGACGGCGCGAGAGCTCCGACATGGTCTGCGGCGCCCCCGCGTGCTCGAGCTCCGAGAGGACATCGAACTGTGCCAGGGTGATGTCGAAATGCTCCCGCAGGCGGGTGCGGAGCTGGTTCTCGATGACCGTGGTTACCGGCAGGAGCCGCAGCCACAGCCGCAGGGATTCCTTGCTCCGTGAGGCCTCGACGGATGCCGTGCCGTCCTCGGCCCGCGCCGTCGTTCCGCTCTGCGCTGATGTGTCGTCGTGCTGAAGGGTCATGACCGTGTCTCGTGCCTGTCCGTCGGGGCAGCGTCCATGGCTGCCGGCCATCGGCGGGTGGGCCCGCCTGGGCCGGAGTTTACGCAGGGCCGCCGGCCGTGTCAGGTGAATGTCCGTTGCATTCTATCGCTTTCCGATTTTCCTTTACACCAAAAATATTGTTATCTAAAGTTAATCACGAGACAGGCTCGGAGAGCGGCAATGACGGCTCGGGCAGCACACGCAATCGTTACCGGAGCGGGGCGCGGTATCGGCGCCGCCATCGCCGCCCGCCTGGCCGCGGAGGGCTTTGCCGTGCACCTGGCGGGACGCACCGCGGCCGCCCTGGAGGCGCAGGCCGCCGAGCTTCGCGCCGGCGGGCATGCCGAGGTGCACTGCCACGCCCTGGACGTCACCGATGCCGCGCAGGTCGAGCAGTTGTTCACGCGCCTCGACGCGCTCTGCGCAGCCCCCGCCGTGGTCGTGAACAACGCCGGCATCTCCGGCAGCGTCCCCTTTCACCGGATGGAGCATGCCCACTGGCAGTCGATGTTCTCGGTCAACGTCGACGGTGTCTTCCACGTGTGCCGGGCCGCCGTGCCGCGGATGCGCGAGGCCGGGTACGGCCGCATCGTCAACGTCGCCTCCACGGCCGGCCTCAAGGGCTACGCCTACGTGGCCGCCTATGTCTCGGCCAAGCACGCCGTGATCGGGCTCACCCGCGCCCTGGCGCTCGAGTGCGCCCGCTCCGGCATCACCGTCAACGCCGTGTGCCCCGGGTTCGCGGACACGGACATGACCGCGGAGACGGTGCGCAACATTGTCGACAAGACCGGGCGCACGGAGTCGGAAGCACTGGCGGAGCTCACCGCCGGCAACCCCCAGGGGCGGCTCGTCCAGCCCGGGGAAGTCGCCGATGCCGTGGCCTGGCTGGCCGGCGAGGGGGCGGGCGCCGTCACCGGCCAGTCCATCGCCGTGGCCGGCGGCGAGGTGACGCCGTGAGTGCCGCAGTGCGCCGCGGCCGCTGATGCGCAAACGAGGAGACGAAGGATGAAGGCAGCCGATTTCCGCCCGGAGCACTTCCAGTGGCAGGTCACGGACCGGGTGGCCACCGTGACGCTGAACCGGCCGGAGCGGAAGAACCCGCTGACGCTGGACAGCTACGCCGAGCTGCGGGACACGTTCCGCCAGCTGCCGTACTGCGACGACGTCAAGGCGGTGGTCGTCACCGGCGCCGGGGGCAACTTCTGCTCGGGCGGCGACGTCCACGAGATCATCGGGCCGCTGGTGGAGATGCGTCGCCGGGGCCGCATGGACGACCTGCTGGCGTTCACGCGCATGACCGGCGACCTGGTCAAGGCCATGCGGCACTGCCCGCAGCCGGTGATCGCCGCCATCGACGGCGTCTGCGCCGGCGCCGGCGCCTGCATCGCCATGGCGTCCGACATCCGCTACGGCACGCCGGAGAGCAAGGTGGCCTTCCTGTTCAGCCGCGTGGGGCTTGCGGGCTGCGACATGGGCGCCTGCTCCATGCTGCCGCGGATCATCGGCCAGGGGCGCGCGGCGGAAGTGCTCTACACCGGCCGCTCGATCACCGCGGAGGAGGCCGAGCGCTGGGGCCTGTACAACCGCATCGTCGCCGCGGACGACCTGGGGCGGGAGGCAGCGGAGTTCGCCCGTGGTCTGGCGCACGGGCCCAGCTTCGCCCACGCCATGACCAAGAAGACCCTCCACCAGGAGTGGAGCATGGGCGTGGACGAGGCCATCGAGGCCGAGGCCCAGGCGCAGGCGATCTGCATGCAGAGCGCGGATTTCGAGCGCGCCTACGAGGCGTTCATCAACAAGCAGCGGCCGGCGTTCGAGGGCAACTGACATGGCGGACCGCAGCTTCCTGGAATGGCCGTTCTTCGATGACCGCCACCGTGCCCTGGCGGCACGGCTGGAGGCCGTTGCCGACGAGCTGGCGGAGCTGGAGCACGACGGCTCGCTGGACATGGACGCGATCTGCCGTGCGGTGGTCGCCCGCCTGGGCGCGGAAGGGCTGCTGGATTACGCCGTCAGCACCGACCCGCAGCGGCCCCTGGACGTCCGCAGCATCTGCCTGGCCCGGGAGATCCTCGGCTACCGCTTCGGCCTGGCCGATTTCGCCTTCGCCATGCAGGGGCTGGGGTCGGGCCCCATCGCCATGTTCGGCACCGACGCCCAGCGCGCCCGCTATCTGCCGGGGGTGCAGCGGGGCGAGCGCATCGCCGCCCTGGCCATGTCGGAGCCCGGCGCCGGCTCCGACTTCGCGGCGCTCACCACCACCGCCAGGCGCGACGGCGACGCCTGGGTGCTCGACGGCACCAAGACGTGGATCTCCAACGCCGGCATCGCCGATCAGTACACGGTCTTCGCCAAGACGGATATGGATGCCGGGGCCCGGGGGATCTCGGCGTTCATCGTGGAGGCGGACGACCCCGGCTTCCGGGTGAGCGAGCGTATCGACGTCATCGCCCCGCACCCGCTGGGAACGCTGGTCCTGGACGAGTGCCGGATCCCCGCCGACCGGATCCTGGGCGCCCCGGGGGACGGCTTCAAGGCGGCCATGAGCAACCTGGACATCTTTCGCTCGTCGGTGGGGGCGGCGGCCCTGGGGTTCGCCCGGCGGGCGCTGGACGAGGCGCTGGCGCACAGCGACGGGCGGGAGCTGTTCGGCGGCCGCCTGTCCGACTTCCAGCTGACCCAGGAGAAGGTGGGCGACATGGCCATGGAGATCGACGCCATGGCCCTGCTCGTCTACCGCGCCGCGTGGGTCAAGGACGTCCAGCAACGGCGCGTGACCCGCGAGGCATCCATGGCCAAGACCTACGCCACGGAGGCGGCCCAGCAGATCATCGACCGCGCCGTCCAGCTCCACGGTGCCCTGGGCACCGTCGCCGGCAACAAGGTCGAGGAGCTCTACCGGGAGATCCGTGCCCTGCGGATCTACGAGGGCACCACCGAGGTGAACAAGCTGGTTATTGCGGCACAGACATACAAGGCGCACCGCGAAGGCGCCTGAGACGCCGGCCATCCGGCGAAGGCTTGGGGGAGGAGAGAGTCATGACGGGTTTCAGCGCCCACGTTGACCGGTTTACCGAGACGCATCTGCCGCCGCGGGAGGCGTGGCCCGACATGCGCTACGACACGCTGCCGGAGCTGCGCGACATCCCCGAGCAGGTGAACTGCGCGGTGCTGCTGGACCGCCAGGCCGAGCAACGTGGCGACCGCCCGGCGCTGCACTACAACGGCACCACCTGGAGCTACGCCGAGCTGCGCGAGCAGGCCGACCGCATCGCCCACGTCCTGGTGGACGATCTCGGTGTTCAGCCGGGCAACCGCGTCCTGCTGCGGGCGCCCAACAACCCCATGATGGTGGCGGCCTGGTTCGCGGTGATGAAGGCCGGCGCCGTGGCGGTGGCGACCATGCCCCTGTTGCGCGCCCGCGAGCTCCAGCCGGTGTGCGAGCGCGCGCGGATCGAGGTGGCGCTGTGCGACCACCGCCTGCGCGACGACCTGGAGCAGGTCATGGCGACCTCGCCTCTGTCCCGGGCGCTGTATTTCTACGGCGGCGACGCCGCGGACAGCCTGGAAGCGCGCATTGCGGACAAGCCGGCCCGCTTCGGGACCGTGGCCACCGCCGCCACGGATACCTGCCTGATCGCCTTCACCTCCGGGACCACCGGCACGCCCAAGGGATGCATGCATTTCCACCGGGACGTCATCGCCATCGCCGAGACGTTCGGGCGCCACGTGCTGCGGCCGGGCCCGGACGACGTGTTCGCCGGCAGCCCGCCGCTGGCGTTTACCTTCGGTCTCGGGGCCCTGGTGGTGTTTCCCTTCTGGGCCGGCGCGAGCACGGTGCTGGTGGAGCGCTATACCCCGGAGACGACGCTGGAGACGGTCCAGAAGCACGGGGTGACCACGCTGTTCACGGCGCCGACGGCCTACCGCGGCATGGTGGACCGGGTGTCCGACTACGATCTCTCCAGCCTGCACACCTGCGTCTCCGCCGGGGAGACGCTGCCGCGGCCCACCTGGGACGACTGGTACCGGGCGACGGGCGTGAAGATCATCGACGGCATCGGCTCCACGGAGATGCTGCACATCTTCATCGGCTCGTCCGGCGATGCCATCCGGCCGGGCTCCACCGGGCGTCCGGTGCCCGGCTACGAGGCCCGGGTGCTGGACAAGCACGGGCGCGAGGTGCCGGCCGGCACCGTGGGCAATCTCGCCGTCCGCGGGCCCACGGGCTGCCGCTACCTGGACGATCCCGACCGGCAGGCGGGCTACGTGCGCGACGGCTGGAACTGGACCGGGGACGCCTACAGCCGCGACGAGGACGGCTACTTCTGGTACGCCTCGCGCACCGACGACCTGATCGTCAGCGGCGGCTACAACATCTCGGGGCCGGAGGTGGAGCGTGCGCTTCTGGAGCATCCCGCCGTGCACGAGTGTGCCGTGGTCGGGCTTGCCGACCAGGAGCGCGGCCAGCGCGTGACCGCGTTCGTGGTCCTGCGGGACGAGTACGATGCCACGGGCGAGGTGGCGCGCAGCCTGCAGGAGCACGTCAAGGCATCCCTGGCCCCGTACAAGTATCCGCGCACGGTGGAATTCCTGGATGACCTGCCGCGCACGGCCACCGGCAAGATCCAGCGCTTCCGGCTGCGCGAGCTCGGGACGGGCGGCGGGCCCGGGGCGATTGCGGACTAACCGACGAGGAGACGTATCATGGTCGAGATTGTGCAGCCCCAGGGATGGCCAAGGCCGCGCGGCTACTCCAACGGCACCACGGCGGAAGGGCGGATGGTGTTCGTCGGCGGGCAGGTGGGCTGGACCGAGGAGATGCAGTTCGAGGCGCGGGATTTCGTCGGCCAGGTCCACCAGGCCCTGCGCAACACCGCCGCGGTGCTGCATGCCGCCGGCGCCCGGCCGGAGCACGTGGTGCGCATGACGTGGTTCGTCACCGACAAGCGCGAGTACCTGGACAACGCCGCCGCCATGGGGCAGGTCTATCGCGACGTCATGGGCAAGCACTTTCCCGCCATGTCCCTGGTCCAGGTGGCCGACCTGGTCGAGGACGACGCCAAGGTGGAGATCGAGACCACGGCGGTGGTGCCGCGCGAGGAGACGGGGCCATGAGGATCCGCATTGTCGGCAGCGGGCCGGCGGGCCTGTATTTCGCCATCCTGATGAAGAAGCAGGATCCGGACGCGGACATCCAGGTCTTCGAGCGCAACCGGGCCGACGACACCTTCGGCTTCGGCGTGGTGTTCTCCGACGAGACCCTGGGCGAGTTCCTCGACTACGACGAGCCCAGCTACCGCGCCATCACCGAGCGCTTCGCCTACTGGGACGAGATCGACGTCCACGTCGGCGGCGAGTGCATCCGCTCCGGGGGCCACGGGTTCTGCGGCATCGCCCGCCGGGAGCTGCTCATGGTGCTGCAGCAGCGCGCCCGCGAGCTCGGCGTGATCATGCACTTCGGCACCGAGGTGGCGAGCCTGGAGACGCTCGCCGACGCCGACGTCATCATCGGCGCCGACGGCATCAACTCCCTGGTGCGCGAGACCTACCGCGAGCATTTCCGCCCCAGCGTCGACGTGCGCCCGAACAAGTTCGTTTGGCTGGGCACCACCAAGCCGCTGGATACCTTCACCTTCATCTTCCGGCAGACGGACTACGGCCTGTTCCAGGTCCACGCCTACCGCTACAACGACGAGCTGACCACCTGGATCGTCGAGACCACCAACGATACCTGGCAGCGGGCCGGCCTGGACGATGCCACCGAGGAAGAGACCGTCGCCTTCTGCGAGGAGCTGTTCGCCGACTTCCTGGACGGGCACCCGCTGGTGACCAACCGCTCGATCTGGCGCAACTTCCCCACCATCAAGTGCGAGCGCTGGGTCCACGACAACGTCGTGCTCATCGGCGACGCGGTGCACACCGCCCATTTCTCCATCGGCTCCGGTACCAAGCTCGCCATGGAGGACGCCATCCACCTGCTGGAGGCCTTCCGGGCGTATGCGGACGACCCGCGGGCCGCGCTGCAGGCGTTCGAGCAGGGGCGCCAGGAGGAGGTCTCCAAGCTGCAGCACGCCGCCCAGGTGAGCCTGGAGTGGTTCGAGCACACGCCGCGCTACCAGCACATGGACCCGCTGCAGATCGCGTTCAGCCTGCTGTCGCGTTCCAAGCGCATCACCTACGACAACCTGCGCCTGCGCGACAACGCCTTCGTCGACCGGGTGGACCGCTGGTTCGCCGACCGCGTCCGGCGCGATCTCGGCTTCGCGGTGGCGACCGAGGACCCGGTGCCGCCGATGTTCCAGCCGTTCCGGCTGCGCGACATGGAGCTGGCCAACCGCGTCGTGGTCTCGCCCATGTGCCAGTACTCCGCCAGTGACGGCTACCCCAACGACTGGACGTTCCAGCATCTCACCAGCCGCGCCATCGGCGGCGCCGGCCTGGTGTTCACGGAGATGACGGACATCTCCGAGGAGGGGCGCATCACGCCGGCGTGCACGGGCATTTACTGCGACGGGCACGTGGCCGCCTGGCGCCGGATCACCGATTTCGTCCACCGGCACACGCGGGCGAAGATCTGCCTGCAGATCGCCCACGCCGGCCCCAAGGCGTCCACCTGCCTGCCGTGGCAGGGCAAGGGCATGGACTACCCGCTGCCCGAGGGCAACTGGCCGATCATGGCCGCCTCCGCCGTGCCGTACCGGGAGGAAAGCCAGGTGCCGCGGGCCATGGACCGGGACGACATGGACAAGGTCGTGGCCGACTTCGTCGCCGCGGCCCGGCGCGCCGAGCAGGCCGGCTTCGACATGATCGAGATCCACATGGCCCACGGCTACCTGCTGTCGAGCTTCATCACGCCGCTGATGAACCGCCGCGACGACGAATACGGCGGCGGCATCGACAATCGCATGCGCTTCCCGCTGGAGGTGTTCGCTGCCGTGCGGGCGGTGTGGCCGCAGCACAAGCCCATCTCCGTGCGCATCTCGGCGACGGACTGGATGGAGGATATCGGCGTCACCGGCGATGACGCGGTGCGCATGGCGCAGATGCTCCGGGAGCACGGCGTCGACATCGTCGATGTCTCCGCCGGGCAGACCTCCACCGAGGCGCGGCCGGTGTACGGACGCATGTTCCAGACGCCGTTCGCCGACCAGGTGCGCCAGGAGGCCGGCACCGCTACCATCGCCGTGGGCAACATCACCACCGCCGATCAGGTGAACACCATCCTGGCGGCCGGGCGTGCGGATCTGGTGGCGCTGGCCCGCCCGCACCTGGCGGATCCGTACTTTACCCTGCATGCTGCCGCGGAGTACGGGGTCAGCGGGCAGTACTGGCCGCCCCAGTACGAGGCCGGCAAGTTCCAGGCGGAGGTGCTGGCCCGGCGCAACAACGAGGAGATGGCCGAGCTGCGCGCCGCGGCGCGGCCGGAGAAGCCGCACGAGGCGCTGGCCCGGCTGGATGCGCGGGCGGCAGGCGAAGACAATGCCTCGTTGCAGTACAGTGATTCGTCCGGCCATCGTCGGACGGTGTCCGTCACCGGCGATGGTGCATAACAGCAATAACAGACCAGGAGAAGGAGACCGCCATGAATCGTCTTACAAGAAGTCTCGGCACGATGGCCGTCACGCTCGGGCTCGGTGTCGCCACGGCGACTGCGGCGGAGCCCGTGAAGATCGGCATGGTTACCACGCTGTCCACCGGGGGCGGGTATCTGGGCGAGGAAGTGCGCGACGGCTTCCGGCTCGCCATGCAGCAGGAAGGCGGCGATACCCTGGGCGGCGTCCCGGTGGAGCTGATCGTCGAGGATGACGGCCGCAATCCCGGGCAGGGCCGCCAGATCGCCCAGCGCATGATGCAGAGCGAGGGCGTGCAGATCATGACCGGCAGCATCTTCTCCAACGTGGCCATGGCGGTGATCCCGCAGGTGGTCCGGGAGGGGGTGGTGTTCATCAGCCCCAATGCCGGCCCGAGCCAGCTGGCCGGGGCCCAGTGCCACGAGAACTATTTCAACGCGGCCTGGCAGAACAACGACCTGCACTCGGCCATGGGCAAGTACCTGGAGGATGAGGGCTACGACAACGTCTATCTCCTGGCGCCCAACTACCCGGCGGGCCGCGACGCCTTGACCGGGTTCAAGCGCTACTACGAGGGCAATATCGTCGGCGAGACCTACACGCAGCTGGGGCAGTCGGACTTCGCCGCCGAGATCTCGTCGGTGCGCGAGGCCGACCCGGACGCCGTGTTCTTCTTCCTGCCCGGCGGCGACGGCGTGAACTTCGTGCGGCAGTTCGACGACGCCGAGCTCACCGACCGCTTCCCGCTGTTCGGCGCGGCGTTCTCGTTCGACAACACGCTGGTCCAGGCCGTGGGCGATGCGGCAAGGGGCGCGTTCAACACCTCGCAGTGGAGCGCCGACCTGGACAACGAGGCGAACCGGCAGTTCGTCGCCGCCTACGAGGAGGAGTACGGCAGCAAGCCCACGCTCTACGCCCACCAGGGCTACGATACGGCCCGGCTGATCGGCAGCGCGCTGCGGGCGGTGGACGGCGATCTCAGCGACATGGAGGCGTTCCGCGAGGCCCTGCGCGCCGCGGATTTCGACTCCACCCGGGGGGATTTCCGCTTCAATACCAACCAGCACCCCATCCAGGACATCTACGTCCGCGAGGTGGTCGAGGGTGACGATGGCAAGCTGACCAACCGCCTGGTCGCCAAGGTCATCGAGGATCACGAGGACGCATTCGTGGGCGAGTGCCACCTCTGAGCGCCGTTTCTGGCTGACGCGCCCCGGTACGGGAGCCCCCGTACCGGGGTCCGGATTGCGCGGGGAAATCCATGCTGTTCTTCATCGAGCAGTTGCTGAACGGCTTTCAGCTCGGGGTCACGCTGTTGCTCATGGCCTCGGGCCTGACGCTGATCTTCGGCATCATGCACCTGATCAACCTGGCCCACGGGTCGTTGTTCATGATCGGCGCCTTCGTGGGCGCCACGGTCATGGCCTACACCGGCAGCTTCCTGCTGGCGCTCGCGGGGGGCGTGGCGGCGTCCGGGCTGGTGGGCATGGCGCTGGAGTACACCGTCCTGCGGCGGCTCTACTACCGCGAGCACCTGGACCAGGTGCTGGCGACCTTCGGCATGATCCTGTTCTTCAACGAGCTGGTGCAGATCGTCTGGGGGCGGCGGCCCCTGGGCGTGGATACGCCGTCGTGGCTTTCCTTCACCGTGGAGATCCTGCCCGGGGTGGCGTACCCGGCGCACCGGCTGGCCGTGATCGCCGTCGGCCTGCTGGTGATCGTGGGCCTGTTCTTCCTGATCATGCGGACCCGGGTGGGCATGTGGATCCGCGCCGGCGCCTCCATCCGCGAGATGATCGGCGCGCTGGGCGTGAACATCAATCTGCTCTACACCCTGGTGTTCGGCCTGGGGGCCTGCCTGGCCGGCCTGGCGGGGGTGATGGCCTCGCCGTTGATGTCCGTGCAGGCGGGCATGGGGGAGAACATCCTCATCCTGACCTTCGTGGTCATCGTCATCGGCGGCATCGGCTCACTGCGGGGGGCGGTGGTCGGAGCCGTCCTGGTGGGGGTGGCGGATACCCTGGGCCGGGTCTACTTCCCCGCGCTGTTCCGGCTGTGGGCCGATCCGGCGACGGCGGACGCCGCCGGGGCATCGCTGGCATCGATGACCATCTATCTCGTCATGGCCGTCGTCCTCGCGGTCCGGCCTCAAGGACTGTTCCGTGCCCATGCCTGAGACCAACAAGCGCGCGACGTTTCTCACCCTGGGGGTTCTGGCGTTTCTCGCGATTCTGCCCCCCGTGGCCCTGGCCCTCGACCGGCCCTACATGGTGACGCTGGCGAACCGCATGCTGGTCTACGCCCTGGCCGCGGTGGCCCTGGATCTCGTCATGGGCTACGGACGCATGGTGAGCTTCGGCCACGCGGCCTTCCTCGGCCTCGGCGCCTACACCGTGGGTATCCTGCATCACCACGACGTCATGATGACCCCGTTCCTGTTCGGCTGGGCGGGGAGCAACGAGGCCCTGCTGGCGTGGCCGCTGGCCATGCTGGTGGCCGCCGGCTACGCCCTGCTGGTGGGTGCCATCTCGCTGCGCACCGGCGGCGTGTACTTCATCATGATCACGCTGGCGTTCGCCCAGATGGTGTTCTTCTTCTTCGTCTCGCTGATCGCCTACGGCGGGCGGGACGGCCTGGTGATGTTCTCGCGCAACAGCGTCGCCGGCACCGACATCCTCGGCAGCCGGGTCGTGCTGTACTACGTCTGCCTGGGCTGTCTCGTGGCGGTGCTGGCCTTCCTGGTCATGGTGGTGCGCTCGCGCTTCGGGCGCATCATCGAGGGGTGCCGCCAGAACGAGCAGCGCATGCGGGCGCTGGGATACAAGCCCTTTGTCTACAAGCTCACGGCGTTCGTCCTCTCCGGCGCGCTGGCCGGGCTGGCCGGGGCGCTGCTGGCGAACCACAGCGAGTTCGTCAGCCCGGACTTCCTCAGCTGGGAGAGTTCCGGGCTGCTCATGGTCATGGTGCTCCTGGGCGGCCTGAGCACCCTGGTGGGGCCGATCTACGGGGCGCTGACCCTGTTCGCCCTGGAAGAGGTCCTGGTGGCCTATACGCCGCACTGGCAGCTCGTGCTGGGGCCGGTGCTGATCCTGGCCGTGCTGTTCTTCAAGGGTGGCCTGTACGGCTGGATGACGGGCAAGCGAACGGGGTAGCAACGCATGACGCAAGCACTTCTTCGTGCCGAGGGGTTGCACAAGAGCTACGGCGGGCTGGTGGCCACGCGCCACCTGGATCTCGACCTGCATGCCGGCGAGATCCACGCCATGATCGGCCCCAACGGTGCCGGCAAGACCACCGCCATGGGGCAGTTGTCCGGGGAGCTGGCCCCCGATGCCGGGCGCATCGTGCTCGACGGCGAGGACGTCACCCGGCTGTCCATGCCCGCCCGGGCGCGGCGCGGCATCGCGCGCTCCTACCAGATCACCGCCGTGTTCGAGGAATTCACCGTCCGCCAGAACGTTGCCGTCGCCGTGCAGGCCATGGCGCGCCATCATTTCCGGATGGTCCGCCCGGCGCGGCGGGATCCGGAGCTCAACGCCGGGGCCGAGGAGGCCCTGGGGCGCGTCGGGCTGCTGCACCTGGCCGACGAGGTCGCCGCGGATCTCGCCCACGGCCAGAAGCGCCAGCTGGAGCTGGCCATGGTGCTCGCCACGCGCCCGCGGGTGCTGCTGCTCGACGAGCCCATGGCGGGCATGGGCAACGCCGAGGTGGATGCCATGACCCGGCTGCTCGAGGAGCTGCGCAGTCACTACGCCATCCTGCTGGTGGAGCACGACATGGACGTGGTCTTCCGCGTGGCGGATCGCACCACGGTGCTGGTGGACGGCGCCGTACTGGCATCGGGGGCGCCGGAGGCGATCCGCAGCGATGCCCGGGTGCAGGCAGCCTATCTCGAGGAGTCCGCCTGATGATGCTGCAGTTGCAGGGGGTGGAGACCGCCTACGGGAGCTCCCAGGTGCTGTTCGGCGTCGACCTGGAGGTGGGCGAGGGCGAGGCCGTGGCGCTGCTGGGCCGCAACGGCATGGGCAAGACCACCACCATCCGCTCGCTCATGGGCCTCACGCCGCCCCGTCGCGGCAGCGTGCGGTTCGACGGCAGGGAGGTCACCGGCGAGCCCGCCTTCCGCATGGCGCGGCGGGGCATCGGCCTGGTTCCGGAGGGCCGGCTGATCTTTCCCAACCTGGATGTCCGCGAGAACCTGGTCGCCGCCGCGCGGGGCGAGGGCTGGACCCTGGAGAAGGTCTACGAGTTCTTTCCCCGCCTGTACGAGCGCCAGCATCATGGCGGCAACGCCCTGTCCGGCGGCGAGCAGCAGATGCTCGCCATCGGCCGCGCGCTGATGACCAATCCGCGGCTGCTGGTGCTCGACGAGGCGACGGAAGGCCTGGCGCCCTCGCTGCGGGGCGAGATCTGGCGGCGCCTGGAAGAGCTGCGCAGCCAGGGACAGTCGCTGCTGATCATCGACCGCAACATCGACGCGCTGCTGCGCTTCTGCGACCGCTTCTACCTGATCGACAAGGGGCGTATCGGCTGGACCGGGGATGCCGCCGCCATGGCCGCGGATCCGACGCTGCGCCAGCGCTATCTCGGCGTCTGATTGTCCGCGGGATGCAACAGGCGGCGGCTACATGCCGATGGAGAACATGTGCTCCAGGTCGTGGCGCGAGTGCGTCTTGAACGCCACCAGGGTCTCGGTCTTCTGGATGCCTTCCAGCGGGGCGATGTGCTCGGTCACCAGGGCCGCGAGCTCCTCGTTGGTGGGCACGCGGATCAGGGTCACCAGGTCGTAGGTGCCGCCGACGGAGTAGCACTCGGAAATGCCGTCGATGGTGGGAAGGTACTCGGCGATCTCGTTGACCCGCTTCCCCTCCACGTGCATGAGGACGATTGCCGTGACCATTGTGTACTCCGTACGTTTGAGCCGCGCCGGCGGCTGGCAGGATTTTCAAGGTATCACTGAGCCACAGGGGTGACAACAACACGCGGGCCCCACGGGGCGCGCGAGGGGGGCGACATGACGTGGAATGAATACGACGCCGGGGAGCTCGAGCAGCAGTACAACCCCCGGGTATCCGTCGGCGATCCGGCGCCGTACTTCGCCCGGTACCAGGAGCAATCGGAGCAGGCGCGCCGTGAGCTCGCCCACGAATCGGACATCGCCTACGGCGACGGGCCGCTGGAAACCCTGGACGTCTTTCCGGCCGCCTCGCCGGACGCGCCCATCCACGTGTTCATCCACGGGGGCTACTGGCGCAGCCAGGACAAGCGCGACTACGCCTTCATCGCCCGGCACCTCGCCCCGGCCGGGATCACCACCGTGATCCCCAACTACGACCTGTGCCCGGCCGTGACGGTCGCGGAGATCGAAACCGAGCTGGTGCGCTGCCTGGACTTCGTCGTGGCCCGTGCCGGGCGGCTGGGAGGCCGCGCCGACCGTGTCAGCGTATCCGGCCATTCCGCCGGGGGCCAGCTGGTCGCCGCGCTGCTGCGCGATCGGCCGCATTGCCTGCAGGCGGCCGTACCGGTCTCCGGGGTGTTCGATCTGGAACCGCTGTTGTGGACCAGCATCAACAACGAGCTGCACCTGGACGCGGACGAGGCGCGCCGCCGCTCGCCGCTGCGATGGCCTGCGCCGCCCGCGACCGTACCGCTGTGGTGCCTGGTCGGCGGCGGCGAGTCCACGGAGTTCCGGCGGCAGACGGAGGACTACGCGGAGCGCGCCGCACGAGCCGGCGTCCCGGTGGTTCGCGAGGAGATCCCGGATCGCAACCACTTCAGCGTGGTCACCGAGCTCTTCGGCGGCGGGCGCTGGACGGATCGGCTGATCGGCATGATCCGGTCCAGCGGGTGATCCGCCCCGGTCTCGCGCGGGGTTCGGTATTCACCGCACAACGGCGCTGAAACCTGACACGGTTTGCTGAAAGGCTAGCGGGGGACCGGCAGCAGGCCGAGGCGAATCGCGTCGTGAACCAGCCCGGCCATGTTCTGCCGGCCCAGACGGCGCATGATCTGCGTGCGATGGGTCTCCACGGTCTTCACGCTCAGGTTGAGCTCCTCCGCGATGGCCCGGCTCCGGTAGCCGTGGGCCAGCAGCCTCAGCACCTCGCGCTGCCGCCGGGTGAGCGAGGCGTGCCTCGCCGGGGCTTGATCCGTCTCCCGTTCGGTGGTGCACGGCCCGATGGGTTCACGCCCGGGGCAGATAGGCTGTCGCCCCGCGGCGGCCTCGCGGATGGCGGTTTCGAGCTCGTCGACGGTGGCGTCCTTGTGAATGAATCCGCGCGCGCCGGAGGCGATCAGGCGTCGGATATAGCTGTCGCTGATATAGGTGGAAACAACCAGGATATTGACCGCTGGATCAACCGATTGAAGCTGCGCAATCAGATTCCCCGAATCCATCGGCAGCAGCGCCGAATCGACCAGTGCGATGTCCGTGCGGTTGCTCCGGGCCGCGGCGATTGCTTCGCTTCCCGAGCCGGCTTCGGCTACGACCTGAATACCCTCGAACGAGTTGATGAGACCCATCAGAGCGGACCGGATCAGACGGTGATCGTCGGCCAGGAGAACGCGGATCATGGTGCGATTATCAGCATCCTGCAACACTTTGCCATACCTAGTGCCGTGTCCCACAGATAACCTTTCATTCTGAGCGGCCGAGCGCGTTCACGGCAAGCAACGGCGAGCGGTTGCTGCGGCGACGTGCAATAACGGATGTTCTGCGGGAGCGAAAGCCGGAGTGGTTTCGCGACGAAAACTCGGGCGGCATCTGAGCAACGTGCAGCGGGATGTTCCCCGTCCGTGGACAGTACACCGAAAGACGCCTTGCGCAGTATTCGGGACGACAAAGCACCCCAGGAGTTTAGCCCCGGGGGCCGGTGCAGCATGATGGCGCGTACGGCTCCCGGCAACGCTCCCCACCGGTGCATGGCGACATGCCGGTGACCGGCGCTGCCGCCGTTGCCATGCCAATAAAACAAGAAAGATCAACGTCCTGGCGTAATCACGGTTTCCTGGCACGAAGAATGCATAGCTAACGGCGACGGGGTTCGCCGGAGCGACGCCGGCCGCAAGGGCGCGGTCTTGTGAGCGGACCGGCGAGCCCGCCCGTGGGACGGCTCGGGGAGGTGGGCGCGAGAGGTGCTCGCCCGGCCTGTCGGGCAGGACGTGCGCAGACATGTTCTTGACAGGCTGTGAAACCTGTGCCTGACTAAAATGGCAACACCGGCGTCAAAGCCGATGCCGGTGGTACAACCACAAACGGGCAGAGTAGCCCCCCATGCTGACACTGACGTGTCCGGCGTGGGGGGCTTTTTTTTGGTTCTGCGATAGCGCAACCCGGGGTTGCCAGCACGGCACGGCCGGGATGGAGGGGTGACTGATGAAACGACGCGACTTGTTGAAAGGCATGGCCATTGGTGGGGTGGCCGGGGCGTCCGGTCTGGGCGGATTCCCCGGGATCTGGGTGAAGGGCGGGACGGCGCTGGCGGCATCGGGGGATATCCCGGTGGGCGTGCTGTTCTCGCAGACAGGGGCCGTGGCCGTTGTCGAGAGCACCCTCCACGACGCCTGCATGATGGCCATCGAGGAGATCAACGACAGCGGCGGCATCCAGGGCCGCATGCTCAATCCCTACGTCGAGGATCCGGCCTCCGACCCGGCCACGTTCTCGGACCGGGCCAACCGGCTGGTGCGCCGCGACCGCGTGGTGTCCATCTTCGGCTCGTACACCTCGGCGAGCCGCCAGGCGGTGCTGCCGGTGGTGGAGGGGCAGAACAACCTCTACTGGTATCCCACCCTCTACGAGGGGCGCGAGTGCTCGCGCAACGTCATGTACGGCGGGGCGGTGCCGAATCAGCAGCAGCAGGAGTTCGTGCCCTGGCTCAAGGAGAACTTCGGCGGGCGCTTCTACCTGCTCGGCAACGACTACGTTTACCCGCGGGAGGAGAACAACGTCTGCCGCAAGATCCTCGGTGACATCGGCGGCGAGGTCGTCAACGAGGAGTACGTGCCCATGGGGCACGACAGCTTCAGCTCCGTCATCAGCCGCATCCGCCGGGAGGAGCCGGACGTCATCTTCTGCACGCTGGTGGGCGACTCGGACGTGGCGTTCCAGCGCGAGTACCGCAGCGCCGGGCTGGACCCGGAGCGCATGCCCGTAGCGAGCCTGACGCGCTCGGAGGTCGAGGTCAGCGCCATCGGCGGTGACGCGGCGGCCGGGCACTTCTCGTCGGCCCCGTACTTCATGGGGCACGACTCGCCGGAGAACGAGCGCTTCGTCGAGGCCTACCTGCGCAGGTACGGCAGCGACAAGGTCACCCACTTCGTCAATGAGGCCGCCTATTTCCAGGTCTACCAGTTCAAGGCCGCGCTCGAGGCGCTCGGCGACGCCGAGGTGACGCCGGCCGCCATCCGGGACGCGGCCGTGGGCCTGCGCTTCCAGGCGCCGCAGGGGCAGGTCGAGATCGACGGCAACCTCCACACCCACCTCTGGCCCAAGATCGGGCAGTGGCAGTCGGACGGCCAGGCGAAGGTGCTGGTGGAGTCGTCCGAGCGCGTCGCCCCGGAGCCGTACTGGGCCTACGAGGGCCAGATCTGCACCGCGGAGGGACTCCAGCAGGCCTGAGCCCGCTGGCTGCTACTGACGAGCGGCGCCGGCGCCGGCAGGGATGCGGTGCCGGCAGCCGCCACCAAGGGTACGGTACCGGGGAGTAGGTCATGGAGAGCTTGTTCAACGAGGCGTTCATCGGTCTCAGCCTCGCCTCGATTCTCCTGATGGTCGCGCTCGGGCTGGCGATCATCTACGGAACCATGGGCGTGATCAACCTGGCGCACGGGCAGTTCGTCATGCTCGGCGCCTACGGCGCCTGGCTGCTGCAGACCACCTTCGGCCTGAGCCTGCTGGTCGCCATTCCGGTGGTGTTCGTGGTCGTCGCGCTCATCGGGCTCGGCATCGAGCGCACCATCGTGCACCGGCTCTACCGCCGGCCGCTGGACACCATTCTCGCCACCTGGGGCATCGGCATCGTCATCGAGCAGCTGGTGCGTGCCGGGTTCGGCTCGGACTCGCGCTACGTCGCCCGGCCGGCGTTCCTGGAGGACGGCTTCCTGTTTCTCGGCGCCTACGTCTCGTCGTACCGGCTGTTCATCATCCTGTTCTCGCTGGCGATGCTCGCAGCGACCTGGTACCTGCTGTTCCGTACCGAGTTCGGCACGAAGCTCCGCGCCGTCATCCAGAACACCGAGATCTCGCGGTGCTACGGCATCAGCGCCAAGCGGGTGTACGCGTTGACGTTCGCCTACGGTGCCGGCCTGGCGGCCGTCGCCGGCGCCCTGGTGACACCGCTGGTGAGCGTCACGCCGACCATGGGCACCAGCTTCGTGGTCGATGCCTTCCTGGTGGTGATCGTCGGCGGCGTGGGCAGCGTGCTCGGCTCCGCGGCCTCGGCGCTCATGATCGGTGAGGCCTCCGCGTGGCTGTCGTTTCTGTCGTCGGAGACCACCGGCCGGATTCTCATTCTTCTCGGCGTGATCGTGCTGATCCGGTTCCGGCCCCAGGGCCTGTTCCCGGACACGGTTCGGCGCTAGGGGGTAAGGCATGAACAAGGGTTTTACCGTCGACTGTATCGGCTACGCGCTGTTCGCCGCCTTCGTCCTGCTGCTGATGCCGTGGATGGTCGATTTCAGCGGCTACGAGCTCAACAGCTATGCGCGCTACCTCGCCCTGGGCGTTGTGGCGGCGGCCGTCGCCCTGTCGTGGGGGACGGCCGGGATCCTCAACCTCGGCCAGGCGCTCACGTTCGGCATCGGCTCCTACGTCATGGCCATGCATCTCAAGCTCAAGGCGAGCGCGTCCCAGCCGGGCGGCATGCCGGACTTCATGGTATGGACCAACGTCGAGAGCCTGCCGTGGTTCTGGGAGCCCTTCCGCTCGCTGCCCCTGACCCTCGCCGCCGGGGTCCTGGTGCCGGTGATCGTCGCCGGGCTGCTCGGCATGTTCATGTTCCGCGGCCGCATCACCGGCGTGTTCGTGGCCATCATCACGCTGTCGCTGATGCTCGCCGTGCAGCTGTGGATCATCAACGAGCAGGGCTGGACCGGCGGCGAGAACGGCATCACCAGCCTGGCGCCGCTGGAGCTGTTCGGCTGGAGCGTGGATACCTACTCGCTGCCGTTCTATTACCTGGCGGCCGGCTGCCTGCTCGCGGTCCTGGCCCTGGGGCTGGTGCTGATCCGCAGCAAGGCCGGGCTGGTGCTGCGCGCCATCAAGGACGACGCCGCCCGCGTGCGCTTCTTCGGCTACGACGTCGCCCGCTACGAGACCATCGTCTTCTCCGCCTCCGCAGCCATGGCGGGGGTCGCGGGCATGCTGTACTGCCTGGTGCTGGAGTTCGCCTCGCCCACGTACATGGGCCTGTCGCTCAGCCTCGCCATGGTGATCTGGGCCGCCGTGGGCGGCCGGGAGTCCATCGTGGCGGCGGCTCTGGGCGGCATCGGCGTCAACATGGCGGAGGGGCGGCTGTCGGATCTCTTTTTCGACCAGTGGACGCTGATGCTCGGCGTGATCTTCATCGCCGTGGTCCTGTTCCTGCCCCGGGGGTTGTACGGGCTGCTCGACGGCGCCCGGGAAATGCTCAGCGCACGCACGGGCGCGGTCCGCGAGAACGCGGCCGGGGCGGGCAAGGTCGTGCCGCCCACCGGCGTCGCCAGCGAGGGGAAGACAGACTGATGGCTGCATTGATCCTGGAAGGCTTGACCGTGCGCTTCGGCGGCCTCGTGGCCGTCGACGGCCTGGACCTGCACGTGCGCGACGGGGAGCTGCGCTGCCTGCTGGGGCCGAACGGCGCCGGCAAGTCCACCACACTGGACCTGATCTGCGGCAAGACGCAGCCGACGTCCGGGCGCGTGCTCCTCGGCGATCGCGACATCACCGGCCTGCCGGAGTACCAGCGCGCCCGCGCCGGCGTCGGGCGCAAGTTCCAGACGCCGACGGTATTCCGGAGCCTGACCGTTCTCGAGAACCTGGAGATCGGGCGCTCGGCCCGGCCCGGCGTGCTCGACACGCTGCGGGTGTTCCGCACCCCCGTGCGCGGGCGCGTCCAGGACGTCCTGGAAATGGTCGGCCTGGCGGACGCAATCCATACCCGGGCCGACAACCTCTCCCACGGCCAGACCCAGTGGCTGGAGATCGCCATGCTCCTGATGCAGGACTGCAAGGTCATTCTCATGGACGAGCCCACGGCGGGCATGACCGTCCAGGAGACTGCGCAGACCGCGGCGCTTTTCCGCCAGCTGCGCGGCGATCACACCATGATCGTGGTCGAGCACGACATGACCTTTGTCCGCGACATCGCCGAGACCGTCACTGTGATGGACATGGGCAGCCTGCTGGCGGAGGGAAGCATCCGGGAGATCGAGTCCGATCCCGCCGTGCGCGAAGCCTACCTGGCCGATACGGGAGACGAAGCCCATGCTTGAGGCGCGCGAGCTGTATTCCTACTACGGCAAGAGCCCGATCCTCCAGGACGTCGATTTCCGCGTCGAGGAGGGCGGCTTTCTCGGCATCGTCGGCCGCAATGGCGTGGGCAAGACCACGCTGCTGCGCACCATCATGGGCCTGACCGACCGCGCCCGCGGCGTGATGTCCTTCGCCGGGGCCGACCTGCTCGGGCTGAGCACACCCCGGAGAGCCGCCGCGGGCATCGCCTACATTCCCCAGGGCCGGGAGATCATCCCGCGGTTCACCGTGCGCGAGAACCTGATCATGGGCACGTTCCCGCGCAGGGACGGCGCCCGGAGGATCCCGGAGCACATCTTCGAACTCTTTCCCATTCTGGCGGAGTTCATCAACCGCCGCGGCGGCGACCTCTCCGGGGGGCAGCAACAGCAGCTCGCCATCGGGCGCGCCCTGGCCATGGAGCCCCGGGTGCTGCTGCTGGACGAGCCCACCGAGGGCATCCAGCCGAACATCGTGCAGCAGCTGGAGGACGTCATGCGCCGGCTCAACCGGGAGCTCGGGCTGACCATCGTCCTCGTCGAGCAGAACACGCGCTTCATTCGCCAGGCCGCGGACGCCTTCGTCCTGCTGGACAAGGGCCGGGTGGCCCTGCGCGGCCGCGGCGACGAGCTGACCAGTGAGGTAGTCGACCGGTATCTCGCCATCTAGGCGCGATTCGATCGGGCCGTATCCGGGGGCTGGCCTTCCCGTGTATTTCGCACAACGAGCAGGAGGAAAGCGAAATGCGACATGGTGATATTTCGAGCAGTAACGACACCGTCGGCGTCGCCGTGGTGAACTACAAGATGCCGCGGCTGCATACCAAGGCCGAGGTCCTGGACAACGCGCAGAACATCGCCGACATGATCGTCGGCATGAAGAAGGGGCTGCCCGGGATGGACCTGGTGATCTTCCCCGAGTACAGCACCCACGGGATCATGTACGACCCGGACGAGATGATGGCGACGGCGTCGACCGTCCCGGGCGAGGAAACCGAGATCTTCGCCAGGGCCTGTCGTCAGGCGAACACCTGGGGGGTGTTCTCGCTCACGGGCGAGCGCCACGAGGACCACCCCAGCAAGAACCCCTACAATACCCTCATCCTCATGAACAACCACGGGGAGATCGTCCAGAAGTACCGCAAGGTCATTCCCTGGTGCCCCATCGAGGGCTGGTACCCGGGCGGGCAGACGTTCGTCAGCGAGGGCCCGAAGGGCATGAAGGTCAGCCTGATCATCTGCGACGACGGCAACTACCCCGAGATCTGGCGCGACTGCGCCATGAAGGGTGCCGAGCTCATCGTCCGCTGCCAGGGCTACATGTACCCGGCCAAGGACCAGCAGGTGATGATGGCGAAGACCATGGCCTGGGCCAACAACTCCTACGTGGCGGTGGCCAACGCCAGCGGTTTCGACGGCGTCTACAGCTACTTCGGCCACTCGGCGGTGATCGGCTTCGACGGCCGCACCCTGGGTGAGTGCGGTGAGGAGGAGATGGGCATCCAGTACGGCCAGCTGTCCATCTCCCAGATCCGCGACGCCCGGGAGAACGACCAGTCCCAGAACCACCTGTTCAAGCTGCTGCACCGGGGCTATACCGGCATGCATGCCTCGGGCGATGGCGACAAGGGCATGGCGGAGTGCCCGTTCGAGTTCTACAAGACCTGGGTTACCGAGGCGCAGAAGGCCCAGGAGAACGTCGAGCGGATCACCCGCTCCACCGCCGGGACGGCGCAGTGCCCGGTGGGCAGCGTGCCGTACAAGGCGAAGGAGACCGAGGCCGGCCGCTAGGCGCCGGATGCGGATACCCGTCTCGCCCGGCATGCCGGGCGAGACGGGGCGCCGCTTCGATCTGCAGCATTCCCGGGCGAGCCGGGACCTGGCACGTACAGGGAGCACTGATGCCATTCATCAACGACATGCTCGACTCCGTCGAGCGCGACAACGCCGACCGGGAAGCGCTTGCCGCCGAGAGCCGGTCCGGCGTCGCGGCGCCCGCGGGGGACGGCAATGACGCGCTGCGGTCCCGGTATCGCTTCGACGTGGACGCCGTCATGGCCACGGTGCGCCACGAGGTGCGCGGGCAGCCCCAGGCGCTGGACGCCATCGAGCGCATGCTCAAGGTGGTGCGCGCCGATATCGCCGACCCGCGCCGGCCGCCGTTCACGGCCCTGTTCCTCGGGCCCACCGGTGTCGGCAAGACGGAGACGGTGCGCGCCCTGGCCCGGGGCCTCTACGGCGACGCCGACGCCATCTGCCGCGTGGACATGAACACGCTGTCCCAGGAGCACTACGCGGCGGCGCTCACGGGGGCGCCGCCCGGCTATGTCGGCGCCAAGGAGGGCAAGACCATTCTCGACCAGGAGCGGCTGGAGGGGCGCCGCGGCCGGCCCGGGATCGTGCTCTTCGACGAGCTCGAGAAGGCGAGCCCCGAGGTCGTCCAGGCGCTTCTGAACGTGTTCGACAACGGCCAGCTCACCGTGGCGTCGGGGGAGCGGACCTACAGCTTCCGCAACGCGCTGGTGTTCATGACCAGCAATCTGGGCGCCCGCGAGATCCAGCGCCGGGAGCAGGCGGCGCAGTCCGGCTGGCGGCGGTTCCTGCCGGGGGCCCGGGCCGCTGCCACGGCGGGCCTGCAGAGCATGCTGCGGGACCGGCTCAACGAGGCGTTCTCGCCGGAGTTCGTCAATCGCATCGACAACGTCACCGTTTTCAACTGGATCGAGCGGGACCTGGTCGAGGACCTCGTCGACCTGGAGATCGATCGCCTCAACCGGCGCCTGCACAAGCACGGCTGCCGGCTGCAGCTCACCGCGGACACGCGGCGCTACCTGGCGACTGTCGGCTTCGACCGGCAGTACGGCGCCCGGGCGCTGCGACGCACCGTGCGCGCGGAGATCGAGGTGCCGTTCGCCGAGTACCTGCTGAGCTCCTTCGCCGATGACGGCGCCGCGGGCGAGCGGGTCTACGACGCGCAGCGCCGGGGTGGCAGTATACGTTTCGTCCGGCAGGGATAGACTTCGGTGCCGGCGGGTCCGGCAACGAGCAAACGATATAAGGAGGCTGCGGAAGCATCATGGCGAAACCGACTGTCGATCGACCCTGGACCGTGGGTGTCCTGTTCTCCCAGACCGGGGTCACCGCCATTATCGAGCAGTCACAGCTCAACGGTGCGCTGCTGGCGATCGACGAGATCAATGAGGCGGGAGGCATCGAGGGGCGCCCCATCGAGCCGGTGATCCTGGACCCGCGCTCGGATCCGCAGCGCTACCGCGAGCTCGCCGAGGAGCTGCTGGCGGGAGAGGACATCAACGTCCTGTTCGGGTGCTACATGTCGTCGTCGCGCAAGGAGGTGCTGCCGGTGGTGGAGCGGCAGAACGCCTTCCTTTTCTACCCGACGCTGTATGAAGGCTTCGAGTACTCGCCCAATGTCATCTACGGCGGTGCCGCGCCGAACCAGAACAGCCTGCCGCTGGCGAGCTATCTCATGGAGAACTACGGCGGACGGTTCTATTTCGTCGGCTCGGACTACATCTATCCGCGGGAGTCGAACCGCGTGATGCGCAATATCGTCCGCCAGGGCGGGGGGGAGGTGGTCGCCGAGGAGTATGTCGACCTCCAGGCCGGCCCCAAGGACTTCCAGTGGATTCTCGAGGACATCGAGCGGCGCGCGCCCGATGTCATCTTCTCCACGGTGGTGGGCACCGGCACCGTGAATTTCTACCGCGCGTACCACGAGAGCGGGGGCGACGGTCGCGTCCGCCCGATCGCGAGCCTCACCACGAACGAGGCCGAGGTCGCCGCCATGGGGGCCGCCGCCGCGGCCGGCCACATCACCGCGGCCCCCTATTTCCGGAGGCTCGACACCGAGGCCAACGCGTCCTTCCTGCGGCGCTACCACGCCCGCTTCGGCGAGACCGATACCGTAACCAGCTGCTGCGAGGCCGCGTACTTCCAGGTCCACCTGTTCGCCAACGCCCTGCGTCTCACCGGGACGACCAGCGCGGACCCGCTGCGCCGCGTCCTGCGCGGCGCCGAGTTCGAGGCGCCGCAGGGGCGGGTGAAGATCGACCCCGACAACAACCATACCTACCTGCAGTCCCGCATTGCGCGGGTCGACGAGGAGGGGGAATATGTCGTCGAGCGCGAGGCCACCCGTCCGATCAAGCCTGACCCCTATCTCGCCGTCCCGGCCCTGAACGACTGGGCGAACGTGCCGATCCGGAAGGAATGATGGACAACGAGGACATCATACAAAAGCTGCGTGGGCTCAACGTCCTCGTCCTGCACCCCCGGGACGGGGATGCCGAGGAGCTCATGCAGCAGCTCAACCGGATCGGCTGCCGGACCCAGGCGGTCTGGCCGCCGCCGCGGGTGGCCACCGAGAAGGTCGATATCGCCTTCGTCGAGGTGCGCGAGAAGCCCTCGCAGGTCATCGGCGATTTCCTCGGCCTGACCAGTGAGCGGCCCACCCTCATCGGGCTGGCCGGCTACGAGAGCCCCTCCGTGCTGCAGAACCTCATCGACCTGCAGGTGGACGGCGTTCTGCCGAAGCCGGTGCGCCCCTACGGCGTGCTCAGCAGCATCGTCATCGCCCGGCGCGTCTGGCAGGAGGGGCGGGCGAACCAGAAGCTGATCGCTAAACTCAAGAGCAAGGTCGAGAACAGCCAGAAGCTCAACGAGGCAAAGATGGTCCTCATGCGCCTGCACGGCATCGACGAGGATCGCGCCTACCGCGCGATCCGCCAGCAGGCCATGGCGCTGCGCAAGACGGTCACGGAAGTGGCGCAGTCCATCATCGAATCCAACGCCCTGCTGCACAACGTCGTCATGGACAGCCAGTCCGACGGCGATGATTCCCGGAGCGCGGATTCGGGATGATGCAGCAGGAGCGCCCTCAGGCCCGGGAGGAGTGTCGCCATGAGTGTCAAACGCCCGAATCGTGATCATCTGCAGGCCATTTCCGACTACTACGGCTTCGATCTGGCGCCGGACGAGCTGGCGGAGTTCGAATCGGCGGTGGCCGCCTCCATGGCGGTCTACGATCGCCTGGACGAGCTCGCCGATGCGTACCTGCCGGTGAAGTACCCGCGGGCGGAGACGGGCTATCGGCCCGTGGGCGAGGACAACCCGGTGAACGGCTGGGCCTGGAAGTGCTCGGTCCCCGGCGCCGAGGACGGCCCGCTCGCCGGCCGCACCGTCGCGCTCAAGGACAACATCGCCCTGGCGGGCATCCCCATGCTGAACGGCTCGCCGGTCATGGAGGGCTATGTGCCGCGGGAGGACGCCACGGTCACCACGCGGCTCCTGGATGCCGGCGCGCACATCATCGGCAAGACGGCGGTGCCGGCGTTCTGCTTCGACGGCGGCGGCTGCACCGGCTATCCCGAGCCCCAGCCGGTGAACCCGCACGATCCGCAGCGCCTGCCCGGCGCGTCGTCCAGCGGCAGCGGTGCCGTGGTGGCCAACGGCGAGGTGGACATGGCCCTGGGCGGCGACCAGGGCGGCTCCATCCGGCTGCCGGCGTCCTGGAGCGGCTGCTACGGCATCAAGGGCACCCACGGGCTCGTGCCCTACACGGGCATCTTCCCCATCGAGATGACGCTGGACCATGTCGGCCCCATGGCGCGGACCGCCGCCGACTGCGCGCGCATGCTGGAGGTCATCGCCGGTGCCGACGGGCTGGATCCGCGCCAGTACGACGTGCACACGGCCCGGTATACCGAGGCGCTGAGCGACAGCCTGTCGGGCGTGCGGATCGGCGTTCTCCGGGAAGGCTTCGGCATCCCGGATGCCAGCGAGCCGGACGTCGACGCCGCGGTCCGCGAGGCGGTCAGCGTGCTGGAGAAGGCCGGGGCGAGCGTGTCCGAGGTTTCGGTACCCATGCACGCCGACGGCCTCGCCATCTGGAGCGCCATCGCCTTCGAGGGCGCCACCGAGCTCATGGTCCGCGGTGATGCCTTCGGCACGAACTGGCGGGGCCACTACAGCACCGAGCTCATGGACTTCTACGGCCGCGCCCGGCGGGCCCGCGGCCACGACTTCAGCGACACCGTGAAGGTGACCGTGCTCGCCGGGCACTACATGGCGGAGCACTACAACCGGCACTACTACGGCAAGGCCCAGAACATCGGCCGTCGGCTGCGCGGTGCCTACGACCAGGCGCTGCAGCAGTGCGACCTGCTGGTCATGCCGACCACGGCCATGAAGGCGATGTCCCGGCCTGCGGACAAGAGCCTCGGCAGCACCCTGGCGGGAGCGCTCGGCAACCTGCACAACACGGCGCCCTTCGATGTCACCGGGCACCCGGCGATGAGCGTGCCGGTGGGGCTGTCGGAGGGCCTGCCGGTGGGCATGCAGCTGGTCGGCAGGCGCTGGGACGAGGCGACAGTGCTCAGGGCCGCCCACGCCTACCAGGTGGCGAACGGCAGCTGATCCCGACCCGGAATGCTCCGTCCGCCGCCCGGCGTCGCATGATGCTGCGCCGGTATCGCGCCCTCGTCGGCTCGTGCACAGCGACCGCGCGTCGGCCTTTCAGAGACGGGCCTTGCCTCCCAGCCGTCGGACGAGGCCCGCCCGGACGGGCTCGGCGCCGACGCCGGCAAGGAGCCCCCAAAACGGGTCTGCGGCAATCGTGACCGCGGCCGTCACGGCGATCACGGGCCAGCACGAGGGCTTGCTGTCGAACAGGCGCCGCGTGAGCATCAGCTCGCCGGCCGTGACCAGAAGCAGCGCGCCCAGCCCGGCCGCCGGCACGGCGGTGAGCAGGGCCGTGCCGGCACCGTAGGGGGCCAGCGCCAGCGCCAGCAGGATCAGCCCGATCAGCAGAGGGGCTGTGCCGGTGCGGGCGCCGAAGCGGTAGTGCGCCGCGACGCCGCCGGCCCCGTGGCACATGGGAAGAGCCCCCAGGGGGGCGAGCAGAAGATTCGCGAGACCGCTGGTGACCGAGAGCCGTGCCGGCGTGACGTGGTCGGCGCGGTCCCCGTAATACTCTCCCGCCAGCAGGGCGGTTAGCAGCACGGCATTCGTCAGCGTCAGCGCCAGCTGCGGCAGCACGAGGGTCGAGAAGGCTTCCCGAAGCGCGCCCACCGATGGCCACGATGCAATGGCCACCAGGCCCGCCGACGTCTCTACGCCCGCCAGTGTCCCGGAATGCCCGAGCATGTGGGCCAGTGCGGTGGCTACGGCCAGCCCGATGAGCACGGCCGGGTAACGTTCGCTGAACAGGCACGCCGCCAGGGCCAGGAGCGTGGCCGACGCGATGAGCGGGGCGGACGCCATCAGGTCGATGCTCATCAGCGCGAGAGCCATACCCAGCCCCAGCTGAAGCCCGGTCAGCACCGACTGCGGGATCGCACGTCCGAGCCGGGCGATCCATCCCGTGCATCCCAGGACCAGCAGCGCCAGGCCGACCATGACGCCGCCGGCGGCGATCTGCTCGGGCGCCATGCCCGTGGTCAGCAGCACCGCGACCATCGCCTTCATCGGCTGGACGGGCATGGGCAGGCGGTAGTAGAGCGCCGTGGCGATGTAGAACAGGGCGAAGCCCAGGAGCACCGGAGTCGGTGCCAGGCCGGAGACGGAAATCGCGCCCAGCGTGAGCGGCACGAGGGTTCCCGTGTCCCCCAGGGCCCCGTTGCATTCCCGGAGCCCGAGACGGAAACGTGCGCCTTTGCGATGCGTGCTCATGCCGGGCCGGTCTCCGCGCTGCTGTCGCAGAACCTCGCCGAGAGGTTATTGATTCAAGGTGCCGGGTCGGCTTGCGCCGGCCAGTAACCGGTTCACGCGTTGTACTTGACGATGCCCAGCTGGCCGACGTCGTAGCCGCCCATGGCCTCGGCCCGGGCGTGCAGCCGCTCGCTGCGTGCGAACGTGAACAGCCGCTGCAGCGGTGGCTCGAAGAACACGCGGCGGCGCATGGCCAGGTCGAACTCCTCCCGGTGCATGGGAATGAAGTCCAGGCCGTGGCGGCGCGCCGCGGCCTCCACGGCCAGCCCCACGTCGGCTTCGCCCTCGCGAATGGCGAGTGCCAGGTCGTCCTCGCTGAGCGATGCATACGGGGTGAACCGCAGCGCCCCGAGATCGATACCGCTGGCGCTCAGAAGCGAGCGGAACAGGGCGTCGGCGCCGGCCTCGCGCTGGCGATGGGCCACCCGCACCCGGTCCGATACCAGGTCTTCGAGCCGCTCCAGGCCCAGCGGATTGCCCGGGCGGACCAGCAGGCCCTGGCGGCGGCGTGCCCAGTGAATGACGACCAGATCCCGCATGCCGGACAGCCCCAGCTGCCGCGGGTCGTTGTAGCTGCCGGTGTCGTGGTCGATAACGTGCAGCCCGGCCACCATGGCCTCGTCGCGGAGCAGCCGGTGCACGCCGTCGCCGCTGCCGTTGCACAGGAACGCCAGATCCGAGCCCGCCTCGCGGATGGCCCAGTCCAGAAGCGGATCCTGGCTGCCCGCGAGCACCGGCGGAAGCTTCTGCTGCGGGGCCTGATCCCCCTCCAGATGATTCATGACCCACAGGTCGATACTGTCGCGGGGGAAGAGGAGCTTGCCCGTCACCTTGGTGGAGGGGATCAGCCCCTGGCGCACGAGGTCGTAGACCTTGCGCTCCTTCATGCGCAGGTAAGCGGCGACCTCGGCCGTGGTCAGGTAACGATGCGGCCATGTGGTGTCATTTTCTGTCATGAGCATGCACTGATTTCATCAATAAGTGCGTTATCGGTAGTTCATGCACAGAATGCCACATACTGAGTCGCTGGGCATCGCTGGGGTAAATAAAACATGGACAATGCCTTCCAGACAGCCCTGCGCCTGATTCTGGAAATGGATCCCGAGCTCCTCGGAATCGTGACGCTGTCGCTGCGCGTTTCCCTGACGGCGGTGGTGGTCGCCAGCATCATCGCCCTGCCGGTGGGCGCGGCCATCGCGTTGTGGCAGTTCCCCGGGCGCGGCGTCGTGGTCACGATCCTCAACGCGCTCATGGGCCTGCCTCCCGTCGTGGCGGGGCTGATGGTCTACATGACCCTGTCGCGCGCCGGGCCTCTGGGCGAGCTGGGGCTGCTGTTCACGCCCACGGCCATGGTCATCGCCCAGGTGATCCTGATCCTGCCCATCGTGGCGGCGCTGTCGCGCCAGATCGTCGAGGAGCTGTGGGGCGAGTACCGGGAGCAGCTCCAGTCCCTGGGCGTGTCGCGCCTGCGCGCCATCCCGACGCTGCTCTGGGATGCGCGCTTCAGCCTGGTCACGGTCGTGCTGGCGGGGTTCGGGCGGGCCAGCGCCGAGGTGGGCGCAGTGCTCATCGTCGGCGGCAACATCCAGGGCTTTACCCGGGTGATGACCACGGCCATCGCGCTGGAGACCAACAAGGGCAATCTGCCCCTGGCCCTGGGCCTCGGCATCATTCTGCTGCTCCTGGTGGCCACGGTGAACGGCGTGGCCTATGTGGTCGGTGAGGCGGCGCGGAGGCGGCTGGGATGAACCGCATGGAGACGCCGGATATCGACACCACGTCCCTGCTGCCCCTGGAGCTTGCGGGGGTGAGCTTCCGCCACCGGGGGCAGACCCTGCTGGAGCGCCTGGACCTGCGTCTGGAGCGCAACGGCAAGACGCTGCTCATGGGTCCCAACGGCGCCGGCAAGAGCCTGCTCATGCGCATCTGCCACGGGCTGCTGCGTCCGTCCACCGGGACGGTGCGCTGGACGGGCAAGGGGGCCTCGGGCGATGCCATCCGGCGGCGCCAGGCCATGGTGTTCCAGCGGCCGGTCATGCTGCGCCGCTCGGCACTGGCCAATGTCCGCTATGCCCTGGCGGTGCAGGGCGTGCCGCGGGGTGAGCGCCGCAGCCGGGCGGACGAGGCCATCGAGCGCTTCGGTCTGGAGTCCATCGCCCACCGGCCGGCACGGGTGCTGTCCGGGGGCGAGCAGCAGCGCCTGGCGCTGGCCCGCGCCTGGGCGTTGCGCCCGGAGATCCTGTTCATGGACGAGCCGACCTCCGCCCTGGACCCGGCGGCCATGAATGCCGTGGAGGAAGCCGTGCAGACCTTCCATGCCCAGGGAACACGCATCGTCATGAGCAGCCACGACCTGGGCCAGGCCCGGCGTCTGGCGGACGAGGTGATCTTCCTGGTCAACGGCCGCCTGATGGAGCGCGCGCCGGTGACCGCGTTCTTCGAGCAACCACGAAGCCGTGAAGCGGCCGCGTTCATCCGGGGCGATCTGGTCTGGTAACGCGGTCCGGCGGCTTCCTTCGCAGTGACGACCTTGGAGGAGAGAACCATGAAACACCTGTTCAGGAATCTCGTCGCAGTGGTCGCCGTTCTGGGGGCGGTCACGGCCGCCCAGGCGGACGACCGCTACATTACCCTGGCCTCGACCACGTCCACGGAGGCCTCGGGGCTGTTCGAGCACATCATCCCGGAGTTCCGCGAGGAGACGGGCATCGACGTGCGCGTGGTGGCCGTGGGCACGGGCCAGGCCTTCGAGATCGGCCGCCGCGGCGATGCCGATATCGTGCTGGTGCATGACACCACCGGCGAGAAGGAGTTCGTCGACAACGGCTACGCCACCGAGCGGGCCGACGTCATGTACAACGACTTCGTCATCATCGGGCCCGAGGACGACCCGGCCAACATCAGCGAGGCGGACAGTGCCGCCGACGCCTTCGCCCGCATCGCCGAGGCCGAGGCGCCGTTCACCTCCCGCGGCGACGACAGCGGCACCCACCGCGCTGAGCTGCGCATGTGGGAGAGCGCCGGTGTCGAGGATCCGTCCGGACGCTGGTACCGCGAGCTGGGCAGCGGCATGGGCGAGACGCTCAACACCGCGGCCGGCATGAACGCCTACGTCATGGCGGATCGCGCCACCTGGGTGGCCTTCGACAACCGCCAGGACCTCACCATCCTCTACGAGGGCGACGAGGCGCTGTTCAACCAGTACGGCAGCCTGCTGCTGAATCCGGAGCGCCACCCGGACCTCAAGCACGATCTCGCCGAGCAGTGGCACGAGTGGCTGCTCTCCGAGGACGGCCAGGAGGCCATCGCCAGCTACCGGCTGCGCGGCCAGCAGCTGTTCTTCCCCAACGCGGAATAACCACGACATCCGGCAGCCGCGACCGGGGTGACGGACCACCCCGGTATCGGGCCGATGAAGCATAACGAATCGGAGGAGTCCGTCATGCGAACCACAACAACCGCTCTGATGGTGGCAGCGGGCCTGCTTGCGGCATCCACCGCTCATGCCCAGGAAGTGGAAGTCTATGGCCAGGCCCATCTCGCGTTCAGCTACCTGGATGACGGCGCCGACTACAGCGCGGCCAACCTGTCCAGCAACGGAAGCCGGATCGGCTTCAGGGTTGGTCATGACTTCACCCCCGCAGTGCGGGGCATGGTCCAGATCGAGGGTCAGGTGAACTTCGACAACAACGGGGCGGAGCGATTCACGTCCCGCAACAGCTTCGCCGGCCTTCAGGGCGACTGGGGTCTGCTGCGTGCCGGCCGTTTCGATACGCCCAACAAGATTCTCCGCACCCGTACGGACCTTTTCGGGAACCAGGTAGGCGATTCCCGGAATGTCATTCGCGGCAACTATGATGGCAATCAGGGCTTCGACGAGCGCTTCCGCAAGGGCGTCGCCTATCGGACACCGACGGTGAGCGGCTTCTTCGCCGATGCCCACTACAGCGTGGAGACCGCCGAGGACACCAACTCGGTGGACGGCAACGAGAACGACGCCTGGAGCGCGTCGATCACCTACCGGCAGGGCCCGGTCTATGCGGCCGTTTCCCACGAGCAGTGGAACTACTCCGACGCCATGGCCGGAGGCAGTCGCGTCTACCCCCAGGAACGGGACGTTACTCGAGCAGCGGCCTACGTCGACATCGCATCGTTCCGGATCACCGGGCTCGCGCAGACTGCGTCGGATCCGGATGACAACGCCTACGGCGGCGGCGTGCGCTATACCGTCGTGCCCGATGTCCACCTCAAGGCCCAGTACTACCTGCTGGACGCCGACGACAGCGACTATGATGCCGACCTGGTGGCCGTGGGCGTGGACTATCAGTACGCGGACAATCTCGGCTTCTACGCCAACTACTCGCAGATCGACAACGAGGCCGCCCAGAACCGGCAGCCCTGGGTGCAGGCGAGCACGCTGGATCGCACCTCGGCGGTTGGCGAGACGGCGAGCGCCTTTGCCGTGGGGACGGTCTACAAGTTCTAGCAGATCACCCGTGTGTGGGAGGACAGCGGACGTCGCTCACGGCCGAGCAACGAAAACCGGAACAAGGGGGCGGCTTGGCGCCCCTGGGAGGCTGGCATGAAGCAGTTCGCGCTTGTTCTTCTTGGAGTAGCGATGACCTGGGGAAGCACGGTACAGGCGGGTGAGCCCGTGGAGCTCTACGCGGCGGGCAGCCTGCGCGCCGCGCTGAGCGACGTGGCGGAGGCGTTCAGCGAGCGTCACGGCGTGGACGTGAACACGACCTTCTCGCCGTCGGGCCTGCTGCGCCAGCGCATCGAGGAGGGCGAGCGCCCGCACGTGTTCGCCTCCGCCAACATGGCCCATCCGCGGACGCTGGCGGAACGCGGCACGGGCGGGCCGGTGGTCATGTTCGCGCGCAACCGGCTGTGCGGGCTCGCGCAGCCGGAGCTGGAGGTGTCGACCGACTCGTTCCTGGATGTGCTGCTGGATGACGACGTCCGCGTGGGTACCTCCACCCCCAACGCCGACCCCAGCGGCGACTATGCCTGGCAGCTGTTCGAGAAGGCCGAGCAGGTGCGCCCGGGCAGCTTCGAGACCCTGAACGCGAAGGCCCGCAAGCTCACCGGCGGCCCGGACTCGCCGAAGCCCCCGGAAGGGCGCAACAACTACGCCTGGGTGATGACGGAAGACCGGGCCGACATCTTCCTCACCTACTGCACCAACGCCGTACTGGCGCAGCAGGACACGGAATCCCTGGAGATCGTCCAGGTGCCGGCCAGCCTCTCGGTGGGCGCGGACTATGGGCTCACCGTGCTGGCCCCGGACAATCCGGACGCCACGCGCCTGGCCCTGTTCATCCTCTCGGACGCCGGCCAGGCGATCCTCCACGAGTATGGATTCGACACCCCGACGCGGGTGGCATCGGACGAATGAGGTGAGCCATGCAGATCAGCGCCCGCAACAACTGGCCCGCCATCGTGGATGACGTGGACAAGGGACCCGTGTCCACCGAGGTCCGGATGCGGCTCGAAACCGGCGACGCGGCCGTCGCCTCCATTACCACCGCCTCGGCCAATGCCCTGGGCCTCACCCAGGGCGCCCGCGTGCGGGCGGTGGTGAAGGCGTCCAGCGTGCTGGTTCTCGCCGGCGACGGTTCCGGCGTGAGCACCAGTGCGCGCAACCGGCTCGCCGGCCAGATCACGGACGTGGAGCACGGCGCCGTGCACTCCGTCATCGGCCTGCGCACGGCGAGCGGGACCGAGGTCACCGCCAGCATTACCCGGGCATCGGCCGAGCGCCTGGGGCTGGCGGCCGGCGTCTCGGCCGCGGCCCTGATCAAGGCCAGCGATGTCCTGGTGATGACCGAATAGCCGCCCCTGCGGCGGTCGACGGCGGGACTACAGGGTCCCGCGCGGCAGGGTGACGTGTACGCGGGGACCGGGGGCGCTCGTTGCCACCGGTGCCCGCTCCACGGCCACGTCGTAGATGCCCGAGAGGAGCTCGCCGGTGAGGACGGCGCCCGGGCTGCCCTGGGCGATGATGCCGCCGTCGTGCATCACGGCGATGCGGTCGGCGTAGCGGTCCGCGTGATCCGGGTTGTGCGTGGACAGCACCACCGCGTGGCCGTCGGCGGCCAGGCGGCGGATGCGGTCGAGCACGCGCAGCTCGTTGCCGAAGTCGAGGCTCGCCGTGGGCTCGTCCATCACCAGGATGGACGCTTCCTGGGTCAGTGCCCGCGCGATCAGCGTCAGCTGGCGCTGGCCGCCGCTGATGCGGGTGAACGGCTGCTCGGCGTAGTCCGCCATGCCGAGGCGCTCCAGGTGCGCCCGGGCCACGGCGTAGTCCTGCCGCGACGGCGTGCTGAAGATGCCGGTATGGGCGGTGCGGCCCATGAGCACGGTCTCCAGCACGGTGAAGGGGAAGTAGCCCTCAGCGTGCTGCGGCACGTAGCCGATGCGGCGGGCGATCGCGGCGCGGGACAGGGTGCCGAGCCGTTCGCCGCCCAGGCGCACCTCGCCGCCCTGCGCGGGGAGCAGGCCCATCAGCGTGCGGAACAGGGTGGTCTTGCCGCAGCCGTTCGGCCCCAGCAACGCCAGTACCTCGCCCGGTGCCACGGCGACATGGATGCCGCTGCCAACGCGCGTGCGGCCGTAGCCGATGGCGAGATCCGCGGCCTCCAGCCTCATGTCCAGCTCCTGCGCGCCCGCGCCAGCAGATAGAGGAAGAACGGCGCCCCCAGGAAGGCGTTCAGCGTCCCCAGGGGCAGCTCGATGGCGGCGGCGTTGCGGGCCACGGTGTCCACGGCGAGCAGGTAGCCGGCGCCCACGAGAATCGATGCCGGCAGCAGGCGGATGTAGTTGGGCCCGACCAGCATCCGCGCAAGATGCGGGATGATCAGCCCCACCCATCCCACGGTGCCGGCAATCGAGATCGCCGAGGCGGTGATGAGCGTGGCGGCGGCGATCACCACCACCCGCAGCCGCCCCGTGTTCACGCCCAGGGCGCGCGCCTCCTCCTCGTCCAGGGAGAGCAGATTGATCCGCCAGCGCACCAGCACCAGGGGAATCAGCCCCAGGGCCACGGGCACGAGAATGCCCAGCACGTCGCCGGCCCGCGCCGCCGACAGGCTGCCCAGCAGCCAGTACTCGATGGCGGGGAGCTGATCGTAGGGATCGGCCAGGTACTTGAGCATGGACACCGCGGCGGACAGCAGCGAGCCCACCACCACGCCGGCGAGGACCAGGACCAGCAGGGGATTGTGGGCGCCGCGGACCAGCGTGGCGATCAGGTAGACCGCGGACACCGCGACCAGCCCGAAGACGAACGCCAGGCCCTGCACGAACAGGAACGGCAGGGCCAGGAAGATCGCCAGGGCCGCGCCGAACGCGGCCCCGGAGGAGACGCCGAGGATGTCCGGCGACACCAGGGGGTTGCGGAAGATGCCCTGGTAGGTGGCGCCGGCGGCCGCCAGGGCGGCGCCCACCACGAGCGCGGCGCCGATGCGCGGCAGCCGCACGTCCATGACCACCGTCTCCAGGGTGGCCGGCAGCCCGTGCTCGGTGCCCGTCGCCGCCGCGTACAGGATTGCAAGGGCCTGGCCCGGCGCCACCGGGTAGCGCCCCAGGTTGAATGCCAGAGCCACCAGGCCGAGGATGGCGAGCACCGGCAGGACGTAGCCGGCCAGCAGCAGCCGCCAGCGCCCCGCCGCGCGCCCGGTCGCGGTCATTCGGGCAGCGCCCGGTCCAGCAGCCGGTCGAGCTCGTCGTCGCCCGGCTCACGGTGATAGAACACGCGGAAGAACCGGCGGACCTCCGCCCGGAAATCGCCCTGGTAGTACTCGGGGTAGAGCACCCGTCCCAGCCACTCCAGGCCGAGCAGCCGGTTCACCGACGGCGGGCGGTCGAACCAGCCGAAGGGCAGATCCGGGGCCAGGTACACGTGATCCTCGCGGACGGCCTGCACCGGCTGCCAGCGCTCGTCCTGCGCGGCCCGCCCGGGGAATCCGCGCTCGATGGTGATGATGATCTCCGGGTCCCAGCGCAGGACCTGCTCCATGGACACGGACACGAGATTGCCTTCGCCCGCCACGTCGGCGACGTTGATGCCGCCGACGCGCGCCAGCGCCTCCGTGGTCAGGGAGCCCGGCAGGCCGGTCTCCAGGCCGTCGCCGCCCCGGGCGTAGTAGACGCGGGCGCGCTCGTCCTCGGGGACCCGCCGGCGCAAGGCATCGGCCCGGTCCAGCAATCGCTGCGCCTCGCTCGCCAGTTTACCGGCGCGTTCCTCCAGGCCGAGCGCGTCTCCGAGACGGCGATAGGTGGAGGGAATGCGGTCGAACCGGCCATCCAGGAGGATGTACGGGATGCCCACGCGCTCCTGCACGCGGCTGGCCAGATCGGCGGTGGTCTCGGTCACCGAGCCGTAGTCCATGATGAGATCCGGGTCGGCGCGCAGCACCACCTCGATGTTGGCGGTGTCGCCGCGGCCGGTGAGCCGCCCGAGATCGGGCAGCTCCGCCGCCCGCTCCGGGAGCAGCGCCTCGGACGCATCGGACAGGCCGCGGGTCCAGTTCACCTGGCGTTCCGGCGCCAGCGTGAAAAGCAGGATGGACGCCGGGTGGCCGGCGGCGAACACCGTCTCCGGCTCATCGGGCAGCTCGACGACGCGGCCGGCGTCATCCTCGAACGCGGCGGCCAGTGCCACCGCCGGCAGCAGGACCGTCGCGGCGATGCAGGACGTGATGGAACGCATCACACACCTCCCGCCCGCTGTGGGGCAACGGGTTCCAGATCGTTCTCCTGGGGGTCCAGCCGCAAACCGAGGGCGGCGAGGTCCGCGCGCGTTTGCGGGTCCTGCAGCAACTCCATCAGGCGCCGGACCCCGGGGCGCTGCAGGCGTCCCTCGGGCACGACGAAGTCGTAGTGCTCTTCCTGGACCGGCACGAAGCCCAGGTCGTATTTCCATGCCACCACGTCGATGGCCATGCCCCAGTCGGCGCGGCCGCTGGCCACCGCCGCCGCCACGGCGTTGTGCGACTTGGTCTGGACGCTGTGGCCGGGCGGACGGTTGTCGCCCAGCAGGCGGTTGAGCAGGATGCGCGTGCCGCTGCCCGGATTGCGGTTGACCATCATGCAGTCCGGGTCGCGGCAGACCAGGCGCAGGATGGCGTCCAGGCCGAGCCCCTGGAACCGCGGGTCGTCCTTGCGGAACACGATGCCCTGCATGCGCCGGTAGCCGGGCACCAGGCACAGGCCCTCCGTGAGCAGGGGACGGTTGTACTCGCCGCTGTCGGGGTCCATGAGATGGATCCCGGCGATGTCGCATTCGCCCCGGCGCGCGGCGACCAGGCCGCCGGTGCTGCCGACGTGCATGGCCTTCACGGACAGGTTGTCCCGGCTCAGGCGACCGAGCAGCAGATCCAGGCCGACGCAGTGGCTGCCGACGGCAATCAGGTCCGCCGCCCCCCTGCGCTCGCCGATGCACTGGACCTGCACCGTGGACTCCGCCTCCAGGAGGCCCGTCATGGCGTCGATGGTCACGAACCCGTCCGCCTGGCTGAACGCCGTGACCGCGCCGGAGCCCTTGCCGGTGGGGTAGGCGGCGACGCCGTCGTCGGTCTCCACCAGGCCCACGAGGAGATACTCGGTGCGGCCGATCTCCGACTGGGCGCGCACCGGCAGGCGTGCCTCCAGGGTCTCGCGGCGCTCCGGCGGCCGGCCCGACCAGCGCCGGATGACAGGTGCGACGAATTCGTGGAACGTGAAGATGGCGGACGTCGGGAAGCCGGGCAGCACCACCACCGGGCAGCCGTCGCACACCGCCAGGCAGATGGGCTTGCCGGGCTTCAGCGCCACCCCGTGCACGAGTACGCCGGGCGCGCCCGCGGCATTGACGACGCGGTGGGAGACGTCACCAGCACCCTTGGACGTCCCGCCCGAGAGCAGCACCATGTCGTAGGCGCGCACGGCCGCGCAGAGCTGCTTCTGGAGCTGCGCCTCGTCGTCGGGCCAGATCCCGAGGAACGCCGCATCGCCGCCCAGCTCGCGGACGGCCGCCGCCAGGATGTGGCTGTTGGAGTCGTAGATATGGCCGGTTCGGTACGGCTCCCCGGGGGCGATGAGCTCGTCGCCGGTGGAGAGGATCGCCACCCGGGGGCGCCGGACGACCGGTACCGGATCCATGCCGATGGCGGCGAGGACGCCGATCTCGCGGGAGCCGATGACCTGGCCCTGGAACAGCACGGTCTCGCCCCGGGCGATGTCCGCCCCGGCGAACGTCAGGAAGCGCCCGGGGGCCAGGCTGCGGTAGATCAGCACTTCGTCGCCGTCGAGGTCCGTGTCTTCCACGAGGATCACCGCGTCGGCTCCGCGCGGCAGCATGCCGCCGGTGGCGACCACCGTCGCCGTGCCCGGCTCGACGGCGGCCGCGGGATTGCGGCCCGGGGTGATCACCTCGTCATTGAGGACCAGCCGGACGGGGGCGTCCGCGGAAGCCCCCTCCGTGTCGGCGGACCGGATGGCGAAGCCATCCACGTTGGCGCGGTCGAACCCGGGCACGTCCACGGCGGAGGCGATGTCCTCGGCCAGCGTCCGTTCCAGGGCGCCATCCAGGGGGACGTGCTCGGCGGCCAGCGGTGCGGCGTCGATGTGGGCCTCGAACCGTTCATGGGCGGCGTCGCGGTCGAGGACGTTGAGGAACTGCTCCTGCCGCGCCTCGACAATGGGGTGCCGCTTGCTCGTTGTCATCAGATTCCACCTCCAGCACGATCCAGGTAGGCCGTGACCGCCGTGTCCGCCGGGTAGCCTTCCGAGTCCGCGTCAATCAGGATGAACCCGTCCGTCGCCGCCAGCGCCGGGAGGTCCAGGTCCGTGCTGACGCGCCGGGGAGCAAGGCCTTCGCCTTCCATGCGGACCCGGATGCACTCGACCAGGCCGAGCGTCGAGGTGACCTTGCGGGTCAGCGGGGCCTCGACGCGTGCGTGGGGAAGCTCGGGCCCATCGCCGGAGAGAGCGCGGACGGCCGGACCCGCCAGGAGCTCGCCGATGACGTGGGCGGAGACCGGTTCGCCGGGGACGATCACGACCGGCGTGTCGCCGACGTGCCCCAGGGCCGCGAAGACGCCCGGGCGGATGCCGATGGCGTGCGCCTCCAGGTGGCCGATGCGGGCGACGGCTGCGGCTGCCGTTCGGCTGCTCCGCTCGCCGGGACCGGCGACAAGCACGACGAGATCGGCCTCGGCGGCGGCTTCCACCAGCTCACCATCGGAAACCGGCCCGGGATGACTTGCGGTCGTCTCGACAAGCGCACCGTCGGGGCGCAGAGCGGCGGACAGCAGCACGTCGATCGCGCGCGTGCCGCCCTGCGGCTCGGCGTGGAGGATGCGGACGCGGGGTGCACGGCGGACCGGGACCTGGTCGAATCCGAGGGACAGGAGCATGGCCGCGCCCGGACCCGAGAGCCTGCGGTCCGGTCCCGTCACGGGCTGGCCCGGGCGCAGGAGCCGGGCGGCATCGCACACGCCGTGGCCGGCGTCCATTTCCGCGACAACCATGAGCACGGCTCCTTCGTTCACGACCGCGTCCCACGGAGCGACCGCATCCGCCCCCGCGGGCAGCGGATCTCCGGGCCGGACCGTGCCGAGCGCGCAGCCCGGGATCGGGTTGTACGGCGACGCGCCCAGCGTCTCCTCCGCGCGGACGGCTGCGCCGTCGAGTGTGGCCACCGGGACCGCCGGCATTGCGTCCCGCGCCAGCGCCGTCATCGCCAGCCGCCGTCCCGGCGTCGCCGTCACCGGCACCCATTCGGTCCCGGCGACCGGCCGGCACTGGCGGAGGAGCCAGGCCCGCGCCGTCACGAACGGATGGATGTCCTGCATCAGCCTCGCGATCCCCCGCGGGACCGATTGGTGCTTCCCCGGGCGGCCCCGTTTGCAGTCCGGTATCCGAGGATTGGATCACTTCTGCCTGTGCCGCTGTTGGGACGATGAAATACAGACAGTAAGAAACAGGAAAACAACATGGCGAGGTAAGCGCTGCCGGTGGCGGAAGACCCTGCCCTGCTGTGCGGGGCTGCGGCACAGCAGGAGAGCCGGCGGCGGGGCCCTGCTGGTGTCCGTACGGAACGGCCCCGCCGCGTGTCGCGCCGGTCAGCCGGAGAAGCGCTCGGACACGCTCTCGAACGCGAGACGGAACGTGTCATGCACCCGGGCGATGGTGTCGGCGGCGTCGGCCGTCTCGACGTCGAACTCCGCCCACCACTCGCCGAAGGTCTGATTCGTCTCCGTGACGGGGTACAGGCGCATCTCGGCGACGTAGTTGCGTACCGGCAGGCCCGCTTCCAGGATGCGGTAGCAGCAGGTGCGCTCGCGGTCGGACAGCGCGAGGAGCTCCTCGCGGATGACGCCGCCGTCGTGGTCCTGGAAATTGCGTACGCAGCCGATCTGGTCGGCCGGCTTGCCGTCCTCGATAAAGCTCGTCGCGAAGAACGGGTGATAGTCCGGCAGCCCGTTGAAATCGCGCAGCACGCCCCATGCCTGCTCGATGGTTGCATCGATTACGGCGCTTACATACACCCTGGCCATGGCAGTTCCTCCTTTGTTTCGAGATGCTGTGATTCGTTCTATTCGCTCGTACGGACCATGCCTTCCCGGTCGACGGCTTGCCGTTTCTCCCGGGGGCGCCGTCGGAGCACGTGCTGGAGCTTGCCGACGATGCCCTCCCGGAAGACGAGCACGCACGCCATGAAGACCACGCCGATGACGACGGTGACCCAGGCGCCGAAGGGATCCAGGTACCGGGTGAGCGCCGACACCAGCAACGCACCGGCGGCGGGGCCGAACACGGTGTTCATGCCGCCCAGCAGCGTCATCAGGACGACGTCGCCGGAGGTGTGCCAGTGCACGTCGTTGAGTGCGGCGAGCTGGAAGATGATCGCTTTCATCGATCCGGCGAGCCCCGAAAGCCCCGCCGACAGGGTGAAGACGACAACCTTGTAGCGGGCGACCGGGTAGCCCAGGGAGATGGCCCGGGGCTCGTGCTCGCGGATGGCCCGCAGAACGGCCCCGAAGGGGGAGTTCACCGTGCGCCAGACGACCCACAACCCGCCGGCGATGGTCGCGAACACTACGTAGTACAGGGTGACGTCATTGTGTAGATCGAGCAGGCCGAACAGGGTGCCGCGCGGGATCTGCTGCATTCCGTCCTCGGCGCCGGTGAACGGGGCCTGCAGGTAGAAGAAGTAGACGAGCTGCGACATCGCCAGCGTGATCATGGCGAGATAGATGCCGCTGCGCCGGATGGCGAGGGCGCCGAAGACGGCGCCCAGCGCGGCCCCGGTCAGCGTCCCCGCCAGTATGCTCAGCTCCGCGGGGAGCGCGAGGAACTTGGCGCAGTACCCGGTAATGTAGGCACCGCTGCCCAGGAAGGCCGCGTGGCCGAACGACAGGATGCCGGTATGGCCGAGCAGCAGGTTGAACGCGCAGGCGAAGAGCATGAAGCACAACGTCTGCATCACGAACACCGGATAGACGATCTGCGGGAACAGGGGCACGGCGAGCAGCGCCGCCAGCGCCAGTACTGCAACCAGTCTCAGTGCCGTTTGCATGGCGCTATCCCTCCGTACGCCCGAAGAGTCCGGCGGGCCGGACGAGGAGGACGAGCACCATCACGAGAAAGACGATGGTCGACGAGAACTCGGAATAGAACACCCGCGTGAACCCCTCGACGATGCCGAGCCCGAGACCCGTGACGACGGCGCCGAAGATGGACCCCAGCCCGCCGATGACCACCACGGCGAACACGATGATGACCAGCGTCGAACCCATGGACGGATTGACGTGGAAGATGGGCGCGGCCAGGACACCGGCGAAGGCGGCGAGTCCGACGCCCGCGCCGTAGGTGAGCGTCACCAGCAACGGCACGTTGATGCCGAATGCGCCGGTAAGCTCGGACCGCTCCGTGGCGGCGCGCAGGTAGGCGCCCAGGCGGGTGCGCTCGATGACGTACCAGGTGGCGAGACAGACGGTCACGGAAGCGGCCACCACGAAGGCGCGGTATTCGGGCAGGATCATGAAGCCCAGGTTGATGGCGCCCCGCAGCGCTTCCGGGGTGGCGTACGCCTGCCCCGAGGAGCCGAACGCGACCCGGAAGCCCCCTTCCAGCACCAGCACGAGGCTGAACGTCAGCAACAGGCCGTAGATGGGGTCCAGGCCGTACACCCGGCGCAGGAACAGGTACTCGAAGAGCATGCCTATGCCGGCCACCACCAGGGGCGCGATCAGCAGGGCCGCCCAGTAGTCGATGCCCAGATAGCTTCCCGCCATGAAGGCGACGAAGGCGCCCAGCATGAAGAAGGCCCCGTGGGCGAAGTTCACGATCTTGAGCACGCCGAAGATGATCGCGAGCCCGAGACTCAGGACCGCGTAGAACGAGCCGTTGACGATGCCCAGCATCAACTGGCCGAGCAGGGCTTGTATGGGTACGCCGAACAGATCCATAAGGTCGATCCCGGAGAAGGATGACAAACACCGGACCGCGTACCGGCAGGGACACCGGCACGCGGCCCGGGCCGCATGCGCCTAGTCGTCGAGCAGGTAGCAGGTGCTCTCTTCCAGCGGCTGGAACGCCTCTTCGCCCGGGATCGTGCTGACCAGCTCCATGTAGTCGTAGTCGTACTCCGACTCGCCCGGAGCCTTCACCTCCCACATGTACTGGTCGTGCACCATGCGCCCGTTCGGCCGGATATAGCCGCCGTCGGCGAAGAAGTCGTTGATCTCCATCGACCGCATCTTCTCCGAGACTGCGTCCGGGTCATCCGTGCCCGCGGCCTGCACCGAGTTGAGGTAGTGCATGGTGGAGGAGTAGTTGCCGGCGTGGGCCATGTTGGGCATCCGGCCGGTGCGCTCGTAGAAACGCTCCGAGAACGCGCGGGTGTCCTCGTCGGCATCCCAGTAGAAGGCGTTGGTGAGCAGCAGGCCCTGGGCGGCCTCGAGGCCCAGCGAATCCACGTCGTCGAACCACAGCAGCAGTGCCGCCGGCTGCTGGTCGGGCGTGACGCCGAACTCGGCCAGCGAGTTGATGGCGTTGATGGCATCGGCGCCCGTCGAGGCGATACCGATGATCTCCGCCTGCGAGGCCTGCGCCTGCAGGGCATAGGAGGAGAAATCGGTGGTATCCAGGGGATGCCGCGCCGCGCCGACGACCTGGCCGCCCGCGTTGCGGACCACCTCGGAGACGGCTTCCTCCAGCCCGTGGCCGAAGGCGAAATCCACGGTCAGGAAGAACCAGGTCTCGCCGCCTTCCTCGACAATGGACTTGCCGGTCCCGTGGGCGAGGGAGTGGGCGTCGTACGTGTAGTGAGTCGCATAGGGCGAGCAGTGCTCGTTGGTGATGGCGAGCGTCGAGGACGAGTTCACGATGGCGTGGCGCTGCTGCTCCTTGGCGACCCCGGCCACGGCCTGGGCCACGCCGGAGTTGGACAGATCGTTGATCATGTCCACGCCGTCGCTCTCGTACCATTCGCGTGCCCGGCTGGCGCCCACGGAGGGATCGTTGCGGTGATCCGCGTAGATGACCTCGATGGGGGTGCCGTTGAGCTCGCCGCCGAAGTCCTCCACGGCCATGCGCACGGCTTCCACCGCCGCCTCGCCGGACAGGTCCGTGTAGATGCCGGACATGTCCGTGAGCACGCCGATGCGCACGACGTCGTCGGAAAATCCGGTGCTCGCCGCCGCGCCGGACATGCCGCCGAGCCCCACGCCGGCAGCCGCCAGAACGGTGGTTATCAGGGTTTTCCTGGTTTGCATTGTTGTCTCCTCCTGGTCTTTATCATTGGTTGTGCGTACTGCGTGGTTGCTGTGGTTCGTTCCGGGTCCGGCCCGCGAAGCGCTCTGCTCGACGGCCGGGCAATTGAAAACGTCCCTCCCTTGGTTACACGCCCAGGCTCGCCATCAGCGACTCGAAGTTGTCTTCGAAGGATGCCTTGTCGTGGGCGTCGGTGATCCGCCCCTGATCGAGAATGAAGTAGCGGTCCGCAACGGTCATGGCGAACCGGACGTTCTGCTCGACCAGGAGAATCGTGTACCCCTGCTCCTTGAGCTTCCGGATGGTGTCGCCGATCTGGCTGACGATGCTCGGCGCCAGCCCCTCCGTCGGCTCATCCAGCAGCAGCAGGCGCGCTCCGGTGCGGAGAATGCGGCCGATGGCCAGCATCTGCTGCTCGCCGCCGGAGAGCTTCGAGCCGGCGCTGCGGAGGCGGCCCTGGAGATTCGGGAACAGCGCCAGCACCTCGTCCGTGCTCAGGCCGTCCGGGCGGACGGGGGGAGGCAGCTCGAGGTTCTCGGCGACGTTCAGCGTGGCGTAGATGCCCCGGTCCTCGGGGCAGAAGGCGACCCCGCAGCGGGCGATGCGGTGCGCCGGCCGGGCGATGGTCTCCTCGCCCTGGATGCGGATCGACCCTTCGCGCCGGGGCATGATGCCCATGATGGATTTCAGCGTGGTCGACTTGCCGGCGCCGTTGCGGCCGAGCAGGGTGACGACCTCACCCGGGTGGACATCGACGTTGACGCCGTGGAGTACGTGGCTTTCGCCGTACCAGGCATGCAGGTTCTCGATGCGGAGCATGGGCTCCGCCGCGTCGACCCCGGAGGCGTGTGCGCGCGCCGTCTCAGGCATGGCCGCCTCCGCCGATGTAGGACTCGATGACGCGCTCGTCCCGGGCGACGGTGTCGTAATCCCCTTCCACCAGGATCTCGCCGCGGGCGAGCACCGTGATCCGGTCGCAGAGCTCGGACACGACGCCCAGGTTGTGCTCCACCATGACGACGGTTCGCCCCCGGGCGACCTCGCGAATCAGCCGGGTAATGTGGCCGACGTCTTCCGTGGCCATGCCCGCCGTGGGCTCGTCCAGCAGCATGACTTCCGGGTCCTTGCCCAGCGTCGTCGCCAGCTCCAGCGCGCGCTTGCGCCCGTAGGGGAGCTCGGCGGCGAGGGTGTGGTGGTCGTCGGCGAGCCCGACGGCGTCCAGGAGCTCCTCGGCGCGTGCCCGGTTGTCGTCGAGCTTGCGCGTGGAGCGCCAGAAGTCGAACGATTCGCCCCGCCGGCGCTGCAGCGCCAGGCCCACGTTCTCCAGGGCGGTGAGCGAGGCGAACACGGCGGACAGCTGAAAGGAGCGCACGAGCCCCAGGCGGGCGACGCGATCGGGTCGGAATCGGGTGATGTCGCGTCCCTTGAGGCGAATGCGCCCGCTGCTCGGCGCCAGGAACTTCGACAGCAGGTTGAAGCAGGTGGTCTTGCCCGCGCCGTTGGCGCCGATCAGTGCGTGAATCGTGCCCTGCTCGATGCGCAGGGAGACGTTGTTGACGGCGTGAAACCCGTTGAAGTTCTTGCTCAGGTTCGAGGCCTCGAGAATCGGTTCGCTCATTGCAGAGTTCCCTTCTTGTCGTTGTCGGCGACTTCGCTGGTCGCGCTTTCGGGCGTTGAATGCATCAAGCGGGCCAAGGTGCCCCGGGAGAGGTGGCGGGCGGGTTACGGCAGCAAGGCAGTCACTGGCGAATGGGTAAAACGGGGGCGGGATTTACCCGAATCGACCCGTACGGCCCCGCTTTTACCCATAGGCTGCCTCGCCCCGGTTTCAACCGGAACCGGAGCGGGCGAACCGCGGGCGGGAGCGCCTACGAATGGCGGATGACGGCGTGATCGGAACCGGCCGGCGTATCCCCGGCGCCCGGCTGCGATGGATGCAGATAGGCGCGCCGCTCGATGGCGGGGGCATGTTCGTCGGCTTCCCGGAGGAGTTCCTGGAGCCGCGCCGGGCGGGTCGCCGGGGCATCGTTCTCGTCCGCGGCCAGCCCCGGGGTGACGAGCAGCATGTCGGGGTGCACAGCGGCCGCCTGGCGGATCTGGTCCTTGTCGCTGACCGTCGCGATGGTCGCCAGGCCCCGCTGCCGGGCGCGTTCGAGCATCTCCAGCTCGAGCGCAAAGGTGAAGCCCGAGTGGACCAGCTCCGCACCGAACTCGCCCGGGAGCATGCCCACGCTGGGCCAGTTGATCACGCCCCGCACGCCATGGGCCGCCAGGTCGTCCAGCAGGTCGTCGATGCGCCGGAACGGGTCACCCGCAAAGACGGCGGCAACGATCTCCGCCGCGCCGCCATCGCGGGCTTGCAGGGCGTCCAGAACCAGGCCGTTGGCATCGCCCACGGGGAGGGCGTACGCCATGTCCGCAAGCCCGGGCGGCAGTCCCGCCGTCAAGGGGCTCAGCACGCAGGGGCCGCCGCGCGAGACCGCGTCGTCGATGGTGGCAACGAACCAGCCGTCGCTGTGCTGCCATGCAGGGATTGATTCACGGGGCGTCGCGGGCATGCGTCGGTTCCGTCCGGGGCTGATTTTCCAGGGCCTGTCGTCGCGTGATCGCCGGTTCCGCATGGTGCCTCCGCAAATCCCCGCGAGCCTTTGGCACGCCGAATGCTAGGAGGCACGGCGACGGCGCGTGTCGGCGGCGAGCGTAGGGACCGGCCGAAGCGGTCGGCTTCTGCGCAAGGGTATTGGATATGCAGGACGAATGCCAGGTCGCCGCCGGCCAAACAGAAAACGATCACGAAACCACGGAGGAAGAAAGCATGGCCTATGTCGAACGCAGGGTGCTGGTCGAGCGCTTTCAGGAAATGGCCCGCCGCGGGCAGCCCATCATCGGCGGCGGTGCCGGGACCGGCATCTCGGCGAAATGCGAGGAGGCGGGGGGGATCGATCTGATCATCGTCTACAACTCGGGGCGTTACCGCATGGCCGGGCGCGCCTCCTCGGCCGGGCTGCTCGCCTACGGCAACGCCAACGAGATCGTGCGCGACATGGCGGTGGAGATTCTCCCGGTGGTGGAGCGGACTCCCGTGCTTGCCGGCGTCAACGGCACCGATCCGTTCGTCATCATGCCGCGGCTGCTGCGGGAGCTGAAGGACATGGGCTACTCCGGGGTCCAGAACTTCCCCACCGTGGGCATCATCGACGGGACCTTCCGCATGAGCCTCGAGGAGACGGGGATCACCTACGGCTCGGAGGTGGACATGATCCGCATGGCCCACGGGCTGGACCTGTTCACGACACCGTACGTGTTCAGCGCCGAGGAGGCGACGGCCATGACCGAGGCCGGAGCCGACATGATCGTGCCGCACATGGGGGTCACCGTGGGCGGGTCCATCGGGGCGACCTCGGCCCGGAGCCTGGACGAATCGGTCCGCCTGATCGACGAATGGGGCGAGGCGGCGCGCCGCGTACGCAAGGATGTGCTGGTGATCTGCCACGGCGGGCCGATCTCGAGTCCCGAGGATGCCGCCTACGTCATGGAGCACAGCGAGCACTGCGACGGCTTCTACGGCGCCAGCAGCATGGAGCGGCTGCCCACGGAGATCGCGCTGACCCGCCAGATCGAGACGTTCAAGGCGATTGGCGGGAGGCGTGTCACCTAGGGAAACGCTGAACCATTCCCGCGTGCCTCTGCGCCTCACAGCGGCGTTGTGGCAAGGCGGCATTCGCCGTGAATGGCCGTCGCCCTTTACAAGAAGGCCAACGCAGACCACAACGCCGCTGGGGAGCGCCCTTCGGGGCCGAGCAGCGCGGGCGCAGCCGGCGTTGCGCCGCGCTGTACTGGCGGTACAGTCAAGCAACGCAACGCCGGCTGCGCCCGCGCTGCTCGGCCAGAGGCGCGCGCGAATGGTTCAGCGTTTCCCCAGCCGGGTCAGGAGGACCTGGCCAGGTCGCTCGTGTCGCTCGCCGTTGCGGCGCCCTCGCGCGCTTCGGCGAGCTCCAGGAGCACGGATTCCACGGCCTCGCGGTAGTCGCCGGGCTCCGCCCAGAGGCCGCGCTGCATGGCCTCCAGGAAGCGCTCGCCCATCTCGCGCAACGCCTCGCGGTTGTGCGCCTCCAGGAACCGGCGGTTGTCGGCGTCGAAGACCAGCGCATCGCTGACGTTGGCGTACTGGTAGTCGTCGACGATGCCGGTGGTGGCGTCGTAGGCGAACAGGTAGTCGACGCTGGCGGCCATTTCGGCGGCCCCCTTGTAGCCGTGGCGCTGCATCGCCGCGATCCACTTGGGGTTGGTCACGCGGCTGCGTACCACCCGGTTCAGCTCCTCCTTCAGGGTGCGCACCTTGGGCGCGGCCGGGTTGCTGTGGTCGTTGTGATACGTGCTTGGGGCCGTGCCGCGCATCTCGCGCACGGCGTTGGTCATGCCGCCCTGGAACTGGTAGTAGTCGTCGGAATCCAGGATGTCGTGCTCGCGGTTGTCCTGGTTGTGGATGACGGCGTCGAGCTGGCCCAGGCGGTGGGCGAAGGTGTCGAACGCCTCCTCCCCCTCGGCGTCCTGCCCGTAGGCGTAGCCGCCCCAGTTGATGTAGGCGCGGGCCAGGTCGGCGCCGTCGTCCCAGCAGCGCTCGTCGATCGGCCCCTGCAGGCCGGCGCCGTAGGCGCCCGGCCTGGAGCCGAAGACCCGGAACGCGGCCTGGCGCCGGGCGCTGTCCGCGTCGGCGCCTTCCGCCTCCAGCGCCTCGCACCGGGCCTCGACATGGGCGCGGATGGTGTTGCTGTCGCCCGGTTCCCTGAGCCCGGCGAGCTTCTGCACGGCGGCGTCGAACAGGCGAATGACGTTGGGGAAGGCGTCCCGGAAGAAGCCGGAGACACGCAGGGTGACGTCGATACGCGGGCGGCGGAGCAGGAAGTTGGGCATGACCTCGAAGTCCACCACGCGGTTTGAGCCGGCGGCCCAGATGGGGCGCACCCCCAGCAGGGCGAAGGCCTGGGCGATGTCGTCGCCGCCGGTACGCATGGTGGCCGTGCCCCACACGGACAGGCCGATCTGCTCCGGGTACTCGCCGTGCTCCTGGAGGTGGCGGCGCACCAGCGCCTCGGCCGAGGCCTGGCCCAGCTCCCAGGCGGTCTTGGTGGGAATGGCGCGGCTGTCCACGGCGTAGAAGTTGCGCCCGGTGGGCAGGGTGTCCAGCCGCCCCCGGGTGGGGGCGCCGCTCGGGCCCGGCGGTACGAAACGGCCCGCCAGCCCCGCCAGGCAGTGATCGATCTCGTCGCCCACGCCCTGCGCCAGCGCGGGGTGGACCACGCGCTGCAGGTGGTCGAGCAGGACCGCGGTGCGGGTCCACTCCGGCGGCGCGGCCATGCCGTCGTCGTGGCCGAGGACGGTCCCGGCTACCAGCCGGGCGGCCAGGATCTCCAGCCGCTCGCGGGTGTCGTACCCGTGGCGCCAGGGTTCCTCGCTCACCGCGGCAAGAACCTCCGGTCGGGGCCCGCGCCAGGGAGAGGCGTCCGCTTTCAGCGGATCGAAGTCTCCGTCCAGCCCCAGGTCGGCGGCGAGCGCGTGCAGCACCCCTGCGTCCTCGGGGGCGTCGCCCCGCGGCAGGCGTACCAGCGCGACCAGGGTGTCGCGCAGGGAACGGGCGGGCGGCAGCTCGCCGAGGCAGTGCAGGCCGTCGCGGATCTGGGCCTCCTTGATGTCGCAGAGGTAGCCGTCGAGCTGCCGGAGCAGCTCCGCGTCCGGATCCGGATCGGCGGCCTCGCGGGTGTCCGCCGGGGGCAGCTCCTCGGCGATGTGGCTGGACCGGGCATGGTCGACAATGGCCTGGCGCAGGTGCTCCTCGCGCCGCGGGTCCAGGCCCAGCGCCTGGTAGTACTCGTCGACCAGGCGTTCCAGCTCCGCGAGCTCGCCGTGGGTCTCCGCCCGCGACAGGGGAGGGGTCATGTGGTCCACGATCACCGCCTGGGTGCGGCGCTTGGCCTGGGCGCCTTCGCCGGGGTCGTTGACGATGAACGGGTACAGCTGCGGCATGGCACCCAGCGCGATATCCGGCCAGCAGTGGTCCGACAGCGCCGTGCCCTTGCCCGGGAGCCACTCCAGGTTGCCGTGCTTGCCGACGTGGACCACGGCCGAGACGCCGTAGACCTCGCGCAGCCAGCAGTAGAAGGCGAGGTAGCCGTGGGGCGGCACCAGGTCCGGGTCGTGGTAGTTGGCCGAGAGGTCGATGTTGTAGCCGCGGGCCGGCTGGATGCCGACAAAGGTCTCGCCCAGGCGCACGCCGGCGACCATCAGGCGGCCGTCGCGGTACTTGGGGTCGGCCTCGGGCTCGCCCCAGCGCGCGCGTACGGCCTGCTGGCAGGCATCGGGCAGGGTCGCGAACCAGGCCCGGTAGGTCTGCACGTCCAGGCTCTGGTAGCAGGGTGAGGTGTCCAGCGTCTCGGTGCTGTTCGTGACGCCGCTTTGCAGGTGCTCGATCAGCGCCGTGGCGTTCTCGGGGAGATCGGCGACCGGATAGCCCGCGGCGGCCATGGCGTGCAGCAGGGTGAGCGTGGACTGTGGCGTGTCCAGCCCGACCCCGTTGCCGATGCGGCCGTCCCGCGTGGGGTAGTTGGCGAGGACCAGGGCGATGCGCTTGGCGTCATTGGGCTGGCTGCGAAGCAGGCACCAGCGCCGCGCCAGCGTGGCGACGAAGCGCGCGCGCTCGGGGTGGAGCTCGTAGCGCACGACGTCGAGCTGGCAGCGCTCGCTGTAGCGGCTGGCGCTCTTGAAGCTGACGGCGCGGGTGATGATGCGCCCGTCCAGCTCGGGCAGGGCGATGTGCATGGCGATGTCCCGCCCGCGCAGGCCCTGGGTGTGCTCCTGCCAGTCGTCCCGGGTGCAGCTGGCGATGATGAGCTGCAGCAGCGGCATGTCCCGGCTGAACGGCGAGGTGCGGGCGCCGGAGTGCGAGCTCATGGCGGCGTCGCCGCCGGCCTGCAGGGCGAAGCCGGTGGTGTTGAGCAGGATGTCGGCGCCGCCTTCCCGGGCCAGGGCGTTGACCGCCTCCAGGCAGGCATCCTCCTTCAGGGAGGCCACCGCCACTGGCAGGGGGTTGAGGCCGGACTCCTGCAGCACCGCGATCAGCCCGTCGAACATGTCCATGTTCGCCGCCTGCAGGTGGCTGCGGTAGAACAGGACAAGCGCCACGGGGGCGCCCAGCTGCCAGTCGGCGTGCCAGTCCCCGAGTTCCACCCGGCCGTGGTCGGGGTGGTAGACCAGCGTCCGCGGCAGCACCCGGGGCTCCATCCAGGCATCGTCACGGCCCAGGCATGCGGCGCCCAGGTAGCGATACAGCGCCGCGGCGTTGGCGTCGCCGCCCTCGCGCAGGTACTGCCAGACACGCCGCGCCGTGGCCTCGTCCACCGTGCCGCCGGTGAGCAGCTCGGCATCCTCGCTGTCGTCGCCGGGAACCACGATCAGGGTGCGGTCGTCGCCGCCGGCCGCCCACTCCTGGAGCTGCTCCAGGCCGTAGGGCCAGTAGGCGCTGCCGCCGAGCAGGGAGACCACCACCACGCGGGCGTGATCGATGACCTTGTGGCGGTACAGGTCCAGGGCGGCGGGCTGGGTCAGGTTGAGCCAGTTGGCGAGCCGCACGCCGGGGTAGTCCTCCGGCAGGTCCTCGGCGGCGTCGGCGAGCAGCCCGAGGGTGCCGTCCGCCGCGGCGAGGATCACCAGCTCCCCCGGGCTCTGCGCCAGGTCGACGATGCCCTGCTCGTCGTTGAAGCCGCCGGGCTGGGCCGAGAGCATGTGCATGGCGGGCTCCGGTCAGGCCTCCGCGGCCGCGAGCTCGCGCTGCAGCTGCTCGCGGTCGAGCTCACGGCCGATGACCACCAGCCGTGTCTCGGGGACCTCGTCGGGCTCCCACGGGCGATCGAAGTAGCACGCGGCCCGTTCGCCGACCATCTGTACCACCTGCCGCATGGGCTTGCCCGTGGCGGCGAACCCCTTGACGCGGTAGATGGCATGGTCGGCGATCAGGGCGCGCATGCGCTCCAGCAGCCGGTCGCTGTCCACGGTGCCGAGGCGCACCACGCAGTTGTCGAAATGGTCGTGGGCGTGGCCGTGCTCCTCGCCTTCGGCGTGATGGCGGTCGTGGTGGGTCTCCACGGACTCGATGCGCGCCTCGGTGGCGGCGTCCAGGCCCATCAGGAGCTCGCTGTCCACCTCGCCGTGGCTGACGAACAGGATCTTCACCGGCTCCGGCAGGTGGTGCCGAACGGCGGCGGTGACCCGTTCCCGGTCCCCGTCCGCGAGCTGGTCGCTCTTGCTTACGATGACCAGGTCCGCGGAGCCGAGCTGATCCTCCAGCAGCTCGCGCAGGGTGGGGTCGTGGTCCAGGCTGTCGTCGGCGAGGCGCTGGCGCTCGACGCGCTCGGGGTCGCTGGCGTAGCGGCCGGCGGCCACGGCCGGGCCGTCCACCACGGAGATGACGGAGTCCACGGTGCAGTGCTCACGGACCCCGGGCCAGTTGAACGCCTGCACCAGGGGCTTCGGCAGGGCCAGCCCCGAGGTCTCGATGAGGATGTGGTCGATGCGGTCGCGCTGCTCGATGAGCTTGCGCATCACGGGCACGAACTCCTCCTCGACGGTGCAGCAGATACAGCCGTTGGCGAGCTCGTAGATGCCGTCGCCGCGATCGGTCCCGTCGGCGCAGTCCAGCGGACAGCCGCGGAGGAGCTCGGCGTCCATGTCCATCTCGCCGAACTCGTTGACGATCACGGCGATGCGCTTGCCGTTGGCATTGCGGAGCATGTTGGCGAGCAAGGTGGTCTTGCCGCTGCCGAGAAAGCCGGTGACGACGGTGGCGTGGATCTTGTCGAGTTGCATGATGCGGTTCACTCCGTGGGTGATGGCCGTCAGGGTGTCGGGGCGGCGCGGGCGAGTGGTACGTACTGGCCGCCCAGCGCCCGCGCGATCTCGCGGCAGCGACCGAGCGGCACGCGGGCCCGCTCGGTGTCGACGACCCACAGCGGTGCGTCCAGCTCGATGTCCGCCACGGCCTGGCGGCTGAGGCCGTCGGTGAGCAGGTAGAAGCGGCCGCTGAGTTGCGGTTCCTGGCGGCGCAGCCGCGCCAGGCGGTCGCGGGCCGCCAGCAGCGCCCCGCGCAGCGGTGTGCCGCCCCCGGCCGGGAGCCCGGTCAGGTAGGGCGTGCAGTCCTTCGGCGCGCGGCGCGGCGTGAGCAGCCAGCGGTGGCCGTCGTTGCCGAACGCCAGGATGGCTAGCTGCTCACGGGCGTGGTAGGCGCGTTCCGCGATACCCAGGACTACCGCCTCGGCCTCCGCCAGGGCGCGGTTGTCCAGGGTGGAGCCGGATGTATCCAGCAGCACGCAATTCAGCGTCGCGGCGGCGCGCCGGGCCGGCCGGTAGTGGATGGGCGGCGCCGATCCCTCCGGGGCAAGCCGGTGGCCGGCGACGGTGCGGAACCAGTCCACGCGCCGCGGATCGGGCCCCCGGCCCGGGGTGCCGCGGCGGCTTTCCCGGGCACCGCGGTGGCGCTCGGCACTGGGCGTCGTCGGCACGCCGGGCGGTGCGGGACGGGGGCGGGGATCGACGGGGGCGGTGTGAGCGGGCAGGGAGCGCCGCCCGGCCGGGCTCACCGCCCGCGGCGGCATGCCGCCCCAGTCGCCGGCCGGCCCGCCTTGACCGCCGTCGGCCCCGCCGCTCCCGGAGTCGCTGTCGTCGTCGCCGTCCCGTTGGCCCGGCGGGGGGGCGTCGGGCGTGTCGGGGGCGGCGGCATCGTTGCGCCGCCGGTGGCTCAGAACGAGCTCGGCGACGGCGTCCACGTCGCTTCCGGTAACGGTGTCGCGCCCCTGCCACGCGGCGTGCGCGGCCGCGGCCTTGCGCCAGGTGATGTCCGCGCGTACGCCGTCCACGTCCGCAGCCAGGCAGCGCTCGACGATGCGGGTCTCGAGCTCCTCGGGACAGTCCACGCCGGGGTAGGCGGCCCGGGCGCCGTCGAGCTGCCGGCGCAGAGCTGCCTGCGCGTCGGCGTAGCGCTCGACGAACGCCTGCGGGTCGTGCTCGAAGGCGACGCGCTGGCGCATGATGGCGGTGCGCTCGGCGACGTCGACGGGGTTCGTCATTTCCACCGCCAGCCCGAAGCGATCCAGCAGCTGCGGGCGCAGCTCGCCCTCGTCCGGATTCATCGTGCCGATCAGCAGGAACTCGGCGGCGTGGCTGTGGCTGATGCCGTCGCGCTCCACGCGGTTCACCCCCGAGGCGGCCACGTCGAGCAGCGAGTCGACGAGCGGGTCGGGCAGGAGATTGACCTCGTCGATGTAGAGCACGCCGCCGTGGGCGCGTGCCAGCAGGCCGGGGCTGAACGCGACGGAGCGTTCGTCCAGCGCTTTCTGGAGGTCGAGGCTGCCGATGAGCTGCTCCTCGGTGGCCCCCAGGGGCAGGGTGACGAAGCGCTCCGCCGTACCCGGGTGCACGTCGGCGAGGCCGCGGGCCAGGGTGGACTTGGCACAGCCCCGGGGGCCGCTGATCATGACGCCGCCCAGCGCCGGCGCGATGGTCGCCAGGATCAGTGCCGTCTTCAGGGCCTCCTGGCCGACCACGGCGGTGAAGGGAAAGGCGGGACGCTGGGTCGCGGTGGTCATGGGCGCGTTCCGTACACGCGGGCGAGCACCCGGTGCGAACCACGGCGGCAGCGTTGGCTGCGATGCCGGCGGACGGCCGGCGGGGCGGTCGAGCTGGATGGCATGACAACTCCCCTGCGCACTCACCCGTGCGCTCGCTGGTGGATGGGCTCAAGGCCGGTCTCCGGGCTTACGAGCGACAGCGTCTTGTGTCCGCGCCTTCCCGTCCGGGGACAGTGGCGTCAGCGAACACGGAACTCGATCACCGTTGCGGGGGCAGCAGTGGCCTTGTGCGCCGGACCCGGTGCACGCACCACATTTCCCGATTCTCTGCCGCATGGGCAGCACCTTGAACGGCGGATTGTAGATCCGGGGTGTCGGAGGGTCAACGCGGCCGCCCCCAGGGCGGTGCGGCTTGACACCCGCCGCGGGGTGGGGCAGGTTGGTTCGCGCATGGTGCGCCGGCGGCCGTTCGCCGGCGCGGATATGGGAATGTGGTGCGACCCCTGTGCCGGGTCAATGCCACAGCCGCCCCCGCGACTGTAAGCGGTGAGTGCCCGTCCGTAGCCACTGGCGATACGCCGGGAAGGGGACGACGCACGCTGACCCGCGAGCCAGGAGACCAGCCATGCGCGTCCCCATTCGGGGCGGGACCGGTAACGGACGGGGTGTGCCGTGAGCGGAAAAGGGAATCTCCCAATCTGCCGCCCAACACCCCCGTATCACTCGAACAAACACGGGGATGTCTACAGTGAAACCATCGATCTCCCGCGCCGTTACGGCGCTTGTCGCGCTGGGCGTCGCGCCAGCAGCCCTGGCCCACCATCCGCTCGGCGGCATGGAAATGACCACCTTCATGCACGGGATGCTCTCGGGGGTCGGTCACCCGCTGCTCGGTTTCGACCACCTGTTCTTCATCCTGCTGGTGGGCGTCGCCGCGGCGTTCACCGGGCGGCCCTACACCGCGCCAGCCGGGTACATCGGCGCCATGCTCGCCGGTTGCGTGCTGATGACCTTCGGCGTTGCGCTGCCGGGCATCGAGGCCGTGATCGCCCTGTCGCTCCTGGTGCTCGGCTATCTGGTGCTCTCCGGCCGTGCCCTGAGCTTCGGTGCGGCCCTGGGCCTGTTTGCGCTGGCCGGGCTGTTCCACGGGGCTGCCTTCGGCGGGGCCATGGCATCGGCGGAGGCCGGTAGCACCGTGCAGGTGCTGGTGGGCTATCTCCTCGGCCTGGGCCTGCTCCAGTACAGCATGGCGGTACTCGCCGGCTGGATGACCCGCAATGTCTGGCAGGCGCGGGATGCCACCGCGATCCAGCCGCGTCTGGCAGGTGCCGCCGTGGCCGGCATGGGACTGTTCCTGTCGCTGGAGGTCGTGGAGGGGATGCTCTTCTCCGTGCTGGGGCTCGCCTGAGCCCCGTTGCGCGGCCTTACGCCGGAGATGGAGCCGACGCAGGAGCGCGCATGGCCGTGCTCCTGCGTCGCGCTTGCCTGGCCGACGGCACGACCGTAGCGGGCCGTCAAGCCGTCACCGATCAGCCGTCTGGCCGAGAATCCATGCGACGAAGCGGTGGACGGACTCCGACGGCTCGTCGGCACGGGTAACCACGTCGTAGCCGAAGCCGCTGTCGATGACCGGGCCGAACGGCCGCATCAGGAACCCCTCCGCGAGTGCGTCGGCGGTCAGCGGCGAGCTGCCCAGGGCAACGCCCTGTCCGGCCATGGCGGCCTGCAGCGCCAGGGCGTGATCCGTGAACCGCGGCCCGCCAGTCGCCTCCACGCTCGTCTCACCCGCCGACCGCAACCAGTCCGGCCAGTCGGGCCAGCCGCCCGCGGCCGGCTGCCAGTCCAGATGGAGCAGGGTATGCCCGGCGAGATCCGCCGGCCTTCGCAGCGGCGGGTCGCCGGCGGCGAGGGCGGGGCTGCATACCGGGAAGACCCGCTCGTCGAACAGGCGCTGCGCCCGTAGCCCGCCGTATTCGCCCCGGCCGTAGCGGATGGCGACGTCCGCCTCGCCCGCGTCCAGGTCGACGATGCGCGTCGTGGCGTCCAGGAGGACTTCGGTCTCGGGGGACCCGGCGTGGAAGCCGGGCAGGCGACGGACCAGCCAGGTACTGGCCAGCGCCGGATCCACGCTGACCGTCAGGCGCCCGCGGTCGGTTGCCTCGCGCATGCGGCGCACGGCCAGCCGCAGGCCGTCGAACGCGCTGCGCAGCGCGGCTTCGCCTGCTTCCCCGGCGGGTGTCAGCTGCCATTCCCGGTTGGTGTAGCGGATCAGGTCGACGCCGACCTGCGCTTCCAGTGCCTTGACGTGATGGCTGACCGCTTGCGGCGTGACCGAGAGATCCCGGGCCGCCAGGGTAATGCTGCCGCGCCGGAGCAGCGCCTCGAAGGCCGCCAGCGCTGTCAGTGACGGCAGACGTCGGGCCGAGGGGGTCATGGAAGCGCCTCCAGTCGCTACGGACGATCAGTGGAGATTTACGTTCTCTTCCTTGTTTCCCGCGAATATCCATTCATTACAGCATGTTTACCTATCGAGTTCCCGGTTGCAATCAAGCTGAATTTGATAAAGGCCAAGAATTTCCTGCTTGCCGGGCGAGCCGCCCGTCGATTGACTGGGGGCACCGGACCGGGACAGGCCGAACAGGTGCAAGGTCACGCCATGCAGTCCGACTCGACAACGGCCGCCCGCAACGCGGCTCCCTGGCGGAACGGGGAGCTCATCACCTGGCTGGTGACGGCAGGCCTGGTCCTGCTCGTCAGCGTCACGCCGCGGCTCGATACCAGCGTCCCGGCGGCGCTGGCTGCCGAGGGGGCGGCCCTGCTGCCGATCATCGCCATCGCCGCGGCACTGGCCGGCGCCCTGGCGGCCACGGATCTGTCCAACCGCATCCTGGCGGCCCTGGGCCCGCACCCGCTGCGGGGCATCGTCATCGGCAGCGCCGCCGGTGCTGTAACGCCCGTGTGCGGCATCGCCATGATCCCGCTGATCGCCGTTCTCCTCCGGCGCGGGCTGCCGCTGCCGGCGGTCATGGCGTTCTGGGTGTCATCGCCGGTGACCGACCCGGCCATGCTCGCCATGACCGCCGGTGTGCTCGGCATGCCGTTCGCCGTTGCCAAGACGGCCTCGGCGTTCGGCATCGGCCTGTTCGCGGGCGCCGCGACCCGGGCGCTGCCCGTCGGCGCCTCCGGCGATCGCCTGCTACGGGCCGGGGTGGCCGATGGGGCCGACTGCAGGGCGTCGGGGCGCAGCGGGTGGGTGATCTTCGCCCGCGAGGCGCTGGGCAACGCCCGGCTGATCGCCCGCTGGCTGGCGCTGGCGCTGGTGCTGGAGGTCCTTCTGCAACGCTACATCCCGCCGGAGGTCATCGAGGCCACTCTCGGTAACGGCGGCGACTGGCTGGCTGTGCCCCTGGCGGCCGTGGTGGGTGCGCCCGTCTACCTCGACGGCTACGCCGCGCTGCCGCTGGCCCGCGGGCTGGCGGAGCTGGGCATGACCACCGGTGCGGTCATGGCCCTGCTGGTCGCCGGCGCGGCCGTCAGCCTGTATGCCGCCGTGGCCGTGTTCTCGGTAGTGCACCTGCGGGTGTTCGCGCTGTATATCGGGCTGGCCGTCGTCGGGGCGATTGTCGCCGGGTATACGGTTGATGCTGTCGGTGTACCGATCCCCGGGCAAGGCGGAACCGGCTGACGGCGGCTGTCGCGGTCGTGGCGCCCGGGCACGATGAGCGCCGGGTTCCTGGTCAGTGACCGACCGACTCGGAGAACACGTTCACGATGACGACGCCCAGGATGATCAGCGACAGGCCGAGGATCGCCGGCAGATCCAGCGACTGCTGGAAAAGGAAGTAGCCGATGAGGGAGATCAGCACGATACCGAGCCCGCTCCACATGGCATAGGCGAGACCGATCGGGATCGTCTTCAGTGCGATGGATAGCAGGTAGAAGGCGCCCAGATAGCTCACGGCCATCAGAACCGTCGGGACAAGCCTGCTGAACTGCTCGGACTTTTGCAGGAATGTCGTTCCGATCACCTCGAGCGCGATCGCCGTCGCCAGAGCGAGGTAGGTGGCGAGTAGCGGGTTCATGGTTGCACCGTCATGCGGATCAGCCTGGCGCGCGCGTGCGCCGTGTCGCGGGGCTCAGGCTCACTGCCCAGCAGCCCGGCGAACCAGATACCGTCGACGGCGAACCGGGCCAGCTGCAGCTCGGGCGAGGAATCCGTTTCCCCGTGTTCCTCCAGCTTGCGCTCCAGCCACCGGTTCCACCGTTCCGTCAGTGCGGGCTCGGTCAACAGGATCATGATCAACGCCTTCCAGTGGGCGAGCTCCGTCTCGGCCATCATGGCGAACGTGACGTTGATGTAGGCACGGGTAAATCGCCCGTAACGCTCCGGATCCTGCCCTGCGAGATCCTCGATATCGGCCTCGAAGCGCTCCAGCAGCTCGTCCACGATGGCCGTCACCAGGCTTTCCTTGCTGGGGAAGTGATGCAGCAGGCCGCCTTTCGTCACGCCGGCGGCGTCGGCGACCTCCTGCAGCGAGACACTGGCCACCGCCTTGGTCGCGCACAGCATCGCGCCGCGGTTCAATATCTCGCGGCGGACGACATCCGGCTGCTTCTTTCTGCTGTAGCTGGAACGCATGGAAAAAACATACCATCCGGATGGTATGTTGTAAAATGCTGGCTGCCGGCACCGTTTCGGGCGTGTGCCCCGTGACGGGTAACGTGACGCGCCGCAGGAGGCGCCAGTGGCCCGTGAGGCGGAGGCGGGACGGGGATCGGAGCGTCGGCTTGCATCTTCCGGCGGCGGGCACGCGGCTCGCCTGGCGCGGGCGGTTCAGGTGGTCAACGACGCCAGAAGGCGGGAGTGAACAGAACCAGAAGGGTGAACACCTCCAGGCGGCCCACGAGCATCCCGAAGATCGCCAGCCACTTCACGGAGTCGCCGACCGTGGCAAAGGATGTCGCTACCTCGCCCAGGCCGGGACCGAGCAGGGTCAGGGAGGCCACCGTCGCGCCGAAGGCGGTCTCCAGGTTGAGCCCCAGCGCCATCATGGATCCGGTCAGCAGCAGGGCGGTGAGGACGAAGAGGCTGTAGAAGCCCCAGACGGATCGGATGACCTCATCCGGAACCACCCGCCCGCCCACCTTGATGTTGGAGACCGCCCGCGGATGGATCAGGGTGAACGCCTCGCGGGAGCCCTGCAGGAAGAGCAGCATGATGCGAATGACCTTCATGCCGCCGGAGGTGGAGGCGACCGAGCCGCCGATAAATGCCAGTGTCGCCAGGAGCAAGGGAACGAACAGGGGCCATTCGGCGAACGTCGCTGTCCCGTAGCCGGTTGTCGTGATCACGGAAACCGTCTGGAAGAGGGCGTAGCGCAGCGACTCGATGGGTCCGGCATAGGTGTGTGTCATGGCCAGCGGCAGGGCGATCAAGGCGGTCGCCGTCAGGGTGATGACCAGGAAGACGCGCAGCTCCGGATCCTGCAGGTAGCCCCGGGTTGAGCCGCGGCGCCACGCCAGAAAGTGCAGCGAGAAGTTGACCGCGCCGAGCATCATGAAGACCACGGCAATGGACTCGATCAGTGTGCTGTCGAAATGGGCGAAACTGGCGTCGTGGGTCGAGAAGCCGCCGGTGGCGATGGTGGTGTACGCGTGCCCGACGGCGTCGAACACCGACATGCCGGCCAGCCAGTAGAGCGCCGCGCAGGCGAGCGTGAGGGACACGTAGATGGCCCAGAGCGCCCGCGCCGTATCCTGGATGCGGGGCGTGAGCTTCTCGCCCTGGGACAGCCCCGACATCTCGGCCCGGTAGAGCTGCATGCCCCCGACCCCGAGCATGGGCAGGATAGCGACGGCCAGAACGATCACGCCCATTCCGCCGAGCCACTGGAGCTGCTGGCGGTGATAGAGAATCGAGGCCGGCAGGGAGTCCAGGTTGAGGACGACGGTCGCGCCGGTGGTCGTGAACCCGGAAATGGCTTCGAAAACGGCATCGGTGAAGCTGAGATGAATGCTCAGTATCAGGGGCAGCGCCCCCGCCACACCGAGGATCGTCCAGAACAGCGCGACAATGAGAAAGCCGTCGCGCACGGCAACTTCCTGGCGGTGGGACCACACCGGCAGGGACAGCGCCAGGCCGGCGATCAGGACGATGGAGGCGGACAGCAGGAAGTAGACGGCCTGGCCGTCGTGGTAGAGCAGGGAGACAGCAACCGACGGCAGGAACGTGACGCTGAAGAGTGCCACCAGGATCCCGACGATTCTCTGGACCGCGAACCAGTGCATGGCCGCCAGCGCGCTCCCGGCAGGGCAAGTTGCACTGCATCATAGCATGCCGGCGCCACTTGATGTCACTGCTTGATGTTACTGCCGCGAGCACGTGACGGCCGCCTGGCTCATTCTCGACCCCTTACTGGCGCAGCCAGGGTCCCTGGCTGAGCAGCGCCCCGGCCGCGACAGCCACGGTCGCGATGAACAGCTCCGGGCTCGGCGTGCTCCAGCCCAGCAGGACGAGCAGCACGGCAGCGATCACCGGCACCAGGTAGGTCAGCACCCCGAGCAGGCTCGCGGGCCCGCGGCGCAGGGCGTAGCCCCATGCCATGAAGGCCAGTCCGTAGGGGCCGATACCGATGAGCGCCGCCGTCGCCCAGTCGGTGGAGGTGGTCGTCGCCGGCATGGTCTCGAATGCCAGGTGCAGTGCCAGCGCGACCAGGCCGGCATGGAGGAACAGGGAGTGGTAGCCGCGGGCCGACAGAGCTCCGGCCTGGCGCAGGAACACGGAGAAGGCGATCCACGAGGCGCCGCTGGCCAGTCCCGCGGCGTAGGCGCCGGCGGGCGTGGCGATCCCCTGGCTGTCGGCGAGTATCAGCGGTGCCAGGCCGGCGAAGGCCACGCCGGAGCCGAGCAGGGTCCGCGGCCGCAGCTTTCTGCCGGCGAGGCGGTCGCAGATCAGGACGAAGCCCAGCGGCCACGTATAGGTGATCAGCGTGATACGCGCGGGATCACCGCTTCCCAGCGCCAGGAAGTAGAAATAGAGCGCGCCCACGAGTCCGCCGACGCCGCCGGCCCAGTAGCGCCAGTCCCGGGTTTGCCGTTGGGCCTCCGGCGGTGCCTGAAGGTGCGCCATCAGGGTCGACAGCCCGGCGGCGCACGCCATGGCCACGGCGGCCACCAGCATGGGCGGCAGCGCCGCCAGGCTGCGAAGGACGGGCAGGCTGCCCCAGAGGGACACCGTGAACAGCCCCGCGGATATGCCTGTAACCGCCGCCCAGTTGACCATTTTCTTCCCCTCGACCGTGCTTGCCGTGCCTCGTGACGACGCTTACGGTAGGAGCAGGGAGGTAATCATGGAAACGAAGTATCGTAATCAGGTGATCATAAATCATGATGGCTGATGCTGCACCGCGCAGGCCGCTGGATCTCGTGGTCCTGCAGACGTTCGTGGGCGTGGTGGAGGCCGGCGGATTCACGGCGGCGGCGGAGCGGCTGCACCTGGCGCAATCCACGGTCAGCGCCCACATGGCCCGTCTGGAGGAAACCCTGGGGCGCCAGCTGCTGGAGCGCGGCCAGCGCCTGGCCGCGCCCACGCCGGCCGGTGAGCGGCTCCTGGCCCATGCGCGCCAGATGCTGCGGCAGAACGCCCTGGCCTGGCAGGACATTCTGGAGCAGCGCCTGGACGGCGTTGTCCGCTTGGGCATTCCCGACGACTACGTGGTGTATCTGCCCGAGGCGCTGGCGGCGTATGAATCCCGGTTCCCGGGCGTCGACCTCGAGGTCAAGTGCGGGCTGAGCGTGGACCTGATCACGGAGGTGCGATCGGGCACGCTGGATCTGGCCGTGGTCACGCGCCAGCCCAAGAGCCCCGGGGGCGAGGTCCTGCGCCGCGAGCCCCTGGTCTGGGCCGGGTCGCCCGTTCACGACACGCACCAGCGCTCGCCCCTGCCCCTGGCCCTGTCCCGGGAAGGCGTGTGCATCTTCCGCGACAGCGCTCTTGCCGCGCTGGACGCCGCCGGCCTGCCGTGGCGGGTCGCCTATACCAGCGCCAGCCTGTCCGGCCTGTGCTCCGCTGTGCATGCCGGCCTGGCGGTGACGGTGCTGACCCCCTCGATGCTGGGCGCCGGGCTTCGCGTTCTCGGCCCGGACGACGGGCTCCCGGAGATGCCCGCCATCGAGGTGGCCCTGCACCGCAGCCCCGGGCGTCCGAGCGAGCCGGCGCGGCAGCTCGCCATGCAGCTCCAGGAACGGCTGGATGGCGCACGGGTGCCGGGGGAGGCCGCCCAGGAGCGTCGCCAGGCTCCCGGGTCGCGGTAGGCGGTGAGGCAGGCGCGCCGAACGGGCCGCGCGGAACCTGTGCGGCTATGCGATGTCCGTCATTTGCAGTGGCCCCGGGACGCTCGCCCGCGACCCGTCCATCCCGCGCTGTCCGAGGAGACCCACCGATGAAACACCGAACAAGCCTCCGTGTCGTGGTTCCGCTGCTGTCCGGGCTGCTCCTGCCCCTGATGCTCTACGGCCAGGACGAGCAGGGCGGCCAGAGCGCGCAGCAGGAGCAGGCTCCGGAACCGATGCAGGAACAGCAGGAATTCGATGACGAGACCCTGGAGCGCTTCGCGGATGCCTACGTGGCCGTAGGCGAGGTTCATGACGAGTACTCGGAGCGCCTCCAGGGCACGGAGGCCACCGAGGACGCCCAGGCGCTGCAGCAGGAGGCCAACGACAAGATGGTGGCAGCCATCGAGGCCAAAGGCCTGGAAGTTCAGGAATACTCCGCCGTCGCCGCCGCGCTGGAACGGGATACGGACCTGCGCGAGAAAGTGGTCCGCATGATCGAGCAGCGGCAGTAGCAGCGCCCCTCGGCGGGTGCGGCCATCGCGTTGCGCGCCCCCGCGGCGGGCCGCTGCCGCAGTGGCTACAGCGCGGCCCTGGCCTCGTTCCAGAGTCGCGCGACCAGCGCGCCCGCCGGTTCCGGCGCGGCCATGGCCGCGGACTGCCCCGCCCACGCCTGCATGCGATGGACGTCCTGCGCCGCGGCCCCGGCCTGCTTCATGGGCCCGGTCAGGGCCCGCTGGACCGGATAGGGCATCGGTTCCGGCGCGCCCGGGGCCGCCATGGCCTGCACGAAATCCGTTGCAATGGCGCGGCCCGCGCGGCCGGTGAACGCCCGGGTGAGCATTGTCTCCTCGGGTTCCAGGCCCATGAGGGCGTCGGCCCAGCTGGCGTGGGTCTGCGCCTCCGGGCAGCGCAGGAAGCCCGTTCCCACGATGGCTGCGCTTGCCCCCAGGGTGAGCGCCGCGGCGACACCACGCCCGTCGGCGATACCGCCGGCGGCGATGACGGGGATGTCCAGGTGGTCGGCAAGGCGCGGCAGCAGGGCGAGCAGGCCCACCGACTGGCGCTCGCCCCGGGCCGGGTTGAAGGAGCCGCGATGGCCGCCGGCCTCGAACCCCTGGGCGATGACGGCATCGGCCCCGGCATCCCGGGCCTGCTGCGCCTCGCCCAGGGTGGTCGCCGTTGCAAACCAGCGTATGCCTTCCTGCCGGAAGCGCTGCACGAGCTCCGGCGGGAAAAGCCCCATGATGGACGAGACCACCGTCGGCCGGGCGCGCAGGAATGCCTCGCACTGCGCCTCGAACTCGGGCAGCGGGGTGTCCGCGGCGGTCTCCGGGACCTCGGGGCCCCAGCCCGCGAGGAAACGGCGCATGCGGGCTTCGGCGTCCGCGTCGCGGCGGGCCGGCGGGTCCGGGATCCAGACGTTGAGCTGGAGCGGGCCGTCGCTGCCGGCACGGAACGTATCCACCCACTCGCGTATGCCCTCGGGGGGCGTCAGCACCGCGCCCATCGCTCCCATGCTTCCGGCATTGGCGACGGCAATCGAGAGACCCACCGGACAGGCGCCGGCCATGGGTGCGAGAAGAACCGGCACGTCCAGCCCGTAATCGTTGCAGAAGCGCTCGGCGCGCTCGACGGGGCCGGCTGTCCGGATTCCACGCTGCGCTTGATGCATCGGCGGTTCCTCGCGTATTGGGCGGCGACCGGTGTTCCGGTGCCGGAAGGCTTCGGGGTGTCGTCCGAGCTTACTAAGCTTTCGGCAGGTCAGGCCAGGTCTCCGTGGTTTCCGCGCCGTTGCCGGCTGCGTTACCCCGTTACCCCGGTGCTGTCGCGGCGGCGGCGAACGCAGGCGCCGGTCGCTCGGCGATGGGAAGGTGGAGAAAGCCGGCAACGACGCCGAACGCGACCGTCAGCCACCATATGGCGTCGTAGCCTGCGGTCAGCTCGAACACCGCGCCACCGAGCCATATGCCGAGAAAGGATCCGACCTGGTGGCTCAGGAACACGAGCCCGAACAGGGTCCCCATGAACCGGGTGCCGAACATCAGCGCCACCAGGGCCGACGTGGGCGGTATCGTGGACAGCCAGAGAAGCCCCATGACCGTCGCGAAGGGCATCACGGTCCACGGGCTGACGGGAATCACCAGGAACAGCGCGATGGTGAGCGCCCGCCCGAAGTAGATGACGGACAGCAGCCTCCGGTTGGTGAATCGGGCCGCGAGCAAGCCGGCTGCGTAGGCGCCCAGGACATTGGCGAGGCCGATGGCCCCGATGGCCCAGCCCGCCACCGAGGCGCTGACGCCCTGGTCATTCAGGTACGGGGGCAGGTGGATGGTGATGAAGGCGAGCTGGAAGCCGCACACCGAGAACCCGAGCAGCAGGAACAGATAGCTGGGATGCCGGAGCGCGGAGCCCAGCGTCGCGGCCAGCGACGGCCCGCCCCCTGTGCCGCTGCCGGCGGAGGCGGCAGGGGAGCCTCGCAGGCCGGTGGCGAGCAGGGGAACCAGCAATACGAACCCCGCGAGAACAAGGGCGGCCTGCTGCCAGCCGTATCCGCCGATGAAGGCCTGGCCCAAGGGGGCAAAGACGAACTGGCCGAGCGACCCCGCCGCCGTGCCCACGCCCAGCGCCCAGGCGCGCCGTGACTCCGGCACGAGCCGCCCGAGCGCGCCCAGTACCGTGATGTAGGACGCCCCGCCCATGCCGAGGCCGACCAGGACGCCGGCGCTCAGGTGCAGCTCCAGCGGCGTCGTACCCACCGCCATCAGGACGATCCCGAGGGCGTAGACGAGTCCCCCGGCGGCAAGAACCCGTACGGGACCGAAGCGGTCGACGAGCGCGCCGGCGAACGGCTGGGTCAGGCCCCAGACGAGGTTCTGCAGGGCGATCGCCAGCGCGAAGACGTCCCGTGACCAGGCGTGCGTCGCCACCACCGGGTCCGTGAACAGGCCGAAGATGGAGCGTACCCCGAACGTGATCAGCGAGATCCCGCAGGCGCAGCCGACGAGCACGAGCAGGGACAGCGGCAGGGAGCTGCCGGCCGGGATTTCGGGGGTTCGTGTGCGGGCTGTCGGCAAGGCGGCGATCTCCGGAGTGGATGGATCAATTCCACTCGCGGCCGCCCGCCGGGGCAAACGCGTTCTGGTCACTGTCGGGTGAAGGCCGTTCACTCGACGGGCGGGAGAGAGGCGATATCCACCCACGGCCGGGGCGGGGTCGGGAGCGCTATTGCACCATGGCCAGCGCCCAGCGCCGGAACGCGGCGATGAGGGGCTCGCGGCTGCGGTGTTCCAGCGCGACCAGCCAGTAGCCGGAGTCGGTCTCCACCTCCTCCGGCCAGGGGGCCACCAGCGAGCCGTTGTCCAGCTCGACGTCGACCAGGGGGCGTCGCCCGACCGCCAGCCCCAGTCCGTTCGCCGCGGCCGCGTAGGCGAGCTGCAGGGTGTCGAAGCCGAGGCCGCGACCGGGGTCCGGAACCGGGCGGCCGGTCCGCTCGCACCACCGGTTCCAGTCCTCGCTCGCCGTGCGCACGTGGATGCAGGCTACGGATTGCGGCGATGCGCGGACCTGCTCGACGAGCTCCGGCGCGCACACCGGCAGCAGGCGCTCGGTGAACAGCCGGTCGGCCGCGAGGCCGGGCCACGGACCGTGACCCATGCGGAGGGCGACATCCGCGGCGCCGTGCTGCAGCGATACCTGCTCCTGCAGGGTATCGACCAGGACCGTGACATCCGGGTGGCGTGCGCGAAAATCCGCGAGCCTCGGCAGCAGCCAGCGCGCCGCCATCATGGGCGCGGAGCTCACGGCGAGCCGCTGATCCCTGGGAGCGCCCAGCAGCTGCTCGGTCCCCCGGTGCAGAAGGGACAGGGATTCGCGGACCGTGAGCGCATACCGGGCGCCTGCATCGGAGAGCTCGAGTCCCCGCCGGGAGCGGATGAACAGCTGGATGCCGAGCCAGTCCTCCAGGGTCTGTATGCCGTGGCTCACCGCGCTGGGCGTCAGCGACAGCTCCCCGGCGGCGGCCTTGAAGCTGCCGAGACGGGCCGCCGCCTCGAACAGCCTCAGCGTGTTCAGTGGTGGTAATCGTTGGCGCACGCGCGTCCTCGAGTTCGGTGCCTGCGGTCCAGAATAACCCGTTTGCGTGACCGTCGTTCATGCCTGCATCCGGCAGCGGTGCGCTGGCATCCCGCCGGATCTACGCCGGTTCCCCTTCGCTGTGAGCGGCGGCTTGCTCGGTGGCGTCGCCTGCATATGCCGCCGCGGGTGCAGGGTCGCCCCTGACCAGCTCGATGGCGGGCTCGCAGTGCACCGGGAATCGGACCGGGCGTGCAACGGAGCACAGTGCACGGGCCCTCCGATGGAGCGCGTGCACCTGCGCGAGCCTGGTTGCCGCCGGCACGGAGACCGTCGGGCGCAGTGTCACCTCGGAGAAATAGCCGGCGCCGCCCGGCGGGGTGACCAGGGTGCCGCTGGCCCGGTCGGTGTACGCCTGAACGATGACGTGCTCACGGGCCGCCAGGTGGAGGTACCAGAGCATGTGGCACGCGGACAGGGCGGCGATGAGGAGCTCCTCGGGTGTGGATCGTCCGGCGCCGCCCGGGAATGCGGGGTCCGCGGAGCCGGGCAGGGGCGGCTTGCCCTCCACCAGCAGCGCATGGTTGCCGCTGCAGGCCTTCGGGCCGCTCGTCCCTGTCCCGGCGTTGCCCGTCCAGGCCGTGTTGACCTGATAGTGGTGGATCAGATGGCGCCTCATTTCCGGGCCTCCCGTGGCGATGAACAGCAGCGTCAACTGTTCTCCACACGGCAGCGGCGGGCAAGCGAGCGCTGCTCCCCGGCAGGTGAGCAACGCTCACCTGCCGGGGTCTTGCCTTCCCGGGCACCCCGGGCGGATGATCGGGTCTGTCTTCCGAACGGTCCCGGGCGGGGACGAGCGAGGCCGCGCATGATCGAGTTCTGGTTCGATTTTGCCAGCACCTATTCCTATCCCGCTGCCATGCGCATCGACAGCGCCGCCCGGCGGTTGGGGTGCCCCGTGGCGTGGCGCCCGTTCCTGCTCGGCCCGATCTTTCGCCAGCAGGGGTGGAACGACTCGCCGTTCAACCTGTACCCGGCCAAGGGGCGGTACATGTGGCGGGATCTCGAGCGCATCTGCGCCCGTGCGCAGCTGGCGTTCCGGAAGCCGTCGCAGTTCCCGCGCAACGGCCTGCTCGCCGCGCGGGTCGTGTGTACCGAGCCCGACGCCTCCTGGGTGCCGGAGTTCGTGCGCCGGGTCTTTACCGCGGGCTTCGCCGCGGATGCGGATATCGCGGATGCGGGCGTGCTGCGCGATTGCCTGGATGGGCTTGTGGCCGCCCCCGCCGGAACGCTGGCGGCCACGCAGGACGACGACGTGAAGTCCCGCCTGCGCATGAATACGGAGCATGCCGTCGCCCGCGGGATCTTCGGGGCGCCGACGTTCGTGGTCGGCGACGAGCTGTTCTGGGGCCATGACCGGCTCGACGAGGCGCTGCAGTGGTGGCGGGACGCTCATGCCGAGGCGGCGGCAAGTGCGGCGGATCCCGGGCGCGGTGACAGCGGTACGTCGTGACCGGCAGGCTGTCCGGGCACGCGGGCCGCCGTTAGCGGACGGCTCAGCGCGCAGGGGGCCTGCGCCCCAGGAGCTTCTCGACGTCGTCCGGCGGGATTGCCGGGCTCATCCAGAAGCCCTGTCCCCAGCCGCCACCGGTCGAGGAGTCCATCAGCAACCGGCGCTGGTCGTCCGTCTCGATGCCTTCGGCAATGGTGTGGAGCTCCATGCGGGCGGCCATCTGCTGGATGAGCGCGACCAGCACGGCGCCCTTGCTGCCCGTCTGGCCCAGCTCGCGGACGAAGCTGCGGTCGATCTTTAGCGTCTGGATGGGCAGGTGCTGCAGGCGGCTCAACGAGGAATAGCCGGTACCGAAATCGTCGATGGCGATCTGGAAGCCCTGGTCGTGGAGATCCGCCAGCAGCTTCTCGACCGCGGCCGGATCGGCCATGAGGGCGTTCTCCGTGACTTCCAGGTGCATCCGGCAGGGATCGATATGGGGGCGCACCAGGGCGGCGAATCGCTCGGCGTCGACTCCGGTGGACAGCTGCTTCATGCTGAGGTTGACCGCCATGTCCAGAGGCACGCCGCGCTCGTGCCAGGCGCCCATTTGGCGCGCGGCGGTCTCCAGCACCCAGTCGCTCAGGGGATGGATCAGCCCCGTCTCCTCGACCACGGGCATGAATGCGCCGGGCATGAGCACCTCGCCGTCGCCCTGGGGCCAGCGGATCAGGGCCTCGACGGCCCGGATGCGGCAGGAGTCGAGCTCGAAGATCGGCTGGTAGTGCAGCGTGAACTCCTCGCCCTCCAGTGCCTGGCGCAGCCGGGCTTCCATGGAGAAGCGCTGCTGCCGGCTCGCCGAGAGCGCCTCCGAGAACACGTGGCTGGCCGTGCCGCCGCGTTTTTTCGCCTCGTACATGGCCTTGTCGGCCTTCTCGATCAGCATGGCGGCGTCGCGGCCGTGCTCGGGGAACAGGCTGATGCCCACGCTGGCCTTGACGGTGTGCTTGTAGCCGCCTGCGGTCAGGGGCTCGCTCAGGTGCGCGATGATGCGCTCGGCCAGGGCCCGGGCAATGGCGACGATGTCGCTTGCGTCGTGCGCCGCGCCGTCGCGGGGGGCGTCGACGATGACCACCAGGAACTCGTCGCCGCCCTGGCGCGCGACCAGGTCCGAGTCGCGCACCGCCGCCTGCAGGCGGTGCGCGGCCTGGCGCAGGACCTGGTCGCCGACCTCGTGACCCAGGGCATCATTGATCAGCTTGAAGCCGTCCAGGTCGATGAACAGCAGCGCACCGGCGACGTCGGGCGCGTCGTCCCCCCGCAGCACGCTGTCCAGGTAGTCGACGAGATGCCGGCGGTTGGGCAGCTCCGTGAGCGCATCGGTATAGGCCAGGTACTGGATCTCGGCGGCCTGCTGCTCGCGTTCGCGCTGGATGCGCAACGCGTTGAGCCCGAACACCAGGTTGTCGGCAAGGCGCTCCAGCAGCTGGCGCTCTTCCCGGCCGAAATGCCCCGGCGTATCGGCCCAGATGGTCAGGCAGCCCCGGGGTACGGTATCCGTTCGCAGGGGCAGCGTGATCACCGTTGCCAGCCGGTGTGCCAGGGCCCGTTCGCGGATGTAGCGCGAGGTGATCTCGTTGGCCACGTCGCCGACGATCTGTGTCTGCCCCGTGCGAACCGCCCGGTGGAGCGTATCGGCCTGTACTAGGCCGTTGTCCCAGGCCCATCGCAGGTCCTTGATGAACTCCCGGGAGGGGCCGGCCGAGGCGCAGATCTCCACGGAGTCGCTGCCGTCGAGCGTCTCGAAGCCGACCAGCGCCAGGCTGTAGCCCTCCTCGTCGATGATGGTCCGGCACAGGGCACCGAGCAGCTCTTCCTCGGTCTTCGAGCGCACCACGACGTTGTCGCAGGCATTCAGGGTGCGCAGGGCGCTGACGACGCCCTCGAGCTGCTGGCGGACGTTGTCCTGCGCTCGCGACAGGGTGCGCAGCCGCAGGAGGTTGTTGATCCGTGCCTGCAGCTCGGCCTGACTGGTGGGAATGCGCAGGATGTCATCGACGCTGTGGCCCAGCTCGGCCGTGATGCGGGAGTGGGGCCGGGTGTGCCGGTCCACTACCAGCAGTACCGGCAGAACCATCGGGTCGGCCCGCCGGCGGAGCTCCAGGAGCAGATCGTAGTTCCGGCGCAGTGACGCGATATCGACGACGACCAGGTCCACGTCGTCGTGGAGGTCGTGGTTGCCGTCATCGGTGATGTGATGACAGACCCGGAAGCGCTCCCCCAGAAGGTGCTCGAGGACCTCGCTGTTGGCCGTGTTCGCCAGGGCTGCGGCAATCCCCGGTGGCTGCTCTGCGGCCAGCTCGCCTGCCGTCATGGAGTATCCCGAGAGGGCGTGGACACGATCTCGGGGATGCCGCTCAGAATGCCGCGCAGCCCGCGCAGCGGCGCACCGATCCTGATTCCTTCCTGGGTGATCTCGAACTCGCGCAGCCCCTTCTCGAAGCCGCCGGCACGCTTCTTGAGCACGCCGACCGTCTTGCGGAGCTCGCCGTCGAGCTCGATGTAGCGCAGCATGATGATGTTGTCGGCGATGTAGCTCAGCCCGTGTTCCGTCACCCGCGTCTGCTCGCCGGTGATGGAGAAGACCTCGTTGACCAGCAGCACGGTGACGCCCATGTTCACCAGGTAGCGGCACAGGGCGTGAACACGCTGCTGCAGCTCGTCGCCGCGCACCGACTGGTGATAGCCGGACAGGCTGTCGATCATCACCGTGGTGGTCCCGCGCTGCTCCACCTCCGTGCGTACGCCGGCGGCGAACTGATCGGGGTTGTAGTGCAGGGGCTCCACGGCCTCGAAGTGGAGATGACCGCTGTCGACCATTTCTTCCATGGGCAGGTTGACCTGGCGGCAGCGGCTGAAGAACGTGGACGTGCCCTCGTCGAAGCAGTAGATCACCGAGCGCTCGCCGCGCCGGGCCGCCTCGCTCATGAGCTGGGCGCCGAGCGTCGTCTTGCCGACCCCGGTGGGCCCCGACAGCAGCGTGACGGTGCCGCGCTCGATGCCGCCGCGGGTCAGCGCGTCGAACTCCGGAATGCCGGAGCCGAGCTGCGTGTGCTCCACGGGCCGGCCGTGCCGGTCCGGAATCAGGCGCGGGTAGAGCGTCATCCCGCCGTCACCAAGGCTGAAGTAGTGCGGGCCCTCGGCGAACGAGGAACCCCGCAGCTTGGTCACCACGCAGCGTCGGCCGTTGTCGGTATGCTCCAGGCTGATGACCCCGTCGCTGAGGAAGGGCAGGGCGTGGTCGTCCTCGCTCGCCGCCTGCTCGGAGGTGAACACCACCGTTGCGCCGCTGGCGGTCAGGGTGCGCAGCAGCGACAGGACCTGCTTGCGGAACTGGAACGAGTCCGAGGCCAGGTAGCGCATCTGGCTGAGCGAGTCGATCAGGATGCGCCGGGGCCGATGTTCCCGTACGTACTCCAGTATCCCGTCGTGGACGGCGTTGCCTTCGACGTCCCAGCTCTCCAGCAGGCTGTAGTTGCCGCTGGCCACCTCCGCCTGCCCCAGCGAGAGGTCGAGCACCGCGACCTTGTCCATGGGCACGCCGCTGCGCTCGGCATTGCTGCGCAGCTGATCCTCGGGTTCGCCGAGCGTGATGAACACGCTGCTCTCCGTGGGGTCGTTGACCAGGAAGTGCAGGCCGAGCGTGGTCTTGCCGGAGCCGGGTCCGCCGCGGATCAGGTAGGCCCGCCGGGGAATCAGGCCTCCGCGCAGAATCGCGTCGAAGCCTGCTACACCGGTGAGAACTCGCTCATCGGCGTCGGTACCCATACTTTGTCCCCGTTACTGTCGGTGATCGATCCGTCGCGAGTGCTTGTTCTCGGATCTCCCTGGCCGAGTGTTATGCTGCCTGCGCGGGTGTCGTGTCAGAAATCGACAATGCTTCGCCTGGGCAGCTGCCATCGCATCCCGCGGCCTGGGTCAAACCATGGTGTGAGACACGGCGCCACGTGACAGCGGCCCACTGGGGTGCGGACGACCGTCGCTTGGTACGTGTTCTTGATAAAGGAAGTCATTTAAGACGCCACTCTAGCTCCAGGGAGTTAATCGCTCAACACTGAAGTGCGATTTTGCCGACAATTTCACACATCCGAGATGTCGGGCCGGGCGTCTTGAATTTCAGGAAAATATAGAATGGATAAAGACATAAGAGAGCAGGTCGACGAGTCGTATGCTTCTCTTCTATCAGAACTCAAGAGAGAATTCCCTCGCCGCCTCAGGGAATGCATCGGTGAGCGCTCCGTGCATTCGTTCGCTAATGCGTGCGGGCTCAGCGACAGCCTGATCCGCAAGTACCTCGCGGGTTCCCTGCCGGGCCTGGACAAGGTGGTCGTCATCGCCAGGGAAGCGGGTGTCAGCGTGGAGTGGCTGGCCACGGGCCGGAGCCGCGACGATTCCGTTACACGCCTCCCCGTGGAAGGCGTTCTGAGCGCTGAGTACATCGAGGAAGTGGTCGCCAAGACGCGCCGCGAGTTCATCGCCCGGGGGATCAACCTGAAGCCGGAGGACGAGGCGAAGGTGATCCGGCTGATCTGCGAGTTCAATGCGATCGGCGCGTCGGGGCCCGAGCCGCTCGGCGCGGATAGCGAGAACGTCGGCTAAGTCCCGGCGGAACCGGGTGCGTGCCGGTGCAAGCCCTGCGGCATGACGGGCGCGGGCGGATCAGGCCGGCTGGCTGTCTTCATGCAGCGTTGACTGGATGGCTGCTTCCAGGGTCTGATACTTCTCGACCTGCTTCTCCAGGCGCTCCGTCTTCGTCCGCTCCTGGCGCAGCGCCTGGTGCAGGCGGTCGATCTCGGCATCCTTGCGGGCGTTCTCCTCGGCTTCCTGGCTCGTGCCGCCGGCCTGGCTGCCGGGTACGAAAGCCATGCTGTCCTCCTGGGTCAGGCGGATGAGGTTGCGTACGCGCTGGCGCAGCCGGCGGTTTTCCTTCTCCAGGCTGCGCGCGGTGTTCTCGGCATCCTGGTTGTTCTTCTTCAGCCGCTGGATCTCGCGGCTGTAGTTCTGGCGGATCACCTGCTGGGCCTGCTCGGCGCGCTCGAGCTTGAACTCGAGATCGGAGATCGCCTCGTTCTGGTCGTTGAGCACGGCCGGGAAGCGCTGGCTGGCCGCGTCCATGCGCGATGACGCCGTATCGACGACCTTGTGCATGCGGTTCATGCGCTGCTGCCGTTGCCGCGCCCGGCGGGCCTGCTCGGGGTTGGCCTCTTCGTAGCTTGCAGCTGTCGCCTCGAGGTAGTCGTCGAGGGCGGCGCGATCGTTGGCGTAGGTCTGCAGGACGTTGCCGATCGCCTCGGTGGTGGCGGCGTCCGCGGGGATCCGCCGCAAAGCATCCCGCAATGCCGCGTTCTCGGCGCTCTCGTTCCGCGCGTAGCGGTGCAGGCGCGACCAGGCATCGCGGAACGGCGACAGCTGCTGGATTTCCCGGCGCTGACGCTCGACCTGCTCCTCGCGCTCCTTCAGGCTGTGCCGAAGCGCGTGGCTGGTGTCCTGCCTGGAGCCGGAGGCGCGCCCCGCGCCGTCCAGGGCGCTCGGGTCCATGGCGCGGACGGCGTCGATGAGGGCCTTCGTGGACGCGGTGCGCAGGTCCCAGATCTCGGTGTCGCGGTCCCGGGCGGCTTCCGTGTGCTTCTTGTCCTCCTCCAGGATGCGGCGCTCCAGGTTCTCCAGCCGGGTCTCGGTGCCCTTCTGCCGGTGGCGACGCATCGCCAGCGTGTTCAGGCGGTCGTTGAGAAACCGCAGGTGCGCATCGCGGCGCTGGAGGAGGTGGCGCTTCTCGGACTTGAACGCCTGGGCCTCGCTGAAGGCCCGGCGATAGAGCCACCAGGACACGCCCCCGAGCGCGGCGGAGACGATGGCGATCTCGACGGCGACGACGAGAAAGGTCAGGAAGAGCGAGGAGCTGTCCATCACGGACTCCCTGGGACGGGAAGCCGGCTCCCGCGCTGGTGATGATGGCTTGCCGTTCGAGTGAGCTTACTTGAACGATGGTAAGGGACGTCGCGTGCAGTCTAGGAGGAGAGCAGCCACCTTAGTGTGATGATGTTCACACTGGAGAGTCAGCGCTTTCCGGAAGAGCAGAGGGTCGGCGGTTCCGGATGGTTCATGCCGGCCGGTCAATCCGGTTCACCCTGGCGGAACGTCGATGCCGGCATGTGCTCGACGATCCCCTGGGCGCGCCGCAGATGCTGCCACACCGCTGCAGCGGCGCCTTCGGCGTCGCCCGCCAGGATGCATCGCGCGATCTCGCGGTGCTCGGCCACGGAATCGGCGTACATCGCCGGGGTCATCACGCCGCTGAGCTGCAGCATGATCAGGGGCAGCTGGAGCCGGCGACACAGGTCGGCGAGCTGGCGGTTGCCGCAAATGGCGAAGATCGCCTCGTGGAACTCCCTGTTCTCCTCGTGGTAGGCCGTACCATAGCGCCGCGGTGCGTCGCTCCAGATGGGCGTGATGGCGGCGTTGAACCGGTCGCGGTTGTCGCCGTGGTCGATGGCCGCCGTGGCGAGCCGTGCCGCCTGGCACTCGAGGGGGAGCCGGATCTCGAACAGCTCGATGGTCTCCCGGTACGACAGCCTCCGCACAACCGCGCCGCGGTTGGGTACCAGCTCCACCAGGCCCTCGGCCGAGAGTCGCCGCAGCGCCTCGCGTACCGGCCCGCGGCTGATTCCGTAGTCGCGCGTGAGGTCCGCCTCGACGAGGCGCTGACCGGGGGGCAACGTGCCGTTCATGACACCTTCGCGCAGCTGCGCGACCACGCGGTCCACCGTGGTGCCGTGGCTGGCTGCGTTGCCGTCGCGTGAGCCGTTGGCCCGCGTGGCAATGCCGCTGTCCTGCTCTGTGCGCTCGTGCTCGTCCATTCCCTGATGCCCGGTCTTCTGTTTCCTCAGGTTGACACGCTCATTATTGTCCTACAATCTCGTCTATCAATAAAGGTTACTGCCGCCCGGCGGCCGACGACAATCGCCGGTGCCGGAGACGACGCAATACCGCAGCAGGAGGAGAGGACCAATGCAGATCGGCAAGGGGGGTGCGGCGACGACGGCAATCTGCACCGCGGACGCCGCCTCGATCACCATCCGCGAGCGCGACCTCTGTGGCGACCTCATGGGCGGCATGAGCTTCACGGAGTATTTCTACTTCCTGGTGACCGGACGCCAGGCGGGCGATCAGCAGCGCTACTTCCTGGACCTCCTGCTGGTGGCCATCGCCGAGCACGGGCTGACGCCCACGGCCCAGGCGGCGCGCATGACCTACGACGCCGATCCGCAGTCGCTGCAGTCGGCCGTCGCCGCCGGCATCCTCGGGTGCGGGTCCGTGGTCCTCGGCACCTCGGAGGCGTGCGGCCGCGTGCTGGTCGAGGCCAGGGAGCGGGTGGCCGCCGGCGAGGACACCGACGCGGTCGTCCACGACATGGCGCGCACCAGCCGGGCGGCGGGTGAACGCTTTCCGGGCTTCGGCCATCCCCTGCACCGGCCTGTGGATCCCCGTGCACAGCGCATCCTGGAACTGGCCGAGCAGCGCGGGGTGGACGGCGCGCACCTGCAGCTGGCGCGGGCGTTCCCCGCTGCCGTGGAGGCGGCCTGGGGCAAGCCCCTGCCCATGAACGTGTCCATGCCCATCGCCGCGGTTCTCCTGGACCTGGACTTCCCTGCCGCCATGGTCAAGGCGGTGCCCCTGCTGGCGCGGACGGCCGGCATCCTGGCACACCTCGCCGAGGAGCAGGGCGACCAGATCGGCTTTCTCATGGCCTCGCACGCCGAGGCGGCCGTCGACTACGTGCCGGGCGGTCGGCAGGGGCAGGGCGCATGATGTTCGAGCCGGAGATCGAGACCCTGGACTGGGGCCTGCAGCGACAGCACGACGACGCCGCGTACCGTGACCAGCTGGCCTACCTGCTCGCGAACTCGCGCTTCTACCGTGACAAGCTGTCGGCGGCGGGGTTCGACGGCCCCGCGGAGATCGGCGGTCTCGACGACATTACGTCGCTGCCGTTCACGGAAAAGGACGAGCTCCGGGCCACACGCTCCGAGGCCGACCCCATCGGGACGCACCTGGCTGCGCCGATGGAGTCCGTGGCGCGCATCTACTCCACCAGCGGCACCACCGGCGTGCCCAGCTACATCCCGCTCACCGCGGCGGACCTGGACCGCTGGGCGCGCATCTCCGCGCGGACCTACGGCGCCTCGGGGATCGCGGCCCCCGAGCGGATCGTAAGCACCTACAACGCCGGGCCGTTCGTCGCGGGAGCGGCCCTGGACGGCTTCAACCGCCTCGGCCTGTGCCAGATCCCCGTGGGCATGGGCAATACCGAGCGCCTGATGGCCGCGGTGCAGCGGCTCGCGCCCCAGGCCCTCGCCTGCACGCCCTCCTATGCGCTGCACCTCGCCGAGTGGGCCTCGGAGCGCGGCATCGACCTGCCCGCCAGCACGGTGCGGCGCATCCTCGTGGCCGGCGAGCCCGGCGGCGGCGAGCCGGCCATGCGGCACCTGCTGGAGGAGGGCTGGGGCGCGCTGGTGACCGAGGCCATGGGCATCGGCGACATCGCCGCGTCCCTGTGGGGGGAGTGCGAGGCCCAGGCGGGCATGCACTTCAGCGGGCGCGGCTTCATCCACGTGGAGCTCATCGATCCGGCCACCGGCGACCCGGTCCCCATGGAGGACGGCGCCCAGGGCGAGCTGGTGTACACGCACCTGGTGCACGAGGCCGCCCCGCTGCTGCGCTTCCGCAGCCGCGATCACGTGGAGGTCCACACCAGTCCTTGCCGGTGCGGGCGGACCGCGCCCCGGGTGCGCTGCATCGGCCGAACGGACGACATGCTCATCGTGCGCGGCGTCAACCTGTTTCCCACGGCGGTGCGCGAGGTGGTGAACGAGTTCGCTCCGTCGGTGAGCGGTGTCATCAGCATCCGGCCCGGACACCGGAGCGTGAACCAGCAGCCGCCCCTCAAGGTGCTGGTGGAGCTCGCGGAAGGCACCGAGGGCGGTGATGCACTGGCGCAGCGCATCCGGCAGCGGATCCGCGACAAGCTGGTGGTCACCACCGATATCCATCCCGTGCCGTGGGGCAGCCTGCCCCGGAGCGAATACAAGTCGAAACTGATCGACTACTCGGAAGCGGCCGATCGGCAGGAGTGATCGACCCGGGGGCGTGTAATCGGAGGAGGAGAAGGCCATGAAAATGAAACAACTGATCGCGACAACGGCGGTGGCGCTGGGCGCTGCCTGGGGAACGTCGGCTCCGGCGGCGGAGTACGAGCTCGACATTTCCACGATGTTCCCGTCCACCCATTTCATCCAGACACTGGCGCTGGAGAAGTGGGCCGAGGAGATCGAGGAGCGCACCGACGGCCGCGTGGCGTTCACCTTCCACCCGGCGGGATCGTCCCTGGGGGACGCGACGCGGCAGTTCGACCAGGTACGCAGCGGTGTCGTCGACGTGGCCGTCGGCATTCCGGCGATCCCCCGCGGGCGCCATCCGCGCACGACCCTGATCGAGCTGCCGTTCACCGTTCCCGACTCGGATGTGGGTACGTGCGCGCTCATGGCAATCCAGGATCAGCTCAAGCCGGACTTCCCGGGCACCAAGATCCTTTCCCTGACGGTGACCGAGCCGAGTGCGGCCCACACGACCCAGCGCATCTCCAGCCTGGATGACCTGGAAGGCATGCGGATCCGCACGCCCACGCCGGCGATCACCGCCATGCTGGAGCATATCGGGGCAACGCCGGTGGGCATGCCGCCCACGGAGATCTACGAGAGCGTCGAGCGCGGCGTGGTGGACGGCAATATCATGCCCTGGGGTCCCGTGGGCGCGTTCAAGCTCTGGGAGGTGCTGGAGTACCACTACGACGCCCGCATCAATCCGGTGAGCATGTACGTGCTCATGAACCAGCGCACCTACGACTCCCTGCCCGACGATGTCCGCCAGGTCATCGACGACATGAGCGGCGACTGGTTCACGCAGCGCTGGGGCAAGTGGTGGAGCGACACCGACCAGGACGCCATTGATGCGGCCCGTGAAAACGGCAACGAGATCATCGAGGTCCCGGACGAGGTGCGTGATCAGTGGCGCGAGCGCCTGCAGCCGGTCATCGACACCTACCTGGAGGAAGAGTCGGACCTCGGTGCCGAGCAGGCCCGTGCCCTGTACGAGGACATGCGTGCGGCGGTGGCGCGCTGCCAGGAGTAGTCGGTAGGCCGCGGCGCGGCGTGCGGGCGCCCGGCGGCGCCCGCATGCCGGCCCGGGCTCGCCAGGAGAGATCGCCTTGCTCAAGGTAACGCGTGTACTGGCATTGCTGGGTACCGTCGCGCTGCTGGTGGCGGTCGCCCTGACCGTGACCGACATCGCGCTGCGCTCGGTGAGCCGGCTGACCGTTCCCGGTCTGACGGACATCGTCACCCTGTGCACGATGATCGGCGCGATGCTGGCCATCCCCTACGGCTTCGCCGCCGACGAGCACGTCTCGGTGGATCTGTTCACCAGCGGTCTGCCGGAGACGGTGCAGCGGCTTCTCGCCGTGGCCGCTGCGGTCATGGCCGTGGTGGTGCTGGCGGGGGTACTGTGGTTTTCGTACCAGCAGATGCTTACGGAGATCCAGTACGGGGATCGCAGCCAGTCCATCGGCATCCCCATGGTCTGGTACTGGCTGCCCCTGCTGATCGGCATGGCTGCCTCGCTCGCCGTCAACCTCTGGTTGATCGTTCGACTCTCCACCGGCCGGAATACGGGTTAGCCGAACTATGTCTCCACCCATTATCGGTGTTGTCGGCCTGGTGGCCCTTCTGGCGCTGATCGCCCTGCGCGTGCCGGTTGCCATCGCCATGGGGATCGTCGGCGTCGTCGGAAGCTACGTGCTTCAGGGCTGGTTCAGCCTGGGTTTCATTCTCGGCTCGCAGCCATTCGATACCGTCTCTGCGTACAGCCTGTCCGTGGTTCCCCTGTTCGTCATGATGGGTGCGTTCGCCGCGCGTGCGGGGCTGTCGGCGGCGTTGTACCAGTCCCTGCACATGCTCATCGGGCACTGGCGGGGCGGCCTGGCTTCGGCGACCGTCGGCGCCTGCGCCCTGTTCGGCGCGGTGTGCGGCTCCAGCCTGGCGACGGCGGCCACCATGGCCCGGGTGGCGGTCCCCGAGATGACGGCCATCGGCTACGACCGGCGCCTCAGCTCCGGGGCGCTGGCCGCGGGCGGCACGCTGGGCATCCTGATCCCGCCGTCGATCATCATGGTGCTCTACGCCATCCTGACGGAGCAGTCCATCGGCCGCATGTTCCTGGCGGGAATGATCCCCGGCGTGCTCGCGGCGATCCTGTACATGGCGGCCATCTACGTCACCGTCCTCATCAAGCCGTCGCTGGCGCCGAAGACCGAGCCGCCGGACCACATCGAGTTCCGGCGCGCGTTCACCAACATGGTGCCCATTCTGGCGCTGTTCGGCGTGGTCATGGGCGGAATCTACGTGCGCGTCTTCTCGCCCACGGAGGCCGCGGCGGTGGGAGCGTTCGGCGCCATCGTGCTGACCTTCCTGCGCGGGCAGTTCAACCGGGCCGTGGTGCGCGATGCCCTGCTGGAGACGGCGTCCATTACCGGCATGCTGTTCATGATCCTGGTGGGCACGTCGGTGCTGCAGTTCTTCATCGAGTCGTCCACGCTGCCGCGGGTAATCGTGGACTGGATCAATACCCTGGGCATGTCGCCCATGGCCGTCATCGTCGCGATTCTCGTGGTCTACCTCATCCTCGGGTGCTTTCTCGATGCCCTGTCGATGATGCTGATCACTCTGCCTCTTGTTTTCCCCATCGTGACGTCCATGGGGTTCGATCCGATCTGGTTCGGCATTCTCGTGGTCTCGGTGGTGGAGATCGGATTAATCACCCCGCCGCTGGGCATGAACCTGTACGTGATCACCGCGGCGGTGGACGGCCTGCGCTACCAGACCGTCGCCGCCGGCGTCGTGCCCTTTCTCATTGCGGACCTGGTGCGCATCGGCCTGCTCCTGAGCATTCCCGCCCTGACCATGGCGTTGCCCGAGCTGCTTATGTAGGGCTGCGCTACCGTAATCCACTTCCGGCCCCCGGAGAGATCGATCATGACACCGACACGGCGTTTCAAGGCGTTGCTGGATGCACCCGGGCTCCTCCTGGCGCCGGGGGCCTACGACGTGCTGAGTGCAAGGCTGGCGGAGCAGGCGGGCTTCGGGGCCGTGTACATGACCGGCTATGGCACCTCCGCCAGCGTTCTGGGCGAGCCGGACATGGGGCTGCTGAGCTTCAGCGAGATGCTCAAGAGGGCGGACGACATGGCCAACGCCGTGGACGTGCCGATCCTCGCCGACGGCGATACGGGCTTCGGCAACGCGCTGAGCGTGCGGCGCACCGTCCGGGGCTACGAGAAGGCGGGCGTAGCCGGCATCCAGCTCGAGGACCAGGTGTTCCCGAAGCGCTGCGGGCACATGGCGGGCAAGGAAGTGATCCCGGCCGAGGAGATGGTGCAGAAGATCAGGGCGGCCGTGGATGCCCGTCACGACGAGGACTTCGTGGTAGTGGCGCGGACGGACGCCCGCGCAGCCCACGGTCTCGCCGAGGCGCTGCGTCGCGGCGCCCTCTACCGGGAAGCCGGGGCGGACGTGCTGTTCATCGAGTCGCCGGAGGACGTGGACGAGCTCCGGCAGGTGCAGGAGGCGTTCCGGGGGACCCGCACCCTGGCGAACATGGTCGAGGGCGGGCGAACCCCGGTTCTCGGCAGGGAGGACCTGGAAGCGCTTGGTTTCGCCATCGCCATCTATCCCGTGGGGCCGTTGTACGCGGCGGCCGGCGCGGTGCGGTCGTACCTGGACGCGCTGCTGGCTGACGGGCGGCCGGGCGAGCCGAGCAGTGCCGCGATCTCCTTCGACGAGTTCAACCGCGCTCTGGGGCTGGACGCATACCGGGACCTCGAAGCCCGCTACAGGAGCTGACCCCCGGGGGAAGGCCTCGCCACAAGGGCCGTGCGTCCTGATACGAACCCTCCCGGATCGTAGGCCCGCGGAATCATCAGCGTCTCGACGGCGTCGACACCGATCGTCTCCGGGCAGCCCGGGGTCAGTGCGGGATTCCAGCTCATGATGCGCTCCGTTCGCCGGCAGTGGGCGACGATCGCTCTATCGTGAATGATAGGCCGTGGAGGGCCCGATCGACAGGCTCGTCCCCAGCGAGAGCACCAGCAGCCGTTCGTCAACGATGACTGCCCGGGGCCGGCGTACTCCGGGAAGGCCCGAAGGCGGAGGCGCGGGTTATAGCGAGAGAGCAATTCTAAGTAAAAACCTGTATACAACGGTTGCCACTCCTCACCATTAACGCCGAGAATAGGCGAGAAGTCCTCGCAGAGCTAAGGGTTTTACCTGTTATCCCGATGCGATACCGGACCCGTCAAGGCCACGCCTTGACGGCAAGGCCCAATGGTGCCGTGGAAACCTCCGGGCGGTGTCCGGACCAAAAAACAGATGTACAATTAATGTAAAATGTTTGTGAACCCATTCACAACGGCAAGGCAGCCCTTGGGCTAGCGTTAGCACGCTTACTTGCAGCGTTGCCGAGCTTTGGGAGTGTCCAGTTTCTCCCGGGCTTGATCCACTCATGGGAGATACAGGAGTAAACGATGATCCGGCGATTATTACCCAACAGTGTGCTTGGCAAGATTCTCGGCATAACAGGGCTCAGCGCAGGCGCCGTGGTCGCGAGCGCCGTCGTCGCGTTCGCCGGAATGTGGTCCGTCGTCCAGCAGTACCACGACCTGGAACGTCAGGTGGTTGGTGAGTTGAAGGAAGAGGCCGCCTTGCAGCGGGAGATCACGGCGGAAACCATTGCATGGAAGAACTACCTCATCCGGGGCCAGGACGAGGCCCAAAGGGAAGTGTACTGGCGGCGTGTGATGGAGGCCCAGAATGCCGCCCAGGCATACATGGACGAGCTGCATGAGACCGTGTCATATCCGTCCGCGGAGTCCGCGCTCAACCGCCTGCAAGAGGCGCACGCGGGCTATGTCGAGCGGCTCGATCAGGCGCGGGAAACCCTGCAGGCCAACGGCTTCGATGTTCAGGCGGTCGAGGATGAGCTCGCAGGCGAGACGCAGCCGGTGCAGGACGCGCTCAGGGAACTCGAGACAGCAACCGCGCAAAACGCCGAGAGCGCCGCGAAGGCCATGGACGAGCGAGCGTTCAGCCGTGCCACATCCGGAGCGCTGGGCATGGGCTTGCTGCTGATCGTCGCGGGCGTTGTCACGACGTGGCTGATCCGCTCGGGCGTCACGCGGCCCTTGAAGCAGGTCGATGAAGACCTGCAACGGATGGCCGAGGGGGACTTTTCCCACGCCATCACCCTGGATTCCAGCGATGAGCTGGGTACGCTCGCCCGCAGCGGCGAGCGGCTGCGTACGGATATGGCGAAGGCGCTCGGCGAGGTGCGTGATGCGGCCAACGAGGTCGCATCCGCGGCCGAAGAGCTGTCGACGGTTGCCGCGGAGACCAGTCGCGGCGTTGATCAGCAGCGAAGCGACACGGACCAGGTCGCTTCGGCGATGAACGAGATGAGCACCACCGTCCAGGAAGTGGCCCGGAACGCGACACAGACGGCGGAGGCGGCCCGCGAGGCTCAGCAGGGCAGTGCCAGCGGTCGACGCACCGTGCAGGAGAACGCGGATGCCGTCGCCTCCGTGAACGCGGCACTGCAGGATGCGACCAGCGCGATCGAGAAGCTCGACGAGCAGACCAGGGATATTGGCGAGGTCATCGACGTGATTACCAACGTCGCCGGGCAAACCAACCTGCTGGCGCTGAATGCGGCCATCGAGGCGGCGCGCGCCGGCGAAGCGGGGCGCGGGTTCGCGGTTGTCGCCGACGAAGTCAGGACGCTGGCCCAGAAAACGCAGTCCTCGACCGATCGCATCGAGACCATTGTCGAGGAAGTGCGCCACGGGACCCGGGCGGCCGTGGACACCATCAAGGTGAGCCACGAGCGCGCGCAGGTCGCGGAAGGAAAAGCGGCGGAGGCGACGCAGGCCCTGGATACGATCGATGCGGGCGTTCAGGTCATCACGGACCTCACCGGCCAGATCGCGACGGCGACGGAGGAGCAGAGCTCGGCGTCCGAGGAGATCAACCGCAACGTGTCGAGCATGAGCGATGTTGCGAGCAGCAATGCGGCTTCCGTCAACCAGATTGCCAGCTCGGGCCGGCAGCTCACCCAGCTCGCGGCCTCACTGCAGGACCTGGCCGGGCGCTTTCGGACATCGAGCTGAACCTGTTGTTGCCGAGCGTTACCCCGGTTACGGTTGTTTCTCGGTGAACGCCAGGGAAAACAGAGCGTTACGTCCCGTTTGACAGGCCCCCGCAAGGCTGTAGAATACCGGCCTGTATCAAGACAGGCGCGTAGCTCAGCTGGTTAGAGCACCACCTTGACATGGTGGGGGTCGGTGGTTCGAGTCCACTCGCGCCTACCAGGCAGGAATCAAGGGCTTACGGGGTCATCCCGTAGGCCCTTTTTTCGTTTCAAGGCCGAATTCGCCTTCATGGTGATCCAAGCCCGGCGGCAGACTGGTGGCGCCGCAGCGAATGCCGCGTGGCACCCCGCGCAAGCAGAGTCGTCGGCATCCTGGAAAGCGGGTACCATGACTGATCGGTACGATCTGGCAGCCCAGCAACAATGCCCACCCTGCTGCGCAGAATCGCTCTGTCCCTGCTGGCATTCCTGGTGCTGGTGGGTGTTCTGCTCGTGGCTGCCTGGTGGTTCGTCGATCCGAACGATTACCGCGACGCCATCAACCGGCATGCCAGCGAAGCGCTTGGCCACCCGGTGGCCGTGCACGGGCAGATCCGCCTGGAGTTGCTGCCGCGCCCGGCAATCACCCTTGAATCTGCCACGATCGCCAATGTGGATGGATACACCGACGCCCCTTTCGCCGAAGCCTCCGGTCTACATGCCGCCATCCGGCCGCTCCCCCTGTTTACCGGCGAGCTGGAGCTTAGCGCGGTCGAAGTCGACGCCATTTCCATGCGACCGGAACGCAACGCCGAGGGCGATGCCAACTGGGTGCCGATTATCGACGCCGTTGGTGCGCGGGACGATGACCCGCCACTGGCGTTCTCCGGTATCCACCACACCCGCATCGATGCCATCACGGTGGACTATGTCGACCACCAGCGGGAGACCCGATATCGCTTCACCGCCAGCGATATCGCCGTGGACCATCTCAGCTCCGGCAGCAGCACCACCATCGACGGTCGCTGGCAGGCGCATGGGGCGCCGTTCAATCGAGTCGACGGCGACATTGCCGCTCACTTCGACCTCGATGAGGCTCTGCGGCCACGCGCGGCCGAGATCACCCACCTGCGGCTTGAATGGACCCCGGACCCCGACCGTCCCGACACCCTCGCCGCCGATGCCTCGGCACGCCTGGAATTCGCGCCGGAGGACAACGCTATCACCCTGTCGCACCTGACAGTCAGCGGCGATGCATTCGACGCCGAACTGCAGACGGACGTGACCTGGGAGGATGACAATCAGTCGGCGTCAGGGTCCTTCACCGTAACCGATGCAGCGCTCAGGGACCGGCTGCACACCCTGATCGGCGACGACCCCAATGCCGAGGACCCCGGCGCGCTGCAGCGCCTGCACACCGAGGGCACCTTCCAGTGGCAGCAGCAGCGTTTAAGGCTTGAAGCGGTGCGCGTGGAACTGGATGACTCCAAGCTCGAGGCCAGCATTGACGCACGTTTCGGCGCAGATCCGCTATGGGAGTTTGACGCCGCGCTGGATGCCATCGACGTGGGCCGCTACACGCCGGAAGAGTTCCATCCGGATGCAGTGCGCACCATCACCCGCTTCATCCTTGATTCCGTCACCGGGATCGACCTGGACGGCACGATCATGGTCGACACCCTGAAGGCGACCGGGCTCACCTTCGAAGCCCTCGAGGCCACGATCCGGTCCCAGGGAGACGAGTTGACCGTCCTGCCGCTGGAGGCATCCGTCTACGGGGGCAGTTATTACGGCACGTTCAACGTCCCTCTCCGCGCCACCCCTTACACGGTCCGGTTCGATCAACGCATCGACGGCATGGCGCTGGGCGAGCCCCTGACCGCCCTGTTCGGCTGGGCCGTGCTCGAAGCGGAGGTGGACGCGCACTGGAGCGGCTCGTTCACCGGCATGCACTGGCCGGACATTCGCGAATCCCTGGAGGCCGAGGGGACGCTGACGCTTCGTGACGGCCGCATCAACCGCTTCAGCCTCACACGACTGATCGAGGACGCGGTACCCAGGGCCATGGGGGGTGTTGACCAGGCGCCCTTTTCCCGGGATGCCACGACGTCGTTCGACAGTATCGCCGGCAAGCTGGTCATGGAAGGCGGCGTACTGAAGAATCCCGACGCGCACGCTGACTCCGACTACTTCAGCGTCGGCGGCTCGGGGAACCTGGACCTGGCGGAGCTGGAACTGGACTACCAGCTCGATCTCACCATCGTCGATGCCTTCGAGACCGAGAGCGAGGAACTGCTGGAGCTGCTCCGGGGGATCAGTATTCCGCTGCGTCTACACGGCCCTCTGACGGACCCGGACGTGCAGCTCGACCTGGAGCAGGCCCTGGGCAGTGATGGTGATGCCGACAATTGACTGTTGTTGCTCGCTCCGCCGATGAATTACGAGTCGCGGGTGGTGGGTGTGGAACCTCCTGCGCTCTCCCGGCGTATATCGAGAAGGTCTTGATGGTTGGGCACTTGCCGTCCCATGGTCGGCCATTTCGAAACACTTCCCGTTCCGTTCTTGCGCGTACTGCGCCCTGGGCGCCGGCTGCTGCGGTGACGGTCGAAGCATGCGAGCACTCGCTTGACGGGAAGGGAGGCGTAAACAGTTTTCGCCCCTGTGCAGGAGGCCTGCTTCATGGCAAACGAAGACACGCTTGATTCCCTCGACGATCTTTTCATCCATCAACTGGAAGATCTGTATGACGCCGAGAAGCGCATGACGCGCGCGCTTCCGGAAATGCGTGATGCTGCGGGACAGATTAAGTTACGCGATGCATTTAGCTATCATCTGGAAGAAACCCAAAGCCAGATCGAACGCCTCGAGGCGATTTTCGAGTCGCTCGGGAAGAGTCCGGAACGTGAGGCGTGCGAGGCCATGAAGGGTTTGCTTCGCGAGGGCGAGAAAGTAATCAACGCCAATGGAAGTGACACCGTGCGTGACGCCGCCCTCATTGCCGCGGCGCAGCTTGTCGAGCACTACGAAATAGCGGCGTACGGGACCGCACACACCATGGCGTTGCAGTTGGGATACGGGGAAATCGCCGAGCAACTCGAAGACACGCTGCACGAGGAAAAGAACATCGACACCAAATTGACACAGATTGCCAGGTCATACATCAACCCGGCAGCGTAACCAATCGTGCATCGAAGCTTGCCATGTCCGCGCGGCCTACTGTGAGCGCTGCGCCACCTCCTGTCATCGCTGCGCCAAGGAGTGCGCCGCCATGGCGTGATACCGGCCGTGGCTGGCGGAAACCCAAGATCTCACGGCGCCCAAGGGCCGGGCTCGTTGCTTCCTGTGAACTTGAGCCGCGAGCGAGCTTTCTGGCGAGGCGCACGGACATCCAGCCTCTGGAGGGTGACACCATGATGGAGTGCGATTGCTGCGGGAACGACTACGACAAGGCGTTCGTCATCGAGATGGCCGGTCGGCGTTATACGTTTGACGCATTTGAATGCGCCATCCACAAGCTGGCGCCCACCTGTAGACGATGCGGCTGCCGGATCATGGAACACGGTGTCGAGGCCGACGGGCGCATGTACTGCTGCGCCCACTGTGCACACTCCTGCGAAAGACTTACGGCTTGACACGCGGCTCTTGACGTTGGAACTTCTAGGGTGCAGGGAAAGCGAGTCCTGGCGCGCACCGCGCGCGGACGGTTTACGATCCAGAGGAGGGGAGTATGGCTTCCAGCGGCGCACGCTTGGGCGATATCGGCTCGGCCCACGGCTGTTACCCGGCAACTCCCACTATGACCGCCAGTCCGGATGTCTTCATCAACGGTCTGTCAGTAGTTCGCTTGGGGGATGCCCTAGTCCCCCACGGCTGCTCGACCTGCTCGTCGCACCCGCGAAAAGTGGCCGAAGGAGCGGCGACGGTGCTCATCAACGGCCGGCCGGCGTCCCGGGTCGGTGATGCCGTGGACTGCGGCGGCGAGCTTGCTACCGGGTCGCCGGATGTCTTTATCGGGGGCTAAAGTCCCGGCAACGTCAATTCCGTGTCGGCGGCATAGTGAACGACCTTCACGCAGAATGTGCTCAGGCGCGATCCGGCCAGAGAAAGGTAACCGCTCGACGGAGTTCGGCATGGAAGCAGCGCGATTCAAAGGGAAGGGAACCTCACGCAGTGAGAGTACCGTCGTCCATAGCCACGCCTGCGCTGGCCGGCAACCTCACGAATGCCGCCGCGAATGAGTTCCTGGAGTACCGCTATCCCCGATTCGATTTCGTTTCAATTTTTGTTTCGGGTAAATGGACTGAATAAGCGACTCGAAAGGTCTGCCTACTTTTCAGTTTGCGAGTAATTGGAAAAGCCACACCCAGTGGGGAGGGACCCTCACTCATGAAACCGCGTATCAAGAACGCAACCCTTGTGATCACGCTCATGTTGGTTGCCCTTCAGGTCGGTGTCGCCCAAGACGACCCGCCGGACGTGCCGTTGCCCGGGTTCGACTCCGTCGAGGAGCAGCTTGAGGAGGGGATGCGCCTCTTCTACGAGGCGGAAACAATGAGTTGGCGCATGGGTATTGAACCTGACACGCAGGGCGAGCGGGCGTTTGAACTGTTCCGGCCGCTGGCGCAAGCCGGATGTGCGCAAGCCCAGTATATGTTGACCCGAATGATGTACGTGACAGACCCCCCGCAGTCCCAAGCATGGGCCCGCCGCGCGGCAGAACAGGGCCATGCCGGAGCCCAGATGCTGCTGGCGACTATGCTTGAACTAACGTCCTTAAAAGCGGAAGAAGCCTTAATGTGGGACCGGCGTGCGGCAGAGCAGGGAGAGGTTAACGCGATGTCGAGTGTGGGTTCGAACTACTATACAGGCCAGGCCGTTGAAATTGACTACGTTCAAGCCTACAAGTGGTACCTTCTCAGCATTCCGCGTGTTCCGCCGGATGAGTCTGGTTACACGTTGCCAGCTTTTGATCGGTCCCATATCAGAGACCTTCTTTCGAAGCTCGAAAGCAATATGACCGATGCCGAGGTCCAACGAGCTGAGAAGCTCGCACAGGAATGGGAAGAAGAACACGACGCGATACGCCATTTTCCGAATGATCCGGAGCCCCCGGTTCGGTTCTGGTACGATCGCATCGAGGGGGGCTGCGATCGGTGAGGGGTCGGCGATCGCGCCCCTTACCGGGCGACGGCCCGATCATCAGGCGGATGGGACGAGGCCTGTCAGTCGCGAGTAATTGGAAAAGCCACACCCAGTGGGGAGGGACCCTCGCTCATGAAACCGCTCATCAAGAACGCAACCCTTGTGACCACGCTCATGTTGGTTGGCCTTCAGGTCGGTGTCGCCCAGGACGACTCCCCGAACGTGCCGTTGCCCGGGTTCGACTCCGTCGAGGAGCAGCTGGAGGAGGCGATGCGCACGTTTCACGAGTCGGATCCGGACAATTGGGCCTTTGAGCTCAAGGCTGGCTCGAAAGGAGAGGAGGCCTTGAACCTGTTTCGGCCGTTAGCGGAAAACGGGTGCGCTCAAGCGCAGTATATGCTGAGCCGGATGCTCTACGGGCGGGATGTCGATCGCGCCGCGTCCTGGGCCCGGCGGGCGGGCGAGCAGGGGCACGCAGTGGGACAGGCAACGATGGGGACGTATTCGGAAAGGATGGGCGAGTACGCCCAGGCACTGCACTGGTATCGACGGGCAGCCGAAGCCGGGCACGTTACGGCAATGTTCCGCGTAGCCGATTATTACAAGCTGGGCCGTGTCGTCGAGAAAGACTACGTGCAGGCCTACAAGTGGTATAGCCTGACCATCCCGCGGGTGCCTCCCGATAGCAATCCCTCTGGATTTGACAGGTCGCATTATCAAGACCAGTTGGCGGAGCTGGAAGAGCAAATGACCGATGGAGAGGTGGCCCGCGCTGAGCGCCTCGTCGAGGAATGGGAGGCAGAGCATGACGAGGTTCACCACTTCCCTGACAATCCGGAGCCGCCCAAACGCCTCTGGTATGAACGCATCGAGGGAGGCTGCGATCGGTGAGGGCCGGCGATCGCGCCCCTCACCGGGCGGCCCCGATCATCAGGCGGATGAGGCCTGGGCCAGGTCGGCTTGCAGTTCCGTTCGAGTGTCGCCGAGCTGTGGTACCAGGTCGGCGGGCTCGCGGCTCGGCATGCGGTTGATGACCTGCGTCTCGCGAATCGGGGCGCCCTGGCTGTAATAGGTCACCTCTTTGACCTCCATCTTGTACGCCTGCTTCATCAGGTAGCGGGCGTGCTCCTGATCAGTGATGCGATCCCACTCGTACGTGGTGTAACCGAAGCCGCTGATCGTCGTACGCCAGACCTGATCGCCGGAGGCCGCGTACGCCAGCCGACGCTGGGTCCAATCCAAATGCCTGTTGGCTGGTGAGTTCCTGGCAATGAGCTCGATGCGTTCGGCAATGGGGTTAAAGGCGGCCCGAACCCGAGCCTCAACCATGTCCTTGTCGGTCTCGATGAGTCCCGCCTTGTCAATGAGGCGGCGCATCCTCGCTTCAGTTTCCGCTATCTGGTCCGTTGGTCGGGAGACCGTCGCCTCCGCTTCGCGAACCATGGCGTCGCGCAGCAGCTGGTAGAGCTCAGGGTCCAGATGACTCCCGGCGGTGCCGGTCGCATCGACGGAATCGCTGGCCGCGTTATAGATCTCGGCGGTGAACTCGCCGAACTGCCTGTTCAAGCGTTGATTGACGTCACGAATATCGGCAGCGTGTTGGCGTGCGAACTCCGCCTGGGCTTTGCTGATCAGGAAGATCGGTAACGCCGCCCGGGACAACCCGCCGCGGAGCAGATTGGCCGTGGTTGTCGCGAGATCGGGTTGTACATGGGGGTAGAGGTTATTCACCAGATTAAAGCCGAAGGCCAGCCCGACCTCGCCCCCCGGGTCGGGCGTTGGTACTTGTGGTGGTTGGAGCTCATCGAGAGCGTCGGACAATAGTGAAAGCCATTCGTGCTGCTTCTGCAAAATGATGCGATGGGCCATGGCTTCGAGGTCGGCGGATGCTTGCTCGTCGTTGCATGAATCGGCCATGCCTCCCTCCTTGGTATTGCTCCTGAAGACTAATTGGAATGGGATAACGGATGCCGAGCGGCATCCGTTACCCGTGAAGCGGGCGTACCGCCCTTACGCCTTCTCGTTGGTGGTCGTATCGAAGCCGACCGCGACGGAGGCTTCGGCGTTGCCGTCGTCGTCGTAGGGCGTGTACTTCAGCTCGACCTTCTGGAAACTGATCGTGATCGATTCCTTGGGACGGTCGTCGCTTTGTGACCCGGCGTTGACGGTGTAGTGGCTGATCAACGCGTTCTTCAGCGTGTACTCCATGTAGGTGTCGGTACCGCTGCCGGTGCCCGTTTTGCACAGATGGATCACCGCGTCCTTGCCCTTGCCGCAGCAGGACTCCATGAAAATGTCCGGCGTGGCCTTGTCCATGCGGCGGGTGAGGGTGAGGTCGGTGATCTCGGCGTTGGCCGACTCGCGGTCCTTGGCCGTTGCGGTGTTGGAGGTGATGTTGCGGCGGACGCCCCAGGAGAGCTGATCGACGTCGATCCAGTCCTGGTGGTTCTTGTCCGTGGCTTCACCCTTGAGACCGTCGTAGTTCATGAAAATGGACATAACTTCCTCTTTACGTTTATCCGTTGATGAGTCATTTCAGGATGGGCTGGAAAGCCCTCGGGTACGCGCACCCGTTGGTTGATCTGTGAAATCCCTTCTTCGCGTCTCCTTTCACCTCCTTTCCATTGCTCTCTGTTGCGGTCTCCGTCGCCGACGGGGCCGGCGATGCCCTGCCACCGGGCGTTTGAAGCCGGGTCGCCCGGGTATCCGGTGGTGCGGGGGCGCGACGTGGGAGCTCTCGCGGCCGCACGGGTGTTGTCCGCTACGAGCCGATGGCTCTGCCATCGGTCTGGCAATCGGTGGCCGCCGCGGCCGGGGACATCGATGATGGCTCCGGCGCGTTATTGCCCGTCGTTACCCGGACGTCGAACCGCGCTTCCTGCGTGGCCCGGTCGACATGAATACCGGTGATCGCCTCCCCCCGGGCGAGGCTCTCCAGGATCCGCTCGGCGACCTGCGGCAGCAGCTCGTTGTTGACGATGGCGCTGATCTGGCGCGCGCCGGTGTCCGAGGCGTTGCACGCCCCGGTGATGTGCTGGATCAGGGCTTCGCCGTAGTCCAGGGGCACCTGGTAGTAGTCCTGCATGCGGCTGCGAATGGTCTCGAGCTGGAGCCGGACCACCTCGGCGAGCGCAGTGTCGTCGAGCGGGTAGTAGGGGATGACTTGCAGGCGCCCGAGGAAGGCCGGTTTGTAGGTCTCGCGTAACGTGGGCGCGATGGCGCCCTCAAGGCCTTCGGCTGTGGGCAAGGTGTCGGGATCGGCGCACAGGCGCTCGATCTCGGGGGCGGCGGTGTTGCTGGTCATCAGGATGACGGTATTGCGGAAGTCGATGTCGCGGCCCTCGCCGTCGCGCAGTACGCCCTTATCAAAGACCTGGTAGAACAGGTCCTGGACGCCGGGGTGGGCCTTTTCGATCTCGTCGAGCAGCACGACGCTGTAAGGCTTGCGTCGCACGGCCTCGGTAAGCACGCCGCCCTCGCCATACCCCACGTAGCCGGGGGGTGAGCCCATGAGCAGGGAGACCTTGTGCTCCTCCTTGAACTCCGACATGTTGATGGTGGTCATCGCCTGTTCGGAGCCGTAGAGCTGCTCGGCCAGGGCCAGGGCGGTTTCCGTCTTGCCCACGCCGCTCGGGCCGACGAGCATGAACACCCCGAGAGGTCGCCCCGGGTCGGCGAGCCGGGCCCGGGCGGTGCGCATGTGGCGGGCGATGAGCTCCAGGGCGTGGGGCTGGCCGATGACGCGTCGTTCAAGCTGCTCCCGGAGCTGCAGCACGCTCTTGATTTCGTCGGTGTGCATGCGGCCGACAGGGATGCCGGTCCAGTCGGCCACCACGCGCGCGACGATATCGGCATCCACGCATTCATGGAGGAGGGCCTCGCCGCCATCTTCGAGTTCCGCGCGTCGGGCTCGCGTTGCCGCCAGCTCATCGCGTAGCGCGGTCGTGTCGCCCGTTTCCGCGGCGTCGCCGTTGTCGGTCGCCTCGATGCGCCGGCGGAGCTCGATGGCATGGGCCACCTCTGCGTGTGCCGCCCGCCAGCGCTCCTGCAGCTGCGCGGCAGACGCCTGAAGGTTCTCGCATCGCGCTTCCAGCGCGGCGACGGCTGCCGCGTGGTCATGGCCTAGCCGGCTTTCACGGGTGAGGCGCTCGAGTTCCGCGCGGGCGTTGTCATGGGCCTGCTGGGTCGCCTCCAGTGCCGGCGGTGTCGTTGTCTGGCTGAGCGCGACGCGCGCGCAGGCGGTATCCAGGAGACTGACGCATTTGTCCGGTAGGTGGCGGCCTGTGATGTAGCGGTTGGACAGACGCACCGCGGCGTCGATGGCCTCCTCGAGTACGGCCACGCCGTGGTGGGTCTCCAGTGCCTCGGTGGTGCCCCGGAGCATGACGATGGCGTTGTCCTCGTCGGGCTCGTCCACGTGTACCACCTGGAAGCGGCGGGTGAGTGCGGCGTCCGACTCGAAGTATTTCTTGTATTCCGCCCAGGTGGTGGCGGCGATGGTACGCAGGTCGCCGCGAGCGAGGGCGGGCTTGAGTAGGTTGGCGGCGTCGCCGCCGCCGGCCTGGTTGCCGGCGCCGATGAGCGTGTGGGCCTCGTCGACGAAGAGAATGACCGGCGGCGTGGCCGTCTGGACCTCGTGGATGACGTTCTTCAAGCGGTTCTCGAACTCGCCCTTGACGCCGGCGCCGGCCTGGAGAAGGCCCAGGTCGAGGGTGCGTAGCGACAGTCCGCGCAGCCGCTCGGGGACATCGTCGTCGGCGATACGCCGCGCCAGTCCCTCGACAACCGCGGTCTTCCCGACACCGGCCTCGCCGGTGAGAATGGGATTGTTCTGTCGGCGGCGGCAGAGGATGTCCACCATCTGGCGGATCTCGCCATCCCTACCCAGGACGCGGTCGATGCGGCCCTCCCGGGCCTGGGCTGTGAGGTCGACGGTGAACTGGTCGAGCGCCTGACTGCGGGATTCCGTGGCGCCATTGCCGGCGGCTGATCCCGGCTGTGCTGTGCCCGCGAGGAGCCCCTGGCACTGCTCGCGCAGCGCCGTTCCGGAGAGACGGTTCAGCTCCGAGGACAGTCCCGCCACCCGCGGCCGCAGGACGTCATTCTCGGTCAGCGCCAGAAGCAGATGGATCGGCCGGATCGCGAGCTGCTCGAACTGGGAGGACGCGATCATCCAGGCTTCGAAGAGCAGCCGGGCGACTTCCGTGGAGATGCGGGGAAAGCCCGCATGGCCCGTCTCCAGGGCCTCGACCGCGGCCTCCAGGTCGCCCAGCAGGCGCGCGCGCTCCAGGTCGAACAGCGCCAGGACGGCGTCGATCTCCGGGTCCTGTTGCTGCACGGCTTCGCGCAGCCAGTGTTCCACCTGCAGGGCGTGGTGGCTTCGGGAGGATGCCGTGGCGACACCCTGCTCGAAGAGTTCGCGGCAGGGGGCGCTCATTCGCTGCATCAACTGCTCGAATTCCATTTCCCGTCGTACCTCGTCCGTCGGGGTGTCCTCGCGTGGAGCACCGTTGCTGATTGCCTAGGCCACTGCCGGCTTGAGCTCGAATCGCGCCTCCATCGGGCGGTCCGGATCGGAGCGCAACCAGGTCGTGCGTGCGCAGCGCACGCCCCGGCCGAGCCGGCGTGACGCTTCTCCGGCGTGAATGGTGAAGCGCAACTCGATGTTCATGTGACTGGGCAGATAGCCCTGGATGAGCCGGCACATGGCCTTGTGGCGGTCCGTGCCGGGAAGCAGCGCCTCGTATTCGGCCAGCTCCATGGGGCCGATATGAATGCGGATCTTGCTCTGTAGGTCCCAGACCCGGTTGCCGATGAGCACGCCGTCGCCGAGCCGGTTGTGTTGTCCCTGCCGGTTGCCGCCGATGCGTGTTTGACTGTCCATGCCTACCGGGAGCCACTGGCCGACGAATGACTCCACTCGGCAGTCATAGCCCAGGTAGTCACGGAGAATAGCCGCCATGCCGCTCGGCGAGCGCGTCTGCCGCGCGAAGTGGCCGGCATAATAGCGGCGCGGCTCATCCCGCCGCCCCGCGGGCTGTCCCGAAAAGGCGTCCACTGCACGAGTGAACGAGTCCCTCTCCCTGGAGTCGGTGCGCTCGTACTGGATCGGCAGGCGGTGCTTGCTCCACGCCCGGTAGTACAAAGCGACGAGGCGGTGATTGAAGAGGTCGAGGAAATCCGCAAGCGCGGTGTCGCGCTCTTTCAGCCGCTGTCGAACGACAACGTTGTAGTGCGCGGGCAAGGCTCCGGTGGGGCCGGTCAGGCCGAGGAAGTTCACCCGCATCTCGTGCTCGGGCCCACGGTCCGCCTTGCGCGGGCGCAGGGACTCCACGGCTCGGGCTGGAAACGCTGCCTCGTTGCTGCCGCGGAAGCGCACCGGCTCCCGGGACGGTGGACCGTCACCGCCGACCGGTGCCGTCTCGTGACGCCCCTGGGCGAGCTCGAGGCGTCGTTCCAGAGCGCGCACAAGCTGGTAGAAGTCGTCGCACCGATGCCCGGGACCGCCGAACGCGGCGCTTAAATCAGGCGTTGACTGCCGCTGCGCGGTGGCCATGTCATTACCCTCCCAGCTCTTTGCCGGCTCGTGATCTGGAGCTGAACGAACGTGTTGATCGTGCAGTGCTGCGCCAGGAACTCGCTCAGCACGGCTCCGAACAGGAACAGCCCCGCTCCGCTGAAGCGGTTCTCGTTGACCTCGATCCGGATGCGGGTGCCCTGGCAGATGGCGACGCGGCCGCTGCGGGCGATGCGTTCCGTGGTGACCTCGGAGCGGAGGTCGACGAGGCTCTCGACGATCGCCTGGTTCTCGGGGGCCTCGCGGAAGTCGTGCAACCGCAGCGTTTCCTTGAGTGCCTGGAGGCCGTCCTCGCCCGTGAAATGCTGGAGCGTGAGCTGAGTGACGAGTTGCCAGCGGCTGGCGTCATCCAGGCGCGGCTGCAGGCTCATGGTCGGTGGCGTCGTGCAGCGCACCGACAACCCGGCTCCGCCCCGCAGGAACTGGAACCGGGGCGCGTCGGGCCCGAACGGGAGCCGATCGGGCAGGTCGCGGTTGGTGCACAAGGCGTCGGCACGAATGAGCCAGTCGCTGTCCGGGGCGGTCAGGCGGAAGTCCCGATCCACCAGCGACAGATAGGTATCGACCCCGCGACTGCGCCGGCCGTTGTGGTGATGGCTAATCTCCCGGCGCGCATGCCAGTACCGCGGCGTGGTGGTGCCGGATTGGTTGCGGTGGGCACCGTAGAACGGCTGCAAGGGCACCGTCCGGCCGCCGCCGTCGCAGGCGTCCACCCTTTGCAGCGTGTGAATATCCGCCGATTCCTGTTGCGAAGCGTCGACGCAGAGCCGGACCTCTTGTTCGAGCTCGCTCGCAGCCAGCGGTTCCATGGTCGCGTGGAACAGGTTGACGATGGGGGTGCAGCCGAGCAGCAGGCTCTGCGCGTTGACCCCCTGAACCAGCTCCGAGTGGCTGCGCGCGAAGTAGATGAACAGCATCGCCTTGTCGCTTAAGCGCGACCAGGCATGACCGATGTCATCGAGCTCCACGAAGAGGAACTTCTCAGGGAAGGAAAAATACTCCATGAGTAACCGGTTCCCGTGTGAGCTCCTGCCGTCGCAGGGCAGCACGGCTGCGTCCTCGTCCAGGCCAACGGGGCGCAGCCGATCAGCGGGCACAAAGACCGGTTCCGGGTCGTGGGGATGTGCCGCGATGGCGATGCCGGTGGTCTCGTTGAGAAGGAACTCGTAGAGCCGGTTCGAGAACTGCGGCTGGCCGTGCAGGTGGAAGCGCAGTCGCTGGGGGGCTGCCTCCGCCAGGGTGGTCTCCGCACGGGCACGGAGGGTAACCCGCAGAACGGCCTGGACCCCGCGGTGGCGCTCGGGTTCCGGCAGCGACGGGGCCTCGAAAGGTTGCGCGCGGAACTCGGCCTGTTCCAGGTCCACAGGGAGGATGTCCGTATCAAAAGCCGTACGAAAGTAGCACGTGCCGGCGGGGTTGGAGTCCGTGTACAGGCTGGTGCCCGCCGGTATCTGCATGACCTCCGAGCGCCCGGGCTGCAGCGCCAGACGCGCGATGCTCATGGACGGGACCGGCGCGTGGTAGTCCGGGTAGAGCAGGCCCATCAGGGCCTCGGTGAGCTCGGGGAATTCATCGTCGAGCTTGTAGCGGACGCGCGCGGTCAGGAAGGCGAAGGACTCGATCAATCGCGAGACGTGGGGGTCCTCCACGGTGTCACCGTCCAGGCGGAGCCTGCCGGCGATCTTCGGGTGGCTCTCGGCGAACTCCGCGCCCATTTGACGGATGTAGGCGAGCTCCCGGTTGTAGTACGACAGCAGGCTGTCATCCATCGCGGACCTCCTTGAGTCGCACGAGGCGATCCGTCGCGTGCACCTGTGACTCGTAGCGCAGCGGCACCGGATCGGGCTCCACGAGGAGCGTGGCGGTGATCTTGAGGTGCAGAGTACGATCCGCTTCGTCACCGGTCGGCACGGTCTCGACCCGCGTCTGCCGGAAACGCGGCTCATAACGTGCGATGGTTCGCTGGATGCGTGCGCGGAACGCCTCGCGCTCTTCCGGGGCACCCAGCACCACCGAGCTGAAGTCCGGTAAACCGTAATGAACGACCGAGGTGGCGAGCTCGGGGTAGGTTCCCAGCGGCACGGTCTGCACGATCCGGGTATTGAGAAGATTCTCCAGGTCTCGGCGCACGCCGGCACGCAGTACTTCGAGGCGCGTCCCCGGGGATCGCACCGACTCATGCTCACGGTCCGGTTCAGCGTCGATGAGCCGGTCCAGCAGTGACGGCAGGACCGCTTCACGGGAACGGCTACGGTTCATTGCGGCTCCCTCTTCGCCGGGGATTCCATCCCTTCAAGAGCTTGTCTCCGTGCCGGCGGCTGCCGGTTCTCCGATGTCCGTCGGGCCTTCCACGGCGTCGATCTCGCCGAGAGGCACCACGCTGTCACCGGCCAGCCAGCAGCGCTGGCCCAGGCCGATCACGACTCCGTCGCGGTCCTGCCAGTCCGTGCGGCGGCCGAGCAGGCACGCCTCGTCGTCCGTTGCGGTCGGGTAGATGATCGGTATGTAGACACGGCCGCTGAAGCCGTCACGAAGCGTGAGTTGGGCGGGCCGCCAGGCAGCCTCGAGCGGTCGTCGTCGAGGCACGAGATTCAGCGAGGCGACATCCGCCACGTCGACCCACAGGTATTGGCCCTGGGTGGTCATGACGTCGAGAATCCCGGCCATCCGGTCATCGAGCTCGCGGACGTCGGTGACCGGGGTACCGTCGACGATCGCCCGCCAGGGCACGCGTTCCATCTCCAGCCCGTGGTAACGTTCCGCGCTGTCCGCCTCGTCTTCGCGCCACGCGAGCAGTGCCTCCAGCAGGCCGCGGATTCGCTGCGTCGCAGGGCCCGTCAGCTCCGGGGTGGCACCGTGCTCGAAGACATCAGCGCGTGCGCGGGCGGCGTGAAGGAGGCCGCGCCAGGCGGCAATCTCCTCGTGTCGGTCCGGGCTGAAGTCGGCGAGAGTGGCCAGTTGCCGGTCTGCCCGCTCGAATTCACCCCGGAGGCACAACAGTTCCGCCAGAAGACTGCGTGCGGACGTGTCGGCGGGATCGCCCCGCAGGGTGGCCGTTGCCGCGTCAATGGCTTCTGCCAGGCGACCTGCGCGAAAGTGGTCCAGGCTCGTTGTCATATCGTGTCGTCCCTCGCTTGGCGTTACTCCGGTGCCGGGTTAGGCCCCACCGCGATCTCGGTAACCAGTCGGATGGTCGAAACCAGCTGATCGAGCTGAAAGTGCGGTTTGAGGTGAACCACGCAGCTGAAGTGGCCCGGCTCGCCCGGGCGCTCCGCGACCTCCACCCGGCTCGCGGCCAGCGGATAGCGCGCCTTGAGCGAGGCGGAGGCGCTCTCGTTCGAGGTGGTGTACTGGTGCAGCCAGTCTTGCAGCAGCTGCTGGAGCTCCTCCGCGGTAGCGAAACGGCCCACCTTGTCCCGACCGATTATCTTGATGTAATGACCGAATCGGGATACACACAGCACGTACTGAAGCATTGAGGATAACCGGGCGTTCAGGCGCGCGAGTTCGGATCCCTCGGCCGGTGGTTCATGCAGTGAGCTGTTGCTGAAAAACACGGAGCGCTGTGCCGTGTGGTAGCTGCACAGCGGAATCAGGCCGGCGTCGCTGAGCTCGCGCTCGGTAAAGTCGTCGAACATGACTTCGGTGGCGAACCGCGGGGCCAACTGCTCACGGTCCACTGCCAATGGGAGGTACTCAAGATCCGGCACGACACCGCCTTCGCCGAATTCGTGCGGACCGCCCCGGAGGTCGGCAAACCAGCCAGTGTTGGCGAATGCCCTGAGAATGACGCCGCCGAGCGCGTAGCATGCGCTGCCCCAGAGGTAATGCTCCGGATTTGCGTTAGTGTTCTCCCGGTATTGCACGCCCTCGTGCCGGCTGCCGTCATCGAGATAGGGCGCGCGCATTAGTACGCGCGGAACGGTCAAGGCGAGAAAGCGGGCATGAGTGTCGCGTCGCAGGCTTGTCCATTTGTGGTATTCGGTCTGGCGGAATAACGCGTCCAGCCCCAAGGGCTGGCTGGCCTCGCGGAAGCTGTCCAGCCCCAGCAGTGTGCTGCTGGCGTTGGCGATGAACGGGCAAAGCGCGGCCATGGCGATCCGCGCCATCTCCTGAAGAACCTCCGTGTCGGGAACCGGAACCCCGGGCGTAGTGCGGTGGGCGACCTGGTAGTCACCCAGCATCACGCCAAAGGGCTCGCCACCCGGCGTGTCGAACTCCTCGCTGTAGATCTTGCGGAACAGCTGGCTCTGATCGAATTCCAGCGCCCGGGTGACGTCTTTTGCGAGCTCGGCCCACGAGACGTTCAGCACGCGGATCTTGATCGATACCTCTTCATCGTGGGCCGCCTCCACCGCAGCCAGGTAATAGAGCCCGCGCCAGGACGCTTCCAGTGCCTGAAAGCGGGGATGGTGGAGGATGGCGTCGAGTTGCGCGTTGATCCGCCGATCGATATTGATGACGGCACGTTCGATTGCCACCTGGGTCCGGTGGTCTCGGTCCGGAGCCGAATCCGCGCAACGGCGCTCGCGACCGGGGGCCTCGGGACCAGCACGGTTCCCCCCGTCGACCTCCTGGACGCGCCGCGCCGGCGGTGCGGTCTCCACGCGCTCTTCGTTGGTTGAGCCAGTGCTCGCGACTCGGTGCAATCCAGCAAATCCTTTTGCGTCGCGTGGCCGCATAGGTCGGGCGGCCACTGTTGACGATCCATTGGTTCAAGCGAGGCACGCTGATGGCATGCTCGCGTTGGACGCGGGCCTTCCATCATCCCGCGGGCCAGGCCGCCCACGAGCGGGCCGCTACGCCTCTGTCCCAGAACCCTTGGAGCGACGCCCGGGCGCCGCCCCAGGCAGCTTCCCGGCACGAGCGGCGCGCCGGAAGGCTGCTGTACCGGGCGCGCTTAGCCACCGGTATCCGGGATCCGCGCTACCATGCGCAGGGACGTGGTGAGCTCCTCGAGTTGCAACCACGGCCGCAACCAGGCCACGGCGTTATAGGACCCGGGGCGCCCCGGCACCGGCTGCACCGTGATCTGGGCCTCCCGCAGCGGGTACTTGGCCCGCATGTCCTGGCCGCCTCCCTCACTGGCGTTGACGTAGTTGTTGATCCAGCGGTTCAACCAGTTCTCCATGTCCTCGGCTTCCATGAAGCTGCCGATCTTGTCCCGCGCCATGACCTTGAGGTAGTGGGCGATGCGGGAGGTGGCCATGATGTAGGGCAGTCTGGCGGAGATGGCCGCGTTCTCGGTGGCATCCGGTTGATCGAACACCTGGGGCTTCTGGGCGGTCTGGGCGCCGAAGAAAACCGCATAGTCGGTGTTCTTGTAATGGGATAGCGGCATGAACCCGAGGCTGCTCAGCTCCGCCTCCCGCCGGTCCGTGATGGCGATCTCCGTCGGGCACTTCATGTCGATGTCGCCATCATCGGTCGTGGTCAGGTGGACGGGAAGGTTTTCGACCCGGCCGCCGCCCTCGGCCCCGCGGATCGCGGTGCACCAGCCGTATTCATCGAAGGCGTTGGTCAGGCGGGTGCCCAGGACGTACGCCGCGTTCATCCAGGTGTACTCGCTGGATGCGGGGCGGGAACTGTCCATCTCCTCGTAGTCGAACGCCTCGACCGGCTTGGTGTCGGCGCCATAGGGCAGGCGCGAGAGCACGCGCGGCAGCGTCAGGGTGACGAAACGGGAATCCTCGGACTCGCGGAAGGAGCGCCATTTCAGGTATTCCGTGGAGTCGAAGATTTTGGACAGATCCCGCGGCTGGGAAAGTTCCTCCCACGACTGGAATCCGAACAGGCCAGGTTCGGCGGCGGTCAGGAACGGACAGAATGCCGCCGCCGCCACATTGGACATGTTGGTGAGGAACTCGACGTCCTCCGGGTGATTGCTGAACTGATAGTCCCCGATGAGCGCTCCGTAGGGCTCGCCGCCGGGGGATCCGAATTCGCCCTCGTAGATCTTCTTGAACATCTGGCTCTGGTCGAATTCCACTGCCTTGGCCAGGTCTTTGGCGACTTCCTTTTTGCCCGCGTTGAAGACCTTGAGCCTTAGGCCGCTGCTGGTGTTGGTGTTCATCACCAGGTAGTGCAGGCCGCGCCACGAGCCCTCAAGCTGCTGGAAGCGGTCGTGGTGCATGATCTCGCGCAGCTGGCGGCTTATCGCGTCGTCGATTGCAGCGATGGCCTTGCGGAACGTCACCGTGAGGTTTTTGTTCCAGGTGACAGTCCCCTCCATCGCCTGCTCGGTCAGAACGCGCAGCAACTCCTGCGCTTCCTCGGTTTCCGTTTGCTTGGTTGCCTGGACGGCCTGATCAAGAAGGCTCATGGCCTCCGCTTCGTCCGCCCGGTTCTCCTCGCGTGCGCTGGTTGCGTCACTCATCGTTCTTCTCCTCGCTTCCCGCTGTGCCGTCGTTGCTGACGCCGACGGCCTCGGCGAGCTCGCTGAGATCGGCGTCGTTGGTCAGTACCCGCTCGATGATTGCCTCAAGCTCCTCGGAGCGGTCGGCCTTCGTCGATAGGTCGCGGAGCTTGTTGCGGGTTTCCATGAGGCGGCGCAACGGCTCGACCTGTTGGACGACGGCCGCCGGTTCAAAGTCCTCCATAGAGTTGAAGCTCAGCTCGACCGCCATCTCGCTATCGCCGTCGCCGTCGAGTTTGTTGTCGACCTTCAGGTTGAGCCCGGGGTTCATGCTTGCGAGGACTTGATCGAAGTTATCCCGGTCGATCTGCACGAAGCGTCGGTCCTTGAGCGGCTTCAGGGGCGTGGTCGGGTCGCCGGAGAAATCGCCCATCACGCCGACCACGAAAGGCAGTTCCTTCTCGACGACGGCGCCGTTGGTCTCCACCTCGTAGCTGATGTGGACACGGGGCTTGCGGACTTTGTTGAGCTTGTCGTGAATACTCGTTCTCATGGGTCTGCCCCCCCTATTGGGTCCTGGTCTGCAGAGCTAGTCCTCACGGGATGGAATCCCGGTGAGCGTTCGGTAATTCGAGCGGGCGCCCTCATCGGGGATGAGTTCCTGGATGAGCTCCGGGAGCGACAGGTCACTCCACCGCACGACCTGCTCGATGCTGTAGGAGATCGGCGAGTGCGGTTCCGTTCGGCGGAAAAAGCGTGCGATCTCCCGAAGCTGCTGGAGCGCGGCCTCCCGATCAGTGATGTGGCCGCCGGCCCACGTCGCGGCATGGGTCGACGAATCGCCATCAGCCGTCTCGTCCGGTGTCCCGTCAGCAGATGTCGTCGACGCCGGCGGGGATTCGTCCGCCAGGCGCTCACCGGCGAGATAGTTCATGGTGCGCAGGCACCCGTCGAGCGTGCTTTCCAGTCTTGACGTCGGCTGTGGATTGTCCGGAACGTACGCGTCCAGGGCGGCGCGGTAGCGATTGAATTCGGCGATCGCTGCCTGGATATCCGTGCGCTTGCCGCGCAGGAAATCCGTGTCCGTCTGGGCTACTGCCTCGTCCACGGCCTCCGGTGTGACGTATCCGCGCTGACTGCGGGTTTCTCGCTTACTCGTGTCGGACAGGCGCGCGAGCTCGAAGGCCTGCTCACATTCCCAGGTACAGAAGGGACCCGGATCGTTGCCCTGGGTTAGCGGTAGGGACTTCAGGGGCGTGATCAATGCTCCCTCCGTCCCGAGTCCGTTGAGTCCGGCGAGTGCCGCGAGCTGTGTGGCTACGCCCTCGGCGTCGGGGGGCGGATAGAGCGCCTCGCTGTAGGTCTCGATGAGGCGGGCGGCGACGTGAAACCCGAGTGCCGCCCCGGCGAACCCGTGCAAGCGGGTCAGGGCCTCGATGAGCCAGGCCGCGAGCTCTGCGTCCTTGCTCTGGCCGCGGAGCACCGGCGGTATGCCGTCGGCCAGGGGTTGCCAGTCCCGTGGCCGGAGGTGGTCCGTGTTCCCCTCGGTGATCGCCTCGCGCTCGCGGTTGCGGTTGGCCGTGCGGACATCGCGCAAGCGGTAGTATTCATGGACGAGCGTCTCGTCCTCGCGCAGGTCGCGCCCGGCGGGTGCTTGTTCGCTTATCGGCTCCAGGATCGCCTCCACCGTTTCGGGCAAGCCGGTGCGCTCGACAAGCTCCTCGGCGTCGATGATGGGCTCACTGGACATCAGCGACCCTCCGGAAATGATGAATTGATGGCGAGATGGGTGCTCGCTGCGAGGCCTGGCGGTCCGGCCTGGTTGGCGGTGGCCAGCCCGAACAGGGCCGCAGTGGCAAGCACCAGCGTGAGCACGATCAGCGGGGCGAGGTAGCGGGCACCGACGAAAGTACGCCAGAAGCGCTCGACGCTCGCCGGGCGGCGCTCTGCTTTAAACGCCAATGCCCGGCGGAGTACCCGCCACTGGCAATGACCCACGGCGGGCGGTCGCCGTGCCGTGTGCCCCTCGGCTCGGGCGCGTCGGGCATCGATCCCGGCGAACGGGTGATAGCCGGCCAGCTGCTCATACAGCAGGCACGCCAGGGAGTAGACATCGTCGGCCGGGCGAGCGGGCTCGTCGCCAAGGGTCTGGGGGCTGGCATACGCTGGCGAGAAACCGTGAAACGGGGGTGCGGCGATGTCGTCGGCGGACGCGGTGGAACGGGCCGTCGCCAGATCGATCAGGCACAAGCGGCCGTCGCGGCCGAGGAGGACATTGCCGGGTTTGATGTCCGAGTGCACCAGCCCGGCTGCGTGGAGGCTTCCGATGGCGGCCGCGAGTTGACGGCCGATGGCCATGCATGCGCTGTATGGCAGCCCGCGACCGCCGGCGCGATCAAGCCGCTCCCGGAGAGACTCGCCCCGGATCAGTTCCTGGGTCAGGAAGAACCGGCCATGGTGCTGATGCAGGTCGAAGATGCTGATTACGCCGCTGTGCCGAATGCGGCGCGATACGGCTACCTCGCGGAATATGAGATCGGTTCCGCAGTCGGCTTCGACGACTCGGCGCGGGACCTTGATGACCACCGAGGGGTCGTTGAGACCCGCTGAGGCCGCGTACTGGTCCCAGGCTCGATATAAGCAGCTCGTGCCGCCCACTGCGAGCAGGGAGCACAGGCGGAAACGGCCCGCGATGAGCGCGCCCACGGCAAACGGGAGCTTCTCCGAGCGCGTCAGGGACGATGAGCTTCGTTTGTCATTCCGTGACTTCAGCGGCACAACGGCCGCGCTATCCCTAGCTTCCATGCTAAGCCCGCGTTTTTGATGTACGACGGATGGCCGAATCCTTGGCACGACCCACTCGCCTTGCTGGCATGCCCGAGCGAACCGCGCCTCTCGACTTTGTTAGTCAAACTAGCTTATCCTCGCGTTGTCAAGGACTTTTTCCGGTCCCTTTGCTGGCGGTGCCGTGCTGTCGGCAGATCCCGTGGGGTTCTCGGGGCGGGGCCGGAGTGGGATGAGCGGAGGCATAGGGATATGCGCCTGCGACTGGATCTCCAGGGCGATGACGACGGCAAAGGCCACCGTCCGTATCACCTCGTCGAGAACGTAGCCGTCGTCGGGCGTGCGCCGGCCTGCGACTGGCAGCTGGATTGCGGCGAGCGCCTGGTTTCCCGCCGCCACGCATTTTTCAGCCGCGAGGGCGACCACTTCGTTGTATACGACGCCAGTGCCAATGGCGTTTACGTGAACGACGCGCCCGAGCCTCTCGGTGAAGGGCAGCGGGCGGCGCTGAGCCAGGGCGATCGGCTGCAGATCGGTCCCTATACGCTTGCTGTCACCCTGCTCGATGCGCCCGGCGAGGCGGGTGCACCACAGACCGGCAGCATGTCGGACGTCCCTGAGGCGCCCGGGCCAGGGATGGATGCAGCCCCGGACGTACCAGCGGCGCCGCTGCAGGGTCCGGCTGGCGATACTGCTGCCCGCACGACGCATGTCGCCGCAAGCCGGAATTTGGGCCTCGGAGGGACACGGGACGCATTCCAGCCGCCTTCCGTGACCATCCCGGAGGACTGGGATCTCGAGGTCGCTGGTAGCCTTGATCAGAATGCGGAGGGCGGGCTGCCTTCGCTCGGCCAACAGCTGGAGACCCTGGAACCGGAAGTCGCTCGCGGCTTGATCGAGGGGTTGGGCCACGGTGCGGAGGACATCCAATCCCTTGAGTTGAGTCGACAGCAGGCTTACGCGCTGGGGGCGAGCATGCGCGAGACGCTGGCGTGCCTGATGGCAGTGCGTCGGGAACTCGACGATCTCGAGCAGCGATTACCCACACGCGCCGATCGCTCGCTGCCCGGCAGCAGCGTTCGTCGTGACGCGGATCATGCGATCCGGCGTCTGGTGGCCGGCGATGATGACCAGGCACGGGAAGAACTGTCGCGGATCCAGGCCGTGACGGCCGATCTGCCGGGTCGGCCGAAGCGGATCGTGGCGGTGCTGAATAATGTCGCGTCGGGCGTCGTGCGGCTGTTCGAGCCTCGCCGCTTTGAGCAGCGGGCGAAACGCGCCGTCGAAACCGATGCCGGCACGGGGCTGCGTTCGCTCTGGTGCCGGTTGACGCTCCGGCTGGCCCCAAGCAGCCACTATTGGCGTGAGTTTCGATCATGGCATGCCGAGCGGGGCGATAGGCCCGAGGGCGTCGTCCAGTCCCTGTTTGAAAAGCGTCTCAAGAAGGTTAAGCTCGGACACCAGGATCAAGGCGGAGGAGCGCGGAAGGATACCGCGAGCTCCGATCCGCATTGAGCGGCGCTCGACCCAAATGAGCGCGTAAGGAAGACCTCCGGCCAACACGGATGTAGGCAATGGCATACCGCATTATCATTGTCGTCTTGCTGAGTTTGCTGGCGAGTTCCTGCGGTCTCAACCGTTACGTGGACACGCCGACAGACGACCTCACCCTCGTTGCCTCCGAGGACGTCAACCCCGACGTCGATGGCCGGCCGTCGCCCGTGGTGGTCCGGGTCTATCAGCTCACCGATCGCAATACGTTCGATACGCTGGATTTCCGGGATGCCTTCGGCAATGCCGAGAGCCTGCTTGGTCGAGAGCTCAAGGGGGCCGCGGAGTTCACGTTGCGCCCCGGCGAGTCGCTTGAGCACACCACCGAGCTGGCGGGTGATGCCAGCCACATGGCGGTGGTGGCGGGTTATCGCGCGATCGATGCAGCTCGCTGGAAGCTGGTCTATTCGGTCAGTCCCAACTGGTATTCCGACCATCGGGTCACATTGACTGCCGATGGCCTGATCCTTGGCGAGCCGGATGGCGAAGCACACGAGGTGGATTGATCGCCGTTGCACAAGGGATGACACGGATGCTCCTAGGAACGCCGAATGATTGACAAGAAGATCGCCTGGCTTGAGGGCCAATACCTGTTTCCGCAGCACTTTCAGCAGCAGGAGCGCTATCTCGAGAGCCGCATGGAGGCCCGGGCGGGCGCGATCCGCCCGTATGTCTGGGGGGTCTACGAGCTGAGTATCGATCAGGGCGCGCTGGCTGAGGGCAAACTGGCTCTGACCCGGGCCAGCGGCCTAATGAGCGACGGTACGCCGTTCGATCTGCCCGGTTCCGCTCCGCTGCCCGCTCCTCTGGACGTACCTGCGGGGACCAAGGAGTTGTCCGCGTTCCTCGCGGTGTCCCGGTATCAGCCCGGCGCCCGATTTGTGGATACCGGACAAGAGGGCCGGCAGCCCGATACCGTCGCCCGATATCACCTCTCCATCGACGAGGTGTTCGACTACTCCGGTGAGGGCGGCAAGGCCGAGCCGGTAGAGACCGCGACGCTGAATGCGTCGCTGGCGCTGGAGAGCTCCGATCTCGGTGGCTACTGCGTGCTGCCGGTGGCGCGCATACGCGAGGTCACGCAGGAGGGCGCGGTCGTCCTCGAGTCGCGCTTCATCCCTCCGTCGCTGGATGTGGCGCAGCAGCGGGACCTCAAGGGATATCTCGGCGATGCGCTGGGCATGCTTCAGCAACGCGGCGAGGCCCTGGCGGCACGCTTCAACGAAAGCGGCCGTTCCGGGGGCGGGTCCTCGGCCATCGCCGATTTCCTGCTCCTGCAGCTGATCAATCGCTACGAAACGCGCCTGCGCCACTATCAGTCGGTTCGCCAGCTCCATCCCGAGCAGCTGTACACCGAGCTGGCGGGGCTGACCGGAGAGTTGGCCACCTTCACGACCCGGACCAAGCGGCCGCCGGATTTGGTGCCGTATCAGCACGAGGGGCTCTATGCCTGCTTTCGCGGGTTGATGGACAGCCTCGAGCAGGAGCTCAGCACGGTGCTCGAGCAGACAGCCATCGCGCTGACCGTCGAGGAGCGCGACTACGGGATCCGCGTTGCCCGGCTCAGCGACCGGAGTCTGGCCCGTGAGGCCCACTTCGTTCTCGCCGCACGCGCTGACGCGCCCACCGAGACAGTGCGCGAGAAGCTGCCGACGCTGATCAAGGTTGGCACCGTGGATACGATCCGCGATCTGGTAAACAACCAGCTGCCCGGCATTCCCGTTAATGCGTTGCCGGTGGCCCCGCGAGAGATCCCGTATCACGCCGGCTCCGTCTACTTCGAGCTCGACGGCAGTTCACCGCACTGGGAGGAGCTCAAGCAATCGGCGGGATTCGCGATCCATGTGGCCGAGGATATTCCGGACCTGAAACTGGAACTGTGGGCCATCCGGCAGTAGTCGCGGCGCTGGCGCCGGCCGGCAGGAGCACACGAACGAGACACAGGCTATGGACGGCGACAGGACTGTCATCAAGCCCCGCCCGGGTGGCAAGCGATCCACACCGAGCCAGGGTGACGAGACCGTAGTGCGGCCACGGCCCGGCGGCAGCGCTCCGCCGGCCATGCCGGCGGGTGACGGCGACGCCACGAAGATCCAGCGACGCCGCTCGCCCGCGCGCGACCGCCTGGAACTTCGCCAGGTCCCGCGCCTCCGGCGGGAGACGGTTGCGGAAGCCGCGGCCTCGCTGCTCACCTTGGCCGGCGAGATCGGCCAGATGCAGGGCCAAGTGGATACGGCCGCGCTCCACCGCCAGGCGGTTCAGCACGTGCGGGATTTCGAGGCCCGTGCCCGCGCTGGCGGGGTCGACGAGACAACAGTCGACAAATCCCGTTACGTCCTGTGCTCCCTGCTCGACGAGCTGGTGCTCAACTCGCCCTGGGGCGAGCACAGTGACTGGAGCCAGAAGAGCCTGCTGCGCACGTTCCACGGTGAGACCTACGGCGGCGAGCGCGTCTTCCACATGGTCGACCAGGCGATGGCGACGGTGCGCAAGGACCACGAGTTCCTCCATATCGCCTATCTGGCGCTGTCACTGGGCTTCCTGGGCAAGTACCGGCTGGAGGCCGGCGGGCGCCAGGAGGTTGAGCGCTTCCGCGGCGAGCTCTACCGCGAGCTCCACAATCAGCGGGACCGGCGGAAGGAAGCCCTGTCGCCCTCGGCGAAGCCGGTTGCGGCAACCCGTCAGCGGCTGCAGAGCTTCCTCCCCGTCTGGGCGCTTATGGCGGTTCTTGCGGTTGCGGCGTGTGGTATCTACGGCAACTGGCTGATCGAGCTCAACCAGGCCAGCGACGGCGTCCGTGCTGAGCTCGCTGCCATCGTTCCACAACCCGCCCAGGAGGAGCCTGTTTCGGCGGATCGCGTGCCGCCGACGGTCGTGGAACTGCGCGAACTGCTTGCGCCCGAGATCGAGCGAGGCGTGGTGGCGGTCGAGGCGTTTCCGAATCGAGTACGCGTCGTGCTGCGGGCGGGTGAGCTGTTCGACTCCGGGGACGCCGCGGTGGATCCGGCACTGCATCCGGTGCTGGACAAGATCGCCAGAGCGCTGGAGATCGTACCCGGTCGGATCACCGTTGCCGGACATACCGACGACCGCGCCATCCGGACGCCGCGCTATCCGTCCAATTGGCATCTGTCGCTGGCGCGGGCGACCAATGTCGCCGAGTACATGGATCAAGCCGCCAATCTCCAGGGACGCCTCGTTCCAGAGGGGCGCGGCGCCACCGAACCGGTGGCGGACAACGCCACCGCTGAGGGCCGGGCGCAGAACCGGCGTGTGACTCTCAGCGTCTCGCTCGGCGGTGCCGAACGCGACTAGAACATGGAAGACGCTTACCCCGCGGCAGCCGGGCCGGCGCGCAGGCGGGGCAAACGCAGACACAGGAAGTTCGCAGAATGTTCAGGAGACTGCTCTGCTTTCTCACCAAGACCTGGGTACTGGCACTGATCATCGTGCTCGCGCTGGCCCTGCTGGTCTGGTTCGCGGGACCGCTGGTGGCGATCGCCGGCTACGTTCCGCTCGCCTCGCCCGTCGCGCGGTTGGCAACCATTCTGGTCCTCCTGCTCGGCTGGGGGCTGAACAACCTGCGTCTGCGCAATGCCCGCGCGAAAGCCGACGAAAAGCTCGCCGATGCCGTGACTGAGGACGCCGAGCAGGAAGCCCAGGGGGCGGACCAGTCCGAGGTGCAGGCGGAGCAGGCGGTCCTGGCCCGCCAGCTCAAGGAGGCCATGAATACCCTCCGGGAAGCGCGCCTGGCCCGCGGGCGCCGGCTCTACGACTTGCCGTGGTACGTCATCATCGGTGCGCCTGGCTCCGGCAAGACGACAGCGCTGCAGCAGTCCGGGCTTCACTTTCCCTTGCAGAGCGAGATGGGTGCCCAGCCGGTGAAGGGCGCGGGCGGCACGCGCTACTGCGACTGGTGGTTTACGGATGAGGCCGTTTTGCTGGATACCGCCGGCCGGTACACCACCCAGGACGACCCCAAGCAAGTCGAGACCCGTGCCTGGCGCGGGTTTCTCGATCTGTTGCGCAAGGCGCGGCCCAAGCGGCCTCTCAACGGGGTCATCGTGACCGTCAGCGTACTCGATCTGCTCAACAAGACGGACACGCAGCTTGCCATGCAGGGTGCGGCGATCAAGCACCGCGTCCAGGAGCTCAACGAGCAGCTGGCCATGGATCTGCCGGTCTACGTCATCTTCACCAAGTGCGATCTGCTCGCCGGCTTTAACGAGTTCTTCGCCGACCTGGGCCAGGAAGATCGCGAACAGGTCTGGGGCGTGACCTTCCACCACACCCGGGCACGGGACACCGGCGGCGCACTGGAACGGCTGCCGGATGAGATCGAGGCTCTTGCCGCCCGGCTCGACGACCGGTTACTGCAGCGCCTCGACCACGAACGCGAGCCGCGGCGAAACGCCCTCATTTACGAGTTCCCGCGCCAGGTCCTTGCCCTGCGGGAGCGCCTCGAGGGTTTTCTCCGGGACATGTTCGTGCCCAACCAGTTCGAGCGGCCGGCCCTGCTGCGTGGAGTCTATCTGGCCAGTGGCACGCAGACGGCAACGGCGGGTCAGCGGGTCACGGGCGTTGTGCCGCCGGCGTTGTGCCAGCCATCGGTGAGCGCCGAAGCGTCCGTGCCGAAGGCGTTCTTCCTGAAGCGGCTGCTCCGGGACGTGATCTTCGGCGAGGCACAGCTGGCTACTTCCAGCGATCGCGCGCGCCGGCGCTTCCGCTGGAGTGCGGCGGCGCTCACCGGGCTCACCCTGGCAGCGTTCATCGGTGCGGTGGGTGCCTGGTATACCAGCCATCAAGCCAACCACGACTACCTCACCCGGGTTGTCGAACATGTCGACGACTACGAAACCAGCACGGACGGGGTGCTATCACCAGGCACGAACCGGGACTGGCAGAGGCTGGCGGCGGGGCTGGACGCGCTGCGGGCATTGCCGCGCGGCTACGACGGCAACCCGGACGATGCCCCCTGGCGCATGGGTTTCGGGTTGTATCAGGGGCACAAGGTCGGTGCACAGGCCCGGCGCACCTACCTGGATGCGCTCGAGCGCTTCTTCATGCCTAGCCTGGCGTCGAGCCTTGCTCGTCGAATCCAGCCGGACGGCGACGACCCTCAGCGATTGTATGAGGCCCTGCGTTTCTACCTGATGCTCTACAACCCCGAGCACCGGGATGATGAGGAGCTCCAGCTCTGGGCGCGACTGATGTGGCGGAATGCGCTCCCAGGGGAGCGCGCCGCGTCCGTACGTCGGAGCCTCCAGGACCACCTGCGTGCCGCACTCAGCGAAGGCGTGCAGCCGCCGCCCATGGACGAGGAGCTGGTTGCGCGCGCCCGCGAGGTGCTGGCCGAGACGCCGCTCGCGCGCCGCGCCTACCGGCGGTTGAAGCGCGAATACATGGCCGGGAATGACGATGCCTTCACCCTGAAAGACGTCATCGGCAGCACGGCGGAAGTGATCTTCTATCGCCGCAGCGATCAATCTCTCGACGAGGGCGTCTCGCGCTTTTTCACCTACAAGTATTTCCATACCGGATTCAACGTCGCCAGCGGCAAGTTGGCGGAACGACTGGCCGGCGAGCGCTGGATCTATGGTGACGAGGCAACCGGCGAGCTCAGCGACGAGCGGCTCGAAGAGATCAAGGAAGAAGTCCGTGAGCTTTACTTCAACGAGTACGTCAGTCGCTGGCGGGCATTTCTTGAGGATGTGCGTGTGCGTCCGTTCCGCAATGCCTCCGAGGGGCATGAAGTGCTGCGCGTGCTGGCGAGCTCCGAGCAGCCGCTGGTGGAGGTCCTTCAAGCGATCCGCCGGCACACCGCCCTCAGCGAGCCGCCGGAGACATCCGAAGGCGCTGCCGAGGCCGCCGAGGCGGTCAGCGACGAGGCCATGCCGAATCAGACGCGGCGCCTGGAGCGCCTGGTTCCGGATGACGCTGCCGAGGGCGCCACGCCGAGTCTGCCCGGCGGTCAGGTGACAAGCGCCTTCATCGGCTTCAACGACTACGTCTCCACCGATGAGGGCGTGCCGCTGGAGCGCCTGCAAACCGCGCTCGAGGAGCTCAAGACGTACCTGGACCGGCTCGCCTATTCAAGCGATATCGGTCGGGAGGCCTTCCAGGCCAGCCGCGACGGGGACGACCCCGTCACGGCGCTGCGCCAGGCGCTCGCTGATGCGCCTCCGGTCGTCCAGAACTGGTTCGCGGATCTGCCGAGCAGCGCCCGCCAAGTCAACGCCGGCGCCACCGAGGACCACATCAACAATGCCTGGCAGTCGGAAGTCGTCGGCTTCTACCGCGACTCCATCGCCGGCCGATACCCGGTGACGCCGGATGCCGGGCGTGAGATCCGGCTGGAGGATTTCAAGCGTTTCTTCGGGCCCGGCGGCATCCTGCAGGGGTATTTCCGTCAGTACGTGGCGCCGTTCGTCGATACCACCGGGCCACGCTGGCGCTGGACCACGGACGTCGCCATCACGGACGACGCCCTTGCGCTGTTCCAGCGCGCCCGCCGGATCCGCCAGGCCTACTTCCGGGATGGCGAGGAGCCGAGCGCCAGCTTTGTCGTCCGCCCATATACTATGGACGCCGCCGTCACGAGCTCGCTGCTGGAACTCGCGGGCACCCGCATCGAGTACCGGCACGGCCCTGTGCGCTCGTCCGTGGTCGAGTGGCCGGGTGACGGAATTAACGGCGCGCGCGTCGTTCTCAACCCCGGCAGCGGACGTACCCCGCTCAGCCGGCGAACCCGGGGGCCCTGGAGCCTGTTCCGTCTGCTTGATCGGGCGGCCGCCGTGGACGAGATGGAGGAGGGCGACGCGTACCGCATCGAGTTCGAGCTCGACGGGGCCGAGGCGAGCTACATCATTCGCCCCCGCAGCGTCCATCACCCCTTCGGCGACAACCCCCTCAAGGGCTTTGCACTACCGGAGGAACTATGACGGCAAGCGAGCAGCAGCTCTGTGGTTTGTTCGGCAAGGTGCCGCAGCAACCGGATTTCGTGCACCTCCATTTGCCGGAGGTGTTTGTCGAGACCTGGCACAGTTGGGCGCAGGCCGGGCTGTCGATTACCCGCGAGCAACTCGGTGACCACTGGCTGGAACTCTACCTCACCAGCCCTGCATGGCGGTTTGCCCTCGCGCCCCAAGTGTGCGGGCCGGACGCGGTCATGGGCGTGCTCATCCCGAGTGTCGACGAGGTCGGGCGGTACTTCCCGTTGTGTCTCGCCGTGACCGGCCTGTACCCCGTGTGGTCCGCCTATCTCCATGCCGCGGACTGGTACCGCCAGGCGGAAACGGTCGCCATGGCCGCGCTGCGTGAGGACTGCGGCTACATGGCCCTGGTCGAGCAGCTGGAGGCGTTGCCGCTACCCGAGTTGCCGGCCGCGCCGGACTACAGCACACGGCCGCCGAGCCACGGCCTCGACCGCGGGTGGGTCATCGGGGCCGACGCCGACATGAGCGGCAACGACCGTGCGCTGGCGCTCCTGGACCAGGCCTACAACCGCTGGCTTGGGGCGTACAGCCTTTGGTGGACTGCCGGTTCCGAGCGCGTGGCTCCGTGTCTGCTCGTTAGCCCGGGGTTGCCCGAGGCCGGCCAGACGGCCGCCATGCTCGACGGTGACTGGGAACATTGGGGCTGGGGTGAGGAACAACGGTGCGAGGAGGCCGCCGAGCCGTGAGTAGCCCCGTTGACGAGTGTCTGTTCAGTATTGCCGTCACGCACGCCGGCTACCGCCGGAGCCGCAACGAGGATGCCGTGCTGGCGCGGGATCATTACGGCCTGTGGGCGGTTGCGGACGGCATGGGCGGCCACAGCCGCGGAGATGAGGCCAGCCGGGCAGTCATCGCCGGGCTCGATGATCTCGCCGCCGCCTGTCGCGGCAACGGCCTGGCCCGGATGCTGGCACCCACCCTGCAGCAGGTGAACGCCCGGATCCACGCCCGTGCCGCGTCCCTCGATGATGACGCGACCATGGGCAGCACCGCCGTCGTCCTCGCCCTTGAGGAAGATGGGTTTTACTGCTGCTGGGCCGGGGACAGCCGCGCCTATCTCTTCCGGGACGGCCGCCTCGAGCAGCTGACCCGGGATCACTGCCAGGCCGCCGACGGCACTGCGTCGTCGGTGCTCACCCGCGCGGTCGGGGCGCGGGAGGCCCTTGAGGTCGACGCCGTCGGCGGCGAGCTCTACGAAGACGACGTCTTCCTCCTGTGCTCCGACGGGCTCACGGCCGTGGTGGGAGAGGCGACGATCGCCGGCGTTCTCGGCCACGCGGAGCCCGTCGCAGTCGGTGAGCGCCTCGTCGAGTCGGCACTCGCGGCCGGGGGGCCGGACAACATCAGTTGTGTCGCCGTGTTCGTGCGCGGCGGCAGTGGATAACGCCAGAAACACCAGAGGACGGAGTAATGGCCCAGTCAATGCCGAGTCACTTCAGCCAGAACCGGCGCCTGCTGCGCCTGGAGACGGCCCTGGGGACGGACGTACTGATCCCCACTCGCCTGGAGGGCGAGGAAACGCTCTCCGGCGGTTTCATCTACGACATCAAAGTCTTCGCGGCCGCCGATGACGCTGACCAGGTCAGCGCCGAGGCATTAGTCGGCAAGCAGGCAACGGCCGTGATCGTCCAGGAGGACGGCCGCGACCGATACATCAACGGCTACGTTAAGGCCCTGCGGCCGCTCGGCGTGCGCGATGAGGACCGGACCCGGGGCTATGAGCTCACGCTGGTCTCCTGGCTGTGGCTGCTCGGCCAGAGCACCGACTGCCGTGTATTCCAGGACATGACGCTGCCCGCGGTCATCGAGCGCGTGGCCGGGGAGTGGAGCGGTTACGGCAAGCTGCGCATGGACATCCAGGGACGTCACGCCGAGCAGGAGCTGGTCGTCCAGTACAACGAGACCACTCTCAACTTCATCCATCGCATTGCCCGGCGGGCCGGCCTTTGCTATTACATCGAGCACGAGAGCGGCAGCCACACCGTCACATTCACCGACCAGCCCAAGCGCCTGCCGTGGGTGCGGGCCGAGACCCTGCACCTGCGAGCCGCGGATACGGCGGATCACGACGCGCTGCTGAGCTGGACGCACCGCCGGGCGCTGTCCAGCGGCAGACTGACCCAGCGCTGCTACAACTATCTCTCGCCCGAGCAGGCGGTGGAGGCCGATCAGCCGGCCAATAGCTGGATCACTGGCCTGTCCCGGGCGCAGGACCTGCGGCGCTACGGCTATTCCGAGCTGTATGACGACCGCAGCGCCGGCAATGCCGACACCGAACGCACCCTGGCGCAGCAAAGCAGCGGACACGCCGTCGCGCAGGCGCGCGGCAATTACCGCCACCTGCTGGCGGGCCATCGTTTCACGCTTGCGGGCGAGCCAGGCGAAGAGATCTTCGGTGACGACGGCCGGACGTTCGTCCTCTCGCGGGTGAGCCTGAACGTCACCAACGCCGCCGACGGGCCGCGCCACAGCTGCCATCTTGATGCCGTGCCTGACGGCGAGCTGGTGTATCCGCGCGGCCAGGCGCCGCGCATCGCCAGCCTGCAGACGGCGGTGGTTACCGGCCACGAGGCGGATACCGTCTACACCGACCACAACCAGCGCCAGCTCGGGCGCATCAAGGCGCAGTTCCACTGGGACCGGGAGGGCACCTACACGCCCGACTCCAGTTGCTGGCTGCGGGTGATGCAAAGCGGCGGCGGCAACGGCTTCGCCGGCTTCTACGCCCTGCCGCGCGTGGGCGCGGAGGTGGTGGTTGCCTTCGAGAACGGTAACCCGGACCGGCCGTTCGTCCTCGGTACCCTGCCGCATCCGAACACGCCCCCGCCCTACGGCGACCGGCCGACTTGCTCGGGCGTGAAGACACGGAGCTTCACCGGCGGTGGGGCCGAGCCGTCGGGCTACAATGAGCTGCGCTTCGACGACAAGACGGGCGCCGAGGAAGTCTACTTTCAGGCCGAGCGCGACTACAACGCCATGGTCAAGCGCAACGCCAGCGAGCAGATCGACAACGACGCCGAGCAGCAGGTGGGTAACGATGTCACCCGGCGCGTGGGCAACAACGAGTCGTGCGATGTCGGCAACGACCTCATCATCACCGCGGGCAACTCGATCACGCTGCAGGTCGGCGGCAACACCGTCACCATCGACACCAGCGGCGTCACCATTAACGGCCAGCAGGTGAGTATCAACTAGAACGAGTCCAGGGAGGGGCTCATGTTTTTCGGCGAATCGGGTGTTGGCGAGACGTTCACGCTCAGCCACGCCGCTTTCGACAATCATGGTGTCGCCATTGCCCACGTCTATGGCGACACCATCGACGTCTATACGGGCCCGCGGTTTCAGCCGTCGTTCATGATGATCCTGCGGCGGCGCTCGCCGGAGGTCGCGATCTGGGACGCGCTGCCCGGGGCCTCGCTCACGGATCGGCTGTCGACCGACGCCCTGGAGCGGCTCGTGGAGGCGTTTACCGACGTCGACGACGCCGGTGACTGGTGGCGCGAGCAGCACTTCGGCCTGGTCGGCGATGTCCTCGTCGGCGACACGCTGGTCGCCACCGTCCAGGAGCAGATCCGGCGGGGCCGCATCCAGCTGTATCGTTTCGCCGCCGGCGAGCGCCAGCGGTTGTTCGATCCGGACGACCCGCTGTTTGCAGCGCCGGTTCAGCCGGCGGTCGATGACGAGCTCGGCGGCGGGGAGCGCTCCGAGAGGCAGCTGCGGCGGCGCCTGGCGAGCGAATGCGGGCGCATCCTGGCGGTGCGCTGGCGGAGCAAGGACGCGGCCGACGCCGTCTTCTACGAGCAGAACGCGCTCATGCAGTCGCTGACGCTGGCCGGGGGCTTTGCCAGCGGGGTTGGCGATGTCGCCATGGCCACGTACGAGGGGGCGCTGTCGGGCCTCACCATGGCGTTCGAGATTGTCGGCGACGCCGTGCAGAGCATGGACGCCGACGACTGGCGGCTTGTCCTGGCGGCCGCCGCCGGCGGGCCGGTCGCTTTCGTGGCGACCGTGACGCCGTCCCAGTGGGAGAGCGTGCGCGAGGCCATGGCCGGCCTCGGTGCCGACATCGAGGGCGGTTGGGAGCGGGTCAGGGAGCTCGCCGAGACCGGCGCCGCGATTGTCGAGACGCTGCTGGGCGACCCCGGGACGCGGCGCATTCTCAAGGACTTCCTGTGGGGCTACTTCGACAGCTACCGCGACACGGCGTTCGTCTACGCCGCCGGCCAGCTCGTCGGCGGGATCGCCATCGAGGTGCTGGTTGCGCTGGGCCTGGCGGCGGTGGGGAGCGTGGCCAGTCTCGGGCGTCGGGTGGGCCGGTTCAGCCGGACCCTGATCGAGCTCATGGAGGAGCTCGCGGGCCTGCTGCGGCGAGCCCGCGCGAGCGCCGCGGCGGACGAGTTGCCGGAGCCGCCGTCCCGCCGCCGCGAGGACATCATCCCCTGGCGCCGGGACAGGAACCATGATGACCGTGATCGCGATGCGGACCAGCCCGGCGCGCCCGGGTACACGGTACCGAACAGCCTCGGTGAAGCCCTGGAGCGGTTGCAGCGCCAGCGTGAGCGGATCAGGCAGCAGGGCCTGGCGGCGGCAAGGCCCCGCTACGACGATGACCAGCTCGCCCGCATGGCCGAGCGCGCCCGGACGGACGGCATCGACGACCGCTTCATCGTGCGCCTGACCGAGCGCAAGTACACGGGGGATGGAGACACCATCGGGCCGACGGACGCCAACGGCAACGCCAAGTACTGGACCGCGCCGCTGCGCACCGCCGAGCCGGGCGACACCGACCCGCGGGCGCTGGCACAGCTGCTTGGCAAGGACTACGACCCCGAGGCCGACTACAGCGTGGCGGTGGTCGATCTCCAGCAGAGCAACCTGCGCGAGGAGGCCAGTACCTTCGTCCCCACGAACCGGAACATGGCGGCGTTCGCCAAGCAGGAAATCAGTTATATCGACCCGCACCGAGTCGATGAGGTCATGACCGATCGCTATGCCCGACGCTACGAGGAAGCGCGAAGCGCTATGGATGCGGCGGGGCGGAATGTAAATTCCGCTGAATCTACCAATATGTTCAGCCAGTCCTACTTCGACAACGCCGCGGAGCGTCAGCGTTTCAAGACGCGGGCCGCCATCGAGCGCGAGCTCGGGGCGAACGCGCAGTTCAGGGGCGATGGGCGAACCGCCTACGGCGGTGTCGGCCAGGAAACCGGTTCGCTGGAGACCTACACCTTCGATCGCAAGCCACGGACCTACAATGAGCTCACCGGCGTCGAGCGCCTCGACGCCGAGCCGGTAACCGGAGACTAACCGCTTATGCCTTCATTCGATCTTATCGACCCGGACAATCTGCCTGTCGACGCCCGGCTGCTATTGCGTTCCCGCCCGCCCGATGAGCCGAAGTACGAGCATTTCTTCATTGTTTGGCAAGCGTATTTGCTTGTTTACCGGCAAGCGCTGAACCGATTCTCCAAAACTGGAGAGTCCGAGTGGACACGCAATCAGGCCGAGTTTCCGCTGGCCATTGTCGGCTGGGTGCCGTGGGCGCTGGAGAACAAGTTTTTTAAGGGCCCGCGCGAGGGCGGGATTGCGGCGGGGAGCATCCATTACAAGGACACGGTGGCCGGTGAGCCGGTGGTTTTGAATCGCTCGACGAAACCACCAGGTTATAGCCTGGTTAACATGACTCGCTACAGCCACATCAATGGTCGAAGTTATCAACAAGTCCAGCTCACGGACGAGTGGCTGTTCGGTGACGGGCTGCTGGAGCAGTTCAAGGAGTGGGCGCGGCAGTACGAGGCGGGTGCGTTGTAGGAGCCGGGCGACCCGCAACGAGCTCACCGGCGTCGAGCGCCTCGACGCTGAGCCGGTAACCGGAGACTAAATCTTATGCTTTCATTCGATCTCATCGATCCAAACAATCTTCCCGCAAATGCCGAGCTGCTTTTACGTTGCCAGCAACCGACATTTCCGACGTTCGAATATTATTTTCTAATCCAAAAGAGTTACTTTCTTATTTACCGACAAGAACTGCACCGGTTCCCCAAAACAGGTGAGACGGAATGGACGCTCGAACAGTCGGAGTTTCCGTTGGCCATTGTCAGCTGGGTGCCGTGGGCGCTGGAGAACAAGTTCTTCAAGGGCCCGCGTGAGGGGGGGATTGCGGCGGGGAGCATTCATTACAAGGACACGGTGGCCGGTGAACCGGTGGTTTTAAACCGCTCGGCGAAGCCACCGGGTTATAGCCTGGTTAACATGGCCCGCTACAGCCATATCGACGGGGAGAGCTATCAGCAGGTCCAGCTCACGGACGAGTGGCTGTTCGGTGACGGGCTGCTGGAGCAGTTCAAGGAGTGGGCGCGGCAGTACGAGGCGGGTGTGTTGTAGGAGCCGGGCGACCCGACCTCCGGGCGTTGGCACAGCTGCTTGGCAAGGAGGACGACCCCGAGGCCGAGTATAGCGTGGCGGTGGTCGATCTCCAGCAGAGCAACCTGCGCGAGGAGGCCAATACCTTCGTCCCCACGAACCGGAACATGGCGGAGTTCGCGAAGCAGGAAATCAGTTATATCGACCCGCACCGAGTCGATGAGGTCATGACCGATCGCTATGCCCGACGCTACGGGGAAGCGCGAGGCGCTATGGATGCGGCGGGGCGTGATGTGAATTCGCCCTACGAGACCGAGGAGTTCAGCCGGGCCTACTTCGACAACGCCGCGGAGCGTCGGCGTTTCAAGACGCGCGCCGCCATCGAGCGCGAGCTCGGGGCGAACGCGCAGTTCAGGGGCGACGGGCGAACCGCGTATGGCGGTGCCGGCCAGGAAACCGGTTCGCTGGAGACGTACACCTTCGATCGTAAGCCACGGACCTACAATGAGCTCACCGGCGTCGAGCGCCTCGACGCTGATCCGGTAACCGGAGACTAAATCTTATGCATTCGTTCGACCTCATCGACCCGGACAATCTGCCTGTCGACGCCCGGCTGCTATTGCGTTCCCGCCCGCCTGATATGCCGAAGTACGAGCACTTCTTCGTTGTTTGGCAGGCGTATTTGCTGATCTATGCTCAAGCACTACATCGGTTTCCGAACACCGGGCAGACCGAGTGGAATTATGCGCAGTCGGAGTTCCCGCTGGCCATTGTCGGCTGGGTGCCGTGGGCGCTGGAGAACAAGTTCTTCAAGGGCCCACGCGAGGGCGGGATTGCGGCGGGGAGCATCCATTACGAGGACACAGTTCAAGATGAACGTGTCCTGATTACTCGCTCGATGAAGCCGGCCGGATACGAACTGGCCAATCTGGATCGCTACAGCCATATCAACGGTCGGAGTTCGCAGGTCGTCCAGCTCACGGACGAGTGGCTGTTCGGTGACGGGCTGCTGGAGCAGTTCAAGGAGTGGGCGCGGCAGTACGAGGCGGGTGCGTTGTAGGAGCCGGGCGACCCGACCTCCGGGCGTTGGCACAGCTGCTTGGCAAGGAGGACGACCCCGAGGCCGACTACAGCGTGGCGGTGGTCGATCTCCAGCAGAGCAACCTACGCGAGGAGGCCAGTACCTTCGTCCCCACGAACCGGAACATGGCGGCGTTCGCCAAGCAGGAAATCAGTTATATCGACCCGCACCGAGTCGATGAGGTCATGACCGATCGCTATGCGCAGCGCTACGGGGAAGCGCGGAGCGCCATGGATGAGGTGCGGAATGATGGGAACTCTTCTTGCGAGACCAACGACTTTCGCAGTGCGTATTTCGACAGCGACACAGAGAGGGAGAAGTCGCGGCGTTTTCCGGGGCGGCGGAAGCCCGTACACGTTGCCGGGGGTGCCCTCGGCTTGTACGGTGAATGCCGGATCCGTGCATTGCGCCGGGTAAAAAGAAAAGGCCCCGGCTCTCGGGGGGAAAGACCGGGGCCAAGACTGACGACCCGGGGTTGGGTCGTCGCGCCCGCTCAGGGGGGAGCGGGCAGCGCCGGGCACTGGCGCACTGATTGAGACCATATCCACCGCCGACAGGTTCCATCTCTACGGGGTAATACGGACGAGCTGGCCGACGGCCCATCCCGATGCGGTGCCATGCACCGTCCGCGGTTTGCCGGAACTGGCACTGGTCGCAGGGGCCCGTCCCCCGTGCAGGTCACTGGGGGGCGTCAAGCCACGGCACCCAGGCTGACGAGGGCGAGGTGCATGCCCTGAACTAGAGCGATCACGAGGATCAGGGCCACGGGGTACACGGAGGAATACGCCACGATGGGGCGCTCGGAACTGTCGACCTGGCGGATGATGTCCAGCCCGGGCGTGAAGGTCATGCCGCCGCAAATGACGCCGAAGCACTCGCTGATCGGGATCCGCATCAGATAGTGTCCAATCAGGAAGCTTCCCGCCATCGGTACAACAGCAAAGAGCACCGCGTACAGCGCGTAGTACACCGCTTCGAAGTCGAGGGACTCGACGAAGCTCTGCCCCGTCTCCAGTCCGACCTGGACGAAGAACAGTGCCAGGCCGAGTTCCTTGAGCACCGCCGTGGCATTGCGCGGGAAACGTCCGATGAAGTTGCCGATACGGCCGAAGTGTCCGAACAGCAGACCGGCGATCAGTGCTCCGCCGGCGATGCCCAGGGAGAACGGCCCCAGGCCGGGGATCGGTACGACGATGCCGCCGATGGCGAAAGCCAGGAACAGAATGGCGGCCAGGGAACCGATGTCGACCCTGCGTTGCACCGTATGGTGCTCGTGGCCGAGGAACAGCTCCAGCTGATCGAGCTGGTACGGCGTACCCACCGCCACCACCACGTCACCGTGGGCCAGTGCCTCGTCCTCGGAAGGGACGAACTCCACATTGGTGCGGATGATCCGGGTCAGGGACGCGTTGAAGCGAAGACGCAGGCCCAGGTCCCGGAGCGAGCGGTTCACCACGGACGTGTTCTCGACGACGATGGAGCGGGTGTCCAGTTCCGAGTGCTCGTCGAAGGCCTCGTGAACTTGTTCGCCGATGGCGTCGCCTGCGGCTGCGACATCTTCGGGGAGGCCCTCCAGGCGCAGGATGTCACCCTGCTGAAGGACGGTGCTGCCGCTGGCGGAGCGCACTGACAGGTCGCGCAGGATGCCCGAGACGGCGACGTCGTGCTCCTGGAAGACCGTCGCGTCGCGGATCAGCTTGCCGTGGAACTCCGGGTTCTCGAGTTTGTAGACGGCCGCATGCAGACGGCTGCGTCCTGCGAGCTCCGCGGCCATGCGGCCGCGCAGCAGGCGCACGGCAATGCTGATGAACAGGATGACGCCGAGCAGCCCGAACGGATAGCCGACGCCGTAACCGAAGATGACCTCCTGCTCGGGGCTGAACTGCAGCGCGCTGATGAGCGCCGGGCTGGAGGTGAATGAGCCCGCGAACAGGCCGAGACCGATGCCGATGGGAATGCCGGTTACGGCGATGATGGCGACGGTGTTGACGCCGGAAATGGCCAGCAGTACCAGCACGTTCGTGATGAAGCGCCGCCCGTGCTGCTTGAACGCCCGGAAGAAGCTCGGCCCCGCCTCCAGCCCGACACACAGCAGGAACAGGACGATACCGAGGTCGGCGAGAATGGGAATGGGCTGGAACTGGTAGAAGTAGCCGGCAACCATGGCGGCGATCAGCACGCCGCTGGAGCCGAAGCCGATGCCCTTGATGGTGAGATTGCCGAAAGCGATCCCGAGCAGGACCAGCAGGAACGTCACCACGAGATCGGATTGCTGAAAGAAGATCTCGATGGGGATCAGTGTTTCGGGCTCGGGCATGGATCAGATGCTTCCTGCCGGAAAATGGGCGTACACGAATGCACCGTATCACCGCCGGCGGCTCATTGGCGTCGATGCCCCGCGGCCGTGGACCGTCGCGCTCCGCGACAGTCATCCCCTCCAGCGCGCATCGAGGCAGTCGAGGGGGATCTTCAGGTACCTGCGTCCGTTGTCCTCGGGCTCCGGCAGGCGGCCGCCGCGGGTGTTCACCTGCAGCGAGTGGAGGATGAGCCGGGGCATCGGCAGCCCGGCGTCGCGCCGGTTACGCAGGGCAACGTAGTCGTCGCGGGTGATGCCGGCAACGTGGGGATTGTGCGCCTTCTGCTCGCCCACCGTGCTCTCCCAGCGGGGCTCGCGCCCGTCCGGCATGTAGTCGTGGCCGGTGAACAGGCGCGTCTCCTCCGGCAACGCCAGGATCGCCTGGATGCTGTCCCACAGCTGGCCGGCGTCGCCGCCCGGGAAATCGGCGCGGGCGGTGCCGAAGTCCGGCTGGAACAGGGTGTCGTGGACGAAGGCGGCATCGCCGATGACGTAGGTCACCGACGCCAGGGTATGGCCCGGCGAATACAGCACACGGGCGTCCAGGCTGCCCACGCGGAAGGCTTCGCCGGCGGCGAACAGGTGGCTCCACTGGGAGCCGTCCGTTGCCAGCGTATCGCCCAGGTTGTAGATCTCCTGCCAGAGAGTCTGCACCCGGGTGACCTCGGCGCCGATGGCGGTGGGAGCACCGAGAACGTCGTGGAGGTAGCCGGCGGCGGAGAAGTGATCCGCGTGCGGGTGCGTGTCCAGGATCCATTCCACGTCCAGGCCTTCGCCGCGGATGTAGTCCAGCAGCGCGTCGGCGGAGTGCGTGGCCGTGGCGCCGGCGTTCTCCTCGAAGTCCAGCACCGGGTCGATGATGGCGCACCGGCGTGTTGCGGGGTCGCTCACCACGTACTGGATGCTGAAGGTGCGCGGCTCGAAGAAGCCCGCAACCACGGGCCGGCCCTCGGAGATTCGCATGGTTCCCGTCACGGTTGTCGCCTCTCCGCCGGTCGGGCTCCGGTGCTCCCGCGCGGCGCGGAAGACCGGAGCCGTGTGCATGCAGCCCGTCAGTGGTAGCCGGACGACTCTACCGTGACCTTGCCGCGGAACACCCAGTACGTCCAGGCCGTATAACCCAGTATGACCGGCGTGATGAACAGCACGCCGATGAGCAGGAACAGCTGGCTGCCCGGGGCCGATGCCGCATCCCAGAACGTGTGATCCGGTGGTACCGCCAGCGGCCACATGCTGATGAGCAGCCCCACGTAGAACGTGATGAACAGCACCAGGGTGGCGACGAAGGGCACGCCCTCGCGCCGGTTCTCGATGGCGCGCCACAGCCATGCCGCCGCCGCCAGCGTTACCAGCGGGAAGATCCACAGCCAGTCCATGTTGCCGAGCCAGCGCTCCATGACGCGGCCCTCGGCCAGCGGCGTCCATACGCTGATGATGACGAAGAACAGCATCACCGCGCCCAGCATGCACCGCGCCACCGCATAGGCCCAGCTCTGTAACGGGCCCTCCGTCTTGAGGACCAGCCAGGTCGCTCCCAGCAGCGTGTAGCCGGCGACCAGGGCCAGCCCCGTCATGACCGTGAAGGGCGTCAGCCAGTCCAGCGGCCCGCCCACGTACGTGAACCCGTCGGTCTCGAACCCCTGGATGTACGCCCCCACCACGGCGCCCTGGGCGAAGGAGGCCACCAGCGACCCGCCGAAGAACGACCAGTTCCACAGGTAGCGCGAGCGGTTGGCCTTGAAGCGGAACTCGAAGGCCACGCCCCGGAAGATGAGCCCGGCGAGCAGCAGGAACACGCCGATGTACAGCGCCGGCAGGAAGACCGCGTAGACCAGGGGGAATGCCGCCAGGAGGCCGGCGCCACCCAGGACCAGCCAGGTCTCGTTGCCGTCCCACACGGGCGCCACGGTGTTCATCATGATGTCCCGGGACGGCTCGTCCGGGGCGAAGGGGAAGAGAATGCCCACGCCCAGGTCGAAGCCGTCCATGAGCACGTACATGAAGACACCCAGGCCGATGATGGCGATCCAGATCAGGGTCAGGTCAATCAGTTCCATGGTTGCTTATCCTCGTGCACCTTCGGGGGCGGCGTGTTCGTCCAGGCGCGTGTCCACCGCGGAGAACGGGCGCTTCGGCCGTCCGTCCGCGGCGTCCGGCGTGTCTTCCAGCGACTCGGGCCCGGCCTGGATGAGGCGGAGGAGGTAGTACAGCCCGGCGGTGAAGATCACGGCGTAGACGGCGATGAAGCCCACCAGGCTGAACAGGGCCATGCCGCCGGTCAGCGACGGTGTTACGCCGTCCGCGGTGCGCAGGACGCCGTAGATGAGGTACGGCTGTCGCCCGATGTCGGTGACGAACCAGCCGGCGAGCACGGCGGCGAAGGGCAGGGGAATCATCCACGTGAACACACGCAGCAGGCGCGGCGAGTCGAACAGGCGCCCGCGCAATCGCTGGATCAGGCCCGTGATAGCCACCACGATCATCAGCACCCCGATGGCCACCATGACGCGGAAGCTCCAGAACACGATGCCCACGGGCGGGCGGTCCGCCGGGGCCCACTCCTTGAGGCCGCGGACTTCGCCGTCCAGCTCGTGGGTGAGAATCAGGCTCGCCAGGTTCGGGATGCCGACCTCCAGGTGATTGGTCTCGCCGGCGGCGTCGGGGATCGCGAACAGCAGCAGCGGGGCGCCGTTCTTGGTCTCCCACGCGCCCTCCATGGCGGCCACCTTGGCCGGCTGGTTCTCGAAGGTGTTGAGCCCGTGCCAGTCGCCGACCACCAGCTGGGCAGGAGCGATGACCGCCAGCAAGGCAACCGTCATGCCCAGCGCCTTGCGGTTCATCTCCGGTGCCCGGCGACGCAGCAGGTACCAGGCGCTCACGCCGGCGACGACGAACCCCGCGGTGAGGAACGATGCCAGGGCCATGTGGAAGAATCGCGGCCACAGGGAGGCGTTGAAGATGGCCTCCGTCCACGAGGTGACGTACAGCAGCCCGTCGCGCATCTCCACCCCGGCCGGCGTCTGCATCCAGCTGTTCGCCGAGAGGATCCAGAACGACGAGATGAACGTGCCCAGCGCCACCATGCAGGCGGCGAAGAGGTGAACGCCCCGGGGCACCTTGTCGCGGCCGAACAGCAGCACGCCCAGGAAAGTGGCTTCCAGGAAGAACGCCGTGACCACCTCGTAGCTCAGCACCGGCCCCAGGAAGTTGGCGGAGCGATAGGAGAACTCGCTCCAGTTGGAGCCGAACTGGAAGGCCATGACGATCCCGGAGACCACGCCCATGCCGAAGACCACCGCGAACACCCGCGTCCAGAACCGGGACAGGCGCGCGTAGACGGGGTTGTCCGTGCGGTAGAGCAGGCCCTCCAGGGTGGCGATGTACGCCGCGAGCCCGATGGTGAATACCGGGAACAGGGCGTGGAAGGAGACCACGAAGGCGAACTGGATGCGTGACAGCAGCAGCGGATCGAGTTCCATGAGCGAATACCCACTAAAAGGTAGTTAAAACGAGGTATCCGCTACGGTGCCACGCGCGCCGGCCGGCACCTTGATCCATGTCAAACGATAACGCAATCAGCCTTCCGCGGCCGGCCGCGACGGCAGGACGACGGAGGCGTCGTCATGGACGGGGGAGTTGACCCGGGGATCGACCGGGTGGGCGATCAGCGCCGATACCGGCACCGCCCTGACCGCCTCCCTGATCCGCGCGCGCTCGGTCAGTGCGGGATCCAGCCAGGCATGCCAGCACGCCGGGTCCAGGACCACCGGCATGCGCGGGTGGATGTGGGACAGCTCCCGCGCCGCCGGCCGGGTGATGATGGCGCAGCTCGAGCCATCGCCCGTGCGGGTGGGCTGCCAGAGCGCGGCGAGCATCATGAGCTCGCCGTCGGCGCGGCTGACGAAGTAGGGCTGCCTGGTGCCGGTGCCATCGTCGCGCCATTCATACCAGCCGTTGGCCGGTACCAGCGCGCGGCGGGTGGCGAATGCATCCCGGAAGTAGTCGCTGGACGCAATGTCCTCGGCGCGGGCGTTGATGGGCGAGGGCGCGTCGTCGCCTGCCCACGGGGGATGGAAGCCCCAGCGGGATGGCATGAGCACCGAGAACGGGCCGTCGTCCCCGTGCAGCGTGGCGATCAGCGGGATATCCGTGCCCGGCGGAATGTTGTAGCGCGCCTCCATGGGACCGAGGCGGTCCTCGTCCACGCGATACCGTCGTGCGATTTCCGAACGCGGCGCGTACAGGGAGTAGCGACCACACATCGTGCCGTGAATGCCTCCAGGGGCCGCCGGGCCGTGTCCGTCGCGAAGCGCGGCGGCCGCGAAGAGTCTCAGGTCATGCCGCGCTCTTCCTTGATGAGCTCGTAGGCGGTGGCGATCTCGCGTGTCTTCTCCTCGGCGACCTCGCGCATGTTCTCCGGCAGGCCCTTGCCGGCGAGCTTGTCCGGGTGGTTCTGGCTCATCAGCCGGCGGTAGGCGCGCTTGATCTCGGAATCGCTGGCGGACGACGAGACGCCGAGAGCGGCGTAGGCATCCTCGAGCTTCTGTTCCCGCGACGGGGCATCGGAGGAGGCCCGCAGCAGGGATTCGAGCCGGGCGACGTCGGCCTCGGACAGCCCCAGACCGCGGGCTACGCGCACGAGCATGTCGTGTTCGGCGGGGTGGACCGCGCCGTCGGCAGCGATCGCCGTCAGCTGGACCTGCAGGAACGTCTGGAGCATTGCGCGGCGGCCGCGGCAGACCCGGGCGAGCCGGCTCACCTCGGCGTCCAGGTCGAAATCCTCCGCCTTGCCGCGCTCGAACGCCTCCCTGGCCGAGGCGCGCTGCTCCTCGGACAGGTGCAGGCGCTCGAACAGGGTCTCGGCGGTCTTGATCTCGTCCCGGGTGACGACGCCGTCGGCCTTGCACAGGGCGCCCATGACGGCGAACGTGGAGTGCAGGTACTGCTGCTGTACCAGCTCCAGCCCGCCCCGCAGCACCCGCTGAAGGATCCAACGCGCCAGGTACCCCAGGCCCGCGCCGATAACGAGCCCGCTGAAGCCGCCGACCAGTGCCCCGATTAAGCCGCCGATTATGATGAGTAGCATGCGCGGAGGGTAACAGAAGTTGAAGCCAGGCGGGGCCAGGCGGGCGCCATGGTATCGCCGTCGGCGGGAGTCAGTCCCGGAACGCGGGCAGCCACAGCGACAGCTCCGGTACGAAGGCGATGATCAGCAGGCCGGCGACGGCCGCCAGCACCAGCGGAACGACCGCGACGCAGAGCCGCTCGAACCGCAGGCGGGCGATGTAGGCGCCGACGTAGAGGTTGATGCCCACGGGCGGCGTGACCAGGCCGATGGCCAGGTTGACGGTCATCATGACGCCGAACCAGGTGGGATCCCAGTCGAAGTGCCGGACCACCGGCATGAGCACCGGCAGGGAGATGAGCATGATGGTCACGGCGTCCATGATCATGCCGATACCCAGCAGGATCAGGTTGATCAGCAGCAGGATCACGATCTCGTTGTCGGTCAGGCCCAGGAGCGCGCCGGAGATGGACTCGATCAGTCCCTCCGCGGTCATCACCCAGCCGAACAGGCCGCCGGCGGCGATCACCAGCATCACCACGGCAGACGCGGAGGTGGCGTCTCCCAGGGCGCGGAACAGCGTGCCCACGTCGAGGGTCCGGTAGATCACGGTGCCCACGAACAGGGCGTAGACCACCGCGACGATGGCCGCCTCGGTCGGCGTGAATACGCCGCCGTAGATGCCGCCCAGGATGATGACCGGTGTCATCAGGCCCCAGAACGCGCGCTTGAACGCGTGCCATACCTCGGCCCGGCTGTAGACCGCGTCGGTGCCCCAGCCGTTGCGCCAGACCTTGATCCAGGCAACCGCCAGGATCACGGCGCCCATGAGCACACCCGGAACGATGGCGGCCATGAACAGGCCGGTAATGGAGGTGTCGGCCAGCACGCCGAAGATGATCAGGGCGATGGACGGCGGGATGACGATGGCCAGGGCCGAGCCCGTGCAGACCAGCGCTGTGGCGAACGCCTTGTCGTAGCCCTCCCGGTCCATGGCCTCGATGAGGAACGGCCCGATCGCCGCCACCGAGGCCGGCCCGGAGCCGCTGACCGCGCCCCAGAACAGCGACACTACGGTGGTTACCAGGGCCATGCCGCCGCGGAAGCTCCCCACCAGCACCTGGATGAAATACACCAGCCGGGCGGCGATGCCGGTGTAGCCCATGATGACGCCGGCGAGAATGAAGAACGGGATGGCCAGCAGGGAGAACCGGGCCACGGCGGCGTAGAGCAGATCCCCCATCATGTCGAAGCCGAAGCCCATGAGATAGAAGGCCAGCAGCGCCGAAATCCCCAGCGAATACGCGACGGGTACGCCCAGGGCCAGCAGGACGAAGAAGGCGGCGATCATGGTCTCGCCGGGGGACAGCACGAGCAGGAAGTCAAACATCGTGCCGCCCGGCCGCCAGCATGCCGCCGCTACGCCAGATCAGCGGGATGTCCCGCACCGCCGCCTCGGTCAGCCGTAGCAGGATGAACGCGGCGCCCACCGGCAGACCCACGGAGAACGTCCAGCGCGGCAGGCCCAGCGCGTACGTGCGCACACCCGAGGCGATATCCTGGGCGGTGAGCACGTATCCCTGGTAGATCACCGCGGCGAAGAAGACCGCGCCGAGGACGTAGACCAGCACGGCCGCGGCCACCTGCAGGGCCGTGGGCAGGCGCTCCACCAGCACGGTGACCGCCAGGTGGGCCTTGCGCTTGACGGCGATTGCAGCGCCGAAGAACGTGAGCCACACGAACAGGTTGGGCAGCAGCTCCGAGACGCCGCCCAGGGAGTAGGCGGTGAGGTAGCGCACGACCACGTTGGCGAAACCCACGGCCGTCATGACCAGGAACACGACGGCCGTGACCAGCTCCTCGAAATGACCGGCGACCCAGCGCAGGCGCGCCGGGAAGCCGGTACCCCCGGACGGTGCCGTCTCAGTCATGGCGCCGGCCGGCGTCGTTCACTGGCGGCTCTCCGCGACGGTCTCCTCGAACAGCTCCACCAGCTCCGGGCCGATGCGCTCCCGCCAGGCGTTGTACGAGTCCCGGGTGGCCTCGCGGAACGCGTCGATCTCCTCGGCGCTGAGCTCCGTGACTTCCATGCCTTCCTCCCGGAGCCGGTCGAGCCCTTCGGCCGTGCGCTCGCGGCTGATGGCCACCTGGTACTCCATGGCCTCCTGGGCCGCGCCGCGGAGGATCTCCTGTGTCTCGGCGTCGAGGCTGGTCCACAGCTGCTCGGAGACGGCCAGGAAAAGCGGGTCGTAGGAGTAGTTCCACACGGTGATGTAGTCCTGCACCTCGTAGATCCGCTGCGGCACGATAATGGCGCCGATGGGGTTCTCCTGGCCGTCCACCACGCCCTGCTGCAGCGCCGAGAATACCTCCGTCCACTGCATCTGCTCGGGGTTGGCGCCCAGGTCTTCCATGACGTCGATGTACATGGGCCCGGCGACGCGAATGGTCAGGCCTTCCAGGTCGCTCGGCGTGCGGATGGGGTGCTGGCTGTTGGTGATCTGGCGGAAGCCGTTCTCGCCCCAGGCCAGGGTGACCAGGCCCTCCTCCCGCATGATCTCCGCCATGCGCTCGGCGGGCGGCCCCTCCAGCGTGGCGTCGACGTCGTCGTAATCCTCGTAGATGTACGGCAGGGAGAACACCGCCATCTCTTCCATCATGGGCGTGGCGTTGATGGCCGAGGTCAGGGCGAAGTCCAGCTGGCCGCGGCCGACCATCTCCACCATGCGGATCTGGTCGCCGCCGGAGAGCTCGGCGTTCGGATGGAGCCGGATCTCCAGCTCGCCGTCGGTGCGCTCGGCAACCAGCTCCTTGAAGCGCTCGGCGCCCTCGTGCCAGGTGGTCTCGTCGCTGACATTGTGGGTCAGCCGCAGGGTCTGCTGGGCACTGGCGCCGGCGTTCACACCGACAACCATGGCCGCGGCCACGGTGGCGGAAAGGAAAGCCCGTGTGCAGGCGCCGCCCGATCGCTGTATCCGTATCATTGTCGTCTCCTCCAGCAGGATTTCTTGTGTGTCCTGTACGAGGAGAAATGCAAGCACGCGGCGGATCGGGATTCAAGGATCGGATACGGCATTGTGGCGGATGCCGTATCCGATCTGTCGGCGCCTACTCCATGGTCGGCATGACGAACGCCGAGCCGGCGCGTACGCCCTTGGGCCAGCGAGCGGTGACGGTCTTCATCTTGGTGTAGAAGCGTACGCCGTCGGGGCCATGCATGTGCAGCGGGCCGAACAGGGAGCGCTTCCAGCCGCCGAAGCTGTGGAAGGCCATGGGCACCGGGATGGGCACGTTGATGCCGACCATGCCCACCTGGATATCGGCGCTGAACTGCCGGGCGGCGTCGCCGTCGCGGGTGAAGATGGCGGTGCCGTTGCCGAACTCGTGGGCGTTGATCAGCTCCACGGTGCTGTCGTAGTCCGGCACGCGCACCACGCACAGCACCGGCCCGAAGATCTCTTCGTTGTAGATGCGCATGTCGCTGGTGACGTGGTCGAACAGCGTGCCGCCCAGGAAGTAGCCGTTGCTGTCGCCGAAATCGCGCTTGCGGCCGTCGACCACCAGCTTGGCGCCTTCCTGCTCGCCCAGGTCCACGTAGCCGCGCACCTTCTCCAGGTGATCCCGGGTGACCAGCGGGCCCATCTCCAGGCCGGTCTCCTCCAGCCCGTTGCCGATGCGCAGGTTCTCCACCCGCGGCTTGAGCTTCTCCACTAGCGCATCCGCGGCCTCGTCGCCCACGGCCACGGCCACGGAGATGGCCATGCAGCGCTCGCCGGCGGAGCCGTAGGCCGCGCCCAGCAGCCCCTCCACGGCCTGGTCCATGTCGGCATCGGGCATCACGGCCATGTGGTTCTTGGCGCCGCCCAGGGCCTGCACCCGCTTGCCGTGGGCCGAGCCCGTGGCGTAGATGGACTCGGCGATGGGCGTGGAGCCGACGAAGCTCACGGCGGCGACGTCCGGGTCCGTGAGCAGCGTGTCCACGGCTTCCTTGTCGCCGTTGACGACGTTGAGCGCACCCTCGGGCAGGCCGGCCTCGCTGAGCAGCTGCGCCAGGTACAGGGGCACGGACGGGTCCTTCTCCGAGGGCTTGAGCACGAAGGTGTTGCCGCAGGCCAGGGCCACCGGGAACATCCACATGGGCACCATGGCGGGGAAGTTGAACGGCGTGATGCCGGCGCACACGCCCACGGGCTGCATCATGCTGTGGCTGTCGACGCTGCCGCCGACGTTGAGGGAATGCTCGCCCTTGAGCAGGTGCGGGATGCCGCAGGCGAACTCCACCACCTCCAGGCCCCGGGTGAGCTCGCCGCGGGCGTCCTCGATGACCTTGCCGTGCTCGGCGGTGATCAGCCGCGCGATGGCCTCGAAGTGGCGCTCGACGAGCTCCTTGAAGCGGAACATGACGCGCGCCCGGTTCAGCGGCGTGACCGCCGACCACTGGGGCAGCGCGGCGCTGGCGGCTGCGATGGCCTCGCGGGTGGTGGCCCGGTCGGCAAGCGCGACCCGGGCGGAGATCTCGCCCGTGGCCGGGTTGGTGACCTCCAGCGTCCGGTCCGACGGCTTGTCGGTGACCCGGCCGTTGATGTAGTGCCCGATCAGGCTGGATTCCGTCGGGGCTGTGCGTACCTGGGACATGATTCTCTCCTCCTCTCGAATGGAGCTTCTTGGCGGCCGGCGCCGATGCGCCCGCTGCCGGGCTGTCTGTGCAGACCTCGTATTTCTAGCAGGTTATGGGTGCGGGGAGGATTGACGAAATCGCTCGGGTAATGGATCTTCTTGGCAAACCCTGCTGCGATCGGGTGGAACATGACCGGTCCGTCCGACTGGCCGCTGCCCCGCGAGGGGGTTCGCTTCATGGTGCCCCACTTCATGCTGGAGCGCCTGCAGCGCCACCCCCTGACCCGGGGGCTGTACCCGCGCGCCATGGGCTACTATCCGGAGGCCCGGGGCCACCGCGTGGAACGCCGGCACCACGCCGACCACCTGCTGCTCTACTGTGCCGGCGGCCGCGGCATGCTGCGGGTGAATCACCGCCAGTACCCGGTGGGTCGCGGCGACCTGATGATGCTGCCGCGGGACGTGCTGCACGCCTATGCCTCGTCCGGCCGTGAGCCCTGGACCCTGTACTGGGTGCATTTCGACGGCACCGAGGTGGACGCCTTCTGGGAGCACATGAACTTCCTGCCCGAACGCGCGGTGCGCCACATCGGTGCGGCGCCCAAGATCATCGACGACTTCCAGACGCTGCTCGAGGTGCGCGACACGGGCTTCCGCGAGGGGTTCTTCATCCATGCGGCGAACCACCTGCGGCAGATGCTCGGCATGTTCGGGCTGATGATCTCCACGCACCTGCGGCCCGCCGCGGAAGACGGCTTCGATCTGGAATCCATCCACGCGGTGATGCACGAGAAGCTCCACGGCCGCCTGGACCTGGCGACCCTGGCGGAGGTGGCGGGCATGTCCCGGCACGGCTTCTGCCGCCGCTACAAGGCGGAGACCGGGAACTCCCCCTACCAGCACTTCCTGCACCTGAAGATGGAGCGTGCCTGCTACCTGCTGGACATCAGCCAGCAGACGGTGGCCGACATCGCGGAAAGCCTGGGCTACGACGACGCCTACTACTTCTCGCGGTTGTTCCGCAAGGTCATGGGCGTCTCGCCGTCGGGCTACCGCGCCTCGCGGCACGGGTGACGCTCTCGCCGGCCTAGTCGTCGCGATCCATGGCCACCTCGGGCCGGAATCCGCAGATCACCGCGCCCCAGTGCTGCCCGCCGACGAACAGCGGCAGCGAGAGATCGTTGAGCACCTCGCCGGTGTCGCGCAGGTAGGTCTGCAGCAGAAGCGGGTCGGTGTTGCGGGCGCGCCGGATCTCCGTGTCGTTGTCGGCGAAGATGCGCTGGTGGCGGCTCCGGGGCCGGTCGTGCTCCGGATCGCCGGTGGGCGGCTCGGAGACGTCGCCGTGGTGGACGGCGATGTAGCCCTGCGTGTCGGTGAGCAGCAGGTAGGCGCCTCCGGGGATCTCGTCCCGGGCCCGGTCGATGGCCTGCTGGAACCGTTCCTGGAACGCCTCGGTATAGTCGGTGGTGTACTTGCGCGGGTCGCCGTCGAACACGCACTGGTAGTCCCGGTCCCAGATGTCGATGCCCTGTTGCCGCATGGCTTCCAGCTCGTCCCGGAAGCGATCGCGGTAGGCGGTGACCGTCTCGAGAATCGTCTCGAACGTGCCCTGGCCGGTCCGGTAGCCGGCCAGGCGCGCCATGGACGCCTCCGTCGCCTCCCGCAGCGTCGCCGAGTAGCCCGCCGACTCGCGCATGGCCTCGTTGACCTGCTGGCCCAGGTTGCGGATCTCGGTACTGCGGCTGTGGATTTCCTGGTTCGTCACGGTGAGCTCCTCGATGGAGGTGCCGATGGCGAGCAGCTCGCCGTGGGCCTTCTCCAGGGCGTCCACCATGCCCGCGAAGGTCTCCGCGGCGCCGCTCACCGCCTGGCGGCTGTCAGCGGCGTACTGGCGCATCTGCTCGCTGCCGCTGACGGTCTCCTGCACCTGCGTGTCCATGCCCGTGACGATGTCGTTGATCTCGTCGGTGGCGCTGTGCACCTTGCCGGCGAGGTCCCGCACCTCCTCGGCCACCACGGCGAAGCCGCGGCCCGCCTCGCCGGCGCGGGAGGCCTCGATGGCGGCGTTGAGGGCCAGCAGGTTGGTCTGCCGGGAGAAGCCCTGGACCATCTCCATGATCGAGCTGATGCGCCGGGCGCTCTCGGTGAGACGGCCGACGGTCTCGGCGAACTGCTCGAAGCGCTGGTTCATCTCGGTGATCTGGTCCGTCGCCCGGCCCAGCTCCTCCCGGGACCGGCGCACGCTGTCCAGGTTCTCCGCGTTGCTGGAGGACATGGCGTTGGTGCGCGTGGAGATGTCCTCCAGGGCCCGGGTGGTTTCCTCGCTGGACTGGAAGACCAGCTGCGAGTAGTTCTCCTGCTCCGCTGTGCGGTCCGCCGCCCCGCCGGTGGTCTTGCGCAGGCGGGCGGCTTCCACGGCGATGTCCAGGGCCCGGTGGCGCAGGTCCGCCATGGTCCCGCGGAAGTCGCCGAGCAGCCGTGCCAGACCCTGGTCCAGGCCCGACAGCGCCGGCTCATGGGTCTCCACCCGGGCCGACAGGTCGCCGTGACCGTCGCGGACCCGCTCCAGTATGACGCGCAGCTCCTCCATCGCCCGGTCCGCGCGGCGTCCCCAGAAGACGACGGCTGCGGCGGCGAGGGCAGCGCTCGCGGCGAGGCACGCCGCCGCGGCGAGCTCGCCCCCGGGCAGGGCCAGGGTCAGGGCGGCGAGCCCGGCGAGCTGGAGCAGCGTCAGGCTGCCCCCGAGGATCAGCAGTCTCTGTGTCATGGGTTGGTTCTTGATTGCCACGAGTTCACCTCCAGGCCTCCTGCAGGGCCTATCGGCGAAGGCGCGGCAAACATGAGAATTCCGGCTGACGTGCCGGCCTTCCCGGCGGCGTCGCGGGTGGTCCGTCCAGCGGAACGTGCGCTTGCGTTTGGTGGCGATCCCTGTAATGGTTCAGTGTTAGCCCAGCAACCCGGTAGAGAATCGCGCGGGTGATGGTTTGCTGGAGGTTTCAGGGAGCTCGTGCTGGCCGCCCTGGTCGGCGAGCCGGACAGGGTCGCGTCCATGCGCATTTCGTTTCCCCTGCAGATCGGTTTGCTCTGGGGCCTGGCGGCTGCCGTGGTCGGCGTGCCGTTCTGGCTGATCCACGAGCGCGAGGTCGACGCCTACCTGGAACGGGAGCGCGTCCAGCTGCAGGCGGCGTTGCGCAGCACCGATCGCCTGCTGCGGACCATGACCAACCAGGCGTTTGCCGATGTACTGGGCCGCGGCCGGTTGCGCGAGGTGCTGACACGGCCGTTCGACGGCCGGCCCGGCCAGGCAAGCGCCTTCTACCGCGACGCAATACTGGAGGTGGGCCGGGAGGCGCACCGCAGCCTGCGTACCTGCTGCGGGGCGAGCCTGCACGTGCTCGACGCCAGCGGGGCCTCGCTGGTGCACTTCGACGCCCGTCTCCGCGAAGGGCAGGCCGGCCGCTTTCCGGAGCGTGCGGTCGCTCCCGAGCTGATGGCGACACGGTTCGGCGCCCAGGGCTTCGAGGTGCGCCGCACCGGCCTGGCCTATCGCCGGATTCTGCCGATCTGGGACGAGCAGCAGCTGGTGGGGGGCGTGGAGGCGGTGCTCCAGCCGGGGGACCTGGTGACCCTGCTGCGCCGCATCGGCAGCCAGGCGCTGCTGTACCACATTCTGCTGCGCCGCGACGCCCTGCCGCCCGCCCTGGAGACGGAGGGCGGGTCCCAGCGCTTCCAGGACACGGAGCTGCACCCGGGGCTCGTGGAGCCGATCCAGACCGGCAGCCTCGGCTCGCGGCTTCCGCACTGGTTCCAGAAGTCCCGGTCCCTGCGCCACGCCCTGGCGGATGGCTATGCCGACAACGATCCCGTCGGCGCCCTGGTGCGCGATGCCTACGGGCGTCACGTGGCCGTCGCCATGGTGCCCGTGGAGGACATGGCCGGGCGCCCCCTGGGATACGCGGTCTCGGAAAGCGGGGCCGGCCCGATCATCGCATGGCGCAACCAGATGGCCGTCTCGGCGGGCGTGGTGTTCCTCCTGGTGGGCGCCCTGAGCAACGTCGCCGTGCTCATGGTGCGCTGGCGGCGGGGTGCCCGGGCGCTGCGCGAGCAGATGCATGCCATCACCGAGAGCATGGGCGAGGGCGTCTACGTGCTCGATGCCACGGGCCGGGTGGGCTACGTCAACCAGGCGGCGAGCGCCATGCTGGGTTATCGCCCGGACGAGATCACCGGGGCCAAGGCGAACGCCCTGTTCTACGACTCCTCCGGGGCGCAGGGACGGCCGACGCGGATCCCGGGCTGGGACGTGCTGCGCACCGGGGGCACGTACCGCAGTGATCGCCACGAGCTGCGGCGCCGGGACGGCACCAGCCTGCCCGTATCGCTGACGGTGAGCCCGCTGCAGGGCGTGCGCCGGGGCGTGGTGGCGGTGTTCCACGACATCGCCGACCGTGCCCGGGAACTGTCCAGCCTCAAGGAGCAGGCGGCGCGGGATCCGCTTACCGGGCTCGGCAACCGGCGCATGCTCGACTCCAGCCTCCAGCGGGAGAGCGCGCGGGCGCGGCGCACCGGCAACCCCCTGTCCCTGCTCATGCTGGATGTCGACGAGTTCAAGCTGTTCAACGACACCTTCGGTCACCCCGCCGGCGACCATGCGCTGTGCCGGATTGCGGCCATTCTCGAGGCGAGCGTCAACCGCCCGTCGGATCTCATCTGCCGGTACGGCGGCGAGGAGTTCGCGGTGATCCTGCCCGTCGCCGACGCCGAGGCGGCGGCCGTCGTGGCCGAGCGCATCCGTGTCGCCGTGGAGCGCGCCGGGATCCGGCACACGGAAACCGCCAGCAGGCGGATGATGACGGTCAGCGTCGGCTGCGCCACCGCCGTGGGCATGGGGGCCGAGCCTGCGCTGCTCATCGCCCGCGCCGATGCCGGCGTCTACCGCGCCAAGAACCGCGGCCGCAATCGCGTTGAAGGGGTGGCGGAACCGGGGATCTCCCTTTGATCCGGCGCGTCGGGCCGGTATACTCGCCGGCCTGTTGAGCGTGGCGGCCGTGCGGCCGCTGCGCCGGAATGCATGTGGCCTCTCGTATGGGTCACCACTGGCAGGAGATGTGTCCATGCCCGTTATCACCCTTCCCGACGGCAGCCGCCGCGAGTACCCGGAACCCGTCCCCGTCTCCCGCGTGGCCGCGGATATCGGCAGCGGGCTTGCGCGGTCGACCCTGGCGGGCCGCGTCAACGGCGAGCTGCGCGACGCCTGCGACCTGATCGCCGACGACGCCGAGCTGCAGATCATCACCCCGCGGGATGACGAAGGGCTGGAGATCATCCGCCACTCCTGCGCCCACATGCTCGGGCAGGCGGTGAAGCAGCTCTACCCCGAGGCGCAGATGGCCATCGGCCCGGTGGTGGAGGACGGCTTCTACTACGACATCCGCTACGACCCGGGCTTCACGCCGGACGACCTGGAGCGCATCGAGCAGCGCATGGCCGAGCTCATCGACCAGGAGTACGACGTCATCAAGGAGGTGACGCCGCGGGAGGAGGTCCTGCGCATCTTCCGCGAGCGCAACGAGCCGTACAAGGTGCAGCTGGTGGAGGACATGCCCGACGTGGCGTCGATGGCGCTGTACTACCACCAGGAGTACGTGGACATGTGCCTCGGCCCGCACGTGCCCAATACCCGCTTCTGCAAGGCGTTCAAGCTCACCAAGCTGGCCGGCGCCTACTGGCGCGGCGACGCCGCCAACGAGATGCTCCAGCGCGTCTACGGCACCGCCTGGGGCGAGCGCAAGGCGCTCAAGGCCTACCTCAAGCGCCTGGAGGAGGCCCAGAAGCGCGATCACCGGCGCATCGCCCGGGCCCAGGACCTGTTCCACGTCCAGGAAGAGTCCCCGGGCATGGTCTTCTGGCACGACCGCGGCTGGCGCATCTACCGCGTGCTGGAGGACTACATCCGGCGCCTGCTGCAGGAGCACGACTACCAGGAGGTACGCACGCCGCAGCTCGTCGACCGCAGCCTGTGGGAGCGCTCGGGGCACTGGGAGAAGTTCGGTGACGACATGTTCTACACCGAATCCGAGAACCGCACCTACGCGGTCAAGCCCATGAACTGCCCCTGCCACGTGCAGATCTTCAACCAGGGCCTGAAGAGCTACCGCGATCTGCCCCTGCGCATGGCGGAGTTCGGCTCCTGCCACCGCAACGAGCCCTCGGGCACGCTGCACGGGCTCATGCGGGTGCGCAACTTCGTCCAGGACGACGCCCACATCTTCTGCACCGAGGACCAGGTGCAGTCCGAGGTGGCCGCGTTCATCGACCTGGTGTTCCGCGCCTACCGGGAGCTGGGCTTCGACGAGATCCTCATCGCCCTGTCCACGCGCCCGGAAAAGCGCGTGGGCTCCGACGCCGTCTGGGACAAGGCCGAGGCGGCCCTGGACACCGCGCTGCAGAACGCGGGCCTGGACTTTACCCTGCAGCCGGGCGAGGGGGCGTTCTACGGGCCCAAGGTGGAATTCTCGCTGAAGGACTGCCTCGGGCGCGTGTGGCAGTGCGGCACCATCCAGGTGGACTTCGCGCTGCCCGGCCGCCTGGGGGCGTCGTACGTCGCCGAGGACGGCAGCCGCCGCGAGCCGGTGATGCTGCACCGGGCCATTCTCGGCTCGTTCGAGCGTTTCATCGGCATTCTCATCGAGGAGCACGCCGGCGCCCTGCCGCTGTGGCTGGCGCCGGAGCAGGCGGTGGTTCTCAATATCACCGACCGCCAGGCGGAGGCGGCCCGCAGCCTCGAAAAAACCCTTCGCAGCCGGGGATTTCGCGCTTCAAGCGACTTGAGAAACGAGAAGATCGGCTTTAAAATCCGCGAGCACACTTTGCAGAAGGTCCCCTACATGCTCGTCATCGGGGACCGCGAAATGGAAACAGGATCCGTGGCCGTGCGGACGCGCTCCGGCGAAGATCTCGGCTCCATGCTCGTGGAGGCGCTGATCGAGAAGCTCGAGGCGGAGGCTGCACGGCCGAATAGTGGCACTGCGGAGGATTAAGGCATCGCTCTGAAAAACAAGCGAAAGCGTACTGGTTCCGCTGACGACAAGAACGTCAACGATCAGATCCAGACGCAACAGGTCCGTCTGATCGACCAGGAAGGTGAACAAGTGGGTATCGTCTCTCTGGAGGACGCGCTCCAGCGTGCGGAGGATGCCGGCCTGGACCTGGTCGAGATGGTACCTCACCCGGAGACGGCCGTTTGCCGGATCATGGATTACGGCAAACACAAGTTCGAGGCGAGCAAGAAGCAGCAGGCCGCCAAGAAGAAGCAGAAGCAGGTTCAGCTCAAGGAGGTCAAGTTCCGCCCGGGCACGGACGAGGGCGACTACTCCGTGAAGGTGAGAAACCTGCGCCGGTTCCTGGAAGAGGGCGATCGGGGCAAGGTCACGCTGCGGTTCCGCGGCCGGGAGATGGCGCACCAGGACCTGGGTCTGAAGCTTCTGGAGCGTGTCGAGGCGGATCTCGAGGACATCGCGGTGGTGGAGCAGCGGCCCAAGATGGAGGGCCGCACCATGGTGATGATGCTCGCGCCGCGCAAGAAGAGCTGATTGACATTTCTGGAAACACTGCCCTGGCCAGCCCCGCGCTGGCCGGCTGTTTTTCTGACTGGAGACTGGCAATGCCCAAGTTGAAGACGAATCGCGGCGCGGCGAAGCGCTTTGCGAGAACGGGGTCGGGTCGTTTCAAGCGCAAGAAGGCGTTTGCCAACCACATCCTGACCAAGAAGGCGCAGAAGCGGAAGCGCAACCTGCGCGGTTTCACGCTGGTCGCCAAGCAGGATCACGAGAGCGTGCGGCGCCTGCTGCCGTACAGCTGACTGGTAATCGGGGAGTTCTGAGACATGGCACGAGTTAAACGTGGCGTCACCGGCCGCGCCCGGCACAACAAGGTGCTGGCCCGGGCCAAGGGCTACTACGGCGCCCGCAGCCGTAGCTGGCGGATCGCCAACCAGGCGGTCATCAAGGCGGGGCAGTACGCCTACCGGGACCGCCGGCAGCGCAAGCGGCAGTTCCGCGCCCTGTGGATCACCCGCATCAACGCCGGGGCGCGCAACAACGGCCTGTCCTACAGCCGCCTGATCAGCGGGCTCAAGAAGGGCAACGTCGAGCTCGACCGCAAGGTCCTGGCGGACATGGCGGTGTTCGACAAGGCCGGGTTCGCCGCGGTCGCCGAGCGCGCCAAGGCGTCGCTGAACGGCTGAGCCGGCTTGCCTCCGGAGGCCCGCCCGCCGGGCGGAGCCGGGATGAAGGGAAAGGCGGGCCGGGCCTTTCCCTTTTTTTCGTGACGGTGATGCGGCCCGGGCGGTGTGCCGGGCCGCGACCGCGATGGCGGAAGAGCATGAGCACGCAACGATCCGAGGAACTCCAGGCCCTGGTACAGGAAGCTCTCGCCGCGGTGCGCGAGGCGGGCACCGTGTCCGGCCTTGACGAGGTGCGGGTGGCCTACCTGGGCAAGAAGGGGCGGATCACGGCGCAGCTCAAGCAGCTCGGGCAGCTTCCGGCGGAGGAGCGGCCGGCGGCGGGGCAGGCCATCAACGCGGCCAAGGACGAGGTCCAGGCCGCCCTGGAAGCGCGCCGGGCCGAGCTGGAGAGCGCCGGGCTGGAAGAGCAGCTCGCGCGGGATGCGGTGGACGTCACCCTGCCCGGGCGCGGCCAGGACACCGGCGGCCTGCATCCGGTCACCCGGACCCTCGACCGCATCGAGGCCTTGTTCGCGAGCATGGGGTTCCGCGTCGCCGAGGGCCCGGAGATCGAGGACGACTACCACAACTTCGAGGCCCTCAACATCCCGGCCCACCATCCCGCGCGGGCCATGCACGACACCTTCTACTTCGACGCCACCCGGCTGCTGCGCACGCATACCTCGCCGGTGCAGATCCGCGTCATGGAAACGGAAGGGGCGCCGGTGCGCATCATCGCGCCGGGCCGCGTCTACCGGTGCGACTCCGATCTCACCCATTCGCCCATGTTCCACCAGGTGGAAGGGCTGCTGGTGGACGAGGGGATCACCTTCGCCGACCTCAAGGGCGCCCTGCACGACTTCCTGGAAGCGTTCTTCGAGCAGCGCCTGGAGGTCCGCTTCCGGCCGTCGTATTTCCCCTTCACGGAGCCCTCCGCCGAGGTGGACGTCGAGTGCGTGCACTGCGACGGCGGCGGCTGCCGCGTGTGCGGCAACAGCGGCTGGCTGGAGGTGCTCGGCTCCGGCATGGTGCATCCGCGGGTGTTCGAGTACTGCGGGATCGATTCCGAGCGCTACACCGGCTGGGCCTTCGGCATGGGCGTCGAGCGCCTGGCCATGCTGCGCTACGGGGTCAACGACCTGCGCATGTTCTTCGAGAACGATCTCCGTTTCCTGCGCCAGTTTCGCTAGGGCCCGGGCGGTGACAGAGCTGAGGAGCTCGAATGAGGATCAGTGAGCAGTGGCTGACCGAATGGGTGCCGGTGGAGCTGGCGACCGAGGATCTCGCCCATCGGCTGACCATGGCCGGCCTGGAGGTGGACGCCGTCGAGCCCGCCGCGCCGGCGTTCGACGGTGTGGTGGTCGCCGAGATCGTGGGCTGCCGGCCCCATCCCGGCGCCGACAAGCTGTCCCTGTGCGACGTCGACGACGGCAGCGGCGAGCGGCTGCAGGTGGTCTGCGGCGCGCCCAATGCCCGCGTCGGCCTGCGTGCGCCGCTGGCCCGCGTGGGCGGCGTGCTGCCGGGGGATGTCACCATCCGCCGCGCCCGCATGCGCGGCGAGGCCTCCGCAGGCATGCTGTGCTCCGCCCGCGAGCTCGGCCTGAGCGACGACGCCGCCGGGCTCATGGAGCTGCCGGCGGACGCTCCGGTGGGCCGTGACCTGCGCGAGTGGCTGCAGCTCGACGACAGCGTCATCGAGGTGGACCTGACGCCCAACCGCGGCGACTGCCTGGGCATGATCGGCGTGGCGCGCGAGGTATCGGCGCTTACCGGCGTGAACCGCGTCGCCGGCGAGCCCGCCCCCGTGGCGCCGTCCATCGACGAGACCCTGCCCGTGGAGCTGCACGACCCGGCGGCCTGCCCCCGCTACGTGGGCCGGGTGCTGCGCGGCGTCGACGTCAGCGCCGCCACGCCCGTGTGGCTGCAGGAGCGTCTGCGCCGGGCCGGCGTGCGCAGCCTGGGGCCGGTGGTGGACGTGACCAACTACGTCATGCTGGAGCTGGGCCAGCCCATGCACGCCTTCGACCTGGAGCGCATCCGGGGCGGGATCATCGTTCGCCAGGCGGACCAGGGCGAACGGCTCCAGCTTCTTAACGACGAGACCGTGACCCTCCAGGCGGGTACGCTGGTCATCGCCGACCACCAGGGGCCGGTGGCCATGGCCGGGGTCATGGGCGGCGCGGCCTCCGCCGTGACCGACGACACCACCGACATCTTCTTCGAGAGCGCGTTCTTCGCGCCGGAGGCGATGGCGGGGCGGGCACGGGCGTACGGCCTGCACACGGACTCGTCCCACCGCTTCGAGCGCGGCGTCGACCCCGCCGGCCAGGTGCGGGCGGTGGAGCGGGCCACGGCGCTGCTCCAGAGCATTGCCGGCGGGCAGCCGGGCCCGGTGGTCACCGAGGAGTCCGCGGCGCACGTGCCGCAGGCCCGGAGCGTGCGGCTGCGCGGCGAGCGCATCCGCCAGCTGCTCGGCATGGATATCCCCGCGGAGCGGGTGAGCGACATCCTCGGCCGGCTGGGCATGGACGCGCGGCCGGAGGACGGCGCCTGGCAGGTCACCGTGCCGGCGTATCGTTTCGACGTGGCCATCGAGGCGGATCTCGTCGAGGAGCTCGCGCGCATCTACGGCTACGAGCACATCCCGAGCACGCGGCCGGCATCCCCCGCGCGGATCCTGCCGCACTCCGAGGAGCGGGTGCCGCTGCACCGCCTGCGCAGCGGGCTGATCGACCGCGGCTACCAGGAAGCGGTCACCTACAGCTTCGTGGATGCGGCCATGCAGGAGCTGCTGGACCCGGAGCACACGCCGGTGCCGCTGGCCAACCCGCTGTCCGCGGAGATGGCGGTCATGCGCACGTCGCTGTGGCCGGGGCTCGTGCGGGCCGCGCTGTACAACCGGCACCGCCAGCAGCCGCGGGTGCGGCTGTTCGAGACCGGCCTGCGCTTCCGCGGCGGGCTGGACACGCTGGAACAGGACCCCATGGTGGCCGCCGTCGCCCTGGGGCCGGCCCGCCCCGAGCAATGGGGCGAGCCGCGCCGGGACCTGGACTTCTTCGACATCAAGGGCGACCTGGAGGCCCTGATCGCGCTGACGGGGCGCGCCCACGCCTTCCGCTTCACCGCCGAGCAGCATCCGGCGCTGCATCCCGGGCAGTCGGCGCGCATTCTCCTGGACGACCAGCCGGTGGGGTGGCTGGGCGCGCTGCACCCGGAGGTGCGCAAGCGCCTGGACCTGGACGAGCCGGTGCTGGTCTTCGAGATCGCCCAGCAGGCACTGCAGGCGGCCCGGCTGCCCGGGTTCACGCCGCTGTCCCGGTATCCGTCCATCCGCCGCGACCTGGCCGTGGTGGTGGACGACGACGTCTCCGCCGCCGCCCTGGCCGAGTGCGTGCGCCGCACGGCGGGCGAGCTGCTCCAGGACGCGGTGCTGTTCGACGTCTACCAGGGCAAGGGCGTCCCCGAGGGCCGGAAGAGCATCGGTATTGGGTTGATTTTGCAGGATTTCTCGCGCACTCTAACGGATAGTGACGTAGACGGGCTGGTGGCCGCTGTCGTGACCGCGCTGCGCACCGAGCTGAATGCCGAATTGAGGGGTTGAACGCATGGCATTGACCAAGGCAGACATGGCGGAGCGATTGTTCGAGGAAGTCGGCTTGAACAAGCGCGAGGCCAAGGAACTGGTCGAGTGTTTCTTCGAGGAGATCCGTCAGGCCCTGGAGAACGGCACTGCCGTGAAGTTGTCCGGTTTCGGCAACTTCGATCTTCGGGACAAAGGGGAACGGCCCGGCCGCAACCCGAAGACCGGGGAGGAAATCCCCATCTCTGCCCGCCGCGTGGTCACCTTCCGGCCCGGGCAGAAACTCAAGGCGCGGGTGGAAGCATATGCTGGAACCGGGGAATAACGACGAGCTGCCGCCGATTCCGGCGAAGCGCTACTTCACCATCGGTGAAGTCAGCGAGCTGTGCGGCGTCAAGCCGCACGTGCTGCGCTACTGGGAGCAGGAATTCCCCCAGGTGAAGCCGGTCAAGCGCCGGGGCAACCGGCGCTACTACCAGCGCCAGGACGTGATCCTGATCCGCCAGATCCGCTCCCTGCTGTACCAGGAAGGCTTCACCATCGGCGGCGCCCGCCAGCGGCTCTCCGGCGAGGACGCCCGCGAGGACCTCAACCAGAGCCAGCAGGTCATCCACCAGATCCGCCTGGAGCTGGAAGAGGTGGTCCAGGCCCTGAAGCGGTGAGCTTGGCCTCACCGCCGGTTTTGTGTAATATCCCCAGTCGTCCGGGGTGTGGCGCAGTCTGGTAGCGCACCTGCATGGGGTGCAGGTGGTCGCAGGTTCAAATCCTGCCACCCCGACCATACAAAACAGCTGCTTACGGTTTCTGCCGAAAGGCTCACAAACCGACGAGTCACGCAATAGTCACAGTCTGGCCTTCCCTGTCCACTACAGCGACAGGAGAAGGCCATGTCAGTTCTTAATCAGTCCCATCGCCGCTGCTAGGCGCTCAACCGCGTCGGCTCACAGTGCCGCAATGCCGGCACCGCCTACCATCCACTAAACGCACACCATGAAGCGCTACTGTGCCCGGAGCACCAGCGACAGGCCCGCGAAAGTCGGGTGCGTGTTGCAGCCTTCCAGGCACGGGAGGTGGATCATGGCTGATACACGACTCTTGTGTGCGGAAAACGTCTTTCGACGAGGCCATGGGATGCCTGGAGCCGACGCGGGATCTCGCCATGCTTCTGCATACCCGCGAGAGAGACCAACCGGAAGCGGTCGAAATACGCCACACGCTGCTCGACGCCCTCCTGAAGCAAATCACCACTCCACCACCAGAGGAGGCCGAAGTGGTGAGTCCCGTCGCTACTACTCCCTGTCCTCCCGAACTGGAACGTGCCGATTGGCGTCTAGGTACGCATCGAGATCTTTCCTTCGATAGCGAACCTGGTGCCCGACATAGGTCCAGGCGGGTCCTTTACGTTGAACACGAAACCGGATGAGCGTCCGGCAGGAGACCGATAGATACTCTGCGGCCTGCGACGTCGTCAGTACAGCAATCTCTTGCATGGGTTTATCCCCGTTTCAGCGATTCTCGTCGGGGGTAGGGCGCTTACTGACAACAATTTGGTGGGGCAGGCCGGTAGGCCGTCTGTAGAGCGTGAATCGCGGCAAGTTATACGGGGCCTGGTGGTCTCCACTTGGCGCGGCGTCATTGAATGCGTTCGCGATCGCACTGCCTACGCCACAGTCACTGGCGTGCATGCTGGGTGGTAGTGAACCGGTGACTCGCTGCGGAAATGTGCGGAGGCGCTGTTCGGTAAAACATAGGCCCGAGCGAATGCCGGGGAAGTCGCGATCCCACAACCATATGAGGGAAACCGGAGTAGTACGTATTCCGGCCCCCTCGTAACCGGGGATTCCGGCGCCAAGGCCGAAAACGGTCACGAGGGCCCGGGTAAAGCGTTCAGTTTCGCCGGAATACGCAAGTGTTTTCTCTTTGTGATCGGTTCATGCGGGCGTAGGGCTTTCCCCGCCAAAGGTGGGGCGACGACTTCGATCGTTGCGCAACGGGACGGCAAGCACCAATACAGCCCTTTCGCTCAGAGCGCATTCATGCTGATATCAGGCCCAAGCACATGCCGCCGAGCGCTCCCATGCCCCTGCGAGCCGTCCTGGATGGAGAGCAAACCGAATCGTTTGCGTACGTGCCCGAGCGCTGGGCGGCGCTGAAGGCCTCCTATAAAAGCCGCTCGCTGGTGACTGCATGCTGTGGCGAGCGGGCGATTCCGAAAGTTAGCAAACGCGGAACGCAGTTCTTCGCACATGCCCGGCGTGGCTAGTGCACGTCTGCCGGAGAGACTCAGGAGCATCTCTACCTGAAGTGGGTGGTGGCCCAGGCGGCACACGCCGCCGGCTGGTCGGTGACAACGGAGTACGCCGGCACAACACCCGGTGGCGAGGAATGGATCGCCGATGTCTTCTGCCAGCGCGGAGAAGCGTGTTTCGCGGTAGAGATCCAGTGGTCGTCGCAAACGCTGGAGACGTACAAGGAGCGCCAGGCCCGCTACGCGGCCTCGGGTGTGCGGACCCTGTGGCTGTCCGAGTGCACGGAAATCGGTCGCTGTTTGACGCGCTTTTGCCCACGTCGAAGGATCTACCGCTATTCGGTGTACGCAAGTTTGTCAATCTCGAACGGCATCAGTCGACGAGAGGTAGAGGCTGGCGTGGGTTCTGGCCTAGCCGTCCCGCGTCGGGCAGGTCAGTGCCCACCGACTCCCTCCACATTTGGTACGAATGACCGACTTCCAGATCACTCAGCATCAATAGGACCTGCTCGTCCAGAACCTCAGCGATTCGGTTCTCCTCCACGCCTCTGAGATCGTTGACGGCCTCCTGCAGACCCATTCGTATCCGCTCCATTGCCAGCGCCGTGCGCGGCACTTCGCTCAAGGTCGTGGCCAGAAGATCGTTCATCACCCGCGGCATACTATAGGTGAACCAGGAACCGTTCCTGGCCAGTACATATGCGTCCCGGTTGCTTGGGTGTTCGGGGTCCCCACGCATGCTCGCGCATTCCGGAGTGACACCACCCGAAGGCACGGCGCGCAGGGAATCCAGAAGCTGCGGAGCAGTGATGGCCTTGATGACTTCTGCCTTGACCGTCTCTTCGGGCTGCGTCAACAGCAGAACGGTCGGGTAGGTCTTCAGCCTTTGCTCCAGCCACTCCGCAATGTCGTAGTCGGCCATGAAGCCCTCGGGCTCGCGCCCCAGCCTCACAGCCAGCAGGCTGTACTCGAGATCTTCCAGGCTGACCCGAACGGTCTGGTATTCTGTGTTCACACTGATCGTCTTCATAGTTACTGAGTCCTCTTTGTGGCTCCTGGCATTGGGGTGCCGTGTGGAGCGTCGGGGTTGATAGTTCGCATCTTACGATGCAGAATCTACTGTAAAAGATAAAAAATGTATCTTTAAAGATGTCAAAAGAATCTTCATTGGCGGTTGTGGCCGCACGCATCAGGGGGGCTCGCGCCATACTCAGGCTGAGTCAGAAGGATCTGGCGAGCCTGTCGGGCGTGAGCCACCCGCAGATCAATCGGATTGAGCGGCAGGAGGCATCGGCCCGAATGGTGACCATTGAGGCGATTGAGCAGGCACTCACGGATCTAGGCATTCGTTTCGGGGCAGAAGACGAGCAGGGACAGCACGCAATCTACTTCGCGCAGCAGGTCGTGGACCGCCTCACGGATAACAAGCGTCCGGAGAAGCAGTGACGGCATCGAGGATTTGAGCGAGTGACGAGGCGGGAAGAATCAACCTGACTGACGAAGCGACCGATTGCTCACTGCCTCGATCATCTGCATTCAGCTCCGACACCGTTAGCGCTCGGAGCGAGTGAGCTTCGCCGCCTGCGCGTTTCCCAAAAAGTTCACCCAGAACCTTAGGATTCTGTCATCGACGATGAACACGACCGAACAGCAATTTCTCAGCGAACTGGATGCCAAGCTTTGGAACGCCGCTGACCGCCTGCGGAACAACCTGGACGCTGCCAACTACAAGCACATTGTCCTCGGGCTGATCTTCCTCAAGTACGTATCCGATGCCTTCGAGGAGCATCAGCGAAAGCTGCTCAGCCGATTCAAGGACGAGAACCACGAGTACTACCTGCCTCCGGAGGACTTCGAGGACGACGAGGAGTATCAGGAGGCCCTTGCGGAAGAGCTGGAGGACTTGGACTACTACCGGGAACAGAATGTGTTCTGGGTACCTCGTGAGGCCCGATGGCAGACGCTACGCGAGAAGGCCGCGCTGCCCACTGGCACTGTTCTCTGGCAAGACGAACGTGGCCAGGATGTGAAGCTCCGGTCCGTCTCCTGGCTCGTTGACAACGCCCTGGACGAGATCGAGAAGGCGAACTCCAAGCTCAAGGGCATTCTCCCGCGCATCAGCCAGTACCAGCTGGACAACGAGAAGCTCATCGGGCTGATCAACTCCTTCTCGGACACCAGCTTCAGCAACCCCGAGTACAAGGGCGAGAAGCTCCATCTGCAGAGCAAGGACATACTCGGCCACGTCTACGAATACTTCCTCGGTCAGTTCGCCCTGGCCGAAGGCAAGCAGGGTGGGCAGTACTACACGCCCAAGAGCATCGTCACCTTGATCGTGGAGATGCTCGAACCCTACAAGGGCCGCGTCTACGACCCGGCCATGGGGTCCGGTGGTTTCTTCGTCTCGAGCGACAAATTCATCGAGAACCACGCGGAAGAACAGCACTATGACCCCACTGAGCAGAAGAAGCAGATCTCTGTCTACGGTCAGGAATCCAACCCCACCACCTGGCGCCTGGCCGCGATGAACATGGCCATCCGGGGCATCGACTTCAACTTCGGCAAGAAGAACGCGGACACCTTCCTGGACGACCAGCACCCGGACCTGCGTGCGGATTACGTCATGGCCAACCCGCCGTTCAACATGAAGGAATGGTGGCACGCCAAGCTGGAAGGGGATGTGCGCTGGCAATACGGGGAGCCGCCGAAGAACAACGCGAACTTTGCCTGGCTCCAGCACATGCTGCATCACTTGGCGCCCGGCGGCTCGATGGCACTGCTTCTGGCCAATGGTTCCATGAGTTCGGACCAGAGCGGTGAAGGTGACATCCGGGAACGGCTGGTGGAGGCAGACCTGGTGGAATGCATGGTCGCCCTGCCGGGACAGCTTTTTACGAATACCCAGATCCCGGCCTGCATTTGGTTTCTTACCAAGGACAAAGCGAACGGTCTGGTACTCGATGAACGCAAGCGTGACCGGCGCAGTGAAACCCTGTTCATCGACGCCCGCAACCTTGGGTACATGAAGGATCGGGTGCTCCGGGATTTCTCCAACGAAGACATACGGACTATCACCGACGCATTCCATCAATGGCAGAAGGGTGAGTGCTATGAGGACAAGGCGGGCTTCTGCTACTCGGCCAGCTTGGATGATATTCGCAAGCATGGTCATGTGCTGACGCCCGGGCGTTATGTGGGTGCGCCAGAGCAAGAAGATGACGGCGAGCAGTTCGCAGAGAAAATGGAGCGCTTAAATAGCGAGTTGCGCGACCAATTCGAGGAAAGTGAGCGATTGAAGAGAGCTATTCAGAGGAGTTTGTGGAGTCTCGGCTATGAGTGCTAAGAATTGGACCACTATTGATGATATAGCTGAGGTTTTTGATGGTCCCCATGCTACACCAAAGAAGACAGATATTGGCCCATTTTTTCTCGGTATTGCATCCCTGAGCTCTGGTAGTTTGAACCTGAGTCAGTCCGCGCATGTTTCAGAGAAAGATTTTAAGAAATGGACTAGGCGGGTTACCCCGCAAGAGGGAGACGTTGTTTTCTCTTATGAAACACGTATTGGTGAAGCCGCCATTATCCCAAAGGGTGTTCGTTGTTGTCTTGGTCGTAGAATGGGGCTTCTCCGTCCGAAGCGAGATAAAGTGATTCCTGAGTATCTCTTGTACGCTTATCTCGCCCCGGCCTTTCAAAGCGTAATAAAAGCCAGAACTGTACATGGGAGTACGGTCGATCGCATTTCGCTTAAAGAGCTTCCTGATTTTCCAATTCAAGTTCCTCCGATTGAGGAGCAGAAATATGTAGTTAATGTTCTTTCTATCTTAGATGAGAAGGCCGAGATTAATCTGCAAATGAATAGAAACCTGGAACAAATCGCTCAAGCCCTCTTCAAAAGCTGGTTCGTTGAGTTCGAGCCAGTCAAAGCCAAGATGGCCGTACTGGAAGCTGGCAGTACCACCGAGGACGCGGAAAGGGCCGCCATGCAGGCCATCAGCGGCAAGAGCGACGCTGAGCTCGACAGCCTGAGAACCCAGAACCCCGAGCAGCACGACAACCTTGCACGCATCGCCGCGCTGTTTCCGTCGGCTATGATGGAGAGTGAGCTTGGGGAGATTCCAGAGGGGTGGAGCGTAGGCCAGATTTCGGACGTTGCCACCCTAAGAACGCGATCCATCAAGCCCTCCGACGCTTCGGATGAAGTGTGGGAGCATTACAGCATTCCTGCGTACGACGAGGGCAAGTATCCTAGTTTTGATCGTGGCGATGAAATCAAGAGTAACAAGTACCAGGTTCCAAATTCGGCAGTTCTTGTCTCCAAGCTGAATCCTCGATTTCCCCGGATTTGGTGGCCTCTTGTTTTCAACTCCAAGTTGTCTGTTTGTTCTACGGAATTTATGCCCTTTGTTCCTATGAGTACGGAGTGGCGAGGGTTCGTCGCCGGTCTGGTACTGTCAGAACCTTTTCAGCGCAGCATGCTGGAGCGAGTGAGTGGTTCAACTGGCAGTAGGCAGCGAGCCCAGCCCAAAGAAGTCATAAAAATGCCAGTCGTTTTGCCGGAAAGCGATCTCATTGAAGAATTTAGTCGTCGCGTAACGCCCCTTTTTCAAAAGAGCGCTGAGAACGTCAAAGAGTCAAGGATTCTATCAGAACTAAGGGACACATTGCTTCCCAAATTGCTTTCAGGCGAGTTGACGCTCTCGGAGGTAGAAAAAGAAGTGCCGGAAGCTGCCGATGTTTAAGATCGACACCACCTCCAACCGCATAACCTCCTTGGAGCAAAGGCGCTTCGCGGATCTTGGTTTCTCGGAGCGGTATCACTTGCAGGAGTGGTTGGAGAATACGCCCGAGGCGTTTGGCGAGGAGCTTCTGATCATCCAGAAGGAGTTCGATGGCTTCGATGACACCCGCGAGCGCCTGGACCTGTTGGCGCTGGACACGTCCGGGAATCTGGTGGTGATCGAGAACAAGCTGGATGATTCCGGCCGGGACGTGGTGTGGCAAGGGCTCAAGTATGCGAGCTACTGCGCCAACCTCAGTCGACATCAGATTGTGGAGATCCATCAGCGGTACCTTAACGCCCGTGGCGCCGAGGAGGAGAACGCCGCCGAAAAGATCGCGGAGTTTCTGGGTGTTGAGGACCTGGCGGAGGCAGAAATCAATGGCAGCCGGTCCCAGCGGTTGATCTTCGTCGCGGCCAACTACCGCAAGGAAGTAACAAATACCGTTCTCTGGCTGATCCAGTTCGGCATCCAGTGCCAGTGCTTCAAAGCCACGCCCTATCAATCGGGGGATGAGCTCTTTCTGAACATCGAGCAGATCATCCCGCCGCCAGAGTCCGAAGACTTTATGATTGGCATGGCGCGGAAGGAAGAAGAGAAGCAAAGCGCTAAGCAGGAGCTACGGCAGAGCCATCAGCTTCGGCCCGCGTTCTGGGAGCAATGCCTGGAAGCCTTACGAAACAGCGATTGCCGACTTTATGACAATATCAGCCCCAGTAAGGACCATTGGCTGGCCGCGGGTTCTGGTGTGAGCGGCGTCCTTTACAACCTGATCTTCGGTAAAGGCCAGGTCCGCGTCGAACTGAGCCTCCAGCGCAGCCGTGCGGACGAGAACCAGTTCATTTACGATCAACTGGAGGCGGAGAGGGAGGCGCTGGAAGAGGCGTTCGGCGATCTCCTGGTCTGGCGTTCGCTGCCGGAGCGTAAGGCCTGCCGCATCCAGTACGCTTGTTCGGTGGACGGCTTCAATCAAGATAACTGGCCCTGGATGATTGACTGGCTTGTGATGCACGCACAGCGTTTGGAGCAGACAATGAGTGACCCTCTGAAGAGGGCGGCGGATTCGCTTCGAAAACAGGGTGCCAGCAAGGCGGGACCATGAATGAAGAACAACTCGAAAATCAATGCCTCGAATGGTTCCGCGAGCAAAGGTGGGACGTGGCACATGGCCCAGACATCGCGCCCGATGGTGACAGCCCCGAACGCGAGGATTACCGCCAGGTCGCCCTTAAGGGTCAGCTCCGCGAAGCGGCGCGGCGCATCAACCCGCATCTGCCCGACGAGTGCGTGGAGCAGGTGGTGGGGCAAACTCTGAAGCCGGAGAGTCTGGACCCCATCGTCAGTAACAGAGCGTTTCACCGGATGCTGCTGGACGGCGTACCGGTCGAATACAAGCGCAACGGCGAGACAGTCTACGACCGCGCCTTTCTGATCGATTTTGAGGACGTCAGTCGCAACCGCTTCCTTGTGGTGAATCAGTTCACCATCACGGGCACTAAGCAACCTCGCCGACCGGATGTGGTCTGCTTCATCAACGGCCTGCCCGTGGCCGTGCTGGAGCTGAAGAATCCTCTTGATGAGAACGCTGACATCTGGGCCGCCTTCAACCAGATAGAGACCTACAAGAACGAGATCAGCGACCTGTTCGTATTCAACGAAGCCCTGGTCATCAGTGACGGGCTTCATGCCCGTGTAGGCTCAGTGACAGCGCCCCAGGAGCGTTTCATGCCGTGGCGCGTGATCCGGCACGAGGACGATAAGCCGCTGGTCGAGTGGCAGCTAGAGATCATGGTGCGGGGCTTCTTCGACCGGGAACTGCTGCTGGACTACCTCCGCCACTTCATCCTGTTCGAGACGGACGGTGAGCAGATCACCAAGAAAATCGCCGGTTATCATCAGTTTCATGCGGTGCGCGAGGCAGTAAAGGCCACGGTTGTCGCCGCGGGTGAGCCTGAAGGGGTTGCTGAGCGTCGTGCCGCCTATGGTGACAAGGTGGAACCGGGCAGCAAGAAGGGTGGTGTGGTCTGGCACACCCAAGGCTCTGGAAAGAGCATTTCGATGTGCTGCTACGCCGGCAAATTGCTCCAACACCCTGCCATGAACAATCCCACACTCGTGGTGGTTACGGATCGCAACGACCTGGACGGTCAGCTCTATACCACCTTCAGCAACGCCCAGGAGCTGCTCAAGCAGGCGCCGGTGCAGGCAGACGACCGGGACGAACTACGCCGCCTGCTGGCCGAGCGCGAGTCCGGCGGGATCATTTTCACCACGGTGCAGAAGTTTGCGTTGCTGGAAGACGAAAATCAGCACCCGGTTCTGAACGACCGCCACAACATCGTGGTGATCTCCGATGAGGCGCACCGCAGCCAGTACGGACTCAAGGCGGTGCTGACGAGGGATGGTCGGTACAAGTACGGCTATGCCAAACACATGCGTGATGCCATCCCCAACGCTGCCTTCATCGGTTTCACTGGCACGCCGATCTCCCAGGAAGACAAGGATACGCGTGCGGTCTTCGGTGAGTACGTTTCCATCTATGACATCCAGGACGCCGTGGACGATGGCGCTACGGTGCCGATTTACTATGAGTCCCGTCTCGCCAAGCTGGACCTGAACCACGACGAGATCGACGCGCTTTCCATACAGGTGGATGAGGTCGTCGAGGATGAGGAGGACGTGGGCCTGCGCGAGCGAACCAAGGGAGAATGGAGCCGGTTGGAGAAGCTTGTGGGTGCCGAGCCGCGACTGCAGCAGGTGGCCGCAGACTTGGTGACTCACTTCGAGCAACGCAACGCTACGCTGGACGGTAAGGCCATGGTCGTGGCCATGAGCCGGGACATCTGCGCCCACCTGTACAACGAGATCGTGGCCCTGCGTCCGGCTTGGCACCACGTGGATCCGGAGCAGGGAGCCATCAAGGTAGTAATGACTGGCTCCGCCTCGGACAAATCGCTGCTGCAACCGCATATCTACAATATGGCGACCAAGAAGCGTCTGGAACAGCGCTTCAAGAACCCGGACGACCCGCTGAGGCTGGTCATCGTGCGGGACATGTGGCTGACCGGCTTCGACGCTCCCTGCGTGCATACCATGTACGTCGACAAACCCATGAAGGGCCACAACCTCATGCAGGCCATTGCCCGCGTGAACCGTGTATTCAGGGACAAGCCCGGTGGGCTGGTGGTGGACTACATCGGGATTGCCAATGAGCTGAAGCATGCGATGAAGATCTACACCGAGGCGCAGGGCCGAGGCCAGCCAACGGTAGACGCGCACGAGGCCTATGCAACGCTGCTGGAGAAGCTCGATGCGGTGCGCGCCATGTTCGCCAAGGGACCGAAGAGCGAGGGCTTCGACTACTCTGGCTTCGCGGACAACCCCGACGCGCTGTTGCTACCTGCCGCCAACTACATCCTCGGCCTGGAAGACGGCAAGAAACGGTTCCTGGATGGCGTGCTGGCCATCAACAAGGCTTTTTCCCTGTGTAACACACTGGACCAGGCACAGGAACTGCGCACCGAGATTGCTTTCCTGAGCGCCGTCAAAGCGGCCATCTCCAAGGTCTCAAGCGTTGACCGGAAGCGCTCAGAGGAAGAGAAGAACACCACACTGAAGCAGATCCTAGACAACGCCGTTGTGGCTGAAGGCGTCTCCGACGTGTTCGCCCTGTGCGGTCTGGAGAAGCCCAATATCGGCCTGCTGGACGATGACTTTCTGGAAGACGTCCGCCAGATGCCCCAGAAAAACGTGGCCGTGGAATTGCTGGAAAAGCTTCTCAAGGACGACATCAAGTCCAAGACCGCCAACAACGTGGTCCAAGAGAAGAAATACGGTGAACGTCTGCAAGAGACGCTACGCAAGTATAACAACCGCGCAATCGAGACTGCCCAGGTCATCGAAGAGCTGATCCAGATGGCGAAGGAGTTCCAGGAACAGATGTCCCGCGAGGAGGACTTGGGCCTGAACCCGGACGAAGTCGCCTTCTTTGATGCCCTGGCCAATAACGAAAGCGCCGTTCGAGAGCTGGGAGATGAGACGCTGAAGAAGCTCGCCCAGGAGATCACCCACAAGCTCCGCAACTCGACGACGGTCGACTGGCAGGTGCGCGAGAGCGTACGGGCGCGTTTGCGGATACTGGTGCGTCGCACCCTGCGGAAGTACAAGTATCCGCCGGATCGGGCGAGCGACGCTGTGGAGTTGGTTCTGGAGCAGGCAGAGGCGCTGTCGGAGCAGTGGAGTGCAGCGTCGTAATCTTAGATTCCTGTCGATGCTTTGCCCATGGTCTGGGAGGATGGGGTTGTCAGATCGGAATTTTTTGCGGATCTTGTTTAAACAATAAACTACCATCAGCTTTCCGACTGACGGCGGACAAACAAGCGGTTCAATGCTCGGCTGGCGTCGCCGTCGCCCGACCATCTGACGCTAAGCGTTCTGTGAACTTGGTATCAAGGTTGGTTTTCTCCACTGACAGCCTGGTGCATATCTCGCCGTCGCGGTCAACGTATTCTGATGAGGATGGTTCATTCACTGTTGGTTACACAGCTAGGTTTAGGTTTATATGAACTATAGTATACATGCGGAAATTGAAACGTTCGCAAAGCATCTCGACGCACTGTATACCTCATTGCCACTTGTTATGGCGATGACAAGTATTGCAAGAAAGGATGCGTCAGATAACTTCACAAAGTTTCTAGAAGAACACGGTGAAGAAGTCGAAGAAGACGGTGAGGGTGTGAGGACCTTTTCTATTCCTCCCGAGAAGAATAGAATGGCAGCGAGGAAAAAGAAGAAAATAGATACTACTCAGGCAGCAGCAAGTTTGCTACCAAGATCGTTTATCGTCTCTTTTGTTAGTGAGTACGATGCTTATATTGGTAGGTTGCTACGTGTATTTTTAAATAGGAAACCAGATTTACTCAATGGATCCGATCGTAACATTACATATTCTCAGCTAGTTGAGTTTTCTTCTATAGAGGAAGCGAGAGAGAGTATCCTAGAAAAAGAAATAGAGACCCTTTTGCGTAAGAGCCATGAAGAACAATTTGGCTGGCTTGAGAACAGGTTCTCAGTGTCATTAAGGAAGGGGCTCGACACATGGGGGGCGTTCGTTGAGCTTACTGAGAGGCGAAATCTATTTGTCCACAATGAAGGTATCGTATCAGAACAATATATAGCGAAGTGTAGAAATAATGGTGCTTTACCAACTCCCATCCCGGATATTGGCAGCAATCTAGGCGCAAGCAGGCGTTACGTAAAAAACTCCTATGAAGTTCTGTACGAGATAGGAGTTAAGTTGGCGCACGTTCTCTGGAGAAAATTGTTTCCGGATGACTTAGAGAATGCAGATAATAGTCTGATCGAACTAACGTACGAACTCCTTGTCGCCGAACGGTGGAAGCTCGCGGAGAATTTATTGGGCTTCTCGCTTAATACGATAAAGAATCATTCTAACGATGTAAAGAAGAGGATTTTTGTTATTAATTATGCGATAGCGACAAAGCAAGGAGGCGATTCAGATAAAGCATTGAAATGCCTAGATCAGCATGATTGGACATCTTGCAGTAACGATTTCAAGCTCGCTGTTGCAGTGCTGAAAGAGGATTATGATTTAGCTAAAAATTATATGATCGCTATTGGGATTAACGGGGGAATCGCTGAGCAAGACTACAGGGAGTGGCCCCTTTTTAGAGATTTCCGCGGGACCAAACAATTCCGGGGAGGATTCGTGGAGGTATTTGGAATAGAGTATAGATCCATTGAGGAAATTGATTCAGAAAGAGGTGGAGAGGACGAAGAAGCGGGGGATGCGCCTCATGTTGATCCGGAAGGCTCTGAGTGAACTTAACGGACACCGACCTGCACTAAGTCTACGATCTATTCGTCCAGCAGTGGTGATAGCACCCTGCTTACGGCGATGTGGTAATTATCCAGTATGCGGATGAGACTGTGCTTGGCGTCCATCATCGGTCAACGGTGCTGGCCTTCCGTTATTCAGTGACCAGGTAAACGGTGTTCCTGCCGCAACCTATCGCATGCCCTCACGCATCACCCCATTCCAAGATACGCTCGGCCATCGTTTCTTCTTCGTCCTCGACCTGAGCGTTGATTCGAGCGTCTTTGCGCAGCCGCCACACAACAAAGTCGATGTTGTTTTCGACCTCGTTGAGTGTACGTTCGTCGAAGCCGAGCATGTCCTTCCGAGGCCGCATAATAAAGAAGCCGGCGCTGTCTTTTTCATGCACGCGGAGTGCCGTTTCGATGTCCACGGCGCCCCGCAGCATGTGTAGTTCGCGTGTACTGCGGCTTCTGTAGACTGCGGACAGCAGAGTTCCGAATCGTCCACGGCCGCGCAACGGCATGTCCAGCGTCCGCCGCCTTTGGATGTCTGCCGCCGTATCATCCGGGTCCATAAGCAACCAGTTCCAGTCCTCTGCGATCAGGGACGCGTCGACCCAGTCCGCTTTTTGGCGCATACGTGAGAACACCCGCTGCCGCGCCTGCTTGTTGGACAGGCTGCGAGGGCGCTGGTGTCAGCCGGCTCGGCTTCTGCCGGATGAACCGCAAGCGTCACGACGCCTTGAAATAGGCCGTTAACGGCAGCGTCGACGGTACTGTCCCTGGCTGGTTGGGAGGGTCCCAAGTATACGTGTGGGGAAGGTAGCTGGATCTCTTCTAAACTGTTGGCCTGCTCCGGCAAGGACTCCTCGACGGCCTGCATTACCAAGGCTATGTCCTGCGTCGCTAGCCGGTTGCGGAACAGGCATTCCAGGCCGCTGAACTGACTGAGGACGTGATAGTGCACCCGATGGTGCTCGTCCAGCAGCACGACACCAGCGTTGAGCATCTCGCCTGTGGTCAATTCGGGCACAAGCCGGATTGGTGCCCACTGGCCCCTGACACCGATTTCACGCGGTTTGCTGCTGGCCACGGGGTCAAAGGCTTTCATGTCATCACGCCTAGCTGCGGATGGTAGACGGCGGACGATGCACGTCGCTCCAAGAACGCGTAAGCGAACGCGACTTCGTCCTCACTCAGTATACTCGCTAGCCACTCGCGCAGGATAGAACGCACAGAGTCGAGCGCCATATGATGCTGATCGGCCGCCGCAACGGCCCGGTCCTGCATCTCACTGGGTTGCTGGAAAAGGTGAGCAAGCACCTCACGGAGGATGTTGCGGTAATCTGCATCGGGGTCGGGCCGGTCTTCTGGCCAGTCGCAGGCACCGAATATCTGTCCATGGTCGATAAGCATGATCTTGCCTCTATGCACCTGAAGCAGGTTTCCCAGGTTGCGGTCTGTGTTTGCCAGCCAGTTGTCGAACGCGATGATTGATGGGACTTGGTGGCTCGTGGTGAGCAACCTTTCGACGGCTCTTGTGTGTGCTGAACTGCGTTCGAACCAAACGGCGAACGAGGGCGCCTCCACGTACTCCGTGCACCAAGCCCACCTCCGCTGATCGTGTGCCAACCACGGGGGTTTATAATCGCCTAGATCGCATCCTTGGACCTCAAGTAGAGCCGCGTGTCCTGGTACCCACTGCTCTGCTGCAACGGCCAACACGTGTCCAATGATCTCATTGAGGATTAGTAGATCGCCCTTATAAAGCTATACGCACGCCTTGCGTTTGTTGCCGTCGCCAAAGTCGATAAATGCGAAATGAGTGTTCCCTATCAATCCCTCCGGCGCGGCTGCAAGTGGCTGCAGGTAGTGGGAGCTGTCGAGAACGGGGATGTGCGCGTCCATAGAGGCACCTTTTGCGTGAGGGTTGATAGCCGGCGCGTTTGTTCTGCTGGCAGCGCCTGTGATATCACCCCGGATAATTCAGAAGGTGGGCAGAGTTGACATGACGAAGCACGTGTTGTCTTCCACAATAAGTAGCGTACAGGCAGGGCAGTGATCGGAAGGGAGAGGCCCGCAGTATGAGTAAAACGCTATCGCTGATGCTGTCATCGTTCAATACCCCTGCACGAGATTTAGTCAGCTGCCGCTTGGAGCCGTAAGCCCTGCCATCGGGAGTCAGGTATCGAACGGTCGGCCTGAGCGAATCCACGCCATATATGACATGGGCAAGTCGCCAGCATGCTGGCACGTGCGATTGCCGTGGGTGCAACTCCGCAGGCACGGTCACGTCAGGCGGCCATTGGCCGCATGCTGCTGCGATGTGTTACGTGTGCTAAAAGACGGCCGTGGCAACTACACTGCCAGCTGCGACAACTACTGCAACTACTCCAAGAATCCAGTTCCGCTGTGTCTTCCTTCTTTCGTACTCGAACACCAGCCAGTTATACGGCGAGGCTTTGTCATAACCAACAAACTGGGACTCTCTTATTGCGTTTACTAGCCGCCTAGTCTCGATCTTTCGGATGATTTCGTGGTTTCGGGTCCCAAGATTGACGTACACGTCCTGCGCGTCGGACGTTAAACCCTCCCAGTTCGCCATAAAGCACCCTCGTAAATCATCGGCTAATCATGCACGTAACAGTGAAGGAAGCGCGTTCGCGATGATTCGATCATCGTAAAGGCTAGACATCAGCCACACTCTCGGAGAAGGGGAGCAGCTTTTCACCATGTTGACAGTAGGTTAGCGTGGAATGGCTGAGGGATGCCAACCAATGATTTGACAGCGGTTTCCACGCTGGCAGCCGCGGAACGCAGGGTGGCCAACAGTGCGGGAAGGGTAAGGTCGGTTCCGGGTCGTCAGTGCCATTGATTTGCGCTAGCGCCTATCGGTATGGGGTGCAGGTGGTCGCAGGTTCAAATCCTGCCACCCCGACCAATCAAATTGCCTAATCGCCGCTCTGGTGAGCTCAATCAGAGCGGTGTTTTCTGCAGTCCGCCCGTCTCGGGTCTGGCGGTTCGAGAAATCTGTAGGTGCCCCGACAAAGACGTCATCATCGTAGATGAGAGTGATCCCTCCCGCAGGACTTTGAGCGTATCCTAGCCAAGCTTCGGGAATTTCGTGTCGAAACCCCGAAGATTCCGAGCCCGTTCGTGTCGCATGCGTCATTGTGCGTACGCCCTCGCTACTGAGACTCTCAAGTCAGTGCACGCCGAGGCGGCTGCGCGACTGCTGAACGGCGTCGCACTGAATACAGCACTGTGGGTTGCTGTCAGTGCGAAACCCCGGTGGGAATATTCACTTCCTTGAGCACATCGATAAACGCACGCAATGGTGCCGGGACATGACGATGGCCGGGGTAATAGACGCAGAGTCCCTGCTCGGGCGGGCACCAGTCAGACAGCACCGGCACCAGGTCGTTGTTTTCCAAATAGGGCCGGGCAACCATGTCAGGAAGATAGGCGATGCCCATTCCGGCTGACGCAGCTTCGGCCATTAGCTCCAGGTGATCGAGGGTCAACGGACCTTGAGCGTCGACTGAGAGTTCTTTCCCGTCTTTTTCAAACTCCCAGCGATAAAGCTTTCCACTGGGCATTCGATGACGGATGCAAGCGTGTCTCCGCAGCTCATCGGGGGTTTGGGGTGGCGGATGCAACGTGAGATAAGCGGGTGAAGCGACGGCCAAAAACCGGATTTCGGGACCGAACCGGACGGCAATCATGTCCTGAGGTACGGTTTCGCCCAAGCGAATACCGGCATCAAAGCCCTCTGCCACGATATCGACCAACCGTCCTTCGGTTACCAGATCGATTTCAATCTCGGGGAATCGCTCTCGAAACACCGGAACGACATGGCGTAGCAGTATGCGTGCCGCGGTTTCAGTGGCGTTGAGCCGAACGACACCGCTCAGACGATTCTGCTGCAGTTCAATCTCCTCGAAGGCAGCGTCAAACTCGCGTAGCAGGGGTCGCACGCGCCCCAGCAGCCTGGCTCCGGCATCGGTCAGTGCCACGCTTCGGGTTGTACGGTTAAACAACCGAGCGTCCAGTCGCGTCTCCAGGGTGCGCATCATGTGGCTCAGTGTGGACGGCGGCATCCCAAGCTCATCCGCCGCCTTGCGAAAACTACCGTGTGAGGCAATCGCGGAGAAAGCGGCCAGCACATTGAGATCGGGCTTTTTATTCATGCAAATAGTGCATCTGTATATCCAATAAGGAACGGATTATCACATCAAAGAGGGGAGCTTACTATCGCACACCATGACTTGCGATACGTGATCCACTCTCTAAGGAGACAACAGATGACAAAGACGTGGTTTATAACCGGTACTTCTTCAGGGCTTGGCCGCCTGATGACAGAAAAGCTTTTGGCACGTGGCGACAGGGTCGCGGCGACACTGCGCAAACGCGGTAGCCTCGATGATCTCAAGGCGCGATATGGCGACCGTCTCTGGGTAGCTCAGCTCGATCTCACAGAGACGGACCAAATACGGAAGGTGGTTGATGCCGCTTTCAGTGAACTGGGGCGCATCGACGTTATTGTGAGCAATGCTGGATACGGTCTGTTCGGTGCGGCTGAAGAGCTGAGCGACTCCCAGATCGAGCGACAGATTGCCACGAACCTCATGGGATCGATCCAGCTTATACGGGCGGCGCTTCCTCATTTACGGGAACAGGAGGGTGGCCGCCTTGTTCAGGTATCGTCGGAAGGTGGACAGATCACCTATCCCAATTTCAGTCTCTACCACGCGACCAAGTGGGGCATAGAGGGATTTGTCGAATCTGTCGCCAAGGAAGTTGCTCCGTTTGGAATCGATTGCCTGATCGTTGAGCCGGGCCCGACGAAAACCCATTTTGCTTCCGGACTGGATCATGCCCGGTCCATGGCCTGCTATGACGACACTCCGGCGGGTGAGGTCCGGCGGGCATTAGCGTCTGGCGCCTTCGCCGTTAAGGGCGACGCAAGTCGGACAGCGGATGCCATGGTGGCGGCGGTAGATGCTGAGAAGCCACCTTTCCGTCTCGCATTGGGGAGCACCGCTTATGCGTCCATCAGCCAGGCGCTAACCGAACGGCTTCGCTTGGTGGAGGAGCAAAAAGAAATATCGTTTTCTGCTGACCAGACTGCTTGATCGCAGTTAGCGAACCCCAGCGGGGGCAAGCGGTGCGGAACCGCTTGCCCCCGTTTTCGTTTCAGAGTTTCCGAAAGGAGCGGGAGGGTTGCCGGGCGTCTGTGCTCCCGGACCCTCCCGCTCCCTGACCCATTTCCCTTTCGTTACTGCTCAGGCGGCGAACTGGCGCTTGGGCTGGGTGCGCACGTGCGTGGTGTAGAGCGCCGCCCCCACGAGGATCAGGCCGCCGGCGAGGTTGCCGAGCACGGTCGGGATCTCGTTCCACATGATGTACTGGTACAGGGTGAAGTCGGCGCCCATCATGAGGCCGATGGGGAACAGGAACATGTTCACCACGGAGTGCTCGAAGCCGAGGTAGAAGAACACGATGATGGGCATCCACATGCCCATGATCTTGCCCGGCACCGAGGTGGAGATGGCGGCGCCGACGACGCCCATGGACACCATCCAGTTGCAGAACATGCCGCGCATGAACAGCGTGATCCAGCCGCCCAGCCCGGCGTCCTGGTAGCCCACGGTCCGGCTCTCGCCGGCGCTCATCATGGTCCGGCCGACGTCGCTGATCTCCTGGGTGAAGCCCATGGTGAAGTTCAGCGCGCCGAACACGGCGATGAACAGGGCGCCGGCCAGGTTGCCGAGGGCGACCAGACCCCAGCATTTCAGCATCCGGGGCAGGGTTACCCCGGGTCGGCCGTCGAGCCAGGCCATGGGCACGAGCGTGAACACGCCGGTGAGCAGGTCATAGCCCATGAGGTAGAGCATGGCGAAGCCGACGGGGAACAGGAGCGACCCCAGCAGGAATGAGCCGGTCTGCGTGGCGATGGTGATGGCGAAGATCACCGCCAGCGCCAGGGTGGCCCCGGCCATGAAGGCGCGGATCAGGGTATCCCGCGGCCCCATGTATACCTTGGACTCGCCCTGGTCGACGAGCTTCGTGACGAACTCGGATGGCTGAAGATAGGACAAGGTTGCATCCCCCTTTTCTGTGGATAATCCAGTTGCGTTGCAAAGGTTCACCGGGCCCGCGGCGCTGTCCCGCGGATCCCGCGACGAAATCGCATGCATCCCGGTCGCTGCGCTGCATCACACGTGCCAGGGCGGCGAGCCGGCCGACGGCGCCGGCGCAAACGGCTGCTCGCGGCGTCCGGATGCGCCGGCGTTAGGCGCTTGACAGCGGAATCCCGCCGGGGGCGACGGGCTCGGTGCGCCGATGGCGGGTGACGGGTCAGGGCAGGGCGTTGCACAGCGCTGGTGCGCTGGCGCCCCGCATGCCCACGGGTGGGGCGCGGGCCGGTGCGCCGTTCCCGGCGTTGCGCCTATGACGGGGCCTGGTTCAGCAGAAGGATGGCCAGGATGGCGACGATGACGGCGAGCACGAGGGAGGTGCCCTTCCAGAAGAGCTCCGGGTCCCGCTCGATCAGCGGCGGCCGCGTCTCGCTGATGAACTCCCTGCGCGGGTTGTGCAGGTCGAAGAGGAACTCCGAGACCTCGTCATGCCGCTTGGCGGGGTCCGGGTGCAGCGCCTTGCGCAGGGCGCCGTCGATCCAGGCAGGGCAGTCCCGGTTGTAGCGGCGGACGGACGTGTACTTGAGCTTGTTACGCGCCGCCCGCGTTCTGCACTGCGGGACCCGGGTGCCGTAGGGCAGGCTTCCGGTGAGCATCTGGTACGCGATGGTGGCCAGGGAAAAGAGATCCGAGCGGGACGAGCCTCCCTCGCCGAGGAAGTATTCCGGCGCCGTGTACTGCTCCGTGCCCAGGATCTCGCCGTCGTCGGCGCGGGCGGTTTCCGTGATGCCGGCGACGCGCACGGAACCAAAGTCGATAATCCTCGCCGTGCCGGTGTCGTCGATCAGGATGTTGTCGGGGCGGATGTCCTGGTGGAGCATCTCCTGCCTGTGGAATGCCCGCAGGCCCTTGCCGATCTGCTCGATGATGGCGCGCACCTTCTCCACGTCGGGCTTGGGGTGGTCCTTCATCCACTGGGTCAGCGTCGTTCCCTCGATGAGCTCCATGACCACGTACAGGTAGCGGTTTTCGCGTGTCTTCTCGAAGGGCTTGAGCACGTGGGGGCTGTTGATCCGCCGCGCGATCCACTCCTCCATGAGAAACCGCTCCAGGGCCCTGGGGTCGTTGCGGATGTCGCTGGCCGGGGTCTTGAGGGCGACCCGCGCGCCGGTTTCCCGGTCCACGGCGAGGTAGACGCGGCTGCGGCTGCTGGCGTGCAGGGGGCGGACGATCTCGTAGCCGTCCAGAACCGCGCGCGCGTCCGGCTCCGGGGGGAACGGGAGGTCCGTCAGCCGCCGGTGGACGTCGGCCGCGGCCGGCTCGGGCAGCGCGTCGACCCGGAGGATCTGTACCGTCAGGTTGTCCCCGCTGCCCCGGTCGAGCGCCTCATGGACCAGCGCGCGGGCGGCGGTATCCAGGTCGCCGTCGCCGTTGCCGACGGTCGCGGCGAGGAATGCGGTGCCGACGTGCTCGTAGACGCCGTCGGTGGCGAGGACGAAGACATCGCCCGGCTCCACGTGCAGCGACTGGTAGTCGATCTCGACGTGGTGGTCCACGCCCAGGGCGCGGGCCAGGTAGCTCCTGTCGCCGGCGACCCACTGCCGGTGGTCCTCGGTGAGCTGCTCCACGGCACGGCCGCGCACGCGGTAGATCCGGGCATCGCCCACGTGGAACAGGTGCGCGGTGGTGGACTTGATGACCAGGGCGCTCAGCGTGCAGACGTAGCCCCGGTCCATGTCGTCGCGGTACCGGCTCCTGCGCGTCTGCGCGTGGAGCCAGGAGTTGGTCGCCGCGAGCACGCGCTGGCAGGACTTCTTGACCGACCACGCCTCGGATGTGCAGTAGTAGTCTTCCAGGAAGCTCTTGACGGCGGTCTCGCTGGCGATGTGCGCCACGTCGCTGCTGCTGATGCCGTCCGCCACGGCGGCGGCGACGCCCTTGGCGCTCAGCCGCGGCTCATCGGGGACGCAGGCGCCGTGGAAATCCTGGTTCGCCTCCTTGCGGCCCTTGTCGGAGTGCTGCCCTATGGCTACCTGCAGTCCAGCGGTCATGGTCGCTTGTCCGTGGTGACGGGCGATGGGCGGGTACGTTGCCGGCGAAAGGCGTCCGCTTCAACGGGAGCGATCCGGCACTCGGTCGGCATCGGTGGCGGCCGGCACGGCATCACGCTGGATGCCGTGCCGGGGCCGGTTGCGCGCTTCGGGGACGACGCGGCAGGCCGGCGTCCCGCCGGGTATGGCGGAGTCCGCTCGCCCTACCAGCGCTTGTACGGGAGGAACTTGCCGTCGAGGGTGATCCTGACCCGGTCGCCCTTGGGGTCCTCGACCCGGTCGATGTCCATGGTGAAGTCGATGGCGCTCATGATGCCGTCACCGAACTTCTCGTGGACGATCTGCTTGATGGTCTCGCCGTAGACCAGGCCGATCTCCTTGAAGCGGTAGACCAGCGGGTCGTTCATCAGCGCCTCGCCCTGCTGCGCCTTGGTCGGGCACTGGGTCAGCGCCGGGACCACTTCCCTGCCCAGTCCCAGCGTGTCGGCTAGCTTCTCGGCCTGTTCCGAGGTCATGCTGTGCTCGCCGAGGCAGGTGGCGCAGACGAACACCGGCGAGCAGCCGATCCTGGCGGCAATATCCTCCCAGCTCATGTTCTTCGCTGCCTTGGCCTCGAGGACGGCTTCGCGCATCTCGTTCTTGGTCATGGACGACCTCCATCAGTCGGGTTTGCATGGACTTCCTGCAAGGTTGGTAAGGCGCGTCCGCCTGGTGCTGGCCGTGCGCGAACGCGGCTTTGCAGGGACTAGCGAAGACCGTGCCAGCGGGTGAATCGGCTCCAGGCGGGGCAGCGGCGGCACTTCGCCCCGGCCGGCGGTGCCGGGTCTGCACCGTCCCGGGGCGGAACCGTCGACAGTGGTGCACCGGCGGGGTGGTTTCCCGCGCCTCGCCGTGATGGTCTACGCTGGCCCCATTCAGCTCGTCACCAGGGCGAGGGGAGGGCCGAGATGAAGTTCGCAGCGCTGGTGGCCATTCTGGCCGATGACCTGGAGGAGCAGGCGATCGAGTCCGCCAGGGAGGCGGGGGCAGGCGGCGTGACCATCCTGGACGCCCGCGGGATCGGCACCAGGGAGAAGGAGACGTTCTTCGGGCTGCCCTATGAGGACAGCCAGTCGGTGCTGCTGTTCGTGCTGGAGAAGGAGCTTTCCGCGCGGGTTGTCGAGCGCCTGACCCGGGACCTGGAGCTCGACACCCACAGCAAGGGGGTGGTGTTCACCCTGCCGCTGGAGCATGTCGCGGGCATCGATCCGCAGCAGCTGGAGCGCTTCCAGTCCCGGCTCAACGACGAGGCCTGAGCGCGCCGTGCCCCGGGCGATGGAAGCCGACGTCTGTACGCGGCGGGAATCGCTGCTGCAATACGTAGATTCCGCATTGTCTCCGGGCCGCCGAGCGTCGGCGGCCTCCCTTGCCGGACCACGCCGTCCCGGCAAGGGGCCCGGCCGCTGCTATGATGAAACCCGCTTCGCCCGCGCATCGTGGATTTCCCGTATGGGCGCCCGGTGGGCGGGATGCGTACAGTGCGGCGAACCGTTCAGCAGGCAACAACAGGGTGGCACGTGCAGAGACGACTGGTGACGATTCTCGGGGCCGCCGGCCTCCTGCTGCCGCCGGCCCTGCCGGCGGAGCCGGTGGTCTATACGCCGGAGGACATCATCGACTGGGAGGGCCACTCGTTCTCGGGGGAGACCCGCTACGAGCTGGTGGAGGTGGACGGCCGGCAGGCCGTGCACGCCCGCTGCACCGACGCCAGCGCCTCGGGCCTGTTCCTCCAGGAGGAGGTCGACCTGGAGGCCACGCCCATCGTCGAGTGGCGGTGGCGCGTGGACGAGGCCTTCAGCGGCATCGACGAGACCACCAAGGCCGGCGACGACTACCCCGCGCGCATCTACGCGGTGGACGAGCACAGCATTCTCCGTTGGCGCACCCGGGCGCTGAACTACGTCTGGAGCAGCGAGATGGAGCAGGGCGCGGACTGGCCCAATGCCTATGCCTCCCAGGCCCACATGATCGCGGTGCGCTCCGGCCCGCCGGAGCGCGAGGGCCAGTGGCACATCGAGCGGCGCAATCTGCGCGAGGACTTCCGTCGGTTCCACGACCGCGACCTGGAGCGGATCAACGCCTTCGCCATCATGACCGACTGTGACGACGTCGGCGAGCCCGCCGAGGCGTGGTACGGGGAGATTCGCCTGCTGCCCGAGTAGCCACGCGCGCCGCGGGCGACTCAGCAAAACTACGCATGGCCGCCGGCCGGCGGCGACGGGCATACTGCAACCCGGTTGCATCGCTCGCAGTTCCGGAGGATACACGCGCATGACCCTGCAATGGCGGACCATGGTGCGCATCGCGCTGGCCCTGGGCCTGGTCGCCGCGGTGGTCGCGGGCTACCAGTTCCGCGGCGAGCTCAGCCCGGACATGCTGCAGCGTCGCCTGGACGAGCTGGGCGCCCTGGCCCCGCTGGTCTTCATGGGCGCGTACGCGGTGGCGACGGTGGCCTTCGTCCCGGGACTGGTGTTCACCATTGCCGGGGGCGTGCTGTTCGGGCCGGTCCTGGGCACGGCGTACAGCCTCACCGGCGCCACCGTCGGCGCCCTGCTGGCGTTCCTGGTGGCGCGCTACCTGGCCTCGGACCTGGTGGCCCGCTATACCGGCGGCCGCCTGCGCAAGGTCATCGTCGGCGTGGAGCGCGAAGGCTGGCGGTTCGTGGCGTTCACCCGGCTGGTGCCGCTGTTCCCGTTCAACCTGCTCAACTACGCCCTGGGGCTGACCCGCATCGGCATCCTGCCCTACGCGCTGGCCACCTACATCTGCATGGCCCCGGGCGCGTTCGCCTACACCTGGGTGGGCCATGCCGGCGCCGAGACCGTCGCCGGGGGCCGCGGCGGCATCAACGCACTGCTCATCGCCCTGGGGCTGCTGGCGGCGGTGATCTTCCTGCCCCGGCTGGTCCGGCGGGTCAAGCGCGACCCCACCGCGGACGTGGCGGAAGCGGACGAGCCCACCCAGTGACCCGGAGAGGCCCATGACGCAGCGCTACGACCTGGTCATCCTCGGCGGCGGTGTCGGCGGTCTGGTGACCGCCAGTGTCGCCGGTCAGCTCGGCCTGGACGTGGCGCTGGTGGAGCGCACGGGCCGGCTCGGCGGCGACTGCCTGCACTACGGCTGCGTGCCCAGCAAGACGCTCATCCGCTCCGCCGAGGTCGCCCATCTCGCCCGCGATGCCGGCCGCTACGGGGTTGCCGCCACGGCCGCGGCCACGGACCTGGGCGCCGTCATGGACCGCGTGCGCGAGGTGGTCGCGCGCATCCAGGAACATGACGACCCCGAGCGCTTCCGCGGCTACGGCGTGGACGTGGTCTTCGGCGAGGGGCGCTTCGTCGACGCCCGCACCGTCGCCGTCGGCGATCGCCGGCTCCAGGGCAGGCGATTCCTCATCGCCACCGGCTCGCGGCCGGCGGTGCCGCCCGTGCCGGGGCTGGAGGAGGCGGGCTACTGGACCAACGAGACGGTCTTCGACCAGCGCGAGCTGCCGCGCCGCCTGGCGGTGCTCGGCGGCGGCCCCATCGGCCTGGAGCTGGCCCAGGCGTTCGCGCGGCTGGGCAGCGAGGTGACGGTCATCGAGATGGCCGAGCGCATCCTCCCCCGGGAAGACCCCGAGATCACCGGGGAGCTGCAGCGCCTCCTGGCGGACGAGGGCATCACGATCCGGGTCGGCACCACCGTCGAGGGGGTGGACGCCGGCTCGGAAGGGGCCCGGCTGTCGTGCCGCGACGGTGCCGAGGCGTTCGCGGTGGACGCCGACCGCATCCTGGTGGCGGCGGGGCGTCGCCCCAACGTCGAAAGCCTGGAGCCGGACAACGCCGGGGTCCGGGTGGAGGCGGGCGGCATACCGGTGGATGCCCGCATGCACACCAGCGCGCGGCACATCTTCGCCTGCGGCGACGTCACCGGGCTCTACCCCTTCACCCACGTGGCCGAGTACCAGGCCGGCGTGGTCATCGCCAACGTCGTGTTCAAGCTGCCGAAGAAGGCGGACTACCGGGTGGTTCCGTGGGTCACCTACACGGCGCCGGAGCTGGCGCACGTGGGCCTGACGGAGTCCACCGCCCGGGAGCACGGCTATACTGTGCAGGTGGCGCGGTTCCGGTTCGCCGACGTCGATCGCGCCCTGGCGGAAGGGACCACCGGCGGGCTGCTCAAGCTGGTGGTGCACAAGCAGCGCATCATCGGGGCCACGGTGCTGGGGCCGCACGCCGGCGAGCTGATCCACGAGCTCGTGCTCGCCATGCAGGCGGAGGTGAAGATCAAGCACCTGTCGGCAGCGGTCCACGCCTACCCGACCCTGGCACAGATTCACCGGCGGGCCGTGAACACGCTGTACGCCGACAAGCTCTACGCACCGTCGACGCGGCGGCTGGTGCGCTGGCTGCACCGGTTGCTGCCATGAGCGCGAGCGGGTCGCGGAGATCGATGATGGCGAATGCTGCCGACACCCGCGAAGCGCGCCTCCGGGGGTGGTCCGGCGTGCTTGCCCACGGGGCCACGTTCGCCCTTTACCTGGGCCTGGCCGTCTGGGCATCGAAGTTCATGTTCGCGGACCCGGACGTGCCCCTGATCTGGCCGGCCACCGGCGTCGCCCTCGCGGCCATCTGGCGCTTCGGCTACCCGCTGACGCTGACGGTCTTCGCCGCCTCCACGCTGTCCTACGCGACGCTGGGCGTGCCCGCCCACGAGGCCACGCTTCTCGCCCTGGGCAATTCCGTCGCCGCCGTTATCGGCGCGGGATTGCTGCGGCGGCTGCACTTCCGCGGCGACCTGGCGCGCATGCCGGAGCTGTTCAAGCTCATCGCCGTGGGCATCGGTGCCACCGGCCTGCTCAGCGGCACCAGCGGCGCCCTGGTCCTCACCGGCATGGCGCCGGAGCTGACCAAGAGCATCCTGCTGTGCTGGCTGGCGGACGGCATGGGCGTGCTGCTGTTCGCTCCCCTGGCCGTGAGCCTGCGGCGCGAGCGCTTCCACGCCCCGCAGGCCCTGGCTCTGCTGGCCGCCCTGGTCGTCGTGCCGCTGCTGACCTTCGTCGTCTACTCCAGCTGGATCCCCGACGCGCTCGCGCTGCCCCTGTCCTACGCGGTGTTCCCCATGGTGATGCTGGTGGCCCTGCGCTTTCCGCCCTGGGCCGCGGCGGCGGTGACCCTTCTCGCGGCCATGGTGGCCATCCAGTGCACGGCCATGAACAAGGGGCCGTTCGCCCACGAGGGCATGGGACCGGACCTGCTGTCGCTGCACGCGCAGCTCGCGCTGCTGGCGGCGACCGGGCTGTTCCTGGCGGTGCTGCGCCAGGAGCGGCTGGCCGCGGAGGCCCGCGCCCGGGAGCATCTGCACATGCTCGCCCGCGCCGGGCGGATCAACGCCATGAGCGCCCTGGCCGCCGGCATCGCCCACGAGATCAACCAGCCGCTGTGCGCCCTGAGCAGCTATGCCCAGAGTGCCAACCGCATGCTGGCCCGCGGCGCCTCGACGGACGAGCTGCGCGTTCCCCTGGAGCGCGTCGTGACCACGGCGGACCGGGCGTCGGACATCGTCCGCCGGACCCGCCGGTTCCTCGCCGGCGGCGAGGCCCGGAACGAGGCCGTGGATCTCAACGACCTCGCACGGGATGCCCGGGGCCTGCTGGAGCCGGAGTTCCGCCGCCGCAACGTGACCCTGGATCTCGTCCTGTGCGATGCCGCGGTGGTGGTGGAGGTCGAGCCGCTGGGCATGCAGCAGGTCCTGGTCAATCTCATGCAGAACGCCCTGGAGTCGGTGGATGCCGGCGGCAACGCCGCGCGGCGCTGGGTCCGGGTGCAGACGGCGCTGGCCCGCGAGGGCCGCGAGGTGGTCCTGTCCGTGGTCGATGGCGGGCCCGGTCTGCCCGACCCGGACGACGAGGGGCTGTTCGACCCGTTCACGACCACGCGCCAGTCCGGCACCGGCCTGGGCCTGGCCATCGCCCGCTCCATCATCGAGGCCGAGGGCGGCCGCATCGACGCGGCGAACGAGCCGGGTGCCGGGGCGTGCTTTCGCATCCGCCTGCCCGTTCGCGACCAGCACCCGGGCCCGAACGAGGAGGCAAGCCATGGCTGAGCAGATCTACCTGGTGGATGACGATCCGGACGTCCGCGACGCCGTCGCGTTCCTGCTGGAGAGCGACGGGCTCGCCGTGGCGACGTTCGCCGAGCCGCAGGCCCTGCTGGACCGTGTCGACCCGGGCAGCCGGGGGTGCCTGGTGCTGGACGTGCGCCTGCCGCAGATGGACGGCCTGGAGCTGCTGGATGCCCTGCGTGCGCGCTCGGTGGACATGCCGGTGGTGTTCATCTCCGGGCACGGCGACATCCCCATGGCCGTACGCGCCGTCCAGGCCGGTGCCCTGGATTTCCTGGAGAAGCCGTTCCGCGATGAGGTGCTGCTGGAGAAGGTGCGCAACGGCCTGGAGCTGGACCGCTACCGGCGCGATCACCACGCCGAGCGGGCGGAGGTGGAGCGGCGGCTCGACGAGCTGACGCCCCGCGAGACCGAGATCATGGAAGGCATGCTGCAGGGCAAGCTGAACAAGGTCATCGCCCACGACCTGGATATCAGCGCGCGCACGGTGGAGGTGCACCGGGCCAACGTCCTGGAGAAGCTGCATGCCCGCAACAGCTCCGACATGGTGCGCATGGTCCTGTCCACGGACCGCTACCGCGACTGGCTGCTGTAGGGGGGCGGCCCGCGCGGCTACTCCATGCCCACCATCTCGCGGAGGGTCTCTTCCTGCAGGATCAGGCTGCCGTGACCGTCCACCTCGTAGCAGGTGAGGGTGATGGTGTCCCCCGCCGTGGCCGGCGCCGGTGATACCCGGGCGGTGATGGTCCGGTAGCCGATGCCGTCGTGGGCATCCTCCTCGACGCCGGAGCGTTCCTCGTCGAGGATGAGGTCGGCGTCGTACATCCGTCCCAGGGCGATATCCGGGCGCTCGCGGTGCGTGTCGACGCAGCCGGCGTAGGGCTCCGGCATGCGATGCAGGCCCGAGAGGATGACGGCGGCGACGGCCACGACAATGGCGGCGACGAAGACGATGAATCCCGTCATGCGGGTCATGCGAACCCCCTGCAGTTGCTGAAGACGCAACAGGATGGCGTGCGTCGCCGTGCGGGTCCAGCCCGATTCAGCGCGCCTCCGGGGTCAGCGCGTGCTCGCCCCGGTAGGCACTGTGGATGTAGGGATGAGCGCCGGAGGCCGGGTCGCGGATGACGACGGTCGCCGGCACCCCCGAGTTGTCGGCGGTGGCCCACAGGCGCAGCAGGCTGTCCAGGTATTCCTTGCGGGTTTCGGCGGGCAACTCCAGGAAGCCGTTGTGCGCATCCACCTGCAGCACCCCGAAGCCCAGGTGCACCGGTGCCCGGAAGTAGGCCGGCGGGCCGAAGGGGTTGGCCGGGCTGGCGGGCTCGAACAGCGCCGCGAAGTTGTCGAAATCCGGCGATGCCGGGGCCTCGTCCGGGGGCGAGGTCAGCCGCTCCAGCAGGTCGCGGTGGATCCAGGCGCGCCGGCCCTCGCCGTTGATCGCCACCTCCATCCAGTTCTCCTGCCGTTGCAGCTCCATGACCGCGGCGCCGCGGTTGCGCTGGGTCAGGACGCCGTGCTCGGTGCCCGGGCCGGCGCGGAGGTTGGAGGAGTGCTCCCGGATCTCCCAGAAATCCCCCGGCTGTGCCGGCAGCGACGAGCAGACAAGAAGGAGCGCGGCGGCGCCCAGGCGGTGCCTGTTCATGGGATTGCGTCCGTGAGAAACTGAATGTGTACCAAAATGGTCCGATTTGATGTAGACTGAGTCTATGATACGCATCAACCGGGAAACCGACTACGCGACAGCGATTCTCGGCGTCATGGCCGAGGGCCCGGGAGAGCGCTTCAGCACGACCTGGCTTGCGGACCGGCGCGGCCTGCCGCCGGCGACGGTCAGCAAGATCCTCAAGCAGCTCGTGCACGCCGGGCTGCTGGAGTCGCATCGCGGCTCCAAGGGCGGGTACAGTCTGGCACGGCCGGCGGAGGAAATCTCCATCGCCGAGGTGGTACGCGCCATCGAAGGGCCCATCGCCCTGACGGACTGCATCGAGGGAGGCGGCGAGGCATGTCAGTACAGCCCCTACTGCGTCATCAGCAGCAACTGGTCGCGCATCAACGATGCCTTCCACCGCGCCCTCGAGGGAGTGAGCATCAAGGACATGAGTCAACCACTGTCGCCGGAGCACCCCAGTCTCCGGGGCATCGACATCCGGATTAAAACCGCAGTGAGCTGAGCGGAGCGAGCCAATGTCAGCGAGCAACGAAACCATCGAGCAGGTAACCAGGAAGGGTTACGAGTACGGCTTTATCACCGACATCGAGCAGGAGTATGCACCGGCGGGCCTGAACGAGGACATCATCCGGTTCATCTCCGCGAAGAAGGAAGAGCCGGAGTGGATGCTGGAATGGCGCCTGGAAGCCTACCGCGGGTGGCTGGAGATGGAGCACCCGAACTGGCAGAAGGTGCGCTTCCCGCCCATCGATTTCCAGGCGATCTCGTACTATGCCGCGCCCAAGAAGAAGCCCGGCAGCCTGGACGAGGTCGATCCCAAGCTCCTGGAGACCTACGAGAAGCTCGGCATTCCCATGCACGAGCGCGAGGCCCTGGCCGGCGTGGAGAAGCCCGAGGGCGAGAAGCCGGACGTGGCTGTCGACGCGGTGTTCGACTCCGTGTCCGTGGGCACTACGTACCAGGACAAGCTCAAGGAGCAGGGCATCATCTTCTGCTCCATGTCCGAGGCCATCCATGACCACCCGGAGCTGGTGCAGAAGTACCTGGGCACCGTGGTGCCGCGCAAGGACAACTTCTTCGCGGCGCTGAACTCGGCGGTGTTCTCCGACGGCTCGTTCGTCTACATCCCCAAGGGCGTGAAGTGCCCCATGGAGCTGTCCACGTACTTCCGCATCAACGCGGGCCACACCGGGCAGTTCGAGCGCACGCTGATCATCGCCGAGGAGGGCGCCTCGGTGTCGTACCTGGAGGGCTGCACCGCGCCCATGCGCGACGAGAACCAGCTGCACGCCGCGGTGGTGGAGCTCATCGCCCTGGACGATGCCGAGATCAAGTACTCCACCGTGCAGAACTGGTATCCGGGTGACGAGAACGGCGTCGGCGGCATCTACAACTTCGTCACCAAGCGGGGCCTGTGCGCCGGCAAGCGTTCCAAGATCTCCTGGACGCAGGTGGAGACCGGCTCGGCGATCACCTGGAAGTACCCGAGCTGCGTGCTCAAGGGCGATGACTCCGTGGGCGAGTTCTACTCCGTGGCGGTGACCCGGAACCGGCAGCAGGCCGATACCGGCACCAAGATGATCCACATGGGCAAGAATACCCGCAGCACTATCGTCGCCAAGGGCATCTCCGCCGGCGAGGCGGACCAGACCTACCGCGGCCTGGTGCGGGTCAACCCCACGGCCAGCGGGGCGCGCAACTACTCCCAGTGCGACTCCATGCTGATCGGTGACCGGTGCGGGGCGCACACGATCCCGTACATCGACATCCAGCATCCCGGCGCCCAGGTGGAGCACGAGGCCACCACGTCCAAGATCAGCGAGGAGCAGATGTTCTACTGCACCCAGCGGGGCATCGGCGCCGAGGAGGCCGTGTCGCTGATCGTCAACGGCTTCTGCAAGGACGTGTTCAAGACGCTGCCCATGGAGTTCGCCGTGGAGGCGCAGAAGCTGCTGGAGGTCACGCTGGAGGACAGCGTCGGCTGAACCGGTATTCCCCTGAATCCGGCCCGACGCGGACGCCGGGCCACGACGAATCGAACTGAATCTGGAGTCTGGAAATGGCATTGCTTGAGATTCGCAACCTGCACGCCGAGGTGGATGGCGAGGAGATCCTCAAGGGCATCGACCTCAGCCTGGACACGGGCGAGGTGCACGCCATCATGGGGCCGAACGGCTCCGGCAAGAGCACCCTGGCCAAGGTGATCGCCGGTGATCCCGGCTACGAGGTCACCGACGGCGAGGTGCTGCTGGACGGCAACAACGTGCTGGAGATGGAGCCGGAGGAGCGCGCCCGCGAGGGCATGTTCCTGGGCTTCCAGTACCCGGTGGAGATCCCGGGCGTGTCCAACACCTACTTCCTCAAGGCGGCGGCCAACGCCATCCGCAAGCATCGCGGCGAGCCGGAAGTGGATGCCGCGCAGTTCCTCAAGCACGTGCGCGAGCGCATGCAGCTGGTGCAGATGGACGAGTCGCTGCTCAAGCGCCCGGTCAACACCGGTTTCTCCGGCGGCGAGAAGAAGCGCAACGAGATCTTCCAGATGGCCGTGCTGGAGCCGCGCCTGGCGATCCTGGACGAGACCGACTCCGGGCTGGACATCGACGCCCTGCGCACGGTCTCCCACGGCGTCAACGCCCTGCGCTCGCCGGAACGCTCGTTCCTGCTGATCACCCACTACCAGCGCCTGCTGAACTACATCGTGCCGGATACCGTGCACGTCATGGTGGACGGCCGCATCGTCAAGTCGGGTGACAAGCAGCTGGCCATCGAGCTGGAAGAGTCCGGCTATTCGCTGTTCGAGGAAGGCAGCGCAGCCTGAGCCAACGCCGATCAACGGGGTACATGATGGAAGCTGTTGCAGAACCCAAAAGCGTCTACCTGCAGGATTTCCAGGCCCGGGATCGCTCGGCGGAGCCGGCCTGGTGGGAGACCCGGCGCGAGGCTGCCATGCAGCGCTTCGAGGCCGCCGGATTCCCCACGCGCAAGGTCGAGGCGTGGAAGCAGACACGCCTGGGCAACGTCACCCAGGAGCATTTCCGGCCTGCGCCGGCGCCGGGCAGCCTCGGCGGCGCCGCGGAACAGCGCCTCGCGGTGGTCGACGACGCCGTGCGCATCGTCCTGGTGGACGGCATCCTCGATACCGGCCGCTCCGATCTGGAGCGCCTGCCGGACGGCCTGCGGGTGCGGACCCTGGCCGCGGCGCTGCAGGAAGACGGCGGCGTCGCCGAGCAGCACCTGGCCCGTCACGCCGACGCCGAGCCGCACCCGTTCCTGGCGCTGAATACCGCCTTCACCACGGAAGGCACGGTGATCGAGGTCACCAGCGGCGCCGCGCCCGAGCAGGCCATCGAGCTGGTGAACATCATGACCGCGGACAGCGCCGGCGTGGCGTCCTGGCCGCGGGTGCTGATCCACGGGGCGACCAGCTCCGAGTTCACCGTGGTGCAGCGCCATGAGGGCGCGGACGGGGCCGCCTACCTGACGGCCCCGGTGACGGAGGTCATCGCCGAGGCCAACTGCAATGTCCGCCTCTTCCACTACGTGGACGAGGGCGACAGCGGCTCGCACCTGGGCGTCATCCACGCCACCCTGGACCGGGATGCGCAGCTGTATGCGCATGCCATGCACGCCGGCGGCCAGCGGGTGCGCAACGACATCTACGTGAACCTGGACGGCCCGGGCGCATCGGCGACCCTGAACGGGCTGTACCTGGTGCACAACGGCCAGTTCTCGGACATCCACACGTGGGTGCGGCACAACGCCGATCACTGCTCCAGCCGGCAGCTGGTCAAGGGCGTGCTGGAAGGCAAGTCGGAGTCCGTCTTCGACGGCCTCATCCAGGTGGCCAAGGGCGCCCAGAAGACCGATGCCGAGCAGGAGAACCGCAACCTGCTGCTCAGCCCCAAGGGCCTGGCGCACTCCAACCCGCGGCTGGAGATCTACGCGGACGACGTCAAGTGCGGCCACGGTTCCACGGTGGGGCAGCTGGACGAGGCCGCGGTGTTCTACATGCGCACCCGCGGGGTCTCCGAGGAGGAGGCCCGGGGCGTGCTGACCTTCGCGTTCGCCAACGAGATGCTCGACGACATGCCGCTGGCCTCCCTGCAGACCTACGAGCGGGAGGCGCTGATCTCGTTGCTGCCCGGCGAGGAGACGGTGAGGAAGCTGCTATGAGTCAGGCGGATCCGGTGGTAGGCGGAGTCTCGGGGCTGGACCTGGAGCACATCCGGGCCCAGTTCCCGATCCTGCACCAGGAGATCAACGGCAAGCCCCTGGTCTATCTGGATAACGGCGCCACGGCGCAGAAGCCCGAGGTGGTGATCGACGCCGTGAGCGACTGCTATCGCAGCTACTACGCCAACATCCACCGGGGCGTGCACGATCTCTCCCAGCGCTCCACCACGGCCTTCGAGGCCGTGCGCGGGACGGTGCAACGGTTCCTCAACGCCGCCTCCGAGGAGGAGGTGGTGTTCACCCGCGGAACCACCGAGGGCATCAACCTGGTGGCCAACAGCTTCGTCCGGCCGCGGCTCCAGGCCGGCGACGAGATTCTCGTCACCGGCATGGAGCATCACTCCAACATCGTCCCCTGGCAGCTGCTGTGCGAGGCCACCGGGGCGAAGCTGGTGGCGGTGCCGTTCTCCGACGCCGGCGAGCTGGACCTGGACGACGTGGCCGCGCGCATCAACGAGCGCACGAAGCTGGTCAGCGTCATCCACGTCTCCAATGCCCTGGGCACGATCAACCCGGTGGAGGAGATCGTGCGCCTGGCCCACGAGCGCGACGTCCCGGTGCTGGTGGACGGGGCGCAGTCGGCGCCGCACATGCCGGTGGACGTCCAGGCCCTGGGCTGCGATTTCTACGTGTTCTCGGGGCACAAGACCTACGGGCCCAGCGGCGCCGGGGTGCTCTGGGGCCGGTACGCGCTGCTGGAGAGCATGCCCCCGTGGCACGGCGGCGGCGACATGATCAAGACGGTCTCCTTCGAGCGCTCCGAGTTCGCCGAGCCGCCCCAGCGCTTCGAGGCCGGGACCCCCAATATCGCCGGGGTCATCGGCATGGGCGCGGGACTGGAATGGCTCATGGACCTGGGCCGCGACCGGGTGGCCGCCCACGAGGCGGACGTGCTGGCCTACGCCCACGAGCAGGTGGGCGCCATGGACGGGGTGCGCATCATCGGCACCGCCCGCCGCAAGGCGGCAGCGCTGTCGTTCGTCATGGACGAGGCGCACCCTCACGACATCGGCACGATCCTGGACAACGACGGCGTGGCCATCCGTTCCGGGCATCATTGCGCGCAGCCGGTCATGCAGCGCTACGGCATCCCGGCGACGGCGCGGGCGTCGTTCGGCGTGTACAATACCCGGGCCGACGTGGACCGCCTGGTTGCCTCCATCGACAAGGTCCGCCGGCTGTTCGCCCGCTGAGTTACTTCCTGAAAGGTTCGTAATGGCCGACGAGCTGTTTCAGCTGTACCAGGACGTCGTGCTGGAGCACAACCGGCACCCGCGCAACTACGTTGTCCTGGAGGCCGCGACCCACCACGGCCGCGGCTACAATCCCCTGTGCGGCGACCGCATCGAGCTGATGCTGGACGTCGACGACAGCGGTGTCATCCGCGCCGTCGGCTTCCAGGGGGACAGCTGCGCCATCGCCACCGCGTCGGCGTCCCTGCTCACGGAGGTGCTCCAGGACGCCACCCTGGCACGCGCCCGCGAGCTCATGGCGGCGTTCCGGAGCACGCTGGCGGGCGAGCCGCAACCGCTGCCCGAGGCGCTGGAGCCGCTGCGGGCGGTGCGGCAGTTCCCGTCGCGCATCAAGTGCGCAAATCTTCCCTGGGCCTCCCTGGAGGCCGCGCTGGCGGGCGACGAGGTAGCCAGCACCGAGGAGCCCTTCCGTCACGGCACGTAGATGACCCGGCACGCGCCCCAGTGCCGCCCGTGGACGTAGATGGGCGCCGAGGCGTCCTTGGTGAGCACGAACTTCCCGCCCATGTTGCGCCGGTAGGCCTGCAGCAGGAACGGCCGCGTGTTGCGCGCGGCGCCGAGGCCGACCCGGTCGGTGTACATCTGCCGGTGCCGCGAGTTGGCGCGGTTCCAGTCCGGGTCGTCGCGCCGCTGCGGCTTGGACGTGTGCCGGTTGTGGGTGCCGATGTAGCCGTGGTCGTCGGTGCAACAGCACGAGATGATCTTCTCGTGGGCCTCCAGGATCTCCTCCTGGAACGCCGGGAACAGCTCATCGGTGACGTCCACGTACCGGGTGGTGTACTGCTGTGGGTTGGTGCCCGGCACGGGGGCGTGATCCCGGTCGAAGACGTCGGCCTCGCGGAGCCTGCCCTCGGCGACGGCCCGCTCCAGGGCGGCCCCGGCCTGGGCGGCGCCGTACCGGGCCTGCTCGATCATGGGGCGGTCCGGGGTGTCGGCATCGGTGCTGTTGCACAGGTTCAGCAGCGCCTCGCCCTTGCCCAGCAGCTCGTCCAGGTGCTCGCTGGCGCTGCCCAGGTCCCGTGCCGAGTGCTCCACTTCCTGGCGCAGCTGGTCCATGCCGGCGTCCACCTGGCTGCAGGTCTGGCCCATTTCCGTGGCGGCGTCGCGGATCCGCCCGGACTGGCTCGCCACGGAATCCATGGCGCCTTCCAGGGTGGCCAGGACGTCGCCGATGTTGCGGCTGTCCGCCCGCACCCGCCCGGCACGGTCGGCGCCGTCGCGCCCCTTGTCCATGAGGGCGCGGGCGCTGGTGGCGAGACCCTCGACGGTGCGCTGGATGTTGCGCGTGGCCTCACCGGTCTCTTCCGCCAGCGTGCCGATCTGCTCGGCGACGACGCCGAAGCCCTGGCCGGCGGAGCCGCTGCGCGCCGCCTCGATGCTGGCGTTCACGGCCAGAAGGTTGGTCTGCTTGGCGATGGCGGCGATGCTGGTGGAGGCCTTCTGGATGCGCTCCAGGGCGTCCTGGAAGCGGCCCAGCCCCGAGGTCATGTGATCGACCTGGGCGGTCATCTCCTGGAGGCCGCTGACCGCCTCCTGGACGTCGTCGCCGGACTCGCGCAGGCTGCCCGCGGCGCTCGCGGCGGTGGAGCGGGCCTCGTCCGCGGCGGCGTGGACGTCCTGGCCGGTGGCGGCCAGCTGGCCGGCGGTTCCGGCCAGCTGGCCCAGCACGTCCACTTCCTCGTTGACCCGGTCGCGCACCTGCGCGGCGTTGCCCGCGATGTCGGATACCTGCACCGTCAACGTTCCCGTTGCGGCGGCGGTGGACTCGATGATGCGGCCGTCGCCGGCATCGGGGGCCTCGAGGCCGGAGGCCAGGTCCGTGGCGGTCTGCTGCAGGCCGCGGGCATCGTCCCGCGCCTCCGCCAGCGTCCCCCGGGCGGTGCCCACGTCGTCGGCCATGCCCTGCAGGCCGTCGACGGTCTCCCGGCAATAGCCGTCGATATGCTCCACGGACGCATTGATGCGCTCGTAGATGCTGTCGAGAGAGGCCATGGCGGCGTCCACGGTCTCCAGCAGGGTCTGCGTGGTGGCGGTGCCGGTGCTGACGGTCTCCTGGATGCGGCCGCATTCGCTGGCGGCCTCGATGAGCTGCCGGGCGCAGTCGCGGAGCTCGCCCAGGATGGTGCCGATGTCCTCGGTGGTGGTACTGGCCTGCTTGGCCAGCTCCTTGACGTGCTCGGCGACAACGGCGAAGCCGCGGCCGTGATCCCCGGCACGGGTGGCCTCGATGGTGGCGTTGAGCGCCAGCAGGTTGGTCTGCTTGGCGATGGTGGCAATGGTGTCGGCGGCGTTGTTGACCTCCTCCAGCGCGCCGTCCAGGTCCGCCATCTGCTGCTCGATGGCGGCGACCGCCCCGGTCAGGGCGCGGATGTCCTCCAGCGAGCGCGTCAGCGTCTCCCGGGACTCCGCCACGGCCTGCCCGGCCCGGGTAGTGGCGTCGCCGGCCTCGCTGGCCGCTGCCTTGGTGGTGTCGTTGAGCCCGCCCAGCTGCTCGCCCAGACCCACCAGGGACTGGAACGCATCGGCCTCCTGGTCGACGCGGTTGCTGACCGCGTCGAGATCCTGCTGGATCCGCTCGATGGCGCCGTGCAGCGCGCCGGCGTGCTCGCGCAGCCCCCTCTTCAGCTCCGGGTCCACCGTGGCGGCGGCGTTCTCGTGGGCGGCGGAGTGGCTCCGCCCGGCTGGCAAGAGGAAACGCATAGGCACTCCTGATATCCCGTGACCGCAGGCGGTTCGATGCGCCCTCGGGGGGCCGGGGCGCATGTCTCGAGTCGCGCTGTCCTCCGGGGTAGCGGCAGGCATTGCAAAATCTTTACTGCCCGCGGTGCGGTGCGCCGGTGCCGAAGCCGGTGTCGCCGGACAGCGCCATCTGGACAGGTCGCGTCCCGTGCCCCAGGATTCGTGCCGAGTTGTGACGGGGCGCACCTGTTGCCGACGCGCGCGTCTGTTAGGCTATGCCGTCAACTGTGCAGCGCGAGCCCGGCCATGCGTCCGATGTTTGTCACAGCCGAGACCCGAATGCGCCAGCGCCAGCGTCGCGGCCACGGGCTCGGGTTGCTGGTCAGCCTGCTGATTCTGGTTGCTGCCTACGGGCTCGAATGGATCGGCGGCGTCGAGCCGTGCCCCCTGTGCATGGTTCAGCGCCTGGTGTTCGCGGCCCTGGCCGTGGTCTTCCTGCTGGGCTTCCTGCACGGGGCCACCGGCTGGGGACGCTTCGTCCACGGCGGCCTGGTGGCGCTCGTGGCCGCCCTCGGGGCGGGGGTGGCCGGGCGGCACCTGTGGCTGCAGAGCCTCCCGGCGGACGAGGTGCCGGCCTGCGGGCCGGGCCTCGACTACATGCTGAGCGCTTTCGGGTTCATGGACACCGTGCCGATGCTGCTGGCGGGCTCCGGCGAGTGTGCCGAGGTGCACACGGTACTGGGCGTGACCCTGCCGGCCTGGACCCTTGGCGCCTATATCCTGCTCGGGCTCTGGGGACTGTGGATCGGCCGTCGGCCGCGGTGAACACGGACAGGAACGGCCCCGCGGGGCGAACCCGGTCTTCGAGATGGCGCGCAAGCAATCCCGGAAACGGTCCACATCACGGAAACGCACCTTCCCCCTCCGGCGCTGGCTGCTCATCGGGCTGGCGGCGGCCCTGGTCGCGGCTGCCGGCTACGTCGCCTGGCTCGACTACGAGGTCCGTACGCTGTTCGAGGGCAAGCGCTGGTCCGAGCCGGCGACGGTGTACGCCCGCCCGCTGGAGCTCTACACCGGGCGTGCGCTGACGCCCGACGAGCTGATCACCGAGCTCCGGGCGGCGGGCTACCGGCAGGCCGGGGACGGCGCCCGGCCCGGTACCTGGGCCCGGCACGGGTCTACCGTGGACCTGACCACGCGGGCGTTCGACTACTGGGACGGCAGCGAGCCGTCCCGCCGGCTGCGCGTCGGGTTCGCCGACGGGCGCGTGCAGACGATCCAGCGCCGCGCCTCCGGCGAGGCATTGCCGCTGGTCCGCGTGGATCCGGCGGCCATCGGCGCCATCGCGCCGACGCGCCGCGAGGACCGTCTCCTGGTGCAGCTCGACGACGTCCCGGTGACCCTGATCGGCGGCCTTCTGGCCGTGGAGGACCGGGCGTTCCACCGCCATTTCGGCGTCTCGCCGACGGCGATCGCCCGGGCCGCCCTGGCCAACCTGCGCGCCGGGCGTATCGTCCAGGGCGGCAGCACGCTGACCCAGCAGCTGGTCAAGAACCTCTACCTCTCCAGCGAGCAGACGCTGGCCCGCAAGCTCAACGAGGCGGTCATGGCGGTGCTTCTGGAGATGCGCTACGACAAGCGCACGATCCTGGAGACCTACCTGAACGAGGTCTTCCTGGCCCAGGACGGCAACCGGGCCATCCACGGCTTCGGCCTGGCGGCGCCGTACTTCTTCGGCCGGCCGCTGGCGGAGCTGTCCGTGGACCAGCAGGCCCTGCTGGTGGCCATGGTCAAGGGCCCGAGCCGCTACAACCCGCGGCGCCACCCGGAGCGGGCGAAGCGCCGCCGGGACGTGGTGCTGGGCATCATGGCGGACAATGGCGTGATCTCGCCGGAGGCGGCGCGTGAGGCCCGGGGCCGCCCGCTGGGGATGGTGGACGAAGGGGCCTCGACACGCCATGACTACCCGGCGTTCATGGATCTGGTGCAGCGCCACCTGCAGCGGGACTACCGCCGCGAGGACCTGCAGACCGCCGGCCTGCGCGTGTTCTCCACCCTGTCGCCGCGGGCGCAGGATGCCGCGGAGCGCGCGGTACGGAGACAGCTGGAAGGGCGGCCCGACAGCCTGGAGGCCGCCGTGGTCACGGTGAACGCCGACTCCGGGGAGGTGACGGCGCTGATCGGGGGACGGAACCCGCGCTTCGCGGGCTTCAACCGGGCCCTGGACGCCCGTCGGCCCATCGGCTCGCTCATCAAGCCCGCCATCTACCTGGCGGCCCTGGAGCGCCCGTCGGGCTGGGGGCTGGGCAGTATCCTGGACGACTCGCCCCTGCGGCTGGAAGATGCCCGGGGCGAGGTGTGGACGCCGCGGAACTTCGACCGCACGTTCCGCGGCGACGTGCTGCTGGTGGACGCGCTGACTCACTCGTATAACATACCCGCCATCCGCCTGGGCATGGATGTCGGGGTGACGGCCGTCACCGACGTCATGCGCCGCCTGGGGCAGGACGCGCCGCGACGCGCCTATCCCTCGTACATGCTGGGGACCGCGGAGCGGTCGCCACTGGACGTGGCGCGGATGTACCAGGTGTTCGCCGGGGACGGCTTCCGTACGCCGTTGCGCTCGGTACGGGCGGTGAGCGACGACGACGGCGAGCGGCTGAAGCGCTATCCACTGGAGGCCGAGCGCGTGATCGACGACGCGCCGCTGTACCTGATCAATTACGCCCTCCAGCGGGTCGTGCGCGAAGGCACCGGGCAGGGCGCCTATGACGTCATCTCCCGCGACATGGATCTCGCGGGCAAGACGGGTACCACCAGCGACAACCGCGACAGCTGGTTCGCCGGGTTCAGCGGCGACGTGGTGGGCGTGGTCTGGATGGGCCGCGACGACAACGGCACCACCGGGCTGACGGGCAGCACCGGGGCGCTGCCGCTGTGGGCGCAGACCATGGACGCAGTGGCCCGGCGCGGCTTCCGCCAGGAGCGTCCCGACAACGTTGTGCCCGTCTGGGTGGATGCCGAGACCGGGCGAAGGACTCACGAGGCCTGCACGGGAGCGCGACAGCTGCCGTATCATCGCGGGCACGAACCGGAGCAGTGGACGGAATGCGGACGCCGGCGCGCGCAGCGGAACGACGACGGGGATGGCTGGTTGCGGGGCCTGTTCCGGTGACCCCGGGCGGGCCGGGTGCGCTGCGGGCTGCGGCTGTCGCGCTGGCGCTGGTCCTGGTCCTCGCCCTCGCCGGTTGTGCGGTGGTGGAGCCGCCGTCCCGGGAGGATGACGGCGACGAGGCGCCGGCGGAGGCCCCCGAGCCGGACCGGGACGCCGACAGCGAGGCCGGCATGGCGGCTGTCCAGCGCCTGCTTGCCGACGCCCGCGCGGCCTCGGACAACGGCGACAACGACCGCGCCGGTGCGCTGCTGGAACGGGCGCTGCGCATCCGTCCGGACAGCGCCGTGCTCTGGCACAACCTGGCCATCGTGCGCTACCGGGAGGCAGCCTACGAGCAGGCGGCGGATCTCGCCGGGCGCTCCCTGAGCCACGCCGGCGACAACCGCGAGCTCAAGGCGCGCAACTGGCAGGTGATCGCCGCCAGCCGGCAGATGCTGGGCGACGAGGACGGCGCCGCCCGGGCACGGGAGCGCGCCCGGGGTCTGCAGGAGGCCGGCGGTGACTGAGATCGATCACCACCTGGGGCCGGACGGCGCCCTGGCGGCCGCGCTGCCCGGCTTCCAGCCCCGGGAGGAGCAGAAGACCCTGGCCCACGGGGTGGCCGCCGCCATCGAGGACGGCGAGACCCTGATCGCCGAGGCCGGCACGGGCACCGGCAAGACCTTTGCCTATCTCCTGCCGGCGCTGCTGTCGGGGCGGCGGGTGATCGTCTCCACCGGCACCAAGACGCTGCAGGATCAGCTCTACGAGAAGGATCTGCCGCTGCTGCGCGATGCCCTGGACCTGCCGGTGCGCACGGCGCTGCTCAAGGGGCGGACGAACTACCTGTGCCTGTACCGCATGGAGCAGGCGGAAGCGGATGCCCGCTTCGATCGTCCCGGTACGGCGGAGCAGCTGCAGGCCATCCGCCAGTGGGCCGGGGTCACCCGCAGCGGGGATATCGCCGAGCTCGCCGACGTGCCCAACGACGCGCCGGTGTGGGCCCGCGCCACGTCCACCGCCGACAACTGTCTCGGCCAGGAATGCCCGCAATTCAACGACTGCTTTCTCATGGGCGCCCGCCGTCGCGCCCAGGAGGCGGATCTGCTGGTGGTGAACCATCACCTGCTCATGGCCGACATGGCGCTGAAGGAGGGCGGTTTCGGTGAGGTGCTGCCCACCGCCGATGCCTATATCCTGGACGAGGCGCACCAGCTGCCGGACGTCGCCTCCCAGTTCTTCGGCCTGTCCATCAGCAGCCGGCAGTTCCAGGATCTGCTGCGCGACACCCAGGCGGAGTACCTGCGCGAGGCGGGGGATCAGCCGGCGCTGCCGGACGGCCTGGAGCGCGTGCGCAAGGCGGTCATGGACTTCCGCCTGGCGCTGGGCGAGCAGGGTCAGCGCGCGGCCTGGGCGCCCATGGCCGGCAACGAGCAGGTCACGGGGGCCCTGCAGGAGCTGCGCACGGCCACGGGGGAGCTGGCCGCGGTGCTGGAGACCCTGGCGGAGCGCGGCCGCGGCCTGGAGAACTGCCACCGCCGCGCGGTGGACATGGCGGGGCTGCTGGAGCGTTTCGCCGAAGGCGAATCCGACGAGTTCGTGCAGTGGTACGAGACCTACGCCCAGGCGTTCATCCTGCGCCTCACGCCCCTGGACGTGGGGCAGCAGTTCCAGGCGCGCATGCACAGGCACAAGGGGGCATGGATCTTTACCTCCGCCACCCTGTCGGTGAAAGGGCGCTTCGATCACTTCGCCCGGCGCCTGGGGCTCGACGACGAGGTGCGCACCCTGCGCGTGGACAGCCCGTTCGACTACCGCAACAATGCGCTTCTCTACGCCCCGGGGGGCATGCCGGAGCCGAACAGCCCGGCGTACGCCCGGGCGTTCCGCGACCGGGCGGAGGAGGTCATCCATGCCAGCGGCGGCCGCGCCTTCGTTCTGTTCACCAGCCATCGTGCCCTGCGGGAGGCGGCCGAGGCGTTCCGCGAGCACCTGCCGTACCCCGTGCTCGTCCAGGGGGATGCATCCCAGAACCAGCTGCTGGAGCGCTTCCGGCAGGAGGGCAACGCCGTGCTGCTGGGCACGGGCAGCTTCTGGGAGGGCGTCGACGTCAAGGGGGCGGCGCTGTCCGCGGTGCTCATCGACCGGCTGCCGTTCGCCGCGCCCACCGATCCGGTCACCGAGGCGCGCATCGATTTCCTGCGGCGCCACCAGGGCAATCCGTTCCGGGACTTCCAGCTGCCCCAGGCGGTCATCGCGCTGCGCCAGGGCGTGGGCCGGCTGATCCGGGACTCCACCGACTATGGCGTTCTCATGATCGGCGACCCCCGGCTGACCGGGCGCTCCTACGGCCGCCAGTTCCTCGACAGCCTGCCGCGCATGGGCCGCACCCGCGACATCAACGTCGTGCGGGCGTTCTTCGGCAACGATTAGGTGCATATTCGGCGCGGAGGGACGGGCCCCCGGGGGTAGACAGGGCCCTCCCATATGGGACACTGAACGCGCGCCCCGGTTGATCGTTCAGTTCGGAGGGGCGCCGGCGGACCCGCACGACTCGCGTGCCGGAACGACGAACACAACAACACCCACGGGTACGGGCCGCACGCAATGTCAGTGTCAGTGTTTACAGCCGACCTGAACGCCCTGCGGGAGGACATCACGGAAGGCCGTGTGGCGCTGCCGGGGGTGCCCCGGATCCTGGCGCACGTGCGCGAGGAGCTGGCACGCCCGGAACCCGAGCCGCGCCGCCTGGCCGACTGCATCCGCCAGGACCCCGGGGTGTCCGCCTACGTCATCAAGATGGCGAACAGCGTCGCCGTGCGCGGCGACGTGGACACGGGCACCGTGTCCGGGGCGCTGCAGCGGCTGGGCCTGGACCTCACCGGCGTGCTGGTCACCAACTATTCGCTCATGCAGATGGTGCACCGGATCCGCGGTCCGTACCGCTCCAGCGTCCTGGAGCTCTACCGGCACAGCCGCGAGGTGGCGGTGCATTGCCACGCACTGGCGCGCTCCTGCGCGCGGCTGAACTCCGAGCGCGCGCTGCTGGCGGGGCTGCTCCACGATATCGGCAAGCTGGTCACGCTCCATTTCGCCAGCGGCAAGCCCGAGCTGCGCGAGGACTGGCGGCGCCTGGAGCAGCTGCTGGACGAGGGGCACCCGGACGTGGGTGCGGCATTGCTGCGGGTGTGGCGGTTTCCGGAGGCGGTGGTGGCCGCCGTGGAGGCCCACGAGAACTGGATCCGCGAGACCGACGACGGCGAGGTGGACCTGGCGGATGTCGTCATCGCGGCCCAGCTCGACCTGCGCCGCGATAGCGATCATCCCATGGCGGAGCTCGCCGCGTGCCGGGTGCCCAGCCTGGAGCGCCTGGGATTGCCGCCGGACGTGGCGTTCGGCGACTGGCCGCCGTTCGCTCGCTGGCATGAACGCAGCCGTCAGCTGCTCGCTGTATAGGGGGAAGGGGGAATATGGCAACGTCTTCGGGGGCCGGGCCCGAGCCGGTGGAGCAGGAGGACCGCGAGGCGGGCGCGAGCCGCTCGTCCCGCCGCCTGGATCTAAGGCCCGGGCACGAGATCCAGGTCCAGGCCCTGAACAGCCGGTCCCGGATCGTGGCCCGCTACGTCGGCCAGTGCGAGAACCGGTACCTGATCCTGCGCGGCGGTGCCCGTGCGGACGACCGGATCGAGCGCATGCGCTTCGTCCAGGACGAGATGGTCCTGGCGCGGTTCGTTCTCCACGGCATCGCCTTCGGCTTCCGGTCGCCGGTGCTGGCCGTGCACCGGGTTCCCGAGGCGCTGCTGTATCTCCAGTGGCCCGACGAGGTGGCCGAGCACGCCATCCGCTCGGCCATGCGGGTGCCTTGCTTTGCGGCGGCGCGGCTGGAAGTCGGCGACACCGTCCACCAGGCGGCCCTGACGGATGTCAGCGAGACCGGCTGCCGCGTGGATCTCATCCGCACCGACCCCGGCATTCTCGCCGAGGGGGCGCAGGTACGGGTGTGGGCGTATCTGCCGGGGCAGACCGGCGCCGCCGAGATCGACGCCACCGTGCGCCGCCACCAGCAGCCCGGCGGCGGGCGCCTGGTCCTGGGACTGGAGTTCATCCAGTCCCAGGAGGCACTGCTCGAGACCGTGCGGGCCTACCTGCCGGATGTGGACTAGCGCACCATGTCCGCGTCGGTCAGCCCGGCGGTCCGGTCCCGGAGCACGAACTTCTGGATCTTGCCCGTGGAGGTCTTCGGCAGCTCCTCGAAGACCACGTGCCGGGGGATCTTGAAGCCGGCCAGGTGCTCCCGGCAGAAGGCCAGCAGCTCTGCGGCGCCGGGCGGCTCGGCGTCCGGGCGCAGGGTGACGAACGCGCACGGGGTCTCGCCCCAGCGCTCGCTGGGCGCGGCCACCACCGCGCACTCCAGTACCGCGGGATGGCGGTAGAGGACATCCTCCACCTCGATGGTGGAGATGTTCTCGCCGCCGGAGATGATCACGTCCTTGGCCCGGTCGCGGATCTCCAGGTAGCCGTCCGGGTGCCACACGGCCAGGTCGCCGGTGTGGTACCAGCCGCCGCGGAAGGCCTCGTCGGTGGCGTCGGGGTTCTTCAGGTAGCCGCTCATGACCGAGTTGCCGCGCACCATGATCTCGCCCATGGTCGCGCCGTCCATGGGCACCGGCTCCAGGGTGTCGGTGTCCGCGACCATGCTCTCCTCGATGCTGAGGTAGCGCACGCCCTGGCGCGCCGTCCGCCGGGCCTTCTCCTCCGGCGACAGCGCGTCCCATTCCGCGCGCCAGGCGCAGTAGTGGGACGGCCCGTAGGTCTCGGTCAGGCCGTACAGGTGCACCACGTGGATGCCCATGGCCTCCATGGCCCCGATGACCGCCGACGGCGGCGCCGCGCCCCCGGTGTACGCCGTGACCGGGTGCTCGAAGGTGGCCGTGCGCGCTTCCGGAGCGCTGGTGAGCATGTTCAGCACCAGCGGCGCCCCGCAGAAGTGGCTCACCCGGTGGGCGCCGATGGCCGCGAAGATCGCCGCCGGCTCCACCCGCCGCAGGCACACGCTGGTGCCGGCCACCGCGGGGAGGGTCCAGGGGAAGCGCCAGCCGTTGCAGTGGAACATGGGCAGCGTCCACAGGTAGACCGGGTGGCGGCCCATGTCGCAGGCGATGATGTTGCTGAACGCCCCCTGGTGGGCGCCGCGGTGGTGGTAGAGGGCGCCCTTGGGGTTGCCGGTGGTGCCGGAGGTGTAGTTGAGGCTGATGCTGTCCCACTCGCTGGCGGGCCATTGCCAGCGGAACCCGGGGTCGCCCTCGGCGAGCAGGTCCTCGTACTCCAGTGCACCCAGGCGCTCGCCGCCCGGGCCTTCCGGGTCGGCCACGTCGATGACCAGCGGGCGGCGCTCGCAGCGCTCCAGGGCCTCGCGGATGACCGGCGCGAACTCGGTATCGGTGATCAGCGCATCCGCCTCGCCGTGGTCGATAATGAAGGCGACGGTGCCGGCATCCAGGCGGATGTTGATGGTGTTGAGCAGCGCCCCGGCCATGGGGACGCCGAAGTGCGCCTCCAGCATGGCCGGGATGTTGGGCAGCATGACCGCGACGGTCTGGCCCGCGCCGATGCCGCGGCCGAGCAGGGCGGACGCGAGTCGCCGGCAGCGGGCGTCATACTCGGCGTAGCTGGTGGTCCGTGCCCCGTGGATGACAGCGGGATGGTCGGGGTAGACGCTGGCGGCCCAGTCCAGCAGCGACAGGGGCGTCAGCGGGACGTCGTTGGGCTGCGGCCGTGGGGGCGTTACCTCGGTACGGGCCATGATCTCCTCCGGTGTCGTTCGTGGTGTCGTGCACGTAAGCGTATCACCTGTCGCAGATTGCATGATCGGTGCCGTCCCGCGCTATTTACCCGGGTCGTGTGCCGTGGTTTTCTGGATGCATCCAGGCGGATGTGCCGTCCGCCCTCGCTTGAGGAGACGCCATGGAGCTCCTGAACCGGCTCATGGCCCTGCAGCATCGGCACGGGGCCCTGACCGACGAAAGCCTGAACGCGCTGGCGCGGGAGTGGCGGCTGCCCCTCCATCGCCTGCAGGGGCTGCGCTCGTTCTATCCCGCCTTCCGCAGCGAGCCCGGTGCACCCCGCAAGCTGTCGGTGTGCCGCGACGTGGCCTGCCGCATGCGGGCCGGGCCCCGCTTTGCCGACGAGGTGGCGGAGGCCCTGCAGGGTGTCGGCGGCGTGGAGGTCGAGGCGGTCAGCTGCCTGGGGCTGTGCCACGCGGCGCCGGCGGCACTGGCCGGCGAGCTGCCCGTGTCCGGGGGCGCCGGCATGCTGCGCGACGGCATGGCCGGCGACCGGCCTCTGCCCCTGGTCGCCGAGCCGCCGGCGGAGACCTCCGCCGTGGACCCGTATGCCGGGGCGGACCAGCGCTTCGGAACCCTGGAGCGCGCGCTGTCGGAAGGCAGCCCGGAGGCGGTGATCGAGACCCTGGAGGCCTCGGGCCTCCGCGGCATGGGCGGCGCCGGGTTTCCCACCGGCCGCAAGTGGCGCTTTACCCGCGCGGCCGGGGGGACGCCGCGGACGGTGGTGTGCAACGCCGACGAGAGCGAGCCGGGGACGTTCAAGGACCGGCTGCTTCTCGAGCGCGTGCCGCACCTGATCATCGAGGCCATGGTGCTGGGCGGCTGGGTGATCGGCGCCTCCCGGGGCATCATCTACCTGCGCCACGAGTACGAGCCGGCGCGGCGGGCGCTGGAGGAGGCCGTGGAGCGCGCGCGGGAACGCGGTGTGCTCGGCGACAGCGTGCTCGGCAGCGGCTTCGCCTTCGACCTGGAGATCTTCGTCTCGCCCGGCGGCTACATCATGGGCGAGGAGACCGCCCTGCTGGAGGGCCTGGAGGACAAGCGCGGGGAGCCCCGCAACAAGCCGCCGTTCCCGACCCAGGTCGGCTACGACGGCGGCCCCACGCTCATGAACAACGTCGAGACCTTCGCCCTGATCCCCCGCATCCTCCAGGACGGCGTCGAGGGCTGGCAGGCCCGCGGCCGCGAGGGGTTCTCCGGGGTCAAGTTCCTGTCCGTCTCCGGGGACGTGGCGGCGCCCGGCGTGTACTGCGTCCCCGCCGGCATGCCGATCACCGAGGTGATCGAGCGCGCCGGCGGCATGGCGGGCGGCCGTGCGCTCTACGCGTTCTCGCCGGGCGGCGCCTCGACGCCGTTCCTGCCGGCGGACCGGGCCGGTACACCGGTGGATTTCGACGCCCTGGCCCGGGCCGGCTCCGGGCTGGGCTCCGGGGCCCTGTTCGTGGTGGGGCAGGGGCGGGATCTGCTCGATCTGGCCATCCAGCAGGTGCGCTTCTTCAGCCGCGAGTCCTGCGGCAAGTGCGTGCCCTGCCGGACCGGCTCGGCCCAGGCGGTGCGCAAGCTCGAGGCGGCGCAGGAGGGGCGCCCGGAGGCGGGGCTCACCCGGTTGCTGGAGGAGCTCGACGAGACCCTTGCGCAGACGTCCATCTGCGGGCTCGGACAGGTCGCCCTGGCGCCGGTGATGAGCCTGCTGCGCCATTTCCCGGACGAGGCGGCACGACTGCGGGCGGAGGAAGCATGAGCGACAGTGTCAGCGTGACCATCGACGGCCGGTCGGTGACGGTGCCGGCGGGCACCAGCCTGTGGGACGCCGCCCGGGAGCTGGGCATCGACATTCCCGTGCTGTGCCACAGCCCGCGCATGCGGCCCGTGGGGGTGTGCCGCATGTGCGTCGTGGACACCGGCGCGCGCAATCTCCAGGCCGCCTGCGTGCGGCCCTGCGAGGAGGGCATGGAGGTGCGCACCGATTCCGACCGGGTGGTGCGCAACCGCCGTATGCTGCTGGAGCTGCTCATGGCCGACTATCCCGACCCGAGTGCCCGGGAGGCCAGCACCGGCGACGACGAGCTGCTGGCCCTGGCGCGGGCGTACGGCGTCACCAGCAGCCGCTTCGAGGGCAGCCGCACGCCGGAGGCGCCGCGCCGGGACGCCAGCTCGCCGGTGATCGCCGTGGATCACCAGGCGTGCATCCTGTGCGACCGCTGCATCCGCGGCTGCAACGAGCTGCAGCACAACCATGTCATGACCCGCAGCGGCAAGGGCGCCACCACGCGCATCGCCTTCGATCTGGACGTGCCCATGGGCGAGAGCACCTGCGTGTCCTGCGGCGAGTGCCAGGCCGTGTGTCCCACGGGGGCGCTGACCAACCGGGCGCTGGAAGGTCTGCATCTGGTGGAGGAAGAGACGCCATGACCGACACCAACGTTTCCGCACGGGTGGTCGAGTCCGTGTGCCCGTACTGCGGCGTGGGCTGCGCCCTGAGCTGGGTGGTGGACACCGGGCGCAACCGCATCGTCGAGGCCCGCGGCCGGGACGGCGCGGCGAACGCCGGGCGGCTGTGCGTCAAGGGCCGCTACGGGTTCGACTACACCACCCATGCCCACCGCCTGACGCGCCCGCTGATCCGGCGCGAGGACGCCTATCCCAAGGGCGCGCTGTCCTGGGACGATCGCGGGCCGCGGCGCCCCGGCGGCCCGGTGGACCCGGAGACCGTTCTGCCGCATTTCCGCGAGGCCACCTGGGAGGAGGCGCTGGAGCGCGTCGCCGGCAGCCTCGCCGGCATCCGGGACCGGGACGGCGGCGATGCCCTGGCCGGTTTCGGCTCCGCCAAGGGCTCCAACGAGGAGGCCTACCTGTTCCAGAAGCTGGTGCGCGCCGGCTTCGGGACCAACAACGTCGATCACTGTACCCGGCTCTGCCACGCGTCGTCGGTGGCGGCCCTGCTGGAGGGCATCGGCTCCGGCGGCGTGACCAATATCGTGCGCGACATCGCCCGGGCGGACGTGGCGCTGATCACCGGCTGCAATCCCACGGAGAACCACCCGGTGGCGGCGACGTTCATGAAGCAGGCCGCCGCCGGGGGCACCGAGCTGCTGGTGGTGAACACCCGGCGACCGGCCATCGCCGACCACGCGGCGATGTACGTGGAGATCCGCCCCGGGACCGACGTGGCCTTCTACAACGCCATGATGCACGTCATCATCCGCGAGGGCCTGGTCGACGAGGCGTTCATCGCCGAGCGCACGGAGGGCTACGAGGCGCTGCGCGACAACGTGGCGGCGTACCCGCCCGAGGCGGTGGCGGAGCTCTGCGGGGTGTCCGCCGAGCGCATCACGGAGGCGGCCCGGCTGTTCGGCCGGGCCCGCGCCGCCATGCTGTTCTGGGGCATGGGTATCTCCCAGCACACCCACGGGACGGACAATGCCCGCTGCCTCATCGCCCTGGCCATGATCACCGGCAACACGGGTCGCGCGGGTACCGGCCTGCATCCGCTGCGCGGGCAGAACAACGTCCAGGGCGCCTCGGACGCCGGGCTCATCCCCATGATGTACCCGGACTACCAGAAGGTCGCCGACCCCGAGGCCCGGGCCCGCTTCGAGGCGTTCTGGGGGCGCCCCCTGTCGCCGTCGCCCGGGCGCACGGTGACGGAGATCACCGACGGCGCGCTGGAGGGCGCCATCCGCGGCATGTACATCCTGGGCGAGAACCCCTTCGTCTCCGATCCGGACGTGGAGAAGGTGCGCAAGGCCCTGGCCCGGCTCGACTTCCTGGTGGTGCAGGACATCTTCCTCACCGAGACCGCCGAGTTCGCGGATGTCATCCTGCCGGGCAGCGCCTTCGCCGAGAAGACCGGCACCTTCACCAACACCGACCGCCGCGTGCAGGTCGGCCGCCAGGCCCTCCAGCCGCCGGGGGAGGCCCGCCAGGACTGGCACATCATCCGCGACATCGCCGAGCGCATGGGGCTGCCCATGGACTACCCGGACGTCGCCGCGGTGTTCGACGAGTTCGCCGGCTGCACCAACAGCTACGCGAGCCTGAGCCATGCGGTGCTCGGCTCCCGCGGGCGCTGGTATCCCTGTCCGGATCCGGAGCATTCCGAGGGCGAGCCCATCGTCTTCCAGGAGACCTTCCCGCGCGGGCGCGCGCTGCTGGTGCCGGCGCAGCCGTCGCCGCCGGTGGAGCCCACGGATCCGGAGTACCCCCTGGTGCTCAACACCGGCCGGGTCCTGGAGCACTGGCACACCGGTACCATGACGCGCCGCTCCCGGGCGCTGCACGCGATCAGCCCCGAGGGGTTCGTGGAGATGCACCCGGACGACGCCGCGGCCTACGGCATCGGCGACCGCGACTGGGCGGCGGTGACCTCCCGCCGCGGCACCATCCGCGTTCGCGCCCGCGTCGACGACCGGGTGGCGCGCGGCAGCGTGTTCATTCCCATGCACTTCCGCGAGGCCTGCGCCAACGTGCTCACCCACCCGGCGGTGGACCCCTACGGCAAGATCCCGGCGTTCAAGTACTGCGCCGTACGCGTCGAGCGGGTCGCCGTCGAGGCGAGCGCGTAGGAGGGATGGCGGCGCGCGCCGAGCAGGCCACAGGATATGGGAGGGGCTTCAGCCCCGACCGGACGTGGTATCGCGACCCCCGCCCGAGGGCGGGGCGTCGCTTGTGGTTCAGTCCTCGACCAGGTTATACGAACCGTCCGCGTCGTGGGTTTCACGGCCGGTTACGGGAGGATTGAAGGCGCAGACCAGGCGCATGTCCGCGGTGCCGCCGCGCAGGATGTGCGCGTCGTGCTGGTCCAGCGCGTAGAGGACGCCGTCGTGGATCTGATGCACCTCGCCGGTGGCCTTGTTCTCGATGCTGCCGTTGCCGGCGACGCAGTACACCGCCTCCAGATGGTTCTTGTACCACAGGTGCAGCTCGGCGCCCGCCGGGATGATGGTCTCGTGAAAAGAGAATCCCATCCCGTCCTTTTTCAGCAGCATCCGATAGCTGGTCCAGCCCTCGCCCTGGACTTCCCGTTCGGTGCCCTTGATGTCTTCGATGTTGACGATCTTCATTGGTCTCAGTCTCCTGGAATGGGAGTGAACGAGCGCATCCCCATGGTGCCCGACGGCGGCGCGGTTTGCACCACCGTCGGCTCGTGTCGCGGCGGTGCTACTCGCCGGCGGCCCGGTCGCGGCTGATCCCCAGCTCGTCCATGGCTTCCACCAGGCTCTTCTCGATGATGGCCAGGCCCTTCTCCAGGTCCGCGTCCTCCGTGGTGCACGGCGGCAGGAGCTTCAGGACCTGGTCGTCGGTGCCGGCGGTCTCGATGATGAGCCCGTGCCGGAAGCCGATCTCGGAGATCTTCTCCGCGAGCTCGACGTGGCCGAACTCGATGGCCTGCATCATGCCGCGGCCGCGCCGGCTGCCCTGGGCCTGGGGATAGCGCTGGGCGAGGCCTTCCAGGAACTCGGCCATGCGCTTGCCCCTGCGGGCGATCTCCTGCTCGAAGGCGTCATCGGACCAGAACAGCTCCAGGGTGCGCCGGGCGGTGACGAACGACGGATTCTGCCCGCGGAACGTGCCGTTGTGCTCACCGGGCGCCCAGATGTCGTACTCCGGCTTGATCAGGGTGACGGCCAGCGGCAGGCCGTAGCCGCTCAGGGATTTCGACAGCGTCACCATGTCCGGGCTGATGCCGGCCGCCTCGAAGCTGAAGAAGGAGCCGCAGCGGCCGAGCCCGGTCTGGATGTCATCGACGATGAGCAGCATGTCGTACTTGCGGCAGAGCTTCTCCAGCCCCCGCAGCCACTCCAGGTCGGCGACGTTGACGCCGCCCTCGGCCTGGACGGTCTCGGTGATCACCGCCGCCGGCCGGTCGATGCCCGAGGCGGAGTCGGCCAGCATGCGGTCGATGTAGTCCAGGGTGTTGGTTCCGGGCCCCATGTAGTGGTCGAAGGGCATGTGCGAGGCATTGTCCAGGGTGAGACCCGCGCCCTGGCGCTTGAAGCCGTTGCCGGTGACCGACAGCGAGCCCAGGGTCATGCCGTGGAAGGCATTGGTGAACGCCATGACGGTGTCCCGCCCCTTGACCTTGCGCGCCAGCTTGAGCGCCGTCTCGACGGCGTTGGTTCCCGTCGGCCCCGGGAACTGGACCTTGTAGCGCATGTTCCGGGGCTCGAGGATGAGGCGGTTGAACGCCTCCAGGAACTCCGCCCGGGCGACGCTGGCCATGTCCAGGCTGTGGGTGATGTTGTCCTCGCTCAGGTACTCGATCAGCGCCTTCTTGAGCTCCGGGTGGTTGTGCCCGTAGTTCATGACGCTGGCCCCGGCGAAGAAGTCCAGGTAGGCCCGGCCCTCGGTGTCGTACATGTACGAGCCGCTCGCCTTGGCGAACGTGGTGGGGAAGCCGCGCACGTAGCTGCGGACTTCCGATTCGTGCTGGCTGATAACGTCCATATAGTCCATGGTCATGAGTCTTTCCTCACGGCTTGAGTTGACTGGGTGCGGAAGACGCGTAGGGGCCGATGAAGTACCAGTCCTCGGCCTCGTGATCGCCTTCCGGCGGAAACTGGTCGGCGCGGAATCCCTCGCCGGCGCGGATGTCCGTGCCGAGCTCGCGCGCGACCGCGGTGAACAGGGCCCGGGACGCCTCGTTGGACGGCGAGATGGTCGTCTCCAGCATGCTGGCCCCCTGCGCCCCGGGACTTTGCAGGAAGGCCGTCAGGAGCCGCTTGCCCAGCCCCTGGCCGCGCATGCTGGCATCCACCCCGACCTGCCACAGGAAGATGCTGTCCGGGCGTTGCGGCGGCCGGAAACCGGTAACGAAGCCGACCACCTCGCCGCGATGCTCGGCGACCACGCAGGTGTCGGCGAACTCCCGCGCCAGCAGCATGTACATGTAGGCGGAGTTCAGGTCGAGCACCCCGGAATCCCGGACCACGCGCCAGATGGCGGCGCCGTCGTCGGTGCCCGGGTTACGGAAGCGGATGGTATTGCTGGATGGCTCGTTCACGATGGACCCCCTTGGCCTTCGAGTGGCGGAAGCGTTGGGCAAGGATCAGCACGGGCTCCGTGCCGCACGCGGCAGGCGGGACGCATCATCGCCCGCTACCGCCGATGCGGTCCGGTACCAGCTGTTGCTCAAGGGGAAAAAGGGGAAAATCCGCGGTGACAGGCCTTCCGCCGAAGGCGCGAGCAGACATCCAGGACCACCCGCCGACGCTGCCGGTCGAGGTGTTGTCAGGTCAGCCAACGATTGGCCTCTCGGTTTGTATTCCGCGGGAAGTAAACCACGCCGGGGTCCCGGAGTCAAGCCTAGCTGGTTGTTTTTGTTCCATTATTGTTCGGGTAGGGTTTTGATTTGCCGGTGGATTTCGGCGCATTCCGGGAGCCGGTCGGGCCGCTTCGGCAACGGCTCGAAGCGGGCGATCGTCGGCGATTGACTCGCGGCGGATGGCGGCGGACGATTCCCGCCTGACGCGTTTCCGGCACAGGCGACCCGCACCGGGTGGGTCAAGGTTCGTGACCATGCTTCCGACGCTGGCCTCGCTGGCGGCACTACTGGCTTCCGTGGGCATTCTGCTGCTCGGCGGCGGTCTGCTCGGCACCCTGCTGTCCGTGCGGCTGGGGGTCGAGGGGGTGTCGGCGACCACCGTCGGCCTGGTCATGGCCTGCTACTCCGTGGGGTTCGTCCTGGGCACGCTGTTCTGCGACCGCATCATCCAGAAGGTCGGCCACATCCGGGTGTTTGCTGCCCTGGCGGCGGTTGCCGCGTGTGCCGCCCTGATCCACGGGCTGCACGTCGATCCGTGGCTGTGGGCCGGCATGCGCATCATGTTCGGGTTCGCCATCGCCGGCCTGTACATGGTCGCGGAGAGCTGGCTCAATGATCGCACGCCCCGGGAGGTCCGCGGCCGCGTGCTGGGCGTCTACGTGGTGGTGACCTCCGCGGCCCTGGGCCTGGGCCAGTTCGCCCTGGGGCTGGGGGACGTGTCCAGCCACGAGCTGTTCAGCGTGGCCGCGATGCTGCTCGCCGCCGCCCTGATCCCGGTGGCGCTGGCCCGGGTGCCGTCGCCGGAGCTGCGGTCCACGGGGCGCGTGAGCCTGCGCCAGCTCTACCGCATCTCCCCGCTGGCCACGGTGACCGCGTTCGGCGCGGGCGGGACCAACGGCGGCTTTTTCGCGCTCGGGCCCGTGTTCGCCGTGGAGGCGGGCTTCAGCGCCGGGGAGGTGGGGACCTTCATGGGCGCCGCGGTCCTCGGCGGGCTGTTTCTCCAGTACCTCATCGGCCGGCTCTCGGACCACTTCGATCGCCGCCGGGTGATCATGGTGGTCGCGCTGATCGTCGCCTTCGCCAGCCTGGCGCTGGTGTTCCTGCGGGATCAGCCGCTGTGGACGGTGATCGTGCTGGTGGTGTTCTGGGGCGGCGCGAACTTCACCCTGTACGCCCTCGGCCTGGCCATGGCCCACGACTTCATGGCCCCGGACGAGCGGGTGCCGGCCAGTGCTACCCTGCTGCTGGTGCACGGCCTGGGGATGATCGCCGGGCCGGTGGTGCTCTCGCGGGTCATGGAATGGACCGGTGCCCACGGCCTGTTCCTGGGGTTCGCCGTGGTGGCCGTGCTGGTTGCCGCGTTCGGCTGGTACCGCAATCGCGTCGGCGTATCCATCGAGGTGGAGGCCCAGGAGCGCTACCGGGCGGCACCCCAGGCGACCCATTCCACCCAGTACTGGACGGGGCTGGATCCGGAGTCCGAGGACGCCCAGCTCGAGTTCGATTTCGAGATGCCGGATGAACAGGAGGAAGGGGCTCATGGCTGATTCCGGGACGCGCCGGCCGCCGGTGCTGGCCGTGGATACCGCCACGGACGCCTGTTCCGTGGCCGCCGGCGCCGGGGGCGCCGAGGCCTGGCGCCATGCCGTGGCCCCCCGCGGGCACGCCGCCCGCGTACTGGCCATGATCGACGAGGTGCTCGCCGAGCTGGGCGTGCAGGTGGCGGATCTCGGCGGCGTGGCCTGGTGCCACGGCCCCGGCGCGTTCACCGGGGTTCGTATCGCCGCGGGCGTGGCGCAGGGCATCGCCTGGGCCCATCGCCTGCCGGTGATCGGTGTCTCGACCCTGGCGGTGCTCGCACAGGGGGCACACCGGCGCTTCGGTGCGACGCGTGTGCGCGTGGCCATGGATGCGCGCATGGGCGAGGTCTACTGGGGCGAGTACGCCCTGGAGGAGGCGAGTGCACTCATGCGCGCGACGGCCGCGGATCGCGTCTGCCGGCCGGAAGCGGTCCCGGAGGCCGGTGCCGGCGAGGCCTGGGGCGGGGTGGGCACTGGCTGGGGCGCCTACGGCGAGATCCTGGCGGCCCGCTGCCCGGGCCCGGAGCGGCTCGATCCGGAGGCGCTGCCGGATGCCCGGGACCTGATTCCCCTGGCCCGCGAGCGCCTGGAGCGCGGTGACGTCGTTGCGGCGCGGGATGCCGTGCCGGTGTACCTGCGTGACCGCGTGACGGGGTGAGATCCGGCTTGTTCGCCGGGGCGGAATGCGATAAAAATAGAGCGAGCGCTCGCTCGATAAGCGGGCCAAGGGAAGCAACGTGAGAGGGAGCATGGGCGAAATCCACCTGATCCGGCACGGCCAGGCCTCCTTCGGCAGCGATGACTACGATCGCCTCTCCGAGACGGGGCGGCAGCAGTCGCTGCTGCTGCGCGATCACTGGCGCGCGCTCGGCCTGCGGTTCGACGTCATCTACTGCGGCCTTCTGCATCGCCAGCGCAGTACCGCGGGCATTCTCATGAGCGGGGAGCTGGCCCCGGAGTGGCGCCAGTCCGCGTGCCTGGACGAGTTCGCCCATCAGCCGGTGCTGCGGGCGTGGGCCCGGCGGCTGCGGGAGCAGGACCCGGACAGCATGCCCGACCGGGACGTGCTCAACAGCGACCGGCGCGTGTTCCAGCGTTTCTATACCGAGGCCATGATGGCCTGGGTGGACAACCGCCTGACGCCGACGGAGGGCCTGGAGCCGTGGAGCGCGTTCCGCGAGCGCTGCGAGGGGGCGCTGGACGAGCTGCTGGCCGAGCAGGTACCGGGGGCGCGGATCGGCGTGGTGACATCGGCCGGGGTGATCGGTGTGCTGCTCGCCCGCGTGCTCGGCCTGGACAGCGCCATGGCGGTGCGCATGGGCTGGACCATCTACAACAGCTCCCTGACGCGCCTGCGCATCGGCCGCTCCGGCCGCATCAGCCTGCTGGACTTCAACAGCGTGCCGCACCTGGAACACCCCGACCGCGCCGAGATGATCACGTTCCGATGACCACGCCGTCGGCCCATGCAGGCTATCCCGCGTTCCACCGGCAGGTGTGCAGCCGCCGGGACGACTACATCCGCGAGGTGTTCGCGCGGCACCAGGAAGCCATCCGCGTGAAGAAGGAATCGGTGGTCGTCCGCAAGCTGGCCGCGATCTTCGACAAGACCCTGGAGATCAGCAACCGCCACGGCTTCCAGGCCATGAGCGTACGGGATCTCAGCGAGGCCACCGGCATCAGCATGGGCTCGCTGTACTCGTACATCGAGAGCAAGGAACGGCTGCTGGGCATGATTCTCACCTATGGCCACGTGGTGGTGGACCATACCCTGCGCATCCCGGAGGCGCTGACCGGGCCGCGGGAGCGGCTGCATCACGTGCTGCGCACCCACGTCTATATCACCGAGGTCATGCAGCCGTGGTTCTACTTTTCCTACATGGAGTCGCGCCACTTCGACCGCGATACCCGGGAGCAGACCATCGCCGGCGAGCTCCGCACCGAGCGGCTGATCGCGGATCTTCTGGACGAGGGCGTCGCGCAGGCCGTCTTCCCCGTGCGCGACACGGGCCTCACGGCGGCGCTGATCAAGCCGCTGCTGCAGGAGTGGTACCTCAAGCGCTGGAAGTACCGGCGTCGCGGAATCGGCGTGGACGACTACGCTGACCGCATGATCGCCTTCGTGGACGCGGCCCTGAACGGGGCTGCGGAGACGTGAAGCCGCCGGGGGAGAGCCCCATGGACGACAACGCAGTCGACGGCCCCGGCCGCAGGAGGGCGCAATGGACGAAACGCTGATTTGTCGTCGTGATCTGGATTTCCAGCTCTACGAGGTCCTGGATGCCGAGCGCCTGATCCAGCGCGAGCGCTACCGCGAGCACGGCCGCGAGACCTTCGATGCGGCCGTGGAGACGGCGCGGCAGATCGCCGCCGAGCAGTTCGCGCCCCACAACCGCAAGGGCGACGAGCACGAGCCGGCGTTCGTCGACGGCCGCGCCCGGACCATCCCGGAGACCAAGGCCGCCTGGCGGGCGTACGCCGAGGCCGGCTTCCTGGCGGCCCACCACGATGCCGCCGCCGGCGGCATGCAGCTGCCGGCGCTGATCCAGCAGGCCTGCCAGGCGCATTTCTACGCGGCCAACATCGCCACCACGGCGTATCCGATGCTGACCATCGCCGCCGGCAACCTGCTCCGGGCCCACGGCAGCGAGGCGCAGAAGGCGCGCTGGCTGCCGCCGCTGCTGGACGGGCGCTTCGCCGGCACCATGGCGCTGACCGAGCCCCACGCGGGCTCGTCGCTGGGCGACCTGCGCACCCGGGCGATTCCGCAGGACGACGGCACGTACCGCATCGTCGGCAACAAGATCTACATCTCCGGCGGCGACCAGGACATCACGGACAATATCGTCCACATGGTCATCGCCCGTATCCAGGGGGCGCCGCCGGGGGTCAAGGGGATCTCGCTGTTCATCGTGCCGCGCTACCGCCTGGACGAGCGCGGCGAGCCGGCCGAGGACAACGACGTCGCCCTGGCCGGCCTGCTGCACAAGATGGGCTACCGCGGCACCACCTCCACGGTGCTGAACTTCGGCGACCGGGGCGACTGCCACGGCTACCTGGTGGGCGAGCCCAACAAGGGCCTCGCCTACATGTTCCACATGATGAACGAGGCGCGCATCGGCGTCGGCGTGGGGGCTGCCATGCTCGGCTACACGGGCTATCTCCACAGCCTGGCCTTCGCGCGGCAGCGTCCCCAGGGCCGGCCCGTGACGGCGAAGGGCGAGGGGCCGCAGGTCGCCATCATCCGCCACCCGGACGTGCGCCGCATGCTCCTGGCGCAGAAGGCCTATGCCGAGGGCGGCATGGCGCTGTGCCTGTACGCGGCGGCGCTGTTCGACGACAGCACCACCGCCCCGGAGCCGGAGCAGCGCCGGGAGGCCCAGGAGCTGCTGGACCTGCTCACCCCCGTGGTCAAGGCCTGGACGGCCGAGTACGGCTGCCGGGCCAACGACCTGGCCATCCAGGTCCTCGGCGGCTCCGGCTACACCCGGGACTACCCGGTGGAGCAGTTCTACCGCGACAACCGGCTGAACCCCATCCACGAAGGCACCAACGGCATCCAGGCGCTGGACCTGCTGGGCCGCAAGATGCACCACAACGGCGGCGCCGGGTTCCGGGCGCTGCTGGCCCGGGTGGATGCGACCATCGACGAGGCCCGGGGCCTGGAGACGGCCGCACCGCTGGCCGACGCGCTGCGGCAGGCGCGATCGACCGTGGCGGCGACCGCGGACACCCTCGGCGAGGCGTTCGCCACCCACGGCCCCGAGCGGGTGCTCGCCAACGCGTCCGTGTACCTGGATCTCGTCGGGCGGTTCGTGGTCGCCTGGCTGTGGTTGCGCCAGGCGCGTGTCGCCGCGGCGGCGCTGGCGGACGGCGTATCCGGGGCGGAGGAGGGCTTCTACCGGGGCAAGCTGCAGGCCGCCCGGTACTACGTGGACTGGGAGCTGCCGCACATCGAGCAGCAGGGTCGCCTCCTGTGCCGGCTGGATGACACCTGCCTGGGCATGCAGGAGGACTGGTTCTGACGCGCCCGCCGGGCGCGGTCAAGCAAACGCGAGGAGACGTCATGAGCGAAACGAATCGGCAGGTACGACTGGCGCAGCGTCCGGTGGGCGAGCCCGACCCGGAGGTCTTCGAGGTGGCCGACGCGCCGGTGCCGGAGCCGGGCGACGGCGAGATGCTGGTCAAGGTGCTCTACATCTCGGTGGATCCGGCCATGCGCGGCTGGATGAACGAGGGTCGCTCGTACATCCAGCCGGTGCAGCTGGGCGATGTCATGCGCGCCGGCGCGGTGGGCCGGGTGGTGCGCTCGAACAACGAGCACTTCGCCGCGGGGGACTACGTCACCGGCATGTTCGGCGTGCAGCATTACGCCGTGTCCGACGGCAAGGGCGTGACCCGCGTCGACCCGTCCATCGCGCCGCTGGAACGCTATCTCGGGGTCCTGGGCATGCCGGGCATGACGGCCTATTTCGGGCTCCTCGAGGTGGGGCGGCCGCAGGAAGGCGACGTGGTGCTGGTCTCCGGGGCGGCCGGGGCGGTCGGCGCCACGGTGGGGCAGATCGCGAAGATCCGCGGCTGCACCGCCGTGGGCATCGCCGGCGGCCGGGCCAAGTGCGACCTGGCCCGCGAGATGGGTTTCGACGACGTCATCGACTACAAGGCGGAGTCGATCCACGATGGCGTCAAGCGCGCCTGTCCCAAGGGCGTGGACGTGTTCTTCGACAACGTCGGCGGCGAGGCCCTGGAGGCGGCGCTGGCGCGGCTGCGGCTCAACGCCCGGGTGGTGCTGTGCGGCGCGATCTCCCAGTACAACAATACCGACTCACTGAGCGGGCCGCGCAACTACATGTCGCTGCTGGTCAACCGGGCGCGCATGGAAGGCTTCGTGGTGTTCGACTACGCCAGCCGCTACGGCGAGGCGGCCCGGGAGATGGCGCAATGGATCGGCGAGGGCCGGCTGCATGCCCGCGAGCACGTGGTGGACGGCATCGAGGATTTCCACGGGCACCTGATGATGCTGTTCCGCGGGGAGAACTTCGGCAAGCTGGTGATCCGGGCGCAGGACGAGTGAACGGAGGTTTTCCCGGAGGGCTCGGAGCCGGCTCCGGGCTTGGGCCGGCGGTCGGCCACGTCGGTCGCGGACACGCCGTGAATACGTCCCTGTAGGCTCGACTGCGGCCGTCCTGGCCGCAGACGGTCCGCGACCGACGCGCCCGACCGCCGGCGCGGCATATTCTGCCGGGGTGGCTCGCGGGTACGCCGAGCAGGGCGGCCGCGAGGCCTGGCTGCGCCCCCGGCACCTGGTAGTGACATTGAACAGGATCTTAGAGAGGAGAGGAGACAATGCGAGCAGTTCTTTGCAAGGAGCACGGGCCGCCGGAGTCGCTGGTGGTGGACGAGGCGCCGAGTGCGGCGGTGGGGGAGAACGAGGTGCGCATCGGCATCCACGCCTGCGGCGTGAATTTCCCCGATACCCTCATCATCCAGGGCAAGTACCAGATCCAGCCGGATCTGCCGTTCTCGCCCGGCTCCGAGGTCGCCGGCGAGGTGCTGGAGGTGGGCAGCGGCGTGCAGCATCTCAATGTCGGTGATCCGGTCATGTCGCTCACCGGCTGGGGCGGTTTCGCCGAGGAGGTGGTCATCGGCGCCGACCGGGTGCTGCCCATGCCCGCGAGCATGGACTACGTCACCGCCGCCGGTTTCCCCATGGTCTACGGCACGTCCTACCATGCGCTCAAGCAGCGCGCGAGCCTGGCTGCCGGCGAGACGCTGCTGGTGCTGGGCGCTTCCGGTGGCGTCGGCCTGGCTGCCGTGGAGCTGGGCAAGGCCATGGGTGCGCGGGTCATCGCGGCCGCGAGCTCCGCCGACAAGCTCGAGGTGGCGCGCGAGCACGGTGCCGACGAGCTGGTGAACTACGCCGAGGGCAGCCTGAAGGACCAGGTCAAGGCGCTCACCGACGGCAAGGGCGCCGACGTGATCTACGACCCGGTCGGCGGCGAGGCCTGCGAGCAGGCGCTGCGGTGCATCAACTGGAACGGCCGGTTGCTGATCATCGGCTTCGCCAGCGGCACCATTCCGAAGATCCCGGCGAACCTGCCCCTGCTCAAGGGCTCCAGCGTCGTGGGCGTGTTCTGGGGGGATTTCGTGCGCCGCCAGCCCCAGGACAACGCCAGAAACTTCCAGGAGCTGTTCGCGCTGCACGGCGAAGGCAGGCTCAAGCCCCATGTCTGGAAGACGTATCCCCTGGAGCGGGCGGGCGAGGCGCTCAACGCCCTGCTGAGCCGTCAGGCAACGGGCAAGATCGTCCTGACCACCGGAAGGAGCTGATCGGCTGCGGGCTTGGCGCCGGGCGCGGGCGCCAAGCCGTTACGCGTGGGCGGCCCTGGCGGTGCTGTACTCGTCGGCGAGGCCGTGGATGCGGCGGACCATGGCGAAGAAGCCGTCGCGCCGGTTGGGCGTAAGCTGCTTGCCCAGGCCGAGCTGATCGAACAGCCCCTCGATGTCCGTGTCCTGGATTTCCTGCGGCGTGCGCCCCGAGTAGGCCTTCAGCAGGACCGCCACCAGGCCCTTGACGATGAACGCGTCGCTGTCGGCACGGAAGTGCAGCCGCGGCGGGTCGCCGTCCTCCACGTCCGTGATCAGCCACACGTTGCTGGTACAGCCGTCCACGCGGTTGTCCTCGATGCGGGCCTCGTCCGGGAACTCGGGCAGCTCCCGGCCCATGTCGATGAGCAGCCGGTAGCGGTCCTCCCAGTCGTCCAGGAATTCAAAGGTGTCGACCAGGTCCTGGAGTTCCATAATGCTTCACCACGTTGGTCAGAGTTTCCTACGATAACACACGCCCCGGGCACGGCAGCAGCCGGTGGCGTGTGGCATACTCGGTACCATCGGTGCAGCACCCCTGTTACCCGGGAGGCTTGATGCTGGACGTGCAGTTTTACGGGGTTCTCGAGCAGGTCGCCGGCACCCGCTCGCTGCAGGTGGAGCTGGTGGACGACGCCGTGACCGTGGATCAGGTCCTGGAACGGCTGCGCGGGCAGGTGCCGGCCCTGTCGGAGCATCTGCCGCGGGTGGCCTGCGCCCAGGGCGATGCGCTGGTGCGACGGGCGGATCCGGTGGATCCGACCCGCCCGCTGGTTCTCTTGCCGCCGGTCAGCGGCGGCGCCATGGGCACGCAGGAGGGCAGCTGAATGCAGCGGATTACCCGCGAGCCACTGGATGTCGCGAGCCTGCTCGGCGACACCGAGAACGACACCTGCGGCGCCTTCGTGGTCTTCGGCGGCACGGTGCGCAACCACCACCAGGGCCGCGGCGTGGCCGGCATGCGCTACAGCGCCTACGAGCCCATGGCCGAGCGGGTCCTGGAGGAGCTGGAAGAGGAGACCCGCCGGCGCTTCGGAGTCGCGGAGTGCCGCATCGTGCACCGCATCGGCGAGCTCGGCATCGGCGAGACGAGCGTCCTCGTGGCGGTACGCTCCGCCCACCGCGGCGATGCGTTCAGCGCCGGGCAGTACGCCATCGATACCCTCAAGGAGCGTCTGCCGGTATGGAAGGAGGATTTCTACACCGACGGCTCCCGCGGCTACCAGGACGGAACGCCCCTGGCCACCGCCGGAGTCGCCGGGCCGGACGACGGGGGCGGGCATGGCGACCGATGAGCTCCAGGCCGATGCAACGGGGTTCGTGTCCCTGCCGGTGACCGTGCTCACGGTCTCCGACAGCCGCACCGAGGCCGACGACAAGTCCGGCCACCTGCTGGCCGAGCGGGCCGCGGCCGCCGGCCACCGGGTGGTCGAGCGCGCCATCGTGCCCGACGACATCTATCAGGTACGGGCCATCGTCTCCCGCTGGATCGCCGACGAGGCGGTCAAGGTCGTCCTCACCACCGGGGGCACCGGGATTACCGGCCGCGATACCACGCCCGAGGCGGTGCGCCCGCTGCTGGACATGGAGGTGGACGGCTTCGGCGAGCTGTTCCGGCAGCTGTCCTGGCAGGAGATCGGCAGCTCCACCATCCAGTCCCGCGCGGTGGGCGGCGTGGCCAATGCCACGCTGGTGTTCGTCATGCCGGGCTCCAGCGGCGCCTGCGCCACTGCCTGGGACGGCATACTGCGGCAGCAGCTGGACCGGCGCCACCAGCCCTGCAACTTCGTCTCGCTCATCCCCCGCCTGCGCGAGTGACGGCACTGCCGCCTCCCGGAGCCGGGCCATTGCTTGTGCCTAGGCCCTTGCCGGCTATGCTTACGGTGCAGGAGCCTTTTACGGCGTATGCAAACCAGCGCATTCCGGAGGTATGATCATGAAGGCACGCCATCTCCTTCTTGTTTGTGCGGCCGGATTGCTGCCGTTGGCGGGGCCCCTGGCGGCCGACGAGCATCCGTCCGCGAGCGCCGAGATCATCAATACCGACGGCGAGTCCATCGGCGAGGCGCACCTCCGGCAGGGGCCGGCCGGCGTCGTCATCGAGCTGCACGTGTCGGGGCTGCCCGGGGGCTGGAAGGCGATGCACATCCACCGCACGGGGGCCTGTGACGATGCCGGCGAGGGATTCCAGGCCTCCGGCGGCCACGTGAATCCGGAAGGCGTGGAGCACGGCTTCCTGAACGAGAAAGGGCCGGACGCCGGTGACCTGCCGAACTTCTACGTCCACGACGACGGCACGGCGCGCGTGGAGGTGTTCAACGAGCGCGTAAGCCTGGACGGCGGGATCATGGGCGCCGCGGTCCTGGACGATGACGGCAGCGCCCTGGTCATCCACGAGAGCCGGGACGACCATCGGACGCAGCCCATCGGCGGCGCCGGTTCGCGGCTCGCCTGCGGTGTCATTGAGGCCGACTGATATCCGTGTCGGGCCCGGGCCCGCGTAGCCCGCGCCGTCCGGCCCGGGATGGCCCTCGTGCGAGGAGGGGTTCATGCGACGACGCGGCTTCGTCCAGGTCTGTGCGGCCGGAATCGGGTGTCTCGGGGCCGGGCCGGGCTGGCTGCTGGCCGCAAGCGAGGTCACACCCCGGGAGTACGACACGGTGCAGCTCGTCGACCGGCGCGGCGAGCCGTTGCGGCCGTCGGCGCTGGAAGCCGGCCGCAACTACATCTTCCACTATCCGTATACTGCCACCCCGTGCTTCCTGCTGGACCTGGGCGAGTCCGTCCCCGGCCGCAACGGCCTGCGTACCCGCGACGGCGGTACCTACGACTGGCCCGGAGGCGTCGGGCCGGGCAGCTCCATCGTCGCGTTCTCGGCGATCTGCGCCCACCGGATGGCCTACCCCACGCAGCAGGTAAGCTATATCGGCTTCCGGCCGGCGGACGGCGGCGGCCGGCAGGGCCGGATCACCTGCTGCGCGGAGAACAGCGTCTACAATCCCTATGCCGGGGGCGCCGTGGAGTCCGGACCCGCCGATCAGCCGCTGGCGGCCGTGCTGCTGGAGCACGACCGTGACGACGGCGCCCTGTACGCCCGCGGCACGCTGGGCGGCGAGCTGTTCCAGCGCTTCTTCGACGCCTTCGAGCAGCGCCTGCGCCTGGAGCATCCGAACGCCGAGCCGGAGGCGCGGGTCCGCGGCGAGGCCCGGGTCGTGCCGCTGCGCGGGTTCAGCCGCAACGTGGTCCGCTGCGGGGCGGCCACCGGCGGCGAGCCGCAGGACGACGCCGGGACCTGACGAGACATCGGTCAGGCGTCGGCGTCACGCAGCAGCTCGAGGACCTCGTGGTTGCCGGTGCGGCGGGCGATGGTCGCCGCGGTGTTGCCGGCCTCGTCCTGCGCATCGACGTCGGCGCCGAGCTCCAGCAGCGTGCGCACCATCTCCCGGTCGCCCCGCTGGGCGGCGCGCATGAGCGGCGTCCAGCCGTAGACGTCCCGGGGGTCGTGATCCGCGCCCAGCTCCACCAGGGCGGCGACGGTGTCGTCGAATCCCTTGGCGGCGGCCAGCAGCACCGGGTTCCAGCCGTGCCGCACGGTGTGGCCGGGGTCGGCGCCCGCGCCCACGAGCATGCGCACCGCCTCCTCGTGACCCCGGACGGCGGCGTACATGAGCGCGGTACCGCCCTTGGGGTTCTGCGCGTCCACGGCGGCGCCGGCGTCCAGCAGCAGCTGCAGGATGCGCCGATGGCCGCGGTCGGCGGCCCACATGAGCACGGTCTTGCCTTGGTGCTCTCCCGAGGCCGTGGCGGCCTCCGGGAAGGCACCCGCCTCCAGGAGCTGCTCGACCTTGCGTGCATCGCCGTCGCGCACCGCCTCCAGCAGGGCTTGATCACCGGACGGATCGGCGCCCGTCGCCGTGGTCGCCAGGAGCAACAGCAACGCCAAGAGCGCGGTGCGATGCGGTATCATGATGGCGGATGCTCTCCCGGTAGCGGGCTGAGACAGCACCAAGCAAATACTACCTGGCCCGGGAACGCAAGAGCACGCCGCGGCCGGGGCATGCTGGAGGTTCGTATGAGCGAGATCACCCGGGCGGATGTGGAAGCCCGTCTGCAGGAGTACGTGGAGCCGCACCTGGGGAAGGATCTGGTTGCCGCCCGCTGCGTCGACGATATCGGCATCGACGGCGGCAAGGTGCGCATCGGCCTGGTCCTGGGGTTCCCGGCCAAGCGGTGGCAGGACGACCTGCGCCGGGCCGTGCAGGAGGCGGTGCAGGGCCTCGAGGGCGTCCAGGAGGTGGCCGTCGACATCAGCTCCCGCATCGAGACCTACGGCACCCAGAGCAGCACCTCCCTGGTGAAGGGCGTGAAGAACATCATCGCCGTGGCCTCGGGCAAGGGCGGCGTGGGCAAGTCCACGACCACCGTGAACATCGCCCTGGGCCTGGCCACCGAGGGGGCCCGGGTGGGCGTCCTGGACGCCGACATCTACGGGCCCAGCGTGCCGCGCATGATGGGCGTCACCGGCAAGCCGGATTCCAAGGACGGCAAGACCCTGGAGCCGCTGACCAACTACGGCGTGCAGGTCATGTCCTCGGGCTTTCTCATCGACGAGGAGACGCCCATGGTCTGGCGCGGGCCCATGGTGACCCAGGCGCTGGAGCAGCTGCTGCGGGACACCAACTGGCAGGACCTGGATTACCTGGTGGTGGACATGCCGCCGGGCACCGGGGACATCCAGCTCACGCTGTCCCAGAAGGTGCCGGTCAGCGGCGCGGTGATCGTCACCACGCCCCAGGACATCGCCCTGCTGGACGCCCGCAAGGGCCTGCGCATGTTCGAGAAGGTGAACGTGCCGGTGCTGGGCATCGTGGAGAACATGAGCACCCACATCTGCAGCAACTGCGGCCACGAGGAGCACATCTTCGGTGCCGGCGGCGGTGACCGGATCGCCGAGCAGTACGGCGTGGACCTGCTGGGCTCGCTGCCGCTGGCCCTCCACATCCGCGAGCAGGCGGACGGCGGCAAGCCCACCGTCATCGCGGATCCCGACGGCCCCAGCGCCGAGACCTATCGCGGCATCGCGCGCCGCGTGGGTGCCAAGCTGTCCCAGCAGTCGTCGGAGCAGGGCAGCCGGTTCCCCAACATCGTCGTCAACAAGACGAGCTGAGGATCGCCTCGTAGCCGGCGCGGTAGTCCGGGTAGCGGAAGCGGTAGCCGCTGGCGACCAGGCGGTCGTTGCGGCAGCGCTTGTTGCTGCCGCGGATGCCGCCGGCGGGGCCGGCGGTGCGCGGCGGCCTGGGCAGGCCGAGGCGCTCGGCGAGCCAGTCGGTGAGCTCGACCTGGGGACACGGGTGGGAATCCACGCCCAGATACAGCGGTGCGGGCTGCTCCAGCCCGAACAGGTGCACCAGGGCGCCCACGCAGTCGTCCCGGTGAATGCGGTTGCTGTACTGGGGCGGATCGGTGACCACCGCCTCGCCGCCGCGCACCTTGCGCAGCATGCGGTTGCGGCCGGGGCCGTAGATACCGCCGAAGCGGATCACGACCCCGGGCCAGGGGGCGGAGCGCAGCAGCTCCTCGGCTTCCAGCAGGCGGCTTCCGGAGAAGCCGGTGGGCTCGGCGGGGGTGGACTCGTCCACCCAGCTGCCGTCGGTGACGCCGTAGACGGACGAGCTGCTGACCATGATGAGACGTTGCGGCGCCTGCCCCTGGTCGGCGAGCGCGCGCAGGAGGTTGCGCATGCCTTCGACGTAGGCGAGGCGGTAGGCCTCGTCGTCGAAGCGGCCGGGCGTGGCGATGAAGTAGACGGTGTCGAGCCCCGGGGGCAGCTGCGGGAGCCCGTCGGGCCGGGAGAAATCACCGCCCAGGGCCTGAACGGGCGGCCGGACGTGTTCCGGGCGCCGGCGCAGCCCCCAGACCCGGTGCCCCTGCGACGCCAGCGCCTCGCCGACGCCGTTGCCCAGGTCGCCGCAACCCGCGATGAGTACGTTTGCCATGACAGAATCCCGTGTGTCGTAGAATGGTGCCCGGCCCGGCGATCCGGTGCAGACCGGCCGGTACGCCCCGGAGCCCTGAATGGTACGCACGCGGTGACACGCAAGGAACCCACGAGCAATGAGCGCGACTCGTCTGCAGCGCATGCAAAGGGCCCTGGAGCTGCGCCAGCCGGATCTCACGGTGGTCATGGCCGGGGTCCACAAGGAGCACAACGTCTCGGCGGTGATCCGCACCTGCGACGCCGTGGGCGTTCCGCTGCTCCACAGCATGGGGCAGGAAGGCCGCCTGGCCATCCGCCGCACTGCATCGGCCGGCGTGACGCGCTGGGTGGAGGTGCGCCAGCATGCGCACATCGCCGCCGGGCTGGACGAGCTCCGCGGTGCGGGGTTCCAGTTGCTGGCCGCGCATGCGTCCCCCGGGGCGGTGGACTTCCGCGCCGTGGACTACACGCGTGCCAGCGCCGTCATCCTGGGACGGGAGCTCGAGGGCATGCCCGAGGAGGCGGTGGCGCGCGCGGACCAGCACGTGCGCATCCCCATGGCCGGGTTGACGGAGTCGCTCAACGTCTCGGTGGCCGCGGCGGTGATCCTGTTCGAGGCGCAGCGCCAGCGCGCGGCGGCGGGGCTTTACGACCGCTGCCGGCTGGACCCGGAGACCTACCGCCGCACGCTGTTCGAGTGGATGCAGCCGAAGATCGCCCGCTATTGCCGCCGCCAGGGCCTGGCGTACCCGGAGCTCGACGAGGAAGGGCACGTGGTCGGGGGGCTGCCGCGCTCCGATACCGGGTGATCTGGCTATACCCGGTTCGTTCCTATTGCCGGTACCAGCGCTGGTTCAGCGCGCGGTAGACACGGTTGGGGTACCACACCTGCCCGGTGCTGCCGTTGTAGCGGGCCAGGGCGCGGGTGAGATCGCCGTTCTCTCGGTCCAGGTAGTAGCGCAGGATGGTGGTGCCGAAGCGCAGGTTGGTGCGCACGCGGAACAGGTTGGCGTCCGGCCGGCCGATCTCCTCCAGCCAGAAGGGCATGATCTGCATGAGCCCGCGGGCGCCCGCCGACGAGATGGCGAAGCGGTTGAAATTGCTCTCCACCTGGATCACGGCCAGGACCAGCTCCGGCGACAGGTCGGCCCGGCGGGCCTCGGCGTGAACCTGCCGCAGGAGCTCCAGGCGCTCTCCGTGATCGCGGATGTGCGGCTCCAGGCGCTGGCTCATGTCCATGAGCCATACCTGGGCCGCGAAGCGGTTCTCGAAGCTCTCGGAGCGGGCCACCGCCTCCTTCAGCCGGGCGCGCAGCTCCGGGTCCACCGGTTCCCGCGCCGGGACGGCCGCTGCTGCCAGAAGCGAGCACGCCAGCAGCAGCGCCGCGGCCAGGATCCGGCCCCGGTGGCGTCGTCGTCTCCCGCCGGCGCTATCGTTGCAGCAGGCTGCGAACGTGGGCCACCACATCGTCAACGGCCACTTCCTGGCTGTCCGTATCCCTGCGTCCGCGGTATTCCACCTGGCCGCGCTCGAGGCCGCGATCGCCGACAGCGATGCGGTGCGGAATGCCGATGAGCTCCATGTCGGCGAACTTCACCCCCGGGCGCGCCTCGCGGTCGTCCAGTGCGGCGTCGATGCCGGCATCCAGCAGGGCCCGGTAGATGCGCTCGGCCGTGTCCGCCACCTGGGTGGACTTGTGCATGTTGATGCCCACCACCGCCACCGTGAACGGCGCGATGGCCTCCGGCCAGATCATGCCGTTGGCATCGTGGTTCTGCTCGATGGCGGCGGCGACCACGCGGGAGACCCCGATGCCGTAGCAGCCCATGTGCACGAAGCGGCTGTTGCCGTCGTCGTCCAGCACGGCGGCGTTCATGTCCTCGCTGTAGCGGGTGCCCAGCTGGAAGATGTGGCCGACCTCGATGCCCCGGGCGACGCCCAGCTTCCCCTGCCCGTCGGGGCTCGGATCCCCGGCGCCGGCCTCGCGCAGATCCGCGCTCTCAGGCTCGGGGAGATCCCGCCCCCAGTTGACGTCGCGCAGGTGCTGCTCGTCGCGGTTGGCGCCGCAGACGAAATCCGCCAGGGAAAGCGCGGCGTGGTCGGCGACCAGGGGCACATCCAGGCCCACCGGTCCCACCGAGCCCGGCTCGCAGCCCGCTGCGGCGCGGATGGTGTCGCGATCCGCGAGGGTCAGGGGCTCGGCGACGGCGGGATGGCGTTCCGCCTTGAGCTCGTTGAGGCTGTGGTCGCCGCGCAGCAGCAGCGCCACCACGGGGGCCTCGCTGCCCCGGACCAGCAGCGTCTTGAGGCAGCGCGACAGCGGCACGTCCAGGCTGGCGGCAAGATCGTCCATGGTATGCACGCCGGGGGTGTCCACGGTGGTCATGGCGCCGCCCGGAGCGGGACGCTCGCCGGCCGGCGGCAGCGCGGGGGCGAGCTCGACGTTGGCGGCGTAGTCGCTGCCGTCCGAGAAGACGATGGCATCCTCGCCGGATTCCGCGAGCACGTGGAACTCGTGGGAGACGCTGCCGCCGATGGCCCCGGAGTCCGCCTGCACGGCGCGGAACGTCAGGCCGGTGCGCCGGAAGATGCGGGTGTAGGCGTCATACATCTCCTGGTATTCCTCGGCCAGGGACTCGGCGTCGAGGTGGAACGAGTAGGCGTCCTTCATCAGGAACTCCCGCGCCCGCATGACGCCGAAGCGGGGCCGCGTCTCGTCGCGGAACTTGGTCTGGATCTGGTAGAGGTTCAGCGGCAGCTGCTTGTAGCTGCGGATCTCCCGGCGAATCAGGTCGGTGATGACCTCTTCGTGGGTGGGACCGAAGCAGAAATCCCGCTCGTGGCGATCCCGGAAGCGCAGCAGCAGGGGGCCGAACTTGTCCCAGCGCCCGGTCTCCTGCCACAGCTCCCCCGGCTGCACGGCCGGCATCAGCAGCTCCACGGCGCCGCTGCGGTTCATCTCCTCGCGCACGATGGACTCGACCCGCTGTAGCACCCGCAGGCCCAGCGGCATCCAGGTATACAGCCCGGCCGCCAGCTTGCGGATCATGCCGGCGCGCAGCATCAGCTGATGGCTGACGATCTCCGCGTCGGCCGGGGTCTCCTTGGTCGTGGACAGGGGGAATCGGGAAAGTCGCATCGGCCGTATCGTGTCCTTGTTGGTCTCGTGTGGGCTCCGGCGGCGCCGGGGCCGGCGCCACAGAATACCCCACCACCGCCCGGCCGGGACAGTGGTGGGGCTCAAGCGGGCAGCCGGCCGCAGGGCCGGCGGCTCAGCAGTGCTCCTCGATGAACGCCTGCGCCTCTTGCAGGCGCTGCTCACGCTGCTCCGGGGTGATGCGTTCCACCTCGCCGTCCTCGGTGCGCACCCGCCGCACGGATTCGTCCCCGAACACTTCGGCGTTCTGGCGTGCCGTATCGCAGGCTTCCGCCAGCTGGGGGTTGCTCTCCCCTTCGGCGTTGCTGCCGGCCTGCTCGCCGCTGTCGCCGTCCTGCCCGGACGCGTCGCCGTCGGCGGCCTCGTCGCCGGAGCCGTCTTTCGCCTCGGCGGTCTCGGCCGGGGGCTCGTCCTCACCGCCCTGACCGGCGGGCTCCCGGGCGGGGTTGTCCACGACCTCGGCGTCGACATTGGCCGGCGGGTTGCCGCCGTAGTGCACCTGCCCGCTATCGTCGGTCCAGCGGTAGATCTCGGCACCGGCCGACGTGGCCAGCGCGACCCCGAGCAGCAGGGCCGGCAGTTTCCTGATGTGCATGCATCCTCCTTGCGCTTTGCCTTGACGTTCCCCGCAATCCACAGTAGTTTTGCGAGCTTTCACCGGCCGGTAAAGTGGCCGTATTTCATGCGTTTTCCAATGCCGTCGGGCGCACTGGCTACGTCGGCCCGCTGCGGTCCGTGAGGCCTTGCTGCGAAGACGCTGAACGGATTCCGGGGCATATGCGGCATATCATTTCCATTCTCGTGGAGAACGACTTCGGCGCCCTGTCCCGGGTGGCCGGGCTGTTCTCGTCGCGCGGCTACAATATCGAATGTCTTACCGTCGCGCCTACCGATGACCCCACGCTGTCGCGCATGACCCTCGTGACCATCGGGGATGACAGTATCATCGAGCAGATCATCAAGCAGCTCAACAAGCTGCTCGACGTGGTCAAGGTCATGGACATGACCGAGGGCGCCCATATCGAGCGCGAGATGATGCTGGTGAAGGTGGCGGCGTCCACCGGCGAGTCCCGCGAGGAGATCAAGCGGCTCAGCGACATCTTCCGGGGCCGGATCCTGGATGTCACCGAGCGGGTGTACACCGTGGAGCTCACCGGCGCCAGCGCGAAGCTCGACGCGTTCATCGACACCCTGGGGCACAACACCATCCTGGAGGTGGTCCGCTCGGGGGTGATCGGGATCTCGCGCGGGGAGAAGCACCTGCGGGTCTAGCGGGCGTCCGGCGGGGCGCGCCGGCAGGCCCGGGCAGGCCGCCCGCGCGGCGCGTCGCCGTCGGCGGACGGCCGAGTCGGAACCAACCAACCCAGAACGGGGGAAGCATGAAAGTCTACTACGATAAGGATGCGGATCTGTCCATTGTCCAGAACCGCAAGATCGCCATCATCGGCTACGGATCCCAGGGGCATGCCCATGCCAACAACCTGAAGGAATCCGGCGCCTCGGTGGTCGTCGGCCTGCGCGAGGGCTCGGCGTCGGCGGACAAGGCCCGGCAGGCCGGCCTGGAAGTGGCCAGCGTCGAGGAGGCCAGCCGGCAGGCGGATTTCGTCATGATCCTGACCCCGGACGAACACCAGGGGGCCATCTACGCCGAGAAGATCGAGCCCAACCTGAAGAAGGGCGCCGCCATCGCCTTCGCCCACGGGTTCAATATCCACTACGGCCAGATCGAGCCGCGCGCCGACCTCGACGTGGTCATGGTCGCGCCCAAGGGTCCAGGCCATCTGGTCCGCTCCACCTACGTGGACGGCGCCGGCGTGCCCTGCCTGGTGGCCATCGAGCAGAACAGCTCCGGCCAGGCCAAGGAGGTTGCGGTCTCCTACGCCTCGGCCATCGGCGGCGGACGTGCCGGCATCATCGAGACCTCCTTCCGCGAGGAGACGGAAACCGACCTGTTCGGCGAGCAGGTGGTCCTGTGCGGCGGCCTGACCTCCCTGATCCAGGGCGGCTTCGAGACGCTGACGGAGGCCGGCTACAGCCCCGAGATGGCGTATTTCGAGTGCCTGCACGAGGTCAAGCTCATCGTCGACCTGCTCTACGAGGGCGGCATCGCCAACATGCGCTACTCCATCTCCAACACGGCGGAGTACGGCGACTTCGTCAGCGGCCCGCGGGTGATCAACGAAGAGTCCCGTGAGGCCATGAAGGAGATCCTGGACGACATCCAGAGCGGCAAGTTCGCCCGGGACTTCATTCTCGAGAACCAGGCCAACGCGCCCACGCTCAAGGCGCGGCGGCGCCTGGCCCGGGAGCATCCCATCGAGGTGGTGGGCGAGAAGCTCCGCGACATGATGCCGTGGATCCGCCAGAAGCAGCTGGTGGACCGCAACCGGAACTGATCCGGCAGTAGCGTGGTCTGCGGTGTCATCAGGGCGAGCGATTCCGGTGGCACCGCCGGGCGGCCGGCCCGCGGCAGCCGGTATCGGGTGCGGTAGCGCCGGTACCGGCCGTCGCGGGCCGGCCCGAGTTCTCCACCGGCAAGCGGATGACCGGCATGGCCTCAAAGCATCACAGCAAGCGCCGGCGCGGTATCTACCTGCTGCCCAACCTGTTCACCACGGCGGGGCTGTTCTTCGGCTTCTTCGCGATGATCTCCGGGATCAACCAGGAATTCCACCTGGCGGCCCTGGGGATCTTCATCGCCATGGTCATGGACGGCCTGGACGGCCGGGTCGCGCGTCTGACCAATACCCAGAGCGACTTCGGTGTCCAGTTCGACAGCCTGTCGGACATGGTCTGTTTCGGTCTCGCCCCGGCGCTGGTGGTGTACCAGTGGGCCCTGGGGGGTCTTGCGGACCTGGGCGACGGCTGGGGCCAGCTCGGCTGGATCGGCGCCTTCACCTACGCCGCCTGTGCGGCGCTGCGGCTGGCGCGCTTCAACACCCAGGCCGGCGTAGCGGAGAAGCGCTATTTCCAGGGCCTGCCGAGCCCGGCGGCCGCGGCCGGCATCGCCAGCATGGTCTGGCTCGGCACCGCGCTGGCCCTGGACGGTTCCGTGGTAAGGATGATCGCGTTGCTGGTCACCGTGGCGACGGGGTTGCTCATGGTGAGCAATTTCCGGTACTACAGTTTCAAGGAATTCGATTTCCGGTATCGGGTGCCCTTCATCGTGCTGGTGGTGCTGGTGCTGATCATCGCGTTCGCGTCCATTCATCCACCGGTGGTGCTGTTCCTGGCCTTCGTGGCCTATGCGGTCTCGGGGCCGGCCATGACCCTGGTGCAGCGGCGGCGGCGATCCCACGGCCGGCGGGGCACCTGACGCGCGGAGTCGATCGGCAGCGGGAGTCCGGGGCGGGATGCGCATGACCGGTGACGACAGTGACAAGCGGCGACGTACCCTGCTGCGGCGCATGGGGATCGACGTGTGGGTGCCCAGGGAGGCGCCCGCCGGCACCCCGGCGGCCACGGAGGCCGTGGACGCCGGCGGGCCCGAGCCGGCGCCGCCGACGGCACCGGAGCCGTCGCCGCAACCGGCGCAACCCGGCGAGCCCGCCGCGTCCGGCCATGCCGTCGCGCAAATGGACTGGCAGGAGCTGGCCGCGACCGTGGCGGGCTGCACCCGTTGCCCCCTGTGCGAGAGCCGTACGCAGACGGTCTTCGGCGTGGGCCGCCGGGATGCCGACATCCTGGTGGTGGGCGAGGCCCCGGGGGCGGAAGAGGATCGTCGGGGCGAGCCTTTCGTCGGCCGCGCCGGGCAGCTGCTGGACAGCATGCTGCAAGCCCTGGGGTACGGGCGGGAGCGGGTATTCATTGCCAACATCCTCAAGTGCCGGCCGCCCCGCAACCGGGATCCCGAGCCCGCCGAGGTGGAAGCCTGCCGGCCCTATCTGGAGCGGCAGATCGCTCTGGTGGCGCCGCGGGTGATTCTCGCGGTGGGTCGCGTCGCGGCCCAGAATCTGCTGGCGACGGACAAGCCGCTGCGCATGCTGCGGCAACGGTTGCATACCCTGGAGCCGCAAGGTATTCCGGTCGTGGTGAGTTATCATCCGGCCTATCTCCTGCGCTCGCCCGCGGACAAGGCCAAGGCCTGGGACGACCTGAAGCGGTTGCGGGAGAACCTGCCCGGATGACGGCGGCGGAGGTGGCGCGATGAATGCGGCGGTGCAGCCGGACGCCGCGGAAGTCCGGCGCATGCGGGAGAGCGACCTGCCGGGCGTGGTGGGGGTGGAGCGCCGTGCCTACGATTTTCCGTGGACCCTGGCGGTGTTCCGGGATTGCATGCGGGTGGGATACGGGTGCTGGGTCCTGCTCGCCGACGGCCGGGTGACCGGCCACCTGGTGATGTCCATGGTGGCCGGCGAGGCCCATGTGCTGAACCTCTGCGTGGACCCGGACTGGCACGGCTCGGGCTACGGCCGCACGTTGCTCGAGACGGGGCTGGACCACGCCCGGCGCCTGGGGGTGGAGACGGTGTTCCTGGAGGTGCGCCCGTCCAACACCCGCGCCGTGGACCTGTATCGCCGCACCGGGTTCTGCGAGGTCGGGGTGCGGCCCGAGTACTACCCGGTGCGGCAGGGCAAGCGGGAAGACGCACTGATCCTGGCGCTGGAGATCGGTAGCGCCGGGTACGACGAGGAGCAGGAATGAGCGATCACGATTCCGACCAGCAGCAGCCCAGGCGGCCGACGTTCTGGGAGGTGGTCCAGAGCGTGCTTGCCGGCGCGCTCGGCGTGCAGACCAACGAGGCCCGCAAGCGCGACTTCCAGAGTCCTACGCCGGTGCCGTACATCATCGGCGGCGTCGTGTTCACCGTGCTGCTGATCATCGTGCTGATCGTGGTGGTGAACGTCATCCTCAGCAACGCCGGCGTGTGAACGCGCCGTCGCGCCCGCGGGCGCGGCGGGCCGGCCCGGCAACGCGGTGATCGTGCCGGGCCCGGCGATTGGTAGCCCGCCCTACAGCCGCTGGATACGCTCGTACTGCGCGTTCAGCTGCTCCAGGCTGGTGCGCCGCTCCTCCAGGCGCTGGCGCTCCTGGGCCACGACCTCGGCCGGCGCCTTTTCCACGAAGCTGGCGTTGCCGAGCTTCTTCTCGGTCCTGTCCAGCTCCTGGCGCAGCCGCGCCCGTTCCTTGTCCAGGCGTGCCAGCTCCGCCTCCTTGTCGATGAGCCCTTTCATGGGCACCAGCAGCTTCATGTCGCCGACCAGGCTGATGGCCGCCTCCGGCGGCTCCTGGTCGGGCTCCAGCCAGTCGATGCGCTCCAGGCGGGCCAGGCGGCCGAGGAATACGCCGTAGTCGTCCAGCCGCCGCCGGTCCTCGGCATCGCCCTGCTGCAGCAGCACCGGCAGGGCGTGGTTCGGGGAGATATCCATCTCGCCGCGGATCCGGCGCACGCCGAGGATGAACGTCTGGATCCACGCCACGTCGGCCTCGGCGGCCGCGTCCCTGGCGTCGGCATCGGGCAGCGGAAAGGGCTCGCGCATCACCGTGCGGCCGTCCCGGCCCGCCAGGGGCGCGACCCGCTGCCAGATCTCCTCGGTGATGAACGGCATCATGGGATGCATGAGACGCAGCACGGTCTCCAGTACCTGCACCAGGGTCTGCCGGGTGCCCCGCCGCAGCGCCTCGTCGTCGGCGGTCTGGAGAACCGGCTTGGACAGCTCCAGGTACCAGTCGCAGTACTCGTTCCAGATGAAGTCGTACAGGGCCTGGGCCGCCAGATCCAGGCGGTAGCCCTGGATGTTGCGGTTGACCGCCTCGCTGGCGGCCTGCAGCCGCGAGCGTATCCAGCGATCCGCGGCGGTGTAGCGCACGTCCGCGCCGGGCTGCGCACCGCAGTCTTCGCCCTCGGTGTTCATGAGCACGTAGCGGGCGGCGTTCCAGATCTTGTTGCAGAAATTGCGGTAGCCGTCCACGCGGCCCATGTCGAAGACCACGTCCCGGCCGGTGGTGGCCAGGGAGCAGAAGGTGAAGCGCAGTGCGTCGGTGCCGTGGGGCGCGATTCCCTGCGGGAAGGCACGGCGGGTCATGTCCGCCACGCGCTCGGCGAGCTGCGGCTGCATCATCCCCGAGGTGCGCTTGGCCACCAGGGAGTCCAGGTCGATGCCGTCGATGATGTCGATGGGGTCGAGGACGTTGCCCTTGGACTTGGACATCTTCTGGCCCTGCGAGTCCCGGACCAGGCCGTGGATGTAGACCTCGCGGAAGGGCACGTCGTCCATGAACTTCAGGCCCATCATGATCATGCGGGCCACCCAGAAGAAGATGATGTCGAAGCCGGTGACCAGCACGCTGGTGGGGTAGAAGGTGCGCAGCGCCTCGGTGTCCTCCGGCCAGCCCAGGGTGGAGAACGGCCACAGCGCCGACGAGAACCAGGTGTCCAGGACGTCGTCGTCCTGGACCAGCTCCACCTCGCGGCCGTGCTGCGCCCGGGCCCGCTCGCGGGCCGTGGCCTCGTCGCGGGCGACGAAGATGTTGCCCTCGGCGTCGTACCAGGCGGGGATGCGGTGGCCCCACCAGATCTGGCGGGAGATGCACCAGTCCTCGATCCGCCGCATCCAGTCGAAATAGACGTTCTGCCAGTTCTCCGGAACGAACCGGATACGGCCGTCCTCCACGGCCTCGATGGCCGGGCGGGCCAGGGGCTCGGCGCGCACGAACCACTGATTGGTGAGAAACGGCTCGATGACCGTGCCGCTGCGGTCGCCCCGGGGCACCATGAGGGTGTGCTTCTCGGTGGCCGCGAGTAGCCCCGCCGCCTCCAGGTCGGCGACGATGCGCTCGCGGGCGTCGAAGCGGTCGAGGCCGCGGTAGGCGGCCGGCGCGTTGTCGTTGATGCGGGCATCCTCGGTGAGGATGTTGATGGGCTCCATGGCGTGGCGCACGCCCACGGCATAGTCGTTGAAATCGTGCGCCGGCGTGATCTTGAGGCAGCCGGAGCCGAATTCCGGGTCCACGTAGTCATCGGCGATCACGGGGATCTGCCGGCCGGTCAGGGGCAGCTGCACCATGCGGCCGACCAGGTGGCGGAAGCGGTCGTCCTCGGGGTGGACGGCCACCGCGGTGTCGCCGAGCATGGTCTCCGGCCGCGTGGTGGCCACGGTGACGTGACCGCTGCCGTCGGCCAGCGGGTAGCGCATGTGCCAGATGTGGCCCTGCTCCTCCTCGGAGACTACCTCCAGGTCGGAGACCGCCGTGAGCAGGACCGGGTCCCAGTTCACCAGCCGCTTGCCGCGGTAGATGAGGTCCTCGTCGTAGAGCCGCACGAACACCTCCCGCACGGCGTGGGACAGCCCCTCGTCCATGGTGAAGCGCTCCCGGGACCAGTCCACGGAGGCGCCCATGCGCCGCAGCTGCTGGGTGATGGTGCCGCCGGACTCGTGCTTCCAGTCCCAGACGCGCTGGACGAAGGCCTCCCGGCCCAGGTCGTAGCCGCTGGTGCCCTCGGCGTTGAGCTGGCGCTCCACCACGATCTGGGTGGCGATGCCGGCGTGGTCGGTACCCGGCTGCCACAGGGTGTTGTAGCCGTGCATGCGGTGATAGCGGGTCAGGACATCCATGATGGTGTCCTGGAAGGCATGACCCATGTGCAGCGTGCCGGTGACGTTGGGCGGCGGAATCATGATGCAGTAGGGGGTTCCGGAGCCGCCGGGGGCGAAGTGGTTCTCGCGCTCCCAGAAGTCGTACCAGCGCTGCTCGATCCGGTGCGGGTCGTAGGTCTTGTCCATGGGCTGCCTTTCGGTTGATTCGTGGTCAGATCGGCTCGATGCCTACCGGCTGTCGTCGTCTCCCGCGTCATCGACGGGCGGCCCGGCCGGCGGCGCGGGCAGATGCGCGTGGGCCGCCCGCAGCGCGGCGCCCAGGGCCCGCTGCCGCACGCCGGGGAGGATGCGCTCGGCCCGTGCCCGCACGTCCGGGGCGAGGTCCCCGGGCCACCCGGCGGCGGCCCGCCGCTGCTGCACCTCCTGCAGCGGCAGCCAGAGACCGCGCGGACGGAGCCGATCGCCGGCAATGACGACGTCGTCGAGCACGGGCGGGTCCGGTGTCGTGGTCATGCCCTCTCTACCGTCCGGTGTTCGGGTTCCAGGCCGCGTTCCCGGTACTGCCGGAACCGCTGCCGGGCCGCTCGCAATACGTCGGCCTGATTGTCGCCGATCTCGACGATGCGCTGGAAGCGCTCCGGCTCGGCGGCCGCCTCCGGGGCCAGGTTGATCAGCACGTCCGGCTCGCCCCGCGACGGCGCATCGCCGGTACCGATGACGACCGGTTCATCCGGCATGCCCGGCCCATCCACGGCGTGCGGGATGAAGCTGCGGTCGCGGAACGTCCACAGGAGATTGTCCATACTCGCGGCCGTTGCGTCATCGTCTACCCGCAGGTAGATCCGGTGACCCCGCTGGAATGCCTTCTCGACGACGCGGCAGGCATAGGTCATCCGGGTCTGCGGGTCGGCGGAGGCGAGAATGTGGAAGTCCACCTGCGGCATCGGCACTGCCCCTTCAGCGTCCGGCGGCATGGCGCGCCGCCCGCTCCAACAGCCACTGGCTGAGCAGTGGCACGGGCCGGCCGGTGGCATCCTTGTTGTCCCCGGAGCGCCAGGCGGTGCCGGCGATGTCCAGGTGCGCCCAGCGGTACTTGCCGGCGAAGCGCCCCAGGAAGCACCCGGCGGTAATGGTACCCGCCGGTTGCCCGCCGATGTTGGCCACGTCGGCGAAGTTGCTCTTGAGCTGCTCCTCGTACTCGTCCCACAGGGGCAGCTCCCAGGCGCGGTCGCCCGCGTGCCGGCCGGCGCCGAGGAGCTCGTTGACCAGGCCGTTGCTGTTGCCCATCAGGCCGTGGGTGTGGTGTCCCAGGGCCACGATGGCGGCCCCCGTGAGCGTGGCCATGTCCACCACGGCCCGCGGCCGGAAGCGTTCGGCGTAGGTCAGGGCGTCGCACAGCGCCAGCCGGCCCTCGGCGTCGGTATTGAGGATCTCGATGGTGCGCCCGGACATGCTGGTGACGACATCGCCGGGCCGCATGGCCCGGCCGTCGGGCATGTTCTCCGCCGCCGCGACAATCCCCACGACATTCAGCGGCAGCTCCAGCTCCGCGGCCACCTGCAGCGTGCCGAGGACGCTGGCGGCGCCGGCCATGTCGTATTTCATCTCGTCCATGGCCGCCGCGGGCTTGAGCGAGATGCCGCCGGTGTCGAAGGTGATGCCCTTGCCCACCAGGGTGTAGGGGGCGGTATCGTCGTCGGTGCCGCGGTACCGGAGAACGATCAGCCGGGCCTCTTCCCGGCTGCCCCGGGAGACGGCCAGCAGCGCCCCCATGCCCAGCTCCTCCATGGCCGCCTCGTCCAGGAGCTCCGCTTCCATGCGCGGGTGCTCGTCGGCCAGGGAGAGGGCCCGTTCACCCAGGTACCGCGGCGTGCAGTGGTTGCCCGGCAGGTTGCCCAGATCCCTCGCCAGGTTCATGCCCCGCCCGATGGCCGCGCCTTCCACGGCCGCCTTCTCGCCGTCGGCCAGCTCCCGGCGGCTGGGGACGCTGAAGGTGATCCGGCGCAGGTAGAGCTTGCGGCGGGATGCGGTCTCCGTCTTGAGCCGGTCGAAGCGGTAGAGCAGGGCCTCCACGGTGCGCGCGGCGGTGCGGATGCGCCAGAACACGTCGCGCGCCTTGACGGCGATCTCCGTGAGATAGCACGTGGCCTCGCCGGCGCCGGCGTCACGCAGGGCCTCGCCCATGGTCTCCACCGCCCGGCGGTAGGCGCGCTCGTCGCAGTCGCGCTCCCGGCCCAGCCCGACCAGCAGGACGCGGTCGCACGCCAGGCCCGGCACCCGATGCAGCATCAGCGACTGTCCCGACCGGCCGTCCATGTCGCCGCGGCGCACGAGCTGGGAAAGGTATCCATCGCACGCCTGGTCCAGCTGCAGGGCCGCGCCGCTCAGCCGGCGCTTGTCGTAGACGCCCACCACCACGCAGGCCGTTCGCTGCTTCTCCGGGCTCCCGCTCTTGACGCTGTACTCCATTGCTCGCTCCTCGGCGCTCGGAACAGGCGGGGCCGACGCGCATCATGCGGTGCAGCGACCATGGGACTGGTATCCTTTCGCTGCGCGCGCCAGGGCCGGTGCGCAGTCTACTAATGTTTCGTCGCGTATTGCTACTGACCGGCCGCAAGGAACAGGGCCGGCCATTGCCGGAAAGGAACGCGCTCGTGGGCATTGCCATCGTCACCCGCTACCTGATCCGCGAGATCGCCCAGGCGTGGCTCGCGGTGACCGCCGTGCTGGTGGCCGTGCTGTTCACCAACCGCCTGGTCCGCTACCTGGGCGATGCCGCCAGCGGCGCCCTGCCCGGGGATATCGTCATGCAGCTCATGGGCTACAAGGCCCTGAGCTACATGGCGCTGGCCATTCCCGGCAGCTTCTTCCTGGGCATTATCCTCGCCCTCGGGCGGTTGTACCGCGACAGCGAGATGGCGGCCCTGGGCGCCTGCGGGGTGGGGCCGGGTACGCTGTACCGGGCGCTGTTCCTGCTCGCCGCGCCCCTGACCCTGGTGATCGCCTGGATGGCGCTGGACATGGGGCCGTGGGCGGCCCGGGAAGGCGATGCCGCCGAGGAGCTCGCCCGCGAGACCGTGGAGATCCAGGCCATTCGGCCCGGGCGTTTCATCGAGTCCAGCCGTGCCGACGGCATGTTCTACATCGAGGGCTTTTCCGACGACGGCGAGCGCATGCAGGACGTGTTCCTGCAGACCCGGCAGGGCGGCGAGCAGATCCTGCTGGCCGCGGACGAGGGCTACGTGGAGACGGATCCGGACACCGGCGACCAGTACCTGGTCCTGCTTGACGGCCACCGCTACGACGGCGTTCCGGGCCAGGCCCAGTGGCGCCAGTACCGGTACCAGGTCCACGGCGTGCGCATCACCGAGGGCGAGCCGCCGGCACTGCGGGTCAACCGCGACGGCAAGCCCACCGCCGAGCTGTGGCGCTCCGACGACCTCCGCGACCGATCCGAGCTGCAGTGGCGCCTGTCCATGCCGATCATGGTGGTGACCCTGGGCCTCATGGCCATCCCCCTGAGCCGCAGCTCGCCGCGGGACGGACGCTACGGCCGGCTGTTGCTGGCGGTTCTGGTCTACGCCATCTACTCCAACGGGCTGACCGTAAGCCAGGGTGCCCTGGAGGACGGAACCCTGCCGCCCTGGCTGGGCCTGTGGCCGGTGCACGCCCTGGTCGCCGTGCTGGCGCTGCTGTGGCTCGCCCGCCAGTACGGGCTGCTGCGCCGCAAGCGCCGCGGGGCCGGGATGCGGGGGCGCGATGCGGATTCTTGATCGCTACATCGCCCGCGCCGTGATCGCCGGCAGCCTGACGGTGCTGCTGATCATCGTCTGCATGGAGCTGATCTTCTCGTTCGTCGACGAGAGCGCCGATCTCGGCGAGCAGTACACCGCCTTCCAGGCGATGCTGCAGGTGGCGCTGACCGGCCCGCAGCGCGCCTACGAAGCCTTTCCCATCGCCACGCTCATCGGCAGCCTGATGACGCTGGGGGGCATGGCGGCGCGGCACGAGCTGGTGGTCATGCGGGCGGCGGGCATGTCCGTGCTCAATATCGGCCGCGCGGTGATGATGGCCGGTCTGCTCCTGGCCGTTATGGCGGCGGCCATCGGCGAGTGGGTGGCGCCGGCGGCGGAGCGTGCCGCCCGCGAGGCGGAGGCGCGCACCGGCGACGGCCAGGTGTCCATGCTCAGCCGCAACGGCTTCTGGGCGCGGGACGGCCGCAGCTTTGTCCGCGTGGGCGCGGCGCCGGACGCCGAGCTGCTGGAGAACGTGCGCATCTATACCTTCGGCGAGGGCCAGCAGCTCCAGCGCGTGGTCTCGGCGGCGCGGGCGGAGTACCGCGGCGACGGCTGGATGCTGCACGATGTCCGGCGGAACCGGTTCACCGAGGGCCGCGTGGGGACGGAACGCCTGGATACCTTCTTCTGGAAGGGAGGGCTGCGGCCCGAGGTGCTGGACGTGGTGGTCATCGATCCGGAAACCCTGTCGGGCTCGGCGCTGTGGACCTACATCGGCTACCTTCAGGACAACGAGCTCGAGAGCGAGCGCTACGAGCTCGCGCTGTGGCTCAAGGTGGGCACGCCCCTGGCCACCCTGACCATGCTGCTGCTGACCATCCCCCTGGCGTTCGGCTCGCTGCGCTCCACCGGGGCGGGCCAGCGCATCTTCGTCGGCGTGATGATCGGCATCGCCTTCTATCTGTCCAACCGGCTGCTCAACCACCTGGGGCTGGTCTACGGCATTCCGCCCGTGATCAGCGCGCTGCTGCCGACGCTGGTGTGTCTGGCGGCGGCGGCCTACTTCACGGCGCGCATCCGCTAGTGTCGCGTCCCGCCCGGAGCAGCAGGTTCTTTGCCGGGACGCGGCGCTAGCGCTTCGGCGTCATTCCCACCCGGGTGCCGGAGAGGCGCTCGTGCCAGCCCGGCCGCCGCTGGGTGCCCAGGCTGGCGAGAAAGACGACGGCGACGGGCGCGCTCGTGTAGGCGAGCAGGCCGCCGCGCTGGCTCCAGAGAAGGACCAGTGCCAGCGGGGCCCAGAGCAGCAGCGCGGCCCCGAAGCGCCGCGCGGCGCCGGCAAGGCCCAGGGGCGTGCGGTCGGCGTTGCGCACGTGCAGCCGCCAGGCGCGCATGCCCAGGGTCTGGCCGCCGCGGGTCCAGCACCAGGCGAAGAAGGCGAAGACCACGGCCAGCAGGTAGCCCTGGTACGCGACGGTGACGAGCCGGCCGAAAGCGGGAATGGCCTCGCCGTCGGTGAGCGGCAGAAGGACGGCGGTGGCACCCATGAGCAGGGCCGTCACGAGGATCGTGTCGTAGAGCAGGGAGGCCAGGCGCCGCAGGAGCCCCGGTGTCGCCGCCCCGGAATGCACTGGCGCCATGGCCGTCTACAGGGGGTCGCGGGAAAGAGAAAGATGGCGCTCCCACGGGGACTTGAACCCCGGTTTCCGCCGTGAGAGTGCGCAATTTTGGATTAACGTAGTGCTGTACTTGGGTGTTTTCCGGGGTATAACAGCACTGCGTTAACCACCCTATCAGGGGGTTACGGGCGTCCACCGGACCACCTAAAGTCCCACCGACAAAATACGCCCTGAGGCGTTTCACTTGGGTTGCACGATACCCGGATGAGGCCCTGGCGTCCACCTGTGCGCTTGTTATACAGCGCAATGCTAAACAACGAACAGGACATGGACAATGTGGGTCGATCAGGATCTATACGACAAGCAATGCGAGCGCGAGTCAGGCGACATCGATCATGGCCTGAAGCGCTACTGCGAGGCGCTCAAGGAGAACGGGCATTCAGAGATGAACCCGGACGCTTACGGAAAGCTGGCACTGGACAGCGGGTGAGAGTCCCGCACGGGGAAGGGAGCAGCCATCCACATCGGCCTTGAGTCATGCGCGGTATCGGGCAACCGGTGGCGTGAAGTGTTGACAGAGGAGACCGCAGGCCGGGCTATTGAGCCATGAAATCAACGTCCACGGTGCCGACGTAGCTTAGCGATGCGGAAGGCCACGACGAGCTGCGTGCTCGGGCCAGAGCAGCGCGTGCCCCGCGGGGTCGAAGAACCTGAGCATGTGGAGACGTTCAGTAACCGGAACCTGGGAGGTCCCGGAGAGGTGCCTTGGGGCAGTCGGTGCCCGAAGGGCGGGGAGCGAGGATGTGAGCAGCATGTGAGCGACCCGAAGTCGGACAGGGGCATAGTGCGGATGGAGCAGAGGAACAAGGCGGTCGATCCCGCGGCGGAGTCTGTGGAGGGGAGGCCCCTGACCAAGGCTCGTGGGTAGGTCGTGAACGGGAGCAAGGGATGCCGTCATCGTGTGACGCATGGCCGCCTTCCTTCTTGTTGTGCCTGGGTCGCCGGGGGACTGATGAACGGATTCGTCGTGCCCTGGATTTGCTCGATGGAATAGTTTCGCCAGCGCTCCATGCGATCCGGAGGATCATTGTGGTGCCAGCGGATCAGCATCGGACCCATGCCCTTGAGCGGGAGGTCGTAGTAGATCGCCATGTAGAGAAGCGAGCGAGCGATCTCGCCCTTGACCGCATTGCGCGGCTTCACAGTCTGCGCTTCGCTTGATCGCTCGTAGTCTCGGCAGATGTCGGTGAACCGCCGAGCCGCTTCACCGGGAATCTCGTCGAAGCGCAGTGATCCCCTGCTCGAGTTGATGCGTCCGCGGGCTGGCCAGAGGTTGTGCAAATCCGCCTCCGCCCGACCGTAGAGTGGCGCGTCACAGTCACTCCGGTTCTCACAGCCCATGGCTTCCGCGATCCAGTCCGCGGGGTAGATGTGCTCCACCGTGAGTGAACCCTTCTCGGCGAATGCCTCCGCGCAGTAGAGGGTTTCCCCGCCGGCGTCGTAGAGCTTCGCCCAAAAATATTCATCGCGTGCCGTACGGTAGTCCGGAATGGTCGTCTGCTGGGCCAATACAGCACTAGCCACGAAAAGCAGGACGATCCCGGCAAGGCCAACGACTCCACGACGTCGCATCCTGTCTCCTCCTGTGCGAGCTCGATGATCCTTCATTGTAACCGCGCCCACGCCACACTCTCCTTCACGAAGCCGAGGTTATGAATTCCAAGGCAATGCCGAGACCGAAGCGGGGCGCAATAACGGATGCAGGTCTTGGCGCTGCGTCTCTCGCACTTGGAGGTGCCCAACAGGAGTACGGCGCACCACCACGGTGTGATTGCAGGGCGGATCAAGGCGTTCGCCCTCCATCTCCCGACGTATCAAGCGTCTCAACATGGGTTCTACTAGGCTGGCGCCAGGCCACCAGGACGGGGACACTGAGCACGTCCGAATGAGAATAACCAGGGTGCCGGTATGAGCGACTTTGCAGGGAACGACGTGGTGTCTCCCGTCCTGGGCTTTCTGGTATTGCTGTTCGTGATGGCGTGGCTGCTCTTGCCGTTCATTCTTGTGGGCACGAATCGCCGACTGGATCGGATCATCAAGCAGAACCAAACCATCATCGCCCAAGCGCGGGCTTCAAACGGCGGGGATCGGAAGACGGAGCCAGCGGAGGAGCGTATCGAACCCACGCTGTAGGGATAGCAACGCCAACCGCCGCGCGCTATTCCAATCCCCTTACGCGTCAGGCCACACGCTCCAGGAGATCCGCGTCATCGTTCTTCGGCGAGTTCACCCGCGTGCTGACCGGGTAGGCGTCCATGCGCTCGGCTGGGAACGGCGTCAGCATCGCCCGGGCAGCGTCCTTACTCCCTTCAAGCCAGGCGGCGCACTCCCGCGGCGTCACGATGGCCGGCATCCGCGCCTTCTCGTGGATCTCCGCCACCATCGGGTTCGCCGGCACGGTAACGATGGTGAATGACTCCAGGAGCTCAGCGTCCGGGGCCCGGGAGGCTTCCCAAAGCCCACACAGTCCGAACGGCTCGCCGCCGGCCATGTGGATGAAGTACGGCTGCTTCCGATCCGCGACGCGCTTCCACTCGTAGTAGCCCAGCACCGGAACGACGCAGCGCTGCTCCCGCTTCCAGGCGTTCCGGTACGTGGCCGCGGTCTCGACCGTCTCCACTCGGGCGTTGATGGTGCTGTACTTGGTGGGCTGACCTTCGGCCCATGTCGGCACCAGGCCCCAGCGAAGCATATCGCCGACGCGCTCGCCCTCATCCAGGCGCACCACCGGCGCCTTCTGCGTCGGCGCAACGGTAGCTGGCGAAGTCCATGCGCCATTGCCGGGGCGTGGCGTTGAACTCGCGCTCGATCGCCGCCTCGGTCTTGCTGACGAACTGTCCGCACATGGTTGGATGCCTCATCGTGGGGTGCTTACGAGATTCTGGCATACCGACCACAAAAAACCCCGCCGAAGCGGGGCAAAGGATCTATGGAGGAGAAGATCTCCCCCGCTGTGACCGTAGACGCGCCGGTGCGTTCACCGAGGTCTGATGTACGCTCGCGCACCGACTCGCCCATTCAGCCGGTCTAGCGTCTGAATTGTGCTCTCAGAGCGTGAGCTAGACATGGTTTGCTCTTATGTTGGCCCCGGCCCTCCCCTTACCGAGAGTCGGGGCCTTTTCTGTGCCGCCCGACGCACGCAGGCGAATCCTCCACTCCGCGGAGAACGCCCCTAGCACCGGATCGAATGTACGGCACCGCCCAGACCACAATCCGCTCCCCGATCTACTGTGGAGTTGCGCTCGTAGAGCGTGAGATAGACATGGAATGCTCGTCTCGCCCCGGCCTCTCGTACCCACCTGTGAGAGCCGGGGCATCTTATTTTGGCACGTGCGCGCCTTCCCGCCAGAACGACTCCGGCAGCGGTGATGTCGCCCACCGCTGCTATACTTCCACCCTGCACAACGTGCCCGTGCAGAAGCCCGCTACTCACCCTCAGCGGGCAGGCAATCCCTCTGCGGTTGCCCTGTTGGCCTCGGCCGCTCTCGCCCTGAGAGAACCGGGGCCTTTTCTCGGCTGTGCCCCAATGAAAAGCCCTGAACCGTAGCGACTTTCTCGGAGGCTCGTTGGTGTAAGCCAGCCTGCTTTGCCCACCTCCGAAGGCAGGGTACGACCCATTGCGGCCTTTGGCCCGGTGTCCGCCAGCGTCTGCTCTCCAGTTGAAGGGGCGATAGCACGCCGTCAAATGATCGGTTGGCGTTGATCCCATCGCCGCGCTAAGCTCCCGTAAACGCAATATAAACTACAGCCCGCCCGTTGACAGTGGCGGTGTTGTGACGCCGTCACAGTGATCGCTTCATCGTGAAGGCTATTGCTTCAGTTTATATGAGGTAGTGAAAACTCGATAGGTATAGAGAGGACGGAGAAATGGATAAGTTCATTATCAAGAAAATCAGCAGGCTAATGGGGATCATGAAGTTCACAATGCAACTACGGGTTGCTCTTATATGCCAGACCGTGGGAATCAGATCGGTCTAGGTCATCATGCATCTTGCCGTGGGGCTGTGGCAGAGGCTAAAAAGAGGTGGCCTGAAAAAAGAATTAATGGTTGCTACTATTGTGCTAACCTATGTCATACAACCTAGCTTATAATAACGCCGTTAATTTCACTCCTTTCGGTCGTCGGATGTTCGTTCCTCGAGCGGCTTAGAGCAGACGTTAACCAGGCTACTGGTAACTCGGTCACTCGCGGTCTGGTATGGAAGACCGTTCGGGTGTCCGACCTGCGGCATTCTGTCGGAGGCAATGGTGACACGTATACGTGCCCGGAGAGATCTCAGGTACCACGAGTGCTCCGCTCAATCGGCTCGGGCTTGTGGATCCCGAATCCCTGGGCGAAGTCAACGCCCAGATCCCGCAACAGCGCAGCGACGGTGTCGTTATCGACGAATTCGGCAACGGTGCGGATCCCCATGGTGTGAGCAACGTCAGTGATCGACCGCACCACGGCCCGATCGACTTCGTCGTTGAGAATATTCCGGATGAACTCCCCGTCGATCTTAATGAAGTCCACGGGCAAGTGCTTGAGATAGGAAAACGAGGACATGCCGCTGCCGAAGTCATCGAGGGCGAAGCGGAATCCGATCTCACGGAGAGCGTGAACAACGCTGGCCGTGCGGGTGAGGTTCGCGATTGCCGCCGTCTCAGTAATCTCGAAGCAAAAGCGCCGGGCGGGTATGCCCTGGTCAGCCACCTCTTGCTCGATGAACGACACGAAGGTGTCGTCATTCAGTGTGGTGCCCGAGAGATTGATCGAGTAATAGCGCGACTTGCGCTGATCCGCGTCGAGCGCCATGTAGTGACGGAAGGCGGCCCGGACGACGTAGCGGTCGATCGTGGGCATGACGCTATATCGCTCCGCCGCCGGAATGAACGCCATTGGCGGCACCATGGCGCCATCGGTGTCCAACAGTCGCACCAGGATCTCTTGGCGTGCCAGCGGCTGAGCGTCGTCCTGCAGGGGCGCGATCTCCTGTGCGTACAAGACGAGGCGCTGCTCGTCCATCGCCTGGCGCAACCGGCTCACCCAGTCCATCTCGCGCAACCGACTGGTGAGCTCGTCATCGTCGGCGCTGTGCACGTGCACCCGATTGCGGCCCTTCTCCTTCGCGAGAAAGCAGGCCGAGTCGGCGGTGCCCAGGATTTCTTCGGTGCTGATCCGTTCGCCGCCGAAGGCGACAACGCCGACGCTGATGCTGCCCCCGAACCGCCGACTGCCCCAGACGAAGTCGATGTCCGCGACGCACTGGCGCAGCGCCTCGGCCCATTGCCGGCCACACTCCAGCGAGCAGCCTTCCAGCAGAAGTGCGAACTCGTCGCCGCCGAGGCGGGCTAGCGTGCCGTGATTGCCGAGCTCCTCGCGCATGGCCTTCGCCACGCGCCGCAGCAGCTCGTCACCGGCTGCATGGCCGCAGGTATCGTTGACCACCTTGAACTGATCGAGATCGAGATACAGCAGAGCGTATCCGGTTGGTTCTTCGCTGGAGTGATGGACCGCAACTTCCAGCTCCTGCTCGAACTTGCGCCGGTTGCCGAGGCCGGTGAGCGTGTCATGCGTCGCCTGGTAGCTGACCTGCTGCGCCAGCGCATGGGCTTCGCTGACATCGTGGCCCTGGACGAAAAGCCCTGTCACGGCGCCGTCGTCGTCGACCATTGCCTGGTAGACGAAGTCGATGTGCTTCGTCTCCAATGCGGCACCAGGCCGGGACTGGAACTGGATAGGCATGGCGCGCCCGATGAATGGCTCGCCGGTGGCGTAGACTTGGTCGAGCAGCTCGTAGAAGCCCTGCCCGGCGAGCTCGGGTAGCGCCTCGCGCACGGGCTTGCCGATGATCTCGCGGTGGCCGACGAGCTGGTAGTAGGCATTGTTCGCCAGATCGAAGACATGATCGGGCCCGCGCAGGACCGTCATGAAGCCCGGGGCCTGCTCGAACATCTCCCGCATCCGCTGCCCGTCGACCTGCAGGGCGTGTCTGGTGTGAGTGCGCGATGCTCGGCTATCCGCGAGGGATGCCCGCCTGGACACGTTCTCATGCACGTTGACGGTACAGTGCAGAATCTGGGTCACCCGTCCCTGGTCATCGCATACCGGGGTGTTGACGAACGCGGGCAGGCGCTTCTCTCCGGCACGCTCGTGGGGGCGCCATTTAGCGCAACGCAACCCGCTTCGGGCTCTATCACGTCGGTTTCACCGTGGTCGATCACCCGCTTCAGCGAGGCGTTCAGCGATATCGGGTCTAGGCCGTACTCGCTAGCAGAGGCATAGAGGTCAAAGAGGGTGCGCCCGACCAGTTCTTCCCGCGGCCGGCCGATAACCGCCTCGTAGCCATGATTTGCAGCAACAACGGTGCAATCGGGATTGAGGACGGCGACCGGATTCGGGGAGGACGCGAAGAAACGCTCGTGATCGATGGGCGGAGATGCGGCCATGGGAGGATGCTCGCCTGTCTTACGCTACGGGCCAGCACGGAGGAAGTGTGCACGCCGCGAGCGATGACGGACCGCACTCAGACGTAGTTCACCCGGCGGCCCCACTGCCATAGGATCAGGATCCCTTAGGCTGTCGGCTTTGCGTGCCCGCCTTTCGGTCGGGGTTGCCCGTTTACGGTTTTGAATCGGGTCGTTACCGTTTCATTCAAAACGTAATCATCCGGCATTGGATCAACTTCCCATGCCGTAGTCAATCGGACTCCAGATCCTTAGCTTGGCGAATACCTCTAATTGGTTATTTAATAAAGTTCCTTTGTACTTTGATTCGACGAGCATAATTTTCGTGCCCGAAGGTTTCGGCGTTTTTATGCATATGCCCGGCATGGGTCTTGGCCATTGTCGCACTGTGATGCGCATCACGTTCCACCACATTGTCACGCCGTAGACTGCCGCTTGGCATTCCTTAATGATCGTTTCAGAACGAGGATGCAGCTGCCGTCGGCCGATACCATCTGCATTAGCAAGAGGATCCAGTGTCCTGTATTCGAGGTGGCCAGGCGCGCATTGATGCCTCTCAGAGAATCGCGCCGAATGCCCTTTGCCATCTGCTTGAACGAGAGATCCGAGGGGCCATTGTCTCGATCATGGCGTTCGATGCAGGTGCGGCGACGCTACAGCTCATTGTCGGCGACTCCCTGCCGCCCCTGTTGCGTCAGAAGACACGCAGGGTTCGCGTCGGCGACCCATTCGGTACGTGCGGCGCGGCCGCATACTGGCGTAATACCATTATCACCCGCGACCTCCAGCGCGACCCACGCTGGAGAAACTATCGAACGGCGGCGCGCAGAGCCGGGCTTCGTTCCTGCTGGTCGACGCCGATCATCACACCAGACGACGGTTTGCTCGGAACCCTGGCGGTGTACTCAAATCGGGTTGGTTCGCCTGATCCACGCGCCGTTGATATGACGAGCGCGGTTGCTTCGTTATTGGCGCCGACGCTGTCGCAGCGCCACGGCCGCTGAGCCACAATTTCTCGATAACACCCCCCAGTACCAGGGGTGCCCGTCCCGGGAGTTTTCCATGGACAGCTCGTCTCTGTTTCTGACCTTTCTCGTCGTCGCCGTCGAGGTCGCTATTGTCTCGGCCGCGCTCGGAGGCGTGTCCTGGTGGCTCTACCGTCGGGCCTTCACCGAGGCCCAGGCGTTCAAGTCCGAGAAGCGCCACCTGATCCAGCGTCGCGACGCGCATCTGCGGTTTCTCAAGGAGCGTATCAGCAACCTCGACATGCGCCGCCACCGGCAGAAGGGCGCCGAGTCCCGGCTCGAGAACCTGGAGCGCCGCATCCTGGAGGAGGACAAGACGCACACCGAGGCCGCCCAGAACCGCGACGCCGAGATCTGGGATCTGCGCACCACATCCACTAAGTCGCTCATCGACACCGTTCGCGCCATGGACCCGAACGCCCTCGACGGTGCGGGGTCCACCTCCGGCACCAAGCAGGACACCAACCACGCACTTCGGCGTAGCCTGAAAGAGCGCGACGAGCAGGCCGAGCGCCAACGCCGGGAAATCCAGCAGCTATCGCCGTTTCGCGATGCCTGGCTGCGTCTGCACCGCTATGCTCAGCGCGAGAGCGCCGAGAACGTCGCCTTGCGCGAGACGTTACGCGGCCTTTCGACAGACCCGGCAACGGCGAAAGCCATTCAGGACGCCCTGCAGACCTACGCCAACGACCGGGCCGCTCTTGACGACTACCTGGAGGCCACGGCGGCAAGCTTCGACGATGCCAGCCCGAAGCAAGCACAGCGGGCTCGGCGACGGCAACAGCGCATGGATCGCATGCACAAAGTCGTCGACACGGCGTCATCGCGCATGGATGCGGCCAGTCAGAAGTTCCCGGCCGTGCTCAACGACCAGAACGAGGCGATCTCCGATCTTGAGTTCAAGCTCGAGCGCGCCGAGCAGGCCCAACAGGTGATCCGCCAGAACTACAGCCGCGAGATCCAGCGGCTGAAGAAAAACAACCAGGATGCCGAGAGCACCGCCCGCAGCCTGGAGAAGGAGAACCGCCGACTGCGCCAGCGGGTGCGCAATCTCATTCGCTTGAGCCAGGAAGAGAACACAAGCTTCGTCCCCGCCGCCCAGAACCAGGACACCAGCAAGGAACAGGAGGATGACGCACGCAAGGACGCAGAACTCGACCGCCTCCATCAAGCTCTGCGCCAGGAACGGACGAAGACGGAGCACCTGGAGAAGCAGGTCGAGAAGTATCAGGCTTTGGAAGCGGCGATCCACTCAACACTGCATGACGACCCCATCTCCTCTTGAATACGGCTTCACGTAGGCCAGCCTCAGCCTGCATGCAACATGCTCCCCACGTATCCCGCTCCGGAACGGATTCCGAACCCGCCCCACCCTGGGTCGCCGCTTGGCCACATTCGACCAGAGAGCAGTCGGCGCCGAACAATGATTCACCGGCCGCTCTCGCGACTTGGCCACGTCAGCGCGTACAGATTGGCCGCGCCGCCAGATCAAGCGGTGCAGGTTCGATCAAGGTAGTTCGCCCCGTTCTGGTCTGCTTTGTACTCATACCACGCAAGCGAGAAACGAGCGGTCAGGCATCGCACGTACCGCCGGGCAGTCCCCTCAGTTGGCGGACCGGAACGTGTCACGCCCGGACCGCTTCGCGTCCATTAGCAGGGTATCCGCCCGAAGGGCGAGATTATCCAAGCAGAAATCGTCACGCAGCGAACGCGCCAGTCCGATGCTGACAGTCACTCCGCACTCGCGTCGTATGTCATGACGGATGCGATTCGCGACGTGCTCAGCGTCCACCAATTCCGTGTCGGGCAGTACGATCATGAACTCGTCACCACCATAGCGTCCCAGCAAGTCGACGCTGCGCAAATGTGCCTGCATGGTTGATGCAACACGCTGAAGCAGTGCATCACCGGCCCCATGGCCTTGCTCGTCGTTGATTGCCTTGAAGCCATCGAGATCCAGCATCAGCAGGGTCAGCGGGTGATTAACGCGGTTGGCACGATGCAGCTCATGTTCTACCAACAACTCGAGGTTGCGCCGGTTGTGCACGCCGGTCAGGTAATCCCGGCTCGCGAGCCGCTCCAGCTCGGCGTTCACAGCGCTCAACTGCTCGTTGGCCTGGCGGAGTTCGGCAGTGCGCTCGGCAACGCGGCCCTCCAGCTCCTGATTCTGGCGCTCCAGCTCGCTGCGTGCCAGGCGCAATTCGGTAATATCCTGCGAAATGCCGAACAGGTGGCTGATGCGACCGTCGCCGTCATGAAGCGGCATCAATAACGTCAACCAACTCCCCATGCGCTGCGCACCGGAGGGGTCGAAATAAGTGACGTCACCCTCCTCGTAGCGAATCGGCCCGGCCCGCCCCAAGCACTCCCGGTATCGGGCGACCACCCGATCAGCGGTCGCCCGGGGGAGGACCTCATGCACCGACTTTCCCTGGCACAGTGCGCTCAGCGTGGTGGCCTGCGCCGGGTTGATCGCCTCAATCACGAAATCGTCCGCGGCCTCATCGACGCGGATAAGGAACATGTTCTCGGGAAAGTTCTCCCAGATCGCCTGGAACAGTGATGCCTCGCTGAAATCCGCGATCTGTAGAAAGCCTTCGATGCTTGTGCCCGGCATGCGTAACACCCCTGCTGTCCGATCAGAATCAGTTCATGACAGGTCGAACATACACCGAGCCTCACTAAGGCGACCGTGCAAAGTGCAAATTCTGCCGTGCCGGCTGTGGCATAAAGGCCGACGCCAAGGGGATCGCGCCGACGAAGATGTTCGAGGAACCTCAAGACGGTAAGCCAACGCGCTCCGGAACTCGCGCAGGCATGCTGATATCAGCGCATACCCAACGATGTAAAACGTCAGAACGGCAGCGCCGAAATCCACCATGTTCTTCGCTGTTGCATTGATGGTGTTCTTCCGCTTGGTCACCCCTGATTCCAGAGCGGTGAACCCGCCCTGCATGAACAACACCATGGCAGTTGCGATAAGAATCCATAATGCCTTTTACGACCGATGCATCCACCGAGAAGCCCCTCATGAACGCAGGCATAACCTGCATGGGCGCCTCCCCGGAAGGCAGCGCACCGAGGCTAACCAGCGGTGCGCCGCTCCTGGCCGGGCGGGCCTGGCGCAATCAAGCTTCTCTTGATCGATCGTTTCAGCTTTGGCAAAGTACGTATCGGCCCAGAGGCCGTGTCGCACTTCTTGTGCTCCGGGGGGTGTCAGTACGGTTTGGAAGGTGCGCCATGGAGCGCTACCTCGGCGCTCCGATTACCCATGCGGTTTGAAAACGACAATAAACCAGCTATAGACTCACCGTAGGCTTCTACCAATCCGGGCAACGTCTCTATCGTTTCCGTCAGCAGGTCCACCCGCGTTATGCCATAGGTTCCCTTCTTGCCGTTTACGTCACGCCAACCAGGTTTTCAACGTCCTCCGCCGCCTCCTTGGCAGGGCGAAAATCCCCCCGAATCAGAGTCGTCTCGGCGCCAGTCGCATCGTTGTCATCCGATCGTTTATCATCAAACAACGTCAACGGCTAATCCTTGGGCGACGTTGAGTTTTCGTCGGAAAACGTGCTCACACCAGCAGTGGTCTTTTACCCCGGCCCGGTTCGTCCGAGTCCTCGCTGCACGGTGTTTCGCATGCGTCATCGCGTTAATCACCGGTGAAGCGGCCATCGCGAACGACGCTGGCGCAGAGATTCGCGTGGCCGGCGTGTCCTATCTCGGTGATCTGCCCACGGTCATCGCGGACCGCCGGGACTACTTTCGCGCCGACGGGAACACGATCTCGGTTGCATATTCGAAGTCGGGACAAGAGAACTTGGCGCGCCTGCGCAGCGGAGAAACCGATTTCGCCCTGATGGCGCTCACGCCCCTCACCCTGGACTTCATCGCCGATGAAACACCCGGCCAGCCCGATGATCCGGTGATCCTCGCAAGCTTGGTGCACTCCACGCGCCTCAACCAGGTCGTCACCCTGGAGGGCTCCGGCATACGCAACCCCGACGACCTGCGCGGCCACCGCGTTGGGCTCATGCGCGGGACGAACGCGGAGTTCATTTGGTGGCTATTCGCGACCTACCACCAAATCGGGCCTGACGACGCGGTGTTGAGTGACCAACCCACGTCGGCACTATCCGATGCTCTGGTCGAAGGCGATATTGACGCGGCGGTGCTGTGGGAGCCCTGGACGTCGCGACTGCGGGAGCGCGTCGGCGAACGCGTCCGCGTTCTGCCAGGGAGCAACCTGTACACAGCAAAGTGGGTACTTGTCGCACAACGGCGCACGATCAATGAGAACCCCGAAGTCGTCGAAGCCCTTTTCAAAGGGTATCAAAGGGCAATCGCGTTCATCACGAACAGGCCAGATACGGCCATGCGCACCTATGGACGCCACACGGAAACGGAGATTCGCCATGTCGAGGCCCAGTGGCAAGCACTCGACTTCCATCTGAACCTGAACTGGACGGTAATCGCCACCATACAGCAGCAATTGGATTGGGCGCGGAGCGCGGGCTACGAGATGGCTAATCCGGAAGTGCGCGTTCGCGACCTCATCGAAGCGGGACCACTGCGTTCTCTTGCCCCCGGAGTCGTCGGCGTGCCCGATCACACCGGAAGCCGTGAGGACGTGCAGTGAGGCTGATCCACCTGTCCATCGCCAGCATTGTCTTCTGTCTTGTCGGCCTCGTCGTGCTCGCGGTGGTCGCCGTGACGAGCATCCATCGGATGGAGACAAAAAACGCCGAGATCGCGGAACTGCTTGAACTGAGCAAGCGGATCGACGACATCTCTGCCGCCAGCGACAGCCTGCTGCTCTTTGGCGCCGATCCGGATTTGTGGGAGGCGTTCCAGGCCGACCTCCGCCGGATCCAGGAGCGCCTGGAGCGCTTCGACACGTCCTACCCCAATGCAGCACAGGGTGCCAGGCAAATCGCCCTTATCCACGAGGTGCTACGCTCAGCCGCAGCGAGTGATGCACAGCCGGCCTCCCCCGAAGGGAGCCGGTCCAGCCGTGCATTGTCGCCGCTGGACATCTCAGCGCGTAGCCGCATTATCATGAATCAGGTCGCAGGCCACGGTATCGCGCTCGACCAATCCCTCGATCGCCTGGTCCGGAAGCGCCGCGAGGACATCGCCCAGGAGTCCCGCTGGATTACCGGGACGTTCGCTGGCTCCGCCCTGTTGTTTGGTGGCCTCTGCGTCGCCGCCTTTGGCCTGATCCATCACCGCCTCGGTGGGCCGGCACACTCGATCGCGCAAACCGTCAACCGGGTGCGAAGGGGCAACCCGAACGCAAGAGCGCAGATACGGGGCACGGACGAAATGGCGATGCTGGCCGGCAGCATTAACGATTTGCTGGACGAGCAGCAGCAAGCGCAAGCACGCCTGGACGAACAGCAGCAAAAGCTCAATCGGCTTGCCTATGACGACCAGCTCACAGGCCAGCTCTCCCGCAATGGGTTCATTCGAGCTGTCACCGAGCGATTGCAGATGGAGGGCTGGCAACGTGCCACCACCATGGTCATGCTGGACATCGACGACCAATGGAACATCAACGACGCCCATGGCTACGCCTCCGGGGACGCCTTCCTCGTCCGGGTTGGCGAACGCCTCATGAGCGCCGCTGGCGAGAACGCCCTGGTCGGGCGTGTTGGCGGCGATGAGTTCGTCGTTTTCCTTCCTGCGAACGACGAAACGTCTGCTAGCGAGATGCGATCGGCGTTGGGTGCGGCCTTTGATGCACCGTTTTCGCTGAGCGGCCTTTCCGTCGAAGCGAACGCCCATTTTGGATACACCGAGCTCGGCGATCGACAGCGGGAGCCGGAGACAGTCCTGCGGGAGGCAGAACTCGCGCTGTTCCACGGACGCGAGAACGCCGGCGGCCAGTGGTTCGCCTATACGGAGAGCCTCTATGAGACAACGCGCCAGCGCATCGACATTGTCCAGGAGCTACGCAATGCGCTCGTCAACGACGAGTTCGAGCTTCACTTCCATCCGAAAGTCGTCCTAAAGACCGGGGAGGTGGCCGGCTGCGAAGCGCTCGTGCGCTGGCACCACCCCGAGCGCGGTTTGCAGTCACCGGCGGTCTTTGTCGAGATCGCCGAGCAAAGCCAGCTCATGATTCCCATCGGTGAATGGGTCCTGAACGAAGCTTGCCGGCACCTGCGGGAATGGCATGACGCGGGGTTCAATGTGGGCCACATGGCCGTCAACGTCTCCCTCGTCCAGTTCCAGGTCGGTGACTTTACGCAGACCGTTCGCGACGCGCTTGAACGCCACCGACTCCCGCCCAACGCGCTCACGCTCGAGATTACGGAAAGTGTCTTCGCGCTCGAATCGGCCGAGCTTCTCAATCAACTGCGCGAGTTGCGCGAGCTGGGTGTGCGTTTGTCACTGGATGATTTCGGTACGGGTTATTCGTCCCTGATGTACTTGCAGAAATACCCGTTCGACGAAATCAAGATCGACAAGGGGTTTGTGCGCGACATGCTGGAGGATCGCTACAGCCACGCAATCGTGCGCATCGTGATGAACCTCGCCGAAACGCTTGAAGCCAGTGTCATCCCCGAGGGCGTGGAGACGAAGGCGATGCAGGATGCTCTGATTGCTCTCGGATGCCATATCGGTCAGGGCTTCTACTACAGCGTCCCCTTGGAGAGCGAAGACTTCCGCTGGCTTCTGGACCACCGCTCGCCGCTTCCCTTGCCGCGCACATGACACTGCACTGGATGGGGGCAAGCGATCTACACTTTGAAACATGCGACGGAATCGATCATGACCACGCACACGTCGAGACTGATCAAGCAGCCGACACACATTGCCGGACTCGACGCACTCACCGTAGGCGGCCTTCCGGCGAGCGGGACCACCCTGGTTATCGGACAGCCATCGGCGGGCAAGACGGTTCTCGGACTGCAACTGCTCGCCGAAGCCCTTGACCAGCAAGAGGGTGGAATCTTTGTTTCCTTCGAAGAGTCTCAGGAGCAAATCCGCCGCAGCACCGAATCCTTCGCTTGGGGCGCTCACCTCACGAACGCCGACGAAGTCCGGTTCATTGATGCCCGCCCACCGATGGAGGCGACGGCGGCCGGTGCGTTTGATCTGGAGGGCTTGCTCGCTCTCATTGCTGCGCAAGCCGAACAAGGCCGCACCGCATGGGTCGTATTCGATGGCATCGATCAGCTCCTGCGCATGCAGCCGGATGAGCATACGGCGGCGATGCAGATTCGTCATCTCGACACGTGGTGCCGGGACAAAGGCCTCGCCGCCATCCTCACGGCAAAACAAACGTACGCCGGCCGAACCGAGGCCGCGTACCTTGAGGGCGTCGAGTTTCTGTTGTCCACGATCCTCGTTCTGTCCACTGAACTCGTGGGGCGCCGACTCAACCGGCGCTTCCGCATTGCGAAATACCGCGGCAGTGCCCACGAGACCGACGAAGTCGCCATGGTGCTCGACAACGATGGCATCCACTTGCCTTATTCGCCCCACGGTGAAGGGATGCAGAGAGCGCAATCCATCCGCGTGGGCTCCGGGATCCCCCGTCTCGACAGCGTCCTCGGTGGGGGCGTCTACTGCGGCTCAAGTATCCTGATCTCGGGCCAACCCGGCACGGCAAAGACCACGCTTGCCGTGTGCTTTGCGCAGGCGGCAGCCCAGCGCGGCGAGCGTGTTCTGTACATCAGCTTCGACGAGCTCGCTGACCGCATCGTGCGCAACGTCTCCTCCGTAGGAATCGACTTGCAGCCGCAACTCGACAAAGACCTACTGCACATCGAGTCGCGGGAGGCATGGAGTGCCCTTGTCGAAGAGCACTACATTGCCATCGTCAACCTGCTCGATCAGCTCAACCCGGCGTGCGTCGTCATCGACCCCGTGTCCGCCTTGCTGAAAGCCAACAGCGCCGAGAGCGCATTTGATACCACGGAACGCCTGATCGCCCTGTTTCGCAGGCGAGGGATCACAACGATCCTGACATCCCTATCTGAGCAAGGTGACGTCGACAACGAATCTACGCTGAGTCACGTCTCGACGCTAGCGGATACCTGGATCACGCTTGACTATCGCATTCACGGCGGTGAGCGAAACCGTGCCTTGTCGGTTGTGAAATCCCGCGGCTCGGCGCACTCCAACCAGGTCCGGGAGCTGTTGCTCTCGGACGCCGGGCCGGATCTTGCCGATGTCTACGAGTATGGATCCCAGGTGCTTATGGGGACCGCCCGAGTCCAAAAAGAAAGCGAAGAGGCAGCCAAGAGCCGGGCTCAAAGTAACGAAAGGGACCACCGTCGCCGCACCCTGCAGCGGGAGTTGGAGGCGGCCCGTCTTCGTCGTCAAGACGCCGAGAACGAAGCCCAGCGCTACCAGGACGAACTCGACCGGGAAGAGCGCGAGGCCAGAGAAGCGCAACAGGAAAGCGATACGCATCAGGGCAGCGTCATTCGGCGACGCGACCCAAGCGATCAAGCCCGACCCTCGCCAGACCGCTGGCAGGACGGGGAGAGCTAAGCATAATGTCCCAGGTTCAGAGCGCAAACACGACACTCACGCTACTCGTTGCCGGGCACGCGCCGCGCTCCGAGCGCGCCCGCGCTCATCTCCACGCGATACTTCGCGAAATCGGTCGCGACGTCGAATCCGTACGCGAGATCGATCTACTGCAGGAGCCGCTACTCACCATCGAGTACGGGATCTTCGCCACACCCGCCCTGATCCGTGAAGATGCTGCGGGCTCGCGGACCATTCTGTATGGCGAGCTGTCGGATACTACGGGCCTGCGCCGCTTTCTCCTCGACAGCGATGGGTAAGCCTCCATATGGGGAACCCTGCGCAACTACAATGCCTCCGGCGCCCCGACCATTCGCTGTGTGGGCGAAGGCGGTAATGTCGCCAGCCGTTGCGGGCTCGCCGAGCCGCATCCAGCGATCACGCTCGTCTCGTTGACATTTGCCGCCTATTCCTTCGTTCCATTGACACCGACGTACAACCAACTTAACCAGCCAACGGCGCTAGTGGTTGGTCCCTCACCACACGCCGTCAAGAATGCGACCGGCTCTATATCGGCATACGGACACCGGCTCCGTGGGGTTCTGTGACGCATCCCCATATCGCTCGCCGACTTCTGCGAGGCGCATCACGTCACGTATCGAACCGTATCCGTAACATTGTGATGTTTTGAAGTCCGATTTCGTCTAAGAGGGCAAATTGCGCATCACCCGGATTACAGTAACGACCCTAACAATCTTCACGACGGTCGCGCCCGCATCAAGTGAGTACCCACAGTGAACAATCGTAGTCGACAACAGACCGAGTTCAGTCCGATTTCACGCCTATGCCAATGGCTACGACGGCAATTCATCCACAACGATCAACGCACATCGTTGGTAAGCGTTTTTCTTACGGCTTTGGGTGCCGTCGCCTTGGTTTTCGGCGTATCCAATCTCCTCTATTTTGATCTTTATCTGCTCGGACTCATTGAACTCGCTTTCTTTGCAGGCATTGTTGCCGGTTTAATCGATCTTCGTCGCAACAAGGCAATCAATCGTGTCTCCTGGTTGGCTGTGATCGCTTTTGGCGGAATTTCCCTGATTTTCTATGGGCTCATTCAGGGGGCATATGACGCGTCGGTCTGGCTGTTGTGGTTTCCCTTTGTCGCCTTCTCTCTCCTCGGGACGCGACGTGGGCTCAGCGCTGTAGCCGTTTATGGCCTGATCGTCATCGGCATCATTCTCGTCAACTTTTGCCAGTGGCCATCGATTAGCGACGTCGAGACTATATCGAACATCCTCGGCGCCATGACAGCCATCATCTGGATGACGTTCTATCAGGCGCGTATTACGGAGCGAGCCTACCATCGCATCTCGGAACTCGCGCACACCGACGTACTGACTGGTATCTCGAACCGGCGATCATTTGTCCAGCAGTTCGACACAGCCCGAGCAGCGCGAGCAACACGTCACCGGCGAGGCGCCTTGCTGTTGGCGGACATCGACAACTTCAAGGAGATTAACGACACCCACGGCCATGCAGCAGGTGACGCGGTAATCAAGGAAGTAGGTGATCGGATAGCCACTGCGGTCCGGCAGGACGACATTGTCGGACGACTTGGGGGCGAAGAGTTTGGTGTGCTCCTAATGGACTGCGACGTTGACGAAGCCGTTGCGCGGGCGGACGAACTCCGAATCCGTATCGCGGGCGAGTCTATTGCAGATGAGTTCCAAGTTACCGTCAGCATTGGCGTTGCTTCGATCAACGGATCTTGCGATGAATTTGCGGCAGTGTTCGCCGCAGCCGATGAGGGCCTGTACAAAGCGAAGGCGGCTGGGCGGAATCGAACGGTATTCGCTAGTTCTCGATAAGCTCGGATATGACGCGAAGTAGTCTGAACGGCGTACGAATTGACTGTACATAACCCAATAGCGATTCCAATAGCGGAAATCGATGGCGACCAGTTGACTGTCTTTTATGGCTCGCACATCGCCGTCCAGTATTGCAATCGTAGACAACGTGGAACCCCGCTACCGATCACGAAGCGCCGGATCCGTCGGCGAGGAGGGGGTATTCGCAGGCGCAGCGGCCCCGCTCCAGGACATCAAAGAGGTTGGCCCTCCGGCTTGATTTGCTCGGCTAGGCGAAGGAGGCGTTGTGCGCGCAGGAAATGCGGTTTGTCGATCATTCGGCCGTCCAATGTGGCAACGCCGCTTCCATCTTCCCGGAGTGCCAGAATGCGACGCGCCCAGTCGAGTTCTTCTTCGGTGGGGGTAAATCCACTGTTGATGATGTCGATCTGATTGGGGTGGATTGCTGCTTTCGCCTGGAAGCCCATGTTGCGGGCAACTTCAACCTCGGTGGCGAGGCCTTCCGAGTCGTCGAGGCTCGTGTACACGGCGTCTATGGGCGTGGCGTCCACGGCGGCAGCAGCATAGAGACACAGATCCCGGCTTAGCGTGAATGGGGGTGCGTAACCACCGGTCGCATCTCGCGTGCGAGAGGAGCCAAGCTCCGCTGATAGGTCCTCTGCGCCCCAGAGGAGCCCGAAGAGCCTTGGATGGCTGAGTCCGCCTCCGGACAGCGCGAGCACGGCGGCAGGCGTCTCGGTAGCGATGGCGAGCAGGCGGATCGAGCCGATGGGCAAGCCCTCGCGTGCCTCCAGGGCGGATAGGTAGTGCCCGATCGTGTCCACCTGCTCCTGCGATTCGCATTTCGGAATAACGATCCCGTAGGGCGCTCCTGCCACCACGGCCGCAAGGTCCTGCAGGAGCAACTCCGACCCGGGCGGGTTCACCCGGACGAAGCACAGGGGCTGCGAGGCCTGGCGGGCGCGCAAGTATTCACTGGTCGTTTTGCGCGCCTCGGCCTTGTTTTCAAGCGCAACGGAATCTTCCAGGTCAACGATAACGGCGTCGGCCCGGGACTGCGCCGCCTTGGTGATCTTGCGCTCACTGTCCCCGGGTGCGAAGAGTAGCGAGCGAATCATCCCGCCTCCTCCTTATCCATCCGGCGCATCAGCGCGGCCCGCTTGCAGATGGCGACTTCGTCTCCATTCTGGTTGTACGCCGAGTGGAGGAAGGACACGATGCCGGCGTCCGGCCGTGAATTACTCGTGCGCATGTCCTCAACGGTGGTGCGCACCTTGAGGGTGTCACCTTGGAAGACCGGTTTCGGGAAGCGCACGTCGGACATGCCCAGGTTGGCGATGGTCGTCCCGAGCGTCGTGTCGTTTACGGACATGCCGATCATCAGCCCGAGGGTGAAGAGGCTATTGACAAGGGGTCGATGGAACTCCGTTGTCGCGGCGAAGTGTGCGTCGAGATGGAGCGGCTGGGGATTCATGGTCATTGTGCTGAACATGACGTTGTCCGCTTCCGTCACGGTCCGGGACCATTCATGGTCGAACACCATCCCGACTTCAAACTGCTCGTAGCGTAATCCGGCCATTGAACCCTCCCGGGATTTGCCGATCGCGATCAACTCGCTTCCGTGAAAGATGGCTCGATTTCCACGAGCAGCGCATGGGCACCGACGGTATCGCCAGAGGCGCAGTGGATCGTCTTGACCGTGCCCTCCTGCGGTGCCTTGAGTTCGAACACGAGTTTCATGGCATCCATGGCGACGATGGGCTCGCCCTTGCTGACGGTCTGCCCAACCTCGACGTGGACGTCGGTGACCAGGCCCGGAATGGACGAAGTGACGTCCGAGGCGGATGCGGTCTCGTGGCGTGCGGCACTGGCCATGGCCTCGACCCAGGATCGGACCGTAAAGGTCATGGTGCGCCCTTGCTTGATCAGATAGACGCGGTCGCCGTCGACCCACCAGTCGATCTCACCGGCGGCGTTCCGCTGTAGGGGAATTCGTAGGTCCGTTGGGCGGTCGTCAACGCGGCCGGTCAACACGTCGTTCTCGAGCACCAGATCAACGGCGACCGGGTCGCCATCGGTTGGCCGAACCTCGTATCGGGAGCGACCGGCGCGTGCGGGAACGGCGGCGACGCGGAATCCGGCAAGGCGACGCCACGGGCCGACGCCGGACTGGCGCCGATAGCCCTCCAGAGCTACGGCCGCCGCGGCGGCAACGGCGGCGCGGTCATCCGGTGGTTCCGGTTGCCACCCCTCGGGGAATGCCTCGCTGATGAAACGGGTCGTCAGCACGCCGTCGCTGAACGACGGGTGACGCAGAATATCCCGAAGGAAGGCCTGATTCGTGTCGACGCCGAGGATCTGCAGGTGCTCCATGGCGCGGGTGAGCCGTCGAGTGGCCACGGCCCGGCTGGAGCCGTGCGCGATCACCTTGGCCAGCATGGAATCGTAGTACGGCGTGACCTCGGATTGCTCCCCAACACCAGAGTCAGTGCGTACGCCTTCAAGCTGCGGCTCCCGATATCGCGCGATCAGCCCGAGATTCGGACGGTAGTCGGCGGACGGGTCTTCAGCGTTCACCCGCGCCTCGATGGCCGAGCCGTTCACCCGGATGGCGTCCTGCGTGAGCCCGAGGGGCTCGCCGGACGCGACCTGCAACTGGAGCTCAACAAGGTCGAACCCCGTCACCAGCTCGGTCACCGGGTGCTCGACCTGGAGGCGGGTGTTCATCTCGAGGAAGTACGGCTCGGTATCACCGGCATCGAGGATGAACTCCACGGTGCCGAGCGAGTCGTAGCCGATTGCCTCGGCAAGGCGTACGGCCCGGTCAAGGAGCTTCTCGCGTACGCTGTCATCGAGATTGGCCGCAGGTGCTTCTTCGACGACTTTCTGGTAGTTGCGCTGAATCGAGCAGTCCCGTTCGAAGAAGTGCACGACATTCCCGTGGTGATCACCGGCGATCTGCACCTCCAGATGCCGAGGGTGCTCGATGTACTTCTCAAGGAGGACGCGCTCGTCGCCGAAGGCCGCTTTCGCTTCTCTCTTGGCAAAGTCCAGCGCGTCGGCGAAGGCGGCCGCGTCCTCGACGAGGCGCATGCCTTTACCGCCGCCACCGGCGCTCGCCTTGATCAGCACCGGGAAGCCGATGCGCTGCGCTTCCCGCTGGAGACGCTCAGCCGACTGATCTTCGCCATAATAGCCGGGCACACCTGCCACGCCGGCCTCCTCGGCGATGGCCTTGGACTCGATCTTGGAGCCCATGGCCTGAATGCAGGACGCTGATGGGCCGATCCATGTCACGCCGTTCTGCGCGCAGCGTTGCGCGAGCTGATCATTCTCCGAGAGAAAGCCGTATCCGGGGTGGATCCCTGCCGCCCCGTGGGCAAGGCAGGCGTCCATGATGGTGTCAGCCCGAAGGTAACTCTCGGCAGCCGGTGAGGGGCCGATACAATGACTTTCGTCGGCCATTCGAACGTGCCTGGCATCGGCGTCGGCTTCGGCGAAAACGGCAACGGTGCGGATGCCGAAGCGTTGGCAGGTACGTATGATGCGGCAGGCAATTTCACCGCGGTTGGCAATAAGGACCGATTCGAGCACAGGTCTCTCCCAGGCCGTTACATGCGATAGACAGGGGAAGGCCCTGTCTCCTGCGGGATGGCGGCGGTGAGCGCAAGGCACAGGCCGAGCACATCGCGGGTCTCGCCGGGCTCGATGATGCCGTCGTCCCACAAACGGGCTGTGGCGTAATACGGGTCGCTTTGCTCGGTGAACTGCCGCCGTGTCTCGTCGACGAGATCCTGCATTTCGTCATCCGAGGCGTCGCCGCGTTGCGAGCTCTTGCCCCGCAGCTCGGTGAGCACGGTCGTCGCGACATCCGGGCTCATGGTGGCAATGCGTGCATTCGGCCACGCGAACAGGAAATTGGGCTGGAAGCCGCGGCCGCACATGCCGTAGTTCCCCGCTCCGTAGGATCCGCCGATGATGACGGTCAGACGAGGAACACGGGCGTTGGACACGGCATAGACCAGCTTCGCGCTGTCCTTCGCAATCCCCGCCCGCTCTGCCTCCGTTCCGACCATGAACCCAGTGATGTTCTGCAGGAACAGAAGCGGAATGTTGCGCTGATTGCACAACTCGATGAAGTGCGCCCCCTTGAGAGAGGACTCGGAGAAGAGCACGCCGTTGTTGGCCAAGATGCCGACCGGATGTCCGTGAATGCATGCCGTGCCGCAGACCAGGGTCTCACCCCATTCCGGCTTGAACTCCTGGAATGCACTGTCGTCCGCTAAGCGGAGGATGATCTCGCGCACGTCGTAGGGCGTCTGCGCGTTCTCCGGCACGATGCCCGGAATCTCCGCGGGATCGAAGCGCGGTGGCGAACCGGCGCGCTCGGGGGGTGGTGCCCTGTCCAGCGCTCCGACGATGTCCCGCACCTTGGAGAGTGCCTGGGCTTCGGTATCGGCCAGGTAGTCGGATACGCCCGAGACACGGGTGTGCATCTCCGCTCCGCCGAGGGTCTCCGCGTCAACGTCTTCATTGATCGCGGCCTTGACGATGGATGGTCCACCGAGGTGAATGCGGGCGTTGCCACGGACCATGACCACCTCGTCCGACAGCGCCGGAATGTAGGCGCCACCGGCGGTGCACCCGCCGAAGACAGCGGATATCTGCGGAATGCCTCCGGCCGACATCTGGCACTGCTTGAAAAAGGCGGTTCCGAAGTGGTCCTTGTCGGGGAACACCCGGTCCTGCTCGGGCAGGTACGCGCCTCCACAGTCGACGAGATAGATGCAGGGCAGGTCGTGCTGCTCAGCGATCTCCTGGGCGCGAAGATGCTTCTTGACGGTCTCGTGGAAGAAGCTGCCGCCCTTCACCGTGGCATCGTTGGCGATGATCATGCAGGGCAGGCCCTGGATGATGCCCACGCCGGTCACAATGCCGGCGGCGGGCACACCGTTGTCGTACATCATCCATGCGGCGAGCGGGCTGAACTCGAGGAACGGGCTCAGGGGGTCGAGAATCAGATCGATGCGCTCGCGCACCGGGGTCTTACCGCGCTCGCGGTGGCGGCGCATCATCGCCTCACCGCCGCCTCCGACAACCGCCTCGTGGCGCTCGCGCAATGTCTCCAGCAGGGCGTCGTACGCCTGGCGGTTCGCCTCGAATTGCGGCGAGTTTGTGTCGACCTGGCTTTCAAGTAGTGGCATGTCCGTGTGTCCTGACCGTCTATTGGTTACTTGTCATGATTCCCCGGAGAAACAGCTCCGCCATGTCATCGGCCATTTGCTGCAGACGGCCCGATTCGGGCGTCCCCCATTCCAGGGACGCATTCATCGCGCCGAGCATGAACGTCGAGATAAAGCGCCTGGAGACGTCGCCGCGCAGGCTGCCCTGGGAGACACACCGCCCCAGCAGGGCAATCCAGAGGTCTTCATAGGCGATGCGTATCGGCTTGTGCGCATTGCGCACGTGCTCAGGCACCTGCCCGTAAATGCGCACGTTCGCCGAGGAGTAGTCACCGAGCTCATGGAGAGCTGCCAGGTGAGCGCGCACGGCCGTGCGGACCAGCGTATGGCTGTCCGCATCGGGCGGCAGCTCGGCCGTGCTTCGCCACACTTCGTCGTGAACCCGCTGGACGCCCATGTTCAGTACCTCGGTGATGATCTCCTCCTTGGAGGCGAAGTGGTAATAGAGGCTGCCGGATTTCATGTTGCTCGCCGCCGCGATTCGCCGAAGGCTTGTCGCCGCGTACCCTTCCGTACGAAACAGCCTCGCCGCGCAATCAAGGATGATCCGCCTGGACGTTGCCTCCTTCTCCTGAACTCTGGGTTGATTCATTGCTCTCGGCTCCTGCCTATCAAGTGTTAGGTTGTTTGCGGGCCCTTGTCAAGAAATTATACCCCGCGATCAGCCTCGATTGCTGCTCTTTTGCCGGTCGTTCGCCCGGTAGAAAAGTCTCCTGGCCAGGACGGGCTGATCCGTGTTGGGGCGCCCAATCGCTTTGTTCTGTATGGGTAGGGAGCATTTGCGGGTGCAACATTGATTGTGTTTGACAACCGTCACTCGTGTCGTACTCTTAGAAAATAACCTATCAAGCGTTAGGCATTCTCTGAGGCATCTGATCGGTGCTGTGGGCAGATGCTGCAACGCGAACGGCTCATGGGCGGTGGCGCATGAAAGCCGGGTCGGCCCTGTGCAGTTCGAGGCAAGCCTTGAGCGAGCGCGCACGAGGGCCGGCACACAAGACGGGCGCAAACGCCCGATGGAGGAGTAAGCACAATGCGACAAACGATGGTTCGAACGCTAAGCACAGTGGGGCTCGGGGCGATCCTCGGCATGACCGGCCTCTTTGCAGCCCAGGCACAAGCGCAGGAACAGTATCTGCCAAGCCTCGTATACCGGACTGGTCCGTACGCGCCGGGCGGGATCGGTATCGCCGATGGCATCTCGGACTACATCACGCTGATTAACGAGCGCGATGGCGGGATCAACGGCGTGCGCATCGAGCTTGAAGAATGCGAGACGGGGTATGAGACCGACCGCGGTGTCGAGTGCTATGAACGGCTCAAGGACCGCGGTAGCGGAGCAACCGTGGTGGCCCCGTGGTCCACGGGGATCGCCTACGCGCTGATCCCGAGGGCCCGGGAGGACGGCATCACGCTGCACACGCAGAACTACGGCCGTGCCGACGCCGCCTACGGGCCGGTGCTCGACTGGGTGTTCACCGTTCCTGGCACATACTGGTCCAACACCACGGTGATGATGCAGTACATCGCCGACGAGGCGGGAGGCTGGGACAACCTCAGCGGCAAGACCATTGTCCACGCCTACCATGATTCGGCCTACGGGCGTGAACCGATCCCGCTGCTGCGCGACTACGCGGAGGAGTACGGCTTCAAGCTGGAAGAAATGGCCATTTCGCCCCCGGGGGTCGAACAGAGCTCCGTGTGGACGCAGATCCGCCGAATCCAGCCTGACTGGATCTCACTGTACGGATGGGGCGTCATGACGCCGACGGCGATCCGTACGGCTGCGTCCATGGGCATCGACCGCGAGCGCATGATCGGGAGCATCTATTCCGGACAGGGCGACTCGGTCGAACCGGCCGGGGACGCGGCGAAGGGCTACAAGGCCGTCAACATTCACGGCCCCGGCAGTGACTACGGCGTCTACGACGATCTCCAGGAGCATGTCTACGACGCCGGCCTGGCGGCAGGTGACGAGGATCGACACGGCACCATCGCCTACAACCGCGGTCTCTTGAACGCTGCCTACATCGTCGAGGCTTGGCGTCAGGCGCAGGAGGAGTTCGGCGAAGGCGAGGTCATGAACCGGGAGCAAACGAACTGGGCCTGGAATCAGCTCACGATCACCGAGGAGCGCACCGCAGAACTCGGCATGGAAGGGCTGATGCCCCCGGTAAACGTCACCTGCCGTGACCATGAGGGTGGCGGTCTTGCGCTGATCCAACAGTGGGATGGTGAGCAATGGAATGCCCTGACCGAATTCATGGAACCCGACCGGGACCGCGTCGAGCCGATGTACCGCGAATCCGCCGAGGCGTTCGCCGAGGACAACGGCATCCCGATCAAGGACTGCGACTGAGTCCCTCTGCCGGCTGCACCGGGGGCGGCTGACCGCCCCCGGTGCACCGTCGACAATCATCCTCGGCCCAAGGCCACGATATCCACGGAGCGCTACCAATGAAGTCCATCCATTTCGCCGAGGAGCATGAGCAGCTCCGAACCCAAGTTGCCCGCTTTATCGACAAGGAGGTGCGTCCCGCGGCCCCTGCCTGGGAGGAGGAAGGCATGGTGCCCCGAGAAGTACTCCAAAGCATGGGCGAGATGGGGCTGCTGGGGATTCGCTATCCCGATGCCTTCGGCGGTAGCAACGCGGGCCCGCTCAGCACAGTGGTGTTCGCGGAAGAGTGTGGCAAATCCGGGTTCGGCGGTTTCTCCGCGACCGTCCTGGTACACACCGACATGGCCTCCCCACACTTGGTGCACGCGGGTAACCGGGAGCAGCTCGACCGGTATCTCGGCCCTATTATCCGCGGTGAGCAGATTACGGCGGTCGCCATCACGGAGCCCGATGCCGGCTCCGACGTTGCCGGGCTTCGCACACGCGCACGCCGCGAGGGCGACAGCTACGTGCTCAACGGCAGCAAGATGTTCATCACAAATGGCGTCCATGCGGACGTATACTTCGTTGCAGCCCGTACGAACCCCGAGGCCAAGGGGGCAAGTGGCATCTCGATGTTCATCGTCGAGAAGGATGCCCCCGGATTCAACGTTGGTCGTCAGCTCCAGAAGACGGGCTGGTTGTGTTCGGACACGGCGGAGCTCGTGTTTGACGAGTGCCGGATCCCGGCGGAGAACCTCCTGGGCGAAGAGAACAAGGGGTTCTACTCGGTCATGCAGAACTTCCAGAATGAACGCCTTGTCCTCGCCGCGATGGCCCTCGGTGAGTGCGAGCGCGGCCTGGAAGTTACATGGGACTACGTGCGGGGTCGCAAGGCGTTCGGTGGCGTGCTGTCCGACAAGCAAGGTATTCGCCAGCGCCTGGCCATGCTCGAGGCGCGGGTGAATGCCGCGCAGCAGTTTCTCTACCACGTTGGCTGGCTCATGGAGGAGGACATCGAGTGCACGAAGGACGTGTCGATGCTCAAGGCACTTTGCGGTGAGTTGGTGAACGAGGTGATGTATACCTGCCAGCAGTTCCACGGCGGGATGGGCTACATCCAGGAGAGCGAGATCGAGCGCATGGTCCGTGACGCTCGGATTCACTCCATCGGCGGTGGTGCGACAGAGGTGATGCTGGAAGAGGTCGCGAAGCGCTCGCTCCAGTAGCGTCCAGAACAATCCATGCCGTCAACATAGATCGGTTTCTTCTTCCTGGCGCCCGGCGACATGATGCGGGTTCAAAGATCCCTTCGGGTCGAGGCACGACGAGTTCGGTTTGTGCGCTGTAGAGCTACGGGGCTGTGCCCACCGTAGCTCCATCGTCGGTTGCAGCTACTCTCCCGAGGAAGGATCGGTTACGGCCTTGATCCGGGAGATCCGGTTGGCGGGGACATCCAGGCAGCGGGCATGCTCGTGGATGATGTCTTCGTTGGCGGCAATGTAGACGCAGTAGATCTTGTCATCGCAAATGTAGCTGTTGAGCCACTGCAGCTCCCTCGGGCCGAGCTCGTCGCGCACGGCATTGGATGCACGCGATGCCTCCCGGAGTTGTTCCGCGCTCATCTCGCCCGCCCCGGGGATCTCGCGTTCAATCACGTACTTCGGCATGACTACCTCCCGTTTGCCTCAGTTGCATACCGGTAGTATGTTGTATAGATACTGACAGTATGTATGTCAAGGGGACGACGGATGGTAACGGTTTCGAGAAAGGCAGAGCAGGGGCGAGTGACTCGCGATGCGCTCATCGTGGCGGCACGTAAGGAGTTCGCCAGACAGGGCTATGCCAATGCGTCCGTCGACGACATCGTGCGTCTGGCCGACGTCACCAAAGGCGCCTTCTACCACCACTTCGCGGGAAAGGAGGATTTGTTCCTGCGGGTGTTCGAAAACGTCAAGAAGGAACTCAGCCGCGGCGCGTTCATCACCCACGCCGAGCACGAGCCATTCTCAACGGACGACAGCCACGCGCTGCACCTGGAGCGCTTTACCGCGCAAACGAACGCGGAAGTCTGGGCTGAGCTAAGGTCACGCTGCCGGCGGTACATCGAGCTCCACAGTGACGCTTCCATCCGTCAGATCGTGCTGGTTGATGCCCGCTGGGTCCTCTCCTGGGAAGATTGGCAGCGCGTCGAAAGCGAGTACGGGGTAACGCTGCTGCGCGCCGACCTCCGGCGCGCCATGCAGCGGGGCATCATCAGGCGCCTTCCTTTGGCAATGCTGGCCGCGGTCATCGCTGGCGCGCTCAATGAGGCCTGCTTGCTCGTTGCGAATGCGGCGAATTCAGATGAGGCGCTGGACGAGGCCATGAGCGCCATCGAGCCGATGCTCGACGGTCTACTCGTTGCCGAATAACCGACCCTCCGGATAGGCGCTTCCAATCCAAGTGCACCACCGCCTGCCCTTTGCTCCAATCGGCGGCATCGGTGGCATAGACGCTTGACTCGCACGGTCGAACGGAGGTCTGGTGAGACCCGCAAACTGGAAATGGTCCGTTCGCGGGCGTGGCGTTGTTGCCGGGGCTTTTGCACCGCCCGCAACCTGGAGCCGAGCATGTCGAGGCGCGGCAACTGCTGGGACAATGCGGTCGCCGAGTCCTTCTTCTCCAGCCTGAAGAAAGAACGTGTCAAAAGGCGCATCTACAAAACCCGGGAGCTCGCCCGAGTGGATGTCTTCGACTACATCGAGGTCTTCTACAACCGAACCCGTCGCCACAGCCATCTCGGCGACGTCAGCCCCGAGGCCTTCGAGCGGGCCTCTCCGTGAGGCACCGGAGTGCTCAAGATACTGGGGGAAGTCCAACGACTTAACGCAACCGTCCATGGGAGTGGGGTAGAACCCTTCCGAGATTCTGGCATGCCGGCCACAAAAAACCCCGCCGAAGCGGGGCAAAGGATCTATGGAGGAGAAGATCTCCTTCGCTGTGACCGTAGATCCGCCAGTGCGTTCACCGAGGTCTCATGTACCCTCGCGCCCAGACTCGCCCATTCAGCCGGTCTAGCGTCTGAATTGCGCTCTCAGAGCGTGAGCTAAACACGGTTTGCTCTTATGTTGGCCCCGGCCCTCTCCTTACCGAGAGTCGGGGCATTTTCTTTTGGCCCATACGCGCCTTCCCGCCAGAACGACTCCGGCAGCAATGAGGTCGCCCACCGCTGCTATACTTCCACCCTGCACAACGTGCCCGTGCAGACCCGCTATCCACCCTCAGCGGGTTGGCAATCCCTCAGCGGTTGCCCTGTTGGCCTCGGCCTCTCTCATCCCTGAGAGAACCGGGGCCTTTTCTCGGGTGTGCCGACGAAAATCCCCGGCCGAAGCCGGGGCTGTGGTGTATCGCGATCGGGCCGTCAGTCTCGGATTCGCAGTAGACTCGTCTGCCTTCTTTGCATGCTGTGCCGGCAGGCTCGCGGCCACGAACAACGCATGCTGGTCGACTCTATTATCTTTGGTATCCGCGCTCGCAGCCGCTTCTGACGTGACGAACTCACCGTGACCGGCGTCGCCAGAACGGCGATGCACTTCATTGGAGGGAAGCCAGCCGTTCGCGGTGCTCGACCTCCTATCCAGAGATTTTCCGTGTACGGTCTCGTCGCCTAGATGTGTCCGAGGTCGGTACAGTTTGGCGCAACACGAGACACGGTGGTGATCAGTTCGAGTACTCAGTCGGTATCGACCCTCACCAGACGTCCAGCCATACGAGTCGAGCGTACGCTTCTTAGAGTCGTGCACGCGCCCGAGTGACGGGTCTTGGCCGCGGAGCGACCGCGTAGATATATCGAGCCCGACGCACCTTATCCGTGAGGGGGAGACCACCTCTGCTTTTCCCTGGGGTCCGGGACGCGTTCGCATTTACCAGGTTTGCTCAGTACGTACGTTCCAGGATCCCGAAAACTGCGACTCGGTTCGCTTTTTTCTCTGCGTGCCGCTGGTAGTTCTGCGCATACCGGCATCGAACCAACCAACAACCACGCCGGCAAGAACAACGAGGGCAGGGCAGTGACAAATGCGAATAGCACGGGCGCGCTCCCCGCTTGGGCGGCGCTGACGGGGGGGTGCGTACTGCTCGTCGGGTGTGCCGGGCCACAGTTAACGCCAAAAGAACGCGCGCAGATGCTTCTGGACCTGAATCGAGAGCAGTACGAGGCCTCGCTCGAGGAGGGGCCGCCGGCCCTCGGTACGCCCCGGTTGGAGGCATGGCAGGAGCAGTTCCAGGCCGATTTTGAGCGCTTCGGCCGGTCGCAGGAGGCGTTGTACTCATCGGCGGACGTCGGCGTCTGCGAGCTTACCCGGGAGCAGGCCTACCGGGCGGCCCTGGGTGTGACGCTGGAGGAGCGCACCGCGGAGATGCGCCGGGCGAACGAGCGGCATAAGGCGTTCGAGGTGACGTTCTACGAGCCCACGTTTCGCGCCGTGGTCCTGGAAGGCACCTGCGGGCCGGACGGACTGGAGGGGGAGGCCGTCGCCTCCATGCGGTTGCCGGAGATCTACCAGTGGTCCGGTTCCGGTGGTTCGCACGCCGAACTCTCCGACACGGCGTATCGCGTCCGCGGAACGTTCGAGGCGGGCGAGCCGGTAGGTGAGCACGCCGCTCTCGCCGTGTCCACCAACGCCAAGGGGACGTTCGCCGGTGGCACTTTCCGGGCCGGCACCTATGATGGCCTTTGGCTGCAGGCCATGAAAACCGAGCCCGCCGCGGCCTATTACTACAGTGACTACAGTGCATCGGGCGAGGTGGAGCAGCAGGTGATCTTCCGCCGCCATCCGACCAACGGTGCGGCGACGACGCGGGTGAACACCCGCACGTCGCCGCGCTCACGCAATGTGCGTATGTACCAGGGCGCCAACCTGTTGAAGGAGTTCAGCGAGCTCGATGACGCCTTCCACGGCTGGGCGACCACCTACAACACTGCCGACGGAAGCGTGTGGTTCCGGCATTGCTATCAGGACGGCGAGCACATCGAGGAGGCCGCCTCGTGCCCTGGCCCGTACCTGGCCATTCTCGCCGAGCAGGGCGGCGAGATCAGCGAGGACGAGCGCGCACGCACCCGCGGCCTGGTCATCGAGGGCACCGGCGGGCGCTACATGAGTCCGTTCACCCGCGACGACACGGTGGCAGAGTGGGTAAACCAGGCGCAGAACGTCTCCATGGGCGCGACCGCCGGCTCGGCGGTGGGCGCGGCGGCTGGGGTTGCCGGCGCGGGCGCGGTGATGAGCGAGCTGGGCGAAGGCATGGGCGGCGCCGGCGGGCTCCTGTTCGCCGCTGCCGGTGCGATTATCGGCTCCGCCGCCGGCGAGGAAGCGGGTCGCCAGACCGCGCTTGACGCCATCGGTGGCGAGGCCTTCCTGCGTGAGACCTCGGATCGCTCGTTCGCGTCGCTGGACCACATGGCGCGCTATTTGATCGCGCACTACCACGACAACCCGAACCTGGAGGCGGTGATGCGGGCGACGGTGGACGTCTATCCGGAGTTCGCCGCCGCGGTGGCGCGCGTGCAGTGAGTCACCACCCCGACTTCCAGTGCGTAGCGGCGGTCACCGTCGCGCTCTATCCCGCGTTCCAGGAGCCCCTGGCGCAGGTCGACGAACCCCTTTGAACGGAGAGACGCCATGACACGATTCCCTCTTCCCGCCGGCGCCGTGCGTGCCCTTGTACCGTTTGCCGCGGCGGCGCTGCTCGCCGGCTGCGCCGGCAATCAGGTGGAGAACGTGGCGGGCACGCCCACCGTGTATGAAGACCCGGAAACCACCGGCCGCGTGGGCGGTGTCGGCATTGAGAGCCAGGATGTGGTCGCCATGACCGACGAGATGATGCGCGACATGCTGCGCAACCGGATGCTCGCGGGCCGGGACGTGCCGCCGCGGGTGATCATCGACAACGCCTATCTGGACAACGAGAGCTCGTCTGTGATCAACACCAACCAGCTTACCGACCGCCTGCGTATCGAGCTCAACCGTGCGGCCAACGGGCGCATGGTCTTCGTCTCCCGCGAGTCGGCCGACATGGTGCAGCAGGAGCGCGACGCCAAGCGCGACGGCGTGGTCGACAGCGGCACCATTCGGGAGACGGCCGCTCAGGCGGGGGCCGACTACCGGCTGCGCGGGCGCATCACCTCCCTCGACGCGGTGGACCGCGACAGCCAGACGCAGTCGCGCTACACGCAGGTGACATTCGAGATGGTGGACCTGGAACTGGGCACGATCGTGTGGAGTGGCCTCTATGAGATGCGCAAAGCCGCGCAGGACAATGTCCTGTATCGCTAACCGGTGCGGCCGGGTGGTCGCCGCTGGTACAGGGGTGCTCCTCGCCGCCTGCGCCACCGGACCCAAGGAGTACGAGAGTGCGACTCTGTCGCAGGCGCAGCGCGACCATGTGGCTGCGCAGCCGCCGGCGTTGCGCTCGCACTACCAGACCCTCTACGAGGAGGGCCGGCGTAACGAGGTCCTCAACCTCATGGAGGTCGGGCTGCATGCCTACCGCAACGACCACTTCACGGAGGCGCGGCGGGCGTTCAACGAGGCCCGGTTGAACATCGAAAGCGTCTACGCGGACAACGAGGCCGCCCGGCGTGCGCGCAGCCGCTGGTATGAGGAAGCGGAGAAGGGCTTCAAGGGCGAGCCGTATGAGCGCTCCATGGTTTACTTCTACCTGGGGCTGCTGTTTCTCCAGGACGGCGATTACGGCAACGCCCGCGCAAGCTTTCTTGGCGGTCTGCTCCAGGACGCCTTTGCCGAGGAAGAGCAGCACAGCGCCGATTTTGCCTCGTTACTCTACCTCATGGGGTGGGCGGCGCAAAAGATGGGCAGCACCCAGCTCGCCGAGGAGCACTTCCAGGAGCTGCAGGCGTTCCGGCCGGACGCGCCCATCCCGGAGCCCCGGCACAATGTGCTGCTGGTGGCCGAGACGGGCACGGCGCCGCGCAAGCTCGCCGACGGTGTCGGCCACTACCAGCTCGTCTACCGTCGCGGGCGGGGCTTCGACGACACGGGCGCCGAGCTGGCGAGCGGCGACGGCTGGCAGCCGCTCTACCCAATCGAGGATGTCTTCTTCCAGGCCTCCACCCGCGGCGGGCGCGCCATCGACCGGATTGTGGAGGGCCAGGTGGAGTTCAAATCCGATACGGCGGAGGTCGGTGCCAATCTGAGCGACATCAGCCGCAATAACACGCTGGCCGGCCTGAGTGCTGCCGGGGGCGGCGTGCTTGCCGCGGGCTACGCGACCGTCACGCTGGTCAGCGTTGCGGCCCAGGGGCTGTCGGCTTCCTCGAACGTGCGCGCGGACACACGCTACTGGGAGAGTCTACCGGATACGCTCCATATCCTGCCGCTGCAGGTCGCTCCCGGCGAGGAGCTTACCGTACGGTTCGTCGACGACAACGGCACGCCCGTGGGTGCGGCGATGGAGGCGGCCGTGCACTTCGATGACCAGGGCAACGGGCTGGCGTACATCAGCTCCCGCCAGGACAACTGAACCGAGGAGAGATCAACATGCGGAGCATCCCGAACGTCGCCGCCGTAGTCACGGCCCTTCTTCTCGTGGTCGGGTGCCAGGGCCTGCCCAGCGACTCCGAGCGCCTCACGGAGCGTACCGCGCCGGTCGAGTACAACAGCGTCGTATTCACCGACTACAACCTTCAGCGCACCTGGAGCGATGGGCTGCTCGGGGAGGGCGGGCGCTATCGGCTGTCCGTGGAGCGTCACGGGCAGCGGCGCACTGAGACGGGGACCACCGAGGTGTTCGCCGTGATCCGCAACCACACGGACGCCGACTACACCCTGGAGGCGCGCACGCATTTCGTCGACCGAGACGGCGTGCCCACGGATGCCGACGCCGTATGGAAGCGCTTCACCGCCTCAGCCAATGGCCTGACCGCCTACCGTGAGTACTCGACCAGCGATCAGCCGCTGCAGTACCGCGTGGAAGTACGGGAGGTGCGATGATGAATCGATCAGCCGTTTCGGCCGCGTTGGTGCTGCTGCTCGGCGGCCCGGCCCTGGCCCAGCAGGATCACGCACCGGCGCCGATGATGGCGCCGGCCCAGGAGCCGCTGACCAGCCAGGCCAGGGCCGCCGAGCAGCAGACGTCCGGGCGGACCCGCGACGCCGAGGCCATTCTCGCGGCGTTCGTCGAGCGCTTCGGTGACGCGCCCCCGACCATGGCAGTGTACTGGAATCGTGCCTTCGGCGGCCGGGTCAGCGACTGGGCGAGCACCCAGCGCAGCGTCGTGGTGGGCAGCGAATCGGTGCGCAGTGACGGCCCGCAGGGCGCCACCCGTCAGGATACGGAACTCCGCCTCGCGGCCCAGTCCGAGACGCGAGGCCCGAGGGAGAACTCCGGTTCGGCGCGGCTGGCGTTCGCGCTGGAAGCGGGCTTCGTCGAGCGCTTGCGCGGCGCCGGGGTCCGCGTGCTCGATCGGCGCGCTATGATGCGCATCACCGACAATGCCCTGGAAGACGGCAGCTTCTCGCGCCTGTCGCCCGACCGGGCGCGGCTGGAGATGCGCTCGCTGGCCCAGCACGCGGACTTCCTGGTGGAACTGCGCCGTGATGGGCCTGACCGCTTCCGGATCACCGTGCTCTCGGTGGCCGATGGCAGTGTCCAGGCGCTATTCTCCTCCAACGGTATCCCGCCGGAGGAAGACAACGCGGAGCCGCGGTGGATCACCACCGATGAGGGCTTCGAGCGTCGGGAACGCCCGATATCGCTGGGCGCGATCGGCGGCGAGCTGGCGCTGCTCACGCTGGCAGGCATGAGTGGGCTATAGCTCGGGATCTCGTGCCCTCGCAGGGGGGCTGTATCCTCATCGTATCCATCCCCGCGATCTTGACGCGTTTGCTCAGCGCCACCTGAACTGTCCCGGTTTCTCCGGAGGCTGTTGGTTGTAAGTCAAACCGCTTCGGCTAGCCATCGCGATGGCGAAGTACGACCCGTTGCGGACGTTGGCCGGGCATCCGCCAGCGTCCGCTCTCCAGTTGAAGGGGCAAAAACACGCCGTCAAATGATTGGTTGGCGTTGATTCCCTCCCCGCGCTAAGCTTCTGTAAATGCAATACAACGCACAGCGCTCCCATTGACAGCGGGGTGTTATGGCGCCGTCACAGTGATCGAATCACCGTGAAGGCGATTCATTCACTGTTAGGCATGAACATCGGATTATGAGCACCGAGGCAAGTTACTTCTTAGGCGCAGCTGTCGTTGGGCTTGGCGCAACTCTGTTCATGGACCTTTGGGCACTGTTCCTGAAGCGTGTCTTTAGCATTCCTTCGGCCAACTACTGCATGGTCGGGCGCTGGCTTCGTCATATGCTCGACGGCACGTTCATGCACGCGAGTATCGCCGCCTCTTCTCAGAAACGCTTAGAGTGCACAGTGGGCTGGGTCGCTCACTATGCTATTGGTGCCGTATTCGCGGTTACGCTCGTCGTTCTTGTGTCTGGTGGCTGGCTTATGCGGCCAACTTTATTGCCTGCCGTGCTTTTCGGCGTTGGCACAGTGCTGCTTCCGTTCGTCATCATGCATCCATCGTTCGGACTCGGCATTGCTGCATCAAGAATCCCCAATCCAACGCAGGCCAGATTGCGAAGCCTTATGGCGCACACGGTATTCGGGATCGGGCTGTATGTATGCGCGGTTGGCGTGAGCTATGTGCTGCGGGTTCATGCCTAACAAAGCGCGCCACGGGGATGGCCTTTGCTCCGCGTTTTGACCTTGCGCGGCTGAATTGGACGCGTTCACGCAGATAGTGTCCCGAAAGCGGCCATTAAGTCATTATTCGGCAATGCCGACTCCTGACTGGAGATTGCCATCGAGGGTCGCCCCCACGACGCGAGGGACGATCACACCGTTCCCGGCAACAGTCGGCCATGAGCGGTCAGTGCCGACGAACGTGTCAGTGACCGCTTCGATACGGAAGACGCCATCGCGCCTGATGACCCCCGGGATCGTTGAGGGGTCAAAAGTCGAGAATTCCGGCCTCTTGCGGTTACCTCCAGGCCATGAACCGCAGCGACCGCTCGTAGCTCATCTGCTGCGGGCACCCGCCCGCCCATGTGCAAGGCATGCTACATTGACGCGGCGGCATCTAGTCGACTTTACAGTAACGCCGCTCCATGCAGCGAACCCATCACCCTGTCACCCTGCCGCCTGAGGTTGCTTGTGGGCCCAAGGCTGGGCCTGTTCAAACGAAGCCGCCAAAGACAAGATCAGGTTTTCCTGGTTAGCGCCCGCAACGAGCTGCAGCCCGACGGGCAGCCCTGCGTCCGTGAACCCAGCCGGAACAGACCCCGCCGGGTAACCATTCAAGTTGAACGGGTACGTGTAATAAACCCACGAAACGATGCTTCTGTGATTATGGGTTGGCGGCGTCGAGCGACCGACGTCGAATGCCGGAGCCGGAACCGTCGGTGTGAGCAGAAGATCATAGGAAAGGAAAAACTGGCGGATGGTTTCCCGAAACGCATATCGTTGAAATACGCTCTGGTAGTAATCTTGCATTTGCTGGTTCACCGCCTTATCCAGAACGTCGACCACCTCCGGGTCAATATCCTCACGCCTAGTGGCCAACGCATTCGCGAGCTTGGTTCCGACGCCGGCATAGAACTCCGCAACCCAAGTATCGATCGGGTCTTGCGGGAGTACGGTATCAACGAGCTCGACTCGGTGGCCGAGATCTTCAAATACCCGGGCTGCCCGTTCACATACATCCACAATCTCGGGCAACGGTTCGCCATAGCCAAGCGTCGGGCTCCAGGCTATCCGCAAGGGGCTGGCAACCGAGTCACAAGCCTTTTCAAATTCAGGTACAGGGCCTCGAACGCAAAATGGATCACGGTCATCCTCGCCTGCAATCACGGACAGCATTGTTGCCGAATCCCGCACCGTACGGCTCAAGGGGCCGACATGGGCAAGCGTAGGTGTCGCCGAAACTGGAAAGACCGGAACACGGCCGAAGTGCGCTTTTATGCCAAATAATCCGGATAGTGCAGCGGGGATGCGAACCGAACCCCCTCCGTCCGTTCCGAGAGCGACCGGGGAAATGCCAGAACTTACCAAGGCTGCGGAACCACAACTCGACCCTCCAGGGGTTTTATCGAGATTCCAAGGATTACGAGTAATGCCGGTAAGCGGACTGTCGCCTACAGCCTTGCAACCGAACTCGCTCGTGGTTGACTTGCCGAGAATGATGCCGCCCGCGTTGCGGATACGCTCGACAGCGGGAGCGTCTTGATCTGCCACATTCTCTTCCATAACTCGGGACCCGAACTGCATTGGCTGGTCCCGGACCGCGATCAGATCCTTGATCGGAACTGGCACCCCGGCGAGGGGTCCCAATTCTTGCCCTCGCATTAGCCTCTTTTCCACGTCTTTTGCTTGGCGCCGAACGTCATCCGGATCCAGGTGTGCAAAACAGTTTAGCCGACCGTCCAGTTTGTCGATGAGGGCGAGTGTCGCGTCAGCAATCTCTACCGGCGACACTTCGCGCTCCCTGATCGCGGCCCTGAGGCGTTGAAGGCTGACATATCGAAGATCGTTTGGCAGTTCTGTGGTCTCGGTCATGGCTAATTTCCTCGCGATTGGCGGTTCGCGCTACAGCCGCTAGCTGGTGTCGAGGCGACATACGGCCCCGCCTCGACACCCCTTTGGGCATCGCTGCACTCTCTACGATCTATACGAGCGCGAACGCACGCACCGGCGAGCCAGAACCACCCTTGAACTTGATTGGCACCCCGAAGAACTCGAACTCGCCCTTGCCGACGAGTTTTTCCAGGTTTACGAGCCATTCATAGTGCGAAATACCGAGGTCACGGCAGGCACGATGCTGAGCAAAGATGTTGTCGGTGGGCTTGTCCGTGCTCGGGCCTTCGACGCCATGCATTTTGGAGCCACGATCGGCAAGCCAGTGCGTCGCGTCTACGGTCAGGCCCGGGTGTTTCCAGCACACGTCCAGATTCGGGTAGTGCCGCTCGTGGTGCCCCGTACAAAGAAGAACGATGTGGCCATCCACCTTTACACCAGCTTCCTTCTCCGCTTTGTCCATTTCCGCAGCATCGATATCGCCAAGGTCTGGGATGTGCCTCATGTCGAAGCACACAGCCTTGCCCATGAAGATATCGAGGGGCATCTCATCCACAGGTGTACCGTCCGGGTTCACGTGACGAAACGCATCCACGTGCGTCCCCACATGATCAAGCATTCCGATAAAGTTCGTCTGGAACGTCATTCGGTCTTCCGGAACGCCGAGTTCCAAGGACTTGGTGTCTTCGTGGTTCAGATGCTTCAGATAGAACGGGCTCTGAAAGAGCTTATGGGCCGGCATGTTGTCCTCAACGGTGAGGGATAAGTCGATTACGGTCTTATTCATGATGCTCTCCTTTCGATGTTGGACCCGTGCGGGCACAGCTAGAGAATCTGGTTCGGTAACCAGCTGGCCAAGCCCGGGAAGAACGCCACCAGCGCAACCAGCACCAGCAGCACAAGCCAGTAAGGGATGGCGCCCATGAAAATGCGTGCGAGGGTTGCGTCCGGATCGCTCACCGCGCCTTTCACGGTGTAGACACACATGCCAAAAGGCGGTGTAAGCAAACCTGCCTCGATCGCGACAATGCCGATGATCGCGAACGCGAGCGGGTCGACACCTGCTTGGGCAATAATCGGCGCAAACAGTGGAACGGTCAGGAGAATGATGGAAACGCTGTCCAGGAACATGCCCATGAGGACCCAGACCAGGACCATCAGAGCGATAATGATCAAAGGATCTCCAGCGACGCCGAAGAAGAGGCCTCCGATGACGTCGATAATTCCTCCCATCGCCAAGAGCCGGGAGTACATGTCGGCCGTGATGAGAAGAAACAATAACGGCGCCGAGACCCGCCCGGTGTTAAGTACGGATTGTGCGAAGGCTCGCGGACCCATGCCCTTTGCTAGTCCAATAACCACCGAGAAGAGCACCCCAACGCCCGCGGCCTCGGTGGGCGTGAAGAAGCCCCCCCAAATACCACCCAGTACCGAGAGAATTAGGATCAACACCCCTACGCAGCTGAAGTACTCGGCCATGCCGGGCACGTCCACGCCGTCCCCCGAATCAGCCGGACCGGTTTTGTCACCGAACAGCCGCGGGCGGGCTATGGCTAAGAGAAGCAGGAACAGGAAGAACATCGTTGCCAGAAGAATTCCGGGTATGACGCCGGCGACGAAGAGTCGACCTACCGATTCCCCGGCAATAACGCCCCAGACGATTAACAAGATGCTCGGCGGGATCAGCATCCCCAAAGCGGCGCTACCCGCGATCGAGCCGAGCGCGACGCTTTTGTTGTAGTTGGCACGAAGCATTTCGGGATAGGCGATTCGGGAGAAGGTCGCAGCCGAGGCGATGGAAACTCCTGTAACTGCACCAAAAACCGTGTTCCCACCTACCGTGGCAAGCGCCAACCGGCCAGGGAGGAGCCGCAGGGATCGATCAATGACACGATAAAGGTCGGAGGCCGCCCCGGAACGGGCTACAATCTCGCCCAGCAAGACGAAAAGGGGAATAGTGGCGAACACGTATGATCGAATAGCGCCGTAGGCGGAACTGGAAAGCAACGAGCCGGCGATTTCGTAGCTCCCCATGATATAGGCGAGCCCGAAGAAACTGCACAGGCCGAGCGAAATGACAATCGGTATCCCGGTGAACACCAAGAACATCAGCGCACCGATGATCACCGTTGCGAAGGTAACGCTATCCAATGTTGGCCTCCTCCGATTTGCTGACATCGCTATCGATGTAGGCGCGGTCGCCGGTAACGCAAACGGCGATTGCCCTCACCGACTTAGCGAGGAAGTTCAGGACGGCGAGTACCGAACACGCCACAATGGCGAGCTGTGCGGGGAACTTAGGAACACGCAAGCTGGCATGGCCTTCGAAGGAATTGCGTACCCACGAAGTAATCATCGGGTCCCATGTGTAGTACGCAACCAATGTGAAGAAGAGTGCGCCTAGCAGGTAGCCGATTAGCCAGAAAAAGGGGACCACCCGTCGTGGCAGGAAGCTGTCAACGATTTCCGTGCGCAGCAGCGACCCGATCCGGACGCTGTACGCGATCTGCAAGAACGCCGTTATCAGAAGAACGTGTCCAACGACCTCGGCTACACCGGTAATCGAGTTCCCGAACACGCCACGGCCAACAACGTCAGCCCCGATAAGTAAAGCGAGCAAGACCAGCGCGCAGGCGGCGATCACCATTAGTATCTCGGCGATCCACTTGAGGATCCAGTCCGCACGGAGCGCCACAAGAAGGATGAACTGGAACATGGCCATACCCTTGAAATCGTGAATTCGAAACGAGGGCGTGCCTCGGGTTACGTGGGGCGCGGGCCGGCCCATAGGACCGGCCCGCATCCGGCGCTAGTCAATCTCATAGCGGTAGGGCCACTCGTAGCCGAGCCGCTCAAGTTCTTCCAGATAGAAGGTCATCACTTCCGTGCCAGGGAGTCCTCGCTCGTTGGCTTCTTGAGCCATGCGATTCGGGAAATCCTTGAGCGCCTCCGCCCAATCCTCGCGGGCTTGCTGGTCGATCTCGAATACGGTCGCACCCTCTTCTTCCAAGGCAGCGACCGCTTTTTCTTCTGACTCCGCACAGACTCGAGCGGTTTCTTCTTCATACTCCTCAGACACTTCCATGAGGATTTCCTGTACTTCCTCGGGCAGGCTGTTCCAGGTATCGAGATTGATCGTCACGGAGTTGACATACTGGGAGCCGAAGTCGGTCAACGTGAAAACGGGTGCGACTTCGTAGAGGCTGAAGCTCTCCCACCAAGCGGCCGCACTGATGTACCCGTCATACACTCCGGTCTGGATTGCCTGATAGGCTTCGTTGAGATTGGAAGTTACCGGTGATGCCCCGGCGATCCAGTCGAGGTTGACGCCTGCGCCCGCGATCTTTTGCCCTTCGAGATCGGAAAATGCGCGCCATTCGAAGTCCGTACCGAGCCCGTAGTTCTCCAAGCAGCTGCCGGTCAGGTACTTCTGGCCAAACTCTTCTTCGAAGAAGCTGATCATCTCCGGATGGGCTTCGAGGGTCGCCCGCCCGGCTTCGGTCGCCATATACGGGTCTGGCGTCCCGAACGGCATGAATAGAGGGAAGTTGTGTAGAAAGGCGTTGGAAGGCTCGAAGATCAGGCTTGCGAACCCGATGTCCAAGAGTCCGTCCCTGGTTGCCTGCAGGATCTCGTCGACGTCGGCGACTGCACCCGAGTGGAGTTCCTGGATCGTAAGTGTGTGCTCCGTTTCTTCGTTGACTCTTCGCTCCAACTCAGGAGCGAAGAACTCATGAGCAGTCTCGGTATAGGCAAGCAGGCCAATGGGATGCCCGGACCCAACGCGAAGCGTAATATTCTCGGCACCTGCCGCCGAGACGGTGGTCATCAGCGCAACTGGAAGTGCGATGGTGAGTGGTTTTGTCATGTTCATCATCTGTCTCCACGCAGTAAAAGTTAATCGAGCTGTACCTTCAGCCCTGAACTAGCCTCTCAACGCCATGCTCTTTTCCAACGCTAGGCTCGATTGCACTATATCGCTACCCGCCATCAAGCATACCTAATATATTAAAAGCTTATATCCAATAAGTATCGGACACTCGAAGACAGCCCAAATTTAAGGCCTTCCTTGCGGACGCAACGCCTTGGCGTCCTAGTCTCTCCCTCTTGGGAGTTCCATATATCCTTGGTTTAACAGTATTTTTTACTGTGTAAGCAAGATTGCAAAAATGGCGGTTACCTTCTCTTCCAGGTGATATCACAAGTCACTGACATCACTTATACAAAGTTTCAGTCATCAGGTATATTGCAAATTTATAAAGAGGTCTGCCGTTGACGTGCTGATTCCACGTCGAGTCACACCTGAGCAGTTCAACGCAAGAACTCCGACAGAAGCATGCGGCGCGCTTATACGAGGCAGGCAATGAATCTGAAGCAGATGCAGTATTTCGTGACCATCGCCCGTGTCGGCAGCCTTTCCCAGGCTGCCCAAGAGCTCAACGTCGCGCAGCCAGCCCTTAGCCAGAACCTGAAAAGCCTTGAGGAGGAGCTGGGCTTACCAGTCGTTGACCGACACTCACGGGGCGTAACCCCCAACGACGTGGGCCTCATGCTCTTGCACCATTTCACAGGAGTCTTACGGGATGTCGAGAAGACGCAGTCTCTGATAACAGATTATGCCGACAATCCATCCGGAGAAGTTAAGGTAGGAGTAACGACCACAGCAGCGGGAATATTGATTGCCCCATTACTAACGCTGGCGGCGGAAAAGTACCCGCGGATTTGGCTGCACGCCGTGGAGGGAATGAGTGGGACGCTACGAGAGGCTCTCCAGCTTGGGAACCTGGACATGGCAATTCTCTATGACGCGAGCATGCTCGACTCCGAGAACTTCGTAGTAACCCCGATCATGACTGAGGAGCTGTTCCTGGTAGTCAGGAATGATGGTCGACTGCGGCATCGCACAAGCATTCCATTTGAAATGCTTCCCGAATTCCGGCTAGTTCTCCCAAGTCAGCACCATACTTTGGCGAAAAGAATAAAAAACGCATCCGCGAATGCGAAGGTCCCCTTGGAGACGCACTTTGACGTGGATTCATTCACTGGAATGATCTCCTTGGTCAGGGCTGGCTTTGAGTCAATACTACCTTACGCTAGTGTTTCAGAGTTGGTTGAAAAGGGAGAAGTTCAGGCCATCCCTATAGACTCTCCGCCTATCCAGTGGACAGTTTATCTAGCTACCGCCCAAAAAGGGGTGCGATCCCGGGCCGTGCGTACTGTACACAAGCTCGTCACACAGACGATGGAGACGATGGTGGAAAGGGGGGATTGGCCAGGGCGACTTGTCTGAAAATCACATACTGGGAACGAGATCCATTGCGAAAGGGAACGCCGAATCGGCGGTAGCGGGTTCGGCTCTACGCGCTAGGATCTCAGCAGTGCATCGTCACCGGTAACGACGTGTTCGCTCGCCTGGTGTGGTGAATGGTGATCACTCCCCTCGATAGCGGACGCCGACAGATTCTGAGCAGCCGTCTGCAACGGGTCGGCACATGCCGGGCGTCGTCAATGACAACCAGGTTGGCGGAACGTCGCCATTCACCGTTCCAAAGAATGGTGAACAAACCTTCGCCCACCAGAGAACGTCCGTCGGACAAGCCGGGAGCGATGGGCCGCATCCACTGTCACTGTGCGTGCTTCGGTGCTTTCGCCCAATTCAACGCCTGTTCCAGACGGTCGTCGCCCCAGAATAACTCGTCCCCGGCGATGAACGTTGGTGACCCGAAAATCCCCCTTTGCCGGGCCTGCTCAGTTTGTTCCTTGAGCGCTGCCTTGTTCTCGGCCGAGCGTGCCCTCGCCAGGGCCGTGTCAGGGTCCTGGCCGGCGCGCATGAGTGCGCCGTGAATGTTCTCCTCGGTACCGATGATGCAGCCCTCCGTCCAGTGAAGAGCGAAAGCGGCTTCGGTGAACGTCGAACTCCACCCTTCCGCGCTACCGAGCAGCGCAAGGCGCGCCGACGTCAGGACCTCGTCGGGCGGGTACTTCTCCGGCCGCCGATACGGAATGCCGTGTTCAGCAGCGCGGCGCTCGAGATCCCGCCACATGTACGCCAGTTTGTTCGGAAACGGCAGAAACGGACCGTTCTCCAGTCCTTGCTCAACGAGAAGCGGCATCAGCAGGAAGGGCTTCCACTCGACGGCAACCCCCTCGGCCTCGGCGAGGGATCGAAGGCGGGCAACGGAGAGGTACGTATACGTGCTGCCGAACTCGAACCAGAATTGGACCGTGGGCATGACCAGCCTCCCGGTTGCGCGTTGCATCCCGCCCCCGGAAGCGGGATGGGGACGCCAGGAGACCCTCTGTCTTCCCGCGTCCAACAGATTGTGCGGGCCACCCTACAGAGTAGACAGCAAACCACCGTTTTGAACCGTACCGGCTTTTCCGGGGGCTCGTTGGTGTGAGTCACGCCACCATGGTGGACGGACTCTGCTGCTGATGGTACAGGCGAGGGATGCAGGTTTCGGCACGAACTGACCTGTACGCCGGGACGCATGTCCCATGTTTTATCAAATTTCTCTCGCCGGTCGGGACGTCTGCCTCAGGTCGTGATGCCTTTTACCTCCCAAGATGGACTCGCAGTCCATCGAAGGTCCACAGGAGGTTTCGTCATGGCAAAGCCGAGCGAGCATTTCGTACCAGCGCGCCAGCGCGTTCTGCAGCAACGGTATCGCGAAGCGCCCGAGCAGGCATGGATCAGCGATCACGCACGAGCGGTTGAAGGCGATGCGTCGGATTCCTTCCACGGTGACGTGGAGCCGGCCAACAACGGCGGGCAGCGTTGGCGCTACGGCATCCACCGGGCGGTCGGTGGCGACCATGATGTCCCGAATCCCGGTGACTTGCTGTGCGCGGCCCAAGCAGCCTGCTTGCATTCGACGACGCGCATGCTGGCGGAATGGCTGGATGTCGAGATTATCAATGCCGAGGTCGCCGTTAGCGCCGAGGTCGATGTGCGCGGCGCCCTCGTGGTCGACCCATCGGTGCCGGTAGGATTCCAGCGGATCCACTGCGACGTGCTGCTGGAGGTACCCGCTATGACCCCGGGGAAATCGCTGAAAGCGTTGATGGGCAGCGCGGAACGCTGCTGCCCGGTGTTTCAAACCCTCAAAGGCGGCACGGAGGTGGTTGTCGACTGGCGTATCGACCAGGCGGCGGGCCCCGAATCGAACGAGATTCGGCACGAGACCGGCGCCCACCACGACGCACGCACCTGACGCGCATCCGGCAACCAGTGGGTTCGGGGCACTGGACAGTGCCCCGAACAACCATCAAGGAGGCATATCATGAGTACAGCAGCCGAATCCCGGAAAGGATCCATCCGCCCGCACAACGCGGGCCCGTCGGCGGTATGGTCCAGTGCTGGTGCCGCCTACGACGAGATTAGCCGCGGCATCCTCGACGCCATCGAGCACGCCATCAACCGGCTCCGACCCCACAAAGAGATGCGCATCCTCGACGCGGCGACGGGCACGGGCTGGACGGCCCGCCGTCTGGCCGAACGGGGATTTCATGTTACCGGGCTGGATTTCGCCCCGGATATGCTGGACGCGGCCCGGGAGAGCGCCGCCGCCAGTGGACTGCAAATCCCGTTCATCGAGGGCGACGCCGAGGCGATGCCGTTCGACGACGGCACCTTCGACGCCGTGATCTCCACCTTTGGCGTCATGTTCACCCAGCGCCCCGAAGATGCCGCCGCGGAGCTGGCCCGCGTCTGCCGGCCCGGCGGCCGTCTGGTGCTCGCAGTGTGGACGCCGGACGGCAACGTCTTCGAGATGTTCCGGATCATCAAGGGGTATATGCCGGCTCCGGAAGGCGCGCCCCCTCCGTCACCCTTCGAGTGGGGCCGCACGGAGCGGCTCCGGGAGCTGCTGTCCGACGCCTTCGAACTGCGCTTCGAGGAGGGCACTTCCTACTACCGGGAGCCCGACGGCGCGGCCGCCTGGCGGACCTTCTCGGAGGGCTACGGTCCGGTACGCACCCTCCTCGGCAAGCTGGATGCGGACCAGCGCTCCCGCTTCGAGGCGGAGTTCACGGCCTTCCATGACGGCTTCGCCGACGAACTGGGCATTACAGTGCCGCGCCAGTACCGCGTGGTCCACGGTATACGGCGCTGACGACCGCGGGAAGCCTCGGAACCGGGAAGCGTGCTGCAGCTGGAGGGGCTGCGGCACGCCCCTTCGCCGGAACCCGTATCAAGGTTGGTGCTCGCGCTGTCTATCGACGTGGCATCGTTGAGCAGTTCCCGGGGAGCGTTTTCCTGATGTGGCTGTCAGAAACCAGAAGTAGTTGCCGACCTATTGCGACCTTCAGCCGAATGCAATGACAACATGAGATTTAGAGTTTCTGAGAGTGTTTACTCCGACGGAAAGCAGACGTTCCCAACCCTCGATCGAAGGTCCGCAACGGGTCGCTTTGAGACGACGGGTACGTTTAGGCGACGCGTTCCAGGAGGTCGGGGCCGTCGTTCCGGGGTGAGTTGACGCGTGTACTCACCGGGTAGGCGTCCATGCGTTCTGCGGGAAATGGCACCAACGCCGCCCGTGCCTCCTCCGGGGATCCTTTCAGCCAGATCCCGCAGTCCTCGGGGGTGACGATGGCCGGCATCCGCGCTTTTGCGTGGATCTGCGCGACCATGGGATTGGCCGGCACCGTGATGATGGTGCACGACTCGACCACCGCCCCGTCCGGTGCCGTTGATGCCTCCCACAGGCCGCAGAAGCCGAACGGCTCGCCGCCAACACGGCAAATGAAGTATGGCTGCTTGCGACCGGCAACCGCTTGCCACTCATAGTACCCAATGGCGGGAATGACACAGCGCTGCCCGCGCTTCCAGGGGCCGCGGTAGGTCGCCGCCGTGTCGATGCTCTCCGCCCGGGCATTGATGGTGCTGTACTTCGTCGGCTGCCCGTCGGCCCACGCGGGTACAAGTCCCCAGCGCAGCATCACGCCCTCGCGCTCGCCATCAGCGGGTCGGATAGCAGGGACCATTTGCGTGGGCGTGACGTTGTACTTGACCCAATCATGCGTCCACTGCCGCGGGATCACGTTGAACGCCCGCTCGATGGCCGCCTCGGTCTTGCTGACGAATCGACCACACATCTGTCGGCTCCCGGCGGTATTCAATCTCCAGTCTAACCCAGTCCAAGCGCTGCCATCCGGCAGCGGATTGCGCGTCTTGGGCAAAAACTATACATATATATGGGCTATCCTCCTTGCTCCACCAGTATCAATATGTAGTGGTTCCAAAAGGACGTTTAGCCGGCGCAGCTCGATCCCTACCTGGATGAATTTACCTCCCGGTTTAACCGGCGTTCACCCTGCGCACGCGGCCTATTGTTCCACCTCCTGCTCGACCGGGCCGTGTCCCGACCGCCGGCGACTTGCGAGTAAGTTGGCACGCAACGGGGACACAACATCTCGTAGGTGGTGGAGCTAGCAGGATAGCCCGTACATATATACAGCCTTCAATAATGAAGCAATCGCCACCACACGCCAAGGAGTTCCTTGCCGATGGAGTCTTCGTTATTCGAGCGCTACAGGGCATCGGCCGATTCGATCAACATCGCCACACTCTGGATGCTGAGCAGAGGGATTCCGTTGCGGGTGCTTCGGCGCTGGTCGTGCCTGTATGACCCGGGCGCGGATGTCACCGTCGCTGCAGAAGAGCTGGACAACGACGGCGCACTCGATGTGACCGCCCCGATCCGGGCGGCTTGTCGGGACAGTCAGCACATTGTGACCTGTGAGGAGCACGTCTATTTGCTCCACGGCCGTCCTGCCGGCACGTTGATTGCTGAGTTCGCAACGGCGCCTCGCGAGCGGATGGTCCGTGTCTCGGAGCAGTTCTGCAGGGATATGGACCTGGAGCATGGAGACAACGCGATTCCCGTGGCTCCGAGCCAGCGTTACGAGCATCAGTGATTCCAGCACGCCCGGAGAAACTCAAGCCTAAATGAATGCGTTCGTGCAAACGAGGGAGAAACCGCTGCATTGACGCAGAACGCAGATGCGAGAAACGGCTCTACGCCGGAGAACTGCATCATCACGCGTTCCTTTCTGCGGTTCCCTTGCCCGAACAAAACCGCGGAGAAAAGCATTCCGTGGCGATCATGCCATCGTGGATTATGGAGGATCCTTTGCCGGGGTGCAGGGTGTGGCGCGACGCGTTCCTGTGCCTTGGTGGCCGGCGGCAGTTTTCTGCTATTGCACTCAGGATGAGGCCTCCCTGCCTCCATCCGGGCAACGCGTTACTCTACGATGCCCTGAGCTCCTCCAGGGAACGGCCGGCGGCTTCCCAGTCCTTCACCCAGGCCGGCTTGCGCCCGCGACCGCTCCACGTCTTCGAGCCGTCATCCGGGTGAACGTACTTGGCCGAGGCCTGGGTCCGCCCCTTGTTCTTCGTTGTGGCGGCGCTGCCGACGACTTCGCTGAGCGAGAGGCCGTAGCGCTCGGCGACCTTTTTCATCTCCTCACGAGCCTTTTTCTCATCGTGCTTCCGGCGCGCACGGAGCTCTTTGTCAATGTCCTTGCTGAGCGTATTGAGTTCCTTGGTTGAGTACTTGCTGAGATCGACTGCCATGGATAAATCCTTCCATTCTAGGTAAAAACCGCCGTTATTTGACTACGAGAGAATACTTGATGCAAGTGCAATGCTAAGTCAAGGATGGAAGGAAGAAAAGGGAAACGCGAATACCCCATAAACCCGAACGACAGGTTGATTCTCTGACACCGGCTTTCATTCATGATCGCAAACGATGCCTATTCCGGGTGCGGTTTTGGTATTCAACAAACGGACGACTGTTCTGACTTGGTGCAACCTACCCAGGGCGAATCCTATGGTAAGGATTCGCCGTTCTGCCCGGTGCGCTCAACGTCTGACAGCGAAACAGCAGGTGCCAAAAAACGGCAAATATGTAGGCCGACCGGTTCTCGCGCCTCTCCCAGCAGTGTATCCGCATTTTCGTAGACGGCTACTAACGCGGGGCAGCCAAGACCAGCGTCCAGTAGCGTGTACCGCTTGCGTCCCGGTCGACACCTGCGCCGAACTCTGTGTAATCCGCGGACATGATGTTGGCGCAGTGGCCCGGGCTGTCGAGCCAGGCGGCGACCACGGTGGTGGCATCCGGCTGGCCGGCGGCAACGTTCTCGGCCCAGGCCCATGCCTGATATCCGGCCGCGCCGAGGCGGTCGGCGAGGGTTTCACCGTCGCTTCCGTCATGGCTCAACTGGCCCGTGTGCGCCATGTCCGCGCTGTGTGCTTACGCCGCGGCGCCCAGGTGATCGTTCCAGGTGAGCGGTGGGCCAGCGGCGTAGGTGTCGTCGCCGCATTGCCGCTCCTGGACTCTAGCCTCGGCTAGGAGCGTCTCCCAAGTATCAGAGAATGGGACCCCGTCAATGGTGTCACCGGAAAGCACCGCCGGTGCCGCGTAAAAGCCGATCAGGCTCACGAGGGTGACCATCACGAGGCGGCTCCTAACGGCGGCCCGCGGCGGCTCATTGCACCGTTGTAAACATTTCAACTTATCAGCGATCCGCCAATGCTCGAACATCCTGCACCCCGGCAACACGGCCAGTCTGTCCAACCCAGTTCACAATGGTCTGCGCCAAGGGCTCAAACTCCTGGGCCCGCTCCCGGGGCGTGCGCCGGCTGCGCACCAGATCGATCGTCTGTTGCCGGAACTCCGGCGGATACGAGCCCTGCCATCCGTGGCGCCCGTGAACCGTCATCCTGCTGGAGACGCGTCGCTTGCGACTTCTCTGTCGTTACAGAAAACAGCATCAGGGGAGCGACCGGCGAGGTGGGCGATGACTGTACGAGGCGACTTATGATCAGAGGTGTCTCCGCAGATCCGTTCGATCGCCTCGGCAACGAACACTCGCTGCACGGCTGTCAATTCCCTTATCTGCTCCATGGCACGCGAACCGGTACCCATTCGGGTGGTCCCTTTCTGGTTGAAATACAATTCAACGTCGCGCGGATCGGCTTCGAATCCAAGATCGTCCATAACCCGGGACGCGAATCCATCCAGCTCGTCGAGTGCGAACTCGCTGCGTGAAATCTCGGAATTGAGCAGCAACATCCACGCTTCCTCGTCGAGTAGAGGAAATCCCTGTGAGAGCGTCCACTCATAGCGGGCAGCCATCCGATTGATAGCGTCGTTCTCCGGAATCCGAGAAACAGGCACATCAGTATATCCCAGCTCAATATGCGTACTCCGGTTGATATCCGGGCGGGTTGGCCGCGACTCCAGCAATCGAGAGAGAGCGCTGCATGGCGTTACGGAGATCTGCTTTGTCATGTCGTTTCCTCGTTAGTCTAGGGCGGTTGCGGTAACCGCAGAGAGAGCCGTACGCCGAGACGTGCAAACGCGGTGAGAGCCTTACTCACCTCGATCCCATGGCATCGGGTACAGTTCAGTATTGTAGGTTTCCAGGGCCGCGAAGTCAAATAAAAATGGAGTAAAAACAATCATTTATACTCTACCTAGTAGAATAAATGAACTCGGACTCAGGGTGCCCCGCGTGGTTGAGTTGCTCCGTAGCCTTCCCCCATGTTTAGGCATCTACGTTCATTCCTCGGGCGCGCTGTTGGGCATCGGGATCGCTGATCGAAGCCTGTGGTCTTTGTTGCGACAGAAACGAATGCTGAGGTGACGAATGCGAAGGGTGATCCTGTCTCGGTCGTCCGTTTCGTCATATACTGGTGACGGAGTCGACACGGAGGGCTGGATATGCAGACCCAGGAGCGCCAGCAGTACCTGACGTACTATCTCGGGGATCTCCGGGTTGAGGGTTGGTCATCGGCCTCAACGGACGATTGGACGCTGCTGCGCGGTGTCGTCACTAGGGGGCTGCCCACGGAGAACGCCCGTATCCTGAGAACGCGTATCTCTCGGCGGGTATTCGACCGGGTCCTTCCGCGCACGACGCTCTCGTCCAAGAGCGGCTCGGTGCGTCTATCCCAGGAGCAGTCCGATCGGGTAGTGCGGCTGGGCCGGATCTACGCCCGGGCGGCCGAGGTCTTCGGTGATCACGAGCGTGGCCGGCAGTGGCTCGAGCAACCCAACCGGGCACTGGGAGGGCAGGTGCCGGCAGATCTGCTGCTGCACGACCCCGGGGTGCACGAGGTTGAGCAATTGCTGGGTCGAATCGAGCACGGCATCGCGGCCTGATGCGACTCTATCGCATTGCCCGTGCCAAGTACGCAATCGACCTCTCCGGGGAGGGCTCGCGCCTTTACGGCGGCCGTTGGACGCCACCTGGGTATCCGGCGATCTACACCTCGGAGCACCCAGCGCTGGCGGCCTGGGAAAACGCGGTGCACTTCGGGCTTGAGGAGCCGGTCGCGCCACTGGACTTCCGGCTGATTGAGCTGGTAGTCCCGATCGACGCCGCGGCCAGCGTCCTGGATATTCCCTCGATCCCGCACAACCCGGTGTCGGTGGGGCGGGACTGGCTGGAGACTCGGGCCAACGATATTCTGCTGATGCGCGTACCTTCCGTGGTTATTCCCCTGTCCTGGAACATCATCCTCAATCCACGACATCCTGACGCGAAACAAATCACTGTGAGGGATCATGGTGCCTTCGTGTTCGACGTGCGGCTGCCTTTCACGAAGGACCCATCCCCGTGACAGAAGAGGCCCTCAACGGCAGTTCCTCTGCCAAGCGCTACGTTCAGGATAGGGCCTTTGCAATGGAAGCCGTATCCGGCTACGGCCCGCGATTCTCTACAATCGATGATGACTGGATCGAGGATGCCGAACGCCTTGCCGAAGAACTTGATAAGCGCATAAATGCGCAGCGCGAGGTCAACGGCTTCGATCTTCGCTACAACCAGACACTGGAAGTCGACGACGACGCCTGGCGGGATTGCGCTCGGGTGTTGTCGCAGCGCCAGGTGGGGACACTGATGCGCCAGGGCTGGGGGTGAGGGGGTAGAGCCCGCCGAGAATAGGTTGACGATCATGGAAAATTGGGTGGCAGGCGGTGGCCGTGGCATTCAGTCAGCAGGCTAGCTGACATGGCGAACGAAGCTACAAGCACGGATTGAACCCTATTTGCGCGTCACATGCTTGAAGTGATCGATCCAGTACTTTGCTGTCTTCACTCGCCTGCGGGTTGCTTCCTTCACTAGGTCTCGGTCCCTGCAGATCGCACGGATCTGTTCCGCCCACTGGACCTGCCGGGCTGAGCCCTGTAGTGCGGGCAGTCCTGCATGGTCCGCTTGCCGGCGCGCTGCGCGGGCATTCCTTTCGCGCTCGTTCGTGATTCGCCTGGCCACGGCGATGGCCTCCTCGGCTGTCTCGCCGACGGCGTCACGGAATCCACTGACGCACCATTTGACGGGCAAACTCCACTCGGCGATGAGCTCATCATCGTTCGCATGTGGGGGAAACCAGTCCGGCAACTTCGGGTAAACCGGATCAGCAGTCCACTCACCTTCTGTCACTGGCACGTAGTAGTCCCGCTCGCATTGGATTTGCTGGAGCAGACGTTGGCAGCGTTCACTTTCACGATGATGACTCTCCCTGGCGCGTTTCGCCTCGGCCATGTCACCCGGAAACATCGCGCACAGCAATTGATGCCATGAATCCCGGTCTTGATCCGAGAGCATTGCAGCCGCATCACCGACCACGACGAGGTGATAGCAGCGCCGGGTCCCGCGCGCATCCACCAGCACGTCCTCCAACCGATAGAGTCCCGTACCGAGGTGCTCGTAAGCCACCATCCCAGTTCCCGAGGATCGACTGAGGGAACTCGAGTCTGGACGAACCACGCGACCTCGCGTCCCGATTGCATCATTCGTGCGATCGAAAGCGACTCCGTCGACGCGCTTGACGACCGTCCCTCGGCCAAAGAGGGACTTCTGCGTCAGGCGACCTACCGAAAAGTCGCCCTTGCCAACCCCGAACGCGGATGTCAGTTCGAGAGCGAGCGCCTCGACAGCGGCCTGTAGATCCCATCCGTCGGCCACTGGCTCTGCAAACTGCCTTGGACTGGCTGGATGCTCAGAGGTGGTTTGTGGGGTTGGCGAAGTCATGCGAGTCATATGCGTACCTCCTCGTTTTCAGAAATGCGTGAATCGATGGAGAAAATGTATCGAGTTCTAGTCGGGAATGCAATAGGAAAGTGAATATTAATAAAACCTAATATTTCACACACCGCATATGGGAATGAAGGGCGCTTCTTTGCGATTCCTTTCAGGGCGTTGCGATGCCGCTCAGGTCTGTGGTTTAGAGAAGACATTATGGCCTGTGAAAGTGGGTCGAATGGGTTGATAAGGGATGACGGTAGTGCGGGTTATATAAGTCGAAATAAATAATTCTTATATCCTAGCCGGTAGGAAAAATACTTGTCGGTTCATAGCCTTCTCTCTGCGTGACCGGTGAGACCCATGCGTTGTTCGTTCGTGGCAATGGAGTGAGACCTCGTAGAGTCCGCTTGAGCCAGCTTCCAAGACCGGGAAACGAGCGGGCGCTCGATCGTTTGTAGACTGTAAGAGACGGATTTTGAAGGTTAAACGACAAGAAGGTGAACTTCATCGACGGACTCGCTTGTTGTTGCGTCTTTGCAATAAGACTCGGGTCAGGGGCGGCAATGAGAACCGAACCCTTCGAGTGAAAAGCCTGTCCCACGGTTTTCCTGGTTGTATAATACATAGCTAGAAAACCGTGGAATAGTGCAGGACTGAAGATAGGCCACGCGCTACGCGCGTGAAGATGCCAGGAGCAGAACGGACACAGAGCCTGGAGTTATTAATAAAAGAAAATAAATAAGGGGCCATCGCGTTCGAATAAAGCCACTTTTTGGCGTTATTCGGGGTGGACATTGGAAGGTTCTTTGGGAGAAGATACGGACGTGTCAACAGTCGGCTGGGTCTCGCCACAGGATAGGGCCTTCGGAAGAAGGAAGGAGGTGATGCGACAGCCAAAAAAAGGAGATAATCGAATGCACAATGAGTTAGTTCCACGCGGTCGGGTCGAGAGTACGGTCATTTTCACGCACCTTACGCGGCCGGATGCCCAGGATGGTGTTCTAGCGCGCCACGAGGGGGCGGGAGTTGTGGAGACGGCGCCGCCGTTCGACGCGGCGTTGACGCAATGGTGGCAAACCTACGGACGGAAATACCGGATGGTGATTGCATGTGAACGTCATGAAGCTGGATCGGCTTTTGATCTGGCCCGTGACTACGGAGTCCATGCCGTTGAGATAGTGGACGCGCGCGGAGCGCAGCTCGCGAGCTACCCGTTCTCGGGCGTCGACGCGCTGCAGCGACATCTCCCTGACGTTTGCGTGGCTGATTGCGCGGTGGATGCGAACGAGCGGGCGGAGCGGGCAGCGCGCGCTGCCGCTCCATTGGCTCCGCTGCGCTACAGCATAGAAGAGGTTGTTGAGCGTTTGGTGGCGGCCAACCCCCACATTGACGCACGCTCACTGACCGAGTTTCTCCATAGGTATCTCGGGCGGCTGCGCGAGCGTGCCTGCGCGACGCAATCGATCCCGGTGGACCAGGAGGGGGTGGAGCGCATTGCGTGGAGCCTTGATGAAACGCTCCTGTCGCACATGCGGGAAAACCGTGGGATCTACATCATCGCCACGCCGACCGGGAGCGGGAAGACGCAGTTTGCGCGCGCGCTCGTGCAGCAGGCAAAGACCGATGGTCGTCAGCCGGTCTATGTCTCCCGGCTTCGCAGCATTGTCGCTCCGATGGCGGATCTCATGACGCACTACGAGCCTGCGCGGGTGGGACAGCCAGTGCCGGCGCCGGGTGAAGAGGTGGCGTTGTCGTCGCTTGCGGTCACGGGGAACTCACTCGGGGCGCGGCGATACAAGGGCCTGATTCGTCGGTCACAGACGCTCATCGTCGACGAAGCGCAGCAGGTGCTGGAGCATCTTGCCACGGCGGACAATATCGACAACCGTGACCAAGCCATTGATGCGCTCGGTGAAGCGATTCGCACGACGTCCACGGTTGTGCTGTGCGATGCGGACGCGAATGGCACGTTGGTGGATTTCGTAAAGCGGCACCGCCCCGACGAGCCTGTCACGGTGATCACGGGCGAAGCCGAGTTCTCACACATCGCCGCGCAGATCGGGGATTTCGACCAGGTGTTGGGTGAGGTGATGGAGGCGGTGAAAGCCGACGAACCCGTGCGCATTTGTGCTGACAGCGCCAAGGAAGTGCGGGCGATCGCGGCCCGCATCCACGAGGAAAGCGGCTGCACATGCCTGGCGATTACGGGGCACAACAGCGGCGAGACGGCCCCGGCGCGGCTGATCGCGCATCCCGATGCCGTCGTGACGCAGTGGTCAGTCCTGGTGCACTCGCCGGCCATTGTCTCGTCGGTATCGATCACCGTCCCGCATTTTACGAGGACGTTTGGCCTTTTCTCTGGCGTGGTGACGGCGGCGGAGGCGCTGCAGATGTTGCGTCGCGATCGCACGGCGCAGAACTATCGTATCGGGGTGCGGCCCCCGAAGCGCTATCATCTGGATTGTCCCCGCAAACGTCTGGCCGAGCTGCTTCCCGAGAACCGCGAGGCGAGCGCGAATGAGGCGCTGATTGCCACCATCCGGGCGGAACAGAGTTTCTCCCGCAACCACCTGGCCGTATCACTTTGGGCGATCATGGAAGCGCAGGGCATCCGAGTCTCGCGCCTCGTAGCGAACGAGCAGTGCCGCCAATGCGGCCGTGAGGCCGGGCGCTCGGGGCGGCGCATTGCGAAGGCGGAGTATGACAACGCGCTGCTTGCTGCGCGGGCGGCGACCGATCAGGAATGGGCGGCTGCACATCAAAGGGAGGACACGAGCGAGGCGCTATTCTATCGGCTGGAGCGCCGGCGCGTGGAGCACTGGCTAGGCCGTGCGCATGTCGCGCCGGCGGATGTCGCACTGTGGGCGCAAGGGTGCTTGCCATCGTGGGTGCAGGCGTGGCGGATTGCTGGGATGACCACCGCGCAGGCGCACGCGGCCGATCGGGCGGAGAAGGGCGACGCGCTGAGTCGCCGCCATATCGGAAAACTCCATGCGATCTTTTGCTATCTCCTCGATGCGCTCGGTTGGCGGCTTGACGGGGACCCCAACGCAATGGTTCTCCACCGCGCGAATGCGGGCCCGGCGCTGCGCGGCCTGGTTGAGCAGTATCTGGGGTGGATTCAAGCGCTGGACCTCCCGGTCACCCTCTATCCCAAGCACGCCCACGCCAAAAGCCCCGTGCCGATCCTGCGGCGTGTCCTGGAGGCCCTGTTTGGCCTGACGTTTCGAGATGGCGAGATGAAGGTGGACGGGAAACGGACTCGGGGAAAGCGTGTCGAGGCAGAAAGACTCCAGCAGTTGCGCGCGGTGGTGGCGTCTCACGGACCGATGACCGCGCCCCAATCGCGTTGCACGAACCCGATCCCGGCGTCGGTATTGGAGCCCGAAACTCCGCACCGCGAGATGGAATTTGTAGCACCGGAGCCTGTCTCCCCCGAGCTCTTCCGGGAGCCGATCCTGGATGCGATCTGGGGGGCGAGAGACACACCGAATGCCGCATCACCAACGAACGGAACGCGCTAGTGCACGGCGCTCGGGGAACCGGGGGAGGCGGCGTAGCACGGGGGCGCGAGCGGTGTGCGGCTGGTTGTACGGGGCGCTACGCGCGGCGTACGCCTTGGCTGCCGAGGGGGCTGCGCGGCAATGCCCCGCCTTGGGTGGCGGGTAGCGTGCCCGCCACGCCCGCCCCACAATCAAGGACTTGCAAGCCCGCCTGCGATGCGCCTGCGACCGGGCGTGGTGCTGCCTGCGCCAGCACCACGTCCCCGGGGGCCGGTGCGCGCGCGGCCGGTCGCGGCGACACGCCGTGCGCGGCCACCCGACGCCCTCGCGCCGGTGAGCCCCGTTGATTGTCGTCGGTGATTCGCCGATCGGGCGGGTGCGATTAGCGTGCCCGAAAGGGCGAAAAGAGGCGCTCAATATATTCTGCTTTGCAGGAATAATTAAAAAGAATAACCGCAAAAATTACCTTTATTTGGTATGGAATATAAAAGGCCGGATTCGTAATATGGTTTGTGTGATGTGACAGTCCACAAAACTTTATTACGGAGACGAAAATGAAGACGAAACAAAAGAGCAATGTTGGCCGGAATTACATTCCCGTTGTTGGAAAGCGGTTATTCCGGCTCGCCCTCCACTGGGCGGACGGGGCGAGGCCGGGGACAAAGCGCGCGCGCGATGCGGCGGTGAAGGCGATGCGCGGGCGCAAGCGTACGATTCGTGGCAGTCGCCGCGCGGACCGAGCGCGCGAGGTCGTCGACGAGGTAGTCGAGGCGATCCACGGCGCGCGGCGGGCACGCAATGCGCGCCGATCGCCCTCCAGGGGCAGGCGATCGGGCGCGCGCCCCGCGCCCGGTGCCACAGAGGCAGTGACGAACCGGGTGATGTGCGAAACGCCGCTCGCCGAGCGACTGCGCCAACGCACGCAACGCCGGCTCGAGGCCGTCAACCCCATGCGCCGCGGCGCCGCGGGCGGCCACTCCCTGCAGGTCCACGTGGTGTCGGACCCCACGGAGGTGGGCTACACCGTTGTCATGGATGAGAATCGCGATACGTATGCCGGGCGTTTCAAGGGGTGGATTGCGAATGAGGACCACCACGTCATCCGCGTCCCGGGCCGGTGGCTGCGCATGGTCCATGGCGCCGGGTTGGCGGTGGTGGATGGCCTGCTGACGCTGGACGTCTCGCCGCTCGAGAGGGCGCCGGAGGGCGTCGAGCTTTACCGGGCCGTGTGGGCAGGGCAGGGGCGGGGCTATCAGGTGCGCACGGATCACGGCTATATCGCACTGACACGCGACCCGCTGGGCGGGCCGGAGTACGCCTGCCACGGGCGAACCGCCCGCGGAGCGCTACAGGGGCTAAAGCGCAAGGTCGATCGCATCGAGAGTGTGCGTCTTGCACCGAACGTGTCCTTGTCGCGCCTGCTGCGCGACGCGGATGCGCAAGGGATCGAGGTGCGGCTGTCCGACGCCCGCGCGGTGGGGGCGTGCCATTATGGGATTCGGGCCTGGTGCTACGCCGTTGGCCTTGACCCCGACGCCGGTCGGGCGCCGCTGCGCGCCGTGTGGGAGGGCTACAGCAAGAACCCGGCGCCGGAGGCGCGCGCGGCGATGATCTATGCGATTCGCCGCTACCGGATGCGGCCGGTGCGCGAGGCGACCGCCATGCGGCCGGCCAACGTGAGCCCACTTCGTATGGGCGTAAGGCCCCTACGGCGGGTGAGCGTGTACCCTTCAAGACCGATGCCGAGCGGTAGGCGCCTTCGGTGAGGGCCACCGGGTCGCGATGATTCCCACGAGAACGCCTGCCGCGCACCGAGGGGGGCGGCAGGCTCGCCCGCCTTTGATCCTTGGCCTGCGCGTCCGGGACGCGCTGTGACGTTGGCTCTTCAGCTGCATCCCCGGTCAATAGAGACCTCTCGAAGCGGGGCAATGGATTTGCCGAGGAGATCTTTCCCGCTGCGACCGTCAATGCGCGGGTGTATTTGTGGACGTGGAATCTCTACCGGGTCCGCAGACCTCCTGGTTGTGTGACATCGTACAGATCCCATCCACTCACTGAGCTAGAGTGTGCAGTGCGCTTCGCCAGGGAGGCCCGCTACTTTTCTCCTTTAGCGGGCATGATGACCTCCACCAAGGTCATGTTGGCCCCGGCTTCTTGCCCCCGAAGGCCGGGGCCCTTTTGTTTTCGTCCCTGCAGAGCATTGGCACCAGCGCGGACCCGCGCACCTGGGCCGGGGCCACTCGCAAACATAGGGCTCAAAGTGTGAAGTGTGTAACATTTTTGCGACAGCAAAGGGTTGCGCTTAGCGCTTGGCTTTCGCAGCGAAGGGATGAAGTACCCCGCCCGAAGTCATCCGGGGCGAACAGGAAGCCGGTCTTGCTGAGCCGATGTATTGCCGTGGTCACGTCGGTTGGCGGGTGCAATGTTCCTTCCGACATTCCGCAATCCAGCAAAGGCGATCGGTGCCACGCACGGCGAACCGCTGGCGGATCTGCTGTGCCGCCTGTGCACTCCTTGGAGCCTACAGCTGACCGGCGGAGAAGTTGATGGCGGATCAGCAACGCCGCGCAGTGGCTTTCGCGCCCCCGAATGTCAGCTCGCCACCTGTCCGTGGGCGTCGAGGTTCTCCCGCAGGAACTCCCGGAACACGCGGACCCGTGCCGGTGCGTCGCGTCCGCCGAGCGTAATGGCGTAGAGCGTGCCCTCGGATACGTACCACTCCGGCAGGACCCGTTGGACAGCGCCCGAAG
>NZ_JAUFPK010000008.1:0-88636 GCF_030409225.1 Aquisalimonas lutea
CAGCGCCGGCGCCAGCGACTCCGGCCAGCCGAGAAAGGCGCACTGGGCGCGGGCGGCGAACGGACGGGCAAAGGCGTCCATGCACTCGACCTCGCGCCCGGCCTGCAGGCCGTCGGCAAGCTCGGCTGCGATGGCCCGGCATGTCGGCTCAAAGCACTGCATGGCCGGGGCCTCGAAGTACGGCTCGATAAGCCGGCGGAACGGCGTGTGCTCGGGCGGGTCCATGCCGTTGGGCACGGACAGGTGCCGGGAGGCGCTGTTACTGAATGTCCCCGGGTCGTGCAGCACGTCGACGACGTCGCGGTGCCGGAACAGCGTCCAGCCCTGGAGGTCACTGTAGGCGACGGGGCACTGATGGCGCATGGCGTCGTAGGCGGCGCGCTGGTCGGCGAGAATGTCCTGCGACGCAGGCAGCCAGTCCTGTGGTCGGGATGGTGGCATGGCGTCTCCCCGTGGTTGATCCGGGAGTCGGGCCTTCGTCCCGAGCCCGGCACATGAATCGTACGTGCTGCCGGCCGCCAGGGATTTGATGAAAATCAAGAGCGTGCCCCGGGGATCCCGTTACGGTGGCTCGCCGTCCGCGCAGCGCTTGCACCAGAGGCGGTAGCCCAGCATGTTCCGCCGGCCGCGTGCGGTGATCACCCAGAGCCTCTGCACCCAGGGTGGTTGATGGCGGACGTGGCGGGTATGGCCGCACTCCAGGTCCGCCACCCAGTGGTCTTCGTCGTCGGTGTGGAAGTCGACGATGCGTTGTTGCATGCCGTCCCCGGTCATGATTTCAGCTTGCTGCCCCCAGCGACGGCCAGCCGTCGGCGCGCAGTGGGCGGTTGCGCGTGCGCAGGCTGGCGGGCAGGGCGGAGTCGCCCGTCAGGTGAATGTCCATCCGATGGCCCCGGTCCCGCCGTTCGGCGAATGGCTCGGCGCTCCCTCAACCGGGGCGTCCGTCGACGCGGGGGGCGGTCAGGATGGGGAAGTAGCGCACCAGGAACAGACCGTACGCCGCGATCCACAGCGCACTTGCGGCACCGAGCCCCGCCTGCCACGGCACCAGCCCGAAGCCGGCCGCAACACGTATGACGGCGGCAAGATGGACTGCGGCGAACGCGGCCACCATGCCGCGTGGTAGTTGCAGCGCCCGGCCGGTATGGCCGAGGGCGACGCGGCTGATGACGCCGAGAATCAGTCCGCCCATGCCCCCGACCCCCACGGCATGCACCCAGACCGTGGCGGACCACCAGCCGGCGGCGCTGCCCGCGAGGAGCCACAGTCCCGCCGGAATCCACAGCAGCGATACGTGCAGAATCCAGAGAAGCGGCTCCGATCGCACGCGCCAGCCCTGCCAGAGCACGATGCGAATCAGTGACAGGGCCCCGGCCACCAGCGCCGTCGCCGCGATGGCCGTGCCGTGGCCGCTCAGCACGGCAAGCAGTGTTGCCCCCATGCCGGCAAGCACGCCCCACTCCAGGGCGGGGATGATGCGGACGCCCTGGGTGGACAGTCCCTGATTGCGCAGCCATGCCATGGAGAAGTTCGGCGTGATGCGTCCGCCGATGACGAGCATCAGTGTCATGGCGAGCACCAGCGCGGCATTGATGAATGCGCCCTGAGGCCGCATGAAGAAGCCCAGTTGCATCAACCACAGCAGCCCCAGAACGGCGACAATCACAGTCTGCCGCTTCTGCCTTGCCTGCCAGATCCGCCAGCCCGCGTCGGCCATGATGAGCGGCAGAAAGGCCAGGTTGACGCCGGCGACGAGCCAGCCGGGAAATCCGCCCCCTGCGACCATGACCACGCGGCCGGCCAGCCATACCAGCCACATGGCCAGCAGAGCACGTCCGTGGGTTCGCTGCGTGCCCGTCCATACGCACACGGCGGTCAGAAGGAATCCGCCGATGGCAACATGCAGGAAGGCGAACACCATCTCGTGCTGATGCCAGTAGTAGCCGGGCAGGGCCAGCGGCAGTGTCAGCGGACTGGCCACCACGGTTACCCACAGAGGGATCCAGAAGACCGCAAGCACGGCGAGAGAGAGGAAGAAGATGCGGAACGGATAGCCGAAAAGCTGCCACGCACCGCGGCCGACATCTCGCAGTACCATGGTTCCATCCATCAGGAAGACCCGGAACAACGAGCGTGGTTGTGGACGTCCCGGGCCCGGAGCCCGGATACGTGTGAATCGTGCATCTGGGGAGTCATTGGTTGAGTTGGCCGCTAAAAGATGTATATTGAATATACATTTTTGCTTTAGGTGAAACAAGGTCGACGATGTGAAGCCAGAGGCCGGCCATCCTGGTACCGCCTGGTGAGAGAGCGCAGCAAAGAGAGGTGAAGGTCATGACGCAGCAATCGCCCGGGAGACGCCGCGAGGATCTGACTCCGGAAGCGGAACAGGCCTGGCGCGCGTTCAGCAAGGCCGTCTTCCAGGCCGGCGCCCTGGATGCGCGCACCAAGCAGCTCATCGCCGTGGCCGTGGCGCATGTCACCCAGTGCCCGGATTGCCTGCAGAACCACACCCCCGGAGCCGCGCGTGAAAGCGCGACCGAGCAGCAGATCATGGAGGCCATCTGGGTCGCCGCCGAGATGCGTGCCGGGGGTGCCGTCGCCCATTCACGCCGGGCGCTCGAGGCACTGGATGATCGCTGATCACCGCCGGCGGCTGTCCGAGCCATCGCCGGCGCAGTCGCACGCCGGGGCGGCGCCATGAATCCGGCCGAGGTGGTTCGCGACAGCGAACGACAGGAAGCGGAACGGATCGTCTTCCTGGAGGAAACCCGCGGCGAGGCGGATGCCCGGTCGTTTGCAGAACAAACGCTGCGCGTGTATCGGCGCGCCGTGGTGCAGCGGGCCGCGCCAGCCGGGGAGAAGGTCTTTCGCCTGCGCTTGCTGGGTTCCTACTGCTACCTCAAGCGCTACCTTGAACGGAATCGTCAAAGTGGCCCATCACCCTGATGCGGCTAACTCTCGCGCAGGGCGATTGACAGAATCCGGCGCTTACCCGGAGTGGGCGTCCAGACGGCCCGCCAGTACATCCGCCTGTACCGCTTCCAGGATCGCAGGCGTGGTAAGGGCGCAAATGCAGACGTGCGCCCTGGCCAGTAGTTCGGCGCACTGCCGTTGAACCCAGGGCGGTTGCTCACGACACACGGTGCAGGCGCGCTCGGCGCTGTCCTGAAGTCCGTCGAGGCGGACAGCGAGATTGTAGGCATCGGGATAACCGCTCACGTACATGGCTACGATCTCCCTGGTTCACGCCGAGGTGGTCCGAGTGTACGCGGGCCGGCATTACGTCCAGGCCGGCGGATCACTCGCCGGGAAGCTCTCCCAGGACGCCTCGTCGACGGAATCCCAGTACACGACCCGGCGAGAGGATTCGCCGGTAGCGTAGGGCCAGTGTGAAGGCACGTTCGCCGCTGTATTACCGACGATCGATGTCCCGCGCCAGGTGGCACGGGTTGCGCGAGTATGATGCTCGGCGTTCATGGTGAAAGCGCCTTGGCTACGGTGCGCACAGGGGGCAGAAGCCCGTGCCCGACTGCGGGAGCTGGACCTTGAGCGCGAGCTCGATCCGGTCCCGTAGGTCGCGGTGGTCGGCGGCGTTGTCGGCCGTGAATGCCGGATCCAGGGTCCATTGGAAGGCCGTGGTCGCCTCGATCCAGTCCGCCGCGGCAAGCGTGTTATCCAGGGCGGGGAATAGCTCCCGCTCCTCGTCATCAAGATGGGTCTCGTAGAGGCGAACGTAGGCGTGCGCGAGGCGCACGAAGCGCGTCCGGCTGACCAGGCTGTCGGCCGCGATCTCGTCGAGTCGTCGCTGTAGTCTCTTGCCCAAGCGCGTCAGACGGTGGTGCTGAGCACGGATACGCGACACCGCGTCGGCGGCCGCGGGTTCGCGTGCGAGCAGCCGCTGGCCGAGGCGTTCCTCGAACGGGTGGTGATACTGCTCGGGCTTGCGGACGAGGTAATCGAGGATATCCGCCATCAGGACATAATCCGCGTCCCCGTTGGCCTCGATGCATTCGAGCTGCTGATCCAGAACCCGGAGCAACGGCCGAAGGTTATCGTGATCCTGCCGCAGCCGGCTCAACACCTGATCGTTCATGGCGCACCTCCTATTTTCCTGGATCCTATAAAAAGTGTATAAAAAATACATCAAAAAATCCAGTAGGCAACCACAGCCCTGAATATGTGTAACAAGGGCGCGCTCAGGGACGGTCGGATATCGCCAAGCCGGTCATGGATTCGGCGACGCGTTGGGGGATCGGGGCGCAGACAAGTCTGCCACTGGTTACTGCGGCATAATCAATGTATTATGGATCCATTGATAGAGCCCCTGCGACTTCAATCGCGGGGAATGGCAAGCAACGGCTGTCGCGGGGTGCCGGCAGTGCGGAGGGCAACGCGGTGGAATTGACGTATCACACCGATTACGGTTTGCGCGTGCTGATGTACGCGGCGACGCACGAGGGGCGGCGCATTCCGATGCGCGAGATAGCCTCGGCGTACGCGATCTCGATGGAGCATCTGCGCAAGGTAGTCCATCATCTGGCGCTGCACGGCTTCGTCGTTACCACCAAGGGCCGAACCGGTGGCCTTGCCCTCGGGCGTGCGCCGGAGTCGATCTGGGTGGGGGAGGTCGTCGGAGCGCTGGAGTCGTCGATGGAGATCGTCGACTGCGAGCGCAAGACGTGCGCCCTGCGAGGCGGGTGCGCTCTGAAGCGAAGCCTTGAAGGCGCGCGCGCCGCCTTTCTCGCCCACCTGAATACCGTCACGCTTGCCGATCTTGTTGGCAACACGGAGACGTTCAATCGGTTGTCGCGCCTGCCGGTCACGGCCTGATCGCCGCCGTCCGTGCGCCCGTTGCCGACCGAGGGTACGGCCGCCCCGTTCCGTCCGTGCTTGGCGTTGCTATGCACGCGTCCGGTGCCGGGGGCAGGGGACGCCGCGACGGCCATCCGGCCGCCGCGGCCGCGGCGTCAATGCATCCGCAGCCGCGGGAACAGCACATTGTTCTCCAGGTGCACGTGTTCCCTGACGTCGTTCACGAACTTCGCCGTCCCCGCGTAGAGGGCCTGCCAGGTCCGGCATGCGTCGCGTGGGGGCCGGAACCCGTTGGCGATCATCTCGACCTTTCGAAGCGTCTCGCCGTGATCCCGGTGGTCCTGTTCCAACTGCGTGAAGACTTCCCCGGACAGATCCCGAATCTCGCCTTTTGCATACGGGAACAACACGACCTCCTCGTCATGCATGTGGGCGTCGAGGGTCTGCTGGATCTCCTCCAGGGCCCCACCGAGACCAGCCGGTACTTCGGGGTGGCTTCCATGAACGGATTCCACCTTGAGCGCGAGGCGGATGAGCTCCGGCAATTCCTTGCGGTGCATGTGGTGGTAGCGCGTAAGAATGTGATCCACCAATGCACCCGTGTCCATGTCGCTGTCAGCGGTCTCGCCCGAGGACAGGGCGGCAAGCTGGCGCTGGACCTCGGCGGGGTCGATGCCGCGCTCGCGGGCCGCACTGTCCAGCGTTGCGCTACCGCCGCAGCAGAAATCGAGGTCATACTCACGGAAAACGCGGGTAGCGCCCGGGATGTTCGCCGCGATCTCGCCGAGCGTGTGACGGGTCAGGTCGGATGGATTGGCTTGATGTTCCATGGCTTGTCTCCCTCGGCTTCGGGTCATCGTTCAAGGTACGGTAGCTTGTTCGGCATGCCGTCCCAGTCTTGCGCATCCTCCGGAGCATCCTTCATCTCCGTGAGCACGGGCCATTGGCGCGAGAGCTCGGCGTTGAGCTCCAGGAAGTGGCTCATCTCGTCCGGCAAATCGTCTTCGGAGTAGATGGCTTCCGCCGGGCACTCCGGCTCGCACAGGGTGCAGTCGATGCACTCGTCCGGGTCGATGGCCAGGAAGTTGGGCCCCTCGTGGAAGCAGTCCACGGGGCAGACCTCGACGCAGTCCGTGTACTTGCACTTAATGCAGTTGTCGGTGACGACGTAGGTCATGGCGTGTCCTCTTCGGGCGTTGCAGGTACTGCATTAAACATGTATAAATAATACATCGTTTAGCATGGTACGCAAGCCTGCGAGTGAATCGCGCCGACGGACTGCGTGCAGGGAGGGGGTATGACGTACTGGTGTTGCCGGCTGGACGAAGGGTCTCTGGAGCGCCTGCGGCGGGATCTGGATCTTCCGGATATGGTAAACCGGATGCATTTTCAGAGCGAGTGGGGTCTGCCCCTTTGCCAGGTGCGCGAGCGGGCCATGGACGCGTTCATGGTGCTGGCAAGGCAGACGCATCCGTCCATGGAGCGGGCGCGCATACGGGCTCTGCTGAATGAGCTTCATCTTGTCTGCGAGCCCTCCTCAAGGCCCGCGCCGTAACCGCGCAGGGCGCGTGCCTCGGGACAGACAGCCCCGGTACGGAACCGGATCGGCTGCGTGCCGCCTTCTGGCATCCCGGCGGGGTCGTGTGCATTGTGGCGCATCGTCCCGGGGGAGCATCCTGTAGCAACGAGCCCATGGTCGCTGTCAGGAGGAGTCTATGGCTGGCGATACGTCGCGTCCCGGAGGTGATGCGCCTGCGAAGCGCTCTCGGGCATTCTCGAAGTTCACGCTCGGCCCGCAATCCCGCATCACGGAAGGGAAAACGTGGCCAGCCCCTGAGGGCGCCACACGGACCAAGCAGCTCCGGATCTACCGGTACGATCCCGATTCCGGGGCCAATCCGCGTATCGACATCTACGAGATCGATCTGGATCGATTCGGACCCATGGTGCTCGATGCCCTTATCGGGATTAAGAGCGGGATCGACCCGACGCTGACGTTCCGGCGTTCGTGCCGCGAAGGGGTCTGCGGCTCGTGCGCGATGAATATCGACGGCCGAAACTGGCTCGCGTGTACCCGCGCACTGGATGAGACGCGGGATCCGCTCACCGTCTATCCATTGAACAACCTGCCGGTTGTAAAGGATCTGGTTCCCGACCAGACGCACCTGCTCGCGCAGTACGCCGCCATCAAGCCGTGGCTGCGCACGGAAAGCCCGACGCCGCCGGACAGGGAGCGCCTCCAGTCGAAGGAGGATCGGGAGAAGCTCGATGGCCTGTACGAGTGCATTCTGTGCTTTTGCTGCACTGCGGGATGCCCGAGTCACTGGTGGAATGGCGACCGCTATCTCGGCCCGGCCGTCCTGCTTCAGGCGCAGCGCTGGCTCGCGGACAGTCGTGACGAGGCCACCGGCGAGCGCCTGGACGAGCTCGAGGACCCGTTCCGCCTGTACCGATGCCACTCGATCATAAACTGCACCTATACCTGTCCGAAGGGCCTGAACCCGGCGGAAGCCATCGCCCAGATCAAGAAGCAGATGATCGAGCGCCGTAGCTGAACGAAGACGTGGTTCCTGCATAGGGCGCCCACCTATAAAATGTATGAACGATGCATCTTATAGGTGGTTTGTCTGCAAAGGAGCTTGACGATGGGGAGGAGGTTCCGGGGGCAATCCTTGCGCGACGAGACGATCGGTGCGATCGCGGCGAGTTTGCCGGGAGCGGATCGCGTGTTCCGTGAATTCGGCCTGAACTTCTGCTGCGAAGGCAAGCTTTTGCTTGCCGAGGCTGCGGCGCGGCGGGCCTTGAGCGTGGAGGAGATCGAACACCGGCTGACGGTCTGCCGCACCGTTGAACGGTTCAGCAAGGGCACGGCTGAACAGGATACCGGGCCCCTGATCCAGCACATCGTACAGCGCTATCACCGTGCCCACCGCCTCGGGTTTCCGGAGCTGGCCCGGTTGTCCCGGCACGTGGAGGCCGTCCACGCAGCCCATGCCAGCGTCCCGTGTGGCCTCGCAGTGACGCTGGAGAACGCTTTTGAGGCCCTCGACGAGCACATGCACGACGAGGAGCAAACGCTTTTCCCTGCGATGCTTCGCCGACGCCATGGACCGTTCGTTCCCGATCTGATCGCAGTGCTAACCCATGAGCACCTCGGAGTCGGGTCCCTGCTGCAGCGTTTGCGCTTCATGACCAACGCGTTCACGCCGCCACCGGACGCATGCCGATCCTGGCGACTGCTTTACTCCGGGCTTGCGGCCCTGGTTGATGACCTGCAGGACCATGTCCACTTGGAGAACAATGTCCTGTTCCCGCGGTTTGTCGCGGTGTGACTGAGTGCCGAATCCGTTCGGCAGGACGACTCCAGGATTCAAGATATTGGTTGTGCTCGGGGGCGGGTTTCCGCAGACAGGTATACCGCGCCACCAATGCCTGCGGACGTCGGCAATCAGCCGGCGCCGGGGTCCGTTACGGGCCCCGGCGCAGGGGATTGTCAGTTTGCCTTGAGAAGATCCGGGCGCTCGTCACCCTCGACGACCAGGTCTGCCGCTACGCCCTTGTGGACGGCACGGGAGAGGGCATGGTCGAGAACACGGATCGACTGCGGAACGGGCAACTCCATATCCCCCACCAGGCAGGAGCCCGGAGAGATCGGCACCGTGGAGACATAGCGCAGCGGCGCGTTCGCGAGCGCTCCCTGCGGCCAGTACCGGCTCCAGATGTTCCCGATCGGATGCAGAGCAGACGTCAGGTTCGGCCCCCCGACAACGATAAAGAAGCGCACGGTCTCACCGACGTTTGCCTTGAGCGGACCGAGCGCCATGTCCGTAAAGCTGGCAACAGCTCCGTTAAAGAGGACGTACGTCGGGTCTTCGCGGACCATGGAACGGTCGTGGAACTCGTAATCGCCAGGCACCCCGAAGGTGCTGTCGGTGTAGAGCTCGTGCTGCCCAAGGTAGAACTCCCGGTCCACCGGTGGTAAGCCTTCCTCCGGTTCGACGAGTATCATGCCGAACATGCCCCGGCTGATGTGCATGTCCGCATTGTCGACACCGCAGTGGTAGATCAGCCCCCCGGGGTAAGTGGCCTTGAATGTGAACGTCTTGGACTCTCCCGGAGCCACCTCGTTGTAATGCGCTCCCCCGCCTGAGCCATAGACGGCGTGCAGGTCCACGCTGTGGGAATCCTCGCTGTCCTCGCTGTTGCGCAGCGTCAGGTTCACCGTGTCACCGACTCGGACGCGGATCATGGGACCGGGGATCTGCCCGTTGAAGGTCATGAACCGATGGCGTACGCCCGGCATGACCTCGGCGATGCGCTCCTCGGCCACCAGCTCGATGTCATGCGTCATCGCCTCGGTGCGGTCGATGGGCGCAGGGATTTTGGTCGGGTCAGCGATGAGGCTTCCGTTCTCCGCCTGTGCCCCCTTCAGGGCGGCGCCTCCGCTGGAAGCGGCGTGCGCTGTACCGCTGCCGGTCAAGGTCGGGAGACTCCCCGCGCCAGCGGCCAAAGTCCCGGCACCGGCGATCTGCATGAACTCCCGACGGGACAGTGCGGATAGCTTGCTTGTGGGCTTCACGTTAGGACTCCTTCATTTTCTCGGGCTGACAGAGAAAGGCTCGGACTGCGGGTATTCCCCGGGTGGGTAATCCCCGTCGATGCCTTCTTGGTTATGGGCCGGGCTTACTCGGCTCAAAACGATGTATATCGTATACATCATTTATCGGGCGATGCAACACAACCTGATGGCAATGCCTTGCAATGCGGCTGTGGCCGCGGGTTTGGGGTCAGGTGCAGCCGAGCCTCCGGCAGCGTTCGCCCGGGACGGTGCACTGTCGCCCTGGGTTTCGCGACGTGGCTTGCGGGTTGGACAAGTGCATTAAACGATGTATTGTAAATACATGTTTGGCGAGCATGCCCTGAAGGAACGGGCAACCGGTTCCTGTCAGACACCGCCTCACCGGGTACGTCCTTGATTTAAACGGGTGAAGTAACCAACGGGAGCGAAACGGTATGAGCACGGACTACGAGCCAGCGCGACGGAGATTCATGCAACTCGTCGGTGCGGGAACGGTCACGGCCATGGGTGCACGCCCGATCCTGGCGAACGCGGGCACCGGCGCGATCAGTGACGCGTCGTCTGCCGAGAGTAGCGCTGAACCTGGCAGTGGCACGATCCATCAGTTCGAGATGTCGATCGAGGAGCGCATGGTCGATGTTACGCCGGAGTTCGAAAGCAAGGTCTGGGCGTACAACGAGCAAGTCCCCGGCCCGCTCATTCACGTCCGGGAAGGCGACACGATCGAGGCGGTTCTCAAGAACCGCACCGAGGAGATGCACTCGATCCACTGGCATGGCATCCCGCAGACGGGCACATGGCGCAGCGACGGTGCTCCGGGGATTACCGAGCCCGGCGTCTCATCGGGCAGCAGCCACACGTACCGCTTCACGGCGAACAAGCCGGGCACGCTCTGGTATCACTGCCACCAGGGCGTGCCCAACCATGTGGGTATCCGAGGCATGTGGGGCCCCCTCATCGTCGATCCGAAAGACCCCATTCCCCTGGAGAGAGAGGTCACAAAGGATGCGATCCTCATGTTCTCCGGCTGGAATCCGGATGTAGCAAAGGACTACTTCGCCCTGTCTGATCCGACCGGCGGCATGCGGTATTTCTCGATCAATGGCCGGGCGTTTCCGCACAACCAGCCTTTGCGCGTCCGGGAGGGCGATGTTCTGCGACTGCGCCTGATGTCCGTCAGTGCGGACGTGGCCTTCCATCTCCACGGCCACGACATGCTCGTCACCCATCAGGACGGCCGGCCGCTGAATAGTCCGGAACTCGTTGACGTGGTCTATGTCGCGTTCGGCCAGCGCAAGGACGTGATCGTCCGTATGAACAACCCTGGCCGGTGGCCCGCGCACGATCACCAGGAGCACCACCTCAGCAATGACGGGAAGACGCCCGGAGGTCTGTTCTTCGTCGTCGAGTACGAGGAGATCGAGCACGATCCTTGGTACTACTGGGCCCGCAAGGAATACGACCCGGATTTCTACTTCCAGGAGAGCCTCCAGCGCGGCTACGGCTTGATCGAGCAGCCGCAGTTCCGGGGGCGGTCCTTCTAGACGGTACGGTCGGCCACCCCACGGCGCGGGTGCTGGAGCGCGTGGGCGACGGCTCACTGTCGTTCGCCACTGAGCTTTCACTCCGACGCATGTGAACCGACCTGCCGGTAACTCGTAACCACGTCCTGATGATAAGGAGACCATGATATGAATCTTCCGTATCGTTTACCCCTTCTTGCCGCTGTCACTGGCTTTGTGCTGGCTCAGCCGGCCCATGCCGAGCCGGCTGCCGAGGTCGAGATGCTCGATCGCGGGCCGGATGGCGAAGCCCGCGTATTCGAGCCCGATGTCGTCCACATCGACCCGGGCGAAACTGTCTACTTCAAGGCCACGGATCTTGGGCACGATGTCGAAGGCCTCGACAGTCTCCGGCCGGACGATGCGGAGAGTTTCACCGGATACCGCAACGCTCCCCTGGAAGTCTCGTTCGACGCAGAGGGCGTGCATGTCTATCACTGCGAGTCCCACAAGGAGAAGGGTATGGTCGGTGTCGTCGTCGTGGGTGACCCGTCCGTGAACCTGGATGAGATTGCCTCGGAGATGGAAGACAGCGAGGCGCTCTCCGATCAGGGGCGTGCGCGGCTGGCCGAGATGCTCGATGAAGTCGAAGCCGCGGCGGCGCAGTAGCTGGACCATCCACAGGGAGGCCGGTTAACGCTCATTAAAATGTATATAATGTACATGGTATGGATGTTTAGGATGCCCATAGCCCTGTGGTGATGAAGCGATGCTGCCGGGGTGCGTTCATTGCTGTGTGTCCCCGTTAATGGGGTTACGGAGGTGGACGTTCACCCGGCAGCTGTTCCGGATCGGCGAGGTGATCACGATGGCAGAAGGAGCTTTCGAGGGTGAAGAGCCGGAATGCGCTGGTGCCGAGGCGCCGTCCGCGTTGTTCATGTGCACCGTTTGCGGCTGGACCTACGACGAAGAGGATGGTCTGCCGGAAGGCGGTATTCGCCCCGGAACGGCATGGAACGACATTCCGGAAGATTTCGTCTGCCCGGAGTGCGGCGTCGGCAAGGATGCTTTTGACAAGATCCGAACTTAGGCGTGTTGCACGCCATTCCACAGCAACGAAAGGAGACAACCCATGAAACGCAATGCTGCAGCAGTCTGGAAAGGGGGCTTGAAGAACGGTGGGGGCGAGGTCTCCACGGAGAGCGGGGTTCTCTCCGCGGCGCAGTACGCGTTCGGCACGCGATTCGAGAACGGCACGGGGACCAACCCGGAAGAGCTGCTTGCCGCGGCTCACGCGGGGTGCTACTCGATGGCTCTGTCCCTGGTTCTCGGTGAGTCGGATATCACGCCGGAGCGCATCGACACCACGGCATCGGTGAATATCGAGCCCAGCGACGACGGCTTCACCATCACGACCGTGCACCTGGATGTTTACGGGGACGTCCCCGGCATCAATGCCGATGACTTCCAGAAGGCGGCCGAGCAGGCGAAAGCGGGATGCCCCGTTTCCAAGCTGTTCAATGCCGAGATCACGATGACAGCCCATCTGAAGCGCAGTTGAGTCGGATGCAGGCCCGCCACGGTTGGGTGCTGACGCATACAACCGTGGGGCGGCATTCTGCCGTCTACGCCTTCGAATTCGCCTACACGCCCAAGCATGGGAGTTGGCTGAATGTGGCCGAGATCGAGCTCAACGTCATGAACCGACAGTGCCTCAACCAACGCATCGACTCTCTCAAGACCGTCCGCGATGAAGTTGCCGCCCGGCAGGCGGCACGGGATTGGCTTCAGACAAAGGTGCACCGGCAGTTCACAAACGAGGAAACCCGCATCAATCCGCCGGCGCTTTATACGACATTAGAAGCGTGACAGGGCACTAGCTGCCGTGGCGTGGAACTCGCAGCGGGCTTCGAGCTCGGAGCGGATAAAGCGGAGGATGGCACAACGCAAAACATTCGATGTATTATGTGAGCATATTTAAACAGCCCTTTGGCTGCTTCTGGTGTAAGCCTCGTTCGCTAGCTGAGTCATCGTGTTGGAAGCGTGCGAACAAGCCTTTTGCAATCCACCCATGGCAACCGAAAGGAGACAGCCATGCGATTCTTTTCCCTGAGCCTCCTGGCACCCGCACTGCTTCTAATGATGCCCGTGTCGGCGTCAGCGGAGACCTGCGAGCTGTCGATTTCCGGCAACGATCAGATGCAGTTCGACAAATCCGAAATGGTGGTCGATGCCAACTGTGACCAGGTCACCGTTGAGCTTGAGCACACCGGCGAGCTCCCTGCCGACCAGATGGGCCACAATTGGGTTCTCACCGAGACCGGTGATTTTCAGGATGTTGCCCAGGCGGGCATGAACGCCGGCATGGAGAACGACTACGTTCCCCAGGACGACGACCGCGTGATTGCCTATACCGACGTGATCGGCGGTGGTGAGACCACGAGTGTGACCTTCGACGTCTCCCAGCTCGACAGCGGCGGTGACTATACCTTCTTCTGCTCCTTCCCTGGCCATTCTTCGGTCATGAGGGGCAAGCTGATCGTCGAGTAAGCTAGCTGAATGGCTACCGGGCCGTCCGCGGCCCGGCCTTTGTCCCGGCGGCCGGAGGGATAGATAACGAACAGCCGCCAGAACGGACAGCACTCACAGACTAAAGCCCCCGGCCGGCGGATACCTTACTAAGTCCTGTGCTCCTGGACTACCTGGGAGGAACTACGGGTCAGAAGGCGCAGTGCGCCCGGATTGTCCAGACCGATGGATTGCCCCTGGACGCTCATCCAGCCGTGGTCCATGAACCGGCGGAAGAGCCGGCTGACGGTCTCCGGCACGAGCCCGAGATAGTTGCCGAGTTCGTGCCGGGACATGGGCAGGCGAACCGGCGTGGCGGCAAGGCCGCGTTGGACGTGGCGGTCCGACAAGTGGACCAGGAACGCGGCGAGGCGCTGCTCGGCGTTGCGGCGCGCAAGCAGGTGCAGCATCTCCTGCTCGGCGGCGATTGCCTGGCTCATCCGGCGGACCAGGTGCCGGCGCAGCCCGTGCACGTGTTCGGACAGGCCCTCCAGCTCTGCGAACGGGATCTCGCACACACGGGTCGTTTCCAGGGCCGCGGCAGTGGACGGATGGGCATCGAAACCGATGGCATCGAGCCCCACCAGCTCGCCAGGGAGGTGGAACGCGGTGATCTGCTCTTCGCCGTCTTCGGTAACGGTTACGCTCTTCAGCGCGCCGGCACGGACGGCGTAAACCGAGTGGAACGGCTTGCCCGGATGATAGACGATCTGCCCCCGCACCAGGGGGTGTCCCCGTTGCACGATACCGTCGAGGGTCTCGATGCCGGCGGCATCCAGTGCGACCGGCAGGCACAGATCGTTCAGGCTGCAGCTCGTGCAGCTCTCCCGGAGGTTATGGATGCGCGGTTCGGCGCCGGGCTGGCGTTCGACCATGGCGGGGCCTCCTCCGTCCTTTTTGTGTTCCGGTGTGTCACCGCAGGCTCCGGGACACCTGTTCCAACAGGCTGTGTTCTCCTTTGCGTCAGTGGGCCACTTTGTTTCCGATATGGTGGTACGAGTGCTATCGGTCAGCATAGCCGTTTGTTCCGCGAAATGGCGATATGCGTGGCGAACTGGGGTGGTCGGCTTACAGGCGGGGCGTAGCAGGCCAGCGCCCGCCCATGGAGGGCGGACGCTGTCCAGGAAGCCCGTAAACCGGTCGATGGATCAGGTGACGGGCCGCTCGCGGGCTTGTGCCGTGCCATCGCGAGCCTCGCCCGCCTTTGTGCCGCGGTGCCGGGTGCGCAGCAACCGCATGCCGTTGACCACCACCACGAGCACCGAGACCTGATGGACGAACATGCCCCCGGCCATGTGGACGGTCTCGGCGAACACCCCCGCCAGGAGGCCCGCGACGGTGAGCAGGGCAATGACGACGTTCTGGCGGATGTTGACCACCGTCGCCCGGGCCAGGCCCACGGCCTCGGAGACCTTGTTCAGATCATCCGCCATCAGGGCGATGTCCGCGGTGTCCACGGCCACGTCCGTGCCGGTCGCGCCCATGGCGATGCCGATATCGGCGGCGGCGAGCGCGGGCGCGTCGTTGATGCCATCGCCCACCATGGCGGTGACGCCGACCTCCCGGCGCAGTTCCTCGATGGCGTCGAGCTTGTGCTCGGGCAGCAGGCCGGCGCGGATATCGTCGATGCCGAGCGCCTCGCCGATACGCTCGGCACTGGCCTGGTTGTCGCCGGTGAGCATGACCAGCCGCACGCCGGTCTCGCGCAGCCGCTGCAGGGCGGCGGCCGCCTCCGGGCGAATGGCATCGGCGAACCCGAGCAATCCGACCGGTTGACCGTCCACTGCGACGACGGCGGCTGTCTCGCCGCGCTCCCGAACTGCGGCCAGGGCCTCGTCGGCGGCGGCCGGCCAGTGTTGCGCACGCCCGTGAACCCAGTCCGGGCGGCCCACGTCGATGTGCCGGTCCTGCCACTGGGCCTGGATGCCGCCGCCGACGGCGGTCTCGAAGGCGTCCGCCCGCAGCCCCGGGTCCGCCTCGCCGAGCGCACGCAGCACGGCTCGGGCCAGCGGGTGCTCGGAGCCGCCCTCCGCCACGGCTGCCCACGCCAATAGCCGCTGCCGGTCATCACTGGACGGCATACCCGGAACATCCTCGAGACCAGCGAACGCAACGGCCGACGCCACCTCCGGACGCCCGACGGTGAGCGTGCCGGTCTTGTCGAAGGCCACGGCGCGGATGCGGCCCGCGGTCTCCAGGTGCTCGCCGCCCTTGATGAGAATGCCCCGGCGCGCTCCGCGGCCGATGCCGGCGATCACGGAGATGGGCGTGGAGATCACCAGGGCCCCGGGGCAGGCGATGACCAGAAGGGTGAGCGCCAGCACCGCGTCCTGCGTGACAGCGAATGCACCGCCGGAGAGAACGATGATTGCCGGGGTGTACCACCGGGCGAAGCGCTCGATGAAGCGCTGGGTCGGCGCCTTCGCTTCCTGGGCTTGCTCGACGCGCTGGATCACGCGTGCCAGGGTCGTGTCCGCTCCAACGCCCTCGGCGCGGATGGTGAGATAGCCATCCTGGCTCATGGTCCCGGCGAACACGGCCGCCCCGGGCTCCTTGGTCTCCGGCATGGGCTCGCCGGTGATGGCGCTTTGATCCACCGCGGCCCGGCCGCTGAGAACGGTGCCGTCCACGGCGATGCGCCCACCCGGACGCACGATCACCGTCTCGCCGGGTGCGACCTGGGCCGGACCGACGGTGACCTCGTCGCCGTCGCGCAGCACGGTGATCTCCGTGGGCGCGAGATCCAGGAGATCCTTCAGGGCGGCCCGGGTGCGCGCCAGGGTCCGGGCTTCCAGGTAGCCGCCCAGGACGAACAGCAGCGTGACCGCCGCGGCCTCCCAGTACTCGCCGATGGCCACCGCCCCGACGGCGGCGATGGTGACCAGCAGCTCGATGCTGATGCTGCCCCGGCGCAGCGCGTGAACAGCCCGCACGGCGACGTGCGTGCCGGCGAGTACGGCGGCGATGAGCCACAGCCCGTCGGTCAGCGCCCCCGGGCCGCCGGCAAAGTGACTGGTAACCCCGGCGAGCGCGAACACGCCGCTGACCAGGGTGAGCGCCGCCCGGCTTCGTACCGGTGAGGCGATGAGATCCCGTGTCCACGGGAGAAGCGTTGCAGCAGACATGTCGTGCCTCCTTCAGGGAATGAGCAGGGACCCGCCCCGGGTGCCCGCTGGGCACCCGGGGCGCGGCTCAGAACGCGCTGACGCGGGCCTCGTAGCCGGCCTCGCGCACGGCCTGGCGCAACCGCTCCGGGTCCACCTGCTCGTGCTCGACCTCGATGCGGCCGGTGTTGAAGTGCACCGTGGCGTTGTCGACGCCGGGCAGCGTGGTCAGGGCCTTCTCGATCTTGCTCACGCAGGAGGGGCAGTTGAGTTCGTCGCTGCGAAGAATGGTCTTCATGGCAACCTCCGGTTCGTCGTCTAAATGGCAGGAATACCGTACGACCGGAGGTGGGGCAGGATGTATGATGTGGCGCAATCAACTCCCGGCGATGGCACGAAGGCGGTCCGGGTCGCGGATGGCGACCCACTGGCGGCCGGTGTCGATGACCCCGCTGCGCCGAAAGGCGGCCATGGTGCGGCTGATCGTCTCCTGGGTCGCGCCCACCATGGCGGCGAGGTCCTGCTGGGGCAGCGGCGACTGAATGAGGAGGCCGACTTCGGTGGCCTCGCCCAGGCGTTCGCTGAGCTTGAGCAGTGCCGTGGCAAGGCGCGCCTCCACCGGGGCGGCGGCGAGCTGGCGGATGCTCTCGCGGGCCTCATCCAGCTCGTGGGCGACGGCGTGCAGGACCTTCAGCGCCACCTCCGGGTGGTGCTCCAGAATGTCCTCGAACGCCTCGGCGGTGATCCGCAGGACGCAGCACTCGGTCTGGGCGATGGCGGTCTCTCGGTAGTGGCGCTGGCCGATGGCGGCAACACCGCCGAACAACGCCCCCGGGGCCAGGAGGTCGAGAAGGACGTCATCGCCGTCCGGGCTGTGCCGCACGAGCTTGACCTTGCCGTGGGCGACGAAGAAAAGCCGCGTGGCCTCGGTGCCCTCGCGGCAGATAACCCCTTCCGCCGGATGATGCTGCTCGCGGAACCGGGCGTTGACCGCGTCCAGCGCCTCCGCCGACAGGTCCCGGAAGTAATGGGCATCGCCGAGGATCCGCCGGCGCAGCTCCGCGGAGCAGTGCCCGGCCTCTAGGGTTTCATCGCGAAGGGGCGTGGTTCGTTTGCGGGGCATGAAGAAGGCTCCTTAGGGATCTCAACGAAGCGGGGCTTACCGGGCCACTCAGAACAGCCCCTGCTCGATCATGGCATTGGCGACCCGTCGGAAGCCGGTGATGTTGGCCCCCATAATGAGATTGCTGGGCTGGCCGAACTCGGCGGCGGTCCTGCTGGAGCGCCGGAAGATATCCGCCATGATCGCCCGCAGGTGGGAGTCGACCTTCTCCAGGGGCCATTGGGTCAGCCCGGCGTTCTGCTGCATCTCGAGCTGACTCGTGGCCACTCCGCCGGCGTTCGCCGCCTTGCCGGGGCCGAACGCGATCCCCGCTTCGAGGAAGCGCTCCACGGCCTCCCGGGTACTCGGCATGTTGGCGCCCTCGCTGACGCAGGCGATGCCGTTCGCGAGCAATGCCTCGGCATCGCTTCCGCTGAGCTCGTTCTGGGTCGCGCAGGGGAAGGCGGCGCGGGCGCTGTAGCGCCACACGGCATGACCGCCCTGCGGGTAGTCCTCCGCTGGTGTGTATTCCGCCTTCGGGTGATACTCGAGGTAGCGGGACAACGGTTGCCGTTGCTCTTCTTTTAGCTGCTTCAGCAGCTCTAGGTCGATGCCATGCTCGTCGTGGATCGTGCCCCGGGAATCGGAGCAGGTCACGGGAAAAGCCCCGAGCTGGTAGAGCTTCTCGATGGTGTAGATGGCCACGTTGCCCGCGCCGGAGACTAGACACGTATTGCCCTCAAGGCTTTCGTTGCGGGCGTTGAGCATGTTCTCTGCGAAGTACACGCACCCGTAGCCAGTCGCTTGCTTGCGCCCCAGGGAGCCGCCCCAATCCAGTCCCTTGCCGGTGATCGTGCCCTCGTAGCGGCCGCTGAGACGGCGGTAGTGGCCATAGAGATAGCCGATCTCCCGCGTGCCGACGCCGATGTCACCGGCGGGGACGTCGACGGTGGCGCCGATGTGGCGGTGTAGCTCCGTCATGAACGCCTGGCAGAAGCGCATGATCTCCGCATCGGAGCGCCCCTTGGGGTCGAAGTCGGCACCGCCCTTGGCACCGCCGATGGGCAAGCCGGTCAGGGCGTTCTTGAAGATCTGCTCGAAGCCGAGGAACTTGATCACGCCGGCCGTGACGGCCGGGTGGAAGCGCAAGCCACCCTTGTACGGGCCCAGCGCCGAGTTGAACTGTACCCGGTAGCCCTTGTTGACGTGCACGCCGCCGGCATCATCCATCCAGGCGACCCGGAATAGGATCTGGCGTTCGGGCTCGATGAGCCGCTCGATAATGCCGTGGCGGAGATAGCGCGGATCGCGCTCGAGCTCTGGGCCAAGCGAGGCGAGCACCTCTTCCGCGGCCTGGTAGAACTCGCTTTGCGCCGGGCTACTGCGTTGGAGGTTCTTCAAAATCTCGTGCGCGTAGGACAAGGGAATTATCCTCTCAAGGGACTTGACTTTACAGGTTGATGCGCAGATGAGCGTTAACAGTGAGGGGGACGGTTGCACTCAGGTTCTTGGGGCACGTCGTCTCGTCCTTGGCCGTGCTGGTCGGCTACCAGACGGTCCGTCTCTCTCCCCCGGAATTTTCCTATCATGCCCTTGAGGCACCGCACGATGGGAGCGGTCCTCAGGGGTGCGCTGCCAAGCTTACTCACGCCAGTAGTTGTTGGCCTCAGCGACGGTTCGGAAGTGGATCGCGATGACTTCTGAGGCCTTCATCAAGCTATCCGCGTCGCGTTCGTAGACATCTCGGAGGCTCTGGCGAACCTCGGCATCCGGCTGCGTGGTGGCGACACCCTTCTGAGCGAGTTGAACCGCCACTGCGAAGCCCTCCTGTGGGGTATCCGTGATCAGGCTCAAGCCGTCTTCGTCGCCGTTCTGCTCAGCCAGCGCGCTGTTCGCGCCGAGCCCGAGCATGGTTGCGAACGCCGCCACAGCGATCACGCGGCGTGCCGCTCGCCAGCCCCGTGGTCCTACATGACGCTCCTGCTTCTCACCAGCGGAGAACGCCGGGCAGGCGCTGCCAATCGGAGTCTGATCGGTACTATATCCAGTCATGGCCACTTCTCCTCGCGTTGGGTTGCTGCCTCGCCTCCCTGGCCCATCCGTCTCCTCCCGAGTGCTCGTAGTCGCCCCAAAGAGACGATCAAGTTACTATAACGTGTATATAGAATACATCAATAAGTGAGTAAGTATTCCAGCCATTGCCCGCTACGGGCGGCGCAGGGTCATGGCTTCACCTCCCCTAAAGGGAACGATAGACGGTGCACGCTGACGCGTCGAAAGCGAGGGCGGGCTGAAGCCGTTTAGTATTTATCCGACACCTGCCCCTTCATGAGCATCGAAGGGGTGGGCACCGGGGTGTCCGTAGAGGTGATGAAGAAGACAAACCACTCCTTCGGTGATTGGTACACCTATTCGATAGAGATTGCAACGCGCCTACAGGCCGCACCTGCAAGCGCGTAACCTTTAACAAACCGGTAAATTACGGATTCCCTATTTCAGTACTCATGTATCAGGATATAGTCAGGTCGCCTGACAACCGGACCTTGTTCGCGATACTCATCGCATTCGGACTTAGTTCAACAGCTTTTTTCTCAAGCTCTCGGAACTCCTCCTCCGAGGCATCACCCGAGACGTGGATGACGTACCTAACCTCTGCCAACTCCACGGGGGAAGTATCGTTAAGCGCCAGAAAGCCTGATAGGTCGAGTTGTCCGAAAATTTCGACATTCAAGCGGTCCAGCTTTACCCCCTTGGCCGACGCCCCAACTGCAAATCCAACCATGATGCACGCGCCCACACCGGACAGAAGATACTCCTGTGGTGTCGGGGCGCTATTCTTACCGAGAAGCTGAGTCGGTTCATCCACTTTCCATGAAAAATCCCGGTCCACCTTCTCGCCACCCAACGTAATTGGGAGCGCTCTCGCCTGGGCTGACGTTCCGCCGTTCCACTCCACGTTAACTCCGTACTCGGCAATACCACTCTCGGGGGACTCAGTAATCCCCTCCCTGGCAGAGTTTAGAGCGGTCACATCTACACCGTTTCTGACTGCATCACTACTCATATGATTCTCCATCACGTTGTAACAACACTATTGCTCCGGCTGACGAGCAGCCACTGAATCAGCTTTCCCCAAAAGAATGCTGAAGTAAGGCCTGTCTTGCTCCTCTTTAGCGCGCCCGCACCGGTACCTGTCCGGTATTAGCGGCCTGCTTTTCGGGAATCCGTCAATGTGATTCCGACGTAAGAACTGGGCCAACGAGCACCGCTTCCTCTGAATCCGCGTCGCGGCGGGTCTACACCGGGCCCAAATCAACCAGTGCCCGTCCGGTGGACCAAATTGTGGTCCAGTGGTGACGCTCTCGGCGGGCTACTTTAATCCATGAAGCTTGGCAACCACGTTGCAATGGCGGGAAAAGCGCAGAGAAGCCCTAGAACGAGCAACTGAGCCAAGACGTGCGGCGCAACGCCATAAAAACCATCCATTACCGGTATCTTCGTATACTTGGCGACGACGAAGACATTCAGTCCAACGGGGGGTGTGACAAGACCGATCTCGGCCGTGAGAATTACGATGACACCAAACCATATTGGGTCGATACCAAGAGAGTGAACAAGTGGCATAACGACCGGAATGGTGAGAACCAATATCGAAATCAAGTCCAGAAAGCAGCCCATAATCAAATAAATGGTGATCAACGCGAGTAGGATTCCCCACGTCGGAAGGCCGGATTCTGCGACGGCTGACAGGATAGCCTGCGGCGTTTGCGTCAACGCGAGGAAAGTACTGAAGACATCAGCAGCAATAACGATTAGTGCCAACATCGCCGTTATACGGGCAGTGCTAGCTAAGGCATCCCAGAGTTTGCGCCAAGTTAAAGAACGGAAAGCCAGCGCGAAAGCGAATGCCCCGAACGCACCCAGTGCTGACGCCTCCACTGGTGTTGCGATACCAAGGTAGATCGTTCCTGTGACCAAGGCAAACAACGTCAGGAAAGGCCCAAGAACCTTGAGCGCAGAGAGCTTTTCGCGCCAAGTGAACGACCTACTTGTAGGTGCGAGCTCCGGTTTACGGCTTATCAGCACCATGATGGTGAGGATGATCGCCGCGGTTACCACTAGCCCTGGAAGAATCGATGCGATCAGAAGCTTGCTAATGCTCGTTTCGCTAAGAACACCGTAGAAGATAATCCCGATGCTTGGCGGGATGAGCATGGCAAGAGTTCCCGAGATCGCGACGACACCCGCCGCGAGGCGGCGTTCATATCCCTGTTTGATCATTGCGGGGATGCTGGTGCTCGAGAGCGTGGCTGCGGCTGCCGTACTCGACCCGGAAATCGCCCCAAACGCGGCTCCGCTCACGGCGGTCGCAATGGCGAGTCCACCTTTCGTTCGACCGATCCACACCGCTGCTGCTTTGAAGAGACTATCCGAAATCCCACTAACAACGAGCAAGCTTCCCATAAGTATGAACATGGGGATCGTTAAGAGCTCAAAGTTCGCGATAGCTGAAAACGGTGTGGACTCGAGTATCCCGACCACCATCCAAGGACCAAACAGAATGGAAAGGCCGACCGAACCGGAAATAAATAGGGCGAAAGCAACAGGAATCTTTGCGGCCAAGAGGAAGATTAGAAGAATCAATATGAATATGGTTATCATTCTCCCCCCTCCGGAACTTTATTCATTTGTTCGACTGAGAAAATTTCGTCCTCACCGAGGAAGGAGCCAAGAAGACGGTAGAGAACTCTTGCTCCGAGGAAAAAGAAGCCAACCGTAACCAGGCCCCAAGTGGGCCACGTCAACCACTGTATAACGCCATAAACGGTATCCGCATTGACAAGCGAGTTGATCGTGCGTTCGTAGAACTTGTAAGAGATGGTAAAAAAGACGAGGGAGATAAATAGAGAGGCAGAAAAATTTACCGCTAGCCCGAGCCATCGCGGAAAGAACTGCGCAAAAAAGTCGATTTGGACGTTTTCGTTGCGTTCAAATGTGTGAGAGAGGGCGAAGAAAACCGTAATCGGAAATAAGTAGTAGGTTATTAAGTGTGTGCTAAATTGGAGCGGGCTATCGAGCGCATAACGAAAGACAACATCGGCAACAATGATTCCCATGATAGCCAATAAGCACACGCCCACGATCAACATAAGCGCGCGGTCGATCCACAACAAAAAAAGCCCAACCAATCGATAAGCGGATCGCATTCTCTCTCCTCCGAGCCGCGGACATATACACCAAACTTGGCCCGTGAGACCCCACGCATTTGGGGTTGACGGACGAAGCAAAGGCGACGTCCCGTATTTTGATAATATTATCGAATTACAGCAGCCGGGCATGTAGATGTCAACAGAGGCTGGAGTGCTATGGGTGTAGCACATGGCGGAGCCGCCGCGCAGGCAGATGGGGTCGGACGTGGCCGAATCGTGCTGCGAGCAAGGAAGAGTAAGAGTGACAGGGACTGCCGGGTTTTGTTCTTGGAGCCCGACGTCGTAAGCGGTCGAATGCAGGATGGAGCTCGGCCTGGAGCGCTCGGGTCGAGGGAGGGGCGGATGGAGTGTGTAGCGATCGTAGCTTCCTCGTTGGCGTCTGCCTAGCTGGCGCGTGACTCAGGGAGCGGAGACCTGAACGACGGGATACAGTCATGGAACACCTGTGTCAGGGGTAGCCCTCGCAGCTTGACAGGCGTCGCCAAGAGGGTCTAGTTTTCGCAAAATTTGCCAAAAAACGGGATACCCCATGTCACAGCAGGCCTCTGAACCCCTACGACGGATGTCGCGTGTGCTACAGGCGGTCGCACGCGCACCGGAGGGCGCGACGCGAGCGACCATTGCGAAGGAGCTAGATCTCCCCACGAGCACGGTACACCGGATGGTACAAAGCCTATTGTCGCTGGAGTTCCTGGACGTAGGACCAAACGGTGAAACGGTTCATATCGGACCTGCGATTGTTGATGCCGCGTTACGCGGTTCCCAGCCGAGCACTCTTAGCGCGGCGCTAGCTCCGTACCTGACTCAGCTTGCCGATCGGGTTGGGGAGTCTGCCTTCGTCTCGCGCTTCAACCAGAACCAAGTGGAACTCATTGCCGTCTATGGCCCTACTCGCGCCGATGCCGCGTATGTGCACCCGGCCCGCGGACCAGTACCGCTGCATGCGTGTTCCTCTGCGAAGGCAATTTTTGCCTTTCGTGACCGCGCCCAAGTACAACAACTGCTTCAAGAGATCCACTTAGAGGGTTTAACCGCCAATACGGTATCCGACCTGCGCGAGTACTTCGCCGAGCTCGACGAGGTCCGCTTCCGAGGTTATGCGGAATGTCGTGAGGAGATCACGCGAGGTGTCTACAGCATCGCCGCCCCGGTCGAAACCCGCCTTTCTGACGTGCGCCTGAGCATCGGTGTAACGACGTTAATAAGTCGGGCCAACGACCTCGGGACAGATTTCTTCGCCAAGCACGTGCTGGACATGGCCCGCACATTGGGAACCGTGATCAGCGGGTACCGGGATGGATATGGGCTCGTGACCGAGTCCGCAAAGTCTTCGGCGAGCGACGGCGCGGTAGGCGCTGAATAGTGCAACCGGGCGCACGAGCCCGCCAAGCGACCAAGTTATAGTTGACGGCCAGGCATGGGCGTGCCATTTTCTAAGAACATTATCGGATTATGGGAATTGTGAATGGCTGCCCAAGTCAACGCGATTCGCGCATGGACAGCGCAAGTGCCGCGTACCTGCGGGGCCGCAAGTGCCGCGTACCTGCGGGGCACTGAGTCGAGCAAACGACATAAGAGCAGTAACGATGAAAGCGGAGGAGCAATCATGCAGATCCAAGTACGAAGCACCAGTGCCCTCACGGTCGCGCTAGGCGTATCAATGGCGGCATCGCTGCCACTGCCCAGTGAGGCTTCGGAGACAACGTTACGGTTCGCGGACTGGCTTCCCACGAGCCATTATGTGGTCGAAGAAGGTATTCAGCCGTGGATGGAGGATGTGGAGGAAGCGTCGGACAGCAGCATCAAGTTCGACTATTACCCCGCCGAGCAGATCGGCGACGCCTCGGAGATGCTTTCCCTGGTTCGTTCTGGCGTAGCGGACGTCGTGCATCTTTCTCCTGCCTACCTTTCGGACAAACTGCCGCTATCGGGCGTCGCGGAACTACCAGGACTGTTTGAACGAGTCTGCGACGGAACGCATGCGGTGCAGCAGCTACTTACGCCCGGCTCTGAAGTGCACGAAACCGAATACGCAGAGCGTGGCGTCCGGGTGCTGTGGGCGCACACCTATGAACCGTACCGCATTGTCACCGTCGACCCACCGGTGCGAACCATGGAAGACCTGAGCGGGTTACGGATTCGTAGTGCCGGGGGCAGCATGTCCACAACCGCGCGCAACGTGGGCGCGGTGCCCATGGATATGACTGGCCCGGAAATGCTCCAGTCCATGCAACGGGGCACGTTGGACGGGACATTTGCCCCGTTGCTGAGCCTCTATCCCTTTGATCTTCAAACAGTTCTAAACTACATCACCACTGATGGCAGCATGGCGAGCTTCGTTTCCGTGTATGCCATCAGCGAGCGCGCATGGAACGAGCTCGATGCCGAGCAGCAGGCCGTACTGGAAGAGACCAGCCGCGCCGCTGCACAACGCACATGCGAGTGGATTGATACCGCCTCAGAACAAATTGTCGAACGCCTCGAGTCCGACGGCCTCGAAGCGGTCGAGATGGAACCGGGTGATCTCGAGGAGCTGAACCGCGGCTTGGAGAAAGCCCGTGCCGAGTGGGTGGAGACCATGGAGGACTCGGGTCGTCCAGCGAGTGAAGTGCTAAGCACCTTCAATGATGCGGTCGCGGAGCGCCAAAGCCAATAGGTGGCACCCGACGTCACGCAGCGCCCCGTTGGCAGGATAAGTAGGCCTGCTAACGGGGCGCCCCGTTGCCTCGGAAATATAGTTGGGGCAGCAAACGCTTTCACCGGAACCGGACAGCCAATTATGACCGCGACCATGCGCGCACTCTTGTGCCGCGAGTACGGAGATGTTGACGATCTCGTTCTCGGTACGGCACCCGTGCCCCGAGCAGACAATGGACAGCTACTCGTCCGGGTTCACGCTGCGGGCCTCAACTTCGCCGACGCTCTCGTCGTGGGAGGGCGTTATCAGATTCGCCATGAACCTCCCTTTGTGCCGGGCTCAGAGTTGTCGGGGGAGGTGATCGCCATCGGCGAAGACATCACAGATTTTTGCCCCGGCGATAGAGTCATGGCCCAAGTTGATATCGGGGCCTTTGCCGACTACACGGTTGTCGACGCCCGCCGCGCACAGCATGTACCGAAAGAGATGAGTGACGACGAGGCGGCCGCTTTCTACGTCGCCTACGGCACCGCTGGCGCCGCGTTGTTGCATCGCTGCCGCCTCACCCCTTCGGAAACCGTTCTCGTGTTCGGCGCCAGTAGCGGCGTCGGTCTTGCCGCATTACAGGTTGCGAAAGCAACTGGTTGTTCCGTCATTGCCGGCACACGCGACCCAGATAAGGCCGCTTTCGTCCGAGAGCAGGGAGCGGATTTTACGGTTGCGATCCATGCCGAGGATGCTCGGGACCAGGTGCGGGCATGGACAGAATCCCACGGCGTAGATGTGGTCTTTGATCCCGTCGGCGGGGATGCGACACGTCTGGGACTGAAATGCATCGCCTGGGAAGGACGGCACGTCGTGGTCGGTTTCGTCAGCGGAACGATCCCCCAGATTCCGACCAACCATCTCCTACTGAAGAACGCGGACATGATCGGCTTCTTCTGGGGAGACTATTACCACCGCCGCCCCAAGGACACGCAGCACATGTTCGAGCGCCTATTCGACTACTACCGGCAAGGCACGCTCAAGCCTCACATCGCGGTTTCGGTCGAGCCGACAGAGATCACCAGGACGCTGCGCGCGCAACAACAGGGCGAGATTCTGGGCAAAGCGGTAGCTCGCTTTGGCCTGTAGCGAGAGGTTGCTTGCTCCGAACCAGTAATTACTCGGAAGAGGTTCCCATGGATTCGACTTCGAATATCCAAGTCACTGAACATGGTGCGACCGCGTACCTGACCCTTGATCGTCCTGCAACGCGCAACGCCTTGACCCATCAACTGATGTGCGAGCTGGACGAGATATGTCGTGATTTGCGTCAGCGTACGGACCTTACCACCGTCGTGCTCTCGGGCAATGGCCCTGCCTTTTGTGCCGGTGCGGACCTCAACGAGAACCTGTTCTTCTCTCCCGACATACCGGCGGATGAACGAGCCGACGTCGGCAACTTCGGCGGCGAGGTTATCCAGTTCTGGGAGCGGTTGCCGCAAATCACCATCGTGGCTGTCGAAGGGTTTGTCGTTGGGGGCGGGTTGACACTGGCGCTTAGTTCCGACTTTCGCGTGTTTGCGCGCAATGCGTTCATCTATGTCCCAGAGATCGATCTCGGCTCCAATTACGGCTGGAATACCGTTCCCCGGCTTGTTGCCTACGCTGGCCCCGCGAGAACCAAACGTATCGTGCTGCTCGCCGAGAAAATCTACGCAGAGCAGGCGGAGACATGGGGGCTTGTTGATTTTGTAGTCTCTGAAGGCAAGGCACTTGCTCGCGCGACCGAGTTGGCGGACTCCTTCGCTCACAAGCCTCGCCTGGCGGTGCGGACGAGCAAGCGAGCGATTAACGCGGTGAGCAATGCATTAGTGGACGTCGCCTCACATGGCGACATGGTCCAGTCGCTGGCTTGCGTCGCCTCCTTTAACGAAAGACCCGGGGAGTAAAGCCATGCCACGGGAAACATCCGTCGCCGAATTCGTGTTCCAAACAGCCTCCCAATCGCCCGAACGCATCGCACTCGGAAATGTTGAGGAGCACGTAACGTATCGGGAGCTCGCTAGCCGCGTCGCCCGCCTCGCGGCCGGACTACGCCGGCTCGGGCTATCGCGCGGTGATCGTATCGGTGTTTTGACGACGCCGCGCGCGGACGCTTATACGTTGTTCCTCGCCGCCAACGCCATCGGTGTCACATGGTTGGGGATTAACCCGAAGCACACCTACCGGGAAATGGACTACGTCGTCCAAGATGCACAACCGGCTGCCTTGTTCTTCATAAGTGAACTTGAGGGGCGAAAATACAGGGACGACGTGCGGCGTCTGGCCAGCGATGCCGCCAGCGTGAAAGCTACGGTCAGCCTCGATGATACCGCAACCGGCGCAACGACCCTGTCATCGCTGTACGAGGAGCCGACTTCGCCCCACCCGTCCGAGTTGGGGGAAGATATGGCCGAGGATGCGGCGCTGCTTGTCTATACCTCCGGGTCGACCGGTAGCCCAAAGGGCGTTCTGCTGCAGAACAAAGCCATGATTCGCCGCAGCCTGACGCAACTGGAGCATTGGCCACTAAGCGATCCTCCCGTTATCTACAACTCCTTCCCTATGAACCACATCGGCGGAATGCATTTTCTCTCGTGCTACGCCATGGTCGGCCGCGGAGCGATTCATTTCCGTGAAAAGTTCGAAGCCGATACTGTGCCGGACCTGGTTCACGACCTCGGTATCAATATACTTCTCCTCCTTCCGACCATGTATCAGCTCATTGCGTCGTCGCCCAACTTCGATGTGGCGAAATTTGCGTCTGTCCAGTGGTTCGTCTTCTCAGGCGCCCAGATGCCGCGCGAAATTCTCCGTCGCCTTCGGGCGGCAGGCGGGCGCATTGGCACTTCGTACGGCATGACCGAAACGTGTGGTTCGGTGACGTACGGTTACCCGGACGAAGATCTCGACACCTTGGCGATCACTATTGGTCGTTCCGTACCGAATGGGGAGGTACGAGTCCACAAGGAGGACGGAACCGCCGCCGCGGAGGGCGAGAAAGGCGAGATTCAGGTTCGCCCGGAGTACTGCATGGCAGGATATCTGAATCGGCCCGAGGCGACTCGCGACACCTACACCGAGGATGGTTGGCTTAAGACCGGGGATCTGGTCGAGGTCATGCCGCGGGGCAATCTGCGTTTCGTTGGCCGGACTTCGGAGATGTTCAAATCCGGTGGCTACAACGTGTACCCGCGCGAAATCGAGCTGACGATCGAAGCAAAAGACGGCGTGGACATCGCGGCGGTCGTCGCCGTGCCGGACCAATTGTACTCGGAGATCGGGTACGCGTTTGTGGTACCTCGCTCCGACGCACACCTCGACGAGACAGAGCTCCGAGATTGGTGCCGCGAACAATTGGCAAATTACAAGATCCCAAAGCGGATCTTCGTGCGGGATAGCTTGCCCATGCTGGCGATCGGAAAAGTGGATAAAGTGAAGCTCAGACAGGAACTCCTGGCGGAAGAGGCCGAGTGAGATAGAGGATAACTACCCTCTGGCAACGCTTCAAGAGTTTAGCTCATCTGGTCTGTGCCTGTACCTCGGCGCGCCATGGTATATCCCCGAGTCTCCTGTTCCGGCGGAAAAAGCTGATGAACGACGGTGGCATGACGGCGGTTGGCTCGGGCGACGAGATGGTCAGCGCCGCCGAGGTGAAGGCGGTGAAGCGCCAGGTGCGTGAGCTCGAGCGCCTTCTGGGGCGCAAGACCATGGAGACCAAGATTCTCAAGGAAGCCTTGGAGGTGGCTCAGGCAAAAAAGTTGATCTCGCGCATGCCCTTGTTGCCGCCGGACGATTCCCGGTGAAGCGCATCAGTGAGGTGCTGGGCGTGGCGCGCTCGAACCTGATCGAGCGCAGAGCCGGCCGCCACTGTGGGCGTCCCTCGCGCTACCGGGTCGCCGACGACGAGCGGCTGCTGCCGCAGGTGCGGGCCATCTGCACGGCTCGCGGTGCCTACGGCTACCGGCGCGTGATAGCGCATCTGAACCGGGATCTGGCCGCCGCCGGCGAGCGGGTGAACCGAAGCGGATCTATCGACTGATGAAGGCCCATGATCTGCTGCTCACGCGCTACACCGGCAGGCCGGTCACCGACAAGGCCCACGATGGCCAGGTCATCACGCTGAAGTCCGATCTGCGGTGGTGCTCGGATGTCATGGAGATCCGCTGCTGGAATGGCGAGGCAGTGCGCGTGGCATTCAGCCTGGACGCTGTTACCGGGAAGCCATGCGGTATGTAGCAACCACCGGTGGCGTCACCAGGGAGATGATCCAGGATCTTTTGGTCGAGACGATGGAATACCGCTTCGGCGATGTCTTCCGGCTGCCGCATCCGATCGAGTGGCTCAGCGACAACGGGAGTTGCTACACCGCGGCGCAGACCCGGGCCATGGCCCGCCAGCTCGGATTTCTGCCATGCACCACCGCTGTTCGCAGCCCGCAGAGCAACGGCATGGCCGAGGCGTTCGTGAAGGCGTTCAAGCGCGACTACGTATACCTGAACGATCTGCCGGATGCAGCAACGGTGCTGGCGCGACTGCCCCGATGGTTCGCCGACTACAACCGCTTCCATCCGCATAAGGGGCTGAAGATGCAATCGCCCTGGGAGTACCGCCAGAGCATGGAGGCGACCGGAATTCTCCACTTTATGACCGGTCAGTTATCCGGCGAGATCTCAGCCACAGCGAGGAGATGCTGAGCGAGTACCGCCGCGTCGATGGGAACTTGTGTTTGGTCGTCCTCGCCGTTATCACGATTGCGCCCTAGCTTGCCGCCCGGGCATCGTGCCTGACGCGAGTATCCGGTTACCGGTAGCGTACCCTCTGGCGAAGTAGGTATTGTTCGACAGCGCCTCAACGAATAGCTGCGCCCCGCGCTCGCCGGCAGATTGGTGAATCTGCGGAATCCAGCGTGCGTAGACGCGGCGTATCATAGCCCAGTCCGCATGACCCATCTGCATTGCGATCCAGGACGGATCTTCTCCAGCAGTGAGCAGCCACGAAGCGTACGTGTGGCGCAGTTGGTACGGAGGACGATACCGCACACTAGCTGCGCGCAATGTATGACGCCAGTGCCGGCGAATCGCAGCGTCGCTCGCATATGGAAGCCCCGTTGCGGGGTCCCGCCAGATGCGCCCGCCGATGCGTACCTGCGCACGATACTCGGCGACAAGGGCCTCTCGGGCGACTGGCAAGAGCTCGATCTCATGTTGGCCCGCCAATGTCTTTGTTACTGGTTTGGCGCGTCCCCGGACGATCACCCGGTTTATGCGCACGCTCCCCCGCGACCAATTGATATCCGACCATTCGAGTCCCAGAAGCTCCGAGGTGCGAAGCCCGGTACTAACGGCGAATCGCACCAGCCGTGCGAAACTCCGACGTTCGCATGCCGCAAGGACTCGCTGTAGCTCCTCCGGGGTGAGCGGGTCAGGCTGTGGTGGCGCACGGTGCCGCTCGACCGGTATGCGGATACGATCAAGGGGGTCGCGGTCGATAAGGCCATCCGCGTAGGCGTCGCCAAGCGCACGACGCAGCGGTGTGAGGACCGTGCCGAGGCGCTTGGTGCCGTGTGGCCAGCTGCGCATCCATGCCCGCAGGCGCGCGACCGTCACTTCATGGAGCTGGAGATCACCGAAGGCGGGCAGCAGATGCGTGTGCACCACACACGCATAGTCGCGGGCGGTGCTGGGCGCGCAGTGGTGTGTGACGTCGGCGAGATACACCCGCAGGGCTTCGCGGACACGTGGTGTTGCGTTGTGGCTGAGCTGCCGCGCGCGGGGGGAGTTCGGAAAGTGCTCGCGAAAATCGAACCGGCCGTGCTCGATCTCGTAGAGAATTGCGGCACGCTTTTGCGCAGCATAGCGAAGGTTCGCCCGGTTTGGGGGCAAGGGCAGGCGCTCGCGGTAGTGTCGCCCATGCCACGTGAATGCAATCTGGATGGTGTCGTTCGGCGTAATGGTGATGCCGCGCGGAGTGGATTGAGACATACGTGCCCGATACCTCCCGTTGCTTTTGGGTGAGGCGATCTAGCTCCGGCGTCAACGGCCATGACGAGCGATGGATGTAGTAGGCCCGGCGCCGATACTGGTTCGCCCACAGCTGGATTCAACCAGCCGGTTGAGTTCGGTGCTGGCTGAACGGCCGTGTGTATGCGATCCAGTCAGACGTCGGTCATTCCGCCGCACGGGGTTGAGTCACCGCCGTCGGCGACTGTGGTCGGTGCTTGCGGGAGACGGGCCGACCCATGTTGGTGGTCGGCACTGTCGGCCGTTGGTTGCCCTAGCACCAGTGGCACGGCAATTGTTATCTCGATCATCCGGCGCAGGGGCTGCGTGACGAGACCGAATGCCTCGCCCGAGATCCAGCCGAAAAAGGCGGCTTTGATGTGCCGGAGGAGTTGCGCCAGGAGAGGCAGAATGTGTTTCATGGATTTTCTCATTGCCAACCCTGATTGAATATTATAATAATCCTTGCCTTATTCGTCAATAGAAAGCTCCTTAAAAATCGGAATAGACCATCGTTCTTTATATCTTCCGAGGCGGTTGTACAAGCATACAACACGCTCGCCAGTCTCAGTCCGTTGTTAAGAATCAGACGCTTCGGATAAGCTTTTGCTTTCATCATTGCAACAGCGTCTCAATGAATAGAAAGACCGCATTGACAGAAGCAAAAAGAGGATTCCCTTTTGAGGAAAAAGATGTTATAACTATTATAACGGTTATAACAATTATAAAGTTATATAACGCATATAAGGTAGAGGTTCTTTTCACCGAAACACTGTGGGGTGTTGGCGCGGGTTGGGCGAAAAAACTGCTGCCAGCCGTGGCAGTTTCGATGCCTTACGGGGCACTTTGCCTGCCTGAACGGGCAGGAACGGTGCCAGTACCGGACTGCGGCCTTGATGATGGCCATAGTCGGTTCGCATTGGGCTTTGCGCATAGGCTCCGATGCTCGCAAAGTCGCGAGCGAAAGCTCGGAGGATGTCACTGTCGACGACAGCGACGTTTTGTACAAACTCCGGTGGTATTCGTGCGATGAAAGCGTCGGGGACCATTGGGGAAAATCAATAGAGCGGTGTCACCGGGCGATTCGACTGCTGTCGTCTCGACGCCCGGTGACAAACGATCGCTCCAACCGAGGCGCAATCATCTCGGATAGCCGTGATCCGTGACCGGAGTGAGGCGGGGCTATCTTTTGTGCCCCTCGTGGGTTTCTCGTTCGCGGCCGAAGCCCATGGCATCCATGAGGTGCCACGCAACGAAAACCAAGTCGGCAGTGCGCAGCGGGCCGTGAATAACAAGGGGCTCGACGTCACAGGGGCCGAGGAATTCGAACCGGTGCACTGCGGGCTCGTCGTTGCCCCGATCCTCGACGGTGTGCTGGACGGCTGTGATCGTGGGCATAGGCATCTCCAGAAGCGTTGAATTCCATAATATGCGGCGTGTCGGCACGCGCAATGGCGTGGCCTGAAAATGACGCGGATCGGGTCTCGGAATGGTGGAAACCGGTCTGTCGGGGACGGGTGCCTATTGCCTATGAGTCGCAATGGGTGCGGTTGAGCCGATAGGCTTCGACCAGCGCCCTGACATCATCTCCTGCGCGATGGTGGCCGATGCCGAGCTTTGCTTGGGCTTGGGTTTTGGCCGCCTCCACGGACTCGTGGGAGGGAGAGGCGCCGGCAAGAGCAATCAGGCGGTCGGCGCTGACGATGCGAAGCGCGTGATCCGGATACCCCCCGGCAGTGAGCAGAACGCCGATCCAGAACCGGTCGAACGGTGCGGCATCGGAGTAGAGGGTCTCAGTGCGAGCCGTCTCGATCAGTTTCATGCAGACTCGTTCGATCGGCGTACCCTCGGCGAGGAGTGCCTCCGTCGTCAGGCCATGAAGCGCCTCGGCTTGCTCACTCCAGGAGCGGTGAACTTGCCACTCTTCTGGGGGCGCGATCAGCATGGACTCGACGTGGCCCTCGGCGTCCGACCAGGCAACCTCGACCGGATAGCTGTCGCACTCGAGGCCCGACGCCTCGACGTCGATAAAGCGGGGTAGGGTACGTTCACGCATTTGGCGTTCCTCGATTAGCAAGACTCAGTGCGAGCAGGAACTCGTGATAGGAGTCATGATCACGTAGCCTCTCCTGAGCCTCCTCCGGGAGGCTCTCGATGAGCCTCGCGGCGTGGATCAACCCCTGCCTGCAGGTGTGGAGTTCATCCTCGGTGCCGATGGTGTCGACGAACTCAACGACGGCTTCCGCGCTCAGCCGGTCATTTTTCTCGCGCTCCTCCTGGAGTTGCTCTTCGAGGTCAGTGATTCGGCGCTGCAGGCGTAAAGCCCTGGATACCTCGGGTTGGTCTGGTTGGCGGTTCCTGCGTCCCCAGGGGAAGCCGTCACGTACCGTGTTCGCTGGAAGGCCGCCGACCTCACGGTCCAGCAAGCCGATGGTCGACATGGCGAGTTGCTGTAGCAGACGCTGGGAAAAGCTCATGGGAGCGGCTGACCTCCGATGGCGTTCGATCCGGTCTCGGGATAAGGGCGACTCGGCGGTTCGTCCCCCTCGAGTACGGCGTGGTGATCTCAGCTCGGGGACGTGTTGTATGTCATGCACAACGGGGTGATCCGTCGGCGTCGAGAGGGGTTGACCGACGCCGATGAGCGGATATTCAGCCCGTGTTCACAGGGCGTCGAGGGAGCGCGCCAGGTGCGTTTTTTCTGCGTCATAGAACTAACTCCGTACACGGAAAATCAAGAGATTAAGTGCCAACACGGATTTGTACTATGACGTAGAACAAAAAACGTAAGGAATTGTTTTGTAAGTTAAATTCCGGGAGTAAACACCCTGGCTACGAACCAGGCGGTCGGAGGTTCGAATCCTTCCGGGCGCGCCATACAAGCAGGTTTCAGAGGCACGGATGCCTCGATCTGCGTCATAGATTCGGGGTTGCGTCATAGATCGCGTCTCCGAGCCGTTAGTCCTTTACGGGAATGAATGCCGGCCCCCTACGATAAGCGCGCTGGGTGGTTACCGGATCGGCGTGCCCTAATAGCTGCTGGGCACGCTCCAGGCTTTCTGCGTCGGACGCAGCCTTGCCCCGCAGGTCGTGGTCCGTGAAGCGCTCACTCACCTGCGTTTCCGTGAGTACGCGGTCCATGAACCGCCGCCACATACTGTTCCAGCCTTCCGCACGCCCGTCCGCCCGGAGGTAGCAATCACCGCGGCGGTTGCAGAACACATACGGCCCAATGTCCACGGGTCTTGCTGCAAGTGCGGTCTCGAAGCAGTGTTCGAGTGCTTTCGTGCGCTCGAAAATCATTGGCTTGTTCGTCTTGCTGGTGACGACGTGGAGGCCATCATCGCGCATGTCGGTGACCTTCAGGCTGAGGAGATCCTTGCGGCGCAAGCCCGTCATGAGCTTAAGAGCGATGTACGCTTGAATCATCCGGATGCTGCCCCGCTTGCGCCTTGGCGTGACTTTGGCGAGTTCGTCGATCTCCCAGTCCTCGACGTAGCGGGTGCGCGGACCGTTGCCTTTGATCATCACCTCGCCTTTGAACGGATGGCGCGACAGAACGCCCCATTCAACTGCTTTCGTGTAGATATGGACAGCGTCTCGATTTCCCGCTTGGCCGCCGTCCGTTTGCCGCGCCGATCGGCGTACGCGTAAATGTGCCAGGGTTCGATTGCGTCAATCGGCATAGCGCCGAAGACATGCCCGAGCTTGTTTCGCCGTGTGCTGAGCCTGTGGCCGGGAATCACTTCCCGTTCATAGGGCTCGATGAGCTGCCCGATGGTCGTGATGGTCTCCCGCGTCTCCATGCGCGCTGCCCAGGCCTGGTAGGCCTCGGTCAGGGTGTGTCCAAGCAGAAATTTCTTCTTGCCGCCCCAGTGCGCCTCCTGGCCCGGGGGCACTCGGTATAGTAGGCATTGCGCTCGTGAACCCAGCGCGGAGGTAACCCTTTGTTCTTGCTTAGACGTGGTTTCGGCATTTTACAGGCTACTCCAATCCGGCTCGTGGGTTCTTGGCTTGTTTCGGGTTCCCTGTTTCGGGGCAAACGTGGCTTCGACGTGCGAACGCGTCACCGCAGGACTGCCGTCGATGCGTACACGGTGCTCAATCTTCATCGCACGCAAGCAGCGCAGTTGCGCGGGCTTGCGTTGCTTGCCCGTCATTTCGACGATTTCTTCGTGGGTAAGGAAAAGGGACTGCGTCATGCGGTCGCCCTCCGTGATGACGTTTTTGCCTTGGCTTTTCTGACCGCGCGGGAGGTATGCGGATGCATCAACAGCTGCGATGAGAGTGCCCGCGAAGGGACGAGCAGGCGTTGCGGCGTGTTCGCTCTTGGTGTTGGGCAGTGCCCGCGCATTAGCGCGCACATCGTCGTCGAGGTGAGGGAGGGCGACGGACGCGGCACGGATACCGTGTGGACCCAGCGCACGCCGGACCGATCCTGAGATGGCTCGGACGTCGGTGCTGGCCGGTAGCACGAGGTTGCGTTCTGGGGGAGCGCCGGACTTGACATGAGCGATATTATATGATTCTCGCGCTTTCTGTCAAGGCATAATTGATCGCCCGGGCTTGTCGAGTCAGGAAAAAATATTGGAAGTCAATGGCTTAGGAGATTTCCGGTCTCATTCGCCCGTTCGCCACAGCCTGAACCGATTTTGTTGTCGGGCGCGGTGGCTATCCCGTATCGGTCCCACCTCCGTGATATACGCTGCACCGATATACTGAGCATCCGAGGTGATGACGAGTCCAATCCAAAGAGGACCGCCTGCCGACCCTCGGCGACAGCTTGTGTGGCCCAGGCCTCGACATTCGTTCCGTTCGTGGTTCAGATGGGCGCATCAGCACGGAATCATGCGACGCCAACGTTCAACTGAGGCGGGTCTATCGCCCGAGGCATCGACCATGTACTGGGCTATCGAAGCGCATGTATCTGCGGTTCAGCGCCTTTGCGCTATTACCGTTCGAGAGTTCGCTTGTGTCTAACCTTGTGTTTACCCCGGGCCCTCACCCGGGGTTTTTCTTGCGCAAGAGATACGCTGTGAGAATCGCTCTCACGTCATCTTTTGCCCGAAGAGTCAGGTCGTCCTGGAAAATCCACTCACGCAGGTTCTCCATTGCCTGTATGGGTGCCCCGGGGACATCCGAGAAAGGCCAATAGGCAGGCCAACGGGGCGGGCAGTCGCCTCTAGCGATCCATGCCCCCGAGACCATCCAGAGCATCTCGAACCAGTGCGGATCGAAGGTTATCGCGTCGCAGTACATGGGCGCCCCTTGGATACCGGCCAAGAGCCGGCTGATGATCACGCCCGCGTCCTCGCCGTGCTGCTCCAGGTAGTCGATGGACAGCCCGTGGAGCTCTTCGGCCCGCGGATCCCAGGAGTCCATATCGGACTCAGGGTGCGGGCGCACGAGCGCCCCATCGATGGTTCCATCGCGCAGGCTCCAAGCGATCTCCACGGGGAAGCTCCCGGGCTTGAGGCCCGAGGCTTCGATGTCGAGAAAACACGGGAGGGCCTCAGTCGTCCTTGTTGTCGCTCCGCGCGAGCGCAAGTTCGACCCTGAGGAAGCGATAGTCTCTGTAGGCCTCGAGTCGCTCGTGGACCTCCAGCGGCAGGCTGTCCATAAGCCGCGCCATCTGGTTGATCAGCCGCTGGTTGTCATCGGCCTGGGTGGTCGTGTGCATGTGGTCGGCGAACTCAAGGGTCGCCTGCTCGCTCAAGGCCTCATTTTTCTCGCGCTCTTCTTGGAGTTCCTCCTCGAGCAGCGCCACTCGGCGCTTGAGGCGCATGGCCTGGGAGCTGTCCACGAGCGGCGCGCTCGATCGCGGGATCAGCCCCCAGGCCGGACCTGAGGTGGGCTCGTTGCTCGGCGCAGTGCCGACCTCCCGATCCAGGAGACCAGCGGTGGCGAACCCGAGCTCGCGTACGATGCGTTCTGCGAAGTCCAGAGGCGCCTCCTAAGTGGCTTGCGTTACTGCGTGAGGGCGATGACCCAATGGCTGCCCATGTAGAGGAACATGAGGGTCACCACGATACGATCGAGCGCTTTGATCATAAGCACCTCACTGGGTTGCGACGGCGTAGGTCCTCGCGGAGCTCGACAGCAGGAGACAACCAAAGGCTGTCAGCGCTTGCGCCGAGCGTCCGCTCAGGATTGCGACAACAATCTCCATTGCGTCCTCGTAGGGATGGCTTGTGGCTTACTGAGGGGCCGCGTGTGCGGCAAAAGGGATAGCGCAGGACCCTTGGGTCCTACTAAGGCGAAGGTCGGGCTTGCGATGCGAATGAGCAAGACAACCTTTTATTGTTACATAAATTATATAGAGGATGAACACTCTTGTCAACTTAGGCAGATGCGCGTACGCGCGCGCGAGGAGGACAACACAAGGGTACTTAGGCTACACGGGAGACTCGCGCTGGTCTCGCGCGCGGAGAAAATTAAAAAATTCTCACTACTTAGCGCCTCCTGCCTGTCCGCTGAGATCCGTAGGCTGGCTTCTGACTTCGGATACTATAAGACTTTTGATGTCCGGCAAATTCTGGTTTGAGCGAGTCGCGCAGCCTTAAGTCCAGGTCTTGATGAAGTCGATGCTCGCCCTGTTCACGACGTCTGGATCAGAGGCACTGAGGAAGTGTTGGCCGTTGTCGACGACGCGAAGCTGGGCGTCGGCCGCGTTGGTGAACATCGTGATCTCCTCTTCGGCGTTAGGCACTGAGTAGACTTGATCATGCGTGCCTTGCATCCAGAGCACCGGACATTTCACCGCGTCGAGCCGGCCGCGGAGGCCGTCGCGGTCCCGGAGATTGATGGCGCACATGCGTAGCCGCTTGCGGCCGTCGTCCCCTTGGTAGTTCGCCTTATGCAGCGCACGCCAGCGCTCGCGCTCCTGCGCGGAAACCTGGTCACCAATGCCGACGCTCAAGATGAAGTCCGTGAACTCATCGTCGACGGTCCAGTCATCGCCGACGGGCTGCGAAAGTGAATCAATCAGCGGCGTGCACACCTCGCTCCCGTCCCAGCAGCCAAGATCGCGACTGCGCTGGCTCTCGTAGTCCATGGAAGTGCCGAGGGGGAGGATGCCCCGAATCCGCTCGGGCTCGAGCATCGCCATGCGCGCAGCCACCCATCCTCCCTGCGAGGTCCCCAGCACGAACGCCTCGGAAATGCCCAGCGCCTCGAGCACCTGCAGGTTGGCAAGGGCGGTGTCCCAGTACGTAAACTGTTCGTACGATGTCCGCGTCTGGCCATGACCGAATAGCTCGATCGCGAGGAGGTTCGCGGTGGTACTCAGCGTCTCATCGGTGAATTGCGGCTGATAGAGTTCCGACGACGTACTGAAGGAGTTCACCAGAACGAGCGTCGGGAGTGACGCGTCAAAGGCTCTCCCGAAGCGGTACCCGATACGGGAGTTGCGCAGGTGCGGGACCGTGATCGTTTGCACTTCGCTCATCAGACTTCTCCTGCAGGCGCTCGACCGGGTGCGGCAAGGGGTGCACGCATGGCTTGATCCCGTGCATTCAGTGTAGCCCCCGAGATGGCAACGTGAGATGGGAGGCCGAGGACCGTGTTCCGGTATGCAACGCCGCACGGTCTCGCGGGTGCGGTCGTGGGAGTTGAGGGGTGAGTTTGTTCAAGATCGGTGAAAAGGACCGCGAAGGCCGCCAGAAGCGCATCGAGCACACCGGAGAGTACCTGCGTGCGAGCCGCACCGGAGGCGTCTCTTTGCGCGCTCACACCCGCGTCTCCGGGGTCAACGTCACCGGTAACACGAGCCATGGTGTGCGCGTGTCCACGCGGCTCGCGAAGAACACCCAGGTCGCCTTCCAGAACGGCCGCTTCATCCTCCGTGGACGCTACGGTTCCGACGCGGCCAAGGTGAATCTCTCCAAAAGCGGGGTCTCGGTGTCCACCAAGACGCCGGTGGGCGCGTTCAACTGGATCAAGCCCGGTCGGTCCTCGTTCAAGATGGCCGGCGTCCAGGTGCGCGGCCACAAGGCGGCCTATCTGCAGGTGATCTATCTGCTGATCGCGGCAGTCGTTGCTGTGGTCGGCCTCATCGTCCAAGTGCTGGGCTTCGTCGTCGGCTTGCTGGTCCGGGGCGTACAGGCCCTGGTTGCCCGTCGGGAGCAGGCCCGACGCGAGCAAGAGCGCCTCGACCTCACGGTGGCCGACGTCGCCGATGAAGGGAAAAGAATTCTGGAGGCAAACGACGTGGCCTTGGAAAAGGAGCCCCACCGGGATCTCTTCGCGGCGCTGGTGTTCACGGTGACTTGCCTGGGGCGTGGTCGGACGTGGTTCGATCCGGCAGCCGTCGGGATGGAGGCGCCAGACCACGCCGCCGATCATGTCCTCCTGCACGATGTGCGCACGGCAGGGGAGCAGATCCGGCAGTGGCTGGATGCCTCATCCGACGCCCAGAGACCAGAGCCAACCCTGGGCGTGCTGCACCATCTGGCCGCGGCCTTTGGGCGAAAGGTCGATCCATCGACCCGGGCGGAGGCGCTGCTCTCCCTGGATGACGCCTGCCTGGCCGCCGGCCCCCGGACCGTGCTCCAGGAAGCGATGATCGACCTCCTCGCGGAGACGCTGGACGTCGACCTGGTGCTGGAGGGGGAAGGGTGAGCGGAGAGGAAGCGAACGGCTTTCAGGGTGTTGTGGCCATCCACGAGCACCTTGTCCGCACCCCGGATGCGGACGCAATGAGCGATGCACTCCACCCGGGGTGGCTGGATCCGCCCGAGCGGTGGACGCCGACCTTCGAGCCCATCGCCCTGTATCAAGCCGTCGACTCGGCAGAGCTCGGGCTGGCCGGCACCGAGAGCTTCCACGACATCGCGGATGATGCGCTCGACCGAGCCGTGTTGCGGGTTGTCGATGGGGAGGGGCCTGTCCACTTCCGGGCCCTGGCCGATCGCCTGCTCACCGCAGCGGACGTCGGCCGGCTGGGCTCGCGCATCCGCGCCCGAATCGAGTCCCACCTGGAGGGTCTGGAGGAGGGCGGGAGACTCGAGCGGCGGGACGACTTCATTGGTCGATGGCAGCAGTTCCTGGTGCCTCCCTTTCGGGACTGGGGAGAGGCCCCGGAGAAGACGCGTCAGCTCGACCACGTCCACGATAGTGAGCTCATGCTGTGCCTGTTCCGTGCGGTGCTGGAAGAGGAGGGCATCGATGCCGACACAGCCATGAACAACGGACTGTACCGGATCGGATTCACCAGGCTGACGGACAATGCACGCGAGCGACTCGAGGCCCCGCTGCAAAGGCTCATCGACGAGGCAATGCTCACGAAGAGAGGAGAGAGCATCACGCTCGGGCCTGAAGCCTTCGTGCGGCGTTCGGGGCCGCGTCCCGCATGACCGTCCGCATCGTGGGAATCGACTGTGCAACCGACGCCCGGCGCGTCGGGTACGCCTTCGCCATGCACCGTAACGGCCATACCATCGTTGAGAAGGTCGCTGCAGGTTCGGCTGTCGCCGCTCCGGTCGACGCCATTGCGGCCTGGCTCAGTCGGGACAACAGCCCCGCATTGCTGGCCCTCGACGCACCACTCGGCTGGCCGGCGACCTTGGGCACGGCGCTGCCAACGCATCAGGCAGGACAGCCCCTGCCCGGCACCGCGAACGACCTCTTCCGTCGGCACACCGACCGCTTCATCCGCGAGAACATTGGCAAACAGTCCCTCGACGTTGGCGCAGACCGAATCGCCCGCACCGCCCACGCGGCGCTGCAGATGCTGCAAGGACTCCGCGAGCGGCTTGGTGAGGCCATTCCCCTGGCATGGCAGCCAACCATCTCCGGCGTGCAGGCGATTGAGGTGTATCCGGCCGCCACGCTCGCTGCGCATGGGATTCGCCCGACAGGCTATAAGGCAGTGGCAGGAGGCCAAGCGCGAGAGCGTGTGCTTTCAGCGGTCCGGGAACGCCTGAGTGTGGACGCGGCCATCCCCGACATCGGCTACTCCTCGGATGGCATCGACGCGGTACTCTGTACGCTCGCCGCACGGGATTTCTTGGCCGAGGTGGCTCTGCCACCGGAACCCAGTGCACCGGTGGAGACCGAGGGGTGGATATGGGTACGTGTTCCGAAATATTGACGAGCACGCTTCGGAAACGGCACGTCGTAGCCGCGACTGGGTGGTATCGGCCCTCACCAGACGTCCGGCCATGCGAGTCAAGCGTCCGCTTCCAAGATCAGAGGCCAGAATTAGGATCAACACAACCTCGAAATTGCACTGGACGATACTGACTACCAGGAACGAAAGGACAGGCGATGGTGTGCTTGGATTGGAAACGCCTATCCAGACGATCAGTTATCCGTCAACGAGTAAACCGTTGAGCATCGGCTCGATGACGCTCATGGCCTCGTCCAGCGCCTCATTCGAATCCGCCGCATTCGCAACAAGTAAGCAGGCCTCATTGAGCGCGCCGGCGATAACCCCGGCGAGCATTGCCAAGGGAAGAGGCTTGATGATGCCCCGCTGCATGGCGCGCCGGAGGTCGGCGCGCAGCAACGTCACGCCGTACTCGCTTTCGACGCGCTGCCAATCCTCCCAGGAAAGGACCCAGCGGGCATCAACCAGCACGATCTGACGAATGGACGCGTCACTGTGGAGCTCGATGTACCGCCGGCAGCGTGACCTCAGCTCAGCCCAGACCTTCGCGTTCGTTTGCGCGGTAAAGCGCTCCAGGTGCAGCGCATGGCTATCGTCCGGGGAGAACGGCTTGTGCTCGGCGTGGGTGATGAACGCACCGCGGCTGAGTTCCTTCTTGACGTTCTCGAACACCCGCAGGAACAAATCCTCCTTCCCCGCGAAGTGGTGGTAGAACGCGCCTTTGGTGACCTCGGCCAGACGCACGATGTCGTCGACGGACGCATTGGCATAGCCCTGTCTGGCGAACTGCTTGCGCGCCGCCACGATGAGCGCATCACGAGTCACTCGCCCCTGCTCTGCTTTTCTCGAAACCGTTGCCATCCGTCGTCTCCTTGACATACATACCGTCAGTATCTATACAACATACTACCGGTATGCAAATGAGGCAAACGGGAGGTAGTCATGCCGAAGTACGTGATTGAACGCGAAATCCCCGGGGTGGGCGAGATGAGCGCGGAACAACTCCGGGAGGCATCGCGTGCATCCAATGCCGTACGCGACGAGCTCGGCCCGAGGGAGCTGCAGTGGCTCAACAGCTACATTTGCGATGACAAGATCTACTGCGTATACATTGCGGCCAACGAAGACATAATCCATGAGCATGCCCGCTGCCTGGATATCCCAGCGAACCGGATCGCCCGAGTCCAGGCCGTAACCGACCCTTCCACTGCAGAGTAGCTGCGATCAAAGATGGAGCTGCGGTGGCAGGCCCGCCGTAGCTCCACACTGCGCACACCTGGCTTGTCGTGCCCCGACCCATACCCGACCTATGCCCTTGCCTCGCCCAATGTCAGCTTCTTGTGTAGCCGAGCTACACCGGTCTTGAAACGTTCGATTAGCGTTTCATTCGCTATCCGCAAAGAAAGCACTCCTCTACAGGACCTTGATCGTTCTGCGAGCCCCGTCCAGTTGGAGTATGTCTCCTGTTTTAATCGAGTCGAAAATCTTGGAGTCCACTCCTGAGGCAATCGGGATACCGGCGGCAACAGCACCCTGCACCATTACCGGATTGATTTCACCGAAGATGAGTCCGGAAAATCCAACGCCGAGGTTTGCCATGGCTGGTAGAGCCCACCCTGCGGCTACGCCACCCTGAACCCCTGGTGACACCAGAATATAGCCATTGATCTTTTTGCCAAAGAGTGGATGCGATTGTCTGGAAAACGCACCGGTCTTTCTATTCAGGTCATAGCGCGCACTGAAAGGTAAGGGGTCCACAAGTGCCGGAGCCTCAATCAGCGAGTCTGTAGCTTGGGCGATGTAGAAGATCGTGTGCGTCGCATCATTAGTCATTTTAGTCTACCCGTAATGGCTGCATGAACACAGTCTTCAGTCCTTTGGAGAATGGGTTGATATCCATGAGCTTTGATAATGTTCACTAGCTTTGCTGAATTCGTTACCACATTTCTCCACCCAAACTGTTCTCGCTGGGCGGCGGGGTCCATGATGTACCAGCACGTTCCTTTTAGAATTAGTCCACCAGCGTCGCGAATGGTTTGCGCAATCCCTTGCTCTTCCGCCACAAAGTGAACGGCCGTGTTCGTAGTGAGGATGAGCTGTACGTTCTCTGACACCTTCTTTCCTGAAAGAAGAGAGGCGATTTTCTTCATCTCGAAAAGGGATAGCTGTGGCGCGGTAAAGACGACGAGATCGGGGTTTTCATTGGTTTGTTGCGACTCGAAATAGTCGTCGAGTGTCCGCTCCGTAATCACCGTCTCGTCCAGAATAGAGCGACCATTTACCGCTGCTTCCATGTTCGGTGCTTCAGGGGTTGTATTAACGACGTGATACATCGCCATGGAACCGAAACTTGCAAGGCTCGCGCCCAAGTGTTTGAGGTTGTCCGAGGAGGGCGCGCTATTAGGCATGGAGAATGCTGGGACATTCCAGTAGCTACGGAAGCGTTCACCGACGATCGCGCCGACGGCACCCCAATCGGCGTAGTCGTCGAGGTGCGCCTCTTGGCGGACGATGACGTTAGCGCGACGGTTTACGTCGAGGTGGTAGCCGTACGCTGGGGTGCGACCCGTTAGTCCGGCTGCTAGCGAGGCGGGTCCGGACTCATAATTGGTACGTGCTCCGAGGACGGAATTGGCGTAGGCAACAGTCCCTGTGTCACCCCAGGCGACGTGTTCTCCCTTGGTCGGTTGAAAGTGCGTCTGGTATCCAATGCACGTGTTTGCGGTGAGTACGCCGAGTTGACGTAAGAGCGCAAGGACTTGAGTCTCGCCCTCAACGAGCCCAGTGTCCTGCTTGAGAAAGTCGGCATGCTCGAAGTCAACACATGAGGGGTTGCGCGTGGTAGGGATCCGAGTTGCAAGACCTGCCCGCGCAAGGTCTTGTAGGAACGATAGTCCCATGCTTCCGAAGACTTCCGGATCGCCCATGAAGTGAGCGTTCGTGACGGGCACGAAACCATCCGCATCGAAGAACTGCCCTACCTGATACTGCTGCGCGAAGACCGCGGCAAGCGCCTCGCCGGCATCCCCGTTGAGTATCTCTTGCTCTTCCCGTGAAAGCTTCATTGCCGTTCCCCGTAATGTGGAGAGGACTGACCTGAGCACGTGTGATCTGCGACTCCGCGCCCTTGGGCCTACCCTCGTGGTTCATTTGGATGGGAGTTTGAAAGGTATGCATAGGTATGTCAATATTTGACACAAGAGGTATGCAGACCTATGGTTATGTTGTTGGTTGCAGCAATCTGCTACTGACTGAGTCGAGTAGGTTCGGGGACGCGTTAAGGCAGGATGCCTGCTTCGAGACGAAACGGGAGGTGTGAAATGGGAACGTCCTTATCAGTACTCCGGCGCCGTGTGGTTTCCGCAGGGCTGTGTGTGTGCGCGATTACAATGACGGCTGGCGTCGCTAATACCAGTGCTGCGCAGGATGACGAGCTGATCCCTGTCAGTATCGGGCTTCCGATATCCAACTACTGGCCTGGATACGTTGCCCGCGAGCAGGGATTCTTTGAGGAAGCCGGATTCAAGCCCGAGTTTCATATGTTTACCTCAGGTGCTCCCTTGATCGCTGCGATGCAGTCCGGGAGCATCGATGTGGCCTGGACGGGGCTTGCAACGTTGTTCATGGTCCACCAGGACATTCCGCTTACGTATCTCTACACACCGCTCAATTCCTCGAGTCAGCAAGGGTTTATCGTGAACCCCGATACCGGGATTGAGTCGTACCGGGATATTGCACAAGCGTCGGCGATTGGTGCGCCGACGGCGACGTGTGCGCACATCGCGACAAGTCTGGCTGCCGATGCGGCGGGCGTGTCGATGGACGAGGTGAATCGTCGCAACGTCAGCCCTGAAAACCTGCAGCCAGCGCTCGAGGATGGGGATATCGACGCTGCCTTCATTTGGGGGCCGTGGAGTTTGCAGCTGCAGGAAGCGGGATATCCGGTGGTGAGCTGGGACCGCGACTACAATGGTGAGGTGTGCGCGACCAATGTTGCCGCACGGCCATCCTTCCTTGAAGAGCATCCGGAAGCGGGGTGCCGGCTGGTGAAAGCCCAGGCCCTAACCCTGGAGGCAACAGAAGCCAATCCGGAGCTCGCGGTGACCGCCCTTCAACGGGTGTTGGGTCTTTCCGAAAAGCTTGCCCGGGAGACCTACGAGACCCTGGAAATCCCGTCGCTCGAGTCGCAGATCCAGGATGGAACCGCCTGGTCCTTGACAGAAGCGCCCGGGGGGCTTGTCGACAAGCTGCACACTGCGAGCAAGGCCCTTCATAGTGCCGAGGTGTTTCCTGAGCCGGTCTCCAGGGAGAAGCTGGATGATGCGGTAACGCCGGAGTATGTCGAGCAATTCCTGAACGGTGAGTGTTGAGCCTGGTGGGGACTGCGGAGTCGCTTCGGGGTGCACGGGGGATTCCTTACTGCCAGTAGGCTCGTCGAGGAAAACAATCAGCCCCATGCGCGGGGCAATGAGGAGGAGATGGTTCGATGAGTATCAAAACAGCGATTGCGAAAGGCGCCCTAGTCACGCTCGTGGCACAGATCTCCTTTGGTCAGGTTGTCCAGGCATCAGAAGGCGAAACAGTTTCTTTTGATTACGGGATTCCGTCGGGGTTCTATGCATCCCTCTACGTCGCGGAAGATCTTGGGCTTTTCGACAAGTACGGGTTGGATCCCAATTTTCATCACTTCGACTCAGGCGCGCCACTGCTTGCGGGATTGGAGAGTGAGAGCCTGGACGTGGTGACCACCGGTCTTGCCTCGGTATTTGCCATTGGGAAGGGCATTCCGATTACGTACATCATGTGGGAGGGTGATGCCGCGCAGGCGGAAGGGATTATCGCTCGCAACGGAGTCGGCATGGAATCCATCGAGGACCTGGGACGGATCGACGCTATCGGGGCGCCCACCGGTACCTGTGCGCAAATCTCCCTGTACCACGCCGCGGACCACGCGGGTGTCGACTACAACGACCTGAACCGGGTCAACGTGGCGCCACCGATGTATGCCAACGCCTTCCACAGCGCGTCCCTGGATGCCGGGGTCTCATGGTCTCCCTATCTGATCTCCATGAAGCAAGACGGCCATGACCTGGTTGGACTCGACCCCGAGTGGATGCCCGAGGGAGGTGCGTGCCCGGAGATGACGATGGCGCGAACGCCTTTCCTTGAAGAGAACCCGGAGGTAGCAAGGCGCCTGGTTCGGATCAACGCCGAGGCGCGTGCCGCAATCGCCGAAGACCCCTCACTCGCGCTCGACGCGGTTAAACGGCGGTTGAGCCTCAATGACGACGTGGCGAGGGAGGTGTTTGAACTCTACGAATTTCCCTCGTTTGAGCAGCAGCTTGACGCCGACTCTCGCTATTCCCTGGTAGGAGAGAAGGGGGTCGTGGCTCAGCTCAAGGTTGCCGCCGATACCTTCGAAGAGCTCGGTGTTATTTCCGAGACGTTATCCGTCGAGACACTGAGCGACGCGGTCGAACCGCGCTATGTCCAGGAGTACGCGAATGACTAGCGGGACTTCGCGGGATGCGCAGATGCTCGACTGGCTTTGTACACCCACCCCTCTCGGGCGATGAAGCAATCCTGTGGAGGCCGGCTGAGGACCATGGATGGTCCGTAGTGGCGATCAGTCCAGAGGAAGAGGTTCCCTTATCGGCGAGCCCTAAGCAATACACTCCAATAACCGGAGTAACTCCATGAGTAGCGATTACCAGAACCTGCATGACGTTTCAGGAAAAGCGGCCGTAGTCATTGGCGCGGCGGGCGGTATCGGGCACGCGGTGGCCAGAGGACTGGCAGCGAACGGTGCACGGACCATCTGCGTGGACGTGGACGCAGATGGCGCAGAAACGACAGCGACCACGATCCGCAACGATGGAGGACAAGCGGAGTCGGTGAAAGCGGACGTGCTCTCCGATGGGGATCTAGACCGCCTTACGACGGAGTATGGAGACGCCGAGATCCTCGTTGTTACCCCGGCCATCCTGGTACGTAAGCGGATCACGGAGCAGAACGACGACGAGTTCGACAAGCAAGTCAACCTCAACGTGAAGGGGACGTTCCGGGTGGTGCGAGGCTTCGGTCGCGCAATGGCTGAGCGGGGTCGGGGCAGCATCATCGGGTTCTCAAGTGTCCGGGCGGAGCTTGTTGAGCCTGGTTCGGGGGTGTACGCGGCAACCAAGGCTGCCGTTCTGCAAATGCTCAGAACTCTCGCCGCAGAGCTCGGGCCGGACGGCGTACGCGTAAACCTGATATCGCCAAGCCCCGTCGCAACGCGGCTCACGGAAGACGTAAGAAGTCGTCCGGAGTGGTTCGAGGCAACGGCCAACCGGTCAATGCTGCGGCGGTGGGCAGAGCCCGACGATTTCGTCGGTCCGGCGCTGTTTCTTGCCTCCGACGCGTCGCGATTCGTTACCGCCGCAAATCTCGCAGTCGATGGTGGATGGAGCGCGGCTGACGGCCTTTCACGCATTAGCGGTTGAGCCCGGCTGTTGTGGGGGAGAGCCGAACATAAATGCAGGCGCTAGGCAGTAGATTGTGGCGCTTCGCGAGGAGGAGAGATGAGCAACAGTACCCCGAAAATAGAGTTCGAAAACGTCCAGAAGGTGTACCCACCTGTCAAGAAATCAGGTGAACCGGTTGAGGCAATTGGCGATCTGTCTCTTGCGTTGGAGGAGTCCGAGATATTCTCGATCGTAGGGCCGACAGGGTGCGGAAAATCGACTGCACTAAACATGATCGCGGGGTTCGAATACCCGAGTGCCGGTGCACTGACCCTGGATGGAATGCCCATCGCCAATCCCGGGCCGGATCGGGCTGTCGTGTTTCAGCATCAATCCCTGTTCCCTTGGCTGACGGCCCTGGATAACGTCACTCTGGGCGTCAAGTGCCGGGGGATGCCCAAGAGCGAGTACATGGCGAAGGCACGAGAACTCCTCAATGCCGTCGGGCTGTCCGGATTTGAGAAGAGCTATCCGTATCAACTTTCCGGTGGAATGCAGCAGCGCGTCCAGATTGCACGGGCACTCATTAGTAGCCCGAGCGTGCTCCTGATGGATGAGCCTTTTGGTGCGCTGGATTACCAGACCCGACTCCTAATGCAGCAGCTCCTCCTCGAGCTTTGGATCGAATTCAGACCAACGATTTTCTTCATTACACACGACGTTACCGAGGCCGTGTTTATTTCGGACCGAGTCGGCGTGATGACGCAGCGTCCGGGGCGGCTCAAGACCGTCGCCGATGTTCCCATTGCCAAGCCCAGGACAATCGACACGCTTACCGATAGCCAGTTCACTGAGATCGAGCACCGCGTGCTGACCTCCGTCCAGGAAGAGATCGGAACCATTGGGCTTGGCGCAAGTAATAGCGACAGGAGGACCACCTGATGCTCAACACACGGTGGACCCAAGCACTTGCTATAGCCGGCGTTACCGGGTTTCTAGCGCTTACTGGCACGGCAGGAGCCGATAGTACAGCGCCGATTCAGTTCAATTACGGGGCTCCGACCTCTGTCTATCCGGTGTTGTATGTAGCCGAGGATTTAGGGCTCTTCGAGGAGCATGGGCTGAAGCCGAACTTCCATTATTTCGACTCGGGTGCCCCCCTTCTTGCCGGTCTTGAGAGTGAAAGTCTCGACGTTGTGACGACGGGACTCGCGTCGATCTTCGCCGTTGGACGTGGGATCCCTGTCGTCTACCTCTTCTGGGAAGGCGATGCCGCTCAAGCGGAGGGATTGGTCGCTCGGGACGGTGTGGACATGCAGTCCGTAGAAGACCTGAGCCAGGTAGGTACCGTCGGCGTGCCAACAGGTACGTGCGCTCACGTCTCCCTTTTCCACGCCGCGGACAAGGCGGGGATTCCGTATAAGGAGCTGGATACTGTCGATATCGCACCTCCCTTGTACGCAAACGCGTTTCACAGCGAGTCGATCGACGCTGGCTTGGCTTGGTCACCCTACCTTCTGGATTTGCAGGCGCAGGGTCACGAGGTCGTCGGGTTCGATCCCGAATGGGTACCTGGCGGCGGGGCATGTCCGGACATGACGTTGGCGCGAAAGGGCGCTCTCGAGGAGAACCCGGAACTGGGTCATCGTCTGGCGGCTGTCAACGCAGAAGCCAGAAAAGCGCTGGAGAGCAATCCGGACCTTGGCGTCCAGGCCATCGTGTCGCGGCTCAATGTCTCCCGGGAGGTCGCGGAGGCCGTTCTCGATAGGTATCTCCAAGGGGTCCCCTCTTTTGCAGAACAGTTGAGTCCTGACTCGCGATACGCACTGGTCGGGGCGGACGGACTTGTCGCGCAGCTGGTTTTGGCTGCCGAGACATTTGCAGAGCTCGGCGTCCTTGATGGGGCCCTCAGTGAGGACGAAATCTTACGTGCCATCGACGCCGATTACATCAAAAGCGAGTTGGCGGCCGGGAGGAATGATTAGCCATGGCTGTAACAACACCAGTGGATAGAACCCGCAACACAAGCAGAGCGGCAGGCGGGTCTGCTTCGAAGGGGAGCGTCAGCATGCTTCGCAGAGTTCCGTTACCGGTCATTTCGATTACCGCAATCGCCATACTACTTTTCATTTGGTACCTAGTGACGAATCTAGGAGTTGTTGGACCAAGGCAATTGCCGGCGCCGCAAGCGCTATTCAGCCAGTTTTTGACCCTGGCGGAGAACGGCTATCAGGGAACGGCATTACTGGTCCAGATCCAAGCGAGCCTCGGAAGAACACTCATCGGGTTTTTCATCGGGGCCACGGCTGGAATCGTCGTGGGCCTTGCGGGTGGATATAGCCGGATAATTGGTGCAGTGATTACACCAATAATGGCGTTTATTCGTCCCATTCCTCCGATCGCTTTCATTCCGATGGTGGTGCTTTATCTGGGGCTGGGCGAGACAGGGAAGATCGTTCTGATCGTGGTGACGGCATTCAATTACTCAGTGGTTAACGCTCAGGCAGGAGCTGCAGGAACACCCATCGCATACCGGCGAGCGGCGGCGACACTTGGGCTTTCAAAGTTTCAGGAATTCATGCGGATTATCGTACCTTCGGCGCTTCCGGCCATCTTTACCGGGCTCCGCGTTGCGCTTGCGCTCAGCTGGGCCGTTGTGGTTGCCGCTGAGCTGGTCGGTGCCCAGAAGGGTCTTGGATACATGATTAATAACGCCGCCCTTCTATTCGACATACCGACGGTATTCATCGGAATTATCCTCATCGGGATTATCGGTATGACGTTGAATGGGCTCATTGGTGTGGCCGAGAAAAAGCTTGTGCATTGGGGCGGGCGCTGATATGGAAACCGACGTAGCAACCGATCAGGCAAAAAATCCACTTGACGTCTATTGGGATTATGTTCGTTCCGGCCGATTTGCGATTCCTTCATGCCGGAAGTGTCAAAAGAAATTTCTTCCGCCGAGGCGGTTTTGCCCCGCGTGTGGATCGGAGGATATTGGCTGGAGAGAAAGCCAGGGACGTGGGTCTGTCTATACCTACACGGTCATTCATAGCGCACCGAATGAAGGGCTGAAAGCGGAAGTACCCTATGTGATCGCATTGGCTGACATTGAGGATCTTGGCACAGGCAGCCGATTCTACGCTCGCGTGTTCGACGTTGATCCCTCGGACATCTACACGGGGTTGCCCGTGAAGGTTGTTATCCGAAGTGACAGAAACGGAGACAGTCTGCCGGTGCTCGTGCCACGGGAGGATGCATGAACGGAGCAAGAACCGACGCTGCGATTGTTGGCGCGGCGACTTCGGACCTGGGCTATACGCCGGATTTCAGTACCCTTGACCTCATGGCGCAGGCCGCACATCGGGCCCTCGAGGATGCGGGAATCGGTAAGGACGAGGTCGACGGATTGTTTACTGCGACGGCGCAGGTGCATCTGCCGACGTTGTCGCTGTCGGAGTACCTCGGTATTCGGCCGACGTATTTTGACTCCACCGTCCACGGCGGGGCGTCAAACCTCTCCCATGTCCGTCACGCGATTGCCGCTTTGCAGAGTGGACAGTGCGAGGTCGCGCTGATCGTCTACGGAAGTACCCAGCGCTCGGAACTCAAGCGATCCGGCACGCGACCGGCGGTGGCGGTTCCTCCGCCGCTGGAGGCGCCCTACGGTCCGATGTTCCCCGTGACGTCCTACGCGCTGATGGCGCAACGGCACATGAGTGAGTTCGGTACGACCCGGGAAGATCTGGCCAATGTTGCCGTTACCGCCAGTCAGTGGGGGAGTTTGAACCCGGATGCGTTCCGCCGTTCCGTCATCACGGTTGACGACGTTCTGCAGTCGCCACTTCTGTCCAGCCCCCTCCGGGCGAAGGATTGTTGCCTGATTACTGATGGCGGTGGTGCGTTGGTAATTACCACGAGAGACCGCGCACGGTCTGCTCGTCAACGTCCCGTACATGTTCTCGGAACAGGCGAGGTGACGGAACACGAAGGCATGATCAATATGCCGGACCTCGCTTCAACCGGAGCCATTAGGACCGGACGAGTGGCCTTCGAGCAGGCCAGTTTAGAGCCATCTGAGGTCGATGTCGTTCAGATCTATGACGCGTTCACCATCAACCCGATCATGATCCTGGAAGACCTCGGGTTCTGTGACAAAGGCGCCGGCTCTCGGATTTTCGCAGAGGGGCGGGCGAGCCCTGGGGGAGATTTGCCTGTGAATACGAGCGGTGGAGGTTTGGCCTATACCCACCCCGGGATGTTCGGGATTTTCACGTTGCTCGAGAACGTCCGGCAACTGCGCGGCGAGGCGGGTGATCGACAGGTTGACCATGCCCGAATCGCTCTTGCGCACGGCATCGGGGGAACGATGTCAAGTCATTGCACGGTGATTCTCGGGAGCGATTGAGCACCCTTTTTGAAACAAAGAATGATTCGGAGTAGTGCGTAATGCGAAGGTTACTTTCACCGTCGAGTATTGCCGTTGTTGGGGCATCAACCAATCCGAAGGCTATTGGCGGCCAGCCTATTCGGCAATTGTTCAACCACGGGTACTCGGGGCGTGTACTCCCCGTCAACCCGAACCGGGACACTGTCCAGGAACTCGAATGTTTTCCCTCGGTCAGCGAGCTTCCCGGTGACGTCGATGTGGCGCTTATTGCTGTTCCGGCACCAAACGTTGAGGGGGTCGTCGAGGAGTGCGGAAAGAAGGGAATCCCGTACGCCGTGGTCCTAAGTTCCGGGTTTGCGGACGCCGGTGGAGACGGGATCGAGCTTCAAGAACGTCTGGTCAAGACCGCTCAGAAGTATGGCGTCAGAATCCTGGGGCCGAACTGCGTCGGATACATCTCGATGACGCACAACTTCTATGGAGGGTTTGGCGCATTTTTCGACTATCAGTTTGCGTCGGGTCCGGTCGGGTTTGTGACGCAAAGCGGTGGTGTTGGTGGCGGCCTTCTCACAATCCTGGAAGAACGAGGCATCCGGTTCAGCCATTTTCTCCATACGGGGAACGCAGCGGATATCGACATCGAAACCGGGATCGAGGCGTTCGTCGATGATCCCGACACGAATGTGATCCTCGCCTATCTGGAAGGCCTGGCGAACAACAGTCGCTTCCGGCAGGTCGCTGAACGCGCCTTGGTGGCCCGCAAGCCGATTATAGCCTGGAAGGCCGGAAAGTCAGCGCGAAGTGGCACGGCTGTCGTCTCTCATACCGGCCGAATGGCCGGGGATATCGATCGGTATCGTGCGGTCTTCGAAAGGTACGGTGTTGTCGAAGTAGATGACACTGAAGATCTCTCAGACACGTTAAAACTTGCCCAGATGCAGTGTATTCCGCACGGGAGGCGCGTTGGAATTGTGTCGGTGTCAGGCGGTGCGGGGGTAATCGCCGCGGACTGTCTAGAGGAAGCCGAGAACGTCGAACTCGTTGATTTCAAAGATGAAACAGAGCGGAAAATCTCGGAACTTCTACCCGGATTCGCAACGAGCCGGAATCCGATTGACGTGACCGCACAGATTTTCAACGAGCCTGATCTCTTCGAAAAGGTGGTCGGGGCCGTATGCGAGGAAAACGAGGTCGACGTGATCGTTACCTGCATTGCCTCGGTCCACGGCGAGGTCGGCGAGACGATCGCACGAGCCATTGCGGATACGCAGAGCAAGGTTGGTGTTCCGATCGTGACCGTGTGGGCGTCCCGCGATGAATTGAATGCGCCCGCCTTCAGAATTCTAGATGAAAAAGTGGTTCCGATCTTTCGTTCCCCAGAGCGGGCGCTGCGGGCGCTTGACCGCGTTGCGGCATTTGGCATAACGCTGACGGCTCGGGAGAAGGAGAAAGAAGCGCGGCCGACGGAGCTGCCCGAACGGCTGGACGGCCAATACGATGCGAGCCAGGACAAGCAGCTAACGAGGCTCACAGAGTTCGACACGCTGGAGATGCTGCGGACCTACGGTGTTGCCGTCCCCGAGCAGAGACTTGTCACCGATGAGGGTGACGTGTCGCAGGCTCTGAAGGATGTCGGCACACCGGTCGTCATGAAGGTTCAGTCGCCGGATATCGCGCACAAGGCGGAGATCGGCGGTGTCGCCCTGACTGTTGAGTCCGAGGACGATGCGATTACGGCTTACAGGCAAATCATGGACGCTGCCTCGAAGGTCAGCGGCGCAGAGATCCGCGGCGTTGTCATGCAGCGTAAAAGCCGTCCGGGCGTCGAGATTATCTGCGGGTATGTACGGGACGCCGTCTTGGGGGATTTTCTCCTGTGTGGCGGCGGTGGGACGGACGTCGAGAAGAAGCGGGATGTGCAACTCATACCGATGCCAGCCACGACCCGCGAGATTCGGGACAAGGTTCGGCGCGTGCATGCGGTGCGCAAGTTCGAATCCCAGCATCATCAATTTGACTCGCTCATCACGGTTATTTCTGCGCTGCAGCAATTTGCTCTGGATCACGCTGGAGATCTCGGGGAGCCTGAGATCAACCCGGTGATTATCAATGAAGACAGTGTTATTGCCGTGGATGCTCTAGCGATTGCCAGAAAATGACGGAATTGACGAGCCAATAGTCAGGAGATGTTTATGAGTAACACAGATAATGTTCTCTCCTTTCGGGAAGTCACGGAAATCCTGAGAATCATGGATGACGTACCTCGTGGAGGAGAGGTGACGTTAAAGATTGGTGAGGCCTCGCTGAAGATCAGAGTTGGGGGAGGGGGCGAAGCACGGAGCACGACGTTGCCGGAGCCGACGCGGGCAGTCAAACCGGCCCCCACCGCAAGCGAGAAGCCCCCAGCCGCTGAGGGAGCTAGCGCGGCCGGGCGGACAGGTGATACGGGCGCGGCGGCGACGCGGGCTGATGAAGCGCCTGAGGGCTGGACGGCCGTGGAAAGCCCCATGGCCGGAGTTTTCTATCGAACTCCCTCCCCGGGCGAAGCACCGTTCGTTGAGGTGGGTGATTTCGTTGAGAAGGGGCAGCAGGTCGGGATCATTGAAGTGATGAAGCTGATGAATCGGATCGTCGCACCCAGCAATGGGATTGTGCGCGAAATCTGCCTCGAGAACGAAGAACTCGCTGAGTTCGGCTCGGTTCTCATGTGGATCGCGGAGGCGAACGAGGCAGAGGCCACGAGCGGCTGAGCTCTGGGCAAGGAGGACGGTCATGAAACGGGTTTTGGTCGCTAACCGTGGAGAAATCGCGGTCCGCGTGATCCGCGCCTGTCGCGAGATGAATATCGAAGCGGTAGCCGTGTACTCCAAGGCAGACGCGAACGCTCTTCATGTGGAGCTGGCCGACCGGGCGATATGCGTGGGACCTGCACGGGTTACCGACAGCTATTTGAACATGGACGCCATTATCCAGATAGCGCTTTCTACGGGGTGTGACGGGATCCATCCCGGATACGGTTTTCTCTCGGAGAACCCTGAGTTCGCGCAGAAATGCTCCGATGAAGGACTCACGTTCATTGGGCCTGACGCCAGCATCATCAGGGCAATGGGGGACAAGGTCCAAGGGCGGCTTATTGCCAAGGAGGCAGGAGTTCCGATTGTGGACGGAACCGAGGGAACGGAGGTGAGTTTCGATGACGTAGCGGCGCTCGCTCAACGTTCCGGCTTTCCGGTCCTGCTCAAGGCGGCCGCAGGCGGTGGCGGCCGGGGAATGCGCATTGTCTGGAGCGAGGACGAGCTTAAGGGACAGTTTGAGGATGCACAGGCAGAAGCGCTGTCCTCGTTTGGTGACAAGACGGTGTATGCGGAGCGGTTCTTACCCTCAATCAGGCACGTAGAGGTGCAGGTGATGGGCAATGGCGAAGGAGAAGTCATCCACTTCGGAACGCGTGATTGCACGTTGCAGCGGCGTCACCAGAAGGTCGTGGAGGAGGCACAGGCGACCTATTTTTCACCGGAGAAACGCGAAGAGATTGCATCGGACGCCGTGCGGCTTGCGTCTCACCTGGATTACGCCGGGGCAGGAACGGTTGAGTTCGTTGTTGATGCCCAAACGGCGGAGCACTTCTTTATCGAGGTGAATACCCGCATTCAGGTGGAGCATCCGGTAACGGAGATGATTACAGGTGTCGATCTCGTCAGGGAACAGCTCGAAGTCGCATCAAACGGAAGATTTTCCGAGGATGCGCAGGCGAGTAATGAGCTAAGGGGACATGCGTTAGAATTGAGAATTAACGCCGAGGATCCCGATTCGAATTTTGCACCATGCCCTGGGAGAATTAATAATATGACAATACCTGGTGGTCCGGGCGTACGGTTTGATTCCCATATGAGACCAGGGGCAGAAATTTCTCCTTTTTATGATTCGATGATTGCCAAGCTGATTGTGCACGACATCAATCGCAAAAAGGCTATTGCTAGAGCGCAAAGAGCTCTTCGGGAGTTCGATATAACGGGCGTCAAAACGAATTCAAAGTTCCTTCTTGAAATTGTTTCTTCAACCGATTTCGTTAACGACGACATCGATACTGGATGGTTGGAGAGAAGATAAAGATTTACTACGCAATACTGAATTTTGTATGAGGACTCGAAGATGGGTAAGAGAGTTGAAATTGAGGATATAACGATAAGGGACGGTGCTCAATGCCTTTGGGCGACACGATTGTCCACGGAGGAAATCGTTCCTATCGCTAAGACCATTGATCAAGCGGGGTTCACGGTTGTTGATTTGACTGGGGGCGCTGCGATCGACACGAGTATCATGTATTTGCAGGAGGATCCGTTCGAGCGTTGTCGGGTACTCAGTGAATTGATGCCGAATTCGAGATTAAACTTTAACTCTAGAGGTCAGAGCGTATTTCGGTGGACGCAATACCCCGATGATGTAGCGGAATTAACAATTCGAGTGTTCGCTCGTAACGGCATCAAGTCGATCATGTTGTTTGATCCCCTGAACGACATGAGGAATCTGGAATTTTCGGCGAAGATTGCAAAGGAACACGGACTATATGTCATTGGAAGCGTGACGTACACCATCAGTCCGTATCACACCGACGAACACTTCGTGGAGAAGACTCGCGATTTAGTTGAGATGGGTGTGGATGCGGTCTCCCTCAAGGACCCAAGCGGGCTATTAACCGCGGAGCGCGCCGTAGGTTTGCTAAGGCAGATGCGATCAGTGCTTCATGGCCAAGCATTGCAGTTACATTGTCATACGTCGACTGGCACCGGGGAGGAGGTCCATAAGGCAGCAATGGATATGGGCGAAGAAGGGCCGGATGTGTATCACGGTGCGGCACCGCCACTGGCATGGGGCCTTTCGCATCCTTCGCATGAGTTTCTGGTCGACAACTTGGTGGAAAGGGGGTTCGACGTCGGTTTGGACATGGAAGCCGTCCGAGACATGAGCGCTTACCTCCGCTATTTAGCTGAGAAACGAGGGCTTCCGGAGGGCAAGCCCGTTTCTAAAAGTGAAGGGGAAGGGACCCGGCGGCACGGTGTGCCAGGTGGGATGTTCAGTAATCTGCGGAGCCAACTCGAGGATCAAGGCTGTGCGGACCGTTTGCCCGAGGTATTGGAAGAAGTCCAGCGGGTTCGCCATGACCTGGGTTATCCCCTTCTTGTCAGCCCGATGGCCCAATATGTGGGTACCACCGCGGTACTAAATGTGCTTGCAGGGCGGTATGAGGTGGTTCCCGACGAAGTCAGAAACTACTTGCTCGGGTACTACGGGACGCCACCTGGGCCCGTGGACGAGAACATCCAAGACAAGATCCTAAACGGTGCGGAACCGATCAAGGAGCGTCCTGGAGAAGTTCTTGAGCCAATGGTCGAGGAGTTCCGAAAGAAAAACGGTCCCTTTCAGACGGAGGAAGACCTGGTTCTGAATATCTTCTATTCGAAGCCAATCCTGGATAAGTGGAATCTCAAGAACTGGGAGGGCTACCGAAGAACCCCGAAAAACGCTACGACATTCTTAATGCGTGAGGCAGTCACGAAAACGGACATCGACGAATTCTCATTTGAAAATCAAGAAAAGAAAATCACGGTAACATATCAAGCGGACTAGAGGGCGGAGTCATGGTAAAAATTGCGATTATCCTTTTCAGGAACAGTATGTCGCTTGAAGAGCAGCACCGGTGGTGGCTTGAAGAGCATGCACCGATGGCCCGGAAAATGCCTGGGCTTCGGGGCTACACGATCAATTTAAGTGCCAAGGGTGAAGGAGGTGAAGAGCCTGAAATTGCCGGAACGGATTACTTGGAGTTCGACGACTGGGAGTCTGCCATGAAGGCTTATCAGTCAGTGGAGTGGAATGAGGCACGAGAACACACGGCCAAAAGCGGGGCCAAAGCAATTCGGACATGGATTAAGGAGACAAGACATATTCTCGAAGAGTAAGAAGGATCTTCGACCAAGGGGGCAGTCTGAGCCCGATGTGACCGGTAGAACGCTGGGCGGCGTCGAGGATGCTTGTGTAAGTGTAGCAACGGCAGGTCATGGAGAATGGGCCAGGCGCGAGGCATACCAATGGTTTCTCGGAGAGCCTTGCCGTTCTTGGCGTGGCTGCCGAGCGTCACGGTCCGCACGTTGTGGGCGGACCTTCTGGCTGGGCTCACGGGAGCGGTCATCGTTTTGCCCCAAGGCGTCGCCTATGCACTGATAGCCGGGCTACCGCCGCAGTATGGGTTGTATACGGCGATCGTGCCACCGGTTATCGCTGGCTTGTTCGGTTCGTCGCGACACTTGGTCTCAGGTCCTACTGCTGCGATCTCAATTGTCGTGTTCAGCGTCGTCAGCGGCGTTGTCTCACCGGATAGCCCGCAGTTCGTTCCGTACGTGCTCACCCTTACCTTCATGGCTGGCGCCATCCAGTTCATGCTCGGGTTGGCAAGAGTGGGCACGTTGGTGAACTTTATCTCGCACACGGTCGTGGTAGGATTTACGACCGGTGCGGCGGTGGTGATCGCCGTGAGTCAGCTGCGTCATTTCCTCGGCCTGGATGTCGGCAGCAGCGCTTCCTTCCCCGAGACCGTATCGACAGTGATGAGCGCCTTGCCCGCGACGAATCCGTGGGCGGTCGCCATCGGTGGGATCACGCTGATTACCGCAATGGCTGTGCGCTGGCTATGGCCGCGTTCGCCGGGGTTACTTATCGCCATGGTTGTCGGAAGCGTTGCGGGCACTGTCTTGGGCGCCGAGCGCTATGGTGTCGAGCGGGTTGGGGCTATTCCCGGCGAGCTCCCGGCGCCGTCATTCCATTTGCTCTCGCCGGAGGCAATGCCTGAACTCGCTTCAGGTGCGCTAGCGGTTGCGGTGATCGCGTTGATTGAGGCAGTGGCCATTGCCCGGGCCGTGGGGATGCGGTCCCGCCAGCGTATCGACGGCGACCAGGAGTTCATCGGTCAGGGGCTATCCAATATTGTCGGCAGCTTGTTCTCCTGCTATGCGGCGTCCGGGTCTTTCACACGCACAGGGGCGAACTATGAGGCTGGGGCTCGTACCCCGCTCGCTGCGGTCTTCGCGGCGTCGATCCTGCTTGTTGTTGTGCTTGCCGTACCCGGTGTGACGGCCTATCTACCAATGCCGGCGATGGCTGCCGTGGTACTGGTCATCGCCTGGAATCTCGTAGATCTTGGGCGGTTGCGCCAGATTGTCAGTGTAAGCCGTGAAGAGACGGCGATTTTGGTCGTGACATTCCTGGCGACTCTGTTGCTGGATCTGGAGTTCGCTATTTACGCGGGTGTGCTTCTGTCTTTATTGCTGTTCCTCAAGCGTAGCGCCCGGCCCTACATCGTTGCTGTGGCGCCAATGCACGGGCGGCCCGGCCGGCCGTTGCGGAACGCTGCCAAACGCGGTCTGGCGGAGTGCCCGCAAGTCAAAATTCTGCGCATCGACGGCCCGCTGTTTTTCGGTTCGGCAGACCATCTACAGGGGCATCTTGGGCAGTTGACCGAGGCTGGCTACAGTCATGTGGTGCTTGAGGGCAGTGGCGTCGATTTTGTGGACGTTGCGGCCGCGGAGACGCTCGCACAGGAGGCAGAGCGTTTTCGCAGTCTCGGTGGCGGATTGTGGCTTTGTAGTTTCAAGGAACCGGCGGGGGAATTACTACGTTATCGCGTCTTTCGAGACGCAATTGGCGCGAAATATATCCATGGCTCGCCGGACGACGCCATTGGAGCGATTTTTTCGGAGACTCCGCTGTGCAGTGAGTGTCGACAAGAGGACAGACGCTGTTGTCGGTTGATTGACGGTGCTCGTGAAAGCACGGACGAGCGGGTGACGAGGCAGCCGACACCTTATCTGCCGTAGGTGGCGTGTTAAGTCTAGACCTTAGTTACCACCATCTAGGCCTGTCTCGCCTGCACTACCTATGTCCGTAGCTGGAGTCGGAGCGTCGGACTGTGCCGACACTTGGAAGCTTCCCGCGTAGAACAACGGTCACGACCCTGTGACTCGCGAGGTAAATACTGCGCATGAGATAATGCGGACGTCTGCATATGTTATAATATGTATAGGGATACAGTTAGGAGCGTAGCGGTGGAAGAAGTTAAAGAAGAGGCAGTAATTGATATCTCTTCAGAGTTGGATGCGGACAGCGCTGTCGCAGTCCATGAGCAGTTGTCCGAGGCCTTGCGAAGGGAGATTGAGAGCCAGAAAGCAGGCGCGAGGCTCCCTACAGAAAAGGAGCTTGTTGCGCGCTTTAACGTTAGCCGAAGTACTGTTCGGCGTGCGATAGAGACATTGGTGGACAAAGGGCTACTTGTCCGCCGCCAGGGAAAGGGTACATACGTTGCGGGTAAGCGTCCCGTGCAAATGGTCGACAGGCTTGCCCCGTTTGTAGAGTCGTTCACAGCCTCGGGGCTAACGCCGATAGTGTCTCTGCTAGAGTATACATGGTTTGCGGATTCAGATAGCGCTCCTGATCCTTTAGCAAAGCAGGAGGGGGGTATACTTTTTGTCCGGCGCCTTTATCGAGCAGAAGGCGTTCCCCACGCCATAGCAGAAATCTATGTGCCGGAGCGTTTTGGCCGATTCATGTCGCGAGCTGATGTGGAAGAGCACCCTATTTATCAGGTATTACAAGAGCGTGCGGGTAAAGAGCCACGTTACGCTAATATCACACTAACTTGTGTTGCGGCGAAACCGCATATTGCGTCACTTCTTGAACTCAATGAAGGAGACCTGATTCCTTGTCTTAAACGCGTTTCTTATGGTGATGATGGCGAAGTTCTTGAGGTCATGACTGCGCCGCTTCGACCGGATGCGTTTGAATTGCGGACCACCGTGGGCACGGATCACTCCCGCCCGGTTTCATTTACTTTTGGAACACAAAAGTGAAGCACTCCATTGCGTAAATCTCCAATAAGTTATCGAGGGGCACCGAGACCGTCCTTTTGAGAGCACGATTGTTGGTGCGTCAGGAAACACAGTCATCCGGATGCCTGTTAGCGATGATCCAGAGACGGCCGACTGCTGCCGGAAGCGGTGTGATTGTCCGTCGCGTCGTGAGGACGACCCTCGATGGCAATCTCCGGCCATCAGCGAATACCACACAACGATTATCAGAGCACGTCCACCTAGCTCGTGACATGCCTCAGCTGGCTCTGTTCAATTTAAAGGTTGATCGCCTGTCGTCCCATTGCCGAGGCCACGATTTCGTCCGCGTCGATGCCCTGAGGCTTCCAGCTCATCAAGCGCATCCAGGCCAGATAGTTCGATAGATACTTCGTAGCGATGCCGCGAAGGCCGTAGAGAATCCAGCCTTGGAGTCGGCCGTGGTAGTTGTTGACGTTCTGCACATGGAAGCCGCCGTCGCGCACGTGGCCGTGATAGCTGGCGACGAAGTGCTTGGTGGTGATGCCCAACCTCTCACCGACACGCTCATAGGCGGAGTGGCCGTCAGTGCAGACAACTGTATCCGTATCCTTCACAACAGGCGCGAGTGCCTTACTGATCTCGACACCCGAGACGCGCTCCAACACGCGATCTGTCGTGAATGGCTGCCCGCGCACGCGCCCGACGAGAACAGGAACCCATTTGTCGTTACTACGGCCACCGCCGCCTTGTCCGCCGCCACGCCGGCGCGGCGCACGCGCCATCTTGCGTGACCCCTTCTGCGAGCGCCGGAAGTAGGTCTCGTCAACTTCCAGAAGGCCAGAGACTTGTTCGGGCTGGTGCTCGACCGCGTTTTCCAGAAAGCGGTGGCGCCAGCGGAACGCCTTGTCGATGGTCATCCCGAGTTCCCGGGCGGTGGCGCGGATGGTCATGCCTTGGCGCATGCAGTCCGCATACGCAGCGAACAACTCCTTGTCGCGCAGCCGGGACAGCGGCGTGCCCGTGGTGGCGTTCGACGTCTTGCCGCAGTCCCGGCACAGCCAGCGCTGGAGTCCACGGCGACGGCCGTTGCGCACAACCCGTTCACTCTCGCAGTGAGCGCATACCGGCGGCTTCGCGGCTTCAATCACAGCGAGGCTCGACCCCGCGCCCTGACCCTGGGTCAGCGTCTCGCGCAGGCGCCTGCTTTGTGTCGGGGTCAGGCTCTCGACCGAGGAAAGCAATTCTTTGAATTTCTTGGGATCCATAGACACTCAGGCCGTTGCGGGGAACGGTGCACTGTACCAATCAACCTCCAAATTGAACAGAGCCGCGCGATCAGCCGCAATTATAATTTCAGCGCAATCGATCTTATCAGCCTTGATGCGGCTAATCTTCAGTTCGCTCTCAACTTCCTCTGCGGCAAAGGCGCCCTGATGAAGCATCCTGCAGATTTGCCCGGAGTACCAGAGGATCTACTGGATCGGATTGAAGCGCTTCATAGGCAGTGGGCTAGCGTCTCGGCACTTTAACCAACGCCGGCGGGTTCTACCCCGTTTGCACGGACACATCCATTAAGGCCCAATGCGGGCTGGGAGGTGTCTGATGGCGAAACGCACGAAGTACTCGGCGGAGTTCAAGCGCGAGGCGGTGGAGCTGGTCAAGCGGTCGGATGTCTCCACGAGTCAGGTGGCCCGAGAGCTGGGGATCGACGGCAACATGCTCTCGCGTTGGCGCCGCGAGCATGAGAGGGATCACTCGACTGCGTTCCAGGGCCAAGGCAGTCCCCGCGACGAGGAGGTTGCCGAGCTGCGGCGCGAGCTGGCGCGAGTCAGGAAGGAACGTGATTTTTTAAAGGACGCGGCAGCGTTCTTCGCGAAGGAATCGAAGTGAGATTCCGGGCGATTGATCGTTGCCGCAGCGCGTATCCAGTGCGCCTGATGTGTCGATGCCTCAATGTCTCGCCGAGCGGGTATTACGCCTGGGCGAAGCGCCCGATGAGTCCGGGGCAAGCGGACAATCAACGGCTTTCGAAGCGTATCGAGGCGCTCCACGAGGAAAGTGACGGCGTGCTTGGCAGTCCGCGGATCTGGGAGGCACTGCGTTACGAAGGCGAAGGCTGTGGCCATAACCGTGTCGCCCGATTGATGCGGGCCAAAGGGCTACGAGGGATCCCGCAGCGTCGACGGTGGAACCGGAAGAAGGCAGGTGCGCGTCCTGACGGCATCGGCAACCACTTGGGGCGGGATTTCGCCGCCGATGCTCCCAACACCAAGTGGGTGACCGATATCACCTACCGTGTGCCTCGTCCCTTGAGGCCTTGGAGAGAAGGCGGAAGGGGCACGAGCATGACTGGAATTCCGCTGTGCAACCCAGGGAAGGGGCGACGCAGCGGGCTGCCCTTCGCTGCGGGAGGGCATGAGCCGAAGCGGCGGTGACCTGCTGTGCACTGGCAGGGTGACGTAACCCGTGGGAAACGGGGTGTGAGGCGAAGCCGTTACGCCAAGATGCACCTCCAGGCTGAGTACCGAGAGGTTGAGGAACACGAACCGATTGATCCGCGTCTATGGGCTGAACATGTCGCCACCACCTACACGGCTTAGCAGGTGGTGTCCGTATCGGGCTGGGTTGATAAGTAGGCGACCCCGTCCCTTCCGTCCGGGTACAGGTATGGCACGGGCGGTCGGCCACGGCAAGAGCGCAGCTACTCCGTGGCGTAGGGACCGACTTGCGGCAAGCAAGGGCAAAGACTGTGATCGGCAACCTCCTCGGTGCGTTCGAGTCCAGCATGTCAACGAGGGAAGGCTTGCACGGGATGCCAAGGGAGTGCGCCCCCGATGCCCGGCAAGCTGGCGGAGCCTCCGTAGTAGTCTGCGGCGGGGAGAGCCCGCTACATGGCGAAGGGGGGCAGTTCAAGTGGCTTGCTCGGCTGATTACCTGACAGTAGTGAGGTGAAGACCTTTGATAATCAGGGAAATGCAGAGCAAGTTGGCGACCTGGTCAGCCGCCGATCCGCATCGGCGCGTTGATCGATTGTTGCGACTGATTGCTCAGCGTGACTGGCTCCGGGCGGCTGCAGAGAGGACGCTGTCGTCGCCGGGAGCGAAGACCGCGGGTGTCGACGGGATGGATCGGCAACGCCTGGAGCGGCATCTCAGCCATCATCTGGACGTGATCCGCTCCGAGCTGTTGGCGGGCACCTATGTGCCCCAGCCAGCACGCCGTACCTATCTGCGCAAAGCCAACGGTAAACAGCGTCCGCTGGGGATTCCGACCTTGCGTGATCGGATCGTCCAGCGCGCCATGCTCATGGCCATGGAGCCAATCTGGGAGAACGACTTTCATCGCCTCTCCTATGGCTTTCGCCCGGAGCGCAGCGTGCATCACGCAATCCGAACCGTGAAGCTGCAACTGACGGACGGATCGACCACGGCCGGCCGATGGGTCATCGAGGGTGACTTGGCCAGCTACTTCGACACCGTCCATCACCGCAAGCTGATGCGGAGTGTACGCAAGCGAATCAGTGATCGGCGATTCCTTGTGCTTTTGTGGCGGTTCATCAAGGCGGGACACGTGGATCAAGGACTCTTCCATGCCGCCCATGATGGAGTGCCGCAAGGGGGTGTGCTCTCGCCGCTGCTGTCGAACATCATGCTCAACGAGTTCGATCAGTGGCTGGATCGGCGTTACCTCGGAAAGAAAGCACGACAGGATCGCTGGGTGTGGAACGCCAGCATCCAACGCCAACGCCCGATCGCTATCCGGGAAGCTCGGCAATGGCGACCTGGGGTGGCGTACTGCCGGTACGCTGACGACTTCGTCATCGTCGTCAAGGGCACCAAGGCGCAGGCCCAGGCCATTCGCGAAAAGTGCCGACAGTTCCTGGAAGAAGACCTGTCGCTGACGCTGAATATGGAGAAAACCCATATCACGCACGTCAACGACGGCTTTGTCTTCCTCGGACACCGGATCATTCGCAAACGGGGGCCTGCTGGCACCATACGCCCGGTCACATCGATCCCCAGAGACAAGCTCAGGGACTTCGCGGCGTCGCTCGCGAAGGAGCTGTCTGGCAATCATGACGAGAACCGAATCGACCTGGTGGATCGCCTGAATCGCCGATTGGCGGGGTGGGCGAACTTCTACCAGTTCACCGACTACACCGCGATGACGTACAGGAAACTCGACGGGGTCGTGTTCTGGCGCCTCGCTCACTGGCTTGCCCGGAAGTATCGCACCACCATCAGGTCTCTGATGAAGCGCTCCTTCCGGCGGCCACCGGAGGGCGGCGCCAAGACCTGGCACTTCTTCGGGCCCAACCGCAACGGGACATTCTGCGCGGTTGCCCTGCGACGTCTCGTCAGCAGTCGAAAAGGCCGATTCCGGTGGCGGGTTCCGGAGACGAACCCGTATCTCCCGCGGGAGGTGGAACGCAACACGGTCACCTCCCGGTATCGCGACGTCGCCTTGGCCATGGGTCACGCTTGAATGGAGAGCCGTATGCGCTGAAAGGCGCACGTACGGTTCGGAGAGGAGAAGCAGGGAAATAGTCCGACTACGCCCTGCTTCTTACTCTACTGCGCACCGCTGAGAACTGGCTGTATCTGGCGGTGGTGCTCGATCTGTGGAATCAGGTGGTCGTGGGCTGGTCGATGAGTCATCGCCAGGACCGGCAGCTCGTCCTCCAGGCGGTCCTGATGGCTTCTTGGCAACGTGACAGCCATGACCCGGTGGTCTTACATTCGGACCGCGGCTGCCAGGTTAGGTTCAAGGAGTCGTCGCAACACTGGCTTATTGTGCCAAGGATAGTAGCTCATCGAGCGCCTCAGCAGGCGTTCTCCAGCCAAGTGTTTTTCGAGGCCTGCAGTTGAGCGTTGCCGCGACGGCGTCGAGTTCTTGTTCAGAGTACCTGCTGATGTCGGTTCCCTTGGGGAAGTACTGGCGCAACAACCCGTTTGTGTTCTCGTTGCTTCCCCGCTGCCAAGGGCTTCTCGGGTCGCAAAAATAGATTGCCACACCGGCATCGATCCGGAGTTGTGCATGTTGGGCCAACTCTGCGCCTTGATCCCAGGTCAGCGATTTGCGGAGTTGCCCCGGCAGCGCCACGATCTTCGTGGCGATGGCATTGCGGACAGCCTTGGCACCGCGACCGGCCAACGCCGGCCCGTTTTTAACGCCACCGCCGCGGACATGACCGGGCATGGGTGGCAGATGAAGCAGCATCGTGAACCGGGTCATGCGCTCGACTAAGGTACCGATGGCGGAGCTGTTCAGCCCGAGGACGAGGTTCCCCTCCCAGTGGCCGGGGACAGCACGGTCGGAAGCTTCGGCCGGGCGCTCGCTGATCATCACCTCCGGGGTGATGAAGTTCTTGCCGCGTTGCCTTGTCCTGGCGCGTGGCACCCGCAACGCTCGCCCAGTACGCAGGCACGCGGAGAGCTCGCGTCGTAGCGCACCGCGGCCCTGGACGTAGAGTGCCTGATAGATCGCCTCATGAGACATCCGCATGGTCTCATCCAACGGGAAGTCGATCCGCAGTCGCTGACTGATCTGCTCCGGACTCCAACAGGTACCCCATCGCCGGTCTGCTCGACGACCATGACGCCGCCCTCTCCATGGCACATTGGGACCAGGAATGGGTTTGCCGTCCGCATCGGTGACGACCCCCGCGAGCCGCGCTTGCACGAAATCTCGCAACCGCTCGTTGTCAGCGAGCTTAGCCGTCTTGGGCCGCTTTGCCGCCCGCTCTGCCTTCCACTGCGCGACCGTGGCCCGATATTTCAACGTACCGCCGCGAGTCTCTGCATTACGCCGCAGCTCGCGTGAGATCGTCCCGGGCGATCGGCCCAGCCGGCGTGCAATCTCGCGAACACCAAGCTGCTCGGCTTTCAATAGCGCCAGCTCCTCGCGTTCAGTGAATGACAGGTACCGCCCCGAGTGCGGTGCCAAACTGATCGGTGCCATCCCGCCTGCCTCACGAAACCAACGTGGACCCAGCGGCTGCGACACACCGCACGCCAAAGCCGCGCCCTCACTCGGCAGGCCGTCGGCGATGTACTTCCAGAATGCCTGTTTTGTCTCCCGCTGATTGACGCCCGGTCGGCCCGGCGAGTGCATTGGCGCTCGCCCTGTTTGTTCCGCTGCCCAACCCCTTGGTCGTCCCATGCAACACCTCCAACTTCGAGATGTTGCGACGACCGATTGAATTCGCCCAATTCACCAGTGACGAATACCAGCGGTTTCTCGCCGGTCACAATATCGTGTGCAGCATGAGCGCTGTTGGGAGTTGTGCCGACAACGCGGCGGCCGAGGGCTTTTTCGGAATGCTCAAGCGCGAGCGTGTCCATCGCCGCCACTACCGCACCCACGCCGAGGCGCGTACGGATATCTTCGACTACATCGAGCGGTTCCATAACCCGAGGATGCGGCGGCGCGCTGCAAAGCGAAGAAAGGACGATGACGACTTAACTCAACCGTCCGTGGGAGCGGGGTAGAACCCCCGGCACGATTCACGTTGATTCTAGTCGGCCGTGAAGCGCTGACGATAGTCACCTGGAGACAGGCCGACGATGCGTGTGAACACTTTGCGAAACGCCCCTGGGTCCTGGTAGCCGACCTCCCACGCGACGATTTCGATGGATGACCTGGCAAACTGCAGAAGCTCCTGCGCTTTGCCCACACGGAGCCTTTGGCAGTACTCCAGCGGGGTCATTCGGGTGGCCTTGAAGAATCGGCGCTGGAACGTCCTTTCATGGAGCCCCGCGATGCGTGCAAGCCGACCGAGCGCGACCTCCTTCGCTTCGGTCTGCTGTAGCCAATGCTGCACCTTCAGGATGGCCTTGTCGCCATGCTTGAGCCTTGGGGCGAAGACGCTGTAATAGCGCTGCTCACGCCCTGGGGGGTCGACCAAAAGGATCCGCGCCGTCCTCATCATGATCGTCGGGCCCAGGAAGCGATCAAGGAGTTTGAGACCAAGATCCGTCCAAGACATAGCACCCCCAGCTGTCACGACCTCGCCGTCGTCAATGATCAGCCGATCAGCATCAAGGTGCACCTTCGGGAATCGCTCCCGGAACTGATCCGCATACATCCAGTGTGTGGTCGCCGGGCGCCCGTCCAGCAGTCCCGCCTCGGCTAGCATGAACGCACCAGCGCATACCGACGTCAGGACGTCCCCGGCCCTGTGGTGCTGGCGGAGCCAATCACGGTAGGGCGCCGCTGTCTCTGGGGCCGGAGGCTCTCCCAGGCTCGGTGGCATGACCAACACTGTGGGCTCGCCGACGCCATCCGGCACGGTATCGAAAACCCGGGTCGGAGTCGCTTGGGCAGAGTCCAGCTGCCAATGGCTGACGCGGATACGCTCACCTCCGGGTGCTGTTTGAGGCAAAACAAACCGGTTCGTGACTTCGAACAGATCTGTCATGCCCAGAACAGCCGAGTGCTGCGCTTCAGGATAGAGCAGAAGACCAATCTCGATAGGCGAGCCGGTGCTCATTTGTCGTATTCGCCATCTATTGTGTCTATTTAGCCAATGGGCAATATGGCTACCTCCGAGCGATGATGTCAATACGCTCTGAAGAAGCGCCACAAACCGGGAAAGAGGAGTACCGACGTGAGCAAGCGCGCCATTATCGCTGTTGACATCCAGAACGAATACTTTCCGGGCGGTAAGCTGCCGCTGGTGGGCATTGAGAAAGCCGCGGCGAATGCAGCCAGGGTTATTGAGCACGGTCGACGGGCGAACGATCAGATCATCCACTTCCGGCACGAGTTCCCCGACCCACAGGCACCGTTTTTCAACCCCGGCACTGACGGTGTTGAAACCAATCCGGCAGTTGCGCCGTTGGCGTCGGAAACGGTGATCGTGAAGAACTATCCAAACTCCTTTCTCGAGACCGGACTGAAAGAGACCCTAGATTCACAGGGGGTCGAGGAGGTTGTGATCATTGGGGCCATGAGCCACATGTGCATCGACGCAACCAGCCGCGCGGCCTCTGATCTTGGCTACAAGACCACCATTGTTCAGGATGCTTGCGCGACGCGTGATCTTGAGTTTGACGGGGTAACCGTTCCGGCGGGTCAAGTTCACGCCACGATCATGGCGGCGTTGGTGTTCGCTTACGGGACCGTGACAACCACAAAGGAATTTCTGACTCAATAGATGCGATCGTTCAGGATGAATTGAACCACCCCGGGGGGCCGAGTCTTGGGAGGCGACATGTCTGACCGACAGTGCGCTCACGATCATGAGCAGAAACATGATCCGGGTACCAGAGATCCGGTCTGTGGCATGACAGTGGATCCGCGCACCGCGGAACACCGCAGTCAGCACGCGGGCCGTTCCTGGTATTTCTGCTCCGCCCACTGCCAGTCCAAATTCGAGACCGACCCGGACTATTACCTTTCCGGTAAGGAAAACGCCGCTGAGCCGGTACCACCCGGAACCATGTACACCTGCCCGATGCACCCGGAAATCCGGCAGGAAGGGCCGGGTGACTGCCCGATTTGCGGTATGGCCCTGGAGCCGGAGCAGGTGACTACGGATATGGGGCCCTCGGCCGAGCTCACGGACATGACACGCCGGTTCTGGATCGGTGCGGTGTTGGCCCTTCCCGTGTTCCTGCTGGAAATGGGCGGTCATTTGATCGGCCTCACGCATTTGATCGCTCCCCAGACGTCGAACTGGATCCAGCTGTTGCTGGCCACGCCGGTCGTGCTCTGGTGTGGCTGGCCGTTTTTCCAGCGGGGCTGGAAATCGGTCGTCAATCGCAGCCTGAACATGTTCACGCTCATCGCGATCGGCACCGGCGTTGCTTGGGCCTACAGCATGGTCGCGACGCTGGCGCCATCGGTGTTTCCGGACGCCTTCCGCCAGCCGGATGGATCGGTCGCGGTCTATTTTGAGGCCGCTGCGGTGATCGTGGTGCTGGTGCTGCTGGGGCAGGTGCTGGAGCTGCGGGCCCGGGAGAAGACGTCCGGCGCCATCAAGGCACTGCTGGAGCTGGCGCCGGCAACGGCCCGCCGACTGGACGCTGAAGGCAATGAAGCCGAGGTGTCGCTGGACCAGGTGCAGGTAGGCGACCGTCTTCGGGTCAAACCAGGCGACAAGGTGCCCCTGGACGGCGAAGTACTGGAGGGCGGCTCCAGCGTGGATGAATCCATGGTCACCGGCGAGCCGCTGGCTGTCAGCAAGGAACCGGGTGACTCGGTCATCGGCGGCAGCATCAACGAGCAGGGCAGCTTCGTCATGCGAGCTGACCGCGTGGGGCAGGACACCATGCTGTCTCAGGTGGTCCAGATGGTGGCGAATGCCCAGCGCAGCCGGGCGCCCATCCAGGGGCTGGCGGATCGGGTGGCGGCCTGGTTCGTCCCGGCCGTGATCGTGATTGCTGTCATCGCCTTTGTCGCCTGGTCCGTTTTCGGGCCGCAACCACCCATGGCCTTCGGACTGATCGCGGCCGTCAGCGTATTGATTATCGCCTGCCCCTGTGCTCTGGGTCTGGCCACGCCCATGTCCATTATGGTGGGGGTTGGCCGGGGCGCCCAGAGCGGGGTGCTTATTCGGGATGCGGAATCTCTGGAGCGTATGGAAAAGGTCGACACGGTGGTGGTCGACAAGACCGGAACCCTGACGGAGGGGCGGCCCCAGGTGACCCGACTGGTCCCGGCTGAAGGCGATACCGAGGAAACCTTGATGCGGTTTGCGGCCGGCGTGGAAAAGGGTAGTGAACATCCCCTGGCTCGCGCCATCCTCGAGAAGGCGCAAACCATGGAACTGGATTTGCCCGAGGTGACGGATTTTGATTCGCCCAATGGTAAGGGGGTGACCGGCTGGATTGACGGCCATCGAATCCTGCTCGGGAACCGGTTACTGATGGAAGCGGAAAGTGTGGCCGTAGAGGCGTTCGAGGAGGAAGCGAATCAGCTTCGGCGGGACGGCGCGACGGTCATTTTCGCGGCCGTCGACGGGCGCATCCGCGGGCTGGTGGCCATTGCGGACCCCGTGAAGGAAACGACGGAAGCCGCCATCCGGGCACTGCAGCAGGATGGCATCCGAGTCGTGATGCTCACGGGGGATAACCGGACTTCAGCCGAGGCGGTGGCGCGGCGGCTGGCGATCGACGAAGTCGAGGCTGAGGTGCTGCCGGAGGACAAGGGCAGGGTGGTGAAACGCCTGCAGGACGAAGGACGGGTCGTGGTCATGGCCGGCGATGGCGTGAACGACGCACCCGCACTGGCAACCGCCGACGTGGGTGTGGCCATGGATACCGGTACGGATGTCGCCATCGAGAGTGCCGGGGTGACCCTGCTGCGCGGGGATCTGATGGGCATTGTCGAGGCAAGGCGGCTGTCGCGGGCAACCATGCGCAACATTCGCCAGAACCTGTTCTTTGCCTTTGTCTACAACTCGGCTGGCGTGCCGATTGCGGCGGGCGTTCTCTATCCATTCGCCGGGATCCTGCTGTCTCCCATCATTGCGGCTGCAGCCATGTCCCTGTCGTCGGTCAGCGTGATTGCCAATGCGCTCAGATTGCGAGTTGTACGCCTGTCAGGGCCATAATCGAGCGCTCGTAAGAAACAGCCGGCCGAGTTTGTTCCCAGCCTGCTGGTCTGTCCACCACACATCCATTCAGCGGGAGGACCTTCCGGCCAACGCCTGACTGTGGAGTATGGTCCACAGTCTAGACTCCACTCGCCCCGCGGACGAAATAGGAGCAGGCATGACTATTGAGACGGTCTCGCGAACTACAACTGCCAGACGCCTCGCATGGGTGGCCGGCGCTGCTTGCGTCGGGTGCTGCGCTATTCCGGTGCTCGCTCTCGCATTTGGCTTCACCGCAGTTGCTGGGCTTGGGGTGTACTTTGAGCGTGCCGCCCTCGGCTTCTTCGTGGCGAGCGGAGGCATATTTCTCTATCTGGCACTGAAGAAGAACCGAAAGGCCTGCAGCGTCGATTGCTCCTGCAAGGGCGCCTCAGCCGAAAGGGCTCAGCAGCGCTGAGGAGCAAAGCAGTCCCAGAGGCCTTGCACGGTGTCACATCCGCCGTTACAGGCTTCGCGGACGGCGTTCAGCCTGGCTGTGTATGTCTCGAGAAAAGCTATATTCCGTGCATGGAATCTTCCCCAGCCCTACGGTCATCAGTGACGATGTAGAATCCGCCTCCACCTGCGCAGGTACAGGAATCCTTCTGCTCGGCGAGGCCAACGATGGCACTCCCGGAAACAATGAGTGGCGTGGTCCTGACAGGCCATGGAGGTCTCGAGAAGCTCGAATGGCGGGATGATCTGCCGGTCCCCGCTCCGACCCCCGAATCGGTCCTCATCCGGGTTGCAGCCTCGGCTGTCAACAACACGGATGTGAACACGCGCATCGGGTGGTATTCGAAACGCGTCCTTGGCGACACCGCCTCGGGCGCGTCGGAGGGCTACGGCGACGAGGCAAATGAGGATGGAAGCTGGTCCGGGGATGCCTTGGTCTTTCCGCGCATCCAGAGCGCGGATTGCTGCGGTGTGATCGTGGCCGTCGGGGAGGGGGTTCACGATACAAGGGTCGGCGAACGGGTCGTCGTGCGTGCCGTCCAGTCCCCCAAGACGGACGGCGCCGATCTGTCGATCGCGACCTTCGGCTCGGAACGTGACGACGCCTTCGCCGAATACACGACTGTTGCAGCGGAAGACGCGGTCCCAGTCCGGTCCGCTTTGTCCGACGCCGACATCCCCGGGCGCGCCGTCGATATGGTTCTTGACCTCGTCGGGGGTGGACGCTGGAGCGATTTCATCGACGCGCTGGCCAACGGCGGGCGCCATCGCGGGCCCCATCGTGGAGCTGGACCTACGCACGCTCTATCCGTGCGATCTGTCGTTCTTCGGCTGCACGCACCAACCGGCTACCGTGTTCACGGATCTCGTCGGCTATATCGAGGCTGGCGAGATCCGTCCGGTGATCGCCGACACGTATCCGCTGCGAGACCTCCGTGCCGCCCAGGAGGCCTTCCTGTCCAAGTCCCATGTGGGCAAGGTTGGCATCCTGGTGCGCGAGTAAGGCGCCTGCACGTTCTGCCCACGACATATTGCACTCGGCGTCACACCGTCGCCTGCGGCTGGAAGCGACGCCGCCATTCAGTGGGCGTGGCGCCGAAGCGGGCCCGGAAGTGCTGGCGAAGTGCAGCGGCCGAGGGAAAGCCGACCAGCCCGGCAATGGTCTCGACCGAGTGGGCGCTGGTCTCGAGCAGCTCCTGGCTGCGCCGCAGCCGCTCGGCCTGCAGCCATTCGCCCACGGACAGGCCCGTGGCACGCTGAAAGTGGCGCGTCAGGCTGCGCCGGCTCAGGCTGACCCTGCGGGCGAGCGCATCCAGGGAATGAGGTCCATCGAGGTGGGTACGCAGGTACTCCAACAGGTCATTGACTCGGCCATCGCGGGTCGACGTCGGAACCGGATGCTCGATGAACTGTGCCTGACCGCCCTCGCGGTATGGCGGGATGACCATGCGGCGTGCCACCCGATTGGCGACGGCACCGCCATGACGCTGGCGCACGAGATACAGGCAGCAGTCCAAGCCCGCGGCGGTGCCCGCCGAGGTAATGCAGCGCGCATCATCCACGTAGAGGGCATTGGTATCCAGTCGCACCGCCGGGAAGCGATGCAGGAAGTCCTGCTCGAGCCCCCAGTGGGTGGCGGCACGGCGGCCGTCGAGCAGCCCGGCATAGGCCAGCACGTAGGTGCCCATGCAAAGACCCACCACCTCCGCACCGCGCTGATACGCCGCGACGAGAGCATCCAGCAGCGCCCGGGGCGGCCGTTCGGAGGGATCGCGCCAGTAGGGCACGACGATGATCTCCGCCTCGGCCAGGGCATCCAGGCCGTGCCCGGTGTCGAGCACGAGGCCCTGGTCCGAGCGCAGCCGCCCCGGCTCCCCGGCGCAGAGCCTCAGATCGAAGAGGCGCTGGCCGGGGAGGATATCGTCGAAGATGACGCAGGGCACCGAGACGTGGAAGGCACTGAAGTGGTTGAAGGCCACCACGGCCACCGTGGGTATCGACATTCGGGCCTCCTCGTGCATCGTGCTCACAGTGTCAGCGGTTCTCCGTCCTCGGGCACCAGGAGGTGCTCAGCCATGCCCTGCTCCCTGCCATAGGCCCGCAGTTGCTCCCGGGTCAGCACGCAGTGGTTGACCGCTTCCATATGACTGGCGACCAGAGTCGCGTCCGGGGCGGCACGGTGGACCTCACGCACGTCCTCGGCATTCATGATGATCGAGCCCAGGTCCTCGATGCCGGCATCACCGCAGTTCAGCACCACGACATCCGGCGCCTGGGTGGCCAGGGTATCGGCCACGTAGCCATTCCATACCGTATCGCCGGCAATGTAGAGCGACTTCTCATCAGGGTGCCGCAAGACCACGCCACTGACCCTGCCCAGCCGCGCACCAGCGGCAGCCATGGCGGCATCGGAGCCGTGCTGGCCGGGCGTGCGGGTGAGCGCGATGTCGCCGAGCACGCCCGCCCCGGTGAAAGGCACGACCCGGGTAAAGCCCTGGGCCCGGATTACCTCGGCGTCCTCGCCGTTCTGGGTGAGGATCGGCATGTCGCGAGGCACCCGGGTCCGGGCGGCCTCGTCCCAATGGTCCGGATGGAGATGCGTCACTAGGATGGCGTCCACGTCCAGCAACTCCTCCACCGGCATCGGCAGCGCCACCAGCGGGTTGCGCAGGTGGCTGTTCACGGTGCCCTCGAAGCCGGGATAGGCGTCCTTGTCCGCCAGCATCGGATCGACGAGGATCCGATTGCCGGCGTATTCGAGCTTCAAGGTGGCGTTGCGGACTTGGGTCAATAGCATGGCGATGTTCCTCATCCTCGGTATGGATAAGGCGACACCGTAACGGCCCGTTCCTACGACGAAAATGGCCCAAAAGACAGCTATCGTCGCAATCGGGCCAATTGCAGTATGCGCTCAACCTTGGTGAAATCGATAGCGGACGTTCGGAATCAGACCTCTACGGTCTGCTCAGGGTCCAGGCCGTGTGAAAACTCTGAAGGCGTCGCGCTCACGGGCCGGGGTGATGCGAACGACGGCGAACGTGAACGACGCAGCCTTTCCCTCAGGAGGAATGCGGCCTGTCTATCCAGAAACGGCCAGTTAGGGTCATCGAATTTTCCCCACCGGCTTGGAACGCATCGTTCTGGTCATCCGCGCTGTGAGACGCGATGACAGCGGGCCGGACCGATCTCAGGCTCGCATGGCCTGGATCAGCGGTCCGGGGCCGAGGATGTTCATGGCCCGTTTGAAGTTGTAGGCGAGCACGTGCAGGCTCATCTCGGCATTCACGCCAGGGAGTCGTTTGGTGAGGAAGTGGGTCGAGCCCATCCAGGCTTTCAGGGTCCCGAACGGGTGCTCCACTGTCTGTCGTCGCAGTCGCATGACTTCGGGATAGCGATCCAGGCGTGACTGCACAGCGTCAAGCACGCTCTGATGCTCCCACCGACGGATTCGTCGGTGCACGCCACGCGTGCACTGGTCCTTGATGGAGCAGCTCGGACACGCGGAACTCCAGTAGGCGTGCTGGATCTGCCCGTTTTGCTCGTTGGAGAACCGCCAGATGAGCCGCTCGCCGGCAGGGCAATAATAGGCATCCTCCTCGGGCGCGTACCGAAAAGCCTCTCTCGGGAAGTACCCCTCGGCGCCGTTGCCTGATGTCAGCGGCTTGGGCACGTAGGTCATGATGTTGGCCTGCTCGCAGGCAAGGATCTCCTCACCCTTGAAGTAGCCGCGGTCGGCAATGACGTGCAGTTCCTCCGTCCCGAGGGCGTCTGAGGCCTGGTGCGCCATGTTGGCAAGTTGGGTGCGGTCGTGGCCGACGTTGGTGACCTCGTGGGCGACGATCAAGTGATGGTCGCTGTCGACGGCCGTTTGTACGTTGTACCCCACCATCCCTGTACCGCGGCCGCTGGTCGCCATGGAGCGCGCATCCGGGTCCGTGAGCGAGACTTGCCGATCGGGGGCTTCCTGCCTCTGGGCCTCGATCGCCCGCAGGCGCTCGACTTCCTTCTGGAGCCTCGTGATTTTCTCCTTGAGATGGCCCGTCGCCGCCTCCGGAGAACACCGGCGTCGTTGTGATCCGACGTCTCGAGCTGACCCAGGTAGCGCTCGATGCTCTCCTCGATTTGCTCCATGCGCCGCCTCATCTTCGCGGCGGTGAAATTGTGGTCCCGGTTGTTGACCGCCTTGAACTTGCTGCCATCGATGACAACCATGGCCTCAGAGAACAGCTCCAGGCGGCGGCACAGCGCCACGAACTCCCGGCACACCTCCCGAATGGCCTTGCCATTGTCCTTGCGGAAATCGGCGATGGTCTTGAAATCCGGACTGAGCCGCTCGGTCAGCCACATCAGTTCCACGTTGCGCTGCGCCTCGCGCTCCAGGCGCCGACTCGACTGAATCCGGTTGAGGTAGCCGTAAATGTAGATCTTGAGCATCGCCGCCGGGTGATAAGCGGGTCGCCCCGTCTCCTTGGGATCGACGCCGGCAAAGCCGAGTCCACGCAGATCGAGGGTCTCGACGAACGCCTCGATGGCTCTGACCGGGTTGTCCTCTGCGATGAAGTCGTCCAGACACTCCGGAAACAGCGTGCTCTGACCACGAGCCTCACCCCGTACGAAACGCGTCATGGCTCAGCCCCCTGTGTACTCCAGCAATTGTATCGGGGACCGCGTTTTCACACAGCCTGGGTCGGTTCGCGAAGTTCAGAGCGCTGCGAAACTACCTAACCTGTCATGATGCTTCGAATGGTATGGCTCGCAGACGACCAAAGCCGACACGCTGTTTCACTTCAGTCTTGGCTCTGGCTCCGTTTGCGCGGCATGAGCTGTCCTTCCCACGCCGGTGATTCCTCGACCTCCACGTCCCGGGGGTGGAGGTCGTCACCGCATTCACTGCACACGAGGACGCCACGCATCCGATGGCCACAGCCACGATGGCGATGCCGGATCGGCGGGCCCCTGTCATCGGCCATATACCGATCGCCCCAGTGCACGAGGGAGAGAATCACCGGGTAGAGATCTCGCCCTTTGACGGTGAGTCGGTACTCGTCGCGCCGTGGGCGTTCCTGATAGGGACGTTTCTCCAGAACACCCGCGTCGAGCAGCTTCTTCAGCCGGTCAGAGAGGATGTGCCGTGTGATGCCCAGTCGTGCCTCGAAGTCATCGAAACGGCGCACGCCGAGGAAGCAGTCACGCAGGATAACGAGAGTCCACCGGTCGCCAACGACCGACAGCGCCCGGGCCAGGGAGCAGGGTTGTTGGTCCAGTTCTTCCCAGCGCATGGCCGACTCCTATAGGTTGATCTTTGCACAGCTTGACAGGTTCCAAAAAAGAACTATATCGTTCAAGCCAAGTTCCAAAAAAGAACCCTGAAGGAGTTCCACGTGAATAAGGCAGCTCTCGTTGTCGGTGCGGGCGACGCAACAGGCGGCGCTATTGCCAGGCGGTTCGCCCGGGAAGGGTACGTCGCCTGCGTGGCGCGCCGTAATGGAGACAAGCTTGCGCCGCTGGTGAATGCCATCCATGCAGACCGCGGCCAGGCACGCGCCTTCGGTTGCGACGCTCGCCAGGAAGAGCAGGTGGTGGGGATGGTGCAGACCATCGAGCAAGAGGTTGGGCCCATCGAGGTGGCAGTGTTCAACATCGGTGCCAACGTCCACTTCCCCATCCTGGAGACCACGGAGAGGGTCTACCGCAAGGTCTGGGAGATGGGTGCATTTGCCGGCTTTCTCACCGGGCGCGAGGCGGCGCGGGTAATGGTGCCGCGGCAGCGCGGCACCATTATCTTCACCGGGGCGACGGCCAGTGTCCGCGGCCGCACCGGTTTCTCGGCTTTCGCCGGAGCCAAGCACGCCCTGCGCGCTCTGGCCGAGAGCATGGCGCGGGAACTGGCGCCGCAGGGAATCCACGTGGCCCACCCCGTCATCGACGGTGCCATCGACACCGCGTTTATCCGCGACAATTTCCCGAAGCGCTACAAGGCCAAGGCGCACGGGGGCATCCTCGATCCGGAGCATATCGCCGACGCCTACTGGCAGCTCCACACGCAGCCGCGGGATTGCTGGACGTTCGAGCTGGACCTGCGCCCGTGGAGCGAGAGCGTTTTCGGCATCCAGTAACCCTGGAAGGGAGTCGAGCATCGTGAGCAAGCAGGTCGAGTTCTTCTTTGACGTCGGCAGTCCGGCCAGCTATCTGGCCTGGACGCAGTTACCCGGGATAGCTGATGCGGCCGGTGCGGCCATCGTGTGGAAGCCCATGCTCTTGGGCGGGGTGTTCAAGGCCACCGGCAACCGATCGCCGGTGGAGGTGCCGGCCAAGGGCCAGTACACGCACCGCGATCTTGTGCGCCATGCCGAGCGGTACCAGGTGCCGTTCCAATACAACCCGCACTTTCCCATCAACACGCTGCTGCTGATGCGTGGCGCGGAAGCGTATCGGGATACCCCCGCGTTTGATGCTTACCTGCATGTGGTCTTCCGAGCCATGTGGGTGGAGCCTCGGAATCTGAACGATCCGGAGGAAGTCGCACGTACGCTGGAAGAGGCCGGTTTCGACGCGGGGGAGGCACTCGAGCAGGCCCAATCGCCCCGAGCAAAGGAGGGCTTGAAGGCGACCACCGAGGAGGCCGTGACGCGGGGTGTTTTCGGTGCACCGACGTTCTTTGTCGGCGAGGAGATGTGGTTCGGACAGGATCGGCTCGATTGGATCGCCGCGGCGCTGCGCCGGGCGTGAATGCGGGGCGAGCCGGCTTCGGGGCACGGTGTCGACGCCCCTTCGACAAATGGGCGAAGTCGACGCCCGGGCAGTTCGCCCTCTACTGTAACCACATCCACCCGATCAGGAGCATGCGCAATGGCAGCCCCTTCCAACAGGCACGCGTTTGATGAGGCCATTGAGCTCACAGCCCATGGCGATGGGCGATATACAGGCCACACCCATGACGCCTACGCCAACATGGTCGGCCCATTCGGTGGTGTCATTGCCGCCGCACTGCTCAACGCCGTCATGGTCGAGCCGCAACGCCTGGGGGACCCGGTCGCATTGACTGTCCATTTCGCTGCCCCGATTGCCGACGGGGCGTTCTCCGTCACGGTCCGTGCCATGCGCACCAACCGCAGCACCCAGCACTGGTTCGTGGAGTTGGTGCAGGACAACGAGGTGGTCGCCTTCGCCACCGCGGTGACCGGCATCCGGCGGGACACCTGGGAAGCGACCGACGCAACGTTCCCGACGGTTCCGTCCGCTACAACCCTTTCCCCCGCCGCGCCGCGCAGTCGGGCCCCCTGGACCAGTTGTTACGACATGCGGTTCATCGACGGGACCATCGAGGGGCCAACCAACGAGGAAATCCCGTCGCAGAGCCGCCTGTGGCTGCGCGATGACCCACCCCGACCGCTGGATTTTGCGTCACTGGCGGCGCTGTGTGACGCCTTCTTCCCGCGCATCTTCGTCCGTCGAGGGACGTGGGTTCCTATCGGAACCGTGGCTCTGACGACGTACTTCCATGCCGACCAAACGCAAGTGAGGGATCAGGGCACCGAATTCCTCCTAGGGGTCGCTCGCGGGGTGCACTTCGGTAAGGGGTTCTTCGACCAGAGCGCCGAAGTGTGGAGCACCGACGGCCGTCTCCTCGCCTCCACGCATCAAGTTGTCTACTTCAAGGAATGACGACAGGTGGGCACCGAGGCCGGGCGCTTCCAGGGGCACGAGCGACGGCTTTCCCGATCATGCTTGCGGGGGTGACGACCCTGAGCGGACCTTTGGAATGCAGTGATGAATGACCGCTTTTAAGAATATCCCGGCCCATAAATGCGCAACAGGAAGTGCTGTGACCACACGATAACTCCACTCGCTTTTCCCTGATGCGCTTTCCCGGTGCCCGTTATCTCGGTCCGATCTGCCGTCGCACCAGCCAGACCACGAGCGGCGGCAGAACGATCCATTGCAACAGTGGCGACAGCCCCGTGCCGATTACAGGCACGACCGGCATACGGGATGCGTACGCCCACCTGTCGGCGACCACGGTCGCGTGCCACTCGAAGCCAACGGTCACCGCGACGCCGACCAGGACGAATGCTGCGACATGTCCGGAATGAGGCCGGAGGACCCAGCCGCGCTTCCTCCAGGCAAGGGCAACCACCCAGAAAGCAAACAGGGCGATTAACGTGTCGCCGCCCGCGGCCCGGGTGCAGAGCACGATCGCTTCCCAGTGATCGGCCGTAGGCATGTCCCGGAAGAAGGGGACCTGCAGGAACTCCCATGGATAGTTGAGCAGCCACGCGAACAAGACGACGTTGAATTCCGGAAGCTCAAGCACGCCGCGGCGGGGTCGGGTGTCGGTCGGCGTATTCTTTGCCATCAAAACCTTCAGGTCGTGTGGAAATGGCCGTGAGTACTATACCCGGTCGCTCTCCGCACGGCGTCCCGCAGATGGCGTAGAGCGCCCGAGCGATTTCTATGGAGATCCTCTCCCTCTCGCGCTTCAATAAGTAAAGTGGTCCCGTTTTTTCCGGCAAAACGGTTCTCGGTGTTCGGGCATCGAATCATGCAGAACCCGGTCTAATAACGGGCGAGCCCACACTGGCAAGGATGGACAGCTTTTTTCGTGGGCTCCCGGGACATTTCCCGGGTCAGCCAGAAGCCTGCCCCCAGCAGCAGGACTCCGCCGTAAATCATGCCCTGGGCCGGAACTTCCGCGAAGATGAGATAACCCAGGGTCGACGCAACGATGGGCGAGACAATGATATCCACCAGGGAATAGACATTGGCGTTCAGGCTCTTGAGCACGATGGAGATGCCCAGATAGGCGAAGCCGGTGGATACCACGCCCAGACAGAAAGCCCACAGCATGACCGGCAGCTCCAGCCCCAGCGCCTGGTAATGAATGGTTCCGGTGACGTCGCCGGGGCCGAAGAACAAAAGGAAGGGCGACAGAATGACCGCGCCGGCCAGCATGGACCAGGCGATATCATTACCCGTCTCCGATTTTCCCTCGTAGCGCATGTAGGTCACCATTGCCGCATAGACGGCGCCGTCCGCCAGCGCCACCAGGTTGCCCAGCATATGGCCGCCCTGGAGCGGCTTGGCGAGCACAATGCCCGTGATGGCTACAGCAAAGATCAGAATGTAGCTCCTGTGTGCCTTCTCGCCCAGGAATAGCCAGGAGAAGATAAAGGTGAAAAAGGGCGCGATGCTCCAGAAGATCACCACGTTCGCGATGGGCGCGACCGTCATGGCGAAGTTGAAGACACTGATCTGCAGCGCGATCAAAAGGCCGATGAAGGCGGTATCCTTGAGGTTGTCCCGGGGGAAGTGCTGACGCTGCCCCGTGGCCAGCGGCAGGGCAATCAGAAGAAGGACGGCCGCAAAGGACAGGGCGTAGAAGTTCAGTGTTTGAATGGGGATCCGGTCATCGGTGAGCTTGACGAATACCCCGATGGTGGCTTCGGACAGCGTGATCAGAATCAGCAGAAAAACCGTTTTCATGGCGCGCCGCCACGGGTTACATCAATGGCTTCAGCGCCGGATTCGTCCAGGCACGCGCTTTCAACCTGCAGGGTGACAAAAAAGAAACCGAAGCGGGCCTTCAGCATTTCATGGGCCGAGCGGAGCACCGCCTGGGCATCCGTCCCGTCGCTTGTGCGCAAGTGGCCCGAAAACACATAGCGGCCGCTGGTGAGCGCCCAGGCGTGCACGTGATGAGCATTGGCCACGCCGTCGAGTTCTTCAAGTGCACGCACCACCTCGGCCAGGCTGATATCGGCGGGGGTGCCTTCCATGAGTAAATGCATGGCATCGCGGAGAATACCCCAGCTCGCCCAGAGCAGGACGAAGCCGAAGGCCATGCCGAGAATCGGATCGATCAGCAGGAAGCCGGTGAAGTGGATGACCAGGGCGGTGACGATAATGATCAGGCTGCCGACAAAGGTCTGGATGATGTGCCAGAGCGCGCCCTTGACGTTCATGTCGGTGCGGCTTTGCTTCCAGATCAGGCTCAGGGAAATGATCTCGGTGACCAGGCCGCCGGCCGCCGCCCAGAGCATGGGGGCGGGTGGGAGTTCGATGGGCTCGGCCAGGCGGAAAGCGCCCATGACGATCACGATCAGGGCCATGCCCAGCAGAAAACCGCCATTGACCAGTGCCCCGATGATCTCCGCCCGATACCAGCCGAAACTCCGGTCTTCGTCGGCCGGACGCCGCGCCAGGTGCGCGGCCAGAATGGCCACCAGAACGCCGCCGACCGCCGAGAAGGTGTGGAAGGCATCGGAGATGACGGCAACGGAACCGGTCCAGAGGCCGATGCCCATTTCGACGACAAAATAGATACCGGTGAGCCAGGCCGAAATGGCCATGCCCCGGCCACTGGTTGGCATGTGGCCGGCGTGTCCGCCGTGGTTAGAATGCATATGCGCTTTCCCGGCTTTTGGTGGCTGGAATCCGTGTGAAGGCAACTATTCCGTAGCTGTCTGCAACGGGTCAACGATGGTCGTGGTAATCGATTCTGGGCAGTGATGCGCGTCTCCGGACGGTTGATTCTCCATGGATATGGCGCGGAATGTACTATGACCAAATCGCGTATTGCCCGCACAGGTGGCGTTCCCCTCGGCCTGGCCGCAACTGGCAACGAGGTGATCGTCATTGGGCCTCCCACGACGTGGTTATGGGGACACAGGCCATTCCGATTTCGCGGACTGCCGGTATGCCAGGAAGACGAGCACCGCCCCCAGCGCCACCATGGGCAGCGACAGGACCTGCCCCATGGTCACCCAGTCGAAGGCGAGGTAGCCGATGTGTTCGTCGGGCAGGCGCACGAATTCGACCATGAAGCGGAAGCTGCCGTAGAGCACCAGGAACAGCCCGGAGGCGGCCATGGTCGGCCGCGGCTTGCGGGTGAACAGCCACAGCGCGATGAACAGCACGACGCCTTCCAGAAAGAACTGGTAGAGCTGGCTGGGGTGGCGCGGATCGGGGCCCATGGGCGGGTACACCATGGCCCAGGGGACGTCGCCGACCCGGCCCCAGAGCTCACCGTTGATGAAGTTGCCGATGCGCCCGGCGCCGAGGCCGATGGGCACCAGGGGTGCGGCGAAGTCGGCGAGGCGGAAGAAGACGTTGCCGGTGCGCTTGCCGAACAACCACAGAGCGGCGAGCACGCCGATCAGGCCGCCGTGGAAGCTCATGCCGCCTTCCCAGATGCGGATGACGGCGAGCGGGTCGGTCGTGAGCAGGCCGGGTCCGTAGAAGAGGACGTAGCCGATTCGCCCACCCACAATGGCCCCGATGGCCCCGTAGACAAGCAGGTCTTCCATCTGCCGGGGATGAATTGGGCTGTCATCGCGGTGGGCACGCCAGCGGCCGAGGAGCCAGGCGGCGCCGAAGCCGATCAGATACATGAGGCCGTACCAGTACACGGCAACGGGGCCGAGCTGGATGGCGACCGGGTCGATGTCGCGATAGGTCAGCATGGCCTACCGGGCGCTTCAGTAGCGCCCGTACACCTCCGGATCCTCGGCGTCCCCAGTGATGCGGTAGACGGTGAATGGCCCATCTTTGTCGCCGGGCATGCCGGGTGAGCCCGTGGGCATCCCGGGGAGGGCGATGCCGCGGATCATGGGGCGCTCGGCGAGAAGATCCTCGATGACGGCCGCGGGAACGTGTCCCACCACCGTGTAGGGGCCGACCTGGGTGATATGGCAACTGGCCAGGGAGCGGCCGATCCCGGCCTCCCGGAAGACGGACGTCATGCTGTGGTGATCGACCGTCTGCACATCGAAGCCGCTCGCCGCCAGATGCTCCGCATAGGCACTGCAGCAGCCGCAGGTGGGCGTCTTGTGCACCGTGGCCGTGGCTGCGAGTGCGGCTCCGGGGAGCACAAGTGCGGCGACCATGGCGAGTCGTCGAAGCTGGTGGATCATGCGTCGGTCCTCTCGGTTGTTGTGCCTATCGGGTCAGGTCCTGCCTGCGCTGCTGATACTCTTCGCGATCGATCTCGCCCCGGGCGTAGCGCTCGTCGAGGACATAAAGCGCGCTGCGGCCACGCGCTTGCGTCCGCACCGGCGGTGCCGTGCCGGTGCCGGCCAGGCCGCGTACTACTACGGCGATGAGCCCGATCACCACACCGAGGACGAGCACCATCATCAAGCCGCCGAAGAGTATGTGTCCCCAGCCGGAAGCGGGATGCCACATGCCATGCATCTCATCATAGCGTTGCGCGACGGCCGGCAACGCCGGGAGCAGCCCGGCCGGAAACAAGAACGCGGCGTACAACCGGCTTTTCATTATCGGTCTCCTGGTGAATCGATGACCCGATCGCCGCAACGTGCTGCGATCAGGTCGTTGGCATATCCCGGTGGATTACCGGCTCTGCGAGCCATGGTGTCCTTGCGACAGGCTCAAGCCTATCAACCGGGACTCCGGACGCCTTGACCGGGGTCAAGGGTACGCCCTGGAGACACTCGGCCGTTCTGCTAACCATCGAACACGACCTCGCCCCGCATCCCGGCCTCGTAATGGCCGGGCACGTTGCAGGCGAACTCCAGTTCATCGGCCTCGGCGAATCGCCAGATCAGCTCTTTCGTCTCGCCGGGCTCGAGCATGACCGCGTTGGGGTCGTCGTGGCCCTGCATGCCGCCCTCGGCCATCATCTTCCGCATCTCCTCCTGGTGGGCGCGCTGCATCGCCGGCGTACCCAGCGTGAAATCATGATCGAGCTGGCCGGTGTTGGTGACCACGAATCGGATCGTCTCGCCCGCGTCGACCTCGATCTTCTGTCGGTTGAACTCGATATCCGCGGCATCGATATGGATGGTGCGATCCACTGCGTCGGCGTTGCCCGGCCGCCCGCCGGCCATTTCCGCATGGCCGTGACTGTGGCCCTCGCCGCCGGGGCCGGCGGTGACCGCTGTGGCCGTGGCCAGGAGCGTGGCTGCAAGAACGTGCTTCAATGTCATGGTCGACTCCTGTGTCGGTCGATGGTTCGCGTTGACGTGGTTCATCCGTCGCCGTCGCTCAAGCGGGCGCGCTTCAGCAGTACCGAATTGCCGATTACCGACAGCGAGCTCGCCGTCATGGCGACGACGCCGATCATCGGGTGCAGCAGCCCCGTGGCGGCGATGGGGATGGCGGCGACGTTGTAGCCCCAGGCCCAGAACATGTTCTGGACGATCTTGCGGAACGTCAGCCGCGAGAGGTTGATGGCCTCCACGACTTTAGTGAGCTCACCACGGACCAGGGTGACGTCGGCGGCCTCGATGGCCACGTCGGCGCCGGCTCCGATGGCAATGCCGACGTTGGCCTGCTTGAGTGCCGGGGCATCGTTGATGCCGTCGCCCACCATGGCCACGTGCTGCCCATGGAGTTCCTGGAGCGCCCGGATCGCGTCGACCTTACCCTCGGGAAGCACCCCCGCACGGACTTCGTCGAGGCCCACTTGCTCGGCCACGGCGTAGGCGGTGCGCTCGTTGTCGCCGGTGACCATGACGCACCGAATGCCGAGTTCCTGGAGGGCCCGTATTGCCGCAGCGGAGTCTTCCTTCAGCGTGTCCGCTACGGCCACGATGCCCACCGGCTGGTCACCGATGGCGACCAGCATGGCCGTCTTGCCCGCGGTCTCCAGACGCGTCAGCGTCTCCTCCAGGGCTGTGATATCCATGTCGTGCTCGGTGAGAAGCCGGCGGCTGCCGACGAGCACACGCTCGCCGTCGAGTTGCGCCTCCACGCCGCGGGCGGTGTGGGACCGAAAGCCAGTGACGTTGCCGATCGGGAGACCACGCTCCCTGGCGCCCTGGACAATAGCCTCGGCCAGCGGGTGGGCCGAGCCCGCCTCCACGGCTGCCGCCGCGGCCAGGACGCGCTTCTCCTCGACACCCTCGGCCGGGATGACATCGGTCAGTGCCGGCTCGCCCCGGGTAATGGTTCCGGTCTTGTCCAGGACCACGACGCGGATGTCCTTGAGGCTCTGGATCGCCGAGCCGGAGCGGATGAGCACGCCGCGCTCGGCGCCCATGCCGGAGCCGACCATGAGCGCGGTGGGCGTTGCCAGGCCCAGGGCGCACGGGCAGGCGATGACCAGCACCGCGATGGCGGCCAGGATGGCGAGCACCAGCGGGGGCTGGTCGGCGTCTACCCAGGGCAGGAACCCTTCGCCCCAGCGGAGAATCGGCTCCAGGGCGCCGCTGAATGCCAGCCAGGCAATGAACGCCAGTGCGGCGACGCCCAGCACGGCGGGCACGAACCGGGCGGTGATTCGGTCGGCGAGCTCCTGGACGGGCACGCGGGAGCCCTGAGCCTCCTCCACCAGGCGAATGACCTGGGAGAGGAAGGTGTCCTTGCCCACCCGGGTGGCGCGCACCTTGAGAAGCCCCTGCTGGTTGATGGTCGCGCCCAACACGGTAGCGCCGGTCGCTTTCTCGACCGGGGCCGATTCCCCCGTGGCGATGGATTCGTCCACGCTGCTCTCGCCCTCGATGACCTCGCCGTCGGTGGGGATCTTCTCCCCGGGGCGCACGATCATGATGGCGCCGGCCTGGAGTTCCTTGACCGGCACTTCCACTTCCTCGCCTTCGCGTTCGACCCGGGCGGTCTTGGCGCCCATATCCAGCAGCTTGCGGATGGCCGAGGAGGCCTGCCCCTTGGCCCGGTGCTCCAGATAGCGCCCGAGCATGTGGAACGCCATGATGGTCGCCGCCATCTCCATGAACGAGGTCATGGGGTAGACAAACCCCACAAGCCCGAGGAAGTAGGGTGGCAGGCTACCCATGGAGATGAGCACGTCCATGTTCAGGTGGCCGGACTTTAGTGAGCGCCAGGCGGAGCTGTGCGTCGCCCGCCCGCCGGCGAGGAACACCACCGGAAAGGCGAGCACGGCGATGATGGCGAGATACCCCGGAATCGGCTGCCAGAGCATGTGGGGCATCATCAGCCCCATGATCGCGGCAGTCGGAATCATCGCGATCCACAGCCGTCGCCAGGCCTGTTTGACGTAGGCTTCGTCGATGGCGGCATCGTCCGCGTGGTCGTCGCCGTCTTCGGTCTCCACGGCGGCGACATCGTAGCCGGCGTGTTCCACCGCCGTAGAAAGGGCCTCGCCGTCTGGTCCGCCGGCCGCCGTGGTAACGGTGACCCGGTGATCGGCGATATTGGTACGGATGTCGTCGATGCCCTCCAGGCGCTCGAGTGAGGCGCGTACGATGCCGGCGCAATGATCGGACCCCATGCCGGGGACCACCAGCTTGATGGTGGTGCCTTCACCGCCGCCGGCGTGCACTCGGGCGACGTCATAGCCGGCACCTTCCACGGCCGTGCGCAACGACTCGGCGTCCGCGGCGCTCGAGTCGTACCGCACGGTGACGTGATGGTTGGCGATATTGGTGTTGACCGACTTCACCGCATCCAGGCGCTCCAGTGCGGCGCGGACGATGCCGGCGCAGTGGTCCGAGCCCATTCCCGGTACCACCAAGACGCTTTCGGCGCTTGCATTCGGGGCGGTAGTCCGTGCGGCGTGCTCATTCATAAATTTGCTGTCCTGTGGCCGGTGTGACATCAGACCCTTCTAGTGGCGTCAGCCGCGGTGCTTTCCTGGACCATTCCGGCGATGTCGCGCCTGGCGCTACGCCCACAAGGCCCGCTGACGGCAGATGACCTACCGGTCATGCCCGTGCCCTCCGCCGTGGCCGTGCATGAACAGATGCATGATCAGACAGCCCGCCAGCAGGAGAAACGGGGCGAAGCCAACGATATGCTCCCAGTGGTCCGCGGCAAGGCTGCCGCCGATGAGGGCGGACCCGGCGATCAGAACCACTGTTAAAGGCGTTCCCAGGCGTTGCGTGATGCGCGTCCACATGTGCATGTCCTCTTCGCGTTAAGCGTGTCGCCGGGGCGGCCCCGATCCCGACGGGAGTTGCCCCGGCAACACCGTTCCGTCGTTGCCGTGGGCTACGAACCGCCCCCGTGGTGGCGCTGATAGTCGCCGCTACGGCCGCGTTCGCCGTCCATACGGCCGGGCCGTTCCTGCATGCGCTCACGCATCTGCTCGCGCTGCTCGTCGGTGAGCATGTCCTGCATGTCGTTTTGCAGGCGGATGCGATCGGCCATCATGTCGCCGTGGAGATCGGCCATGCGGCCATGGAGCTCCCGAACGGCTTCGGGGTCGGGGCGCTGCTCAGCCATGAGGACGTGCATCTCGTCGCGCAGATCCAGCATGTCGGCCATGCGGGCGAACCGCTCCTGGCGGTGTTCGCTG
>NZ_JAUFPK010000008.1:88665-92459 GCF_030409225.1 Aquisalimonas lutea
CATCATGCCCATGCCACCCTGGCCACCGCCATGCATGCCACCACCCATCATGCCCTGCATGCCGCCAGAGCCACTGCCCATCATGGGACAGTCCTGCATCATGCCGCCCTGGCCGCCGCCCATCATGCCTTGCATGCCCTGAGCGCCGGCGATTCCTACAGTGCCTGCTCCCAGGAGCAGGGTCATCCCAAGCGCTGCCTTGTAACCGCGATTCATCGTCATTTCGAAACCTCCTGAAGCGTGTGCTTCAACGCGTGATGTGAACGCCGAATGGCGTCGTCATGTCCTGGGTGAGTGGAGATCCAGCAGATCCTGCTGGCGCTTGAGAAACTCGTCCCGCTCGATGTCGCCGCGGGCATAGCGCTCGGCCAGGGCCTGGAGCGGTTCCTCGCCGTCGCCGTGCCGCCGGCCGAGCAGTGCTGACAGCAGCAGGTACGTGCCGGCCAGGATCAGGGCGAGCACGGTGATCATGATGATCACCATCAGCGAGTGCCCGAGCCAGAAGCCGGCGCCGGTGTCATGAATAATGGAATGCATGGGTCATCAACCTCCCGAAAGGGATCAACGGGCACTGCTCGGTGCAGCGTCGCAGGAGGTCGAAGAATCAGACGCGCAGGCGTCGGGTCAGCAGGTAGACCGGGCCGGTGTGCGGAGCATCGGCGGCAAGCAGGTCTCTGAGCACCGCTCCAGAGATTGGTGAGTCGTCATGCACCGGGCCCAGACTCGGAATCGCCGCAACGTTGTCGTCGGGGGCCGGCAATTCCGTTTCACGGTTGTGACCCACGAGGAGATGCTCTTCCCCGTCATGGCTGCGATGGTGGCAGATCGGCGTGTCCGACGGACCATGGGCGTGCACGCTCGGTTCATGTTCAGCGGTATCATCCGCAGTGGACGCGACCGGTTCAGAGTTCGCCAGAGCCGCCGTGACCGGCAGCAGAGCCAGTAGGATCAGCAGCAGCCACCTCCAGGAGCGCACTCGCCGCAGCGTGCCTCCTTCGGCAGTGATATTGGGTTGCTGCGTTCGCATGGAGCGTGTCCGTCGAGGATCTGGAACCAGATTAACAAATTAGCAAGCCCTGGTGGCGAGCGACTTGATCAGGGTCAAGGGTATGGTGCAAAGGCGATGATCGCCCATTCCTCTGGACGCACTGGCCAGGCATTCGGCGGAAAGCGAGTGGAGATGCGCGCTGGCGAAGCGCCCGGCGTAAACACCAATCGAGTGGCATGGGAAACGGGGAGACTGTGCGATGATGAATGAAGGAATGTTTGGCGGACACCTCATCTGGATGCTGATCATGGCGGCCATTGTCGTCATCCCATTCTGGCGGATCTGCAGCAAGGCGGGTTACTCGGGCTGGCTGAGCCTGCTGATTTTGATCCCGTTGGCGAACCTCGTGTTTCTCTACTTTCTGGCTTTCTCCAAGTGGCCATCACACCGCAAGTTCAGGTGAACGCAGAATCCGAGTTCGAGGTCTTCAGCGAAGGGACCCCGCCGATGCGGGCATGATCGGTGATCGCGAGGTCGCACAGAAGTGGCTATGGACGGAACGCTGTATCCTTGCCGCGGACCGTGTGGGCAAGGCGTTCATTACGGCGTTGCGCGCCTGCGCTCGACAAGCACGGACTCATGGTCGACAAGCGTATTTGTCCGGGTCGCTTCCTTCTCACATCGGAAGGGCGGGGGCGGGGCTAGCCGCGCATGATGGCGGTGACTCGCGGGGCTCGGTTCTGATCTAGACGAATACGGATGCAAAACCGCCACCTGGCGTGCGGAAGTTCGTGGTCTGCCCCTGGTACAGTCGGGCAGCGATGAGCTGCACGTCGCCGGCATAGACATAGTTGCGCAGGTCGACCTTTAGTGTGGTTTGTTCCCCGTCGACCAGGACACCGCGTTCACTCGGGGGGATGCGGGATTGGGCAACGTACGCATCCTCGCGAATGGCCGTCCAGACACGCTTGGTCAGTTTGTCGCCGCGGTAGGTGGCTTTGCTGCCGTACCCGCTGGCCGGCTTGAAGAAGAAGTGCCGGCGTTGTTGCCAAAGGGCGTCGGCGTTGTCGGGTGTGACAGCGACGGTGTGCGGGATACTACGCAGCAGGGTCGATATGGTGGGCTCCGGGATTTGCCACTGGCGCAGCAGCTTTTCGTCGGTCAGTGCGGTGAGGTTGCGCTTGTCAGCATACAAGGCGTAGGTATGCGGGTTAGGGGTCACCACCACCGCACCCGCCTCATAGGCATCCCGCAGGGCCACGTGATCGGGTGATTCCAGGGTGAAATCGGTCAGGCGATTATAGACGAGGTCGATGGGGGTGCCTTCATACCACAATCTGCCCTCGGCATACCGTAGTGACCCAGCGTCCGCGATCACGGCTCTGACCCCGTGCCGCAGGAACATCCGGGCGGCGAGGCGGAACTCCGGGTACAGGTACTGCTCGGTCGGAGAGTCATCGACGATTGCCACCATTTCGAGCGGTGCGTCTCCCCGTTGCAGGGCCCATTCGTCACGAAACATGGCAAACAAGCGGTCCTCGAGGCAGGGAGTGGATGGCTGCGCGGCTGAGTCCTCCAACAGATTGGCACAGCAGGGCGTCTGCGCTCGCGCCAGGGCGGCATTGAGCCAGGCGCCACCGGCGTTGGTGTTGATCTCAATGAGTCGCGGGCCGTCCGGGCCGAGATGGAAGTCATATCCCATGCAGGCGCCCAATGGCCCGCATGGCCGCCTGGCAATCGGTTGCGCCCAGCCCATGACGTGTTGTTGATAGGCGGGTGTGGCCACGACCTGGTCCACCGCCTCGATCAGCGAACGCATTTCAACGGCATGTCGCTGGCTGAGGAAAACAGCCGTGTTGGAAAACAGATGCGGGCGAGTCGCCAGGATGTGCTCGTACAGGTCCGCATCCGGCTGTTCCGATAGGAGCTGCTGGCGTAGCAGTGTCTGATCGACTGTGCGGCAGAAGCAGACGCGGTTCAACGTTTCTATTGCGCTGCCACAGCCGGGGCCGCAGGGAGGGTTTTCGGGCGAATCGGTTTGCATGCGCGTGCTATACCCTTGGATTGCATTGGCGGCTATCTAGTTACTGCATCGACAGAGTATTTGTGTAGATGCCGTGACTGGTTCGGCACCGGGCGGTCGAACTCCAGAATCCCCTATTCGATTGAATCATGCCTTCGCATAGTCATGCGCTCAATCGGACGCGTACACGCTCGCTCCGTTTAGCGCAACATCGAGAAGCTCGTGGACACTACGAAAAGCGGCCGTTGAATTGCGGTTTGGCGAGTACCGCTTTTGGCCGGAGATCGCAATCGAGGGTTGCCCCCACGACGCGGCGGACGATCATGCCGCTTCCGAGAACAATCGGCCACGAGCGGCCATAACGTACCAAAGCTGACAATGCCTGCTTCCATTACTCGCTCAGCGATTCCCGTCGGCGGAGGCTGGCTGAGCGATCACTGAATGGACGATGATAGCGCCGTCCTGTGCGCTCTCTCTGGGGAGCGGCGCCATACACCTCTTCCCGCGAGTCGTTCACGATCGTGTGCCCGGTCAAAATCCAGCACCGGGCCCCGGGGCACGATGAGCGTGGGGTTGATGGCCGGGTTGGTGTAGTAGCCCACCTTGATATGCTCCAGGTTGACAGTCTCGCGCACACCCGGCCACTGGTAGAGCTCGCGCAGGTAGCCGGACAGGTTCGGATAGTCCTCGATGCGTCGGAGATTGCACTTGAACGCGCCGTGATAGGCGGCGTCAAAGCGCACCAGCGTGACGAACAGCCGCCAGTCCGCCTCGGTGAGATAG
>NZ_JAUFPK010000009.1 GCF_030409225.1 Aquisalimonas lutea
TCGACGGCGTCGACCCGCGCGGCGAGACCGTCGGCGCCGGCATGCAGTACCGCTTCTAGCGGTGATCCGCGGCATCCCCTGGAGCCTCCGCTCGTGGGTGTATACAATTCTGTAGAATCAGTGGCCTGGACCGATGCGTTCGGGCGAGCCCAGGGGAGGAAGAAGATGTCGAGAGATAACATCACCGCCATGACCACCGGCCGCAAGGGCAAGGGACGGGACTCCAGGCGCGACGAGGAGATCTACCGGGCCATGAGCGAGGCCATCGTCGAGCATCGGCTCTCGCCCGGGGATCGCCTGCCGGAGGATGCCCTGGCCGAGGCGTTCGACGTCAGCCGCACGGGCATTCGCAAGGTGCTGCAGCGACTGGCCCTGGAGCGCCTGGTCACCATCCAGGCCAACCGTGGTGCCAGCGTGGCGCGGCCGTCGCCGGGCGAGGCCCGGGATGTCTTCGAGGCGCGCCGCCTGGTGGAGTGCGCGCTGATGGGCAGCGCGGCCGACAACATGACGGAAGAGGATCTCTCGGAGCTGCGTCAGCTGGTCCGCGACGAGCGTGAGGCGCAGGCGGACGGCGACCAGCGCAATGCCATCCAGCTCTCGGCCGCATTCCACACGCGGCTGGCGCGGGTCGCCCGCAACGAGCCCATGAGCGAGTTCGTCGGCCAGCTGGCGCTGCGCTCGTCGCTGGTGATCGCCGTTTACGGCTCCACCGACAGCGTCGGCTGCGATTGCGGCGACCACGGCGAGGTCCTGGACCTGCTGGAGGCGGGCGAGAAGGAGCGGGCCCGCACCTGGATGGAGAGCCACCTGCGGCATATCGAGAAGTCACTGCGCTTCGAGGGCAGCAGCGAAGGCACACCGGATTTCAAGGCAATCTTCGGTCGTCGCGGGGCGGGGGAAGGCTGATCCCCGCCCGCGGTCGGCCCAGGGAGACGACACCATGAGTGACGAGCACAGCAGTACGCCGTATCCCCGGGACATGCGGGGCTATGCGGGTGATCCGCCCCATGCGCGCTGGCCCGGCCGGGCCCGCGTGGCCGTCCAGTTCGTCCTGAACTACGAGGAGGGGGCGGAGAGCAACATCCTGCACGGGGACTCGCATTCGGAGGTGTTTCTCTCGGAGATCATCGGCGCCGAAGCCTACCACGACCGCCACATGAGCATGGAGTCCATCTACGAGTACGGCTCGCGGGTGGGCGTATGGCGCGTGCTGCAGGAGTTCGAGCGCCGCGGCCTGCCGTTGACGCTTTTCGGCGTCGGCATGGCCCTGGAGCGCAACCCGGAGGTGGCCGAGGCCTGCGTACGCCTGGGCCACGAGATCGCCTGCCACGGCTGGCGCTGGATTCACTACCAGCACATGGACGAGGCCACGGAGCGGGCCCACATGGAGCGTGCGGTGGAGACGATCCGGCGCTTGACCGGCGAGCCGCCCCAGGGCTGGTATACGGGACGGGACAGCCCGAATACCCGGCGGCTGGTGGTCGAGCACGGCGGATTCCTCTACGACTCCGACTACTACGGCGACGACCTGCCGTTCTGGACGCAAGTCGAGACCGCAAGCGGCGAGCGCAAGCCGCACCTGGTGGTCCCGTATACGCTGGACAGCAACGACATGCGCTTCGCCACGCCCCAGGGGTTCAATTCCGGCGATCAGTTCTTCGCCTATCTCCGCGACGCCTTCGACGTGCTCTACGAGGAGGGCGCGGAACGGCCGAAGATGCTCTCCATCGGTCTGCATCCGCGGATCATCGGACGCCCTGGCCGCTTCCGGGCGCTGCAGCGGTTCCTGGATCACGTGGAGGCGCATGATCGCGTGTGGGTCGCCCGCCGCGTGGATATCGCGCGCCACTGGGCGGAAGTCCATCCCTGGGACAGCCGCGCGGAGGACGACCGCTCGCAAGCGGGCAGGGCGGAAGCGGCGTTGCACGGGGGCGGCTGAGCATGGAGCTGTGGGCGGAACCGCTGACCCGTGACGCCTTCGCCGCGTTCGGTGACGTGATCCAGGCGGACGACAGCGTGCGCCGCTTCCCGATCAACGGCGGCACGACCATGCGCTACCACGACCTGGCCTCGGTCCAGCTGCTCGGCGAAGGGGCCCGCCCCGCCATCAGCATCTTCCGCAGCCGGCCCTTCGTGCCGCCCATCGAGCTGGAACTGCTGGAGCGCCACCCGCTGGGCAGCCAGGCGTTCATGCCGGTGACGGGGGATCGGTTCGTGATCGTGGTGGCGCCGCCGGGGGAGTCCGTCCGTAGCGGGGATATCCGCGCGTTCGTGACCAGCGGCAGCCAGGGCGTGAACTTTCACGCCGGTGTCTGGCATCACCCCATGCTGGCCCTGGATCGGGAGGCGGACTTCCTGGTGGTGGATCGGGAGGGCGCCGGCAGCAACTGCGACGAGCGGGATCTTCCCTGTCCCATCACCGTTACTCTCTGAATCGTTCCACCGCTGCTCGTCGGTGCGCGGACCCACGGCCCCGGAAGACGTTTTCCGCGGGTAAAAAAAGGAGCCCGTGCGGGCTCCGGAAGCTAGGGAGGCTTTCGCGATCGATCGCTGCCGGCCGGCAGCGTGATCACCAGAACGATAGCAATCCGGCGTCGCGCCCTGAAGCGACAAAAACGACAAGAACCCGTGCCGGAGAGGCAAAGATTCGTAACCGGAGGAGAAGACGTGGATCACACGACCCAGATGCTGATCTTCGTGCGCTGCGTCGAGCACGGGAGCTTTTCCGCGGCGGCGCGGCAGCTTCACATGACACCGTCGGCGGTGAGCAAGCAGATCCGCCGCCTGGAAGACCGGCTCGACGCCCGGCTGTTCAACCGCACCACGCGTCGCGTCGGCCTCACGGAAGTCGGCCAGGAGTTCTACCGGCGCTGCGCCGAGATCATGACCCGGATCCAGGAGGCCGAAGAGGCCGTCGGCTCTCTTCAGGGGGAAGTGCGCGGCACCCTGCGCGTGACGGCCACGGCGGCATTCGCCCGGGTGCAGGTGCTGCCGCGGTTGAACCGCTTCCTGGCCGCGAACCCGGATCTCAACATCGAGTTCGAGCTCACCGACCGCCCCGTGGACGTGCTCAACGAGGGCATTGACGTCGCCATCATGCTCCAGGAGCAGGTGGACGATCCGTCCCTGGTGGTGCGGCAGCTGGCCGTGAACCGGCGCGTCATCGTCGCCTCGCCGGACTACATCCGGCGCAACGGCCAGCCGGAGACGCCGGACGACCTGCGCCATCACAACTGCGTGACGCTGTACAACGTCACCGGCTTCAACGACTGGGACTTCGAGGACGGCCACGGGGGCACACGGAGAATCCACGTGGACGGGAACTTCCACGCCAACACCGCCAGCGGCGTGTACGAGGCGGCCCGTGCCGGCGTCGGCGTGGCGCGGCTGTCCACCTGGCTGGTGGCGCCCGATCTGGAGGCGGGCCGGCTCGTCCCGGTACTCCCGGGCTATGTCCAGGAGAACTCCGCGTACTACGTGCTCTTCCCGCAGGGGCGGCATCTCGCCCGCAAGATCCGTGCGTTCGTCGATTTCCTGGTCGGGGAGTTCAAGCCCGTGGCGCCCTGGGAGCGTGCCGACGGCGACGCGGCATCGGTGCCCGCCGGCGGGGCCGGCTGACGGCCTGCCCAGCGGTTGGGGCCGGTTAACAGGCCCGGATGCCGCACTAGTCCAGCATGGCCACGGCGCGGGCCACCGCCCGGTGTCCAAGCTCGCTGATGGGGCGCCCGTCCGGTGTGCGGCGATTCCACGCCAGGCCGCTGGTATGCGGCATCGGCACCACCGGGATGCCCTGGTAGACGGGCAGCTCGCCGTCACCGGACGGGCGCTCCAGCAACGCGTCCAGGCGCTCCAGGTGCCGGTTGGTCCAGTAGGGCAGCAGCTGAGCCGTCGCCGTCTGGCCCACGGCCAGCAGCACCCGGGGCGCGAACGCCTCCAGCGTTGCCGTCAGCCAGGGTTGGCAGGCCGCGATCTCCGCCCGCCGGGGGCGCCGGTTGTCCGGCGGCCGGCAGCGCACGACGTTGGTGCGGGCGTAGTCCCGGCGCCCCAGGCCGTGTTCCGCCAGCACGCGATCCAGGGTCCGCCCGGCGGGGCCGGCGAAACCGACGCCCTGTTCATCCTCCTGTCGCCCCGGCGCCTCGCCCACGGCCATGAGCCCCCCGACCGGCCCGTCGGGCAGAACGACCCGGCTGCGGCCCCGGCAGAGCGCGCAGGCGACGCAGGTGGTGGGGTCTCTGGCGGGGAGATCCGTCACGGTGCTCGATCCTCGGTCGCGGCCGGTCGTTGTGCACTTTCGCGGTGCGCCCGGCGATGATTGTGCACTATGCCGGGGTGTGCCGGCGGTACCGGTCTTCCCGGCATGAACCGGACCGCAGTGGTTCCTTCCTGATTATACGGCCGTTTCTCTCGAAAGAACGCTGATGGCACGAAACCTGAAACCGTATACATGAATGTATTGCATTCGCTGTAGAAGATGGCCCGGTCCCTCGCCGGAGCCGGGCCTCAAGTCAACGGCAACGGGGGAATCATCGTGCGCCATAGAATGAAAACATGCGGGATTGTACCGGGTACCATGGCACTCATGCTCGCTTCCGGCGCTGCAACGGCGCAGACGGAGGTGGAGTTTCACGGTCTGATGGATGTCTGGGCGGGGAGCAACCGTCCG